>NZ_CP103288.1:0-2400000 GCF_024758005.1 Pseudarthrobacter sp. NS4 | reverse complement strand
GCTGGTCCCCGTTGATCAGCGGCCTCCTTTTCGCCCCGCTGGCCCTGCCGGCCTTTGTCGCCGTGTTCGGGCTGAACGTTGTGCTGATCCGGTTGCAGGTCCCTTCCTACGCTGCGGTCATCCTGGTCCTGACGGCCTACGCCCTTCCCTACACGGCCTATGTCATGCGCCTGGCCTACGGCGGGCATGACATCGGTTTCGAAGAAGAAGCCCGCACCCTGGGGGCGGGCCCGGTGCAGGTCTTCCTGCGGGTGCATCTGCCTTTGATCGCACCGGCCCTTGCGCGGGCGGCTTTCCTGGCCTTCCTTGTGGGGTGGAGCGATTACCTGGTCACGCTCCTCATCGGCGGGGGCTCGCTGGTGACAGTGCCGTTGCTGGTGGCTTCCGCCGCTTCCGGCACCGGTAACGACGGCGTTGTTGCCGTGTTGTCCGTGGTGGCGCTGGCGCCCCCGCTGGCACTGCTGCTTTTGCTGGGCCTGAAAGGACGACGGCGGGGAGGCAGTTCATGAGCCACGCGTTGGTTATTGAGGGGGTTTCCAAGTCGTTCAAGGGATCAAGGGCTCCGGCCCTTGATGCGGTCAGCCTCACCCTCGCTGCCGGGTCCTGCACAGCGGTGCTTGGCCCCTCAGGATCGGGTAAAAGCACACTCCTTCGCGCCGTCGCGGGCCTCGAAACCCCGGACACCGGACGTGTGCTGCTGGACGGCCTGGACCTTGCTGCCGTCCGCCCTGAACGGCGCGGAATGGCGATGGTCTTTCAGCGCCCGCTGCTGTTCCCGCACCTGAACGTGCTCGACAATGTGGCATTCGCGGCAATCGTAAGCGGTGTTCCGCGAAAGGAGGCCCGCAGGGATGCACAGGCCTTCCTGGAACTGGTCCAGATGGAAGAAGCGGGCAAGAGGACGGTGAAGGACCTCTCCGGCGGACAACAGCAGCGGGTAGCCATCGCCCGGGGACTGGCAGCACGTCCCGCCGTGCTGCTGCTCGATGAACCCTTCAGTGCACTGGACCCTGAACTCCGCTCAGCCATGCACGAACTGCTGGCGCAAGTGCGGAAGAAGCTGAACCCGACCATCCTGATGGTCACCCATGACCGTGACGAAGCTGCGGACGTGGCTGACCACCTCGCCCTGATCAGCGAAGGCAGGGTGCTCCAGCACAGCACTGTCGAAGCGATGTACTGCCGGCCCGCCTCCCTGCAGGTCAGCCGCCTCATGGGCGGAGTCAACGAGGTTCCAGGGACTGTGCGGGAGGGAATCCACTATTCGGCACTGGGTGCCCACCCGCTGCCGGACGATCAGACGTGGCCGGAAGGACCCGCCACTCTGGTGGTGCGCCAGGAACACATCATCATTTCCGATGAACGAGGCCAGGGCACGCCTGCGGTGATAACGGGCGTCCATACGCGTGGACCACGGCAGCTCATCAGCATGGACGCCAAGGGTGCAGCCCTGCACGCCGAAGCTTCCGGAAGCCAGAGCCTCACCGTCGGCGGCACGGTCCGGATTCAGCTGCCCACCCCGTCTTTGACGGTCATCGGCCTCGCAGCAGAACCCTCCGCCCAGCCCTTGCCTTCCCCCAACTGGAAGGTTTTAGCGTGAGAAGTGTCCGCGTGGACAAGGACTGAGAGGAAGGAAACCAGCCATGGCACTGCAGGAAGGCGAGACCTACCGCTGCCCGGATGAGGCATGCGGTTGTGAAATCCGGGTCACCAAAGGGGCGGCCCCCGGCCACGGCGGCAACCAGGACCCGAAGTGCTGCTGCGGGCACAATATGGACAAGGTGAACTAAAAAGGGTCAGCGGCCCGCCTTTGGCCTTCCCCGTGGTGGGGCAGGGGTGGTGGTTTTTCGGACCCGGTGCCCCTTATGTGTCCCGGTTTACAGTGCAGAGTTGGCCGGAGGCCTACCTTTCGAAGGTAAGCAGTTTCTCGTTCATAGAAAGGCAGCACACGATGTCCGCTACATCTCCGGTGGCACGGCCGCCACACGCCTTTACCCTTCACCTTGGCCGCCGCATCGCGGCCGGCACTGCCGGCGGCGTCGCCGGGGGCCTGGTATTCGGCATCCTGATGGCCATGATGGGGATGCTGCCCATGATCGCCATGATGGTCGGCTCCGACTCTGCCGTCGTGGGGTTCGGAGTCCACATGGTGATTTCGGTCCTGATCGGCCTGGGCCTGACCGTACCTTTCGCCGGGCTCCTGACCTCCTACGGACGCAGCGTACTGATCGGGCTGGTCTACGGTGCGCTCTGGTGGGTCCTTGGTCCTCTGGTTATCATGCCCACCATGCTGGGCATGCCGATGTTCATGATCGATACCGCCGCAATGTGGTCCCTGATGGGTCACCTGGTCTATGGGGCCGTCCTGGCCGTTGTCGCCGTTCGGGTCCTGAAGCCGGCCCATGAGCGATAACTGGGAGAGGGGACTGGAGGCTGCCGCAGGTGGCCTCCAGCCATGGTCGCCGCGGCAACGTGAACAGGATCCCTTTTCCACCGGCCCCGATGACCCGTTCAACTGCCTGGACGAAGTTGACCTCTTCGCGGACCTGACGGCCGAGGAAGTGCGGGCCATGCACATGATGGCGCCCGGCCGGGTCTTCCGCCGCGGCGAACTGGTCTTCAGCCAGGCCCAGCCCGTCACGGCGCTGTTCATCCTCAAATCCGGCAGGATCCGGGTCTTCCGGGTCGCCGAAGACGGCAAAGCCCTGACCATGGCAATCCTGGAACCCGGCGCCGTTTTCGGGGAGATGCTGCTGGTGGGCCAGCGCATGTACGACAACTACGCCGAAGCCATCGAAGACTCCGCCATCTGCCAGCTCGGGGTGGAGGACGTGGAGCGGTACCTCATTTCCGATCCCCGGATCGCGATCCGCATCTCACGGCTGCTGGGGGAGCAGGTGGCACGGCTGGAAGAGCGCCTGACGGACCTGGCCCTGCGGCCGCTCTCGGCCAGGGCCGCATCAATCCTCCTCAGCCTTGATGCCGCCGCACCCAGTGGCCGGTTCGGCCAAGGCAAATCGATCCGGCTGACCCACGAACAGATTGCAGGACTTCTGGGCGCCACCCGGGAAGCCACCAGCAAAGCCCTGGCCGACTTCGCCGCCAAAGGATTCATCAGGCAAGGCCGCGGCCGCATCACTATCCAGAACCCGTCCGCTTTGCGGGTTACAGCCGGCAGCACCGCCCTGTGACACCCAACAACACCAAGGAACCATCCATGCCCCGCATCCCTGCACACACCGTAGACAGTGCCCCTGAAGGCTCAAAGGAAATTGCCGGCAATTTGGAACGCCGGATGGGTAAGTTCCTGAACATCCACGCCGGGATGGCCCATTCACCGGCCGTCCTGGGCGCCTATGACGGGATTTCGCAGGCCATAACCACCCGTGGATCCTTCGACGCGCGGACCAAGGAAGCCATCGCCCTGGCGGTGAGAAACCAGAACGGCTGCGACTACTGCCAGGCCGCCCACACCCTGTCGGCCCGCAAGGCCGGCCTGGACGATGACCAGATCCTCGCCGTGCGCGCCGGCGAGGTGGACTTTGATCCGAAGCTCGCCGCCATCACCGAGGTTGCGCGTGAAGCGGCAGCCCGGACAGGGAACGTCTCTGACGTTGTCTGGCAGGCAGCGCTGGACGCAGGCTGGACCGATCGGGAACTGACTGAAGCCTTCGCGCACATCGCCGCGAACCTCTTCACGAACTACTTCAACCACTACGCCAGGACAGCCCTCGACGTCCCCGCCGCGCCGGCACTGGCCCTCTAGGCTCTGACAGGCTCGTGACTGCTGCTGCCCCTGGCCCTCAGATCAGGGCAGCAGCCAGCTGGTCCAGCCCGGAAACAGTGTAGTCCGGAGCCTGAAAATATCCGGGGTACTTCCCGCCGGACCGGTTGATCCACGCCGTGCCCAGGCCGGCCCTCCCCGCCCCGTGAATATCCCACGGATGTACGGCCACCAGCAGCAACTCCGCGGGCGCTGCGCCGCAAGCCAACGCTGCGTACTCATAGGCGGCCCGTGCGGGCTTCCAGGACTGGGCGTCCTCCACGGAGAGCAGCAATTCAAAGCTGTCCCTGATCCCGGCATCTGCGAACATTTTTTCGGCAACCCCCGTTGAGCCGTTGGTCAGGGTGGCCAGCCGGAAACCCGCGGCCTTGAGTGCCTTCACTCCTTCCGGGACATCCGCATGCAGTCCCAGCCCCGCCAATCCTGCCATGACATGGTCCACGGCACCGTCCGGTGTCCTGTCCAGATCCATGCCCGCGAACAGGCCGCGGAGTGCTTCGGCGCCGATCTCGGCAAAGGGTCGATTGTCTCCGGCTGCTGTGAGGGCGAACCCGTCGCGCAGCAGCGTGGCGAACCACAGCTTCGCCAGCGACGCCGGGGCACCTACCTCTTCGAACCGTTCGGCCAGGGAGGACATGTCGGACAGGGTTTCATTGACATCAAAAACAATGGTGGAAGGACTCACGGGGGCAGCGTCTCCTTCGGGTTGTGTGGTTATCATGTTTCCTTCCGGTACCTGAACTTGTCGAGGGCAACCTGGAACGCTTCGTTGTAGCTGGGGAACTGGGCCACCTGGTCGTGCAGGACGGCGATGGGGATCTTTGCGCGGATCGCCAGGGAAGCCTGGTGGATCCATTCACCAGCCAGCGGGGACACAGCCCAGGCCCCGATAAGAACGCCTTTGTCCGTGTCGGCGAGCAGGCCCAGGTGCCCGCGAGGTTCCTGCTCATACGTCCAGGGCCGTGCGATCGCTTCGGCGAGGTCCACTTCAGCGAAGGCCGTGCTCAGGCCCTGGTCAGCTGCCTGGTCCTCCGTGAGGCCTGCGGCGGCAATCTCCGGGTCTCCGAAAACCACCCGCGGGATCCCCTCATACGTCGCGTTCCTTGTCCCGCCGAGGATGGCGTCTGCTGCGACCCTGCCCTGGTATTTGGCCACGTGGGTGAAGGGCATGACACCGGTGACGTCGCCGATGGCCCAGACGTTGCGCGCGGCCCGGCACTGGTCATCGATAGTCACCGCTCCCCGTGCGTCAAGGGTGACTCCTGCCCTGTCAAAACCCAGGTTTTTGCTGCGCGGACGCCGCCCCGTCGCAAAAATTACGACGTCGGTGTCCACGGAAGTGCCGTCGTCGAGCTCCAGCGCACTGCCCGTACCGTTCCTCCTCGCGCGGGTGGCGGCGGAGTTGAGCCGCACGTCAACGCCGGCCTCCTGGAGGTAAAGCCCGGCCAGTTCTCCGACGCGGGGTTCCTCCCGTTCAAGGAGCCGGTGTCCGCGGTGGAGCAGGGTGACCGTCACCCCGAAGCGGGCCAGGAAGGTTGCGGTTTCGGTGGCGACTGCGCTGCCGCCAATGACGACGGCGCTTTCGGGAAGGGTTGTGGCGGTGAAGGTTTCGCGGTTGGTCCAGACGGTGACGTTTTCAGCGCCGTCCAGTGCCGGGATCACTGCCTCGGACCCGGTGGCGATGATGATGTGCTCCGCCTGGAGTGTGGTGCCACCTGCCTGGAGGGTGCCCGGTCCGGTGATTCGGGCTTCGGCTTTGATGACGGTAGCGCCCTGTTTCTCGTACCCGTCCGCCTGGGCCGTGTCGTCGAGATGGCTGATCATGTAATCCCTGTAATCGCTGGTGGCAGCCCAGTCCAGCCCGGCTCCGGTGACACCGGCGGCCCGGTCCGCTGCGGTACGCGCTTCCGGTGCCCGCAGCAACGACTTGGAGGGGACGCAGGCCCAGTATGCGCATTCGCCGCCGATCAATTCGCGTTCGATTACAGCCACGCTTTTGCCGGCTTTCAGCAGGCGGCCGGCCGCAACCTCACCTCCCGGGCCCATGCCCAGGATGGCTGCATCAAAGTGTTGTTCCATCAGTTGGTGCCTTTCATCGTGTGCCGTATCCCGGGGACGCGGTCAGGTTGCGCAGCAGGACAGCCTGGAGATGTCCGTGGCGTAGGACTGCGCAGCGATTTTGATGCCCTCGGCCATGGTCAGGTAAGGGCTCCATAGGTTCGCTACCTGGTCGACGGTCATCCCTGCCTCCAGGATGTAGACTCCCGCGGCGGCAATATCACCGGCTTCTTTCCCGACGGCGGTGAGTCCGAGGATCCTGCCGGTCCCGTGCTCGGCCACCAGCTTGATAAAGCCCCGGGTGTCCCGGTTGACGAGGGCGCGCGGAACGTACTCCAGCGGCAGAACACGGCAGTCACAGCTGATGCCCGCGTCCTTTGCCTCTTCATCGGTCAGGCCGACGGCGGCCAGGGCGGGGGTGGTGAAGGCCACCCTCGGCAGGTGGCTGTAGTCAACTTCGCGGCCGGCGTTGGTGAAGGCATTTTCGACCGCGAGGGCGCCATGGGTGGATGCGACGTAAACAAACTCCCGGTGTCCGGTCACATCGCCGGCGGCCCAGATCCGGGGGTTCGTGCTTGCCATCGTCTTCCGCACGAGGACTTCACCGCGGTCCCCGGTTTTCACCCCGACGGTGTACAGGTTCAGCCCTTCGGTAACTGCGCGGCGCCCGGTGGCCATTAGCAGCCGCGCGGCCCGCAGTTCCTCCCGGCCGCCGGCGACGTCTGCCAGTGCCTTCACGCCGCCCGTCGCCGCGTCGCGGCTGATCGAGACCAGGGCGGCCCGGCGTGTGACCCTTATGCCTTCATCGGCGAAAACGTTCGTCAGCGCCAGCGAGACCTCCGGTTCTTCCGCCGAAGCCAGCCGTGAGCGGACCACCATGGTCACATTGGATCCCAGTCGCGAGAACAGCTGGGCCTGTTCCAACGCTACGTAGCCCCCGCCGACCACCAGCAGGGTTTCCGGAACCTCTTCCAGTTCCATCGCGGTGGTGGAGGTCAGATAATCAACGTCCGCCAGTCCCGGCACGATGGGAGTCCACGGCGTTGAGCCGGTGGCCGCCAGATAGTGGGCCGCCGTTACCGTATCCCGCCTGCCGTCGGGCGAGGTGATCTCCAGCGCAGGGTCCTCCGGTGTCCCGGCGAACGCCGCATCCCCTTGCCTGAAGTCCCAACCGTAATCAGCGATCAGCGCATCGTATTTTTCCGCGCGCATCCCCTCCACCAGGGCTTGCTTTCCGCCGATCAGTGCCGGCATGTCCACCGGACCGGCAGAGGCAATAATGCCCGGGAACCTGCTGCCGGCTTCAAGAGCCACATGGCGGGCATCGGCTGCTGCTATCAGCGCTTTCGAGGGAACGCAGCCGGTATTCACACAGGTCCCGCCGGCTGTTGCCCGTTCCACCATCAGGACACTCTTCCCCAGATTGGTGGCCCGGATTGCAGCAGCGAACGCGGCCCCGCCGGAGCCGATGATCGCCAGGTCAAAGTCAACCCGTTGTGCCGCCACGAAACCTCCGCCAATAGCGGGGAAGACGTTCCCCGGAGAACGGCGGCTCCTCGATGGATCCGCATGACGTTCTTCCCACAACCCTGAACCTTCCCCGTGGGTAAATGTCAAGGAACACGGATTTCCGAGTATTCTCCTGCCGACTCATACAACAATTCCTACTCCCCGCCGGAAGGCCATGCGGTCTTTGACCAGCTTCGCCGGGATGCCCGGCAGGCTAACGTGGTCACTTATGGGTGGAGGTCCACACTCAAGGAGACGGTCATGATCGAACGCCAGCCGTTACTGGAAAACGTCTTTGGCCGGTGGGTTGAACACGGGACAGGGGCTCCGGTCATCCTCATCCATGGGATACCCGCTTCACCGCGGCTATGGCGCCGCGTCATGCCATTGGTCCACGGGAGGACCTTGGCCTGGGAAATGCCCGGCTACGGCACAAGCATCCCTCAAAGTGCCAATAAGGACCTCAGCCTTTCAGCCCAGGCGGGTTACGTTCTGGACTGGATCGGCTCACTGGGACTTGGGACCAAGCCCGTACTGGTCGGCCATGACCTGGGCGGGGGAGTGGCCCAGATCTCCGCCGTCAGGCAGCCGGATGCTTTGGCCGGTCTGATGCTGACCAACTCTGTGGCCTATGATTCGTGGCCTATCCCCAGTGTGAAGATGATGCAGCGGCTTACGCCTGTCCTGGCCCGCCTTCCTGCAACACTGGTCTACCCCGCCCTGGTCCAGCTCTTTCACCGCGGTCATGACAACCGGGAGCGGGCACTCGAATCCATCGGGGAACACTGGACGCCTTACGTGACCCATGGGGCAGCGCAGGCCCTCATGCGCCAGGTCGGCCCCTTGACCGCGGAGGATACAAAATCCATTTCCGGGCGGCTGCGCACACTGGGATTGCCGGCGCGCGTGGTGTGGGGCGAGGCCGACGGTTTCCAAAAGATCAGGTTTGGTGAACGGCTGGCGGCGGACCTGGGCTGCGAACTCATCCGGATCGCCGGCGGCAAGCACTTCACGCCGGAAGACCATCCCGAAACGGTCGCAGCCGCCATAAACCCGCTGCTGGCCGGAGTCCAGGACCGCTAGTGCCGCACTGCAGTTTTCCCGTCGCGGGTTTGGCCGGGGCAATAACTCGCGTCAAGCCTTCGAACCGGGCAGCAGCCAGTCCATAGCTTCGTCCCGCGAGGTGAAAAAACGTGTCGGGCAGGGCGGCAAGTGCACTCCGAGGAAGAAGTTGGCAAGGACGCGATCCACCGGGCTGGAGCCGAGTAAGGCTGTTCGCGACGCTGCACACCGGATGGAGAAAACGGCACGGGCCTGGCGGGTAACGGCTTCGGTGCTTTCTACATGGATCAGCATCGGATATTCCTGCACGCCCGCTACTTCGTTGACCGCTGCCATGGCCGCATGGGCATCAGCAGCCTCTAAAACGATTCCAGGCTTCCATGCAAGGTGGATCACCCCATCTGCACCAAGTTCTATGGTGGCCTTGCCACCGCTGACAGCAATTGGTTCCATCTTGTGCTCCCCCAAGCATCTAGTGCGCTAACCCTAACTGTCTGCGCCGCGTTTTGGCAGCCGATAAGCCCGCGTGCCTGAGCCTTCCTTAGAGGGGAGAGTCAAGAGCCTCAAGTTCCACCAATCGATGTTGAACCCCTGCGGCACCGCCAACCCTTACCTATACTGGAACCCAAAGGACCTTCATGAACGGTTCACAGCGCCTGATGCTCCCGTCCGGTTGGAACTGAGGTAGGAATGCTCATTGGTGAAGTTGCCAAAGCTGCGGGGATGACGCCCAAGACCCTTCGCTTTTACGAAGAGCAGGGGCTCCTCCCGCCGGCACGGCGCAGCCCTAATGGATACCGGCAGTACGGCGAGGACAGCGTAGCGCGTCTCGATTTCATTGCCCGCGGCCGGGCCGCGGGACTGTCAATCGATCAGATCCGGAGCATACTTGCCGTCCGGGAGCCGGGCAATGCACCCTGTACCCACGTCCGCGAGATCCTCGGGCGCCAGTTAGCCGAACTCGACCTGAAAATCGCAGAGCTAAGTGCGCTCCGGGCGGGCGTTGCGGCTTCGTATGAAGCTGTTGCAGCCGGCGATCCGGCTGCCTGTGACCAGTCCAGGATTTGCAGCTACCTCTAACCGGCCCCCCTCATTCTTCAATCGCCACGCCCCGCCAGAAGGCGATTCTGCCCTTAATCGGCAGGGCACGCTTCTTTGGTTCGTCGTAGAACCAGGCAGCGTCGACGTTGACTTTGCCGTCAACTTCCAGGGTGTGGTAGCCAGCCTGCCCCTTCCACGGGCAGACCGAATACATATCACTGTCTTTGAGATACAGCGGGTTCACCGCTTCCCGCGGAAAATAGTGGTTTCCCTCAACCACCACCGTGTCCTCTGACTCGGCAATGACCGTTCCATTCCAGATAGCCCTGACCATGGTCGTACCCTTCTACTGATTCTGATCATTTCCGTACGCCTGGGGTACAACCTCCGGATCAGCCGGTAGACCGTATCCCTTGGGGTGCCGGAATGGCGTTTTCAATGCGCCCAAATGATTCATGTTCTGTGACCGCCACGATAGGGGGATAAAAGTCCGGCTTCAGCGATCTGAGACACACACCTTGGTCTTGGCTGGCCGTGCATGGGAGATGTCCGGCTACGGCTTAAGCATCCTTAAAGGCCCGCACATCGGGACCGGCGGAAAAACGATGGCCCTTGACCCTGACCTAGAGGGAAGGTTTAGGTTGAAAACCTCACGTACAGGGGTTTCATTATGCAAACACCGGGTGGCAAGGCGGCCATGATTTCCGCCTACGGCCTGCTCGGAGACTGCCAGGGATCTGCTCTTGTCTCGCTGGACGGCTCGATCGACTGGTGGTGTCCTCCCAGGTTTGATCACCCCAGCGTCTTCGGCCGCCTGCTCGATCCCGCCGCGGGCCACTGGTCGATCCGCCCAACGGGAGAATATACGGTCTCCCGCCGTTATCTCGCCGGCACCATGGTGCTCGAAACGGAGTTCGAGTGTGACGGCGGGAGCCTCCGCCTGACCGATGCTCTGGCGCTAGGACCGGGGGAACGGGGTCACGAGGTGGGACATGATTCCCCGCACATGCTGCTGCGCCGGGTCGAGGTCATCCGGGGAACCGTTGAGGTGGTGGTCGAGGTGGCACCGAGACCGGAATTCGGACTGATCACGCCCCATGTCGTGCAGACAACCACCGGGTGGGAGATCAGCGGGGGAGCGGACCGCCTGACCCTGACCGCCGGCCTCAGCCTGACCGCCGAAGACGGGACCGTGGGCGGAACGTTCACGCTGGAGGCAGGGGAGGCTGCCGTTTTCGCCCTCCGCCACCGGGGCGCCGTCGGCTCCCCGCCACCGGCCGCCAACGGCGCCGTTGAGCTTGAAAACACCCTTGCCGCGTGGCGGTCCTGGAGCGGGATGCATCAGGGCTACCGCGGCGCCTACCGGGAGCAGGTGCACCGCAGCGCCCTGGTGCTTCAGGCCCTCACCTATAGTCCCACTGGAGCAGTTGCCGCAGCCCCGACCACCTCATTGCCCGAGGAGCCGGGCGGGCGCGCAAACTGGGACTACCGGTACGGCTGGCTTCGTGACGGCAGCCTTACCCTCAAGGCGTTATGGGTGGCAGCTTGTCCCGACGAGGCACAGCAGTTCTTCGATTGGATAACCATGTCTGCCGGTGCACTCGGCGACGGACACCTGCAGATCATGTTCGGCGTCGGCGGAGAGCATGACCTCACTGAACATGAGCTCGACCACCTGGCGGGCTACGCCGGGTCCCGGCCGGTCCGGGTGGGCAACGACGCCTGGGACCAAAAGCAGCTTGACGTCCTCGGGGAGGTGTTCGAGTGCGCGTGGGTCCTGCGCGACCAACTCGGTGGCTTTCCCGTCGAGACCCGGAACTTTCTGGTTGCCGTCGCCGACAGGGCTGCAGAAAAGTGGCAGGAAAGCGACTCCGGCATTTGGGAAGGAAGGGAAGGAACGCGGGACTACGTCACTTCCAAGCTGATGTGCTGGGTGGCTCTTGACCGTGCGCTGAAACTCGCTGATCGCCTGGATGCCGCCCAGAAGGTGCCGGCATGGGAGCGCGAAAGGGAGAGGATCCACGCTGCGATCCTCGGCAAGGGCTGGAACAGCAACGTCAAGGCGTTTACCGGAGCCTTCGGCTCGGACCATCTTGACGCCGGTGTGCTCCTGATGCCGATCATGGGATTCCTTCCGGCCGACGATGAGCGCATGCTGGCCACACTGGACGCGGTGGAGCGTGAACTCACCACCCGCAATCTGATCCAGCGCTGGACGGGCTCGGGGGACGAGGGCGCATTCATCATCTGCTCCTACTGGCTGGCGGCAGCGCGGGCCATGGCGGGCGAGCCGGAACGGGCCCGGGAGATCTTCGATGAAGTCACCGGATACGCCAATGATCTGGGGCTCCTTTCGGAAGAGATCGACATTCAGGACGGCAGCCTGATCGGGAACTTTCCGCAGGGGCTCTCACACATCGGCCTGATCAACGCGGCCTGGGCGATTACCCAGGCCGAGGATGCCCAGGCCGGCCAAACCTGAAACCACCGAAAGTACGAGAGGAAGAATCATGGGAAAGCTGCAGGACAAGGTGGCATTCATCACCGGATCTGATTCCGGGATCGGGCAGGCCACAGCAGTCGAATTTGCCCGCGAAGGAGCCGACGTCGTCGTCCATTACCTTCACGACCGGGACGGGGCAGAGTCCACGCGGGAACAGATAGAGTCCCACGGGCGCCGGGCCATCATCGTCGAGGGCGACCACGGTGACGAAGAAAAGGTCAAAAAGATGTTCGCAGCGGCGTTCGAGGCCTTTGGGCGGGTGGATATCCTGATGAACAACGCCAGCGCCGATGCCTCAGGAACCTACGTCGCCGATCTGGACATCGCCGACTTTGAACGCACGCTGCGAAGCAACCTCATCGGCCAGCTCATCTGTTGCAAACACTTCATCAACCACCGCAAGCAGCAGGGCGGCGGCGGCAAAATCATCAACACCACCTCAGTGCATGAAGAACAACCGCGGGCCGGTGCAGCAGATTACGACTGTTCCAAGGGCGCGCTGCGGAACCTCACCCGGACCCTTGTCCTCGAAATCTCCGAACTCGGCATGACCGTGAACAACATTGCCCCCGGGATGGTGCTTACGCCGTTCAACCAAAAGGCGATCGATGACCCTGAGTACCTCGAGCAACAGGTCCAAAGCATCCCGCTGAAGCGGGCTGCCCAACCCTCTGAGATTGGCCGGCTTGCTGTTTTTCTGGCCTCAGCGGACGGCGATTACGTAACAGGAGCAACTTATGTGATGGACGGCGGCCTGATGCAGATGGTCGGCCAGGGTGCATAAGGCCGAAGGCGCGGCAACGGATACCCGATACCCAAGGAGGAACCATGAGTGAAACCAAAACAGACACCACGGGCGGACGCAGTTCAGGATTCGACCCGCAGCACACCGCCCTGCTGGTAATCGATCCGGTCAACGATTTCCTCTCCGAGGGCGGAGCGGCCTGGGAGATGACCAAATCAACGGTGAAAAAGAACAATGTGGTAAGTCAGCTGCAGCGGCTGATTTCCGGGGCGCGTGCTGCCGGTGTACCGGTGCTCTTCGGGCCGATGGCCTACACCGAAGAGGACTACGCGGACGCCCGGTTCCAGCAGCGCAGCGGCATCAACCGGCTGATGTTCGAAAACAAGATGTTCCTCGCCGGCTCCTGGGGAGCAGACTTCCACCCGGACCTGCGACCAGAAGGAACCGACATCGTCCTGCAGCCCCACAAGGGGACGGACGTTTTCGAAACCGACCTCCCGGGTCACCTGGAACGCCTCGGCACTGAACAGCTGGTGATTGCCGGCATGACAGCCAACCTATGCTGCGAGTCCACCGGCCGGCATGCTACCGAGCACGGTTACGCGGTGACCTTCCTGTCCGATGCTATCGGCGCGGAAAGCCTGCCCGCCTATGAAGCATCAATCCATGTCAACTACCCGCTGATCGGCAACATGGTGATGGAAGTGGATGAGTTCCTGGCCGGTCTTGTTGCCACTGAACGGCAGGTCCCCATGCCGGGTGACACAGTGGTCGGCTCCGATCGTGGCGAGATCGGTGAGGTGGTGGAGGTTGTCGCGGGTAAAGACGGCGGTCAGGATTACCTGCTGGTCAAACGCGGCATTGTGTTTGACCGGGACACCTACATTCCGATGGATGCGGTGACCCACCGAATGGATGGCCGCATATACATCAATGTGCCGAAACTGGTTGTCGGAAAACTGCCGTGGGGAGAGCCTCCCAGCGCTGCCGAGGCGAAGGAAAAGTTCGGCCCGCCGAAGGCCCGGGTGGAAAAACTTTACGGTAGTTTCAATCCCACTGGTCCGGCTGGAGGGTAGTCATGGTGTTGACGGAAGCTGAAGATGAGTTGCACGGTCCGACGGGAATTGCACCTCATCTGCCTCCGCACTCGGCTCAGGATCTTCGACCAAAACGCCCCTGCTGATATCGGCGCTGCCGGGGGGAAGGCCGCTTGCAGCGGTACACGGCCGTTGACGTGAGGGACAGCGCGCTGCTGGCTGCAGGCGACCATCGCGGACGCGAGTCGAAACCTTCATCCGGCATAGGGTTTCGGGCATAGGCAGAAAGAAGCGCCACACATTTCGGTACTCAACGTTCACCAGCCGTGAAGATGATCGGGGGAGTGGAGACGGATGCCGTCCAGCGGGTTCCCTGAAGCGGCAGGCCTTGACCCGACAGAAGCCTTCACCCGCGCACCTTCCCGGGCCGCAGCCGCCGTCGACGCGGGGTCTGCCCTGACAGGGGCCGGACACGGCGCCATGGCCTGTGAGGACGGCTGCTGTCGGCTGCGGCGGTAGGAGGAGCCGAAGCCACCAGTGAGGACCCGTTCCGGCGGCGGCGCAACGTCAGGATGACGAACACTGTCAAACCAATCCAGGCGAAAGCGGCACCGAAGATCAGGAGCACCGCTGGGATCGAATCCATGGCTAATTTTAGGGACAGGGCGGGGTGGATAGCCTCCCTGAACCGCAAGGGTTACTAACACGTGATTGCAGCGGTGTTGCCGTTACCCGTTCATGACCTTCCCTAACCTCCGCGGCAGGTGCAACATAAGGGTTGCAAGCAAGGGCTTCCGTGGGATTCCAGTCAGTCCATGACTCTTCAACCGGACTTGCTTACACGCACACCACCAACCGCACCCGTCCACGGCGTATCGCCCGGGCTGGGCAGGACCAGATGCGCGAAAACGTACCCCGGCTGAAGGGCAATGGCCTGCGTAGTGGCTCCGGCGCAATCCAGCACCAGCTCCACCGGCTGAAAGGCGGCACCGGGGTACTCCTGCCCGACGAAGACCTTTGCACCGGAAGCACCAACACAGGCTGCGGTGACCGTGTACTGCCCGGCCTCGGGCACTTTCTCGAATTTGCCAAAGCCCCTGACAGGGCCGTCCAGTGGTCCCACATCGGAGAGGAGGGTTGGACCCGGTGATGTCCTGAGGAGCCGCTCCAGCTCAGCGTAGTTCTCTGCTTCCTGCTCCAGGACCTGCGTATTGTTGTATGGCTGGAGGGACGCCGGTGCAGGCGCGGGGTCAGCTGTCCGGGTGTGTACGGGCTCGGGTTCGGGGTAGTCATACGAGCACCCCGTCATACCGCCACAAGGGATCAGCAGACACAAGGTAAACGCAAGCAGGTGCCGTCTGTCCTTCATTCCCACTCTTTAATGGTGGGCGACCCTGCGGTTCAATACAATCGTTGTACGTCGGGTGGTCTATTCGTCGGCGGCAGTAACACCCCTGATCTGCTCTAGGGCATGCACACCGGCGGCGAGACCGTTTTCGGCGCGGATTGCGGCTCCCACCTCATCGGCACGGGAGGCGTAAGAGCCGGTGTGGACGAGGTCGCCGAGACGGTCGGTCAGGAGTGTGCCGAGATGCCTGGCCGGGAGCGGGGCGGGTCCGACGCCGAGCGCATGGACCCGCGCGCCCCAGAATGGCTGGTCCGCAAGGAACGGCACGACCAGCGTCGGCCGACCCGCCCGTATGCCGGCCGCCGTCGAGCCCGCACCGCCGTGGTGCACGACTGCCGCGACACGCGGGAAGAGCCATTCGTGGGGCGCGCCCTCCAGGACCAGGACGTCGTCGGTCCCGGACTCGCCGGGCGCGATGCCGCCCCAGCCGGTCGCGACGATTCCGCGTAGGCCATGAACCCGCAGCGCGGCCAGGACGGCGTTCCGGCGCTCTTTCGCTCCCTTGCCGAAGCCCATGGAGCCGAACCCGATGTAGACCGGAGGCTCGCCGGCCGTGAGGAAGTCCACCAGTTGCGCGGGCGGATCCCAGGCATGGTCGTCGTCGCTGTGATCCAGGAACCAGTAGCCGGTGACGTGGGCCGAAGACGGGTAGTCGTCCGGGATGGGCACAACGTGCCTGCTGTACGGGTACAGGACATGGACCGGACTGCCGTCCGGATTCCTCAGCGGGTCGGCGAGACGGCGGACGTGGCCCAGGCCGACATCGCGTCGGAAGTCGTTGATCATGCTGCCGTACATGGCCCCGCTCATCCGGCGCAGCACGTAGGAGGCGCGGTTTCCCCACGCCCCGAAGGAGGCGCCGCCGAAAAACGGCATGGCGTGCGCACGCGTCGGGGTAAAGAACGGCAATGGAAGGGAAAGCACGCCGGGCACCCCCAGGGCCTCGGCGATGTGCGGGCCGGCAAGACACTTGGGGTGGTACACGACGACGTCGGGGCGCGCGGCCTGCGCCGCAGCCCGGCACTCCGCGTTCAGCTCGCGCATCGCGGAGGTCATGATCCCCAGTGTCCGCAGTGCATCCCGGGGGCCGCTCAGCTCGGGCATGACCTCCTGGACAAGGCGCAGCATCGTGGAGCCCGCGGGATGGTGCGTGATGGTTCCGGGACCGGCGTGTGGCACCAGATCAGCAAACCCTGCCGGAACAGCGAGGGTAACGTCGTGCCCCGCGCGGGCAAGCGCACCGGCGAGGGCGGCGTAGGGCTGGATGTCGCCGCGGGTCCCGAACGACATGATCAAGACATGCATGACAGGTTCCTCTGGACGGATTCCTTGGCCGCCCGGAGGCGGGGCGGCACCGCCGCCGACCAGGCTTCCCGGCAAACCATCAGCCGGCGCCACCAGGATTGCGTAGATGCCGAGAATGTGATCGTCGATCCCTGCCATCGGCGAAACCGGGCAGAACATGCCATGAGGAACATGGTAGGTCGCTTAAGCTGAATCGATCCGCAGTTACCGAAACGTGTTCCAGGGGTGATTGGTCCATCCTCTTCTATTGCTGTGGTGTGAAGGCCATCATTGGAGTCATAGAGCGCTTCAGATTGGAATTGGCCATGCTCCAGGCTCTGCTGTGCAAATTGAATGTTGGCCACGAATGGCACGTGGAGCACACTGACGACGGTGGTCTTTATAAGCGCTGTTTGCGCTGCGGTAAGGATGGCGACGGCGGGGACGGCGCCAAAACGGGTGGGATCTGACGAAGTGGTGGTAACCCGCCGTCGTCACGCTGTCCTGCCCGGCAGCGGCTCAGGCCATCACCCGGTAACGGTGTCGCCGTGACGATGGGCCACCCTCCATTCGCCGTCTTCACGACGGTAGATCTGGGTGACTCGCAGAACGTAGCTGCGCGGCTCGCCGTCCACTGAAGCGGAGGTGTGTTCGAGGCCGGCAGTGTATGCCATGTCGCCCTCGACGTCGTAAGCCAGCAGCTCGAACTCGTACGACGTGCAGTTGGAGAACTGTTTGGCAAGGCCGGTGAACAGCTTGTCGAGCTCCTGCTGCCCGAAGGCGTTTCGCCATGCGCCCAGGACACCTACCGGTTCACTGCGCGACCAGACCGCCCTGCGCGGGCCCGCATCGCCGTTGTGGATGGCCAGTTCCGCCTCGTACAGGGAGGTCCGCACCCAAGCAAGAAAATCATCGCGGTCAGCCATGTCTCAGTATGCTCCCGGCATCGCGGCTGCCGCGAGGGCTATTTCCCGGCCGCCGTGTCCCGGGCGGCCGAAGGAAGCCCCACTCTCAAGGAGGCACCGGTCGGGCAGCCCAGACTCATCAGCGCCTGCCTAGAAACTCGTGACCAGTTCGCCGAGCACCTCTTCGAGCTTGTTCGGATCCGTGGCGTCATAGTAGTGCGCCCCGCTGGCCCTGGCGATTTCCAGCAAAGTGGGAACGTCGGCGTCGGGCCCGTATGCGAGCGTAAAGACGAGCACCGGCGTCGCGTGGTTCTGATGGCTCAACTGTTGGGACAGTCCGCCCAGGTCTCCGGGGTGGGTGGTGTCGTTTTTGCCGTCACTCAAAAGCACGATGGTGTTGATGAAGGTGTCCTTGTATTCCTTGGCTTGATCCCCCGCGAACCGGCTCACCGCTTCGAAAAGTGGAGTGGCGTCCACTGCCTTGAGCTCATCGAGCTGGGCAAGGAGGTGTTCTTTATTGGTCTTGAATGGTGCGACCGGGCTGACGATTCCCGGCTGCAAAGGGCCGTCGTCCACATGGGAGAAAGCGGCCAGCCCGATCTCATCCTCACCCTCGAAATGGTCCAGCGCCTTCCGAACGGCATCCTTGGCCCGCTGCAGCTTGGTCACGCCGGGTTCCTGCACCATGGACTCCGAGACGTCCAGCAGGAACAGGGCCCTGGCACGCTTGCGGACCTCGGGGAAGCTGTCCTGCATGGCAACAAGCGCCTCCGCCTTGGGCAGTGGCAGCGGCTGGAGCGTCCCAGCGTACCGTCCGGTTTCGGCCACCTCCGTGTCCAGCGTGCCCTGGATAGTCCGGTACCCGGATGCCTTGACAACGTTTTGTCCCTGTTGCGTCACTGCGAACGCGAGGAAATCCCGGGCAGCCAACCGTTGCTGGCTCCCCACCCAATTCCCGTCAAGGACTACTCCCGGGTTGTCCGCCACGTGAACGCCGTCCTGGGGATATATAGTCCTCAGGGGCTCCTTGGGCGCGGGACCGGACTGCTTTGTTTTTCCGTCCTCGCTGACCACTCCCCGGTTGTAGTCCCAGACGGATTTTTCATCCACGATCACGGCGGAGAGGAACTCGGAGACGTTCCCGGCGTCGTCAGCCTCCCTTGCGTGCCAAAGGAAATGCTCGGGGGTGGCCATATAGTGGCTGGTGCCGAGCTCCACGGCGCGCACTTTCTCCACCAGGGACGGTGCGCCCAGTTCCATGTCGTCCAAACCCCCTACGCTGCCGCCGGCGGCACCGTAGGAGGCAGCAAGGGCCATCAAACCCGACGTCGAGACCAGGGGGCTGGCCTTGCCGAACTTGAACTTCCCCCAATCGGCGTGACCGAGACGTTCCCAGACGTCCTGGTCCCCGGCCATCCTAAAGACCTCAGACCACGACGGCGGCTTGCTGTCCCAGCCAAGGGCACCAGCCATCGTCTCCGGCATGGCCACGACGATCGCACTCCGGGCGATGCTGATTCCCTCTTGCGGGACAGGGCTTCCGCCGGCGGCTTCCCCCGCGATCCGTAGCCATGCGGAGGAATCCGGCAGCCAGATAACGGGCCTGTCGCCGGCCGGAACGCCGGGGAACTGCGCAGCAACCTTGCCGGCAGCGACTCCCGATTTTTCCTGGGTCACTGCCGGGGTTACGCACTTGCCGTCCACGCTGCGTGGTTTCTCCGTGTATTCCGCCGCCATGGCCCGGACCATGTCGGCGTTCTCCAGCGAAGTGAGGATGTTCAAGGAAATGCAGGGAGAGGCCCCGGTGACCGCGGCAGGGCTGTCCTGAGCCAAGGGGTCGCCTGTTGAAGGTGTGCTGCCGCTCTCGGCTGCAATCCCGCCCTCCGCTGAACCGGCGGGGAAGATCAGATTTCGCAGTAAGAATCCTCCGCCAATAATGAGAACTGCCACGGTGGCCGCCGCGGCGATCCAGACCCAGCGTGGATAGATCGGGTCAGATGCTGCGTGTCGGCGGCCCATGCTCGTTTCCTTTGAATCCGGCCGGGTTTCCCCGGTATGAATACAAGTAATGAAACTGGCCCGCGGCAGTTACACCGCGGGTGCGCCTCGCCCCCCGCCCATGCCCCCGCAACTGGATACGCATTTTGAGGATAACCCCGGCCGGCGCCATGTGAGTGTTGGGATTGATATTTTCATTGAACTTTGGGGTTTCCACGTCCTAACGCCTGCTCCGGCTGCCGTGCCGGGGCATTTCGGCCTACTGTGCCCGCCACCCCAGGAGTACGATCACGACGTGAGCGATCCAGAGCTTGTGCCTCTGCCAGTGGGGTTCAGACGATTCCATCGACGGGACTTCATCAACTACCAACTGAACCGGGCACATTCGCTGGGCTTTGCTGACCACGATGAGCTGGTCGACGCCGCAGCACACTTACGGTCGATGGCTGACTGTGTCACCGTGTTCGAGGCCTTGTCGAGCCGGGTAGCCGCCGTTGCCCGGCCTCGGCATGCGGCGGGATATGCGAGGATCGCGGAATTCTTCACGCCGCCACAGTCGGAGGAGAAGACTATTCGCTACCGGCGCTATCTGGCGCTCTTCTACGCGACATTTACAGATGCTGGCCTCATGCGTCACAAGATCCCCTATGCCGGAACGGCACTCCCGGCCTATTCGCTTCCGGCGTCCGGGACCCCAACTGGCGACACGGTGCTCCTGCATGGAGGGTTCGACTCCTTGATCGAAGAATTCTTTCCCATCTGTCAACGTATCGCTGCCAACGGTTTCAACGTGATTGCCTTCGAGGGCCCGGGACAAGGTGGTGCGCGGGCACTGAACAGGCTCACCTGCGACCACGATTGGGAAAAGCCGGTCGGGGCGGTATTAGACCACTTCCGGCTCGATCGGGCCGCCCTGGTCGGCATTTCGATGGGTGGGTACTGGGCGTTGCGTGCCGCAGGGCGCGAGCCTCGGATCCACCGCGTCGTGGCTTGGCCGCCGGTGTACGACTGGCTTCACAGGGCGCCACCCGTGTTGCGCAGCCCGGCCCGCATGATGGTGCGGCACCGGGGCTTCATGCGCTGGAGTGTGCGTACCCGTGCCCGGCTGTTGCCGACCCTGCGCGTTGTGGTCGACCAGGTCCTGTACATGCTCGACAGCGACGATCCGGCCGATGTGGCCGAGTGGTTCCTGAGCATGAACGCCGAGCACCTGGACAGCGGACGGGTGAACCAGGATGTGCTGCTGATGTGCGGGGAGCATGACACCTTCCAACCACCGGCACTGACCCAAGCGCAGGCTCAAGCGCTCGTGGCCGCCCGGAGCGTCACGACGCGCATGTTCATGCGGGCCGAGCAGGCCGACCAGCACTGCCAGATGGGAAACCTGGAGCTCGCCTGCAAGGTTCTCACCACATGGTTGCGGGCTGCTGACGCGAACGCGGGCCCTTCAAAGCCATGATCCGAGCCGTCACACTGTGCCATGTTGCTTCCCTGCCGTCCAGACCCCAGAGCGTCCGCGTTGCTCGTCAGGGTTGACGGCGGCGGGAGATAAGAACCGGGCCGCGGGCGTGGTGAAGAACGGCGTGCGCGGTGGAACCTATGGTCTCCCTGAGAAACCCATGGCCTTTGCTTCCCACAACCAGCATCCGCGCACCTTCCGAGGCCTTGAGGATGGCATGGGGGACTGAGGTGTCGGTGAGCAACCTGCCCTCCACAGGAACAGAGGTTGCGAGCGCACGCGCACGGCTCATGACTGAGCTGAGCACGTCTCCGGCAGCAGCGTCAGCGTCCAGCGGACCCCGCTGCCCGTACCCGGGCGGCGTGTGGTGGACGTGGACGATGGTCAGGCCCGCCCGCCAGTCCAACGCAAGTGCACACGCATCCTCCAATGCTGCGGGGGAACCTGATACGTCCACCGCGACGACGATGGGCCCGTCAGGGTGAAGGGCTGGCCGGATGACAGCTACGGGGCATGTTGCGGTGGCCGCCAGCTCCAGGCTCACGGATCCCACCAGCAAGCCCAGGAATCCGCCCAGGCCGCGGCTGCCGACGACGATCATCTCCTGACCGGCAGAGACCTCGGCGAGGTACGATGCGGGCAGTCCATGCAACAGTGTGCCTTGAACGTCCAGCCCGGGTGCTGCCGCTTCGGCACGGCTGACACCCTCCTCAAGAATTGCCTCCGCCGCCCGCTCCAGCCCGCTGTCCGCGACACCTGGAACCGGGCCGAGGTTTTTCGTCAGCAGAGGCCAGATGGAACAGTGCACAACGTAGAGGGGACAGCCGCGCAGCCGCGCCTGCTGCGCTGCCCAATGGATGGCGGCTGCAGCTTCAGCGGAACCGTCGTAGCCGGCGACGATGGATCTGGAATCCTGCATAGCTTCTTCGCTCCTGGTCAGGGGACTGCTTGAACCATAGGTAGGGCCGCGGCGGGCGATCCTATAAAAGCGGGCAACAGTCCAGGATTTGCTGCCCTTTCACGGGAACGGCCCGTGGCTATTCGAGCCCTGCCCGGGTGGCATCGTCCAGAGAGGTCCGCCAGGTCCCAGTGGCTGACATGGTGAACCTCCTGCCTGTCACCGATTGGGGAACGATGCGGATGAGGTGGTCCTTGCCAACACCCTGCCAGGGAAACAGTCCGCGACGCGTCTCGGTCAAGGCCGGCCCGGCGGCATCATCCTGAACAGCCTCGACCTTTCTGCTTCAGGCACCATGTTCTTGTCGGTCATGTCCAGATCCTATGGCGGGGACCAGTTCCCCAACAGGGCCCAAAGACCTTCCAACTGGCTCTGATCCTGGGTAATTTCCGCCTTGACTTGGTCTTTAGACTTGTCCCAAGACATCCCGCCGTGCACCGGCGAAGGTGATCTTGTCGGGTACCCCCAGTACTCCCGGACGCATGGAACTCTGCTGAGGGCCCGCAAGGACGCGGGCAGCTGCCACAGGAGGTCGGACATGAGTACTGAGCCGTGGCGCTCTCCCATGAAGGAAAGGGCTGAAGACCTGCTGCGGGACTTCGTTGCCCGCGCGGACGAACTGCTGCTCACACAGGAACGGATGAACGGCCTGCTGGCCGCCGTCGTGGCTCTTGCCGAGGACTTAAGCCTGGAGGCTGTTCTGGACCGACTTGTTCGCTCTGCATGTGAACTTGTCGGGGCAAAGTACGGCGCACTCGGTGTCATAGGGGAGGACCGCAGCCTCAGCCACTTCATCACCGTGGGAATTCAAGAGGAAGAAGCCAGGTCCATCGGGGACCTTCCAACCGGGCACGGAGTCCTGGGACTTTTGATCCGCGAGCCGCAGCCGTTGCGCCTGCACGACCTCGGCCAGCACCCCATTGCCTCGGGTTTCCCGCCTAACCATCCCCCCATGAACACTTTTCTTGGAGTGCCGGTGCGTGTTCGTGGTGAGGTGTTCGGAAACCTCTACCTGACGGAGAAGGACGGCGGGCAGGATTTCACCCCGGAGGATGAAGACCTTGCCGTAGCTTTGGCCGCGGCTGCCGGTATCGCCATTCAGAATGCCCGCCTTTTTGAGGACAGCAAGCGCCGCCAGAAATGGCTGGAGGCCGGCATGGAACTAAGCAGCCGATTAATCATGGCCCCGCACCCAGGCACTGCAGACAACCTCGACCTCGTTGCCGAAACCGCTTTGAAGGTCTCCGGTTCGGCGCTCGCCGTTATTGCTGTTCCCGCAGGCAACGGTGTCCTCAGATGCCGGACATCGCTTGGCGTGCAGGGTCTTCAGGCAGGGCAGGAAATTGCCCTATCCAAGATCATTTCCTCCGTAATAGAGGCGGGAGAATCACGCGTTGCCCCGGATCCACAGCAAGTGTTCGACGACGGGATGGCGGAGAAGCTGAGCTCTGTCCTCGTGTGCGCCATGGGGCACAGCAACAGTGAAAACGGCGTATTGTTGCTCGCCCGTCCGCAAGGGTCAGCGGCCTACAGCCAATCCGAGGTCGAGTCCAGCTCGCTGTTCGGAAGCAGGATCGGCCTGGCGCTTGATCTGGCCCGTATTCATGCATTGCGTGAACAAAATCTGCTGTTCACGGACCGTGAACGGATTGCCCGCGACCTGCACGACCTTGTGATCCAGCGGCTCTTCGCATCAGGGCTGAGCATCCAGAGCCTGCGCCGCTACACAATGGATCCCATTGCCCAAGAGCGCATCGCCGCCGTCACGTCGGAACTCGACGACACCATCAGGAAGCTGAGGGACACCATTTACTCCCTTCGGACAGGGGAGGAAGACCGTGAACCACTCACCAGCCGGGTCCTGAGGGTCATCCAGGAACACTCGCGCAGCTATCCCGTCGCACCAACAGTTGCCTTTGCCGGGCCGGTCGACGAGGCGGTCCGGGAGAACGTGGCCGGCCACCTGCTTTCCGTTCTCTCAGAGGGGCTGAGCAATGCCGCGCGGCACTCAGGGGCAGATGACATCCGCGTCAACGTCTCAATGGGCCAGGAACGCGTGGAGCTTCTGATCACGGACAACGGGCAAGGGTTCGAAGAACCCGAACGCGTGAGCGGACTCGCCAACATGCGTCACCGTGCGGAGTTGCTGGGCGGCGCCTGCATTATCTACAGCGCGCCCGGGGAAGGCACCCAGGTGAAGTGGTCTGCTTACCAGCGGTAGCCATAGGACACTACGGTAGAGCGGCACTCCCCGCCGCCGCACCCTACCGCGTTTCCTGGCTGTTGCGGGTTACATAGACTGCAGCCTGGGTCCGCCTTTCAAATCCCAATTTCGCAAGGATTGAGGATACATAGTTCTTGACTGTCTTCTCGGCCAGGAAGAGTTCTTCTCCTATTTGCCGGTTGGTCAACCCCTGCCCGATAAGCGTCAGGACCTTTTTCTCCTGGGCGCTGAGCGCGTCCATCCGCGGGTCCGTTTGGGTTTTGGACAGCCCTTCGATGATTCGCTGCTCAACTCCCGGCTCGAAGAGGGACCCGCCTGCAGCAGCCTTGCGTATCCCGGCAAGGAGGTCATCGCTCCTGATTTGCTTGAGGATGTATCCGGACGCTCCTGCCAGAACGGCGCCGCGCAGGGCCTGCTCGTCGTCGTAACTGGTCAGGATCAGGCAATGCAGGCGGGGATCAAGCGAACGGACATCCCGGCAGACTTCGATTCCTGTTCCGTCCGGCAGCCGGCCGTCCAGGATTGCGATATCGGGTTGCAGGGCAGGGATCCGGCGCGTTGCTTCCGCAGCCGATCCACTTTCACCGACAACCACGAAGCCTTCGCCCTCAAGCAGGTCCTTCAGTCCCTGCCTGACAAGTTCGTGATCATCCAGAATGAACACGCGGACCGGCTCCTGATGATCTGGAGCTCCTTCAGAGCCTGACTCATGCCTTTGCACCTAATGCTCCCATTTTCCTAAGGACCAACCTGCACTCGAAAAGCCAGGCAGGCCTTGCCAGGGCTTCATCCCATTGTTCACTTTCCCGCAGGCGGGCTGGAAGGGACCAAAGTCTTGAATCCTGGTCAAACAAGGGTCCGGGTCCGGCAACGACTGTACTGATACAGGTTGTCCGGTGACTTTCGGCCCTATCCCGGAAACGAGTCTTTGTTCACGATTGGACCAGAACCTGACAGGACGGAGCCCGCATCATGGAGGCCCACCAACGGCAGCCCAAAATCATTGCGGGCGTCGACGGCTCCGACGCATCCGTTGCAGCGCTCCGGACTGCGCACCGTCTGGCGGGGCCCCTTGAAGCATCAGTTGAAGTTTGGGCGTGCTGGGATGTTCCACCTGGGTTCGGGCTCTATCTGGCTGTAGGGATTGAAGGATTCGAATATGCCGCAAAACAGGTCCTGGAACAGGCCCTGGCTGATGTATTCGGGCAGGACAGGCCAGAAAATGTGCAGCCCCGGCTTGTGCGCGGCAAAGCCGGCCCACAGTTAATCGAGGGCAGCCGGACGGCCTCCCTCCTCGTCGTTGGAAGGCGGGGGCACGCAGGCTTTGTGCCCGGTTCGGTCAGTGCCGCCTGCGTAAGCCACGCATATTGTCCCGTTTTGGTGGTCCCTGCACCGCAAGAAGACGGCGACGAGGGCGGGGTTCCGACCCATGCCACTGCCGAAAGGCCCTCTCCTGCCAAGGCTCCGCGAGGCTTGCCGTGACAGCCAGGAGCGCATTCCTTCGCCGGTGGGTGGGATGGGTGACCCTCGGTGAAAGCCTGGGCTTCCTTGCCCCGGCGCTTGCGCAGCTCATGGCAGCTGCCTTGTGGCCGGCCGCCATGGTTCCGTTGCTCATCATCGCTGGGTCTTTGGAGGGGGCGGTCCTGGGATGGTTTCAGGTCAAGGTGCTCCGAACCCGGCTTCCCGCTGTTTCCGTCCGTCGGTGGGTCCTGTTCACGGCAGCCGCGGCCGCAGTCGCCTGGACGCTGGGTTTGCTGCCCGCCGCCGGCATCTTCTTTCAGGCCTGGCGGACAGATGTCCAGATAGCAGCCGGCACTGTGGCAGCCGTTGTGCTGCTGGTCTCGATCGGATTCGCACAGTGGATTGAACTTCGGGAGCATATACCGGGAGCCTGGCGCTGGGTCCCCGGAAGCGCCGGGGCCTGGGCAGCCGGGCTGGCTGTCTTCATCGCGGCATCAACTCCGCTGTGGCAGCCTGGCCAGGACTTGTGGCTTGTAGCCGCCATCGGGATTGCTGCAGCGGTTTTGATGGCAGTGACCATGGCCGCGGTGAGCGGTCTGGTGATGGTGCAGCTCCTAAAACGCCTTGAAGGAAGGAACACTTTGGCGGGCCGGCCGGAGTAGCAGGCCCAGGACCGGGGCGGTTGCCAGTGTCCACGGCGACGCAACCCTTTAGTGCGCCTCCGGCCGTTCCTCCGGTGTGTGGACCACCAGCACCGGGCAATGGCCATGGGCCACCAGCGCCGAGCTGACCGACCCCAGCAACAGGCCGCCAAAACCGCCATGTCCCCGCCGTCCCACCACAAGCATGTCGGCCTCGCTGCTGGCTTCGATCAGCGATTCCCGCGGCTGGCCCCGCACCAGGCTGGTGATGACGTTCGACGGCGTTTCGCTGCCAAACGCTGTTTTCACGGCTTCATCGAGGGTCATCGCGGCACGTTCCTCGAAGCCCTCTCTGCCCACCATGGGGTACCCCGCATAAACCTGCGGATAGTCCCAGTATGCGGTGGCGAGGACCTTGGCGCCGAGGGGTACTGCCAGGCGCTGGGCCTGGCGCAGCGCCTCGACCGAAGCCTCCGACCCGTCGACCCCCACAACAATCCGGGCGAACGGTGCTCCAGCAATGCTCATCTTTACTCCTCATCGGACCGATGCGGCCACTCGCAATAATGCCCCCGTGAGATCCGGAGAGGTAGGGCCGAACGTCACTGCCCATCCGTTGCCTGGCCAGCCAGCTTCATGGCCGTGGCGTCGGTCCGGCTCCTGGCAGTGCCGCTCCATACAGCGGCGGGCCCGCAGCCGGCCCCGGGATCTCACCTGGCCCCTGATCGAGCCGGAACGGCGGATACTCATCCCGCATCAGCGCCGCGTAGGCCAGAACGCGGTAAATCCAGCGGTTGATCCCCATTATCAGACCGAACAAGGGACGCTGGTACCGGCCGGTAAAGAGCAGGGCCACGACTGC
Source organism: Pseudarthrobacter sp. NS4 (assembly GCF_024758005.1). NCBI lineage: Bacteria > Bacillati > Actinomycetota > Actinomycetes > Micrococcales > Micrococcaceae > Pseudarthrobacter > Pseudarthrobacter sp. NS4. The sequence goes on along the minus strand of NZ_CP103288.1, from coordinate 2,373,061 downwards.
GATCAGGACCAGAAGACCCAGCAGGGAAAGCCCCGCTCCACGTTCATATGTCGTCCCCGGATCACCGGTTTCCTGCCATGTCCAGGTGGTGCCCGAGAGTGCCGCGACGACGAGCAGATGCGGGAGGGACAGGAGCCACCACTTAACCAGGACCAGTCCGCGGGAGAGCCGCTCCGGATAGTCCACCTCAAAGTCGGCAGGGTAGCTGGTGCGTGCCAGGGTGAAAGGCCGGTAGCGGTCGGTGCCTGCCGCGGCATAGGCATAAAAGGCTACTCTCCAGTTCCAGCGCAGAACTCCGACATTGAATGCGAACAGGGGACGGGGATATCGGCCCGTAAACAGGATGGCGAACCCTGCAACGATTGTGGTCACGAGGAATGCGAACCAGAGGAAGACCAGCAGGATGAAATGTGGAATGGCAAGGAACCATTTCACCAGCCACAGCCATCGCGACATGGCCGGGTCCAGCTCACCGAAGAGCCGGGCCGGGTAGGGAACGTCGTCAGCAGGTGCTGCGGCACGGGGCTGGGCGGCTGACTGAAGCGCCGGGCCGGGTAGGGAACGTCGTCAGCAGGTGCTGCGGCACGGGGCTGGGCGGCTGACTGAAGCGCCGGGCCGGGTAGGGAACGTCGTCAGCAGGTGCTGCGGCACGGGGCTGGGCGGCTGACTGAAGCGCCGGCGCTCCCGGGGCTGCCGGTATTCCGGGCGCTCCCGGCGCTCCACCCGCGAACTGCGGTGTTGGCACTCCGGGTCTACGGGAAGGCGGCTCTGCATGCCGACCGAGTCCGATGGCACCCAGGACGAGCAGCGGAATCCCGATCACCAGTGCGAGAACACCTCCAATCAGCAGGCCGGTTGCCGCCGGCTGTATCAGGTCCGACCGGAACCCGGCCTGCACCTGGGTATCGACTCCAAGGCTGGCATCAGCGTTCATGACCACTACTGCCCAATTGCCGGCGGCCAGGTCCCAGGTCAGCTCTTGCTCTCCGGGGCCTGAGGCGGAAGCGCTCCAGAACGTTTGTTCTCCCGGGGGCGCCGGCACGGTGGTGCCGGGAATGTCACGGTATTCCGCCCGGAAGGGCCGGCTGTCCACCTCGAGAAGCTCCGAATGATGCACCCCCGCGAGGTACTGCTCGACGTCGGCCTGGGGAGCGACCCCTATGAAAATCTCCTTGCCGGGCTCCATGGACGAGGCACGCAGCCTGAGCGTACCGACGTCGAAAGGCAGGAGTGGCGGAACACCCTCGCCTACTGCTTCAAGCCGGGGCGAGGTCAGTGCGTGGGACCCGACGGAAAGGCGGGCATTGCCTGACGTGATGTATCCGTCACCCTGGGCGGTCCCCACAACTGACGCCACAGCACCTCCGGCGAGTGCGGTGAAGCCCAGGATCGAAATGAGGATCCCCAGGATGAGCATTATTACTGAAACGGTCTTTTTCATGATGCCGAACCCCGAATTGGCAGAGGGAACAGGTGTGGGGCGGGAGTCGCGAAAAAGGTCCGGTCAGCCGCGGGTGGCGTCAGCAATGGGCTCACGGTTGCATGGCCGGACTTCCTGCTTGCTCCCGAGTGGCCACTTCAAGACTGGCTCTGTGCACCCCTGAGGTATAGGGCCAAAGGTCACGGCAGGGCGCGCTCCCGGTGGTTAACCGGGGCAGGAACCGGAGGGGGACGGGATGGCGCGTAGCCCTGCCCGCCTTCCAACCATGTGATGGGTCTGGATCAAGTGGGTGCAGCGGGTCTAAATTGGTGCTTGGCTTATGCAGAGGGCCCACTCACCATCGAACCAGGAGGGCGACCATGAGCCCCACACCAAAACAGCCGATAACCGATGACAGCATCCAAGTCCGCCAGCTCAGCCACTACCAGTTCACCTGGGTGGCCGGTGACGCAGGACAACCTGGCACCTGGACCCTCCAGTTGGTCCTTGACCAGGGGGCCTGGGAAGAAGTGCTCACGCTAGATGCTGAGGATGCAGAGGTTCTCCAAAATCTCCTGAAACGTTCGGCAACCGTCTATTACGACGTGCGGCGGCGGACCCTGATGTTTGGAACCTCAGCAGCCGGGCAGTAATTCACGGCTGGGGACGGGATCGCCGTGTTCGAGCTCCTGGAACAGCATCGCCCGGCCGCGTAGTGCAAGTGCCCTGCACCGGAATCCGGTGCAGGGCACTGCTGCAGGATCAGGAGCGGACAACGTCGAGCGCCAGCAGTTGCGCGCCCTCACCTACGGCAAAGACCGCCAGGCCCGTGCCCGCCTCAGCGGGGAACACGAGATCCGTGATGGTAGCGAGGCCGTCCTGGGCGAAGGCCTCCACGGAGCAGCGGTCGAGGTAGACGCGCAGGCGGAGCCGGCCTTCCTGCAGCGGCACGGCTACGGTTTCAACCGAGGGAAAGGCCTCGTGGAAATTCACATGCCCCGACTCCCGCCGGTCCAGGCGCAGCATCCCCCCGGCAACGTCGTAGGTGAGGAGCGTCCGTTCGGTGCCACCCGCCCTCACTATCAACCCGATGCTGCTTGCAGGGCCCGGCTCGAACTCGACGTCAATCCGCGCCACTTCTGCAGTGACGGGGAGTTCCAGTGTGCCCGGCGCCAAGGGCTGCGGTCCGAGGCTGAAGGACCCCAGACCGGGTCCTTCAAAGGGGTCGGTGGCCTCCTGCCGAAGCACCACTTTGCCGTCCAGCCGGGTCAGCGTCACCTCGCGCGGCAATGACATGGCACTCCGCCAGCCGCCGGTGGGAGTGGAGCCTGCGTAGTCCCAGTTGTTCATCCAGCCGATCATGACCCGCCGGCCGTCAGCGATGCCGCTGAAGGAAACCGCGGCGTAGTAGTCCCGGCCCCAGTCCAGCCAGCCGTACTCGCGCATCCGGCTGCCGTCCTCCTGGAGGCCCTCCGTGACGGTCGACCCGGACCGGAACTCCACGCCGTCGAACTCTCCCACGAAGTACTGCCCCGCTGAACCGCCGGCGATGCCTCCCGGGTTGATGTTCACGATGAGGACCCACTTCCGGTCGCCCGGATCGCGGTCAACGGGGAGCTCAAACAGGTCCGGGCACTCCCAGACACCTCCGGTGGCGTTTGCAGGACCAAAGCTGCTCAGCTGCTCCCATGTTTTAAGGTCGCCGGATTTGTACAGCACCACCTGGCGCTCCACCGCCTCCACGGCGACCATTACCCAGTAACTCCCGGCGGCGCCGTCGTACCAAAAGACTTTAGGATCGCGGAAGTCTGCGGAGGCGCGGTCCAGGACAGGGTTGCCCTGGTACTTGGTCCAGGTCCTGCCCTCGTCCAGGCTGTAGGCGAGGGACTGGGCCTGCCGGCCGGCGAGCGGCGAGGCGTCACTGTAGGCGCTGGTGTAGACGGCCACGAGGGGAGGGTTCTGCGCGGTGCCAAGTCCGCTGGTGTTGTGCTCATCGAACACCGCCGAGCCGGAGAATATGGCCTCCTGGGCGTCGCACGGGATGGCTACAGCCTGCTCCTCCCAATGGAGCAGGTCCGGCGAAGTGGCGTGGCCCCAGGACATGTTGCCCCAGTCCGGACCCAAGGGGTTGTGCTGGTAGAAGAGGTGGTAGGTGCCGTTCAGGTAGACCAGTCCGTTGGGATCGTTCAGCCAGTTGCGTTCGGACGTGTAGTGCCATTTGGGGCGAAAAGGGTCGGTGCTGGCAACTGCCGGGTAGGCCGCCGTCGTCGTCAATGAGTTCATGTGTGACTTAGCCCTTCACGCCGCTGGAGGCGATGCTGTTGACGAAGGAACGCTGGAAGGCGATGAAGAGCACCACCACCGGGACCGTGATCACTGACGCGTAAGCCATCACCTCTCCCCAGGAGACGTTCAGCTGGAAGAAGTACTGGATGCCGATCATCACCGGGCGCAGCTCCTCGGACTGGACCACCATGAGCGGCCAGAGGTAGGAGTTCCAGGCCGGCAGGAAGGTCAGGATCGCCACCGTGGCAGTGGCCGGGCCGGACAGCGGCATGACCACCTGGCGGTAGATCTTGAACCAGCCGGCGCCGTCGATCCGTGCTGCCTCGTCCAGTTCCTTGGGAATGGACTCGAAGTACTGGTGGAACAGATAGATGGAGAAGGCGTTGGCAATGAACGGAATGATCTGCACCTGGTAGGTGTCCAGCCAGCCCTTGGAGAATTCGAGGCTGAACCCGTTCAGCTCGAAGTAGGGGAGCTGGTTGACCCACCACACCAGCGGCAGGGCCAGGGTCTGGAAGGGCACGATGAGCGTGGCCAGGATCGCGGTGAACACAATCTTCTTGCCACGGACCTGCATGCGGGACAGGGCGAAGGCGCAGAGGCTGTTGACGAAGATGCCCAGGATGACGGTGACGGCGGAGACGCCCACCGAGTTCAGCAGGAAGCGGGCGGCCGGGACCCGGTCGAAGACGGCCGCGTAGTTGTCGAAGGAGATGTTGCCCACCGGCAGGAACGCTGCCAGGGAGGACATGTCGCCGAAGATCTGCTGGTCCGGCTTCAGCGAGGACACCAGCATAAAGACGATGGGGAAGGCGGCGACGACCGCGAAGAGGATGCGCACCAGCATGGTGCCCGCGCTTTTCAGGAGCAGTTGGTTTTTCATGTCAGTCTTTCTCCCGGGTGAGGTAGCGCTGCACCGCGGAGACGATCAGCACGAGGACGAAGAACACCAGTGAGATGGCCGAGGCGTAGGAGGTTTCCTGCTGCCGGTAGCCGGACTGGACCGCCTCATAAATGATGGTGGTGGTCGAGTCCATCGGGCCGCCCTGGGTCATGACACTGATCTGGTCGAAGAGGCCAAGGGCCTGGATGGTGATGGTAACGAGCACCAGGCTGCGGGTGTGGAACAGGCCGGGCCACGTGACATACCGGAACTGCTGCCACCGGCTGGTGCCGTCCAGCTGCGACGCTTCGTACAGTTCGCCGGAGATGCCCTGCAGCCCGGCGAGCCAGATGATCATGTGGAAGCCGGCGGCCTGCCAGATGGACAGGATGATGATCGCCGGCATGGCGGTGTTCGGGTCGCCGAGCCAGTCCGGGCCGTCGATCAGGCCGAAACTGACGGCGGAGAGGATCTCGTTGATCAGGCCGTCCTTGCGGTACATAAACAGCCACAGCAGCGAGACCACCACCATGGAGGTGACCACTGGCAGGAAGTACACCGTGCGGAAGAAGTTCACGCCGCGAAATTTTTTGTTGATCAGCAGCGCCATCACCAGGGCGAGGCCGGATTGCACCGGAACGACGATGACGGTGAAATAGGCGACGTTGAGCAGGGCGCGGTAGAAGGTGGGGTCCGAGAAGAGGCGGGCGAAGTTCTCCACGCCCACGAATTCAACCGGACGGGGCGAGATGAGCCGGGCGTTGGTGAAGGCCAGGCCGAAGCCAAGGATGGCCGGGATGAAGATGAACGCCAGCAGCAGCAGCGCTGCCGGGGCGATCATGCCCCAGCCGCTGAGCTGTTCGCGTCGGAAGCCGGGCCGGCGGTGGGCCCTGCGGGCCTTGCTTTTCGCGTCCGACGGCGGCAGGGCCGGTTCCGGGGCGGCCGGACGTGGGCGTGTGGGAAGGGGAACAGTTGCCATGAGGGTCTCCGTAGATCGGGCTGCCGGAGGGCTGCGGTGCGTTGTGCGGCAGCCCTCCGGCCGCTCCGGCTAGTTCTTGTAGCCGCCGTTGGACTTGATGTTGGCGTCTATCGCCTTCACGGCGTTGTCCAGGGTGGACTTCGGGTTTGCCCCGTTGAGGATGTCCTGGACGGCCTTGCCGTATTCGGTGGCGATGAAGGGGTAGGCGGGCGTCTCAGGGCGCATCACGGCGTACTTGCGGGAGAAGTCCATGAAGATCCGGTTGGTGCCGCCTTCGGCGAATTCGGGGATCTGGGCCGCTGCCTCTTCGCTGGCGGGAATGGTGCCTGTGGCCTTGGCCACCGCGGCAATGTTCTCCGGTTTCAGCGAGTAGGAGAGGTAGTCCATGGCCGCCTCAGCATCGCTGCAGCCGCTGGTGACGCCCCACTGCCACGAGGCGCCGCCAATCTTCGGACCCTCACCGAGGTCCACCGGCGGCATGACCACCAGGTCGTCCCCGATAGCCGCCCTGGCCTTGTCCACGGCCCACGAGCCGGTGTAGACGACCGCGCTCTTGTTGTTCAGGAAGTCCTGGGTGGAGTCCTTGCCGCTCTTCTTGGCCATGAAGCCCTGGTCCGCCAGGCCGCGGAACCAGTCGGCCCACTCCACTGCCTTGTCGCCGTTCAGTACACCCTCGGCGCTCTGGAAGCCGTCCCTGTTGACCAGGTCGCCGCCGAAGGACTGCAGGAGGGGCGAGTAGGCGTAGGGAAGCCATTCGCCGGTGCCGGCCGTGCCAAGGTCCAGTGGGTGCTCCCACTTGCCCAGGGCCTTGAGTTTGGTGAGGGCGTCCTGGAACTCTTCCTTGGTCCACGGCTGCTCGATGGTGGCCACGCGTACGCCGGCGGCCTTCAGGTCCGAAGCGCGTGCCATCATGGCCAGTGCCACGTCGTAGTAACCCACCGCGTAGGGCTTTCCATCCCATTGAGCCACAGTGCTGGGGAGGTACCCGGAAAGGTCCGTGTCCAGTTCGAGGGGCTTCAGGTAGCCTGCCCAGGCCCAGTTGGGAACATTCGGGCCGTCGATGTCCACAATGCAGGGGAGGTTGCCGGCAGCTGCTGCGGAGACCACTGAGTCGTTGTAGGAGTCCTGGGGAAAGGCCTGGACCTTGATCTTCACCTTGTCCTGGCTGCCGTTGTAGGAGTCGACGATTGTCTGGACTGCGGCCAGCTCGTCCGGGTTGCCGGCGTTGTGCGTCCAAAGCGCGATCTCGCCGGATCCTTCCGTGGAGGAGGAGGCGCTGCCCTTGCCGCAGCCGGCGAGGGTGGCAGTCAGGGCGGCTGCGGCTATGCTGGTCGCCAGGATCTTGGTGAACTTCTTGTTCATGGGTCAGTCTTTCTGTTTGGACACGGGGGATTGATGAGGGTCCTGCAGGGAACGCGGCCGCTGCAACGGCTGCGTTCCCGTTTTTAAGGGAGGGTGTTGGATGGATGGCGCCTTGCCCGGCCGGGTTGCCCGGCGGGTCCTGCCTGTCAGCCCCTGGGCGGACCGACAGATTCCCGCTCCACGAGCGGGCAGGGGATTTTTTCGTGCGAGCGGGGGGCTCCGGGGTTCTCGAGCTCGTCGAGGAGTTTCAGCACAGCCCACCGGCCCATCTCGTAGTGGGGGAGTGCCATGGTGGACAGGCCCGGCCAGAGGCCGTCGGCGATGAGTTCGAGGTTGTCGACGCCCACAATCGAAACATCGGCCGGAACTTTCAGGCCAAGGTGGCCGGCTGCCTGGTAGGCGCCCATGGCCATTTGGTCGTTGAAGCAGAACAGTGCGGTAGGCAATTCATCCCGGGACAGCAGGTGCAGGGCGGCTTCCCGGCCGCCCGCCGTGCTGGGATGTGCGGCCACCAGGCAATCCGGTGGCAACTGCATGCCGTGGCGGACCAGGGCGGCGCGGAAGCCTGCGAGCCGTCCGTGGGCGGCGGGAATATCGTCCTCGTTGTTGATCATGGCGATGTGGCGGTGCCCGGCCGCTACCAGGAGCTCGGCGGCGGACTCGCCGGCGCCGAACTCGTCCGGCACCACCGAGGACAGTTCGGGATTGTCCGGCGTGGCGTCGAGGACCACGGTGGGAGCTGCGCTCAGCCCAGATGGGACGGACACCTCCTGGTGAAACATGCGGGCGTAGATAATGCCGTCCACCTGGTGCTGTTGCAGGGCCCGGATCTCCTGACGCTCAAGTTCGTTGTCGAGGCCCGAGTTCACCACCATCAGCAGGTGGCCGTGCTCGGAAGCGGCGTCCTGTGCGCCCTGGATCATGGCCCCGGCGAAAGGGGTGGTGGTGATCTCGTCACTGACAAGGCCGAGGATCTGCGAGCGCTGGTTCCGCAGGCCGCTTGCCAGGCGGTTCGGTGCGTAGCCGAGGTCGCCGGCCACGGTTTTGATGTGCTCCACGGTCCGGGCGTTGACCCGGGAGCTGTGGGTTTCGCTCAGGGCATGCGACACAGTGGTCACAGAGACGCCTGCGGCCTTTGCCACGTCCCGGATGTTTACCTTGGTCGCCATCGACTTCGTTCCTTTGCAAAACGTTTTGTATGTTGTGCATCACTATATGCAAAACGTTTTGTAGACGTCAAGGGCGAGGGGCTCCTACTTCTTCAGATGCTGGTTATCCAAACAAACAGCACCGGCAGCCCGTAGTTTCTGGCGAAGAATCAGCCCGGGCGGCCAAGCGGCGCGATTTGGAAGTCGAGCCGGGTCTGGTCCCCAGCCTCTTATTCCTGCCGGGAGTAGGAAGAGCCCGAGGGCGTCCGTTCCAGGAGCCCGAAGTCCACCATGTAACGGCGCAGCAGCACAACGTCGTCGGTATAGCTGAGGAGCCGTTCGTTCACCTGCCGTTCCGTCAGCTGTTCACCTGGCTTTATAGCCTCCCCGGCGATCCATGCCAGAAGCTCCCGCCGCTCCGCCACATTGGCTGGATACCTTTCGATCCTGCCCAGGCGCATGAAGCGGTCCAGCCCTGTCTGCGGCTGACGGGATTGCTGACTGAGAAGGTCGCGGAAAATCGACGCAGGCGCCTCCAGGCCACCGGAAGCATTCGGTTCCACCAGCCCGGAATCCAGCAGCGTAGCGATGGCCCGATTCTTCCGCTGCTCGTTGAAATCCGCCAGTACATCCCCTGGATCGGTGCCGAGAACTATCTGTGCGTACGCGGTCCGGGCGTCGTTGTTGGCGAGGGCTGCCATGACCCGCCGCCAGTGCGGCCCGCTTAGTCTCCTGCCTTCGGTCACAGCGTTTTCCTCACTCCCCGTCTCCCCGCCGTATTGGTCACCGTGTGGTGGAAAATCGTAGTCCGGATCCCCGGTGCTGGACAGACTCGGCGGCACGCGATCAGCATCCGGCCCGGGGGAAAGTGCAAGCTTCCCCCACCGTCACCCAAGGATTCGGGAAAGAATGGAGCGCCGGCTGCCCGGGACCTCGCCTCACCAGTCCGAATGTCCCTAGGCTCAGGTCTCATGAGCCACTTCCTGAAGCACACGCTATGACCACCGGTCCGGCCCCAGCGCAATTGGGTGACCGTGTTCCCGCACAGGCAGTGATTGAGGAATTGCTGGCGGTCCAAAGCCGGGTGAGGCCCCGGACAACACTTCAGCGAATCTTCGGTGCCAACCCGCTCAGTTCAGAGAGCCTGTCCTGGTACAAGGGCGCCCTCGGTGAGATGGCTGTCGGCGGGATCCTCGAAAGGCTGGGACCCGAGTGGCTCGTTCTGCATGCCGTTCCCGTCGGTGCCGGTTCTGCAGACATCGACCATGTGCTCATCGGCCCGCCCGGCGTCTTTACGCTCAACACAAAGAACCACTCCGGCCAGTCCGTGTGGGTGGCGGGCCGGACACTCATGGTGGCGGGAAGGAAGACGCGGCACCTCTACAACTACAACGCGGCGCACGAAGCGGCGCGCGCGGCCAAGCTGCTCAGCGTTGCGGTGGGCGCCGCCGTGGAGGTGACCGGCGTCGTCGTGGTTGTGGAACCGAAAAGCCTGACCATCAAGGCCCGGCCGGAGAACGCTGCCGTGGTCAGCGACACGCAGCTGCTGCGCTGGCTCAGCCGCTGTCCGCGCGAACTGGGTCCCCGGGAAGTGGCGCAGATTGCCGCCGCGGCTGTCCACCCTGGAACCTGGCATCGCCGGCCCGTACCACTGGGCGACCCGCTCGCGCTCCAACAGAGCTTCCATGCGCTCCGGCTGCTCGTGGTGCAGGCGCGACGGCGGCGGGCGGCTTGGGCGCTTGGCATCCCGGCGGCCGGGTTTGTGGTGCTTGCCAACGGGGCCCAGTTGGGGGCGGCAATCCTCCAGGGGCTGGCAGGGCGTTAGGCCTCAGTCCTGCGCCGTGGCTTTGCAGGTGCTGTGGCTTCTGGCCAGCTGTTCAGTCGTGGTGGCCTTCGATGATGCGCCGGGCGTTTTCCTGGGCCTCCAGCGCTTGCTCGCTGACCATTTCACCCCGAAGGTGGCCGGCGCCGGAGATGATGTTCCGCAGTTCGGTGACAGTACGCGCCGTGCTGACCCCACGATGCGCCATGGCGTGGCAATTGGCGCACAACGGCACGAGGTCGGCGACGGGATCGAGTTCGTACCCACTGGCCAGCAGGGACGCCGGCACAGTGTGGTGGATGTGGATGAAACCTTCCCCGATGTCGCCGTATGAGGCCTCGAAGGAGAATCCGCAGGCGGCGCATTGCGTTCCGTGGAATGCCAGGCAGACACGCCGCGCGTCGGGGTCCCGCTCGTAGCGGTTGACCACAATGCTGCTGATCGCGTTCAGCGGGTAGGTTCCGGGGACGAGTTCGGTAGGCTCGATGGCCGCGGGCCCCAGGTCCCGCCACAGCTGGCGGAGTCCCGGCTCCGCGGACGGCGGGACGGACACCACCGGGCGGTGGAGTGCATCGACCCAAGGTATGCCGGGGACTGCTTCAATCAGCACGTCCGACCGTATCTGCTCGCCAAGGGGCAGCAGAGCGTCGAAGACGACGGCGGCGTACCGTCCGCCGCTCCCCGCGTCCGGAAGATGTTCGGCCTCGAGGGTTTCGGAGAGCACAACGCCGTGGCCAATCAGGCCGGTACCCGCCTCGCTGGTGCCCTGGAACAGCAGCCAGGCTTCCGTTTCCGGCTGGATACTCCAGTTCGGACCGACATCCCAGCGGTCTGGAAACCTACCGGATTCGAGGACCTGCTCGACGACGGCACGGTAGTTCCAGCGGTCCCACCGGTCCGCATTCCAACCCAGAATTACTGCTGCCACGGCTTTCCTCCCCTGCATTCCTGAGACTAGCGCTTCCGGAAGGCATTTCTCAGCAACGGCACTGACGGCGGATTGGTTCCACTGCCAGAACGGTTACGGAAGCATTCCGCCAGCTGTCAGCTTCGGCTTTGCCGACCCTTGTTGTCGGTCCGAATTTAGGAAACGATGATGATCTACTTCAGGAGGTCGCCATGGTCCGGTTGGGAAAGTTCGAAGAGTATTTAATCGAGGAATTCTTCGACGATTACCGCGCCGGCGAGATGACCCACCGGACCTTCACCCGCCGCGTCGCGTTCATCACCGGGAGCATGGCCGCCGCCTCCGCTGCCATGCTGCTGGTGGGCTGTACGCCCGAGGAAGTTCCGCGCAGCACAGACCCGATGCCCACACCCACTCCTTCATCGCCGACGGCGGGTAACGGCACCGCGGCCGCCGGTGCCGACCCGGGAGCCAAGAGCCCCCTGTCCGTACCGGAGGGTACTCCGGGGCTGACGACGTCGACTGTCACCTTCCCCACGGGCGGCACGGACATCAGTGGCTACCTTGCCCGGCCTGATGGAGCAGCGGCCGGCCCGGCCGTGATGATCTGCCATGAGAACCGCGGGCTTACGCCTCACATCCTGGACGTGGCCCGGCGTTTCGCGAAGGCAGGCTACAGCGCACTGGCACTTGACCTGCTCAGCAGGGAAGGCGGAACGGCGGGAATGGACCCCGACGCCGTGCCGGGTGCGCTGACCAATGCCGGCGCACCACGCCACGTGGGGGACTTTGCTGCCGCCTTCGACTACCTGGCAGCACAGGATTTTGTCGACCCGGCCCGCATAGGTATGAACGGCTACTGCTTCGGCGGCGGCATTACCTGGCAAGCCGCAACGGAACTGAGTGGGCTCAAAGCTACGGCCGCGTTTTACGGGCCTGCCCCGGACCTCAGCAAAGTACCCGCCATCAGGGCGGCGGTCTTCGGCGTCTATGCGGAGCTGGACCAGCGCATCACCGGTGCCATGCAGGGACTTCGCGACGCACTGGCCGGAACCTCGGTGACGCATCAGCTCACGGTCTATCCCGGCATTGACCATGCCTTCCACAACGACACCGGCGAGCGCTACAACGAGGCACAAGCCACGGCAGCGTGGAATGACACACTGGCCTGGTTCGGGCAGCACCTCTGAGTCCCACGCGGGGCAGGTTTTCACCCCCAACCAGTCATCAGTATGCTTACTATTGTTGGACAAGCCGATCACGAGGAAGGCATCACCATGACTGAACAGAACCTCCCCGACGACGAGCTGGAAGTAGTCGAGGAAAACGACGTGCTTCTCGATGAGACTCCCGGCGCCGCTTCATCCCTTGAGCTTGACCCGGTTTCCGGTGAGCCTGACAGCTATCCGGGGGCCGCAGAAAACAATCCGGACCGCTGGCAGGAGGACCCACTGCTTCAAGAGGAAGTCTCCGGGGAAGAGGAGGATTTCCTCAGCGACCAGACCCTGCGCGACGACATGAAGGCGACGACCGACGGGGCAGGTGGCGAGCTTCCGGCGACCACGCCCACCCTCGGCGAGGCTGTTGCAGACGTTGACTTTGGTGAAAATCCGGCCGGCCCGGAGGCTGAAGGCAGCGATGACTCGGAAAACTTCGGCGGTTCTCCGCTCAGTGAATTCGACCCTGATGACCTGGAGCGCTAAAACCCGCAGCGGAACCACCTAGCCACAGGCCCAAAGTGGGCTAAAATACTAAGCAGACTGATGAATATCGGTTGGCAGATCAAGACTGAAGGAGTTTCACATGAACTTGGGAAGCATGATCAGGAACGCCGCTGGACGATTCTCAGGGAGGACCGGGACCGCGGGAACAGCACGCCGGCCGGGCATGGGCACAACCGGCCGCACGCCGCACACCACGGGTGCGATGGGAGGCAGGCAGGGCGGCATCGCCGGCCGCATTATGGGAATGCTTAAGCGGCGCTAACTAAGAAGAAGACTTTAAAGCAGGTCCCGGATCCTTCCGGTACCTGCTTTTTGGTTTTCAACAAAGCCATGCGTGAACTCGTTATCCTCGGAACTGCATCGCAGGTTCCCACCCGCACCAGGAACCACAACGGGTACCTGCTGCGATGGGACGGTGAAGGCCTGCTCTTCGACCCTGGAGAGGGCACCCAGCGCCAGATGATCCATGCCGGCGTATCTGCAACCCAGGTGACCAGAATCTGTCTGACCCACGTCCACGGCGACCATTGTTTCGGGCTCCCCGGCGTGCTGTCCCGCATGGCCCTCGACGGCGTCACGTACCCGGTTCACCTTCACTACCCGGTCTCGGGGGAGGGCGTGGTCCAGGCCCTGGTATCCATCAGTTCGCCCGGCATCGATCTGAGGCTTCACCCTCATGGCGCACCCGGTCCTGTGGCGGAAGGACTCGAGGTCCGGCCGCTGAAGCACCGCATCGAAACCTACGGTTACCGGCTCAACGAACCCGATGGCCGGACCCTTCTCCCTGAACGGCTTGCGGCTGCGGGCATACAGGGCCCCGACGTCGGCCGCCTGCAGCGCGAAGGCGCCCTCGCCGGCGTCGGCCTGCACGATGTCAGCGCCGCCCGGCCCGGGCAGTGTTTCGCTTTCGTCATGGACACAGCCCCCTGCCCGGGGGCGGAAGAACTGGCCGACGGCGTGGACCTCCTGGTTGCCGAGTCGACCTTGAGCGACGACGACGCCGGCCTGGCACACGAATACCGGCACCTCACGGCCGGGCAGGCAGGGGAATTGGCCGCCAGGGGCGGCGCCGGCACGCTGGTACTCACGCACTTCTCCTCCCGCTACGGCGACGACGTCAGGCTCCTCGCGGAGCAGGCAGGCGCGCGGGCCGGAAAGGCAACAGTGATTGCTGCCCACGATCTTCAACGTGTTGCCTTTCCGCAACGCCGGCGGTTGCCGGTGGCCGGGGTCCCTGCCGGACTGGAGGACCAGGCCGGAAACATTGCCAAAGCCCGGACAGGAGGATCAGAGTGAAATACATGGCATCCGCCTCGGAGCCCAGCCACCCAATCTGCTGTGGAGGCCGACATTGAGCGCAACTTCCGAAGAAGTGTTTGACGTTACTCCCGAAGACAAGGAACCGGCGCTTAGGCGGGTCTTGGGTCCCAAACTCCTCCTGCTCTTCATCGTGGGGGACATCCTGGGCGCCGGCGTTTACGCGGTGACCGGCACCATGGCCGGCACAGTGGGCGGGATTGTCTGGTTGCCGTTCCTGCTGGCTTTCGTGGTGGCCACACTGACCGCCTTCTCCTACCTCGAGCTGGTCACCCAGTACCCACAGGCCGCCGGCGCTGCCCTCTATACGCACAAAGCGTTCGGCATCCACTTCGTGACCTTCCTTGTGGCGTTCGCCGTCGTTTGCTCCGGAATCACCAGCGCCTCGACCTCCGCCAACGTCCTCGCCCAGAACTTCTTCGGCGGACTGGAGATCAACGGTGTGATGGGTGACCCGGGGAGGGGCGCGATAACCGCCGTGGCCCTCGGGTTCATGCTCCTTCTGGCAGCCATCAACCTGCGCGGAGTTGGGGAGAGCGTCAAATTCAATGTAGTGCTCACACTGGTGGAGATGATCGCACTCTGCATCGTGATCGGCGTCGGCTTCTTTGTTATGGCCCAGGGGACAGGCAATCCTGGTGAGATCTTCGTCTTCAACGACTACCAGGACAAGGGCCTGTTCCTCGCCGTCACCGCCGCCACCTCCATCGCCTTCTTTGCCATGGTGGGTTTCGAAGACTCGGTGAACATGGTGGAGGAAACCCAAAACCCTGAAAAGATCTTCCCGCGGACCATGCTCACCGGACTCGGCATTGCCGTGCTCCTCTACATGCTGGTGGCGGTGTCCGTGGTGAGCGTGCTGACACCCGTGGAGCTCGAAAACATCAGGGAAGCCGAAGGCGCCGCACTCCTGGAAGTCGTCCACAAGGGCTCACCCGATTTCCCAATCGACCGGGTCTTCCCGTTCCTGGCCGTCTTCGCCGTCGCCAACACAGCCCTCATCAACATGCTGATGGCAAGCCGCCTGATATACGGGATGGCCAGGCAGCATGTCCTGCCGCGGCCCCTGGGAAAGGTGCTGCCCGTGCGGCGTACGCCGTGGGCCGGCATCGCTTTCTCGACCATCCTCGCGCTGGGACTCATCCTGTACGTGACCAGCGATCCCGAAAGTAACATTGTGGCCAACCTTTCCGGCACCACGGCTTTCCTGCTGCTGTGCGTCTTCACTGTGGTCAACGTGGCCTGCGTGGTGCTGCGGCGGAAGCGGGACCCGAACCGGAAGGTGTTCTTCACCTCGCCCGGGCAGCTTCCGCTCGTCGCGGCCCTGCTCTGCGCGTTCCTTGCCGGACCGTGGGTGGGCCGCAACGTGATTCAATACCAGATCGCCGGCGGACTGATGGCGATCGGGGTAATCCTGTGGCTTATTACCTGGCTGATCAACCGCAGAACCAACGACAACGATAGGGTTAATCCATGACTGCCGCTGCAGAATCAACGGTTACATTTGACGGCCGTTTCGCGAGGGAACTGGCGGAAATGGCAGTTCCCTGGCAGGCCGAGGAAGCTCCCGAACCGAAGCTCCTGGTCTTCAATGAAGCGCTCGCACATGAGCTGGGACTCGACCCGGGCTACCTGCGGAGCCCAGAGGGTATTCGGCTCCTCCTGGGCAACCATGTCCCGGAGGGGGCCACGCCCGTAGCCCAGGCCTATGCCGGCCACCAGTTCGGAGGCTACTCGCCCCTGCTCGGGGATGGACGGGCCCTTCTTCTGGGCGAGATTGCTGACGCCAACGGCCGGCTGCGGGACGTCCACCTCAAGGGCTCGGGGCGCACACCCTTCGCACGGGCAGGAGACGGACGTGCCGTCGTCGGGCCGATGCTCCGGGAATACGTGGTGAGCGAGGCGATGCACGCGCTGGGCATTCCCACCACGCGGTCCCTGGCGGTGGTGGCCACAGGGCGGCCCGTGCGCCGGGACGAGATGCTGCCCGGCGCCGTCCTGGCCCGCGTTGCCAGCAGCCACTTGCGCGTGGGCAGTTTCCAATATGCGCGGGCAACGGACAACATCGACCTTCTGCGCCGGCTGGCGGATCACGCCATCGCCCGGCACCACCCTGCTGCGGCAGAAGCTGAGAATCCGTACCTGGCGCTGTTCAGTTCGGTGGTGTCCGCCCAGGCCTCGCTGGTGGCGCAGTGGATGCTGGTGGGCTTTGTTCACGGTGTGATGAACACGGACAATGTGACCATCTCCGGCGAAACCATCGACTACGGCCCGTGCGCCTTTATGGACGCCTTTAATCCAGCCGCCGTCTACAGCTCCATTGACGTGGGCGGACGGTATGCCTACGCCAACCAGCCGGTAGTGGCCGAGTGGAACCTTGCCCGCCTTGCTGAAGCGATGCTGCCGCTCATCCACGAGGACCAGGAGCAGGCCGTTGCCCCGGCAGTGGAAGCACTGGGGGAATTCCGGAAGCAATACAGCAATGCATGGTTCAGCGGAATGAAAACCAAGCTGGGCCTGCCGGAAAGCCCGGCCGGAAGCCCGGAGGACGAAACCACATCGGAACTGGTGGACGGCGTCATTGCGCTGCTGAAGGACGGACCCGTTGACTACACGCAGTTTTTCCGGAACCTCGGCGGCGCCGCCCGTGGAAACGTCCGGCCCGCCCGCGGCATGGTGCTGGACCTCGCAGCATTCGATGCCTGGGCCGGGCGCTGGCTGGCAACGAACCCGGATCCGGACCTGATGGACAGGGTCAACCCGGTGTACATCCCGCGCAACCACCTGGTGGAGGAAGCACTCGCGGCCGCCACAGGGGGCGACCTGGACCCGGTGACCCGGCTGCTTGAAGCCGTCAGCGCTCCTTACAGCGAGCGTCCCGGACTCGAACGGTATGCGGAAGGCGCACCGGAAGATTTCGGAACCTACATGACGTTCTGCGGCACCTAGCCGGCAGGCCTGCGAGCAGGAGGTTGCAGGCGCAGCAGGCCGGGAACCAATAAGGGCGGCAGCCGGGACTACCCGGCTGCCGCCCTTATGTCTGCGTTGCTTTGCTGTGCGAGCGGTGCCTACGCTACGCGGACGAAGGAAGCGCCACCGAGCCAGCTGATGGAGTGAACCTCGGTCTTGAATCCGTCAACGCCACCGCTGACTACCTGGCCGTCGCCGGCGTAGACGCCCACGTGGCCGGCGGTGATTACCAGGTCACCGGGGGCCGGGGTGCCCACCACGGAGCCGTACTGGTAGAACTGGCCCGGGGCCAGGTCTCCAACGGACTTGCCCACGTTGCGGAGAGCCTTCTCCACCATTGCGGTGCAGTCCTGGCTGACGCCGAGCTGGCCATAGGCGTTCGCCAGGATGGCGGCGCCGGTGCCCGTGCCGGTTGCTGCGGGAGCGGGAGCCGGGGCAGGGGCCGGGGCCGGGGCAGCTGCGGTGGAGGCGTATGAGATGTTCATTCCGGTGTTCGCAGGAGCGGCTGCGGCCTGGACGGGAGCCGGAGCAGCTGCGGCCGGGGCGGCTGCGGGTGCAGCGTATCCGGCGCCCGGGATGCTGATCTGGTCGCCCGGGTAGATGATCGTGGAGACACCCAGTCCGTTGGCGGCCAGGACGTCGTTCAGGCTGACGCCGTGAGCTGCCGAGATGGCGCCCAGGGTGTCACCGGAAACGACGGTGTGGACGTTGGCTGCTGCTGCGGGGGCTGCAACTGCTGCGGCGGGTGCCGAGTGTGCCTGGACGTTAGTGGTCTCGTTGGTGTCCGGGCCGGTCACGCCAGCGTGGGCCGGAGCTCCGACGCCGAACGCAATGCCGGATGCGGCGGCAACTGCGAGGGCCGGGCGGCCGATCGTCCGGGCCTGGGACTTGGCCGAAACAGCCAGTCCCTGAAGCACGATTGAGCGGGCCGGAGTCGCACGGTGACGGGCGGTGGTGGAATTTTTTGACACGGTTGATCGCCTCTCCCATGCCTGCGGGGTGAGCTGTCGGGTTCGGGTTGGAGATACCCGGCCGAAAGCAACCCCATAACGAAAGGAGGCGCTATCGACTTAACCCCAAGACTTCAGTGAAGCCGCGGAAACTTGGTTCCCCCGTCCCTGCCAACTGGAAACGATTGAATCCCGGTTCAGCGGCAGGGCTCGGCATGCTGAGGGGAATGTCCCGCTTGGGAGGGACACGTGAAGACCTTATCCCGCCCGGACGCCTATTGTCACATTTGGATAACATGCGAGGTCCTTCTATCGGATAAAGCAATCGTCTTGATAGTCCGTGACCATACGCCGCTGACCTCGGCTGATACGGCCTCTTACCCCGCGGCGCAGGCGGACGTAACAAAGTCATAAAGTTCCGCACGCAACAAGGGATCGGCGGCGATCTTCACCCGGCCGTCCAAGGGGCCGACGACGATGTGGAGAGGCAGCAAGGTTCCCACCTTGTCCTCCGCAATGGCATGCGGATCGCACCGTGCCGGGCGGATGCGGAGCGGCCATTGAGCTGACCCATCGCCCGGCTTGACGGTGATGTTCGTGGGCCACGGATCCCCGGGCACCTCGGCCAGGAGGGGAGTGCCGTCCACGCTCCTGATGGTCAGGGAGTCCGCTGCCTCACCTGGCCTGTTCCCGTCCGCTGCTGGCCGGGGTGTTACCACAAGCCGGACGACGGCGGTGCGGGAGTCCTGCGCCACCTCAAGTTGGGTGCGCAGGGCGATGTCTGCCACGGCGGCCGCCGCTGCCGTGAGGCAGAGTTCGGTGTTGTTGCGTTGGAGCACGCCGAAAGGGTCCCCTGCGTTGACGGTCACTGGCCTGGCTTGGGAGTGGCCGGGCGCCGCAAGGAGCAGGGTAGCGGTGGCCTCCTCCCCGGGTGGGGAGCCCACCGGGCCGCCGCACCTGGGTTCCGGAAGCGCTGCCGGCAGGCTCTTGGGCTGGCGGGGCGGCAGTTCGATGCCGCCTCCGGCAGGCTCCCAGCGGATTGCCCCCTGAAACAGGGGAGATGCAAGCTCTGCCATGCTCACCGTCACCGGATTGCCTGACGAATTGGTGAACTGCAGCTGGATCTCCGGCTTTCCGTACTGGTCCCGCGACTGGTTAACCTCGACAGTTACCGGCCCCTCTTCCGGCCTTGGCGTTGCTGCCGCCTCTGACACGGCTGCCGGTCCGGAAGGGGCTGCCACGCCTGGGTCCGGTGGCGCAGGGGAGGCTGTACACGCTGACGTTGCCGGCACCGCCGCCAGGGCTGCCGCTGCTGCAAGGAACCGCAACCGGCGGAGAGGCGGACGGAAAACAGTGCTTCCTGCTGGTGCACCCTTCCGGCCCATGCAGCAAGTCTAGGGCGCGCTAGGCTTTTCACATGCCTGATATCGAACGGTTCCGGATCCTGCTCGAAGAGGAGCGGAAACGGAAGGTGGCCCTGCTACCGGCCCTGCGCGCGGACATCGCCTCAGCCAATGCGGCCCGCCAGGACTCGAATGTGGACGACGAGCATGATCCGGAGGGCTCCACGATCGCCTTCGAACTTTCACAGGCTTCGGCGCTGCTGCAGCAGAGCACAGCCGGCCTGGACCAGGTGGAAGCGGCCCTTGCCCGGATTGCCGCCGGGACCTACGGTACCTGCGCCGTTTGCGGCGAGCCCATCGCCGAGGGCCGTTTGGAGGCCAGGCCCTGGACACCGTTTTGCATCAACCACGCTTCAGCAGGCCGGCATTGACCGGCAGCCCGGATATGGTCGCCGTGGCAGCCGAATTCATTGACCGTACGCTGCAGAACGAAGGCGCCTGGTACCGGGCGGACGACGTCGGCAGCCGGCTGGGCGGGGTCCTTGCCTCCTATGGCTCCTCGGTGGGCGCGGTCCGGGGAACCGTCCGCGATGCGCTCCGGAAGTTCAAGGACCTGGACCATGACGGCGTGGTCCTGCTCGCCTCCGCCCTCTGGGGCCAGCCAAAGCCGGGCGCCAAGCCCGTATTCGAGCGGCGGCTCGCGGCCGTGGTGCTGCTCCAGTCGAAGGTTGGCCTGCTGCGGCATTCGGACCTGACGCGGATCGAAGGCTTCCTCCGCTCGGCGCTGACCCCGGAGCTGGCCCAACCCCTGGCGGCGGACGTGGTGGTGCCGCTGCTCGCCGGGCTGTCAGGACGGGACCGGCAGCGGGCGGATGCGGTCCTGGCCAGGTGGAGGCAGGATCCGGACAACCGGCTGGCTCTTGCAGCGGAAGCGGCCGGGCACTCGTTACCCTGAGCAGGAGCCGCATCCGGTCGCCGCGATAAATGCAAGTACCCCCGAAAAGGAGACAACATGAACGAGCCCCATGACCTCGAACGATTCGTGTCGGCACAGGACAGCGGCGGGACATACGGGCAGGCCCTTGCCGAACTGCAGCTCGGCAACAAGGCCGGCCACTGGATGTGGTTTATCTTTCCGCAGATCGCAGGCCTGGGACACAGTGCCACGTCCCGCAAATACGCGATCAGCTCCCTGGATGAAGCGCGCGCGTACCTTGAGCACGACGTTCTGGGCCCGCGCCTGCTCGAGTGCGCCCAGGCACTCACCACCCATGCCGGGCGCTCCGCGGAGGATATCCTGGGCGGCATCGACGCCCGCAAATTGCAGTCGTCCATGACCCTTTTCCTCCGCGCCGCGCCCGGCGAAACCGTGTTCAAAACAGTCCTGGCACAGTTCTTTGACGGCGAGCCGGACGAAGCCACCGACGCGCTGCTGGCCGAACAGGACGGAGCGTAGCCGCTACGGCGTCGGGCTGCCGCCGTTGACGTTCAGGGTCTCACCCACCACATAGCTGGACTCGGGCGAAGCCAGGAACACGTATGCGGGGGCAAGCTCCGCGGGTTGGCCTGCACGGCCCAGGGGAGTGGACTGCCCGAACTCCGGCAGTTCCTCCTTGGGCTGGCCGCTGCTGACCTGCAACGGCGTCCAGATGGGGCCGGGCGCGACGGCGTTGACCCGGATTCCCTTGGGCGCGAGCTGCTGCGCCAGGCCTTTGGTGAAGTTGTTGATGCTGCCCTTGGTGGTGGCGTAGTCCACGAGCGTCGGTGACGGGTTGTAGGCCTGGACTGACGTCGTGTTGATGATCGTGGAGCCCGCCGGCATATGCGGGAGTGCGGCTTTGGTCAACCAGAACATCGCATACACATTGGTCTTCAGCGTGTGGTCGAACTGCTCGTCGCTGATGGCGGTGAGTTCCTCCTGGGCCACCTGCTTGCCTGCATTGTTGACCAGGATGTCCACGCCGCCGAGGACGGCCACTGCGGTGTCCACCAGGTCACGGCAGACTGCGGGGTCCTTGAGGTCGCCGGGAACCTTGACGGCCTTGCGGCCTGCGGCTTCGATAATTCCGGCAATCCGGGCTGCGTCCTCTTCCTCCTGCGGCAGGTAGGACAGCACGACGTCGGCCCCCTCCCGTGCGAAGGCGATGGCAGCCGCTGCACCGATTCCGGAGTCAGCCCCGGTGACGATTGCCTTCCGGCCCTCCAGCCGGCCGGTGCCGCGATAGGTCTCCTCGCCGAGATCCGCCTTGGGCGTCAGGTCTGCGTCCAGGCCGGGCTCGGGCTGGTGCTGCTCAGGGGGAGAGATGTGCTCGTAGGCAGTGACGGGGTTACGGAAGGTGTACTGGTCTGTCATGGTGGTCCTCCTGATGGATAGGGCTGGAACACGGGCCGGTACCAAGCCGGAAAACTCAGTCCGGTGAAGCCGCAGCAATGGCTCATGCCATAAAGCTAAGCATGCTTACCGTTCCTAGCCTAGGCAATGCGGCATGCACGTGCCAAGCAGCCCCGCCTTCCACCGACTGCTATCCCCGCTGGACTTCCACCAGGCGCACCTCCGTCAGCCGACCGTCGTCGACACTTGCCGTGATGTACGTGCAGGCCGGCTGCCGCCTCCGGTCGGTGGGGGAGCCGGGGTTCAGGAGCCTCAGGCCCCCAGGGGACGTTGTGTCCCAAGGGATGTGGCTGTGCCCGAAGACCAGGACATCGGCTTCCGGGTAAATCGCCTCGCAGCGCAGCTCCCGCCCCTTTGCCTGCCCGGTCTCGTGCACCATGGCAAAACGGACGCCCTCCAGGGTGACGTGAGCCGTTTCGGGGAGGCGGCTGCGGAGATCCGGCCCGTCGTTGTTCCCGTAGACGCCCACCAGGGCGCGGCTTCGCTGCTCGAACCGGTCCAGCAAGGCTGCCTCCACCCAGTCGCCGGCGTGGAAGACAACATCAGCGCGTTCGACGGCGGACCATACCTGGGCTGGAAGGTCCCTGGCCCGCTTGGGAACGTGGGTATCGGCAACCAGGAGGAGGTTCAACGGCATAAGGAAATCCTTCCACACAGGGCCTGTTCCGGCCCGCCGCGGCCGCGTAATCTGGGGGCTGGGAGGTGATTGCCATGGAGGCAGCGCAGGGCGACCGCATCATCGTCCACGGGAGGACTGTCGGTTCCACGGACCGTCACGGGGTGATCCTGGAAGTGCGTGGCCAGGGCGGGACACCGCCCTATCTGGTCCGCTTTGACGACGGGCACGAAACCATCATGTATCCCGGCGGCGATTTCGCCGTCGAACGCGGGCGCGGCAGCTGACCGCAGGCGGAGCTGGGCTGGGCCTGGCGCACCTGTCAGACTGGATTGATGGATCATTCACTGGCTTCCGCAGCGTCCTCCACCCCGCCCGTCCGCACCGGTCCCCGGGACCCCGGCGACGCCTGGGTGGACGGGGAGCGCGGCCGTTACTGGGGCCGGTTCGGAGCCGCCGGCGTGCTTGCGTACGATCCGTCCAAGGGCGTGCTTCTGCAGCACCGCGCAGTCTGGAGCGATAATGGCGGGACCTGGGGCCTGCCGGGCGGGGCGCTCCATGAAGGTGAAGAAGCCGTCACCGGCGCCCTCCGCGAAGCCAACGAGGAAGCGGCAGTGCCGCCGGAGAGCGTCGAGGTCCTCTTCACTACCGTGCTGGATTTTGGCTATTGGTCCTACACCACGGTTGTGGTGCTGGTAAGGGAGCCTTTTGAACCGGTCATCAGCGATCCGGAGAGCATCGAACTGCTGTGGGTTCCGCTGCCCGATGTGGACACCAGGGAGCTGCACCCCGGCTTCGCAGCCGCCTGGCCGGCGCTGCGGGAACGGCTGGCTTCCTAGTAATCCGGGCCGTACTCGGCGTTGACCAGGATGGGAAGGTGGTCGGAGTTCCCGCGGGGAAGCGTCTCCACGCTTTGGATATCCAGGCCCAGCGACGTGGCAAAGTCAAAGTGGCCCTTGAACACCTTGTAGCGGGTGTAGGTACGGCGGTTGCTGAGGGAAAGGGCATAGCCCGAGTTCTTCATGTGGACATCGAGGTTCTTGGTGAAAAACGGGTAGTTGAAGTCGCCGACCATCAGGGTCATCAGCCCCTTGCCCATGCTGAGGAGCTCGGCGTGGGCAGCGTGGATCTGCTTCCGCCGCAGCGAATTGGACGCGGTAAGCGGTGCGGCGTGGAACGACCCGATCACCAGTTCGTGCTGGGTGTCATTGTCGATGACCCGCGTCCCGATCAGCCGCTCGTGGGCCGGCGCCAGCAACCTGTCGTGCATCGACTTCTTCAGCGCAAAGGACTGCGTGTCCAGTGCGGTGAAGCGGCTGGTGCGGTAGTAGATGGCCAGGCCCAGCCGGTTGCCTTTGGTGGCGTCGGCCAGGTGCAGGGGACCCAGAGTCTCGGGAAGGTCGCTGGAATCCACTTCCTGGAGGCACAGCGCATCGACGTCATGGTTCCGCGCCAGGGCGAGGAGTTCGCCGCTCGCCTTGTGCTTGCGGAGGTTGTAACTGATGACGCGCATGGAACACCTCTTCCGAGGGTTGCTGACAGGACCAGTTCCTGAGTCTAGTCCGCTGCCTTCCCGCAAGTTCAAACATTTCATTGCGACCCGCTGGCGGACGTTCCGGGGCCAACGGATAGAGTTAGTGCCAATTCACTGAGATCCGCGAAAGGTCACCCGTTGACTGAAGAGCTTCCTGAACTGGCGGAAGGCAACGCCTACTACCAAAACCTGGGCGGCGGCTGCTTCCGCTCCACCATCCATGCGCAGGGTGCCTGGAACGTCCACGAGCAGCACATGGCACCTGCCGCCGGCCTGTTGGCCGACGCCCTGGAACGGTACCAGCCGCGGGAGGACATGCGGATGGCCCGGCTCAGCTACGAGATCCTGGGGCTGATCCCCGGCGGCGAATTCCAGATCGAAACCTCCACCCTGCGGCCTGGAAGGACCATTGAACTGCTGCAGGCCGAGCTGGTGGCCGGCGGCCGGACCGCCATCCGTGCCACAGCCTGGCGGATGGTCACCAGCGACACCTCTGCTGTGGCAGCCATCGAGGATGCAGCAATTCCCGGGCCCGACGACTGCAAGCCCTACGACGGATCCGCCGTGTGGCCCGGCGGTTACATCAGGTCATTGGAGATGCGGGCGGCGGAAGGACACCGGCCGGGCGCCGGCAAGGTCTGGCTCCGCACCCAGCACCCGTTGACGGATCAAAACGACAGCAGTGACCTGGCCCGGCTGATGGGCCTTGTGGACACCGCCAACGGCATCGCCGCGCGGGTGCCGCCCGGCAAGGACAGCTACGCCTTCCCCAACCTGGACCTGCAGATCCACATGTACCGCCGCCCGGAGGGGGAGTGGCTGGGGCTGGACAACGCAGTGTCCTTTGGCCGGGACGGCATCGGACTGACGTCAACGGTCCTGCACGACCGGCAGGGCCCGTTCGGACGGGCCGAACAGATCCTTACACTCCGCAGGACCTGACGCGCTGCCCATCCGGGCAGTTCTTCCAACGTTCCGCCATTCACGCCCGGCCGTTGAACACCAGCCAGCCGGCCAGGGTGGACAAGCCCGTAAGCGCTGCGCCCCACAGCATATCCACCACAATCAGCTGCAGCGGCCACACCTTCAGGGTGGCCGCGTTGGTCAGGTCGTAGGTGGCATAGGCGAAGGCGCCCAGTGCCGCTCCGTAACCCGCGGCTGTGAGCCAACTGCCGCCGTCGAGCGCGGGGCGGAGGGCAAAAAACACGATGCCGGCGATGTAAATGACATAGAAGGCCACGGCGTAACCTAGGTGAGGCTTGTCCGCCAGCAGGTCGCCAATGTGGCTGCGGTAAAACGGGTTCATCAGTTTGAGCCAGATGGCGTCAATCACTGCGAATGCGGCGGCAACAACAAGGAATTGCAAGATGACCATAGGGGAGCCTAGCAACATGCACGACGCCGGTCCGGGAGCCCGCACGCTGACAGTGGTGCGGCAGGAAGACTCGCTGGGAGCAGGACGGGACCTGGAATTCGGCCTGGAGCTCCTGGCCAGGGCAAAGGCGGGCGGGATCGGCCCTACGCTGCGGCTCTACCGGCCCGCCCCAACCGTCGCCTTCGGCCAGCGTGATACCCGCCTGCCGGGATTCGAAGCAGCCGCCCAGGCATGCAGGGACAATGGCTTCGAACCCCTGGTCCGTAGAGCAGGCGGACGGGCCGCCGCGTATCACGAGGGGACCCTGGTGGTGGACCACATCGAGCCGGACCCGGACGCCATTGCAGGCTCCAAAACCCGGTTCGGCTACTTCGGGGAACTGTTTGCCCAGGCACTGCGGACCGCAGGGGTAAAGGCGGCAGTCGGGGAAATACCCGGTGAATATTGCCCGGGCGAGTTCAGCGTCCACGGCACCGACCCGGCCGACACTTCCCACCGGGTGAAACTCGTGGGTACGGCGCAGCGGGTGGTGGCCGGCGGGTGGCTGTTCAGTTCGGTGATCGTCGTGGAGAACTCGGCGTCCATCCGGAAAGTCCTGACCGACAGCTACGCAGCCCTGGGGCTGGACTGGGACCCTGCCACCGCCGGCGCCGTCAACGACCTCGTGCCAGGACTGGATGTGGAGGCCGTGGCGGACGCGGTGCTGCAAACGTATGCGGGCCATGCCACCCTGAAAACTGCTGCATTCAGCAGTTTGGGGGCATGACCCGCACCGGTTTGACCGGCCTTGCGGCCGTCGGGGGTTACGCTGCCAGACGCGACTTGACCTCCGCCGCGGAGGGGTTGGTGGCGGCAGTACCGTCGGGGAACAGGACGGTGGGAACGGTGCGGTTGCCGCCGTTCAGCTGCTCCACGAGTTCGGCCGTGCCGTCCACTTCCTCGATGTTGATCTCGGTGTAGCCGATGCCCTGCGCGTCCAGCTGCTTCTTCAGCCGGTTGCAGTAGCCGCACCAGGTGGTGGAAAACATGGTGATGGTGCCGGATTCGGGAGTGAAGTCCACAGGATTCTCCTCTGCGTCGATGTTGGTTTCGTTCGTGTCAACGGTAACGCGCCGGCCTGTATTCCCTTCCCCCGGCGGTCCCGGTGCGGCCCGGATGACAGTATGTGGCGCCGATGGCATGCTGGAGCCATGTGTGGACGCTATGTGATGGCACGTGCCGTGGGGGACCTCCTGGCAGAGTTCGACGCCGAACTGGAGGACGAGGTGAACATTCCGCCCTCGTGGAATGTGGCGCCCACGGATGCCGTCCCCATTGTCCTGGAACGGCTGATCGATGACAGCACTGAACAGCAGCGGGTACGGCAGCTGCACGTGGCACGCTGGGGCCTGGTCCCGTCCTGGGCAAAGGATCCCGGCATCGGGTCACGGATGATCAACGCCAGGAGTGAATCGGTACTGGAGAAGCCCGCATTCAGGAAGGCCATCCAGTCACGGCGCTGCGCGGTGCCGGCCGACGGCTACTACGAATGGAAGCAGGGCCCCGGCAAATCGAAGCAGCCCTACTACGTGCACCCCGGAGAGAACCGGGGGCTGGTTTTCGCCGGCCTCTATGAATGGTGGAAGGATCCGTCCGTCCCTGCCGGAGAGCCGGGCCAATGGTTGCTGTCCACATCGATCCTGACCACGGATACGCCGCCCGCGGGCAGTGAATCGACCGTGTTCGGGAAGCTGACGGCGCTGCATGACCGGGTTCCCCTGCCCATGGACAAGGCAACCATGCAGGCCTGGCTCGATCCCGACGTGGACGACGCCGCAGGGCTGGTGGACCTGGTGCGCTCCGGGGTCAAGGATGTGGCAGCGGACTGGCGCGTGGAGTCGGTAGGCAAAGAGGTGGGCAACGTGCGCAACAACGGGCCGGAACTGATCCGGCCGGTGGAGGCGCTGTTCTAGCCCCCGTTGTTCTAACCCCTGTTGGCAGTTGACGTGGAGCTATACGGTGACCGTGCCGTCGTCGTCCACTGCCCAGCCCGGGTTGTATGCCACTTCCCAGCGGAATCCGTCGGGATCGGCGAAGTAGCCGCTGTAACCGCCCCAGGGCTGCGTCACCGGCTCGGCGATGACGGCGGCGCCTGCTGCCGCGGCCTCCGCCATAACCCGGTCCACTTCCTCCGGACTGGCGAGGTTGTGGCTGAGCGTGATGCAGGGGACCGGGCCTGGAGCGCTGACGCCCGCCTCGGCCTGCATCTGCCTGGCGTCCCACAGGGACAGCACCAGGCCGTGGTTCACCTGGATGAACACCACTTCGCCGGGCACCTCTTTGTGGACCGGCCATCCGAGGCCGTCAGCATAGAACGCCCGGGACGCCGGAACGCTGCGGACACCTAATGAGAAGAAGTCGACTCGGGGCTGCATGCTTCGATACTGTCAGACGATGGCGACAATTCAAGGAAACGATAGAGATGCTTTGGCCGACAAGGAACAGCTCGCTGCCGTCCGGATTGCTGTTGACGAAGTGGATGACCAGATTGTCACCCTCATCGCCCGCCGCGAACGGCTGATCCGCATCGCCGGAACCCTGAAGGGCGACGACGCTGAAGTCCGCGCCCCAGGGCGGGTGGAGCGGATCATCGAACACGTCCGTTCGGCGGCCGAGAAGAAAGACATCGACCCGGACATCGTGGAATCCACGTACCGCGCCATGATCTCCGGCTTTATCGAGCTCGAGATGCGGGTCCACAAAGGGAACGGCTGACAACCGGGTACAGTCCGCCGGTCGGAAGCCCGTCTAAAGCGATTCCTCCACGGGGACGCCCGACTGGAACTCCCGGCCGTCCGCTTCGCTGAAGGCTGTCATGACATGCGCCTTGTCGAGCCCGTTGATGGCCGCGAGGGGAAAGTTGCCGGTGATGGAATTGGCTGAGTGGGTCACTCCCGAGAGGTCATAGTTCTCTTCCGTACTCTGCTCGTGGTTGAACGAGTAGAAAGCGATGGGATGCCCGTTCATGAATTCAATGCCAAGCCGTCGCTGCGAGGAATAGTCCGGGCTGGCCGCCACCAGTCCCACCACATAGGCGCCGGAACCGGGAATGTCGCCGTCGACCTCGAATGTGGCCACGAGGATGGAGTCCTCGGCCTTGATGCTTACCTGCTTGAGGAGTGCGTCCTGGGTGCTCATGGCACCATCCTGCTCCCTGCCGTTCGGTCCGTCCACCCCCTGTGCTGAGGAAAACACGGGCGGCCGGAGATGCTTTTAGTGTCGGGCTGCCAGGTTTAACAACGCAGCATTCCTCCCCGGAACGATGCTCCCGCTGCCACCCAAAGCTTGCATTGCGGGTGCACCGGGGCCTCAGTGCGCATTATTCCCCTGCCCGTTGGTGATGCTGGCCAAGGTAGTGACGCTGGCCAATAAGCCGCAGTAAGCACCAGAAAAACCGACACTGGCCTTTCAGAAGCCCATCTTGTCCTGCAGTAGTTGGGAATATGCTTTGTCCGCCGCCGGGCGTAGACTTGAACTGTTCGAACACATATTCGAATAAGGCCAGTTCCACCGGGAGGCGCCCATGGGCATGTTCAGCGAATCCGTTGATGTCGTATGCGCACCTGAGGGCCAGCCAGTGAGCCTTACCTGGGCAGGATGTTCCTACTCTGTATGTGCTGAACCCGTCCGCTGGTATGAAAGGCGTCAATGGTGGGCCGAAGAAAGCCGGGCACCGCTGGGGAGCGGCCCCGGGGTGGTGGACCATGAAATCTGGCGCGTCCAGGTCCTTCCGGCCAGCAACCCGAGCGGCAAGGACCAGCAGCGGGAGGAACCGCTCACCCTCGACCTCTCCCTGCATCTCCGAAGCGGCCGCTGGCGGCTTCTGCGGATCCATGACGCGATTAAACCCCGAACAGCATGAGCTTTACCCACCTTCACGTCTCCACGGCCTTCAGTGCGCACTATGGCGTCTCCTGGCCGGAAGAACTGGCACAGGCTGCCGCGGCAGACGGCGCCACGGCGCTCGCCTGTACAGACCGCGACGGCCTGTACGGAACCATCAAGCACCTCAAGGCATGCATGGCAGCCGGGTTGGATCCCATTGTCGGGGTGGATCTTGCAGTCCTTGACGACGACGGCGATCACCGCACCCAGGTGGCGGGCAGGGTGGTGGTGCTTGCCCGCGGGCACAACAACGGTGCCGGGTACCGTGCTTTATGCCGGCTGATTTCCGACGCCCATGCCAGGACCACAGGAAAATCCGGGGGATCAGTACCGGTTGCTGTCACCAGGGCAGAGCTTGCCTCCCGCACCCTTGACCCCCACACCTTAAAGCCGGTGCTGACGGTCCTGATAGGCCCGGATTCCGATGTTGGCAGGGCAATGGGGGGCCGGCGCTTCCTCCGTCCGAGGACACTGTTCAAGCAATGGCTGGATGCCATGCCCGGAGGGACAGTGGTGACCGAGATCGTCTCCCAGTTGAGTGCCCCGGGCTCACCGCTGAGCACCGCGCACGCCATCCGCATGCTTCGGCTCGCAGAGGAACATCACGTACCGGCAATCCTGACCAATGCAGTCCGGTACTGCGCTGCGGACGGTGCCCCCACAGCTGATGTCCTGGACTCGGCACGCACATTGAAATCGCTCCCGGAACTTGCCGCCGAGCCGTTGCTTCAGCCCAACGGCCAGGGATGGCTGAAAACGCATGACCAGATGCTCCGGCTTGCCAGGGAAATTATTTCTGCTGCCGGCTACGGTGCCGCAGACCTCAAACAGTTGATGGCGCAAACCGAGGCGCTCGCGGATCTCTGCAGGATTGATCCCGTCATAGACATGGGGTGGAAGCAGCCGGTGGTGCCTGAGGCTTCAGTGATTGGAATAAGCCAGGATCCGCACATTGAGCTTGTCCAGCGATGCCAATCCGGAATCGGCAGGCGGTTCCCGGGAATCCACGGGGCGGCCGAGAGGACCATGCTCTCCCGGCTTGACCATGAACTGGGCATCATCCACAACCTGGGCTTTTCCTCCTACTTCCTGACGGTCGCGGAAGTGTCACGGATGATCCAGGAGATGGGTGTCCGTGCTGCTGCCCGCGGATCAGGGGCTTCCAGCCTGGTGAACTACCTCATTGATGTCAGCCAGGTGAACCCGCTCCAGCATGACCTGATCTTTGAACGCTTCCTTTCCCGGGACCGCGCCACTTTGCCGGACATAGACATCGACGTCGAAAGCGCTGAGCGCCACAACGTCTACCGGCGGATCTTCGAGCGGTTCGGTGCTGAACGGGTCACGCTGATGAGCATGCAGAACGGCTACCGGGCAAGGGGTGCCGTCCGGGACGCCGGCATGGCGCTGGGGATGGACGATGGCGAGGTAGGGGAGATCGCCAAGCAATTGTGGCGCTTTTCGGCCCGCAAATTCCGTGAGGCGTTGCAGGAGAAACCTGAACTGCGCGAGTTTGCCGGAAGGGTGGAGCGCCGCGATGCTGACGGTAACCAGCAACTGGACCTGCTGGTTGACCTGACCGAACGCCTGGACCGTCTGCCCCGCCATATTTCCATGCACCCGTGCGGGGTGATCCTGGGCGATGCCACCCTGCTGGACCGTACCCCTGTCCAGCCCAGCGGACTCGGGCTGCCCATGAGCCAGTTCGATAAGCATGATATGGATCCCATGGGCATGCTCAAGCTCGATGTCCTGGGTGTCCGGATGCAAAGCGCAATGGCTTTCGCGGTCCGGGAGATCATCCGGATCCATCCCTCGAAGGAGGAAGTGGTGGCGGCCGGTAACCATCCTCCCGGCCAGGATGGTTCTGGGCCGGATTACATTGCGGACAACGGCCGTATCGACCTCAATGCCGTACCCCTTGATGATGAGCCAACCTTTGAACTCATCAGGAGCACGCACACCCTCGGATGCTTCCAGATCGAATCCCCGGGCCAGCGTGAACTGATCGGAAAGATGGCTCCGCGGGAGTTCAACGACCTCATCATCGACATCTCACTGTTCCGCCCCGGACCCATGAAATCGGACATGGTGCGGCCCTTCCTGGAACACCGGCATGGATTCGCCCCCGAGGTCTATCCCCACCCGGACCTGAAACCGGTCCTGGCAGAAACCCACGGGGTCACCGTCTTCCATGAACAGATCCTCAAGACCTTCCATGTCATGACGAAATGCGGCCTGGCACGTGCTGACGAATTCCGCCGCGCCCTGGGAAACGAAGCGCTGGAGCCAGAGGTGGAGGCGTTTTTCCGCAAAGCCGCCCGGAAGCAAGGCTATTCACCGGAGGTGGTGGATAACGTCTGGGGAACCTTGAAGGCTTTCGGCAGCTTTGGCTTCTGCAAAGCACACGGTGCTGCCTTCGCTGTACCCACCTATCAGTCAGCCTGGCTGAAAACGCACCATCCCGAGGCGTTCCTTGCCGGGTTGTGGGAGCATGATCCCGGCATGTACCCCAAGCGGCTGCTGGTGGCGGAGGCTCGAAGGCTCGGCATTCCGATCCTTCCGCTGGACATCAACCTGAGCAAGGCTGAATACCGGGTTGAGCGGGTACAGTCCGGGCCAGAGACCGGAAAGCTGGGAATCCGCCTGAGCCTCAACGGGATATACGGGCTTTCGGCAACAGAACTGAAAAGGATCGTCGCGGGCCAGCCCTATGACTCCCTTGCTGACCTTCGGGCACGGTCAAGGATCAGTAAACCGAGCATCAAACGGCTGGCTCAGCTGG
Organism: Pseudarthrobacter sp. NS4; assembly: GCF_024758005.1. NCBI lineage: Bacteria > Bacillati > Actinomycetota > Actinomycetes > Micrococcales > Micrococcaceae > Pseudarthrobacter > Pseudarthrobacter sp. NS4. Next base: position 2,341,324 of record NZ_CP103288.1, on the reverse strand, counting down.
GTGCCTTTGATTCGCTGCACCGGGAAGCAGGGGGCACGGCAAACCGGGCCGACCTGGTGCACCATCTGCAGAAACTCTCCACATCCGGAGCCAGCAGGAAGGGAGTGGAAGTGCTCGAGGGGCAACTGTCCCTCCCGCTGGGTGATGTTGAACTGCGCAACGTCACCCCCGGGCTGCCTGAACCTACTCTGGTGGACAACGTCCGGGCTGAGCTTGACCTGATGGCAGTTGATGTCAGCACCCATCTGATGGACAGCCACCGGCCCATGCTGGACAGGCTGGGGGTCACCACGGCAGACAAACTTCTCGGCCTGCGCAACGGCACGGAGGTGCTGGTGGCAGGAGTGCGTGTTGCCACTCAAACACCCCCCATGCGGGGCGGCAGGAGGGTGGTGTTCATCAGCATCGATGACGGCACCGGCTGTATCGATTCGGTCTTCTTCCATGAAGCGCAGGAAAAGGCCGGCATGCTCCTGTTCGGTACCCGGCTGCTGCTGATTCGCGGCACCACCCGGCGGACAGGTCCTCGTGGGATCAGCTTGAGTGCCAGCATGGCCTGGGACCTTAGCAGGACCGAAACCCTGCCGTTTCCGGAGCCAACCGGGCAGGGGCCGGATGTGCCACACCCCCTGGATGGAATCAACAGAAGCCTCGCCATCACGGGATTTAACGGCTGAGCCTGCCGTGCGCCGCGTTGGTCGGCCCATCGCTGAACCGATAGCATTGACGATGGCTGGCTGTGGTCCCCGTACGCCACAAGCTATGAAGCCTTAACTTTGAATAGGAGACACCCGTGTCAGATGCCCAGCAGATCACCCTTCTCGTCGATGGCGAAGAGACCAAGGTGACTACCGGGACAACCGGTGCGGATCTCTTCTTTGAGCGCCGCGACGTTGTTGTGGCCCGCGTTAACGGCGAGCTGAAGGACCTGGACCAGGAATTGCCTGAAGGTGCCGACATCGAGGCTGTCACCATCGATTCCCCTGACGGGCTGAACGTACTCCGCCACTCCACTGCCCACGTCATGGCCCAGGCTGTCCAGCAGCTGCGCCCGGAGGCCAAGCTGGGCATTGGTCCCTACATCACTGACGGTTTCTACTTCGACTTTGACGTCGCCGAGCCCTTCACCCCCGAGGATCTCAAGACCCTCGAAAAGATGATGCTGAAGATCGTCAACCAGAACCAGAAGTTCGTCCGCCGCGTGGTCAATGAGGACGAAGCCCGCGAAGCGATGAAAAACGAGCCCTACAAGCTTGAGTTGCTGGGCAGGAAGAACGACGCCGCCGAAGCAGGAGAAGGCGTCAACGTGGAGGTCGGCGCCGGCGACATCACCATCTACGACAACGTGGAACGCAAGGAGGGAACCACTGTCTGGTGCGACCTCTGCCGTGGGCCCCACCTGCCCAACACCAAGCTCATCTCCAACGCCTTCGCCCTGACCCGTTCGTCCTCCGCGTACTGGCTCGGAAACCAGAAGAACCAGCAGCTCCAGCGCATCTATGGCACTGCCTGGCCCACCAAGGAAGCACTCAAGGCCTACCAGGAACGCCTCGCCGAAGCCGAACGCCGCGATCACCGAAAGCTCGGCGTCGAACTGGACCTGTTCTCCTTCCCGGACGAACTGGGCTCCGGCCTGCCCGTATTCCACCCCAAGGGCGGCATCATCCGCAAGGAGATGGAAGACTACTCGCGGCAGCGCCATGTCGAGGCCGGCTACGAGTTCGTCTATACGCCGCATATCACCAAGGGCCACCTCTATGAGGTTTCCGGCCACCTGGACTGGTACAAGGAAGGCATGTTCCCCGCGATGCGCGTCGACGAGGAACTCAATGCCGACGGCACCATCCGCAAGCCGGCGCAGGACTACTACCTGAAGCCGATGAACTGCCCCATGCACAACCTCATCTTCAGGTCCCGCGGACGTTCCTACCGTGAGCTTCCCCTGCGCCTGTTCGAATTCGGCTCCGTCTACCGGTACGAAAAGTCAGGCGTGGTGCACGGCCTTACCCGGGTGCGCGGCATGACACAGGACGATGCCCACATCTACTGCACCCGCGAGCAGATGAAGGACGAGCTCACCAAGACGCTGAACTTCGTCCTGGGCCTGCTCAAGGACTACGGGCTGAACGACTTCTACCTTGAACTCTCCACCAAGGATCCCGAAAAGTATGTCGGCGATGACGCCGCGTGGGAAGAGGCCACCAGGACCCTCGCCGAGGTAGCCCACGAATCAGGGCTGGTACTCGTTCCCGACCCGGGTGGAGCAGCATTTTACGGTCCCAAGATCTCGGTACAGGCAAAGGACGCCCTGGGCCGCACGTGGCAGATGTCCACTATCCAGCTGGACTTCAACCTGCCCGAACGGTTCGAACTCGAATTCCAGGCGGCCGACGGCACCCGCCAGCGGCCGGTGATGATCCACCGCGCCCTGTTCGGGTCGATAGAGCGGTTCATGGGCGTGCTCACCGAACACTATGCAGGTGCCTTCCCCGCCTGGCTGGCCCCCGTCCAGGTAGTCGGCATCCCGGTGGCCGAGACGTTCAACGAGTACATGTTTGACGTCGTTGATCAGCTCAAGGCCGCCGGAATCCGGGCGGAGGTGGACACTTCTTCGGACCGGTTCCCCAAGAAGATCCGCACCGCCAGCAAGGACAAGATCCCGTTTGTGCTGATCGCCGGCGGCGACGATGCCGAAGCAGGTGCCGTTTCCTTCCGCTTCCGTGACGGAAGCCAGGACAACGGCGTGCCCGTTGCAGAGGCAGTCAAGCGGATCACGGAAGCCGTCCGTAACCGGACCAGCTAGCGGAACGGAAACCACGTGCAGGAGAACACAGGCGCCGGTTATCCCGGTGATGCGGGCGTTACCGACGACTTTGACCTCGCCGGTGTCCCGGACGCTTTCCAGCGCCTGTGGACTCCGCACCGCATGGCCTACATCAAGGGCGGGCAGCACCAGTTCAAGAATGAAAATGACTGCCCTTTCTGCGTGGGGCCGGGCCGGACGGACGAGGAAGCACTGATCGTCCACCGCGGTAAGACGTGTTACGTGGTGCTGAACCTCTTTCCCTACAACCCGGGACACCTGCTGGTGTGCCCATACCGGCACGTTCCCGACTACACGGACCTGACCCTTGAGGAAACCGCGGAGTTCGCCGAACTGACGCAAACGGCCATGCGTGTCCTGCGGAAAGTGGCGAACCCGGGCGGGTTCAACCTCGGAATGAACCAGGGCGTGGTGGGCGGCGCGGGTATCGCCGCCCACCTGCACCAGCACATTGTTCCGCGCTGGGGTGGGGACGGGAACTTCTTCCCCATCATTGCCCAGACCAAGGCCATCACCCAGACCCTCGATGAGGTCCGCCAGCAAGTGGCCGACGCCTGGCCCGGGGAGACGGATGCTGAATAGGCACGCACGCGGATTTTTCACCGCGCTGTTTACCCCGCTTGCCCGCTGGCTCCTGAAGATAGGTGTTTCGCCCGATGCGGTCACCATTATCGGTACCGCCGGTGTAGTGGTCGGAGCCCTGGTTTTCTATCCACTGGGCCACCTGTGGTGGGGAACGCTGTTCATCACGGCGTTCATCTTCTCCGACGTCCTGGACGGCATCATGGCCAGGATGCAGGACGTGAAAAGCCGGTGGGGAAACTTCCTTGACTCCACCCTCGACCGGATCGCGGACGGCGCGCTCTTCGCCGGGCTGGCCGTGTGGTTCTTCACCGGTGGCGCCAACACGCCCATTGCCGTCTCCGCAATGGTCTGCCTTGTCCTTGGCATGGTGGTCTCCTACGCCAGGGCCAAGGCCGAGTCGCTCGGGTTCACGGCCAACATTGGGATCGCCGAGCGGGCCGAACGCCTTGTCTCGGTCCTGGTGGTCACCGGGTTTACCGGCCTGGGCCTGCCCCAGGTGGTGCTCCTGGTGACCCTGGTCCTGCTTGCCCTGGCCAGCCTTATCACTGTGGTCCAGCGCGTGGTTTTCGTGCACCGGCAGGCCCAGGCGGAACCAAGCCCGGCGGATTAAGCACGATTAAGCGGCTGGCCGCGGTGGGACTAGTATATTAGGACTGACCGGTCAATGGATCCGGCGAATCCGAGTGTGCACAGTCCGGCATTTGCCGCCTGCACGCCCGGCGAAGGTCATCTATCTACCCATAGGGGTTTTTGTGTCTACACCTGATGTAAGCAGCGAAGCCGGTTCGTCCGCGAACAGCGTCACGGGCAGCAGCCGCGTGAAGCGGGGCATGGCTGAGATGCTCAAGGGCGGCGTCATCATGGACGTCGTCAACGTCGAACAGGCCCGCATCGCCGAAGATGCCGGTGCTGTGGCTGTCATGGCGCTGGAACGCGTTCCGGCCGATATCCGTGCCCAGGGCGGCGTGTCCCGGATGTCCGATCCGGACATGATCGACCAGATCATCGACGCCGTCTCCATTCCGGTCATGGCCAAGGCCAGGATCGGCCACTTCGTCGAAGCCCAGGTGCTGCAGTCCCTGGGCGTGGACTACATTGACGAGTCCGAGGTCCTGACCCCGGCCGACTACGTCAACCACATCGACAAGTGGAACTTCACCGTTCCCTTCGTCTGCGGTGCCACCAACCTCGGGGAGGCCCTGCGCCGCATCAACGAGGGCGCGGCGATGATCCGCTCCAAGGGCGAGGCCGGCACCGGTGACGTCTCCAACGCCACCGGGCACATGCGCCAGATCCGCTCCGAGATCGCCAAGCTCGCAGCCCTGCCCGAGGACGAGCTCTATGTTGCGGCCAAGGAACTGCAGGCCCCGTACGAGCTGGTCAAGGAAGTTGCCGCTGCCGGCAAGCTCCCCGTGGTGCTGTTCACCGCCGGCGGCATCGCCACCCCGTCCGACGCTGCCATGATGATGCAGCTCGGTGCGGACGGCGTGTTCGTCGGTTCCGGCATCTTCAAGTCCGGCAACCCCGCGCAGCGCGCGGCCGCCGTCGTGAAGGCCACCACCTTCTTTGACGATCCCGATGTCATCGCCAAGGCCTCCCGCGGCCTGGGTGAAGCCATGGTGGGCATCAACGTCGACGAGATCCCGCAGCCGCACCGCCTTGCCGAGCGCGGCTGGTAACACCAGCAGAAGCAGTACGACGGCGGCGGGCCACCTTCGCAGGTGACCCGCCGCCGTCGTCCGTTTACGGGGATGTGATGCGGGTTAGTCGAGGCCGCGGCGCTTCAGAAGGGGTTCCAGCCGTGCTTCGCGTCCCCGGAGGGTGCGGAAGGACTCCAGCGGGTCACGGCTGTTCCCGCGGGCGAGCAGTTCGCGCCGGAACCGTTCACCGTTGGCGCGCGTGAGGCCGCCGTTCTCCGTGAACCAATCCACGGTTTCGGCGTCCAGCACTTCGCTCCAGATGTACGAGTAGTAGCCCGCAGCGTACCCGGCACCGGCAAAAATGTGCTGGAAGTAGCCGGTCCGGTACCGCGGCGGGATCAGGGGATGGGCTATCCCTGCGTCGGCGAGGGCTTTTGCCTCGAACTCCAGCGCGTCCTCCGGGACGTCGCCACGGTCCAGCACATGCCATGCCAGGTCCAGCAGCGCGGCGCCCAGGTACTCGGTGGTGGCAAAACCCTCACCCCACAGCCGGGATTCGTTAAGCCGCCCCACGAGATCCAGGGGGAGCGGCTCGCCCGTGGCGTAATGCCGTGCATAGTTGGACAGCACCTCCGGCCACATGATCCACATCTCATTTACCTGGGACGGGTACTCCACAAAGTCGCGGGGAACGGACGTGCCGGAGAACCTCGGATACGTGACGTTGGAGAAGAGGCCGTGCAGGGCGTGTCCAAACTCGTGGAAGGTGGTGCGGAGTTCGTCCAGGGTCAGCAGCGTCGGTTCGCCGGCGGGCGGCTTGGAGATGTTCAGGTTGTTGATGGCCACGGGCCGGGTCCCCAGCAGGGCTGACTGCTCAACGAGCGAATTCATCCATGCCCCGCCGCGCTTTGACTCACGGCTGTAGTAGTCGCCCAGGAAGAGGCCCAGCCCGCTGCCGTCCTCATTGCGGACCTCCCAGATCCGCACGTCCGGGTGGTAGCCAACCAGGTCCGTCCGCTCATGGAATGTGACGCCGTACAAGGAAGTAGCGGCAAAGAACACACCATCCGTCAGGACCTGGTCCAGCTCGAAGTACGGACGGAGCGCCTGCTCGTCCACGTCATACTTTTCCCGGCGGACCCTGGCCGAATAGTAGGCCCAGTCCCAGGGCTCCAGCGGGTGGCCGGCCACGGCAGCCAGGGCAGCCGCCTCGGCGTCGGCGTTCCGGACTGCGGCCGGGGCCATCCTGCTGAGCATGTTCTGGACGGACCCGAAATCCGGAGCGGTCTGCCGGTCCACCACCAGCTCGGCATAGTTGGCGAAGCCCAGCAGGGAGGCCTTCTCCGCGCGCAGTCCGGCCATCGACCTTGCAACCTCAAGCACATCAAGGCTTCCCCCGCCGCTGCCGCGTGCCACGGAAGCTTCATAAAGGCGACGGCGGACCTCCCGGTTCTCGAGGCCGGCGAGGGCAGGCTGGTTGCCGGGCTGGACCAGGGTGAGCAGAAACTTGCCGTCGTGCCCGGCCGCCCGTGCGGCTTCGGCGGCGCTGGCCACGTCATCCGCCGGCAGGCCCGCGAGCTCTTCGGCACTGTCCAGCAGCAGTGCCCCGGACTTCATGCCTTCCTTGACCCGCTGGCCGAATTCGGTGCCGAGGCGGGCAAGCTCCGCGTTGATCGCCTTGAGCCTCTCCTGTCCGGGTCCGTCCAGCTGGATACCGGACTGCCGGAACTCTTTCAGATACTCCTCCACCAGGCGGGCTGATTCCGCATCGCAGTCCGCGGCGTCAACGGCTGCAAACCGCTCGAACAGGGCATGGTTCAGGAAAATCTCGTCCTGGTGCGCGGAGAACCGGGGCGAGAACCCGGTCTCGAGGTCGCGGATCTGGTCCGAAGCATCTGCCGAGACCAGCGTGAAGAACGAGGCTGCCGCGCGCTCCAGCAGCCGGCCGGAGCGCTCCATCGCCTCCACTGTGTTATCAAAATCCGCCGGCTCCGCGTTGTCCACGATCGCCTGGATTTCAGCCAGGTGTTCGGCCAGCCCGGCTTCGATGGCCTCCGCATAGTGGGACGCCGAAATGTCGGTAAACGGCGGGAGTCCGTAGGGCAGGGCACTGGGGACCAGGAGCGGGTTCGTCATGACGTAAACCTTTCACAGCAGGGCACGCTTCTCAATGTGGCGAAATGCAGGCACCGGGCCCGTACCTCCCTAGAATGGCGGTTATGGGGACCGTAGCCGGCAAGGCGGCGGGGCGCTTTGGCGCCAGCGTCTTGGCGATGTCATTGGCCGGAGCATTGTGCATGACCGGTGCGCTGGCGGGTTGCGGCCTGCTTGCTGAACAGAATGGGAATCCGTCGGGACCTGCGGGTTCCGCAGCCGCCCCATCGGTTCCAGGGACGGGGACAGGACCGAGTCCGGTATCTACCCCTGTTCCCACACCAAGCCCCACTCCCACACCTGGCAAGGGTCCCGATTGCCCGGTACTTCGCTGCACATCAGTCCTGGTCACCGGCGACATGCTGGTTCACGACGAGCTCTGGCAGCAGGCGGAGCAGGACGCCGCTGCCGCCGGAAAACCGGGCCTGGACTTCGTACCCCTGCTGGAGGGCCAGCGCCGCTACATCAACAACAGCGACCTTGCCATCTGCCACCAGGAAACACCGGTGGCAGGACCGGAAGGGCCCTTCTCCTCCTATCCGTCCTTCAACGTTCCGCCCCAGATCATTACGGCCTCCAAGGAGGTGGGCTACACGGCGTGCACGACGGCCAGCAACCACACCATCGACAGGGGCACCGACGGCCTGCTGCGGACCCTCGACGCGCTGGACGAAGCAGGCCTCAAGCACACCGGCTCCTACCGCACCGAAACGGAGTCCCAGGGAATTCTGATCCTGCAGACAGCGGCGGCCAAGGTCGCCCTGATCCAGGCCACCTACGGGCTGAACGGACTCGTGGCGGAATATCCCTGGCAGGTGGACATGCTGGACGCGCCAACCATGATCGCCAAGGCAGAGAAGGCCCGGGCGCTGGGTGCGGATATCGTCCTGGGAGGCATCCACGCGGGTGATGAATACGCGAGCGAGCCAAATGCCCAGCAGCGGGACGTGGCGCACGCCCTGGTGGACAGCGGGCAGTTCAACATGGTCTACGGGCACCACACCCACTCGGTCCTGCCCATCGAGAACTATAAGGGCACGTGGATCGTGTACGGCCTGGGCAACGGTGTCACCGAGCTCTCACCCGGGTTTGTCGTCAACAATGAAGGCCTCCTGGTCCGTGCCCAGTTCGGCCAGGATGAGACCGGAAAGTGGACCGCCACCGACCTCGCCTGGGCGCCGTCGGTGATGGTCCGTGACCCCTACCGGTGGTGTTCCGTGGCCTCGGACGCGCCGCAAGGGCCTTGTGCCGGACCCGAAGCCGACGCAGCAACGCGGCAGCGCACGTTGGCCGTCGTGGAGTCGATGGGTGCCGCGGCCGCCGGGGCGCACGAACTCCTCATCACCGGCGAACCCTGACAGTTCAGCGGGGGCGGCGTGCCGCGTGTTCCCTGGCCAGTTCCGCGAACCGGTCGTCCGGGTGGCCCGGCTCGAACGTCCCAAACTTCCGTTCGGCTGCAGTCCGGATCAGGAAGTCTGCAATGGCAGGGTTCTTCGGCAGCAGCGAACCGTGCAGGTAGCTGGCCACAATGTTGCGGTAGCGGGCACCTTCATGCCCGTCGTTGCTGTTGTTGCCCGTCCCCTTGGCAACGGTACCCAATGGGCGGACGCCGTTGCCCAGGGTGGTCTGGCCGCTGTGGTTCTCGTAGCCAAGGACATCGCCGAACTCGGGCGTCGATACCTTGACGTTGCCGATCAGGCGTTCGTCTGTGCCTTGGGTTTCGACGTCTAGGACGCTGATTCCGGGAATCACGGCACCGGTTCGGGTTTTGAAAAAGCGTCCGAAGAGCTGATAGAGCCCGCAGATGACCAGCATGGGAGCGCCGTCCTCTGCCAGGTCCTTGAGCACGCCTGCCCGTTCCTGAAGGTCGTCCTGGATGACCAGCTGTCCGCTGTCCTGGCCGCCGCCGCCCAAAAGGATGTCAACGTGGTCGGGGAAAGGATCCCCCACGTTGTACTCGAGCAGTTCGGCCGTGTAGCCGTGCCAGGCGATGCGCCGCTGCAGGACCAGTGCGTTGCCCCAGTCACCATAGATGTTCATGTCGCGCGGGTAGAGCTGCACGACCCGGATAGTGCCCTTGCTGTCCGCAACGGCGGGTGTTTGCGCGCTCACGAGACAACCTCCACAGTAGTAATTTTGGACAGTTCGCGGCGGATTGCGAGCATGGCGGTGTAGGTGCAGAAAATGCGTTTGGGCTTGCCCTGGGCTTCCCGGATGAAGGCCGCGAGGGCGGGGGCAATCTCGGTTTGTACAGCCCCGATGCGGACGTCGTCGTATTGCAGCCGCAGCGCCATGTCGTAGGCGCGGGATCCGGTGAGCTGGTCCACGCCCTCTTCGCGGAGGGAGTCGAAGTCCACGTCCCACAGCCAGGACATGTCCCGGCCGTCCGCATAGTTGTCATTGATGGCGATCATGGTGGCGTAGCCGCCCGCGGGGAAGGACTTCAGCCCCAGCCTGAAGCCGCTGGGGTTCTTGACCAGCACCAGGTCCAGGGGTTGGCCGTCCACGGTAAGGCTTTCGCCGCGGCCGAACGCCGGCGCAACCTGCGACAGCGCTTCCAGCAGCGTCTCGTGGTTGGCATCGGCGGCACCCCCGCCGCAAATGCTCCGTGCAAGTGTCAGCGCCGCTGCTGCGTTGAAAATGTTGTACACACCCCGGAGCTTCATCGCCGTGGTGACCGTGGCGCCGTCGTACTCAAAGACGGCGCTGTCCGCGCCCACCTCGCGGAGCACGACGTCGGCTGACGGCTTTTCCGGCAGGCCCGCCAGCGCGGGGCTGCCAGGCGACGCGCGCATGTCGTCGTCGTTGGGGAAGGTGCCCAGCAGCGAATCGTCGAGGCCGAAGTACCTGACTTCCTGGCCGGTGAGGGTGTCGGCAATCCTTGCCACGCGGGGGTCTTCACGGTTGAGCACAACCGTCCCGGTGGTCTTGGCGGCGATCTGCTGGAGCAGCTGGGCCGTCTTATCGATCTCACCAAACCGGTCCAGCTGGTCGCGGAGGACGTTCAGCAGGAGGCAGTAACGGGGCGGCACGCTGTTGACGAAGTGGACGGCATGGGCCTCATCAAGCTCCAGGACGGCGATATCGGCATCAAGCCTGCCCCGCCAGTCCACCTCGCCCAGCAGGGCGGCGGCGACGCCGCGCGTGAAGTTGCTGCCGGTGCGGTTGGTGAAGACCCTGAGCCCCTGGCTCTCCAGTAATTCCACCACCATTTTGGTGGTGGTGGTTTTGCCGTTGGTGCCACTGACCACCGCAACGCCGTGGGGGAGGGTGCTGAGCGTCCGCCGCATGAAGCCGGGGTCGATCTTTTCGACCACGAGGCCCGGCAGGGCGGAACCGCCGCCCCGGAGCCGGGACGCCCGACGGACAAGCTTGCCGAGCGGAACACTGAAGGAGAACATGATTCGAATATATCCCAGCAGCGGCATGCAACCCTGCGGCACTGCTTCCGGCAGGAACAGGGTGGAAGGACAGGCCCCGTATGCTGGAGGGATGACAAATTCCCTTTCTGCTGCTTCGACGCGCGTCGGCTCAGGCCTGCGGATCGGCGTGCTGGCGCTCCAGGGCGATTTCCGTGAGCACCTTCGGGCAGCGGAGGCGACGGGCGCCGAAGGCGTCAGCATCCGCCGCCCCAAGGAACTGGACGGCCTGGACGGGCTGATCATTCCCGGCGGCGAATCAACAGCGATTGACAAGCTGGCCCGGGCGTTCGAAATAGCGGAACCGCTGCGGGAGCGCATTGCCGAGGGGCTGCCCGTCTTTGGCTCCTGTGCCGGCATGATCCTGCTGGCCTCGGACATCGCCGATCCGGCGACGGATCTGGCCGGCGCGCCGCAGCAGACGTTCGGCGGGCTGGACATCACCGTCCGGCGAAACGCCTTTGGCCGCCAGCGGGAGTCCTTCGAAACGGACCTCGACTTCAAGGGACTGGACTTCAGCGCCACGGATACAGGCGTGGCTCCCGTGCACGCCGTCTTCATCCGCGGCCCGTGGGTGGAGCGCGTCGGCCCGGATGTGGAGGTCCTGGCCCAGGTGGAACCGGCGGACCCGGAGCACGCGTCCCACGCGGCCCCGCTGCCGGGGGCGGCTAGAATTGTCGCAGTGCGTTCCGGCCAGTTGCTGGCCACCTCCTTCCATCCGGAAGTGACCGGGGAAAAACGCGTACACGAACTTTTTATCCGCATGATCAGAGGAGAAGCGTAAAGCATGTCAGGCCACTCCAAATGGGCGACGACCAAGCACAAGAAGGCGATCATTGACAGCCGCCGCGCAAAGTCGTTCGCCAAGCTGATCAAGAACATCGAAGTTGCGGCACGGATGGGCGGACCTGACCTTGCCGGCAACCCCGGCCTCGAACTGGCAGTCACCAAGGCCAAGAAGACCTCGGTCCCGAACGACAACATCGACCGTGCCATCAAGCGCGGCGCCGGCCTCACCGGCGAAGTGGTGGACTACACGGAGATCATGTATGAAGCGCGCGGCCCCCAGGGTTCCGCACTGCTGATCGAGTGCCTGACGGACAACAAGAACCGCGCCGCGTCGGAGGTCCGCCTGGCCATCTCCCGGAACGGCGGCACCATCGCTGACCCCGGCTCGGTCAGCTACCTGTTCACCCGCAAGGGCGTGGTGAACCTGCCGAAGAACGGCCTCAGCGAGGATGACGTCCTGATGGCAGTGCTGGATGCCGGTGCCGAGGAAGTGAAGGACAACGGGGACGCCTTCGAGATCCATTCCGAGCCCGGTGACCTGCCCGCCATCCGCGAGGCCCTGAAGGAAGCCGGCATCGAGTACGACACCGATGAAGTGGAGTTCGTTCCCTCCATGCAGGTGGAGTTGGACGTTGACGGCGCCCGGAAGTTCCTCAAGCTTGCCGATGCCCTTGAGGAACTCGACGACGTCCAGAACGTCTACAGCAACGCCGACCTCAGCGACGACGTCCAGGCCGCCCTGGAATCCGAGTGACGTCCCGCCTTGCCTGCTGAACCGGGGTTGCCCGCCGAACGCGTGCGCCCGTGACGCTGCGTGTCCTGGGGGTGGACCCCGGCCTCACCCGCTGCGGAATTGGCGTGGTGGATGTCGAGCGCAACAGGCGGGCCACCATGGTGGCCGTCGGAGTGGTGGGAACATCCCCGGACGAGACGCTGGACCGGCGGCTCCTTGTGATCGCGACGGCCATCGACGAATGGCTGGACCGCTACGAACCCCAGGTACTCGCCGTCGAACGCGTTTTCTCGCAGCTTAACGTCAGTACGGTGATGGGCGTGGCCCAGGCGTCCGGAGTGGTCATCGCCGCCGCCGCCCGGCGGGGGATACCGGTAGCCCTGCACACGCCCTCGGAGGTTAAGGCGGCAGTCACGGGCAGCGGTTCGTCCAACAAGGAGGCGGTGACCAAGCTGGTCACCAAGATCCTCCGGCTGGAGGCGCCGCCCCGCCCTGCTGACGCGGCAGACGCCCTGGCCCTGGCTATTACCCACGCCTGGCGCGCCGGCAGCGGTGCAGCAGTGGCCACCACCGGCCCGGGGAGCTCCTCGCTCACCCCGGCGCAGCTGGCGTGGGCTGAAGCCGAAGCCAAGGCGCGGCGTGCGCGGTGAATGTCCCGGCTCCTTGCTAGGGTATTCGTAGATATGTTCGGATAACCGGTCCTCTTTAGCGGAGGCCCGGCGTACACCAGGAGCCCGGCCTTGATCAGTTTCCTCCGCGGAACAGTAGCGCACGTAGGCCTGTCCACGGCCGTCATTGACCTCAACGGTGCCGGGATGAGCGTCCATGCCACTCCCCAAACCCTCAGCGGGCTGCGCACCGGCGAGGAGGGAAAGCTGTTTACCTCCCTGATCGTCCGGGAGGATTCGCTCACGCTCTTTGGCTTCGCCTCCGACGGCGAACGCGAAGTGTTCGATGTGCTGCTCAGTGTCAGCGGAGTAGGGCCGCGGCTGGCCCTGGCGGTCCTGGCTGTCCACGATCCCGAGGCTATCCGGGTTGCGGCGCACACCGGGGACAGCAAAACCTTCACCAAAGTTCCCGGCATCGGACCCAAAGTCGCGGGCAGGATCGTGCTGGAGCTGGCCGGAAAGCTCGTCCCGCAGGGCACCGCCGGTTCGCCCGCGGCCCCCACTGCTGCCGAGACCGCCTGGAAACCGCAGGTGGTTGCAGCCATGACAAGCCTCGGATGGTCCGAAAAGGACGCGTCCTCCAGCATCGACAAGGCGTTGGCGGACGACCCCGAGGTCTCCTTCCGGGGCAACGTGCCGGAAATCCTGCGGACCACCCTGCGCTGGCTCGGCCAGGACGGGGCACGCGCCGGCAACCGCGTAGGCAGCCGTGGCTGAACCGTCACTGGTGGCCGCAGGGGAGGAGCCGGAGGAACGTGTAATCGAAGCTGCCCTCCGGCCCAAGAACCTGCACGACTTCGTAGGCCAGCACCGGGTGCGCAAACAGCTTTCCCTGGTGCTGCAGGCCTCCCGCATGCGTGGACGCAGCGCCGACCACGTGCTGTTCTCCGGTCCGCCCGGCCTTGGCAAGACCACCTTGGCCATGATTGTCGCCTCCGAGATGAACGCCCCGCTGCGCATCAGCAGCGGGCCTGCCATCCAGCACGCAGGCGACCTTGCCGCCATCCTGTCCTCCCTTTCCGAAGGCGAGGTCCTGTTCCTCGACGAAATCCACCGCATGTCCCGTCCGGCCGAAGAAATGCTGTACATGGCCATGGAGGACTTCCGGGTGGACATCGTGGTGGGCAAGGGTGCCGGCGCCACGGCCATCCCGCTGGAACTGCCGCCGTTCACACTGGTAGGTGCCACCACCCGGGCCGGGCTGCTTCCCGGGCCGCTGCGCGACCGGTTCGGATTCACCGGCCACCTGGAGTTCTACTCGGTGCCGGAACTCGAGCTGGTGCTGCGCCGCTCGGCCGGACTTCTGGATCTCAAGGTGAATTCGGCAGGCTTCAGCGAAATCGCGGGGCGTTCGCGCGGCACGCCCCGTATTGCCAACAGGTTGCTGCGGCGCGTACGGGACTGGGCGCTTGTCCATGGCATCGAACAGATTGATTCCCGGGCGGCCTCTGAGGCCCTTGACATGTATGAGGTGGACAAAAAGGGCCTGGACCGGCTGGACCGATCGGTCCTTGAGGCGCTTATCACCAAATTCGGCGGCGGTCCGGTGGGGCTCTCGACACTGGCTATCGCTGTCGGCGAAGAGACTGAAACCGTGGAAACAGTGGCCGAGCCCTTCCTGGTCCGTGAAGGCCTCCTGGGCCGCACACCCAGGGGCCGGATCGCCATGGCACCGGCCTGGACGCACCTTGGTTACGCCATCCCGTCCGGGGTTTTCGCCCAGGAGCAACTGGACCTCTTCGATCCGGAATCCGGCAGCGTGGAAGCGCCGGGGGACTGGGCCCCGGAAAGCCAATAGCAGGCTACCTTCAGCTTTTCCCTTTAGACTGGTATGACGCTCGGCACGTTCGGGTCTTTGTTCCCGCAGGCACCGACACCGGCAGCCCGTGGATGGATGGCAAGCAGTACCGCCAGTCCTCACGTTCAAAGCGGACGGCGCTGTCAACCGGCTCTATGCAAGTACAGAATGGAACTTCCCCGTGTTCGGACATATCACTGCCCAGACCACCACTACCCAGCCCGGCGGCGGCATCGACATCATGTCGATCCTGCTGTTCGTGATGCTCGGCATCTTCATCTTCATGATGTTCCGCCGCAACAAGAAGACCCAGCAGCAGCAGGCAACACTGCAGTCTCAGTTCGCGCCCGGCATTGAGGTCATGACCAGCTTTGGCCTGTTCGGCCGGATCGTGGACATCGACGATGCCGAGAACAAGGTCACGCTTGAACTTTCCCCGGGCAACCTCGCCACGGTCCACCGCCAGGCAGTGACCAAGATCGTCGAACCCGCCGCCGTGCCGGAGGCTGAATCCCCGGCCGTGCCCGACGACGCATCGTCCCTGACCGACCGCGAGGGCGGAAGCTCCGCGACATCGGTCGAGACTCCGGATGAAACAGTGAAGCGCCTCAACGACGAGGGCAAAAAGGACAGCTAGTCCCGCTGACCGCTTTTACCCTCTACCGCCGCGGCTAACCGCCGGTGCAAGCCACAGCAGGCGCCGGCGGTTCCTCCGTGAATAAGAGAAAGATCGACAATGGCACGAACTGGTCCCAAGAAACCAGGCCTCAGGGTCCTGGTCTGGCTTGGTGTAATCATCGCCGCGCTGACTGCTGTCCTGGCCGGCGGCACCCTGGGCGGGCAGGCAAGCTGGGCGCCCAAACTGGCACTGGACCTCGAAGGCGGAACCCAGATGATCCTGGCGCCGAAGGTCGAGGGCGGTTCGGACATCAACGAAGAGCAGCTCAACCAGGCGGTGGCCATCATCCGCCAGCGCGTTGACGGCTCCGGCGTGGCCGAAGCCGAAATCAGCACGCAGTCCGGGCGCAACGTGGTGGTCAGCCTTCCGGGAACCCCCTCCAGCCAGACCCGCGACCTGATCCAGGCGTCCGCTGACATGAACTTCCGGCCCGTGCTCCTCAACGGTGCAGGCGCACCCGTTCCCGAGGAATCCCGAACGCCCGAAGACCAACTGCCCAAGCCGACGGCCGAGCCCGCCAACAGCAGTGACATCAACTGGATCACGCCCGAAATCTACCGCCAGTTCGAGGCCCTGGACTGCGACAATCCGTCGCAGGACGAGCAGGAACGCTCGGACCCGGCCAAACCGCTGGTCACGTGTGAGCCCGCCACTGCCACCACACCTGCCATCAAGTACATTTTGGGTCCGGTGGAAGTCAAAGGCAGCAACATTGTCACCTCCTCCTTCCAGCTGCAGCAGGGTGCGCAGGGCGCCGTCACCAACGACTGGGCTGTGAACATCCAGTTCGACGAGGAAGGCACAGCCAAGTTCAAAGAGGTCACCGAACGCCTGAACCAGTTCTATGTGGCTGCCGGCGGGGACTCCGGCAATGACCCCAAGGCCCAGTTCGCCATCGTCCTCGACGACCAGGTCATCTCCGCGCCCCGATCGCTTGCGGTCATCACTGACGGCCGCCCGCAGATCACCGGCGGCTTCACGGAGCAGACGGCCAAGGCCCTCTCCGACCAGCTCCGGTTTGGTGCCCTTCCCATCAGCTTCGAGATCCAGAGCGAGCAGCAGATTTCCGCCACGCTGGGTGGTGAACAGCTCCGCATGGGCCTCCTGGCGGGCATCATCGGGCTCCTCCTGGTGGTGTTCTACTCGCTCTTCCAGTACCGCGCCCTGGGCTTTGTCACCATCGCCTCGCTCGTAGTGGCGGGCATCCTCACGTATTTGGCCATAGCCATCCTCGGCTGGACGGAAAACTACCGGCTTTCCCTGGCCGGCGTCGCCGGCCTCATCGTGGCCATCGGCCAGACCGCAGACTCGTTCATCGTTTACTTCGAACGCATCCGCGATGAGCTGCGCGAGGGCCGCGGCCTGGTGTCCGCCGTCGAAAACGGCTGGAAGCGGGCCAAGCGCACGGTCCTGGCATCCAAGGCTGTCAACCTGCTGGCTGCCCTGGTCCTGTACTTCGTGGCCGTCGGCAACGTCCGAGGGTTTGCCTTCACGCTCGGCCTTACCGCGATTGCGGACCTCATTGTGGTGTTTATGTTCACGCACCCGACGCTGCAGCTGCTGGCCCGCACCAGGTTCTTCGGCGAAGGCCACCGGCTCTCCGGGCTCGATCCGAAACGGCTGGGCGCCGTGCCGCTCTACCGGGGAGCCGGGCGTGTGCGCACCCCGGAGGACAAGCCGGTTCTGGTTCGTGCCAAGAACGCCGGTGCTGCGGCAGAAGCTGAACGCAGGATGACCATCGCGGAACGCCGCCTGGCGGAGAAGCAGGAACAACTCGCTGGCTCTTCAAGGACCGCAGCGAAGGAGAACAAATAATGTCAGGCTTCGCCAATTTCGGTAACGAGCTCTACACCGGGAAGCGTTCCTACAACTTTGTGGGTTCCAAGAAAATCTGGTTCACCATCGCTGCGGTCGCGGTTGCCCTCTCCATCATCATTCCGGTGGCCAAGGGCGGCTTCAACCTGGGCATCGAATTCCGGGGCGGTTCCGAGTTCACCGTTTCCAATGTGCAGACGACGGAAGCGGCCCTGGGCGAGAAGGCCGTCACGGACGTCGTGGAGGGCAGCGTTCCGCGCGTCGCCAACGTGGCCGGGACAACCATGCGGATCCAGACGGACAAGCTCACCGACGATGAAACCCTCCGTATCAAGGAAGGGCTCACCGCGGCGTACGGCGTCACGGACGACGAGGTGACCTCAACCTTCATCGGACCCACCTGGGGTGCCGACGTCACCAAGCAGGCTCTGATCGGCCTGGTGGTTTTCGTGCTTCTGGCGTCCGTCCTGATGGCGCTCTACTTCCGCACCTGGAAAATGTCGCTCTCGGCAATCGCGGGCATGGTGGTCACCATGTTCATCACGGCCGGCGTGTATGCCCTCAGTGACTTCGAGGTCACGCCCTCAGCCATCATCGGCTTCCTCACCGTCCTCAGTTACTCGCTGTACGACACGGTGGTGGTCTTCGACAAGATCCGCGAGAACACCGCCGACCTCGACGCCTCGACGCGCCGAACCTTCGCAGAGGAGGTTAACCTCGCCGTGAACCAGACCCTGGTCCGTTCGATTAACACCATGATGGTGGCCATCCTCCCCGTGGGTGCGATCCTGTTCATCGGTGCAGGCCTGCTGGGGGCGGGCACCCTCCGCGACCTTTCGCTGGCACTGTTCGTCGGTATCCTGATCGGCACGGCCGCCACAATCTTCGTGGCGGCCCCCATGTATGCGTTTCTGCGCCGGAACGAGCCCGACCTGGTCCGGCAGGCCAAGCGTGTGGAGCACCGCCGTGCCAGCTCCGCGGACCGGCCTGCTTCGGCGGAACCTGCCCAGGCCTGAACCACGGCGTACCAAAACAGTGTAGGAACGGCCTGAAAGATGGCAGCGGGCCGGACACCATGAGCTTCATGGTGTCCGGCCCGTTCACTTTTATGGACCGGTTTTAAAAGTCACCGCCGTGAGGAATAGACTGAAGTAATTAAACGGTGGTGAGGGGTGCTTCATTGGAAGAACGTTCGGCGTCGGCGCCAACGGCACAGGGAGACAAAAATCCTGCCGGTGTACAAACCGGGGTGGCGGCAACCGCACGCCCTGGTTCCTTGGTGCCCGTTGACAACTCCGGGTCCCGCGCCACGTTCCCGGGGCGCAGGGAGCGCACGCGCTCCAGGCTGGCCCGCCTCACCGGCCGCGGCACTGCCACCTATTCGCCCATCCTCGAACCGCTGTTGAGGACTGTGCGGGCCAATAATCCCAAAGAGGATTTCGACCTTATCCAGCGCGCCTTTGACGTGGCGGAGCAGAGCCACCGGGGCCAGAAGCGGAAAAGCGGTGATCCGTACATCACCCACCCGGTGGCGGTGGCCACCATCCTCGCCGAACTGGGGCTCAGCGGGACCACCCTGGCAGCGGCACTCCTGCACGACACGGTGGAGGACACCCCCTACACCCTTGCTGACCTGAAGCGGGACTTCGGCCCGGAAGTGGCCATGCTGGTCGATGGGGTTACCAAGCTGGACAAGGTCAGCTTCGGGGAGGCGGCACAGTCAGAAACGGTCCGCAAGATGGTCGTTGCCATGGCCAAGGACATCCGCGTCCTGATGATCAAGCTGGCCGACCGGCTGCACAATGCCCGCACCTGGCGCTTCGTCTCGGCGGAATCCTCGGCACGCAAGGCCCGTGAGACCTTGGAGATCTTCGCCCCGCTGGCGCACCGCCTGGGTATGAACACCATTAAGTGGGAGCTGGAGGACCTCTCCTTCGCGGCCCTGTACCCCAAGGTGTACGAAGAGATCGTGCGGATGGTGGGGGACAGGACTCCCGAGCGTGAGAAGAGCCTGAGCGTCATCCGCGACCAGATCACCGAGGACCTGCGCACCGCCCGGATCAAGGCCACCATCACCGGCCGGCCCAAGCATTACTACTCGATCTACCAAAAGATGATTGTCCGCGACAAGGACTTCGACGACATCAACGACCTCATGGGTGTCCGTGTCCTGGTGGACTCCGTCCGGGATTGTTACGCTGCCCTTGGCACCATGCATTCGCGCTGGAACCCGCTGCCCGGCAGGTTCAAGGACTACATTGCGATGCCCAAGTTCAACATGTACCAGTCGCTGCACACCACGGTGATCGGCCCCGGCGGGAAGCCTGTGGAGATCCAGATCCGGACCCACGAGATGCACCGCCGCGCGGAGTACGGCGTGGCCGCCCACTGGAAGTACAAGGACCAGCCCAACCGCACCGCCGTGGGTCCCGGCAGTCCCCGGGATGGCGACATGGGATGGCTTCGTTCCCTCGTGGACTGGCAGCAGGAGACGTCCGATCCCGGTGAGTTCCTGGACTCGCTGCGTTTCGAAATCAACGCCCGCGAAGTGTTCGTCTTCACCCCCAAAGGTGAGGTGATGGCGCTGCCGGCCGGGTCCACCCCCGTCGACTTTGCCTATGCGGTCCACACGGAGGTGGGCCACCGGACCATCGGCGCCCGTGTCAACGGCAAACTGGTCCCGCTCAACAGCGAACTGAACCACGGCGACTGGGTGGAGATCTTCACCTCCAAGGCGGAGGGTGCCGGGCCAAGCCAGGACTGGCAGCACTTCGTCAAGAGCGCCCGGGCGCGGAACAAAATCCGGCAGTGGTTCAGCAAGGAACGCCGCGAAGAGGCGATCGACCGCGGCAAGGAACTGCTGACCCGTGCCATGCGGAAGCAGAACCTTCCGCTGCAGCGGCTCATGACGCACGAGGCCCTGGCGGCGGTTGCCGAGGAATTCAAGTACGTTGACATCTCCGGCCTTTACGCCGGAGTGGGTGACGGCCACACCTCTGCCCAGGCTGTGATGGAGAAACTCGTCGAAAGCCTCGGCGGAAACGAGAGCGCCGACGACGACATCACCGAAGTCAGCATTCCCACCCAGGTCACCAAGACACGTTTCTCCGACTCCGGCGTGGTGGTCCGCGGCGTTGGCGATGTCTGGGTCAAACTGGCACGCTGCTGCACGCCAGTGCCGCCGGACCCCATCCTGGGATTCGTAACCCGCGGCTCAGGCGTGTCCGTACACCGGACAGACTGCACCAACATTTCGGACCTGAAGGACCAGCCGGACAGGATTGTCGACGTGGACTGGGCGCCCACCCAGTCGAGCGTTTTCCTCGTCGAGATCCAGGTGGAGGCCCTGGACCGCAAGTCCCTGCTGTCCGACGTGACCCGGGTCCTGTCGGAAAACCATGTGAACATCCTGGCCGCCAGCGTCCATACCTCCACCGACCGGGTGGCCATCTCAAAATTCGCCTTCGAAATGGGTGACCCCAAGTACCTGAGCCACGTCCTGAGTGCTGTCCGCCGGATTGACGGGGTCTTTGACGTCTACCGCACTACCGGAAACAAGCGCCGGAACTAGCCGCGCGAGCTTTTCCAGCGCTGCGCGTTTGTGTGGCACCCGCGGGGACGCCTCGATTGCGAGGACCAGCAGACGCAGCCGCACATCATTTTGGGGACGCGCCAGCAAAGCAGCGAGTGTAGGGACGGCGCGTTCGGCGTCGACGTGCAACGCGACATCCAGCGCCGTCCGCAACGGACTCGAGACCATCAGGCCGCCAAGGCTGACAACGTCGAGCGGCCCCAGCTTCACCTCGTGGAGTGTGCAGCCCCTGGTATTGCGAAGGCTGGACACCCGGCGCTTTGCATCCACGAGAAGAGCAAGCCTGTCCGGCTCCTTGGCGCAGCCGTAGATCCATGCAGCTGTCATGCGACCGGCAACAACGCGCTGCCGGACGGAGGCCGGAACAGCGCACGCTGCCGCCCTCGCGCGCAGCTGCGGGGACGCCGGCACCTCAGGCAGGGTATAGCCGTGCTGATGGAAGCGGGCCAGCAGCCCGTCCGCTGCGAGGGACTGCAGTTCCGGCCAGGCAAAGGGCCTGCCCGGCGCGTACAGTTCCGGAAAGCGGGGGGCAGCAGCCTGGCTGCCCGCTGATGGATCCGTGCCTGCGGCAGCAGGGGGAGAAGCCGGTGGTGTCGCCATCCGTCCATCCTGCCGCGTACGCCCTAAACGACACAGGCCCGGTTCCGGTTATGTGGAAAACCGGAACCGGGCCTGCCGGGGAAACGAACAGCCGGAAGGTCAGGAAAGCTCGCTGGCCGAACGCTGGATCTGGTCGAGCCAGGCCTGGCGCGCTTCAAGTGCTTCCTGCGCGGCCTTGATCTTGCGCTGGTCACCGCTCTTTTCAGCCTTGGCCAGATCGTCCTGGAGCCCGGCAATGGCGGATTCAAGCTGGGACAGGGCACTGTTGGTGCGGGCCTTCCGCTCCGGGTTGGACCGCTGCCACTGCTCTTCCTCGGCCTGGCGCACAGCGTCCTCAACCTTGCGGAGCCCGGCCTCGATACGGCCCATTTCCGCCCGCGGCACCTTGCCCGCTTCCTCCCACCGGTCCCGGATGGACTGCAGCGCCTTCTTGGCCGCCCCCAGGTCCTTGACGGGAAGAATGGCATTGGCCTCGGTCAGGAGGGCTTGCTTGACCGTGAGGTTGGCGGAGTACTCCTGGTCGATCTCGTCATTGGCAGCCTGGCGGTTGGCGAAGAAGACGTCCTGGGCTGCACGGAAACGGGCCCAGAGGGCGTCGTCGTCCTTGCGGCTGGCGCGCGGGGAGGCCTTCCACTGGTCCATCAGGCGGCGGTACTCGCCGGCGGCGAAACCCCAATCGGTGGACGTGGACAGCGACTCAGCCTCGGCAATCAGCTTTTCCTTGGCGGCCTTGGCCGCGGAGTTGTTGCTGTCCAGCTGGGAGAAGTAGGCCCTGCGGTGGCGGTCGAAAACTGTGCGGGCGGCACGGAACCGCTTCCACAGGGCGTCTTCATTGCTGCGGCCAAGGCGGACGCCGCTCTTCTGCGCAGTCTTCCAGCTCTCAAAGAGCTCGTTCATCCTGGCGCTGGAGGTCTTCCACTGGGTCTGGGCAGGATCCTGGCCGGAAATCTGCTCAGCCTCAGCAACGATGGCCTCACGGGCAGCGAGCTCGGACGCGCGGACGGCGTCGTGCTCCGCCTTCTCCGCCTTTTCGAGTTCGGCGATCTGCGTGGAAAGGCTGTCCAGCCGGGCCTCGGCCGCCCGGAGGTCGCCCACCATGTTCCGTTCAGCGAGCTGCTCCCGGAGGTGGGTCACCGTTTTCTGCATGTCCGTGCTGGGGGCTTTTGAGCTGACGCGCTGTTCGAGCAGCACAATCTGGGCCACCACGTCGTCGTATTTCCGCGCAAAGTAGGCCAGGGCCTCGTCGTCGCTCACGCCCGGGTACTGCCCCACAGGGTGCTCGCTGCCATCGATGGTCAGGAAGACGTGTCCGTCGCCTTCGACGCGGCCCCACTTCGAGGCCTCAGCCAAGGACGTTGACGGCGGGGCCTGGACGGGTGCCGCGGCCGGGGTTGCTGCTGCCGGCTTGGGACGCGAGGCGAAGGCTGCAGGGGAAGGGGCGGACGGCCGGGGGCCGGGAGCCGGTGCAGGAGCGGGGGCAGCGGATTCCGGGGCGTCACCGGAGGGTTCTTCCTCCGCCGGAGCCTCACCGGCGGGCGCTTCGACAGGATCCGCTGTGGGAGTACTGCTTTCAGGGGCGTCCCCGGCGGGAGCTTCCGTGTCCGGTGTAGTGGTTGCTTCAGCTCCTGCGTCTTCCGTGGCGTGGGCCGCCGCCTCGGTCAGGTCTGTTGCTGTTTCGTCGGATTTCTGACTGTCTGTCACCGCTAAAAGTCTTTCGCTTGGAGGGAAATACTCACGTTCTGCACCACGGCCACCTCGGCCGGGCTTCCTACTTCAGAGAAAACGAGTCTATCGTGACTGGTTCAACAGGCGCGCCGTCTGTGTCGCTGCCGCCCGGCGTGATCCCGGCGGCAGCGATATCCGACACCACGTCCAGCCCCGATGTCACCTTCCCGACTACCGTGTAGCCGCCTGCGGAGTCGGCAGGAATGGTGGTGTCCTTGTAGACAATGAAGAACTGGGTTCCGTTGCCGTAGGCGTTATTGCCGGTCCGGGCCACGGCGATGGTACCGGCCGGGTAGGTATTGTCGGCCGGAACATTCTCCAGCGGTCCCCACGTGTAGTTGGGATCGCCCTGCCCGTCGCCCGTGGGGGAGCCGCACTGCAGGACGCCGAATGCGTCGGCGGTGGTGAGGCGGTGGCAGGTCTTTCCGTTGTAAAAGCCCTCATCGCTCAGGGATTTGAAGACGGCTGCTGCCTGCGGTGCATTAACCCCATCCAGCTCCACGCCCAGCGGGCTCCCGTTCAGGACCAGTTCCCCGGTGAAGGTCTTGCCTGCGGCAGTGTCCGGGGCCGGGATGTTGGGGCCGTTCGTGGCTTGGGCGGACGGACTTGCGGACGGGTCAGCCGGGGCTGACGGGCTGGCAAGCCCGGCCTCGGCTGCTGCGAACTCCTCCTCCGTGGGGTTCCCGGCAAAGGCAGTGAGTTGGAGTACGACGGCGAGCAGCACTGCGGCGGTTCCGGCACCTGCGGCCACAAGATTGTCGCGCTTGCGGCGCTTCTCCTGGTCCCGCCTGAGCTCGCGCTTGGCCTCCATCTGCTGGATGCGCCGTTTGGCTTCGCGGGCACTGCGTGAACTGGCCGCCAAGGGTCCTCCTTATTGTCGGGCTGCTGCGCGATGGGCATGAAGGCCGCAGGCGCAGTTTTCTGACGGCCGAGCCCTGCCGGTCCGCTGCATTAGAGATGCACACGGATGACGCATAAACTGACTGCCGCACATAGTTTATGCATGACTGGCTGGACTGCCGCGGTTCGGCGCCCGTAAAGGGCGGAATGCGGGCAGCTTCCGGCGCACCAAGAGGAGAACTTCCATGGCACGCACCGCCTCCCTGTCCGGATTCCCCGAGTGGCTTCCCGAGGAGCGGCTGGTGGAACTCCATGTTCTGGACACCCTGCGCCGGGTCTTCGAACTCCACGGGTTCGGCTCGATCGAGACACGCGCCGTGGAGACCGTGGGGCAGCTGCTGCGTAAGGGTGAGATCGACAAGGAAGTGTACGGCCTCAGCCGGCTCCAGGAGGACGAGAGCGACAACCCTGTTAAGGCAGGCAAAGCGGATCCGCACGCCCTTGCCCTGCACTTTGACCTCACCGTCCCGTTCGCCCGCTACGTCGTTGAAAATGCCGGATACCTGGCGTTCCCGTTCCGGCGCTACCAGATCCAGAAGGTGTGGCGGGGTGAGCGTCCGCAGGAAGGCCGGGCCCGCGAGTTCACGCAAGCGGACATTGATGTTGTGGGCGACGGCGAACTGCCCTTCCGCTATGACGTTGAGATCGCGCTGGTGATCGCGGAAGCCTTGGGCGCGCTGCCCATCCCGGACTTCCGGCTGCGCATCAACAACCGCAAGCTGGCGGAAGGCTTCTACCGGGGAATCGGCCTCGAGGACACGGCGGGAGTGCTCCGCAGCATCGACAAGCTGGAAAAGGTGGGCCCGGCCAAAGTGGCCGAGCTGCTGAAGGAAGAACTGGGTGCCACCGACGAGCAGGCGCAAAAGGCGCTGCAGCTGGCGGGGATCCGCACGGAGGACACGTCCTTCGTGGCACAGGTCCGGGCGCTTGGCGTCAGCAACGAACTGCTGGACGAAGGCCTGAACGAGCTGGAACAGGTGATTGAAGCCGCTGTCCAGCGGGCCCCCGGCAAGGTGGTGGCAGACCTCAGCATCGCCCGCGGTCTTGACTACTACACGGGAACAGTGGTGGAAACCGTCCTGGTTGGCCACGAGCAGCTGGGCTCCATCTGCTCCGGCGGCCGGTACGATGCCCTGGCATCCAAAGGCAACCGGAAGTTCCCCGGCGTCGGGCTGTCCATCGGAGTTACCAGGCTGGTTTCCCGCATCCTGAGCCAGGACCTGGCCAGGGCCTCGCGTTCGGTTCCCACCGCTGTACTGGTGGCCCTGACGCATGACGGCAGCTGGGGCGCGGCACAGGACGTTGCAGCCCAGTTGCGGAGCCGCGGCATTCCCACCGAAGTGGCTGCCAAGGCGGAGAAGTTCGGCAAGCAGATCAAGTTCGCCGACCGGCGCGGCATCCCGTTCGTCTGGTTCACGGACGACGACGGCACGCACCAGGTCAAGGACATCCGGTCGGGGGAGCAGGTGGTGGCCGCCCCTGAAACCTGGGCGCCGCCGTCGGAGGACCTCGCTGTGCAAGTGGCCACGACAGCCCCGGTGGCCACGGCGGTTTAGCCGCTTTACCCGCACCCGGTGCATCATGCGGTGACAGTCCCTGTCCAGCGGGTAAACTCGGACGGGACCGTTCCTGGAATGGTCCATTTAAATTTCCCACTGTTTTCCCGCAGAAAGGCGTGCTGTGCTGCGCACACATGACCTCGGATCCCTTCGCTCCGAGCACATTGGACAAACCGTAACCCTGGCCGGCTGGGTGGGCCGCCGTCGTGATCACGGTGGTGTGGCATTCGTGGACCTGCGCGATGCATCCGGCGTGGCGCAGGTTGTGGTCCGCGAGGAAGAGGTCTTCCACGGGCTGCGCAACGAGTACGTCCTCCAGGTCAAGGGCACCGTTTCGAAGCGGCCGGAAGGCAACGAGAACCCGGCGCTTGCCACCGGTGAGATCGAGGTCATTGCCGAGGATGTCACCATCCTGAACACCTCGGACCCGCTGCCGTTCCAGATCGACGAGCACGTGGAAGTGGGCGAGGAAGCGCGCCTCAAGCACCGCTACCTGGACCTCCGCCGCCCCGGCCCCAGCCGCAACCTCCGGCTGCGCTCCGAAGCCAACCGGGTGGCCCGCGAACTGCTCCACCAGGACGGCTTTGTGGAAATCGAGACCCCCACGCTGACGCGGTCGACGCCGGAAGGCGCCCGTGACTTCCTGGTTCCGGCACGCCTGGCGCCCGGCTCCTGGTATGCCCTTCCGCAGTCCCCGCAGCTTTTCAAGCAGCTCCTGCAGGTGGGCGGCTTCGAAAAGTACTACCAGATTGCCCGCTGCTACCGGGACGAGGACTTCCGCGCGGACCGCCAGCCGGAATTTACCCAGCTGGACATCGAGGCGAGCTTCGTGGACCAGGACGACATCATCACGCTGGGCGAAAACATCGTCAAGGCAGTGTGGAAGCTGATCGACGTCGAGATCCCCACACCCATCCAGCGGATCACCTACGCCGATGCGATGGCCCGCTTCGGTTCGGACAAGCCGGACCTCCGCTTCGGACTGGAACTGACGGAGCTTACGGAATTCTTCAAGGACACCAACTTCGGTGTCTTCAAGGCATCGTATGTCGGCGCCGTGGTCATGCCCGGCGGAGCTTCGCAGGCACGCCGCGCCCTGGACGCCTGGCAGGAATGGGCCAAGCAGCGTGGCGCCAAGGGACTGGCCTACGTCCTGTATAAGGAGGACGGCGAGCTGGCCGGTCCGGTGGCCAAGAACCTCACCGACACCGAGCGTGCCGGCCTGGCCGACGCCGTGGGTGCCAAGCCCGGTGACTGCATCTTCTTCGCCGCCGGCGAAAAGACGCCGTCCCGCGCCCTCCTGGGTGCCGCACGCGTGGAAATCGGCCACCGGACCGGTTTGATCGACCCCAACGACTGGGCGTTCTGCTGGGTCGTGGACGCACCCATGTTCGAGCCTGCCGCCGCCGCCGTCGCCTCGGGTGACGTAGCGGTGGGCGCCGGCCAGTGGACGGCCGTCCACCACGCCTTTACGTCGCCCAAGCCGGAGTTTCTGGACACCTTCGACAAGGACCCCGAGTCCGCACTGTCCTACGCGTACGACATTGTCTGCAACGGCAACGAAATCGGCGGCGGCTCCATCCGTATCCACCAGCGCGAGGTGCAGGAGCGCGTCTTCGAGCTGATGGGCCTGGACAAGGAGGACGCCCAGACCAAGTTTGGCTTCCTGCTCGAGGGCTTCAAATACGGCGCACCCCCGCACGGCGGAATCGCCTTTGGTTGGGACCGCGTGGTGTCACTGCTTGCAGGAGTGGACTCCATCCGCGACGTCATCGCCTTCCCGAAGTCCGGCGGCGGCCACGACCCGCTCACGGACGCTCCGGCCCCCATCACGCCTCAGCAGCGGAAGGAAGCGGGCGTGGACTTCAAGCCCGAGGCCACCAAGCCGGTCGAAGCGAAGAAAGTCGAAGCGGTCGCCAAGTAGCCGCTGACAGCTGTATGGCAGGAGAGGCTCCCCGGCAGCGCCGGGGAGCCTCTCCTATGAGTAAAGGAGTTTTCGTGGACACTTCCGTGCCGGTCGTTCATACATCACCCTCAGAAGTGGAGGCAGCAATGGATGCTGCCTGGCCTGGTCTGGAACGGTATGAAACGGACGCCTGGGTTTTCCGGGCCGCGGACGGAGTAACGCAACGTGCCAACTCCATCTGGCCGCGCCGGGACCCGGAAGGCGGCGCACAAGGGTTCCCTGGACTGCTCAGGGAGGCCAGATCCTGGTACCGCAGCCGCCGGCTGCCGGTGATCTTCCAACTTTTTGATGATCCCCGGACCGCGTCCCTCAATGCATTCCTTGATGCCGAAGGCTTCACCCGGCAGTCCGAAACCCTGATCCTTACCCGTCAGGCCTCGCTGGGCACCACGCCGCCTGACCGCCCCGTGGAACTGGCATCCCAGCCGTCGGATGAATGGCTGGAGGTGTGGTGGGACGTGGATGGGCGCGGCGGCGCGGAGGCCCCGGCAGCCGCCCGGGAAATCCTTGAAGGCTGCCCTTCGGTGTATGCACTGGTGCGCGGCGACGACGGCCGGCCCGCCGCCGTCGGACGCCTTGTTTTACCGGACACAACGCCGGGGCCGCTGGGCGGCATCTACTGCATGGCCACGCATCCGGACGCCCGCCGGTGCGGCTATGGCAGCGATGTCCTCCGCGCCCTGCTGCAGGAGGGGGCCTCCCGAAAGCTGGACGGCTACTGGCTGCTGGTCACCGCAGCCAACCATGGTGCCCAGGAGCTTTATGCCAAGGCCGGGTTCCGGGAGGAGGGCCGCTACCTCTACCGCCAGGAACGTCCCCGGCGCGCGCCGACGGGCTGCTGACTCCGCTGCCGGGGCAGGCGCTACGCGGCCGGTGCGTCCGTTACCTGTACCCGCACCGAGCAGGCGTCCACCGCGGCCTTCTTCACAACGGCTGCCTTCGGCTCCGGCACATCGAGGTAGGCCAGCCGCGGCAGCCGGGCGTATCCCCGCAGCGCGGGGTGTTCCAGGACCAGGTCCGCCAGCGGCCGGTCGCCCCCGGGAAGCACATACTCGAACGATTCCCGGCTGAACACCTCAGCAGCCTGCGCGGCCACCGCCTCCACGAGCGCATCGGCCTGGTTGGAGCGGCGGCGGGCGAACCGCTGCTGGGACTGGCCGCCGGCCGCCGTGCGGGACTGCACGTACCTGGTGCCCACCTTGGAAGCCAGCAGTTCCCCTTCGGCGGCGATTCCCACTCCGTAACCACCCCGGCGGACCAGCAACAAGCCAAGACGGCGGGGCTGCGAGGCAAGCGACGCCAGTCGCTCCACCCCGTCCCTCCCACGTCCGGGCCGTCCGTCCGCGGGCCAGGGCGCCTGCAGGAGTGCTTCCGTGCCGTCGGCTGCCAGGAGGCGCAGCCCGTCGTCGTCATCCCGTTCCAGATAACCGCCGTGGGCGGCTGCGAACCGCTCTGCCCAACCGGCCAACCGGCTGCCGGAAACGAAAGCTGTCCGGACGGAGGGCGGCCGGTCGCCGGCGGCTCGTGCGGACATGGCGGCATCCTTAGGGGTAGCTGGACTTCGGCGGGAAAGCCGAACGACTGGAAGTAGCCTATCTATGTGGATGATCTCTTCGGGCACGGGCCAGGCAATGATGACGACGGCGACAACGGCGCGCCGGCCGCCGGCCGGACCGCCGGAGGAGGGGGCAACGCTTCTCCCCGTGGCCCGCTGGCCGTCCGGATGCGCCCCCGCACCCTTGACGAGGTAGTGGGCCAGCAACACCTCCTCGGCCAAGGGTCACCCTTGCGCCAACTTGCTGCAGGGGCGGGAGCGGACACATCCGGCCCCGCGGGACCCACCTCGCTGATCCTCTGGGGTCCGCCCGGAACCGGAAAAACCACGCTCGCGCACGTCATCGCGCGCGGTCCCGGCAGGAAGTTCGTTGAACTCTCAGCGATCACGGCGGGCGTCAAGGATGTCCGCCGCGTGATGGACGATGCGCTCACCGCCCGCGACCTCTATAGGACCACCACTGTCCTGTTCCTGGACGAGATCCACCGCTTCAACAAAGCCCAGCAGGACGCCCTGCTGCCCGGCGTCGAAAACCGCTGGGTGGTGCTGGTGGCCGCCACCACCGAAAACCCGTCCTTCTCCGTCGTATCGCCGCTCATGTCCCGTTCCCTGCTGCTCACGCTCCGCCCGCTGACAGACGCAGACATTGAAGGCCTCCTGGTCCGGGCCGTGCAGGACCAGCGCGGCCTCGACGGCAAGGTTGAACTCGATCCGGAAGCGCTGGCCCACCTCGTCCGGCTCTCCGGCGGCGACGCCCGACGCGCCCTGACCGCCCTTGAAGCGGCGGCCGGAGTGGCCTTCGGTGATGCTGACGACGCCGAAGCCGGGCCCGTCAAGGTTGAACTGAAGCACACCGAGCGCGCCCTCGACGCCGCCGCTGTCCGCTATGACCGCGCGGGGGACCAGCACTATGACGTGGCCAGCGCCTTCATCAAATCCATCCGCGGTTCCGACGTGGACGCCGCCCTCCACTACCTCGCCAGGATGCTGGAAGCGGGGGAGGACCCGCGCTTCGTCGCCCGCCGGATCGTGATCTCCGCAGCCGAGGACGTGGGGTTGGCTGATCCCACTGCCCTGCAGACGGCTGTGGCCGCAGCCCAGGCGGTGCAGCTGATCGGCATGCCCGAGGGGCGCATCGTCCTGGCCGAGGCTGTGGTGCACCTCGCGACAGCACCAAAGTCCAACGCCGCCTACACGGGCATCAACAAAGCAATCGCCGACGTTCGGGCGGGGCTGGGGAACGGCATCCCCGCCCATCTGCGGGACGCGCACTATCCGGGTTCGAAGCAGTTGGGCCACGGCCTCGGTTACAAGTACGCCCATGATGCTCCACACGGGGTTGCCACCCAGCAGTACCCGCCCGATGACCTGGTGGGAAAGGATTACTACCAGCCCACCGCCAACGGCGCGGAGCGGGACATTGCGGTGCGGCTGGAGCGGCTGCGGAAGATCGTCCGGGGCAAGTAGCCGCCGTGGTAGGATAGATGTTTGTCTGGCAAGGCGCGGACGCACAATCTCCCCAATTTTACGTTGAGAAGGTTATGCCTGCGCCCAGTAGCAAAAGGCAGCGGTTGGCCGATGCTCTCCATCGTGGAGGCCAGTAACACTGACACACCGCAGATATTGGAAGGACACAAGTGGCTAACAACACTCGTGCTCGCCGTCAGGCCCGCCTCTCGCGGTCCCTCGGCATCGCTCTGACCCCCAAGGCCGCCAAGTACATGGAGCGCCGCCCGTACGGCCCCGGTGAGCATGGCCGTGCCCGCAAGAAGCAGGACTCCGACTACGCCGTACGTCTGCGCGAAAAGCAGCGCCTGCGCGCCCAGTACGGCATCCGCGAAGCACAGATGACCCGTGCCTTCGAAGAGGCCCGCCGCACCAAGGGCCTGACCGGTGAAAACCTCATCGAACTGCTCGAAATGCGTCTTGACGCCCTGGTCCTGCGTGCCGGCTTTGCCCGCACCATCGCCCAGGCCCGCCAGCTGGTTGTGCACCGCCACATCATGGTTGACGGCGTCCGCGTTGACCGTCCGTCGTTCCGCGTCGGCGAGGGCCAGCTGGTCCACGTCCACAGCCGCAGCGAAACCATGGTTCCGCTCCAGGTAGCAGCAGCCGGCGCCCACCGCGACGTCCTGCCCACCGTTCCGGCATACCTGGACGTCAAGCTGGAAGCCCTCCAGGCACGCCTGGTTCGCCGCCCCAAGCGCTCCGAGGTCCCCGTGACCTGCGAAGAGCAGCTGGTCGTCGAATTCTACGCACGCTAAATTCCAGCAGCGTATCCAAAGAAGCCCGTGGCAAGCGCCACGGGCTTCTTTGTATGTAAGGTACTTGGGGGACATCTGCGGAACGCGCTTCATCAGCGCGTGCAGGATGGACCGAACCACAGAATTTCGAGGAGATGAACGTCTATGTCTGGTGGCGATATTGCCGGCCTGATCGCTGCCGGGGTGTTTGCGCTGCTGGTGCTGCTGCTCGCAGTGCCCATCCTGAAGCTTGGCAAGGTGTTTGACGAGGTACGGACCGCCATCAGGTCCATCAGCGACGGCGCCACGCCCCTGATGGACGAGGTCACTGCCACGGTGTCAACCACCAACCGGCAGTTGAAGAAGGTGGACGGCATCTCGTCCAACGTCTCGGACGCCTCCGCCAACCTCTCGGCCCTGTCATCCCTGGTTGCCGCCACCGTAGGCTCGCCGCTCATCAGGGTGGCGGCGTTCAGCTACGGCGTGCGCAGCGCGCTGGCCAACCGCAAGAAGCCCGCTGCCGGCCGCCGCAGCCGCTGAATCCCGGAGAACGAAAATGAAACGACTTGTTTGGATGGGAATCGGCGTGGCCATCGGAGTCATCGCCTTCCGCAAGGTGACCGAAGCGCAGTCCAACCTGGGACCGGAAGGCCTCAACCGGGCAGTGGGCCGGCTTGCCGACGGAGTCTACGACTTCGCTGACGCCGTCCGCGCCGGAATGCTTGAACGGGAAACCGATCTTCGGGCCGCCCTTGGCGTTGAGTCAGGGGAAGTGGCCCGCCGCTGACCGGCAGGCACTGGCCTGGCCAGCCGTCGAAACAAACCGGCAGGAACCGTACCTGGGATCCTGCCACGCGAACGAACACCCCGCGCCGTCCAGTGCGCGGACCAAGAAGGGTAAGAAAACAGCTCATGAAGTCGCAGGAGATCACAAAGCGCTGGGTGGACTTTTTTGTCAGCAAGGGCCACACGGCGGTTCCCTCCGCATCGCTGGTCTCCAGCGACCCCTCGCTGCTTTTCACGGTGGCCGGCATGGTTCCGTTCATTCCCTACCTCACCGCCCGCGAAGAAGCCCCCTACTCCCGGGCCACCAGTGTGCAGAAGTGCATCCGCACGGGCGACATCGAAGAAGTGGGCAAGACGGCACGGCACGGAACCTTCTTCCAGATGTGCGGCAACTTCTCCTTCGGGGACTACTTCAAGGAAGACGCCATCAGGTTCGCGTGGGAACTGCTCACCAAGAGCGTTGACGACGGCGGCTATGGACTTGCGCCCGAACTGCTGTGGGTGACGGTCTACGAAGAGGACGACGAAGCCAAGGAACTGTGGCTGAAAAACACCGGCGTGCCCGCCGAGCGCATCCAGAAGATGGGCAAGTCGGACAACTACTGGCACACCGGCCAGCCCGGCCCGGCCGGCCCCTGTTCGGAAATCTACTACGACCGCGGCCCCGCCTACGGCATTGAAGGCGGTCCGCTGGCGGACGAAACCCGCTACATCGAGATCTGGAACCTCGTGTTCATGCAGTACCAGATCGAAAATGTCCGTTCCAAGGAAGACTTCGATGTGGTGGGCGAGCTGCCCAAGCGCAACATCGACACCGGCCTTGGCATGGAGCGCCTGGCCATGATCCTGCAGGGTGTCGAAAACATGTACGAGACGGACCAGGTCCGGCCCGTCATCGACAAAGCTGCCGAACTTTCGGGCAAGGAATACACCTCCGCGGAAACCGACGAGGATCCGCACCACACGGACGACGTGCGGATGCGCGTCGTCGGTGACCACATCCGCTCGGCCCTGATGCTGATTTCCGACGGTGTCACCCCTTCCAATGAGGGCCGCGGATACGTCCTGCGCCGCCTCATCCGGCGTGCCGTCCGCTCTATGCGCCTTCTCGGTGTGGAGCAGGCCTGCCTGCCCGACCTGCTGCCGGCCTCCCGGGACGCCATGAAGGGCGTGTACCCGATTGTCGAAACCGATTTCGCCCGGATCAGCCGCATCGCCTACGCCGAGGAGAAAGCCTTCCTTCGCACCATCGCCTCCGGTACGGCACGCCTTGAAGACGCCGTGAGGGAGTCCAAGGCCGCAAACAAGCCGCTGTCCGGCGCCGATGCCTTCGCCCTGCACGACACCTACGGCTTCCCCATCGACCTCACCCTGGAAATGGCTGAAGAGGCGGGGCTGAAGGTGGATGAAGCAGCCTTCCGCAGCCTCATGCTGGAGCAGCGCCAGCGCGCCCAGGCCGACGCGAAGGGCAAGAAGGGCGGCCACGCAGACCTCTCCGCCTTCCAGGAGATCCTCGGCCAGGGCGAGACGGTCTTCACCGGCTACACCGAGCTCGACGGCGAGTCCCGTGTCCGCGGGTTGCTGGCGGCCGGCCGGCCGGTACAGCAGGCTTCAACCGGGGATGAGATCGAGCTGGTGCTCGCGGAGACCCCGTTCTACGCTGAAGCCGGTGGACAGGCCGCCGATACCGGGCTCATCACAGGTGACGGGTTCGTCGTCGAGGTCCTCGACGTCCAGCGGCCACTGAAGGGCCTCAGCGTGCACAAGGCCATCGTGCGGGAGGGCGAGATCGGATCTGATTCCCTGGTCCGCGCCGCCGTTGACCGTGACCGCCGGCATGCTGCCGAGCAGGCCCACACCGGCACGCACATTGTGCACGCCGCACTCCACCAGATCCTCGGGCCTGAAGCCACCCAGCGCGGGTCCTTCAACAAAGCCGGTTACCTGCGCTTCGACTTCGCCTGGGGCGAGGGACTGAGCACCGCCACCCGGTCGGAAATCGAGGAAGTCTCCAACCTGGCCATCCGCAACAACTACGCTGTGGAAACCAAGGTCATGGGATTGACCGAGGCCAAGGCCCTGGGCGCGATGGCGCTCTTTGGCGAGAACTACGGCAGCGAAGTCCGTGTTGTGGAAATCGACGGCGCCTGGTCCCGCGAGCTCTGCGGCGGCACCCACGTTGCCAACACCTCGCTGATCGGAAGCCTCTCCCTCCTTGGCGAGCAGTCCGTCGGATCAGGAAACCGCCGGGTTGAGGCCTTCGTGGGCATGGACGCCTTCCGGCACCTCGCCGCCGAGCGCGCCCTGGTGACGGAACTGACCGACATGCTGAAGGTTCCCTCCGGGCAGCTGGCAGACAGGATCGCGGCCACGCTCGCCAAGCTTAAGGCAACCGAGAAGGAGCTGGACCGCCTGCGCAAGGAGCAGCTCCTTGCCGCCGCTGCCCAGCTGGTCAACAGCGCCAGGGACGCCGCGGGCGTTAGCATCATCGCCCACGACACCGGCACGGTAAGCGGCGCCGACGACCTCCGGGGACTGGCCCTCGACCTGCGGAACCGCCTGGGTTCCGCAGCAGCCACCGTGGCCGTGGCCGGCGTAACAAACGACCGCCCGATGATCCTGGTCGCCACCAACGAAGCAGCCCGGGCTGCCGGGGTCAAGGCCGGTGCCCTGGTACGGCTGGCGGCCGGCATCCTCGGCGGTGGCGGCGGCGGCAAGGACGACGTCGCCCAGGGCGGCGGCACCGACGCCGGCAAGGTGGGGGCAGCCCTGGCAGCCGTCGTCGACGCCGTCGAACGGCGCTAATCCGGCCATGAGCAATCCTGCAGCTGCCGGCGGTTACCCCCAGGGCGTCAAACTGGGGGTGGACGTCGGCACGGTCCGGGTGGGGGTGGCCATCTGTGACCGTGATTCCATTCTCGCAACGCCCTACAAAACCTTGGACCGGAACGCCAAGAAGAACTCCGACGTCCGCGTCATCGCCAAGCTGGCCGAGGAACTGGGAGCTGTGCAGGTCATCGTAGGGCTGCCCCGGACCATGAAAGGCGAAGAGCACGCATCCGCCCGGATGGCCGGCGATTACGCTTTGCTGCTGGCCGCTGAGCTTGCCGGCCGTGGATTGGCGGTGCCGGTAAACCTGGTGGATGAACGGCTCAGCAGCGTTGCGGCCCACCGTAACCTGCACGAAGCTGGCATGAGCAGCAGGAATCACCGTAAAGTAGTGGATCAGGTCGCGGCGGC
Organism: Pseudarthrobacter sp. NS4; assembly: GCF_024758005.1. Classification (NCBI taxonomy): domain Bacteria; kingdom Bacillati; phylum Actinomycetota; class Actinomycetes; order Micrococcales; family Micrococcaceae; genus Pseudarthrobacter; species Pseudarthrobacter sp. NS4. Next base: position 2,306,054 of record NZ_CP103288.1, on the reverse strand, counting down.
AGGTATCCTTCAGCACGCCATCGACATGCAGAAAGCCAGGGGAGCGGACGTCGGCTCACGCGTGACGGCGCCATCCCCTTCAGTGGACCTGGGGGTCAGCGAGGTGGACCAGTCTGTCCCCGCCAGCCCGGGGGACACGGACCGATCTTCAGATAATGGAAGGCAACAGTGAGCCCTGCCAACATTGACGACGCTTCCGGCCCTTTCGGGGCCGGGACAGCGAAGCCGTTGACCCGCAAGGAAATACGGGCACGCGAAAAGAGCCACAACACCGGCGATCAGGACATTGTTCCCGAGCAGGCATACGAAACGGGACATGATGTTCCGCCGCCCCCCGCCGATCCGCCTGCCGTTCCCGCACCGCCGGTTCAGCACGTTCCCGACGCGCAGCACGTTCCCGCAGCTCCTGAGACGCCTCCTTCCATCCAGGAAACACTTCCCGCCGAAGTGGAACACCACGCTGAACCTGCTGCGTCACCTGAGGACGTTCAGTATCAGGGGCATGCCCGGCACGACGGAATGTCTGGCGACGATGCGACTGACACCCACGCTGAGCCCGCTTTGGTGGGGTACCAGCATGCAGCCGATACCCACTACGCCGACCCACTGCACCATGCGGCCGGGCATGACTATCAGGAAGGCGTACACCATGGGCAGGGGTATCAGGACGAGGCCCACTACGGGGACGGCCATCCCGGCCCCAGCCACTACGACGTGCACCACGACGCCGGAACCCACCATGAGTTCCTCCCCGGTTCATCCGCAGCACAGGTAGTGGCCAAACCCTCCAAGAAGGTCCGGCGCAACAGGAGGATCCTGGCGCTCTTCCTGACACTCGCGGTGTTCGTCACGGCCGTGGCTGTGGGCGCCCAGTTCCTTAAGCCCCTCCTTGGCACCGATAAGCCCAGCGATTTCCCGGGCCCGGGATCCGGAGAGGTCCAGGTGACGGTGGATAACGGTGAAGGCACGCGCTCGGTTGCCACCGATCTCGAAAGCAAGGGCGTCGTGGCCAACGCCGACACGTTCCTGCAGGCGTTCAACGCTTCGGGCGGAACGCTGTCGCCGGGTGACTACACCTTCAAGGCCGAGATGAAGAACGCCGACGCCGTCAAGGTGCTGCTTGGCCAGGACAAAACCAAGGTCATCTACTTTGCCTTGAGCGCCGGGCTGCGCATCGGCGAATCGCTCCAGGCCATCTCCGAGGGATCCGGCATATCGATGCAGGACCTGCAGGCATTAAGCGACCAGCCGGCGCAGTTCGGCCTGCCCGGGAATGCGAAGAACCTGGAAGGCTACCTTGCACCGGGGGAGCACCGCTTCCCGCTTGGTACACCGGCAAAGGACATCCTGCAGGCCCTGGTCAAAATAACGGTCGACGAACTCGTTGAGCAGGGAATTTCCGATCCTGCCAAGCAGTACGAGGCCGTCATCGTCGCCAGCATCGTCCAGGCCGAGGGGGGACAGGCAGAGTACGGCGACGTGGCCGGTGCCATCTACAACCGGCTCGAGCCCAACGACCAGACCAACGGCTTCCTGCAGGTGGACTCAGCGGTCACCTACGGTCTTGGCACCAAGAGCTACAACTTCACGGACGAGCAGCGCCGGGACAAGTCGAATCCGTACAACACGTACGCCAACCCGGGCCTTCCGCCGGGACCCATCGGTTCGCCGGGCAAGACGGCCATCGACGCTGCGGCCAAGCCAAAGTCCAATGACTTCCTGTACTGGGTGACCATCAACCTGGACACCAAGGAAACAAAGTTCTCCCGGACCCTGGCCGAACACAACGTCTATGTGGAGCAGTACAACGCCTGGTGCATGGCAAATGTGGGCCGCTGCACATGAGTTTGCGGGCCGCCGTCCTGGGCCACCCGATCAGCCATTCGAAGTCTCCGGCACTGCACCTTGCTGCCTACACGCAGCTCGGCATCGGGATCAGTTACACGGCAATTGACGTCACCGGGGAGCTGCTGCCGTCGCTGATGCGGCAGATCCGCGACCAGCCGGGGTGGCGCGGGCTGTCGGTCACCATGCCGCTGAAGACCGCCATGCTCAGCCACGTGGACGAAGTACGCGGCGTCGCCCGGACACTGGGCGTGGTGAACACCGTTTCCTTTGAAGACCACGATGGAGCGCCAAAGGCCATCGGCTCCAACACCGACGTGGCCGGAATCGTCAACGCCCTCCGTCACGCCGGGACGGGAGCAGCCCCCTCTGCTGTCGTCCTCGGGGGCGGGGGAACCGCAGCGTCGGCCGTCGCGGCCCTGAAGGAACTCGGGACGGACAACGCCCAGGTCTTTGTCCGGGACGTGTCCCGCACAGCGGACGTACGCGCGGCAGCCGCAAGCCTTGGCGTGGGCCTGCACATTCGTCCCCTCGCTGAAGCGGCCCAGCCAACGGCCAGTGCCGACGTCGTCATCTCCACCCTCCCGCCCCGGGCGGCAGACTCTCTCGCGGCCGGGATCGCAGCCCTCAAAACCCCAACGCCTGGCGTACTGCTGGACGTGGCGTACGATCCCTGGCCAAGCCTGATCGCCTCCGTGTGGCAGGCAGGCGGCGGCGCCGTTGTGCCCGGCCTGGAAATGCTGCTGTACCAGGCCGTGGAGCAGGTGCGCCTTTTCACCCGCCGCGGAGATGACGTTAATGCAGCTGTCATAGATGTGATGTGTGACGCAGTCGGCCTTGCCCGACGGGCGTTGTGACCGCCCTACGTGGCAGGATGGAAATTATGTTGCGTTGGTTGACTGCCGGTGAATCCCATGGTCCGGCTCTGATGGGAATTATTGAAGGCGTCCCCGCCGGTGTGGAAATCACCAGCGGGCACATCGCAGACTCTCTGGCCCGCCGGCGCCTGGGCTACGGGCGGGGCGCACGCATGAAGTTTGAACAGGACGTGGTCACCATCCTCGGCGGCGTCCGTCATGGCCTCACCCAGGGCGGCCCCGTTGCCATCCAGGTGGGCAACACCGAATGGCCCAAGTGGGAGCAGATCATGTCAGCGGATCCGGTGGATCCCGAACTGCTCGCCGAACAGGCGCGGAATGCCCCCCTGACCCGGCCACGGCCCGGCCACGCCGACTTCACGGGCATGCAGAAGTACGGATTCGGCGAAGCCCGTCCCGTCCTGGAGCGGGCCAGCGCCCGCGAAACCGCAACCCGGGTTGCCATGGGCACCGTGGCAGCGCAGTTCCTCAAGCACCTTGGGATCGAACTGGTCAGCCACACCGTCTCCATCGCCAGCGTGACCGTTCCGGAGGGACGTCCCCTGCCTGTCCCGGCCGACGTGATCGCGCTTGACGCTGATCCGCTGCGCTGCTTCGACCGTGAAACCTCGGACGCCATGGTGGCGGAAGTGGATGCCGCGCACAAGGAAGGCGAAACCCTCGGCGGCGTGGTGGAAGTCCTCGCGTACGGCCTTCCCCCGGGACTGGGCAGCTACGTGCACTGGGACCGGCGGCTGGACTCCAGGCTGGCGGCCGCCCTGATGGGCATCCAGGCCATCAAGGGAGTGGAAGTAGGTGACGGTTTCCTCACCGCTGCACGCCGCGGTTCGGCTGCCCACGATGAAATTGTCCGGGACGCAGACGGCCGGATCATCCGTACCAGCAACCGCGCAGGCGGCATCGAAGGCGGCATGAGCATCGGGGACGTCCTTCGTGTCCGTGCTGCCATGAAGCCCATCGCCACAGTGCCCCGTGCACTGAGGACCATCGACGTGAGTACCGGCGAGCCTGCGAAGGCACACCACCAGCGCTCGGACGTCTGTGCTGTCCCCGCAGCCGGCGTCGTGGCCGAAGCCATGGTGGCGCTGGTCCTGGCCGAGGCCATTACCGAGAAGTTCGGCGGAGACTCCGTGGCCGAAACCGCCCGGAACATCAAGGGTTACCTGGACAACATTCCGGCGTCCCTGGACTCGATCGGCCAGTAGTGCCGCACCGGAGCAACACTGGTCCTGTCGGCGACCGGCCGATCGTCCTGATCGGTCCGATGGCTGTGGGCAAGTCTGCAATAGGGCAGCAGCTGGCCCAGCAGCTGGGTGCCCCCTTCGTGGATACCGACGCCGTCATCGTGGCGGCGCACGGCTCCATAACCGAGATCTTCGCTGGGCGCGGTGAACATGCGTTCCGCGAGATTGAGGCCCGGACGGTTGCCGGCGCGGTCGAGGCCGCTGAAGGCACCACCACCGTGATCTCCCTTGGCGGCGGGGCTGTCCTTGATTCCGGAACCCAGCAGCTGCTCAGCCGCTGCACAGTTGTATATCTCGAATGCGACGCCAATACCGTCGCCAGCCGGATCGCCCGCAATTCCGGGCGGCCACTGCTGGCAGGGGACGCCATGGGGCGCTGGACAGCAATGTTCGCCACCCGCAAGCCGGTCTACGAACGGCTGGCAGACATCACCCTGGACGTGCGCCACGGCTCGGTTTCCGACCTTGGAGCGCGGCTCGAAGCAGCACTGCGGAACTACGCAGCTGCCAAACAGGAAGTTGAAAAGTGAGCACCGAATCAACAGTGATCAAGGTCACCGGCGAATCCGCCGCGAATAACTACGACGTCGTCGTCGGACGCGGGCTGCTGGGTGACCTTCCGGGGCTGCTCGGAGAACGCGTCCGGCGTGTCCTGGTCATCCACCCGCGTGCCCTTCGGCTCACCGGCGACACGGTGCGGGATGAGCTGGCAGCCGCCGGCTTCACCTCCCTGACGGCGGAGATACCGGATGCCGAGGAAGGCAAGCACATCCAGGTAGCCGCTTTTTGTTGGCAGGTCCTGGGGCAGAACGACTTCACCCGCTCGGACGCCATTGTTGCCGTGGGCGGGGGAGCGGTCACGGACCTCGCCGGTTTTGTCGCCGCGACGTGGCTGCGTGGCGTCAAAGTCATCCACATGCCCACCAGCCTGCTGGGAATGGTGGACGCCTCCGTTGGCGGGAAGACCGGCATCAACACCGCCGAGGGCAAGAACCTGGTGGGCGCATTCCACCCACCGGCCGCGGTACTCGCTGACCTGGACGCGTTGAACACGCTGCCCAAAAACGAAATCATCTCCGGCATGGCCGAGGTCATCAAGTGCGGTTTCATCGCCGATCCCGCCATCCTGGACCTGGTGGAAAAGGACACTGCGGCCGTGGTGGACCCCCAGTCGGACACCATCCGGGAACTCATCGAAAGGGCCATCGCCGTCAAGGCGAAGGTGGTCTCGGAGGACCTGAAGGAATCCGGGCTGCGTGAAATCCTCAACTACGGGCACACCCTGGGCCACGCCATCGAACTGGTGGAGCGCTATTCCTGGCGCCATGGGGCTGCCGTGTCCGTGGGTATGATGTTCGCCGCTGAACTGGCCCGGAGCGTGGGACGCCTCAGCGATGCCGATGCCGACCGGCACCGCAGCATCCTGGACGGGATGGGGCTTCCCGTCACGTACCGCCGGGACCGCTGGCAGGGCCTCCTGGACGGGATGCGCCGCGACAAGAAGTCCCGGGGTGACCTGCTGCGCTTCGTTGTGCTGGACGGCGTCGCCAAGCCGGGAATACTGGACGTTCCGGATACGTCGCTCCTGTTCGCCGCCTACCAGGAAATTGCCTCCTGATGCAGGGCGATGTGACGGGTACAGCAGACTGGCCGGAAGCGGGGTTCCCTGGGATCCGGATCAACCCGGAAACCCTGCTGCCCGAGATGGTCAACGAGGATGCATGCCGGGAGGCCCTGGCGGCCTCAGCCGATCCTGCGGACCATATTTTTGTCCTCCTCGTGGAAGGGCACGCATCCGAGGCTGCCGAACTGCTGGCCGAAGCCCGGTTCAAGGATCCCGAATCCTTCCGGCTGCGTGCCTTTGAAGCCGAAGTCCTCCGGGTCACCAACCGCCTGGACCGGGCCGTGGAGCTTTTCCGCCAACTCCTTGCCGAGGTCCAGGGGACGCCGCGGGAAGCACTGGTCCTGCAGTTCCTTGGCAAGACCCAGTACACCGCCGGCCAGACCTCCGCGGCGGTTGAGTCGTTCGCGCGTGCCCTGGACCTGCAGGTTGCAGAGTCGGCGGACGCGGCGCTGATCTATTCGTCCACACTGTCCCTTCAGCGGGCGCGGGACGTCCTTGACCTGGCCTGCTGAACCAGCCCGAATGGACCACCGGGAAGCTTGCGGTCATTTACCGGTAGAATGGTTCTTGGATTTTTTCGAAACACGCGATTTTTGACAAACACGCGCCGGCAAGCCGTTTTGGCCTGCCCGGCCGGCATAGAACGTCTGACTACGTAACCAGACACAGAAACCAGAGGAAACCAGTGGCAACCACTAACGACATCAAGAACGGAACGGTCCTGAAGCTTGAGGGCCAGCTCTGGAACATCATTGAATTCCAGCACGTCAAGCCTGGCAAGGGTGGCGCCTTTGTACGGACCAAGATGCGCAACGTGATGTCCGGCAAGGTTGTGGACAAGACGTTCAACGCCGGCCTCAAGATCGAGACCGCCACCGTGGACCGCCGCGACTACCAGTACCTGTACCAGGACGGCGCGGACTTCGTATTCATGGACACCTCGGACTACGACCAGATCACGGTCTCGGGTGCCACCGTGGGCGATGCCACCAACTTCATGCTCGAAAACCAGATGGTCAACATCGCCATCCATGAGGGCACCCCGCTTTACCTTGAACTGCCGCCGAGCGTCGTGCTGGAGATCACCTACACCGAACCGGGCCTGCAGGGCGACCGTTCCTCGGCAGGCACCAAGCCGGCCACCCTGGAAACCGGCTACGAGATCCAGGTTCCGCTGTTCATCGAGAACAACACCAAGGTCAAGGTGGACACCCGTGACGGCAGCTACCTCGGCCGGGTCACCGAGTAGTGAGCGCACGCGGTAAAGCCCGCAGCAGGGCCCTGGACGTTCTTTTCGAGGCCGAGCAACGTTCGGTATCTGCTTTCGACGTCCTTCGGGCACGCCGGGAAAAGACGGACCAGATAGTCAATCCCTACACCTTGGAAATCGTTGAGGGCGTGCTGTCCCAGCAACCCGCAATCGATGAATTCCTGGAAACCTACTCCCAGGGCTGGAGCCTTGAACGGATGCCGTCCGTGGACCGCATCATCCTGCGGATCGGTACCTGGGAACTTCTGTACAACGACGACGTCCCGGACGGAGTGGCGGTCAGCGAAGCCGTGTCGCTGGCCAAGACCCTTTCCACCGACGAGTCGCCCCAGTTCATCAACGGCCTCCTGGGCCGCCTGCAGCAGCTGAAGCCTTCGCTGCTCGCCTAGCAGGCCGGGTCACCTGACTGCAGCCGAAGGGCCGGCCTCCACCACCGTGGAGGGCCGGCCCTTTCGCTGTTTAACTTCCCCCCGGCACAGGCCTCAACCGGCTACTGCCGCCCGCAGGGCGAGGATGCGTTGCAGCTGTTGCCTCTCCTCAGCCTGGTGCAGCTGGACGTCGCGTCCACTGAGGATGCGCTGCCTGGTGTTCGCGAGGTGCGTCGCGGCTTTCAGGAATTCCTTCATCTGCCGTTTCCTGCCGTAGCCGCTCGCCCAGCTCAGGGCCGTGCGCCGGCCGCCCAGCGTCGCCAGAAGCTCCACCTCGGCCGGCGTGAACCAGCCTGCGGCGGAGTATTCAAGCAGCCTTTGGCGCGTCAGCCGCTTCTCCGCCACCCGCAACAGGATGATGCCGCCTATCGCCAGGAAGAAGATGGGGACCTGGACCAGGATGTAGTCCACCAGGAAGCCCTGGCCCATGCTGTTCCAGCGGTTGTGCAGGATCATGGCCGGCAGGAGCCCCACAAAGAACGCGGCAACAGAGGCGCCCGCATGCCAGCGCCTGGCCGCAAAACCCATGATGAGGCCGGTAGTGCCCGTAAAAATCGCATGGGCGAAGGGGGACATAACACCGCGGAGGAAAAAGACCTGGGCGAAGTCGCTAGCCGGGCTCGCCGACTCCGCGATGGCCCTGCCGAAGTAGAGGATGTTTTCGGTAAAGGCGAAACCTCCCGCAATGGTGAACGCGAACACCACCCCGTCCACCGGCCCGTCAAAATGCCTCCTGGCGAAGAGCAGAAGCAGGAGCAGGCCCAGGGATTTTGCAAACTCCTCAACAATGGGCGCCTGCACAGTGGCCATGTATGTCTGCAGGTCCGGGACGTCGGAAAACTGGAACGCCAGCACGAAGAACGGCTGGATGAGGAGCGTCACGGCAATGGACACCGCCGCGCCCCAGGTAAAGGCAAAATACAGCAGCCGTTTCGGCTCGGGCTCCCACTTGTCGATGACATAAACAGCCAGGAGCACCACGGAAAGCGGGAGCAGCGACGCAAGGAATCCAATTAGGAACCCAGCCGTGCCGGTGTTCGACAACAGGAAGGGCACCACCAGGAACAGGCTGAGGAACGCCAGGGCGGTGCCGGCCACCGTAAGCCCCAGCAGCCCGCCGCGTGTCCGTGCCGCGCTGATTGCCGCGCCCTGGTACTGCGGCGGCACCACCGCATGCACGGGCATGCCCTGGTGCCCCGGGGCGGGGCGGTAGTTTTCCGGCTGGACATGGCCCATCCAGCTCGGATTCGCCTCACTTGGCAGTGGCGCGGGCCTCCCGAAATGCGGCTCTTCCGGCTGGCCGGGTGACGGGTGGCGGGGATACATCGACATATCCGAAAGCCTAGGGGGGAGGCGGCGCGGTACCAAGGACCTCAGGACGGCGGCGGACCGGATGTGACCATCAACGCTTTCTGCCGGCACCCGTCCGGGGGAACCCGTGTGGTAATTTTGGAACGCACATGATCCTTTTTTAATTCCGTCCTGTGAGGCGGGGAAAGGGGAGACGAGCGTTGACTTCTGTCACCAGCGCACCGGTTCCAGCCAGGGTAGTCCTTAGCCAGGCAGACATTGACCGGGCACTCACTCGTATCGCCCATGAGATTCTCGAGGCCAACAAGGGATCCCAGGACCTCGTCCTGCTGGGCATTCCCCGCCGCGGTTATCCGCTGGCAGTCCGGCTGGCTGAAAAAATCGCCGCCGCAGACAACACCGTTGATGCCGCCGCCATTGTGGGCCAACTGGATGTCACCATGTTCCGGGATGACCTCTCCCACCAGGGGACGCGTCCGCCCTATCCCACAAAGTTGCCGCGTACGGGCATCGACAACAAAGTCGTGGTCCTGATCGACGACGTCCTTTACTCCGGCCGCACCATCCGCGCCGCCCTGGATGCCCTCATCGACCTCGGACGTCCCCGCATCGTCAGGCTCGCCGTGCTGATCGACCGCGGCCACCGGGAACTTCCCATCCGCGCGGACCATGTAGGAAAGAATCTCCCCACGTCCTCCGCGGAAAAAGTCCGGGTCCGGCTCGAAGAGATCGACACGCCCCCCGGCGGCACCCCCGTCAATGAAGTAGTGATCGAAGGCGGATCGTGAAGCACCTGCTCTCCACCCAGGACCTCAGCCTTTCGAACGCCATCCGCATCCTGGACACCGCCGAGGAAATGGCGGCAGTCGGGGACCGGGAAGTCAAGAAGCTGCCCGCCCTGCGGGGCCGCACGGTGGTGAACCTCTTCTTCGAGGACTCCACCCGGACCCGCATCTCCTTCGAAGCCGCTGCCAAGCGCCTCTCCGCGGACGTCATCAACTTCGCCGCCAAGGGATCCTCGGTGTCCAAGGGGGAATCCCTGAAAGACACAGCCCAGACGCTGTCCGCGATGGGTGCGGACGCCGTCGTGATCCGCCATTGGGCCTCCGGCGCACCCCACCGGCTGGCTTCGACGGACTGGATCGATGCCGCCGTCATCAACGCCGGGGACGGCACCCATGAACATCCCACGCAGGCACTTCTGGACGCATTCACCATGCGCCGGCACTGGGCCCGCCTGGCCGGCACCGGCTCCGAAGGCGCCGACCTCAAGGGCATGCGCGTAGCAATTGCCGGCGACGTCCTGCATTCCCGGGTTGCCCGATCCAACGTCTGGCTCCTGCGCACCCTCGGCGCGGACGTCACCCTGGTGGCCCCGCCTACGCTGCTGCCCATCGGCGTCGACAAGTGGCCCTGCAAGGTCAGCTACAACCTGGACGAAACACTCGCGGGAGGCGTGGATGCGGTCATGATGCTCCGCGTGCAGGGCGAACGGATGAACGCGTCCTTCTTCCCCAGCACCCGTGAGTACTCGCGCCGCTGGGGCTTCGACGACAACCGCCTCCGGTCCCTGGACAACCTCGGCATGAAGGACACCATCATCATGCACCCCGGCCCCATGAACCGGGGCCTGGAAATCTGCGCGGCCGCCGCGGACTCACCGCGGTCCACCGTGCTGGCACAGGTCCGCAACGGCGTTTCCGTGCGGATGGCCGCACTTTACCTGCTGCTCTCCGGGGACACCCGCGAACCAGCCGCCACCCCGGTCATGGCTATTTCAGCCGGCACCGCCCATTCCACCAAGGAGAGCAACTGATGGCAGCCAACACCGGAACCTACCTGATCCGAGGCGCCGCCATCCTGGGCGGGGATCCGGCGGACCTGCTCATCCGTGACGGCATCATCGCCGAAACCGGCACCGGCCTTTCGGCTGACGGCGGCACCGTCATCGACGCCGCAGGTTTGGTGGCACTCCCGGGAATGGTGGACGTGCACACCCACCTCCGTGAACCCGGCCGCGAGGACGCCGAAACGGTGGAAACGGGGACCCGCGCCGCAGCGCTGGGCGGCTACACCGCGGTACACGCCATGGCCAACAGCACGCCGGTGGCCGACACCGCCGGCGTGGTGGAGCAGGTTTACTCGCTGGGCCAGGCGGCCGGCTGGGTTGACGTCCGCCCCGTGGGTGCCGTCACCGTAGGCCTCGCTGGGGAGCAACTCGCGGAACTGGGCGCCATGGCCGATTCCCGTGCCCGGGTCCGCATGTTCTCCGACGACGGCATCTGTGTCCACGATCCCGTGCTGATGCGCCGGGCGCTGGAGTACGTCAAGGCGTTCGACGGTGTAGTGGCCCAGCATGCGCAGGAGCCGCGGCTCACGGCCGGCGCCCAGATGAACGAAGGCGAAGTGTCCGCCGTGCTGGGGCTCACCGGATGGCCGGCGGTTGCCGAGGAAAGCATCATCGCCCGCGACGTCCTGCTGGCGCAGCATGTAGGCTCCCGCCTGCACGTCTGCCACGTTTCCACCGCAGGTTCGGTGGAAATCATCCGCTGGGCCAAGGAACGCGGCATCAACGTTACCGCCGAGGTAACGCCGCACCACCTGCTGCTGACCGATGACCTGGTCCGCAGCTACGACCCCGTCTACAAGGTCAACCCGCCGCTGCGCACGGACGCGGACGTCCAGGCGCTGCGGGCGGGGCTGGCGGACGGCACCATCGACGTTGTGGGTACCGACCACGCCCCGCACCCCAGCGAGCACAAGGAATGTGAGTGGGCACAGGCCGCCATGGGCATGACCGGCCTGGAGACCGCGTTGTCAGTGGTGCAGGACACCATGATTGAAACGGGCCTGATGACCTGGGCGGATTTCGCGCGCGTCACCTCCACCGCGGCGGCAAAAATCGGCCGGCTCGAGGACCAGGGCAGGCCGCTGGAGGCAGGGGAGCCTGCCAACGTCATCCTGGTGGATCCTGCCGCACGCTGGACCGTGGACCCCTTCCAAATGGCCACCATGGGCCGCAATTCGCCCTTCAAGGGCCGGGAACTGCCGGGCAAGGTGGTGGCCACGTTCTTCAAGGGACACCCCACCGTCCTGGACGGCCGGCTCAACACGCCGTTTACCTCCGCAGCAGCTCGCGCCGGCGCCGCCTGATGGACAAAATCCTTCCCGGACTCCTGATGCTGGCGATCATCGCCGTCGTCTTTGTCCTGCTGGCCATCGGCTGGCGGAACCGCCTGAAGCGCCAGGCCGACGTCGAACAATTGCCGCCGGTGCCCACGGCACCCGGCGAGCCGCTCGCCACCGCCGAGGGACAGTACGTCGCTTCCACCACCGGCGGCGACTGGCTGGACCGGATCGCCGTGCATGGCCTGGGCATCCGCACCAACTCAACCCTTGCGGTGTACCGGCACGGTGTCCTGTTCGACCGTTCCGGCGCCCCGGACCTCTACATCCCTGCCGCCTCCCTCGGCGGCGTACGGCAGGACAGCGGCATGGCCGGCAAGTTCGTAGAGAAGGACGGCCTGCTGGTGGTGACGTGGATGCTCGGCTCCCACGAGCTCGATACCGGCTTCCGCACCCGCCGTGCCGCAGACAAGGACCTGCTGTACACAGCACTTCAGGAATTGATCTCGTCAGCCCCGGCGGCCGACGCCAACAGTGGAAAGTAAGACAGTGACGGACCACGCAGTGAACACACCAGCAGCAACACACCCAGCAGTGAAAGCGAATACAGTGACATCACCTACCTCCGCCCAGGCAGCCCTTGTCCTCGAAGACGGCCGCATTTTCCGCGGGACCAGCTACGGCGCCACCGGAACGGCGTTGGGCGAGGCCGTCTTCGCCACCGGCATGACCGGGTACCAGGAAACCATCACGGACCCTTCCTATGCCCGCCAGCTGGTAGTCCAGACCGCTCCCCACATCGGAAACACCGGCGTCAACAGCGAGGACGCCGAGTCCCGCCGCATCTGGGTTGCCGGCTACATCGTCCGTGACGCCGCCCGCCGGCCCTCCAACTGGCGCTCAGAGCGCTCCCTTGACGAGGAACTGGCCGAGCAGGGGATCGTGGGCATCCAGGGCGTTGACACCCGCGCCATCACGCGGCACCTGCGCGAACACAAGACCATGCGCGCCGGCATCTTCTCCGGTGAATCAGCCCAGGCGACGGACAAGGAACTCCTCGAAGCCGTCCTGGCCAGCGCCCCCATGGAAGGTGCCCGACTCGCTGAAGAAGTCAGCGTGGACGAGGCCTACGTGGTGGAACCCAAAGACCACGGCTGGGACGGCGAACCCCGGTTCAGCATCGCCGCCGTCGACCTTGGTATCAAGGCCATGACACCCGTCCGGTTCGCCGAGCGCGGCGTCCGCGTCCATGTCCTCCCGGCCACCGCCACCCTGGAAGACGTCAAGGCCGTCAACCCCGACGGCTTCTTCATGTCCAACGGCCCCGGCGACCCCGCCACCGCTGACGCCCAGGTCAAGCTGCTCCGCTCCGTCCTGGACGAGAAGCTGCCCTACTTCGGCATCTGCTTCGGCAACCAGATCCTGGGCCGCGCACTGGGCTTCGGTACCTACAAGCTCCGCTACGGCCACCGCGGCATCAACCAACCCGTCATGGACCGCCGCACCGGGAAGGTGGAAATCACCTCCCAGAACCACGGCTTTGCCGTGGACGCACCGCTCGACGGCGCCACCCAGGCTCCGGAGGCACGCTACGGGCGCGTCGAGGTCAGCCACGTCAGCCTGAACGACGACGTCGTTGAAGGCCTCGCCTGCCTGGACATCCCGGCGTTCTCCGTGCAGTACCACCCCGAGGCGGCTGCCGGGCCCCACGACGCCGCCTACCTCTTTGACCGATTCATCGGACTGATGGAGGGAACGCGGGACGGCAGGACCGCCAACCTGTCCAAGGACCCCGTGGACTCGGTGCACAACCCGATCGAACGCAACGCCGCTGACAACAAGACTGAGGACAAGAAGTAATGCCTAAGAGAACTGACCTTAAGAGCGTTCTGGTCATCGGATCGGGACCCATCGTGATCGGCCAGGCTGCCGAATTCGACTATTCCGGGACCCAGGCGCTGCGCGTCCTCAAGGAGGAGGGCCTGCGGGTCATCCTGGTGAACTCCAACCCGGCCACGATCATGACCGACCCCGAGTTCGCCGATGCCACTTACATCGAGCCCATCACCCCCGAGGTGGTGGAGAAGATCATCGCCAAGGAACGCCCGGACGCCGTCCTGCCCACCCTGGGCGGACAGACCGCGCTGAACACCGCCATCGCGCTGGACAAGAACGGCGTGCTCGAGAAGTACAACGTGGAGCTCATCGGCGCCAACATTGCCGCCATTGAGCTCGGCGAGGACCGGGAAAAGTTCAAGGGCGTGGTGGAGCGCTGCGGCGCCGAATCCGCCCGCAGCCACATCATCCACACCATGGACGAGGCCCTCAAAGCCGCCGAGGACCTGGGCTACCCGATGGTGGTCCGCCCCTCGTTCACCATGGGCGGCCTGGGCTCCGGACTGGCCTACAACGAGAATGACCTCCGCCGCATCGTGGGCCAGGGCCTGCAGTACAGCCCCACCAGCGAGGTGCTGCTCGAAGAGAGCATCCTCGGCTGGAAGGAATACGAGCTCGAGATGATGCGGGACAAGAACGACAACGTCGTGGTGGTCTGCTCCATCGAGAACTTCGACCCCGTGGGCGTGCACACCGGCGACTCCATCACGGTTGCCCCCGCACTGACCCTCACCGACCGTGAGTACCAGCGGCTGCGCGACATTTCCATCGCCGTCATCCGTGAAGTGGGCGTGGACACCGGCGGCTGCAACATCCAGTTCGCCATCGACCCCGCCACGGGCCGTGTTGTGGTCATTGAGATGAATCCCCGCGTGTCCCGCTCCTCGGCACTGGCTTCCAAGGCCACCGGTTTCGCCATCGCCAAGATCGCCACCAAGCTTTCGCTCGGCTACACGCTGGATGAGATTCCCAACGACATCACGCAGAAGACGCCGGCATCCTTCGAGCCCACGCTCGACTACGTGGTTGTCAAGGTTCCGCGGTTCGCGTTCGAGAAGTTCCCCGCCGCGGACAACACCCTCACCACCACCATGAAGTCGGTGGGCGAGGCCATGGCCATGGGCCGGAACTTCACCGAAGCCCTGCAGAAGGCCCTTCGTTCCCTGGAGCAGAAAGGCTCGCAGCTGGACTTCAGCAGCGTCCCCGAGTGGGAGGTGGCCGAGCTCATCGAAAAGGCCAAGCGCCCCACCACGGAACGCCTGCACCAGGTCCAGCGCGCCCTCCTGGGCGGCGCCACCGTGGAGCAGCTTTTTGAGGCCACGAAGATCGACCCGTGGTTCCTCGACCAGCTCCAGCTGCTGAACGAGATCTCCCACGAAATCCGCCAGGCCGGCGCCCTCACCAAGGAGATGCTCCAGCGCGCCAAGCGCCACGGCTTCTCCGATGAACAAATCGGCGCGCTCACGCACAACCCCGAGGCCGTGGTCCGGGGAGTACGGCAGGCGCTGGGCATCCGTCCCGTCTACAAGACCGTGGATACCTGTGCCGCCGAGTTCGCCGCCTACACCCCGTACCACTACTCCGCGTACGACGAGGAGGACGAGGTTGCGCTGCACTCCAAGCCGTCCATCATCATCCTCGGCTCCGGCCCCAACCGCATCGGCCAGGGCATCGAGTTCGACTACTCCTGCGTCCACGCCTCCATGGCACTGCGCAAGGCCGGCTACGAGACCGTTATGGTCAACTGCAACCCGGAAACCGTCTCCACCGACTACGACATCTCCACCCGCCTGTACTTCGAGCCCTTGACGCTCGAGGACGTCCTGGAGGTCATCGCCGCGGAGGAACGCACCGGTGGCGTGATGGGCGTCTTCGTCCAGCTCGGCGGCCAGACACCCCTGAAGCTCGCCCAGCAGCTGGCGGACGCCGGGGTTCCGATCCTGGGCACGTCCCCGGAAGCCATCGACCTTGCCGAGCACCGCGGCGCGTTCTCGCGGGTACTGGACAAGGCCGGCCTGATCTCCCCGAAGAACGGCACCGCGGTGTCCTTCGAGGACGCCAAGAAGATCGCTGACGAGATCGGCTACCCCGTCCTGGTCCGCCCGTCCTACGTACTGGGCGGCCGCGGCATGGAGATCGTCTACGACGAGCCCAACCTGTCCCGCTACATCGCCAACGCCACGGAAATCACCCCGGACCACCCGGTGCTGATCGACCGCTTCCTCGAGGACGCCGTCGAAATCGACGTTGACGCGCTCTTCGACGGCACGGACATGTACCTCGGCGGCATCATGGAACACATCGAGGAAGCCGGTATCCACTCCGGTGACTCCGCCTGCGTCCTGCCGCCCATCACGTTGGGCACCAACGTCCTGGAGCGTGTCCGCACCGCAACCCGGGCCATCGCCGAAGGCGTAGGCGTGCGCGGCCTGATCAACATCCAGTTCGCGCTGGCCTCCGACGTCCTGTACGTCCTGGAAGCCAACCCCCGCGCTTCCCGGACCGTGCCGTTCGTGTCCAAGGCCACAGGCGTGCAGATGGCCAAGGCGGCAGCCCTGATCGGCACCGGTGTCACCATCGGCCAGCTCCGCAGCGCCTACAAGATGCTGCCCGAGACCGGTGACGGATCCACCCTGCCCCTGGACGCCCCCGTCTCCGTAAAGGAGGCAGTCCTGCCGTTCAGCCGCTTCCGTACGTTGGAAGGCAAGGTTGTGGACTCACTGCTCGGCCCGGAAATGCGCTCCACCGGCGAGGTGATGGGCATCGACAAGCACTTCGACACCGCATTCGCGAAGAGCCAGGCCGCAGCCAACAACGCACTGCCCACCGAAGGCAAGATTTTCGTCTCCGTGGCAAACCGCGACAAGCGCTCCGTGATCATGGGCGTCAAGCGGCTCTCGGACCTCGGCTTCGAGATCGTCTCCACCGGCGGCACCGCCGACGTGCTGCGCCGCAACGGCATCCAGGCCACGCCGGTCCGCAAGGTGGCCGAAGGCAGCAGCGCCGAAGGCGAAGGCACCATCGCTGACCTGGTGATCGCGGGCGAGATCGACATGGTCTTCAACACGCCTTCCGGCGGCGAAGCGCGCAGCGACGGTTACGAACTCCGTGCCGCCGCAACGTCCATCGGCATCCCCTGCATCACCACGGTGGCCGAGTTCAACGCCGCCGTCCAGGCCATCGAGGCCATGCGCACCTACGAGTGGTCGGTCACCAGCCTGCAGGAACACGCCGCTGCCCTGGCCGCGTCCCAGAAGGCGGCCCTGCAGCATGCCTGAGCAGGTATCCGGCGCCGGCCGGGAGTCCTTCGGCTCCCGGCTCGGCACGGCCATGGCTGCGCGCGGCCCGCTGTGCGTGGGTATTGACCCGCATCCTGCCCTGCTGAAGAGCTGGGGACTGGACGACGACGCCGCCGGGCTGAGGCAGTTTTCGCTGACCGTCCTGGAGGCGGTGGCATCGCTCGCTGCCGCGGTCAAGCCCCAGGTGGCGCTTTACGAACGCCACGGCTCGGCCGGAATGGCCGTGCTCGAAGAGGTACTTGCTGCCGCCCGGGACGAATCGGTGCTGACCATCGCCGATGCAAAGCGGGGCGACATCGGATCCACCATGGCCGCTTACGCAGACGCATGGCTCCGGGACGGGTCCCCGCTGGCTGCGGATTCGGTGACCCTCAGCCCCTACCTGGGTTTTGAGTCCCTGCGGCCCGCGCTGGACCTCGCGGCGGAGACAGGCCGGGGAGTGTTTGTCCTGGCGCTGACCTCGAACCCGGAAGGCGCCTCTGTCCAGCACGCTGGGGGAGCGGACTCGGTGGCCCGCCGGATCACCGGCGCAGCGGCGGAGGAAAACAACCGCTACCAGGGAAGCCTTGGCTCCGTGGGGCTGGTGGTGGGCGCAACAGTCGGTACCGCGCTGACGGACCTCGACCTGGACCTGGCCGCCGTGCGCGGGCCCATCCTGGCGCCCGGCCTGGGTGCCCAGGGGGCAACGCCGGCGGACCTTCGGGCCACGTTCGGGGCCGCTTACCCGTATGTTCTGGGCACATCAAGCAGGGACATCCTGTCAGCAGGACCCGAACCGCGCGGACTCCGGGAAGCTGCCCTGCGGACGCTTGACGGGCTGCGCGGCGAATAGGCTGCCGTTTTAGGTGATGCATTGATTCAGGCAGCACCAAAGGGTAGTTTCAGGACAGGTCCAAGGGCGACCGCCCTTGGATGAAATCCGCCGAATCCGGGGGTGTCCTTCATGGTGCTGCGACCGCTATCCGCAACGGAACGGGCTGATGCCTTGAACAAGGCAGCCGCGGCCAGGGCTACCCGGGCGGCAGCCAAGGAAAGCCTGAAGAACGGCGAGAGGTCTGCGGCGGACATCATCAACTCCGCCATGCAGGACGATGCGCTGGCCAGGATGCGGGTTTCCGAGCTCCTTGAGGCGCTGCCGGGCATCGGCAAGGTCCGGGCGGCCGCCATCATGGACCAGCTGGGCATTGCAACGTCCCGCAGGGTGCGCGGCCTGGGCGTGCACCAGCGCCGGGCGCTGGTAGATTTTATAGACGAGCATTAAGGCGGCCTGGGGCCCGCCACCCCCAAACTCCGGTAAAGGAATACGTGAGCAAGAAACCTGGACTGACAGTCCTCGCAGGTCCGACGGCTGTTGGCAAAGGCACCGTGTCCACCTACATCCGCGACAACTATCCCGAAGTCTGGCTCTCAGTCTCAGCCACCACGCGGGCGCCCCGCCCGGGCGAAGTGGACGGCGTCCACTACTTCTTCAAAACCAGGGAGGAGTTCGAACAGCTCATTGCTGCCGGTGAACTCCTCGAATGGGCCGTGGTCCATGGCCAGAACACTTACGGGACTTTGAAGAGCACGGTGAACCAGGCCATTTCCGAGGGCCGGTCGGTGCTCCTGGAGATTGACCTGCAGGGCGCCCGGCAGGTCAAGGCGGCCGTCCCGGACGCACAGTTTGTCTTCCTCGCCCCGCCCACCTGGGATGAAATGGTGCGCCGCCTGGTGGGCCGCGGCACCGAAACGCCCGAGGAACAGCAGCGACGGCTGGAAACCGCTAAACTGGAACTTGCTGCTGAACCGGAGTTCGACCACACCGTCATCAATGATGACGTCCGCCGGGCAGCGGACGAGCTTGTTTCACTCATGGGGCTGACCCCGCATCCACACCTGCCGGAACCGTCAGCCCGCTAGAAATTTTGGAGAATTCGTGTCCACGAACCTTGAAGGCATCATCAACCCGCCGATCGATTCGCTGCTCGAGGCAGCCGATTCCAAGTACGGCCTGGTGATCTTCGGTGCCAAGCGTGCTCGTCAGATCAACGCTTACTACGCCCAGCTTCACGAGGGCCTTTTCGAGTACGTCGGCCCGCTGGTTGACACCAAGCTGAACGAAAAGTCGCTCTCGATCGCCCTGCGGGAGATCAACGAAGGCAAACTGGTTTCCACGCCGATCGAAGCCGCAGAGTAACCTGCCGCTGAACTGACTTGCTGTTGACGGAGGTCACGTGCGCATAGTCCTCGGAGTCGGGGGAGGGATTGCCGCCTACAAGGTGGCATCGCTCCTCCGGCTTTTTACTGAAGCCGGCCATAATGTCACGGTGATCCCCACGGAGGCGTCCACCCGCTTCGTGGGTACCGCAACCTGGGAGGCGCTGTCCGGAAATCCGGTCAGCAACAGCGTTTTCGACGATGTTCACCAGGTCAACCATGTCCGGCTGGGCCACGAAGCCGACCTGGTGGTCGTTGCGCCCGCCACGGCGGACCTTCTTGCCAAGGCTGCCACCGGGCAGGCAGGCGACCTCCTCACGAACACGCTCCTGATGGCCCACGGGCCGGTGCTGTTCGCGCCCGCCATGCACACGGAAATGTGGCAGCACGCCGCCACCCGTGCCAACGTGGATACGCTCCGTACGCGCGGCGCCGCAGTGCTGGAGCCTGCCACCGGCAGGCTGACGGGAGCAGATTCCGGGCCAGGCAGGCTTCCTGAGCCCGAGGTCATTTTCGAGGCGGCCATGGCCCTGGTCGAGGGACAGGCCGACTACCAGCTGCCACTGGCGGGCCGGACAGTCACCATCAGTGCGGGTGGAACCCGGGAACCCCTGGACCCGGTGCGTTTCCTCGGCAACCGTTCTTCCGGCAAGCAGGGGGTCGCGCTGGCGGTAGCCGCCCGCAACGCGGGGGCCACCGTGCGGCTGCTCGCAGCGCACATGGAGGTTCCGCCGCCCGCCGGCGTCGAAGTGGTAGCCGTCGAGACAGCCCTGCAGCTGCGTGAGGCAGCACTGGCCGCCGCCGCTGATTCCGACGTCGTCATCATGTCTGCCGCCGTGGCTGATTTCCGTCCGGCCGCCGTGTCGGACACCAAAATCAAGAAGCGTGATGACAGCGCCGATCCCATCATCACCCTGGTCCGGAACCCGGACATCCTTCACGAACTGGTGGAGCTGCGGAACGCGGTCGGGCCGGCAGGCAGATATCAGCTGATCGTGGGATTCGCCGCCGAAACCGGAGACAGCCAGGGCGACGTCCTGGCCTACGCAGAAGCAAAACTCGAGCGAAAGGGATGCGACCTGCTGGTGGTCAACCACGTCGGTTCCGACAAGGTGTTCGGGCAGGACACCAATTCGGTCGTCATCCTGAGCCGCTCCGGCTCTGAACCACAGGAGGCCTCGGGAACCAAGACTGAGGTTTCCACGGCCATCATCAGCCGGATCAGCTTCGAACTGAACCACGTGTCGCCCCGCGCCTGAGTGTTCCACGCCACGTTCGCTTAGCACAGGGACATCTGCTGACGTCTCCCTGCGGGGAGTACGGATGCCAACCAGTAAGGTAGTTGAGTGACTTTACCCTTGCACATTCCCCAGTCCTCCGGGGCCACGCCCTCCGCGCTCCGGCTCTTCACGTCCGAGTCGGTCACCGAAGGCCACCCGGACAAGATCTGCGACCAGATCAGTGACGCCATCCTGGACGCCCTGCTGGCAGCAGATCCGGAATCCCGGGTAGCCGTGGAAACTATGGCCACCACCGGGCTGGTGCACGTGGCAGGCGAGGTCACTACCGACGCGTATGTTGAGATCCCGCAGATCGTCCGCGAAACCATCCTGGGCATCGGCTACGACTCCTCGGCCAACGGATTCGACGGCGCCCGCTGCGGCGTCTCCGTCTCCATCGGCCAGCAGTCCAACGACATCGCCGGCGGCGTCTTCAACTCGCTGGAAGCCCGCGAGGGACGCCAGGAGGACGACTATGACCTGCAGGGCGCCGGTGACCAGGGCCTGATGTTCGGCTACGCCAGCGACGAAACACCGTCCTACATGCCCACGCCCATCTGGCTGGCGCACCGGCTGTCCGAACGCCTTACCGAAGTCCGCAAGTCCGGCCAACTGGCCTACCTGCGGCCGGACGGCAAAACCCAGGTGACAGTGGGCTACGAGGGTGACGTGCCCGTCTCGGTGGAAACCGTGGTCATCTCCAGCCAGCACGCCGAAGGTGCGAGCCTGGAACGGCTCCGGGCGGACCTCGCCTCGATCGTCATTGATCCGGTTCTGGCAGGTTCCAACCTGGACATTTCCCGGGTATCGAACATCCTCAACCCGGCGGGCGAGTTCGTCATCGGCGGCCCCGTCGGCGATGCCGGCCTGACCGGGCGCAAGATCATCGTCGATACCTATGGCGGCATGGCCCGGCACGGCGGCGGCGCCTTCTCGGGAAAGGACCCGTCCAAGGTGGACCGGTCCGCAGCTTACGCCATGCGGTGGGTCGCGAAGAACGTTGTGGCCGCCGGCCTGGCCAAGCGCGCCGAGATCCAGATTGCCTACGCCATCGGCCAGGCCCGCCCTGTGGGCACCTACGTGGAAACCTTCGGCACCGAAACAGTGGATCCCGTCCGGATCAGTGCCGCCATTGCGGAGATCTTCGACCTGCGCCCCCGTGCCATCATCGATGCACTTGACCTGAAGCGCCCCATCTACGCGAAGACGGCAGCGCACGGCCACTTCGGCCGCGACGAACCCGACTTCACATGGGAGCGCCTGGACCGCGTGGACGACCTGAAGGCATTCTTCAACGCCTAGAACCACTCCCGCAGGGCCACCGGCACAAATGTCGGTGCCCGGTGCTTGGCTGGTCATGTCCACCCGGGAGCTGAACGGAGGTAGCCGAAGTGGTTGCTCACAGGCCCTCTGGTGACAGCTCCGTCCAGCCGGCGCTGGATCTTCCCGGCGTGCCCGCACAGGCAGTCCAGCCTTCCCTCCTCCAGGGCTTCCCGTCACGCAGGCTGCCGGCCGGCATCACCCTTGCCGGGAACCTTCCGGTAGCCCGGGTGCTGATTGAATCATCCCTGCCGCATCTTGACCGCCCCTTCGATTACGCGGTTCCGGCAACCCTCGACCAGGCTGCCAAGCCTGGCGTCAGGGTCAAGGTCAGCTTCAACGGCCAGGACCTCACCGGTTTCCTTCTGGAGCGGGTTGCCGCGTCCGACGCCGGCCACACGCTGGTACCGCTGGCGAAAGTCGTGTCCCCGGTCCAGGTCCTGACGCCTGCAGTGCGGGATCTGGCCACCGCCGTTGCCGCCCGATACGCAGGAACTGTCAGCGATGTCCTCCGCGTCGCCGTGCCGCCGAGGGTGGCCCGCCTGGAGAAGGAGATGCCGGGCACAGCGGCCGAGGCTGCGGCCGTCCCCGGACAAGGGGCCAAGAGCAGGGAAGGCAGCGGGGACCTGCCGCCCGCCTCAGCCTCAGCTTGGGCCGCGTACCGCAACGGCCCGGCATTCCTACGGCACGTCTCAGACGGCGGAGCCCCCCATGCCGTGCTCAACCCGCTTCAGGGATACGGACCGGCAGGCTGGCCCCGCCTGCTTGCCGAGGCTGTCGCCGCTGCTTACGCCGCTGGGCGTGGAGCGGTGGTGGTAGTGCCGGACTACCGCGATCTGGACCGGCTCGAAGACGCGCTGAAACCCCTGCTGCCGGACGAAGCCGTGGCCCGGCTCGCAGCGGACGATGGCCCCACGCCCCGCTATCGTAACTTCCTGCGCCTTCTGGCTGGGACCGCCAGGGTGGCCATCGGCACCAGGTCTGCTGCTTTCGCCCCCGTCCAGGACCTGGGCCTGGTGGTCTGCTGGGATGACGGCGACGAGCTCCATATCGAGCAGCGTGCACCCTATGCCCATGCGCGGGAGGTGCTGCTCCTGCGCGCCGGGCAGGAGGACACCGCCTGCCTGCTGGCAGGGCATGCCCGCAGCTCCGAGGTTCAGCGGCTGGTGGATGCCGGCTGGGCGCTGTCTGTTGACTCGGACCGCTCCGCCACCCGCCGCACCGTACCCCGGGTGGTCAATACTGCGGACAGTTTCGAGCAGGAACGCGACCCGCTGGCCACCATCGCGCGTCTTCCCGGTGCAGCTTGGCGGGCTGCCAAGGACGGCCTGGAACGGGGCCCGGTCCTGGTCCAGGTTGCCCGGGCCGGTTATGCGCCTTCCCTTGCGTGTGAGACCTGCCGCGAGCCGGCCCGTTGCGGCGCCTGCCAGGGGCCGCTGGCTCTTGCCGGAACGTCCGCCATGCCCCAGTGCCGCTGGTGTTCGACGCCCGCAGCGGACTGGCGGTGCCAGCATTGTGGTGGCTGGCGGCTCCGCAAAGGTGCCACCGGGGTGCTGCGTACAGCGGAAGAACTGGGCCGCGCCTTTCCCGGAAAGACCGTCGTCACCTCCTCTGGGGACCAGGTGAAGGCATCCGTCAGCGGGGGTAAGGCGCTGGTAGTGGCTACCGTCGGGGCGGAACCCGTGGCCGACGGCGGCTACGCCGCGGCCCTGCTGCTGGACGGCGATTCGCTGCTGCGCCGCGAAACGCTGCGGGCCGGCGAGGATACCGTGCGCCGCTGGTTCAACGCCGCAGCCCTGGTGCGGCCCGCATCCGAAGGCGGTCTGGTGGTGGTCACGGCAACGGACACCGCTGCCGTGGGCGCCCTGCTCCGGTGGGACCCTGCCGGGTATGCCCAGCGGGAACTGTCCCTGCGGACCGAACTGCAGCTTCCCCCGGCGGTGCGGATTGCTTCCGTCACAGGACCCCGTTCCGCGGTGGAACACTACACCGGAGCGGTGGAAGCAGAGCTCGCAACGGCAGGGATAACGCTGCGCACCGCAGGCCCGGCACCGGTGCTGCTGAACGGTGCGCCCTCCTCCCGGCGCTCGACCGAAGATGTCCGCACCCTGCTGTTCTTCCCCTACAGCCAGGCGGCCGCCGTCGTCCGTTTGCTTCGGGTAACGCGGGCAGCGGCGGCGGCCAAGCGCACCATGGACCCGGTTCAGGTCCGGCTGGACGGCGTGGACGTACTCTAGCGGCGCCTTTTCACGATTCCGGCGGCCACGTCCACCAGTTGGCGGGCCGATTCATCCCAGCTGAACTCGCGCGCGCGGGCCACCGAGCTGCGGGATGCCTGCTCCCACGTTTTGCCGTTCTGCAACTTCGCCACCGCGTCGGCGAACTGCTCCGGAGATGCAGGATCCACATAGGTTGCCGCGTCTCCGCCCACTTCACGGAAGATGGGAATGTCACTGGCAATGACGGGCGTGCCGAGCGCCATCGCCTCCACGAGCGGGAGCCCGTATCCCTCCGCCCGGGAGAGGCTCACAAGCGCCGTGGCCGTCCTCAGCAATGCGGCGTACTCCTCGTCCGTGACACCGTTATGAAAGACCACGGAGGCACCCGGAGGGACCTGGGCCTCCAGCTCTGCCCGGCGTTGCGGCGTGATCCTGCTGAGCAGGTGGAGGGTGTAGCCCGGAAGCTCCGCCATGCCGGCCACCATGGTTTCCACGTTCTTGTAGGGCATGAAGGACCCCATGTAGACAATCGATTTCTCCGCGCCTGCTTCCGCAGGGCGGGGATCCTGTTCAGGCTGGGGAGCGTTGCTGATGATCCGGACCGGGCGGCGGGTCAGGCGGTACTTGGCGATCAGCGCTTCAGTGGTCCTGCTGATGGTGGCCACCGTGTCGGCCCGGTCCAGGAGCAGCCGTTGCGGCCAGAAGGCCTTGTGGTAAAGCCTCCACAGCACCCGTACCGGGGCCGGCAGGAAACCGGGCGGTTCGGGGTGCTCGTAGTAGATGAGGTCGTGCAATGTCAGGACCAGGCCGTACTTGCGCCCCCAGGTTCCCATGGTCTGCATCGGGCACACCACCACGTCTGCCCCCAGGGCGTTGACTTTCCGGGCCACGAACAGCTCCAGCGGCGACAGCGGGCTGCTGATCAGGGTGTAGGGAACGTCCGGCAGCAGGGCCAGCTGTCGGACGTCGGAAATCAGCATGGATACGTCAGCGACCTTCGCCGTGGCTGCGATCAGGCTTGCTCCATAGCGGCTGATGCCGTCGTGGTGGTCTGTCCTGGTGAAGCGGGCATCGATGACGATTTTCACGCGGGGTGCTCCTGTAGGAAACTGCGGATGTAGTTTGCAGCCGGTGCGGGTGTTTCGTAGTGGATCAGGTGGCCGACGCCGGGAATTACCTTAAGCTCCGCGTCTGGAAGCAGGGCCACCAGCCGGTGCTGGTCCGGGAGCGTGGCGATCTCGTCCTTCTCGCCGGCGATCAGCAGTACGGGCAGGGCCAGCCTGCCGGCTACTTCGGCAACGTGGCTGCTGACCGATGCGGTAAACGATTCGAGGAGGCTGTCCCGGTTGGCGAACGCGCTGAAGTAGGCATGGTGCTGCCCATGGATAAAGCGGCGGAGGTTGCGGTCCCGCGTTTTCGCCATCGCTTCGCTCATCACCCGGACGATGAGCGGGCTGCGCAGCAGCGCCAGTCCCAGGGGACGGGGGAGGCGTGCGGCCAGCCGGTAGTACAGCACAGCCAACCGGGTCATGATTCCCTTTGGTCCCTCAAGTGCCGGAGCGGCAATGGGATTGATGAGGATCAGCGGATTGACGGCTGACGGATGGTCGGCAACGAAATGTGCCGCGATGATGGACCCGAAGGAGTGGCCCAGCAGAACCGTGTCCGGGCCGAGTTCCAGGGCCGCCATGAAGTCTGTGATGAACTGGCCGTAGCGCTCCACGGAGTGCGGGCCGGACTGGAAGGGCCCCGAAGTGCCGAACCCGGGGAGGTCCGGCATAATGATCCGCATTTCCGGAAGCTGGTCGGCAACCCGCAGGAGGCCGTGATGGTCACCGCGGAACCCGTGGATGACCAGGATGGTCCGGGTCGCCGGGCCGGGCCTCAGGGGCTCACAGGTCCAGAAGGCCACCGTTGTACCGTCCAATTCCATGGTGGAGGCGGCGGTGCGTTCCGTAAGGCCGGGGCTGATGTAGGCAGGCGCAGCCGATTGCCCTGGAGTGGTAGTTTTCATGGGCCGTGGTCCTAGTTGACGTTGTCCGGATGGGAGCCGATGCGTTGTCCGCGCTCCAGTCCTGCGAGTGCTGCCATATCCCGATCGGAAAGTTCGAAGTTGAACACATTCAGGTTCTCGCGGATCCGCGCCTCCGAGCTGGCTTTGGGGATGGCGATGTGTCCCAGTTGCATGTGCCAGCGGAGGATGACCTGGGCGGGGGTCCTGTGGTGTTCGGCGGCGCATGCCTGGACAACAGGATCGGCCAGGACCTGGCCGCGGCCCAGGGGACTCCACGCTTGGGTCATGATGCCCAGTTCGCGGTGCTTGCTGCGCAGTTCCTCCTGCTGCAGCCATGGGTGCAGCTCGATCTGGTTGACGGCGGGCACCACCTCGGCCGTCTGCAGCAACCGGTCAAGGTGGGCGGGCTGGAAGTTGCTGACGCCGATGGCGCGCACCTTCCCTTCCCGGTAGAGCGTCTCGAGTGCCCGGTACGTCTCCGGAAAGAGGCCCCGGCGGGGGCAGGGCCAGTGGATGAGGTACATGTCTATGTAGTCCAACCCCAGGTTAACCATGGAGTTGTCGAATGCCCGCAGCGTCGCATCGTAGCCGTGGTGGTCGTTCCACACCTTGGTGGTGATGAACACGTCGTCCCGGGACAGCGCCGGGAAAAGTTCACCCGATCCGCCACTGCCCGGCCGGGCACTGAGCTCCGGGCTGATACCGCGTGCCACGCCAAGTTCGTTGCCATACATGGCTGCGGTGTCGAAATGCCGGTAGCCGGCAGCAAGGGCGACGGCGACGAGCCCCGCCGCGTCCGCCGGCGGAACCTTGTACAGCCCGAAGCCAAGCTGGTGGATCAGCACACCGTTGTTCAGGCTGAGCCGGGGTGGGGTTCTCATAGCCTCGACTCTACCCATTGAGTGTGGCGAGGCCTTCGAAATCCACCATCCGCGGCGCGGTGGCCTCATTCAGGACCAGGTCGGTGGCCCGGTTTGCCGCCAGGGCGCCCCGCAGGCCGTTGATCTTGGAGACGCGGAAACTACGCAAATCCTCCGCCGCACCTGCCGCAACTGGGAAAGGGCGGACCGGTAGACCGTTCGTTGAGGACGATACCGTCCGAGGACCCGTCGTCGCGGAAAAAGACTGTGGCAACGTCGCCCACGACATCGGACATGGCCAAAATGTTCAGGTCGGCCCCGCCCGGCCCAATCCGGGCACCGGCAGGGGCGGTACTGTCCGCCTCCGTGATGAACTGACAGGGGAGGAATTCGACTTCACCGCGGACGTCATCGTGAACACCACCGGCGCCTGGGTGGACCTCACCAACGAAGCCATGGGAACCGCGTCATCTTTCATGGGCGGGACCAAGGGCTCTCACATCGTGCTGGACAACCCGGTACTTTTGGAGGCCTGCCGGGGGCGGGAGATCTTCTTCGAGCATACCGACGGCCGGATCGTCCTCATCTACCCGCTGGGGTACCGGGTCCTGGTGGGCACCACCGACGTGGATGCCAGTATGGCCGAGGACGCCGTCTGCACCGACGAGGAAATCGCCTACTTCTTCGACCTGATCGGCCACGTATTTCCCACCATCCCGGTTACCCATGACCAGATCGTCTACACCTTTTCCGGTGTGCGGCCCCTGCCCCGGCACGACGCGACCCAGCCGGGCTTTGTCTCCCGGGACTACCGCATCGAACGGTGCAGCCACGGACAAGACGGAACAGCCGCCGTCGTACTGAGCCTCGTGGGCGGCAAATGGACCACATTCCGCGCCTTGGCCGAGCACATGACCAACGATGTGCTGGCTGAACTGGGTATGGAGCGCAAGGTTTCCACGGCACAGCTTCCCATCGGCGGCGGCGCCGGCTTCCCGGCCGACGAGGCAGGTGTGCAGAAGTGGATCAAATCGCATATGGCCGCCGGCCGGGATGCAGACCGCACGGCCGGGCTCCTGACCCGCTACGGCACCCGGGCGGAGTCCGTCATGGAGTATCTCGACGCCGGACCGGACCGGCTGCTGCGCTCCACCCGCGAACTGAGCGTGCGTGAACTGGAGTTCATGGCTGCGCACGAGCAGGTGGGGCACCTGGTGGACGTCCTCATCCGCCGCACATCCCTGGCGTTCCGGGGGCTCGTCACCGGCGAGCTGCTCAACGAAGCGGCGGAAGTCCTCGCCGCTCCGCTGCATTGGGACGCCGCAGCCCGGGCAGCGGAAATCGCGCACGCCCAGGACGTGCTCAGGCGCTTCCACCGGGTAGAAACCCATAGCCTGGTGGCTTAGTTGGTTCGTCAGGTCAGGAACGGCGAAAACGACCCGGCCTGACGCACGCTCTCCGGGTTTTGACGCAGCGCTTACGCCCGTGCGAAGGACAATAGGGCCCGAAACTCGAGCCAATTGCGGGACTAGGTATTTACTGGCAGCCCGGCTACCGGCAACCCTGCCGCCGGCCGTCGGGCTGCTGTACTTACTATGAGAAGCGATAACCAGACAAGGACGTCATCATGAGCCAGTATGTAATCGCCATCGACCAGGGCACCACCAGCACCCGCGCCATCGTCTTCGACCACAGCGGCGCCATTGTCTCCTCAGGCCAAATGGAACACGAGCAGATCTTTCCCAAGGCGGGATGGGTGGAACACAACGCGGCCGAGATCTGGAACAACACCCGCGAGGTCATCGCCTCCGCCCTCTCAAAGGCGAACCTGACACGGCACGACATTGCCGCCGTCGGAATCACCAATCAGCGCGAAACCGCCGTGGTGTGGGACAAAACGACCGGTGAAGCCGTGTACAACGCCATCGTGTGGCAGGACACGCGCACGCAGGACATTGTGGATGAACTCTCGAAGGACGGCGGGGCGGACCGCTTCAAGCAGAAGGTGGGCCTGCCACTGGCAACGTACTTCTCCGGCACCAAGATCAAATGGATCCTGGACAACGTGGAGGGCGCCCGGGAGAGGGCCGAAGCCGGGGACCTGGTCTTCGGCAACACCGATGCCTGGGTGCTGTGGAACCTGACCGGCGGCGTGGACGGCGGTGTCCATGTCACGGATGTCACCAACGCCTCCCGCACACTGTTCATGGACCTGGAAACCCTGCAGTGGGACGACGAGATCCTGGGCATCTTCGGTGTGCCCCGGAGCATGATGCCGGAGATCAGGTCCTCCTCCGAGGTCTACGGCACAGTCCACACCTCGCAATTGCTCCGGAAGACTCCAGTGGCCGGCATCCTGGGCGACCAGCAGGCGGCCACTTTCGGCCAGGCAGCCTTCCAGACCGGCGAAGCCAAGAACACCTACGGCACCGGCTGCTTCCTGATCTTCAACACCGGCGAAGAGATTGTCCACTCCAAGAACGGACTTCTCACCACCGTCGGCTACAAGCTGGGCGGTGCCGCACCGCGCTACGCCCTGGAAGGCTCCATCGCAGTCACGGGCTCGCTCATCCAATGGCTGCGCGACAACCTGGGAATGATCAGCAGCGCTCCCGAGGTGGAAACCCTGGCGGCTTCGGTGAAGGACAACGGAGGCGTGTACATCGTCCCGGCGTTCTCAGGCCTGTTCGCCCCGTACTGGCGTTCCGATGCCCGCGGCGCCATCGTGGGCCTGACCCGTTTCGTGAACAGGAATCACATCGCCCGGGCCGCCCTGGAAGCCACGGCGTTCCAGACCCGCGAGGTGCTTGACGCCGTCAACGCAGACTCCGGCGTGCCGCTCACCGAACTGAAGGTCGACGGCGGCATGGTGGCCAACGACGCGCTGATGCAGTTCCAGGCGGACATCCTGGGTGTCCCGGTCATCCGTCCCAAGGTGGTGGAAACCACCGCCCTTGGTGCAGCCTATGCCGCGGGCCTCGCGGTCGAGTTCTGGAAGGACCTCGGCGAACTCTCGGCAAACTGGTCCGAGGACAAGCGCTGGGAGCCGCAGATGGACCAAGCCGAACAGGACCGCCAGCTGCGGCTCTGGCGGAAGGCAGTCACCAAGTCCATGGATTGGGTGGACGAGGATGTGAGGTAGCCCTTTCCGCAAAAAGTGGCCTGCTTAGCCCTCGTGCATTTCTACTATTCCTCTGCTGCCGTCCACTGTGACCAATTGTCCTGTTCTCAGGAGCCGGGTGGCGTTGCCGGTGCCCACTACTGCCGGGATTCCGTACTCGCGGGCTACGAGGGAGGCATGGGCGGCCAGGTTGCCCGTGTCCGTGACGACGGCCGCCGCGTCTGTGAAGAGCGGGGTCCATGCCGGAGCCGTTGCCCTTGCCACCAGCACTTCGCCTGGCCGGAAGCTGGAAAACCCCGCCGGACCATCCACTATGCGAACCCGGCCCCGGGCACGCCCAGGGCTTGCCGGGTGGCCCTTCAGGGCACCGCCGGGAAGTGTGCGGCTGCTCCGGGCGCTGTTGGCGATCCGGTCGAAGGTGTTGCCGATGAAGGGAAGAGTTCCCAGCATGAGCGGCGCGTCGAGTTTCCGTTGCCGCAGCCAGTCCTCGCGCCGCCGGGCTACGGCAGCATGTTGGGGCGGCGCATCGGTACGCCAATCCTGCCGGGTCAGGAAATAGATGTCGTCAGGGCTGCCGATGACCCCTGCCTGCTGCAGTATGCTTCCCATCCGTGCGGCACAGCGTCGCAACAGGGGCCAGCCCAGGGTGAAGTCGCGGGCCTGCTCCTCGCGCAGCAGCGCATAATGCTGTGCGACGGCCAGGAGGGTGTCGAAACGGCGCAGGTGACGGGAGCCCCGCAGGACGCTCCGCGATGCAGCCTCTGCCGCGCAGCGCCGTTCACCCGCGGTGGCGGCAACCCGCCGTCCGGGGACATCCTGGGCGGTCGGGACCGCTGGCAGGGCCTCCTTGCCGGCCGTCCGGTGGTACCAGTCCAGGCTGTACACCGCGTGCGGCGTGAAGCCCGGCGGCAACGTCAGCAGGCCACCCAGCAGAACCTGGTAGCCCTCGGCGCCGGAGGCCCCCATGGGGCGCTGTACCGATGCCGCAGCCAGGTGCCGGCGCCAGAAGCGGGCCAGGGCCATCTCCATTTTCCAGGCGGCACCACCCGCGGCGGAGAAGTACCAGAGGTATTCACCCGCTGCCCGGGCTACCTGTTCAACCAGGGCGGCGAGTTCCGGCAGGGTGGCCGGCTCGTCGTCGCCGTCCGGTGCGTTTGACAGGCTCCGGTAGGCGGGAAGGCAACTGCTCCGCCATTCGTCCTCCAGGCTTCGAAGAACTGCCCGGTCGGCCCCGGCGGGGTCCATCATGGGCCGGACCACCGAGTTGAAGATGTAGGGCAGCGAGCGCAACGTGCCGCCAAACAAAAGGCGGGGGAGTGCCTGTGGGGTCGGTGGGGCCACGTAGTACCAGCCGTTGACTGCCGCATGTCCCATCGGGATGCTGACGCCGGCGGAACGGGCCACCGCCCGGTTATAGCCGGCGTCGATGCCCGGTACTATCCAGTCCATGAACAGCGGCGTCACGGTTCGGGCAACCACTCTCCGAGACGGAAGTTGCGCAACCAGACGCCCTTCCCCGGCCGGCGCCATACAACAGGGTCCGGTACTGCTGTCATCGGCCGTGCCTGCAGGATGTACACCTGGCCGGACCGGTCCAGGGCCCATTCCACATCCTGGGGAGCACCCCGATGCCTGGCGACTTTCCGCGCGACGGCGGCCACCGCCGTCGCGCTTTCTGACGTAAGGACGCTGCCGCCGCGGGTGCAGCTGGCGCGCCCCTTCCGTACCGTCCATTCCTCTCCGCTCTCGGAGCCGGCGACGAGGTTGTCCGCGAGGCCCGGCACGGCCGAGATCACCGTCTGGTCCCGGTCACCGGTCAGCGGGTTGGCGGTGAAGGCCACTCCTGCCGCTGCGGCGTCCACCATCTGCTGGACCAGTACCGCCATGGCCCCCCATTCCGGTTGCCCCGCGTCGCGTTGCCCGTCCGACCGCCCGCGGGACTCGTGGTAGGCCCGTACCCTGTCGGTCCGGGCGGACTCAAAGCACCGGTTTACGGCAGAAGCAAGATCTGCGGCACCCACGCCAAGGTGGCTTTCATACATCCCGGCGTAGGAAGCGCCCGGCAGGTCTTCGGCTGCGGCAGAGGAACGGACGGCGTAGGGGCCCGGGCCTGCAGCGCGGGCGGCATCCTTCAACCGCTGCCCCCAATCGTCCCGGCCTGAACCGGAATCGAATGCTGCGCGTGCTACAACGAATCCTGCCGGCACGGAAAACCCGGCCGCGCGCAGCAGCGACAACGCAGCGGCCTTGCCGCCTGCCTGTTCCCGTGTGAGCCGATTTTCCTCACCAAGACGTAGGAAGGCGGGCTCCCCGCCTGGGTGGTTCTCCGCAGCGTCATGCATGGTTCACCTGCCGGATCCTGGGCCGCGCGGCCCGGCTACAGTCTAGTTTTGAGCCTTGGGCGGGGTATAGGCCTTCCGCTCGGCCCAGGCCGCCGCAGGTGCGCTAAAGTAGTTCCATGCGTGCGATCCTTCTGCTTAGTTAGCCGCCGGGTGTCCGAGACAACGGACAGCTGAGCGGCAGCCCCTCCATGGTGAGGGGCTTTTGTGTGTCCGGGGAGAATTTCCGGGCCGGCAGCAGGGGGATCAGGCCGTTATGGCAGCACAGATGCCGTAACAGAACAGAAGAGGGCAGCAGTGGGCGTTCAGCCGGAGACAGAGACCGGAACAGCAGCAACAGTGGCAGCGGATGGGCCCGAGGAGGGCACGTACAGCTTCACGGCCATGGAGGCCAAATGGCCCCAGGTGTGGGAAGACCTGAAGGTCTTCACCCCTGTCGACGACGGATCGCGGGAACGCCGCTACGTGCTGGACATGTTCCCCTACCCGTCAGGTGACCTGCACATGGGCCACGCTGAGGCGTTCGCCATGGGCGACGTCGTGGCCCGCTACCTGCGCCAGCAGGGTTACGATGTGCTCCACCCGATTGGCTGGGACTCCTTCGGGCTGCCTGCCGAGAACGCCGCCATCAAGCGCAATGCCCACCCCAGCGAGTGGACCTACGCGAACATCGACACCCAGGCTGCGTCCTTCAAGCGATACGCCATCTCGGCTGACTGGTCGCGCCGGCTGCACACCTCCGACCCGGAGTACTACCGATGGACGCAGTGGCTCTTCAAGCGCTTCTACGAGCGCGGCCTGGCGTACCGGAAGGACTCGCCGGTCAACTGGTGCCCCAAGGACCAGACCGTCCTGGCCAACGAGCAGGTTGTCAACGGAGCCTGCGAACGCTGCGGCACCACCGTCACCAAGAAGTCGCTCAACCAGTGGTACTTCAAGATCACCGAATACGCCGACCGCCTGCTCGATGACATGGAACAGCTGCGCGGCCACTGGCCCGAGCGCGTCCTGGCGATGCAGAAAAACTGGATCGGCCGCTCCGAAGGTGCCCACGTCAACTTCGTGATTGAGGCCGACGGCGGCAAGCCCGCCAAAGAGGTCACGGTCTTCACCACCCGCCCCGACACCCTGTACGGCGCCACGTTCTTTGTGGTTGCCGCGGATGCACCGCTGGCCGTGGAGCTCGTCACCGACGAACACGCCGCTGCCCTGGAGGATTACCGCGAGCAGGTCAAGGCGCTCACGGAAATCGAGCGCCAGTCCACTGAACGCGAAAAGACCGGCGTCTTCACCGGCCGCTACGCAATCAACCCGCTGAACGATGAGAAGCTGCCCGTCTGGGCCGCCGACTACGTCCTGGCTGACTACGGCACCGGCGCCATCATGGCCGTTCCCGCCCACGACCAGCGGGACCTCGACTTCGCCCGTACCTTCGACCTGCCAGTACGGGCGGTGCTCGATACCGGCGGGGAGGATCCGGCTGTCTCCGGAACCGCCACAGCCGGGGAGGGCACCCTGATCAACTCAGGCGAGCTCAACGGCCTGCCCAAGGCGGAAGCCATCCCGGCCGCGATCGCCATCCTGGAGCGCCAGGGCACGGGAGAGAAGTTCGTGAACTTCCGGCTGCGCGACTGGCTGCTCAGCCGCCAGCGGTTCTGGGGCACGCCCATCCCGATCATCCACTGCCCGTCCTGCGGCGAGGTGGCGGTCCCGGATGAGCAGTTGCCCGTGACGCTGCCCTCGGACCTGCGCGGTGAGGACCTGTCGCCGAAGGGCACCTCGCCCCTGGCGGCAGCTGAAGCCTGGGTGAACGTCGAATGCCCCACCTGCCACGGCCCCGCCAAGCGCGACACGGACACCATGGACACCTTCGTGGACTCGTCCTGGTACTTCCTGCGTTTCGTCTCGCCCCACTACACCGAGGGCCCCTTTGATCCCCAGAAGATCAACGACTGGATGCCCGTGGGCCAGTACGTAGGAGGGGTGGAGCATGCCATCCTGCACCTGCTGTATGCCCGTTTCTTCACCAAGGTCATCAACGACCTTGGAATGATCGAAGCGAACGAGCCCTTCACTGCCCTCCTCAACCAGGGCCAGGTGCTCAACGGCGGCAAGGCCATGAGCAAGTCCCTGGGCAACGGCGTGGACCTGGGCGAGCAGCTGGACAAGTACGGTGTGGACGCCGTGCGCCTGACCATGATCTTCGCCTCCCCGCCCGAGGACGACGTGGACTGGGCCGACGTTTCCCCGTCCGGCTCCGCCAAGTTCCTTGCCCGCGCCTGGCGCCTGGCACAGGACGTGGCCAGCGCTCCCGGCACGGACGCCGCCGGTGGGGACCGGACGCTGCGCTCCGCCACCCACCGCACTATCGCGGACGCCGCGGAACTGCTGGACGCCAACAAGTTCAACGTTGTGGTGGCCAAGCTGATGGAGCTGGTCAACGCCACCCGCAAGGCCATCGACTCCGGTGCCGGCGGCACCGATCCGGCAGTCCGGGAAGCAGCCGAAGCCGTGGCTGTCATCCTCAGCCTCTTTGCGCCCTACACCGCAGAGGACATGTGGAACGTCCTGGGCCACCCTGCATCCGTCGCGAACGCCGGCTGGCCCCGGCACGACCCCTCCCTGCTCGTGCAGGACACGGTCACCGCCGTTGTCCAGGTGCAGGGCAAGGTCCGGGACAGGCTCGACGTTTCCCCGGACGTTTCCGAAGACCGGCTGCGCGAACTGGCGCTGGCCTCGGAGAACGTGCAGCGTGCCCTGGACGGCCGCGGCATCCGCACGGTCATCGTCCGCGCACCTAAACTGGTGAACATCGTCCCGGCCTAGCAGCCACACAGCAAGCCGGCCCCGGCCACCGGAAAAATTCCGGTGGCCGGTCACCGACACCAGGAGGCCCCTTGCCCGAGAGAAATGCCGCCGCCTGGCCCTGGTTCCGCGCGCGCCTGGCGGGCCTCCGCCCCGCACCCAAGCCAGGAACCGGCGTCGTACGGACGGCGGTGGTGACCGACTCTGCTGCTGCCCTCCCCGCGGACTGGCTGTCCGGGCTGGAGGCAGAAGGACTGCTCAGGATCATCCCCATGCCCGTCATGGTGGGGACGGATATTTATGGCGAGGGTGAAGACGACATCCTCGAGACCATCGCGCTGGCCCTGGCAGCGGGGACGCCCGTCAAGACGTCCCGGCCCTCCCCGGGCCAGTTCGAGCAGGCGTACCGTGCCGCCCGCCGGCAGGGGTACGAGGCTGTGGTCTCCGTCCACATCTCCGGGGAGCTTTCGGGGACGGCGGACGCGGCCCGCCTCGCGGCTGCCCGGGTGGATATTCCCGTTGAAGTGGTCGACTCGCTGACCGTTGGAATGGCCTTGGGCATGGCCGTCCAGGCCGGAGTGGCCGCGGCGGCAGCCGGAGCCGACCCGGCCACAGTGGCCGCTGCAGCAGCAGGCCAGGCAGCCCGGACCAAAGTCTATTTCTACGTTCCCAGCCTCGAGCAGCTTCGCCGCGGTGGACGGATTGGTGCCGCAGCATCCCTGCTTGGCACCATGCTTGCCATCAAGCCCATCCTCGCGGTCGACGGCGGCAGGATCGTCCCGCTGGAAAAGGTGCGCTCAGCAGCCAAGGCAGTGGCACGCCTGGAGGAGATTGTCGCCGCCGAGGCCCAGGCCCGTCCCGGCCAGTCCATCCGTTTGGCCGTCCACCACTTCGGCAATCATGACGAAGCTGAAAGCCTGGCCGGCAGGCTTGCGGCGGCGCTGCCCAACTGCCCGCCTGCCCAGATCAGTTCCCTGCCCGCCGTGCTGGCCGCGCATGCCGGACTGGGAGTCCTCGCCGTCATCATCGGGCAGGACACGGCTGTGGCCGGGATTGTGCCCGGACCTCTGTCCACATAGCCGCTTCCGGCCCTGTCGTCCGGCGCCCGGGGTTCCCTAGCGTGAAGGCATGTCACGCAGGGTTGATGGAGCAGCAGGTCACAAGGCGCGCCATGCCAGGGACAGGCTGCAGGCCACCCTGGGGACCGGCCCGCGGGGTCTCCTGCTGGAGGGCGACGGGGAGCAGGCGTTCGTATACCGCGGGCCCGAAGAACCTGCGCCGCCGGGCCCCGAAGGGCAGTCGGCCGGGCACGGCGGAGGGGACCTGGAATCCGCGGGCGTAACAATGAGTGGTCCGGCGCTGCGGTGGCGGCTGGGCCTGCGTGTTGCAATACTCCTTGGAATCCTTGCCATTACTGCGGGGGCCGTTTTCTGGTGGCAGACTGCGTCCGGCCGGCCGGAAATCCTGCCGCTGGGCGGGAGTGGCCCGGGCAGTTCTGCAGCGGCCGATGCTTCCGTGTCGCCGGACGGGGATGCGGGTGAGGTTAGCGGGCAGGACGAAAATGTTGGGCAGCCAAGAGGTGCCGGGGAACCCGACGCTACCGGGCCTTCCCCGGGTGATTCAGCCGCCGGCTCCGTGGTGGTCCACGTGGCAGGTGCCGTCTCCGCGCCCGGTGTGGTCCGGCTGCCGGCAGGAAGCCGCCTCCATGAGGCTATTGCAGCCGTCGGGGGCGGGACGCCGGATGCCGACCTGAACAGCCTCAACCTTGCACTTGTTGTCGAGGACGCCCAGAAAATCCATGTCCCCCGGCGCGGTGAAGCGACACCGGGCGGACCGGAAGCTGAAGGGACGCCAGGTGCAGGGGCAGGCGCCGGTGGGGCAGCAGGCACACGAACGGGTTCGAAGATCAACATCAACACCGCGGACGCCGCGGAACTCGATGCCCTGCCCAAGGTAGGCCCCGTCCTGGCCCAGCGGATTGTGGACTGGCGCACGGAACACGGTGCCTTCAAGAGCATCGAGGAACTGGACGCCGTAGACGGGGTGGGGCCCAAAATGCTTGAAGCATTGTTGCCCCTGGTGACGGTGTGATGGGATTCCCCGTGAACAGCCAGCCCGTTGGGTAACAGCGCAGGGTGGCGGGGAACCAGTCCCTGGAGCCGCTACGTCGAGTCTGCCGTCAAGGGTGGGTCCAGTGAAGCTGCAGGCGTTGAGCTGGGCGGGGCCAGGGACGACCTCCCGCTGCCTGCCCGGGATGCCGCTGCGCAGGATCCAAGAGACATGCGTCAGGAATGGCCGGCGCTCCGGCTCGCGCGGGCGTGCCGCGGAAACTTCCATGAATACCGCGACAGGGCTTCCGGGTATGTGCGGAAGCGTGCCGGCGGGAAGGGCGGGGGAAGCGGTAACGACGCCGGCAGTGAAGTACGGAGGCGCCGTACAGACGTGCGCCTCGCGTTGCCGGCCGCGATGGTCTGGGGTGCGTCCATCGCGGGACTGTGGTTGCCGCCGTCTGTTTTGGTGGTGATGTGTTTCGGTTTGTCCGCCCTGGCGGTACTCGTGCTGGCACGCCTCTCCCTGGCATCACGGGCTGTCCGGCCACGGGGCAGGCGAAGCTTTCCCGCCACCGCTGCTGTCGCCTGCCTGCTGGCCGCTGCCGCCGCAGCACATTCGTCCGTGGCGTCCAGCCAGCGGTTTGACGGCCCGCTTGCCGCAGCCATAGCCTCCGGTAAGTCCGTTGTCGCCGTCGTCGAGGTGGCCGGGGCGCCGCGCGCCCTCGACGCGCCCGGAGAGGCCGGGCAGGCGACACGCTGGGCCCTGCCGGTGGTGACCGGGGAGGTAACCACGGGCGGCGTGTTGCTCCGGACGCGGGCACAGTTGGTTGTCATGGGCGGCGGCGCCTGGGGCACCCTGGTTCCCGGACAGACCGTGCGCGCCACCGGAAAGCTTCGTCCCGCTGACCCGGGACGGCCGGAAGCAGGCACGCTTGCTGCGTCATCCGCCCCTGGGAAGCCCGTCGGCGGGTCCAAGCTGTTGGCGGCGGCCAAGGATTTACGGACCCGTTTTGTGGATGCCTCGGCCTTTCTGCCGCCAGATGCCGCTGGCTTGCTGCCCGGAATGGTCACCGGGGATACAAGCGCCCTGGACCAGGGGCTCGAAAACGCGATGAAGGCGGTGGGCATGACCCATCTGACGGCCGTCAGTGGAGCCAACTGCAGCCTGGTTCTGGGTGCTGTGCTGCTGGCCTGCCGGCGGTTCCGCCTGCCCCGTATTCCGGCGGCCATCGTTGCCCTTACCGGGCTGGGCCTGTTCGTGGTCCTTGTCGGCCCGGATGCGAGCGTCCTGCGGGCAGCCCTGATGGGGGCGGTGGCCGTTGCCGCTCTGGCGGGCGGCCGATCCGGGCGGGGGTTGAGCTTCCTCTGCCTGGCGGTCATGGGCCTGCTCCTGACGGACCCCGGGCTGGGCGGCAGTTTCGGGTTCCTGCTGTCCGTTCTCGCGACGCTAGGGATCATCGTCCTGGGACGGCGAATGATCGATTGGACGCCCGCGGCCATTCCCCGCTGGGCAGCGGCGGCAGTGGCCGTCCCATTATCGGCCCAGCTTCTGTGCGGGCCGGTCATTGTGCTGCTGCAGCCCCAGTTCTCCACGTATTCGCTCCTGGCCAACGTGGTCGCCTCGCCCCTGGTGGCCCCGGTTACGCTGCTGGGGACGGCGGCTGTTCCACTCGTAGTCCTGGCACCGTGGCCAGCCACCATACTCATCGCGGTGGCGGGAACCTTCAGCGCAGGTGTTGCCGGTACGGCCCGGATCGCCGCACAGCTTCCCGGCTCCACGCTTGCCTGGCCGGAGGGTGTGCCCGGGATGCTGTCCATGCTCCTTCTCTCGGTGCTGACAGGTGCTGTGGTGTGGGCAGCGGCAAGGCCCCTGCGGGCAGTACAACTGGTACTGGCCTGCCACCAGCGCGCAGTACTGCTCCTTGAAGTGCTGGAGCGGCGCATGACCGCCGCCCGGCACCGCTGCAGCTTTGACCGCGGCCCCGGACGTGGCAGGCTGGGATACTCCACAAAACTTTCCGGAAGGAACCCCCGATGGCCGCCGCGCAAAAGCGAGCAACCCGTGCCCCGGCGTCGAACACAGCCACCTGGCGCGACGTTAACCCGGCCGCCGTCGTCCTGGTCAGCGGGCCCGAGGAATACCTGGGGATCAGGGCAATGGACACCATCCGCGCGAAGGTCCGGGCAGCGGCACCGGATGTGGAAGTGAGCCGCATCGATGCTGCAGGCTATGAAGCGGGAACGTTGCTGATGCAGGTCAGTCCATCGCTCTTCGGGGAAAGCAAACTGATCGAGGTCGAAGGTCTCGAATCAATGAACGACGCCTTCCTCGCAGATGCGCTTCGGTACGTGGACCACACGGAACCGGATGCCGTCCTGGTCCTGCGGCACGCCGGGGGAGCGCGTGGCAAGAAGCTCCTCGACGCCGTCAAAAAAGGCGGCTGGCCCGTAGTGGACTGCCAGCCCCTCAAGAAGGACGCCGACAAAATGGCGTTCGTCTCCACTGAATTCAAAGCCTCCGGACGGCGTATTGAGCAGGAAGCCGTCCATGCGCTTGTCAACGCCGTCGGGGCCAATCTTTCCGAACTGGCCGCGGCATGCAGCCAACTGATCGCCGACGCGGGAACCGCAGTGACTGCCGAGGTTGTGGACCGATACTACGGCGGCCGGATTGAAGCCACGGCCTTCAAAGTGGCTGATGCCGCGATGGCGGGAAACGGGCCGCTGGCGCTCTCCACGCTCCGCCATGCCCTCGCCACGGGCGCCGACCCCGTTCCGCTGGTGGCTGCCCTGGCAGCGAAGCTCAGGACAGTGGCCCGGGTTGCCGGAGCATCGGGATCGGCCGCCCAGATCGCCGCGGAACTGGGGATGCAGCCCTGGCTGGTGGAGCAGGCGCAGCGTGACGTCCGCCGCTGGACCCCGGAGGGGCTCGTCCGGTCCATCCAGGCAACCGCCGAGGCTGACGCCCAGGTCAAGGGACTGTCCCGCGATCCGGTGTACGCCGTGGAACACGCCGTGACCGTGATAGCGATGTCCGTGCAGGGCAGGTAACCTGGCGCCCCGGTGCCTGAAGTAGATCCTGCTTAAACCCGGCACCTGCTGATGCTTAAAGGCACCTGGCGTTGCTTAAAGATGTGTGGCCGGTACCCTAGGGTACCGGCCACAACCATCAGTTCAGATGAACTGGAAACCTTACAGTGCGTTGACCTTCTTGGAGATCGCCGACTTGCGGTTCGCTGCGTTGTTCTTGTGCAGAACACCCTTGCTGACAGCCTTGTCCAGCTTGCGGCTGGCAGTAACCAGGGCAGTAGCAGCTGCATCCTTGTCCGTGGACTCAACGGCGGTGTTGACGGCGCGGATGGCCGTCTTCAGCTCGGACTTGACTGCGTTGTTGCGCAGGCGTGCCTTCTCGTTGGTGAGGATGCGCTTCTTCTGGGACTTGATATTCGCCACGTGTGAACTCTCTTTTTAATGCGGAAATGGTCTAGAGGGCTTTCAGATTGGCCATTGACTGAGCGGCGTGGGGATACCTATGGCGGCCAACCATCAGTGGCCGTCGACCTGCACGGACACACAGCTATAAAGAATAGCAGGTCAGCCGCGGACCTGGCCATTTTGGCCGGTTAGGCCCAGCCGTGTCGCCGGCGCAGCCCTGCCGCCACTTTCTCGAAGCGGGTCCGGTCCAGCACGGCGCCTTCCCGGCGGATGCTTCCGGGGCTGATCTGCAGGATGCGGTCCAGCCGGGCTTCGCTGGGCCTGGCTTGCCTGTCCCAGTTCCCGACGCCAAGGTCCACATAGTCCATGGAGACCGACGCTGCGGGAATCCGGTCCCTGCTGGTGAGCATCAGCCCCAGCAGGTACTCCCCACTCCGGCCCACCAGCAGGACGGGCCGGTCCTTCCCGCGGGTATGGTCCTCCTCGTACGGAACCCAGGTCCACACCACCTCGCCAGGATCCGGTTCGCCGTCGGGCTGGGGCGCATACCGGACTGCTGCATGCCCGCGGAAGTCTCCGGGGTAGGCATCGCCGGAAGGGCCGGATGACACGGCGCCCTTTGATAGGGGGTCCCGGGATGCGGAACCAGGGGAAGCACGGCCAGCTGGCGGCAGGGGACCGGCAGGAGCTTTTGCCGGCGCGGAACCGCGCAGCAGCCGAA
Organism: Pseudarthrobacter sp. NS4; assembly: GCF_024758005.1. Lineage (NCBI taxonomy): Bacteria > Bacillati > Actinomycetota > Actinomycetes > Micrococcales > Micrococcaceae > Pseudarthrobacter > Pseudarthrobacter sp. NS4. The sequence continues at coordinate 2,264,772 of NZ_CP103288.1, read as the reverse complement.
GGCCGCTTCGGACGGCGTTTCCCAGCGAACGGAGATTGATAGCCATCCCGCCACCCTATCGCCGGGACCTGTCCGATGGCATGAATGCTCAACCCGGCAAGGATGCGGTGCGGCAGCCCGGGACGTGGGACACTGGAGGTTCCAGATGTGCGGCTTAACCGCAGGGGCCCTTTGCAGCGCCCCGGCCGGGCCGCGTGAATGCCAACAGTAAGGACCCTGCGTGTCTCCCATGGCCCGCACCGCCCCGGTGCCCGCCGCGACAGATCCGGCCCTCATTCGGAACTTCTGCATCATCGCGCACATTGACCACGGCAAGTCCACCCTGGCGGACCGCATGCTGCAGTTCACCGGCGTGGTGCAATCCCGCGATATGAAGGCCCAGTACCTGGATCGCATGGACATCGAACGCGAGCGCGGCATCACCATCAAGTCCCAGGCGGTCCGTATGCCCTGGGAACTCGACGGCACCAGTTACGCATTGAACATGATCGACACCCCCGGCCACGTGGACTTCACGTATGAGGTTTCCCGCTCGCTGGCCGCCTGTGAAGGGGCGATCCTCCTCGTCGACGCCGCACAGGGCATCGAGGCCCAGACCCTCGCGAACCTCTACCTGGCGATGGAAAACAACCTCACCATTATTCCGGTGCTGAACAAGATCGACCTCCCGGCAGCGCAGCCCGAGAAGTATGCCGCCGAACTGGCCAGCCTGATCGGCGGTGATCCGGAGGACGTGCTCCGCGTCTCGGGGAAGACCGGAATGGGCGTTGAAGTCCTGCTGGACAAAATCGTCCGCGACCTGCCGGCACCCACGGGCAATGCCGATGCTCCTGCCCGTGCCATGATCTTCGACTCCGTCTATGACACCTACCGGGGCGTGGTTACCTATGTCCGCGTGGTGGATGGAATGCTGCACCCGCGCGAACGCATCCAGATGATGTCCACCCGGGCCACCCATGAACTCCTCGAGATTGGGGTGAGCTCCCCGGAGCCCACCCCTTCCAAGGGACTGGGCGTCGGCGAAGTGGGGTACCTCATCACCGGGGTGAAGGACGTCCGCCTGTCCAAGGTCGGCGACACCGTCACCAACCTTGCCAAGCCCGCCGCTGATTCGCTGCCCGGGTACGCCGATGCCAAGCCGATGGTCTTCTCCGGCCTGTATCCGTTGGACGGCACGGATTACCCGGTGCTGCGCGATGCGCTCGAGAAGCTGATGCTCAACGACGCCGCCCTTGTCTATGAGCCGGAAACCTCCGCCGCGCTGGGCTTCGGCTTCCGCGTGGGCTTCCTTGGCCTGCTCCACCTCGAAATCACCCGCGAGCGGCTCGAGCGCGAATACAACCTGGACCTGATTTCCACCGCCCCCAACGTGGAATATGAGGTAACGCTGGAGGACAAGAAAGTGGTCCACGTGACCAACCCCAGCGAATACCCCTCCGGCAAGATCTCCGAGGTCCGTGAACCGATGGTGTCCGCCACCATCCTGGCTCCGAATGAATTCGTCGGCGCCATCATGGAGCTGTGCCAGAGCAGGCGCGGCGTTATGGGCGGCATGGACTACCTGTCCGAGGACCGGGTGGAAATCCGGTACCGCCTGCCGCTGGCCGAGATCGTCTTCGACTTCTTCGACATCCTCAAGTCCAAGACCCGCGGCTACGGTTCGCTGGACTGGAAGGCCGACGGCGACCAGGTGGCCGACCTGGTGAAGGTGGACATCATGCTCCAGGGTGAGCAGGTGGATGCCTTCTCCGCCATCACACACCGCGACAAGGCCTACTCCTACGGCGTCATGATGACCACCAAGCTGCGCGAGCTCATTCCCCGCCAGCAGTTCGAGGTGCCCATCCAGGCGGCCATCGGCTCAAGGATCATCGCCCGCGAAAGCATCCGCGCCATCCGCAAGGACGTGCTGGCCAAGTGCTACGGCGGTGACATCTCGCGTAAGCGCAAACTGCTGGAAAAGCAGAAGGAAGGCAAGAAGCGGATGAAGATGGTGGGCCGCGTTGAGGTCCCCCAGGAAGCCTTCATCGCCGCGCTGACCACAGACGAGTCCAAGGACAAGGCCAAGAAGTAGTGAACACAGCGTCCGGCAACACCGGAGGCCCCTGCAATGCCTAGCACTCTTCCGCTCGGCGACCCGGCGCCGTCGGACGGCCTGCTGCCCGCCCAGGCAGCGGTCGGTTCGGCGGACCGGGCGTTCGGCCTGTACGTCCACATTCCGTTCTGCGCCGTCCGCTGCGGCTATTGCGATTTCAATACGTACACCGCCACCGAACTTGGTGGCGGGGCGTCCCAGGATGCCTATGCCCGGACGGCGGTGTCCGAAGTGGCGTTGGCGGCCGAGGTGCTGGCCGGGTCCGGACTCCCTGCCCGGAAGCTCAGCACCGTCTTCTTCGGCGGCGGCACTCCTACCCTGCTTCCCGCGGAGGACCTTGCCCTGATCCTTCGGGCTGCCGTAGGTCAGTGGGGGATCGAGGACGGGGCCGAGGTCACCACCGAGGCAAACCCGGATTCGGTAACTCCTGAATCCCTTGCCATCCTCAAGGAGGCCGGGTTCACCCGGGTCTCGTTCGGCATGCAGTCCGCGGTTCCGCACGTGCTGAAGGTCCTCGACCGGACGCATACACCCAGCAGGGTTCCGCAGGTGGTGCAGTGGGCGCGGGAGGCCGGACTCGTCGTCAGCCTGGACCTGATCTACGGAACGCCCGGTGAATCCCTCGATGACTGGCGGCACTCGCTGCAGACCGCCCTGTCCTACGGGCCCGACCACATCAGCGCCTACGCGCTGATCGTCGAGGAAGGCACCAAGCTCGCCGCCCAGATGCGCCGTGGTGAAGTCCCGGGTATCGACGACGACGACCACGCCGACAAGTATGAACTCGCCGACCAGCTGATCACGGAAGCCGGCCTCAGCTGGTATGAGGTCAGCAACTGGGCCCGCACCCCGGAGCAGGCGTGCCGCCACAACCTTGCCTACTGGCGCGGCGATGACTGGTGGGGGATTGGACCCGGCGCGCATTCACACGTGGGCGGCGTCCGCTGGTGGAACGTCAAGCACCCCACGGCCTACGCGAACCGGCTCGCCCAGGGCGACTCACCCGCGGCCGGCAGGGAAACCCTGGACCCGGAAACCCGCAACATCGAGCGCATTATGCTTGAGGCCCGGCTCCAGGCAGGCCTTGAAGTGGCCACCCTAAGCACTGCCGGACGGCACGAAATCGCAGGCCTGATTGCGGACGGCCTGGTGGACCCCACTGCGGCGTTCCGGGGGAAACTGGTCCTCACCCTCAAAGGGCGGCTGCTGGCTGACGCTGTGGTACGCCGGATCCTGCCGGACTAACGCGCGGGTCCCCTTTCCCAACACTCGCAAGTGGAACCCTCGGGACTCCGCTTAGCAGGTCCTGCGAAAGTCCTGCCCCTATTTGATCCAGCGCAGGTTGTACGGATAGCGGTGCGGCTGGCCACGGTTTACGTGAATGCCGGCCGCCACCGAGAAACAGGTCAAGGCAATCCAGATCAACGTCGCGATGACGGCAAAGATGTTGCCGATCACCGGGATGAAAACCAGGATGTTCGCCACCACGGCCGCGATGGTGGGCGGAAGGCTGAAATTCAGGGCTTCCTTGGACTCCTGGGCGGTAAACGGCCCGCGGTCCCGGAAAATCAGGAAGATCAGGAGTGCAGGTACACAGCCGAGGATCCCGCCAAAGTGGGCCAGCGTGGCCCACTGCCGGTCTTCGCTGGCCGTCAGGGGCAGCGCATTCGCCGGGACACCGTGGTATTCGGAGCGGCCTGTGCCACCCTGGCTGTCCCTGTGATCACGTGCGTTTTCTGCCACAGTCTGTTCCTTCGAGAGTGCAAATGGTGCAATTGCATGGTTCCTGGCCGGACCTGCATGGTTGCAGGCACCGCTTTACCAAGAATACTGGCTTTCGGGAAGTTCGCCGCCCACTCAGGGAACAGTGAGGAAGTCAATCACTTCCTCAACCCGCCCCAGCAGCGATGCTTCCAGGTCTGCATAGCTCCGGACGGCGCCCAGCAGCTTCTGCCAGCCCAGCCCAATATCTTCCTTCGTGGAGTGGGGCCACCCGAACGCTGCGAGGATTCCGGTCTTCCAGTCCTGCCCGCGGGGAACAACAGGCCATTGTTCAATACCCAGGACAGCGGGCCGGATGGCCTGCCAGACGTCGACGTACGGATGGCCAACGATGAGCACGTTCCCGGCGGCACCGGGAGAGGCCATCACGGCATCGGCGATGCGGGACTCCTTGGAGTCCGGCACCAGGTGGTCCACGAGCACGCCCAGGCGCCGTCCCGGTCCCGGCCGAAAGTCCGCCACCGCCCCGGCGAGGTCGTCAATTCCGTGCAGGGGTTCGACGACGATGCCCTCCACCCGGAGGTCGTCTCCCCAGACCTTTTCCACCAGTTCGGCATCGTGTTTGCCCTCCACCCAGATGCGGCTGGCCTTGGCTACCTGCGCCCGCTGCCCGGCTACCCGCACGGATCCTGACGCGGTTCTTCCGGCGGCGGGGCCGGACGCTGCCGGTCGCGCTGCAGGCGGCATCAGGCGGATGGCGCGGCCTTCAAGGAGGAAACCGAAGCCCAGCCGGAAGGTGCGCGACTTGCCGCGCCGGTCCTCCAGCACCACCACGTGCATACCGCCGGACTTTTCAACCCGGATAACTGCACCAACCCAGCCGGACTGGACATCCTCCAGTACCATTCCGCGCTCAACCGGCACTTCGGACAATTGGGTACGGACGGGAGCGGACATGTCCCGGGGCCCCCAGTTCTGGTAATCCATGATCGACTCCGCCTAGCGCTAGAACAGTGCCCCCGGAATTTCGCCCGGAGCGGTACCAATGCTAACAACGGCGCGAGGCATAATAGACTGTTAGCACTTAGGCATGTCGAGTGCTAACCCTGGTGGTGGCACGGTGCGGGCGCTGCAGCCGCCCTGACCCTGGATGGAGGTGGAGTGTGAGCGAGCCACGCAAGCTGGAAGTACTGCGGGCCATCGTGGAGGACTACGTCCACTCCCGTGAGCCGGTCGGTTCCAAAGCCCTGGTCGAACGGCATCATCTCTCGGTGTCCAGTGCGACCATCCGCAACGATATGGCGGCTCTGGAGGATGAGGGCCTGATCATGGCGCCGCACACCAGTGCGGGCCGGATTCCCACCGATAAGGGCTACCGCCTGTTTGTCGATCAGATTTCTGCCGTCAAGCCCCTGTCCCAGGCGGAGCGACGCGCCATCCAGTCGTTGCTCGAAGGCTCGGATAACCTTGACGATGTCCTGGACCGCACGGTCCGCCTGCTGTCACAACTGACCAACCAGGTGGCTGTGGTCCAGTATCCGCACCTGAGCCGTGCCCTGATCCGACACATCGAATTCGTCCTGCTTGCACCGCGCAAGGTCCTGGTGGTCCTGATTGTCAACAGCGGCAAGGTGGAGCAGCGCGTCATCGACGTCGGTCAGGATCTGGGAGACGACGCACTGGCCGGCCTGCGGAGCCGGTTCCTTGGTTCCCTCGCGGGGACACCCCTAAGCCAGCTGGCCCAGGCCCTTCCCGCCGTCGTCTCCGCGGTAAGCCCGGGCCGGCGCCAGGCGGCCCAGGCACTGGCCCATGGGCTGGAGGGCCTGGCCCAAAACAGCCGCGAGGACCGGATGGTCATGGCAGGCACGGCGAACCTCGCACGGTCCAACGTGGATTTCCCGCTCAGCATCGGCCCGGTGCTGGAAGCCCTCGAAGAGCAGGTGGTGATGCTGCGCCTGCTGAGCGAGATGGCGCAGGACCCCCGCGGAGTGGCAGTAAGCATCGGCAGGGAGAACCCCTACGACGGCCTCGCCGAGGCGTCGGTGGTGGCCACGGGATACGGCCCGGACAGTGCAGCAAAGATTGGCGTGCTGGGCCCGACGCGCATGGACTATCCCACCACCATGGCCGCCGTCAGGGCTGTTGCCCGTTACCTTTCCCGGATCCTGGGACCCTGACTGGTCTGTCCCGGCGCCACGGCGGCCGGGAGCACGAGCAGGGCAGCCCATATGCAAGCAGTACAACAAGGAAGAGATACGAACTTTGAGCAGCCACTATGACGTCCTTGGAGTCTCACCGGAGGCCACCGGAGAAGAGATCAAGAAGGCCTACCGCAAGCTGGCCCGCACCTTGCACCCGGACGTTAATCCGGGCGCGGACGCCGCGGACCGCTTCAAGGCAGTAACCCACGCATACGAAGTTCTGTCCGATCCCCAAAAGCGCCGGGTTTATGACACCACCGGCAACGAAAACGGCACGGACAACGGCTTTGGCGGCGGCAGCTACGCCGGCCAGGGTTTCGCGTTCCAGGACATCTTTGACACATTCTTCGGTGCAGGCGGCTCGTCCGGTCCTGCTTCCCGCGTCCGTCGCGGCCAGGATGCACTCATCAGTGTTCGTATCGACCTGCGCGACGCCGTGTTCGGCGTCAACAAGAAGCTTGAAGTGGACACCGCGGTTACCTGCCCCACCTGCGAGGGATCCTGCTGCCGGCCGGGGACGCACCCGGAGCGCTGCGACATCTGCGGTGGCAGCGGCCAGGTTCAGCGCGCCGTGCGCTCCATCCTGGGCCAGGTCATGACGGCCGCGCCCTGCGGCTCCTGTGAGGGCTTTGGCACCGTCATCAAGGACCCCTGCAATGAATGCAGTGGCCAGGGGCGCATCCGGAGCCGCCGCTCGCTGACCATCAAGGTTCCCGCCGGCGTCGCCACCGGCACCCGGATCCAGCTCTCCGGCCAGGGCGAGGCAGGACCCGCCGGCGGACCCGCCGGTGACCTTTACGTGGAGATCCGCGTCAACAATGACGCCACGTACGTCCGCGACGGCGACGACCTCCACGCCACCCTGAACATCCCCATGACCGCCGCTGCCCTTGGCACCGAGGTCAGCCTGGAAACGTTCGACGGAACCCAGGACATCGACGTCAAGCCCGGAACCCAGTCCGGCGAGATCATCACCCTTCGCGGCCTCGGCGTCACCCACCTGCGCGGCTACGGCCGGGGGGACCTGAAAGTGCATCTCCAGGTCGAGACCCCGGCCAGGCTCGATCCGGCCCAGGAAGACCTCCTGCGCCAGCTCGCCAAACTTCGCGGCGAGCAGATCACGGACGGCAAGCTCGCAGCGAGCGGCGGCATGTTCGCCAAACTCCGGGACCGGCTCGGTAACCTGTAGCGGTGAGCAACCCCGTCTTTTTCACTCCTGCCGGGTCGCTGGACGGCATGGCGCCCGAAGCGCTTTTCACCCTGGAAGGACCCGAGGCCAGGCATGCGGTAGCGGTAAAACGGCTTTCCCCCGGTGAAGCCGTCGACATCGTGGACGGTGCGGGCACCAGGATGAGCGGGCGCGTCACGGCGGCTTCCTCCTCCCGGCTCGAGGTGGAGTGCACCTCCGTAGCTGTCGAAGACCGACCCGGCATTCGGCTGGTGCTGGTCCAGGCGCTGGCCAAGGGGGACCGGGACGAACTGGCCATCGAAACGGCCACGGAACTCGGAATCGACGCCGTTATTCCCTGGCAGTCCGAGCGTTCCATCGTCCGGTGGAAAGGTGACCGGGCTGCCAAAGCCCACGCCAAGTGGCAGTCCGTTGTCACTGCGGCGGCCAAACAGGCGCGCCGGGCCTGGGTTCCGGAAGTCCGTCCCGCCGTGGACACAGCCGCCCTCTCCGCCACCGTGGCGGCCGCCGGCTTGGCGGTCATCCTCCACGAAAACGCGGTACGCCCCCTGCGGGACGTCCTCGAAGCGTGGGACGGTGCCGGGGGAGCAGAGCCGAGGGAAGTGCTCCTGATCGTGGGTCCCGAAGGCGGCATCAGCCCCCGGGAAGTCACGAAGCTTTGTGACAAAGGCGCGGTCACAGCTCTGCTGGGGCATCACGTCCTGCGCTCATCAACCGCCGGTCCCGCCGCCGTCGTCCTCGCCAGCGACGTACTGGGACGCTGGACCGCTACCGGACCTTAAAGGCGCGGCTGTCCTCGTACTGGTCCGGCTGGCCGCCGGAGCCGGCCTGGGCGACGCGCAGCTCGTAGTCGCCCGCCGGCAGGTTAAGCGCCAGAGTGAATACGCCGGCCTGTCCCTGCTCCGGCGAAGCGGTGGTTTCGCCGGTCAGAAAAGGCTCCTTGTCGCCGTTGTCCCGGGACTGGAGGATTTGCCAGCGGAGCTTGCCGCCCGCGGTCGTGCTGCGTCCGGTGATCTTGACGCTGCCCTGCGGGACTTCCACGGCTTCCTGCGGATCGATGATCCAGACTGGCGCCACCAGTCCGGAAGTCCGGGTCATCAGGGCCCCCAGCTGGATGTGGTCGAAAGCCACGTAGTCCGTATGCCCGTCCACCAGGATCCGCACCCGGATTTGCTGCCCGGAGTCAACCAGGCCCGAGCTGGCGGCCGCGGCCGTTGCCGTGTAGATCAGCTGCTGGATGGCCCGCGCTGCCATGTCGGCGTCGACGTTGCTGTTGAAGGCATCCTCTGAAACATCAACGGTGATGACGTCCTTGCCGGAAATCGAGCTAGCGAGCTTGCTCGGGTTCTGCCACGGCGTAAAGAAGTCAGGGTCCAGCGGCTTGTCCGACATCATGGCGCGCAGTGCACGCGTCACAGGATTTTCCTGCTCGGGAACATCCCGAAATTCCCGGTACAGGAAAACGTCGCTGTTGCTGCGGCCAATCCAGTAGACGGGTGCCTTATTGGAGGACTGGGTGGTTTCCAGCGGTGCACTGGTGGCCGGAGCCTGGGCTGTGCCTGAGACAGCCGGCCCTGTGACCAGCGTGGCTGTGGGTGACGGCCCGGCTTCCGCAATGCAACCGGTCAGGCCCGGGACAGCTGCCAACAGAACGGCAAGCGAGAGCGTGCGCGCGCGGCCCACGGCTCGGGCCGCCCTCTTGGGCGCGGCGGTTTCCGGCACTTTTGTTGCCCGTCCTTTCATGACATGGAGGGCCGATCCCCGGGCGGCCTGATGCTGGATTTCCAGCATTACACAACCCGCGGGGGCCACGTGCCGCGCGGCCGGCCGGGTGCCCAACTGCAACGGGAACGATATCCGGCCGATATGAAGTTGATACCTAATGACGTAAACGGGTCCCTTGCCTTGCCCCTTTTTCACCCGGGTGGCCTGCATTGGGGTATCCGGCGGAGGGACGTGCTGGCGTAAGATGGAAGGATCGCCGGGCAAGGAGAACGGGCAACGGACTCCCCGCATCAGCGTCAACAACTGAACCGACCTCGAGGGGATCACAGGCCTGCGGGCCAGCACCATGACTGAATCAGCGAACGGAAAGCGCCGGCTCACCACAGGAGAGGGCACGGCCGGGGAATTTCCCCACTCCCTCCCCGGCATCCGGACCGAGGTAGTCCTCTTCGACAACTCCGATCAGATGGTCCAATCACTTGGCAGCCATGATGAAGCGCTGCGGTACATCGAGGAACAGTTTCCGGACGTCAATTTCCACGTCCGCGGCAACGAGCTCTCCATCAGCGGTCCCACCACTGACGTACCACGGATCATGCGGCTCCTCCACGAAGTCCGCGGCCTCGTAGCCCGCGGGACGGTGATCAGTCCAACCGTGCTGCAGCAGCTGGTAGCCCTGCTGCGTACCCAGTCCCTGCAGAACCCGGTGGATGTGCTGACCCACGACATCCTGTCCAGCCGCGGCCGGACCATCCGCCCGAAAACGCTGAACCAGAAGAACTACGTTGATGCCATTGATGACAACACCGTGATCTTCGGCATCGGGCCGGCCGGAACCGGCAAGACCTACCTTGCCATGGCCAAGGCGGTCCAGGCGCTGCAGCAAAAAGAGGTCAGCCGCATCATCCTCACCCGTCCGGCAGTTGAGGCCGGGGAGCGCCTGGGCTTCCTCCCGGGAACCCTGAGCGACAAAATCGATCCGTACCTGCGCCCGCTCTACGACGCACTGCACGACATGATGGACCCCGAATCCATTCCGCGGCTCATGGCCGCCGGAACCATCGAAGTGGCACCCCTCGCCTACATGCGCGGGCGCACCCTCAACGACGCGTTCATCATTCTCGATGAGGCGCAGAACACCACGCCCGAACAGATGAAAATGTTCCTGACGCGGCTGGGCTTCGGATCCAAGATGGTGGTCACCGGTGACGTTACCCAGGTTGACCTGCCCTTCGGCACCCGCTCCGGCCTGCGCATCGTGGAGGAGATCCTGCAGGGCATCGAGGGTGTGAATTTCTCCGTCCTGGACGCGGCCGACGTCGTCCGGCACCGCCTGGTGGGTGACATCGTCAATGCCTACAGCGTCTGGGACGATACGCAGCGGAGCCGCGTCAAGCATTCGACAAGCAAGGAAAAACAGGGGGAACACGCTTGAGCATCGAGGTGAACAACGAGTCCGGCGTCCAGGTGGACGAAGCTGAACTCGTTGCATTGTCCCGGTACATCTTTGAACAGCTGTATATCCATCCCCAGGCCGAACTCTCGATCCTCCTGGTGGACGAGCCGGCCATGGAAAAGCTGCACATCGAGCTGATGGACGAGCCCGGCTCCACCGATGTCCTGTCCGTGCCCATGGACGAACTCACCCCCGGAACACCGGACCGGCCCACTCCCCAGGGAATGCTGGGCGACATCGCCATCTGCCCCCAGGTCGCCACGGTCCAGGCCAAGAACGCGGGCCATCCGCTCCAGGATGAAATGCTGCTCCTGACAACCCACGGAATCCTGCACCTGTTGGGCTACGACCACGCAGAACCCGAGGAGAAGGCCGAGATGTTCGGGCTCCAGCGGGAACTCCTGTCCGGCTTCACCGGCAAAGAAGCACCTGCCGAGACCACCCAGTGACCCCGGTGCTCCTGGTCGCGATGGGCCTGGTATTCCTGGGTATCGCGGCGGTGCTGACAGCGGCCGAGGCGGCCTTCAACTTCCTCCCGCGGCACGACGCCGAGGAAGCTCTCATGAGGAGCCGCAGCACGTCCATGCGGCGGATCCTCGCCCAGCCCGTGGCCCACATCCGGGCCCTGAGGTTCTGGCGCATCTGGTTCGAAATGGCCTCGGCAGTGGCTGTCGCCGTCCTGCTTTACAGCCTGCTGGACAACATCTGGCTTGCCGGCCTGGCAGCTACCGGCATCATGGCCCTGCTGGGATTCGTCATCGTGGGCGTCTCGCCCCGCCAGTTGGGCAGGCTGCACTCCGCTGCCGTGGTCCGCTTCACCGCCCCCATGATCCGGTTCCTTACTTGGGTCCTGGGCCCGATTCCGGGCTGGCTCGTGGCACTGGGAAGTACGGCTGCCCCCGGCGCCCCCGGCGGCGATGAAGCGTTCTTCAGCGAGCAGGAGTTCCGCGAACTGGTGGAGCGCGCCAGTGAGTCCGACATGATTGAGGACACCGAGGCTGAGATGATCCAGTCGGTCTTCGACTTCGGCGACACGCTGGTGCGCGCTGTAATGGTGCCCAGGACGGACATTCTCAGCATTGAGGCTGGCTCCAGCCTTCGCACGGCCATGTCGCTGTTCCTGCGCTCTGGCTATTCCAGGATCCCCGTGATCGCCGAGGATACAGACCACATCCTGGGGATCATCTACCTCAAGGACGTTGCCGCCGTCCTGCATGAGCTGGCCCCGAATGAGGAACCGCCACTGGTCGAATCCCTGGCCCGGGAGGTCCGGTACGTACCCGAATCGAAGCCGGTGAGCGACCTGCTGCGTGAACTTCAAAAGGAATCCACGCACGTTGCCATCGTCATCGATGAATACGGCGGTACCGCCGGGCTCGTTACCCTGGAGGACCTGATCGAAGAGATCGTGGGCGAAATCGTGGATGAGTATGACACCGAAAGCGCCGAGGCGGTGCCACTGGGCGACGGCTCCTACCGGGTCAGCGCGCGGATGAGCATCGACGACCTCGGCGAACTCTTCGACATCGAGCTTGACGACGACGAAGTGGACACCGTGGGCGGCCTGCTCGCCAAAGCGCTCGGCAGGGTTCCCATTGTTGGAAGCCACGTGGAGGTCCACGGGGTTTCGCTGCGGGCCGACCGGCTTGAAGGCCGGCGGAACCGCGTCAGCCACATCATTGCGGCAGCGGTGCCAAGAGTAGACACTGACCTTGAAGACCTCCTCGAAGAGGCGGAAGCAACCCAGCAGGGAGTTCCACGTGAGCAAGAAAAATAAAGCCGCAACAGAGGAAGACTTTGGCGGCTTCCGCGCAGGTTTTTCAGTCCTGGTGGGGCGCCCGAACGCGGGCAAGTCCACCCTGACAAACGCCCTGGTAGGCAAAAAGGTGGCCATTACGTCCGCCAAACCGCAAACCACGCGCCACACCATCCGGGGAATCGTGCACCGGGAGGACGCCCAGTTGATCCTCGTGGACACCCCGGGCCTCCACCGGCCGCGTACCCTTCTGGGAAAGCGCCTGAATGACCTTGTGGCGGACACCCTTGCCGAGGTGGACGCCATCGGTTTCTGCCTGCCGGCCAACGAAAAAATCGGCCCGGGTGACAAGTTCATTGCCGCCCAGTTGGCTGCCGTGGGACGCAAGCCCGTGATCGCCATCGTCACCAAGGCGGACCTGGTGGACCGCCAGGCCCTCACCGAACAGCTCCTGGCAGTCGCGGCGCTGGGCCGCGAAGTGATGGGGGAAGAGGGCTGGAAGGACATCGTGCCTGTATCCGCCACCGATGGTTTCCAGGTGGAAACCCTAACGGATGTGCTGATCAGCCACATGCCGCCGTCGCCCCCGCTGTATCCCGACGGCGAACTGACTGACGAGCCGGAGGCCGTCATGGTCGCCGAACTGATCCGCGAGGCCGCCCTCGAAGGCGTCCGTGACGAACTGCCCCATTCCCTCGCCGTGGTGGTCGAAGAGATCATTCCCCGGGAGGACAGGCCCGAGGACAGCCCGCTTCTGGACGTCCGCGTCAACCTTTACGTGGAGCGTCCCTCCCAAAAAGCAATTATTATCGGCAAGGGCGGCAGCCGGTTGCGTGAAGTGGGGACGAATGCGCGCAAGGGCATCGAGGCGCTCCTGGGCACACGCATTTATCTGGACCTCCACGTGAAGGTGGCGAAGGACTGGCAGCGGGACCCAAAGCAGCTGGTCAAACTGGGTTTCTGACCCGGCTTCACCGGGCGCCATTGGACGGCTGCCCGGGATTTTCCCAGACTGGACCACTAAAATGGACCGGATTTTGATTTTAGAGGAAGGTTCATCACGTGGGGCGAGGCCGCGACATGCAGGAAAATGGAGCTGACGCGTCAGCCAGGGGACCAGTGTCGAGGCACGCGGAAGAAGGCACCCTAGGGGCTGCCCGTCATCTGGGGTCCGTCCGTGGAATGCCGGTCTGGCTGAAAGCTGTCACTGCCGTCCTGTCGCTGGCCATCATAGGCGGGATCGTCTTTGCCGGATTCTGGTTCATCCGCCTCCAGAACAACATTTCCAAGGCACCGCTGAATGCCGGCGGAGGCAACGGTGAGGTGAACGACGCCACCGGACGGATGCAGATCCTGATCCTTGGCTCAGATACACGTGACGGGAAGAACGCCGAATACGGCACCGCGGACGATTCCAGGGGCTACGGCAAGTCTGACGTCATGATGATGATGGACATCTCCGAGGACAACAAGCGCGTCAGCGTCATCAGCTTTCCGCGGGACCTGCTGGTTGACATTCCAGAATGCAAGGATGAAGAAACCAACAAGGTATATCCTGCCCGCAGGGATGTGATGATCAACGAGGCCATGGCAGAAGCCGGCATTGGCTGCGCAGTGGACACCGTCAATAACCTCACTGGCATGGAAGTGGACCACTTTATGATGGCCGATTTCACGGCGGTGAAGGAACTCTCCAACGCTGTTGGGGGAGTAGACGTGTGCATCAGCGACGCCGTCTACGATCCGGATTCGCGTCTTCGGCTGCCCGCAGGCACCTCGACGGTGCAGGGTGAAATGGCCCTCGCTTTCCTGCGTACACGGCACGCTTTTGCCGACGGCGGCGATTTGGGCCGGATCAAGGCCCAGCAGGGCTTCCTGTCCTCCCTCACCCGCAAGATCAAGGACGACGGAACGTTGTCGGACCCCGGCAAGATGCTCAAAATCGCGGACGTTGTCACCCAGAACCTGACCGTGGATGAAGGACTGGCCTCGGTGCCCAGCCTGCTGACTATCGGCAACCGGCTTAAGGACATCGACATCAGCAAGGTGGCGTTCGTGGCTGTCCCCACCATGCCCGCCGTCCTCGACGAGAACAGGCTGCAGATAGCCGAACCCGCAGGTTCCCAACTGTTCGCCGCCCTCCGGAAGGACGTTGACCTGACGGACCCGACGGCACCTTCCCCGTCACCCACGGAATCGCCTGCACCACCGACAGCAGCCCCGTCCGAGACCGCGCCTCCGCTCCCGCCGTACGACAAAGCCCTGCAGCCCGTCACAGTGGCTAACGGAAGCGGAGTTCCGGGACGCGCCCAGGACATCGTGCAGGCCCTGATCTCGGGAGGCTTCACCCAGGCCGCCCAGTTCGAGGCCACAGCAGTGGAACAGACAGTGGTTTACTACGCGCCGGATTTCGCGGACGTTGCAGCGGATGTCGCCGCGGCGCTGGGGATACCCGCAGCACAGGTAGTGCCCGGCCCCAATGCCGCGGGCGTGCAGGTTTTTCTGGGCACCGACTTCACAACGGGAGTCACCTACAAGGCTCCTGCCGCGCTGCCTGATGACATCGTCAACCAGACAGCCAAGGATGCCTCCTGCCAACAGGCAAACCCGGCGCTTATCGTCCAGGGTTAGCCGTCCCGCTGCCGCGGAAGGGTTTCGAAAAGGCTTAAAACGGACAAGGCGGGCCCACTAACCGGTGGGCCCGCCTTGCGTCCTCTTACCAGATGCTGACGCGGTCTTCCGGAGGCATCCACATGCCGTCCTGCTCGGAGACGTCAAACGCTTCGTGGAAGGCGTCCAGGTTCTTCACAATGGCGTTTGTCCTGAACTCGTTGGGGGAGTGGGGATCCGTGGCCAGCCTGCGGATGGCCTCCTCCTGCCGGATCACCTGGCGCCAGCCGGCAGCCCAGGAAGCGAAGAAGCGCTGCTCCCCGGTGAGCCCGTCCAGGACCTCGGGTTCCTTTCCGTCCAGGCTGATCCGGTACGCCTTGTACGCAATTGCCAGTCCTGCCAGGTCGCCAATGTTTTCGCCCAGCGTGAGCCGGCCGTTGACATTATGCCCCGGTGCCGCAGACGGTGACAGGGCGTCGTACTGGGCCACAAGCTTCGCGGTGAGCTGCTCGAACGCCTGGCGGTCTTCATCCGTCCACCAGTTCCGCAGGGCGCCGCCGCCGTCGAACTGCGAACCCTGATCATCAAAACCATGGCCGATCTCGTGGCCAATCACTGCGCCAATACCGCCGTAGTTGACTGCATCATCAGCGTCTGCCGTGAAGAACGGGGGCTGCAGGATTGCTGCCGGAAACACGATCTCGTTCATCATCGGGTGGTAGTAGGCGTTGACGGTCTGCGGTGTCATCAGCCACTTGTTGCGGTCCACCGGCTTGCCCACCTCGTCGAGGTGGCGGTCGACGTCGGCGTTATGGGCCCGCTCCACGTTGCCCAGCAGGTCGTCGGGGTCTATCTCCACCGCAGAGTAGTCAATCCATTCGTCAGGGAAGCCGATCTTAGCCCGGAACCCCTCAAGCTTGCGGAGGGCCTCGGCCTTGGTGTCCTCGCCCATCCAGCCCACGTCCGTGATGCTCCGGCGGTATGCCTCGATCAGGTTCGCGACCAGTGACTGCATCCGTGCCTTGTGCGACTCCGGGAAGTGCCGGGCCACGTAGATCTGGCCCACGGCCTCGCCCAGCGCCGCTTCCACAACGCCCACCCCGCGCTTCCAGCGGTCCTTGTTCCGGGGTGTTCCGCTGATGGTGGTTCCGTAGAACGCGAAGTTGGCATCCACGAAAGCGGAGGACAGGTAAGGCGCTGCTGCACTGATAACCCGCATGGCCAGCCATTCCTGCCACACGGACAACGGTTCCGACTCGAGGAGCCCCGCCGCGCCGGCGAAGAAATCGGGCGTGCTCACTACGATTTCCTGACGCTTGTCCGCTTCGATGCCTGCGGCCTCGAACCACGTGGACAGGTGGGGGAAAAGCGCCGACGCTTCTTCCGCACTCTTCAGGTTGTAGGTCTTCTGCGGATCCCGGAGGGTGACGTTGTCCCAATGGTGCGAGGCCAGCTTTGTTTCCAGCTCCACAACCCGCCCGGCTGCAGCCTCGGCATCCGGGACATCCGCCAGTGCAAGCATCGTCCGCACATGGGACGTATACGCGGCCACCATCGGCGCAAATTTCTCTTCACGGTAGTAGGACTCGTCGGGAAGTCCCAGGCCGCCCTGTCCCGTGTACAACAGGACACGGTCCGGATTCCCGGCGTCCGGGGCCGGGTAGATATAGAAAAGACCGCCCACGTCGGAGCGGAACAGCCGGCCGGCCAACGAGATGAGGCCGCTGATGGAGGTGGTGGCGAAAACCCCGGCGAGCCGCTGGCGAATGGGTTCCATGCCTTTGGCTTCCACGGCTGCCTCATCCATGAAGCTGTTGTACAGGCCGCCGATCTTCCGCTCGATCCCACTGGCGGCCTCAGCCTTGGCGGCTGCTTCCTCAATGATGTCGCGGACAGCGATTTCGGAGCCGTCCCGCAGTGCGGTGAACGTTCCTTCGAGGGGCCGGTCGTCGGGAATCTCGGTGGCCTTGAGCCATGCACCGTTTACGTGCTGGTACAGGTCATCCTGCGGCCGGACCGTGTGATCAATGGTGGACAGGTCGATCCCCGAAATGGGCACTGAAACTCCTTTTGCTGAAAGGCCGCGGCCGGCTGAAACACCGGCGGGGTCTGCATATTGGACGTTACGGACGGTAGTGCCCTTTCATCTTACGCACGCGTGTTACTCTCAAAAGGTGCGTGCAGAGCTCCTTCTCCTTAGCTGCCGCGGCGAGGCCCCAGACGCGATCTAGCGCAAGGCCCACCCTCGCTGCGGAGTTTGTGTTGCCCGGCCACCCTTTCAATGAAGATCTCCAGAAAAGGCCCCAAGTAATGCGAAACGCACAAAAGCCCTCAGGAATGCCTGCCCACCGGTACACGCCGTTCCAGGACCAGATCAAAGTCGAGCTGCCGGACCGCACCTGGCCGGACAAGGTCATCACCAAAGCTCCCCGCTGGTGCGCAGTGGACCTGCGCGACGGCAACCAGGCCCTGATCGATCCCATGAGCCCGGCCCGCAAGATGAAGATGTTCGATCTGCTGGTCCGCATGGGCTACAAGGAGATCGAAGTCGGGTTCCCCTCAGCGTCCCAGACCGACTTCGACTTCGTCCGCCAGCTCATCGAGGGCAACCACATTCCGGATGACGTCACCATCCAGGTCCTCACGCAGGCCCGGGAACACCTGATTGAGCGGACCTACGAATCCCTCGTGGGCGCCAAGCAGGCCATCGTCCACCTGTACAACTCCACCTCGGTCCTGCAGCGCCGCGTAGTCTTCAACCAGGACGAAGACGGCATCCTGGACATAGCCCTGCAGGGCGCGCGGCTGTGCAAAAAGTACGAGGAAACCCTCGTTGACACCCACGTCACCTACGAATACTCCCCGGAATCCTTCACCGGCACCGAACTGGAGTACGCCGTCCGGGTATGCAACGCCGTTGCCAACATTTTCGAGGCGTCAGCTGACCGCCAGGTCATTATCAACCTGCCGGCCACCGTGGAGATGGCCACTCCGAACGTTTACGCCGATTCGATCGAGTGGATGAGCAGGCACCTGCACCCGCGCGAAGGCATCATCCTGTCCCTGCACCCGCACAATGACCGCGGCACCGGGGTAGCGGCGGCCGAGCTCGGCTACATGGCCGGCGCCGACCGGATCGAAGGCTGCCTCTTCGGCAACGGTGAGCGGACCGGAAACGTCGACCTGGTCACCCTGGGCCTGAACCTCTTCGTCCAGGGCATTGACCCCATGATCGACTTCTCCAACATCGATGACATCCGCCGCACCGTTGAATACTGCAACCAGCTGCCGGTCCCTGAGCGTTCGCCCTACGGCGGCGACCTCGTGTTCACCGCGTTCTCCGGATCGCACCAGGACGCCATCAAGAAGGGCTTCGAAGCCCTGGAACGCGACGCCGCCGCCGCAGGCAAGGACGTTGCCGACTTCACCTGGCAGGTCCCGTACCTGCCCGTGGACCCCAAGGACCTGGGCCGCAGCTATGAGGCCGTGATCCGGGTGAACTCCCAGTCCGGCAAGGGCGGCGTGGCCTACCTGCTCAAGAACGAACACAGCCTGGACCTGCCGCGCCGTGCCCAGATCGAATTTTCCGGCGTTATCCAGCGGCGCACGGACACCGTTGGCGGTGAGGTCAGCGGTGCACAGCTGTGGCAGGTCTTCCAGGACGAGTACCTGCCCTCGGGCAGCACTGACGGGCAGTGGGGCCGCTATTCCCTCGGCGCCGTCAAGACCGAAACGGATGACGACGGCGGCATGACGCTTCACGCATCCCTCACCGTTGACGGTGTGCAGGTAGACCGGACGGGGACCGGCAACGGACCCATCGCCGCGCTGCTCAGCATCCTGCGGGAGGACGGCGTGGACGTCCGGGTCCTCGACTACAGCGAGCACGCGCTCTCCGAAGGCGGCAACGCGATGGCTGCTGCCTACGTCGAATGCGCCGTGGGGGAGCGGGTCCTGTGGGGCGTGGGCATCGATGCCAACACCAGCATGTCCTCCCTGAAGGCCGTCATCTCCGCCGTGAACCGCGCCATCCGCGACGCCCAGGCCTGATGCCTCCGGGCCGTGCCGCCGGGACTTCCCGGCGGCACGGCAGCATCCGGCAGCGTGACGCCCGGAGAGGATGGGAAGATAAAGCGTGGTCGAACAGTCTTTTGCTTCCCGGGCGTACCGGGACGACGCCGTGGTGCTCCGTACCCACAAGCTGGGCGAGGCCGACCGCATCATCACGCTGCTGACCAAGCACCACGGGCAGGTCCGCGCCGTCGCCAAAGGGGTGCGCCGCACCAGCAGCCGGTTCGGTGCCCGGCTGGAGCCATTCATGGTGGCAGACCTTCAGCTGGTGTCCGGCCGGACCCTGGACATCGTCACCCAGGCCGTCGCCAAAGGGGCCTATGGGGGAAGCATCGCCGCGGACTACGGCCGTTATACCGTCGCAGCGGCCATGACCGAAACCGCCGAGAAGCTTACGGACGTGGACGGCGAATCCGGCACCGCGCAGTACAACCTGCTGGTGGGCGCATTGGCGGCCCTGAGCCGGGATGAACACGCCGCCGGCCTCATTCTTGACTCCTACCTGCTGCGGGCGCTGGCCACCGGCGGCTGGGCACCCAGTTTCACCAATTGCGCCCGCTGCGGCCTGCCGGGCCCGCACACTGCGTTTGCCGCCCCGCTTGGCGGAATGGTCTGCAGCGCGTGCCGTCCGCCGGGATCCCCGGCCCCCGCCCCTGAAACTGTCGTCCTGCTGGCAGCCCTGCTCACAGGCGACTGGGCCACCGCGGACGGATCCCTGCCTGTCCACCGCAGGGAGGCCGCAGGCCTGGTGGCGGCTTACCTGCAATGGCACCTCGAACGAGTCCTCAAATCCCTCAAGCATGTGGAGCGTAGCTGATAGTGGCCCTGGGAAAAAAGAACAATACCTCCCGCAGGCGGACCCATCCTGTGGTGGCCCCCTACCGGCATCCGTCCGGAGCCGTGGCGCCGTCCATTCCGCCGGAGTTCATTCCCCGCCACGTGGCCATCGTGATGGACGGCAACGGGCGCTGGGCCAACCAGCGCGGGCTGCCGCGGATTGAGGGCCACAAGGCCGGTGAACCCGCGCTGCTGGACGTGATGGCAGGGGCAATCGAACTCGGCATCGAGTACGTCAGCGTCTACGCCTTCTCCACCGAAAACTGGCGGCGGTCACCCGAGGAGGTCCGCTTCCTGATGGGATTTAACAAGGATGTGCTTCGTCGTCAGCGGAACCAGCTCGACGAATGGGGAGTCCGCGTCCGCTGGTCCGGGAGGCGGCCCAGGCTCTGGGGGTCCGTCATCCGGGAGCTCGAAGAGGCCGAGGAGTTCACCGCCGGCAACAGCACCTGTACGTTGACCATGTGTGTTAACTACGGCGGGCGCGCGGAAATCACCGACGCCGTGTCCGCCATTGCCGCCGAGGTCGCCGCCGGAAGGCTGAAGCCGGGGGCCATCACCGAGCGGACCATCCAGAAGTATTTGGACGAACCGGACCTTCCCGACGTGGACCTGTTTCTTCGCAGCTCGGGGGAGCAGCGGCTGTCCAACTTCCTTCTCTGGCAGTCCGCATACGCAGAGTTCGTGTTCATGGATACGCTATGGCCTGATGTGGACCGCCGTACGCTGTGGGCGGCCGTGGAAGAGTACGCCCAGCGGGACCGCAGGTACGGTGGCGCCGTGGATGCAGCAAAACCGGCTGAGAAGGTCAGGGAAAGCCCGGTCACTTCTTCCTAGCTCAGGGCTTGTCCAGCTGGTCCCCGTAGGCCTTCAGCCAGCGGGCCAGCCGGGCGTATGCGTCCGCGCGCACGCCGGCGGGGGAGAGGAACACATCGTGCAGGGCGCCGTCGATCCGTTCGACGGTCACTGTGCGGCCAAGGGTGAGCGCCCGCGCGCCAATGACGCTCACGTCCAGGACGGCATCGGTGCGCCGCATCTCCTCGGACCAGAAAAGCCCGTTGGCGCTTCCGCCGGACAGCAGGACCAGGATGGGCACCTCGATGTTAAGGCCGCGTGCCACGCGCGCGTGGCCAGCGAGGACCGCGTTCAGCCACCCGGCCCGTACCGGAAAGGCCATGGGCGGGCGGTACCGTTCATCCAGGGCCCATTCCCCGTCCGCCGCACTGCTGATGGTCCGCCAATAGAAGCCCCGCTCCGGAAGCCGCAGCACTGCCTCGGGACGGAACCGCGCCACCGGTGCCACCATGCTTGAGGCAGCGCGCCGAACCAGCGTGCTTCCGTGCATGTCCAGCCATGGACTGTTGAGGATCAGCTGCGACACGGCCCCCGGGTGCCTGCTGGCCCAGAGCGCCGCCACGAGTCCGCCTGTCGAATGCCCCATCAGGGTCAGCGGGGCAGGTGCACTCTCCCTGCTGATCAAGCGGCAGGCCTGTTCAATTTCCGCGTCATAATCCGCAAGGTCGGAGACGTACCCGCCGGGGAAATCGGGACGGAGGCTCCGGCCGTGGTTATGCATGTCCAGGGCATAAAAGTCGTATCCCGCAGAAGACCAGAAACGCGCCAGGTCAACGTTGAAGAAATAGTCGCTCCAGCCGTGCAGGAAAAGGACAGCCCTGCGGCGGTCCGGCGAAGGCGTTGCGTTACGTGTCGCCGGGCGGAAACGGACCAGCGTGGCCGTGCGTTCCACACCGTCCGGGCCGGCGGCCAGGAAAGCGTGGGATTCGAATTCTTCGCCCAGGATGTCCCGCTGCCATTCCATGAACTCATGTTATTCCGACGTCCCCACGGACTGCGCCGTTTGGTCTGCGCCGTCCGAGGCGGAAAACTAGAGGCATGCGCGTTTACCCCACTTTCTTCAGGCTGGCTTTTTCATGGATGGACGCCGAGCGCGCCCACAAAATCGGATTCAGGGGCATTCGGCTTGCGCATAGCTCCGGCGCCGGGAGGATCCTCCAGAAGGTCATGGCACCCGCGCCATCCCTGCAGACGACTGCCTTTGGCCTTACCTTCCCCTCGCCTTTTGGGCTTGCGGCCGGTTTTGACAAGGAAGGCCACGGCATCGAGGCCCTCACCGAGCTCGGCTTCGGACATGTGGAGGTAGGAACCATTACCGGCCAGGCCCAGCCGGGAAATGAAAAGCCACGGCTCTTCCGCCTGGTCCAGGACCGTGCGGTGATTAACCGGATGGGGTTCAACAACGACGGCGCCGCCGCCCTGGCCCCCCGGCTCAAGGCAGCCCGGGCTGCGCTTCAGCGCCGCCACCCGGCCCTCCGGCCGGTGATCGGCGTCAACATCGGCAAAACCAAGGTGGTGGAACTCGCCGATGCGGTCGATGACTATCTGGTCAGCGCCCGCAGCCTCGCACCCGCCGCCGATTACCTGGTGGTCAACGTCAGCTCCCCGAACACTCCCGGACTGCGGTTGCTGCAGGACGTGGAAACCCTTCGGCCTTTGCTCACTGCGGTGGGTGAGGAGGCTGACCGGGCAGCGGGGCGCCATGTGCCGCTGCTGGTGAAGATCGCGCCAGACCTGAGCGACGAGGACATCGACGACGTCGCCCGCCTTGCCCTCGACCTCAAACTGGACGGCATTATCGCCACCAACACCACCATTTCCAGGACCGGGCTCACGTCCCCGGCTGAGCAGGTGGAAGCGTGCGGGGCCGGAGGGTTGTCCGGCGCGCCCCTGAAGCAGCGTTCCCTGGAAGTTCTGCGCCGCCTCAAGGATGCAACCGAGGGCGCCCTGACTCTGGTGGCTGTGGGTGGCGTGGAAACCGCGCAGGATGTCCAGGACAGGCTCGATGCCGGTGCAACCCTGGTGCAGGGCTACACAGCTTTCCTCTATGAGGGACCGTTCTGGGCAGCCCGGATCAACCGGCAGCTGGCGAAAAAGGCAAGGGCCCGGGTCAGCCAGGCTTCTTAAACGACCAGCCCCGGCGGGTGATCCCGCCGGGGCTGGTCGTGCCAATGCTCTCGATAACTGGCGACGGCCTGGTCAGGCCGGGTACTGGCCGCGCTTGACCTGTGGCTTGGGCAACCGCAGCTTGCGGAATTGGAGCGAGCGCATGGAGCCGTACCAGACGGTGCCGCGTTCCACCTCGCCAAACTTTTCGGTCAGCCGCCTGCGGAGCTTACGCGAGAGGATGAACACGTCCACGAAAACGGCCAGGAACATCACCCAGAATCCGCCCAGGACATAAATCATCAGTTCGCTGGAAGCCGGCACCATCAGGGACACCAGGACAAAGACGAGCGCGCCGAACATCAGGTACTCACCCAGGCTGAAGCGGGCGTCCACATAATCGCGCGCGAAGCGCTTCTGGGGACCCTTGTCCCGCAGGGGCAGGAACTTTTCGTCACCCGTGTCCAGCGCCTGGCGCATCTTTTGCCGCTGATCCTGGATGGCCTGGCGCTCGGCAGCCTTGGACGCTTTGCGGTCCTCCGGCACGAGCGGACGCTTGCGTGCCGCCTCCTGCGCCCTGCGGGTGGGAGTCGGGGCGCCTTTGCCGGCCACGCCGCCTTGCCGCGCCGCCGCCTCTGCCGCCTGCTGGTCTACTAATTCCTGCGCCGAAGGCGCTTCCTTTTTACGTCCGAACACCACAACAGAATACCTTGCGGGCGAGCCCGGAATTCCTGGCGCCACTATCGCCTTCCGCTGGGGGTGAATGTGACGGGGGTAGTGTTTTTGGCATGACTTCATCGCCGACGGCCACCCCGCACAACTCCAGCGGCCCCACACACCCGGGCCTTGACGAAAACTCCTGGACAGAAGAGCTCCGGACCTCGATTGACCGCTCCTTTGACGTCACGCTGAACCGGCTCAAGGAACTCGTCGCCATCCCTGGCATCGCCTGGCCCAGCTTTGACCGGACCCCGCTGGAGCGCAGCGCTGAAGCTGTGGCGGAACTGCTCCGCGGCGCGGGCATGGACGGGGTGCAGATCCTGGGATGCAACAAGGCGGACGGCACTCCGGGCGGGCCCGCCGTCGTCGCCCGACGACCTGCTGCCGAGGGTAAACCCACCATCCTTTTATATGCCCACCACGATGTCCAGCCCGCCGGAGACGAAACGCTCTGGGACACCAGGCCCTTCACCGCGGTGGAGAAGGACGGACGGCTGTTCGGCCGCGGCGCAGCAGACGACAAGGCCGGCATCATGGCCCATCTGGCAGCCTATGCCGCTGTTTCCGAGGTCCTCGGTGATGCACTCGGGCTGGGCGTCACCTTCTTCTTCGAGGGGGAGGAGGAAGCCGGTTCACCCACATTCCGGCCGTTCCTCGAAGCCAACCGCGAGCTGCTCCGGGCCGACGTCATCGTTGTCGCGGATTCCAGCAACTGGAAAGTGGGCGTCCCTGCACTCACCACGAGCCTGCGCGGGCTCGTAGATGGAGTTATTGACGTCCAGGTGCTTGAGCATGCGGTCCACTCCGGAATGTATGGCGGTCCTGTACTGGACGCGCCCACCCTGCTTTCCCGCCTGATCGCCACATTCCACGACCACCAGGGAAACGTCGCCATTGAGGGCCTCGTGTCCACGGACAACGCAACAGTGGACCTGCCCGAAGCGGACTACCGCGCCGATGCGTCCGTGCTCGACGGCGTACGCCTGGCCGGGTCGGGCAGCATCACGTCCAGGCTCGGGACCAAGCCGGCGCTGTCCATCATCGGTTTCGATGCTCCAGCCGTTGACGTCGCGTCCAACACCCTCCTGCCCCGGGCACGGGCCAAGTTCAGCCTGCGGCTGGCGCCGGGCCAGGTTCCGTCCGAGGCCATGGAAGCAGTGCGACGCCACGTCGAAGCCAATGCACCCTTTGGTGCAAGGGTCGTCTTCACGCCGGGGGAGAGCGGCAACCCGTTCCAGACCGACACCTCCTCCGCAGCGGCCACGGTGGCCATGTGGGCACTGGGGGAAGCCTGGGGTGTGCCCGCCGTCGAGACCGGAATTGGCGGCTCAATTCCTTTCATCGCCGACCTGATGGAGCTCTATCCGGACGTCCAGATCCTGGTGACCGGAGTGGAGGATCCCGACTCACGCGCGCACAGTGCAAATGAGTCCCTGCACCTCGGTGACTTCCGGAAAGCCATCCTGGCCGAAGCCTTGATGCTGGCCAGCCTCAACAGCGGTGGGCTGCAGCGGCCCCCTGCCTGAATGTGGCGTCCCGGGAACAACCGGTGTCCTTCCATGGTTACGTCAGTAGTTAGAGCTACACGGCTGTCCGACGTAGCATGTAGCTATAGCCCATACCCAATCCGTAGGGGCTGGCACCGCCAAGGCGGCGCCGCCAGGACCCGTCCTAAGAAGGTAGGCCAATGAGCACCGCAACCAATGAGAACAGCACCGAAACCACCAGCGCTGCCGGCGAACTGCCGGTCCACGAGGTCAACCTGACCGACGTCGCAGCAGGCAAGGTCCGCAGCCTTCTCGAGCAGGAAGGCCGTACGGATCTGCGCCTTCGGGTTGCCGTGCAGCCCGGCGGCTGCTCCGGACTGATCTACCAGCTCTACTTCGACGAGCGGCTCCTCGACGGGGACGCCGTCCGCGACTTCGACGGCGTCGAAGTCGTCGTGGACAAGATGAGCGTGCCGTACCTGAGCGGTGCGAGCATCGACTTCGAAGACACCATCTCAAAGCAGGGCTTCACCATCGACAACCCCAACGCCGGTGGCTCCTGCGCCTGTGGAGATTCCTTCCACTAGGCCCGGTTGTTTCGCCTGATGCCGGCGCCGTGTCACCTGCCATATACATTGGCACGGGGGCACGGCGCCGACATGTGGGCGAAACGCCCGGCGGAGCGGTAAGCTCTACACCGAGTAGTAAAACTTTTAGTGTGCCCGGGGCTGCCGATGGCTGCCCGGACAACAGCAACAAGTAGGAAGGGCCGTCTGTGAGTTCGCAGAACCGAACCGGCAGCCGACGCAAAACGATTACAACGATCACTGGCTTGGCTATTGCCGGCGCGTTGGTTTTGACCGGATGTTCGCCAGAGGTAGAGAAGGGGTGGCTGCCCACTGAACGTGGCACCACCAGCAACACCGACCGCATCATGGACCTCTGGGTCAACTCATGGATTGCCGCCCTGGTCGTGGGCATCATTACCTGGGGCCTGATCGTCTGGTGCCTGGTCGCCTACCGGCGCCGCAAGGGCACCGTCGGGTTCCCGCGGCAGACCAGCTTCAACCTTCCCCTCGAGGTTTTTTACCTGACCATCCCGCTGTTCATGGTCCTGGTGTTCTTCTACTTCACCGACCGCGACCAGCAGGCCATTGATGACCGCTCCCAGCCCGCCGACGTCGTTGTTGACGTCCGCGGCAAGCAGTGGGCCTGGGACTTCAACTACAAGGCCGGCGACGTCATCGAAGAAGACGTCTACGAAGCCGGCGTCCAGGCGCACCTCACCGGAAACACGATCGACAAGGAACAGCTCCCCACCCTGTACTTGCCGGTGAACAAGTCCGTTGACCTGGAACTGAACGCACGCGACGTCATCCACTCCTTCTGGGTTCCCGCCTTCCTCCAGAAGCGCGACATGATCCCGGGCAAAACCAACTACATCCGGTTTACGCCCACTAAAGAGGGCACCTACGACGGCAAGTGCGCTGAACTCTGCGGCGAGTACCACTCCGAGATGCTGTTCCGCGTCAAGGTGGTGTCGGAATCTGAATTCCAGGCCCACCTGGACGACCTGAAGGCAGCGGGCAACACAGGCCTCCTCGGTGTGGAGTACGACCGCAACCCGAACCTGAACGAAATTAAGTAAGGGGAGCGACGTGGCTACGTACACTCAATCCGCACCCACCGGAGTCCTGACGGCTCCCGTGGTTCCCAAGTCCAAGGGGCGCATCGTCGTCAACTGGATTACCTCCACAGACCACAAGACCATCGGGTACATGTACCTGATCGCGTCCTTCATCTTCTTCTGCCTGGGCGGCGTCATGGCGCTGCTGATCCGCGCCGAGCTCTTTGAGCCCGGCATGCAGATCCTGCAGACGAAGGAGCAGTACAACCAGCTGTTCACCATGCACGGCACAGTGATGCTCCTAATGTTCGCCACCCCGCTTTTCGCCGGGTTCGCGAACGTCATCATGCCGCTGCAGATCGGTGCTCCGGACGTGGCGTTCCCGCGCCTGAACGCCCTGGCCTTCTGGTTCTTCCTGTTCGGCTCCACCATCGCGGTCTCGGGCTTCATCACCCCCCAGGGTGCTGCCTCGTTCGGCTGGTTCGCCTACGCGCCGCTGTCCAACACCACTTTCAGCCCCGGCATCGGTGGAGACCTGTGGGTCTTCGGGCTTGCCCTGTCCGGCTTCGGAACCATCCTTGGTGCCGTCAACTTCATCACCACCATCATCTGCATGCGCGCTCCGGGCATGACCATGTGGCGGATGCCGATCTTCACCTGGAACACCCTGGTCACGGCCATCCTGGTCCTTATGGCCTTCCCGCCGCTGGCAGCAGC
Organism: Pseudarthrobacter sp. NS4; assembly: GCF_024758005.1. Taxonomy (NCBI): domain Bacteria; kingdom Bacillati; phylum Actinomycetota; class Actinomycetes; order Micrococcales; family Micrococcaceae; genus Pseudarthrobacter; species Pseudarthrobacter sp. NS4. Next base: position 2,237,598 of record NZ_CP103288.1, on the reverse strand, counting down.
CCTGTTCGCCCTCGGCGCGGACCGCCGTTTCGGTGCCCACATCTTCGACCCGGAGAACGGCGGTGCCGTCCTGTGGCAGCACCTGTTCTGGTTCTTCGGCCACCCGGAGGTGTACATCATTGCGCTGCCGTTCTTCGGCATCGTGTCAGAGATCTTCCCGGTCTTCAGCCGCAAGCCGATCTTCGGCTACAAAGGCCTGGTCTACGCGACCATCGCCATCGCAGCGCTGTCCGTCACCGTGTGGGCGCACCACATGTACGTCACCGGGTCCGTTCTGCTCCCGTTCTTCGCCTTCATGACCATGCTCATCGCAGTTCCCACGGGCGTGAAGTTCTTCAACTGGATCGGCACCATGTGGCGGGGATCTCTGACCTTTGAGACCCCGATGCTGTGGAGCATCGGCTTCCTGATCACCTTCCTTTTCGGCGGCCTGACCGGCATCATCCTGGCCTCCCCGCCGCTGGACTTCCACGTCTCCGACTCCTACTTCGTGGTGGCACACTTCCACTACGTGGTGTTCGGCACCGTGGTGTTCGCGATGTTCGCAGGGTTCTACTTCTGGTGGCCCAAGTGGACCGGAAAGATGCTCAACGAGCGCCTTGGCAAGATCCACTTCTGGCTCCTCTTCCTCGGCTTCCACGGCACGTTCCTCATCCAGCACTGGCTGGGCGTTGAGGGCATGCCGCGCCGCTACGCTGACTACCTGGTGGAGGACAACTTCACCTGGATGAACCAGTTCTCCACCGTTGCCTCCTTCGTGCTGGGTGCTTCACTGATTCCGTTCTTCTGGAACGTCTACATCACGTGGCGCAGCGCTGAGAGGGTCCAGGTGGACGATCCCTGGGGCTTCGGTGCCTCGCTTGAGTGGGCCACTTCATGCCCGCCGCCCCGCCATAACTTCACCTCGCTGCCCCGGATCCGTTCCGAGCGTCCTGCACTGGACCTTCACCACCCGGAACTTCGCCAGGTCCAGACCGTTGAGTCCCCCGCTCTTGCAGCCCAGGCTCTGGGCAACGCCGACCAGAAGGACACCGCACAGTGAAAATCGAATCCTGGATCTTTGGAGCCGGAGTTTTCTTCTTTGTCCCGGTAGCCGTGGTTTACGGTTTCCTGACCAACTGGGGCGAGTGGGTTGGCATCCTGGGCATCCTCCTTGTCGGCGGCCTCGCCGGCATGATCGGCGGATACCTCGGCTTCACGGGCAAGCGTATCGGGCTGCGTCCCGAGGACCGCAGCGATGCTGAAATCCACGAAGGCGCCGGCGAACAGGGCCACTTCAGCCCCTGGAGCTGGTGGCCACTGGTGCTGGGCCTCGCCTGCGCGGGTGGCTTCCTTGGCCTGGCAGTTGGCTGGTGGATTGTTTACATCGCAGCCGGTCTTGCTGTGGTAGCCCTCATCGGCTGGGTTTACGAGTACAGCCGCGGAGACCACGCACACTAGTCAATATCAATAACGACGTCGGGCCCCACCTAAGGTGGGGCCCGACGTCGTTATTTTGTTAGTGCTGAAACGCTATGGTTCTCAGGAAGCCTGCACAACGCCCTGGGACTCGAGGAGGCTTACGAGACACCCGAGAACGTCGTCAGCTTTCTCGCGGCTCAGAGGCCCGCTCAGGGCGCTCTCATTGATGCCCAGCACCACTTCGCAGCCGTGCTGGAAGTCAGCGGTCATCACTTGGAGCAGGGACCGGGCATCCACACCGGCGTTACCGGGTTTGGCGATGGTTACAGGAAGGCCGGTGTCGGTGACGGCCCGGACAAAGACTGCGGCAGGACGGGCGTGCAGTCCGACAGCGGCTGTGACTACGGCCTTGTGTGTTGGCAAAGGGGACTCCTTCGTCGTGACGGCCCCCATCCGTCGGGTAACAGAATTTCCTGACCTAATATAGCGGGCCTTCATCCTGCACAATGCCCAGGGCGCCCCAGGCCGGAACCGGCTCGTCTAGACCTGCCCTACCATTGAAGGGGAAATTCGACGGCAGGGGAGACAGACCATGGCGGTTGGCGCTAAAGGCATTAAGGGCGACATCGACCGCACCAGCGGCACGGCGATCTATATCCAACTGCGGGAAATCCTGCGGACCTACATTGCCGAGTCGTGCCCGCCCGGTTCCGCGCTGCCCTCAGAGCGGGATCTTGCGGAACGGTTCGGCCTTGCCAGGATGACCGTCCGGCAGGCTATCGACGCGCTGGTCGGTGAAGAGGTCATCGAACGCGTGGTGGGACTGGGCACTTTCGTCCGCCGGCCCAAACTGGACCTGCAGGTAAAACTGACCTCCTACAGCGAAGAGATGCAGCGCCGCGGAATGGTCCCGGCGGCCAAGGTGCTGAGCTTCGAACAGATCGGGGCCAGTGCCTTCCTGGCGCGTGAGCTGCAGCTGGACGAGGGGACGCCGCTGGTCCGGTTCCGCAGGCTGCTCCTGGCGGATGGTGAGCCCATGAGCGTCGATGAGAACTTCATCCCTGCCCACCGGGTACCCGGACTCCTGGACGGGGAACCGCCCACGTCCCTCTATAACGTCCTCAGCGAGCAATTCGGACTGGTGATGGAGTGGGGAGAGGACATGATCGAAGCCACAGCGGCTTCCCCGTCCACCGCCCGCTTGCTCAACGTGGAGGTGGGATCGCCTTTGCTGAAAATCCAGCGGCATGCCTTTGTGGCACGCGCAATGGTGGACTACTCGGTGTCCTATTACCGGGCGGACAGATACAAGCTGTGGGTGCCCCTGCAGCGTCCGGGGGCACGCAGGGCACGCAACCACTAGGACTACTGCCGGGGAACCGTCGAGGCACCCGTCAGGATGTGCAGGACGGTCGTGGAAAGCATCCGAACCGGGGAACAGAGAAGGCCCGGTCCATTCGGACCGGGCCTTCTCTGTGTGGCATGCCGAGCTTAGTGGGAAAGGCTCTTTGCTTCTTCCGGGGCTTCTACGGCTGCATGGCCGTGGCCGTGGGCGGCTTCCAGCTCAGCAGGCGTTGCCGGAGCCACGCGGTCCTCGAAGAACCACTTGGAAAGGAACGCCCGGCGCTTCTCCTTGCGGGTCACCACGCCATGCTCGTTCGGGACGGCCGGAAGAACCTCAGGCGACTCGAAGCCGACCAGCTTGTAGCGCTTGTACTCGTCCAGCGGTGCGTGCACCTCAATGAACTCTCCATGCGGGAGGCGGACGATTCGCCCGGTCTCCCGGCCGTGGAGTGCGATCTCGCGGTCCTTGCGCTGAAGGGCCAGGGCCACGCGCTTCGTAACGATGAACGCGATGATCGGGCCGATGACGAACAGGGCGCGGAGCCAGTACGTGACGTCGTTCAGGGAGACACCGAAGTGTGTGGCAATCAGGTCGGAACCTGCAGCTGCCCACATTACGCAGTACCAGACAAACCCAGCCATGCCGATCGCGGTGCGGGTCGGTGCGTTGCGGGGACGGTCCAGCACGTGGTGCTCGCGGTCGTCCTTGGTGATCCACCGCTCGATCCACGGGTACATGAACATCACCGTGAACAGAATTCCGGCGGGCACAAGGGCCGGCAGCAGGACGTTGAAACTGAAGACGTAGCCGAACCAGACTTGCTCTACCCACCAGTCTCCCAACGTACCGGGCATCAGGCGCAGGGCACCGTCAACGAAGCCGATGTACCAGTCAGGCTGGGTACCGGCCGACACAGGGGAGGGGTCATACGGACCGTAGTTCCAGATCGGGTTGATGGTGAAGAAACCTGCCATCAGAGCCAGGACACCGAAGACGATGAAGAAGAATCCACCGGCTTTCGCAGCGTAGACAGGACCGAGGGGGTAGCCGACAACGTTGTTGTCGTTGCGGCCCGGGCCGGGGTACTGGGTGTGCTTGTGGATGACAACCATAAACAGGTGCAGGACGATCATCAGCAGGATCAGGGCCGGAACCAGCAGGATATGCAGCATGTAAAGCCGCCCAATAACTACCGTTCCCGGGAACTCTCCGCCAAAGAGGAAGAACGAGATGTACGTACCGACGATCGGGATGGACTTGATCACGCCGTCGATAATCCGCAGGCCGTTGCCGGACAGCAGGTCGTCGGGGAGCGAGTATCCGGTGAAGCCGGCAGCCATGGCCAGGATGAGCAGGACTCCGCCCACTACCCAGTTCATCTCACGCGGCTTGCGGAACGCACCTGTGAAGAAAACCCGCAGCATGTGCACGGCAATGGACGCCACGAACAGCAGTGCTGCCCAGTGGTGGACCTGGCGCATGAAGAGGCCGCCGCGGATATCGAACGAGATGTCCAGGGAGGAGCTGTAGGCGACGGACATTTCGACGCCCTTGAGGGGAACGTACGAACCGTCGTAGTGTGTCTCGGCCATGGACGGGTCGAAGAAGAACGTCAGGAACGTGCCGGAGAGCAGCAGGATAACGAAGGAGTACAGTGCCACTTCGCCGAACATGAAGGACCAGTGGTCGGGGAAGACCTTACGGCCGAATTCCCGGAGGATTCCGGATCCGCCAACACGTGAATCGACAAAGTCGGTAACCCGACCGGTCTTGGTTTTGGCGGCGAAAGCGGGCTCAGCTGTCGATGCTGCGCTCATGCATATCACGCTCCCAGTAACTTGGTCCTACGGGTTCTTTGAAGTCGCTGGTGGCGACCAGGTAGCCCTCGTCATCAACTGCGATGGGCAGCTGCGGGAGCGGCCGGCTGGCGGGGCCGAAGATCACCTTGCACTCTTGGGTGAGGTCAAAGGTGGACTGGTGGCACGGGCACAGCAGGTGGTGCGTCTGCTGCTCGTACAGGGCAACAGGGCAACCGACGTGGGTGCAGATCTTGGAGTAGGCAACGATTCCGTTGTAGCCCCAGTCCTCGCGGCCCGCGGAAGGGTTCAACGACGCGGGGTCCAGGCGCATGAGGAGCACAACGGCCTTGGCCTTCTCGTTGAGCTTGCCCTCGTGGAGTTCGTTCAGGCCTTCCGGAATAACGTGGAAAGCCGAGCCGATGGTGACATCCGAGGCCTTGATGGGGGTGCCGTCGGGGTCGCGGGCAAGACGCTTAAGCTGCCCGTCGGTGGGGGCCCACATGGTGTGGGCAAGCTTGTCGTCCGGGCGCGGTCCGAGGTCGCCGAAGATGGCGACTGCGGGCAGCGGCGCGAGGGCCACGGCACCCAGAAGGGTGTTGCGGATCAGCGGCCGGCGCTTGATGCCCGTCTCTTCGACGATGTCGTCGACGATGCGCACGGCGGCGACACGGTCCTCTTCGTAGCGGATCTTGTGGCGCTCTTCAGAGACTTCGTGGTCGGGCATCAGGGCCTTGGCCCAGTGCACGATGCCGGTACCAATGCCGAGCATTGAGAATGCCGTTCCCAGACCCAGCAGCATGTTCTGCAGCCGGATGGTGGCAATGGTAGATTCTCCAACCCCAAGATCAATGGCAAAATACGCCACCAGAAAGATCAGGGTGCCAACAACGGAGATGCCAAATAGTAAGGCGACCTGCCGTTCTGCCCGCTTTGCGGCCTTCGGGTCCGTGTCAGCCAGGCGCAAACGGTGCGGAGGAAGTCCAGGGTCCTGGAACTTCTCCACCTCATTCTGACCAGCCGTAGCTACGGTGCCCGAGTGGATCGGACTGCCGTCACTATGGTTGCCCATAATTCGCCTCATCCTTCTCTCGTCCCGGCGGGTGCCGGGTTAGTTTCTAATATCAACCTGCTGACAGGGCAGCAGAAGTTTTTTGGTTCGCGGTACGTCAGGACGTGCGCGAGGTCAGCCAGATGGTGAACGCGATAATGACACCCAGGCCGGCAACCCAGACAAACAGGCCTTCAGCAACGGGGCCCAGGGAACCGAGGGCGGCACCACCGGGGGAGCCGGTGGACTCGATCTGCTTCAGGAAGGTGATGATGTCGCGCTTACCCTCGGGAGTGATGTTTGAGTCGCTGAAAACCGGCATGTTCTGCGGGCCGGTCACCATGGCCTCGTAGATGTGCTTTCCTGATACGCCTGCCAGCTCGGGAGCGAACTTGCCCCGGGTCAGTGCACCACCGGCAGCAGCGGCGTTGTGGCACATTGCGCAGTTGGTGCGGAACAGCTCGCCACCGACGGCAGCGTCTCCGCCCTCATCCAGCAGGCTTTCGTCAGGGATTGCCGGACCGGCACCCAGGGAAGCCACGTAGGCTGCAAGCTGCCGGGTCTGCTCATCGTTGAACTGGACGGGCTTCTCCATGGCCTGGGGACCGTTCATCTGCATCGGCATACGGCCGGTGCCCACCTGGAAGTCAACAGACGCGGCGCCGACGCCTACGAGGGACGGTCCAGCCTGGGACCCGCTGGCGCCCATGCCGTGGCAGGTGGAGCAGTTGGCGGCGAAAAGCTTGCCGCCTTCCTCGACGTCGTTTGCGCTGTAGGTGGTGGTGGAAGCCTTTGCCTCATTGACGGTGGTGGCCACGGCGTAGAGCCCACCAGTGACGAGGAGCCCCATGAGTAGCAATGCGATTGCTGCTAGTGGGTGACGCCGCTTTTGCGAGAGTGCCTTCACGTGGTGGTTCCTTTATTCGTTCCTGCGCCGGCTCCGGGAGCCGCTACCTGAAATTCTGCCTCTTGTAGAAAAAGAATCAAAGCTGGCTACTTGAGTACGTAGATGACCAGGAAGAGGCCGATCCACACGACATCGACAAAGTGCCAGTAGTAAGAGGTGACGATCGCGGACGTTGCCTCGAAGTGCCCGAACTTCTTCGCGGCAAAGGACCGCCCCATGATCAGCAGGAACGCGATCAATCCGCCGATGACGTGGAGGCCGTGGAAGCCGGTGGTCATGTAGAAGGCCGAGCCATAGGCGTTGGAGGAGAGCGAGACGTGCTCGGAAACCAGCATTGCGTATTCCGTGGCCTGGCCGGCGACGAAGAACGCGCCCATGAGGAACGTCAGGGTGAACCATTCATTCATTCCCCAGCGGGAGAACTTGAACACACCCCCGGTCCGGCGCGGCTGGAGCCGCTCAGCGGCGAAGACGCCCATCTGGCAAGTGAAGGAACTGGCCACGAGGACGATCGTGTTGGCGAGCGCAAAGGGGAAGTTGAGCTTGGCCGTCTCGTCCGCCCACATCTGTGCACTCGTGGAGCGCAGCGTGAAGTACATGGCGAAGAGACCGGCGAAGAACATCAACTCGCTGGACAGCCACACAACGGTTCCAACGGAAACCATATTTGGGCGGTTCAGCGTGGGGTGCGCCGGGGTACTGGGGGCATGGGTCGCAGATGTCACATAGACATTATGTCTGCAAAAGTCCGTGCTGCCCAACGCAAACCGCCTTTTCGGGGGACTTTTTCTACAAAGACGCGAAATCGCCGCGAAAAGTTCCGGTGCCCGTTCATATTGGTCAGTCCCTGTCATCGCTCGATAGCATCAGGAGGTGACTTCACAGGCTTCCCCGGCGTCCGGCAACACCTGGCCCCGGCTGATCTCGGCATTGATCAATCGCAAGGACCTCACGGCGGACAACACCTCATGGGCGATGGACACCATCATGTCGGGGGAGGCCACCGCTGCACAGATCGCGGGCTTCCTGGTCGCCCTCAGTGCCAAGGGTGAAACGGTGGAGGAGCTTTCGGGCCTGGTGGCGGCGATGCTGGAACACGCCAATCCGGTGTCGATCTCGGGCGAAAAGCTCGACATCGTCGGGACCGGCGGGGACCAGCTCAACACAGTGAACATTTCCACCATGGCTGCCCTGGTGGCGGCCGGTGCCGGCGCGAAGGTGGTCAAGCACGGCAACCGGGCCGCGTCGTCGTCGTCGGGGTCTGCGGACGTGCTCGAGGCTCTTGGCGTCAGGCTTGACCTGTCCATTGCCCAGGTGGCGCGCAACGCCGAGGAGGCGGGAATCACCTTCTGCTTCGCCCAGGTCTTCCATCCCTCATTCCGGCACACCGCAGTCCCGAGGCGCGAGCTTGCCATCCCCACCGCGTTCAATTTCCTCGGCCCACTGACCAACCCGGCCAAGGTCCAGGCTTCTGCCGTGGGTGTCGCGAATGCCGGGATGGCGCCGCTGGTGGCGGGTGTCCTGGCCCGGCGGGGGAGCCGTGGCCTGGTGTTCCGCGGTGACGACGGACTGGATGAACTCACCACCACCGGACCTTCCACGGTCTGGGAAATCCGCGATGGCGCTGTCCGGGAACTGACTTTTTCGCCCCGGGACCTCGGAATCAGCCTGGCAACGGTCGAACAGCTCCGCGGTGGCGACGCCCAGGCCAACGCGGTTGTTGTGCGGGAAGTCCTGGCGGGCAAGGAAGGGCCCGCCCGGGATGCAGTGCTGCTCAACGCGGCAGCCGGGCTGGTGGCCTTCGACAGGGCTGCCGAGGGGCCGTTCATCGACCGGATGCGTAATGCCTACGGCCGCGCCGCCGCATCGATCGATTCCGGTGCTGCCGCTGCTGTGCTGGAGAAGTGGGTATCCCTCACCAGCTCCTAGGCCCGCCTACTGCTCGAAGCCCAGGGAGAATGCCGCATCCAGGTCGTGCTGGGAGTAGGCCCTGAAGGCGATGTGGGTGGTGGTGTGGACTACGGCCGGAACTTTGGACAGCCGGTCGGCAATGACGTCTGCCAGGTCCTCGTGCCGGTGTACGCGTGCAACGGCGATCAGGTCCCATTCGCCGGTCACCGAGTACACCTCGCTGATGCCCTCGATCGCGGAAATCTCCTCGGCTGTCTCTGGGATGCGGGCAGCGTCGGTCTTGATCAGAACGAATGCGGTGATCACGTGAACCCTTCCGGATCTGTTGCGCCGCGGCTAGGCCCGGCAAGCGTTTCGGTGCTGTCAGCCTATTACATCAGCCTCCGACCTGGCCGACGTCAGCCCGACGCCAGCCGGTCAGCCGTGCGGGGAGGTCACACGCTCCTGCGGCGACGGATGCCGGCAAGCAGCAAACGGTAGCCGAGCAGCAAAAGGCCCAGGCTGAGCAGCGCCACGATAATGAAGGGGAGGACAACGGTCTGGCCCGTGATGGCACGCAACAGCATGCCGCCCACCACACTGCCAAGCCACACTCCCAATCCGGCCCTGCGCAGGGACAACGGGTGCCGCCATGCCCTTGTTGCCAACCATCCGGCCGCCGCTCCTGCCAGGAACGGCCACGCCGTGAGCAGCACGCCGGACACAACGTCCCCGCGCTGGTGGGCATCACGTCCAATGGCGGCAAAAACCAGGATCAGCACGATGTCTGTCAGCGCCGCACCCGCCAGCAACTTGGCTGAGGGGGACCTGGCAGGCTCGACATTCCAAAAACTCATGGATTCGAGCCTAGCCTCCCATTCCCGGGCAGCGCGATCCACACTAGGCTCAAGCCGGAAGGGAGCAATCATGCCGCGAAAAATTGGGACCTGCCTCTGGTTCGAGAATCAGGCCGAAGAGGCTGCGCAGTTCTACACCAGCGTTTTCGACGATTCCAGGATCCTCAACATCTCCCGGTTCGGGGAGGGCGCCCCGGATACGCCGGGGGAGGCGATCGCCGTCGACTTCGAGCTGGAAGGGCGCGGCTTTACTGCATTGAATGGCGCCCGCGGCTCCAGCTTCAACGAAGCGGTTTCCTTTGTGGTGGACTGCGAGGACCAGGCTGCAGTGGACCGTTACTGGACAGCCTTAACTGACGGCGGCGCGGAAAGCCAGTGCGGCTGGCTCCGGGACAGGTACGGCGTGTCGTGGCAGATTGTTCCCACAGTCCTTCCGTCGCTGATCGCCGGACCGGATCCACAGGGATCGCAGCGCGCAATGCAGGTCATGCTGGGCATGCGAAAACTGGACATTGCGGAACTGCAAAAGGCTTACGACGGCTGACGCCAACACAGCAACCTTTTGGAGGCTCTTTGAACAAGCCCCTGTGGATCTGTTGCCTGCTGGGCGCTGCAGTTGGCATCACCCTTGGACTCGCCGTCTTCGACAGCCCGGTTGTGGGCTTTGCACTGGGCCTGGGACTGGGCGCGCTGGTGGGTGCGGGAATAGGCACCAGGAGCTAGCCCGAAGCTGCGCGTCCTGCCGAAGGATGACCACGCCATTGGGCGAAGGCGGCACGGGAAGTATCAGGGGCATTCGCGGCATGCTCACATCGCCTGGAACCGACGCCCGGACCACTGGCAGCGACCGCTTCCGAACTGTCCCGCACGACGCAGCTGCGCTCACCACGCCAGTACAGCAAGCCCGTAGCCCTACCGTCCATTGCCGGTACAGCCATGTTGTTCATGGCGGCATCGAGCAAGAACAAAACCGCTGCCCAATCGGCCCTCATGCTGCAGCTGGTGACCACCGCTTTTGCCATCCACGAGATGTATCAACAATCCGGACGAACAAGGGAAGCGCAGCGGATCCGCGCCGTGGTGACCGAACAACTGAAGCCCTTCGCAGCGACCATGCCCCAGCCGGTCACGGTGGGAGCCCCGGAACAAGCCGCATCAGAGAAGACGCCGGTGCCGAAGTTCGTGGAGCTTGGTCTCCGCGGCATGGCTCCCATCCGCCCAGGTTCTGCAGTACCGACCATTCCGATGCCTGCGAAAACTTACCAACAGGCAGGGCGCGAATCCGGCCCTGTGCTCGACCGATAAAGAATCACACCAAGTGCAAGGGGGAACACCATGAGCGAATCAGATGGAATCGATGACGCCATATACCAATTGTGCGCACCAGCTATTACAGCCAGAAGCCCTGACGCCGGTACAGGCGACGGCCCCTACCGCACCCGTCGTCAGTAAGTGCCAACCCTGTCGTGGCGAGGCCTGTCAAAACGCACCACTCGTGACCAGCATTTCATCTTGATCGGGCGGCGATGTAGACCGGGGCTGAGCTTGCGGAGTGGGTGCCACAAGTTGATCCATGACTGCCCGGTTTCGCGAAGGAGTACACCGCGGCAGTTTCCACTTGTCGCACCTCACGCTAATTGCCGGCACCCCCGCGGGCCAGCCCTGGCAGCCGGCTCTTGCCGGACTTCGTGTGAGTGAGCAGGATGGACCAAGCCGGGCTGACCAGATACAGGGAAGGCAGGAACTATGCGCTTGATTCAGGTTGCCCAGTACGCCGGTGATCTTCGTCGGGCGGCGGCGTTTTATTCCCATCTGCTGGCGGTTCAGCCAACAGCGGTGTTTGACCCGCCCGGCCTTGTGTTTTTCGATCTCGACGGCGTGCGGCTGCTGCTGGAAGCAAACGCCCCGAGGGCACTTCTGTACCTCGGCGTTCCCGATGTGAGGAAGACCGTGGCCGAGCTCACGGGCAGGGGAGTAGAGCTGGTAACTGCCCCGCACATCATCTACAGGCACAGTGACGGGATGCTTGGTCCGCCCGGCATGGACGAGTGGATGGCCTTCATACGGGACAGCGAGGGAACCACGGTGGGACTCGTCAGCCAGCTGGCGGCAGGACCATCAGTTACCGGGATTCCGGACGCGTGACGCCAGTGCGCCGGCAAAAATTCTTGTATATCCGCCCATGGTCGGTGTCGGCGTGCTTACCGCCCGTGACATGTCCACGCCGATCGTCCACCACCGGTCCCAGGTAGCGCGGGCGAGCAACGGCCATTCATACTGCCACGCGTGCGAGGGCTGAGGAAGCTTTACAGCCTTGGTCCAGCAAACACGCACTTTTCGAGCCACTCTTTCGCCCCTTGTGACCGCAGCTTTAAATAACGCTGGCTATCAGCTTTTAGCATTTAGGCGAAGTCCGATGAGGGCAACTAGGTAAGGGTCCCAGGCTTAGCTGACCGAAGAGAACGCGGTTGAATGACGAGGCGGGCTTAGCGGTGTGGGAACAAAAAGAAGCTGACCGGCTTGTGCCGGCCAGCTTCTTTACAACCGCTTAGAGCGGCTGGATGTTCTCCGCCTGCGGACCCTTAGGGCCCTGGGTGACGTCGAACTGAACCTTCTGGTTCTCGTCTAGGGAGCGGTAACCGCTGGAGGCGATTGCCGAAAAGTGTGCGAACACGTCAGCGCTTCCGTCGTCGGGGGCGATGAAACCGAAGCCCTTTTCGGCGTTGAACCACTTGACCGTACCTGTTGCCATGCTTGTTTCCTTCACGGGTCGCGGGCCGGATCCGCTTTTCGGATTGCCGTCCCCGCCACTCACACCATGAGCCTACGTCCAGCGGTGGGGGGCGGGCAAGAGACCGGTCAAAGGCTGGACTTCGGGAGGACGGCCATACGAGGTTGCGGCAGCCTGACTTCGAGTACCTGGCTGGCGCGTAGTGTGCCCTCCGGGAGGCGACACGACTGGCCTGTTGCCCCGTTGCAACACCACCGGTAAGGCTGCGTCGTTGCCTCATTGAAAAATTTCCGCGAAACGCCATCACGCGGAGCTTCTTGAACGGGCCGTTAATCACGGGTAAGCGGCAGCGACAATCTAATGGGGATCAGTGGAAGCGGCGTGGAGCCGGCGGCGGCTGGGGGTGGCGATCGCGGTCTCAGACGAAGGCCCTCGTCGCCGGCTCCGCTTATGACGCTATGGCGAAAAGTTGAGAGATACCCGAGTAATCCGTACGTGTTTCCTGAAACAGGACCACCCGCTGGCTACGGACGGTTGAGGTGTCCTTTCCTGAGGGACACTGGCGGGGGAGCGGCTCGACTGCTTCATTTTGGCTTCAAGGCCTGGTCTGCAGACGTGCCAGAGTGGCGGTGGTGGATCTGTGGATCGCCAGCCTCCCAGAAGCTCCGGTCAACCGCTATTTGACCAGAGCTTCGCCATTGCTCAGGGCAGTGTGTTTTTCTGAAGCGTGGAGCACCCAATTCGTCTTTACGTATTTATTGGCGCGGGGCGTGAAGCGTTGCCACACGTCTTACTGGACGCCTCGATATCGCTGGCATGCTATTCCTGTTTCCTCGTCCGGTACCGGTCTCAGGTAGAGCGGGAGAGCAACGGCCATTCATACTGCGTCGAGTGCGAAGGCTGATGCAGCCCGTTCCAAGGCCTGGTCCAGCAAACATGGACTTTTCGCGCCCTCTTTTCGCCCCTTCTGACCGCAGCTTTACATAATGTAGATTATCGGCGTTATGGGAAGGGCCGGAAGGGGCGGTTGATCTCCTGAGCCAACCTCTACAGCCGGCAACACTTTACGAGCCGCCAAGTGAACAATTCCGCAGGTCAGCGCCGGAAGCATTGTCTTATCCCGGGGCCTCGTTAAGAATGAGTCAATGACGGTCTACGTGCGATCCCTTGAAACAGCAGTCCCGAAAACTGTGCTGGTCCAGTCTGAAGCCCGTGACGTATTTGCGGCCCAGCCGGGGCTATCGAGGCTGGGCTCCAGGCTGGTAGGAACTTGCTTCGACTCAGCGGCCATCGACACGCGCTATACCGCCATCGACGAACTCACCAACGAGTTCCGCTCCACTGATCCGCAGTTCTACGACCAGGCGTCGGGGCTCCTCCTGAACCCCAGCACCAAGGTACGCAACGGCATTTTCGCCCGGGAGGCCACCAAACTCTTTGTGGAAGCGGCCCGCGCAGCACTGGACGCCTGCCCGGAGCTTGATTTACTTGACATAACTCATGTCATCACCGTCTCCTGCACAGGTTTCTTCAACCCCGGACCGGACTACAAGATCGTGCGCGAGCTTGGCTTGAATCCGGCGGTCCAGCGGTACCACCTTGGCTTCATGGGCTGCTACGCCGCATTTCCCGCGCTGCGCGCCGCCAAGCTCTTCTGCGAGGCCGACCCCGACGCCGTCGTCCTGGTGGTCTGCGCTGAACTGTGCTCCCTGCACGTGCGGACATCAAACGACCCGGACACCATCATGGGCTCAGCACTTTTTGCGGACGGTGCCGCTGCCGCCGTCGTGACAGCCCGGCCAGGCGCCGCAGAAGACTCGCTGCTGCAGCTGGACCACTTCGAAACGGTACTCACGCCTGTTGGCGAAGACTCCATGGCCTGGAACATCGGGGACCACGGCTTCGAAATGGTGCTTGGCAACTACGTCCCGCACATCATCGACGACCATATCGTTGGGGCGCTGCAACCCCTCCTGGCCCGGGACCCCGTGCTGGCAGCACTCCCCTACAACGACATCCAGCACTGGGCCATCCATCCGGGCGGGCGGAGCATCCTGGACAAGGTCCAGTCCCGGCTCGGCCTGACCGACCACCAGCTGGTCCCTGCCCGCGAGGTCCTGCGGAACTACGGCAATATGAGCAGCGCCACGGTGCTGTTCGTCCTCAAACACATCCTTGACCAGGACATCGAACCCCGGAACCCCAACGCCGGCACCGGTGACGAGGGGCCCGGGGACAACCGGATATGCTCCATGGCCTTCGGTCCCGGGCTCACTGTTGAAACTGCACTGTTCACCAGGCTGCGGCAGGCGCCGGGAGCGTTGAATCAGGAGGCCGAGCGGGACCATCTTGAACAGCCCCTGGAAGCACCGGTGGCTTGACCGGGTGGCATTCATGATGCGGGACCGGGCCGCCGAAGCCGTGGAGCTGATGGACCTGCCGGACTGCGACCCACGGCTCCTGGACAACACCTATCGCCAGTTCGGCGTCGTCAACAGGGTCCTCAGCGGCTGGCGGCGGTTGTACCGGCGGGAACTGCGGCCGGTCCTCACCGCCGGCTCCGGTTCGGGCACGCTTTTGGACATTGGCTGCGGTGGCGGCGACCTCGCCGTCATGCTGGCCCGCTGGGCGGAACGCGACGGACTGACGCTACGGATCACAGGCATCGATCCGGATCCGCGGGCTGCTGCCTTTGCTTCGAAGCGGCCTCCGGTACGGGGCGTTGAATTCCGGCAGGCCCACAGCGCCGACCTCGTGCAGGAGGGCAGGACCTATGACGCCGTGATTTCCAACCATGTCCTCCACCACCTGGCTCAGGAGGAGCTGCAGCAGCTGCTGGAGCATTCGGAACTACTGTCCACGCAAAAGGCCCTGCACAATGACCTCCGCCGCAGCCCCGCAGCATACGCACTTTTCGGGGTGGCTGCCCTGCCCTTCCGCAACTCCTACATCCGGGCGGACGGCCTGACCTCGATACGCCGCAGCTACACGCCCCCGGAGTTATCGGCACTGGCTCCCCCCGGCTGGACCGTTGAGCGAACCGCAATGTTCCACCAGGTCCTCGCCTGCCGCAGGAACTGACCATGGCTGCGGATGTGGTGATCGTGGGCGGTGGGCCCGTGGGCCTGTACCTCGCCGCGGCACTTCTCCAGGAGGGAATCACCGTCCGGGTGCTCGAGCGGAGGCAGTCCAGGGAGCCCCACTCACGGGCCATCGGCATCCATCCACCCGCCCTTGCAGCGCTGGACGCGGTCCAGGTGGCGCCGGCAATGGTGCGGGAGGGCGTGCAGATCCGGACGGGAATGGCTGTGAGCGGCGGAAAGACGGTAGGCACCATGCGGTTCGACACTGTGTCGGACGTCTTTCCGTTCGTTCTGGCCCTCCCCCAGTTCCGAACTGAACAACTGCTGGAGCACCGCGTGCGCACCCTCGACAGCGCGGCGCTGGTCAGGGGTGTCGAGGCCAGGGCGCTGATGGACGACGGCGGCCGCCTCGCCGTCACCGTCGAAGCGGCCCCGGGTGCCACCATGGGCAAGAAGGAGTTCACGGCGTCCCTGGTGGTGGGTGCCGACGGCGCCCGGTCCCACCTTCGCGATGTCATGGGCGTGCCGGTGCAAAAACGGACGTACCCGGACCACTACCTCATGGGGGACTTCCAGGATCCCGGGCCCTTTGGAAGCAAGGCTGTGCTGTTCCTCGAGCCCGACGGGATCGTCGAGTCATTTCCGCTTCCGGGCGGATTCAGGCGCTGGGTTGTCCGTCTCGGACAGCCGGCCGTTGCAGCGGGCGCGGAGACCCTGGCGGAACTTGTCATGCGGCGTACGGGAATGACGCCTGATCCCGATACCAACACCATGCTCAGTGCGTTCAGCGTCCGCTCCGCCCTTGTGCGCCGCATGGTGGAAGGCCGTACGGTCCTCATCGGGGATGCAGCCCATGAAATCAGTCCTATTGGAGGCCAAGGCATGAACCTTGGCTGGCTGGATGCCCAGGCGCTGGTTCCACTCATCCGTGAAGCCCTGGCCGGCCGGCAGACGGACCGCGGGTTTCGGAAATTCAACGCCGACCGGCAACGGGCCGCAGTACTGGCCAGGCGCCAGTCCGAGATCAACATGATGCTGGGACGTCCTCTGCCGCTGGGATTGCTCCGCCTTCGGAATGCAGGCATCGGCGCCGCAGCCGCAACCCCGGCCGTGAACCGGTGGGTGGCAAGGCGTTTCACCATGCAATAGGAGCAACTGCCAGCCGACAGGGGCCACCAGCGTCAGCGGAAGTAGCAGTCGTAGCTGTCCTGGCTGACGACCAGGCCGGCGCTGACTTCGAAAACGGACGACGTCCTCGCCCGGATAGTGTCTCCCCGGTCCCAGTACCGGAGGTCCATCAGCACCGTCGCGGACCAGTCGGCTTCCACCGCCACCCTGCTGCCTTCGCAGGTGGTGCGGCGGATGGTGAATTTCTGGTCCGACACCACCTGCGAACTTTGGTCTGCGCCGGCCAGCACATCATCCAGGGTCCGGGTGGAACCCTCCGGAGACAAGAGGTGCGGGGCCTCAACCAGCACGAATGCGTCGGACAGGAAAGGCCTGATCCCGGCCGCTCCCCCGCCGGCTTCGAGTACCTGAATGAACTGGAGGACGAGGTCCAGCGGGGAGGCGCGGAAGGAGGGGTATTCAGCCATGGAACCGACCTTACCCAGCCCCGGGAGCCCGCTGTCGCCCAGTAGGCTTTCGTCATGAACCACGCAGCGCCCCAAACCGCCCTAACCGCAGAACAGATCCGCGAAACCGTGGACCGCATCCTCTCTGCCGGGGAGTTGCCTCCCATCGTCCAGGCAGGCCATCCTGCACTGCGCCAGCGGGCTGCCGCTTTTGACGGTCAGTTGCCGGCGGAGCAGTTGAGCCGCCTGATCGCCCTCATGCGCCAGGTCATGCACGAGGCACCGGGAGTGGGACTGGCGGCGCCCCAGCTCGGGATACCCCTTCAGATCGCTGTGATGGAGGATCAGTTCGACGTCGACCAGGAGGCTGCCGCCCTCCGTCACCGCAGCCCCCTGGAATTCCTCGCCGTCCTCAACCCCACGTACACGGCGCAGGGGTCCGGCCTTGCCTCCTTTTACGAAGGGTGCCTTTCCCTTAACGGGCTCCAGGCCGTCGTAGCCCGGCCGGAGAAGGTCCTGCTCGAATATGAAACGCCTGAAGGCGCTGCGGTGCAGCAGGAGTTCACAGGCTGGCAGGCCCGCATCGTTCAACATGAGACGGACCACCTTAACGGCATCCTCTACCTTGACCGTGCGCAGCTGAGGTCCCTCAGCAACAACGCCGAGTACGCGGCACACTGGGCTGAGCCCGGAATCAGCAGGGCGCGGGAGGGCCTCGGTTTCGACGACGGGCCGGCGGGCATCAGCGTCTGCTGACAGTTTCCGTGGCGCGGCAGCCTGCCGCCTCCGGCCGGTGTTGGGCAAGCCGCCTTAGGATGGTGCAATGCCCACTTCCACGGATCTCCCCCTGCTGTGCCCGGTGTGCTCGGGCCAGCTGGTTTTTTCCGACGCCAACGCGGGAGGTTCCACTGCGCCAGGGCAACACCGGCTTGCCTGCACATCCGGGCATAGCTTCGATGCCGCCCGCCAAGGGTATTTCAACCTGTTGGTGGGCAAAGGCACGGCATTCGAGGCTGACACCGCCGGGATGGTGGAAGCCCGCTTCAATTTTCTGGGCCACGCACACTACCGCCGGCTGGCAGAAGCGGTGGCAGCCGCCGTCGTGCCCTGTATCTCCGAAGAGCGCGCTGTGGTCCTGGACTCCGGGACGGGTACCGGCCACTACCTGCGGGTGCTACTGGACACCGCTGCTGCGCAGGGCCGCCCGGTAAGTGCGGTGGGGCTGGATATTTCCAAGTTCGCGCTGCGGCGGGCAGCCAGGCTGAACCCGGAGGCAGTCAACCTGGTGTGGGATGTGTGGCAGCCGCTGCCGCTGGCCAACAGGTCAGTCGATGCTGTCACAGTGGTGTTCGCGCCGCGCAACCCCCCTGAGTTTGCACGCGTGCTGCGGCCAACCGGCCGCCTGGTGGTAGTAACGCCCCGGGACGGCCACCTTGCGGAGATAGCTGCCATGACCGGAATGCTCGCAATCGAGGAGGGGAAGGACGTGCGGCTGGCAGCGGCAATGGGCCGGCACTTTGATCTTGAGGCGAGCTCCGACGTCGACATTCCCCTGGCGCTGACCCGCCCTGAAGCAGCAGACCTGGCCTTCATGGGACCGGCAGGGCACCACCTGGAAAGGCGAGAGATCGTTGAACGGCTGGAAGACAGGGCGGAGCCTGTACGGACCGAAGCGAAGTTCCGGCTTTTGGTTTTCCGGCCCAAAAACGTGGCTGCCGCGTAACGACTTGGCCACTATCACTTAGCGGTGGACATGACCCAGCCCACAGTCGGTGGCCCCGGACTAGGATGGAAGGACAGTTACTGGAGGGTCCGCGGCCGCGGTTCCCCGTAACGAAGGGGGAACCGGTGTTCGAATGGTTGGGGGAAAACTGGTGGGCCCTGTGGCTCACGGCTTTCCTGGCATTTGCAGTGATCGAGATGATCACCCTTGACCTGTTTTTCATCATGCTCGGCGGCGGAGCGCTCGCCGCCCTGGTGGCCGACTTCGCAGGTGCTGACATGTGGCTGCAGATCGTCGTGTTCTGCGTCGTGTCGCTGCTCATGATTGCTTTCGTCCGTCCGGTGGCACTGTCCCACCTGAAAAAAAGCCCGGCCGGGCAGCGCAGCAACATCGACCGCCTGATCGGTGAACAGGCCGTTGTGATGGAAGCCGTGACGGCTGACGGCGGCCTGGTGAAAATCGGCGGCGACATCTGGAGTGCACGTTCAGCAGCGGGAGTTCTTCCCGCGGGCCAAAAGGTGGTTGTGGCTGCCATTGACGGCGCCACTGCAGTGGTTTCGGCACCGCCGGCCGTCACCGGCCAGTCCTGACACAGCCTTATCAATTGGGGAAAAAGGAGATTTATGGAAAACGCAGGAGGAGCCGCATTGGCCATCGTGCTGGTAGTCCTGATCGTGTTTGTGATAATCGTCCTGGTCCGGGCAGTCCGGATCATTCCGCAAGCCAGGGCGGGCGTCGTGGAGCGTCTCGGAAAGTACCAGCGCACGCTTAATCCAGGACTCACAATCCTGATTCCCTTCGTGGACAGGCTCCTGCCACTGCTGGACCTGCGCGAACAGGTGGTGTCGTTCCCGCCGCAGCCGGTCATTACCGAGGACAACCTGGTGGTCTCCATCGACACCGTGGTCTATTTCCAGGTCACTGACCCACGTGCAGCAACCTACGAAATTGCCAACTACATCCAGGCAGTGGAGCAGCTCACCACAACCACGTTGCGCAACGTGGTGGGCGGGTTGAACCTCGAAGAAGCACTTACCTCGCGCGACCAGATCAACGGGCAGCTCCGCGGCGTTTTGGACGAGGCCACCGGGCGCTGGGGTATCCGGGTGTCGCGGGTGGAGCTGAAGGCCATTGATCCGCCCCACTCCATCCAGGATTCCATGGAGAAGCAGATGCGGGCCGAGCGTGACCGCCGGGCAGCCATCCTCACCGCTGAAGGAACCAAGCAGTCAGCCATCCTCACCGCAGAGGGACAGCGGCAGGCTTCCATCCTCGCCGCGGAAGGCGACGCCAAGGCTGCCATCCTCCGCGCTGACGGTGAGGCACAGGCCATCCAAAAGGTCTTCGACGCAATTCACAAGGGCAACCCGGACCAGAAGCTGCTGGCGTACCAATACCTGCAAACCCTGCCGAAGCTGGCGGAGGGCTCGTCCAACAAATTGTGGATCATTCCCAGTGAAGTCGGTGAAGCCCTGAAGGGCATCGGAAACGCCCTGGGCGGGACCAATCCCGATCCAGGCGCTGCCGGTGGGCTGTTTGACGAGGTAGGCGCGAAGTCCTCCGAGCCATAAGCAGCGCCGAGAGGCAGGGAGGGATCCGCGGTCGACGCGGATCCCTCCCTTTGTTTTGGTCTCCGGGGCATGACCCAGGTATAATTGTGTATTTGTCCGGCAGGAGCGATCCGCTGGAACAACCAAGCTTCGCGATGCGTTGAATCTTATGATGCAGCACAGAGCAAACAGTAGCCCGGCGGTGCTTTATCGCCACCGGCTGGCGCGGGGTTCTGCTCCGCGAACCGATAAGAGGGAGAAATCATGAGCGATCGCAGCCTGCGGGGCATGCGCCTTGGTGCGCAGAGCATGGAGACCGAGTCCGGAGTCGAGCCGGCTCCGCGTCAGCGCGTCGAGTACCGTTGCGAGGACGGCGAGCAGGTCTTCGTCACCTTTTCCTCCGAAGCGGAGATCCCCCCTGTCTGGGTTTCCAAGACTGGCAAGGAAGCGCTTCTGGTCGACGGCGAACGTCCCGACACCAGCAACGACAAAGCTGTCCGTACACACTGGGACATGCTGCTGGAACGCCGCTCCCTGCCCGAACTCGAACAGATTCTCGAAGACCGGCTGACCATCCTGCGTGAACGCCGCGGAGAACGCCGCTCCGCTTAACACGTCTCGAACCAGAAAGGGGACCGTCCCTGCACAAGTGCAGGGACGGTCCCCTTTCTTTTGTCCTGGAGAATTATCTGCCCGGGCTACTGCCGGACGGTCGCCTTTTTGCGGGTCAGCGTGTTCCAGCGAGCCTGAAGCCCCCACTTGGTGACATTGACCATGGCCTCGACCACGATGTTGCCGCTCATCTTCGAGGCGCCCAGTTCCCGCTCTACGAACGTGATGGGACGCTCTTCGATGCGCAGGCCCATCCGTGCTACCCGCCAGGCCAGGTCGACCTGGAAGCCATAGCCCACAGAGTCCACCTGGTCCAGGTCGAGTTTCTCCAGGGTTGTCCGGCGGAACGCACGGTAGCCGCCGGTAACGTCCTTGATCTTCAGGCCAAGCATGAGACGGGCGTAGGTGCTGCCTACCCGGGAAATGGCCTGGCGGTAGAGTGGCCAGTTCACGACGCGTCCGCCGGGGACCCAGCGGGAACCCATGGCCAGGTCTGCGCCCTGGTCTACGGCTTCCAAAAGCTGGGGCAGCTGCTCGGGCTGGTGGGATCCATCCGCGTCCATCTCCACGAGCACGTCATAGCCGGCGTCCAGGCCCCACTTGAACCCTGCGATGTAGGCGGCTCCCAGGCCTTCCTTGCCCTTCCGGTGCAATACATGGACCTGGGAGTCCGCGGCAGCGATGGTATCGGCGAGCTTTCCGGTGCCGTCAGGACTGTTGTCATCCACCACCAGCACGTCCGACGCCGGAACAGCCGACCTGAGCCGCTGGAGCGTCTTCGGCAGCGATTCCAGTTCGTTGTAGGTGGGAATGATTGTAAGGACGCGCACAGAGGGCCTTTCCTGGTGGGAGCGGTCGGTGCACCTGGGGGCCAGCAGGCCGCCGGCAGGCGCAACTACCCATTATAGGCCGGTCGGCAGCAGGCTCAGGAACGAAGTGCCGGGCTCGAATACAATTCGGCGCCGTTCCGGACGGTCTGCAGGCAGGCCGGGTCCGTGCCGGTATCCAACGCGGGCAAGAGCGGAGTGCGGGCCCGGGGATCCGTACTCCATGACTGGACGCGCCCGTCGGCCACTTGGACCATCAGCTCCTCCACTTCCCACACAGCGAAACTTGCGGGAGCGCCGGGCACCAGCTGGCCTGCCATCGGATTGGGATATTTCGCTGACCGCCAGCCGGCACGGGTGTGGCCAAGAAAAGCGGCACGGGCGGAAATACGCTCACCTTCGTTGTGATGTTCCAGGCAGGCCCTCACGCTGGACCAGGGACGCAATGGCGTCACCGGGCTGTCGCTCCCAAAGCACACGGGAACCCCGGCCGAGAAGAGGGCGGCAAACGGGTTCATGGACCGGCCCCGCTCCCCCAGCCGCTGCTCGTAGAGGCCTCCCGGGCCGCCCCACGCGGCATCGAACGCAGGTTGGGCACTGACGGTCACGGAGTATTTGCCAAGCCTGGCAATTGCCGCTGCATCCACCATTTCGACGTGTTCGAAACGGTGCCCTGCTGCACGCACGCGCTGCTCACCCACCCGCTCAGCCGCAAGGTCCAAAGCGGACAAAGCCGCGTCCAGCCCGGCGTCCCCGATCACGTGGAAGCCGCCCTGGATTCCCGCGAGGGAACATGCCGCGAGGTGGGCTGCCGCCTCTTCCACGGAGAGGTAGAGGCTGCCGCGCTCCCCGGGGGCATCGCTGTAGCCGGACCGAAGGGCGGCAGTGCGCGACCCCACCGAGCCGTCGATGTTCAGGTCACCCGCAAGGCCCCGGAGTTCGAAGCCGAACTGGTTCCGCAGGCTGTGGGCGTGTTCTTCAGAAGGCGCCAGCTCGCCCCAGTAGGGCAGGATCTCGGGAAGGACGGTCGCATCAGCAACGGAATCGTTCCATGCTGCCGCCAGCCGCAGGTCCTCCACGCCGCCAATATGCGGGGCGCCCATCTCCGCGAGGGCGACGTACCCGTTGGCGGCGGCCTCGGCCAGGGCGCGCGCCTGGTACCGGCGGAGGTCCTCTTCCGGCAGCCGGCGGGTGGCCTGCCTTGCTGCCGTATGCGCTGCCCGCCTGACGCGTGCGCCGCCGTCGAACCCGTCCCGGCCGGGAAGGTCCGCCGCATGCGCAAGCGACGTCGAAACCAGGGCCGAGTGCACGTCGACCCTGGCCAGGTATACGGGCCGGCCTGCCGATGCCCTTTCCAGTTCGTCCGGGGTAGGCAGTGTGGGGTCGAGCCACGTCGTCTCATCCCAGCCGTGGCCGAGGACCGGGCCCTCACCGGCTGCCGATGACACGGCGTCCAGAAGCTCCCGGGCCGAGGAGACTCCTCCCAGCCTGAGCGAGTCCAAAGCGATGCCCGTCTCGGTCAGGTGCATGTGGGAATCGACGAATCCCGGCGCAACGAGTGCTCCCCGCAGGTCGATGATTTCCATGGAGCTGTCCGCAATGGATGACGCCGCCTGTTCGGACCCCACCCAGGCCACGGTGTCACCGTCCACCAGCATCGCGGTAGCGAAGGGATCGGCAGCAGTGTAGACGGACCCGTTGCGGTAGAGGACAACTTTCGGTTGGGATGCGGGACCAGGTTCGATCATACGGGGCAGGGCTCCTGACAGTGGGGCAGCCAGCCGGAAGCGGCGGGCAAACGGTTAAAGGACGGAGGAATAGGCCACGACGCCGCGGCGGATCAGGGAAATCGCCTCGGCACACAGCCGGGCGAGACGGGGATCGAGGCCGGGGATCTTGGCAAGCTGGTCCAGCAGGTCAATCACCTGCTTGACCCACCGTACAAAGTCGCCCGCCGCAAGGTCGGTGCCGCTCAGCACGTCCTGAAGATGGCGGCCGCGCGCCCACTTGTAGATGGGCCACACCAGCCCCAGCTCGGGCTCGCCGGTCAGCGGAAGCTTGTTTTCCTCTTCCACATCCTCCAGGGCTGACCATTCACGCACCACAATGTCCACCGAAGTTTCCAGGGAGATACTGGGCATCCGGGGCCGGAGCCCCCGGTCCTCCCGCTTGGCCTGGTACACCAGCACGCTGGCGAGGGCTGCAACTTCGGCAGCGTCCAGGTCCTCGAAGGCGCCGAGCCTCAGCGACTGGGAGATCAGCAGGTCCTTCTCACCGTAAATGCGCCGCAGGCGCTGGCCATCGGAGCTGATCACCAGCCCGCCGTCACCGGCGGCTTCCAGGTATCCGTAGGCGGACAGGACATCGCAGACGCGGTCGAAGGTCTTGGCGATGGTGTTGGTGCGGCCCTGGATCTGCCGGACCAGGCCATCCGTTTCCCGCCGAAGCTTCCACCACCTCTCCGACCAGCGCGCATGGTCTTCGCGTTCGCTGCACCCATGACAGGGGTGGGCGCGAAGGGCACGCCGGAGATCGGCGATACGCTTCTCCTGGTTGGGCAGGGCTGCCGCCAGACCGAAATCATTGTTGCGGTTGTGGCCGGGGGCGGGCGGCCGGTTTTCCCGGAGGGCGTTGCGTGCTGAGGACGCCAGGTCACGCCGCGACTTCGGCACCTTGGCGTTGAAGGACTTCGGGATGCGGATCCTGGTCACGGGCGAAATGGGGCCCTCCAGGTCGTCCGTCCCGATCCTGCGCAACTGGTTGTCAAGCGTCAGGACTGCCGGCCGCGGCTCACGGCTGCTGTGGTCCGAACTGAGCACAATCGCCGGTCCCGGTGCCCTCCCGCCAGGAACATTCACCACGTCGCCGGGCAACAACCTGGCCAGGGAATCATCGCTCAGTGACTTTCGGGCACGCGACTTGGTACGGGACGTGACGCTTTCGGCGTCGGAAAGCTCGCGCCGCAGCCGGGCGTACTCGGTAAAGTCGCCGAGGTGGCACGTCATGGACTTGGCGTACCCGGCGAGGGATTCCTCCCTGCTGCGTACCTGCCTGGCCAGCCCCACCACCGAGCGGTCGGCCTGGAACTGCGCGAAGGAGGATTCCAGGATCTCGCGCGCCCGCGCCCGGCCGAACTGCGCCAGGAGATTAATGCTCATGTTGTACGTCGGCCGGAAACTTGAGTTCAGGGGGTAGGTGCGCCTTGACGCAAGGCCGGCCACTGCCGTCGGGTCCGTCCCGGGCTGCCACAGCACCACGGCGTGGCCTTCGACGTCGATCCCGCGCCGGCCGGCGCGTCCGGTCAGCTGGGTGTACTCCCCGGCTGTGATGTCCACATGGGCTTCGCCGTTGAACTTGTCCAGCTTTTCCAGCACCACTGACCGGGCAGGCATGTTGACGCCGAGGGCAAGGGTCTCCGTGGCGAAGACCGCCTTGACCAGGCCGTCGGCGAAGAGCTTCTCCACCACTTCCTTGAACGTGGGCAGCATGCCCGCATGGTGGGCGGCAAAACCCCGCAGCAACCCGTCCCGCCACGTCCAGAAGCCCAGGACGTCCAGGTCGTCCGGCGGAATGTCCTGTCCGGCCTCGTCAACCCGCTGGGCGATGATCCGCTGCTCTTTTTCGGTGGTCAGCCACAACCCGGACCCGACGCACTGGGCCACGGCCACGTCGCAGCCGGCCCGGGAAAAGATGAAGGTGATGGCCGGCAGCAGGTCCATGCGGTCGAGGCTCGCAATCACCTGGGGACGGCTGGCGGGCCGCACTCCCCTTTCGTCTCCGGGCCGGCCGGGCCGGTCATTGCCACGGCGCCCACGCTGGCCGCGGCCGCCCGGGCCGGGCCTGCTGCGGAAGCTTTGCTGGATTTCGCTGCGGGCAACTGCCAGCAGGTCGGGATTGACGTCGAAGCCGCGGCTCTTGGCAGCAGCCTCTTTTGCCGGCACCTGCTGTGGGTCGTCGGGATCCACGGGCGGGGCGATTTCGTCGAACGTGGTTTCCCCGGCGAACAGATCCATGATCTGCCGGCCAACCATGACGTGCTGCCAGAGCGGCACCGGGCGGTGCTCGGAGACAATGATGTCCGTATCGCCGCGGACCGTGTCCAGCCAGGCACCAAACTCCTCGGCATTGGAGACAGTGGCGCTGAGGGAGACCACCTGCACCTCGCTGGGAAGATGAATGATCACTTCTTCCCAGACAGCACCCCGGAAGCGGTCGGCGAGGTAATGCACCTCATCCATCACCACGTAGCCCAGGTCGCCCAGGGTGGCCGAGTCTGAATAGAGCATGTTCCGGAGGACCTCGGTGGTCATGACCACTACGGGAGCATCTCCGTTAATGCTGGTGTCGCCAGTCAGCAGCCCCACGTTTTGGGCACCGTACTTTTCCGTGAGTTCGGTGAACTTCTGGTTGCTCAGCGCCTTGATGGGGGTGGTGTAGAAAGCCTTGAGGCCGCGCTGGAGAGCCAGGTAGATGGCGAACTCCCCCACGATGGTTTTTCCGGCGCCGGTTGGCGCTGCCACCAGCACTCCCCTGCCGTCCTGCAGGGAGCGGCACGCTTGACGCTGGAAGTCGTCCAGCTCGAAGTCCAGGGTGCGGATGAACGCTCCCAGATCCGTGGCCGCCTCGGCCCTGCGTTCGGCGCTGGCACGGTATCTTTCTGCGGGTGAGAGCTCTTCAGGATCGCTGGGCGCTGTGGAGAAAGGTCCGCTGGAGGATGGACCTGTGGAGAGCGGCCCGGTGTTGGAGGACATACACCAAGCCTAATGGGAGCTTAGAGGTTCTTCAGCTCACTGCCCGGGGTGGCGACGTCTGCTGTCGCCTCCGTTTCCGCGGCGCGTTTAGCTTCCCGGCGGGCGCGGCGCTTGTCGTTCATGAGGCAGATTCCGATGGCGGCAAAGAACAGGACAAGCAGCGGTCCTGCCAGCATGAACATGGATATAGCGTCAGCCCCGGGGGCGGCAATGGCGGCCAGGACGAAGACCAGGAAGACGGTGATGCGCCACGACTTGAGGATGGTCTGACCGGAGATGACGCCGGCCATATTGACACCGACCAGCACTACCGGGACCAGGAACGCGATTCCGAGGACCAGGACCATTCGGGTCACGAACTCGATGTAGGTGCGCGCATCAATGACGCTCGAAGATCCGTCGGGGGTGAACTGGGTGAGTGCCCGGACCACCTGGGGTACCACGAGCCATCCCATCCAGATTCCGGCGAGGAACAGCGGGACAGCGGCGGCCATGTAGCCCAGGGTGTACCGGCGTTCCTTGGACGTGAGGCCGGGGGTAATAAACGCCCAGAGCTGGTAGATCCAGATGGGGCTGGATATCACGGCTCCGATGAGGAGCGACATCTGCAGCTTGAAGTCAAAGGGGGACGCAATGGTGCCGAAGTTGATTGCGGACAGTCCCCCGGTTTGCTGCGAGATGCGGTTGACCGGATCGGCCAGCGCTTTCAGCAGCGGATCGTAAAGTATCCAGCCCCCGATGCCGCCAATGACGACGCCAATTGCCGACTTGATCAGCCGGTTCTTGAGCTCCTTGAGGTGGTCCCACAGGGACATCCGCCCCTCAGGGTTGGCTTTACGGGCCCGCGATAGTGCCACTGGGGGTCAGGCGCGGGTCGACGGCGGAACGTCAGTGCCGTCTGTCGGCTCACCGGGCTTCGCCTTGGGGTGGTTCACGACGGTGCCTTCCACCGGACCCGAGGCGTCGGTGGTGTCGGTTTTGCCGTCGTTCTTCATTTCCTTGACCTCGGACTTTATGATCCGCATCGACTGGCCGAGGCTGCGCGCCATAGCCGGAAGCTTAGGGGCGGCAAATAGCAGCAATGCAACAACGATGATAATGACGATGGGCCAAGGGCCATCAAAGAGTCTTCCCATGGGAAATCCTTTCCTCTCAATACATCCTACTTCTATGTGAAGTCGAGATCCCCGAGCGCCTGCGGCTGGCCCCGGTACGTCTTGCGTTGAACCCGCCGAAGGCGGCGTTCTTCCCGCCGTGCTGACGTGGATGCCTCGTAATCATGTCGCATGACGGTAGGTGAGGCAAAAACAGCGGAACCCGGCGGCGCGTGTCCGGGCTGTTCCGGTGCAAAGTGCTCCTGTATGGGGCCCAGCTGCCCGAGCTTGTCGCCGGCTGCCCCCAGGTCCTTGACGGTCGCCATGAACTGGCGGAAAAGTCGGATGCCCAGGAGGACATAGAAGAGCAGTGACAGCGCTACAAGCGCCACCCATATCAGGATCCAGGACCACCAAGGCATGCTGAGAAGTCTAGCCGCCGTACCTGGCCAACGACGCCTCCAGCCATTCCCGCGACGCTGCGGCCAAGGGCTCCGGCGCCAGGATGCGGGCGGAACCGCCGTGCTGGGCAACAAACATGGGCAGCCATGCGGTGTGGCCGAACCTTATGTCGGCTACCAGTCCGCCGTCGGGAAGTTCTGCTGTCCGCTCCGCATAATAATCATCCGCCAGCCCCCTCCCCTGCCGGGTGAGCTGGACCGTGACGGTGGTGTCGTCGTCGTTCGGTGTAAAAAGCTTGGCGGGGACACCTTCGGAGGGCGTGCTGCCCTCTGCCATGGGCCGCCCGTTCGGATGCACGTCCTGGACGCGGTCCAGGCGGAAGTTCCGCAGTCCGTTGACCAGGTGGCAATACGCCTCGAAGTACCAGGTGTTATCGAGGGAGTAGAGCCGCAGTGGATCCACATCCCGTTCTGTGACGTTGTCCCGCTGCGGTGACAGGTATGTCAGGTGAAGCTGGGAGCGGGACTCGATCGCTTGCCGCACAGTGGCGTGCGCGGCGGCATCGGCTGGCTCCATCTCCGGGCCGGCAAGGGATGCTGCCCTGAGCCCCTCCTCTCCGGCGGCCGCCAGAAGCTTGAGGGTCACTGATTCCAGGGCCCCGCCCTCGGCGATGCCCGGCAGGCCGTTCAGGGTCTCAAGGCCCGTGAGGAGCGCGCAGGCCTCGTCCACGGTGAACCGGACCGGTCTCTTGAGGTCCAGGTCCTGGGTTATGAAAACATGGTCGTTTTCCCACTGGATGTCCAGGAGGTCATCCGGATACCCCTCGGGCAGTCCGGAGCAAATGAGGATCCGAAGGTCGTCCTCAAGCTCCTTCCGGGTCACTCCGAAGTGCCTGGCTACGTCCTGGATATGCAGGCCCTGGTTGTGCACCAGGAAGGGAACCAACTGGAGCATGCGTTTGAGCTGGTCCTCTGAGGTCCTGGAGCGGACCGGGCGCGCCCGCGCCGGCGAAAACGAGTAGTCAGGCAGCGGTGATGCGCTGAAGTCGGCGGCCGCCTTGAGCCTCCGGCGGACGGCGCCGGCGAGCTCTTCGGGGAAAACGGCCAGGACATTGGGCCCATATGACGCGAGTTCCTCGGCAAGGGTTTCCGGGTCGCGGAACTGCAGGCTGATCCGGTTATAGCCGGCTTCCTCACGGTTCAACGCGGCAGCGCCATACGCGGCAGCATCAAGCGCGGAGGGCTCAAGCGCCCGGCGCCGGAGGGCGAGCAGGCGGCCTTCCCTGACATCCACGACGGCGGTACGGAGCGGCAGTTCGGGGAGGCGGTCCAGTTCCTGCCGGATGTTGAAGTCCGCCGGTGGCGAGTACTGCTCCTTGTCCAGGGTGGTCACGGCACTGGTAAAGCGGGACAGCCGGAAGTGCCTGGGCGCATTCCGGGCGCGGTCATAGCCCACCAGGTACCACTGTCCGAACCTGCTGCCGAGGCCCCACGGCTCCACGGTTCGCAACTCTTCCTTCCCCGTGCTGCCGGCAAGGTAACTGAAACTGACCGGATGCCGCGCATGCATGGCCGCCACCACGTCGTCAAAGGCCTGCCCGGCAGGCTTGATCCGCGGCTGGAGGCCCGCAGGCAATTCAACGTCCGCCATCCGTCCGGACGCCTGGAGCTTCCGGAGGGCGCTTTGCGCAGCCGTGCCGAGGGCAGCGCGCTCCCAGAGCTGGGAGGCCAGGAGGAGCACCGTCCATTCCTCCGGTTCGAGCTGGACCTCCGGAAGGCGGTTGGATTCCTTGCCGATGCGGTAGCGGGTGGTGGCGGGGTCGTCCTCGCTCCACCCCATGTCGGTCAGGGTTTCCACGTCAAACCCGAACTGGCGCAGGTCGTTCTTGTCACGCTCGAACATCCGGCCAAAAGCCACGTCATTGCCGGACGTGTCGTGATACACCTTTTCCCGCAATTCACTGCGGCGCAGGCCATACCGGGTGTTCAGGAGCGCGATCAGCAGATTAAGGAGTCGTTCAGTGCGGGATACGGACACTCTGGTTACGTTACTAAACTCCGGGCGGAACGCAGAAAGCGCGGCAACACAGGAGGGTTCCTGATGTTGCCGCGCTTTGACTGCGTGCTGTCAGCGGGATACCGGATCAGCGGACGCCCACGAGGTCCACTACGAAGATGAGGGCTTCATTGGGCTTGATCGCTCCGCCCGCGCCGCGGGAGCCATATGCCAGCTCGGAAGGGATTTCCAGGCGGCGGCGGCCGCCCACCTTCATGCCCAGCAGGCCCTGGTCCCAGCCCTGGATTACCTGGCCCACGCCCACGCGGAAGTCCAGCGGCGCTCCACGGCCCCAGGAAGCGTCAAATTCCTCACCGGTGGACCAGGCCACTCCGACGTAGTGGGTGGAGACGGTGTCCCCTGCCTTGGCCTCGCGGCCGTCACCCTCGATTAGGTCTGTGATGACCAGTTCGGTGGGGACGTCGCCTTCCGGAAAATCGATTTCGGGCTTCTGGCGGTCAAAGTCCCGCTGTCCAAACGACATGGTTGCTCCTTTGTGTCGGTAGTGCTGCTGTTGGGTCCCGCGGAAGGACCCGCGGACTGGTTGTAAGTGTTGCTACTTGGCGCCGAGGATGTCCACTACGAACACCAGGTCACCCTTGGCCTCGCCCTGGCCCGCCTCGCCGTATGCAAGGTCCTTGGGGATCACCAGCAGGACGCGGGAGCCGACGGCCTTGCCGGTGAGGCCCTGGGTCCAACCCTTGATGACCTGGTTCAGAGCGAAGCTCGCGGGCTCGCCACGGTCGAAGCTCGAGTCAAACTTCGTGCCGCCCACAAGGTTGACGCCCACGTAGTTGACGGTGAGGGTATCGGTTTCCTTGACGGTGGCACCGTTGCCCTTGATGAGGTCCTGGGACACCAGTTCGCTGGGAGCTTCGACGCCTTCAACCGAGATTTCGGGAACCCCGTTGTTTTCCTTGACCGTGGGCAGCCCTGCGGGCGGGGTGACGGTCTCGCCTTCGGGCTTTTCGAGGGCCGGCGTTACGTCCGTGGTGGACAGGACCTTGATAACGAGCAACTGGGTGGGCTGTGCTTCAGCTCCGGCGGTAGCCGCCTGTCCGGGCACGGCCAGCGCGAGGCTGGAGCCAACCTTCGCACCTACAAAGGCGTTGTAGATGACGGGGCTGCCGGTCTTCAGCTCTTCGTCAAGCTCGAGAGGTTCGGGATCGTTCGGGAACGTATCCTCAAGGGTGGAGCCGTCGGCGGCGTTAAGGGCAAGGATCGAGATGTTGGCGATCTGGTTCGCCTTCACGGCCTCCCCGCTGCCCTCGCTGACAACCTTGACTGTCGGTTCCGCCACTTCCAGCGGCTTGTCGAATTCCACGCCGGGAGCTTTTTTGTCCCCGTTGTCAGTCAGTTTGAGGGAGTCGAACTTTGCAGTTTCGCCAGCGGACTGGCTGGTGGGTTCCGGCTCCGCGGGCGAGCCGCTGCAGGCAGTAAGCAGCAGCAGACCGGGAAGAAGGATTGCTAGTAGTCGGCGCACGTAAGAGAACTTTCGTAGGGGCAGGGTGGATGCGAAGCTCCGCGTTGCAGCGGACAGAATCGCGGCAGGCCCTGATAAAGGACCTCATCCAGAATAGCCCCTGAAGCTGGGTGTCAGCCCATAGAGTCAAGAAGGGCGTCCACGCGCTCGTCGACGCTGCGGAAGGGATCCTTGCACAGGATGGTCTGGTGGGCCCGGTCGTTTAGCTTCAGGTGGACCCAGTCCACCGTGTAGTCACGGCCCAGTTCCTGGGCACGGCGTACGAAGTCCCCTCGCAGCTTGGCGCGTGTGGTCTGCGGCGGGACATCAACGGCATCCTTGATGACAGTGTCATCCACGATCCGCCGCACGGCACCACGGGACTGCAGCAGATAGTAGAGGCCGCGGCCGCGGGAAATGTCGTGGTACGTCAGGTCAAGCTGGGCTATCCGTGGCGCGTCGAGGCCCAGCCCGTGGCGCGCGCGGTAGTTGTCCATCAGCTTCTTCTTGATGGCCCAATCAATTTCGGTGTCGATGCTGCGGGAGTCACCGCTCTCAATGGCCTTAAGCGTGCGCTCCCACAGATCAAGGATCAGCGGAACGTGGGGGTTGTGCGCACCATGCTCTTTCACGAAAGCCGTAACCTTGGTCAGGTACTCCTGCTGAATTTCAAGGGCGGTGAGCTGGCGCCCGTTGGCCAGCCGGACAAGGGCCCTGCCACTGAGGTCGTGCGAGATTTCGCGGATGCTGCGGATGGGGTTTTCCATCCGCATGTCCCGCATGATGACACCGGCTTCGATCATGCGCAGCACAAGGTCGACGGTGCCCACTTTCATGAGGGCCGTGGATTCGGACATGTTCGAGTCGCCCACAATCACGTGCAGGCGGCGGTAGAACTCGGCGTCGGCGTGCGGCTCGTCCCGGGTGTTGATAATGGGACGGGACCGCGTGGTGGCGGAGGAAACGCCCTCCCAGATGTGGTCGGCGCGCTGGGAGAAAGCATAGGTGGCCCCATGCGGAGTCTTGAGGATCTTGCCGGCGCCGGCGATGAGCTGCCGCGTGACCAGGAACGGAATCAGGATCTCAGCCAGCCTCGAGAATTCGCCGCGGCGTGGAATGAGGTAGTTCTCGTGGCTGCCGTAGGAGTTTCCGGCGGAATCGGTGTTGTTCTTGAACAGATATACGGTGCCGTTAAAACCTTCAGCGGCAAGCCGGGCCTGGGCCTCGTCCACGAGGTCGTCAAGGATCAGCTCCCCGGCACGGTCGTGGGCGATCAGCTGTGCAAGGTCGTCACATTCCGCCGTAGCGTATTCAGGGTGGGAGCCGACGTCCAGGTACAGCCTGGAGCCGTTGGTAAGGAACACGTTGGAGGATCGCCCCCAGCTGACTACCTTGCGGAAGAGGTACCGGGCCACCTCCTCGGGAGCAAGAGGCCTGGAGTCGGGACTCGAATACGAAATCCCGAATTCGGTTTCGATCCCGAAAATTCTCTTGTCCATGAGTCCTCCTAGGCCAGCAGTGCAGTGATGTCCGCGTCGTTCAACCGGCGGAAGGCGCGGCGGGATCCGCGGGAACTCTCGGACAACCTGTCCAGAACTGCGACTTCCAGCGCCCTTGCCGGCAATGCCTTGGCCTGTTCATCTGTTTCGGCCGTGGGGGTCAGGCCTGACATGGCCAGCTGCACGGCTTCGGAGAAATTGAGGGAGCTGCGCCAGCCACCCTCGATGGCCTTAGAGACCTTGTCCGCCTGGCCGCCCATGACCACGAAGCTGTGTTCATCGGCGATGGAGCCGTCAAACGTCAGCCGGTAGAGGTGGTCCTCTTCCTGGGTGGGTCCGACTTCGGCGACCGCCAGTTCCACCTCGAACGGTTTCTGCTCTGCGGTGAACACGGCGCCCAGGCTCTGCGCATAAACGCTGGCCAGGCCCCGGGCGGTGACGTCCTCACGATCGTAGGAGTACCCGCGGACATCCGCGTACCTGACGCCGGCTTGCCGGAGGCTTTCAAACTCGTTGTACTTTCCGACGGCGGCGAAGGCGATTTTGTCGTAGATCTCCCCTATTTTGTGCAGGGAGGGTGAGGGGTTTTCCGCCACGAGCGCGATGCCGTCCGCGCAGCTGATGACCACAACGGACCTGCCGCGGGCGATGCCTTTCCGCGCGAAATCCGCACGGTCCTTCATCAGCTGCTCGGGCGAGACATAGAACTGCTGGGTCATCTCAGGCCTCCCGTCCGGCAGCGGTGCGGGCTTCGATGACGTTCCTTGAGGCAGCCGCGAGTTCGGGGTCGGGAACACGGCGGGCGCCCGAGCTGTCTACTGTGTACACCACCGGCCAGAGCTGGCGGACGGTGTCGGGGCCACCGGTGGCTGAATCGTCGTCTGCGGCGTCGTACAGGGATTCCACTGCGACGGAGAGGGCCTCGGCGGCATTGAGATTGGGCCGCCATAGTTTTTTCAGGGCTCCCCGGGCGAAGACGGACCCGGACCCTACCGTGTGATGTTCGTGTTCCTCGTACCTGCCGCCGGTGACGTCGTAGGAGAAGAGCCTGCCCACACCGGCGCTGTTGTCGAAACCGGCGAAAAGGGGTACTACGGCCAGGCCTTGCAGGGCGAGCGGGAGGTTGCCGCGGATCATGGCCCCGAGCCTGTTGGCCTTGCCTTCGAGGCTGAGGAGCGTGCCTTCGATCTTTTCGTAGTGCTCGAGTTCCACTTGGAACAGCCGCGTGAGGTCAATGGCTATGCCGGCAGTTCCTGCGATGCCCAGCACCGAAAACCGGTCTGCGGGGAACACCTTCTCGATGTGCCTGCTGGCTATGACGTTGCCCATGGTGGCCCGCCGGTCCCCGGCCATCAGCACTCCGCCGTCGTAGCTCATGGCAACAATGGTGGTGGCGTGCGGCACCTGCAGCGGAGCGGCCGCGGACGCACCGCCCTGATAAGACCGGTCAAAGGGCAGAAGCTCCGGCCGGTCCCGCTGCAGGTGTTCGGTAAAGGACGAGGTGGCGTTTGCGGCTACCTGGTTGGCGGTTGATTCCTGCACTCATGCACTCCTTGAACGTGGTACTTCAACGTAGGTACAGATTCCGGCCGTCCGGGGCTTCCGCCACCCTCCGGTCCGGGTTACTGGCCGCCTTTTTGGACGAACGCCCGGACGAATTCTTCAGCGTTGGATTCCAGGACGCCGTCGATTTCGTCGAGCAGGTCGTCCACGCCTTCCGTGGATGCCGAAGCCTGGGCTTCCGGCGGTGCGGGCGGCGCCTCAGGAATGTCTTCGTCGACCTGGCTGTCGCGTGATTGCGGCTGCTGCTGCTCCTGGCCTGCCATCGTTACCCCTCCCTTTGTCAGTCATCGGATCCGGCGGATCCTCCGATATCCCCATCCTGCCACGGTAGCGGTCGTCTGGCGCGGTTTATGCCGCAGGCGGAGCGTTGTTGTGTCCAAGGAGCTCCGCGAGGAACGGCCCTGCTTCCCGATAGCGCTGGAATAACGCTCCGGTGAGGGCTTTGGTTCCCCGAAGTGGCTCCCGCGTCGGGACACGCTGAAGGCGTCCGTACCCGGGCACGTCGAAGATGACTGAGTCCCAGCTCGCGCCCACCACGTCTTTGCCGAAGCTGCTGATGCACTTGCCTCTGAAGAAGGCGCGTGTGTCCGGCGGCGGTTCACCCACCGCGGAAGCGATCGCGGCGTCGTCGACAATCCTTTGCATCCTGTCCCTGGCCAGGAACCGGTAGTACAGGCCTTTTTCCGGCCGGATGTCAGCCCACTGCAGGTCCACGAGGCCCAGGCGGGCGTCGTTCCATTCGAGTCCGTCGCGCTGGCGGTACCCGTCCAAAAGGGAGAGCTTGGCGAGCCATTCAACCGAGCTGGACGCCGCCGCCCTGTCACTGTCCAGCTGGGTGAGGACGGTGGCCCACCGGTCCAGGACATCGTGCGTGTGTCCGTCGCCGTCCAAGGGGTCGCCTACACCGGTGTCCTGGGCGAGCTTGGCTGCGGCCTCGTGGTACATCCACTGCAGGTCAAGGGCGGTGACCCGCCTGCCGTCCAGCAACCGCAGCTTTGCCGTGAGCGACGTGTCATGGCTTACCGCCTGGAGAGCCTGGACAGGTTCGTACACCTCAACTTTTGGCGCCAGTCCTGCCTCGATGAGGCTAAGGACCAAGGCTGTGGCACCGAACTTCAGGTAGTTGGACACCTGGCTGAGGTTCGCATCACCGATGATGACGTGCAGGCGCCGGTACTTGTCCGCCGTGGCGTGCGGCTCGTCCCGGGTATTGATGATGGGCCTGCGGATGGTTGTTTCCAGGCCCACTTCGGCTTCAAAGAAGTCTGCACGCTGGCTGATCTGGTAGCCCGGCACCGAGCTGTCCTGTCCGATTCCAAGCCGGCCCGCGCCACAGATGATCTGGCGGGTGACGAAGAAGGGAGTCAGGCCCCGCACGATGTCGCCGAACGGGACCGACCGTGGCATGAGGTAGTTCTCGTGGGAGCCGTAGGAGACGGACTTGTTGTCCGTGTTGTTCTTGTAGAGATTCACGTGCGGAAGGTCCGGGTCAGACGCCAGCCGCCGGACCGCTGCCAGCGCCACCAGATCCCCGGCGGCATCCCACGTGACGGCATCGCGCGGATTGGTCACCTCGGGGCTTGAGTATTCAGGATGGGCATGGTCGACGTACAGCCGTGCGCCGTTGCCGAGGACCATGTTCATCAGGAGCGTGCCGGACTCGTCCTGGCCATCGAGTTCGAGTTCCTCACGGCCGTAGGCGAGGGCCACGGCTTCCGCATCGAGTACGGGCGGCTGGTCTGTCAGCTGGCTGGGGTGGGCCGACCCGCGGTCAACTGTCCATCCCCGGGCGTCGTGCAGCGGCTCTTCATCCGTGTAGTCCCAGCGGGTCTCCGCTCCTCCGGCAGCACGCTGCCTGGTGACCTGGGCGTACGCCTGCACCACCCGTGCGCTCATCATGGTCGCGTTGGCCGAAGGGGCGGACGGAGCATGGATGCCATACTCCGTTTCCGCGCCCATGACCCGCATGGCCCCGCCGGCCGGGAGCGCGCCCCCGGCGGCGGGTTCCGGTGCAGCCGTCATAGATACTGTCCCGTGGTGGGCATGGTTTCAATCGATTTGCCGGGTTCCTGGCCGGCCTTGCCCTGGACGATGGTGCGGATGTAGGTGATCCGCTCGCCCTTCTTGCCGGAGATACGGGCCCAGTCGTCGGGATTGGTGGTGTTGGGCATGTCCTCGTGTTCACGGAACTCGTCCACCACAGCCCGCAGCAGATGCTCTATCCGCAGCCCCTTCTGGTGCGTGGTCAGAAGGTCTTTGATGGCGTACTTCTTGGCCCGGTCCACCACGTTCTGGACCACGGCGCCGGAGTTGAAGTCCTTGAAGTACAGCATCTCGGTGTCGCCGTTGGCGTACGTGACTTCCAGGAACTCGTTCGACTTGTCCGTCGAGTACATCGCCTCTACTGTCCGCTGGACCATGGCATCTACGGTCGCCTGGACATCGCCGTCGTGCTCCGCCAGGTCAGACTCGTGGAACGGAAGGTCCGTGGTGATGTACTTGTTGAAAATGTCGGCCGCAGCTTCCGCGTCCGGACGGTGGATCTTGACTTTGACGTCCAGCCGGCCGGGGCGGAGGATCGCGGGGTCGATCATGTCCTCACGGTTGGACGCGCCGATTACGATCACGTTATCGAGCCGCTCCACGCCATCGATCTCGCTGAGGAGCTGGGGAACGATGGTTGTCTCGACGTCGGAAGAAATGCCGGTGCCGCGGGTGCGGAACAGTGAATCCATCTCGTCGAAGAACACCACTACCGGGCTGCCGTCGGAGGCCTTTTCCCTGGCCCGGGAGAAGATCAGCCGGATGTGCCGCTCCGTTTCCCCGACATACTTATCCAGGAGTTCGGGGCCCTTGATGTTGAGGAAGTAGCTCTTGAGGTCCACATTGCCTGAACGCTCCGCGGCGCGGGCGGCGAGTGAATTGGCCACGGCCTTGGCGATGAGGGTCTTGCCACAGCCCGGAGGGCCGTACAGCAGGATGCCCTTGGGCGCCTTGAGCCCGTGTTCCCGGTAGAGGTCCGGGTGGAGGAAAGGCAGTTCGACGGCGTCGCGGATCTGCTCGATTTGCGGCCCCAGCCCACCAATGTCCTCGTAGGTGATGTCGGGGACTTCCTCCAGGACCAGGTTTTCCACCTCGGACCGGGGCACCTTTTCCAGGGCGTAGCCGGTCCGCGAATCAATGGACAGCGCGTCCCCTACGCGGAGCTTTTCCAGGAGGAGGGCACCGGAGAGCCGGACGACGCGCTCTTCGTCGGCCCGTCCCACAACCAATGCACGGTCTGCGCCGAGCATCTCCTTCAGCGTGGCCAATTCGCCGGCGCGCTCATATCCGAGCCCGGCCACAATGAGCAGTGCTTCATTGAGCAGGACTTCCTGGCCCACGGCGAGCTGATTGATGTTGACGAGAGGACTGATGCCCACCCGCATTTTCCGGCCGGCGTTGAAGATGTCCGCCGATTCCTCCGTGGCCGCCTGCCCGCTGCTGCCCGGAGTGGGCTGCCGTTTCGGGTTCAGCTGAAGGATCGTGCCGAAGCTGTACGGCGGCTGCCCTTCCTGGTCCAACGCGTTCTTGAGCCGCAGAATCTCGGCCTTCGCGGTCTCGAGCATGCTGACCAGCTTGGTGTTGTTCTGCGTTGCCGCAGCCAACTGGCGGTCGATGTGCCTGAGCTTGTCCCGGAGGATGTTGACCTGGCGGTCGGCAACCGAGAGGTCATTGGCGGCAGACTGCTCTGCCGGTGTACGTCCGGAGTCCTGGTTTGGAGTCTCCATTTGTATCAGCCCCTTCCTGCGCTTCTATTAAGACATTAGCCCCAAGATGGCAGGTAGGGATGGAGACTCCCGAAATGTGGACTAGTTCGTGACCTCCGGAGCGTCCCTGACATTGGTCCCGGCGATGGCGTCGCGGGCAGCCCGCCGCAGCTTCTTGTCCGACACGAGCCGCTCCCCCACGGCTCCGGGCGTCCAGGCGTTGACGTCCTCTTCATTGAATTCGGTCTTCGACGGGCGCCGCTTCACCGAGATGCCGGTGACGCCGTCGGCCAGCCGGCGGGTCACCAGGAGGAAGCCTGTGTGGGCCACCATCCGGTGGTCGGGCCGGACAGCAAGTCCTTCAAGGTGCCAGCCGCGGACCATGGATTCCCAGGCGTCGGGTTCCGTGAACCGGCCGTCTGCCCGGATGGCCTCTGCTGTCCGGGAGAGCTGTGTGACGGTGGCCACGTAGTTGATCCAGACACCGCCCGGTGCAAGAACGGTGGCCACGGCGTCGAGGCATTCCCAGGGGGCGAGCATGTCCAGCACCACGCGGTCCACCGAGCCCGGCGCCTCACTGCGGACAACTTCTTCCTGGAAGTCACCCAGGGAGATCTGCCAGGCAGGGTGCGGCCCGCCGAAAATCGTTTCCACGTTTCCACGGGCGATATCGGCGAACTCTTCACGCCGCTCGAAGGAGTGCAGGTAGCCCTGGTCACCCACCGCGCGGAGAAGTGAGATCGAGAGGGCGCCCGAGCCAACGCCGGCCTCAACGACGCGCGCGCCAGGGAAGATGTCAGCCATGGTGACGATCTGGCCGGCGTCCTTTGGATAGACGACGGCGGCGCCCCGCGGCATGGACAGGACGAAGTCTGAGAGCAGCGGGCGCAGGGTCTGGTACTGCTGGCCCACATTGTTAACCACGACCGAACCGTCTACCTTGCCAATGATGTCATCGTGGTTCAGGAAGCCGCGGTGGGTGTGGAAGGCCCCGCCGCGTTCGAGGGTGATGGTGTTCATCCGCCCGCGCTCGTCGGTCAGCTGGACCCGTTCGCCTTCCCGGAAGGGGCCACGGCGGCGGGCAGCGCCCACCGGCTGCGAGCTGCCGGCGGCAGCACCGGCCTGGGCTGCTGCCGTGGCTTCATTGACGGCAGTTTCGCTGCTCATGATGTTCCTCGCTCCTGTAAACCTGTGGTGCCAACGCATGTATGTCCTTAACAGACATTGTGGCTTCTGCGGCGGCAATGCACACCGGCAGGTAACTCTACCGGTTCTGGCCCTGCGGACGTTTATCGGGCCGCTGCCGCTTTCCTGTGATGGCGGCCACCACAGCATCCTGGGACAGCAGTCCGGTAACCCTGCCGTTGTGGTCCACCACGGCGTAGTGGCGCCCTTCGAGCTGGGACAGGAAGGAAATGAGCTCCTGTCCTTTCGACCATTCAGGGACGTGGGCTCCGGGAGCCAGGGCAAAGGCCACTGCCGTGATGGGGGTGGAATCTGCTGCGTCCGGCGGAACGGAAGCCAGCGCGGCGGGATCCACGACACCCTGCGGCCGCCCGTCCGGTCCGTACACCACAACGGAGGTTGTTCCGGGTGCGCCCTGGCGGATGACGTCCTGGACTGAAGCCGTAAAGGGCAGCCCTACGGCCGGCGTCGAAAGGCCCGCCGCCGTCACCAACGGCAGCCTGGCGCGGAGCGTTCCCTGCTGGATGGATGCGGAGGCCCCCATCCAAAGGAACCCGCCGACGAGGACAGTGATCAACACCAGGCTGAAGTCGGGCTCATTGCCGGCCAGGAGTGGCCGGAGGATGAACCAGTAGGAGATTGCGATCACGATGATCCGACCGCCCCAACCGGCAGCAACCGTTCCCTTTGCTTGGCTCCCGGTGGCCTTCCACACCGCGGATTCGACGAGGCGCCCCCCATCCAGCGGAAGGCCCGGGAGCACATTGAAAACAGCGATCAGGAAGTTGGCCCACATAAAGATGTTGATGAGTATTTCGGCAACGCTCCCGAGGCTGTCCGTGCCCAGGACCAGCCAGGCGCCCCCGGCCAGGACAAAGTTTGCAGCCGGACCGGCCAATGCCACCAGCACCGATCTTCCCGGGGAGGCGGTGAAGCTTTCGAACTGGGTGTGGCCGCCCCAGAGGTTGAGCACGATTTTCTGGGTTGGCCATCCGTAGATCCTGGCGGTCAGCGCGTGGGCGAGTTCGTGGACCAGGACCGAAATCAGGAGCAGGACTGCGTAGGCGAAAGCGACGATGTAAGCGGTGGCGCCGAGGGCGGGATTGCTGCGGTCGAGCACCGGTCCGTAAACAATCACCGTGAAAGCGGCAATGATGAACCATGAGTAGGCGAGCACCACCGGAACGCCGGCGATTCTGCCAAGGGGGATGCCTTCGCGGCGGGCAGGAGTGCCGGGTTCAGTCACGGGCGGTCCCGACAGCGGATGCGGCCCCTGCCGGGGCAGCGGAAGCCGGGCGCGCCCGGAGCAGGGCGTCAAG
Organism: Pseudarthrobacter sp. NS4; assembly: GCF_024758005.1. Classification (NCBI taxonomy): domain Bacteria; kingdom Bacillati; phylum Actinomycetota; class Actinomycetes; order Micrococcales; family Micrococcaceae; genus Pseudarthrobacter; species Pseudarthrobacter sp. NS4. Next base: position 2,197,172 of record NZ_CP103288.1, on the reverse strand, counting down.
GTCGGAGAGGGAGCGGCCGGCCAGTGATTCCCAGACCGTATAGCGGTTGTCCTGGGGCAGCGGGACGATGTGCGGTATTGCCACCGTGGCAACCCCGGACGCTACAGCCGCCGCGACGCCAGGCGCGGAGTCTTCGAGGGCGACGCAGTGCTGGATAGCCAGGTCAGGATCGGCCTCCTGCAGCCGTTCCACGGCTGTCAGGTACGCCTCGGGGTGTGGCTTTCCCTGGGAGACGGTATCTCCGGTTACGAGCACTTCGAAGTATGGACGGGGAAGGCTGTCCACCACCTGCCGTGCGAGCGGACCCTCGGACATGGTGACGAGGGCGCACCGCACCCCGGCCACGTGAAGGTCTTCCAGCAGTTCCCGGGCGCCGGGCCGCCAGGGCACCTGCTGCTTGATGCTGCTGATAACTGCTGCCGTGAGGGTGTCGATGATCTGGCGGATCTCCAGTTCCACACCGGCCTGCTGGAGGAGTCCGGCGGAAAAAGTGAGTGACTGGCCCACCAGCTGCATGGCCTGCTCATGCGACCACGTTCCGCCATGTGCCTCCACGAGGGCCCGTTCAGCGGCAATCCAGTAGGGTTCCGTGTCCACGATGGTGCCGTCCATATCCCAGAGGACGGCTTTGAGTGGGGAACTGGAAGCTGGCGATCGCATGCCCCAAGTCTACGGGGACATGCTGGACGCCCCTGCGTGCTACGCCCTTGGCGAATATGGCGTCAAATTCTGCTTCGTGTGCGGGCTTCCACGCATTTTGCGGCGCTTCATTCCATGCGCAGGGAACGTCCTTGGACGTAGGGTGAAGAAATGAATAGCTTCGAGGGAGACACCGCCGAACCGGGTGCCGGACCCGAGCGGGAACGGTTCCTGCAGCCAGTGGCTGACGGACAGCGCGTAACAGTGATGCTTGCCGCCTTTGAAGGCTGGAACGACGCCGGCGAAGCCGCGAGCGATTCCTTGCGGTACCTGAACAAGCTGTGGGGCGGCAAGAAAGTCGCATCCATAGACGCCGACGAGTATTACGACTTTCAGTTCACGCGGCCCACCGTCCGCAGGAATGCTGCCGGTGAGCGCAAGATCAAATGGCCCTCCACGAGGATTTACAAGGCCAGTGCACCCAACTCCAACGTGGACGTCATCTTCGTCCAGGGCACCGAGCCGTCCTATAAATGGCGCGCCTACACCGCCGAGCTGCTGGTCCACGCGGAAGCCCTGAATGTGGATTATGTAGTCCTGGTCGGGGCGCTGCTTGCCGATGTCCCGCACAGCAGGCCGATTCCCGTGAGCACATCGTCCGACGACGCCCCGCTGCGGGAACGCATGAACCTGGAAGCCTCACAGTATGAAGGCCCTGTGGGCATCGTGGGTGTCCTGTCCGAGGTTGCACTGCTCGCAGGGCTCCCCACGGTTTCGCTTTGGGCCGCCGTTCCGCACTATGTGGCCCAAGCCCCCTCGCCGAAGGCCCAGCTTGCGCTTCTGCACCGTATAGAGGAATTGCTCCAGGTCCCGCTGGACACCCACGAACTGGCGGAGGAAGCGGACGCCTGGGAGCGGGGCGTGGATGAACTCGCCACCGAAGACCCCGAAATCGCGGCGTATGTCCGGCAGCTGGAAGAAGCCAAGGACACCGCTGACCTGCCCGAAGCCACCGGCGAGTCCATTGCGCGGGAATTTGAGCGCTATCTCAAGCGGCGGGGCCAGGACAGGCCCTGACCGGTTCTGTCCGTGTCCGGCGGTAATGCAGGGAACGGAAGGGTCAGAGAATGATGCCCAGGAGGGCGTCCACCGCGTCCTTCACCAGGGCCTGGTCCGAGGGGCTGGCGGCAGCGCCGTCCTCGTTGGCCTGCCGTGCCCATCGGGAGACAGCCGCTACCGCCGCGGGGGCGTCAAGGTCGGCAGCAAGGGCTGCCCGCATTTCCGCCACAAGCGGCTGGGCAGAGCCTTCGGGGGCGTGGTCAAGGGCACGGCGCCACGCCGTCACGTCCGACTTGGCGGCCGCGAAACCTTCTTCCGTCCAGGACCAGTCGGAGCGGTAGTGGTGGGCCAGGATGGCCAGCCGGACAGCGGCGGGGTCCTCCCCCGCTGCCCGCAGTTTGGAGACGAGTACCAGGTTGCCCTTGGACTTGCTCATCTTTTCGCCGTCGAGTCCCACCATGCCCGCGTGCGCGTAGTGCTTGGCAAGCGGCACGCCGGCGAGCGAATAGGCGTGCCCCGCGCCCATCTCGTGGTGCGGGAAAATTAGGTCGGAGCCGCCACCCTGGACGGTGAAGGGTGATGGCAGGTACTTCTGCGCGATGACCGTACATTCGATGTGCCAGCCGGGCCTGCCGGCGCCCAGGCTTCCGCCGGGCCAGCTCGGCTCGCCTTCCCGCTCCACCCGCCAAAGCAGGGGGTCCAGGGCCTGGCGCTTTCCGGCCCGGCCGGGATCACCGCCGCGTTCGGCGAAAAGCTCCAGCATCTCGCTTTCCGCCAGCCCGGAAATGCTGCCCAGAGTCCAGGCTTCCGGTGAGACGGACTGCTTGCCTGCCGCTTCGACGTCGTAATAAACGTCCCCGTCCGGCTCGCCGTTGGTGCCCTGCACCCTGTATGCGAGCCCGAGGCTGACAAGGCGCTCCACCTCGGGAACGATCAGGCCGATGGATTCGACGGCACCGACGTAGTGGTCCGGGGACAGGACATTCAGCGCCTCCATGTCCGTCTGGAAGAGCTCAATCTGGCCCGCGGCAAGGTCTTGCCAGTCCACCCCCGTGGCGGTGGCGCGTTCCAGGAGCGGGTCATCCACGTCCGTCACGTTCTGGACATAGGAGACGTCATGGCCGGCGTCCCGCCATGCCCTGTTCAGCAGGTCAAACGCCACATAGCTGGCGGCATGGCCCATGTGCGTGGCGTCGTACGGGGTGATGCCGCAGACGTACATGGAGGGCCGCGCTTCGGACTCCAGCAGCACCTCGCGGCCTGCTGCTGTGTCGAACAACCGGATGGCAGGCATGCTTCCGGGCAGGGCAGGAACGGGGAGGGAAGTCCAGGATTTCACAAGCCAAGCCTAGTGCTAGGCGCTGATGACACCGAAACCGAGAAGCAGGTACAGGGCCATGCCCAGCAAAATGCGGTACCAGACAAAGAGGCGGTAGCTGCGGGTGGACACGAACTTCAGGAACCAGCCGATGATGACGTAGCCCACCACGAAGGCGATAGCTGTGGCAAGGGCCGTTTCGGGCAAACCGTAGGGCCCGGTAACGCCGTCCTTGGAAACCACTTTGTACAACTGAAAGAGCCCACTGCCGAACACTGCCGGGATGGCGAGCAGGAAAGAGTAGCGTGCCGCGGCTTCACGTGTATAGCCCATCAGGAGGCCGGCGGTGATGGTTCCACCGGACCTTGAGACGCCGGGGATAAGCGCCATCGCCTGGGCCAGGCCGTACAGGATTCCATGCTTGTAGGTCAGCCTGCTCAGGTCCCGCTCCTGCTTCCCCACTGCGTCTGCCACGGCAAGGAACAGGCCGAAAACGATCAGCATGGTGGCGACGATCCACATGCTGCGCAGGACGGATTCGATCTGGTCCTGGAACAGCAGGCCCAGGACAACGATGGGCAGGCTGCCCAGGATGACAAGCCAGCCCATCCTGGCGTCAGGGTTGTGCCTGGCTACTTTTCCGGCGAGGGACCCCGCCCACGCCTTCACAATCCGGACGATGTCCCGCCAGAAGTAGACCACCACGGCCGCCTCGGTGCCCAACTGGGTGATGGCCGTGAAAGCTGCGCCGGGATCCGCTGCATTGGGCAGGAACTGCCCCACGATCCGCAGATGCGCACTTGATGAAATAGGTAGAAATTCGGTCAGTCCCTGCACAAGGCCCAGCAGGGCCGCCTCAAACCAATTCACGCTAAGACCCTACGGCATTGGCAGTGCTGGTTCTGCCCGTAAGCTTGCTGCTATGCAGCAGCGTTACGTCGGCAACAGTGGATTGCGGGTTTCCGCCCTATCCCTCGGCACCATGTCCTGGTCAGGCGAAACTGACGAGCAGGACGCTGCTGAACTACTGCGCACCTTCCTCAACGCCGGCGGCCGGCACGTTGATACTGCTGCGTCCTACGCCGACGGGCGGTCTGAGGCCCTGATCGGTTCCATGCTGGGCGACGTGGTTGCCCGGACGGAGATTTCCATCTCCACAAAAGCGGGAATGACGACGCCGGATGGCCGGCGCGGGGTGGATACCTCGCGTAACGCCATGCTGTCCGGGCTTGAGGCCAGCCTCGCACGGCTCGGCACGGACTACGTGGACATCTGGTTTGCCCAGGCCTGGGATGGAAACGTTCCGCTGGAGGAAACCCTGTCCGCACTGGAATTCGCCGTCCGCACCGGCCGCGCGCGCTACGCCGGAGTCTCCAACTTCAACGGCTGGCAGACAGCCAAAGCAGCAGCACTCGCAGGATTCCCGCTGGTTGCAGCCCAGGCCGAGTACTCGTTCCTGCAGCGCAGACCGGAAGCTGAACTGATCCCTGCCGTTGAGGACGGCGGGCTCGGCCTCATGGCCTGGGCGCCGCTGGGCCGAGGTGTGCTCACCGGTAAGTACCGCGGCAGCATCCCGTCGGGATCAAGGGCTGCGTCAGCGGCCGATGCCGGGTACGTGGAGCCTTACCTGCAGGAGAAATCGTCCCGGACGGTGGAGGCTGTGTGCATGGCGGCCAAGGGCCTGGGCCGTACGCCGCAGGATGTTTCCCTCAGCTGGCTCCTGTCGCAGCAGGGCGTCGCCACCGCCATCGTGGGACCCCGCACGCCAGCACAACTTAAAGAAGTGCTGGACGCCCAGCTCACGCCGCTGCCGCCGGAAATAGCCCGGGCACTTGAGGACGTTTCAGCACCCCAATAGTTCTACGGTCCTACTCCTGGACAATTTCCAGGTCCTCGTCGTCGTCCACGTCGCTTTCCTCGTCCTCTTCGTCCTCGTCGTCAAAGACCTGGAGCGGCGTAACCTCGTTATAGGCCTCATAGAGTGCATCCTCGTAAACTTCAAAGGCGTCTGCGACTGCAAAAAACGCCGCCTCCACGGAGGGATCACCATCTCCGCGGCGGTTGGATGCTGCTATAAGGTGTTCTTCCAAAGCGGTGGTCAAGGACTGAAGCGCGACACGCGGATCGATGCTCATGACTTCACGTTAGCCGGAAAAGGACGAAAATGGAGAGCAATGAAGGAACAATTTCTCATCAGCTCGGTCCAGCGGGAACGGGACTATTTGAGGCAGTACGAGTACCTCGTACTGACGGTCAGCCCTGACGATTCACTGCATGAGGCACTGCGCCGCCTGGTGGAACATTCCGAGTACGGCAAGTGGGAGCTGGAGCGCAGCAAGCTGTATGTGGGCGGAGGACGCCGTTTTTGGCTCCGCCGCCGGGTGATGCAGGTCCAGCGGACCGTCTGAAGTCCCAGGACAGTCTGCAAGTCCCAGGACAGAGGACCGCCCCCGAAGGACCCTCCGGAGTCAGTCTTCCAGCGGGCCCAACCAGGCGTTGGCAACCGTGTTGTGCGCGGACTCGTCGTCGGATGGGTGGAACATACCGGCCAGGACGTCCCGGTAGAGCCTTTCCAGTTCGGATCCCCGGAAGTAGCTCGATCCCCCGCTGACGCGGATGGCCAGGTCAACAACGCGGCGCGCGGTTTCTGTGGCGTTCACCTTAAGCCCCACCAGCTTGGCGAACCACTGCGGTCCATGGTCCGCCAGGGCGTCCACGTCAGTGGCCACGGCCCTCAGCTGCGGATAAAGGTTGTCCATGGCCATGGCAGCCTCCGCAACCTTCCACCGGATGTCCGGGTCCTGCGCGTAGCTGCGTCCGCCGTTCTTGAACGAGGCGCGTCGCTTGACGGTCTCCACGCCCACATCGAGGGCACGCTCCCCCAGACCCGTGTAGACGGCGGCGAGCAGTGTTTCGAAACAGGCGAAGATGGCGAACATGAGGGGGTCTGCATTGGGCCCTACGGGAAGTTTGCGGAAAATCCTGTCCGCCGGAACCCTGGCGCCGTCCAGGACGGTGGTGCCGGACTGGCTGGCCCGCATGCCAAGGGTGTCCCAGTCGTCGAGAATCCGGTAGCCGGACGTTTCGCGGCTGATGAAACCATGGACCAGTTCGCCCTCGCCGTCCCTGCCGGCGGGGTCCTTGCCGAAGATTCCCAGCCTCGTCCACGCGGGTGAGAGGCTCGTGAAGATCTTGGTTCCGCTGAAGGAGTACCCGCCCTCAGGCAAAGGCGTGGCTGTGGTCCGGGAGTCGAACAGGACTGCATCGTTGCCGGCCTCCGAATTGCCGAACGCGAAGATCTCGCCGCCGGCCGCTTCCTTAAGGACGAAGTCCAGGGAGTGGTCACCCCGGGCTCCGAGGACATGCGCGACGCCGGTCCACACCAGGTGCATGTTGACGGCAAGTGCTGTGGCGGGAGCGGCGGTTGCCAGCCTGCGCTGGCACTGCGCCGCCGCTTCGAGGCCAAAGCCCATGCCGCCGTCGGACGCCGGGACAAACAGCTTCAGGTAACCGACGTCGACGAGATCCTGAAGGTCCTCATGGAAAAAAGTGTTGTTGCTGTCGTAGCCTGCGGCGCGGGCGCGAATCTTTTCCAGGAGGGCGTCGGGCAGGATTTCATCTGGGGTCATAGGGCCGGCTCAGTAGTTGGTGAGGAGGGTGTTGAGTACCTTTGCGCCGAACTTGAGGGAGTCTGCGGGCACGCGCTCATCCACGCCGTGGAACATGCCGGTGAAGTCCAGCTCGTCCGGCAGCATCAGCGGCGCGAAACCGTAACCGGTGATGCCGAGCCTGCTCAGCGATTTGTTGTCCGTGCCGCCCGAAAGCGTGTAGGGCAACACCTTGGCGCCGGGGTCCTCGGAGTGGAGGGCGTCAATCATGGAGTCCACCAGGTTGCCGGCGAAAGGGACCTCAAGCGAAACGTCGTTGTGCACGTAGCTCACGTCCACCCCGGTACCCGCCAGTTCGCGGACGATCTCCAGGACCTGGTCCTGCTGGCCGGGCAGTGTGCGGCAATCGATCAGGGCTTCTGCGGATTCAGGGATGACGTTGTGCTTGTATCCGCCCTTGAGCAAGGTCGGGTTGGTGGTGTTTTGCAGTGTGGCGCCCACAAAACGTGCCACCGTCCCCAGTTGGCTTAACAGGATGTCTGGATTGTCGGCGTCGAACTCCACTCCCGTGAGTTCGGTCACCCCGTCCAGGAACTGCCTGGTGGTGGGCGTCAGTTCGATGGGCCACTTGTATTCGCCGATGCGGGTGACTGCTGCGGCAAGGCGTGTGACGGCGTTGTCGGTACTGATCTGGGACCCGTGCCCTGCCCGCCCGTGGGCCACCAGCCGGAGCCAGGAGATGCCCTTTTCCGCGGTTTGGAGCAGGTAGGTGCGCTGCCCGCCGATGGTCGCCGAGAAGCCTCCCACCTCCGAGATGGCTTCAGTCGCACCTTCGAACAGCTCCGGGCGCTTGTCCACCGCGTAGCGCGCTCCGTAGACGCCGCCGGCTTCCTCGTCGGCGAAGAAGGCGAAGATGATGTCCCGCTTGGGCTTCCTCCCCGTGCGGGCGAAACTCCTTAGGACCGCCAGGATCATGGCGTCCATGTCCTTCATGTCGACGGCGCCGCGGCCCCAGATGAGCCCGTCCTTCAGTTCAGCGCCGAACGGGTCCACGGACCACTGGTCCCGCAGTGCCGGCACGACATCGAGGTGGCCGTGCACCACCAGAGCACTGGCGGACGGGTCCTCGCCTGCCATGCGGGTGACCACGTTTGCCCGGCCGGGAGCAGACTCAAAGATCTCGGCCTCCATGCCGACCTCCTCAATGAGGCCGGCGGCATATTCTGCTGCCGCACGCTCACCCGGGCCCGACCCGTCACCGAAGTTGGAGGTGTCTATCCGGATGAGTTCCTGGCAGATCCGGACAACTTCATCCTCGGGCAGGACGTCAGGCATGGAAAGCTCCTCACTGGGAAATGACTGGCTGGTGCAGCGCTGATGTGCTGCCTTCAGCCTACCCACTTGGCCCGATTCGATGTTTCGGGAAAAGTCGTGTTAGAGTTTTTCTCGCTGCTTCGGAGAAATGCGAAACGCTGAAAAGCGGAAACGGTTTCCGAATCACCACCTGCGCGGGTGGCGGAATGGCAGACGCGCTAGCTTGAGGTGCTAGTCCTCGAAAGGGGGTGGGGGTTCAAGTCCCCCTCCGCGCACAAGAAAAACCCCGGGAAACCGGGGTTTTTTTGTGTCTCCAACCACGCGAGGGGCGTTTCCAAGCACGTCTTGATATAGGTGTGACACCCGCAAGGGGGTGCGACGCATAATAAATCGCATGGCTTGTATCGAAAAACGCAAACGTCAGAACGGCTCAGTGACGTATACGTCAGATGGATTGCCCCGGCATCCAAGAGCCGGATGACTCAAAAGATGGAGTCGAAGGAAAGCGCCGAGTTGGTGTGACCGCAGCCTGGACAAACCCAATGGCAGCCCGGGCTGCCCGGAGAGTTATAGTTCGGAAGTTCTTCTCGTCGTTGCGCTCATGGTTCCACCATTCCCGGGCTGGATCATCCCATTCAGATAGTAGGTCACGGTCAGTGCGGGGGTCAGTCGGATTCTTTGACCGAACATTGCGCCCTGGGCTTTTGGAGGCCCCCCAATGAGGCCGGATTCGCCGAACGGACTTCTTGCCCTGGCAGCCGTCGTGGTGGCCATAATGCTCCCACCCCGGTAGGGTCATGGAGCTCGTCCTGGCTGCACGTCGGCGCAGCCACCTCCGGACTGGTAATCGCCTTCTGGGCGCGAGGCCTCCCCCGCCGCAATGCTCACCCGGGACTCAACGATGGGCAGTCGTCCAGGTGTACCAATCCGGATTAAGACCGGGAAGCAAGACCTCGGCCCCGCTTTTTGCTCTTGGCAACAATGGCCCGCATAAACTGCACCCATGACTCAGGCAACCTGGCGCAAGCGTTCCGAATGGCCATTGCTGGCCGCGTCCATCATCTTCCTCGGCGCTTACTCCGTGCAGGTGATCGGCAATACCGAGGCCCCGGTGGTTGAAGTTCTGGTCTGGGGCACTTGGGTTGTCTTCGCCGCCGACTACGCGGTGAACTTATGGCTGGCTCCGCAACGGGGACGGTGGTTCCTGCGCAACCTGCACGAACTTGCCATCGTGGCCCTCCCCGCGCTCCGGCCACTGCGGCTGCTGCGGCTTGTCACCCTTTTGCGGGTCATGCACGGTATCGGCGGCAACGCCTTGCGCGGCCGTATCCTGACCTATGTTCTTGGCTCCGCGGTACTCCTGGTTTATGCCGGGGCTCTGGCGATCCTGGACGTCGAGGCTGACGATCCCGGTGCCAACGTCACAAACATCGGGGACGCGATCTGGTGGGCGATCGCAACGATCACCACGGTCGGGTACGGGGACTACTACCCGGTGACCGTGCTGGGCCGCTGTGTAGCCGTCGGGCTGATGATCGGCGGGATCGCAGTCCTCGGTGTCGTTACCGCCTCGGTTGCGTCCTGGATGGTGGAGTCAGTGGCCGGGGAAGCCGTAACGGAGATGGAGGCCGCCGAATCCCCCGTCCGCGAGGAGCTCCGGCAGTTGACAGCAAAGGTTGAGCGGCTGACGGCACTGTTGGAAGAACGTGGCCTGCCCGCCTCCGGTCCAGCGCTGGAGGCCCGGGACAGCCTTGCCCCTTGAGCCTTCTACTCCAAGGCGCTGAAGAAGCTCTTCGGATCGTCGGCGCCCAGGAAATCGTGGTGGAAGACGATGGCGTCCACGGGCCGGGTGTCCACGAACAGGACCGCAATCGTCCGGGAGTGGACCACCGTGTACCGGGTCATGTGTTCCACCCAGGAATGAATCCCCGTGTACTCCTCAACGTCCAGCCCGTCGCCGAGCAGGCCGCGCTCCTCGAGCAGGTCATAAACAACGTTCCAGGCCAGATCCATCAGTTCATGAATGGCTGCCTCAACAGTTGGAGCCGTCATAGGACCATGGTGCTCCCGGGCACTGACGGTCTTGTGGAGCCTGCGGGCGTGTCCTTCGGAATGGGGTACCCCGGGGCTGGCAGGTGGAGGACGACGTCGTCCGGCCGGAACGGTTCCTGTGCGTAAGCACGAACCCGTGCCCCAGTTTCCACCGGCGATGGAACACCGGCAAGGAGCTCACCGCTGCAGAGGTCCCAGCTGTTGTCTCCGAGGTTGGTTTTGAGATGAAGACGAGCCAGATGTGCCAGCGGCGATCGAGCGACATCGGCAGGACAACTGTCTGTGACTCTGAAGGAACTGACGGCGAGTACGTGTACCTCCTGAACGTCACAGCCCGGCCCCAAACGAACCCCACCTTGTGATCCTGGTCGTCAGGCCGCACCTCTGAGCAGCTACTCCCCCTCCGCGGCCTCCGCGTGATCTTTGGAGCGGGTAAGCACCAAAACCACAGTGCTCGCCGGCGCGCGGAGAGCGCACCCGCACAGCGCCGCTGGCGACGGAGTCGATGACGTATTGGACCGAGCCGGCGGCGATGATGTGACCGCTGCCGATCACGAGGAGGTGGTCGGCGGTCGGCGGCGATGCCCAGGCGTTGGCTCATGCCGAGGGAGAACCGGCCGACGCGCTTGGTCGCGGCCCCGGCCAGGCCGGTCATCCCGATGACCTCGCTGACGCGGGAGGTCTTGATGTTGTAGGTGGCGGCCATCGTGCGCAGGTGCGAGCGGGCGCTGCGGCCGGGGTGCACGGCCTTGGCGTCGAGCAGGGCCCCGACCTCCCGCAACGGGGAACGGTGCTGCCCGTAGGGGTTTGCCGTTGACCGTGGCGGTGCCCGACGTCGGCCGGTCCAGTCCCATGATCAAGCGCATCGTCGTGGACTTGCCGGCACCGCTCGGGCCGAGGAACCCGGTCACGGTGCCGGACGCGATGGTGAAGCTGAGGGTGTGCACGGCGGTCTTGTCGCGGTAGCGCTTGGTGAGCTCGTGTGCCTCGATCATGACCGGGACCTTCCTGGGTGATGGTGGGACTGGCGGATCTGATACGGCGGCTCGGCGTGTCCGTCGTGGCGGGTCGGTGAGGCGGACGACGACGTTGCCGCGCTTGGGGTCGGTGTCGACGATGCGGTGGGCCTGTGCGCATCCGATGACCTGACCTGCCGGTAGGGGCCCTTGGAAGGCCCCTACGCGACGTCCCAGTGGTAGTTGGTGTCCCACCGCCGGGAGGCCCACACCGCGGCACCGAGGCAGATGGCTCCGAACAGGACGGGGACTGCTCTTGGGTTCACGCTTGCTGCTGGGCGCGATCGGCGTCACGGCTGGTCGGCATGGTCGCCGACGGTGCGGTGCGGGGCCAGGTCCAGGCGGAGCGCAGGATGAAGGCCAGGAGCAGCACCTCGATTCCGATGGAGAGGGCGTAGAAGGAGGCCCATTCCCAGGTCGTCGAGGCCGCGTTGAACACCGTGACGGGGATGTAAAGCGATGCAACGACGAGGTTCGTGGCGCGGTTCACCCGGGCGGGCAGTGTCATGGAGAGCATCACCATCAGGGCCGGGATCCCTATGACCACGACGAAAATGGTCAACAACGGCCCGCTGATGTCGAATACAAAGATTTCGCCACTCCGGATTTGGTCGATGCTGCCGGGCTTGTAGAGGTGGAAGTAGTCGATGTAGATGTAGAAGAACATCAAGCTGGTCCAGGCTGCCGCGAGCTTGGCTTGCACCGGGATCCGCTGGTCTTCCAGTGTGCTGGTGGGTTGACGTGTTCTCATCATGGGCTCCGTTGTTGTGGTGAGGATCGGTAGTTCCACGATCGCTGAGCCCGGCGGCGGGCACATCGGCCCGGAGGCTGGAGTTCGCCTGGCCGATGGCATGGTCTCTCACTCGTGCTTTCGGCTGATCCGCCGCTGCCGCGCTGGCTCTAAGCTGGACAGATGGTGACGAAGGCGCTGCGCTCGTTGTGGGCTGAGCCTCGACCGGCGAACCCCCCGCGGCGGGTGTGGCGGGACGGGGCGCTCGTCGCGGTGCTCCTGGCGTGGTCGGTGGTGGAGGCGGTGCTCCGCGAGGACCTAACGTCGCGCCCGCTGGTGCTCGCCGCCGTGTTTGTGGTCCTTGCTCCCTTGTGGTGGCGCCGCACCCACCCCCTGGCGGCGGTCGCGATCTCCTTCGGCACACTGACGGCTGTGGACGTCGCGAGGATCCTCGCGGGCGAGGAGGCTGGTCTGCTGACGAGCATCGGGGGCGTGCTCGTCTTGACCTACGCGCTGTTCCGCTGGGGAGCCGGCCGCGAGGCCGCGACCGGCCTGGGGGTCATCCTGGTCTGGCTGGTCATCACCCACGTCGCCGACCCGACCAGCCCGGAAGATACGGTGGGTGCATACGCCTTCTTCCTGTTCGCCGCAGCCCTGGGCGCTGCAATCCGCTACCACGCGTACACGCGCACCCGCGACATCGACGAGGCCAAAGCTCGGGAGCGCGAGCAGCTGGCGCGTGACCTCCACGACACGGTCGCCCACCACGTCTCCGGCATCGCCATCCAGGCCCAGGCCGGACGTGCCGTCGCAACGTCGCACCCCGAGCGTGCCGCTGAGGTCCTTGCTGTCATCGAGGACGCGGCCTCGCGAACGCTGACCGAGTTGCGCACCATGGTCGGTGTCCTGCGCGCCTCCGAGGGGGCGGACTTCGCGCCACGCCCGGGCCTGGCTGACCTCGGGCGGCTCGCCGGTCAAGCCGAGGGAGGGCCACAGGTCGACGTGGAGCTGTCCGGTGAGCTCGACGATCTCAGCCCCGTGGTCGGGGCCGCGCTCTACCGCCTGACCCAGGAGTCGGTCACGAACGCGCGACGGCACGCCCGCTACGCGACGCGGGTAGCCGTGCGTGTCGTGGGTGACGCCGAACGGGTGCAGTTGACGGTCGATGACGATGGTGCCGTCAGCACGGCCGGCGGCAGCCCGTCGGGCTACGGCCTGGTCGGTATGCGGGAACGCGCCAAGCTGCTGGGTGGCACGTTCCACGCTGGCCCGCGCGCGGGCGGTGGCTGGCGGGTCGAGGCGATGCTGCCCCGAGCGGTCGCTCCCCGATGACCATCCGGGTGCTCATCGCCGACGATCAGGACATCGTGCGCACCGGCCTGACGATGCTGCTGAACGCCCAGCCCGACATCGAGGTCGTGGGCGCCGCCACCGATGGGCGACAGGCGGTGGGCCTGGCGCGTCAGCTGCACCCGGACGTGTGCCTGTTCGACATCCGCATGCCGCTGATGGACGGTATCGAAGCCACCCGCCAGCTCGCCGGACCCGAGGTCACCGACCCCCTGCCGATCGTCGTGATCACCACTTTTGACCTCGACGAGTATGTCCATGGGGCGTTGAAGGCCGGCGCCCGGGGCTTCCTGCTCAAGGACGCCGGACCTGCGCTGCTGACCCAGGCGATCCACGCTGCAGCCGATGGTGATGCTCTGATCGCTGCCAGCGTCACCGTCCGCCTACTTGCGGCGTTTGCCAGATCCCAGAAGGGACCATCCGCGCAGCCGATAGAACCGCTCACCTCCCGTGAGGAGCAAGTGCTCCTCACCGTGGCGCAGGGCCGAACCAATAGTGAGATCGCCGCCGATCTCCACATCAGTCCCAGCACCGTCAAGACCCATCTGGCCAGCCTGATGCGCAAGCTCGGCGCGCGTAATCGGGTCGAGGTCGCCATGTGGGCTCATGAGACCGGCCGCACCTGAGGTTGGATCGGGGTGTCGTAGATGCCAGCGTCTCCGGGATCATGTTCACCGGCACCACCAGTGTGATTGAAGCCTCATGAGGCATCGGAGAACGGATCGTCGCGGGGCACATCACTGCGGAGATGAAGCGGCGCAAGCTCATACCCGAGCCGCCGACGTCTTAGTCGTTTTCGGGTGGCTGCACCCCAAGTCGCACGGATCCGTAAAAGTAGATGGTTACGATTCTGCTGAGGTGAGAGTTAGCTCTTGTGGCTGGTGTGGTTCACGACTTAGTCTTCATCCACGGTGCTTCTCCGGTACGGAGACCATTCCCCGCAGCTTGCCGGTCCGCACCACCACCAGTGCATCAGCGACGATGCTACTGCGAAGGAGGATCCTATGTGGGCAACCCCAGCCAGTACCTCAATGTTGCGGACTCGACCCGGCCGGTTGTCCGAGTTTGTCCATGACGCCCTGGCCAGGGTGCATACGGTGGCAGTTCCCTTCAGAATCGGTGAACCAGTCGTCGGTGATGATCCCTTCAACGGCCGCAGGGAAGGTTTGGTGGCCGTCAAGAACGGCGTGTTTGTGGGGCTGGAAACAGCAGGACAGATCTTCTTCTACGACCACCGCCAGGTGAGGCGGCAGGACTAGCCGGTCCCAGTGCAGGAGCCAGATTGTCATGTCCAACCCAACCCTGCCCAGCCACTACCTGACCATCGCTGAAGTGGCCCAGGTACTGCGGGTATCAAAGATGACCGTCTATCGACTGGTCCACGCCCACACCCTGACCGCCATGCGGTTCGGCAAGTCCTACCGCATCCCAAAAGACGCCGTGGAGGAGTACGTCAGGAAGGCCGGCGCCTAGGCCTGGGCGGACCGTCCGACATCCTCGACCCACTGCGCATCGCAGTAAGGGCCGCTAGTCCTGCCGTGCAGCCTTTCCGCGCGGACGTTACGGTACATGCATGACCACGGAAAAAGCGAAAGCACCCGTCCGCCAGCTCCGCCTCGTTGTCGAAGCCGACGACTACGACAAGGCACTGACCTTCTACCGCGATGTCCTGGGGCTGCCGGAGCAGGAAGCCTATGAGGGAGAAGGCGATGCCCGCGTCACCATCCTTGATGCCGGCCGGGCCACTCTCGAACTGTCCAACCCTGCACAGGTAAAACTCATCGACCGGGTGGAAGCGGAGGGTCAGCCCAGCGCCAGGCTCCGGGTCGCTTTCGAAGTGGAGGACACGGAGGCCGTGACGACCAAGCTTGTCGAGGCAGGGGCCGAACTGATCGCCACACCGCGGGAAACCCCTTGGCGGTCACTGAACTCACGGCTCGCTGCGCCGGCCGGGCTTCAGGTGACCCTGTTCCAGGAACTCGAACCCGTTGAGGAGCGGGCAAAGACGCCCTGCCCCAAAATGCCTGAACCCGACAAGGGGATGCCCAGCCACCACTTCAGTCCCAACCTGCACCAGTCCCCCGCCCCTTTTTCCCATCTTGTCCGGCACGGCGACACCGGCTACACGGCCGGGATCATCGGGCAAAGCCCCGTCGACGGCAGTCTCGTCTCCCCCGAGGTAAAAGACCAGTGCGAGGCCATGCTGACCAATCTGGAGACCCTGCTCGAAGAAGTGGGAATTTCCCTGGCGAATGTCCTCAGCACCACCATCTATCTGACCGACTACGACGACTTCCAAGCCATTAACGCCGTCTATTCCCGGCGATTCCCGGAGCCTTTTCCTGCGCGCACAACCCTCCAGGTGGCCGGGCTGCCCCTTGGCGCCCGGGTTCAGGTCGACGCCGTCGTGACACTTTCTAAACTTCAGTACGGGGATCGCCCTGGACATGGAGGGCTTATTCAGCAGTAGACGCTGACCTGGGGTGCTTACTGGTCCAGACGTTGGTGGACCCGGCACTCTGTGCTGCGACTCGATGGAGTAGGTCCACCAACCGCCTGCCGCAGCCCCGCCTTGAAAGGTGCCGCCGCCTTTATTTCTTGAAACAGCAGGGCTCACGGCGATATTGACGAATTGCTGCCTCAACGACGCGAAACGAGTTGAGGGCCGTACGGGTCTGGTGATGCCCACCCGTACGGCCATCAACTGACGCTGGTTGGTTCAGATGGAGTTCGTGTTGGGACTGTGGTGAAAGCGGCCAAACCGCTGCAGGAACAGGTACATAACGACGAAGGTTACGAGCCCCAGGACGGGCCCTGCCCACAGGGCTATCGGGCTGCCATGGATGAGCACCGCTGCGCCGCCGAAGACGGCACCGAGGATTCCCACCCCTGGGTTGGCAGTAGCAAGCTTCCCTTGAATGTAGCGACTGATCTGTCTGTAGTTGATGCTCTGCAGAACCACGAACAGAACGAAGGCTACGACCATCGCCACGGACCACGGCGGGTCCGTCATGGCCACAACACTAACCGTCGCTCCGAACAGGGCCGACAATGCCAACCAGTAGTTGCGCTCGGTTGATTTAGAAGCAGTCGTCATTAGCAACCTTGTTGAAATCGATCTTGGGGCCGGCAATCATCATGAAGCCGGAGCAGGCAACAGCGGCACCTGGCGGTCGTCAATATCCAAGAATCTCTCGACCAAGACGTAGATGAATAAACCACTATGGAAACCCCCAAGAGCCGTCGTTGATGAACACTTGGACCGCCACAACATGCTCCTCTGTCAGCCCCTTCTCGGGCGACGGCTTCTCCAGGAGGACGGGCTTGCTGTAACCGTGGGCCCACTCGTGCACGTCCGGTCCGAGGACGTCGTCGATCCACACGACCGCGTCCCAGTCCGCCTTCCCGTCGGCTTCCATCCTTTCCAGCCACCTCGCTACTGACCGGAGCTTCGGGGTTGGCTCATCAACGTCACTGTCCTTCATCGTCAGGGTTACGCGCAGCGGTTCCTCATCGAGACGCAACTGGTCCTCCAGGCTAGACAAAACGTCGGCAGGTGAAGTCGACACCCAAGCGATCCGGCCCTTGGAAGCGAGCCGCCGCACCAGGGCAACCTTCCCGTCCGAGAGCTGCGGGTCAGGAGTCTCACCGTCCCCGCGGCGGACTTTCGGGTTGAGCACGCCGTCGATGTCGAGAAGGATGATCGGCTTCATGGAGGGCACCACCCTATCCCGACATGTGGAGGAGGCGGCGAAGGACAGTACCGCAGTGAGGATCCCGAATACTCCGAGGAAGTATCCGGCAGATGGTTCCGGCCACCGCAAGGACGGCGCATACCACGGACACGATGGCCATGCCGTTGTAGCCGGCCACCGCTGGTGACGCCGCTGCTGGCATTCCCATGAGTCCCCCATCCGTCGTTTCGGTGAGTCTACTCCCCGGCGCGCACGCGCGGGGAGGCCCAGCGATAGCCGCAACCCAGACGTCCCGCCCGCTCCGCTTGCCGGCCATCCGGACGCGCAGCGTTCGGCGGGCGGTAGCCCTGCCTGCCGGCCCCTCGAGGACCACGGCGGCCGAGTTGCTCCAGCCGATCGTCGGACACACGCCCAGTTCGTCCGGATATCCTTTGGGACTTAGCTGATCCATACCGCAGCCTGACGTTCCGATGGCCAGGATGATCAACGAGATGCCGTACAGCGTCTTCACGGGCGCACTGGGGATGGTTACCTTTGGGTCACGACTTGAAGCGGGTAGTTACGAGCAGGTCCCCAACCTGGCACTCCAGCACGTCACAGATTGCCGTCAGGGTGGAGAACCTGATGGCCTTGGCCCGGTTGTTCTTGAGCACCGACAGGTTCACCAGGCTTACTCCGACCTGCCTGCTGAGATCAGTCAGGGTCATGCCCCGCGCTTCAAGGAGTTCATCGAGACGGCAGTGGATGTCGGAGGAATCATCTGCGGGCATCAGACCAGCCCTTCTGCGTCTTTCTGGAGACGGCGCCCGTACTCGAAGACGCAGGCGACAAGGACGAGGACCAACCCGGCCATAAGCGGTGTCAAATCGAATTCACCTACGAAGATAACGCCTTCCTCCGCGCTCCGCTTGTTGACCCCTATAGCTTCAGCAAGGCGCCCTCGGGCGATCTGGTCGACTACCTGCCCGCCAGTAGCTGCCACCGCCAGGACGGCTCCGCAGGCGCCGACAATCCAGACTGAACCCGCGGTGAACAGGGTCGAGCTCCTAAGCCTGTATCCAAGCATGAACACCAGTACCAGGATGCCCAGAATTCCGATCTGATTTAGGGCCGCAGCCCAGGACAGCAAGACTGCGTCCCCGGACGGGAGATTTGTGACAGTAGCTTGGAGAGCCGTGTAATGGCCGGTGGCTTGCAGTCCGAGTTCGCTGACTGTCAGGTGGTCGGTGGCAATGGGAAGCTCCAGAGTTACCGGACCGGTGAAATACCCGGCAATTCCGGCCACCGTCGCCGCCGTGGTTGCGGCTGAAGCGGCTACCGAAGCAATCATGAGGAAGAGCGCATCCGCACGGGAAACCACTTTTTTCCTCCGTTGTATGGGCGGTCAGTGTTGTATGTCGGCCTCATCATTCCCCCAGATATTTATCGGTAATCGTTAATAACGAGAATCGATAACCTACCCTTATCCAGGTTCACTGGTCAACACGTTTTCCTGCCAGATTCTTTGCCCTGCCTCTGAGGGACCCGGAGCCGTTCCTGACGCACCCGGGCAAGCGGGAAGGGCCCGTCCGTGTGAACGGGCCCTTCTGCATTGGTGGTCCAGCCGGATCCTCCTGGTCAACTATTCCTGGCTACGCGCCGGCCGGTTGGTCGAATCGCTGGCCGGCAGGGTTGGACGGCAGGATCATGAACACAAGCAGTGCGACAGCGCCCAGAAACGGAACCAGGATAAGCAGCAGCAGCCAGCCGCTGAAGTTTCCGTCATGCAGTCGTCGAACCGAAAGTGCCAGTGAGGGAACGATCGTCGCCAAAGCCCAGACGGCGAGCAGAATGTAGCCGAAGGTGGCGCCCGGGCCGGGAGTCGTCGCGCCAGTAACGCTCGACGTCGTTGATCCGGCGCCAATGATGATGTTAAGGACGATGCTCACCGCGGCGGCGATGAGTGTCCACCACCAGTATTCGCTGCGGCTGGCCCGCCCCGAGAATGTAGCGTACTTCTTGAAGAACCGCTTGACGGCTATTGGAAAGGGCGCCCCGTAGTACGGAGCCCAGAGCGGCGGTTCCCCGCCCTGCCAGCCCTGCTGCGGATTCTCCTGGTGCGTTGGGTATTGCGGATAGCTCAAAGGTTCCCCCATGGGTTAAGAGTGATGAGACGCGTTCATCGTAAGGCCCGAAGGAGGCAAAAATTCCTTTCGTTGGACAAATTACGCGTAATTTACAGGAAACCAGAAGGGGTCAAGGAATCCCGGCGGCGCCGTCCCTTGATGGCCGCGTCCCGGCAGGTAGCAAATATCTAAGCGAGGGTGCAACATGTGCCTCATGGAGTTTGCATCGAACGGGCGCCAGGAAACGGGCCACGTGGTCCTGTTGGGCGATTCCATCTTCGATAACGCCGCCTACGTTGACGGCGGCCCGGACGTCATTAGCCAGTTGCGGGAAGAACTGCCGGGGTGGAAATGCTCGCTCCTTGCACTGGACGGAGACGTGATCAGCGGCGTCGCCCGCCAACTGGGCGGACTCCCCTTGGACGCTACCCACCTGGTGGTGAGCGTGGGCGGAAACGATGCCCTCGGCTACGCGCCTTTGCTGCAGGAGCATCCTGCTTCGGTGGCGGAGGCATTGCTTCTGCTTGGCGCGGCGAGGGACAGGTTCGACGCCGACTACCGGGCGATGCTTCCTGCCGTCCTGGCTCGTGGCCTGCCCGCGGCCGTATGCACCATTTATGACACTCCCCCATCCGAGCCGAACCAGCAGGTCATCAAGGCTGCGTTGTCCCTCTTCAACGATGTCATTACGCGTGCTGCCTTTTCCGCAGGAGCACCGCTGATCGACCTGCGGCTTATCTGCAACGAAGATGAGGACTACGCTAACCCGATCGAACCTTCATCGCGGGGCGGAAGGAAGATTGCGCGGGCCATCGCCACCCTCGTCCGGACCGGGCGTCCTGGCCCTCATTCGGTTGTTGTCGCCGGAGTGCAACAGGAAGAGGAACCCGAAATTTGACGGCTGGGCTGTTGCACCCGCTTTCGGCGGCTCGATAACGGAAGTCGGGATCACTTGTGAATGCTGAAGGAGTCGGAGAAGGTGTAGCCGGCAGCGGGGACAAGTTTCACATCCATGCGGGTGCTGGTTGCCTTCACTTCCAATGTCCCCAGGGTCAAGTTGTGGTTGCCTGCAGACCACGAGGCAAAATAGGGTGCCTCGGGGTCGTCGCGGTTGATCTCGCGGGGTTCCCGCCCGCCAATGCCCGACGTGACGAAAACAGTTCCCTTGCCCTGGGTCATGGAGTCTCCGGTGTCGACCACACACTTTTTCTTGACCTCTTTGGCAGTGACGGAGGCGCAATCATCACTTAACCCGAGCTGGTGAGTCCGTTGGTACAGGTGCTCGTGGCCATTTAGAACGAGATCCACCTTCTTGCTGATCAGCATATTGGTAAGTGACTGCCCTGCGTCGCAGTCGTAACGGCCCATGCTGTAACAAGGCGTGTGCATGCCGACTACGGTCCACGGGATGTTGCTGGACCGCGCGCCGTCGATCGCGGATTCCGTCCACCGCCACCGTTCGCTGCCCTTGGAATAATCCAGCTTGCCGTCGGGAAATCGAATCCCCGGTGATATAAGGATGATTCGCACCAGAGGGTCTTCCTGGGGAACGTCCACAAACCATTGCTTGGCGTATTCGCCCTGCAACCCAGGCAGCCTGTTGGGCAGGCACTGGGCCAACTTGTTGATATCCCCGTCCAAGCCGTCACTCTCATGGTTTCCCGCAATCAACTGATAGGGAAAATCCGAGCCCAGCTTTCCGGTAACCATGTCGCAGAACTCCTGATCGGCGTCAGGTTCGTAGGGAAAGTCGCCCAGCGCGATGTTGAAGTCCGGCTCCAGATCGGCAATCGTGTCCAGCACAGTCAGAGCGCCCTCGCCCAGCCCTATATCTCCGGCAGCGGTGAAGTGCACGGACTTTTCATCCCCGGACCCGCAGGCGGACAGAAAAACCAAACTGATAGTGGCCAACCCGGCCACCAGCAGATGCCCGAGCGATCGCGTCCTGCGAAACATGCATTACCCACCCTCAGTAGATGTATCAGCATTGCCGTTTCTAGGGATCCTACCGGTCGCGCCCGGAAGGACAAGTGATCCCTTCCAGTCGCGCCGGGAAGGGCACCCGGCCGAAATGCTGCCAATACTTGCCTCTACACGGGAAGGCTTTTTCCCGACAGCCGGCTGCATTCCGCAGCATCCGTCATCATGACGGCGGGATGCTGCAGCACCGGCAGACTCCCGATCAGTGCGGACGCAGCCTCCGGGACCGTGGATGCCGGCCGCGCCCCTCAACATGGGACCCCGGAGCAACAGGCTGATATTCAACCTTTGGTTTGCGTTTGCCTGTCCGGCTCGCACGCCGTTCCTGCCTGCGGGCTTTCCTTTCCGCACGGTCAATGGCAGACAAAATCGCGAGCGTCACCGCAATCCACAGCAGCGTCGTCAACAACACCAAGGCGATTGCCATCTCCGTGCCCATGCCTCCATTTTAGGCTTCAGGCGCCTTGATGCACCCTTTGGCTAAAACAAATCCAACTCCCGGACAGCAGCCAGGACATCCTGCACAGTGACTGCCAACAGCGCCGGATCCGGCTTGTCTGAGAACGTGTCACCCCGCCGCAGCCCAGCCTGGGTCAGGACAACATGCGGCCCCGGCGGCGGTCCCCAGATCTCGGGTGGAGCAGGCCCAAACAGCACAACCGACGGTGTACCGTACGCAGATGCCAGGTGCGCGGCTCCGGTGTCGGCCGAGACCACCAGCCGGGCGGCGGCAATGGTGGCTGCGAACTCCCCCAGCGAAAGGTGCCCGGCGTGCACGGCCTCCGGCGGCAGCCCGGCACGGCCGCAAACGTCTTCAGCCCGGTCCTTTTCGGAACTGCCTCCCGTGAAGACGATGTTGTGTCCGGCTCCGGCCAGGGCCGCTGCGACGGCCGCGAACCGTTCGGCAGGCCAAAGCCGGCTGCCGTATGCCGCCCCCACATGGAGGACAGTGGCACCGGGAACGGGACTGGGGAGGTGCGGCTTGTTCAGCCGGACATCAAGCGGGTCCGCTTCGATGCCGTGCCACTCCAGGAGCCGGACCCACCGTTCCCGTTCATGCAGTTCCGGGCGCCAGGGCGGCCCGTCCCGGTACTGGCTTCGATGCCCTATGGTGTGCCGCGCTTTGAGGGCTTCAATCCGTCCCTGGCTCTCGGGACCGCTGCCGTGCAGGTTAACGGCAACGTCCACCACGCCCGGATCCATGGCCAGCGGTTCGTCAAGACCGTGCGTGGGCAGCAGCTCATAGCCCCCCACCAGGCCCAGCGCCTCCGAAAGCCAACCCTGGGCTGCATACCTGAGCCGGTGTTCCGGGAACGTCCGGCGAAGCGCCTTCAGCGCGGGCACTGCAACCAGCAGATCACCCAGCTTTAGGGCGCGCAGGACCAGAAGCTCGGGCTTTCCATCGATCAGGCTGTTGTTGCCTGCACTCTCCAAGGCTCCCCCGCCGCTCATGCATCCTGCTTAGCGGCTCCGGTGGCCACAAGACTTCGGACGTCCTCGTACACATCAGGCACCGGGATCCCGGCCACCACCGAGTCGTCGTGCGGACAACGGGGCGCTGTCCAGCCAACCTGCGTGACGTCTATCCCGCAGGTGGGGCAAGCCGTCACCCACGATGCGTGGATGCGGTGGAGGCTTCTGCCCAATGCTCCTGCGTTGATGACGTTTCCTGCCCAAAAGATGCCTACGGTGGGCACCCCGAGCGCCTGTGCCAGATGGCGGGGGCCACTGTCATTTCCCACCACCACGGCCGCGTCCGCCAACAGCGCCACGAGGCCGGGCATGTCCTGTTCGCCTGCCACGGAATGAACAGCACCTGATTCCGCCATGCCGGTAATCCGGTCCGCGAGCTCCTGCTCACTCTTGTCCCCGACGATCGATCACCACCCGGCAGCCGTCAGCGGCGCACGTGGCAGCAAGTTCAGCAAACCGCTCAGCCGGCCAACGACGGCGGGGATCCGTTGCGCCGGGATGGATCACCACGAGGGGCTGCCCGCCGTCGTCGTCCGTCACGGCAGCACCCTGGCGCAGCCCTTCAACAGGCTCGAGCCGCGCTTCCAAGTCAACCGGAAAAGCGCCGGCAAAACCAGCCACTTCCACCGCCCGCAGGGGCTCGTGCTGGTAGTAGAGGTACGGGACGGTCCGTTCCAGGCTGGCGGCGTCAGCCGTCCGGGTACCCACGGTGTGCCGTGCGCCCAGCCGCAGCAGGAAAGGGTTTGAATACCGGCCGCCGCCGTGAACCTGAACGGCGAGGTCGAATCTGCGCGCCCTCATCTCCTCGAAAAATGCGTCCAGTTCCGCGGGGTCTTCGCTTCCCGGCCGGACGCCTTCGGAGAACGGCAGGACGCACACTTCGTCCACCGGACTCTTAACAGCCGCAAGCAATGCCTTATGTATAGGGGTACCCAGGAGCGTGATGGCCGCATCGGGATAAGCGGCCCTAAGCGCGGCCATCGCGGGGATTGCGAAAATCAAGTCACCCAGTCCGCCACCGCGCAGCACAACTATCCTGGATACGGCATCGAACTTTTCCAGCACCGGTCCCACACCTGTGCCAACCTGCCCGGCACCACCGAACTCTGCAGTGAGCTGTTCCACAAACGCCCCTTCAACTCGGGCGGAGACCGCGCCGTTTGCCGCGCCTCCGCTGCTCGTGCGGCCACAATAGCCTGATAAACCTGTGCCCCGCCTCCTTGAACCTTTACCCAGGCGGCGGCAAATATACTCCGCCTATTGGGGAATACCCGCCTGATGCTGTACGTTTCATACGCGACAGGCGAACCAAAGAAAAGAGAAGCACCCAAAGTGGCAACCGATTACGACGAACTGCGTTCCGACGTCAAGGAATCGCAGGACAACTCACTCGAGCAGCTCCAGTCAGCAAATGCTCCCGACGCGCGCAGCGTTGTCCTTGAACTGGATGAGGCTGACGGGCTCGACGGCGCAGGCGTCCCTGGTGGCGAATTCGTCGCCGAGGAACTCGTGGTGCAGGTCATTCCGCAGGCTGAGGACGAATTCACCTGCTACTCCTGCTTCCTGGTCCGTCACCGGTCCCAGATTGCCCGCCAGAAGGATGGCCACAGCTACTGCACCGAGTGCGAGGGCTAGTAAACACAGCCGACCTGGTGCTGCGGAGAAGTCCGCAGCTCCGCCGGATCTAAAGGCACGCTGCAGGCCGGCGTGCCTTTCGGCTTTAAGCATCGCCCACCCCCAGTAGCGTTGACCGCAATGGCTACGAGTGACCACGCGCGTTCCCGGAGGAGCGAATGAACATACCCGGAGATGTCTGGCGGGCACTGGTCGAATCCTTCCACCGCACAGATCTTCCCGTCATCACCTTTCCGGAACTCCTGCTGGCGGTCCTGACAGCAACTGTTCTTTCAATCCCCCGGCGCTCCTGGAAATACTTCGGCCTGCTTGCCACGGCGGTCCACGAGATGGGCCACGCCTTTGCCGCCCTTACAACCGGGCAGCGGTTGTCGGGGATACGTCTGCGCCTTGACCACTCGGGGACCACTACGAGCTACAGCCGGAGCAGGCTTGCTGCCGCATGGTCGTGTTTTTGGGGATATCCGGTGCCTGCTCTCGTCGGTGCCGCATTCGTGGTGTGCGGATTCAACGGGTGGGGGCCGGCAGCCATCGCGGGCAGCGCGGTGGCCTTGTCTGCTTCACTGCTTTTCCTCCGCAACGTGGCAGGCTTCCTCATTACTGCCTCCGCAATTGTCGCCGCGCTCGCCCTGATCCTCCTGGTGCCGGACGCTTTCGTCGGGCATGTGGCGGTCATCCTTGGCCTGGCACTGCTGGTGGGGGCCGTTCGGGACCTGCTCAAACTGACACACGTCCACCTCCGCAGGAGGGACCGGCTTCCAACGTCCGACGCCTATCTGCTGTACCGGGCCACTGCCGTGCCTTCGGCCATCTGGATCACTTTGTTTGCGGGCCTGGTCACCGGGTCCTGGCTGGTAGCGTGGCAGCCGATCTCCCTGATCCTGCTCCGCGGCGCATAGGCTTGTGCCATGAGCCAGGAAACCGACAGCATCCAGCAGGCCGCAGACGGTAAGGCGGCCGAACACAGCACCCGCGGCGCCTATGTAAAGGGCGGTGCGGAATTTACCCGCGACACGAACTACATCGAGGACCGCATCACCAGGGACGGCAGGCCGGGCGATAACGGCGAACCCGGTTGGCCGGTGGAACCGGGACGTTACCGCCTCATCGCAGCGAGGGCATGCCCCTGGGCGAACAGGGCCGTTATCGTTCGCCGGCTGCTGGGCCTGGACGACGCCATTTCCCTAGGCCAGCCCGGCCCCACCCATGACTCACGCTCGTGGACCTTCGACCTTGATCCCGGCGGTGTGGACCCCGTCCTCGGCATTGAACGACTGCAGGAAGCGTATTTCAAGCGCTTCCCCGGCTATCCCCGAGGTATCACCGTCCCGGCGATCGTCGAGGTGTCCAGCGGCGCCGTGGTGACCAACAATTTCCCGCAGATCACCCTCGACTTTTCCACAGAATGGACGGAACTCCACCGGCCCGGCGCGCCACAGCTCTACCCGGAGCACCTTCGCGAAGAGATCGATCAGGTGAATAAGAGGGTTTTCGCGGAGGTCAACAACGGTGTGTACCGCTGCGGCTTCGCCGGTTCACAGGAGGCCTACGATTCCGCTTACGGGCGACTCTGGGCAGCCCTGGACTGGCTGGAAGAGCGGCTGTCCCGCCAGCGCTATCTGGTGGGCGACACCATCACCGAGGCCGACGTCCGACTTTTCACTACCCTGGCCAGGTTCGATGCCGTCTACCACGGCCACTTCAAGTGCAACCGGCAGAAACTGAGTGAGATGCCCGCTTTGTGGGGTTACGCACGGGATCTTTTCCAGACACCGGGTTTTGGCGACACCACCGACTTCGTACAGATCAAGCAGCACTATTACATTGTCCACGAGGACATCAACCCCACCGGCATCGTCCCTGCCGGCCCCGACCTGGGCGGTTGGCTCGAGGACCATGCCCGGGAATCACTCGGCGGCAGGCCGTTCGGGGACGGAACCCCTCCGGGACCGGTCAGGCAAGGCGAAGAGGTGGCAGCCGGACACGGCCCGCAAAGGTAGGGGGAAACGCTTTCTCGGTAAACTGGCAAAGTGCAGACTTCTCAAGGCTACGTAGCGCCCGGATACGAAAACGTGCTGGAACTGTTCGAATCCTTCCTGGCGGAAGATGCGGGCTACAGCGCCCAGCTTGCCGCTTATCACCGCGGAGAGCGGGTGGTAGGCCTCACCGGCGGTCCTGGCATGACCCCGGACACCGTTACGGGTGCGTACTCCTGTTCCAAAGGCGTGGCGGCCATGGTGATCGCCCTGCTGGTCCAGGACGGCCTGCTGGATCTCGACGGGAAGGTGGCGCATTACTGGCCTGAGTTCGCCGAGCATGGCAAGGACCGGCTCCTGGTCCGAGAAGCACTCTCCCACCAGGCCGGACTCGTGGGGCTGGAGGGTGGTTTCGGCCTGGATGAGAGTTCACCACGCCGGCCGCCGCCGCCCGACTCGCGGCCGCCCGCCCCATCTGGCACCCGGGCCGGCAGTTCGGCTACCACGCCCTTACCATCGGCATCATCATGGAAGAACTCTGCCGCCGGACGGCTGGGGAATCACTCCAAAGCGTCTATGAGCGGCGGATCCGAAAGCCGGAGGGCGTCGACTTCTTCCTCGGCCTGCCCGAAGAGCTGGAACCCCGCTATCGGGACGTCCTCTACCAGGACGCCCCGGACCAGCCATGGGGGATCCGCTCAGCCTGGAGGGCCTGAACAGCAATGCACCCGTCAGCGGCATCATGGAGCTTCCCAACATCCCGGCCGTCCGCTCCGCAGGAATGTCAGCAGCCGGAGGCGTGGGGTCCGCTGAGGGACTGGCCCGGCTGTATGCCGCCGCAACTACCGGCGTGGAAGGTGGAAGCCCTTTCCTCACCCCCCAAACGATCGAAATCATGTCACGGGAGCAAGTGTGGGGACTGGACCGTTCCTCCGGGCTGGACAACGCTTTCGCCGTCGTCTTCATGAAGCCGCACCCCTCGCGCAACTTCGGAAGCCATCGCGCCTTCGGCCATGAAGGGGCCAACGCCGCGTTGGGCTTCGCCGATCCCGCCTACGCACTGGGCTTTGGCTACATCCCGCGGCGGCAGGAGGAAGGACGGACCCCCGGAAAGGCCCACCGGCTGGCTGCCGAGGTGCGCCGCTCGGCCGCAGAATCAGCGTAGTTCCCCCTTTCCCCGGGGTCTATGACCTCCTGACCAGCAGTGTTGTCCTGAAAGGATCGGCCACCTAAGGTTGGGCGGATGGGCAATTCTCAAGCACGTCCGGACGTCCGGTGGGCCAGGGGGACCCGGTTTCTCAAACAGACAGTCACAGGACTGTCAGCGGCATTCGCGGCCCGGCGCCTCCAGCTCGCCGCGAAGGCGGCCCTGGCGGCCGGCCTGGCTTTCCTGATCGCACCGCTCATGCCCGGGGTGGCGGCGGACTACCCCTACTACGCCCCTTTGGGCGCCCTGGTGGCGATGTACCACAACGTCGCCGGATCCGTGCGCCAGGGACTGCAGGCGCTTACCGGGCTGGCACTGGGCATTGGGCTCGCCGTTGCGCTGGTCAACATAACGGATCCCACCCCGCTCACCGTGGCGATCTTCATGGGCATCGGGGTCCTGCTGGGCGGGCTTCCACACATCGGCTCAGGCAGTGATTGGATTCCGACGGCGGCCCTGCTGGTTCTGCTGGTAGGTGGCAGCAACGCGGACGATTTCTCGTTCGGGTACCTGGTGCAGATGGGGGCGGGCGTGGCCGTGGGTATCACGGTCAACTTCCTGATATTTCCGCCGCTGCACCTCAACGCAGCCGCAGCCAGCCTGGATGACCTGCGCCGCGCGCTGGGCAGGCAGCTGACAGACATGGGGACGGCGCTCAAGGAGGAGTGGCCCCCGGAGCACGAGGAGTGGTCACTGCGTTCCGACGAACTTGCTTCGGCGGCCCGGTCCGTTCGGCACCTGGTCAACGAGGCGGACGCAAGCCGCCGGGCGAACCCCCGCCGGAAGCTGCACCCACGTGACATCGACCTGGACTACCGCAACCTGCGCGAGCTGGAACGGGTGACCTTCCACATCCAGGACATGACGGATGTACTGTCTGATGTGATCTGGGGCAGCGAGGTTCCTTACGCCGTGCCCATGCAGGACAGCGGTCCCCTGGGCGATGCCATCACGGCCACCGGGGAGCTGCTGCATTCTTACAGCGATACCGACGAACCGGAGCAGCGGGAGCGTTTCGAAGCGGCCCGTGCGGCGGTGGAAGCCTGCATGGCTGCCACCGCCGCCAGGGAAACCGAGCAGGGAACGGTCCCGGTGTCGGAATCGATCCTGCTCAGCCTCCACCGCATCCTGCGGGCTGTCCGGCCGGTTAACTAAAGAGCAGTGACCGAACCGCTGAAATGACGGCGGCCCGACCTGGGGTTCCAGGCAACGAAGTCGGAACGCTTCCACGTGCCCGACAAACCCTGGTCGCTGCTGATTTCCAGGGCGACCCGGCAGGGAAGGAACACCGGTGAGTCGAAGTCGACATCCCAGGCGAAGGAATCACCGCGGACAGATCCCACGTCCGCGAGCGCCCGGGACGCAAGGTACATACCATGGGCAATGGAGCGCCGCATCCCGAGGGCTTTTGCTGACAGCACGCTGAGGTGGATCGGGTTGAAATCGCCGGATACGACTGCATAAGCCCGGCCCGCGTCGACGCCCAGCTGCCACACAGCGGTGGGATCCGGCGCCTTAAACTCGCTTCTCTCCGGAACCGGAGACGGCTTGTCGATTCCGGGCAGGAAGACGCCCTTGGCAAGGTACGTGGAAATTCCCAGCCAGCAAATATCCACCGTTCCCGCCGGCCGGACCTCCGCAACGACGTCCACCTGGGTGCCGGCGCGGTGCCCTCGGAGATTCTCCACCCTGGCAGTGATATCCAGGGCGTCAGTGAAAAGCACCGGGGACCGTTGCTCCACGCTGTTGCGCAGATGGATCATGCCAAGCAGGGGCAGCGGGAAGTCGTCCCGGTTCATCACGCTCATGGCAAGTGGAAAGGCCAGGGCATGGATAAAGCCGGCAGGGAGGACGTCGCTGGCGGTTTCACCCAGCAGGTGCTGGTAGGCGGTCAGGTTGGCGACATCCACGGTGACCCCACGGACCTCGTGGCCTTCCGCCGGAAGAACGGACGGGTCGTGCGGGCCCAGCAGCCTGCGCCGCGCCGCCTGGGCGGCGGCGTTGACGTACAGCTTGGACAGTGACGGCATTTCCCCGAGGATGACCGGCTGTACGGGTGTCATGCCCCCACCATGTTCTGCCCGCAGACCCGCAGCACCTCGCCGTTGATTCCGCCGGCAGCGTCGCTGGCCAGGAAGGCGATGGTCTCCGCGACGTCGGACGGCCTGCCGCCCTGCTGCAGGGAGTTCGCCCGGCGGGCGATCTCCCGGAGGGCAAACGGAATCCGTTCCGTCATCTCGGTTTCGATGAACCCAGGCGCTACGGCATTGATGGTGCCACCGGATGCGGACAGAAGTGGGGCGGTTGCCCGGACCATACCCATCACTCCCCCCTTGGACGCCGCATAGTTGGTTTGCCCCCTGTTGCCGGCGATACCACTGGTGGAGGCAACAGAAACAATACGTGCTGCCGGCCCGAAGTGTTCAGATGCGAGGAGCGCCTCGTTGATCCGGAGCTGTGCGGCGATATTGATGTCGATGACTGAACTCCACCGCGCGTGGTCCATGTTGGCGAGCAGCTTGTCCCGGGTGATCCCCGCGTTGTGGACCATAATGTCCAGTCGCCCGTGCCGCTGTACGGCGTGCTCCATGATTCGTTGGCCTGCGTCTTCCCGGCTGATGTCCAACTGCAGGGCGGTACCCTTCACCTCGTTGGCCACTGCCGCAAGATGGTCGCCGGCAGCCGGCAGGTCAACCAGGACCAGCGTTGCGCCGTCGCGGTGGAGGGTCCTTGCGATCTGCGCACCAATCCCGCGGGCTGCGCCGGTCACTACGGCAACCTTGCCGGCCAACGGGGTTTCGAAATCGTCCGGCAGCACTCCCGCAGTGCTGGAAACGGTCAGGAACTGGCCGTCGACGAAGGCCGAACGGCCCGAAAGGAAGAACCTGACAGCGGCCAGTGCAGAAGGACTGGTGGACTGCACACCCGCGCCGAGGAGGATGCCGTTCCCGGTGGCACCGGCACGGAGTTCCTTGGCCAGCGAGCGCAGGAACCCGTCTACACCCTGCCGGGCAGCGGCGGCGGCTGGAGAACCGGCCTCCGAAGCGGGCCGGGAGACTGCCAGCACCCTGGCACCCGGGCCCAGGTCGCGCAGCGATCCCGCCGCGGCAAGGACCGGCTTTTCGAGGTCTTCCGGCCGTTCCACCTCGTCCAAAACCAGGATGATGGCGCCAAGTTTTTCCCGTGGGACTGCATGCCGACGGACGTCAAGGTCCCACGACAGCAGTTCGGCGGCCAGCTTGTCCGCCGCCGGCGAGTCCCCCTGGACCACAACTGGTCCGGTGATCAACGGTTGACCCTGCTCGTAGCGGCGCAGCACCGCCGGCTGCGGCAAACCCAGCTTCCTGGCCACGTTCCGGCCCAGGCCCTGGTTCACCAACTGAGCATATTTGTCTGTCATCAGTGCCCCCTTACAGTGATTCGAGAATCGCGACGACGCCCTGGCCGCCGGCCGCACAGACCGAGACCAGTCCCCGTGCCGGGCGGCCGCCGGTGCTGCCTTTGGCGTGGAGGAGCTTGGCCAGCGTGGCCACAATCCTGCCGCCGGTGGCGGCGAAAGGATGGCCTGCCGCCAGGGAGGATCCGTTGACGTTGAGGCGTGCGCGGTCGACTTTGCCGAAGGCCCCATCCAGGCCAAGGCGCGTCCGCCCGAATTCCTCGTCCTCCCACGCGGCCAGCGTACTGAGCACAGTGGCGCCGAACGCTTCGTGGATTTCGAAGAAGTCGATGTCCGCCAACGTGAGGTTGTGCCGTGCCAGCAGCCTGGGCACCGCGAAGACAGGCGCCATGAGCAGCCCGTCCTTGCCATGCACAAAGTCCACCGCCGCGGCTTCGGCGTCCACCACGGCCGCCAGCTTGGGCAGGTCGCGGGCATCAGCCCATTCGTCCGAGGCCAGCAGCACCGTCGAGGCGCCGTCCGTCAGGGGTGTGGAGTTGCCGGCCGTCATGGTCGCCTCCGCTCCCAGGCTCTTGCCGAAGACGGGCTTCAGGGCGGCGAGTTTTTCCATGGAAGTGTCGGCGCGCAGGTTGCCGTCCCTCGCCAGCCCCCGGTAGGGCGTCATGAGGTCATCGAAGAACCCGGACTCGTATGCGGCAGCAAGGTTGCGGTGGCTGTTGAGGGCCACTTCGTCCTGCGCCTCACGGGAAACCTTCCACTGGGCAGTCGTCAGGGCCTGGTGTTCCCCCATGGAGAGGCCAGTTCTGGGCTCTGCTGTGCCGGGCGCCAGCGGAGCCAGATCTTTGGGCCGCAGGCGGCTGAGGATCTGAAGCCGCTGCGGAAGGGTCTTGGCGCGGTTGAGGTCAAGGATGACTTCGCGCAGTCCTTCGCTCACCACAACAGGGGCGTCAGAGGCAGAGTCCACGCCGCCGGCAATGGCGGAATCGATCTGGCCCAGCTTGATTTTGTTCGCGAGCCCCACCACCGTCTCCAGTCCCGTGGCGCACGCCTGCTGAAGGTCGTAAGCCGGGGTCTCGGCGGACAGCGCCGAACCAAGTACTGCCTCCCGGGTGAGGTTGAAGTCCCGGGAGTGTTTGAGGACAGCACCGGCTGCCACCTCCCCCATCCGCTCATCCTGCAGGCCAAAGCGTGCAATCAGGCCGTCCAGGGCAGCTGTCAGCATGTCCTGGTTGGAGGACTTGGCGTAGGAACTACCGGCGCGGGCGAAAGGAATCCTGTTCCCTCCTACAACCACCGCCCTGCGCGGAGCAGGGACTGAAGCGGCTGCGGCGCCTGATTCTCCGGGGCCGGCAATGGACTGTCCGTCAATGGACATGGCTGTCTCCTCTGGTCACGTGCGGTTACCGATACCCAGCGTACCTGATACGCTGGGTATCGTGAACACTTCGGGAACCGGACTTGACGTGCCCTCCACCAGCCCAGGGCCTGATGGCCGTTCATCGCGTTGGCAAAGCCACCGGGAGGAGCGGCGGCGGGAGCTGATCAAGCAGGCGCGGCGTGCAGTGCATACGCTCGGAAGTGACGCTTCCATGGAGGAGATTGCCGCAGCAGCAGGGACGTCCAAGTCCGTCTTCTATCGCTATTTTGGTGACAAGTCGGGACTCCAGCAGGCTGTGGGTGAGGTAGTCCTGAGCCAGATGCAGCGGCGCATCCTGGAGGCGGCGCAGAGCGCGCTGACACCGCGTGAAGGGCTGCTCGCCATGGTGTCGGCCTACCTGCAGATGGCCGCCACGAGTCCCAACGTGTACACCTTTGTCACCCGCTCCGCGGCCGGGGATACGGGAGATACTCCCAGCTCAGGTGCAGTGTCCGGCGCACTGGGCCATTTCTTCGATGCCGTAGCGGACATGATCGCCACTCCAATGCGGTCCCATTTGGGTGATGGCAAGGAAGCAGTAATCGGCTATTGGCCCAAAGCTGCAATCGGGTTGGTCCGGAACGCGGGCGAGCAATGGCTCAGCACTCCTGACTCCCCCGCCAAGCCCGGACAGGAAGCCATGGCACTGCAGATCACCGCATGGCTCTGCGTGGGGATAGCCCCCGAACTTTCGCCGGCCGTCCGTATCTGACGGACTGCCGCCCATTCCCCTAAAGAGGGCCGCGTCCAACGTCCAGCCGGACGCAGCCCGTAAGTACCAATGCACCACAGGCCGCCTGTCAGCACCACAGAAGGATATTGACATGACTGAAGTAGTGGACCGTCCCGCCGGCAAAGGGCCGAGCCCCTCGACCACGCCCTCCCCCGTCGCCGGGCCAGACCAGCCCGCCGTCGATGTCGACGTCCTGGGCCGGCAGCTCCTGGGCAAGTGGGCCGCCGTGCGGCTGCAGTCGAGGGACCTGGCCGCCCGCCCCGAACTTCACAAGATTGAGGGCCTGACGCATACCGAACACAGGACAAGGGTGTTCGGCCAGCTGAAGTACCTCGTGGACAACGAGGCAGTCCATCGTGCCTTTCCGTCCGCGCTGGGCGGCTCCGACGACCATGGCGGGAACATCGCCGGCTTCGAAGAGCTTGTGGTGGCCGATCCGTCGCTGCAGATCAAGGCCGGCGTGCAGTGGGGCCTCTTCGGTTCGGCGGTGATGCACCTGGGCACGGCCGGACACCACTCGAAGTGGCTTCCGGGCATCATGAGCCTGGAGATCCCCGGCTGCTTCGCCATGACGGAAACCGGGCATGGGTCCGACGTTGCCAGCATCGCCACCACGGCCACCTACGATCCCTCCGCCGAGGAGTTCGTGATCCACACTCCTTTCCGCGCTGCCTGGAAGGACTACATCGGCAATGCCGCTACCGACGGCCTGGGCGCCGTGGTGTTCGCGCAGCTCATCACGCGGGCCGTCAACCACGGCGTCCATGCCTTCTACGTGGACCTCCGCGACCCCGAAACCAGGGAGTTCCTTCCCGGTATCGGCGGTGAGGATGACGGCGTCAAGGGCGGGCTCAACGGCATCGACAACGGCCGGCTCCACTTCACGCACGTCCGGGTTCCCAGGACCAACCTCCTGAACCGCTACGGTGACGTCGCCGCCGACGGAACATACTCCTCGCCCATCGCCAGCCCGGGACGACGCTTCTTCACGATGCTGGGGACGCTGGTCCAGGGCCGCGTCTCACTGGACGGTGCGGCTGTTGCGGCTTCAAAGGTTGCCTTGAAAGCGGCCATCCAGTACGCCACCGAGCGCCGGCAGTTCAACGCCTCTTCGCACACGGACGAAGAAGTCCTGCTCGACTACCAGCGCCACCAGCGCCGGCTGTTCACCCGCCTGGCCACCACCTATGCCGCCGGTTTCGCCCATGAACAGCTCCTGCAGAAGTTCGATGACGTTTTCTCCGGTGCGCATGACACAGACGAGGACCGCCAGGACCTGGAAACCCTTGCCGCGGCCCTCAAGCCCCTCAGTACGTGGCACGCGCTGGACACCCTGCAGGAATGCCGTGAGGCATGCGGCGGCGCCGGCTTCCTGATCGAGAACCGCTTCGCTTCACTCCGGGCCGACCTTGATGTCTACGTCACTTTCGAAGGTGACAACACCGTCCTGCTGCAACTGGTGGCCAAGCGACTCCTGGCTGACTATGCCAAGGAATTCCGGAAAGTCGATTTCGGCGTGCTGGCCCGGTACGTGGCGGGCCAGGCAACCGGCGTCGCCATCCACCGCACCGGGATGCGCCAGGTGGCGCAGTTCGTGGCGGACAACGGGTCGGTACAGAAAGCCGCCATAGCCCTGCGCAGCGAGGAAGGCCAGCGGGCACTGCTGACCGACAGGGTGCAGACCATGGTGGCCGAGACCGGCGCCGCATTGAAGGGCAGTAGCCGGCTTTCCCAGGAACAGGGGGCGGCCCTGTTCAACCGGCACCAGAACGAGCTCATTGACGCCGCCCAGGCGCACGCCGAGCTGCTGCAGTGGGAGGCGTTCACGGACGCGCTGCGCGATGTCACCGACCCCGGGACCAGGAAGGTCCTGACGTGGCTGCGCGATCTTTTCGGCCTTTCCCTGATCGAAAAAAACCTGTCCTGGTATCTGATGAACGGCCGCCTTTCCATGCAGCGGGGCCGCACGGTGGGTGAATACATCAACCGGCTGCTGGTGAAGATCCGCCCCCACGCCCTGGACCTGGTGGATGCCTTCGGTTACGGCGACGACCACGTCCGGGCCTCCATCGCCACCGGCGCCGAAAAGACACGCCAGGACGAAGCCAGGGCCCACTTCCGGCGCCAGCGGGCCAGTGGCCAGTCCCCGGTGGACGAAAAGGTAGTGATTGCGAGGACAACGGCCGGGCGGAACAACTGACCCGGCCGGGCAGGCGGGCGTTGGACCACGTCCGCTGACTGCAGAAACGACGACGGCGCCGCTCCCCTCACCAGGGAAGCGGCGCCGTCGTCGTCCTCGCCTTAGCGGCGGTCAGCCCTGCGCGGGCAGCACCGAACGGTACACCTCGAGGGTGGTTTCCGTGATGGACTCCCACGAGAAGTGCTTCTCGGCGCGCAGCCGTCCCGCCTGGCCCATGGCGCGGGCACGCTCGGGATCCGACACGACCTCGGTCAGTGCCGCGGCGAATTCGCTGACGAACTTGTCCGGGTCGAGCGGGGTGCCGGTGCCGTCCGTGACCTGTTCCAGGTCCACGAGCAGGCCCGTCCGTCCGTGCTCCACTACCTCGGGAATGCCGCCCGTGGCGCTGGCGACTACCGCGGCGCCGCAGGCCATGGCTTCGAGATTGACGATGCCGAGCGGTTCGTAGATGGAGGGGCAGGCGAAGGCGGTGGCGTGGCTGAGCACCTGGATCAGCTCGTGGCGGGGCAGCATGCGCTCGATCAGCACGACGCCCGTCCGCTGGCTTTGCAGGTCCTCGATCAGGCGGGCGGTATCTGCCGCAAGTTCCGGCGTGTCTGCCGCACCCAGGCACAGGACCAGCTGGACGTCGTCGGGCAGCTTGGCAGCAGCGCGCAGGAGGTAGGGAACGCCCTTTTGGCGGGTGTTCCTGCCCACGAAGACCACGCTCGGCTTGGCGGGGTCGATGCCCAGGGCGCGGACGGCGTCGTCATTTTCGTCACGGTTCCATAGTTCGACGTCGATGCCGTTATGGACCACGCGGACCTTTTCCGGATCGACGTCCGGGTAGCTGCGCAGGATGTCCTGCCGCATGCCCTCCGAAACGGCGATGATGGCAGCCGCGGCTTCGTAGGCGGTTTTCTCCACCCAGGACGAGAGCGCATACCCGCCGCCGAGCTGCTCTGCCTTCCACGGACGCAGCGGCTCCAGGCTGTGGGCGCTGAGGACGTGCGGAATTCCGTGCAGCAGCGAGGCGAGGTGCCCGGCCATGTTGGCGTACCAGGTATGCGAATGGACCAGGTCCGCGCCTTCCACGTCCGGCACGATCCGCAGGTCCACACCCAACGTTTGAACCGCTGCATTGGCCGAGCCGAGATCCTCCGGCACCGAGTAGGACGTCACCGCCGCGCCATGATAGTCGGCGTCGCGGGGAGCCCCAAATGCACGAACCTGCAGGTCAACATGCTTGCTAAGCACCCTGCTCAATTCGGCCACGTGGACACCTGCGCCACCATAGATCTCCGGCGGAAACTCTTTAGTCACAATGTCTATTCGCACAAGACCCAAGGTAGTCCTTCACGCATAACTGTTCTAGTGTGAAGGAGTCCGGACATGCCGGACTGTCTTGGGGAGTTACGAAGGCGTACAGGAGCGACCACTATGCCGTTGAACAAAAGAGTCCTGGCCATTGTCCTCGCCGGCGGCGAGGGAAACAGGCTGATGCCACTGACGGCAGACCGTGCGAAACCAGCGGTCCCCTTCGCGGGGAGTTACCGCCTGATCGACTTCGCCCTGTCCAACCTGGTGAATTCCAGCTACCTGCAGATTGTTGTCCTGACCCAGTACAAGTCGCACAGCCTGGACCGGCATATCTCCGAGACCTGGCGCATGTCCACCCAGCTAGGCAACTACGTGGCCTCGGTTCCGGCGCAGCAGCGCGTGGGCAAGAGCTGGTTCCTCGGCAGCGCGAACGCCATTTACCAGTCTTTGAACCTCATCCATGACGCCAACCCGGACATTGTGGTGGTGGTCGGTGCCGACCACGTCTACCGCATGGACTTTGCCCAGATGGTGGCGCAGCACGTGAACAGCGGCGCCAAGGCAACTGTTGCCGCGGTACGCCAGCCCCTGCACATGGCGGACCAGTTCGGTGTCATCGAAGTGGACCAGAACAATCAACAGAAGATCGCGGCGTTCGTGGAAAAGCCTTCAAGCACCCCGGGCCTGGCAGCAGATCCCTCCCAGTTCCTGGCCTCCATGGGCAACTACGTGTTCGACGCCGACGCCCTGGTGGCAGCACTTCATGTGGATGCGGAGCGGCTGGACACCAAGCACGACATGGGCGGCGACATCATCCCCTACTTCGTCAACCAGGGCGAGGCCGACGTCTACGACTTCACGCTGAACGAAATCCCCGGCTCCACCGAGCGTGACCGCACCTACTGGCGCGACGTCGGAACCATCGACTCGTTCTACGATGCCCACATGGACCTGATCTCCCCGCTGCCGGTCTTCAACCTCTATAACTCCCAATGGCCTATCTACACGCGCCAGAGCATCTCCCCGCCGGCCAAACTCGTACGCGGACAGAACAACACTGTGGGCACGGCCCTGGATTCCATCGTTTCCAGCGGCGTGGTCATCTCCGGCGGCGTCGTGGAAGGCTCCGTCCTCTCCAATGACGTCTTCGTCGCAACCAGCAGCAGGGTCATCGACTCCGTCCTGATGGACAAGGTCCAGGTCGGCGAAGGGGCCGTGATCAACCGTGCCATCATCGACAAGAAGGTGAAGATCCCCGCGGGCGCCGCGATCGGCCTCGACGCGGAGCTTGACCGTGCGCGCGGCTTCAAGGTCACCGACTCCGGTATCACCGTTCTTTCCAAAGGCCAGGAGGTGCCGGAACCGGGCGAGGAGGAGCGGCAGCTGTCCGCCAGGAACCTGCACCTGGTTCCCAACGCCGTCAAGGCTGCCGCCGAGCAGTACCCGGATGTCCGGGAATCCGTGGACAAGGTGGCCCGGACGCATGCTGCCGCTGCCGCCGATGCAGTTCCCGGGATGCGGTTTTCCTAAACTGTCACGGATACGTCCTGGCGCCGGCGGTACCCCTCGGGGTGCTGCCGGCGCCGCGCTTAAGCCGTAGCTCCAGGCTGTAAAATTAGCCTAATGAGCTCCCCCGATCTGACCCCTGAGGAAATTCAGGCCTGCCTCAAGGTCCTGAACACGATCCACGCCTATGACGAGGAGCATCCCGACTACGTCTCGGTGCGGCAGGCCACCGGGAAAATGTTCAAGGCCGTCAAGAGGCACCGCAGGGTCACTAAACGCGACCTCATCGCCGAAGCCGACCGCGCGGTCATCGCCCAGACCGCCACAGCCGCCCCTGACCGCATTGATGACGAGACCCGGGGCAACAAGCTTGCGACCTCCGCCACCGGCAAGGTAGCGGGCCACCTCATCCGGTCCCGCCCCTGCTACATCTGCAAGCAGCACTACACCCAGGTGGACTCCTTCTACCACCAGCTCTGCCCGGAGTGCGCCGCCTTCAGCCACAGCAAGCGTGATGCGCGCACAGACCTCACCGGCCGCCGGGCACTGCTCACCGGGGGCCGCGCCAAGATCGGCATGTACATCGCGCTCCGGCTGCTCCGCGACGGCGCCCACACCACCATCACCACCCGCTTCCCCAAGGATGCCGCGCGCCGGTTCGCGGCCATGGAGGACAGCGGAGAATGGCTGCACCGGCTCCGCATCGTCGGCATCGACCTGCGCGACCCCGCGCAGGTCATGGCCCTGACCGATTCCCTCAACGAGGCCGGCCCGCTGGACATCATCATCAACAACGCCGCCCAGACGGTCCGCCGGTCCGGCAACGCCTATAAACCCCTGGTTGATGCCGAGGACGGGCCGCTTCCGGCGGCCCTTGAGCAGGCCAACGGCGGTCCGGAGCTGCTGACGTTCGGCCATGCGCACGACAAGCATCCCCTGGCGCTGGCGGGAAGCGTCACGGAGCATCCGGTGCTCGCCGGCGATGCGATCACGTCGCTGGCCCTGTCCACGGGCTCCGCCTCGCTTGAAAGGATCGCGTCGGGTACGGCCATTGACGCCGGCGGCCTGGTGCCGGACCTTGCCACCATCAACAGCTGGACCCAGGTAGTGGACGAGGTGGATCCGCTGGAGATGCTCGAGGTCCAGCTCTGCAACGTGACGGCTCCGTTCCTGCTGGTGAGCCGGCTCCGTGACGCCATGAAGCGTTCCACCGCCCGCCGGAAGTACATCGTGAACGTCTCGGCCATGGAGGGCCAGTTTTCACGGGCCTACAAGGGACCCGGCCACCCGCACACCAACATGGCAAAAGCGGCACTCAACATGATGACGCGGACCAGCGCCCAGGAGATG
The DNA here is from genome assembly GCF_024758005.1 of Pseudarthrobacter sp. NS4. Classification (NCBI taxonomy): domain Bacteria; kingdom Bacillati; phylum Actinomycetota; class Actinomycetes; order Micrococcales; family Micrococcaceae; genus Pseudarthrobacter; species Pseudarthrobacter sp. NS4. The sequence continues at coordinate 2,158,113 of NZ_CP103288.1, read as the reverse complement.
CTGGAGACCGATGGCATCCTGATGACCGCAGTGGACACAGGCTGGATCACCGACGAACGCCCGCACTACACCAAGGTGCGCCTCATGGAGGAAGGCTTCCACGCGCCCCTTGACCTTGTGGACGGCGCTGCCCGCGTCTACGATCCCATCGTTATGGGCGAGAACGGTGAGGACCAGTACGGCGTGTTCCTCAAGGACTACAAGCCGAGCCCCTGGTAAGGGTAAGCTCGGCGCCATGAACCCCGAGCCGGCCTCCGAAGTACAGAACCTCGAACACCACGAATGCTGGGCCATGCTGCGGACAGTGTCCGTGGGCAGGCTTGCCGTCCTGGCGGACGGACGCCCCGACATCTTTCCCATCAATTACACCGTGGATGCAGGCACGGTGGTGTTCCGCACCGGCGAAGGCACCAAGCTTTCCGGTGCATCCGGAGACGCTGCGGTGGCACTGGAAGCAGATGGTGTGGACCCTGCCACCGGCCTGGCGTGGAGCGTGGTGGTCAAGGGCACCGGCAGCGTGGTAACGGGAACTGAGGAAGTCCTGGAGACCTCCCGGCTGTACCTTTTCCCCTGGCAGGCCGGCCGGAAGGACGCATTCGTGCGTATCACGCCCGATTCCGTCACCGGCCGCAGGTTCAAGGTGACCGAGCCGCTGACCTGGTGGACCCAGCTCAGCGGCGCGGTGAAGACGGCGCCGGAGTAGGCAGCCGCAGAAACAGGTGGTTCAGGCGAGCTGGGTGATTTCCACGCTGACGTTGAGGGCCGATCCCCCGCCGCCGGACAGGATGCCCTTCAGCGGGGAGACATCCCGGTAATCCCTGCCCCTTGCAACCGTGACGTGGAAGTCCCCCGCAGGCTTGTGGTTGGTGGGGTCCCAGCTCCGCCAGTCGCCGTCCCACCATTCCAGCCAGGCGTGCGACTGGCCGGCCACGGTCTCGCCGATGCCTGCACTGGACCGCGGGTGCAGGTAGCCGGAGACGTAGCGGGCGGGGATGCCGCAGCTGCGCAGTGCTCCGATGGCGAGGTGGGCCAGGTCCTGGCACACTCCCTGGCGCTGGCCCCAGGCCTCTTCGGCGTTGGTGGTGACGCCGGTGGAGCCTGACATGTAGGTCATTTCCCCGCGCATCCAGGCGAAGATTGCCAGGGCGGCCTCGTGCGGGTTCTTGCCGGCCACCACCTGCGGGATGATGCCCAGGACCTCGTCGCCGGGGCCGCTGAGCCGTGACTGGGGCAGCCAGTCACTGTACGTGTTCAGGGTTTCATGCGAGGCGAGGACGTCCCAGCCGGCGATGTCGGATTCGGACGGGATCTTCTCCGCGCGGTGCACCTCCACCGTGATGTTGGAGACCACCTCAAGGTGCTCGTGAGGCATCTGCATGTCGAATGCCGTAACCCTGGTGCCCCAGTAGTCGCGGTAGGTGCTGACGGCTGCCTGCTGCGGCGAGACCTTCACGACGGATTCCAGCACCACCTGCTGCGAGTCCGTCAAAGGGGTCATCCGGGCCTCGTTGTAGGACAGGGTAACGCGTTTGTTGTACTTGTACGCGGTCTTGTGGACGATGCTCAGCCGGGTCATGAAACTTCTCCCACCCAGGCCAGTTCATCCGCCTGATTGAAGTACTTACGGGAAATGGCGTCCGAGGCCTGGGACACCGCCTTCTGCACCCGCTCCATGTGTTCGGGCAGCTCGGACATGAGGTCGTCCGTCCGGTGGAACTCCAGGAACGTCCGGGCCTGGCCCACGATGCGGCGCGCGTCGTTGATGAAGCCCACCCGCTGGGCGGAGGGGTCCAGCTTGGCAAGGCATTCGTCGGCGTCACGCAGGGCGTAGACGATGGAGCGCGGGAACAGCCGGTCCAGCAGCAGGAACTCTGCTGCGTGCTGGTCGCCGAAGGCTGCCCGGCGGGTGCGCAGGAAGGACTCGTAGGCGCCCGCGCAGCGGAGCATGTTGACCCAGGACATGCCGGCGGACAGCACGTCGCGGGTGGAGAGCATGCGGGCCGTCATGTCCGCGCGTTCCAGGGAGCGGCCGAGCACAAGGAACAGCCAGCTCTCGTCGTGGCTCACGGTGGTGTCCGCGAGGCCGCTGACCATGGCGGTCCGTTCAAGCGTCCAGTTGCAGAACCGGTAGGTCCCCACCACGTCCTTGCGGTGCTGGCTCAGCCCGTAGTAGGTGGTGTTGAGGCTCTCCCAGAGGCCGGAGGAAACCGTCTCGCGGGCACGCCGTGCGTTCTCGCGGGCAGCACCGAGGGACCCGGCGATGGACGTCGCACTGGTCTTGTCGTAAGCCAGGGCATGCAGCAGCTCCGGCAGGCCGAAGTCCTCGCTCTGCGGGCGGGCGCCCATGACGGCCAGGAGTTCCTTCGCAACGCTCCTGCGTTCCTCCATGGGCAGGTGGTTCAACCGCTCCAGGTGCACGTCGAGGATTCGGGCGGTGCCATCGGCCCGCTCCACGTAACGGCCGATCCAGAATAGGGATTCGGCAATACGGCTAAGCATTCGCGGCTACCTCCTGCGGGCCCGAAACTGGAAAAGACATTTGCCAGGTCACGGCCGGGCTCACTGCTGCTGCTCCGACTGGCGGTCGCGCCAGTTGCTTTCGACGGGCCACACGGACACCCGCTCACGGACGGAAATTGAGGGCCGGGGAACGGTCTCCACCGGCATCTGCGGCGAATCGGCGAGGACCCAGGTGTCCTTGGATCCGCCGCCCTGGCTGGAGTTCACGATCAGCGAGCCTTCCTTCAGTGCCACGCGTGTGAGGCCGCCGGGAAGCACCCAGACGTTGTCGCCGTCGTTCACCGCGAAGGGGCGGAGGTCAACGTGGCGGGGGCCGAACTTGTCACCGCTCAAGGTGGGGACGGTGGAAAGCTGCAGCACGGGCTGTGCAATCCAGCCGCGCGGGTCGCCGATGATCCGCTGCCGGAGCGCGTCCAGTTCGTCCTTGGAGGCGTCCGGGCCGATGACCAGTCCCTTGCCGCCTGAACCGTCCACCGGCTTGACCACGAGTTCGGCGAGGTTGTCCAGGGTGTACTCCCGGGCTTCCTTCTCTTCGAGGCGGAACGTGTCCACGTTCGCGATGATGGGCTCCTCGCTGAGGTAGTAGCGGATCAGGTCAGGAACGTAACTGTAGACCAGTTTGTCATCGGCGACGCCGTTGCCCACGGCGTTGGCAATGGTGACGCCGCCGGCGCGTGCGGCGTTGACCAGCCCGGGGCATCCAAGCATGGAATCGGCGCGGAACTGCAGCGGGTCGAGGAAGTCGTCGTCGATCCGCTTGTAGATGACGTCCACGCGCTGCTCACCGGCGGTGGTGCGCATGTATACGCGGTTTCCGCGGCAAATGAGGTCACGGCCCTCCACCAGTTCAACGCCCATCAGGCCTGCCAGCAGGGTGTGCTCGAAGTAGGCGCTGTTGAAGACGCCGGGGGTAAGGACGACGACGGTGGGATCGTCCACGCCGGCGGGTGCGGTTTTGCGCAGGGCCGAGAGGAGCCGGCGGGGGTACTCCTCCACGGGACGGATGAGCTGCTGGCCGAAGGCTTCCGGGAGGCCCTTGGCCATGGCGCGGCGGTTTTCCAGGACGTAGCTGACGCCTGACGGGACGCGCACGTTGTCCTCGAGGACCCGGAAGGTCCCGGCGGCGTCGCGGACCACGTCAATCCCGGAGATGTGCACCCGGACGCCGCCGGCCGGTTCAAAGCCGTGGACCTGCCGGTGGAAGTGCGCGCTGGTGGTCACCAGTTGCCGTGGGATGACGCCGTCGGACACCACGGTCATCTTGTCGTACACGTCGTTCAGGAACGCCTCGAGGGCGCATACACGCTGCGCAACCCCGCGTTCCAGCACGTCCCATTCCGCGGCAGGGATGACGCGCGGGACGATGTCCAGGGGGAAGGGACGCTCCTCCCCGGCAAAGTCGAAGGTTACGCCGCGGTCCAGGAAGGTGCGGGCCATCGAGTCGGCCCGGGCGCTGACATCAGCCAGCGAGAGCTTGCGAAGGGCGTCCGCCACCTGCCCGTAGGAGTCCCTGGCAAGCAGCCCGGGGGCAAACATCTCATCGTAGGCTCCGGTCCGGCCGGCGGCCGTGGAGTATTCCTGGAATAGGTCTGACATGCCCAATAGCCAACCATCTTTTTGTTTCGAATTCATTACTGCCATCCATTCTGGCGTGTTGGCGGCGCTGTCCCTATTCGTCCATTACGGACCTTTTCCGGCACAGTAGGTTAGTGCCAGTCAGCAGAAGCCTTCCAGCGCCAGGCGCGGGTCAGCCCCGCCGCACTGAGAGGGTGTTGCCGGGCCTGGCCACAGCGGCCGTGGCACTGGTGGCCGCCTTCCTTGTCCACTGGCTGGTGCCCGTGCTGCCCGCCATGACCCTGGCCGTGGTGCTGGGTGTCCTGGCCGCCAATCTTCCGGTGGCCGGGGTCTGGACGGCGGGCCGTGCCAGGCCAGGACTGGACTTTGCCGGCAAGCACCTGATGCGCGGGGGAATTGTGCTGCTCGGCCTGAAAGTCAGCGTCATGGACGTCCTGGAGCTGGGCTGGCTGGCGCTGGTCCTGATCACAGCCGTGGTGGCCGCAAGTTTTGGCGGCACGTACCTGATCGCCAGGCTGTTCCGGCTGCCGCCGGTGACCTCCCTGCTGGTGGCAACCGGCTTTTCGATCTGCGGGGCATCGGCCATTGGCGCCATGGCCGCAGTACGTCGGATCCGGCACGTCGACACCGTCCTGCCGGTGGCGCTGGTGACGCTCTGCGGAACACTCGCAATCGGGGTGATGCCCCTCCTCGTTCATCCCCTGCAGCTCAGTGCGCCGGTTTTTGGCGCCTGGACGGGAGCGTCGGTGCACGACGTCGGCCAAGTGGTGGCCACCGCCCAGACTGCCGGCACGGCGGCACTGGGCATAGCCGTCGTCGTTAAGCTCACCCGGGTGCTCCTGCTGGCTCCTGTGGCGGCACTGGCCGGGGCGCATCAGCGCCTCGCCGTCCGGGCTGATCCGGAAAACGGCAGCGGGGACCTAAAACTGCCACCGGTGGTGCCCCTGTTCGTCCTCGGATTCGTTGCCATGGTGGCCCTGCGGTCCACCGGCTGGCTGGCGGAGGACTGGCTGGAGGCGGGCGCAGTCCTGCAGGACGTCCTGCTGGGCGCCGCGTTGTTCGGATTGGGGTCGGCTGTACGGATACGGACGCTGCTGCGGACCGGCGGGAGGGCGATCCTGGCGGCACTGGCGTCGTGGCTCCTGATCGCGGTCCTGGGCCTGGCGGCTGCCCTGCTGATCGCCGCCTGAGTTTGATGGAAGCCGCCTGGCTTTGATGAAACAGCCCCGTGATTAGATAGCTGGGTGTCAAATGAGAATCTGCAGCGCGATGAAGCCGCCGAACGTTCTGTCCTGATCAGCACCACCAGCTATGACGTCTCGCTGGATGTGCGGCAGGCAGCGGACCCGGACGTTGCCGGCTACACCAGCACGAGCGTCATCAACTTCACCGCCTCGGAGCCCGGCACATCAACGTTCCTGGATTTCATTGGCAGCTGCGTCCACAGCGTGTTCCTCAACGGCAAGGGACTCCGGGTGGAGGACGTGGTGGACGGCGCCAGGATCCGGCTGGACAACCTGCAGCGCGAAAACCAGGTCACCGTCACCGGCACCGCCCTGTACAGCCGTTCCGGCGAGGGAATGCACCGGTTCGTGGATCCTGCCGACGGCCAGTGCTACCTGTACACCCAGTACGAGCCGGCGGACGCGCGGCGGGTCTTCGCCAACTTCGAGCAGCCGGACCTCAAGGCGACCTTCACCTTCCATGTCATCGCACCCGCGGAGTGGCAGGTCGCCTCCAACGGGGCAGAAGTCAACCGCACCCTCCTCACCGGCGATCCCGCCACGGCCCGCTGGGACTTTGCCCCCACGGAGCCCATGTCCACCTACATCACCACGGTGCTGGCCGGGCCCTACTTCAAGGCGGAGGACCGCTGGCAGGCAACGCTCGACGACGGGACGTCCCTGGACATCCCGCTGGCCCTTTACTGCCGGGCCTCCATGGCGGAATCCTTTGACACGGATGAGCTTTTCAAGCTGACGAAGAAGGGCCTGGACTTCTTCAACCGGCTCTTCGACTACCCCTACCCCTGGGGCAAGTACGACCAGGCCTTCGTCCCGGAGTACAACCTCGGCGCCATGGAGAACCCCGGCCTGGTGACGTTCACCGAGGCCTATGTGTTTACGTCCCGCGCCACCGACGCCCAGTACCAGGGGCGGGCAAACACCCTGATGCACGAGATGGCGCACATGTGGTTCGGCGACCTGGTGACCATGCAGTGGTGGGACGATCTGTGGCTCAAGGAGTCATTCGCCGACTACATGGGAACGCTGGGCGTGGACCGGGCCACGGACTGGGAGACCGCCTGGGTGAACTTTGCCAACAAACGCAAGGCCTGGGCGTACGTCCAGGACCAGCTGCCCACCACGCATCCGATCGTCGCGGACATCCCGGACCTGGAGGCCGCCAAGCAGAACTTTGACGGCATCACCTACGCCAAGGGCGCGTCCGTGCTGAAGCAGCTCGTGGCCTACGTAGGCTTCGACGCGTTCATTGCCGGCTCGCGCGAATACTTCCGCAAGCACGCCTATGGCAACACCTCCCTGGCGGACCTGCTGGCCGCCCTGAGTGCTTCTTCCGGGCGGGACCTGGCGGGCTGGGCGCAGCAGTGGCTGCAGACCTCCGGCATCTCCACGCTGTCCCTGGACAGCGGCGCGGATCCGGCGAACGACGACGGCGTGCTGGGCAGGGTGGCCATCGTCCAGGACGCCACGGATCCGGTCACGGGACGCGAAGAGCTGCGCCCACACCGGCTGCGCGTGGGTTCCTACGATTTCGACGCCCGCGGCGCGCTGGTGCGGACCGGGAGCATCGAGACTGATGTGGCCGGCGTACGCACTGAGCTCCCGGAACTCGCCGGCCGCCCGCGGCCCGCGCTCCTGCTCGTGAACGACGACGACCTTACGTACGCCAAGGTCCGGCTGGACCCGGCATCCGAGGCCACGGTGCTGGCCTCCCTGGACCGAATCGCGGACCCGATGGCCCGCGCCCTGTGCTGGACGGCGCTCTGGAACTCGGCCCGGGACGGCGAAAGCCCCGCTTCACGTTATGTGGACGCGGTTGCAGCGTTTGGACCGGCGGAAACCGGCATCGGGGTCCTGCTGAACATCCTGGACAACGCGGGCACCGCCGTCGAACGCTACACACCTGCAGCCGCCAGGGAAGCCGTGCGGGCTTCTTTCCTGGCCACTGCCGCCGCTGAGCTGGACCGCGCCGTGCCCGGCTCCGACCAGCAGCTCGCCTGGGCCCGGACACTCGGAACGCTCAGCCGGCACCAGGACGCCCTGCTCCCCCGCCTCAGGGGCCTGCTGGACGGCTCAGCCACCCTGGAGGGACTGGCGGTGGACGCCGAGCTGCGCTGGCACTTCTGGCACGCCCTCGCCGCCAACGGCCAGGCAAGTTTGGCCGAACTCGACGCCGAGCTGGCACGGGACACCACTGCCTCGGGACGGGCTGGGCATGCCACCGCTGTTGCCGCCCGGCCGGAGCCGGAGGTCAAGACGGCGGCCTGGAATGAGGCCGTCCGCGGCAACCGGCTCTCCAACCAGCTGCTCACCGCGACGATCAGCGGTTTCACCACCGCGCCGGCCGGCCTGCTGGAGCCGTACGTGGAGCCGTACTTTGAGTGCATCCGCAGTGTCTGGGAGGGCCGCAGCATCGAGATCGCCAGCCGGATTGTGCGCGGCCTGTACCCCGTGGCCCAGGACCTGGCGGAAGGAATGAAGCCGGCGGACCATCCCGTGCTTCGCCGGACGGATCAGTGGCTGGCAGCCCATGGCGACGCTCCCCGCGCCCTGCGCCGCATCATCGTGGAGCAGCGCAGCCACCTGCTGCGGGCGCTCACCGCGCAGGCCGCCGTCGTGAATGCACCGTCTGCCGCTCCCTAACCGCTGCGGCGCCCCAGCCGGGGCTTAGGGGTTCAGGGGACCCGGTGGAGCCATTCACCGGTGCCGAACTTGGTACGTACGCGCTCGCGGGCGGCAGCCAGTTCGGCCCTGGTCAGCTCCGAAGGCGTAGCACCATACCGTTCGGTGAACACGTCCATCATTGCCTCGATGATGGCGGTCCGCGCCAGGCCGGTCTGGCGGCGGAGGGGGTCAACGCGCTTCTTGGCGCTGCGGGTTCCCTTGTCGGACAGCTTCTCTTTGCCGATGCGGAGCACCTCCACCATCTTGTCGGCGTCGATGTCGTAACTCATGGTGACGTGGTGCAGCATTCCACCGTTGGCCAGGCGCTTCTGCGCCGCGCCCCCGATCTTCCCCTGCTCCGTGGCGATGTCATTCAGCGGCACATAGAAAGCCGTAATGCCCAGCTTCTCCAATGCGGCCATGACCCAGGCGTCCAGGAACGGGTAGGAATCGGCAAAGCTGAGGCCGTCCACCAGGGTCTGGGGCAGGTACAGCGAATAGGTGATGCAGTTGCCGGCCTCCATGAACATCGCTCCCCCGCCGCTGATGCGGCGGACAACGTTGATGCCGTGCTTCGCCACGCCGTCGGGATCCACTTCGTTCCGGAAGGACTGGAAGCTGCCGATCACCACGGAGGGCTCCTCCCAGTCCCAGAACCTCAGGGTGGGATTGCGCCTGCCGGCACCCACTTCCTCGGTAAGGACCTCGTCCAGGGCCACATTGGTTTCGGTGGGCAGGACGGAGGGAGCGATGATGTTCCAGTGGTGGTCGGCCCAGGTCGTGGCCTTGGCCAATGCACGCCGGACGGTGATGGCCACGGCGTCGGCCGAAAAGCCGAACAGGGCGGCATCCGCCGGCAGCGCGACTTTCACTGCCGCCGCCAAATCCGCGGCGGACGTCGATTCCGGCAGTCCGGTGAGGGCCCGGTTGATGTCCAGGAGGGCCTCGTCAGGCTCGAGGAAGAAGTCACCGCTGATGGAAACGTCCGCAAGTGATCCTTCGACGACGGCCAGGTCCGCCACCACCAGCTTCCCGCCCGGAACCTTGTATTCGCCGTGCAGGCGTTGGGGTGCAGAAGGGCCGGTGGCCGGAGAAGAGGGCGTCATGCCTCCCATCCTGCCGCAGGACACGGGCGGGCCGCCAACGCAAAAGAAAGCCCGCACCGTTGCCGGTGCGGGCTTTCCGATGAAGCTTGGGCGAAGTGAATTACTTCTTGCCGCCGAAGCCCTTGAAGCGGGCGTTGAAGCGCTCGACGCGGCCTGCGGAGTCCATGATGCGCTGCTTGCCCGTGTAGAACGGGTGGGACTCGGAGGAGATTTCGACGTCGATGACCGGGTAGGTGTTGCCGTCTTCCCACTCGATGGTCTTCGAGGAAGACACCGTGGAGCGGGTCAGGAACTTCGTGCCGGAGGCCAGGTCGTTGAAAACAACAGCTTCGTACTTCGGGTGGGTATCAGACTTCATAATGGGACCTTTGTTCACGCAACTGGATTTTGCCAGTTGCCAGGTATGAATGGGATGGCTGGATCTGCGGCAGCCGAAGCTGAAAGAGCAGGACAACCAGCTATCAATCATACCGGACACCGGCGGGGCCGACGAACAGGGTCAGGGCATCCGCTGTTAAGCCGGCCGCGCTCCTAGGTCCGGGCCCGCAGCTCCCAGAACGCCACTGCCGAGGCGGCAGCCACGTTGAGCGAATCCACGCCGTTGCGCATGGGGATTTTGACGGCGAGGTCGACGGCGGCAAGCGTCTCCGGGCTCATGCCGGCACCTTCGGTGCCAAGCACCAGCGCGAGCTTCTCCGGGTTGCGGGCAGCAATCACGTCAACGTCCTGGGCGTCCTCCGTCAGCTCCAGGGCGGCAACAGTGAAGCCGTGGTCCTTGAGCACCTGGAGGTCCGCCGGCCAGTTTTCGAGCCGGGCCCAGGGAACCTGGAAGACCGTGCCCATGCTGACGCGGACGCTCCGCCGGTAGAGAGGGTCCCCGCACCGGGGCGAGACGAGGACGGCGTCGATATCCAGGGCGGCGGCGGACCTGAAGATGGCGCCGACGTTGGTGTGGTCCACGATGTCCTCCAGTACGGCAACCCGCCGGGCGCCTGACAGGAGTGCCGGCAGCGGCACCGGGGCGGGGCGGTGCATGGCGGCCATGGCCCCGCGGTGCAGGTGGAAGCCGGTGATTTCCTCGAGCAGTGCTGCTTTCCCGATGAAGACGGGAACGTCGGGATACGCCTGGAAGACGTCGTCGAGGTCCGCCAGCCACTTCTCCGCCAGGAAGAAGGACCGCGGCTGGTGCCCGGCCGCCAGGGCCCGGCGCAGGACCCTTGAGGATTCGGCGATGTACATCCCCTCGCGCGGCTCCCGGAGCTTCCGCAGGTGCACATCGGTCAGCGTGGTGTAGTCGCCTACCCGGGGATCATCGGCAGACTCTAGATAGTGGAACGTCACCGGGTGATTATTTCAGCAGGTTGGCGATCATGACGCCGAGGGCCACGGTGCCGAGGGTGAAAATGACAGCCCGGAGCACGCTTGGGGAAAGCTTGCGCCCCACCTTCGAGCCCACCAGTCCGCCGATCGTGGAGCTGACGGCGATCAGCAGGACGACGAGCCAGTTGATCCGGTCAAAGGCGAAGATCAGGTAGGAAACGGCCGCCACCATGTTGACCCCGAGCACCAGGATGTTCTTCATGGCGTTGGCGTTCTGCATGGTGCCGGTGAGGAATACGCCCAGGATGCCAACCAGGAGGATGCCCTGGGCAGCAACAAAGTAGCCGCCGTAAACGCCTGCGAGGTACACCAGGACCACCAGCAGCACGCCATGGCTTCGGTCCCGGATGGCATGTTCCGGGTTTTCCTCACGGCTCCGCACCCAGCCCTGGAGCTTCGGCTGGAAGAGCACCATCAGCATGGCCAGCACCAGCAGGACCGGCGCCACATAGTGGAAGACCTCTTCGGGCAGGTGCAGCAGCAGGTAGGCGCCGCTGATTCCGCCCAGCAGGGAGGCGGGCAGCAGTTTGATCAGTTGGCGGCCCCGGCCGGCCAGCTCACGCCGGTACCCCCACGCCCCGGCGGCCGTACCGGCCACCAGCCCCATCGCGTTGCTCATGGATGCCACAACAGGAGCGACGCCGAGGGCGATGAGCACGGGAAAGGTCACCAGGGTGCCGGAGCCGACCACCGCGTTGATGGTGCCGGCCCACAAGCCCGCGAAAAAGACCAGGATGCTGCTGAATATCTCCACTGCTGACGCTGAAGCCCCGCCTTAGCGGCGGGCGGTGGCGGAGTAACGGCCGGCATTCTCCGTAACGTCGAGTGAAAGGCCGAAGGTGGTGCTGAGGTGCTCGTCGGTCAGGACCTCGGTAATCGGTCCGGCAGCGACCACGCCGCCGTCGCGCATGAGCATGGCATGGGTGAATCCAGGCGGAACTTCCTCCAGGTGATGGGTCACCAGGACCATGGCCGGTGCCGCTTCATCATTGGCCAGTTCGCCGAGCTTGTGGACGAGTTCTTCCCGGCCGCCCAGGTCAAGCCCGGCAGCGGGTTCATCCAGCAGCAGGAGCTCAGGATCCGTCATAAGGGCGCGGGCAATCTGGACGCGTTTGCGCTCCCCCTCGGACAACGTGGCGAAGGTCCTGTTCAGCAGCGGACCCATCCCCCAGTCATTCAGCAGGCGGAAGGCGCGGCGCTCGTCGTCGCGCTCGTAGCCTTCGCGCCATCGGCCGGTGACTCCGTAGGCGGCGGTGACCACGACGTTGAGGACGTTCTCTTGTTCGGGAATCTGGGTGGCGAGGGCTGCCGAGGACAGGCCGATGCGGGGGCGGAGTTCAAACACGTCCACGCGCCCCAGGGTCTCGTCGAGGATCCCGGCGGTGCCACTGCTCGGGTGGAGGCGTGCTGCTGCGATCTGGAGAAGGGTGGTCTTGCCGGCACCGTTGGGGCCAAGGATGACCCAGCGTTCCCCTTCGTTGACCTGCCAGTCAACCTTGTCCAACAGGGTCTTCTTACCTCGGACAACGCTGACGGAAGCCAATTCCAGAACATCACTCATAGGAGTAGACACTAGGACAAAAGAGAGACTGACTGATAACCGGTGCGGGGGCGCGGAAATACGCTGCAAAGCGGCTCTCGGATACCGGGCCGGCGGCACGCAATGAATTCAAGGGACGCCCGGCCCGGTGGATAGGATTGCAGGCATGACTTCGAACGTGACTGCGGTCAGCTATGGCCGGAATATGACTCCAAACGGGCTGGAGCAGCTGCGTTCCGTCCTCGCCTCCCACGGCGCGGCTGTGCAGTCCGAGGCGTCGCACGGCGATGACCGCTACCAGGTACACATCGCGGAGCTGGACCTCCCCGATGCCACCGCCGCCGGACTCGCCGCCCTTCGCCGGGCGGTGGCTGACACCGCCATCAGCGGGATGGATACCGCCCTGGTTCCTGCCAGCCTCCGTTCGGCCGGACGCAAGCTGCTGATCATGGACGTGGACTCCACCCTCATCCAGCAGGAAGTCATCGAGCTCCTTGCGGCCTATGCCGGCAAGCGCGAAGAGGTGGCTGCCGTCACCGAGGCGGCCATGCGCGGAGAACTGGACTTCACCCAGAGCCTGCACGCCCGTGTGGCGGTGCTCGCGGGACTGCCTGCCGACGTCGTTGATAAAGTCCGGGAAGAAGTGAAACTTAGCTTGGGGGCCGGTGAGCTGGTGGCCGCGTTCAAGGCGGCCGGCCATGTGGTGGCCGTCGTGTCCGGCGGGTTCAACCAGATCCTCGAGCCCATAGCCGGTGATCTTGGCCTCGACTATTGGCGGGCCAATGAGCTGGAAATCGTCGACGGCGCACTGACCGGCAAGGTCCTCGGCGCCGTAGTGGACCGGGCCGCCAAGGAGAAGTTCCTGCGCGAATGGTCGGCCGCAGAAGGCATCGCCCTGGAACACACCATTGCCGTAGGCGACGGCGCCAACGACCTGGACATGCTCGGCGCAGCCGGCATCGGCGTGGCGTTCAACGCCAAGCCTGCAGTGCGGGCGGTGGCCGATGCCGCAGTCAACATGCCCTACCTCGACGCTGTCCGGTACATCGGCGGCGTCTGACCACTTCCCGGGCACATGCCGCGCCTGAAACAAAAGTGCAGGCTATAAGAGAAGGCCCGGTGCTGCTTGCACCGGGCCTTCTCCTTGGGACCAAAAGCTACTGCCCGCCCTTGCCGAAGTAGTCGGCACCGCCGGCGTATTCGGTGTGGCCGGATTCGACGTCGGCGGTCACCATTCCGGCCACCACCTGCGCGAACTCCTCCACCGAGTACAGCTTGCCGGCCTCTGCACGGCGGGCTTCGATGGCTCCCGGGGTGGACCGGTCCAGCAGCGTGGCCGTGACGGTGCCCTCGATCATGTCCCCGGACACGACCACCAGGGAAATGCCCTTTTCGGCAAGGTTGGGGATGAACTCGCGAAGTGCGTCCTCACCGGCGCGCTTGCTGCGGGCCACGGGCTCGTAGGCAGGCATGGTGGGGACGGTGTTGATGAAGTGTGCCTGGTGGCTGGTTACGAAGACCACCCGCGAGCCTTCCTGCATCAGGGGCACGGCGGCGTTGAGCATGTTGACCTGGGCGTCGCGGTTCAGCTTGAGCGCGTAGTCCTCGCCCATGCCCGTTTCCATGCCGCCGGAGGCGTTGAGGACCAGGATGTCCAGCGAGCCGAAGTTTTCCATCGCGGCGGAGGCGAGGGCGTGCACGCCTTCCTGCGTGGTGAGGTCCGCACCCACGGCGACGGCGCGGCCGCCGTCGGCCTCAATGCCCTGCACCACCTTGTTGGCGCGGGGCGCCTTCTGGCGGTAGTTAACCACGACGCCGGCGCCCTGGCCGGCGAGGATTTTGGCCACCTCAGCACCGATACCACGCGATGATCCGGTGACGATGGCGGTCTTGTTGTCCAGCAGTCCCATACGGGCTCCTTTTGTTCGAAACGTCTAACTCGCAGTAGGTCTGCAGTCCATCATGCCAGCGGGCCCTGCCGATTCCGTTGTCCAGGTCCGACAAAGAAGCGCAGCACCGCTAGTTCCCTGCAGGGGTCAGTGCCCCATGCCCATGCCGCCGTCCACGGGGATTACGGCGCCGGAAATGTAGGCGGCTTCCTCGCTGGAGATCCAGCGGACCACGTTGGCTACTTCGGTGGCCTCGGCAAAGCGGCCCGCCGGGATGCTGGCGAGGTAGTCCTTTTGGGTGGCTTCCGGGAGCTCGGCGGTCATGTCGGTGTTGATGAAGCCGGGGGCCACCACGTTGGCGGTGATGCCGCGCGAGCCCAGTTCGCGGGTCAGGGAACGCGCGATGCCCACCAGGCCCGCCTTTGAGGCTGAGTAGTTGATCTGGCCAGGGGCACCATACAGGCCGGATACCGAGGAGATAAGCACAACGCGGCCCTTGCGGAGCCGGATCATTCCCCTGGAGGCACGCTTGATCACGCGGAAGGCACCGGTCAGGTTGGTGTCGATAACGGAGGTGAAGTCGTCTTCGCTCATCCGCAGCAGCAGGGTGTCCTTGGTGATGCCTGCGTTGGCCACCAGCACTTCCACCGGTCCATGGGCAGCTTCGACTTCCTTGAAGGCAGAGTCCACCGACGCTTCATCGGTGACATCGGCCTTGACGCCCAGGATCCCTTCCGGCAGCTTCGACTCGCTTCGGTAGGTCACAGCTACTTTGTCCCCGTTGGCGAGGAATGCTTCAGCGATGGCCAGGCCGATGCCGCGGTTGCCGCCGGTGATCAGGACGCTGCGGGGGGCGGAAACTGCTTCAGTCATTGAGACGCTCCGGAATTCTGCGGCACGCTGCGGCCGCGGTAGCAAGGTGTGATTTGGCTGCCTCCGATCTTAGCGCCCGCCCTGCCCCGGGTTTGGGTGGCACTGCCGATGGTGAGAGAATTGATGCAAGCCTTTGGAGCGTGATAAATCACCGTGACCCTCGAAAACCATGCGGGACATTCCGCGCCTGAAGAACCCGGGCGGTTCTCCGGCGATGCGGAGGTCCACAGCATCACGGATGCCGCGGGAGCCCATTCCGAGGACATGCACAGACGCATGGTTAAGTACGCCCTCGCGATGGGCATCCGCATGGTGTGCCTGATCCTGATTTTCGTGGTGGACGGGTGGTTTAAGATCCTCATGGTTGCCGGAGCGGTCTTCCTGCCATGGATTGCAGTGGTCATAGCGAATGGCAACGACAAGGCGGAGGGCCACAGCGATTCGCTGCTGGATTCAGCCCCGCTGGCCGAAATAGAGGGCCCGCCCCAGCCCTCGGCTGCTGGTGGGCCCGGCGAAGAGGTCCTGCAGGGCGAGCTGATCAATGAGAACGACGAGTCCAACCCCGGGGAGGAACGGCAGGCATCATGAGCATCTTTGACTTCGCTGCAGGAACCGATCCGTCACTGGAAGGCACGGCTGCAATCTGTTCGCGCAAGGCCTGCCGCGCCGGAGCTTCCTGGCAGCTCCTCTGGAACAACCCCAAGATCCACTCCCCCGAACGCCGCAAAATCTGGCTCGCCTGCCAGGAACACCGGGACTGGCTGGAGGACTATCTGCAGACCAGGGGGCTCTGGAAGGAAACACTCCCGCTGGAGGCCGACTCAACCGTGGCCCTGGAGCAGGACAGCTGAATGTACCGTTTCCTCTTCTCCAGCAAGTGGCTGGGTTACCTCCTGCTGGCTGCAATTTTTGCAACTGCCTGCGTATTCCTGGGCCGCTGGCAGATGGACCGCCGGGCTGAGACACTCGCCGAAATTGACCGTGTGGTGACCAACTACTCCGCTGCCCCGGTCCCCTTTGCCGAAGCCCGGGACCAGTTCATGAAGCTGGAGCCGGCAAAGGAGTGGACCCAGGTGGAACTGACGGGCTCCTATGATGTGGCGGGCCAGCGGGTTGTCCGTAACCGCCCGCTGAACGGGCAGCCTGGCTACGAAGTGGTGGTCCCGTTCCGCCTGGCCTCCGGAGAAACGGTAGTGGTGGACCGGGGCTGGCTGCCCATCGGGAACAAGAACCCCGGCAGCCCGGACTCGGTGCCGGAACCGCCGGCCGGTGAGGTGACCGCCGTCGTGCGTTTGAAGCACCCCGAGCCCGAACTGCAGCGAGGAGCGCCGGAAGGCCAGCTTGCGTCCATTGACCTGGCGGCCTACTCAGCGCAGCTCGGGTATCCCCTGCTGACCGGAGCCTACGGCCAGCTCGCTTCCGAGACGCCGCCGGCCGCCGAGATGCCAATTGCCTTCCCTAAGCCGTCCACCGAGGAGGGCACGCACCTGTCCTACTCGCTGCAGTGGTTCGCCTTCGGCGTTCTCATGTTTGTGGGCTTCGGCTACGCAGCCCGGCAGCAGGCGCGGAACGCGGCGATCGACGCCGAGGACGAGGACGGGGACCTGCCCGCAGGGACTGTCCATTCCGCCACCGGCCCCGCCCGCCGTCGTCCGTCGCCTCCCCGCAAACGCAAGAAGGCGACGTCGGAGGAAGAGGAAGACGCACTCCTGGACGCCCAGGGCTATTGACGCATGGACCCCGAGGAAATTGCAGATCCAGTAGCCACTGTGAAATCCGCCCTGGTCTCCGCCGGGCTGGAGGACACCGTGCGGATCTTCGAGTCAGGCGTACCCACCGCCGCCGCAGCTGCAGCGGCGCTCGGCTGTGATGTTGCAGCGATCACCAACAGCCTTATTTTCGAGCTGAACGGTGCGCCGCTGCTGATCCTCGCCAGCGGCGCCGCAAGGGTGGATACGGCGCTGGTGGCAGATCACCTCGGCGAAGGCAGGATCCGAAGGGCCTCCCCCGGCTTCGTCCTAAGGCACACCGGCCAGCACGTAGGCGGAGTAGCCCCAGTAGGCCACCCCGAAAAAATCAGGACTCTCTTGGACGAGTCGCTCCAGGAACACGGGGTCCTTTGGGCCGGAGCAGGCGACCACAACTCGATGTTCAGCATCAGTTACGGGGACCTGCGGCGCATCACCGATGCGGACGAGATGCCCGTCCGCCAGGGCTAAGCCAGCGTGATCAGGTCCAGGTAGTCTTCGTTCCAGTGGTCCTCGACGCCGTCGGGCAGCAGGACAACCCGCTCAGGGTTGAGGGCTTCGACTGCCCCTTCATCGTGGCTGACCAGGACGACGGCGCCGCTGTAGTTCTTGAGGGCGCCCAGGATCTCCGCGCGGCTGGCGGGGTCGAGGTTGTTGGTGGGCTCGTCCAGGAGCAGGACGTTGGCGCTGGAGGCCACGATGGTGGCCAGGGCGAGGCGGGTCTTTTCGCCACCGGAGAGAACGCCGGCAGGCTTGTCGACGTCGTCCCCGGAGAACAGGAAGGAGCCCAGGATGCCGCGCACCTCCGCGTCCTTCATGTCGGGAGCAGCGGACCGCATGTTCTCGAGGACCGTACGTTCGACGTCGAGCGTTTCATGTTCCTGGGCGTAGTAGCCCACCTTCAGGCCGTGGCCGGCAATGACGTCGCCGGTGTCGGGCTGGTCGACTCCCGCGAGCATCCGCAGGAGGGTGGTTTTGCCGGCGCCGTTGAGGCCGAGGATGACCACTTTGGAGCCGCGGTCGATGGCCAGGTCCACGTCCGTGAAAATTTCCAGCGAACCGTAGGACTTACTGAGGCCTTCCGCGGTGAGCGGGGTCCTGCCGCAGGGGGACGGATCCGGGAACCGGAGGGCGGCCACGCGGTCCTGCTCACGGACGGCTTCAAGTCCGCTGAGCAGGCGTTCAGCACGCTTGGCCATGTTCTGTGCTGCCACAGCTTTGGTGGCCTTGGCGCGCATCTTGTTGGCCTGGTCGAACAGGACCTGGGCCTTCTTTTCGGCGTTGGCGCGTTCCCGTTTCCGGGCGCGCTCGTCGGTTTCGCGCTGCGTGAGGTAGCGCTTCCAGTCCATGTTGTAAAAGTCGATCTGGGCGCGGTTGGCGTCCAGCAGGAACACCTTGTTCACGGTCGCTTCGAGCAGCTCGGTATCGTGGCTGATCACGATCAGGCCGCCCTGGTGGTTTTTCAGGAAGTCGCGCAGCCAGGCGATGGAGTCGGCGTCGAGGTGGTTGGTGGGCTCGTCGAGGAGCATGGTTTCCGCATCCGAGTAGAGGATGCGGGCCAGCTCGACGCGGCGCCGCTGGCCGCCGGACAGGGTCTTGAGCGGCTGGTTCAACAGACGGTCCGGCAGTGCGAGGTTGGAGCAGATCGCTGCGGCCTCGGCCTCGGCAGCGTAACCGCCGGCGGCGAGGAACTCCGACTCAAGCCGGTCATAGCGGTTCATGGCCTTGCGCTGGACGGCAGCATCCTCGCTGGCCATCTCTTCGTGGGCCGTGCGGAGTTTCCCGACGGCGATGTCCAGGCCGCGGACGGACAGGATCCGGTCCCGCGCCAACTGCTCCATGTCCGGCGTGCGGGGATCCTGGGGCAGGTAGCCAATTTCGCCGGTGCGCGTTACTTTGCCTCCGGCGGGGAGTCCTTCGCCGGCGAGGACGCGGGTGAGCGTGGTCTTGCCCGCACCGTTGCGGCCCACCAGGCCGATTTTATCGCCCTTGTCGATGCGGAAGTTCACCTGGTCCATCAGGAGCCGGGCGCCGGCACGCAGTTCAAGATCCTGGACAGTAATCACAGCAGGTAAGGCCTTTCACAACAGGGAACGCCGCAGCCCTCGTACGAAATCTGGAGGGAGCCGGGGCAGAGTGGCCGAAGAACGGCCCATACAAGTCTACCGTCCTAGGCCTCGGGACAGAACCGCCGTCTTCGTCCCGGAAGTCAGCTTGCGTCCGTAGCCCCGGCACTCGCGACTGGTCAGCCTCGGCCGAGGTCCTTCTTCGCCGATATTGCTGCCCTTTGGCGCACTCGCTCGACAGCGCGGTAGACAGTGGAACGCCCTACGGAGAAGAGCTCTGCCAGCTCAGACATCGTGTATTCGACGCTGGCGTGCAGCCCGGCCAAATGCGCTTCCTGCTTGGGCGAAAGTTTGGGCTGCTTGCCGCGCAGCCGGCCCTTTGCCTTGGCGATCTTCATCCCCTCCCTCGTGCGCGCCCGGATGAGGTCTGTTTCGAACTCAGCGACCATGGCGAGGACATTGAACAGCAGCTTGCCCATGGGGTCGGTGGGATCATATATCGAGCCGCCGATACTGAGCTTCACACCCCTTGCCGCCAAGCCGTCAACAATTTCATGGGCATCCCTCACCGAGCGGGCGAGACGATCCAGCTTGGTTACCGTGAAGGTGTCTCCGGCTCTACATGCTGCCAGCGCTTCACGAAGCCCTGGCCGGTTCGTGTTGCTGCCGCTAAATCCGTGATCGACATAGACTCTGTCGGGCTCGACGCCAAGGGCTAGAAGGGCATCCCGTTGGGCTGTGAGGTCCTGCTCATCGGTGGAGACTCTGGCGTAGCCGACCATTAGTTCCGACATAAGCAGCAGTGTGCCATATCCAGCTCCTTGACCAGACACATCACCGGAGGGGTCTTACGGGAACGCATTCCCGGAGGCGCTTCTGCCACTCGATCTACCTCGGGAAACACCGATCCGGGACCGGCTAACGGGACGTTGTGCGGACAGGTCCCATTCGGACGTTTTTTGACGCCTCGGGGTGGCAGAAATGGGAGTGCTAGGCAGCCTGCGTCAATCGATTTCTGTGCCTCGCCCTGATTCGGCTTCCCCGGGAGCGTTTGGCCCCAATGCCACTACTCCATCGGAATTATCGAAGCCGAGTCCCTTTAGCAGGGAACGGTGTCGCTCTTGCTGTTGAGAATTCTCCTCAGCGATTCGTTGCACGTGCTCAACGCGTGATTCGACCGAAACCTCGGCTTGTATTTTTCCTGCGCGTCCCAGAACAGAAGACCGGGAGAAGGTCTGGTTCATCTTCTCCAGGGACTTGCCTATGTCATGAATCGTGCGAACTGAAGTGAACATGGCGCCCTTCATCGCTTCAATATCTAAGACGCTGGACTCCGAGTATTCATTCCCGGAGCTGTCCCTATAAGTCAGCGAAACCTGGTGCGATGACGGGAGATCCTCTCTGCCCATTCGCTCAGAGTGATCGTCGTAAAAAACTCGCATTTCCTGCCCTGGGGCGATGAGTGCGACAGGCTCGTTCAACATCTTGATTTTGCCGATTTCGTGGCCCGCGGTCTCACGCGCACGCCTTGGTGCAGGGTCAAGAGTAATAGAAACGTCAAGGGCAGGCCGCTGGCCGATGTTCTGCACCATAAGGTCGAATAGCTGTGGGCCGACACCCGCCGGCTCGATGGTTACAACGACATATGGGCGGCTCGCCTCGACTCTCGCCTTGCGGGCCTCATGCCACTGCTTTCGGGCGTATAGAGCCGCTGCAACTGCAACTATCAGCAGACAGAATGTGATGATCGTATAGATGCCGGTCCACGCCGTTCCTGAAAGCCCCCAGAACTGATCCGTAGTACGAGTGTTGCATGCCGGCTGCTCTGGATACGGCTGCTAGGGGATGGGTGGCTCGAGCTAACGACGTTTGACCTCGGCCGCGATGGAAAGTGCGCACGTGCCAGGAACGGTTCGCCTCGGGAGCTAACAGGCCACTAGCTTTGCACCTAAAGTAGGCTGGCAAGGTCCTTTCTGGGCAGCTAAATCCTTGGGGGAAGAATCATGGATATCGTCCTGCCGCTCGTTTTCGCGGCCATTTTCTTTTACGTCCTCTATGGAGTGATCCGGGCAGCGACACGAGACGGCATCATTGCGGCTAAGCAGGTCGAAAGAAATCGCGCTGCTAGTGAAGCCGATTCGCTCGACCGTAACTGAACCGTCTCGGTCTCGGTAGAGGTTCCCGAAGGATTGCCGACGGTGATAACAGACTTCAGCAGTTTGTTTCTTGGGAAATGACCGGCAGGAAGGTGTGCGGTAGCGTCGATATCAGGATTACGTACTTGGGGGAACAAATGAAGAAGCTCAAACTCTCGGCGGCCATGGCACTCCTTGCAGTTCCGCTGCTGCTTGCTGGCTGCTCAAGCGATGGGTACGGCATTGCGGCACTGAAAGCGCCAGCAGGACCGGACGACGTCCTTCCGAGCGGCAGCGAACTGCACCTCCCTGTGAAGATTGACGAAGGGACCGTGCGCCTCCTGGTTGAGGATGACGGCCGGCAGTACTTTGGAGCCGAAAGTGCTGATGGCGCTGACTTCTGCGTGGCGGTGTTCCCTGTGGAGCAGCAGTTTGGTGCTTACGCAGGCTGCGGTGCTGCAAAGGCCAGCACTGCCAACAGGATCACCACGGTGGGCGGTCCTGACGGAAAAACTACGACACTGGTTCGGGACAACGCCGATACCGAGCGGCTGGAGTCTGAAGGCTTCAGGCGCATCCACGAAAACGTCTACGTAGCAGAGTAGCTACTCCTGCTCCGTTCACACCGAAGGGTGTTCGGCCGACGTGAGGAGCCGAGGTAGGGGCGTTGATGCAAACCCATGGCCGGGAGTTGACCGATTCAGTAACGTGACCCAGATTTGCATCCCGTTGAGAGTTCCAGCACCGACTGCAAACTGCTTTCAGCGTTGACCTTCAAAGCTCCTTGGTGAAGGCTCACCTTATGACTAACCAAAGCGAGGCGGACCGCGTTGTCGCAGCGTTTCGTAAGGCAATCGCCCAGTTCACCGATCCGACCATCACGATCCACGAGGCTTGGGCAGATACGCCACAAAGCGCCTGTGTTATCTACGAACGTTCCCCATCAATAGACGGCCTACTAGGCCGACGGATCACCTTTCCGCCCCATGCCGTAACTGATGACCCTGGGTCCACCGGCGCGGACTGGGCACAAAATGTGATCGAGCCGCTAGGAAGTCTTGCTTCCTCTCTGCAAAAGGACGCGCTCGGAATTTCTTGGCTAGGCATCCGCGACGGTCAGTTTCCTGTGCCTCCGGGGCGTAACCAAAGCCAGTAAAAAGGGCACTACCTGAAATAGGATGCCGGACCTGACTGAAGTGCTAACGATGTCCCGCAACAGGTTCCCAATCTGGGTGTCTCGAAACCTCTGCGCCTCAAAACCCAAGGGTTCGAGACAAATCGATGTCGCGGATTGTGAACAGGAGTGCTGAGCAAACGGGCACTTGTGCACAGGAGTACCGGCCAGTCACTGATCACAACCCGTCTGCACAAACCCTGAAATTCGGGGGAAGTTTGTGCAGCCAGCTTCTGAAAACGACAAACGGATGGTGAGTGCCGCCGCCGGCTACTGTGGTCATCCCCGCAGGTTCCCAAGGCCCGCCGCCCCCCTGTGCCTGAGAAGTCCCGGTCCACCCCGGGTCATGTTCGCACCCAGGGTTTGAATGACAGCGCGAATAGGTGTCGTCCCTGCTGAAAGAATCCCAGCCACGGCAGACAGTGCGCCGGCAATGCAGGCCTTGGACCATGGGAAACGGGCCCGCCGGAGGTCCTTGACCGGTTATTCAGCGCACAGCCAGCGTTTCCATTTGCCGGGGTATCCGCCCGGACGCGGCCCCAGGGCGCTATACCCCCGCCGGGTATAAGGAGCAAGTGCGCATCCCGCGCCACGGCGGACACGCCGTTACCGGAATGTGACAAACATTGCTGGTCCGAAGTACGGTCTAAGTCGTGCCGCCAGCCAAGCCCCACTTCCAAGGAAATGAGACATGACGCTCAAGTCTGCCCTGCTGAGCAGCACGCACAGCGCCACGCCGCACCAAACTCCGGTATCGGCGCTACGGCTGACTGCTGCCCGAAAACGAAAGACTCACCAGAAATGACCGTTCAGAACGACCTCAGCCGCGAAGACGTTGCCTCCTATGAGGCAGAGCTCGCGAAACGGACTCCCTCGCTCTACTCGCGCTACATCGGCGCGATGCTCTACTTCATGGGCGCGGCCCTTATCGCCGGCGCCGTCGTGCACTATCCGATCAACCCGGGCCTGTACACGATCATCTGCGTCGTCGGTGCCTTCGTGTTCCTCCTCGGCACCATCGTCAACGAGTTCGTGCTCGTCGATGAGCGCCCGCTGCTGAGCCGGGCCATCTCGCTCGTCGCGTTCTCGCTCCTGCTCTCCTTCGGCGTCGGCCTGGTCGGCGGCGGCATCCAGCACTTCGAACAGTTCCCCGAGCGCAGCGCCTGGATGACTCCGATCGGCCTGCTGATGTCGTACGTCGCGTTCATCGCCAAGGACGCCAAGGGCGGCCTGCGCCACCTGGTCAGCCCGTTTGCCGCAGGTGTCGTGTTGGTCGCCGCGCTGACGTGGTTCGGCATGTCCGCCCTCGCAAGCACCCTCGACTCCGAGAGCCACAGCCACGACTCCACCCCGGCACCGTCGCAGGCACCCGCGGAGGCTCCGACCAGCGAAGACCGCACCCGCGACAAGCCGACGGACGCCCCCGCAGCGCCCGCACCCGACACCCACACGTCGCACAGCCACTAACCCGAAGCCCGGCATGCTCAACCGCACATTCGTGCGCTCCTATTCCGGGTAAGGGTCGGGACTGTCTGGATAACGGTGTGTGGGGTCCGGCCTGATCCGAAAGGAGACGGCCGTGTCAGAGTCCACGACCGAGATGACAGGGGTGATGATCGATCCTGTGACGGGAGAGATCATCGATCAGAAGGAGCTTGCGGAGCGGTTGCTCGCGCAGGCCAAGGAGCAGGGCGTGAGCCTGGTAGGCCCGGGCGGGTTGTTGAACCAGCTCACGAGGAACGTGCTCGAGACCGCGCTGGAAGCCGAGTTGACCGAGCACCTCGGGCACGAGCATGGCCAGACACCGATCGCAGCCAACATGCGCAACGGCACCAGGTCAAAGACCGTGCTGACCGAGATCGGCCCGGTCGAGATTGAGGTGCCCCGGGATCGGGACGGCTCGTTCGACCCGGTGATCGTGCCCAAACGGAAACGGCGTCTGGACGGGATCGACCAGATCGTGCTCTCGCTGTCCGCCCGGGGGCTGACCACCGGGGAAATCGCGGCGCACTTCGAGGAGGTCTACGGGGCCAGAGTCTCCAAAGACACCATCAGCCGCATCACGGAGAAGGTCGCCGGGGAACTGGCCGAATGGTCGGCCCCGGCCTTTGGACCCGATCTACCCGGTGCTCTTCGTTGACGCAGTCGTGGTCAAGGTCCGTGACGGGCAGGTGCGCAACACCCCGTTCTACGTCGTCATGGGGGTCACCACAAACGGGGAGCGGGAGATCTTGGGCATCTGGGCCGGCGACGGTGGCGAGGGTGCCCGGTTCTGGCTGCAGGTATTCTCCGAGCTGAAGAACCGGGGTGTGGAGGATGTGTTGATCGCCGTCTGCGACGGGCTCAAGGGCCTGCCGGAGGCGATCACGACCACGTGGGAGCGAACGGTCGTGCAGCAGTGCATCGTGCACCTGATCCGCAACAGCTTCCGCTACGCCGGACGGCAGCACCGCGACGGCATCGTCAAGGCGCTCAAGCCGGTCTACACGGCCCCGTCCGAGCAAGCGGCGAAGGACCGGTTCGCTGAGTTCACGGCCGAATGGGGCCAGCGATATCCGGCGATCGTGCGGCTCTGGGAATCCTCCTGGGCTGAATTCGTGCCGTTCCTGGAGTACGACGTGGAGATCCGGCGGGTGATCTGCACGACGAACGCGATCGAGTCGATCAACGCACGCTACCGAAGGGCAGTAAGGGCCCGCGGGCATTTTCCGAACGAGACCGCGGCCCTGAAATGCCTGTACCTGGTCACCAGATCTCTTGATCTCACCGGCGGCGGTCGGGCACGCTGGGTGATGAGGTGGAAGCCAGCCCTAAACGCGTTCGCGATTACCTTCGCCGGCCGGTTCGAAAGAACCACTCAATAATGAAACCCGGCCGGACTCCACACACCGTTTATCGGACAGTCCCTAAGGGTCTGCCCCGACAAAGTGGGATGGTTCCGCGGTGGCGTAAAGGGTGTTGAGTTGGCGGTAGAGGGTTCGGGCGATGTAGCGCTTGAGGGATCTGCGGATTTCGCGGTAGCTACGGCCTTCTTGGGTGCGTTTGGCGACGTAGTCCCGTGTTCCGGAGTCATGGGTCATCCGGGTCATGGTGATGGTGTGCAGGGCTCGGTTGAGGCGTCTATCGCCGCCCCGGTTGAGCCTGTGCCGGACGGTGTTGCCGCTTGAGGCTGGCAAGGGATTCACTCCTGCCAGTGAGGCGAAGGCAGCTTCGCTGCGAACCCTTCCTGGATGCGACCATGCTGTCAGGACAGTGGCGACTGTGACAGCCCCGGCGCCCACCATCTCCAAGAGCGGTGCAGCTGGGCTTTGCTGGATCAGCTCTGTCATGCGCTTCTGGTTCGCGGCGAGCTGAGTGGTCACTTCGAGAACGCGGCGCGCCAACCGAACTGCTTCCTCGCGCGCTATGGACAGCTCGATCTGCTCCTGTCGTTCCCGCCATCTGGTGATCGTGGTGATCTGGGCCGGAACCAGAGGTTTACGAGCGTCGATTCCCAGATCGTGTGCCCGGAGTAGGGCGATGAGTGCATTGACAGTCATTGTTCGTTCCCGGGTCAACTGATCCCGGGCTGCGCTCAGGATCCTGAGTCCGGCACGGGTTCCTTCATCCCGGCGCGGGGCTCGGAGCTGGGACTCCTCTAAGTCCAGGACAGCGGTTCCGATGGCGGCGGCATCGAGCGGGTCGGATTTGCCGATCGCCCGGCGCCCTCGGGCGTTCATCCGTGGAGCTTCGGCGACGTCGTAGCCGGCGTCGGTTACTGCCCTGGCCAGACGTGCCCCGTAAGAGCCGATGCCCTCAACGGCCCATAGACAGGCCATATCGCCGTCTGTCCGTCGGCCTACCCAGGCAAGTGCGCGGGAAATCCCTGCCGGGGTGGTCGGGAACTGCTCACACGCGATCTGTCGCTTGGTGCTGGCTTCGATGATGGCGTAGGTGTGTGTGCGGGCGTGACAGTCCACGCCGATGACGAATGGGCGGGTCTGCGCAACGATGGTCAACGCGGCTACCCTCCTTCCTTTCGAACGGGCAAGACTGGTCGCATCACGACCGGCGCTGGACCTGGGAGGTGTCACTTCGAGGCAATACTGTGATGAGCCACAACCGCAGGGGCTGGGCAAGCTTCTAATCAAGCCACCGTCGTGGGACAGGTCAGCGCCGGCCGCTCCACCCAGCGCGGACAAGTCGGGGGGGAATGCACCCTCAAGGGGCAATTGTTTTTTCGAGTCACGCGCCAGGCAGAACGACCGGCATCAACACTGCCAGCTAGTCCCAGACCAACCACTGCAAGACTCACAGTTGTTTTTTGGTTGCTGGCAAGCTTGCTTGCTCGGCGGCCGACGGAGGCCTGTCTACCCGCAGGGCAAGGCGTGGGAAATTCCCGCAGGAGGTAAGCGACGAAGGAGCGCCTGCGGGAAATTCCTGCGCCACAGGCCCCGGTGGAGCTTGCGGAACCGGGGCTAGACGGGCTGGAGCGGACGCCTAGAATCCGCAGGACAGCAACCACAAAACGCTTGTAAACAACCAGGTGATGACGGGCCGGAGCTCTGCGACGGACCGGCAGCGCCCAACAGCCGGCCGCGCCAGCGGACGCCCGATCAACTGGTTGAAGCGCAGCGCAAAACCATTGCGAGCCCAGCGAGCATGCAGTCTCGGGGAAGCTGGGCAGATGAAGGGAACGCGGCGCCCGCTGCTAGACACCACGTCCACTAGTAAGGCTACTTACTATCTGGCCTCTTGATAAGGCTGCACCGTTGGCAGGACCGGTCAGGCGGCGGTCGATGTGGCATGCTCGAAGGCGTAAGCAGCAGGATGTTTACAAGCAGCGGGTCCGCATCCTTGGATGCGGACCCGCTGCTGCTTGCCATACATTCCTTGGTAAGCGGGCTTTACCGCCAGCAATGACAGGTGGGCTGTCCTGCCGAGGTCAGGAGCGGTTTTTTCCGTTGCCAACACGAATCCCTGAATATCCGCGCCAGTTTCCGCGACCTGAAGAATGCTTCCCGCGGCACCTAGCTTTACCAACGCTCGGTCTCTCATTCGAACATTGTTCGGTGTGCCGTCTCGAAGGGCGATGGCGTTCATCCATAGCTCTGAACACTGCAGGACATCTGCTTGCGCTCCCGAACGCAAGGTCCAGGGCAAGAGTGTGTGCTTGCGTAGGTTTAGATTTTCCATTCCTACCTTTGTACCCGCCGCTGGCCTTTTCGCATCTACTTTCGCGCACCGCCGCCTACCGCTTACAGGACGATTCCCAAGACAGAGACTGCAACCCCCACGATTACAAGACCCACGTAGAGCGGCCCGTGAGTCTCCTAAAGCGCTGTGCGACGGCGAGCCCTGCCGGGCCGAGGCGAGTCCGTTTTAGTGCCGGAGCTGATGACTTTGCCATTGTGTTTGAATGGCGGGATGGAAAAATGCGGATCCATCGTGCCGGCACCGAAACTTCGTAAGGGCGATCGGGTGGCGATTCTGTCACCATCATTCGCAGCTCCCGGCTTTGCTCCTGCAGTTCACGAGCAAGCCATAAAACGATTCGTCGGCGCGACCGGTCTGGTGCCCGTGGAATTCCCCACGACCCGTCAACTCGGTGCAACCGCTGAAGACCGCGCCGCTGATCTCAACGCGGCCTTCGCTGACCCAACCATCCGGGCCATCCTCGCCACCATCGGCGGTGATGACCAGATCACGGTCATCCCTCATCTGGACGCCGAATTCGCCCGGGCAGACCCCAAGATCTCCATTGGCTACAGCGACAACACAAACCTGCTGAACTGGCTCTGGTCCCACGGCATCGCCGGCTTCTACGGTGGTTCCACCCAGGTACACCTAGGTCCTGGCCCCAGCATCGACGAAGTCCACCTCGCCTCCCTGAAAGCTGCCCTGATGGACGGCGGTGAACTCACCATCACCGATCCCGGTGAATCCGAGGACTTCGGCCATGACTGGCGCGACCCCAAAGCCCTCGTCGAGTTCGGAGAACGGGAGCCTACCGAGCCGTGGGCATGGGCCGGGCCGGAGCGGCTCGTGTCGGGACGCACCTGGGGCGGATGTCTGGAGGTCCTCGACGAGCTCGCCTTGGCAGACCGTCTACCGCCGGTTGAGGATCTCGACGGGTGCATCCTGCTGCTGGAGACCAGTGAGCTGATCCCACCTGCCGGCTGGGTGAAGCGGTGGGTCCGCTCCCTTGGGGAACGGGGCGTCCTCAACGCGGTCCACGGGGTGCTCGTCGCCAGGGCACCAACCAGCAACTTCGAATACCGGCCGGAGCCCGATGAACGCTCCCGCCTGCGGGCCGCCCAGCGGGACGCCATCCTCGAGGAAGTCACCCGGTACAACCCGGAGGCCGTCATCTGCATTGGGACACCCTTCGGCCATACCCGTCCGCAGTGGATCCTGCCATATGGAGGCTACGTCACAATGAACGGATCAACCCGCGCGATCAGCGCTCTCTACAGTTGACCCCACCAACTACCGCTGTGATCTACACCTGACTGAGAGACTGTTTGGATGTCCATCGCCCTTCCTGTCCTTGAGCGCTTCGTCACCGCTGTTGACGAAGAGAAGCTCGGCGCCTATGGCGTGCACGTACTGATAAGCGAAGAGTCTGCGCAACATCGGTGGCGCAGCGATGATCGGGAGAATATCTACTCAGCCGCAAAAGGTGTATGCGCACTTGCGATTGGGATGGCAATTGATGAGGGCCTGCTTTCGCTTGACTCCACGGTGCCGGAATTGCTGCCCATGATGGAGCTTGGGGCCGGAGTAGAGACAGTAACGGTTCAACACTTGCTGTCGATGTCTAGCGGAATTAACTTCGAATGGTTCGCCGACCAACCGGTGTCCTGGCCAGATCTGGCCCAGGAG
Organism: Pseudarthrobacter sp. NS4; assembly: GCF_024758005.1. Taxonomy (NCBI): domain Bacteria; kingdom Bacillati; phylum Actinomycetota; class Actinomycetes; order Micrococcales; family Micrococcaceae; genus Pseudarthrobacter; species Pseudarthrobacter sp. NS4. The sequence continues at coordinate 2,129,335 of NZ_CP103288.1, read as the reverse complement.
ATGCTGAGAAGGCCAAGTCGCGGCCCTGGTTCACTTTTCCAGTACAGCGATGCGAGCACTTATGTTGTGATGCGAATGCTCGGCTCTGTTGCAGGCGATGTACGTGACTGGCTCATGCCCCGTTTGTTTGACCCGCTGGGCATCCATAACCCGCAATGGCACCGGTGCCCGCTGGGTTGGATCGTCGGGGGGAGTGGTCTGGAACTCCGTACAGAAGAACTCTCACGGATCGGGCGTCTGCTACGCGACCGCGGACGCTGGGAGAACCGGCAGCTCGTCGCCTCAGGATGGGTGAACAGGATGCACGCCTCGTGGTTTCAGACCGGCGGTGGTCCGCCTTTTGAAAGTTACGGGCTCGGGGCGTGGGATGGGCCCGGTGAGTGTTGGCGGCTGGACGGCAGGTATGGACAGTATGTGGTCATCGATGAGACACAGAATGCAGTAGTCACCATCACGGCGCACGAAGAGTCATGCGATTGGCGTCTCGCAGAACTTGCCCATGAAGCTCTCCTATGCCGATAAATGCCTTGAGCCCAAAATCAAGGCGGCCTCGCTGTGCGCCAGCCTCGTAGCTGGCTTGATAAGGGATCCCCGTCTAAACGCAGCGTGTCGAAACCCGTTCGGACCAAGACACTAGCGATTCGAGACGGGAAAGCTTTGAGACACCGAGCTAGTACCGCGTACAGGTCGCTCCGGGAGGTTGCCGCTCTTGGCGGACCGGTCTATACAACGCTGTAGACTCGCTCGCATGGCTGACAACCGCATTGAGGTCGACTGGGATTCTGCACGCGCGAGCAACCTCGACAACTGGGAAGACAGGGTCCCGCTGCATGAAGAAGCCTATGGGGTCAGGGACTTGGACGATCCCAATCACCTGACCAGCGTCGTCAGGACGGACTTGGCTGCACTCGCGCCATTCCTCCGCGAAGGCACGGTCTCGGGTCTGGATGTCTGTCATCTTCAGTGCCACATCGGCACAGATACGCTCTCTCTTGCCAGGGCGGGGGCCCGAGTCACCGGCGTGGACTTCTCCCCTCGCGCCTTGGCCTCGGCAGCCAGCCTGGCCAAACGCCTCGGCATCGCGGCAACGTGGGTCGAGACCGATGTTCTGGATGCCCGTGCCGCCGTCAACGGTGACTTCGACCTGGTATACACCAGCATCGGCACCATCAACTGGCTGCCTGACCTGGATCGGTGGGCGGGCCAGGTAGCAGGGCTCCTGCGGGCCGGAGGAACGTTTTACATCCGAGACGGGCACCCCGCTCTCTACAGCGTCGATGAGCACGCCGATGGACTGCAACTCCGCTATCCGTACTTCGGTAAGGGCGAGGCACAGCTATGGGATGACGAGTCGACCTATGCGGGAGACGGCAAGGTGGCTCATTCGCCGACTTACCAATGGGCGCATCCACTGTCCAAGATCATCAACTCTCTCATCACGGCGGGGCTGCAGATTCTCCATGTTGATGAGGACAGGACGATCCCTTGGAAGTTCGCACCCCGCATGGTGCAGGTGGAAGGAGGCTTCGCGTGGCCGGATGCCGAACGTGACCTCGTGCCGTGTACGTACACGATTATCGCCAGGAAAACAGGCGAATAGACCATCGCTTCCGCTGGGCGCCCGTCCCGCGGCGGACGCCCCGAGACTGGTCCGAAGACCGCTGCTACGTCCCGAAACCCCTTAGTTTTTCCCGTTCTGGCCAGCACGACCAAGCAGAGAATGAAGGGCCGGCAATAGCCTTGAAAACCCAATGATGGACAGGCTAAGGGAAAGGGACCGACCGTTTGCCGCCAATGCGATCGAAGCGTACGTTGGCTCCCTGTGGTGCAGCGCCTCATGAACGACCGTTCGTGAGACATCCATGAGCATCGCTCCCAGTGTGAATGCAGCGATAAATGGCGGCTTTTTCGCAGCGCTAAATGTCACCCCTTTGGCGCCTGATAGCCGGCTTTCACCAAACGTTGTAAGCCCTGCGTCGAGCGGTGCAAGGATGGCCCTGTGAGTAACGTCTTCCTTAGCGGCCAACTCGTCTGTGGCAATCAGAACGAGGCGGCGCTCGTTGCAGAGTTCCTCCCAGTGCACATCGAGCTAACGCGCGCTGAGCAAGGGTGCATGTTCTTCGAGGTGGTCGTCACCGAAAACCCGCTGATCTGGCAGGTTGACGAGCAGTTCCAGGATGCTGAGTCGTTCCGAGCGCACCAGTTGCGAGTCGCCGAAAGCGAATGGGGCAGGGTAACCGCGAAAATTGATCGACACTACGAAATCAAAGGCATCTAAGTCGGCGCGACTCATCTCATCGCCAATCACCAATCTCCAGCTCCTCGGAGTCGCACGATGGAGGATCGGCTGACGGGCATCCTCCAGACGTGCATAGACTCGATCGCATGGTCATCGAGGTCAGCGACGCTTACTCACGCCGGGCAGCGGAGTACATCGAACACTTCGGCTCGATGAGCGCAGTGCACCCTTCAGATCGTCAGCTTGTATCGACATGGGCCAGCGGGATCGAGGGTAGCGTCATCGATGCTGGTTGCGGCCCGGGTCAGTGGACGAACTTTCTCGCGGAATTGGGGCTTCCTGCCCGCGGCACGGATTTGGTGTCCGAGTTCATTGAGCGTGCCCGGGGCACGTATCCCGAGGTGCCATTCACGATCGGCAGCTTCAACACCCTCGATGCCGTAGATGGTTCCGTTGGCGGGGTTCTCTCCTGGTACTCCCTCATTCATCACGAGCCCGACACGATCCGAGTCCCCCTGCTCGAGTTTAACCGCGCACTCAGGTCCGATGGCACGCTTCTTATCGGATTCTTTGAGGGCCCCGTAGTCGAGAAGTTTGCTCATGCGGTCGCCCCGGCGTACCGGTGGTCTGTAGATGACCTCAGCGGCCAGCTGATCGCAGCAGGCTTCGACGTGGTGGAATCACACGTTAGGAAGGCTTCCGGCCAGCGGTCCCAGGCTGCGATTGTGGCCCGATGCAAAGACGCACGCTGAAGGATCCTTCACAGGGACCGGCTATCGGTTGAGCCAGTACGCGTGCCCGATAGCGGCTGAAAGGTTGTTGTCGTTGTACTCGGGAAACTTTGCTCGCAGTTCTTCTAAGTGGGGGCCATCCCAGGAGCGCCATACTAGGTTCGAGGCGTATTTGATAACGTCGTCCGCTCTGTGCTTGGCCGCTTCGATCTCCTGTGACGAGAAAGTGCTGTCGAGTTCGTGCTGTATGTCGATATAGCCCAAGCCATCCTGGACGTAGTGGCTGCCGTATCTCGTATTGAGGAGGTATAGGAGGAATACTGCGTTCAGCACATCTAGTTTCTTAGCTTCCTCAATTTCCAATTGCCGGCGCCGGAGACCGTCTTGCCTGTTTTTCTCTGCCCTTTCCATCGCGCGGGTGAGTTCCCGTTCATAGGCTTCGAGTGGGAAACCTGGTGCGACGGATTGCATTCGTTCGATGGTTTGTTCCCGAGTCCATCCGCGGTACAGATGGCGGCAGGCATGCCAGTTCGAGCTGGCCCTTATTTGAGCAACTGAGTCAGGTTCACTGGCATCGTCTTGGTGTTTGTCGTGATCCGAGCGTCCGTTTTCGTTCCCCATCATCCAACCTTAGAGCGCATCAACAACCAATCCCCTGAGCCGAGGGCACTTCAACTCGAACTGTAGGCGCGCCTTGCTTTACGGATGGGCAATGTCTCGGAGAGTCAGTGTTCGTCCGCCTATATCTACGCGGATGAAGCCCTCGTCTTGAGAGAAGCCGTCGTAGCTCCAACCAAAGACAATCAGCGCCTCAGCCGCAAGCAAGAGGAATCTTGCTCTTGTCTCCTCATCAGAGAACTCGTATGGCTCAATCTGTCCCAAGAGTTTTGCGGTAGGGCTCGCCCCGAAGGACTCAAACCGTCGGAGAATGAACTCATGCCCAGTTTCCGGATCAGTCAACATGTCACCGGTAACTTCAAAGGGAATTACTGCCTCCCCGACAGTCATTTTGAAGGCGGCTCCGGGGCGATGTGCCAACCCGGCTAACCTTTGCAACGTAACCAGACGATCTGGGTCAGCAACGTATTTGAGCCCCAAGAGTGGATCTTTGTACTCGCGCTTATAGATGTCGAACATACTCGTTCCTTGTGTGTAAGGGTCGCTCCGATTACCCACGGGCTGTTTACAGGGGTAGTCCTCAACTTCGCTGCTATCTGGGCACAGCTTACTTCCGGGTCAGCGTTCCTGGATTCAGTTTTCGGTCTACGGTGGTTCCACCCAGGTACACCTCGGCCCAGGCCCCAGCATTGACGAAGTCCACCTCGCCTCCCTGAAAGCTGCCCTGATGGACGGCGGCGAGCTCACCATCACCGATCCCGGTGAATCCGAGGACTTCGGCCGTGACTGGCAAAACCCCAAAGCCCTCGTCGACTTCGGAGAACGGGAGCCCACCGAACCGTGGACATGGGCCGGGCCGGAGCGATCAGTATCCGGACGCACCTGGGGCGGATGCCTAGAGGTCATCGACGAGCTCGCCTTGGCAGACCGTCTACCGCCGGTTGAGGACCTGCACGGGTCCATCCTGCTGCTGGAAACCAGTGAGCTGACCCCACCCGCCGACTGGGTGAAGCGTTGGCTCCGCTCCCTCGGGGAGCGGGGCATCCTCAACGCGGTCCACGGCGTTCTTGTCGCCAGGCCACCAACCAGCACCTTCGACCACCGGCCGGACACCGCTGAACGCACCCGGCTGCGCGCCGCCCAGCGGGACGCCGTCATCGAGGAGGTCACCCGGTACAACCCCGAGGCCGTCATCTGCATCGCGGTGCCGTTCGGCCATACCCGCCCACAGTGGATCCTGCCCTACGGCGGACACATCACAATGAACGGATCAATCCGCACGATCAGCGCGTCCTACAGCTAACCACCCCTGAGCAGCCAGTGAAAGGACTACCCTCGGCATACCCCGCCCCCGACACCTCGAACTCCTACTTAGTCACCGTCTCGGTGAAGGGTCCCCCAACTGGATCCACTGGACCGTCTCGAAACCCTTGTTTTTGGGACGGGAGAGTTTTGAGACACCGAATTGAGCTAGAGAAGGAGTCGGCCGCCCTCAGGCGAAACCTTCTATGGGGCACTCGGCACAGCGCCGCCCAGTGCCGCGATTTCTTCCACTGCCTTCGTCAGCTCCGCCATGGAGGCAGGTCCACCGTGCCCTTCGTCCTCGACGACCACGAGCTGACTGGATTCCCAACGCTGGTGCAGCCGCCAGGCGGTGACGGCGGGGCCGCTGATGTCCCGCCTGCCGTGGATAAGGTAGCCCGGGATGCCGTTGAGCTTGTGAATCCGCGGGATGATCTCTTGATCGTCGACTAGGAATCCGTCATTGGCCCAGTAGTGCGTAACGAGTAGAGCGAATGTCATGCGCTCTCGCTCGTCCTCAAAGAGCGGACCAGGAAGCCAGCTGGGATCCAGCGATATGTGCGTGGATTCCCACCGGTCCCATGACAGTGCAGCCAGTCGGGCGTCTTCCCGGTCCTGGCCCGCCAGCCGGCGGGCGTAAGCCTCCACGAGGCGCTCTCCAGGTGCTGCCTTCGCCGCCTTTGAGAACTCTGCCCATGCTTCCGGGAAGATACGTCCGACGTCTTCCGTGATCCATTGGATCTCTTCCCGGCTGGTTGTTGTCACCGCTACCAATGCGATGCCGAGGACCCGCTCGGGGTGCTTCAGGGCATAGGCAAGGGCGAGCGTGCTTCCCCAAGAGACGCCCGTGACAATCCATTTCTCTACACCTAAGCGCGTTCTCACGGCTTCGATGTCATCGATCAGGGATTGCGTCGTGTTTTCAAACAGATGGCCCAAATCGTCCTGGATGACGGGGATGCTCTTGCCACAACCGCGCTGGTCAAGGCCGATAACCCAGAACCGGGTCTGGTCGTGGCGTTTACGGTAACCGCCGCGGCCAAGGGAGCTGCCAGGGCCACCGTGAAGGTACAGGACTGGCATGCCAGCAGGTTCCCCCGTAGCTTCCCAGTAGATTCTGGCATTGGGCACGCTCACCCAGCCGCTCTTAGTTTTTGGTTGCTCGCCCGTCATTCGTTCCACTGTATTGGACCTTCGGTCTGCGCGGGCTCCGCCTTGAAACTTTAGGGTTACGAGGCGCGGAGGTCTTGAGACACCGAGCTACGTGCAGAACGTCTACGAATGTCCTTGATCGTTTCGACAACATTCGCTCGGTCTCTTAGGCTGCGTCCATGACCATCGACGTGCCTTATCAGCCACTTCCGGTCGATCAGTCCCATGTTCGATATCTCCGCGGCCCAGACTCAGATCCTCAACCCGGCGTTCCAGCCGGCGAGACTATCGAATTTGAGTGGTCACAGAGCAAGATCTACCCCGGCACATCGCGCAAGTTCTGGGTTCACGTACCAGCGGGATACAGCCCAACAAAACCAGCTTCGGTCCTGGTGTTCCAGGACGGCTGGTGGTACCTCGACCCCGAGGGCGAGGTAAGGGCAGGGATCGTCCTCGACAACCTCGTTCACAGCGGCGCCATCCCGATGACGATTGGCGTCTTCGTGAACCCGGGAGTTTTCGTCGGCGCAGCTCAGCCGAAGAACCGGAACGCCGAATACGACGCCTTCGACGACAAATACGTCTCCTTCCTGCTGACCGAAATCATGCCTCAGGTCACCGGCTGGTACACGATTTCTGACGACGCCGATGCATGGGGTATCTGCGGGGGCAGCAGCGGCGGAAACTGTGCCTTCACAGCTGCGTGGCTGCGCCCGGACAAGTTCCGCCGCGTCATCGGTTTCCTTTCGAGCTTCACCCAGATGCCCGGCGGCAACCCGTATCCCGAACTGATCCCAGCCACTCCCGCTAAGCCTCTACGCGTTCTGCTGCAGGCAGGCCATCGCGATCTGCGCTGGAACGAATCCGAGCATAATTGGCTCGCCAATAACCTTCGTGTCGCTGCTGCCCTCGCCGAGGCCGGCTACGACTTCCGGCTCGTGCTTGGCGATGGCGGCCACAGCCCAAATCACGCTGGCGCACTGCTCCCTGACGCACTCAAATGGCTCTGGCGTTAACTCGCGGCCCCTGCAGCAGGGACAGGGTTCGTCAGTATCAGGTCTCTTACGTTCTGCCGCCCGGGTTCAGAACAGTAACCCTCTGTGGGTGCGCCACTCGCCCCAGCGTGCCAGACTAAGGGCGTGATGCGACGAGGTAGCTAGCCCGTTGGCCAATTCTTCTGGCGCTGCGGGCCACCCAATCCGTGCTGGCGCACGCGTGGCAGGCCGCTCATTCATGTGAGCGGCTGATCAGCGCTGACTTAGAACTTTGAAGGAAAATCACGTGTCAGCATCACACCGCCAACTTTTCGACGACCTCGTTGAAGCCGCCAATTTCACTCCCTTAGAAGGATGGGATTTCAGTTTTCTCAATGGTCGTACCCTGGGTGGCTCTCTCCCTTGGGACTACCAACAGATTGCGTCGGGCTTAGTCTTCAGTGCCCACCGGACGCTGGATATCGATACAGGCGGCGGGGAAATTTTCGCATCCTTCAAGCCTCCGCGCGGGAGCGTAGCTGTAGAGCCTTACAAACCGAACCTTCCCGTAAGCACTCAGCGTCTCGAAGCCCTTGGCGTAGAAGTAAGAGAACGCACATCGGAGCTTTTGCCGGCCGATGATGCATCCTTCGATTTAGTCCTCAACCGCCACGGCTACTTGAATCTAGACGAGTTCTACCGGGTGCTGATCCCCGGGGGCAAGTTGCTGACGCAGCAGGTTGGAGGACGAAACGACATCGAGTTCAACGAAGCGCTTGGGATTCCGGCATCCGTCATCTCCAGTGCACCGGTCAATGCCCAGGACCTACGAGACACCTTGACCCGAGCGGGATTCGTCAACTGCCAGGTGAGCGAAGCAAACATATCAACGCGTTTTCTCGATGTGGGAGCAGTCGTATATCAGCTGCGTGCGATTCCATGGCAAGCACCGGGTTTCGATGCCGTCGTTCACCGTGAGCATCTCTGGCGCATCCACGAGCACATCGCGAAAACTGGTAGGTTCGAAGTTCGCAGCCAGCGCTTCCTCATCAGGGCCGACAAACCGGTGGAAGCAGTCTAGGTAGGCATACTGGACGAATGGTTCCAACCAATGCGTCGCTAATGCCCCCACCCTTGGTTTTTGCAGCGTTCGGTGCGTCTGAGCCTCCGGAACAGTTAGCCGGCGGACGAGGGCTGACCTGGCGATCCGGGCAGATTGTGGTGCGCCCAACGGCCGACACTGAAGAGGCCAGCTGGAAATCCGATGTTCTGGCAGAAATCGACGGTGCTGAAGGTTTCGCAGTCCCGCGGCCGATACCCGACTACCGCGGTAATTGGGTGCACGATGGCTGGCAAGCCATCGAATGGATTCCTGGAGCCGCGGACGAGACCCGCGTCCGGGACGTCGTGCGCGCGGGACAAGCCTTTCACCGTGCAATCGCTGGGCTCCCCTGCCCGGCCTTCATCGCTTCCTCCGACGATCCGTGGAGTAACGCTGACCGGATAGCGTGGGGTGAGATGCCTGTACCTGATGACAGGCTGCTTCAACGATTGGTTGCGCACTACCTCCCTGTGGACAGTCTTTCCCACGTCATCCACGGCGATTTACTCGGGAACGTGTTGTTTGCAGAAGGACGCCCGCCAGCGGTTATTGACTGGGCACCGTACTGGCGGCCATCAGGACTCGGGGCAGCAATCGCAGTAGTCGACGCCGCGTGCTGGCACGGCTATCCGCTCGACGCACTCTCCGATACCCACGGTATTTCACACTGGCGGCAGCTCCTCCTTCGAGCGCTGGTGTTCAGAATGGTGACCCTCCACCTCCTTGGTCGCTGGGATGACCAGCAAACCGACAGACACACCCCGGTAGCGGCCGCGATCATCGCACTGATGGAGAAATGAACCCGTCAGAGCATCGGAGCATTCAACGTTCACAACCCACCGTTCGTAAGACTGCCCTGGAGGCGGACCGCATGTGAACCGCAGCGATAGTTGGCGGAATTTTCGCAGTGCTAGATGTCACCCCTAGTGGCCTGTAACGGATCCCTTTGCGCACTTCCGGTGGGATGAGTCAGAGGTAGAGGTGATGAGGACGGTGATGTTAGTTGGTGGAGCGTTGGGGAGCCAGGCGGCGTAGATCGCTACAGGCTCTGCGTCGCGGACTGGCCGGCAGGTGAGACCTTCAGAACGGACGGCTAGCGGGTTGCGTTTAGCCCCGGTCTTGCCAGGTGCGCCCGTCCCAGGAGTACATGTGGATCCCGTGTCCGGCGGCGCGAGCGGCTTCTGGGGAGCCGAATTGGGTGACGAGACGGGTGCTCATGGATGGCGACCAGATCTCGGGAAGCGGCACTTCGGGAAGCCCCGTCTCCTGGCGCCACCGGATCAGGTGCGGTCGCAGCGTGATCGGGCGGGGGTCGGAGATCCACTTGGACGTGAACTCCTCGACGACGTCCCGCAGTTGTGCTGATCCTGTCGCCGTCCGGCGTAGTATCGCGATGGCCCAGATGAGGCCGCCCTTAGCGTGGAGGGCTTTCACGGCCTGGTCCGGGTCGCGGTGTCGTCGGGCCCAGGGCAGAGCATCGTTCAGGACGAACTCGACAAGCTCCGTGGCCAGTGCATCGACGTCGGTTCCCGAGTTGAGCTGCCACCACTCGCCCGCCGACGGCCGTTCGGGAGCGATGACGTCCGGTCGAGCGAAGAACGGGTTTCCCCCTGCGACATACGGCAGGGCTTCTTCGTGGCCAGAGACGTCTCGGCTCATCTCCCAGGTCGCCGGAGGCCACACGCTGGTGTTGATCGTCAGCTCGACCTGCTCGCGGGTGTTGAACTTGCTGCCCTGAACTTGGATCAGGACCCAGCCTCGGTCAGCGTCGCCCTCACGCCACGTCCGGCCGCTCCGCCGCAGGCCCTCGGCCTTCAAGGCCGGATGCATCACCGTCCGCAGTATGTTGTTCAGCACCTGCGGGGCGGGCATGTCGTCCGCCACGGCCTTCACGGGATTCGCGGCTATTCCGGCCGCTGCATCATCAGTCACGCCTCCATAGTACGGACGGGCCAATGACAGCGACCATGCGGTGAGTGTGGAGTGGGCTGGGACCTTCGGAAGGACAACCGCTGACAGGGCTGCATCGCCGCAAAAGTGCGTTGAGCTTGGATTCCTCGGTATCCGGTACTCGCTGGGCGGTCTCGGAGGGTCGTCGTAACAGGGGAGCCCGGGATCCTTTACCGGACATCACTGGCCGCGCCTGCCGGTTCAGGCAGCCAGGGTCGCCCAAATGAGACCGGCAGTGCATACGACCAGGCCGACGGTCGCCGCGACGAGGGCCCACGAGGCAGTGCGAATTCGCTCGGACATCCGCTGATCGAGTCTGGCGCGCTGCTCTATTACCCAGACGTCGAGGGATTGCTGTGCACCCCAAACGACGTTTTGGCCGCCGACGTGACGCAAGAGTTTGGCAGTTCTTTCCAGGTCCTCGGCCGTGGGCTCGGGAACCTGGTGGTCCATCTGTGGTCGTCGCATGCTCAAGAATCGCATTAAAGCCGAAAATCGCATTTCGCATTACGATCCCTCAACGGCAGGTTCGATGCCCGACGGTTCGAAGACTGTTCGGGGCGATCGATCAAGTTTTAAGCTCGAAGTAGCCCATCTCAAGATCATGTTCGACCTGAGCACGAACGTTCGCGATCACGTGCAGGAGGTCGTTGAAGTGGTAGACGACAGCTTGTAACGCGGATTCGAGCCATACGTTCTCTAGGCGCGCCAGACGATCGTCGTCCTCGTGTAGGGCAATCCCGTAGATGTAATCCATCGCGACCAGATCGCTGCCAAGCAAGATGCCAAGGCCCAACCCGTTGTCCATTTCGAGGCGTCCCGAGTGAAAGATCGGGCCTGACGCGCCAATGCGCGGACCGATGACTACCTGAGCGACATGCTGCTTCAAGAAGCGTCTAGCCTTCGCCTGCTCAGGTGTGATGAGGCTTTGAAGCGCCGTAACGATCCCCGGCAGATAGCAGTCCTCGCCCGGAGTGAAGAACACTCGGCACTCAACGATTGTAATCGAGTTGATGGTCTTCGACTCCGCTAATGCGCCATGTGTCGTCGTCAAGCCGGATCCAGGTGAGTTCGAAAAGCGGAATGCGACCACTCTCGTCCCTCCGGGCGGTAATTGGCTCACCCAATCCAAGCCTCGAACGTCTGAGGAACTTTGACAGCTTGCGGCGGGCGCGGTCTTGAACGCCCGGTGGTGCTGCGGCCATATTCGGACCCTACCCTGCCTGCCCGACGATCGGCGCTCTCAACGACCAAGCACCGAATCTGCGATCTGGCGTGCGGCTTGGTTCGCTGTGATGTGTGTGGTGTCGATGACCTCGCCTTCATCGTGCAGCCAGGTACGGGCTGCCTCAGCATATGGCTCCAAGTACGCGAAGCGGAACGTCGAGGGGCCGAGGTCTTTGTCGTTCTGTATGCGGTCGCGGAGCGTGGCCTGGTCGGCGTGGAGCACGAAATGCTGGATCGGTATGCCGTGCTCGGTAAGACCATCGCTGATCTCCCGCCAGTAGCTCTCGACCAAGACAGTCATCGGCATCACGAGTGTGCCTCCGGTGTACCCGAGCACGCGCCGAGCGGTTTCGACAACGAGCGGTCGCCATGGCTCCCAGTGCTGGAAGTTGTCCGTTGCAGGAAGCCCCGGCTTGATGTCCATGAGCACCTCACCGACCTTCTCAGCGTCGAAGACGCGCGCGTCAGGCAGTAATTGCTGCACGAGCGCGCTCGTCGTCGTCTTTCCCGCCCCGTGGGTGCCGTTGAGCCAAACAATCATGGACCGAACTCTAGCGCCAGGAAGTGTCCCTCATGGGGCGCCCGTAAGCCGGTCGGTTGACGGGCACAAAGATTTCGAACACTTGCCTAGGCCAGCCCGGGGGTCGAGGTGCCCGTAAACCCCGCACGGCTTCTTGCGCGGTGAACGTCCCCTAACTGCAGCCTGGCTGGCCAGACGATTAGGGGTGTTCCACTTCCTTAGAACTGGGACACCCTTGGTGGGACACTCCCCCGCTGTGACTGTAAATCCGAATGGCGGTCAAATCACAGTTCAAAGTTGGCTTTTGCCGTTCCGTCTACCGAACACACAGCGGGCCGCGGGAGAAGATGTCAGCCGGAGCAGTGGGCCCCTCGTCGTTGGCGACAGCCTCGATCCAATCCACAGCCTCGTCGGAAAGCTGGGGACCGTCTGCTGATTCGCAAGCCCACCACTCAGAATCGTCTCTGCCCCGGAACCCGGCCATCCAAACCTGTCACAGCCACGAGGACTGTGGTCACTCCGCTTTCCTCATGTCCGCGGCCACCGCGTATCCCTCCAACATGTCCGCCACATCGGCGGGGCGGCTCAGAGCGACACAGTGGCTGCCAGCGATTTCGTCCGGGGTGATCCCCAGCCGCTCCGGCACCAACCGGCGAAAGAACTCGGGCGGGAAGAAGCGATCCTCCCTACAGAGCACGAATCTCGTCGGCACGTCCGGCCACACTTCCAACGGCCAGGCAGTGTCCATCGCGGCTCGTGATGGATGTGCACGCTCTTTACCCATCGCCTCCTCGGCCAGTTCCCGCGGCACGTCGTGGTAGTAGCTGACGTACGGATCCGCGTTCCCCGTCAAACCTCCATCACGCTCCGCCTGCTCTTTCACCCCGGCCCGGTAGCCGGTGTTCTCCCACCACTCGTCCGGCGATTCACCCGGTGACGGGATCATCCCGGCCAGCAGAACCAACACATCGACGGACAGCCGATCGGCAACGATCGGTGCGGTGAACGCACCGAATGACTGACCCACGACGACCAGGTTCTGCCTCCCGCCTACGCCCTCGACTACGGCGTCGGCGTAGTCCGCGAGAGTCTTGGACTCATCATCACCTGGAAGGTCGGGTGCCACCACGTCGTGCCCGCGCGCCCGGAGTTCGGCTTCCACCAAATGCCAGTACCAGCCGCCGTCTCCCGCGCCGTGGATTAATACGAAAGTGCTCACCCTGGATCTCTCCCTCATCGTTGGACTTCGGAACGCACGACAACCGCAACTGCCAACACCACCATTAAGCCGCCGACGAGGGTCGGCATCGTGATCGGCTCGGCGAGGATCAACCAGCCCAAGCACACCGCCACCAGCGGGTTGATGTAGGCATAACTGGTGGCCAGCGAGATAGTCGCCGATTGCAGTAGCCAGGTGTACGCAGAGAACGCCAGGATCGACCCGAACACGACCAGGTAACCCCATGCGGCCCAGGACCGGGTGGAATAGGTCAACGGGTCGAATCGCTCGCCACCTACAAGTCCGATCACGGTAAGTATCGCGCCACCGACGAGCATTTCGTACATCGTGATCAGGAACGGGTCCGGCGGTAGTTCGATCCGCGGCTGGTACCAGGAGCCGAATGCCCAGGACAGCCCGGCCACGAGAAGGGCCGCGACCGTCCAGAATGGGAAGGCGGCACCGAGCCCGCTTGCAGTGACCACCACAGCGATACCGCAAAAGCCCGCGAGCACGCCCGCCACCGTTATACGAGTGGGCCGTTCGCCCGCGAGGGCCCGGTAGCAGAGCACCCATAGCGGCACCGCAGCGATCAGCAAGGCGGCGATTCCCGACGCGGCTCCGCCGGCCTCGGCGGTGGCCACCATCCCCTGGCACAACACAAGCATCATGAACGCTAGCAGGGAGCACCCCAGAAATTGTCGGCCGGTCAGGGCCAATCCACGCAAGCCACCACGCAACGCCAGCGCGGCGGCGACCAAGAGGCCTGCCGCCAGAAACCGAGTTCCCGCGCCGAACAGGGGTGGCACCTCATCGACCATGATACGGATCGCCAGATATGTCGATCCCCAGACGACGTACACAATCCCCAAGGCGCCGGCCAAGAAGAGCGGCCGGCTCCTGGTGAGCACTGGTGCTGCGATGGCGGCAGTCGATTTCATGGAAATTACGCTAGCGCCCGAACGTTATCACGAATAGCGATAGTTTCTGATCAAGTCGATCGTAAATCGACATCCTCTGGCTAGGCTGGGACGCGTGACTGATATGGAGTTGCGATACCTCGCCGCGATGGTGGCCGTCGTCGAGGAAGGGTCGTTCGGTCGCGCGGCGACGCGGCTCGGCTACACGCAATCGACCGTGAGCCAGCAGATCGCCGCGTTGGAGAAGGCCGTCGGCGGTCCGGTGTTCGATCGGCCCGGCGGCCCGAAGCCGGTGCGGATCACCCCGCTCGGCACCCTTGTGCTCGTGCAGGGGCGCGAGCTCCTGTACAAGGCTGCGGCGCTGGCCGACGCCATGGACCGTTTCCACGCTGGCGCTGGTCGGATCGACATCGGCATCTTTCAAAGCATGTCCAACGCGATCTTGCCGATCGTTGTGCGTCGGCTGTTGGATGAGCGGCCGGGATGCGACATCAGGCTTACCGAGGAGGTGCCCGGCCAGCTGCCAACGCTCGGCGATCTCGACCTGCTGTTTTACGACGGTGTGCTCGACGGCGATGTCGAGCACCTCAAACTGTTCCAGGATCCGTATGTCCTCGTGGCCCGCCCGGGCTCCTTTCCGGAGGGCCCGGTCCGGGTGGACCAACTCGACGATGCGTCGCTGGTCGCGTACCCGCTCGTTTGCGACCAGCCCCGGATGGAGCAAGCACTCGCACGTGGCGGCGCGAACCCGCGGGTTGTGTTCCGATGTGGCGGTGATGACACCCTTTTATCGATGGTGCGGGCAGGGCTGGGGTCTGCCGTGTTGCCCTCCCTCGTCGTCCACGCGGCCGATGTCGAACACGACGAACGACTCCGCACTCACGAGCTGCGGCCGAAACTCCCCTCCCGTGAGATATTCCTGCTCTGGCGGGCCGGCCGTACCCACTCCCCGCTAGCGGCACGAACGATCGAGATTGCCGTCGAGGCCGCGAGAGAGCTGACCGCGGAGATATGACCTGATGACCCCTCGCGGCACCTATGCGTCCCGGAACTCGACACAAGTGCCGCGCTTGAGCTTCCACGGCAGACTCGACGTGCCCGCCTGCCCCACCGAATGCCCTTCTGGAACTCTGGCGGTGTCAGTGCTTACCTGCCATGGAGGGACCGAGGCAGGTCGCTCCTCCCCGACGGGAACGATCCAGGACGGTCTGGGGCGGCGGTGGTCGGGGACAGATCAGCAGGACAAGCAGTAGCCGGATCTCGGCAGGCTCAGCACTATGAGCTGGTTGTCACTGCTGTGACCTGCTGGGTCCCCCATCGCCGGGGCCCGGGAGAGGGTGAGGAGGGTATGGGCGAGCATCGACACCATCAACAAACCTTGCCAGCGGGACAGTACGACAGCCGTGTCAAGCGTAGGAACGAGGTGGCTCGCGACCGACTAGCGCAACTGGCAGCTTACTTCGTGGATCGCAGGCCAAACCGGATCGGTGGCCGACCCGCCAATGACGAGAATCCCTGAGTCAGACCTCCACTGCAAGGTGTATGAGCCCGCAGCAATCGGACGGTAGCCGTCGTCGGCGGTCCAGTCGCTCATCCGCCAGCCAATCCCGACAGCACTTACGGCGAAGACTTCTCCGCCGCCGGACATTAGGAACGACGTCTCCCGGACGGCGGCCCGGCAACCGCCCGGCCCCTGCGGCTCCAGCACTTGGTAGGTGGCATCGAACCCGAGGTCGCCAAGCGCTCCGAGTAGACCACCCGCTCCAGCCACGAGCACCATAAGGCGCAGCGCCCACGTGCCCAGACCGCTGCGCCCCTGCTTTGTTGTCCCGGGCCCGGACCGCCGGCGCTTGGCGGCCCGGATGATCACAAGCACGAGCGAGACAGCAAGCAGGACGATGCTTACCGCCCAGCCACGGACTACCTGCCCGGATACGACGAATACCAAACCACCCCAGCCGGCAACGAAAACAAAGAAGGCCAGCAGCACACAGAAGTCGGCGGCCCGACCGAGACGTGACTCCACCAACTGTCCAAAGTGAGGCTCGTCGGTTACAACGCGCACACTCTCGTCAATCCAACTGTCACCAGGACAAGTCTCTTTCGACGTGAAGACCAGCAATCCCGATGTCACGTACGAGGTGAAAGCCGTCTACGAGAACGGCGCATCTGTCCAATAGCTCCATACCCACACCGTCGCCGGCCCAGAACACCCCGGCGTGACGCCCGCCTGACTAAAAGCACCAGCGAGGTCTCTGGAACGCGTCCCGCGAAAGGTTCCCCCAAACGTAACCGCCCAACCCGACCCGCAGATCCCTGGCGAAGCTAGAGGCGCGGACCTGCATGTCCAGCAGCGAGCAGCCATCTGCCACTTTCATGGATCCAGACTTGAGTCATGGGCATTCGGTAGCGGCTCCTGCCGGCCGTCGTTGATACGTCGTCTGTAACGATGCAGGTAAGAACGGCGGTGGTATCAAACATCGTGATACTGGGCTGTTCGAGAATTTGACTGTGCCAGGTGTTCTGGCCCTCTAGGTTGGATCGAAGGTAAGCATCGCGATCGAACTGGTCTCCTTTGTGTGAGATCCAGCAGAACTTCGGATGTAGTAAGCGACCTAAAGATTCACCATCACGTCGTTTTAGGGCGTCGGCTCGTTCTAATGCAGCATCTAGCACGTCCTGAGTGAGCATTCACCGAGTGTGTCAGTGATTGGCCGCTCTGGGAACTTCCAGCGGACTACTGCCCCCTCGCTACTCGCCATCACGGCGTTCCCATCCTCCCGCTTATGGTTCCTGAAACCGGTACAGCAGATGGAAAGGTTTCGTCCTCGAAAGGTGCTGAAGCTGTGTCCTTCTCGGGCGCCTAGTCCTGTCCGTCCTGATGGTCACGCGCGTCGAGGACTTGTTGGCGCCACATCCAGGCGCAAACAGCACAGTGAAGAATCCTGTCATGGCCGCCAAGAGAGCCCAAACGTTGAAGTCGCCGTCTCTGGTGGACGCGATGGCAAGTCCAAGTTCGATCACGCCAACGAGAGCCAAGAGGATTGTTAGTCCTGGATAATGCCACCTTGGAACGGCAGGAACTCGGTGCATCGGCTTCTTCGCGGCATCTTCCTGACCGGGCATGCTGGCCTACTTCGTTGAGGAGAAACACAATGTTTTGCAACGTCAACAGATGGACAATGATCACGTCAACCAGTCGGCACCACAAGGCCAGGCGCGCCTTCATTGATGCCGTTCAGGGTTCCTTTCGTTGACACAGCGAGTAGCCGAGGACCGGGCATCATCCGCGGCTCGATTCCCCAAGGGCCGGCGGGAAGGTAGCGTCGTAGCCATCAACCTGGGGGAGGTTTTCAATGACAAATTCAATCGCAAAAAATCACGTCATTGCGGTCATTGGCGGTGTGCTGGCGCTTGTCGGGATTACAGTCGCAGCCACTCTCCGAGCATCTTCCTTTGCTCGCTATATGTGGTTCGAGGATCTGGGTCTCGACGTAGATCCGGCGGTAAGTCCCGAGCTGTTTCGGCAAATCGTAGCCACGAGTCCCACTGATAAGGCGTTGTTTTATATGGCCCTGGCGTTGATCCCTGTCGGAGTAATTTTGCTGGTGCTGGGCATCGTCAGGCACAAACGAATGGACGGCAACGTCTCCTGAGAGTTGTTCGCCCGCGGCAATGTGCCAGCCGTCTCGTTTATCGTTCCTCGGCTGGACCGGCTCACGGGCGGCTTCCCCAGCGGTCAACGCAGGCGCATCCTGCTCTTGACGAATGCGCCCCCTTCCGCCGAAAGAACCTGAACGACTGTGATTCCAAGCGGTAAGTGACCTTGCCTCTCCCGATGCAGCATCCAAGTGTTACTCCGCAACTGGCCTGAGCAGCGTTGTGCAGTGCCCGCGGTGAAGAATCCGAGATTTCGTGATTTAGCCTGAGGGGTATGGGACGAGGACGAGGCTGGAAATCTGATGACCAAACGGCGGGTATCCTCGCGCTGGATGTGCTGTGTGCCTCGCTGGAGGCGTTTGAAAACACGTCCGGCCGATACTGGGCCGGGGGATTTGGCGCTACGGCACGGAGACTCGAGGTCGCTGCGTCAAAAGAAGAACGTCGCGGAATCTATTTGATGACCGGCAGCCTCCTGCGGGGTGGAATGGGAAGCATCAACGATGTCTACGGCCCAGACGAGCATCGACACAGTGCTTTCAAAGCCGCGCTGAAGCAGGTTCACCGCATCTTCGGACTGAGCATGGGACGAATTCTTCTCGATGACACGTTCATGAGCCAGGCCTGGTATCGCCGCCGCCGAACCCGGCACTACCCGCGACAGTCGGCGTAGCTGACAAGGTGTATCGGCTGCACCGTCCAAAGGAGACGCTTGCACACTCGCTTGGTACGCAACGGGTTACGCGCTGGTCTAAGGCATGAGCGATCCGGCCCTTGTCGACCGTAGGCGGAAAGGCCTACGGGCACCGGATTCACTCCAACGTACAAACCGGGGACCACAGCCCCACTGCCGCATTGGACCCGCCCGAGAAAGCGTCCGCTGAGGCATCCCCTTGCCGGCTGCATCAAGCGCCAAATAGCGCTGTGAAAAAGCCGCCATTTATCGCCAAAAGTCACAGTTGATGCAACTCCGCCCTCCGAGGAAGTACCGGAATGGACTCCTGCGGACATCGTTCGCTGCGCTAATCTCGCTGGCTCTGGTCGGCATTGGGGCAGCGTTGTTTGCGGGTGGTTTCGTCCTCGGCTTCGAACTTGTCTGAACGAACCGTAAGAGGTTCGGCTCGGGAGCAACAGGCCACTTGCTTTGCACCTGAAGTAGGCTGGCAAAGTCCTTTCTGGGCAGCTGAATCCTTGGGGGGAAGAATCATGGATATCGTCTTACCGGTCGTTTTCGCGGCCATCTTCTTTTACGTCCTTTATGGAGTCATCCGGGCGGCGACACGAGACGGCATCATTGCGGCTAAGCAGGCCGAAAGAGATCGCGCTGCCAGTGAAGCCGATTCGCTGGGCCGTAGCTGAACCGTCGCTGGCCCGTTAGAGGTTCGGTTTATATGCACACGTCGTCCTCCGGGGAATGGGCCTCATAACAACGTGCATCCAAAGACCTGGATACACGCATGTCGAGGTCGGCAAGAATACTCATATGCCTCCAATACCTGACGCTCATCATGCAGCTTTTGACAGCTTGGTCACCCGAGCGCGGCAACTTTTCGGCAATGCTGTCGAAGAAAAACTGATCGCTCCCTACAGCCATCGGCTTCCCACGTTTAGAGTTGGCCAGCTGTCCGTGGTCGGTGAGCAATGGCTCGTCGTTGATGTCGAGCCTGGTCCGTACTCGCGGCACCCCCACCAGCGGTGGGAACTCGATTGGAACTCCGACCTCGAGAAAGCAAAGGCGCTGCTTGAGAAGTATCACGTGCGGCAGCTGCTCGCTCCGAGTTCAGGAGATGTTCTCGTTGCGCGGCTCATTGCCCTAGTAGGAGAGGACGGCGAAGCCACCGTCTCAACGGAACAAGCTGAGTTCGACCGGACTGTCACTGTCACACCTCATCGTCGCGGCGCCATACCGTTCGAGGTCCTCATCACCAGCGGCTTCGTTGTCGTCATTAACGGACCCGACTTAGGATGGTGGACTTTTGGAGGGGACTACGAAGATGACGGTGTTGAAGAGGCTCAGAGAGTGCTGGAGCACCTGCTTATCCGTGGCGGAACCATCCGTATCACCCGACGTGCCAGTGAACTCCTCGACACCGACGGCAGCATTGTCAGCGGCCCCCACCGAGATGCAGTCCGCACACGCCATACCAAAAACCTGCACTTCACGCCCTATCGTCAGTGATCCTCCGCTCGAAGGCAGCGAGCACCACCTGCAAACTTGAGCGACGTCGTACGGTGTGCACATGCCGTAGTTCTTCAGAATCGAAATCGGTACGGTGAGTGTGAAAGTCCCGACCCAGCGACACGAGACCCACCAGGAGGAGGAGGAGTTTGCTCCACGAAGACACTGGACAGGAGGACCGTGAACACGGAGGAAACTCCCTGTTGCAGCGGGTGTGCTTGTTCTTCCTCGTCTACCCCGAACTGCTAGTCATTCTCGTGCTGGTTATTGTCGCTCTCGTCGGCCTCGCCGTGTCCGGATGAATGCCCATCAGGCGTCCCCGTAAGGGTTCCTCAAATAGTTACTGGTGACCGCGCTGCTAGTGGGTGCACCTGTGGGAGGGTTTGAACCCATGAATCTCGTCCTGGTGATCGTTGGTGTCGTAATCGGCGTTGGTGCTGCAACATATGGTGCGAGGAAGCCTCGGGTGAAGGGGGAACCTTATGATACGAGGCGCAAAATGTCCTTGGTCATAACCTTGGTTGGGCTGCTCTTAGTTATTTGGGGTGGAGTTCTGACGATCCGAGGAGCGTAGCCAGCAACGACGGGAGAACTCTCCGTCAAGAAGGCTGATGCCCCAGCGAAATGCACTTGCACTGTCCTGTGGAGGTTCCTCGGCTGGACCAGCTTTTGGGACGTTTGGTGGCCGCAACAATAATCCTGGAAAATCGCTAGGACGCTCTACCCTCTACGCTTTAGGCACCGTGCAGCGTCAGAGAAGTAATTGAATTGGGGGCAAAGGTGACAAATGGCAATGGCAATAACTTATGGCGGATCTTCGGCTGGATCATAGTGGGTCTTCGCATTTAGGCATGGTTCGTCTGTTTGATTCGGTAGGGTCGGTGGCCGCCGGCGGCAAGTAGGCATCTGAGTCTGTAGTTGGGGAAATTACGGAACCCACGGGCGATACGGCGGGTGGTTTCGATGACGCCGTTGATTGCTTCTGTGGGGCCGTTGGAGGCGCCGCGGGTGTCGAAGTAGGCCAGGATCGCGGCCTTCCATTGTTTGAGTGTTCGACCGAGCCGGGCGACTTCCGGGATCGGACAGGACGGGAACGATGCGATGACCTCGTTGACGAGCCCCCTGCCGCGTTCCGGGCGGGAGTGGTAGATGTTCCGTAGCTTCTGATAGCACTGCCAGGCCAGGGTGACTTCGTGGCCGTGGTCCCCGGCGGTGAGTTTCGCATCGAGCCTGGCGGCCTGCTTCTCGGTCAGATGTTCCGCGCCGGTCTGCAGAGTCCGCCGGATACCGTAGAGCGGATCTCCCTTGCGGCCCCGGTGGCCCAGGGTCTCCTGCTGGACCCTGCGGCGGACCTCGTCGACCATGGCCGATCCCAGTTTCACGACGTGGAAGGCGTCCAGGACGGTGATCGCTTCGGGCAGCTCGTCGCGGATGGCGTTGGCGTAGCCGCGGAACGGATCCAGCGCTGCCGTCTTGACGCCGGCGGTGAATTCCTCGCCGCGGTCTTTAAGCCAGTCGGCGTAGGCCTTCCCGGACCGGCCCGGGACGAGGTCCAGCAACCTGGCATGCACCACGCCCTTCTCGTCGCGGGTGTGATCCACGATCCCGGTCACCATTCCGGATCCCGGCGGACCGGTGTGGGACCAGACATGCTCATCGACGCCGAGCGCGTTCACCCCTGTCAGCCGGCCGGTCGCTGCGATCCGTCGGGTCGCCTCTGCCTTGATGGCGTCCCAGGCTGTGTGCCAGGAGACGCCGAGCTGGTGGGCCAGGGCCGATACCGAGGTGTCGAAACGCTGCAGCGCATCCGTCGCCCATGCCGCCGCGCGGGCGGTCAGTTTCGCCCGTGGCCCGGCCAACGGGTGCTCTTCGGTGAACGTGGTTCTTCGGCAGTCCGGATCCGGGCAGCGCCAGACACGCTTGGCCCACAGCAACCGCACCGGCCGCCCGAAACACGGGGTGTCATGGAGCCGGACCTGCCGGCGGCCATGCCCGACCGCGACGACACCGCAGTCCGGACACCCGCTAAGAGTTTCGGATGTTTCAACGTGCAGAACCAGGCCGGTCCCGACCGCCGTGACCGAGCAGACGTGGATGCCGTCGACACCAAGAAGCGCGTCTGCCCGCTCGCACCAGCGCCCGCCCGGGCAGGAAGTAGCATTGGGCATATCAGGGTCTCTTTATTTACTTGGAAGCTTGGTCGCTACCAATTCAAAGAGGCCCTGACCCCTCTCCTCCCGCACCACGCCGCAGCGGCATCAGGACACGCTCCTGCCCTCGGCGTCAGATGGCCCTAACCATGCTCATCTGCGAAGGGCCATCATAGTACTGATGGTTGTGGGTTTCATCGTGGCGGGGTTGTGGGCCATGACCACCGTTTTGCCCGCAAAATCGTGACCGGAGAACGTTCCCAGATAGGGCTTCCCGCAACAGCCGGGACCGAATGCTAACAAGGTTTAGCGTTGTCCTTAACGCCGCCCTGGCTGAGGAAAATGCTGGCGGACACCCAGCCCAAGTACGTCCCGTGTTTGAACGAGTACTCGCAAACCTTTATACGGACTGATCAGGTTCGGGCGAAGCATCCCATTAGGCCTTCGTACGTGGACCAGGTTTCACATCGAGTAAGTTGATATGACCTTTGAGTAGGGTTGAGCTGTGAATCCTAGTGATCGCCGTCAGCCCTGGACGTTTGCCGCGGTGTCCGTCATGGTCATCGCAATGACGCTTCTTGTCACTGGTCTGGCCCAGGTGCCGGCGGCCCAGCTGCTGCCCGGCTACGTTGCTGCCTACCTCCTGATTGGTGTCTGCATCTTTGGACCCGTCCGGAGAATGCCGTCCCCGCGCCGGGCCGTAGCTTTCCTGACGCCCGGGATGCTGCTCGTGATACTGGCGTTCCTGGACCTCGGCTTCTGGTGCGGAGGCTGGCTCCTCGGGCTCCCGGCGTGGGGACTCCTGCTCAGCCGATGGACTCCAAAGAATAAGCTCCCAGTAGTCCGAGTCCTGAAGTTTCTGGCGCTGCTCGTTCTAGGCTTGGCGACCTTCACGCTCAAAGGGTTCATAGGCATCTTCTTCGTTTTCAGCATCGGCGCGATTTTCCTGCTTCCGCTGGTTCCGATTCGCCTTGCCTACCCTGACTTCCGCGCGCATCTCCTGCAGACCAGTGTGGAAGTCGTCCTGTCCGTGGCTGCCGTCGTGTTGGCCCTCCTGCTGCCCAGCCCGGAAGGGTCCTGGTCTTCACCATTCAGTCACGCCGGCGGCGCCGCTGCCGCAGGACTGATAATCGCCTTCTGGGCACGAGGCATCCCCCGCCGCTCCGCAAGGCTCCGCCTCAACGACGGGGTGACGCTGTAGCCGACGGCATTCCCGTAGAGGGTTCCCGAATGAGCGAAGGAACACTGCTGTGTCGCCAGGGCGTCTTGATGGTTCCGTAACGAGGGGGGTTTCTTTTAGTTATGCTCGGGTAGCGAGCCCACGCTCTTCGATGGGGTGCTTCAGATTCGGGGGTGGGGACTTGAGTAGTAGAAGGAACCTTCTGAAGTGGAGTGGGTTGTGCGGGTAACCCCAGTTGGCATTTGCAGCCGTCGCATCCACCGCGCTGGTGATAGCAGGCATGGGACCAGTTAGCGCCGAGACGCAGCCCGTCCCAAAAGTCGCAACGGCTCAAAGCGAACATAGCGGTGTTCCGGCAGCGATTACGATGGCCTGATGGCTGTCGGAGGCGGCCTAGGCACGTTCTTCAATTCATACGAGTGGGATAGCGGCCGTCAAAAGCTCCTCGTGCATTACACGGGATCAGCAGAGGAACTCCGAGCGAAGCTCGGGGAATCACTACCACCGTCATCTTTCGAATTGATCCACGATCCGTACTCTGTCTCCGCTCTGGAAGTTGAGGCGCAGCGGCTCCTCTCAAGGGGGACCTTGATAGATGGAATGCCCATTACATCGGCTGGTCCGCTTCCAGATGGTTCGGGAGTAGGTCTTCATCGAAGGCGACCCCAAAAGTCACTCCACCCCGACACCCCCAGCGAATCTTTCCGCTTTCCCAATAAAGATCGCCGTTCAAGGAAAAGCCATGCTTGCGGATAGGACAGATACCCCTAGTTCCCTGCGTTGATGTGCCGTCCCTGGCAATTTACCTAAGCAGTACCCCGAGGCCGAGCCGGAACAACTGCGCGGAGCCGCTCCGAACCTCTATAGATTGGCCCCTTGGAGGTTGACTATCAGGACGGAGCAATAGCGGCAATCATAGAGACAGGCATGCTGGCAATTGACGTCAGGGGGACTAAATGCGGAAATCGGGATTAACCCCATTCCTCATGGTGCTGCTGGCCGCTTGTGCGCCGTCCGCTCCAGCAGACTACCCGCGTGCCGCCTCTGCCGATGACCGCTGGGGTGTCGGTGTCAGCTTCCCCGTCTATGAATCCTTGGACCACTGCGAGGATGACCCGAGCGTCGAGAAGTCCGTCATAACCGCCGACATGCCTACTTCCCTCCTTGGTATACGCCTGGATGCAGGATCGGCAGAGGTCGACGCCGTGCGAGTCGCAAATTGCGTTGATCAAGCCCTAAGCAGCGGGAAGGTCACGATTCTTTCCCCAGAAGAAGTCAGCCAAGATCCAGCATTGCCATCAACTCCGCCTTCCCCTGAAGCCGAAGATGGGACCGGCGCAGCCGAGCGCAGTGATTGCCGCGAGTCGTTCACCTCGCCAAGTTCCTCAACACAGCTGCCTGCGCTTCCGGCTACTTCGGCAACTGCCGCCAGCTGCGGGCCCGAACCCGCCCCACTGACCGAAGAACAAATGCGCGGGGCCACACCCGCCCCGATACCCCTTCAACCCCAGCCCAATGCGGAAGGGGATTCAGCGGACTCTCAAGCCCAGAACTCTAATGGAGAGCAGCGCGAATGGACCTCCGAAAGAATGAGGAGCGCTTCGCCTGCACCAATGCCCAGCACTCCCTAACCCTGAAATCGAACAAACTAGCCATCAAGTTGCCGGCCGCCTACCAGGTCGGAGACGCGACGCGGCTGAGTGTGCCGATAAGGGTTCGGTTGGTGCGACAGATGCGTTCTTACATCCTCCGCTTGAAATAACTAGTCAGAACGGGAACGACAAGGATCGTGACGATTACAACGGGAACTACTAGTGTCAGCACGCCACCTTGAGGAAATAACGCTCTGAGCAAGAATGCCAACAAGATGCCGCCCATCAAGGCAACCGAGAACGTTGATATGACCCGTCGGAAACTGACTTCCCTCGCCATGAGAGCCTTTCGTTCGCGCCCTCTTTCCGATCCGCTGTCAGCAAGGAAAAGAATTCCGTGCATCTAATAATCACAGAGGACCTGGCTTTTGGTTCCAGGACATGATCCTTTCGGAGATTTCTGTCCATCTCAAGAGAGGGTCCGGATAGGTCCCGAGAGGGCTATCGGCCATGGTGTCAGAGTTTGTCCTGGCCAGGGTTTCCCTCGGGAGCTAACCAAGGCCCACGACCTTGCTCCTGAAGTACGCTGGAAAGGTCCTTTCTGGACAGCTAAATATTTGGGGAAAGAATCAGGGATATCGTCCTGCCGATCGTTTTCGCGGCTATCTTCTTTTACGTCCTTTATGGAGTCATCCGTGCGGCGACACGAGACGGCATCATTGCGGCTAAGCAGGCCGAAAGAGATCGCGCTGCCAGTGAAGCCGATTCGCTGGGCCGTAGCTGAACCGACTCTGTCTCGCTAAAGGTTCGACGAACAGAACGTCCCCGCCGAAAAGCGCGAAGGCTCTCTGTTGGTAGCAATGGTGCTGCGACGATGACCACTCAGTTGGGAGGCACTGGGATGGCTGGGTATCCCGTTTCTATTGGTGACAAGCCTGGGCAGGGGTATGTCTCACCAGGACCCAGTGTCTGCGGAACTCCTGAGCATTCCGCTGCCGGTTCTCCAACGATTCGGGAGTTCCCGGCCGCATAGCTGATAACGAATTCACCAACGACGGTTTTGCCGGTCACATCGTAAACGGGAATTGCAAAGTCCTTGCCGAGCCGCGCTTCCTGCCATGCGAGGGCTTCTGCGGGGCTTTTGAAGGACTTTATCGCGGCGGTTCCGTCGGCATCCTCGAGCTCGGTCCTGTAGACGTAGCCTCGTGTCCCGTTGGTTGCAATGACGGCGACCATATCGGGGCTTCCATTCTCGTTTTGTGCGCCGTAGGTGTCCCCTTCGGCGTTGACTGCCCAATCGGTGATCTCGGTGTTGACGTACCTGGCGCTGAGCTTCCAGCTGGCTTCGGGACTGGTTGTGATGGTGATGCTTTCTTCCCCCGGGGCGAGCGGAATTGTGTAGCCGGTCCAGTCCTGGGGCGTTCCTACGTCGTCCTGGTCGCAGGTGTTGCTGGCACCGCGCCGGTACTCAAAGGTTCCAGGGCTGAGGCAGTGCAGTTGCATCTCGATGCCTGTACTCCCTTCAGGGGCAGGGCCAAGCTGTACCGTTGCTGTTCCGGTGTGCGTTTCCGTAACTGCTGATGCCAGCGGCGTCACGAGCGGGGAACCTGGCGTGACAAACAGTCCTGCTGCGGTAGCCCCGACGCCTCCCAAAAGTCCGAGACCAGCGAACACGGCGGTGCCGGCCCACAACCTGCTGCGCTTCCGTGTTCGGGCGGGTGCAGCCTTTTCAGCTCGGGCAGTCAGTTCGGCCCGCAGGGCATCGCTGAAAACTTGATCAACGTGGAGTTGGTTCATGGCCGTTCTCCTTCCAGAACGGGAGTTGGAGCGGTGGGCGGGTTAGTTGATGCATCACCGTCGAGGGCGGCTCTGAGGCGTTGCCGTGCCCGGTGCATCCTTGATTTCGCTGCCGCAGGAGTGAGATTCAGGACGGCGGCAGCAGCAGCGATGGTGTGCTCTTCGAATACGACCAGGCTCACCAAATGCAGGTCCTCGGCCGTGAGCCTACTCAGCGCGGCTGCAAGGTCCTGATCAAGCTGGTTCTGGTATCTCCGGTATGGATCTGCAGCGGGGTCGCTGGCTACCTGGGTACGGGGAAGGGAACTCAGGAGTCGGTGGTAGCGGAGGGCAGCGCGGGCGCGGTTGCGTGCCATGTTCGTGCTCGTTACCAGCAGCCAGGGAAGAATGGATCCTTCCACAATCCGGACCTGCTTCCGGCGGCGCCAGAGTTCAAGGAACGAGGCGGCCATGATGTCTTCCGCATCGTGGTGATTCCCGCACAGCCGATATGCGTGCCGGAAGACGCGATCGCGGTGCAAGTCATACAGCACACCAAACGCGTCACCCTGGCCCTGAATACTCCGGTGCCACAGCCCCTCTTCGCCGTCTCCGTTGTTCCCCATGCCCTTTAGTGTCCGGCAAAGCCCAAAAGGTTTCACTAAAGAGGAAAAGACTTCAAAACAGGAAAATAGTCGTCGCCAGAGGATTCCTCGACGAGGACCTAGTTCGAGGTTCCAGCCTCCACGTCTACCGTGGGAAAGAAGGCATGGGAATTCAGTGGACCTGGGCGGTCACCGAGCATCGCCCAACCCACGATAATCGCGACCACGATGACTACCAGCAGCAGGGCCGCGATAAGAATTGCGCGAGGTTTCATGTCGGGAAGCCTAATTCCATGTAGGGCACGAAGTGCACCCTATGGGGTTCGGACACGGGGACCCAGCCGTCCGAACTAGATCAGTACCTCGCCGGCTCGTGCCTACTAAGGGATGACGGTGGCTTTTTCCACGGACAAGAGTCTGGCGTAGTTCAGACACATACTCAGGCTTTCGTTCCCAGGAACCCAGGAGCCATCCAGGGACACCGAACTTCCCACCGACAGGGAGGATTTATCGGGCAGAACCAATGATTCGCCATGGAAGCTAGTTCCTTCAGGAAAAATCAGCGTCCAGCCGTAACCGTCATCTGCAAGCATGGTGATACACCCGGCTCCGTCCTTCTCCAAGATTCCCGTTAGTTGCTGTTCTACTTTCGGAGCGGAAGACAGGCCGGCATGCACTATTGCCTTGCTGCCTCCGTCGCTTAGAAGCAGCTCGGTGGGTAACTCCTGGTGAATTGAAGGTGTAGCCGAGGAAGCGGTGGCCGAGCCCTCCGTTGGCGTTGCCTCACATGCCACTGAGGAGAGAGCGATAGCTGTTACGGCTCCAAGTGAAAAGTGGTGCTTCATATCTGTCCCCAATCAGATTTTTGGTCCGTTGCCCCAGCCTAAAGTCGCTTAGTGGTGTGGGCCCTGGCTCATTGTGACTGAGACCGAATTGATATCGGCACCTCTAATCCTCTTCGCTGCAGGAACCTCCCGATAGAGGTTGCGCTTGCCGTCCTGTTCCGGCAGCCCGGCGGCGGCGGGGAGGTTCTCCGGCCCGTCGGACTGCCCGGATGACCCGCAAGGATGACCGCCATGCCGGCAAGCGCCCACGCCAGATGGCGCTGCGGGACGGGCCGGCCGTTCGATGTTCACGCGAACCGGTGCCCCGGCTCGAAGTGCGGCCTTCGCGCCAGCGACCGATGCTCTGACACCGCGGATCATGAGGGGCAGGAAAGCCGCGTAAGCGCCGAGAACCAACACTGAGATGATCGCTGGGACCCAACTGGCATTGCTGAGCAGGAACGTCAGCAGACCGAGGCTGATCACCAAATAATTCTTCGATACCTCCTACTCGCACATCTTCCATGAGTCAACGCGGGACATTGACACTGGAAGTACATGGTGCGAGGATCCGCTCGTGACGCAGAGGGTGCCGACCGCGAATCAGAGGCTCGCGCGTCGTACCGCGGTGGCGATCGGCGTGCTGGTCACCGTCGTGATGGTGTTCGCGGCGATCCGTATGACGATCGACTGGCCGAACATCGTCGCTGGGACCACACCGAGCGATGACGACTTCGCCGAGCGGTACGTCGCACACCCCTGGCTGGCCTACCTTCATATCGCGCCGGGCGTCGTCTACCTCCTGGCAGCGCCGTTGCAACTGTCGCGGCGGTTCCGTACCCGCCACTACCACCTGCACCGGCGGCTCGGGCGGGTACTGCTCACCTGCGCGCTTATCTCCGGGCTGTTCGCCCTCCTCTTCGGCGTTCCCCACGCCTGGGGAGGCGCACCAGAAGCCGTCGCGACGGTGGTGTTCGGCTGCTGGTTTCTGACCTGCCTCGTACTCGCGTTCCGGGCGATCCGGCATGATGCCGTCCGGCAGCATCGGCGCTGGATGATTCGCGCGTTCACCGTCGGTGTCGCCGTCGGCACCATCAGGATCTGGGTTGGGATCTTCGAGGGCGTCGAGCAAGCAATCTCCCACGGGACGACGCCGGGTACCCCGGACCCCACGATGTTCGGCGTCGCTTTCTGGCTGGCGTTCACCATGCACGTGGCTCTCGGCGAGTGGTGGTTGCGCCGAACTCCCGCCCTGACCGGCTGACTAGCCCATTCGCCAATGGAAGAACACATCGGTCGTCATGGCTTTAAAGCACGTGGCCTGGGACCGGAACCAGTGGGTAGCGGTGCCGGCCCTTTTGAACTGCTCCCCGAAAGTTGGACTGAAAACTCAGTTCTAACTTACGGGGAGCAGTTTCATGTTCAAGGGCAGTTCGTTGTCTGAGGAGCAGCGCTCGGGGGCGGGACGGGCCTTCGCCTGACAGCCGCCGCAGATCCGGTCAGCCCAGCCAGCGCCACCAGCGTGACTGCTCCGGTGCCGGCGTCGGTTCCGGCTCCGGCTCCTCGCCCAAGGCCAACGCGGCCTCGACGATGTCGTCCGCGGTGAGCGTCATGACGGCCTCACGATCGAGCGCGTCGAGACTTTGTTCCTGGTCGAGCGACAACCGCAGCGCCTGGCGGTTGAGCGCCTGCTCGAACAGCGTGCGGGCGAACCGTGCGTTGCCGGAGTCCTCGCCCGCGTGGAGCCCGGTGAGGATGCGGCGCAGCATCTGGTCCGCACCCGGCTCCAGCGTGTACTCGTGCTGGGCCAGCATCTGGTGGAAGATCGTCTGGAGTGCGTCGACGGAGTAGTCGGGGAACGTGATCTCGCGGGCGAACCGGGAGCGCAGTCCGGGATTCGAGAGCAAGAAGGACTCCATCAGCCGCGGGTACCCGGCCACGATCACGACCAGGCGGTGGCGGTGGTCCTCCATCCGCTTGAGCAGGACCTCGATCGCCTCGGGGCCGAAGTCCGTCCGGCCGTCTTCCGGGGCCAGCGCGTAGGCCTCGTCGATGAACAGGACGCCGTCCAGCGCACGCCGGATCACGCGGTCCGTCTTGATGGCGGTCGCGCCCACGTACTGCCCCACCAGGCCCGAACGGTCGACCTCGACCAGGTGGCCTTTCTGCAGCAGACCGACCGCCCGGTACATCTCGGCCAGGAGCCGCGCCACGGTGGTCTTGCCCGTGCCCGGGTTCCCGAGGAACACCAGATGCTGTGACGTGGCCACCTCGGGCAGGCCGTGCGTCTTCCGGCGGGCCTGAACCTGGAGCAGTGCGACGAGGGCCCGCACCTGTTCCTTCACGGTCTCCAGTCCGACCAGCGCGTCGAGCTCGGCCTGCACCTCGGACAGCGGCCGGGCCGGCCCGGGCCTCGCACCGATGAGATCGCCGACCAGGTCGTCGACGCGCTCCGAACCGGGCAGCTTGAGCTGATCGGCCAGATGGCCGATGGTTTCGCGCAGGTCGTCGAGCGGATTGCGGCTGGCAGCCATGCATCCACTGTAGTACTCGATTCCCGACCGCGGTGGGTTGACTACGGCACCAAGGATGAGGCAGAAGCCTTGGCACTGCGCTCCTGATTTATGGACTCACTTTCCGGTCGGTGTTGCGACGCTCACGAGAAAGCTGTCTGTCCCCATTGGGTATAACCCGGGCCTGTCGTACCCTCCCCCACCATTGGAAGCTGCGGCTCATGAGGTATCGGTAACTCGTGGAGTAGGTTTTGAACGAATAGCTCTCCGAAATCGACAAGATCTGCGGCTCTTGCAATCGCGCGCCTCTTGGACCCACGCTGAGTACAGGGGGGGCAACAAACAGGGTCGAACGTCGATTAGGTTCCGAAGTCCCCGACTAACCTGTCGCGCTAGGAGACCTCGCCCCAGGCCGTGCCTGTCGGACGGCCGCCGGCGTGGCGCCATCCGATAGGCAAAGCCCAGGGCTTGATCCCCGGAAGCGTCGGCATTGATAAGCAGAGGGATCGTGCCGTGTGCGGCGCGAACCGCTCTGCGATCATAGGACGGTGGCGAAAAAGTTGACGGTGCCATGGATCATGCCGCTCGCGACCGTGTTCGTCGTCGTCGGGCTCCTGATTGGCATGACGTGGTTCTTCCAACGCTCGCTCATTTATTTTCCCGACCGCGGTCAGCCACCCCCGGCCGCCGAGCTGTTGCCCGGAGCCCAGGAAGTCACGCTCACGACGAGTGACGGCCTCGAGCTCGGTGCCTGGTACTTGCCTGCCGCAGACGGCTGCCGCGCGACCGTGCTCGTCGCACCGGGCAACGGCGGCAACCGGGCTTACCGGGCAGGGCTGGGACGAGCGATCAGTGAGCTCGGGTTCGGCGTGCTGCTCTTCGACTATCGCGGTTACGCGGCGAATCCCGGGTACCCGTCCGAGGGCGGTCTCGCGCGCGATGTCCGCGCCGCTCGCGAGTTCCTGACAGGTGCGGCAGGAGTACCGGCGGGCTCGCTCGTCTATTTCGGGGAGAGCATCGGTGCCGGGGTGGTTACTGAGCTCACTACCGAGCACCCTCCAGCCGCGATGCTGCTGCGCTCACCTTTTACCTCGCTCGCCGACGTCGGCCGGGCCGCCTACGGCGTGCCGGTGGGCTGGATGCTTCGCGATCACTACCCGGTACGCGAGAACGTAGTGCGAGCGGACATCCCGATCGCCGTGGTCTACGGGAGCGGGGACACCATCGTGCCCGCACAGCAGAGCCGGGACGTGGCCCAGGCGGCCCGGAACGCCGGAAACTACGTCATCGAGGTGGAGGTAGCGGCGGCGAATCACAACGATGCAGCGCTGGCGCTGGGTCCCGAACTCGTCGGTGCCCTCGTCGACGTCGCTGGCCGCAGCGGGGCGACCGGGTGCCAGTGACGGCTTAGGACAAGTAAACGTACAGTCCATCAACTATCCCCCGCTGTTCCTGAAGCGCTGACCGGGACCCCGCAGCAGCCTGAAGGTCGTTGCCTGAGGAAGATGGGGTGGTGCTCCGCCTGGTGCCGCCGGTGCCGCACCCCACCCTGCGCACCCTCGGCGCACCGGTCTCCGTGGCACGCCGTGCCCGCCGGTTCAATCCTGCCAGCTGGACCCAGGACAGCAGGTTCGCCACGTTCCTGGAGAACGTCCGGCGGCTCGCAGGGCAGGACCCGGCGTCCTTGTCATGGCGAGGAGTCGTTGGGCTCTCGGAGGACGCCTTCGCCACGATGCGCGGGATCACCGAACTGCGGATCTCCTACCTGCCGGGAGCCTTCGTGCCGCAGCTGAAGCTGCGCCTGATGCTCATCCTCCTGGGCAAGAGGGCCCTTGGCCCGGCACTCATCGCAGGCGCGGAAACCCGCACCAGCCAGGCCAACCGCGCCTTGGAGGAGCTGGCAGATCGGGTCCGGTCCCACGCCGGCCTGGCGAGGGCCTTCACCGCGCTGGCACCGGGCAAACTGCTGTCCCGTTTGGAGCACGACCCGGAATTCAAGGAGTTCCACGCACGTTTCCAGTCCTTCCTGGCCGAGTACGGGCACCGCGAAACCGTCAGCATAGTTCTGAGCAGCTCACCGACCTGGCGTGATGCCCCGGAGGTGGTTCTCGGGCTGATCACATCCATGTTGGGCGAGCGGCCCCCGGCCGCGGACCAGACCGGCCAGGCACTGGCGGAACTGAAGCGTCATCCCGCCCTGCGGATCGCGGCCGTGCGCCGGCACATGCTGTCCGCCGTCGACGCCGCCAAGACCGGGGTGGGCTTCCGTGAGGACAGCCATTTTTACGCCACCATGCTGCTGCCGCCGCTGCGCCGCGCACTGTCGGAGCTGGGCCGCCGGCTGTGCGACGGCGGGGTGCTGGCGGACCCAGCCGATGTAAATCACCTGCGCTTTGAAGAGCTGGCGGGAATGGACGACGGCGGCGCGCTGTCGGCCGCAGAACGGGAAGGCTACCGCCGTCTGGCGTTGGCCAGGGCCGCCAAGCGCCGGGAACTGGAGGGTATTCCGTTGATGGATACGGCCTCGTTGTTCGCTAACGGACGCCGGAGCCCGGGCGCCCTGGTTTCCGGCATGCCGGCCAGCCGCGGCCAGGTCACAGGAACGGTAAGGATCATCCGCGGACCGGACGAATTCGGGTTGCTCAGCAGCGGCGAGATCCTTGTCTGCCCCTATACCAATCCATCCTGGACTCCCCTGTTCCAGCGCGCAAGCCGCCGTCGTGGTGGACGCCGGCGGTATTGCCTCCCATGCCGCCATCGTCGCCCGCGAGTACGGGATTCGTCGGATTCTCCTGGTGGCTGATGGCTCGGTATGGATACCGCTCGGCGCTGGTCGCCGTCGGCGCAGGGGAGCTGGCGCTGGGGGCCACCATCCATCTAGTGGAGAACCTGATCGTAATCGGCCTCTACGACGGCATCATCCGGCCGATGGCTACTTTGGGCGGGTTGGACAGTCCCGCCGGCGACGCACTCTGGGCCGTGGCCTCATCCGCGTCGGTGCTCGCCTTCGGTGTGCTGGGGCTCGCTGCGCTTATGGCAGGAATGGGTTTCCTGCGCGACTTGGGCGAACCCTCATGGTTCGCCTATTGGGGCATGTTCACCGGCGTGCTCGGATTCGCTGCCGCCTCGTCCGGGATCTTCGCTGGCCTGAGCTTCCTGGCCGCACCATTCAACCTGAGCATGCTCGCTTGGCTCATCGTGCTCGGCCTTCGGGCGGTGCGCAGCTCAACCTAATCCGCCGGTACCACTCCCACAACTGGCAGATCGCTTTTGGATCGCGGCAGCAGCCCTCCTGCTCGCAGCCGCAGGATGGTCCTCGATTCATGGCTGCTGCTCTGACTTTTGAAAATGGATCGTCTCCGGATGGGCCAGATCTTGAATGCTCCAAATGTCCCGTATGTGGTTCCGAAACTCCCGCCACGATCGCTTGTCACACAGACAACTTTTGGTACGGATTTACTGTTTCTGCCCGCCCTTGGCGGGGTTAGGTAGCCCCTCCCGATGACAACGGAAGCAGGAACCGGTTTAATTTCCCGTAGCAGGAAGCTAATAATTCCACCCAGAAAAGGGCGGCAGCAGCCGGGCCGGCGACGAAAACGGGAGCCCTCCGCGAACAGGGTTCATCCTCTGTCGTCGTCGGCCCTTAGACAGCCCATCGGGCCTCGCCTTTTCATCGGCAATTTTCTGGACGCCGTCAGGTTTTTCAACTCTCCCGGGGGTTCGACGCAACTTCCACGTCGCTTGTCCCACATCCGGGAGCCCAACTAGAGCCTGAAAATGACGCCCGAGGCGGATGCTTCAGGCCTGACGGCTGGAATTTACGAGCCCGACCGCCGATCGCTCGACCTTTGATGAGCTATGGGAGTAGTGGATACGCCAGGGTCGGCACTGCTGACCAGAACGCGGACCTGCAGCATGCAGCATTGAAGGCTGCAGGTTGCCACCGGATCTTCACTGGCCATGGTGTGAGTGGAGCGAGGGCGAGTCGGCCCGAGCTGGACACGATGCTCGATCACCTGCGGGACGGAGACGAGGTTGTTGTCTGGAAGCTGGACCGCTTGGGGCGCAATACCCGCAACCTGTTGGCCCTCATCGATGATTTGGAACGCCGGGGTGTGCATTTCCTCAGCGTCACGGAAGGAATCAGCACAACGGGGTCGATGGGCAGGGCCATGCTCACCGTCATGTCGGCATTCGCCCAGCTCGAGCGCGATCAGCTGGCCGAACGGACCAGGGCAGGCATGGCCGCGGCGGCCGAACATGGGCGGAAAGCCGGGCGGCGGGAAGTCACCGCCGAACATGCGAGGGTCAGACACGCCAGCGACCTGAAAGCTCAAGGCCTTACCCCGGCCGACATCGGGAAGATCATCGGTGCCAGCCGGGCCACGGTGTACCGCTACCTGCGCATGGAAAGCAGCCAGCTGGTTTGACTAGGGCCAATGCGCCGCTTTTCGATGCCCTGGGCTAGTAGCCGCCTCCGCCGCCGTCGCTGGGGCTTGCGTTGCGATAGGGCCCGCCTTCCCGGTAAACCCTGCCCCGCTGGGACTGGAACTTCCCCCTGTGAGCGGGTGGCTTCCCTTTCGCCCTCCTGTCTTGGCGGACGCTTCTCCAGGCGACACCAACCGCAAGTGCAATCGGCACCGCCAGGAAGGCCAAGGCAATGAAAGTGTCCATATGCGAATCGATCCCCCGCAGTATCGGCATGATACTTATCTGATATCTGGATGCTAGTACGCATAGTTGAGTAGCGACGCACCGCGCCGCCAAAGGAGAAGCGGGTCGTATCTGAAGCGCGTCGCCCCTAATCCGGAATTCGTGCTGATGTACCGGGAAGGGCATCCCAACATCAAAGATCGCCGCACTTGAAAGAGTCGCGGAAACCAATCTGCTCGACGTCAATAAGAAGCTCGGTAAGTAGACGGCACGCTAATGGACCCCCTGCGGGCTGCCGGGTGACAAATAGCGCTGCGAAAAGACCGCCATTTATCGCTGCGAGTCACACACTCGGCCGCTAACCTCTCCCAGGCTCAGCACGTGTCCTGAAAAGCTTTTGGTTTTCAAGACACTCTTCGTAGTACTTCTGCTGACCCTATGTCCCTTGCCAATTGGGGACGAGCACGTCCATCTTGGCCGAGCAACAGCCAAAACCCTTACCCCTGTCACCAGAAGGGGTGCGAGCCTATACTCGTGATACCGGAAATCACTGCAACGCAGGGACGGGTCGTGCGGGAAGGTCGCGATCAGCCGTGGTCAGTCATCCATTTAGGAATAGCCACCGTGCAAAAGATGCTGAGGGAAAGCCGGGTGTTCACCGCGCATCTTGGCTTAAACGCGAGGACGCTGCTATAACCCAGGGCCACAGCAGCCTCTTCTTCCTGGCACACGATACTCCTCCCCCTCCATCGGCTACCTGCCTTCAGGGTCACGACCTTTTGCCAGGAGAAACCACCTGCAGCCACGGTCATCCGGCCGGTTGACCTTCATGGGAGCGGGCGCGCTGGTCCCTTTTTCGGAGTTCCAGGCCTAAGCGGGTGGCCTCTGCGGTCCGCAGCCCGCTTGCTTGGCGGACAACTCTTGAGTTGAAGTAATGGGACTAACCCGCCGGGGACCCCGTGACCGGGGCGGCGTAATTGCGGCCGCCCGGTCAGCTCTTTTGTCATCATCATCTGGCGGCGTCATGAAAACGTCCTTTAGGCCCCTTCTTAGCGCATTGGCTGCAACGGCGCTGGCACTGGGCGCGTGCACCTACTCAGAGCGGACTCCCGCCCCCGCATCCCTTGGCAGCGCGCCACCCCCCACCAGGTCAATCGATAACACCATGCGCACTTTTGTAGATCAGGGCTCCGTTGCCGTGGTGGCGGAAGTCAGGTGGCCGGGAGGAACATGGTCCCGCGCCTACGGCGTACGGAACCTGGAGTCCAAGGACGCAGCGACACCGAGTGACCAGGTATTCGTCGCCAGTATCACGAAGTCCATGACCGCCGTCTCGGTCATGAAGCTGGTGGAAGACGGCCTCATCGGTCTGGACGATCCGGTGAACGGGATCCTGAATAGTTTCACCACTGTCCTCAAGCCGCCTGGCCCCATTACCGTCCGACAGTTGCTGGGACATACATCGGGCATGCGCTCCTTCCAAGAGGTGACCGAGAAAACCGCCGCCGACGTCCCACGGGTTGTGACAGAAGACATCACAACCCAACGCGCCCTGGAACTGACAGCCCAACTGCCGTGGGAGGCCCGGGACGTGGGCTATTTCCGCTACTCCGATTCCAACTACATGGCGCTCGGCCAGCTTGTGGAGAAACTGCGGGGGCGGCCGTATACCGCGGTACTTCGGGAGGACGTCATTGATCGGCTCAAACTAAAGGACACGTCCGTTGATCAGTCGGCAGCTGCCAAACCTGGCGTAATCCGCGGCTACATCACCTACCGCGACGAACGCCTCGATGTCACCGAAGCGCCAGGCGTTCTCGGGTCGCCTGCCTACGGAGCGATTTCCACCATGTCCGATATCAACGACTTCTACGCAGCCCTGTTCCGCGGAGACCTGGTGTCCAAAGACTCACTCCAGGAAATGACTAAGACCGAGGCCGTCCCGCTGTACGGCCTCGGACTTTGGAAGTGGAACCAAGGCTGCGACGATGACCACCGATTCGGCGGCACGGGCGGGTTCTGGACCTACCGCACAGCATCGGTCGCAAGCACCGATGGCCAGTACCAAGCAACCATGACCCTGATCCCACCCCCAATGCCCACACCCCTTGAAGATCCGGAATCGGATGACAAGTTCAACCTGTGGGATGACCAGATGGCTTCCGCCCTGCAAGAGACCCTGGACAGGCTCTGCCCGTAAACCGCGAGTCCCCTTGAATCACTTCTACCTATCGGGAATCTCCGCACCGGTGCCCCCTTTTCCGAGAAGACCCTGGCGTGCGACTTCCATGAACGAGTTGAAGAAGTTCGCGGCGTACGAAACTGATGCCCGCCCCAGCAGATGAAACCGGTTTTCCTGATTATCACAATGCGACACCACGCCGACTGAATTCCCTCGGTGCCGAATACAGCGGTCCCAGGTGATGCCCTTCCCGCCACTGCAATAGAAGGGGGTCGGTGGCTGCCAGCTCGCGTGGCAACCGCTGTAGCGGGCCTCCCAATCCCTAGGAGGCAGGATGCGAGCTGGCCGTCAGCACCCTTTAGGCAGGCGACTTCGGACCAAAAGTAGTTCAGCCGGCGGTCGTCCGGAGGGAGCCTCAGCCCGACTTACGGCAGCGCTTAGCCCCACTGCATTCTTGAGCCGTTCTGGTTGCTTCCACCTCAACGGGCGGGCACTATGAGAGGCGACCGGGGGACGAGCAACCACAGATCGGGTCTTGGAACCAGTCCGAAGGAGACCAGTCTAATGGCCACTCAATTCCCTCCACGCCGCCGGCCTCCTGGTGCTCAGAAGGAGACAGGACGCCTGGGCCGGCATGCTCCGCCGCTGGATGACTAAGCATGGGTTACTCACGTACACCGTAATCGCCTACCTTATTAGTTGGCCTCTGCTGACCAGGGGATTCTTCGGGACCGAGGCGGGCGTTCTGGACCCTGAAGGAGCCCTGGTGGGCGTGATGAACCTGGTCGCCGCCGCAGGGCCGCTGATTGCCGCCGTGGTGGTCCTTGCCCTAACCAGGGGGCGGCGTGGCCTGACCGGGCTGGGGCGGAGCCTCGTCCGGTGGCGGGTCCATCCCCTGTGGTACGCGTTCGTCTTTCTTGCTGTCCCGTTTCTCGGTGTCGGCGCGACCTGGTCTTCCACCCCGGGGCGACGGCCGCAGCCCTGGGGCAGAACTGGTCGCTGCTCTACACTCAATTGCCGTTGGGCATTCTGAGCATTTCCTTCTTCACCGGACTGGCCGAGGAACCCGGATGGCGCGGGTACGCCCAGCCCACCGCCAACCGGCGTTACCCACCCCTGCTGGCCGCACTGGTCGTATCGGTGATCTGGGCGCTCTGGCACCTTCCGAACGCCCTGTTCGTGCAAAACCTGCCCGAGACCCTCACCCACCTGCTGGCCACAGTGGTCAACGGCTTCGTCCTGGCCTGGGCCTACAACTCCACCAGCGGCAGTGTCTTCATCGTGATGCTTCTTCACGGCGCCCAGAACGCCACAGGGGGCCTCATCGTTCTCCTGTTCAACGGTTCCACCGACGGGCCGACAGTCACCATGTACTACCTGATCTCGGCGCTGGCATTCGGTGTGCTTATGACAGTCGTTGCAGTCCTAACCCGCGGACAGCTGGGCCTCTCCCCCGCAGCTAATACGATCCCGGCTCAAGCAGAGCCTCGCGACCACGCCTGAGATCCTATCGACGAAGTTCTTCATAATGCCGCGACCCGGTCTGTGTTCTGTGAACGCATGGTCTTGAGGGAAGTATCTGCCTCTCAGGCGCCAGCAAAGCACCCAACCCTTCTGACGGTCCATCGCCCGCTCCAATCTCGACAGGCGCGGTAAGTAGATATGACCTGTGAGTAGGGTTGAGCCGTGAATCCTACTGATCACCGTCAGCCGGGGACGTTCACGGCGGTGTCCGTCATGGTCATCGCAATGACGCTCCTTGTCACTGGGCTGGCCCGGATGCCAGCTATACAGCTGCTGCCCGGCTACGTTGCTGCCTACCTCCTGATTAGTGTCTGCATCTTCGGCCCCGTCGGGAGAATGCCGTCCCCGCGCCAGGCCGTAGCTTTCCTGACGCCCGGGATGCTGCTCGTGATACTGGCGTTCCTGGACCTCGGCTTCTGGTGTGGAGGCTGGCTCCTTGGGCTCCCGGCGTGGGGACTCCTGCTCAGCCGATGGACTCCAAAGAATAAGCTCCCAGTAGTCCGAGTCCTGAAGTTTCTGGTGCTGCTGGTTCTGGGCTTGGCGATCTTCATGCTGAACGGGTTCATAGGCATCTTCTTCGTTTTCAGCATCGGCGCGATTTTCCTGCTTCCGCTGGTTCCGGTTCGCCTTGCCTACCCTGACTTCCGTGCTCATCTCCTGCAGACGAGTGTGGAGGTCCTCCTGTCTTTGGCAGCCGTCGTGCTGGCCCTCCTACTGCCCAACCCTGAAGGGTCGTGGTCTTCACCGCTCGGCCAGACC
Source organism: Pseudarthrobacter sp. NS4 (assembly GCF_024758005.1). Taxonomy (NCBI): domain Bacteria; kingdom Bacillati; phylum Actinomycetota; class Actinomycetes; order Micrococcales; family Micrococcaceae; genus Pseudarthrobacter; species Pseudarthrobacter sp. NS4. Next base: position 2,089,784 of record NZ_CP103288.1, on the reverse strand, counting down.
GGCGGAGCCGCTGCCGCAGGACTGATAATCGCCTTCTGGGCACGAGGCATACCCCGCCGCTCCGCGAGGCTCCGCATCAATGACGGGGTCCTGTTGTAGCCGTCAGCATCCCGTAGAGCGTTCCACTCGAAGGATAGGGGGCAGCAAGCTTCCGCCCTTTGGCCGGTGGTTCGTCAGGAATGAGCCCAGCTGCATGCCAACATCTCCCGGCGTCCAGAAGGAGACTTGCCGTTGACCTTTGGTCGTGCCAACGTGAAGCATCCAACTGGCGCCTTGTTCCAAAGCCGCGAGGTGTGGTTCGCATACAGGAGCATTCAGCAAGGGAAGCAACCACTCCAAAATGCATGCCCAGTATTGACACGCAGAGGCAGCATTGCCGGACCGCGGCCTTCCTCCAATTGGTTGCGAGATGCACTCATCGGCGATTCACAATAGTCTGGCCAAGTGGGTACAAGCACCGTTAGATCCGGCGAACAGATTGACAGGCAGTCGCGCATTCTCGAAGCGGCGATGGATCTGCTGTCGCGCCACGGCATCGCAGGTGTCAACATGCGCGCCGTGGCACGCGAAGCCGGTGTAGCACTGGGGCTCGTCAACTACTACTACGAAGACAAGTCCTGCTTGATCCGTGCGGCCTTGCATCGAATCGACGAGCACGACCTTATGCTGGTCGAGCCCGACCCCGATTCGCCTCCGGACGAACAGCTGCGCAAGGCTCTCCGGCGCGTTGCGGGCGCGGAACTCCTGACCACACGATATTTGTCTCTGCGTCTGCACCTTTGGGCTCTGGCCCAGGCCAGTGAAGACTTTGCACAGATTAATGCGGAGGCGTTCGAGCGGTATCTCGATGGTCTCGCGACGCTGATAGGGAATGCCAATCCCGGGCTCTCCCGCGATGAGTGCAGGGAACGGGCAGCGGACATCGTCGTCGTCCAGAATGGCATGTGGCTCACCGCACTCCTCGGCGTGGACAAGGCATCAATCCAGAGAAACATCGCCCACACGGAGCACATTGCGTTCGCCCCTTCGCGAAAAAACGGGCGCGCACTGGGCGAAGCCCAGGAGTCCTAGACACTCCCTCATCCAGCGGAAGCGGCTTTGCGCCCGTTGTTGAACATTTGTTCAGATTTGCCCTTGAACGTTTGTTCAATATGGACTAATCTGCATTGTATGACCTACGCCACAGAGTTCACTTCGAGGACGTCGACGCGGGCTCCTGCGGGCGGCGGAAAGTCCTAGGGGACCGGAGCATCCTCCGCCAGGACAGCCCCGAACCAACCGCGTGCCCCCCCCCTGCACGACATGCCTCAAGCATCAGCACCGTGGCGCCCCTGCAGCAGGTCGGCAAATCGTCCCGCCGCCGCGGCGGATCGGGAGCCAACCACAAGACCGTCGCCGTACTACTAATCCCCGCACCACCCAAGGAGAACCATGACGGATACCGCATCCACCCTGTTCATCAACGGCTCGTGGGAGCCGGCCGCGTCCAGCGCGGTGCGTGAAATTCGCAACCCGGCCGACGGCGAACTGGTCGCCACCGTGTCCGAGGCCGGGCGGGAAGACGCCGAGCGCGCCATCGCTGCGGCCCGTGCAGCCTTCGACTCCGGCGTCTGGTCCTCGGTCCCGGCCCCTGAGCGCGGCGCGTTCCTGCTCAGGGTCGCCGCGGAACTGCGCGGCCACCGCGAGAAATTCGCCCGCGCCGAATCGCTGGACACCGGAAAAAGGATCATCGAAAGCCGGATAGACATAGACGACATCGCTGCCTGTTTCGAATATTTCGGAAGGCTGGCAGGTCAACAGTCGGGCCGCGTGGTAGACCCCGGGGACCCCGCCGTCGTTAGCAGGATTGTCTACGAGCCGGTGGGTGTCTGCGGCCTCATCACGCCCTGGAACTACCCCCTGCTTCAAGCCGCGTGGAAGATCGCGCCCGCATTGGCCGCCGGTTGCACCTTCGTCCTTAAGCCCTCCGAGCTGACCCCGTCCACCGCGATCCTGACCATGCAGCTGCTGCAGGACCTCGGCCTTCCAGACGGCGTCGCGAACCTCGTGACCGGCGCCGGCGCGGAGGCGGGGGCACCGCTCTCTGAACACCCCGACGTCGACCTGGTCTCTTTCACGGGCGGGTTGGAGACCGGCAAGCGTATTGCCGCGGCTGCTGCCGCCACCGTGAAGAAGGTGGCGCTGGAGCTCGGCGGCAAGAACCCCAACGTGGTATTCGCCGACGCGGACTTCGACGCCGCCGTCGACAATGCGCTGAACGGGGCGTTTGTGCACTCCGGGCAGGTCTGCTCCGCCGGGGCGCGGCTGGTGGTCGAGGAATCGATCGCCGAGCGCTTCGTCGATGAACTGGTCCGCCGCGCTCAGGACATCCGCATCGGCGGCCCGTTCGATGAAGCTGCCGAAACCGGACCGCTGATTTCCGCGGCCCACCGGGAAAAGGTTCACACCTACGTCCAGCGCGGAGTGGAGGAGGGCGCACGGCTGCGGTGCGGTGGCGCGGCGCCTGAAGGAAAGCGGTACGACGCCGGTTTCTACTACCAGCCAACCGTCCTGGACCGCGTGCAGAAGGGGATGTCCGTCGTCGTGGATGAGGCCTTCGGCCCGGTAGTGACCGTTGAGACCTTCCGCACTGAGGATGAAGCGGTCGCGACCGCCAACGACACCATCTACGGGCTGGCCGGGGCGGTTTGGACCCAGGACGCCGGCAAGGCGCAGCGTGTGGCGGGCCGGTTGCGGCACGGCACCGTCTGGATCAACGACTACCACCCCTACCTCCCGCAGGCCGAGTGGGGCGGCTTCGGCCAGTCCGGCGTCGGCCGCGAGCTCGGCCCGACCGGCCTGGCCGAATACCAGGAGTCCAAGCACATTTACCAGAACACCAACCCGCAGGTAACGGGCTGGTTCACTGACCACGGCAAGGAGAACTAGATGCACATCGACAACGTCGAGAACCTCAACGACCGCGGGTTCGACTACATCGTCATCGGCGGCGGATCCGCCGGAGCCGCAGTCGCCGCAAGGCTGAGTGAGGACCCGGCCGTGTCCGTGGCGCTGGTGGAGGCCGGCCCGGACGACCGCGGGGTACCCGAAGTACTGCAGCTTGACCGCTGGATGGAGCTGCTGGAATCCGGCTACGACTGGGACTACCCGATCGAACCGCAGGAGAACGGCAACTCCTTCATGCGCCACTCCCGTGCCAAGGTCATGGGTGGCTGCTCCAGCCACAACTCCTGCATCGCCTTCTGGGCGCCGCGCGAAGACCTGGACGAGTGGGAGTCCAAGTACGGCGCCACCGGCTGGAACGCTGAGGCCGCCTGGCCGCTGTACCAGCGGCTGGAGACCAACGACGACGCCGGCCCCGACGCGCCGCACCACGGCGATTCAGGACCCGTGCACCTGATGAACGTGCCCCCGGCGGACCCCACCGGCGTCGCACTCCTGGATGCCTGCGAACAGGCCGGGATTCCCCGGGCGAAGTTCAACGCCGGCACCACGGTGATCAATGGCGCGAACTTTTTCCAGATCAACCGCCGCGCGGACGGCACCCGCTCCTCCAGCTCGGTCTCCTACATTCACCCGATCATCGAGCGCGGGAACTTCACACTGCTGACCGGCCTGCGTGCCCGCCAACTGGTGTTCGACGCGGACAAGCGGTGCACGGGCGTCGATGTCGTGGATTCAGCGTTCGGCCGGACTCACCGGCTCTCCGCGCGTTGCGAGGTCGTCCTTTCCACCGGTGCCATCGACTCGCCCAAGCTGCTTATGCTCTCCGGCATCGGCCCCGCCGCGCACCTCGCCGGGCACGGTATCGAGGTCCTGGTCGACTCCCCCGGCGTCGGCGAGCACCTCCAGGACCACCCCGAAGGCGTCGTGCAGTTCGAGGCCAGGCAGCCGATGGTGCAGACTTCCACGCAGTGGTGGGAGATCGGCATCTTTACGCCCACCGAGGAAGGCCTGGATCGCCCGGACCTGATGATGCACTACGGCTCGGTCCCGTTCGACATGAACACCCTGCGGTACGGCTACCCGACCACGGAGAACGGCTTCAGCCTCACCCCGAATGTCACGCATGCCCGCTCTCGCGGCACCGTCCGGCTGCGCAGCCGGGACTTCCGCGACAAGCCGATGGTGGATCCGAGGTACTTCACTGATCCGGAGGGCCACGACATGCGCGTCATGGTCGCCGGCATCCGCAAGGCCCGTGAAATTGCCGCCCAGCCGGCCATGGCCGAATGGACCGGCCGGGAGCTCTCACCCGGCATCGAAGCGCAGACCGACGAGGAACTGCAGGACTACATCCGCAAGACGCACAACACCGTCTACCACCCAGTCGGCACCGTCCGGATGGGCCCGGCCCACGATGAGATGTCACCACTCGACCCCGAGCTTCGGGTCAAGGGCGTCACCGGCCTCCGCGTCGCCGATGCCTCAGTCATGCCTGAGCACGTTACGGTCAACCCCAACATCACCGTCATGATGATCGGCGAACGCTGCGCGGACCTCATTCGCGCCAGTCGAACAGGCGAAACAACGACGGCGGAGGCGGAGCTCAGCGCGGCCCTGGCCTGACCCGCAGCGCGCCCACAGCGGGCTCCGGAGCCGGTGAGCCGAACCCGGTGGAGGGGTGCCTCATGCCCCCTCCACCGGGTTTTTCCGCATCAGCTCGGCTCTACCGCGCGAAGGGGATTATTCTTGAACATTGGTTACTCAGAAGTCTTGAACACTTGTTCAATGTGAACTAATCTCCTCATATGACCTACGCCACATCCAGCGGAGTCGCCTGGGCTCCTCTCACGGGAGAACCGGCGTAGGCACAGCCAGACTAGGCAAAAACACTTGGGGGAAACGGCCGGGGGCCCACAATCGCTGCCCTGCCGTTGATTTCACCCGCGTCCAATGGCGGTCACGGGTAATCACCATCGTGCTTTCTGACTTAGGAGTCCAGATATTGGAACGCAACAAGAGTATTTATTCAAGCCGCATGGACGAGTTCGGCTGCGTTGACAGCCCACGACGAATGTCCTCGGTTGCCACTAACTGCATGGACCGGGCCTTGCCCCGCACCATTTCCGCCCGCACGGAACACCGCCATGGTGTGCGGTGCACAATGAGAGGGACGATATGAGTCAGATAGCCGACGCTCCGCCCGTAACAGTTACTGGAGGCGGTGACACGACCCCCGCGGCTCGAACCCGCGTGAATTGGACCGTCTTCATCGGATCGGCCACCGGGATCCTCGCGATCGCCCTCTGGGCCATCAGTGACGCCGTAGGCGCCGAGGCCCTGATCGGGTCCATGGTCACCTGGGTATCCACCAACATGGGGTGGTACTACTTCCTGATCGTTACCGTCGTGGTGGTGTTCGTCCTGGTCCTCGCCCTGACCCGGGTGGGCAAGACGAAGCTCGGCCCGGACCATTCCAAGCCTCAGTTCAGCATGTTCACCTGGGCGTCGATGCTCTTCGCAGCGGGCATCGGCATTGACCTGATGTTCTTCTCGGTGTCCGAGCCGGTGACCCAGTACCTGGCTCCCCCGCAGGGTGATGGCAGCACCGTCGAGGCCGCCCGGCACGCCATGGTCCTCACCCTGTTCCACTACGGAATCACGGGCTGGGCCCTGTACGCACTTATGGGACTGGCCCTGGGCTACTTCGCCTACCGGCATAACCTGCCCCTGAGCATCCGCAGCGCTCTGTACCCCATCTTCGGCAAGAAAATCAACGGCCCGCTCGGCGACGGCGTGGACATCGCAGCCCTCCTCGGGACCATCTTCGGCATCGCCACCTCCCTGGGCATCGGCGTCGTGCAGCTTAACTACGGGCTCAGCCTCATGTTCGGCTTGCCCGAGAACGTCACCGTGCAGATCGGCCTGATAGTCGTAGCCGTTGTCATGGCCACCGCCTCCGTGCTCTCCGGCGTCGAAAAGGGAATCCGCCGGCTCGCCGAGCTGAACGTGATCCTCGCCCTCGCCCTCATGGTGTTCATCCTCCTGACGGGAAAGACCAGCTTCCTGCTGGACGGGATCGTCCAGAACACCGGCGACGTGCTCAGCCGGTTCCCGGCCATGACGCTGGACGCCTTCGCCTATGACCGGCCCGGTGACTGGCTGCAGGGCTGGACCCTCTTCTTCTGGGCATGGTGGATTGCCTGGGCTCCCTTCGTAGGGCTCTTCCTCGCGCGCATCTCCCGCGGCCGCACCATCCGACAGTTCGTGCTGGGCACCCTCATGGTCCCCTTCGCGTTCATCCTGGTCTTCATCTCGATCTTCGGCAACAGCGCCCTCGACATCGTGATGAACGGTAATGCTGCCTTCGGGGAGACCGCGATGGCCCAGCCGGAGCGGGCGTTCTACGGCCTCCTGGAGCAGTACCCCGCCGCGCCGCTGATCATCGGTGTGGCTACCTTCACCGGGCTGCTCTTCTACGTCACCTCCGCCGATTCAGGTGCCCTCGTCATGGCCAACTTCACGAGCCACCTGAAGGACGCCAATGCCGATGGACCCAAGTGGCTGCGCGTCTTCTGGGCCCTGGTGACCGGTCTCCTGACGCTCGCCATGCTGACCGTCGGCGGTGTGACAACGCTGCAGAACGCGACGATCATCATGGGTCTGCCGCTCTCGATCCTGCTGCTGTTCATCATGTTGGGCCTCTTCAAGGCCCTGCGCGTGGAGAACTCGCTGGCCGACAGCTACCGCGCGAGCCTGCCGGGAATCATCTCCGGCCACAGCGCGGACGGATCGTCGTCCCGCACGTGGCGGCAGCGCCTCAACCGGGCCATGACCTACCCGGGGCCGAAGCAGGCGAACGGCTTCGTGGACACCGTGGCGCTGCCCGCGTTGCAGGAGGTGTACGACGAGCTGAAGGCGCAGGACGCCAACGTGAGCCTGACGACGGGCATCGTTGAGACCTGCGGCATCCGCCACGTCGACCTGCTGGTGAGGCTCTGCGATGAGCGCCCGTTCAAGTACCAGATCTACCCGGTCCAGTACGACACCCCGTCCTATGCGCCGGGCAATGCCGCGCTCGAACCGAAGTACTACCGGATGGAGGTTTTCTCCCTCGAGGGGAGCCACAGCTATGACCTCGCCGGTTACAGCAAGGAGCAGGTCATCACCGATGTCCTGGACCACTACGAAACACACCTCGAATTCCTGCACCTGAACCGGGCGGTGCCCGGTACCACAGCCGTCACCGAGGACCAGGCGGCCAAGGACAACTGGGAATCCGACTTCGTGCACCAGGAGGAGGCAAAGTGACACGGCGTCTCCTCTGCGCAGAAGGGGGACGGCGGGAATGGAGTCACTCACCATCACCCCACTGAGCCCTGCTGTGTGGGCGCCATAGGCGCATAACTCGAGGGAGGCTGCCGTCGCTGAGACGGCAGCCTCCCTCTGCGTTTGAGGTAGAAGTGCGCATACCGGGGGTCACCCCTGACCCGACGGCCTGTGCGGACGGGAAGCTTCTGCCCCACGCAGCGGGTTAAGCCGACTCAACCCGTCCCAGTTCCTTAGAACTGGATGCTCCTGGTGCGCACCCCCCGGGATTTGGAAACCGGGGAATGCCTCGTAATCGTGTTGCTTCGTCAGTTGTCCAAATTCCCGCCACAAACAGCGGCCATAACGTAACTTTTCCGAACAAAATATATGGTTTGCATAGAGCAGGGCCCGCGCTCTTTGCTTGGCGAACGGGCAGGGGAAACCATTGGGGGACAAACTCGTCATGCATCAAAAGATCAATAATCCGCAGCGCCGGGCGTTCCTCCTGTCAGCTACGGCTTTGCTGCTCTCCGGATGCAAACCCGGCGAGGCCAGTGACGCGATAACTTCAGCGCCAAAGCTGTCAGTTCCTGTGACTCCTACATCGTCCGTCGCTGCACCAGTTCCTGACGTTTCCCCAGGGTCCCGGCCATCCATCCCTGATCCTGGGCCGAATCCGACGGGCCGGTCGCAGGAACAAATAGATGCCGAATTTTCTGAGCGTCGCCCTTCCTATTGGGGGTTGCAGGCGCCCAACGTCCTCCAGATCCTGCCAGATCCTGCCGCGGGGATCGCGTTGACGCTGGACTTTTGCGGCGGGCCGGGAGGCAACGGAACCGACCATGCGGCCCTGGACACGCTGAAGCGCCTCGGGATTCCGGCAACGCTGTTCCTAAACGCGCGGTGGATCCACCACAACCAGACCTTGGCACAGGAGCTCGCGGCCGTGCCCCACTTTGAACTGGCCAACCACGGAACCCGCCACGCGCCGCTGAGCGTGAACGGTAAGTCCGCCTACGGGATCGCCGGAACGCAAAGCAGCAGTGAAGTGTACAAAGAGGTCATGTCCAACGACGACCTCCTGACGGAAATCACCGGCAAGCGGCCTCGCTTCTTCCGTCCCGGCACCGCTTACCTTGACGACGTCGCGGCCGAGATCCTTCTCGCCCTCGGCGTGGTTCCCACCGGATTCAGCATCAACGCCGACGCCGGGGCGACCTACCCGGCATCAGTGGTTGCCGCCGAAACGGCCAAAGCCCGCCCGGGCGACATCATCATTTCCCACGGAAACCATCCCGGATCGGGAACGGCTGCCGGATTCTCGGCAGCTATCCCGGTCCTGCTGGACAAGGGCTACGCCTTCACCACCCTCGGCGCCGCCCTGTCCTGATTGCTCAGCGGCGAGGGCTTTTCACGCCGCCCTCGCCGGCGCGCTTGCCCGTGCGCCCGACGTCGTCGTGTACCACCCCAGGTACGATCCTGGCGCGTTGCGCGGACGAGAAAAAATGGAGACCACCGCAACCGCAGCGGTGACTGCGGCCAAGAGCTTAGTGATAGCCATAGTCCATCGCCTCTCTGCGAACCTTTTACGCCAGGCTAACGAGGAGATGTCTTCTGGCTCATGGTTGAATCAATGGCAGCTTGCAGTTCGTGGAACGGCTTACGGTCAGCTCTTGTTCAGTTCCTGGGCGAGCATCACAATGATGCCGCTGGGACCGCGAACATAGGTGAGCTTGTAGAGGTCTCCGTATGTTGCCACGCCCCGCAGCGGGTGACAGCCGTGCCTCGCGGCGATCTCTAGAGCGTCGTCGATGTCATCGACCAGGAAGGCAACCCGGTGCATGCCGATCTCATTGGGCAGGGTGGGCTTCGTCTCGATCGCCTCGGGGTGGATGTACACGAAGAGCTCGAGGCGACAGTTGCCGTCCGGCGTCTGAAGCAAGGCGATGTTGGCATGGTTGCCGTCGAGGCCGACAGCGGTGTCGGTCCACTCTCCACTGACCGTGTCACGGCCGAGGACGGTGAGCCCGAGGTCGGTGAAGAAGGCGATCGTCGCTTCGAGGTCGCGGACTGCGATGCCGACGTTCTCAAGTTTGATGGCCATGCGCACACCTTACCAAGTAGCGGCGACGTCTTCCCGGGATTCATGCACATGATTGCGGGAGTATTTTTCGTGCTGATCGGGACCAAACGCCGGTGAATAGGGGGGCGTGAATCCCTTTTTTATGTCCGAGAATGTGAAGTTGTGCCAACACAACGGTGCCGACCCGGAAAGCCGGGTCGGCACCATGAGGGACTACTGCTGATGTCTCTGCGACCGCGGTCGATTTCCTAACGTCGGCCCGGTCAGCCCTGAAGGGGTACATTGATCATTAATCAATCCCGTGCCAGCGCACTCGCGCAGGTCCTGGATGCCCTGCACAGCGGATTCCTTGTCGGGGTAGCGCCCCGAAACGGCCAGGACCAAGCCGGCTGGCGATTTGAGCCTGAATGCCTTCTGGGCATCCTCGTCGTTGAAGAGTTCGAATATTCCGGCCATGGTTTCCCCCTTAAGCGCCCGAGGCGAGTGACCTCGGGCTTGCTTCACCAATGAAAACGCAACCTTGCGCCCCGGCCCCCCGGCATCCCACCGTACACGGGAACCATTCGCTCTTGAGTAGACAGGTAGGTCTGGACGCGCTTATGAAGAAGCCTCACGATTCGCCGTGTTATGTCCGTCAGCGGCCAATATGGCATCAAGCTGGGCAAACTGATGTGCCTGAAAAGCCTTATCAGCTTTTGCGTTGGTGCTCTCGAGCAGCGGTATGTCCAGGCTGGCGTTGCATCCTCGACAGCGAATCTCGTCCGTCCAGACCCAGCTGTATGCCGCGTGTCTTTCCTGTACCCATTGCATCGCTTCGGTGATTGCTTGCGTCCTGGCTGCAAAGTGCGCTGCGACCTCGTTGCTGAGGCTTGTACCAATCTCGATGTCGATGCTCATCGTGCCTCTTCCGTCGTCCCCGATGGTGCTGTCGACAGTAATGGGTGTTGCACCGGGAAGGAACGACCCGAAGGTCACGGTTGCCTAACCCTTCAGGCAGCCATCGGTAGCCGATGGGTAGTCGAAGCAGTCGCTGCTCGGCTTGCCGGCTGCCGTGGAGACCGGCCAATAAAGCTTGACGACGAGTCTTCGCGGTATCGGCACGCCCTGTTGAATCAGACCGTTCGCGCTCCAACCGCTGGTCAAAACAGTCGCTTTGAAGACGACTCCTCGCGGCGACGGCGCAATGAGGAATATAATCACCCCATGCTCTCTGCGCGTCGATTTATCTGCCCCCGACCGGATTCCGGTCGCGAGGGCTCTCAGGCGCGCGCCTAAGTCCTGGCGCCGGATTTGAGTCGGGGAATGAACCCGCCACTCAAGCCCGAATACAAGGACCACAATGCTCTCCTATATGAGTACCGATGAGCTTCACGATGCTTTAAGAATCCCGGATCTCTCGAATCCGGACCAGCAGCCGCACGCGATACAGGCACTCCTGCAAAACACCATCGACGCACTCAGTCGACGATGGAAAGTGCCAGTACAAACCATCCGACACAGCCCACTCGTAAGCGTCGAAGACAACTACGATCGCTTGGGTTTCAACAAGTCCGACGTGACGCGGGACCAAAGGTACTCCCGCTATGTCAGCCCAACGGTCATGCTGCGCAGCCACACGTCGTCCTCAATCCCGTCGCTGCTGCGCGTCCAGGAACCCGGTGAATCTTTGGACGAACTCTGGGCTATCCCTGGCCTGGTTTACCGGCGCGACTGCATTGACCGGACCCATGTGGGAACTCCGCATCAGGTTGATCTCTGGCGCGTCAGCTCGCAGAGGCAATTGGGTTCCTCCGACCTGCAAGAGATGGTCGCAGGACTGGTTCATGCGGTGCTGCCAGGTGCGCAGTGGCGGTCAGTCCCAGCAGTTCACCCGTACACAACCGAAGGCATGCAGATTGACGTCCTGATGGATGGGCAGTGGCTTGAACTCGCAGAATGCGGGCTAGCTGCACCGCACCTCTTCTCCCACGCCGGCCTGGATCCCGAACGATGGTCCGGCTTGGCTCTAGGCATGGGCTTGGATCGCGCCTTGATGCTTCGCAAGGCCATCCCCGACATCAGGCTACTTCGATCCACCGATGTCAGGGTTGCGCGGCAAATGCTGGACCTGTCCCCATGGATGCCTGTCTCTCAGATGCCTGCCATTCGCAGGGATCTCTCCATCGTCGTTCCTGCGGACACCGATGCGGAGATGCTCGGGGACCGGGTGCGAACGGCATTAGGCGCACAGTCTGAAGACCTGGAAAAGGTTGAACTTTTAGCCCTTACTCCCAGCAAATATCTTCCCAAGTCAGCACGGGAACGGCTTCGCATCCGCGATGGGCAGGCCAACGCGGATGCGAATACGCCTGGTGCTGCGTCCCCTTGCGCGGACACTGACCGATCACGAAGCCAATAAGATCCGGGACGATGTCTATCTGGCCTTGCACGAGGGACCAGTAAGGGAGCTTATCGAAGGATAGAACCTTCAAGCTGGAGTGGGCCGGTCCATGCGGGCTGCCCCACAGCTCGATAAAGAAAGCCCTGGATGGGCCCTGACTCAACTGATCCCACCTCGCTGACGCGGCACTCCCTGGAGTAACTCCCGGTGGGCCACCGCTCCTGTGAGGCTCTGGACAGATTTCGGGCAAAGAATTATCAATGACCCAGCAGATCTGTAATAACCTGCAACTCCTCCCGGGCTCCCTCGGCCCGGCTGATTTGATTGATCGGGACAGGACATGAAGGCAGTGGTTGTCGGCGCGGGCATTGCAGGCCTCGTGGCGGCCCGCCAGCTCGGTGTGGCCGGTTGGGAGGTAGAGCTCCTGGAAAAATCGGCTGCTCCTCGTTCCGATGGCTACATGATGGACCTTTTTGGTCCAGGGATCGAGGCAGCGGAACGGATAGGCCTCTACTCCCGGCTGGCAGAACGGGCCTACCGGGTCGAGGCCTTTGAGTATGTCGACGCAGCAGGACGCCCAACTTCCAGCCTCGACTATGACCAGTTCGCCCGGCTGGCCGGCGGGAAGGTCCTGAGCCTGCTACGCCCGGACATGGAACGAGCTGCCCTCGACGCGTTCGACGACGTGGCCTCCGACCGGGTGCGCGTCCACTACGGTGCGCCCATATCCCAGGTATGGAGTGAGGACGACGGCGTGCGGGTCGCCGTTGATGACCTGCCGCAAGGGACACTCGCCGCGGACGTCCTTATCGGCGCTGATGGACTCCACTCCAAAGTGCGCTCCCAGGTGTTCGGGCCGGAGGAAGATTACCTGCGCCCCCTGGGCATGCGCGCTGCCGCATTCATCGTTCCCGAACCGCTCCTGAATGCCAGATTTCGGAACCGGTTTGTCCTCACCGACAGCATCGATCGACTGGCCGGGTTTTACAGCCTCCGCGCGAATGAGGTGGCGGCGTTCATGGTCTACAGGGATGCCATAGGCGCCACAAGCCATCTGCCGTCTGAGACGCCCCAGGAGCGGCTGCGTCGAGAGTTTGCAGGACTCAGCCACGAGGTCGACCGGCTCCTTGAGCTGTGTCCCGAGCACCCATATGACGATGTCGTGGCTCAGATACGCATGCCGGTCTGGCAGAAGCAGCGAACCGTTCTCATTGGCGACGCCTGCGGAGCAGTGTCACTCCTTGCAGGTCAGGGCGGTTCGCTCGCCATAGCCGGTGCCGCGTTACTGGGCGACATCCTCGCCCCCGCAGCCTCACCCGAAGGGTTCAGCTCCGCACTCACCGAATTCGAGAGGCGCTGGAGACCCGTCGTGGAAGTGGCCCAAGCTGCCGGGAGGCGCGCTGCCTCGTCGTTCCTTCCCGCAAACAGGGCCCAGCGCCTCCTGCGCAGGTGGATCATCAGGGCAACGCATGTGCCAGGGATCGACCGGCTGGTCGCCAAACAGATTGCGGGCAGGGCTGCCAAGTAGGCCCCATCGACGCATTCAATAGCCGGAAGGTGTCGAGAGTTGCCTAGGGCAAATGGCCAGTGCCGCGATCTCCGCCGCACCTGACTCCGCCCGTTAGTGTCAGCTCGATATATGTGGACGCCGGCAGTACCTCTGGTGAAAAACCGTTGCTGTCCGGCGCGCCCGCGTGGCACCATCCAACATGACCAAATACCTCATTTCCTTCCCGAGCGAGGCCATGGTGCTCACCGGGATGTGCGGATGTCCGGTTCCCCTCCGGCGGGTGCCGGCCTTGAACGGGAGGTGCGGGAGGCGGTCGCCGCGGCAGTCACTCCCAGCAGGAGGATCAAGGCGGCAATCTGCTGCCATTCGCCGTCGAACACGTCCAGTTTTGTTGACGCGGAGGCGTTGAACGACGCGTGCAGCAGCCCCACTATGAACAGGCTGTACCCCGTTCCCACATAGGCGATTCCCATGAGCAAACGGAAGAACGGGGCGAAAAGGAACAGGACTGCCCAGGAAACCGCCACGTCTGTCCAGGACGTGCCGGAGAAGCCCCTCTCGGCGAAGGCGAAGGGCAGATGGATAAGTGCGAACGGAATAGCGGTCAGCAGGGCAGCAACGGCAGGTCCGCGCCGGTCCATGAGCCGGTGCTGCACCACGCCAGTCCACGCGAGTTCCTCCCAGATGTTACCCAGCAGCGCACCGATGATCAGGGTGTTCAGCAGATAGTTGCCTATCAAGGGCGTCCAGCCGCCACCGGGCGGGTGAAACGTTCCTGTGGCCATAGCAATAAGCACCGTTAGCGCGGGAAGGGCCAGCACCGCTGCCACGTACCACGCCGGGGCCACCCTCCAGCGGAACGCCCGCCGGAACAGCTCACGGACGGCTGGCCGGCCATCTGCGGCCCCCGTGACCAGGATGGCCGTTCCCAGCAGTATCAGCAGCTCGGCGAGGATTCCCGGCAGGATGTTCCCCAGCAGCAAGAGGGACAGGATCTGGCCGGTCCACGACAAAGAGATGGCGATGACCACGAACGCTGCCACCGGATGCTGTTTGATGATGGATAGTGGAGCGCCAGAAGAACCGGGCGAGTTCATTAGCGGTACCGCCGTTCAGATTTTCCGGTTGGAAGGGCACCGCAGCGGATGCCGCCACGTGCCGAAGAAGCGCTGAGCCGCTGACGTGGGAAACAGCACCATTCTCTGCCCTCGAAAGACTGCGGACAAGCAAAAAGTATGGATAGACCGCTGCTCAATTCGGTCTGGGATGGGGCGCTGCCAGTTGGAGGTCCCCTGGCCGGACCGGGCCGTGTAGTTACGGGACGAGCTTGACGTTCTCGCCTTGCAGGTTGGCACGAAAGCCGTCGTCCTGGACTGCGACGTTCTGGAGTACCAGGCCCTCGGGCAGGCCCTCGATGTCGTGTTCGATGGTTACGAGCCCGCGCACGACGGCGGCGACGGCGCCGGAGAGGAAGTCCGGCCCGCCGATGTCGATCGACCGCGGCACCATGACGAGTCTGCCGGCCTCGACCTCCACGGTGCCGGTGGCCGTGACCTGCAGTTCCCGGCCCAGGACCTCGACGGTGCGGATCACCACGGCCTGGCCACTGTCCGCGGCCCGGACCACGGTCCCGTTGCCGAGGTCGTCGGCGACAACCCCAAACGGCACGGTTGCGTCCACAACGAGCCGTGCGGCGTCCAGCCCGTCCGGCCCCGCGACCACATCCTGCCCAACGGCCCGGACGTCGCGGAGCGTCGAGCCCGCGGCCACCACTGTCCCAGCGTCAAGCGCAAGGTCGGCGAGCCACACCTCGTCCCCGCCCAGGTCGGCGGGAGGTTTTGTGCCCGGCTGGCGCTCGGCCCCCATTGTCGGCGATGGCACAGGCACTGCCCCGCCCGCGTCAGCCGGGTCGCTCACCACCCACCAAAGGATCACCACCACGATTCCCAAGACGAGGACCATCCCAGCAGCACCGATCAGCCAGTCCTTCACACGAGTCCACTTCATTAGGACAGTCTGATGCCTCGCTGCCCCGGGGCGCGAGAGCGTGAAGCCGATGACACCGCCGGGACATAGTGTCCTTCCGCGGGGCAGGCCTTAATGTCTTCGCCATGCCATCGGCTTCCAAACGGAGGGAGCCCGGATACGGATACTGGTATATGGCCGGGCCCGCCTGTTCCATCCGGCCGGGGATACGGTCAGCCTGCGGCGAGGGCTGTGTTGACGAGCTGGGCCAGTTCTGGCGCGTCGTCTGCCGAGACTGCTCCAACGGCGCCGCTCTTCATTACGGTGACCGCCAGGTTCCCCTTAGTTCCCGAGACGGTGATATTGCAGACCTGTTTCTGCCCTGTGGGGGTGGTCTGTACGGTCAGGGCAGCCAGAGACTTATCGGCCTGCACGGGGACGTCCAAAGGTTTCAGCTCATTGGTGACCTTCTCCCCCTTCAGCTCGACGGTGTACGTCGAGCAGTCATTTAAGGCCGCTGCACTCTTCTCGAACTGGGCAGTCATCACCGAAAGGTCTTGGACCGCGAACACTGTCAGGACGGTCGCAGTTTCGGCTTCCGCCGCCAGGCTCGCCCCGGCAGCGTAGGTGCTGCCCTCGGGAACCTGGGTGTTGTTATCGATCAGCACGCCACAGGCCTCAGGGGTGATGACGGCGGTTTTGAGCATTTCCCGGGCTGCTATCAACCCCTGGTCTATCTGGGCGGCCGGGACCACAGTCAGGGCCTGCCCCTGGGCATCCTTTAGTCCGGCGACAATTGATGTGAGGTCCTCGTTGGTGTAGGTCTTCGCCGCCTGTGAGGTGGCCGGCGCGGGCGAGGTGGCAGCCGCTGGCGGCGGGGTGGTATTCGTTTGGCCGGAGCCGCCGCAGCCGGTGAGGCTTATTGCCGCTGCTGCGATGGCAAGTGTCGCTGGTGCGATTCTTCTGTGCATGAGTGGTTCCCGTCCCCTTGGGCCGGTCTGCCTGCGGACTTCGCAGGCGCATCCCGGAACCGCACCATAGATGGCGGAAAGACCGCGCCTTAGCCGGCCTACCCCGCTGGCGCGGTTGCTCAGAGCCTACGACTGGCAGGGAGACGGGACCATAGCCGCCACTACCTGTCTTTCCTGGCCCCTCACCACCTGTTTAGTACGAAGAACCCCTCCCGAGATGACCTTAAAGCGTTGCTCCGTGCACGCCGCTCGGCTGCCGGCCTGGTTCACGTCACTGTCACCTGCTGCTGTTAGGGTCGGGGCATGGATGAGCTCCCGCTGACAGAGACCACCGCTGCGCCCGCCCGTGACCTGTCCGGCCGGGCCGGGTTCGACACCAACTTCCTCGGCCCGGCGGTCCCGATTCCCGTGTTGGCCGGCGTGGAGACGGTACTGCTGCCCTACACGCACTTCTCTGTTCTCATGCGCCTTGATAAACGGCTCGCCGCGGTGACCGCCCTTGGCATCGATGGTGACAAGCTCATGGACCTGGACAGGTCCGGCATCCAATGGCGGCTTGATCCCCGGCTGGCCGAAGACCAACAGACCGGGGAACGTGTGTACGCTCGCAACGACATTGACCGCGGCCACCTGGTCCGCCGGGCCTCAGCAGTCTGGGGTGATACCCGGGCCGAGGCAGCCCAGGCCAACGAGGACACCTTCCACTACACCAACGCCGCCCCACAGGCAGCGAAGTTCAACCAGGGACTGGACCTTTGGCTGGGGATGGAAAGCTACCTGCTGGACAACGCCGCGGACCATGGCCGCCGGCTCATCGTTTTTACCGGTCCCATCTTCAGTGAGCTGGACCCGGTGTACCGCGGCGTCGACATCCCCCTGCAATTCTTCAAAGTGGCCGCATTTTTGCACGACGGCAATCTCGCTGCCACCGGCTACATCGTGGACCAGACACCCCAACTGGGCGAACTCCCGGACATTCAACGCCCCGGCGTCACCGGTGACGCTCCCCCGCTGGGCCCGTTCCGCACCTTTCAGGTACCCATCCGGGACATTGCCAGCCTGACGGACCTGGATCTGGAACAGCTGGTGGACGTGGACCGGATGCCCACCGCATCCGCCCTGCCGACGGCCCGGGCCGACTCCACCTGGCGCCGGCTGCACTCACACGAGGATCTGGACCTGGATCTCGGCCCGGCTTGGAACAACGGGCGCGACGACGGTTAGCCCCGCCGCGTGTCCGAGTGACCGAAAGCAGGGGGACTCGCCTAGGGTCAAGAGCCATGGAGCGCGATAAGTCCGGGGAGCTTGAAGGGCAAACATCGGTTAACGAGTTGCTCGACGAACCGATCGGTGCCGCCCCCATCCAGTTGACACTGCCGATCCTGGTACAGATCCGCCCCGGTGAATTCAGGCGCCTGCCCTGACCTCGAACCTGATCCCGGCGGCACAAGCCTGGCGCCAGGAGAACCAGGAAACGTTAATCCGGACTGCCTGAAGAGCGACCGGGGAAGCGAGTGAGGCCTCCCGGACGCTATTGCTCATGATTCGATCAAGAGCATTGATCGCCTAACCGGCAAGGTCTAGCGTCAGGTCCATGGCTCCATCATCACGTTGGAAGGACAGCCATGGGGCGGGAACCGAAAGGTAAACGGACTGATGCAGCAGCGGCACTTCCCTAGCGTGGGTGGACTATTTGCAGGAGGGCTGATCCTGGTCATGTCCCTTATCGCTCAGCCTGATGATCAAAGCTGGATGGCGGTAAGGGACCTGTTCATCACCTTCAGTGCTGTCTTCACTGCAGCCAACACGGTGGGGCTTCTGGAGGTGCGTAGGCGGCAGCGAGAGACACCGGAAGTGTTCAACAAAGAGGCCACCTAGGATTCCCCGAACTCGAGGCCAAGCGTCTCAATAGACAACTGTGTACGGCACCAAGATGCCGTGGGCTTAATCGCCCCCGGCATCCAGGGCGTCTTGGGAGAATGGAGCCATGGACTTCAACCGGCTGCTGCAGATCCGGCGCATCTACGCGCAGCCTGCTGCACTGGAGCTTCCCCGGGGCAAGGAGGTCGTCGAACGCTGGCCGGACGCCGAGGTCGTGCTTGTCGACAACCACTGGAACATCCCGGACGTGCACGGCGATGAAACGAACGTGCCGCGCTGGTCCCGGATCAAGACGGAGGCGCTGGTCCTCGGCGTCAAGAAGGCGTTGACCGTCAAGCCGAACGGCAGATCCGCGGACTTCATTGCGCCCTCCACCGCGAACGGCTGCGCCATGGCATGCGCCTACTGCTACGTGCCCCGGCACAAGGGCTACAGCAACCCGGTCACCGTCTTCGCGAACATCCACCAGATTGCCGGGGCGCTTGAGCGGCACGTCAGGCGCCAGGGCATGAAACTGGAGCCCAACCAGTGTGATCCGGAACTGTGGGTCTACGACATTGGGGAAAACAGCGACTGCTCGGTCGATGCGCTGATCAGTGACAACGTGGAGGATCTCGTCACGCTCTTCCGCGAGCTGCCCACCGCCAAGCTGTCCTTTGCCACCAAGTACGTGAACCCGGCAATGCTCCGCTGGGACCACGGCGGTCACACCAGGATCCGCTTTTCGCTCATGCCCGCGGATTTGGCGAAGTCGATTGACGTCCGGACCTCGCCGGTAGCTGACCGAATGGGCGCAATCAACGACTTCGTCGATGCCGGGTACGAGGTGCACGTGAACTTCTCCCCCGTCATCATTACCGACACGTGGCTCAGGGACTGGGAGGAACTGCTGCGTCAACTCGATGCCACCCTGACACCCGCCGCAAAGGCCCAGCTCGCGGCGGAAGTCATCTTCCTGACCCACAATGAGCGGCTCCACGAGGTCAACCTGGGATGGCATCCCCGGGCCGAGAACGTGCTCTGGCGTCCCGACCTCCAGGAATCGAAGGTCTCGTCCAACGGCTTCACCAACGTCCGCTACCGTTCCGGAACCAAGGCAGGTTATGTGCGGCAACTGGCCGCCCTGATCGGGAAAATCACGCCCTACTGCCGCATCCGCTACGCATTCTGAACTGTCCCGTGACGGACACGGTGGTCACCGTTGTGCGCAGCCGTCAGCACCAGGCGCCGGCTTTAGTAGGCCCCCTACAAAATGCGCCCTGTTCCACCCCGGTAGCGTCGGCAGTACACTACATTCCGTTTGTACAACCCCGACAGGACCGCCATGAGCAAAACTGACACCGCCGTCAAAAACACCCTGAACGCCCCGCGCCGCCGCTGGAACGCGACGGACCTGGGGCTGATTGCCGTCTTCGCCGCGCTGGTAGCCGGCTCCGCCCTGGTGCCGGGGCTGGCCGTGAACGGATTCGGCGTCCCCATCACCTTCCAGACCCTTGCCGTGATGCTCACCGGCCTGGTGCTTGGCCCGGGAAGGGGCTTCGCCGCCGTCGGGCTTTACGTCCTCCTGGGCCTCGCCGGCCTGCCCATCTTCAGCCAGGGCCGCAGTGGCCTGGGCATCCTGGCCGGACCCTCAGCCGGTTACATCATCGCTTTCCCCATTGCTGCAGGGATTGTGGGCTGGCTGGCCACCGTTGTGATCCGGCGGACCATCAAAGCCCGCGCACTCTGGTTCTTCCTCGCTGCCACGGTCACCAGCGTGGTGGTGGTGCACTCGCTGGGAATCCTTGGCATTGCGCTCAACACCAAGGCGACCCTGGGCCAGGCGTTCCTGAGCGACCTGGTTTTCTATCCCGGTGACATCATCAAGAACATCCTTGCGGCCGTCATCGCCGTCGCGCTCCACCGCGCCTTCCCGGACATCCTGGTGCGCCGGGTAAAGCGCAGCCTCCCCCAGCCTGCAAACGCCTAGGATTCTCCATGCCCGAAGTGACGTTTGACCAGGTTGCCGTGGCCGTGCCGGTGGACAACCAACCGGTGCCCAAAGTCCTCCTGGCGGACGTGGACCTGCAGCTCACGGAGCAGCGGGTAGGAGTCATTGGCGCCAACGGCTCCGGCAAATCCACGCTGCTGCGCCTGGTCAACGGCCTTGTTCAGCCCAGCTCGGGCAATGTCTCGGTGGACGGCGCGGACACTGTGCGGGCCGTCAGGGCTGTGCGCCGGAACGTCGGCTTCGTGTTCACGGATCCTCTATCCCAGCTGGTCATGCCCACCGGGCGGGAGGACGTGGAGCTGTCCCTCCGCCGCTCCGTGAAGAACGGAACGGAGCGTCGCAGGCTGGCTGAGGAGGCGCTGGACCGCCTGGGCCTGCTGGACCTGGCAGACCAAAGCATCTATGAACTGTCCGGCGGCGAGCGGCAACTGATGGCCCTCGCCGCGGTGCTGGCGGTGGCCCCGACGGTGCTGGTCCTGGATGAGCCGTCCACCCTGCTCGATCTGCGCAACCGGGAACTTCTGCGCAGGACCCTGGCCGGCCTGGAGCAGCAGATCATCATGTCCACCCACGACCTTGAGCTGGCCCTCGAAATGGACCGGGTCCTCGTGATCGAAAAGGGCAAAGTCGCCTTCGACGGCGCGGCTGCGGATGCCGTTGCCGCCTACCGCGCCCTCTGCATGGACGGCCTGGAGATCAGGGAGCCCAATCGATGAGGGGCCATGGCTTCCTGCTGGCCAACTATGTCCCGGGGAATTCCCTGGTCCACCGCTCACCGCTGGCATTTAAGTTCCTGCTGGTGTTTGCGTCCGGCCTTGCGTCGTTTGCCATCGTGGACTGGCGCGTCTCCCTTTTGGTGCTCGCCGGGCTTTGCGGCCTGTTCCTGCTGACGGGAGCGGGCGTGAAAAGACTGTGGGGCGCGGTCGGCCCGCTCGCCCCGGTCCTGCTGGTGATCGGGCTCTTCCAGTGGTGGCAGCTGGGGGCACCAACGGCGGCCCGGATTGTCCTGAACATCCTCGTCTGTGTGGTGGCTGCCTCCCTGCTGACCGCCACCACGCCTGTGCAGCAGCTCCTGGATGGCGTGGTCAAAGCGGCCGGCCCCTTCAAGCGGTTCGGCGCCGATCCTGAGCGTTTCGCCCTCACCATCGGGATCATGCTCCGCAGCATCCCGTATATCGTCGGAACATTCGCCGACGTCCGGGACTCCGCACGGGCCAGGGGCATCGACCGCAATCCGCGGGCCCTGGTCCTTCCGGTGTTCATCACTTCCGTGGCTTTTGCCCGCCAGACGGGCGAGGCACTGGCCGCCCGGGGCCTGGGCGAAGCCGAGGATTGACCTTCCGCCTGGAGCAGTCAGCCGTCCTGGAGGTGCAGGTACTGCAACAAAGCCGCTGTACCCATACCGCCGGCACTGCTGATCATGGCAAGTCCCAGGCTCCCTTCAGTGCCCGTGCGGCGCGCCTGGGCCAGCAGCCGCGTCACCAGGACAGCGCCTGACGCGCCATAGGCATGACCCAGGGCCAAGGCTCCCCCGTCCAGGTTTGCGCGTTCCTCCTCGATGCCCAACTGGTCAAGGCAGGCGAGCGTCTGGGAGGCAAAGGCCTCATTGAATTCGACCAGCTCCAGCTCATCGGCGGCCATGCCTGCAAGGGTGAGGACGTCGCGCGCGGCGGTGGCGGCACCAACACCCAGCACCGCCGGGTGTACACCCGCTGTCCCGGTGCCCAGCACCAGCAGTCCGTCCCTGGCCCCGAGTTCCTGTGCGCGCCGAACCGAAGTTATGACGACGGCGGATGCGGCGTCCGCGTCGAAGCAGGAGTTTCCAGCGGTGACAGTCCCCCCGTCCACGAAAACGGGCGGGAACCGCGCCATCACCGCTGAGGTCAGGCCACGCCGGGGACCGTCGTCCGCAGCAACAGTTGCAGTGCCGGTCTTCAACGGAACCAGCTCGCCGTCGAAATGCCCGGCTTTGGCGGCGGCGAGGGCCCGCAGATGGCTCCGCAGCGCGAAGGTGTCCTGGCGCTCCCGGCCAACGCTGAACTCTTGGGCCACGGTCTCCGCAGCCACACCCATGTCCGGGTCACCGAAGCTGGCCGGAACAAACTGGGCGCGACGGTAAAACTCGGGCCCGCCGTCGTCGTTCCTGTACGCGCGCAGGGGTGCAGTGCTGGTGCTTTCCACTCCCCCCGCCAGATACAGCGGGTTCCCGCCCGCTGCCACCAGCCGGGCGGCGAGGACGATCGCGTCCAGGCCTGAACCGCACTGGCGGTCCACGGTGATGCCGGGAACGGCGACCGGTAGGCCCGCCTCCAGCAGTGCCAGCCGGGCCACGTTGCCGCCCCCGCCCACGGCATTGCCTACGACCACGTCAGAGACAGCTTCCGGTTCCGCCCCTGCATTTGCCACGAGTTCCCGCAGCACGGGAGCCAAAAGCTCATGGGCACGCAGTTTGCCCAGGGCGCCGTTGGTCCGGCAGACGGGGGTCCGCCTGGCCGCGATGATGACCGGCTGCCGGTCCGGGGGAAGGAGCTCAGGCGCCAAGGTTCCGTACCCTGTGGTCTCGGGTCTTGATCCACTCCAGCAACAGGTTCCGGCTGACCTTGCCGCGGTCAGTGACGGGAAGCTCGGAAAGGACGAAATACTGCAATGGACGTTTGTCCCGGGCCAGGATGTCGTCCAGGCCCGCCCGCAGCTGTGTTGCAGTGATCCCGCCGTGGGACGGGATGACCCCGGCCACCACGCGCTGGCCCCGCAGGTCGTCGGGCATGCCGGCAGCCACGGCGGCCGCCACTCCGGGCACTGCTGCAAGGGCCAGTTCGACCTCGTGCGGATAGACGTTCTTCCCTGAGGTGAGGATCATGTCCGCGCGGCGGCCCAGGATATGCAGTTCCCCCGCTTTGAGATAGCCCTGGTCTCCCACCGTGAACCAGCCTCCGAAGGACCGCAGCGCCTGGCCGTCATCGCCCCAGAGGTAGCCGTTGCTGACCATGGCGCTCCGTACACAGATATTCCCCGATTCGCCGTCCGGGAGCGGTGCCCCGGCGTCGTCCAGGATCCGTACGTCCACGCCGGGAAAGGGACGCCCGATGCCGGTTCCGCCGACGGCAAGGGCCTGGCCGGCGGGCAGCCCCGTGCCGGACACAAAGCTCAGCTCCGAGGCGCCGTAGTACTCGAAGATGGTGGCGTTAGGGGCCCAGCGGCGCGCAGCTTCGAGGGTCCGGGCATCGAGCTTGGAGCCCGCGCAGATGATGGTGCGAACGCCGGACGCGTCAACACATCCGGCCAGGCCGCGCTCGCTGAGCATCCGCAGCATCGTGGGCACCAGCACCAACCGGGTGACCCGGTCATAGGTGATCGCGGCATGGACGGCGCCGACGTCGCAATTTTCGAGCGTCTGGAATTCGGAACCCGCGTAAAGGCACTCCGCCAGGGCATAAAGGTTCAGGCTGGCCGCCAGCGGTCCCGGCGCGAGGGTGACGTCGTCCTGCCGCAGGCCGAAAAACTCAATCGAGGCATCGAAGGACTCCTGCCAGGAACGCCGCGACCGGGTGAAGGCCTTGGGCACCGAAGTGGTGCCTGAGGTCAGGCCAATAAGGAACGTGCTGTCCGGCGCGCCGTCAGCCAGGGCGTCGTCCGGTGACACGGCGGCGGGCAGGGCCGAAGCCTCAACGCGATGCAGGATGTCTTCCTGCAGCTGGCTGGGCCAGGCGGGATCGAGGACTGCGCACTGGCGCCCACCGGCTACCGCGGCGGCGAACTTGATGGCGAAACCAGTGGAGTTGGCCTCGCAGAGGGCGGTTACCGATTTTGTTTCCGTGACCAGCGCGGCAGCTGCGTCCCGGAGTTCAGCCCAGGTCAGGCGGCGGCCGGCAACCACGACGGCGGTGTCATGGGGCCGTTCACCGGCCCAACGCTGGATTCTGTTGAGGAAAGGCATCGGATCAACTTTACCGGCCTGCGCGGATTGAGTTCCGGGGCCGAGGGTAATGTGACTTCATGAGTTTCAATGACAACGTTCAGCTGGACCCCTCGCAGGTCCAGGACCGGCGCGGCATGGGCCGCGGTGCAAAGGTTGGCGGCGGAATCGGCGGCGGACTCCTGCTGCTGGTTGCCGCACTCCTGGGTGTGAACCCGCAGCTCCTCGAGGGCCTGGCAGGGGGCGCTGCCCCGGCCCCCCAAAGCCAGGGCACCGCGCCGGCCTGCCGGACAGGGGCGGACGCGGACGCCCGCGTGGACTGCCGCATCACGGGTACGGTGAACAGCCTGAACGCGTTCTGGCCTGCATATCTGCAGCAGTACAACGTGCAGTACCCGCGGCCGAAGACGGTGATTTTCGATCAGGGGGTCAATACAGGTTGCGGCGCGGCTTCCAGCGCCGTGGGTCCCTTTTACTGCCCGGCCGACACCACCGCCTACTTCGATCCCGGCTTCTTCACGGAACTCGTGAACCGCTTTGGCTCTTCCGGCGGGCCGCTGGCCCAGGAGTACGTTGTGGCCCACGAATTCGGACATCATATCCAGAACGTCCTGGGAGACCTGGACCGGGCCCAGCAGGATCCGCAGGGCCCGGAGTCCGGCGCGGTGCGCGTGGAACTGCAGGCCGACTGCTATGCGGGACTCTGGGCCAAACACGCCTCGACCCAGCCAGGGCCGGGTGGCCAGCCGTTCCTGGAAGCACTCACCCAGCAGGACCTGAACGATGCACTGTCCGCCGCTTCCGCAGTTGGCGATGACCGGATCCAGGAGACAGCCACCGGGCGCGTCACTCCCGAAGCATGGACCCACGGCTCGAGCGAGCAGCGCCAGCGGTGGTTCTACAGGGGATACGAAACCGGTGACATCAACCAGTGCGACACCTTCTCCGCACCCGCTCTGTAGAGCGCCAAAGCGTTCCGCATTGATTACGACGACGGCGGGTCACCTTCCCCAGGAAAGGTAACCCGCCGTCGTCGTACTTTTTCGAACTCAGATATTGAAGCCGAGGGCCCGCATCTGGTCCTTGCCGTCGTCGGTGATCCGTTCCGGACCCCAAGGCGGCATCCAGACCCAGTTCAGGCGCCAGTCGTCCACAACGCCGTCCAGTGCCTTGCCCACCTGCTCCTCGAGTACGTCGGTGAGCGGGCATGCAGCGGTGGTGAGCGTCATGTCGATCAGCAGCGCGCCGTCGTCGTCTGAGTACTTCAGGCCATACAGCAGGCCGAGGTCCACGATGTTGACGCCGAGCTCTGGATCGATGACGTCCTTGAGAGCCTCTTCGACATCCTCGAGGCTCGTGCGGGCTGCGTTGATTTCTGTCATGACAAGTCCTTTACTAGGCCTGTACTGCGGCAGCTGCTGCGATGGTGGCCGCGCCGGCGCCCTTGGCGTAACGGTCGTAGCCTTCTTCTTCGAGTCGGTCGGCCAGCTCCGGGCCGCCTTCTTCGACAACCTGGCCGTCCACGAACACGTGCACGAAGTCAGGCTTGATGTAGCGCAGGATGCGAGTGTAGTGCGTGATGAGCAGCGTGCCCATCTTGCCCTCGGCGTGGGCGCGGTTGACGCCCTCGGAAACGACCTTCAGCGCGTCAACGTCCAGGCCGGAGTCGGTCTCGTCCAGGACGGCGAACTTGGGCTTGAAGAGCTCCAGCTGGAGGATCTCCACACGCTTCTTCTCGCCACCGGAGAAGCCTTCGTTGACGTTGCGCTGGGCGAAGTCGGCGTCGATGCGGAGCTGCTCCATGGCAGCCTTGACGTCCTTGGTCCAGGTGCGCAGCTTGGGTGCCTCGCCGTCGATGGCGGTCTTGGCGGTGCGCAGGAAGTTGGTCATGCTGACGCCGGGAACCTCAACGGGGTACTGCATGGCCAGGAAGACGCCGGCGCGGGCGCGCTCGTCCACGCTCATTTCCAGGACATCCTCGCCGTCCAGGGTGATGGAGCCGCTGGTGACGTTGTAGCGGGGGTGGCCGGCGATGGTGGACGCCAGGGTGGACTTGCCGGAACCGTTCGGGCCCATGATGGCGTGGGTTTCGCCGGTCCGGATGGTCAGGCTGACGCCCTTCAGGATTTCCTTGGTGCCCTGTTCCGTCTCAATGCTGACGTGCAGGTCCTTGATCTCAAGAGTAGACATGTGTCTTGTTCTCCTCTGCACCGTGCCTCCCGGCGGCGGTGCGGTCTCTGTCTGGAAGTTGGTTCGTAAATCTGTGGCGCTAGCTGAAGTTGGGCACTTCGGCGCCGTTGAGCACATTGGTGAAGTCCACATAGACCTCGTCACCGCGGATTTCGACGGCGAACACCGGCACGGGATCGTAGGCGGGCAACTGCAGCGGCTCGCCGGTGCGCAGGTCGAACTGCGAGCCGTGGCCCCAGCATTCGATGGCGCAGCCCTCCACTTCACCCTCGGACAGGGAGATGTCCGCGTGTGAGCAGGTGTCGCCGACCGCGTGGATCTCCCCCATGGAGTCCTTGACGATCGCCACCGGGTAGTCGTCGATCAGGATCCGCAGCGCCTGCTTCAGCTGGATATCATCCACTTTGCAGACAAGCTCGCCCTTTGGCTGGTCAGTCATGTGTAACCCCGTGCTCCGTAGCCTCTAGTTGTCCGTCAGTGCGAGCTCGTGCTCAACAGCCTCGGTCAGCCGCTCCTCGATGGAGGCGACGTCGATCTGCTGGATGATCTCGTTCAGGAAGCCGCGCACCACGAGGCGGCGGGCAACAGACTCGGGGATGCCGCGCGCCATCAGGTAGAAGAGGTGCTCGTCATCCATCCGGCCGGTGGCGCTGGCGTGGCCGGCACCCTCGATCAGTCCGGTCTCGATTTCGAGGTTGGGCACGGAGTCGGCGCGGGCGCCGTCAGTCAGCAGCAGGTTCCGGTTGGCCTCGTACGTGTCGGTGCCTTCGGCTTCCTTGCGGATGAGGACGTCGCCAACCCAGACAGCATGGGCGTTGCGGCCCTGCAGTGCGCCCTTGTACAGCACGTTGGACTTGCAGTTGGGCACCGCGTGGTCAACGAACAGGCGCTGCTCAAGGTGCTGGCCGGCGTCAGCGAAGTACAGGCCGAACAGTTCGGCCTGTCCGCCGGGGGCGGTGAAGCGGGCCGACGGCGTAACGCGGACCAGGTCCCCGCCCAGGCTCACCATGACGTGCTTGAACTTGGCGTCGCGGCCGATCTTCGCCTGCTGGGAGGAAGCGTGCACGGCATGGTCGTTCCATTCCTGGAGCGAGACAACCGTGAGGTTGGCACCGTCTTCCACGATGATTTCAACGTTTTCCGAGACCACGGCCGAGCCCTTGTGGTTCAGGACCACAACAGCCTTGGAGAACTTTTCGGCGACGATCACCAGGTGCTGGGCCGCGGCGTCCATGGACGTGCCTTCGATATCGACCGTGATCTCCGTCAGGGCCTCGAACTCCGAGGGAATGGTCACCACGGTGGCAGTTGCGAAGTTCTCCCAGGCGTTGGCGGAGACACGGTCCTCGGGGATGCCGGCGGTACCGATCCGCTGGTCGTCCCGGCCCACGCCCTCGACAAGGACGCCTTCCGGGCCCTTGACGATCACGGTCGGCGCCGTGCCGGACAGGACCTCGGAGTGCAGCCCGCGGAGGCGCTTCAGGGGAGTGAAGCGCCAGTCTTCCTCCATGCCGGTCAGCGGCTTGAAGTCGGCCAGCTTGTAGGAGGTCAGGCGGCCGGCGCGTGAGCTGTCCGGGACGCCTTCGCCGCCACCGTGCGAGTGGCTCTTGGCGGAAGCCCCGGCAAGCGGTGCCTTGGAACCTGCCGCGTTGATGGGCGAAAGGCTTTCGCCTTCTTCGGTGAAGCCGTCAATGAACGGCTGGGCTGAGGGCGCGCCGATGCGTGCCTTTTCAGTAGTGATTTCAGTCATCGTTATCCGACGGACCCTTCCATCTGCAGTTCAATCAGGCGGTTCAGCTCAAGTGCGTACTCCATGGGGAGCTCGCGGGCAATCGGCTCGATGAAGCCGCGGACGATCATCGCCATGGCCTCGTCTTCGCGCATGCCGCGGGACATCAGGTAGAAGAGCTGTTCTTCGCTGACCCGGGAAACAGTTGCCTCGTGGCCCATCACAACGTCGTCCTCGCGGATGTCGATGTAGGGGTAGGTGTCCGAACGGCTGATGGTGTCAACCAGAAGCGCGTCACAGCGGACGGTATTGGCGGAGTGCTTGGCGCCTTCGCGTACCTGTACCAGGCCGCGGTAGGCGGCACGGCCGCCACCGCGGGCCACCGACTTGGAGATGATGGAGCTCTTGGTGTTCGGCGCGATGTGGACCATCTTGGAGCCGGTGTCCTGGTGCTGGCCCTCACCGGCGAACGCGATGGAGAGGGTCTCGCCCTTGGCGTGCTCGCCCACGAGGTAGACGGCCGGGTACTTCATGGTGACCTTGGAACCGATGTTGCCATCGACCCATTCCATGGTGGCGCCCTCTTCGCAGATGGCACGCTTGGTCACCAGGTTGTACACGTTGTTCGACCAGTTCTGGATGGTGGTGTACCGGACGCGGGCGCCCTTCTTCACGATGATTTCCACAACGGCGGAGTGCAGGGAGTCCGAGGTGTAGATCGGCGCGGTGCAGCCCTCGATGTAGTGGACGTAGGAGTCCTCGTCCGCGATGATCAGGGTCCGCTCGAACTGGCCCATGTTCTCGGTGTTGATGCGGAAGTAGGCCTGCAGCGGGATGTCCACGTGGACGCCCTTGGGGACGTAGACGAAGGACCCGCCGGACCAGACGGCGGTGTTCAGCGAGGCGAACTTGTTATCGCCCACCGGGATCACGGTGCCGAAGTACTCCTGGAAGATCTCCGGGTGTTCCTTCAGCGCGGTGTCGGTGTCCAGGAAGATGACACCCTGCCTCTCAAGGTCCTCACGCAGCTGGTGGTAAACGACCTCGGACTCGTACTGCGCGGCAACACCGGAAACCAGGCGCTGCTTTTCAGCCTCGGGGATGCCCAGCTTGTCGTAGGTGTTCTTGATGTCCTCGGGCAGGTCATCCCAGGTGGCAGCCTGCTTCTCCGTGGAACGGACGAAGTACTTGATGTTGTCGAAGTCGATGCCGGACAGGTCCGCGCCCCAGGTGGGCATGGGCTTGCGGTCAAAGTACTTCAGGCCCTTGAGGCGAAGGTCGAGCATCCATTCCGGTTCGCTCTTCTTGTCCGAAATATCGCGGACTACCTCGTCATTGATACCGCGACGTGCGTTGGCGCCGGCATCGTTCTTGTCAGCCCATCCGTACTCGTAGTTGCCGATGCCGTGGAGCTCGGGATTCTTTTCCAGAATCTCCGAGATCACAGTGTTTTCGGCTACCGCTTTCTCTGATAGTTGGTCCGTCATCACGGCCTTTCTTGCTGCTGGTTGGTTACTTCATTCAGGCTGGCGGGGGCTGCCGGAGGCGGTTTATGCCCTCCGGCAGACAGCCTGCCTGTAGGAATATGGGTGGTGCAGACGTGTCCGCCGCGTGCAAGCGTGGACAGCCGGCGGACGTCCACGCCCACCAGCCTCGAGAAGACTTCGGTCTCCACGTCGCAGAACACGGGGAACCGGGCGGCGAGCTGCTGGATGGGGCAGTGGCCCTGGCACAGCTGCACGCTGGACAGTGCGGCCGGAAGCGGGGCCTTGGCCTCGATGGATGCTGCAGACGCGACGAAATTGTCTCGGCTCAGGGCGTCTGACAGTGCCTTGGCCCGGTCAGTGATATCCGGGCCGGCCTGTTCGATTTCCGGCGCGTACCGCCGTTCCATATCGGCAAAACGTTCGACGGCGAATGCCCGGACCGCGTCGGGCCCGGCAACTTTCTGCAGCTGCTGGAGTGCAAGGGCGGCGATGTCCAGATAGTCGTCGCCGAGGCTCGACTGGCCCTGGGAGCTGAGGACATACCGGCGGGCAGGACGTCCCGCCCCCGCCCCGGAACGCGCAACACGCTTGACTTCAATCACGCCCGCACGGGATAAATGGTCCAGGTGCCGGCGCACTGCGGCAGGTGTGAATCCGAGCAGGTCACCGAGTTCAGCGGCGCTCACGGGGCCATGTTCCAGGACGGCCGAAAGGACGCGGTCCCGGGTGCGATCATCCGCATCGGCCACCGGACCGGCGGCCGTGGGGCCCCGGTCTGCCGGGGCCTGTGAGGCCCCGTGCCCGGCAAAAGGCACAGCAGTAGCATTGCTCATGGAATACACAACACAATCATGTCGTAATTTAGTCCCCCGCTCCAGTAAGGACAGGCTGACCTCAGCAGCCGCTGCGAAGGACGGAGGGAAATACTACTTCCCGTAGAATACTGGGGTGCGTTCCCCCCAATCCCCCGTTCTGTCCATCCATGGGCTCGTCAAGGATGTCGGCCCGCTCGCCAGCCTGGACGGAAAGATGCTCCGCGTGGTCAGCGGTGTCTCACTCGTCGCTGAACGGGGGCAGGTAACGGCCCTGCTCGGTGCAAACGGGGCCGGAAAAACTACCACTCTCGAATGCGCACAAGGCCTCCAAAAGCGGAGCGGCGGCAGCATCTCGCTGCTGGGTCACGACCCTGCCACGGCAGGGGCGCAGCTGCGCTCCCGGGTAGGCGTGATGCTTCAGGACGGCGGGCTGCCGCCGTCGGCCCGGCCTGTTCCGCTGCTGCGGCACATTGCCGGACTGTACGCGCGGCCCTGGCCCGTGGATGAGCTGATCGAGCGGCTTGGAATCGACGCCTTCAGCAGGACTAGCGTCCGGAGGCTCTCCGGGGGGCAGAAGCAGCGCCTGGCCCTTGCCGCCGCTCTGATCGGCAGGCCCGAAGTCCTGTTCCTTGACGAGCCCAGCGCCGGACTCGACCCCCAGTCCCGGCAGCTGGTCTTCGACCTGATTTCCGGGCTGCGGGAGGCAGGGATGGGAATCATCCTCACGACGCATCTGATGGATGACGCCCAGCGGCTTGCCGACTACGTCTACATCATCGACGGTGGCCGCAATGTTGCCGAAGGAACGGTACAGGAGCTCCTGCAGAGGGACCCCTCCGCGGAAGCCGGTGCAGAGCACGTGCGGACGCTGGTGTTTGAGGCGCCGCCCGGGCTGGATCTTTCAGCAGTGCTGCCGGACAGCCTTGCTGTTACCGAAGCCAGGGCCGGCAGCTACTGCGTCACGGGCTCACTAACCCCCGGACACCTCGCAGCACTGGCTGCATGGTGGGACGCGAATGACATCATGCCCGCCTCAATGAGCCTGCAGGCGCGTAGCCTTGAAGACGTCTTTCTGGATATCTCGGGAAAGGACATCCGATGAAGCGCACTCCGGCCGGTGCTGCCCCCGGTACCAGCCTTATGGAATCCTCCGGCCGGCAAGAGCCCGCTTCCCTGCTCCGCCGAGTGATGCTGCAGGGAAAATATGAGGCATTGGCCATGCTGCGCAACGGCGAGCAGCTGATCCTGGCGGTGGTCCTGCCACTTCTTGCACTCGTTGGCCTGACTGTCACGCCATTCCTTGACGGGATGGGAGCGAGCCGCATCAACCTGGCCGTACCCGGCATCCTGGCCTTGTGTGCCATGTCCACGGCCTTCACCGGGCAGGGCATCGCCACCGGGTTCGACCGCCGCTACGGAGTGCTCCGGTTCCTGTCCACCACTCCCCTGGGCCGCGGCGGACTGATAGCCGGGAAGGCCATCTCAGTCCTGGCCGTGCTGTCCCTGCAAGTCGTGGTCGTCAGCGCCGTTGCCCTGGCACTGGGCTGGCAACCGCCGGCAGCAGGCTGGCTTCCCGGGCTGGCACTCCTCGCATTGGGCGCTGCCGCCTTCACTGCCCTTGGCCTGCTGGTGGCGGGTACCGTCCGGCCGGAAGCCACGCTGGCGATCACCAACCTGCTGTGGATTCTCCTTGGCGCACTGGGAGGCATTGTGATTCCGGTCGGAAGGCTTCCTGCCGCGGCCCAGGGACTGGTGGAGCTCCTGCCGTCAGGGGCACTGGGCGAATCCATGCGCGAAGCATTTCTCTCCGGCACCCTGGACGGTGCCGCCGCCCTCATACTGCTGCTCTGGACCCTTTTTGCCGGGGCAGCAGCCATCCGTTGGTTCAAGTGGAATTGAGATAATCGTGAGCACGGCTTCACGCCTTCCCCAACTGGCCGGCCGCCTGGTATCGCGGCTTCCCCGCACGGTGGACGTCCGCGTCCGGCGCCTTGCTGTAGCTTCGCTGATCGGGCAGACGCTGCTTATCGTGACGGGCGGGGCCGTCCGGCTGACTTCTTCGGGGCTCGGCTGCCCCACTTGGCCACGCTGCACGGACACCTCCCTGGTCAACACGCCGGAGATGGGCATCCACGGGTTCATCGAATTCGGCAACAGGCTCCTCACCTTCGCCCTGGCCGCCGTTGCCGCCCTCATGCTGGTGTATCTGTGGAACCTCCGCAAGGAGCGCAGGGACCTGTTCCTCCTGGCCTTGGGCCTTCTGGCCAGCATCCCGGCCCAAGCCGTCATCGGTGGCATCACCGTGCTGACAAACCTCAACCCCTGGGTGGTGGGCCTTCACTTCCTGGTGTCCATGGCACTCGTGGTGTTCGCGACGCTGCTCGTCAACCGGGCCTTCGGCAAGACCGGCCGGTTCCTCGCAGCGCGGCACCGCGCCCTGCCGGGAATCATGCGCCCGCTGACAACCGCCATCGCACTTTTCTCCGCCCTCGCCGTGATGCTCGGCGTCGTAGTGACCGGAGCCGGCCCGCACGCGGGCGATGCCGATGCTCCCCGAAACGGGCTGGACTGGGATCTTTTCTCCCACATCCACGCCGTTCCCGCCTACCTGATTACCGCCGGAACGGTGGTGGCGCTGGCGCTCGTGTTCATGCGCGGGATCACCGGGCCCTTCCGCACAGCGGTTCTGGGGCTCCTCGGCGTGACCGTGCTGCAGGCCGTTATTGGCTTCAGCCAGTACTACAACGGCATTCCGGCCCTGCTGGTGGCCGCACATATGCTGGGCGCCGCGCTGCTTATGGTCGCAGCCACCAACGCCTGGGACATCGCCAGGTCCAGCCCCGTGGAATAACGCAGCTGCACTGCTCTGGACTAAATTCCTCGCGGACGGGGGGCCGCCGTCGAAGGAATCGATCTGGTGCCATGGTTCATTGAGCAAGCAAAAGAACGCTTCCCCGGCACCCCGTTCCGTGTGGCCCCACTCATGAATCCGGGCGTCCCCGAAGATTATGCCTCCGGCATCCTGGCATGGTACTCACTGATCCACCTTGAGCCCGACCAGATGGCTTCCGCATTACAGAACCTGGCACGGACCCTGGCTCCTGGTGGACGTCTCCTGCTGGGTCTGTTCGAAGGGGACAAAATCGAGACGTTTCCTCATGCTGTAACGCCTGCCGACGCCTGGCCGGTGGAACAGTTCATCTCGATGCTTGCGGCTGCTGGCTTTGAAACCATCTCGACTGAGAGGCGCACTGACCCTGGTCATCGGCCCCATGCCGCAATCGGCGCAGGACTCGTGCGGGGTTAGGAGGGCGGGCGCCCTGGCGCGGCCGCGTGGAAAGATGGGGCAGACGCCATGTTTGGGGAAGCCCCCAAACCATGTGACGGTGAGCGGCGCACCTCAAGATTTACCCAATAAATCGTTCGGATGGAGAAACTATCTTCCTTTCGGCCCCGGATGCTTCCTATGGTGGGCTTACAAGCTCGTCCAGGGATTTTGGACGCCATGAATCTGCTGAAATCAGTAGCGGAAATGTTTGGGGGCGTTTGGACGGAACGTGGGGGCTCTATAGATGCGGTTGCTGTTGCGGTGACGCCTTCCACACGCCGGGGGCCGGTTCCCTCTCCTCCGAAGAAACCGCTGACAGTCTCGCCCCCGTTACGTACCCGCGGACGTGAACACGAAGTGCAACGACTCCTCCGCGATCTTGCCGTCCTCGCAGCCACGCACAAACCGTCAGTCCCGTAACCCCGCAGTCTGATGGAAACGGTTCCACCGGGCGGGCCTCACTTGAAAAGCCACGAGCCATCCAACGGAGGTTCATACCCCCGTTTCCGCCTCCGCCATTTCCGCAGCAGGATGATGAAAGGCCAAAGCAGCAATTGCACAACCCCCGCTGCCATCAACAGCACAACTAAAAGCACGATGACCGGCGCGTAGAGAAGGAACACTCCAACGCCTGTTGCAATGTACCCGAGTATGAACCCGAGGATCGCCCCGGCATCCATAAAAGCTCCCAAGAACTGATCACCCTCACGGATGATGACTATTGAATTTATACTGCACCCACCGCCGGTTATCCCCCAGGAAGGCGAGGTGGGGGCCGACGACGGCTGGGGGCGGTACATGCGGTCTCAGACATGCACCCTCGCCGCCGGCCCCGGTCTCCATGCCCCGGCAGGAGCCGGAAATTCGGGTATCTCCCGAGCCAGCAGATCCGGTCATAACCGGGTCTGTCGCACCACAGTAAGGCACACGCAACGCTGGACACACGAGTACTGACTACCTGTTTTCAGGTCCCGTGGTACTCATCAAGGCGTCTCCGAAGCACGGCATTTTATGGTCCGGGAAGTGGGGGAACCATCGCCGAAAAGGGAGCCACTCACAACAGGGAAACTACTCCCTGGAAACGGGCTCCACATGTTCGTTTCGTTCCGGGGCCTTCGAAACCCGCCTTTTCAACCGAACGGGAGCGAGGGTCAAAGCAAGCGAAATTGTGCCCAGCCACAGTCCAGCGCTGAGCAGAACAAGCGCAACGCTCCAAAGCGCACCCATCATGCCAGTCTAGGCAGGCATCAAAGTGAGCCGGGGAGACCCGCCGGTACGCAGGAAAAGCCCTCCATCAGCCTGCAGCCAGCCGGTACACCGGCACATGCGGCAGTGGGCAAGCGTATCGGTGCCGGGAGCGGGCGAAGCCTAGCCTGCCATGGCGGCCGGGCCGACGAACGGGTCAACAGCCAGGGCAATGAACAGCAAGGTCAGGTAGCTGATGGAGCCATGGAACACCTTCATGGCCCGCTTGTCGGAGATGTCCTCGCGCTGGGCCCGGTTGTACAGCGAGTGCGACTCGTAGAGGAACCAGGCACCGGCCAGGACTGCCGTAACGGTGTAGACCCAGCCCGCCCCGCCGGCCGGAACCATAAGCAGCGAGCAGGCCACCATGGCCCAGGCGTACAGAACCACCTGGACCGAAACCACCTTGGCGCCGGCAATGGCACCGAGCATGGGTACCTTGGCGTTGCGGTAGTCCTCGCCGTAGCGCATGGACAGCGGCCAGTAGTGCGGCGGCGTCCACAGGAAGATCACCATAAAGAGGATGATGGCCGGCCATTCGACGGTATTCGTGACTGCCGCCCAGGCGATCAGCACCGGGAAACAACCGGCCGCGCCGCCCCACACGATGTTCTGTGCGGTCCGGCGCTTAAGGATGATCGTGTAGATCACCACATAGAAGAAGATGGCACCCAATCCCAGCCATGCCGACAGCGGGTTTGCCCCGAACCACAGGATGGCGATGGCGGCAGCGCCCAGGAGCCAGGAGAAGACCAGTGCTTCACGCGGCGTGACCTCACCCGTGACGAGGGGGCGGTTCTCCGTGCGGTGCATCAGCTTGTCGATGTCCCGGTCGATATAGCAGTTGAAAGCCCCGGCGCTGCCGGCGGCGAACGCGCCGCCCACCAGGGTGGCCAGGATCAGTCCGATGGAGGGGAAGCCCCGTTCGGCGTAAATCATGGTGGGAAGCGTGCTCACCAGCAGCAGTTCGATCACACGCGGTTTGGTGAGGGCGAGATACGCCTTGGCCTTACGGGCAAACCCGGCACTTGATGCCCGGGATGCGTTCAGCGGCGTATCTGTTGTGCTCACGGTGGCAGTCACCCGTTCTGTGTGGCAGTTGTGTCTGGCGGTGCAGCTACGGACGGCTGGAAAGGTCCGCTGCCCGGCATTGGCCTCCGAATATCATACCGCGCCGATACCCTCCCACCGGCCGCCTCATATGCGCACTTGATCGCTCGAACGCCGATTCGAGCAGATTAACTCAGCCTCACTTCAGGGTGGTTCATAAAAGGCGAAATTGCGTCCAAAACGTGAGATTTGCGCCGCCCTGAGAATGGAATAGAGCTAAGCTGTCACCAGATCAGCACGCAGCAAGGAAGCAGTGGAAAACGCGTTCCCGGACTGGCCAGTGGCTGAGTGATAGATCAACGTTTCGATGGTGAACGGCTGGTACACACCGCAGCGGGCGCCACAAAGCGCGCCTTTAACCGGATCCGGTGTGCCGCCTGCCATCAGCACAGAGAGGGGCCCGGTTTTCGTGCCACATTTGGAAGAGCAAGAACTGTCTTGGACCGACCTGGATCAGCGCGCGGTGGATACCATCCGCGTGCTGGCTGCGGATGCCGTGGAGAAGGTTGGCAATGGCCACCCCGGAACGGCGATGAGCCTGGCTCCGGCCGCGTACCTGCTCTTCCAGAAGCTGATGCGCCACGACCCGCGGAATCCGGACTGGCTGGGCCGTGACCGGTTCGTCCTGTCCCCCGGCCACACTTCGCTGACCCTGTACATCCAGCTGTTCCTTTCCGGCTATGGCCTGGAGCTGAAGGACCTGCAGGCGCTGCGGACCTGGGGTTCGCTGACCCCGGGCCACCCTGAGTACAAGCACACCGCCGGTGTGGAGATCACCACCGGCCCGCTGGGCCAGGGCCTTGCTTCTTCGGTGGGCTTCGCATACTCCCAGCGCCGGATGCGCGGCCTGTTCGACGCCGACGCCGCCCCCGGTACCAGCCCGTTCGACCACACCATCTGGGTCATCGCGTCCGACGGCGACCTCCAGGAAGGCGTCACGGCCGAGGCTTCCTCCCTGGCCGGGCACCAGGAACTGGGCAACCTCGTGGTGGTCTACGACGAGAACCACATCTCCATCGAGGACGACACCGACATCGCCTTCACCGAGGATGTCCTGAAGCGCTACGAAGCGTACGGCTGGCACGTCCAGCGGGTGGACTGGACCAAAACCGGCGAATACAAGGAAGACGTCCAGGAGCTCTACTCGGCGCTGCTCGCCGCCAAGGCCGAGACGTCCAAGCCCTCCATCGTGTCGCTGCGCACCATCATCGGCTACCCCGCCCCGAAGAAGCAGAACACGGGCAAGATCCACGGTTCCGCGCTCGGCGCCGAGGAAGTCGCGGCACTGAAGGAAGTGCTGGGCTTCGATCCGGCCAAGTCCTTCGAGGTTGACCAGGAAGTCCTGGCCCACGCCCGTTCCGTGGTGGACCGCGGCGCGGCCGCCCGCAAGGAATGGGAAGAGTCCTTCAACGCCTGGCAGGCGGCCAACCCTGAGGGCGCATCCCTGCTGCAGCGGATTGAGGCCAAGGAACTGCCCAACGATGTTGACGCGGCACTGCCGGTCTTCCCGGCCGGCAAGGACGTCTCCACCCGCGCCGCCTCAGGCAAGGTCCTGAACGCGCTCGGTCCCGTCCTGCCGGAGCTGTGGGGCGGCTCGGCCGACCTTGCGGAGTCGAACAACACCACCATCGAGGGCTCGCCGTCCTTCGTTCCGGCGTCGAAGCAGACCGATGCCTGGAAGGGCAACCCGTACGGCCGTGTCCTGCACTTCGGCATCCGTGAGCACGCCGCAGCCTCGATCGTGAACGGCATCAGCCTGCACGGCAGGACCCGCGCGTTCTCGGGCACGTTCCTGATCTTCAGTGACTACCAGCGCCCGGCCATCCGCCTCGGCGCGCTGATGGGCGTCCCGTCCCTGTATGTCTGGACGCACGACTCCATCGGGCTGGGTGAAGACGGACCCACCCACCAGCCGGTGGAGCAGCTCGCCTCGCTGCGCGCCATCGTCGGCCTGGACGTGGTCCGCCCCGGTGACGCGAACGAAGTAGCAGCCGCATGGAAGACCATGCTGGAAAACCACGCCAACCCGGCCGGCATCGTCCTGACCCGCCAGAACATTCCCACCTGGGAACGCGGCGAAGGCGAGGCCGACGGCGACACGTTCGGTTCCGTTGCCGGCGTCGCCAAGGGCGGCTACGTGCTGGCCGAAGCGGCTAAGGACGGCTCCACCGTCGAAGCCGATGTCATCCTGATCGCCACCGGTTCCGAGGTCCAGCTGGCCGTTCAGGCCCGTGAAGCCCTGCAGGCCGAAGGTATCGCCGCCCGCGTTGTGTCCATGCCCTGCGTTGAGTGGTTCAACAAGCAGGACGCCGCCTACCGCGAGTCCGTCCTCCCGTCCGCGGTCAAGGCCCGTGTCTCCGTCGAAGCAGGACTTGCCCTGGGCTGGAAGGAATTCGTCGGCGACGCCGGCCGTTCCGTCAGCCTTGAGCACTACGGCGCTTCCGCTGACTACAAGCGCCTCTTCCAGGAGTTCGGCATCACGGCTGAAGCAGTAGCCGCGGCCGCCAAGGAC
The DNA here is from genome assembly GCF_024758005.1 of Pseudarthrobacter sp. NS4. Lineage (NCBI taxonomy): Bacteria > Bacillati > Actinomycetota > Actinomycetes > Micrococcales > Micrococcaceae > Pseudarthrobacter > Pseudarthrobacter sp. NS4. Next base: position 2,051,418 of record NZ_CP103288.1, on the reverse strand, counting down.
TCCCTCACCGCCGTTCAGGCCTAACCACCAAATTTTCAGGAGATAAAGACAATGACTACTCCCACCCAGCAGCTCTCCGACGCCGGAGTTTCCATCTGGCTCGATGACCTTTCCCGCGGACGCCTGGACACCGGCACGCTGGCCAAGCTGATCGAAGAGAAGAACGTGGTCGGTGTGACCACCAACCCGTCCATCTTCCACGCGGCCATCACCGCCGGCACCGACTACGACGCCACGATCGCAAAGCAGGCAGCAGCCGGCGCCAGCGTCGAGGACACCATCTTCGAGATCACCACCACCGACGTCGCTGACGCCTGCGACCTGTTCGCACCCGTGGCAGCAGCCACCAACGGCGTGGACGGACGCGTGTCCATCGAAGTTGACCCCCGCCTGGCCTGGGACGCCGCCGGCACCATCGCCGAAGCCCAGCACCTGTACAAGAGGGTCAACAAGGACAACGTCCTGATCAAGATCCCGGCAACCCTCGAGGGCCTTGAAGCGATCACCGCCACCCTGGCAGAAGGCATCAGCGTCAACGTGACCCTGATCTTCTCCCTGGAACGCTACCGCGCCGTCATCAACGCCTTCCAGGGCGGCCTGGAGCAGGCCAGGGAAAACGGCCACGACCTGTCAAAGATCCACTCCGTCGCCTCGTTCTTCGTCTCCCGCGTTGACAGCGAGATCGACAAGCGCCTCGACGCGATCGGCACCGAGGAGGCCAAGGCACTCAAGGGCAAGGCCGGCCTGGCCAACGCCCGCCTGGCCTACCAGGTCTACGAAGAACTCTTCGCCACCGAACGCTGGGCCCTGCTCGCCGAAGCAGGCGCACTCCCCCAACGTCCCCTGTGGGCCTCCACCGGCGTGAAGGACCCGGCATACCCGGACACCCTCTACGTCACCGAACTCGTCGCCCCCGGCGTCGTCAACACCATGCCCGAGAAGACCCTCGACGCCACCTTCGACCACGGCGTCATCACCGGTGACACCGTCACCGGCACCTACGCCGAGGCCAACAACACCCTCGACGCACTCGACGCACTGGGCATCTCCTACAACGAGGTCGTCGCGCTCCTTGAATCCGAAGGCCTGGACAAGTTCGTGGCCAGCTGGAAGGAACTCCTCGGCGACGTCGAGGGCGCCCTCGCCTCAGCACGGAAGGCTTCCTAGTCCCCTATGAGCACTCTCAGCTACGACGCCACCGGCGCTGCCCAGAAGGCACTTGAACAGCACATTCCCGCCCTCATTGAGGACCGGATCGCCACCCGCATTTTCGCTAAAGACCACACCCTGTGGGGTCCCGACGCCGAAGCCGAGTCGGCAATCCGCCTCGGCTGGGTGGAGGCGGCCACGGTTTCGCAGCCGCTGGTCAAGGACATCCTGGAACTCCGCGATGCCCTCCGGGCTGAAGGCGTCACCCGTATCGTGCTTTGCGGCATGGGCGGTTCGTCCCTTGCCCCGGAGGTCATCGCCGGTACTGCCGGCGTCGACCTGACCGTGCTGGACAGCACGGATCCCGACCAGGTCCGCGCTGCCCTTGCTGACCGGCTGGCGGAGACCGCCATCGTGGTCTCCTCCAAGTCCGGCTCCACTGTAGAGACCGATTCCCAGCGGCGTGTCTTCGAGAAGGCATTCAGCGATGCCGGCATCGACGCCGCGAGCCGGATCATCATCGTCACGGACCCTGGTTCCCCGCTGGACAAGGCATCGCGCGACGCCGGCTATCGGGCCGTCTTCAACGCCGACCCCAACGTCGGCGGCCGCTTCTCCGCACTCACGGCCTTCGGCCTGGTCCCCTCCGGCCTTGCCGGCGTGGACATCCAGGGATTCCTTGACGAAGCAGAGGAGGCCGCCGAAATCCTCAATGACGATGCACCCGAGAACATCGGCCTGGCACTTGGAACCGCGCTGGGTGGAACCAACCCGCTGCGCAACAAGATCGTCATTGCCGAAGACGGCTCCGGCATTGTGGGCTTCGCTGACTGGGCCGAACAGCTCATCGCCGAATCCACCGGCAAGCTGGGCACGGGCGTCCTGCCCGTCGTCGCCGGGCCCGCCGCACCCGAGGTCAGCTCCGGAGCGCCGGACGTCCTGGTAGTGCGGCTGGTAGCCCCTGATGCCGACGTCGAACTCGGCGAAAACGAAGTAGCAATCGCCGGCGGCCTTGCCACGCAGATGATGGTGTGGGAATTTGCCACCGCTGTTGCCGGGCGCCTGCTGGGCATCAACCCGTTCGACCAACCGGACGTCGAAGCCGCCAAGGTGGCGGCCCGGGGCCTGCTGGACGCACAGCCGGAGCCAACCCGCGCAGCATTCGTGGACGGTGCCATCGAGGTCCGCGGCGGCGACTGGCTCGGTGATGCAGCTACTGCAGAGGCCGCCGTAAAGGCGTTGCTGGGCACGCTCGAAGCAGACAGCTACCTCAGCGTCCAGGCGTACTTCGACCGCCTGGCGTTCCCCGAACTGGAAGGCATCCGTGACGAGCTCGCAGCTGTCAGCGGCCGTCCCGTGACCTTCGGCTGGGGACCGCGTTTCCTGCACTCCACCGGGCAGTTCCACAAGGGTGGGCCGGCTATTGGTGTGTTCCTGCAGGTCACGGCTGCTTCGGCAGAAGACCTTGCCATCCCGGACCGTCCCTTCACGTTCGGCGAACTGATCGCCGCGCAGGCCGCAGGTGACGCCCAGGTCCTGAGTGAGCACGGCCGTCCCGTGCTCCGCCTGCACCTGACCAACCGGGCCGCCGGCGTGGCACAGCTGCAGGACATCATTGCTGAGCTGTCCGCCAGGTCAGCCTCCGTTACCGAAAGCTAAGGCACAGAAGCAACATGCCAGAAACTGAATACGGCAGGAAGTCACCGGGCCGGGGCGGTAATCCGTTGCGGGATCCGCGTGACCGCCGTTTGAACCGGATTGCGGGTCCGTCGTCGTTGGTGCTCTTTGGGGTGACCGGTGATTTGGCGCGGAAGAAGTTGATGCCGGCGGTGTATGACTTGGCGAATCGTGGGTTGTTGCCGCCGAGTTTCGCGTTGGTGGGGTTCGGGCGCCGGGGGTGGAGTGATGAGGATTTCGCTGCTGAGGTGAAGGCTTCGGTGCAGGCGTATGCGCGGACGGCTTTTGATGAGGCGGTGTGGAACCAGCTCTCGGAGGGGATCCGTTTTGTCCGGGGTGAGTTCGACGACGATGGGGCGTTTGAGCGGCTTGGCGAGACGATCAAGGAACTCGATGATGTCCGTGGCACGCGGGGGAACCACGCGTTTTATTTGTCGATTCCGCCGAAGGCGTTTGAGCAGGTCTGCCGGCAGTTGTCCAAGCATGGTTTGGCGCAGGCCGAGGGTGAGAAGTGGCGCCGGGTGGTGATTGAGAAGCCGTTCGGGCATGACCTGGCCTCGGCCCGGCAGTTGAACGATATTGTCGAATCGGTGTTCCCGGCCGATGCGGTGTTCCGGATTGATCATTACCTGGGCAAGGAGACGGTGCAGAACATCCTGGCTTTGCGGTTCGCGAACCAGTTGTTTGAGCCGTTGTGGAACGCGAACTATGTGGACCATGTCCAGATCACGATGGCTGAGGATATCGGTACCGGTGGCCGGGCAGGGTATTACGACGGTGTGGGCGCGGCGCGGGATGTGATCCAGAATCACCTGCTGCAGCTGCTGGCGCTGACCGCGATGGAGGAACCTATTTCGTTCAACGCCGATGATTTGCGGGCGGAGAAGGAAAAGGTCCTCGCGGCGGTGAAGCTGCCGGAGGATTTGTCCACGCATTCGGCGCGGGGGCAGTTTACCGGCGGCTGGCAGGGTGGGGAGCAGGTCCAGGGTTACCTGGAGGAAGAGGGCATCCCGGCCGATTCGACCACCGAGACGTTCGCGGCGGTCCGGGTCGATATCCATACCCGCCGCTGGTCCGGGGTCCCGTTCTACTTGCGTGCGGGCAAGCGGCTGGGCCGGCGGGTGACGGAGATCGCGGTGGTGTTCAAACGCGCCCCGAACCTGCTGTTCCGGGATCACAGTGATGATGACTTCGGGCAGAACGCGGTGGTGATCCGGGTCCAGCCCGATGAGGGTGTGACGATCCGGTTCGGGTCCAAGGTCCCGGGCACGCAGATGGAAGTCCGGGACGTGACGATGGACTTCGGCTACGGGCACTCGTTCACCGAGTCCTCCCCGGAGGCGTATGAGCGGCTGATCCTGGACGTGCTGCTGGGTGAGCCGCCGCTGTTCCCGCGGCATGAGGAAGTGGAGCTGTCCTGGAAGATCCTTGACCCGTTCGAGGACTACTGGGCGTCCCTGGACGAACAGCCCGAACCCTACGCCCCGGGATCCTGGGGCCCGGCCTCCGCTGATGAGCTGCTGGCCCGTGACGGACGAACCTGGAGAAGGCCATGATTGTAGATTTGCCGGACACCACCACCTCCAAGGTCTCCAAGAAGATCATGGCCCTGCGCGACCAGGGCGGGGTGATCGCCCTGGGCCGGGTCCTGACCCTGGTGGTGGTCACCAAATCCGGGCTCGAGGAAGAAGCGATCGAGGCCGCGAACGAGGCCAGCCGGGAACACCCCTGCCGGATCATCGTCCTGGCCGACGCGGGCAAGGACAACGCGGACCGGCTCGACGCCCAGATCCGGGTCGGCGGGGACGCCGGCGCCTCGGAGGTGATCGTGCTGCGCGGCTACGGCCAGCTCGCGCACGAGTCCGAGTCCCTGGTCGCGGCGCTGCTGCTCCCGGACGCCCCGATCGTGGCCTGGTGGCCACACGGCGCCCCGGAAAACGCCTGCGAAACATCCATCGGACGGATCGCGCACCGCCGGATCACCGATTCGGCCAACGAACCGGACCCGCAGGCGGCCCTGGAAAACATCCGCGCCACCTACAAAGCCGGCGACACCGACCTCGCCTGGACCCGCCTGACCAACTGGCGGATCCAGCTCGCCGCCGTCCTGGACCAGGTCGACTCATCCCCCGTCACCGCCGTGGCTGTCGAAGGCGCCTCGGACTCCCCGTCCACCATCCTCCTGGCCGCCTGGCTCACCCTCACCTTGAACGCCCCCGTCACCATCGTCGCCGATCCCGCCGGCACAGGCCTTCGCCGCGTCCGCCTCACCCGCCCCGGCGGCGACGTCCAGCTCTTCCGGCCTGGGCTCTCCGTCGCCGAACTGACCCAGCCGGGACAGCCTGCCCAACGCATCTCCCTCCCACGCCGCAGCCTCCGCGACTGCCTTGCCGAAGAACTCCGCCGCCTCGACCCGGACGAAGTCTTCGGTGAAGTGATTACTATTGGACTGCCACGTACCAATCTAAGGAGCGTCCGTCCAAGTGAGCGTTGAGCCAAGAGTAAGCATCCATCCTGATTCATCCGTCCTGATGGCGGCCATCGCGGCCAGGTTGATTACCAAACTGGTGGACGTGCAGGACAAGTACGGAGAAGCCACTGTGGTGCTGACCGGGGGCACAGTGGGCATCGGTACATTGAAGGCTGTTGCGGACTCTCCGGCAGCTCCCGCCGTCGACTGGTCAAGGGTCAACTTCTGGTGGGGTGACGAACGGTTCGTGGGCTCCGATGATCCGGACCGGAACACAAAGCAGGCGTTCGAGGCGCTGCTCTCGCATATCCCGGTGGATCCGGAGCGGGTACACCAGCCGGGTTCCTCTGATGATTTCGGCAGCCCGGAAGAGGCTGCGGAGGATTATGCCCGCCGCCTCAGGGAAGCCGCGGCCGAGGAGCATGCTGCGGACATGTCCGATGACCGGCCTGAGGAACCTTCGGCACTGCCCCGGCTGGACGTTGTCCTACTTGGTGTGGGGCCGGACGCACACGTGGCTTCGCTCTTTCCCGAGCAGGCAGGGATCCGCGAGAAGGAACGCACGGTGGTGGGTGTCCGCAACTCCCCCAAGCCGCCGCCGCTGCGGGTTTCGCTCACCCTGCCGGCCATCAATACGGCCGCCGAGGTCTGGATGGTGGTTGCCGGCCAGGACAAAGCCGGCGCAGTCGGGCTTGCCCTGGCCGGGGCCAACCCTGTCCAGGTGCCGGCAGCAGGTCCGCGGGGAACGTCCCGGACCTTGTGGCTGATCGACGAAAACGCAGCCTCACGTGTCCCGCATCAGCTCGTCCGGAAGGACGCCGCGGGCGCGTAGCCTTTCAAGCGCTCTGGCCAGTACGTCTTCGGCGTCCTGGCCGGAGCGCCGTTCTTTAACGTACTCAAGGTGGCTCTTGAAGCCATCGTCAATCTCGTCGGCAACCATCGCTGCCTGGCCGTCCCTTGACGCCGGGGCACCGCACCGCCGGCAATCCCACACCAGTGGGATCTGGTCCTCGGGAAGTTTGAGGAACACGGGCTGGGTCTCGTGTCCCTTGGCACACCAGTAGGACACCCGGATCCGCGGCGGGGCGCTCCCGTGGTCTTCGTTGGACTGGAGGCTGGATCGTGTTCCTGCCGTTACCCCTGCCCTGGTACCGCGAAGGCCTGATGCTGGATGGACCACCGGAACTCCTGACTCGAAATGCCTTTGGTTTAAACAAAAACTGTGGCTGTCGGGAACCGACAGCCACAGTTTAGTTGGCAGATCCATGCCGCGGGAGTACCGGCCGGAACCCCTGCCTCAAGCGTTGATGATCAGGAGTCCCCGCCACTGAACCGCATGATCAGGCCGAGGGCGATGATCACTAGACCCCAGGTGACCCCGAGGATGACGGTGAACCTGTTCAGGTTGCGCTCCGCCACGCCGGAGGAGCTCAGGCCCGAACTCATGCCGCCGCCGAACATGTCCGACAGCCCGCCGCCCCGTCCTTTGTGAAGGAGGATGAGAAGCGTCAGCAGGAGGCTGGTGACGCCCAGGAGGATCTGCAGAATGACATGAAGAACGTCCACGACGGCCTTTCAGGAAGTTGGAATTGCGGGAGTGTGCGCAGCGGGACGGACTAGTCCGTCACCAGGTGACTCTCGAACCTGACAATATTAGCAAACTCGGCGGGATCGAGGCTCGCGCCACCCACCAGGAGGCCGTCCACGTCACGTTCCTGCAGGATCGCCGCGGCATTGTTGGCCTTGACGGAGCCGCCATAAAGGAGCCGGGTTTTGGCTGCAACATCGGCACCGAAGAGCGATCCGAGTTCCGAACGGATGGCGGCGCACATCTCCTGTGCGTCCTCCGGGCCGGCCACTTCGCCGGTGCCGATGGCCCAAACGGGCTCGTAGGCGACCACGAGTTCGGCTGCCTGCTCGTTGCTCAGGCCGGCAACACCGGCCCGAAGCTGCTCCAGGGTGTGGTTCACGTGTGCTCCGGCCTGGCGGATCTCCAGCCCTTCACCGACGCAGAGGACAGGGGTGACACCGTGCTTGAAGGCGGCCTTGACCTTTGCGTTGAGGACTTCGTCGGACTCGTTGTGAATGGTGCGGCGTTCGCTGTGTCCCACCAGGACGTACTTGCAGCCCAGCTTGTTCAGGAACTGGCCGGAGATGTCGCCGGTGTAGGCACCCGAATCGAACTGGGAAAGGTCCTGGCCACCGTAGGCGATGTCCAGGTCGTCGCCCTGGACAAGGGTCTGGACGCCGCGGAGATCAGTGAACGGGGGGAAAACAGCAACCTCGACACGGCTGTAGTCGTGCTTGGCATCGGAGAGGGTCCAGGCCAGTTTCTGCAGGAGGGTGATGCCCTGCACGTGGTCCATGTTCATTTTCCAGTTGCCCGCGATGAAGGGCTTGCGGTCAAAAGCGCCATTCGTTGACGTAGTCACGTATTCTCCAAAAAGTTCTTGATAAGTGTTCGGCCGGCAGGCTGCTGTGGGCAACCTGCCGGCCGGAAGGACTGGTCAGTCAGGTACTGCTACCGGAAGGACTTACTGAACGTACCTACCGGTCGAGGACGCTGAGGCCCGGGAGTTCCTTGCCTTCGAGGTACTCCAGGCTGGCGCCACCGCCGGTGGAAATGTGCCCGAACTGGTCGTCGGCGAAGCCAAGCGTCCGTACGGCTGCGGCGGAATCCCCGCCACCCACCACAGTGAACGCCCCGGTTTCGGTCAGGGCCTTGGCGATGGCGCGCGTTCCGGCGGAGAACGCTTCGAACTCGAAGACGCCCATCGGACCGTTCCAGAAGACGGTCCTGGCACCTGTGATCCGCTCCGCGAATGCAGCAGCGGAATCGGGCCCGATGTCCAGCCCGATGCCCTGCGCGCCGAAGCTGCTCTCCTCGATGGCGTCTGCAGCGACGGTTTCGTGGGCAGCGTCTGCAGCAAACTTCTCCGCGACCACCACGTCGGTGGGCACCACGAATTCGGTGCCGGCGTCCGCAGCACGCTTCAGGTAATCCTGGACCACGGGAATCTGGTCTTCCTCAAGCAGGCTTGCAGCCACCTTGTGGCCAGCCGCGGCGAGGAACGTGAACAGCATGCCGCCGCCCACCAGGATGGTGTCAGCCTTGCCCAACAGGTTGTCGATGACGGCGAGCTTGTCCGAAACCTTCGATCCGCCCAGCACCACCACGTAGGGGCGCTGCGTGTCGGCCGTGAGCTTGCGCAGGACCTCTACCTCGGTGTGCACCAGGTCGCCCTGGTAGGACGGGAGCCGGGTGGCGACGTCGTACACGCTGGCGTGCTTGCGGTGCACCGCACCGAAGGCATCATCCACGTAGGCGCCGTTATCCCCGGTCAGCGCCACCAGCTCGTCAGCGAAGGCGCCACGCTCTGCGTCGTCCTTGCTGGTTTCGCGGGCGTCGAAGCGGACGTTCTCCAGGACCAGCACTTCGCCGTCCTGCAGGGACGCTGCAGCTTCCTTTGCGGAACTGCCAACCGTGTCTTCGGCCAGGGAAACCTTGAAGTCCGCCAGCTCCGCCAGGCGGGTGGCTGCGGGGCGGAGGGAGTACTTGTCCTCGGGTGCTCCCTTGGGGCGTCCGAGGTGGGCTGTTACCAGCACGCGGGCACCGGCGTCCGTGAGCTTTGACAGCACTGGAAGTGAGGCCTTGATGCGGCCGTCGTCAGTGACTGTAGAGCCGTCGAGCGGCACATTCAGGTCACTTCGAACCAGAATGTACCGCCCGCGGACACCTTCAGCGATGAGTTCGTTGAGGGTGTGAGATGTCATGTGTCCAACCCTAGCCCAGCTTGGATGCGACAAGCTCCGTAAGGTCAACGAGGCGGTTGGAGTAGCCCCATTCGTTGTCATACCACGAAACAACCTTGACCTGGTTGCCAATCACCTTGGTCAGGCCGGAGTCGAAGATGGACGAAGCGGGGTCGCCGACGATGTCGGAGGAGACGATCGGCTCGTCCGTGTAGGTCAGGAAGCCCTGCAGTTCCTCGGATTCGGCAGCGCGCTTGAGGGCGGCGTTGACTTCCTCCACGGTGGTCTCACGCGAAACGGTGACGGTGAGGTCGGTGGCCGAGCCGGTGGGCACGGGAACGCGGATGGCGTAGCCGTCCAGCTTGCCCTTGAGCTCAGGCAGGACCAGGCCGATGGCCTTGGCTGCACCGGTGGACGTGGGCACCATGTTGATGGCGGCGGCGCGTGCACGGCGGAGGTCGTTGTGCGGGCCGTCCTGCAGGTTCTGGTCAGCGGTGTAGGCGTGGACGGTGGTCATGAGACCGCGCTCGATGCCGAACTCGTCGTTGACCACCTTGGCCAGCGGGCCCAGGCAGTTGGTGGTGCAGGACGCGTTGGAGATGATGTGGTGCGTCGCGTTGTCGTACAGGTTGTGGTTCACGCCCATGACGATGGTGATGTCTTCATCCGATGCCGGGGCGGAGATGAGGACCTTCTTGGCGCCGGCGTCGATGTGCTTCTGCGCTGCGGCAGCCTTGGTGAAGAATCCGGTGGATTCGATGACGATGTCCACGCCCAGCTCGCCCCAGGGGAGGTTGGCGGGATCGCGCTCAGCCAGGACCTTGATGACGTTGCCGTCGACGACGATGTTGCCGTCCTTGACCTCGATGGTTTCCTTCAGGCGGCCGCCGACGGAGTCGTACTTGAACAGGTGCGCCAGGGCCTCGGGGCTGGTGAGGTCGTTGACGGCAACGATCTCCAGGTCCGCGCCTTGTGCAAGTGCTGCGCGGAAGTAGTTGCGGCCAATACGGCCAAAGCCGTTGATACCAATACGGGTCGTCACTTTTTCAGTCTCCTTGGTGCTTTGAAGAAGCACTACTAGTTGAGCGGGCGTTCAAGCCAACTAACAGATCCCGCACGCCATTGGGCAGAGATGATTTACAAACGGAGGGCGACCAGCCTCATTGCTGAAGGCTAACCGCCTTCCGTGACCCATCTTACGTTTAACTGGGTCCGCCCCCGCAAGTGCGGGGGCGGACGGTCCACATCGCGGCCTCTTTAAGTCCGAATGTGAAGCTTGTTACATGCGCATGTAGCGCGCGTCACTACGCGACGGTGATGAGTCCCGTGGCGTTGCTGCGTGCTGCCTCGAACCGCTTGGCGACATCGGCCCAGTTGACGATGTTCCAGAAGGCCTTGACGTAGTCGGCCTTGACGTTGACGTAGTCCAGGTAGAAGGCGTGCTCCCACATGTCGAGCATCAGCAGCGGGGTGGTGCCCAGTGCCACGTTGCCCTGCTGGTCGTACAGCTGCTCGATGACCAGGTTTCCGCCGATGGGCTCGTAGGCCAGGAAACCCCAGCCCGAGCCCTGCAGGCCAAGGGCCGCTGCGGAGAACTGGGCACGGAAGGCATCGAAGGAGCCGAAGGCGTCGTCGATGGCCGCGGCCAGCTCACCTTCGGGCTTGTCGCCGCCGTCCGGGGAGAGGTTGTTCCAGAACACGGAGTGGTTGACATGTCCGCCGGTGTGGAACGCGAGGTCCTTGGAGAGCCGGTTGATGTTGGCGAAGTCGCCCTTTTCACGTGCCTCGGCCATCTGTGCCAGGGCGTTGTTTGCACCTGCCACATAGGCTGCGTGGTGCTTGCTGTGGTGCAGCTCCATGATCCGCGCAGAGATGTGCGGTTCGAGGGCGGCGTAGTCGTAGCTGAGTTCCGGCAATACGTACTCGGTCACAAAATCCTCCAATATCGTGGACACTCGGTCCGGTTGGTAACTCTCGGATTGTGCATCCGGGCGGCTGGCGCCCGGAATCATTTTGATTCTATGGGGCGCTCACTCGTCCAGCATTTCGGGCGTCACATTGGCATCCGTGCCGGGAATGCCCAGGTCAAGTGCCCGTTTGTCCGCCATAGCCAGCAGGCGGCGGATCCGTCCTGCTATCGCGTCCTTGGTCATGACGGGATCGGCGAGCCGTCCAAGTTCGTCAAGGCTGGCCTGTTTGTGCGCCACCCGCAGTTCACCGGCGTACTTCAGGTGCTCGGGAACGTCGTCGCCCAGGATCTCCAGGGCACGGTCCACACGGGCCCCCGCGGCGACGGCGGCCTGTGCCGAGCGGCGGAGGTTGGCGTCGTCGAAGTTGGCCAGGCGGTTGGCGGTGGCACGGACTTCCTTGCGCATCCGCCGTTCCTCCCAGACCATCAGCGCGTCATGCGCGCCCATGCGGGTGAGGAGTGCGGCGATGGTGTCGCCGTCCCGGATGACGACGCGGTCCACTCCCCTGACTTCGCGTGCCTTGGCCTGGATATCCAGCCGGCGGGCGGCGCCCACGAGGGCCAGTGCCGATTCCGGGCCGGGGCACGTGACCTCCAACGACGAGGAGCGGCCGGGTTCCGTGAGCGATCCGTGCACCAGGAATGCCCCGCGCCAGACGGCCTCGGCGTCCGCTGCGGAGCCATTGACGACGGCGGACGGCAGCCCGCGCACCGGCCTGCCACGGCCATCGAGGAGGCCTGTCTGGCGGGCCAGCGCCTCGCCGTCGCGCACCACCCTGACCACGTAGCGGCTGGCACGCCGGAGTCCGCCTGCGGACACCACGATGATCTCGCTTTGGTGGCCGTAGACCTCCGCGATGGCCGCCCGCAGCCGCCGGGCGGTGGAGGCCAGATCAACTTCGGCCTCGATCACGATCCGGCCGGAAATGATGTGGAGTCCGCCTGCAAAGCGGAGCATCGCGGATACTTCCGCCTTGCGCACTGATGACTTTTTGATGTCCAGACGGGACAGTTCTTCCTTGACTGATGCTGTCAGTGCCATGGCACCTTCCTAACTGTTCCCAAAAATGTCCTGGTACGCCGTCGCCAGACGCAGGGGGTCATGGACGGGCCGGCGTCCCGACGCCCCTACTTTACCCAAGACCACCTCGGCGCCGATCATCCCGGCTGCCTTCTCGAACTCCTGCCTGTCGGGAACGGACGCGGGATCAGCCAGGACAACGTCCACCGTGAACTCCGGAGCATAGCGCCGCAGCACGTCGAGGTGGTCGGCGGCTGTCATGCCGGACGTTTCCTTGGTGTCGGTTGCAAGGTTCATGGTGAGGCACCGCTTGGCAGGGGTGTGGCACAGCGCCTGCCGCATTTCGGGCAGGAGCAGGTGGGGCAGCACGGAGGTGTACCAGGAGCCGGGGCCCAGGATGACCCAGTCCGCAAGCTCGATGGCCGTGAGTGCCTCGGTGCAGGCGGGCGCCGCTTCCGGCAGGAGCCGCATCTGCTCCAGCGAACCCGCGACAGCGCAGCGAGCCTGCCCGTAGATGGTTTGCAGCTCTGATTCACCGTTGGGGGCCGTGACCCGGACGTCCCCTTCAATGGTCAGCGGCTCCGTGGACATGGGCAGCACCTGGCCGCGCGCGCCGAGCAGTGCACCCGCCCACTTGAGCCCGGCGACCGCGTCGCCAAGCAATTCCCAGAGGGTGACGATCAGCAGGTTGCCCATCGCGTGCTCATCGAGGGAGCCGCCGGGGCCATTACGGGGATGGAAGCGGTGCTGCATCACGTCACGCCACGTCCGGCCCCAGTCGGTGTCGTCACACAAAGCCGACAGTGCCATTCGCAGGTCCCCCGGCGGAAGGACGCCGTACTCCTCGCGCAGACGCCCGGATGAGCCGCCGTCGTCCGCTACCGTCACGATGGCCGTGAGCTCGGAGGTGAGCAGCCGCAGCGCCGACAGGGAGGCTGACAGGCCGTGCCCGCCACCGAGGGCAACGACATTTGGTCCCTTGTCCTGCTGGGCCTTCGCAGTTCCGGACGCAGGCGGAACCAGCGGAAGCGCGCCCGTGAACACCGCCATTACTCGCGGCCCAGGTCCCGGTGCGTGGTGGTCACGGTAACCCGGGGGAACTGCGCAAGTTTCTTGGAAAGTTCGACGGCGACAGCGACTGAACGGTGCTTGCCGCCTGTGCAGCCCACGGCGATGGTGGCGTAGTGCTTGTTTTCCCGGCGGTAGCCGTCAAGGACGGGCTCAAGGGCCATGACATAGCGGTCCACGAAGTTCTTGACGCCCTCGGCTTCGAGCACGTAGTCGCTGACGTCCTTGTCCAGCCCCGTGTGCGGGCGCAGCTGCGGCACCCAGTGCGGGTTGGGGATGAACCGGACGTCGGCCACGTAGTTGGAGTCGACGGGCAGGCCGTACTTGAAGCCAAAGCTCATGATGTTCAGGCGGAGCGCCACCGGGCCGGTCTCGCTGAAAAGCTCGGTGATTGCGGTGGCCAGTCCGTGGACGTTGTAGCCGGAAGTGTCCAGTACGACGTCGGAGCTGTCGCGCAGTTCCTGGAGCAGCTCGCGTTCTGCAGCGATGCCGTCGAGGATGCGGCCGCCGCCCTGCAGGGGGTGCGGCCGGCGCCCCTGCTCAAAGCGGCGCACCAGGACGTTGTCGCTCGCGTCGAGGAACAGCACACGGAAGGTGACGCCGCTGGCGGCAAGGGCTCCCAGCGCGGCCCGGATGTCAGCGAAGAGGCCCTTGCTCCGGACATCGATCACCACGGCCAGGCGCGGAATGGACTGCGGGGCGTGCGAGACGAGTTCGGCTAGCGTTCCCAGCATCTGCGGCGGCAGGTTCTCAACGACGTACCAGCCGTGGTCCTCAAGCGCGTCAGCGGCTGTACTCCGCCCGGCGCCGGACATCCCGGTGACCACCAGCAGCTCCGCTTCGAGCGGCTTAACGGGCTTCATCCCGTCCTGCCCGGCTCCGGATTCCGCCGTCGTGTCTGCCATTAAGTGCGCCCCGTTTCTGTTGTTGTCACGCGGGGTGGCCGCCCTGGCGGAAACCCCGCTCTTTACCCTAGCTAAGTTTCAATGATTTCGCCGGTGGTCATGTTGATGGCCGGCACGGAAACCGCGGCAGGGCCCTCGGCAGAGAAGTGGTTCACGATGGCAGTGGCCAGTGCAGGCCCGATACCCTTCGCCTGGGAGAGCTCCTCCGCGGAGGCCGCCTTGACACTCTTGACGGATCCGAAATGGGCGAGGAGTGCTTTGCGTTTCGAGGCCCCCAGCCCCGGTACGCCATCCAGCGCGGAGACGGTCATGGCCTTGCCCCGCTTTTGCCGGTGGAACGTGATGGCGAAGCGGTGGGCCTCATCGCGGATGCGCTGCAACAGATACAGCCCCTGCGAGGTGCGCGGCAGGATGACCGGGAAGTCACTGTTCGGAAGCCATACCTCTTCGAGACGCTTGGCCAGGCCCACCACGTAAACGTCATCGATGCCAAGGTCCGCGAGGGCGCGTGCTGCCGCATTCACCTGGGGCTTGCCGCCATCAACCACCACGAGGTTGGGCGGATAGGCGAACTTTGCACGCGGCGCAGGAGTGGTGGTGTCCAGCACGCTGGCTTCCACAGCCGGTTCGTGCGGGACAGGGATCTGCTGTTCGGGGTCCAGCGGTTCGGGGCCAAGCTGTTCAGGATTCAGCGCAGACTCATCCACCTGCGCGGACTTGTCCTTCAGGTAGTGCCGGAACCGCCGGGTCAGGACGTCATGCATCGCGGCGGTGTCATCAGAGGCCGCGGGGCCAGTCACGGAGAACTTGCGGTAATCGGACTTCTTGGGCAGCCCGTCCTCCACCACCACCATGGAGGCCACCACGTTGGTGCCCTGGACGTGGGAGACGTCGAAGCATTCGATGCGCAGCAGCGGCACCGGCAGGTCGAGTGCTTCCTGCAGTTCCTGGAGCGCCAGCGACCTGACGGTGATGTCACCTGCCCGCCGTGTTTTATGCAGTTTCAGGGCATGCTCAGCGTTTTCCCGGACCGTGGACATCAGTGCTGCCTTGTCGCCGCGCTGCGGGACCCGGATATCCACTTTGGCGCCCCGGATGCCGGCCAGCCACTGCCCCAGTTCAGCGGCATTGCTGGGCTCCACCGGAACCAGCACCTCACGGGGCAGCCGGCCGTGGCTGTCACCGTCGCCGCCATAGACCTGCTGCAGGAGGTGCTCCACGAGGTCCGGAGTGGTGGAATCCTCCACCTTTTCCACCACCCAGCCGCGCTGGCCGCGGATCCTGCCGCCGCGGACGTGGAACACCTGCACGGCAGCTTCGAGTTCATCCTCGTGGAGGGCGAAGACATCGGCGTCGGTTTCTTCGGCGAGCACCACAGCGTTCCGCTCGAAGACTTTGCGCAGTGCGGTGATGTCATCGCGGATCCTGGCCGCACGCTCGTAATCGAGCTCTCCCACGGCTTCGCCCATCTGCCTTTCCAGCTTGGCGATGAAGCGCTTGGCCTCACCGCCCATAAAGGCGCAGAAATCCTCTGCCAGGGCCCGGTGATCGTCCGGGGAAATGCGGCCCACGCAAGGTGCCGAGCATTTGTCGATGTAGCCCAGGAGGCACGGCCGTCCGCTCGCTTCGGCACGCTTGAACACGCCGCCGCTGCAGCTGCGCACCGGAAAGACGCGAAGCAGGGTGTCCATGGTTTCCCGGATTGCGCCGGCCGTGTACGGGCCAAAGTAGCGGGTGCCCTTTTTCTTGTCCCCGCGCATCACCTGGACGCGCGGATATTTTTCACCCATGGTGACAGCCAGGTAGGGGTAGGTCTTGTCGTCCCGGAACACCACGTTGAACCGCGGCTTGAATTCCTTGATCCAGGTGTATTCCAGCTGCAGCGATTCCAGTTCGCTGCCCACCACCGTCCATTCCACGCTGCTGGCAGCATGGATCATGGCGTAGGTTTTCGGCAGCAGCCCGGCAGGGTTGGCGAAATAGGAGTTCAGCCGCGACCGGAGGCTTTTCGCCTTGCCCACGTAGATGACCCGGCCGTGCGGATCACGGAACCGGTACACCCCCGGATTGGTGGGGATTTCACCCGTCCTGGGCCTGTAACTTGCTGGATTTGCCACCTATACAGTCTACTAAGCCTCTTCCGGTGGCTTTGCCAGCCCGGTGCAGGGCCGCGCGTCGGTGCCTACTCGATGACCTTGCTCTGGTTGTAGCTGGTGGACCGCTCCTGCCCGCTCAGTTCGGCGATCGCATCCATGACCCGGTCCGTCACTTCGCGCCGTGCGGGCAGCGAGTGGTCCGGCCCGGTCTTGTCGAAATACAGCGGCTCCCCCACCTTCATGGTGAAGTGCTGGGGCTTCACACCCTTCTCGCCCGCCCGCTGCAGGTTTTCCGTTCCAATCAGGCCCACCGGGATGACCGGCGCCCCGGTAGTCAGGGCCAGCCAGCCCACGCCCGTGCGTCCGCGGTAAAGGATGCCGTCCCGGGAACGGGTGCCCTCCGGGTAGATGCCGATTCCCCGGCCCGATTCCAGGATGTCCAACAGGGTCTTGAGCGCCTGGACGCTCGCCGCCTGCTCGCCGCGTTCCACGGGGATGGATCCCACGGACTCGAAGAACGCCTTCATGACCTTGCCCTTGGCGCCACCGGTGGTGAAGTACTCGGCCTTCGCGAAGAAGGCGACAGGGCGTGGCATCAGGGCCTGCACAATAACGCTGTCAAAGAAGGACAGGTGGTTGGGAGCCACGATGAACGGCCCGTCCGACGGGACATTGTCGAGTCCGAGGACGCTGGGCCGGCAGGTGCCGGAAATCAGGCTGCGCGTGGTCCAGCGGACCGCCTCAAACATTGCCATCGTTGGTCACCTCGCTCATGGCGGCCGCGTGGATGGCCTGCAACCGGTCGATGGCCTTCACCAGTTCCCCCGCGTCATGGACCACGGTGACCGAACCGGCATCCTCAAGTTCGCCGTCGGGAGCGAATCCCCACGCCACGCCGATGCAGTCGAGCCCGTTGGCGATGGCCCCTGATACATCCTGGGCACGGTCCCCCACCATAACCGCGTGCTGGGTGTCCAGGTCCCTCAGCGCAGCGGCGATAATTTCGGTCTTCCCCAGCGGAACGCCCTCGACGGCTGTTTCGTCATCCGCCGAACCGCGGATGGTCCGGAAATACCCGTCTATTCCGTAATGGGCCAGGACGGTCCGGGCCAGCTTCTGGGGTTTCTGGGTGGCCACAGCCACGGGCGTCCCCGCAGCCACAAAGGATTCCAGGACTTCACGGATGCCCGGGTAAAGCCGGCCCTGGCCAATACCGGTGGCCACGTAGTACTCCCGGTAGCGCCGGATGACCTCGTCAAGGAGGCCGGCCGGAACCTGGGCCACGTTAAGGAGTGAGTCGCTCAGCTTCGGGCCGATCATCGCATCGAGCAGGTCCTGGCCGGGAACAGGAAGGCCCAGCCCGCGAAGGGCCGAGGCAATTCCGTCTGTTATCCCACCGGCCGGATCGACAAGAGTGCCGTCCAGGTCAAAGATCACGGGCACTGTTGTTGAAGTCACCGGGTTAGTTTCTCACGACAGGAGTCGTGCCTGAAACTCGCATTCCGGCAGCGGAATACTTCTCCTGTTTCAGCCCAGGATTTCGGCCAGGAAGGTGGCCGTGTGGCTGGACGTAGAGGTCGCGACCTGCTCGGGCGTTCCGGTGGCCACGATCTGTCCGCCGCCGGAACCGCCGTCCGGCCCGAGATCAACGATCCAGTCCGCGCTCTTGATGACATCCAGGTTGTGCTCGATGGTGATGACCGTGTTGCCCTTGTCCACCAGCCCCTGCAGGACCATCAGCAGCTTGCGGATGTCCTCGAAGTGCAGGCCGGTGGTGGGCTCGTCCAGGACGTAGACGCTGCGGCCGTTGGACCGTTTCTGCAGTTCAGCGGCCAGCTTCACGCGCTGCGCCTCACCGCCGGAGAGCGTGGTGGCAGGCTGCCCCAGCCGGACGTAACCCAGCCCCACGTCCACCAGCGTGTTCAGGTGGCGGGCGATGGGCGAGAACGCTGCAAAGAATTCCGCGCCCTCCTCGATCGGCATGTTGAGGACATCCGCGATGGTCTTGCCCTTGTAGTGCACTTCCAGGGTTTCCCGGTTGTAGCGCGCACCGTGGCACACCTCGCAGGGGACGTAGACGTCCGGCAGGAAGTTCATCTCGATCTTCAGCGTGCCGTCACCGGAGCAGGCTTCGCACCGTCCGCCTTTGACATTGAAGGAGAAGCGGCCGGGAAGGTAGCCGCGCACCTTCGCCTCAGTGGTTTCCGCGAAAAGCTTGCGGATGTTGTCGAAGACGCCGGTGTAGGTGGCGGGGTTGGAGCGCGGCGTACGCCCGATGGGGCTCTGGTCCACGTGGACCACCTTGTCCAGATGCTCCAGGCCCTGGACAGTCTTGTGCCGTCCGGCGACCTGCTTGGCGCCGTTGAGCTTGTTGGCCAGCACCTTGTACAGGATCTCGTTGACCAGGGTGGACTTTCCCGAGCCGCTCACACCGGTCACCGCCGTGAAAAGGCCCAGCGGGAACGCGGCGTCAACGTTAACCAGGTTGTTTTCCCGCGCGCCCACAACCTTGAGTTCGCGCTTCTTGTCGTACTTGCGGCGCTTCTTCGGCACTTCAATGCTCTTGCGCCCCGACAGGTAATCACCGGTCAGCGAGGCCGTGTTCTCCAGGAGCTCCTTGTAGGAACCGGAGTGGACCACCTGGCCGCCGTGCTCACCGGCACCCGGTCCGATGTCCACAATCCAGTCGGCGACCTGGATGGTGTCCTCGTCGTGTTCCACCACGATAAGGGTGTTGCCCATGTCACGAAGCCTGGTAAGGGTATCGATGAGGCGCCGGTTGTCGCGCTGGTGCAGCCCGATGGACGGCTCGTCCAGGACGTACAGCACTCCCACGAGGCCCGAGCCGATCTGGGTGGCCAGCCGGATACGCTGCGCTTCACCGCCGGAGAGGGTGGCAGACGGACGCTCGAGGTTCAGGTACTCCAGCCCCACGTCCAGGAGGAACGTCAGGCGCGCCTGGATCTCCTTGAGCACCTGGTGGGCGATCTGGGCTTCGCGGCCAGTGAGCACCAGGTTGTTCAGGAACTCCGCGCAGTCACGCATGGGAAGCGCCGCGACGTCGGCAATGGACTTGCCGTTGATCAGCACCGACAGGGATGCGGGGTTAAGGCGCGCACCGTTGCAGGCAGGGCAGGGAATCTGCCGCATGTACTCTTCATAGCGGTCGCGGGCCCAGTCGGAGTCAGTCTCGCCATGCTTCCGGTGGACGTACTGGATAGCTCCTTCGAAGCCGGTACTGTACTTACGCTCCCGGCCGAAGCGGTTGCGGTACTGCACCACCACTTTGTGGTCCTTGCCGTGCAGGACCGTCTGCCGGACGTCCTTGCCCAGCTTCTCCCAGGGGGTGTTCATGGAGAATCCGAGTTCCTTGGCGAGGCCCTCCAGGAGCCGGTTCCAGTACTCGGTAGTGGCTGTTCCCAGCGACCAGGGAGCAATGGCCCCCTCGGACAATGAGAGCTCCGGGTTGGGGACGATGAGTTCCTCGTCCACCTCGAGCCTCGTTCCGATGCCGCTGCAGGCCGCGCAGGCGCCGAAAGGGTTGTTGAAGGAGAAGGACCGCGGCTCGATCTCGTCGATCGCGAGGGGATGCTCGTTGGGGCACGCCAGGTTCTCGGAGAAAGCCCGGAGGCGCCGGGGATCGTCCGCTTCAAGGTCCACAAACTCTGCAAGGACGCGGCCCTCTGCCAGGCCCAGGGCAGTTTCGATGGAGTCGGTGAGCCGCTGGCTGATGCCTTCCTTGACCACCAGGCGGTCCACCACCACCTCGATGGTGTGCTTGAACTGCTTGCCCAGCTTGGGCGGATCGCTCAGCTGGACGAGGTCGCCGTCGACCCTTGCCCGGGAGTAGCCCTTGGCGCTGAGCTCCTTGAAGAGATCGACGAATTCACCCTTGCGTCCACGCACCACCGGGGCAAGTACCTGGAAGCGGGTGCCTTCATCCAGCTCCAGGAGCTGGTCGACGATCTGCTGCGGCGTTTGCTTGGCCACGGGCTCCCCGCAGACCGGGCAGTGCGGGCGGCCTACACGCGCCCAGAGCAGGCGCATGTAGTCGTAGATTTCGGTAATGGTGCCCACTGTGGAGCGCGGGTTCTTGCTGGTGGACTTCTGGTCGATGGAGACCGCCGGCGAGAGGCCTTCAATAAAGTCGACGTCCGGCTTGTCCACCTGGCCGAGGAATTGCCGGGCGTAGGCTGACAACGACTCCACGTAGCGGCGCTGGCCCTCAGCAAAGATCGTGTCGAACGCCAGCGAGGACTTTCCGGAGCCGGAAAGGCCTGTGAAGACGATCATCGCATCCCGCGGCAGGTCAAGGTCCACATTGCGCAGGTTGTGCTCCCTGGCGCCTTTAACCACCAGACGGGAAAGGTCCGGGCGATGGAGGGTGGCAGCGGAGGGTACGGCGACGGAAGCGGACTGGACGGCGGTTTCTTCAGCTACGGCTTTAGGCACCCCATAATGCTAATCGAAAACTTCTTCGAACATCCACGCGGCAGGATGCTCAACCGGCGTCATAGGCTGCGGCCAGCAGCTTAACGGCCTCGGCGAACGTGGCGCCCTGTGACTTCGCGGCTTCCGCGTAGGCCGCCGCCGCGGCAGACAGCCCACTGAGGCGTTCGTCACGTGCACAGACCACAGTCCCGTTCCTGCCGCGGGTGGCCACGATCCCGGCTGTCTCCAGCTCCTTATAGGCCCGTGCGACGGTGTGCGGCGCCACGTCCAACCGCTCGGCAAGCGCCCGGACGGCGGGAAGCCGGGTGCCTGCGGGCAGTGCCCCGCTGTCCACCAGGTGGATGATCCGCAGCCGCAACTGCTCAAACAGTGCCACCGTGCTGGCAGCGTTGGGTTTCCATCCCCCGGGGAACTCCGGTGCAGTCTTCACAGCCCCGCCTCCAGGACGCCCGAACGCCCGGCGACCGTGGAGAACTGCGCGTTGTAGAGCCGGGCGTAATATTTGTTCGCCGCCAGGAGGCTTTGGTGCGTGCCCTGTTCAACGATGCGTCCGTGGTCCATGACCAGAATTAGATCAGCGTTCCGGATTGTCGACAAACGGTGGGCGATCACAAAGCTTGTCCTGTTGTGCCTAAGACGCTGCATTGCCTGCCGGATCAGCAGTTCGGTCCTGGAGTCCACCGAACTGGTTGCTTCGTCCAGGATCAGCACCGAACGGCCGACCAGTTGAGCCCGGGCAATGGTGATGAGCTGGCGCTGGCCCTGGCTGAGGGGTTCGCCGCCGTTCTCCAGGACAGTGTCGTATCCGTGGGGCAGTGACCGTACGAAGCGGTCCACATAACTGGCCTCCGCCGCTTCCAGAATGTCCGCCTCGGCTGCGCCGGGCAGCCCGTAGGCGATGTTTTCCCGGATGGTGCCCGCAAAAAGCCATGCATCCTGGAGCACGACGCCAAACTGTGCGCGCAGCCGGTCCGGTGAGATGGCGGAAATGTCCGTTCCGCCCATGGTGATCCGCCCCGATCCCGGCTCGCAGAACCGCATCAGCAGGTTCACCACTGTAGTCTTCCCGGCTCCGGTGTGGCCCACGATGGCGACGGTTTGTCCGGATTCCACCTTGAAGGAAAGGTTCCGAACCGCCGGGGCCGAACCCGGATAGCCGAAGGTCACGTCATCGAAAACAATTGGCCCATCCGCCGGGTCCCGTGTCTCCGGACCCTCCGCCGGCGAGCAGTCCTCTTCCGCATCCAGAAGGGCAAAAACGCGGGCTGCGGACGCTGCGCACGACTGCATGAGGTTGAGTTGGCCGCCGATCTGCCCCACGGGCTGCGTGAAGAGCCTGCTGAACTGGATGAAGGCCTGGATGCCGCCGATGGTCATGGCTCCTGCAATGACCTGGAGCGCCCCGACCACCGCCACGGCTATGTAGTTCAGGTTGGACATGAGCACCATCAGGGGCTGGACAACACCGGCCGAAAACTGGGCTTTGATTGCTGCGCGCGCCAGCCGCCTGTTGCTTTGGGCGAACACTTCGGCGGCCCGGGACTCGTGCCCGAAGGCTTTGATCACTTCGTGGCCGGTGATGGACTCTTCCACGTGCGCGTTGAGCTCGCCGGTTTCGGTCCACTGGCGGGCGAACTGGGCCTGCGACCGGCGCGCCACCAGCACCGTGATGCACATTGAGAGGGGGACGGTGGCCAGCGCTATGCCTGCCAGCAGCGGCGAGATCCACAGCATCATGGCCAGTGAACCGCACAGCATCAGCACCGACATGATCAGCTGCGTCAGGAGCTGGTTCATGGCCTGGGAAATGTTGTCGATGTCGTTGGTTGCGCGGCTCAGCACATCGCCCCGGGAACGCTCGCGGAAGTAGGTGGCGGGCAGGCGGTGCAGCTTATCCTCAACCGAGGCGCGCAGCCCGTACATCAGGCCCTGCACGGAGCGGGCCGTCAGCGCGCCCTGGATCCAGTTGAACATTGACGCGAAGACGTACATTACCGCCACGGCGGACAACAGGATGACGAGGCGGTCCTGGTCGGTGCCACCGTGGAAGACGCCGTCCACAATGACATCAGTGGCGTCGCCAAGGTACTTTGGCGCGGCAACGTTCAGGCCGGCGAACGCGCACGTGGCTGCCACAGCTCCCAGCATGAGGTGACGGAACGGCCGCAGCAGCCCGAGGAGCCTGCCTGAAGTGGGCCAGAATCCGTCTGCCGGCATCGCGACGTCGGCCGTCCCTGTCACAGGGGGCCGTCCAGTGCCAGCTGGGATTCCGCAATTTCACGGTACGTGGAGGACGTCTCCAGCAGCTCGTGGTGCTTTCCCTGCGCGACGACGCAGCCGCCGTCGACCACCAGGATCAGGCCCGCTTCCTCCACCGCTGATACGCGCTCGGCCACAACAACAACCGTGGCTGAGGCGAGTTCAGCGTCCAGCGCCTGCCGCAGCCTGGCGTCCGTGTCGTAGTCCAGTGCCGAAAAGCTGTCGTCAAAGAGATACAGGGATGACTTGCGCAGCAGGGCCCGCGCGATGCACAGGCGCTGCCGCTGGCCTCCGGACAGTTTGGTTCCGCCCTGGCCTACCGGTGTAGCCAGCCCCAGCGGCAGGTTGCGCATGAACCGCATGGTCTGCGCCTTTTCCAGGACTGCCCAGAGTTCCTCATCGGACGCATCAGGTGCAGCCATTCGCAGGTTGTCGGCAATGGTCCCCGAGAACAGGTGGGAGTGCTGCGGCACGATTGACATCGCTCCGCGCAGCACGCCCAGCGGCAACTCCTTAATGTTCACGCCGGCCAGGCTGATCTCTCCCTCGGTGAGGTCGAGGAAGCGCGGGATCAGGTTCAGGAGTGTGGACTTTCCGCTGCCCGTGGATCCCACGATGGCGGTAGTGGTGCCCGGCCTGGCCTTGAAGCTGATGCCGGCCAGGACTGGTGCTTCTGCTCCGGGGTAGGAGAAGCCGACTCCCTTGAACTCCAAAGTTCCGGGCTCCACGGATGGAACCGGTCCGTTCCTTGGGGCAGCGGGAAGCGGAGGTGCGCCGGGGGCCCCTGTGTCGCGGACCGAGGGTTCGGTGTCCAGGACAGCGGAGATCCGTTCTGCGCACACGGCTGCGCGCGGTGCTGTCATCAGCACGTACATCGCCATCATGATGGCCATGAGGATCTGCATGATGTAGGCAATGAAGGCCGTGAGCGCCCCGATGTTCATCTGGCCGGCCTGGATGCGTTGGCCGCCGAACCACACAATTGCTACCGAGGAGAGGTTCACCACCAGCATGATCAGCGGGAGCATGGCGGCCACCAGCAGCGCGGACTGGAGGTTGTTCAGGGTGAGGCTGTTGTTGGCACGGGCGAAACGACCCGCTTCATGCTCCTGGCGCACGAAGGCCCGGATAACGCTTGCCCCGATGATTTGTTCGCGCAGGATTCCGCCCGCGTTGTCCAGCAGGTCCTGCCCTTCACGGTAGAGCGGGACCAGGCGCCGGACGATGAGGGACATGATCAGGAGGAGCAGGGGCACGATGACGATGACCACTGCTGATAGCCCCACGTCCTGCTGGAGCGCGAGAATGATGCCGCCCAGGCCCATCGCGGGCCCCGCCACCAGCAAGGTGAACACCAGGACCGCGAACGCCTGGATCTGCTGCGTGTCGTTGGTTGCGCGCGTTGTCAGGCTCTGGGTCCCGAAGCCCGCGACCTCCCGGGAGGACAGGGACTGGATCTTCGAGAAGATCTCCGCCCGGAGCTGGTGTCCCAAGCCCATGGCCACAACGGCTCCAAGGTATCCGGCCGCGATCGCCGCCCCGGTCTGGACTACGGCAATCCCTGCCATCAGGACCCCCAGGCGGGTGATCACTTCCGTGTTGCCGGCAACGATGCCGTCGTCAATGATTGCGGCATTTATGGTGGGCAGCAGCAGGTTGGCGGCGGCCTGGACCAGCTGGAGAATCACGATGGCGGAGACGGAAGCCTTGCGGCCCTTGAGAAGCCGCACCATTAATCCGATCAGCAACGCACACCCTCCAGTAAAGGTCAGGAAGCCGACGGGGGCGGTAGCTTCTCCCCCAATAAGCCACATCCGACAGTGTAGGCCAGATCACTTTCAAATACTGTCAACTTTCATGACCACGACAGTAGAGATTGTCCAGCGAATGGACTTTATTCAGCCATCCTTGCGGCCCACTGCGAAGATCCTGCGGAAAGGAAACACTGTGCCGTGCCGCCCCTGGCGGTACGCCCTCCGCAGTGCCGCTGCATATTCGGCTTCGAACTGTGCCCCGTCCGCCGGCGAAAGCGCTGCCAGCACGGGCCGCAGCGCCGTACCCCGCACCCATTCCAGGACGGGGTCAGGGCCGGGCAAAACCTGCTGGTAGGTGGTTTCCCAGGCATCTGCCGTGCACCCTGCGTCGAGCAGGATGTGCAGGTAGTCCGCCGGTTGCCCCACCGACTCTCCGCCGCGCAGCACGCCGTCGAGCTCCGGCCTCCAGCGCTTCGAGGCCGCGAGATCCCGCATCAGCGCATGTGACGGTGCGTTGAAGTTCCCCGGCGCCTGCATGGCGAACCAGGCTCCGGGACCCAGTGCGGCCAGCCATGACCGCATCATGTCCTGGTGCCCGGGCACCCACTGCAGGGCCGCGTTGCTGACCACAACGTCAGTTCCGGCCGGCGGCATCCACTCGGAGATGTCTGCCTGTTCGAAATGCAAGGACGGGATCTGTCCTGCCAGTTTCCCTGCCTTGGCCAGCATGTCCGCCGAGGAGTCGAGGCCCACCACTTCCGCCGCGGGCCACCGCTCAGTGAGCGTGGCGGTAAGGTTGCCCGGGCCACAGCCCAGGTCAACCACCCGGGTTGGCCGGTCAGCGTGAACCCTGGCGGTGAGGTCGAAAAACGGCCGGTCGCGGTAGTCGCCAAACTGGACGTACTTGGCGGGATCCCATTTCATAGGCTTCTCCACTGTCTGGTGCTGTCACTGGTATCGCGAAGCCTAACCGGACCGGGACGGACTTCCCGCCGCAACGTGGCACTAAGCTGGAAATCAATGAAACTCGTTGACCAGCTGACCGATCTGTCCGCCCCGAACCTGCACGCCGCCGTCGATCCTGATGACCTTTACACCCGCTTCGTCCAATGGACGGAAAGCCGGGGCCTGGCGCTGTATCCGGCGCAGGACGAAGCCATCATGGAACTGGCCACCGGGGCCAACGTCATCCTGGCCACCCCTACCGGCTCCGGAAAATCACTGGTAGCCATCGCCGCGCATTTCCAGGCCATGGCGCAGGGCAGGCGGAGCTACTACACGGCGCCCATCAAGGCACTGGTTTCGGAGAAATTCTTTGCCCTGTGCGAGATCTTCGGCGCTGAAAATGTGGGAATGATCACTGGTGATTCCGGGGTCAACCAGGACGCACCGATCATCTGCTGCACCGCGGAAATCCTGGCCAACACTGCCCTGCGTGAGGGGGCGGCAGCGGAGCTTGGCGCGGTGGTCATGGACGAGTTCCACTTTTACTCGGACCCGCAGCGTGGCTGGGCCTGGCAAGTGCCGCTGCTGGAGCTTCCGCAGGCCCAGTTCCTTCTGATGTCCGCCACGCTTGGCGACGTGACGAGGTTCGAAAAGGGGCTGACCGACCTGACGGGCCGGCCCACCACCACTGTGAGCTCCGCGGAACGGCCCATTCCGCTGCATTACTACTATCACGAGACCCCCGTCCACGAGACGCTGGAAGAACTTCTCTCCACCAGGCAGGTCCCGGTTTATGTGGTGCACTTCAGCCAGATTGAGGCGATCGACCGGGCCCAGACCCTGATGAGCATCAACGTCTGCACGCGGGAGGAGAAGGACAAAATTGCCGAGCTCATCGCAAACTTCCGGTTTGCCGCCGGCTTCGGCAAAACGCTCAACCGGCTGGTGCGCCACGGCATCGGCGTACACCACGCCGGCATGCTGCCCAAGTACCGGCGGCTGGTGGAGCAACTGGCCCAGGCGGGGCTGCTCAAGGTCATCTGCGGCACCGATACCCTTGGCGTGGGCATCAACGTCCCGATCCGTACAGTCCTGCTCACCGCGCTGAGCAAGTACGACGGCGTCCGCACCCGGTTGCTTAACTCCCGTGAGTTCCACCAGATAGCAGGGCGTGCCGGCCGCGCCGGCTACGACACCGCCGGCACTGTGGTGGTCCAGGCCCCCGAGCACGTGACGGAAAACGTCAAGGCGATGGCCAAGGCCGTTGCCAAATTCGGCGACGACCAGAAAAAGCTTCGCCAGGTGGTCAAGAAAAAGCCGCCGGAAGGTTTCGTTTCCTGGGGTGAGCCAACCTTCAAGCGGCTGGTCGAATCGGTGCCTGACCCGCTGAATTCAAGCTTCACGGTGACGCACGCCATGCTCATGAACCTGATGGAGCGGCCCGGGGACCCCTTTGCCGCGACACGCCGGCTCCTGACGGACAACCACGAGACCCGCTCCTCGCAGCTTCAGCTGATGAAGAAGGCACTGGGCATCTACCGGGAACTGCTCGCCGCGGAAGTGGTGGAACGGATACCTGAGGACCAGCAGGGGGCTGACCGGCGCACCGTGCGCCTGACGGTGCACCTGCAGCCGAACTTCGCGCTCAACCAGCCGCTCTCCCCCTTCGCGCTGGCCGCCCTGGAGCTCCTTGATCCGGAGTCGCCGTCGTACGCCCTGGACGTGGTGTCCGTGATCGAGGCGACGCTGGAGAAACCGCGCCAGATCCTCTCTGCCCAGCAGAAGAAGGCCCGCGGCGAAGCGGTGGCGGCCATGAAGGCCGACGGCATCGAGTATGAGCAGCGGATGGCCATGCTGGACGAAGTCACCTACCCCCAGCCTCTCGCTGGGATCCTTGGGGAGGCATTCGAGGTTTACCGGAAGGCTGCCCCGTGGGTGGGCGACTTCGAACTGGCGCCCAAGTCAGTGGTGCGGGATATGTACGAGCGTGCCATGAACTTCGGCGAGTTTGTGCAGTTCTACGGGCTGGCCCGTTCGGAGGGCATCGTGCTGCGGTACCTCGCGGACGCCTTCAAGGCGCTCCGGCAGACGGTGCCGCAGGACATGCTGCGCGAGGACCTCGAAGACCTCATCGCGTGGCTGGGCGAACTGGTGCGCCAGGTTGACTCCAGCCTCCTGGACGAGTGGGAGGAACTGACCTCCGGCGCAGCTCCCACCCCGCATGACGCCCCGCCGCCCCCGCCGCCGTCGCTCACCTCGAACATCCGCGCCTTCCGGGTCATGGTCCGGAACGAGATGTTCCGCCGGGTGGAACTGTTCGCGGATGAGGACGCTGCAGCTCTGGGCGAGCTTGACGGCGGCTCCGGCTGGGACCGCGACCGCTGGGAAGACGTCCTCGACGACTACTTCGACGAGCATGACGACATCGGAACCGGCCCCGACGCCCGCGGCCCTGGCCTGCTCATCATCACCGAGGAACCGGGTGCGTGGAAGGTACGACAGATCTTCGACGATCCGGCACGGAACCATGACTGGGGAATTTCCGCGGAGGTGGACCTGGCGGCGTCGGACGAGACCGGAACCGCCGTGGTCCGGGTGACCGGGGTCAACCGGCTCTGAACCACCCGAACCTGCAGGAAGGGAAACCCTCCCGGCGGTAAGCTCGAACAATGAGTGTAATCCGCCCCGCAACCGAGCAGGATGTGCCCGCGATCCTGAGGATGATCCACGAACTGGCGCATTACGAGAAGGAACCGGACGCTGTCCGCAACACCCCGGAAATGCTGCAGCAGGTCCTCTTCGGCGCTAACCCGCGCGTGTTCGCCGCGATGGCCGAGAACGAATCCGGCGACGTCCAGGGCTTCGCCCTGTGGTTCCTTAACTACTCCACTTGGGAGGGCGTGCACGGAATCTACCTGGAAGACCTCTACGTCAGTCCCGATTCCCGAGGCGAGGGCCATGGCAAGGCCCTCCTGCAGCACCTTGCCGGCATTGCGGTGGAGAACGGCTATGCGAGGGTGGAATGGAGCGTCCTGGACTGGAACGAGCCGTCCATCAACTTCTACCGGAGCCTGGGCGCCCGCCCCATGGAGGGTTGGTCCACCTTCCGGCTCACCGGGGAAGCCCTGGAACAGTTCGGCAGCGCTGTCCCTGCCGCTGCCAATGGCTGACGGCCGGCAGCCCGGCACCGTCAACGCCCTGACGCGCCTGTTCAGGCCCGGGCAGGAGTCCAGGGCCGGCCACGAGATCCGGGCGCGGCATGAGTTCCGTGGCATGAGGACGGTTGAGCATTACTTCACGGTGCCCTTGGACCATGCTGCCCGGACGGCATCATCGGTTCTTTCGGGCGCCGTGCCGTCCCCTGCCCCGGAGACCATCACCGTTTTTGCCCGCGAGTACGTTTCGGCGGCGCACAGCGAAGAGAAAGCCCAGGACCTTCCCTGGCTCCTGTTCCTCCAGGGCGGCCCGGGCGGCCGCGGCAACAGGTTCGGTTCCCTGGCGGGCGGCTGGAGCAAGGCTGCAGCGAAGGACTTCCGCATCCTGATGCTGGACCAGCGCGGAACCGGGCTGTCCACACCGGTTGACCGCAACACCCTGCCACTGCGTGGCTCGGCCGAAGACCAGGCCGCATACCTGGCACACTTCAGGGCTGACTCGATCGTGGCAGACGCCGAGCTGATCCGGAAGACGCTCGGGTCACCGCCCTGGAGCGTCTACGGCCAGAGCTACGGCGGTTTCTGCGCACTGACCTACCTTTCCTTCGCTCCGGAAGGACTCCGGGAGGTCCTCATCACCGGCGGCTTGGCGCCGCTCACCGGGCTGGCGGATGACGTCTACAGGGCCACTTACCAGAGCGTAGCTGCGCGGAACGCAGAGTACTTCAACTGGTACCCGGAGGACCGTGCCACGGTGGAGCGGATCGCCCGCCATCTGCGGAGCACTCGTGAATTCCTGCCCGACGGCGGGACCCTCACCGTGGAGCGCTTCCAGATGGCGGGGGCGTTCCTGGGCGGCAACACCAGGGTGGACAGCCTGCACTACCTTCTGGAGGATGCTTTTACCGAAACCGCGGCGGGTACGAGGCTCTCTGATCCGTTCCTTGAACAGATGCAGGGCATCGTCTCGCGCCGTTCCAACCCCTTGTACGCCCTCATGCACGAATCCATCTACGGCCAGGGCCAGGCTACAGACTGGTCAGCCTGGCGGGTGCTGGGCGAGTATCCGGAGTTCCGGCCGGATGCAGAACCCCTGTTGCTGACCGGTGAGATGGTGTACCCGTGGTACTTCGAGCAGGACCCCGCGCTGCAGCCCCTCCGCGAGGTTGCCGGGCTCCTGGCTTCAAAGCAGGACTGGAAGCCCCTCTACGACGTCAAGCAACTGGCCGCGAACAGGGTCCCCGTGGCAGCGGCCGTCTACTCGGACGATATCTATGTGGACCGAAAGCTGTCCCTTGAAACGGCGGCGGCAGTCCAGGGGCTGCAGGTCTGGGAAACGGGCGACTTCCATCACGACGGCATCGCCGACGACGGTGAGGGGATTTTCGCCCGGCTGCTGGGGATGGCCAGGTCAGGCCGCCGCTGATTCCCGCCGCCGTGCCATGAGCGTCAGGAAGGCCGCGGCCAGGACAACTGCACCCACTATGCCTCCCAGCATGTTCAGCCCCAGGTAGCCCGTCCAGCTGAGGACCAGCCCCGAGACTGCGCCGCCCACTGCCCCGGCGGCGCCCATCAACATGTCGGACACGCCCTGCACCACCACGCGTGACTCCTGCCCGACGCTCTCGGCCAGCAGTGTGGAACCTGACACCGTGGCAGCTGACCAGCCCATGCCCAGCAGCACCAGGCCGACTGCCACTGCCGTGGTGGAACCCTGGCCAAAGCCGGCAACAAGGACAGCGGTAATCAGCAGGGTGAAGCCGATCATGATGGTCTCCGTCCTGCCCGCCTCGTCCGTCAGCCAGCCCATGACCGGTGCCAGGGCGAACATGCCGGCAATGTGCAGCGAGATGGTGAAGCCGATGATCACCAGTACATCCCCCGAGGCCGTATGGCCGGCGTGTGCCGCCCCCGGGCCTTCCACCAGGTGCTGCAGGTGCAGGGGCGTCATGGACATCACGCCCACCATCACGGCGTGTGCCCCGACGACGGCCGCCACCGCCAGGAGGGCCGGCCGGGAGGCACCGATGGCACGCATTCCACGCGCCAGGGAACCGCCAGTCGGCGTGCCCGGGCCTTGCTCCGGTGCGCCGGGAAGGCCGCCCTGCCGGGGAAGGCCCAGGGCGGCACTTTCAGCCTGTGTGGCCAGTTCCCGCGCCATGAGGAGCGGGTCCGGCCGCAGGCCCACAAAAAGGAGGACGGTGGCCACCAGTAGCCCGGCCCCGGAGATCACGAACGGGCCCGCAACCGGCGGCAGCCCCAGTGCGGCGCCCACCAGTGTGCCGGGCTGGATCAGGTTGGGCCCGGCAACCGCACCGACTGTTACCGCCCAGACGACGGTGGACAGCGCCCTGCCCCGATGCTCGGGGTCGGCCAGGTCAACGGCCGCAAAGCGTGCCTGCAGGCTTGCCGCTGACCCCACGCCGATGCCGGCCGCACCCAGCACCAGCAGGAAGAAGAGTCCGGTGACCACCGCCAGGACCATCAGGACAGCACCCGCGAAGGCTGCGGACAGTCCAGTGACCTGGCTGATGCGGCGTCCCCTGCGGTCTGCCAGCGCTGCAAGCGGCAGTGCAGCCAGGGCAGCGCCGAGTGTCATGAGGGTAGCCACCGCTCCCGCCCAGGCGCTGGAGCCGGAGAGTTCCACGGCAAGGATCGAACCGATGGAAACTGTTGCTCCCGTTCCGATTCCGCCAAAGACCTGGGCCATGCCCAGCAGCATTACGGTACGCCGCTGCACCCGGCGCACGTCCTGTTCCGTGATCAAAGTGGGGGCCATGGAGTGAGCATAGTCCCCTTTCGCCCGGCTCCTGCAGGGGCAGGTTAAAGCCAACAATCCCGGCCGCGAATGCGGCCGGGATTGTTGGACGGGCAGGCCCGGGTGCCGTTACTCGGCGTCGCTGTGGCTCTTGCGGAAGTCTTCCTCCAGGCGGGGGTCGAGGTGGGCTTCCTTCGCCTTGGAGCTGACCAGGCTGGCAATCACGGCAATGATGATGGTGCCAACGATGACGGCCAGGGATACAAACGTGGGGATCTCCGGGGCCCATTCGATGTGCTGGCCGCCGTTAATGAAGGGCAGTTCGTTCACGTGCATGGCATGCAGGACCAGCTTGACGCCGATGAACGCCAGGATGAAGGACAGCGCGTGCTTCAGGTAGATCAGGCGGTTCATGAGGCCACCCAGCAGGAAGTACAGCTGGCGCAGGCCCATCAGGGCGAACAGGTTGGCCGTGAAGACGATGAACGGGCTCTGGGTCAGCCCGAAGATCGCGGGGATGGAGTCAACGGCGAACAGCAGGTCCGTCAGGCCGATGGTGATGAACACGATCAGCATGGGGGTGAAGACCTTCTTGCCGTCCACCGTGGTGCGCAGTTTGTTGCCGTCGAACTTCTCCGACATGGGAATGACCTTGCGGATCCGGGCGATGAGCGGGTTTTCCCGGTCTTCTTCGTCTTCGCCTTCATCCTGGGCCTGCTTCCACGCGGTCCACAGCAGGAAGGCGCCGAAGATGTAGAACACCCAGCTGAACTGCTCAATGACGATGGCGCCGAGCATGATGAAGATGCCGCGCAGGACCAGGGCGATGATGATGCCCACCATCAGCACTTCCTGCTGGTATTTCCGGGGCACCGAGAACCGGGCCATGATGATGATGAAGACAAACAGGTTGTCGATGCTGAGGCTGTATTCCGTGACCCAGCCGGCCACGAACTGTCCACCGTATTCAGGCCCGGTGAAGGCGAACATGGCGCCTGCGAACACAAGGGCGAGGGTGACGTAGAAGGCCACCCACAGGCCGGCCTCCTTCATCGAGGGTTCGTGGGGGCGGCGCACCACCAGGAGCAGGTCGATCAGGAGGATCAGGCCGAGGACGACAAAAGAGCCGACCTCGAACCACACGGGCAAATCGAGCACAGGGTAGCCTTTCGCAGGGTACAAGGATGCGGTGTAAGTCTCTCCGGCCTGCCTGTGCACTTGGTGCTGATGTGGCGGCCCGCTACGCCCGGCGGGGCAACTATGCCCTGCGTGTTGACGATCGTAGCGCTCGGGATACTCCCCTACGTGACGTTAACTGTACCCTAGCCGGAAGTGCCGCCATGCGCGGGACCGTCACATGCCGCCGGACGGTGCTCAGGCGTGGCCGGCTGCCTGCATCTGGCGCAGTTCCTTTTTGAGTTCGCTGACCTCGTCCCGGATCCGGGCCGCCACTTCGAACTGAAGTTCGGCGGCAGCGCCGTGCATCTGCTCGGTGAGCTGTTCGATCAGGCCCACCAGGTCCTCCGCGGGAGCAGCGGCCAGGCCGTCAGAGCGCACCTGGGCGGCAGCCTTAGCCGCGGGCTTCCGCTTGCCACCCTTGGCCAGGCGGTTGTTGTTGAGCAGTTCCTGGGTGTCGGCGTCTTCCTTGGCCAGTTGGTCGGTGATGTCGGCGATTTTCTTCCGCAGCGGTTGGGGGTCCACACCGTGCTTGGTGTTGTAGGCGACCTGGATGGCGCGGCGCCGGTTGGTCTCGTCGATGGCGTGCGCCATCGAATCCGTGATGCGGTCCGCGTACATGTGCACCTGCCCGGAGACGTTGCGGGCAGCGCGGCCGATGGTCTGGATCAGTGACGTGGAGGAGCGCAGGAAGCCCTCCTTGTCCGCGTCCAGGATGCTCACCAGGGACACTTCGGGGAGGTCGAGGCCTTCGCGGAGGAGGTTGATGCCCACCAGTACGTCGAAACTGCCCATCCGCAGTTCGCGCAGCAGTTCCACGCGCCGGAGGGTATCGACGTCCGAGTGCAGGTACTCCACTTTGATGCCGTGGCCCAGGAGGTAGTCCGTGAGGTCCTCGGCCATGCGCTTCGTCAGGGTAGTGACCAGGATGCGCTCGTTCTTTGCCGTACGGGTCTTAATCTCCCCCAGCAGGTCATCAATCTGGCCCTTGGTGGGCTTGACCACCACCTCAGGATCGACAAGCCCGGTAGGCCGAATGATCTGCTGGACGAAACCGTCAGCCTTGCCAAGTTCGTACTTCCCGGGCGTGGCGGACAGGTAGACGGTCTGGCCAATGCGCTGGAGGAATTCGTCCCACTTGAGTGGCCTGTTGTCCATCGCCGAGGGCAGGCGGAAGCCAAAGTCCACCAGGTTCCGCTTTCGGGACATGTCCCCTTCATACATGGCGCCGATTTGCGGGATGGTCACGTGGGATTCGTCCACCACCAGCAGGAAGTCGTCCGGGAAATAGTCGAGGAGGCAGTGCGGAGCTGTTCCCGGGCCGCGGCCGTCAATGTGCGAGGAGTAGTTCTCAATACCGTTGCAGAAGCCCATCTGCTGCATCATTTCGAGGTCATAGTTGGTCCGCATCCGCAGCCGCTGCGCTTCCACCAGCTTGTTCTGGCTTTCCAGTACCTTCAGCCGGTCCGCAAGCTCGTCCTCGATACGCTTGATGGCCCTGGACATCCGTTCGGGCCCGGCCACGTAGTGGGAGGCAGGGAAAACATACATTTCCTCTTCGTCCCGGATCACCTCTCCGGTCAGCGGGTGAAGCGTGTGGATGTTCTCGATTTCGTCACCGAAGAACTCAATCCGGATGGCCAGTTCCTCGTACATCGGGATGATTTCCACGGTGTCCCCGCGGACCCGGAAGGTGCCCCGGTGGAAGTCCATGTCATTGCGCGCGTATTGCATGGAGACGAACTTCCGGAGGAGGTCGTCCCGGTTCATTTCCTGGCCCTTGCGGAGGGTAACCATCCCGGCGATGTACTCTTCCGGGGTGCCCAGGCCGTAAATGCAGGAAACGGTAGCCACGACGATCACGTCCCGACGGGTCAGAAGGGCGTTGGTGGCGGAGTGGCGGAGCCTTTCAACTTCCTCATTGATGGAGGAGTCCTTTTCAATGAAGGTGTCCGTCTGCGCCACGTACGCTTCGGGCTGGTAGTAGTCGTAGTAGGAGACGAAGTACTCCACCGCGTTGTTGGGCAGGAGCTCGCGGAATTCGTTGGCCAGCTGCGCCGCGAGGGTCTTGTTCTGCACCATCACCAGGGTTGGGCGCTGGACCTGCTCGATCAACCAGGCCGTGGTGGCGCTCTTACCGGTACCGGTGGCGCCGAGCAGCACCACGTCCTTTTCGCCGTTCTTAATCCGCTGCGTCAGTTCTGCGATGGCGGCAGGCTGGTCACCCGCGGGCTTGAATTCGCTGATGACCTCGAAAGGCGCTACAACACGGTTGATATCCTGCGCAAGGCTCATGGATCTAATCTACAACCGGGCACTGACACTGGTGGGCGAGTCCGTTACAGGCGAACAGCCGCCGGGTCCACGGACCGGCCTCAGGACCCGTACGACGGCGGGGCCCACCCGGCGTCCTCGGCCCAAGCAGACATTCGCGGCCACGCAACATCCGTAAACCATGGTTCCTTGGCCTCGGCATACGCCCTGGTGCTGACCGAGCCGGCAAAGCGGCCCGCAAGATCTGCCTTATGCGCTGCGTAGAGTCGGAGCGCGGACGGATTTTCCCGCAGCCAGTCCCGGAACATCAGGGCGTAACGCCATCCGGGCGAGCCGGCAACACGGACGTGGATGTTGACCGGACGGCCGGGGTCGGCGTTGGCGTGGAACCGTTTCTGCCACTGCCGGGGATCCGCCCCGGTTGGTTTGGGCGTATCGGACCCGGCGTCGGGCACCAGCGGGAATCCGGCTTCAGCCAGCAGTGGAGCGATACTGTCTGCAACTTCCAGGCCGGATACCGCAACCTGCAGGTCGATAACGTCCTTCGCGGCCAGCCCGGGGACAGACGTGGAGCCGATGTGGTCCACAGCCAGGATCAGCCCGGGGGCCGCTGTCAACAGCCTTGCCGCGATCCTGGCAGCCTGCTTCGGCCATTCCTCCCTGTACGGTTCCAGGACGGGCCCGCCGTTCCTCGCCGCGCGGATCCCTGCCGCCAGGTTCCGGGCAAACGGTCCAAGCCGCGCATCCCAGAGTTCGTCCACCTGCTTCACCAGGTCCTCCATGCTGCCGGAGTTATCGAGGACGACATCGGCCGCGGCCAAACGCTCCTCCCGCGACGCCTGGGCCGCCATCCGGGAACGGGCTGCATCGGCGGTCATGCCCCGGCGCTCCAGCATCCGCTGCACCCGCACGTCGTAGGGGGCATCCACCACGACAACCAGGTGGAAGTCACTCCCCTGGCCTGTTTCCACGAGCAGCGGAATGTCCTGGACCACCACGGCATCACCGGCGGCAGCCACGATGGCTGCGGCACGCGCACGGACCAGAGGGTGGACTATCCCGTTCAGGATGCCAAGCCGTTCCGGATTGCCGAAAACCACTTCGCCGAGGCGTGCGCGGTCCAGCCGTCCGTCATCGCCCAGCATCCCGGACCCGAACTCGGCCACAATGCGGCGCAGGCCCTCTGTACCGGGCTCCACCACCTCCCGGGCCAGCGCGTCGGCGTCAACCAGCACTGCGCCGCGTTTCCTGAGCTGCGCGGCCACCACAGACTTCCCCGAGGCGATTCCGCCCGTCAAACCGATCTTCAGCACCCTCCCACACTAATCCCCACCGGCACCCGAACTAGACTTGGGCGGATGCAAGAGCTGGAAAGCAGGACCACCGCCTACACCACCCTGCCCGCAGGGCAGGACTTCCGACACGAGCTTGAAGTGAAGCGCTCCCGGTTCATTACCGTCCTGAGGCGCACAGGCACCGAAGAGGACGCCCGTGGCCTGGTGGCGTCGCTCCGCCGCGAATTCCACGATGCCCGGCACCACTGTTCCGCCTTCATCATCGGACCCGACCGGGATGTGCAGCGTTCCAGTGACGATGGCGAACCGTCCGGAACGGCCGGCCTCCCCATGCTCGAGGCCCTTGCCAAGAGGGAGACCGCGCCCGGCGTGGCAGACCTGAGCGACGTAAGCGCCGTCGTCGTCCGCTACTTTGGCGGGGTGCTGCTGGGGGCTGGAGGCCTGGTCCGCGCCTACTCCGAATCTGTCTCCTCAGCGCTTGCGCTGGCTCCCATGGTGCGGCGCGGCCGGCTTCGCATCTGCTCCACGGCAGTGGCACCGGGGGCAGCCGGCAGGCTCGAAAACGACCTGAGGGCGGCCGGGTTTGTGATGGGCGAAACAAGCTACGGCAACCAGGAGACTGTCCTGCGCGTGGCGCTGGCGGACGACCCGGCTTCCATTGAGGCCGCCGCCGAGCGTCTCCGGTCCATGACTGCCGGATCCGCCATGCTCACCCGGGAGGGTACGGAGTGGGTGGATGTCCCAGTCCCCTGATGTTTCCCTGGTGGATGTGGATGACGCCGTCCTGGAATCCCTGCTGGCACTGGCAAAGCGCGACGCATCCCCCGACGAGGTTGCCCCGCCGCTGGGCGGGGCCGGCTGGAATCCCGAACGCACCGCCTGGTTCCGCAGCTACCACCGCGCCGCTGCGGACGGCCTCGCTGGGGCGGCCGGAGAGAAGACCTGGGGCGTTCTCTGCGGCGGCGACCTCGCCGGGTCCGTGCGGCTCCGCCGCGTTGCCGACGCCGGCAGCGGGACTGTGGCGGAAACGGGCATCTGGCTCGGCAGGAGCTTCCGGTCCCGGGGAATAGGAACTGCTGCACTGCGCCTGGTCCTCGCCGAGGCGCGCCGGGCCGGGCTGACGCGGGTGGTGGCCCGTACGCTGGCTGACAACCTGGGCGCACGGCGACTGCTGGCCGGGCTTGGTGCCCACCTGACGCCCGACGACGACGGCACGGTTGGCGCCGTCGTCGAACTTTAAGGCACACGTACCGAAGCGGGTCCCGTCAACCATTGACCGTTAACGCAACAGGCCCCCTGCTTTCGCAGGGGGCCTGTTGCGTTGGCACCGGAAACCCCGGCGCCGGTGGCAATTAGTTGCCGGTCAGCTTCTCACGCAGGGCGGCAAGAGCCTCATCCGAAGCCAGGGTGCCGGCACCGGTGTCGGTGACAGCAGGCTCGGAGGAGTAGCTGGTGGTGCCGGAGTCGCCCTCACCGGACGTTGCAGCTGCAGCGTCATCGGCAGCGTGCTGGGCAACCTGCTTCTTGTGGGCTTCCCAACGGGTCTGGGCGTCAGCGTACTGCTGCTCCCAGGCGGCGCGCTGGTTCTCGTAGCCTTCAAGCCACTCGTTGGACTCGGGATCGAAGCCCTCGGGGTACTTGTAGTTGCCCTCTTCGTCGTACTCTGCGGCCATGCCGTACAGAGCGGGATCGAACTCGGTGCTGTCGGCGTCGACGCCCTCGTTGGCCTGCTTGAGGGACAGCGAGATACGGCGGCGCTCAAGGTCGATGTCGATGACCTTGACGAACAGCTCGTCACCAACGGAGACAACCTGCTCAGCCAGTTCAACGTGGCGCACAGCGAGCTCCGAGATGTGAACGAGGCCTTCGATGCCGTCTTCGACGCGGACAAACGCACCGAACGGAACCAGCTTGGTGACCTTACCCGGAACAACCTGGCCGAGGGCGTGGGTGCGGGCGAAGGTCTGCCACGGATCTTCCTGCGTAGCCTTGAGCGACAGGGAAACGCGCTCGCGGTCCAGGTCGACCTCGAGAACCTCGACGGTGACTTCCTGGCCAACCTCGACAACCTCGGACGGGTGGTCGATGTGCTTCCAGGACAGCTCGGAAACGTGAACCAGGCCGTCTACGCCGCCCAGGTCCACGAAGGCACCGAAGTTGACGATGGAGGAAACAACGCCGGGACGGACCTGGCCCTTTTCCAGCTTGTTGAGGAAGGTGGAGCGGACCTCGGACTGGGTCTGCTCGAGCCATGCACGGCGGGACAGGACCACGTTGTTGCGGTTCTTGTCCAGCTCGATGA
Organism: Pseudarthrobacter sp. NS4; assembly: GCF_024758005.1. NCBI lineage: Bacteria > Bacillati > Actinomycetota > Actinomycetes > Micrococcales > Micrococcaceae > Pseudarthrobacter > Pseudarthrobacter sp. NS4. Next base: position 2,012,940 of record NZ_CP103288.1, on the reverse strand, counting down.
TCTTGGCTTCGATCTGCTGGCCGATGTACGGAGCCAGGTCGCGCACACGGCGCATCTCGACGAGGGATGCGGGCAGGAAGCCGCGCAGGCCGATGTCGAGGATAAGACCACCCTTGACAACCTCGATGACGGTACCGGTGACAACCCCGTCTTCTTCCTTGACCTTCTCGATGTCGCCCCAGGCGCGCTCGTACTGAGCACGCTTCTTGGAGAGGATCAGACGGCCTTCTTTGTCTTCCTTGGTGAGCACCAGGGCTTCGACCTGATCGCCGACGGAGACGACGTCTCCGGGATCAACGTCGTGCTTGATGGACAGCTCGCGGGAGGGGATGACACCTTCGGTCTTGTAACCGATGTCGAGCAGGACTTCATCGCGGTCGACCTTGACGACGGTACCTTCGACGAGGTCTCCGTCGTTGAAGTACTTGATGGTGGCGTCGACAGCTGCGAGGAAGTCCTCAGCGGTACCGATGTCGTTAATCGCGACTACGGGGGTACCGGGCTTCTCGGTGGAGGTGATGGTCATGTAGTAGGGGCTCCGTTGTGGATAGTTAGTCGGTCAGGCAAACCAGTGCGCCCGCGTTATGGAACGCAGGCGCGATTCGCGGTGAATCCGACGGATCCTCCGGGGTCATCCTGATTTTGTGGATTTTAGAGAACGTGCACGTGGTACACGCCCGTTTATTCTAGTCGTAGCCCGCAACAGGGGTCAAAGCGGGCCCCTGCGCCGTCCCGTCAGAAGTGGGTAAGGCAGTGCGTGGCCCGCTCCACCGCGAACATCTGCCGGGCTTTCAGCGCAGCGCCGGAGGCGTTTTCGCAAATCTTCCCTGCCGCGGCCAGCGTGACGGGGCAGACGCCGCCCAGGTAAATCGAGGAGAGCGCGGAAACGCCCAGCGTCAGGTCCGCCGGCGTATTGTCCGGCAGCCGCTCGGCAGCGGCCTGGCCGCCTTCCACTGCCAGGGCGTAAGTCCCCGCCGTGAGGCCCAGCGGGTCACGGAGGTCCAGGACCAGCTTTCCGTCCGCCGGGTAGTGCCGGGCGGCCAGCGCCTTGGGAGCGTCAAGGATCCGGAGCCAGAGCATGTCCCGGCTGTCCGAGGAATCGATGCAGCGCGGATCCGTGAGGGCCCATGCGAGCGGGTCATCGACAGGCGCTTCTTCCCAGGAGACGCGCTCCACAAGGTCGACGGCGCCCAGGTATTGCCACAGCTCGAGGTAGGCGTCGTTGGTGGCCGCCAACAGATCGACCACTTCCACCGTGTACGGCTCCTTGTCCCAGCCGAGGAACTTGTAGGAGACGTAGCCGTCAACGTCTCCGCCGGGGCCGTAGTGGAGCGCCACTTTGACGGCAGGATCTTCCTTGCCTTCGTGGCCCAGGGATCCGGATACCAACTGCCGGTACCACTCCTGCCGGCCGATGGACCCCGGGGTCAGCCGGTGCACGCGGTCAAACACCGCAGGAGCCAGCTCCAGCAGGGCTTTGGGGTCGGCAACCTCCACGCTGCCTGTGGCCTGGTGCTGCAGGCTAAACCGTGCAGTGGTATCAACTTTGACCGTTCGCTCGAAGCTGGCCACGCCGTAACCGAAGCGTCCGTAGATGGTCCCTTCCGAAGCGGTGAGGGCAGCAACAGCGATGCCGTCCTCCCTGGCGAGGCGCAGGTCCTCGCTCATCATCCGCCGCAGCAGTCCGCGGCGGCGGTGCGAGGTCCGCACTGTCACGGAGGTGACCAACTGGCTCTCGAGGGTCCGGCCGAAGCCGATGTTCAGGGTTTTGCGGAATGTCGCGAAGGTGGCCACCGGCACGTCGGCAGGCAGCGAGCCCGGCGCCACCTGGCCGGTTTGGTAGGCGCCGGTCAGGACGCGCCCGTCGCTTTCGTAGGTGGCGAGGGACTTTGCCACATGCTCAGGTGTCCGGGTGGATTCATGGAATCCGAAAGATACGGCACGGCTCCAGGTTTCAGCCTCTGCATAGCCGTCCTTGCCCTTGGACACCGCGCCGAAGCGCCGGATTTCGTAGTTTCCACTCAGTTCAGCCACGGTTTCGAGCCTAGTCATGGCATGCCGCCGCCACCAGCCAAATCACGGGTCCACCGATCCCCGGTACATCCTGCCGATCGGCGTCCTGCTCAAACCGGACGGCCCTGTTCTAGGCCATTGCACAGTGCGCCTGCACGCCGCTTGGGTCTATGTTGGAGCACGACGTGACGCGCTTCACAGGCCTGGGGAAAGCGGTTTGCGCCCACGCTGCGTTTCTGTCCACAGCACCCGCAACCTTAACGAGGACGAATGAAAGTTTCACAAGCTGAACCAACGCCGGACACTTCCCTGTTAAAAGTCCTGGGCAACTGGGATGCCCTGGCACTGGGATTCGGGGCCATGATTGGCTTCGGCTGGGTGGTGCTCACCGGTGGTTGGATAGCGTCAGCGGGCACTATGGGTGCTGTCCTGGCCATGGTCACCGGCGGTGCAATCATGGGTGTTGTGGGGTTGACCTACGCCGAACTGACGGCCGCCATGCCGAAGGCCGGCGGTGAGCACAACTTCCTGCTCCGCGGCATGGGCCCCCGTTGGTCCTTCATCGGATCCTGGGCCATTACCGGCGGATACATCACGATCGTTGCCTTCGAGGCTGTCGCGCTGCCGCGTACGGCGCAATACCTCTTTCCGGACCTGAGCCAGATTCCGCTCTGGGAAGTCGCCGGTTACCAGGTGCACCTCACGTGGGCCCTGGTAGGGGCGGTAGCGGCTGTCGTGATCACCGGAATCAACATCCTTGGCGTCAAGTTGGCCGGGATCGCCCAGACTTTCGTTGTGGTCTTCCTGCTGGTCATCGGCTTGATGCTGGTATTCGGCTCCTTCACCGGCGGCTCGGCGACGAACATGGAGCCGTTCTTCACTGGCGGGCTGAACGGCTATTTTGCCGTCCTGGTGGTGGTTCCGTTCCTGTTCGTCGGCTTCGACGTCATCCCCCAGTCCGCCGAAGAAGTGAACATTCCGGCGCGGCAGATAGGCAAACTCGTTGTCATCGCCGTCCTCCTTGCCACGGTCTGGTACGTCATGACCGTCCTGACCACGTCCTCCGCGATGCCTGCCGGCGAGATCGCCCAGGCTGACATTGCCACTGCTGACGCCATGGGCGCGCTGTTCGGCAGCGAAGTCATGGCGAAGATCCTGATCGCCGGCGGAATCGCCGGAATCCTGACCTCCTGGAATTCACTGCTTCTGGGCGCCTCACGCCTGATGTATTCGATGGCCCGGTCTGGCATGTTGCCCGCATGGTTCGCCAAGCTGCACCCCAAGTACCGCACTCCGGTCAACGCCCTGCTGTTCATCGGGCTGCTGTCATTCCTTGCACCCTTCTTCGGTGTATCAATGCTTGGCTGGCTGGTGGATTCCGGTGCTCCGAGCATTGTCATCGCCTACATCCTGGTGTCCGTGGTGTTCGTCATCCTGCGCCGGCGCGAACCCCGGATGGACCGTCCGCTCCGCGTCGGCGGCAAGGGCAACGGCGGCATCGTCATTGGCATCGCCGCCGTGGTCCTGTGCGTCGGACTGCTCAGCCTCTACCTTCCCGGGATGCCCGCAACCCTTACCCCGCCGCCGTGGATCCTCTTCGGCCTCTGGTGGGTGCTTGGACTGGTTCTCTTCTTCCGCATTCCGGGAGGAATTGCTCCCGGCGAGGACTCTGAACACCGCCTGCTCGAACGGCTCAAGCAGCGCCGGGAGGAAGCGCTCAGAAGCAGCTGACACCTGGCGTCCCTTGGCGCAGGAACGGCCCGGCACCCACGAAGGGTGCCGGGCCGTTTCCCTGCAACCGGTCAGCCGGGCTCTGCGCCTTAGTGCCCGGCGTCGTACCAGCTCGGACCGACGCCGATCTGGACGTCCAGCGGGACACTGAGGTCCGCCGCGGCGCCCATTTGTTCGGTAACGAGCTTCTCCACCGCCCCGCGTTCACCCGGGGCAACTTCGAGGACAAGTTCGTCATGGACCTGGAGGAGCATCCGGGACTTCAGGCCCTGCGACTGTAGCTCCGCATGCACGCCAAGCATGGCGCGCTTGATGATGTCCGCTGCCGAGCCCTGGATGGGGCTGTTGAGGGCGATGCGTTCCGCGTTTTCCCGGAGCTGCCGGTCGGTGCTGGTCAAGTCCGGCAAATACCGGCGGCGCCCCTCAATGGTTGCTGTATAGCCGTCCACCCGTGCCTGGTCGACGACACCGCGGAGGTAGTCGCGGACTGCACCGAACCGGTCGAAGTAATCCTTCATCAGGGTGCGGGCCTCATCCACCGAGATCTCCAGCTGCTTGGACAGGCCGAAGGAGGTGAGGCCGTAGGCCAGCCCGTAGGACATGGCCTTCACCTTGGAGCGCATGGCGCTGGTGACCTCTTCCGTGGGTACGTGGAAGATGTTGGAGCCCACGAACCGGTGCAGGTCCTCGCCGTCCCGGTAGGCCTGGATCAGGCCCTCGTCGCCGGACAGGTGTGCCATGATCCGCATTTCGATCTGGGAGTAGTCAGCGGACAGCAGGCATTCGTAGCCTTCACTGACTACAAAGATTCCGCGGACCCGGCGGCCTTCCTCGCTGCGGATGGGGATGTTCTGCAGGTTGGGGTTGTTGGAGGAGATCCGGCCGGTGGCTGCCACGTTCTGAGCATATGTGGTGTGGATGCGGCCGTCTTCCGCCACGGATTTCTTCAGCGACTCCAGCATCTGGCGCAGCTTGGATGCCTCGCGGTGGGCCATGAGCTGGACCAGGAACTCGTGCCCGGTCTTCTCGAGGAGGTTCTTCAGCGACGCGGCATCGGTGGTGTAGCCGGATTTGATCTTTTTTGTCTTGGGCAGCTGGAGTTCATCGAAAAGGACGGTCTGCAGCTGTTTGGGCGACCCCAGGTTTACCTCGTGGCCGATGGCCGCGAACGCCTGTTCCTGGGCGTGGTCGATCACCCGGGCGAGGTCGGCGATCTGCTCGTCCATGCGCTCCAGGTCGATGCCGATGCCGGCCAGTTCCATGTCGGCCAGCACCCGGCTGACCGGAAGTTCGAGGGTGGACAGCAGTTCTTCCGCCCGGCGTTCCTTGAGTTCGGCTTCGAAGTAGCGGCTCAGGGACTGTACGACGGCGGCAGCCTGGACGAGTGCGTCGGCGGCAGCGGCGTCGTCGCCGTCGAACGAAAGCTCCAGCTGGCCGGCCTTGGCGGTGGCCGGGGAGATCCCGACGTTGAGGTGGTGCTGCGCCAGTTCGGCGAGTTCATACGTGCGGCGGTCCGGCTGGATGAGGTAGCCGGAGATGGACGTGTCATCCACCACACCCTCGAGCTCCAGGCCGCGGGCCGTCAGCGCCTTCAAAGCAGCCTTGAAGCCGTGCAGGACCTTCGGCGCTTCGGGATCCCGCAGCCACCCTGCCAGGACATTTTCAGCTTCTGCATCCTGGCCGGAAAGGTCCACGTAGGCGGCAGCGCCGTCGCGGACGATGGCAAGGGCTGCCGCGTCTTCACCGATCCGGCCGGGGACGAGGTCCACGGCGACGGCGGAGCGCTGCCCGGCACCGGCCGACAGGAATTCAGACAGCTCGGCCGCACCGGCAGGGGTGACGTAGGCGGGCGTGTCGATGCTCTCCCGCTCGGCGGCCGGAGTGTCATCATCGCCGTAGAGTGCGAAGAGCCGGCCGCGGATGGTCTTGAATTCAAGCTGGTCGAACAGGTCCTCGAGGGCCGCCTGGTCAGGGCGCGGCTGGTAAAGGTCGTCCAGCGTGACGGGCAGTTCGAGGTCCGTGTGGAGTTGGTTCAGCCGGCGGTTCCGCTTCACGGCTTCAACATTTTCGCGGAGCGCGTCGCCAACCTTGCCGCCGATGGAGTCCAGGTGTTCAAGGACGCCCTCAAGCCCGCCGTAGAGGTTGATCCACTTGGCCGCCGTCTTAGGACCGACTCCGGGCACGCCGGGCAGGTTGTCCGCGGTCTCCCCCACCAGCGCGGCAAGGTCCGAATAGCGGGCAGGGCTGACGAAGTACTTCGCCTCGATGGCGGCGGCATCCATCCGTGGAATGTCGCTGACACCCTTCTTGGGGTACAGGACGAAGACGTTGTCCGTGATGAGCTGGAAAGCGTCCCGGTCACCCGAAACCAGCAGCACCTCGTACCCTGCCTTTTCGCCCATCGCGGCAAGGGTGGCAAGGATGTCGTCTGCCTCATAGCCGGGCATCTTGATGGTCTTAATGCCCCAGGCCTCCATGACCTGGGCGATGAGGTCGATCTGGCCGCTCATCTCGCGCGGTGTTTCGTTGCGTCCGCCCTTGTATTCGCTGTACTCAGTCTTGCGGTGGGTGGACTCGTCCGAGACGTCGAAGGCGACGGCAATGTGGGTGGGCTGCTGTTCCTTGATGAGGTTGATCAGCATGGAGGTGAAGCCGTGGATGGCGTTGGTGTGCTGCCCGTTGGAGGTGGAGAACTTGTCCGCCGGGAGCGCAAAGAAGGCACGGAAAGCCATGGAATGTCCGTCCAGCACCAGGAGCCGGGGCTGGCCGGTGATGGGCACCACGGGCGCGACAGTAGCTGAAACCTCTCCACCGGCCGGGGGCGGAACTTCGTCCTTGACGGCGGTGCCCTTAACGGTGCCGGAGCCCTGCGGGGCCGGGTCCTGCGGAATAACTTGGGACGGGAAAGGGGCCGGTTTGGTTGTTTCACTCACAGGTGCCAGCCTAGTTGCCATGATGGACAATTTCACGCCCGGCCCTTTCGCTGATGAGCTGGTGGCCGCGGGCGTCCCGGATCACCTGCACGGCTGGCTGGAGCGGTTCGGGATCGGGGCACTGGTGGTGAAAATGGGGATCCACTTCCTGGAGATGAGTCCCGAGCGGACGGTGGGCACCATGCCCGTGGAGGGCAACACACAGGTGGCCGGGATCCTGCACGGTGGTGCGCACGTGGTGCTCGCTGAGACGCTGGGTTCCTTCTCTGCCGGCATGCACGCCGGGCCGGGCCGGCATGCTGTGGGCATCGAGGTCAACGCCACGCATCACCGGTCCATTTCGGCAGGGATCGTGACCGGGACATGCACGGCGGTCCATCTCGGACGCACCCTGGTAACCCACGAAGTCGTGATGACGGATGAGCACGGACGCCGGCTTTCCACTGCACGGATCACCAACATGATCCGGGAGAACGCCGCGCCGCCTCAGGGCTAGGGCCGGGATACGGCGCCGGGTTGCTGTTCGCTTTGCTGGAGTACCAAATGGGCACCGGCCATATCCAAGACCATGTGGCGCTGTCCGCGGCCACGCCGACTTTATCCACCTAGCCCTGTCCCCAGGGGAAGACGGGCTGGAGCGGTACCTGCATGCCCGTATTTGAACAACATTCCGGGAATACTGCCCGGAATTGCCCTGCCAGAGGTTGCTCAGGAGGCACTGCCTCCGGGGCCGTTCAGCAGGTACCGGAGCTCGACGATGCCCCTGCCCAGGGCGCGGGAGGCTGCCAACTCAAGTGGCGGCGTCGGGCCTGCCACGGGCAGCAGGCGCTTACCGTCACCCAGGACCACCGGGATGACCGAGAGGATGATCTCATCCAGCAGGCCGGCGTCGGCAAACTGGGCGGCGAGATTCCCGCCACCTACGACCCAGATATTCTTGCCGCCCGCGCCCTGCCGGAAGTCCCCGATGAATTCTGCAACATCGCCGCGGACGAACGTGATGTCGGCGCCTGCAGGAGCTGTGTACTCATGCCTGGTGAACACGTAGCTGGGCATGCCTGCATAGGCCCACTTGTCCGGTTCGTGTTCCATCAGCCAGGCGTACGTTTCACCACCCATCACGATGCAGCCGACACCGGCCATAAAAGACTCATAACTTTCCTTGCCGCCCTCGAAGCCGTCAAACTGCAGGAGCCAGCCGAGATCGTCGGTGGAGGTGGCGATAAAGCCATCCAGGGAAGCAGCTACAAAGTATTGGATCCGTGACATGGGGCCAGCCTAGCCAACCCCGGCTGCGGTGCCCAGAGGCCCGAACTACCCCGGGAAGTACGGAATGATCAGGTAGAGCCCGAAGAGGACTGCCCGGCCGCAGAGTCGTGCTGGTTTCGGCGGCGAAGCCCTGCGCGGGCTTCACCTCGGTGAGCCCGATGCCCCTACGCGTCGGGGCATCAGGTCAAAACAACGGCCGGGTGAGAAATGCGCAGACCGTTGACAGCTCATCCGGTGACATTCCCCGCCGGGGATGTGGGGAAACCGCCAGCATCCTCCTGCCCAGGAGCTGTATCCAGGACTGTGCCTCTGCCTCGAAGGCCAGCTGGTCGTCGATCCAGGCAGCAGCGTCCGCGCCAGTGATTTCCACGTCGTCCTGGATGGCCCGGAGTTTCCACCAGCCGTTCCCGCTGCCCGTTCCGGTGGTCGAGAGGTACGGCCAGTTCCCGCCGTCCAGGTTGATCGCAGGGCACAGGTACTGCGGGGCAAGTTCCTCCCAGCTGGTGAGCCAGACACACCGGACGCCGTCGGCCCGGGCCAGGGTGTTCAGCCCCGCCACGAGCTCGGCAGCATAGGCAACGGGCAGGAGGCCGGCGTCGGCATGGCGCCAGGCCGTACCCCAGCCTGTGGTTCCTTCCGGGCCGAAAGGACAGATGACGCCGTCGACGTCGATGTAAAGCGTGCGTGCCACGCTGTTACTCCCAGCCGTCTCAGTTCGGGCGGAACTCCGGCGGCCGCCGGCCCGCATCGAGCCCGGGAGCCATGCGCTCCTCCAGTGCGGCGACGGTCGCGTCCGGCAGGACGATCAGCCCGTCAAGTTCCCGGCGTGCGCGCTTGTAGGCGGCCTGCCGCTCTGCGGGCGTGGCGGCGTGGTTCTCCGCGATCATCAGCAGTTTGCGCGCTTTGGCCAACCGCCCGCGTTCGGGGCCGGTGAACTTGCTGTCCCTGATGCGGCGCGCCTCCCGCTCGGCGACGTCAAGTGCTACAACGAAGCTGTCGACTGCCTTGCGGTAGGCCTCAAGCCGTGCGGGGGACGTAACGTCGGCAGCAGAGGCAGGGCGCTGGCCGTCCGCTTCCCGCTTGGCACGGAGGAAGGCAACCGTCATGGGTTCCCTGACATCCGTCATGAGCGGAAAATCAATGAGCTTGCCCACATCGAGCTCGTATTCCAGCCAGCGGCTGTTGGTGGCGTCGTGGGCCGCCATCAGCGCTTCCACTTCCGCCGTCGACGCCTTCCCGGCTTCCAGGTGCTGGTTGCGAAGCTTGTAGAGTTCCACCTTGCGCTGGTGGCGGCGCTCACTGGCTTTGCGCAGTGAGTTGGCCCAGTGGCCGGCGAAGGCGCTCAGCGGAAAGACCAGCCACCACTTGTCGGAGAGGAACTCAAAGAGGGACTCCACCAGTCCATCGTCGCAGGCCGCGCGGGCCGCCTCAAGGAGTGCGGGCATCCGCTGTTCCGTCCCGGCCCGCGGCAGTACGCTGGAGGCGTCATCCGGGAGACGGGCATGCCAGAACTCGACCAACTGCTGATGTCCGGGCGCGAAGCGTTCGCCCGGCGGGACTGGCCTGCGGTCGCAAGCAACCTGGCGGCGGCCGCCCTCCGGGCACCTCTTGCCACCGGGGACCTGCAGGCCCTGGCAAGCTCGTCCTGGTGGTTGGGGAATGTTCCCGAGGCGCTGGCCGGAGCCGAAGAACTCTACCGCCGCTTCACCCGCGCCGGCGACCGTCCCGGTGCGGCAATGACAGCAATCAGCCTCGGCCTCCGGTGGGGCACCCGCGGTGATCTGGCGCTTGCCTCCGGCTGGCTGAACCGCGCCCGGCGGAGTCTCCAGGGCCTCCAGGACATTCCAGCCTATGGCTACCTCCTGTATGTGGAAGCGTCTATGTCCCTGGACTTCGAAGGCGACGCTGCGCCTGCGGCCAGTGCATCCGCAACCCTGGAAGAGCTCTCACGTTCCCACGGGGATCCGGCACTGCTCTGCTTTGCCCGGGTGCTGTCAGGCCTGGCTTTGGTGCGAAGCGGGGAAACCGATGCCGGCTTCAGCGACCTCGACGAAGCAATGCTTCCCATCCTGGCCGGCGAGGTGCCCGTTGAATGGAGCGGTGACATCTACTGCACAGTAACCCACCTCTGCCACGTGCTGGCCGATTATGCGCGCATGAGGGCATGGACCGAAGCACTGGACCGCTGGACGTCCGGGCTGTCCAGCACATTCGTGTATGCCCATGTGACGCGCGTCCACGAACTCCAGTTGCTCAGCATCGAGGGCGCATGGGATGAAGTGGTTCAGGAGATCGGGCCGTTGAGCGAAAAACTGGCGAAGGCACACGGCTGGATGGCCGGTGCGGGCTTCTACGAGCTGGGCGAGATCCTCCGGCTGCGCGGTGACGAGGCAGGGGCCAGGCGGGCATTTGCCCGGGTGCGTGAATCGGGGATGGATCCGCAGCCGGGAGAAGCGCTGCTTTTGTGTGCCTCCGGCCACTACGTCCAGGCACTTGAGCAGCTCGGCCTTTCCCTTGGGGAGGGAAACCCCCTGGACCGTGCCCGGCTCCTCCTGCCCGCCACCGAAATCGCGCTCACCTGCGGGCAGCCCGACCTCGCGGCGGCCTACTGCAGCGAGCTGGAACAGACTGCGGTGCGGTTCGCTTCTCCGGGTTTCCTGGCGTGGGCAAGCCATGCCCGGGCACACCTGCTGCTGTCCGCCGGCCTGTTCCCGGAAGCATTGGCAGCACTGGAACCGGTGGCCCGGACCTACCGCAACCAGCGGGCGCGGTACAGCATCGCCAGAGTGCATGAACTCCTGGCAGCCTGCCGCGCCGGCATGCAACAGCAGGAGGTGGCGGAGGCAGACAGGGCCACCGCCGTCGCCATCTACCGGCAGCTTGGCGCGCTGCCCGATCTCCGGCGGGTGGAGGCACGTCTGCCCGGCCGGCTGACCGCCCGGGAGGCCGAGGTGCTGACCCTGGTGAGTCGGGGAGCCAGCAACCGGGACGTGGCAGCGGCCCTGGTCGTCAGCGAAAAGACGGTGGGGCGCCATCTCGCAAACATCTTCCTAAAAATTGGCGTGACCTCCCGGACCGGCGCAGCCGGCTGGGCCCGGGAGCACCGGTTGTTATAGGGCACGTTTTTCTGCAAGGCACGCCGGCGTCCCGCGGCCCGTGTGGAAAGCGGACCTGGCACGTGTGCACGCCCCCGCCGTCGGACGTTGCTGATGTTCCGGCTGACGCGTTTTCTGACTGACGCGTTTGCTGGCTGCGGCGGCCTCTGCTTCGGGTGTTATGGAGGCTGCAGCATATGCACCACCGCGCGCCGAAAAGATACACAATTCCCCCGACGCGGACACCTGCTCCCCCGCCATAACGTCAACATATCCAAACACCCCGATGGCCCGGACACGGACCAGGACAAGGAATGGAATACCGGCTTCGGGGCCTAACACAGCATGGAAAGGGCGGATCATGACCACATACCGTGCGGAGACAGCCACGGACCCGAAGGAAACAGCAGCTGACGCTGCCGCGGAACGGCTGGTGCGCATCCTGAATGACGCATCAACCGGAATTCTCATCAGCATCGGACACCAGGCGGGGCTTTTCGAAACGTTGGCCGGCCTTCCACCCGCCAGCAGCGTCCAGATTGCCGACGCCGCGGGGCTCAACGAGCGCTACGTCCGTGAATGGCTCGGCGGCATGGTGACGGCACGCTTCATCGACTACGACGCCCACGCAAAAACCTACGTCCTGCGGCGGGACATAGCCTCCGCGGTCACCGGACCCGGAGTGGACAACCTTGCCCGTACGCTCACATACATCACGCTGATGGGCGAAGTCGCCGGCAAAGTGGTGGAGAAATTCCGTACGGGCGGCGGACTGGACTACTCCGACTACCCCGGCTTCGTCCAGATCCAGGCAGCAGACAGCGCTTCCGTCCACGATGCCTCCCTGGTGGACAGCATCCTCCCGCTGTCCGGAAGGATGGAAGACCTCCGCTCCGGCATCCGGGTGGCCGATATCGGCTGCGGTGCGGGCCACGCCGTGAACCTGATGGCACGGGCATTCCCAACCAGCAGCTTTGTGGGCTACGACTTCTTCGAGGAAGCCCTCGAGGCCGGCCGGGCCGAGGCGCAGCACCTGGGACTCAGCAATGTCCGGTTCGAACTGCGCGACGCCGCCGCCCTGGACCTCCGGGAAGAGTTCGACCTGGTCACCGTCTTCGACGCCGTGCATGACCAGGCCCACCCGGCCACCGTGCTCAGCAACATCCGGCAGGCGTTGAAGCCGGGCGGGACCTTCCTCATGGTGGACATGAAAGCTTCAAGCAACCTTGAGGACAACATCGAACTGCCCTGGGCTGCCTTTCTCTACGCCATCTCCACCACGCACTGCATGTCCGTTTCGCTGGCCCAGGGCGGCGACGGGCTGGGCACTGTGTGGGGTGTGCAGCAGGCCGAAAAGATGGTCCGGGATGCGGGGTTCCAGGACGTGCGGGTGGTGGACCTGGACGAAGATCCCTTCAACGCCTACTTCGTGGCAACCAAGGAGTGCTGAATCCGGGAACCAGGCAGGAAGCCGGGCGCGTTCAGCGGAATCAGGGCGCGCCCGTGGTGCCCTGCGCAGCGTTGACGTTCACCAGCCAGGCGACGCCGTAGCGGTCCGTGCACATTCCGAAGATGTCACCCCAGGGCGACTTTTCCATCGGGACCGTGACCGAGCCGCCGTCGCTCAGCTTGTCGTAGTAGCCGCGGAGTTCCGCCTCGTCCTCGCCGCTAAGGGAGATGGAGATGGAGGATCCGGGGGTGTACTCCATGCCGTTGGGAGTGTCGGCCCCCATCAGGACCAGGCCGTGCGGCGTGGTCAGCATGCCATGCATGACCTTGTCCCCTTCCGCAGGATCCTCGCTGGCCTGGTACTCCCCGAAAGTGCTGACCCGCAGTTCCCCGCCAAAAACGGACTGGTAGAACGTCATAGCCTCGCGGGCGTTGTCACGGAAGCTGAGGTAGGGGTTAAGGACGGTCGGCATGGCTTGTTCTCCTTGGGAAGAGGGGACTGGCATGGTTGGAACCAAACAACATCCTGCCCCAAAGAAGGGCGCGCTGGTAGGGGTTTCCGGGGAACCTTAGTGCGGGCCGGGCCCCGGGGAACGTAGGCTCGGAGTCATGGCCAGATACTTCGATGTTCATCCGCAGGACCCCCAGCCCCGGGCTATCACCCAGGCGGTGCGCATCCTGCTCGACGGCGGGCTGCTCGCCTACCCCACGGACTCCTGCTACGCGCTGGGCGCGCAGATGGGTAACAGGGAAGCCCTGGACAGGATCAGGAGCATCCGCGAGCTGGATGACAAGCACCATTTCACCCTGGTCTGCCGGGACTTCGCCCAGCTTGGTCAGTTCGTGAACATTGGCAATGACGTATTCCGCAGCATCAAGTCGGTCACGCCCGGAAGCTACACGTTCATCCTTCCGGCCACCAGGGAGGTTCCCAAACGCCTCCTGCATCCGAAGAAGAAAACCGTGGGCGTCCGGATCCCGGACAACCGGGTGGTTTCGGCGCTGTTGGCGGAACTGGGTGAGCCGCTGCTGTCCAGCACCCTGCTGCTGCCCGACGAGGAGGACCCGCTGACCCAGGGGTGGGACATCAAGGAGCGGCTGGACAATCAGGTGGACGCAGTGATCGATGCCGGCGATTGCGGCGCTGAGCCCACCACGGTGGTTGATTTTTCCAGCGGCGTGGCAGAGGTGGTCCGGCGGGGCGCCGGCGACCCCTCCCGCTTCCAGTAGTAGCGTCCGCTAAGTCCCGGCGTCCGTCAGTCCTGCTTTTTGGCCCGGCTTGGCTGGACCCGGGGCGGCTCCCCGGGCATCTTGGGATAGTCCGGCGGAAACGGCAGCTCGCCGAGGCCGGCCTCGCTGTCCCGCTCCCACCACTCCAGCAGGGTGTCTATGTTTCCCGGATTCTTGTGGAAGTCCGCCCAAGGGTCCCCTGCCGTCCGAAGCCGTTCCGGGACGGTGAGGATGGTGAAGTTCTTGGGGTCGGCGTTCTCCAGCTCGTCCCAGGTGATGGGGCAGGACACCGGGGCGTGTGGCAGGGCCCGGGGGCTGTAGGCACCGGCGATGGTACGGTCCCGGTTGGCCTGGTTGAAGTCAAGGAAAATCCGCTGGCCCCGCTCTTCCTTCCACCACGCCGTGGTCACCTTGTCAGGCATCCGCCGCTCAACTTCCCGGGCAGCGGCGATCACTGCGTGCCGGACATCCAGGAATTCCCGGGTGGGTTCAATCGGGGCATAAACGTGGAGGCCGCGGTTTCCTGAGGTCTTGATGAAGCACTCGAGCCCCGCCTCGGCGAGGACCTCCTTCAGCACCAGGGCCGCCGGGACTGCATCGTCGAAGTCCGTCCCGGGCTGCGGATCCAGGTCGATCCGCAACTGGTCCGGGTTATCAGGGTTTCCGGCGCGGGACGGCCAGGGATGGAAGACTACTGTGTTCATTTGTGCGGCCCAGACGGCGGCCGCGGGTTCGTCGAGCACCAGCATGGGATGGGACCGGGCACTCGGAAAGACCACCTTGACCGAGCGGATGAAGTCAGGGGTCCCTTTGGGCGGGTTCTTTGAGAAGAACTGCTCACCGTCCACATTGCCCGAGTATCGCTGCAAGGCCACCGGGCGGTCGCCGTTCGCGGCAATGAACGCCCCGCCCACGTCGCAGAGGTAGCGGGCCAGGTCCAGTTTCGTGAGGCCCAGGTCCGGCCAAAGGACGCGGCTGGGGCTGGAAATCCGCATCTCCCGCTCGCCGTCGGGACCCGGGACTTTAATGGTGGTCTGTTCGCTCGCCATGGGGACAACGTACACCCCGCCGTTAGCGGGCGGACGGATTTCCATCCGCCCGTCCGGCATGATGGAGTCATGCCCGCCCAAGAAACCAACTTTCCGCTTGCCGTTGGCGAGGTCACGGTCTCAGCAGCCTATGCCCGCCCGGAAAATCCCTGGGCCACGGTCGTGGTTGCCCATGGTGCCGGGGCCGGAATGGAACATCCCTTCCTGTCCGGGTTCACGAACGCCCTGAACTCCCTGGACGTCGCAACCCTGCGGTTCAACTTCCCCTACCGCGAAGCCGGACGCAAATTCCCGGACCGTCCCCCGGCTGCCATCGCTGCCTGGCGCGCGGCGATGGCCGCTGCCGGGGAGCGGGCAGCACACCATGGGGACTCCGGCCCCCTGTGGGCTGCGGGCAAATCCTTCGGCGGCCGGATGGCATCCATGGCCGTGTCGGAAGGCATGGCGGCTGCCGGACTCATCTACCTCGGGTACCCCCTGCACCCGCCGGGAAAACCGGAAAAGCTGCGGGACGAGCACCTGTACGGGATGACCACGCCCATGCTGTTCCTGCAGGGCACCCGTGACACCTTCGCCACGCCGGACATCCTGGAGGATGTGGTGTCACGCCTCGGGCCGTCCGCCGAGCTGCGGTGGGTGGAGGGCGGCGATCATTCCTTCGGCGTCGCAGGCGTCAAACGCCAGGCCGGCGAGGTCGGGGCCTCGCTGGCGGCACCGGTGGCTGAGTTTATCCGGGCCGCCGGCTAAAGCAAGCCAGTCCGGTTCCGGCCGGCTAAGTACAGCTAAGCTGCTTCCTCGTGCCACCAGCCCTCCCAGGCTGTGGACGTGAGCTGGCCTTCGGGAGAATCGGTCTTTCCGCTGCCTCCGTTGTAGGACCGGTTGTCATCGCTGCGCCGGCCGTCGAGCAAAAGGTTCAGGCTGTTCAAGAGAAACATCTTTATGTCCTTCCATGTGGGGTATGGACCACGCTGTCCACGTACCACCGAGCGTAGCCACAGCATGTTTCAGCACGTCGACGCGACGTTTCGGATGTGTATCGTTGTTCTCACCCAACCGACGGGCGGGGATGAAAAGAGCCCGGAGGGACGCTACTTTCGCTGCTTGGTCCGTGCTGTGGCGGGGGCGGTCCAGGGATCCTCCGGCCACGGGTGCCGGGGATAGCGGCCCCTCATCTCCGCGCGGACCTGCGCATAGGGCCCGGACCAGAAGGACGTCAGGTCATCGGTCACGGCCAATGGCCGGCGGGCCGGTGACAGCAGGTGGAAGAGGACCGGAACCCTGCCGCTGACCAGCCGCGGCGAAGCTGCAAGGCCGAAGCACTCCTGCAGTTTGACAGCCACCACCGGCGGTGCATTTTCTTCGTCCGGCTGTGGGTAGTCGATCCGGATCCGTGAGCCGCTGGGCACCTCCAGCCACTCCGGAGCAAGCTCGTCCATCCTTCCGGCCTCAGGCCAGGGCAGGAGGCGGCGCAGCGGCTGGATGAGGTCCAGTGCTGCGATGCTGCCTCCCGCCGCCAGCGATTCGAGTTCGGGGCCCAGCCAGTCATCAATGCGCAGCATGAGGGCATCGTCCGAGACGTCCGGCCATGGTGCCCCCAGCTCCCGGTTCAGGAAGGCAAGGCGGCGACGCAAGGCCGCGGCCGCCGTCGACCATTCCAGCGCGGAAAGGCCCTCTTTCTGCAGGGCGCGGGCCACTGCGGTCCTGCCCTCCGCGGGCGAGGGACGGACAGGAGTATCGGCAAGGATGATGGCGCCCAGGCGCCTGACTTTCCGGGCGGTGACCCGCCCCTGGACGAAGTGCGCCTCCACGGTGTCCGTAACAAGGCGGGAGGCGGCTGCTTCGGCAAGTTCGGGGTTGAGCGGTGCCGCCGCACGGATGACGGCGCCCGTCCCCGCAGAATCCCGGCCCTCCGCCCGCGAGACTTCGGCCACGGCCAGCCATTCGTACCCGGACAAGGTGCTTCCCGCCGGCAGGCCGGCCCGTGTCCCGGATGACAGCAGGTAGCGTGCAGGTCCCCCGCCAGGCACGAGGCGGGCCACCCGGTCAGGGAATGCCAGGGCGACGACGGCGCCAACCACCTCGGTGCCGGCTGCACCGGCGGAGAGGCCGGGAGCGGAGGCGGGGGTTCCAGCGTCCCGGGCAAGGGCCTGCAGCCGCCTGGTCTCCTCCGCCCAGCGACGCCCGGCGGGCCCGGGGTCGCCCCGGAGCTGGGCAAGAAGGCGCGGGAGGTCAGCGCCGGGAGCGCGTTGGTCGCCTGCAACAGCGGCCACTACCTCCGCGGCTTCCCGGACACCGGTGGCTGCTGCGCCGTCCAGCAAGGCACGCGCCAGCCGGGGGTCGGCAGGGATTCCGGCCAGGATCCGGCCGGTGGGGGTGGCGTGGCCGTCGGGCGACAGGGCCCCGAGTTCCCTCAGGACCTCGATGGCATCGTCCAGCGCCTGCCGGGGCGGCATGTCCGGCAAGGGCAGTCCTTCTCCACCCGGCGATCCCCAGCAGGCCAGCGTCAACGCGGTTCCGGTCAGGTCTGCGACTTTGATTTCCGGAGTGACGTGGGCCGGGGCCGCGCCGAAAGCCTGCTGGGTGTAGCAGCGGACCACTGTGCCCGGGCCCTGCCGGGCGGCCCGGCCTGCCCGTTGGTCCGCGGAGGCCCGGGAACAGGACACTGTCACCAGGCCGTTCATTCCGCGGCCAACGTCCCGGCGGGGTTCGCGGGTAAGGCCGGAATCGATGACCAGCCGGACGCCCGGCACAGTGAGGGAGGATTCGGCAAGGTCGGTGGAGACGATGATCCGGGGCTTCTCCCCCGGCCGTCGTCCGGACACTGCCCGGTCCTGGTCGGCGGCGGCCACCTGGCCGTGGAGCTCCAGCACATCGATGTCCCTTCCCAGGCGGCCGCGAAGCCCTGCTGCCACCTGCGACACTTCCCTCGCGCCGGGGACGAAGACCAGGGCATCCACGGAAGTGTCCTCCGCCAGCGCCCGGGTGTGGGCGCCCGCTGCCGTTGTTACGAGGTGGTCCAGGAAGGCGCGCGACACTCCCCTGTTGTGCAGCCGTGGGCCTGGCGCTGGCGCCCATTCCACCTCCAAGGGATGGAGCACCGAAGGGCAGTCGATGACGGGAGCCGCGGGACCGCCGTCGGGATTCCCCAGCAGGGCGGCGAAGCGGGGCGCGTCCAGTGTCGCGGACATCGCGAC
This sequence comes from Pseudarthrobacter sp. NS4, assembly GCF_024758005.1. Classification (NCBI taxonomy): domain Bacteria; kingdom Bacillati; phylum Actinomycetota; class Actinomycetes; order Micrococcales; family Micrococcaceae; genus Pseudarthrobacter; species Pseudarthrobacter sp. NS4. The sequence goes on along the minus strand of NZ_CP103288.1, from coordinate 1,994,977 downwards.
GACGGCCAGGTCGCCGCGGAGCTCGCGGACTTCGGCCAGCATGCCCATCAGCAGGTCCGTCTCGAGTCCCCGCTCGTGGACCTCATCCAGGACGACGGCCGCAACGTCCTCAAGGCCGGGGTCTGCCAGCAGCCGGCGCAGGAGGATGCCCGGCGTCACGAATTCAACGAGGGTTCCCGGCCCTGCCTGGTGTTCACCGCGCACGGTGTACCCGACGCGGCCGCCGAGCCGGCCGCCAGCCGCGCCGGAATCCAGGGCGGAGAGGCGCCGGGCAGCGGCACGGGCAGCCACCCGACGTGGCTGGGTGACCACTACCCGGCCCGCGCCGGCAACGAGATTCGCGACCAACGGCGGAACGAGAGTGGTCTTGCCGGTACCCGGCGGCGCCTGCACCACTGCCGCGCCGGCCGCGGGACCGTTTGCCAGTGCCTCCCTCAGGCCCGGAAGCGAGCCTGCGAACGCCAGGCCGGCGCCGATGGCACCAAGGTCAAAAGATTTCCCGGCATGGAGCCGGTCCCGGCCGTTTGAAGAAGTCACCAGTCCATTCTGCCGGTCCCTTCTCTTCGGGAGGCGTTCGGGATCTTCGGGAGGCGTGCGGCCAGGCAGGCCGCCGGAGGGGATCCGGTCAGGGCTTGCCCTGGCCCTTGCCTTTCCCCCTGGCTTCCTTCGCTGCATCCGGAAGCTGCTCCTCCTGCTGCACAGGGACCGGTACCGGCTGGGGTAACGGGGCGGGCTCCTCGGCTACCGGTTGGATGGGCTGGGACTGCGGCACGGTCGCCTCGGCGGGGGCGGCCCCCGAAGTTCCCGCCGCTGCAGGTGTGTCCTCGACTGGGGCTGTTCCGGCGGCCGGCGCCTGGGAAGCCATCTGGCCCGCAATGTTTGCCCGCACCGCTTCCAGTGCCGTTTCGATGCCGCGCAGCCGGGGCGCTGAGATCCGGCCATCGCGCGCTGCCGAATCCAGGTCCGTCTCCAGCGCCTGAAGCGCGGCCAGCGCTCCGTCCATCCTGTTTTCCGCTGCCGCCTGGGTGATGCTCAGGACCCGGATCTGGAAGCCGCGGAGGGTGCCTTCGTCGGAGTCCGGGACTCGAAGGCCGCCAAAAGCGGTGACGCCGACCGCCACGGCAAGCGCGGCCGCCAGCGCTGCAGCGGTTGCCGGGATACGGCGCCCCGCTCTGGAGCGTGTCTCGCCGGGCCGTGGGGATTGTGCTGGGTCAGGCGGCATGCCGGCCCCTGAGCGGCGGGACTGATGCTTGCCGGACAGGCAGGACGGTCACGGTGGCCAAATGGGGTTCCGGCGCCTGGACGGCGCCATCTCCGTAAGTTCCAACAGGACGGGGGCGGGCATTCCTCAGGATCCGGCGGGCGGCAGACCGCAGCACCATGGCCAGCAGCTGGCCCAGGCCCAACCCAAGGAGCACGTGGCCTGCAAGGTACTGCCCGCCCATGCCGGCAGCGCCGAAGGGAGCGCCTGCAGCCACTGCGGCTCCGCCGGTGGTCATCATCAGCGACCATGCGACACCAAGTACTGTGCCCATTACCCCTGCTTCCCTCATCCAATTAATCAGCAAGCTTACTAGTAATGCTCAGCAAGCTTACTACTTGACGGCCCGGACGCAAGAACAGCCGGAGGATCAGGAGCCGCCGCAACAAGCGCCCTATGAGCAGACTCTGGACAGACATAATCAGTAGGCTTAGCATTTTTTCATCGGTTGGCTCCGGAGCCGTCAACCAGCACCGACTCCTATGGCCACCCGAACAAGCCCACAGGGACACGGCACGGCATCACGAAGGAGACCACCATGACAACGGCACGGGAAATCATGACCGGCGGAGCGGAATGCATCGGCGAGAACGAGACCCTGGAAGCAGCAGCCCGCAAAATGAAGGATCTTGACGTCGGTTCGCTTCCCATCTGCGGCGAGGATAACCGGCTCAAGGGCATGGTGACGGACCGTGACATCGTGGTGAAGTGCCTGGCCGAGGGCGGTGATCCGCGGTCAGTCAAGGCAGGCGAACTGGGTGAAGGCAAACCGGTCACCATTGGCGCGGACGATTCCATCGAGGAAGCAATCAGGACCATGCAGGACCATCAGGTCCGCAGGCTCCCCGTCATTGACGGGCACGACCTGGTGGGCGTCCTCAGCCAGGCGGACATTGCGAAGAATTACCCCGAGGACCGCGTGGGCGAACTCGTGGCATTCATTTCATACTGAAACGGGCAGGTCACTAAAGGAGGCTGCCAGGTCCCTTCCGGGAAGTGGCAGCCTCCTTTACGGGCTGAGCGGCAAAACGTCGCCGTTTTACGCTGTTTTGTCCAGTGCGTCGAGCAGCCGCCTGACGGAACCGCCCAGGTTCCATTCAATCGCCAGCCGCTCCAGCTCGGCGCGCGGTTCACCGCCCACCGGGCGCAGTTGGGCGCCTGCCTCCTCCAGGGTGGGCAGCTCCAGGTTCCGCACCAGACGGACGACGGCGGGGGCTGCTTTCAGGTAATCTGCGGCGGCGGCGAGCTTGGCCCGCACTGGACCGGCCAACCCGCTGCCGTCATCTTCGGCCGCTTCGAGCAGCCCTTCCAGGGTGCCGTACTTCAGGAGCAGGGACGCCGCCGTCTTCTCCCCAATTCCCGCGACCCCCGGCAGCCCGTCCGAAGCATCACCCCGCAGCGTGGCGTAATCGGCATACTGCCGGGGCAGCACCCGGTACTTTCCAACGATGGTCCCTTCGGTGATGACCTCGAGGTTCCGCATGCCGCGCGCGGTGTAGATCACCCGGACCTGCCTGCCGTCGTCGCACACCTGGAATAGGTCCCGGTCCCCCGTGACGACGTCGACCGGGAAGGCCGCGTGGCTGGCATAGGTGCCCACAACGTCGTCGGCCTCGTGTTCGGCCGCGCCCACAACCGCGATGCCGGCCAGCTCCAGCACCCGGCGAATCATGGGCAGCTGCGCCTCCAGAGCATCCGGAACGACCTCGATGTCGGGAGCATCCGTGACTGCCTCGGCCACGCGGTGCGACTTGTACGTGGGGAGAAGGTCAACCCGCCATTGCGGGCGCCAGTCATCGTCCCAGCATGCGACCAGGTGCGTGGCGCGGTAGTCCGTGGCAAGCCGCGCGATCATGTCCAGCAGGCCGCGCACGGCGTTGACAGGTGTCCCGTCAGCGCGGCGGATGGTATCGGGCAGACCGTAAAAGGCCCGGAAGTACAGGGAGGCAGTGTCCAGCAGCATCAGGCGTTGGGGCATACCTGATCCTGACACGGATCAGTGCCGCAGGTCAGCAACCCGGCGCCGGTCGCCGCCGGAACGGGCTGACTTTGAACCCAGCCCCAGCAGCCCCCGGCCCGCCTGCTCCAGGACGGGATCCATGCTCAGGAGTTGAACCGCGGAGATGGAATGAACACCTTTTATCGGGACGGCGATAGGCGTAGCGTCTATTCCGCGGGCGGCGGCACAGGTCGTTCAGGCCGGATTACCGGAAGCCGTCTCCGCCTTCAGCCGTCGAAGGAGCGGACATGGCCGGATGGAACGCTGATACAGCTGCCGGACCTGTGGGAGCCGGAACAAATACCTTGGTGGAGGGCTCGTCCTTCTGCATTTCGCTGGCTAATGGAGACATGCACCCGGAACATCCGCACGGGGTCTTCCATGAGGACACGCGCATCCTGTCGCGCTGGAACCTGACGGTTAACGGCCAGCCACTGGAACCGCTGACTGCAGAGACAAAGGAACCGTACCGTGCCTTGTTCATCGGCCGCGTTCCACGTTCCGACGGATATGCCGACAGCCCGCTGATTGTGGAGCGCCTTCGGGAAGTAGGAGCCGGGGTCGCCGAGGAGATCACCATCCGGAACTACTCTTCGGAGGCGGTCGAATGCAGTGTTTCCGTCAGCGTTGCATCAGATTTCGCTGATCTCTTCGAAGTGAAGGAGGCGCGTGTCCAGCGGCACTGGGAGGAGTCCCGGCGCCCGGACGGCGATTCGCTCACCATCGAGGCCGTCTGGCACGACGTCCTGAAGCGGGTGGTCATCAAGGGAGGGGGCGCCGTCGCCACCCCCGACGCCCTCACCTATCGGGTGGTCGTCCCGCCGCACGGGCAGTGGAGCACCCAGCTGAGTGTGGCGCCTTCTCCTGACGGCGCTGGGGCTCCTGCTGCCCGGCCCGTCCACCAGGACGATCGTCAGGAATCTGCGAGCGACCGCAGGCGCCGGGAGTGGGTAACGAAGATCCCCAAGCTGCACATGGGGAACCGTTCCATTGAACGGACCCTGCGGCGCAGCTATGACGACCTGGGTGCGCTCCGGATTGAGGATCCCGCCCACTCGGAGCGGATCGTGGTGGCCGCAGGTGCACCCTGGTTCATGACGCTCTTTGGGCGGGACTCCCTGTGGGCTTCGGAAATGGCCCTCCCCGTGGACCCCTCCCTGGCCCTTGGTACCTTGCAGACGTTGGCGGACCGCCAGGGCAAAGTGGTGGATCCAAAGAGCGAGGAGGAACCCGGAAAAATCCTGCACGAGGTAAGGCTGGGCGTCTCCAGCGGTCTGGCGTTGGGCGGCAAGTCCATCTATTACGGCAGCGTGGACGCCACTCCCCAGTTCGTGATGACCCTGGGGTCGGTCAGCCGCTGGGGCTTTGCCAAAGACATCATCGCCGACCTGCTGCCCCATGCGGACCGGGCGCTGGACTGGGTACGGAATTACGGTGACAAGGACGGCGACGGCTTCGTCGAGTACTCCCGCCTCAATGAACAGGGCCTTCTCAACCAGGGCTGGAAGGACTCCTGGGACGGCATCAATTTCGCTGACGGGACGATGGCCGAGCCGCCCATTGCGCTCTGCGAAGTGCAGGCTTTGGTCTACAGCGCCCTGCTGTCCAGGGCATGGATGGCCTACGACGCCGGTGACGCACCAATGGCAGCGCAGCTCACGGAGGAGGCGGCCCGGCTGAAGAGAAAGTTCAATGACGAGTTCTGGCTGCCTGACCGGGGCTGGTTCGCCGTCGCCCTGGACGGCAGGAAGAGGCCGGTGGACGCCTGCGCCTCGAACATGGGGCAATGCCTGTGGCACGGCATCGTCGACGACGACAAGGTCCCGCTGGTGGCAGAACGACTGATGTCACCAGAGATGTTCAGCGGCTGGGGCGTCCGCACCCTTGCCACCGATATGGGTGCCTACAACCCCGCCAGCTACCACAACGGCTCAGTCTGGCCCCATGACAACGCGATCATCGCAGCGGGCCTGATGCGTTATGGCTTCATCGAAGAGGCCCAGCGGATCGCCACGGCGCTGCTGGAAGCGGCCGAATACTCCAACGGCCGGCTCCCGGAACTCTTCTGCGGGTTCAGCCGGGAACAGGTCGCAGAACCGGTGCCGTATCCCACCGCCTGCTCCCCGCAGGCCTGGGCGGCCACCACCCCGATTATGTTGATTACCAGCCTGATGCGGTATGACGCCCATCTGTCACGGGGCGGGTTCTGGATGGACCCCGTTCTGCCTGAGTCCTTTGGCAACCTGCATATTACCAACGCGCCCATGGCCGGAGGCCGGATCACCATCAACATCAGCGGTTCCGAACCCTCCGTGGAGGGGTTGCCCGAGGACATCCGTTTCCATCGTGCCCACCGGCCGTGGCTGACCGAACTCGTGGCGGAGGCCGGACTGGGAACTGCGCATGGGGGTGGACCTGTTCCCAAAGACTGATTGTTGGAGTTCCAGGCGCGGGCGTCCGTCAAATGGCGTCCGTCAAATCCAGTCGGCGCCGTTGAAGGAGCTGCGGAAGTGCGCACGGAGGTACTCGCCCACCACTGCGGCGCCAAGGTCACCGACGTCGGGCGCAACCACCCGGCCATCGATCCGCCGTGCCAGCCGCTGCACGAACCGCTCAAGGCTTGGCTCGGAACCGAGCCGGAAGAACGTCGCATGCGTGCCGGCACGCGCAAGGCGGTCAAGTTCGGCCACCGTGACCCGGACTGTCTCCGGGTCCGGTGGCCAACAAAACCACGACTCGCCGTCGGCCAGCAGGTGCGCGGTGGGTTCGCCGTCGGTCACCACCAGGAGTACCGGCTGCATGGACGGGTGCCGGCGGAAGAACCGGCCGGCCAGAAGCAATCCGTGATGCAGGTTGGTCCCCTGCTCCCGCAGGGCCGGCAGGGCCGTGAGTTCGGCGATGTCCATGGACTGTGCGTAACGGCCGAACGTGACCAGCTGCAGCCGGTCTCCGCGGAACCGGGTTGAGACCAAATGGTGCAGGGCGAGCGCGGTGCGTTTCATCGGTACCCAACGGCCCTCGGCCGCCATGGAGAATGACACGTCGACAAGCAGGACGACGGCGGCCTGGGTCCGTGCCTCTGTTTCCGTCACCTCGATGTCCCCCACGCCGAGGCGGAACCCGCGGCCGGGATTCCCGCCGTCAGCTACGGTGCGGCGGATCGCGTTAGTCATGGTGCGGGTGACATCCCACGGCTCGGCGTCCCCGAACTCCCACTGGCGGCTGGAACCGGTCTGTTCACCGGCGGCGCCTGCTGCGCGGGTGTCCCGGTGCCCCTGCCTGCCGGACAGCTGCCTGGCCGTGTCCCGGAGGAGCGACTTCCCAAGCCGCCGCATGGCCTGCGGGGACAGCCGGAGGTCTCCGTCTGCGCCGCGCCGCAGGTAGCCGCCGTCCTGCATGGCCCGTTCGATCTCCGCGAGGGTGCGGGCGGTGACCGCGGCATCCTGCCCCAGCTGGCGGGCCAGCGCATCCAGGTCGAGATCGTCGAGGCGTGAGCCGTTGTAGGACTGGGAGAGCTGTTCGCCCAACTCGTCGAGTTCGGCGATGTCCTGCAGGACGCCGGTGCCGTCGCCCAGTCCGAGCCCTTCCTGGCCCTCAAAGCGTTCGGATCCGGACCAGTCCTCACCTGGCCGCAGTGCCTGCAGGGATGCATCGAGTTGCTCGAGCTGGGCCATCAGTCCGGGCGAGCCGAAGGCCTGGGCGGAGAGCCGCATCAGCTCCTCCCGCTGCTCCGGGGACATGGACTGCAGGAGCCGCTGCGCTGCCGCGGCGCGGTTGGCGAGCGCGTCGATCAGCTCTTCAACGGACTGCGGATTCTCGGGAAAGAAGTGTCCGTGCCTGGCCATGAATTCCTGGAAGTCGGCGTCGGTGTCTTCGCCGCGCCGGTGTTTGTCCAGCAGTTCGTTGAGGTCCTGCAGCATCCCGCGCACGGCCTCGAGGTCCTCATCGGTCGCGTTCTCGAGCGCCTGTTTCATGCCGGCGAAACGCTGGTCCAGGACTTCCCGTCCCAGGAGGTCCTTGATCTTTTCGTAGGCTTCCCGGGCGGTAGTTGACTGCCAGTCGTAAGAGGCGAGCCCGTTGACCGCGGCTGCCGTGGATGCGGGGAGGTTCTGCAGCTGCATCTCCCGGAATGCACGGTCTGTGTTGTCCATCATGGCGTCGCGGGCCAGCTGCTTGCGTTCCTCCAGTACAGCGGTCTCGAGCAGCTTTCGCACTTCGCCAAGGGTGCCGTCCAGCCGGTGGCGTCCCAGCAGCTCGCTCCTGCGCTGTTGAACCCGCCGGGCCAGGTCGTCGAGCCCTTCCCGGCTCCGGCCGCCCCGCCGCAGGAACTCCTGTAGGGCGTGCCGCGGGGAATACCCTGCCATCACATCCTCGGCGACGGCGTCGAGTGCCTCGGCCAGGTCCACCGGCGGTGCGAGCGGATCCGGTCCCCCGGAGTACCGGCCGTACCTGGCGGACCGTTTGTGGACGGCCATGATGCCTCCTGTACCTAGCCGTAGACCGTCGCCTCGTCGTCGGACTCCTTGGAGATCCGCCTGGCAAGGTAGAGGCCTTCCAAAGCAAGCTCGACGGCGGCCGCGCGCTGCCCGTCATTTTTCGCACCCAGCCGCTCACTGATCTCGTCATAGAGGCCTGAGCCGTTGAGGGACGGGAGGTTCTGGAGGAACTCCCGCGCGGTGACCTGCTCACCGGTGGTCACGGTGGTGTGGCCGTCCAGCGCGGCCACGAGCGGACCCATGTCGAGGCCCTGGAAATGCGCGCGCACGGCTTCCGCGGTGGCTGTGCGCAGCAGGTGGTCCAGGACACCCTGCTCGCGCCCTTCCTCGCCCGATTCAAACTCAATCTTTCCTGTCAGGACTTCAGCCGCGGGTTCCAGGTCGATGATCCGCGCAACGGCCTGGTCCTCGCCGCGCATGCTGGCCCGGCGCAGCGCCCCCGCGGCAACAGTCTCAGCACCCGCAATGGCGAACCGTGCTGACACTCCGGAGGTCTGGTTGATGGCCGGGGATTGGCGCAACGCCCGCGTGTACCGCGCCAGGATTTCAAGGATGACCGGCGGGACATCGGCCACGAGCCGCCCCTCCTGCCGGATAACGGCTACCTCGTCATCGAGCTCAATGGGGTAATGCGTCCGGATCTCGGCGCCGAAACGGTCCTTCAGGGGCGTGATGATCCGGCCGCGGTTGGTGTAGTCCTCAGGATTGGCCGACGCGACCACCAGCACGTCAAGCGGAAGCCGCAGGACGTAGCCGCGGATCTGGATATCGCGCTCCTCCATCACGTTGAGCATCGCCACCTGGATCCGCTCGGCGAGGTCCGGCAGCTCGTTGATCGCGATGATCCCCCGGTTCGAGCGCGGGACCAGGCCGTAGTGGATGGTCTCCGGGTCCCCCAGGCGGCGGCCCTCGGCGACGCGCATCGGGTCCACGTCGCCAATGAGGTCGGCGACGGAGGTGTCCGGTGTCGCGAGCTTCTCGACGTAGCGCTCCGAGCGGTGGCGCCACGCCACGCGGAGCCGGTCCCCCTCGGTGAGCGCCCGCGCCCGCGACTGTTCAGTGATCGGCAGGTACGGGTGTTCGTTCAGCTCCGAATCCTCGATCACCGGCGACCATTCATCCAGCAGCCCCCCGAGGGTGCGGAGCAGGCGCGTCTTCCCCTGTCCGCGTTCGCCGAGCAGGACAACGTCGTGGCCGGCAATCAGGGCACGCTCGAGCTGCGGAAGGACCGTCCGGCTGAAACCGTACAGCCCGGGCCACGGATCGCGGCCGGCGGCGAGCGCCGCGAGGAGGTTGTCGCGGATTTCATGGCGCAGGTCCTTCTGGACATGGCCGGCGGCACGCAGTTCGCCAACTGTGAAGATATCTGGACGATCACTCACCCCTATACCGTAATCCCCGCACCTGCAGGGAATCGAGGATTTCCGGGATTATCCCGCGGACACCGTTGGACGGCTTACCACTTCGCGGCTCCCCCTTCCCTCGCAAGCTCGGGCGGGGCCCCTGCCGCTACCGCTCCGCTGCTCCCCCTTCCCTCGCAAGCTCGGGTGGGGCCCCTGCCGCTACGCTTAGCCTGATGACTGCTAAGAGCACCCTTCTCCTGCTGGTGCGCCACGGGGAGACGCCGACCACGGGCATGGTGTTGCCCGGGCGGGCACCTGGGCTGCATCTTTCGGACCGGGGCCGGGCACAGGCGGAGGGGGTGGCCGAACGGCTGGCTGCGGTTCCGGTTGACGCGCTGTACTCCTCGCCGCTGGAGCGTGCCCGGGAGACTGCCGAGCCTTCGGCGGTCCGCACCGGGCTGGTGGTGGACGAGGACGCAGGACTGACCGAATGCGACTTCGGCGGGTGGACCGGCGCTGCGCTCGCCGACCTGGCCGGCCTGCCCCAGTGGCAGGCGGTCCAGCACAGTCCTTCGACGTTCCGTTTCCCCGACGGGGAGAGCTTCCTGGAGATGCAGTCCCGGATTGTGGGAGCACTCGAGGTGCTGCGTGCCGCATTCCCAGGGGCCGTCGTCGTATGTTTCTCCCATGCCGACCCCATCAAGGCGGCTGTGGCCCATGCCCTGGGGATGCACCTGGACCTGTTCCAGCGGATCGTCATCAGCCCCGGTTCGGTGTCGGCCATTTCTTACGTGGAGGGCCAGGCACCTGCCGTGCTGACGGTGAATTCGACGTCGGAGCCCCTGAGCGGGCTGCGGGTGCCATGACATGGACCAGATGTCGGGACGGGAGCTGACACTCCTCGGCGGGGGCCGCGTCGAGCTGCTTGGGCGCATGCCGCGCAGCAGCAACGGGACTTTCCTGGTCCGCGTCTCCAGCGGGGAGGATTCTGCCTGCGCCATCTACAAGCCGGAGGCCGGGGAACGGCCGCTGTCCGACTTCGAGCCGGGACTGTACAAGCGGGAATACGCGGCGTACCTGCTCAGTGAGTACCTGGGGTGGGGCCTGGTGCCGCCAACGGTGATCCGTCCGGAAGCCCCAATGGGGATTGGTTCTTTGCAGTGGTTCGTCGAGTGCGACTTCCGTGAGCATTACTTCACGCTCTACTCCCATGCGCCGGAGACCCACCCCTGCCTTATGCAAATCGCGCTTTTCGACTACATCGCCAACAACACCGACCGCAAGAGCGGACACGTTTTGCGCGGCCATGACGGACGGGTGTGGAGCATCGACCACGGGCTGTGCTTCTCAGCCGGGTTCAAGCTGCGCACGGTCATCTGGGAGTTCGCCGGTGATCCCGTCCCCGGTTCCCTGCTCGCGGACGTCACGCCTTTGGCACAGGCCGTGCCGTCCGCCATGGCTGCCGTCCTCGACGAATTGGAAGTCGCCGCCCTGCAGCGCAGGGTGCGGCGCGTGCTGCGCGAAGGCGTGCTGCCGGTTGACCACACCGGCATGCGCTACCCATGGCCGCTTGTGTAAACGGAGCCCTGAAATGCCGCCGGCATGGCCCGCTAGGATGAACCCGTGCCGCACTCACCCCATGGATGGAGCCCTGCTGGCAGTGTTTCCGAGCAGGCGCCCGGCGTGTATTTCGTCGAAGGACCAGCTTCCAACTGGATCGTGGCCCGCGACCAGACCGGCTTCATCCTCATTGACAGCGGCTACCCCGCAGACCGGCCTCTGGTCCTGGAGTCGATCCGCCATCTGGGCCTGAATCCTGCCGGCGCCAGGGCCGTCCTGATTACCCACGGCCATGTGGACCATACCGGCTCAGCGGCGTTCTTCTCCACGTCATATGGAACACCCATCCTGTGCGCCCCCGAAGAGCTGGCCCACGTCCAGGGGAAGGAAAAGCACCAGGTGAGGTTCAGCCAGGTCGTCGTCCGGGCGTGGCGCCCACGTGTCTTCCGCTGGATGGTCCACGTCATACAGGCAGGAGCGCTTACGGCAAAGCCGGCAGCCCAAGCCCGGGCATGGGACCCTGGGAAACTCCAGACCCTGCCAGGCTCACCTGAAGCGATTCTGCTGCCCGGCCACACGCCAGGCAGCGCCGCAATTTTCTTGCCTCGGGCCGGCGCGATCGCCGTCGGGGATTCATTTGTTGGCGGCCACCCGCTTAGCCGAGCCGTCGGACCGCAAATGCTCCATCCCATGTACCACGCCGACCCGACCGCTGCTCTTGCTGTACTCCACCGCTTGTACGGCGTAGGCACCACAGTCATACTCCCCGGGCACGGTCCCGCGCTGCACATGCCATTGGCAGAAGCCCTGACGATGCTGAACTCCTGGAAGCTGGCCTCTGCACCACAGCCACATCCTCAGCGCGTGCCGCGACGTCGGCGCCGCCCTTCCGCCCTCAAGCGGCCGGGGCAGGGGACCTTATGATCCCGTTGATCAGCTGCCGCAAACCTTCGGAAGGTCGAACACCCATGTCCTCCAGCAGCCGTTCCTGGTATTTGTCGTAGGCGAGAAGAGCGGCGGCAAGGTTACCCTGCGCCAGTTCTGACGTGACAAGGACCCGTACCGCGCTCTCGTAGAGGGGTTCTATTTCCAGGGCGGCCACAGCCGCTTCCGCGGCGGCCTCGTGATCCCCGCCGGCAGCGAACTGCCGTGAGACCAGCGTAAAAGCTCGAAGCAGGTCGTGCCGTAGCCGGCTCTGCTCGAACAATACCCAGTCCTCGTACCAGCCAGGCAGGAAATCCAGGTCGCGCAAGTCCCGCAGCAGGGTCCACGTGGTGCCAGTGTTCGCGACGGCGGCATCCTTCAGCAGGGCGCGGACCCTGTGCAGGTCCACAGCAACCCGGTTGTCCAGGGACAGCAGGGCCCCATCCTTCACCAGCAGGCCTGGTACCTGCCTGGTCATCAGGTGGACCGCTACCCGGAGACTTTCCAGGGCCTTGGCATCCGGATAGTCAGGCCAAAGCATGCCGGCAAGGTAATTCCGGAGGCTGGCACCGTGGACTGCCAGTGCCGCGATAAGGCGCTGTTGCCGTGCAGCAACGTGGACGACTCGCCCCTCCCGGCGAATTTGCCAGGAGCCCATGAGGTCCAATTCCAAAATTCCACCGTCATCATTGCCCATGGCAGCCCGATTTCAGCAGGGTTTACTACACCGAATATGTAAGATCGAGGATCCTCACGTTCAACTGGAAAGTCAACGGACAATTGCCCCCCGTTTCCTTAGGGAGAGACGTCTCTCAGACAGCCGACGGGGCAAAACCCCACACACCTTCCAGCCACAGCGGAGCCCCATTAGCATTGCCGGTATCGTCCCGCGTTCTTATTGTTTCTGCCCAGCCCGCAAGGAAGCCATGAACAGCGTTACATGTGACCTCACCATGTCGCTCGACGGATACATCGCCGGGCCGAACCAGAGCATGTCCGAGCCGTTGGGCGAGGGCGGAGAGGACCTCCACCGCTGGATGTTCGAAGAACCCGAAGCGAATGCGGCGGCGATTGAGGGCATTCTCCTGGCAGGCGCCTTCATCATGGGCCGCAACATGTACGCAGGACCCGGACCAGGACCATGGAATGAGGACTGGCGTGGCTGGTGGGGTGACGAACCGCCTTATCACGCCCCCGTGTTTGTCCTGACTCATCACCCACGCCCTCCGTTGAAGATGAAAGGCGGCACTACTTTCAACTTCGTGTCCGACGGGATCGAGTCCGCACTTGCCCAGGCGCGGGAAGCTGCGGCGGGCAAGGACATCGCCGTAGCCGGAGGAGCGAAAACCGTGCAGCAATACCTTTCCGCCGGGCTGATCGACGAGTTGCGCCTCCACACCGCGCCGCTCATCCTCGGAGGGGGCGAGCGTCTCCTGGACAGCGTCGGAAATCTCAGGCTGGAGCCGCTGGACGTGAGCGGTACAAGTTTGGTGACGCATGTGCGCTACCGGGTTGTCCGATGAGAAGTTCAGCTGGACCCAGGGCCGGTTGCCGCGGTCGTTATAGCCGGCGGCCCTGCAAGTTGCCGGCCCGGTGAAGAAGAATAGGACCCGACCGGTAACGCCGGTGTAACGCCGCCGGACGTAGGACTGGCATCATGTGGAACCAGACGTCCACCTTTGAAGACAGCCGTTGCGTCCGAGACGCAAACCCTTCCGTGTAGAGGCCAAGGAGCCCAAGATGCCCGAGCTGCTCAACCAAAAAATCGTCATTCTGCGAGCCCCTTCCCTGGGCGCCACCCGCGATCCTTTCGATGGACCGGGAGCAGCCCCTGGGCTGGAAAGCGCCGTTCAGAACATCGCTGAACGCGCCGTGGGTATGACGGTCGAGAGTGACGAGAACCCTTCGAGTGCCACCCTCAACGCGTTGCGGAATGACCCGACAGTCCTCGGCTTCGCCCCCGCGATGCCGATGAAGCTCATCGAACCCCTCGAAGCCGATGCTGCAGCGGCCGCTGCTGCTGTGACATGGGGCGTCAAGGCTGTGGGCGCAGATACTTCGCCCTTCACGGGCGCCGGGGTTACAGTGTCGGTCCTGGACACCGGCATCGACGCCACCCATCCGGCGTTCACCGGTGTCAACCTGGTCACGAAAGACTTCACGGGTGCCGGCAGCGCCGACGACGACAACGGCCACGGCACGCACTGCGCGGGGACGATCTTCGGCCGGGACCTCACCGGCCAGCGGATCGGCGTCGCACGTGGCGTACAGAAGGCGGTGATCGGCAAAGTCCTCGGAGGCCCGAACGGCGGCAGCAGCGACATCCTTGCCACCGCAATGCTGTGGGCAGCCGACAACGGCGCCCACGTCATCTCCATGTCGTTGGGAATGGACTTCCCCGGCTGGGTGGATGAGCTGGTCAACGTGAACGGCCTGTCCATCCCCGCCGCCACATCCATAGCCCTCGAAGGCTACCGCGCCAACGTCAGGCTCTTTGAACAGCTTGCCAACCTCCTCAACGCCCGGGCCTCAGTCGCCCAGACGACGATCGTCGTCGCAGCCGCCGGCAACGAAAGTGAACGCACCGGCAATCCAGCCTACGAGATCAATGTTGCCCCGCCGGCTGCGGCCTTTGGCATTACTTCCGTTGCCGCCCTGGCAGACGGGGGCGGAGGACTCACTGTTGCACCCTTCTCGAATACGATGGCGACCGTGGCGGGTCCCGGCGTCGGGGTTTTCAGCGCCTGGCTCAACGGCGGCACCAAAACCATCAGCGGAACCAGCATGGCCACCCCGCATGTTGCGGGCGTGGCGGCGCTTTGGGCGGAACGTCTTCTTGCGCAGGGACCGCTGAGTCCGGTGCTCCTGCAGTCCAAACTGATCGCTTCCGGAACGTTCAAGCCGCTTAAAGCCGGTACGGATCCGGTGGACGTCGGCGCGGGTTTGGTCCAGGCACCCACGAACGCAAGCTAGTTTGATCCGGCGCTCTTGCCGAAGCGGGCAGTGGCTCCCTTGCGAAGTGAAACCCGAGGACGGGACCAATGGTAATACCGGAAGATGTGCTCACCGCCACCCAGTCACGGTTCCAGGCGCGGCGGGGTCCACGTGCGGGCACGGAAGAAAAGATCGCTGAAGCACATACCGCGCAAGGAAGCATCCTCAACGTGGATGCGCCGGAACGGCTGGAACTGCGCACCCGGCGGGTCCTGCGTCAGCCGGTGGTTGTAGATGCACTCAGGGCGACCGAGGACACCTCCCCGGCAATACGGGGCAAGGACCTGGATGATCCAGTGCCGGAGCGGATCATCAGCGGAAACAACTTGCTTGGCATCGCGTTCCTGGAACTGGATATGACGGTTTCACGCAGTGTCGGCAGGGTGATCGTCCGGGACCGGTTCCAGATCCGCTCCTTCGGCACCGGATTCATGATCTCGCCGCGGTTGGGCCCTGACAAACAACCATGTCCTGCCCGACGCAGCGTCCGCCCGTTTCTCGCGACTGGAATTCAACTTCCAAAACGGAGTCAACGGCCTTCCCCTCGCCACGTCGCAGTTTGACCTGGAACCGGACACCTTTTTCCGGACCGATGCCGGCCTTGATGTGACGGTGGTGGCGGTCGCTGTGAAATCACGGCCCGGCGGAACCGCCCCCTCGTTGCCGCTGGGCGCCGACGATATGACCGTGGACGAACGCGCACTGGTCAAGGATGCACGCAGCCCGCCCTCCCTGCCACTTTCGTCCCGGAATCCGGTCGAGGCCCGGCTGCTGACACAGCCCGTACCGGAACAGGCCGCCGCCCCCTCGGACGGGGCCGTTTCCCTCACGATCCCCCTGCAGATCACAGTCCGGGTCGGCGCGGTGCAGGCAGCACAGCAACAAGGCCAGGTGCCTGCCGGCCAGAACCCGATAGCGCTTCCAGGCAGCGCTGCGGTCGAAGAGGCCGTGGCGATAGACCCCGATTACTCGGGGAGAAGGGGATACGACCCTGACTTCCTGGGCACCCCCGTACCTTTGCCGGTCCTGACGGCGGAACAGCGTACGGATGCGGCACAGAACCGCCGCCCGGCCAACGGGCAGGATCCAACGGTACTGAACTACCACCACTCTCGTTATGCAACGCAGCAGGCGCCTGGCGCTTTACACCGCCGTGAACATCGACGTACAACTCAGCCGATCACCCAGGCGTGACCGGGACAAGTGGTACTTCGACCCCCGCCTGAACCGGTCCGAGCAGACCGGTGAGGACCTCTATGCGGACAATGACTTTGACCGCGGGCACCTGGTCCGGCGCCTCGATCCGGCTTGGGGTCCGGACATCGTTGCACGCGCCGCCAATGACGATACGTTCCACTTCACCAACTGCTCCCCCCAGCACAAAAAGTTCAACCAGGGAGCATCGCTGTGGGCAGGCCTTGAAGACTACCTGCTGGACACCGCGAAGGCCGAAAAACGCCGGCTCACGGTGTTCACCGGCCCGGTCTTCGCAGCCGACGATCCGGATGTCCGGGGAACGCGCATCCCGCTGGCGTTCTGGAAAATCCGGTATTCCGGCGGCCGGACGGCAGCAGCTCAGCAAGCGCCTACATGATCAGCCAGTACGAACTGGTGGAAGGCATGCTCAGGGAAGCTTTCACCCCGGCCACGTTCCAGGTCCCGGTGCGCAGGATCAGCGAACTTACCGGACTGGACTTCGTCCATCTCTTCGACTGGGACCCCATGGACAACGAATACGAGCCTCTCCCCCAGGCCCAGGAAGCACTGGCCACGCCAACCCCGGCCCGGGAACTCCATATGTTCGATGATCTGCAGCTATAGCGGGTCGGGTGGTCGCAGTGTGCGGCTGGCGAAGCTTGCGGAGCTGTGGCCGGCTGAGGCCCATCTGCCGCAGGGTAAAAGTCGAAAAGTCATGGAGCTCTGCAAAAGCACCCCCAAGAACGGCACCCGGCCGCGCCAGCGGACGAGCATTTTGCTAACGGCTCACTATGGCCATCATGGCTTTGCCCTTACGCCTTGAACTATCCGGTCAGATGTTGATGCCGCAGGCTTCTGAGTAGGTCAACGGTAGCTTCGGCCGGTGCTCTGGCAGCCGCTGTCGATTCTCTGTACCGTGACGGACATGGAGAGCGGAAAACCGGGGCGGCCTGGCAGAGAGTCCCTGGCTGTGATGGCGGATGCATCACGGCCGGTTGCCCTGCTCAACTGCGTTGCGGCAGCTGCATGGTTCCCTGCTGCAGCGCCCGGCTTATTCTTCTGCCGGACTAACTGAGCCAACGATGGGGCCAGTCAGGAAACGGGGTACTCCGGTGAGGAAGCAGCGCCGGGCCGGTTGGCCGTTCGGGTCTGCTGCCGGAGCGCCTGCCGGATCATCCGGTACGCGGCCGGGGCAGTTCCACGCTTTCCGGGTCGGCCTTGCCGGCACCCTCGGCGTCGGGGTTGGGCTGGTCGTTTGGGCTGCGGTTTCCTCCCTGGCAACGCTGATTGTTTATGTCGGCCTGGCCGCTTTTGTCGCCCTCGGGCTCGACCCCGTGGTCAAAGGGCTTGAGGGCAGGAAAGTGCCCAGGCCATTGGCGGTCGTCCTCGTGATCGCAGCCATGGGGCTTTCCGGCGCCGGTTTGCTGTACTGGATCATTCCCCGGCTGGTCGCTGAGATCCGCGCCCTGATCGCTTACCTGCCGGTGCTGGTCGAACGAATCCTGCGTTTGGACTGGGTAGAAAACATGGCAGCCACTCTCTCCGGTTACCTAAACCTGGATGAACTGGCTGCGGCTATGACAGGGTTCCTAAGCAACCCTGAAAACCTCACTACCCTCGGAGGCGGGCTCCTTTCCATCGGCGCGGGACTCGTGGGTGGCATCACCGGAGCGATCTTCGTGTTCATCCTCACCGTATACTTCACAGCGACCCTGGCCAGGACGAAGAGGGCGGCCTACCGTCTGGTGCCCGCAAGCCAGCGGGCAGCCATTATCGATATCGCAGAAAGCACCGCAGAATCGATCAGCCGATACCTGGTCGGCAATTTTGTTCTTGCCTTGACTAACGGCCTGTTGTCCGTACTGTTCCTGACCCTGATCCGGGCGCCTGGACCGCTGCTTTTGGCAGTTGTAGCCGCTTTCGGGTCTTTCGTGCCCATGGTGGGCACGCTGGTCTCTTCAGTAATCATTACCGCCGTTTGTCTTACGGCTTCGCCAGAGATAGCGCTAGTGGTGGGAATCTACTACCTGCTGTACATGCAGGTCGAGGCTTATATCCTCACACCGCGGATCATGGATAAGGCCGTGGAAATACCGGGCTCGCTCGTCTTGGTCGCCGTCGTCGCGGGAGGAACGCTGGGCGGGATTTTAGGGGCGCTGGTAGCTGTGCCGCTGGCCGCATCTGCCGTGATCATTGTTCATAAAGTCGTGATTCCCAGGCAGAACAGTCACTAGACTTCGCATTCCAGAGCGGGAGACGAAAGGTCCTGACTGTTCTGACTTCGCCGACGTGCCTCCTCACCCAGCGTACGATGGAGCCTCGGGCCGGGATACCCCTCGAGGCGGGACTCGCCGGACCGCAGTGGAACCATCCACTACGGGGCCAAGGAAAGACTCCTGGGATCAGGTACAGGCCCTGAGTGATTCGCTCTGGCGACACCTCCTTCTCCCGTCTCATGGGCTGCCCGGCAGACACTCACATGACGAAGCCAAATGAGTTGGGTGGCCATCTGGCCCGGCTCCACAACCGGACGCTGCTATTCCGAGGCACTCAGGGCCACGCCGTGGGTGAGTCCACAGCGGGCGGCCCGTCCAGTGCGGCGAAGAAAGGTGGCCGCGCGGACGTGTCGCCACTTTCTGGAACTGCTGGCCCGTCGGCAACGAATCGCGACCATGCGATTTCAGAGATCGTCTTCGGGTCGGGCGGCGAGAATCCGATTGGCGCTGACCTGCAGGATGCCGAGCGACTCCTGGATCAGGGGCGACGCGATGCTGCCCCTGCGCACCGCAGCGACAATCCGGCGCGCGGGCTTCCCCTTGCCAGTAATGCGCAGTCGAACCACATTTTCGGCACTACGCAGGGGCGCCAGTCGCGGCAGCAGGCCCACGCCCAGCCCCGCACCAACGAAGGCGATCTGGGTTTCCCATTCAACGGCCTCATGGGCAATCCGCGGCGTCACACCGACTGCCGTGAACGCCGCGGTGAATAGGGAATGGTAGGTGGAACCGGCGGACTCGGTGATCCAGGGTTCCGACGCCAGCTCTTCGAGCGTTACCGTTTCCCGCGACGCAAACGGATGGTTGGAGGGAATGATCACGTCCAAGGGATCGTCGAGCAGAACGGTCTGCTCGAAGCGCGGGTCGTCCTCAACGTAGGTGTCGGACTGCATCGCGACGACGACTGCGAGGTCGATTCGCTCGGCAACCAACAAATCGAAGCAGCGGGCCGGGTTGGCCTCGAGTACCTGCACCTCCAGCAGGGGGCGTGTTGAACGCAGGGTGGCGGCCAGCGGCGCGAGCAACTGGGCGGCCGCAGTGGAGAATCCGCCGAGGCCAAAATGGGACTGGACCTGGTCGCCGGCCTCCATGGCTGCGGCGCGCAGGCTCTCCCACTCGGCAATGAGGGTGTCCGAGCCCGCCACGAGAAAGCGGCCCGTGGCGGTCAGCCGCACACCCCGGCCGTCCTTCGTCAGCAGCTGCATTCCAAGCACCCGCTGAAGCTCCCGCAATTGCGCGGAGACGGCGGAGGGAGAATAACCCGTGAGCTCCGCGGTCGCGCCTATGGTGCCGCACTGGGCAAACACCCGAAGAGTTACGAGTCTTGCATCGATCATGCACCTATTATGCATGGTTATCTTCTGAATCTTGCGCTTTTGTTGCAGGTCAATTGTGTCTAATCTCATGACTACAAACTTTTTTGGCTACTCCAGTTGCACCCACCACCCGTGGTCCCAACGAATTGCACACTACCCAGGCCCCCCGGGAGGAAAATTATGTCTGTTCCAGTGAACTTGTCCCTCAACGCCCGCGGAAAACTCGCTTCATCATTGCCTGCAGAGCAGCTGGCGGAGATCTCCGAGTTGTTCCATCTCCGGCGTGCGGGATATTCCCTCGATGCACCCTTTTACACTGATCCGACGATTTTCAACGTCGACATGCAGGCCATTTTTGGCCAGCACTGGATCTTTGCCGCCAGCATCGCCGAGCTCCCGGAGCCGGGCGACTACGTCACCGTCGACTACGGGCCCTACTCCCTGATCGTGCTGCATAACGACGACGGCGGCGTGAACGTCCTGCACAACGTGTGCCGCCACCGCGGCGCCCGCGTCCTGACCGAACCCTCGGGGTCAACAGGCAACCTGGTCTGCGGCTACCACTCCTGGACCTACTCGCCCGACGGCAATCTGATCCACGCCTCGGCACCTGGGGAAACGAAGTTCGACAAGGGCTGCTTCGGCCTCAAGCGGGCCCACAGCCGCATGGTCGCCGGACTCATCTTCGTCTGCATTGCGGATGAACCGCCGGCGGATTTCGACGAAACCTCTAAGATCTTTGAGCCTTACCTCGCACCCCACGATCTGTCGAAGACGAAAATCGCCTACCAGCAGAACATCATCGAAGAGGGCAACTGGAAGCTCGTCATGGAGAACAACCGTGAGTGCTACCACTGCGACGGCCACCCGGAGCTCGCCTGTTCCCTCTTTCCCACCTGGGGCCTGACGGAGGGGCTGATCCCGGCCCACCTCGAGGAAGTGTGGGACCGCAACAAGGAAGCGCAGGCCTCGCTCGAGGAGCGTTGCCGCCGCTATGGCCTTCCCTACGAGGTCGTCGAGGAGCTTGACACGCGCGTAGCGGGAATCCGCATCTCACGGGAATCGCTCGACGGTGAAGGCGAATCGTTCTCCCCCGATGGGCGCAGGCTCTCCAAGAAGCTGCTCGGTGACTTGCGGGACTTCCGCCTTGGCCGCTGCTCGATGCACCTGCAGCCCAACAGCTGGTTCCATTTCCAGGGGGACCACGTCATCACGTTCGCCGTCTTCCCCGTCAACGAACACCAAACCCTGGTACGCACCACGTGGCTGGTGGCTGACGACGCCGAGGAAGGCGTCGATTACGATCTTGAGAAACTCACCTACACCTGGAAGCAGACAAATCTGCAGGACAAGGCGTTCGTGGAGCTGTGCCAGAAGGGCGCCAGCAGCCCCGCCTACGAGCCCGGCCCTTACATGAAGAGCGAATACCAGGTCGAGGCGTTCATCAACTGGTACGTTCAGCGCGTGCAGGAGCACTTGGCATGATTGAACTCCGCACTGAGACGGCAATCCAGGAGCCGCAGCGCATTCGCGGTCTTGAGATGCCGTGGAACAGGGTGATGGGCAGCAACGAGGCACCCGCCCGGGCCGCCCACGCATTGGGCCCGTGGCACCCGCAGGAGTTCATGGCGGAATGTGTCGAGACCATTCCCGAGGTGGGCGGCATGATGACCTTCGTGTTCCGCCGCTGCGACGGTGCACCCCTGGCGTTCCGTGCGGGCCAGTACGTGAACGTCGCCTTTCCCGTGAACGGCGAGGACCAGGATCCGGTGGACCGCAGCTACTCGCTGTCCAGTTCACCCACCCAGCCGTGGACCTTCAACATCACAGTCAAACGCGACGCCACGGGACTGGTCTCACCGTGGGTGCACGAGAACGTCAAACCTGGCACCGTCCTCGAGATGCTCGGACCGGTCGGGGCATTCCACCTGCCCGATGCCGACCGCCGGGCACGGTACCTATTGCTGGCCGCCGGTGCAGGCATCACCCCCATCATGTCGATGGTGCGGACCATCCACTCCCTGCCCGGACAGGCCGATGTTGTGGTGCTTTACCACGGAGCGGAGGCCGGAGGCTATGCCTTCCACGAGGAGCTGGCCTACATCGCCTCCGTGGACTCGCGAGTCAAGGTCTTCTACTCCCTGGGCGACCGCAACAAACCCGAGGGGTGGGAATGGCTCAGCGGAAGGCTGACGGCGGCCATGCTCGACGAGGTTGCCCCGGATGCCAACGGCCGCCAGGTCTATGCCTGCGGCCCCGAGGGTTACCTGAACACCGCCACCGAGCTCCTCAAGAAGGTCGGCGTCGATGACACCTCCATCTACATGGAATTCTTCTCTGGCGACCGCCAGACGCTCCTTGAATACCAGGCTGAAGTTGCCCTTGCAGCGGACATCGCGGAGGAAATCGCCGAGGAAATCGCCGAGTCCGCCGAGGACTACTATGAAAGCCAGCCCACCGCGTTCGGGCTCTACGAACCCGGCTACGACACCGAGGGAACCCTGAAGGCCACGGGGCTGCCGCTGGAAACCGTCGACTCGGACGCGTCCTATTCCGAAGCCTCCGGCGGCAGTCGGGACGTGGGGCCGGAGGCCGTGTCCCCTGATGCCTCGAGCTTCGACACGGTCGGAACGGGAAGCCTCACCATGTCCTTCATGCGCACCGGCATCAATGTGCGCGTCGACCCCGCCGAACACATCCTCGAGGCGGCCCAGCGTGCGGGCGTCAGGATCGGCGCGAACTGCAAGGAAGGCATGTGCGGCTCCTGCAAGGTAGTCAAGCTTTCCGGAGAGGTGGAGATGAACCACCAGGGCGGGATCCGGGCACGGGAAATCGATGCAGGCAAGTTCCTGCCCTGCTGCTCCACCGCGCGGACCGATTTGGTGATTGATGCCTAGCGGCTTCCAGCTGCTCCAGGCCGGACAGCATTAGGGATTGTTTTCACGGCAGAAGATGCCGGCCACAAACCCCCATCCATTGTGACGGTCCGCCTGAACGCTTCCTTGCCCAAAACGGTACGCGCTGCACGTATCAACCGACCCAACTTCCTTCACGAAAGCTGACAACGACTGCCTCCGACAGTCTGATGCGGCCAAAATCACCGTGAGGGTCCGACCGACAACCCACAGGAGCCATTCAATGTCAGGTAACAAAGCCGTTGCATACAAGGCGCCGGGGATCGTGGAAATCATCGATACCCCGTATCCCAGCTTTGAACTGCAGGCCGGCCCCGGCGTCAATCCCATCAATGTCGGCCGGAAGGTCCCGCACGGGGTCATCCTGCGCACGGTGAGCACCAACATCTGCGGCTCGGACCAGCACATGGTTCGTGGTCGCACGACCGCCCCGGCCGGTCTCGTCCTGGGGCACGAGATCACCGGGGAAGTCATCGAGACCGGGCCCGACGTTGAGTTCATCAAGGTCGGGGACATCGTCTCGGTCCCCTTCAACATCTCCTGCGGGCGCTGCCGGAACTGCAAGGAGCGCAAGACCGGGATCTGCCTGAACGTGAACCCGGACCGTCCCGGGTCCGCCTACGGCTATGTCGACATGGGCGGATGGGTCGGCGGGCAGGCGGAGTTCGTCCTGGTCCCCTACGCGGACTGGAACCTGTTGCGCTTCCCCGATCGGGACCAGGCTCTGGAGAAGATCATGGACCTGACCATGCTCTCGGACATCCTCCCGACCGGTTTCCACGGGGCTGTCACGGCAGGCGTCGGTGTTGGGTCCACCGTCTATGTCGCAGGGGCCGGTCCGGTGGGGCTTGCCGCAGCGGCCAGCGCCCAACTGCTCGGGGCCGCGGTCGTCATCGTTGGGGATCTCAATGAGGATCGCTTGGCCCAGGCCCGGTCCTTTGGCTGCGGAACCGTCAATGTCGCTAACGGCGACCCTGCTGACCAGATCGAGCAGCTTCTCGGCGTCCGGGAGGTCGATGCCGGTATCGACGCGGTAGGTTTCGAGGCACGCGGACACGGCGCCGGGGCCCAGGAGGCACCGGCCACCGTACTCAACTCGCTGATGGACCTCACCGCCGCCGGCGGGTCCCTGGGCATTCCTGGCCTTTATGTCACCGGGGATCCGGGTGCCGCGGACGAGGCGGCCCAGAAGGGCAGCCTGTCCCTGTCCCTGGGCACGGGCTGGGCGAAGTCCCTCTCCTTCGCGACCGGCCAGTGCCCGGTGATGAAGTACAACCGGCAGCTGATGATGGCGATCCTGCATGACAGGATCCAGATCGCCAAGGCGGTCAACGCCACGGCCATTTCGCTCCAGGATGCCCCGCGGGGCTACGCGGAATTCGATGCCGGAGCCGCCACGAAGTATGTCCTGGACCCGAACGGCTACCTCAGCAACTAGTCCGAGGTAAAGGAGGGGGTCCCCAACAGGCATCCGTGTTCGAGGTGGGACTCGAACTGCATTCCAGCCCTGGCTAACACCGGGCACCCGTGGAAACACGCGGAATCCGAGCCCGTTCGGCCAATGTACGACCGAGTTCAACGACCAACGTGTGCGCATTGCACACGCCGCCTTTTTGCAGATTCTAAGCGACTCCAAGCGACTGCCGTGCCCTCACTTCAGGGGGCGCGGCAGTTCTCAGTTGTGCCGAACGCGCTTTTCGGTCAGCGCTGCCAGCCGCTGCGGTGCTCGAGGCCTGGGTCGCCGGGTCGATTGGAACCTTCGTCGACTCACCGACAAACGAACTGCCTTCGGTAAACCCGTCCTTTAGACTGCGCGGATCGAAATGAGCTCGTAGACCATGGCCGAACTCATTGCCGGTCCGCGGCAGGTCAACCGGCACGGCGGGCCGCGGTGAGCATGCAGTTCGACGTCGATACGCGCCGGGTGAGGCGGGCAGCCGGTGATGTGGATCCGCCAATGATCACCGTCGCGGGAGGTCTCGACAACCCTGTAGTCATTCCGGCCGGCCGGGCCGAAACGCCTGATCGTGGCCCCGATAGCGGTCTGCTGTGCTGGGAAGAGATCCGTGTATCCGCGCAAATGCTTTGCGTGGATACGGCCCGCGAGGTGTTCTTCGATCGTGGCTACGGACGACTCCACGTCCAGATTTCCGTAGTAGACACCGTCGGGTGCAACCACGACGTTGGCTGCGAACCTGTCACCTCCTACATGCGAACATTCCCACACAAGCTCCGGCCACCGCTCACTCAGCGCACGTCCCACCGGCCGTCCCCACACTGCACAGCATTGGTCATGTTGACTGTGAGTGCAGACCAGGATGACGGGCGGATAGCCGGGCGTTCCGGGGAGGCTGAGGGCTCTGGCAATCTCCGCCAGATCCTCATCCTTGCCCCACGTTCCCCATTGTTGACGATATTCGCCCGAATCCTCATGGTGCAGTACTGCCCAATGGCTCTGACCCTCACGGCGGCGGGGGCCGGGCCGTCTCACCAGCAGCACCCGCGCCCGCGCCGCCTTCGCGGCGGAGAGCACGAGTGCTTTGGTCTCAGGCTCGAGATCAAGCCCTTCGAAGCCATTTAGAGGCCAGCCGCCCCGGTACTCGATGAGGACCCAGACGACGCCGTGCGACGCTGTGCCTGCAATCGGGTCTCCGCGCAACCGGGCGCCTTCAGAGCAGAAGAAGCGCTCCGTGGCCGCCACTGTGGCGTCACTGTCTAGATTACTGTTCAACGGGAACGAGGACCCCCGCGCGCAGCAGTCTTTCAACGAGTTCGACGCCGAGATCACCCGCGATGTGAAGCTCCCCGTCGAGCAGGCGCGTTACAGACGGCAGATCGGTCGCTGGGAAGTCGTGCCAACCCACGCGCGTGGTCAGGCGCAATCCCTCCAGCCGTGCTTCCAGTGCATCGCGAAGCCGGACCACGGACTCGGGGCCCAGGCCGTCGACAGCCGCGAGCTGGGCCAACGGTCCCAGCGGTGCCGGCCGGCCCTGACCTCGCCGGATGCAGTGGAACAAAGAACTGGTTTCAGCCTCACCGACAGCAGCGGCGAGGCGCTCACGGACGACGTCGAGCTCCGCACCCGGCCCGTCGACACCCAACGGCAACGTACGGCGCATCTCGGGATCATCGCACAGCGCTGCAAGCGCGGCCTGCGCGAGCTGTTCGGCCAACGCGTAGCGGGTCCAACTGTGGATTCCGAGCGTGAGGTGGATGGAGACCTCGCCCTGCGCCTGGGCGGCGTGCAACCAGCCACGCGGCAGGTAGAGGACATCCCCTGGCTCAAGCACGGTGTCAATATGGGCATCGCCTTTCGCGGCCTCGGCCACGGCGGAGCGGCGGTCAGTCCAGGGCTGATTACGCAAGGGGTCGCGGTGAACCGGCTCGTGGATGATCCAGCGCTTGGTCCCTTCGATCTGCAGGACGAAGACGTCGTGCACGTCATAGTGATCGTCGAATCCACGGTTCTGAGGCGGCGTGATGTAGGCATTGGCCTGCACCGGATGTCCCAGCTCTGTGCTCAGCCTGCTGCTGAAGTCCGAGACCGGCTCCCATGTGCGGTGCAGAGCCTGCAGCACCAGCGTGGCACCGTCCGCGAATTTGCGCCAAAGCGCTGTGTCGTCGAGCTGGTCAGAGATGGTGGCGCCGACGCCGGCGGGAGAGGTGAATGACGAGTCGGGAAATGTAGAACCGCCCTTGGCAACGCGGAGAAAAGGTGTGCGCAGTCCACGGCGCGAGATCAGTTCGTCGACAGCCTCGGCAGAGAACAGATCGGAGAAGTCACCGGCGCCACGCGTGAGCAGCGCCGTGCGCCCCCAGACGTCGCCGGCGAACCTCTCACGGCCAATGTTAATCAGGCGTGTCTCCAGGACCCCGCCGCTTTCCAGTGCGCCGGGGTCCTGAAAGTCCGTGCGGGTGGTGCTCAAAATTTAGATGCCCCGTTCTGCGGCTCCCCCATCGGCTCCGCCGTCGGCACCGCTGTCAGCTCCTCCGTCGGCACCGCTGTCAGCTCCTCCGTCGGCACCGCTGTCAGCTCCTCCGTCGGCACCGCTGTCAGCTCCTCCGTCGGCACCGCTGTCAGCTCCTCCGTCGGCACCGCTGTCAGCCCCACCGTCGGCACCTCCATCATGCATGCCGGGGACGCCGTCCGCGCCGCCGTCCGCGGGGCCTTCCTGCTGGCTTGGATCCTGCTCTGGACTGGTCATGCTTCCTCCCGAGAATCGAATCGCTAGGATCAGCTCCGTTACCGGCACCTGATCACCCAACCGGGCGATTCTTCATCGACACCGCCCGTGATCACCCTAACGGCACGGGCCAGCCCTGGGAACAACCTTCTTTTTACAACTCAGGTAGATTCAGAATTGGGACAGTCCTATTCGGCCGGCCGGCGGGCCATCCCGTCCCCTTTATGAGATTGGCTCCAGTGCGCATCGGCGCCCGGGAAACACTGCTGTCTGCAAGATTGAGCAGCTTCAGAGGCGTCATTTCTGCTATGGGCGCGATACCTCGTGTTCGGTGACCCAAACTTCCCCGTGGGGATTAGTGGCTGGATGCACTGGGCCCGCCGGCGCCGGACAGATCGATCACTAGCGGTGCCGATTCCAGAGATCCGACTCGCTTGGCGTTGTCGCCCAGAGGGCATCGCCTTGGCCAAGCAGCGCGGCGCCTACCAAGGGCGGAAAAAGACCCTCACACCGGAACCGGCGGCCGAGCTGGTTCAGCGCGCCGGCAACGGTGTGCCGAAAGCCGCCCTTGCCCGTGACTACGGCATCAGCAGGGAGACCGTCTATCAGTACCTGCGCCACGCCAAGCTTGAGTGAAGCACTTCACGTCATCTCCCCGCACCCCCTAACCGAACTTGTCGGCAAACAGGGCAGAGGCGCTCCCCGGCCAAAAATTCTGCACTCCCTGTTGGCTGACGCACCGCAAACCCGTACCCTCTAATTAGTAAGTATACTGATCAATAGGCAGGCGCTGCCCGCCAGGATGATCAGGTAGCAGTGTGAGTGCACGGCAGACCGCATCGGGCTTGATAGAACTCAACATCACCAGCATTGAAGGCCTTTGGTTGAGGTACTGGGAAATGGCGGGAGTGCCGAATGGAAGATCTGGACGCAGACTCCCCCACGTTAGCCCCCAACTCGGCGCCGGGCGGCGGCTGAAACTTCATTGATTGCCCAGGCCCTGCCACCACATCCCCGCGCCGACCCGCTTCAATCCCCCCATTCAAGCTACAACCCCACCGGGAGTGCGATGTGACTCGCCGCTACCACCAATACCTCACCATCGAACAGGCAGCCAGGGCGCTGAACATCGACGTCAACCAAGTACTGGCAATGCTCAACAGCGGTCAGCTGCGGCGCTCCCCGAGCCGACCCGGCACGGCCGATATGGTCAATTCCACCGACATTGAACTGACGAAGCAACGACTTGAAACCCTCCGCCGCCTCGACGGCGATGTACAGCAATAGAGCTCCCGTGCGGCAGGAAGCAGGGGCTTGTTCAGTCCTGGGCAGGTTAACAAAAGATCCGTTATGGGCGTTTGAAAATGGGCAGGGGAGAGGGCTGCGTATTGGGCTTCCCCGACTGGAGCAGAGTGCTGGCCTGGACTCCGGCGTGAAGGCTGGAGCCACTTTTAAGAGATAAGCCGTGGCGAGACCTTCGAGCTATTTTCCACTGCCGGCCCGGAAACCACCGATTGGAACGGCTGGTTCGCACCACTGGCTGCGGACTCCAGTATCGACAGGATCCGCGACCCGGCGAACACACCCTGGACCGTGAACCCGCCCCTTTAGAAGCCGGATTTGGAACGCATCGCTGGTCGCGATCACTAGATGACCTGGCATACTCCCTCGGGGAAATCCCATTGGACCGCTGGTCGGACTGGTCCAGTCAATGATTGCCCGGTTATCAGCTGACCTGCAGGACCTGGTTCAGACGAGTTTGGTTACGTCGTAAGTGTGGCCGGCCGCACGGAGTCGCTGCATGAGCACGTTGCCGAGTGCAGTGGCCGGTGTCAGCGATCCTTTCGCGGTCGGCAGCCTGTCACCGTCGAGGGCAAGAGCGAGTGCAGTCTCGCCTGCCATCACGGCGGTGGCGGCATAGCCGGGATCCCCGGGGCCAGCAGCAATCGCCTGGTATCGGTGGCCCTTCTCGGTGCGGACGGTTACTTGGGAGTGGAACCAGCCCGCGCGCTGCGTGTTGGTGCTCGGGCCCGCACCTGGTGCCGGAAGACAGCGGTCGAGCACCCTCCGGGTCGGCGGGAACGCCATCGCGCCCGTGAATGCCCGGAGCCCGAGTGCCATTGCCCTGGCGATGACCGCTCCTGCCGGTCCGGGGGCCACCCCCATCACCTCGCCGTACTGAAGGGAGCGGCCGTAGGCCCAGCCCTGCAATGCGTTGCTGCGGCGCACTATCCGGGTGTTGATCGCGGCCATGATGAAAGGCGCGGTCCAGGTGCCGTCGTCGGAACGCCGCACAGGACCGGTGTCAGGAGGCTGTTGTGTCGTCGGCTCCCTTGTGCGGTCGGGGCTCAGCGCGTAGGGGTCCGCGGCTAATGACCTCAGGGCGGTGCTCGATCGCATCGCGTCGAGCTGCCCGCGCATCGATTCGAGCGTGCCTCCGCTGATGCCACCCTTGGCCGTAGCAATGAGTTGGACCTCGACCAAACCACCAGCGCCATCGGCTTCTGCCGCCTGATGAAGCAGCAGTACGGCGAGGTCGGACGGAACGGAGTCGTAGCCGCAGGAGTGCACGATCCTGGCCCCGCTCGTCCTGGCCAGAGCGTCGTAGCGATCGATTGCCTCCCGGACGAAGGACACCTCACCGGCGAGGTCGGCGTAGTGGGTACCGGCCCGTGCGCATGCGTCGACGACAGGTAGTCCGTGTTTCGCGTACGGGCCGACGGTTGTGAAGAGCACGCGTGTGCCCGCGGCCAGGGCGGCGATCGAGTCCGCGTCCTCCGAGTCGGCTTCGATGAGGGCCCATCGGTGCGCCGCGACCGGCAACTGCGATCGAACCGCCCCGAGTCTGGACCTGGACCGGCCGGCGAGTCCGACTCGCATACCGGCCGGTGCATGCTCCGCGACGTAGCCGGCGATCAGTCGGCCAACGAAACCCGTCGCTCCGTAGAGAACGAGGTCGTGTTCCCGAGGTGAGTTGTCCATAACTGCAGCCTTTCACAGCGGCAACTCCAAGCTGACACACGGCGCCTTGCCTTGGTCCTCGGAACAACCGGAACTGATCTAGGTTCGAACGAGAAGTCCGGCCGGCCGGCCCACAGCCGGGAACAATTTTCGTAGGTTATCCACCGCTACTGCTGCCAGGGAGCTACCCCAACGGCTCTCTACTCCAGCCGTGGATAACCTGAATTGACCCCAGCCAGGGACGGAATGAAGTCGCCACCAGTTCCGGCCGCGTGATCAGCAAACACGCGTTTGCCCCACCGAGGTTAAGGGCTAGCGACCACAGGGACCGTGCCGAAAAATGTCTGGATTTCAGGCCAGCGCTCCGTTTCTAGACGACATCGGATGCAGCAGAAAGGATGTGTTCAACAGGGCAACCATCTGCAGCAGCGTAGCGCGCCTCTAGTTTTTTGGAACGTAAACGGCGTTATCCACCATGGTCATGATCGAAGCCCTCCTCGGGGAATCTGGGGATGGTCCCTTCCGGGACTGCTGCAGGGCGTGTGCTGCGGGTTGCTGCAACCGCTGAAAGGCCCCGTTTACTGTACCGGCAGGATGCACTACCCGATGATGGTCGGCCTCGGTTAGCGCGGGAGAGACGCTGCAACGGTTTCCCTGCTGAAGATGGCTGGTTTCTCCTTGCTTGATCGCATCCGGTGTTTCTGATTTCGGTGAGTGGCCTTGCGGGGCCACCTTGTGGAACCGGGCGTGTGGCAAGTGAACTGGCCGCCATAACCGGGCATCACCTGCCCCGATGCGGCGGACATTCGGCACTCAGCGTCCCGGGTTTCTTGCGGGGGCTAGTCCTTGTCCCGCCTCTGCCCCGAGTCCTGGCCCGGTTCGGGGTCCCGGCTTTGCTGCTGCTCTCGGAGTTCACGCCCGCGCCGGATTTCTTCCTCCTCCTGCTTTTGGACTTTTTTGCTCTTCTTCGTGCCGCGCGGGGGCAACTGGATGGTTTCCTCGGCCTTGATGCCTGCCTGGAGCTCCCGGCCGCGCTCCATCTCGGCGTCGACCTCGGCACCAAACAGCAAAGACCTCCCTTGTTGAGGGAAAAGCTGCGCTCTGAGCGCTTGGGAAACGATGCGGGCTCCTCGGTGTAGGGAGGTTTTTGGCTCGGCCACTCCCTGTTCCTCCACACTGGATCTTCGGTGTCGGCTTGTGGCGTCACGACGTCCGACTGGGCGACGTGATTGGATGATCGACAACGGGCCAGTCCGATTGCCGTCCGGACCCGTTAGGGCGGGCCGCCTCCATGGGCACGCCTCGATGACCCGACGAAGGAGCCCGAGCATGCCCCGCACAGTCACCGTGTCCCTGCCCTCACATCGGACCGACTCCTTGCTCGAGGAGATCCGTCGGTTGCCAGGACTCATCACACTTTCGGTGCAGAGGGGCATCTCCCTCCAGCCCCCGGGTGACGTCGTCAACCTCGAGCTCACCGACCGGGCACTGCCACAGCTGATGCACGTCTTGGAAGGGCACGGGTCCGGCACCGAGCAGGACGTCTCCGTCTCGATCGGTGAGCCGGTGGGGATGATCTCGGCGTCTTCAGCGACCGCGATCGCCAGAGATGTTTCGTCGTCTTCTTCCTTCGAGGAAATGGACTTCGTGATCGGGCGGGAGAGCAACATGGACCTCTTCAAGTTGGTCGTGATGGCCATCGCCGGTTTCGTGGCCGCCGCCGGGATTGGTACCAACGCAGTGCATCTGGTCATTGGGGCCATGTTAATCGCTCCGGGGTTCGAGCCGCTTGTGAGAGTCAGTCTCGGCGCCGTCGGTGGGAACAGGGCTTGGAAATGGGGGTTGCTCGATACGGTGAAGGGCTACGGTGTCCTCGTCCTCGGGGCTGCGGCGGGCACGCTGCTACTGCGCAGTCTCGGCACCAGGCCCCTCGGGGACACGACCGGCTATCTTTCCTCTGGCGTGCTCGTCGAATATTGGACCACCTTCAGTTGGAGCAGCACGGTTGTGACCATCGCTGCAGGACTGGCTGGTGCAATACTCATCGCCGCAAGCAGATCGGTGCTCACGACGGGCGTCATGATCGCTCTGGCTCTGGTCCCGTCGGCCACATTGGTAGGCGCCGGGCTCGCCACCTGGCAGATAGACCTCGCCTGGCTGTCCTTCCTTCGGTGGCTCCACGACGCCAGCATCGTCGTGGGCACAGCTCTCATGGTCATCGTGGCCATACGCCTGCGCCGCGGTCGTGGTCACGCCCTGACGGAGCGGACGGGTGGCCGTGCGTGAACGGTTGTGCTGAAGAAAGATTTGCGGCTGGTCGAAGGTACTCATCCTCGGCGCAGCAACGCGAGCGTATGAACCAGGGGCAACTGGCATAACGGCCAGGGAGGCCCGACTGTGGGGTCACCGAAGGGTCTGTCCGAGGGCTGAGGCTAGAGTGTGTTCATTGGAGGCGGTCGGTTGCGCGCAGGAGGGTTTCGGTGGTCATGCCGAGCACGAGATGGGCGGCCAGGCCGCGCGTGTGTGCTTGCCAGGGATATCGGCCTGGTGGAGCGGCTATCCCGGTCAGCGGCGCGAGTGTTTCGTCCATGACCACGAACAATGCCAACCCGTACAGGGCGCCGGATCCGGTGCCCACCGATGGTCGTTTCCGGCGTGCTGCTGCATAGAGGGCGCCGGGCAGCATTCCCAGCGCATAGTGAAACAGGGCCGCGCCCGTTCCCGGCTGCTGATCGGTCGGGCTCACCCCGCTGACCTGCGTGGCCTTTTTGAACGCGCCGGCAGTGGCAGCACTGCCTGGGGCGGCGGCCTGCACCGCGCGGACCTGCTTTCCCATCCCGGTTTTCCCAGCCGCATCTTTGTCGCGCGCTGCCAGGTCCCGGGTAAGGGTTTGCGGGTTTTCGTGCCCGAGCATGAACCACCCGATCTGGTCCATGGCCCAGACGCCGGCGGCACCTGCGGCTGCACCTAAAACCGCATCAAGGCCTGAAGAGCGGAGGCCTGCCACCGGAGCCCATCTCCGGGTAGCCTGCTGGTTATTCACCCGATCACCTTCGTCCTGGCAGTAAATTGCCGATCGATGAGCGCTTACTTCTGTCGTGGGATTGGATCCAATCCACGAGGTCCCCTTCCTTTCGGTAGTAAACGTGAACATACTGGGACTGCTAAGCATACTTACCAATGACGGGGAGCTTGTGGTCATGAGGGCACTTACCTGGCAGGGAAAGCGGTCGGTCAGCGTTGAACAGGTGCCGGACCCGGTCATCCAGGAGCCGACCGACGCGATCATCAGGATTACCTCCACGGCGATCTGTGGGTCGGACCTGCACCTGTATGAGGTGCGGGGCCCTACATGAGCAAGGGTGATGTCCTGGGTCATGAGCCCATGGGGATTGTCGAAGAGGTCGGCAGTGATGTGTCGAACCTGGCGGTCGGGGACCCGGTGGTGATTCCCTTCAACATCGCCTGCGGGACCTGCCTGATGTGCAGCCTGAACCTGCAGTCGCAGTGTGAGACCACGCAGGTCAGGGAAAAGGGGCTCGGTGGGCGGATCTTTGGTTACTCGGAGCTGTATGGTTCGGTTCCCGGCGGGCAGGCGGAATACCTGCGGGTCCCCTTCGCCGATTACGGCCCGATAAAGGTGGGTCAGGACCTGCCCGATGTGCGGTACCTCTACCTTTCGGACATTGTGCCCACTGCCTGGCAGGGCGTGCAGTACGCGGACGTACCTGACGGTGGCACGCTGGCGGTTTTCGGGCTGGGTCCGGTCGGGCAGTTCGCGGCCCGCGCCGGCGTCCATCTGGGTTACCGGGTCATCGGCATCGAGCGGGTGCCCGAGCGGCGCTCCATGGCCGAACGGCACGGCGTGGAAGCCATGGATTACAGCGACACCATAGGTGATGAGTTGCGGGACATGACCGGCGGCCGGGGCCCGGACTCCGTTCTGGACGCCGTCGGGATGGAAGCACATGGATCCCCGGTAGGGGCTTTCGCCCAGCAGGCAGCGGGGCTTTTGCCGGATCCGCTCGCGCAAAAAGCCATCGAGAAGGCCGGTGTGGACCGGTTGAACGTTCTGCACGCTTGTATTGACGCTGTGCGCCGCGGTGGGACTGTCTCCATCAGCGGTGTTTACGGCGGCATGGCAGATCCGATGCCGATGCTGACTTTGTTCGATAGACAGATCCAGATGCGCATGGGCCAGTGCAACGTCAAAGCGTGGATCGATGACCTCCTGCCGCTGGTCGAGGATCCTTCCGACCCGCTCGGGGTTACCGACCTGGCGACCCATGAGATCCCTTTGGATGAAGCACCCGCAGCCTACGAAGTCTTCCAAAAAAAGCAGGACAACTGCATCAAGGTCGTTCTCAAACCCTGACACACCCCCACCCCGGCACCTGGGTTCCTTCCGGTGTGACGGAAGTTTGCCCGAACCATTGAAAGGATCCCTCGATGACACATCCCACGACAGCCGAAAACCTGCCAGAGGGCCGCACAGCCTCCCCGCAGTCCTCCGGGAACGGGCACCTGGACGACTCTCCCGTCCCGGTCAGCACTGCTCCCGCCCAGCAGATACACCAACCACAGCCCAGCGTTGCTCTGGATATGCTGCTCGGCGCAGTAGCCGGCGCGGCCGGTGTGTGGGCGATGGACCGCGTCGGATGGTTTCTGTACAACCATGAAGACCCGGACGCGGTTGTGCGCGAACTGCAGGCCCGCAAGGGCGGGACCGATGTCGAGTACACCGATGCTGAGAAGGAGGCACTGGACCGGCAGCGACAGGCGCAGCCGGCAGGAAAGGACGTCGCCCACGTCGGAGTCGAGAAACTAGCCGCTCTCAGCGGCATCAACGTTCACACCGGCCAACCAAACCCTTCGGGCGTTGCCCTGCACTACGCGCTGGGCATTCTGCCCGGAGCGCTGCACGCCGTTGTCCGAAGGAAAGTACCGGTCATGCAGGCGGGCGGAGGTGCCCTGTACGGTTTTGGCCTGTTTGTGATCAACGATGAAGTGGTCGCCCCTGCACTGGGGCTGGCCTCAGGGCCAACGGAATACCCCTGGCAGGCACACGCAAGGGGCGCGGTAACCCACGTGGTCCTCGGGGTGGTCACCGAAAGCCTGCTGCGGTTGTTCGACCGTGTCCGCTAACTATCACCCCGCAGGGGCTGCCCACCTTCGGCAAAGCCGGTGAAACCGGGAAAACGCGCTGCACCCGGAGCCGTGGTGGTGATCACCGGTGCCTCCAGCGGCATTGGCCGGGCCAGCGCTCATGCGTTCGCGAAGGACGGTGCCCGGCTCGTTCTCGCCGCCCGCAGCACAGAAACCCTGCAAGAAGTAGCCACCGAATGCGCCGAGGACGGGGCGCAGGTCATCACCGTGCCGACCGATGTCAGTCAGGAGTCCGAGGTAGAAGACCTCGTGCGCGCAGCAGTCGAAGCGTTCGGCCGCATCGACGTCTGTGTCGCCAATGCCTCCGTCTACAGTTACGGAACCTTCGAAACCACACCGCCCCAGGTGTTCCGCCAGATCATCGAAACAAACCTTTTCGGACCCGTCCACACCGCCCGCGCGGTGCTGCCGCACTTCCACAATCAGCGCCAGGGAACGCTGATCATTACGGATCGGTCTACTCCAAAATCACCTCGCCATACGTCTCCCCCTACGTGACCAGCAAATTCGGGCTGCTCGGTTTCACGGAAGTACTGCGCCAGGAGTTATGAACGGCCAAGGACATCCACACCTGCCTGGTCCTGCCGACAACAATCGACACGCCCATCTACCAGCACGCCGCGAACTACACCCGCAAGCCCGTCCACCCGCTACCCCCCGTTGTCTCCCACACAGAGTCGCCAAGGCGATACTACGGATTTCGAAACGGCCACGGCCGGTAACAGTGGTCGGTCAAATCCAGGGAACCTTCATCCCGATACACAGCCTCTTTCCACGGCTCTATGACCAATGCATCAACCCAGTCATGAACACCCTCGCACTACGTAAAGGCATGACAGCACCTTCAAACGGCATAGTCTTCACCCCGAATCCCTGGAGTTGACACTGTCAACAGGCCCACCTCACCGATTCAACCCCTTGAGACAACGACCGCGCTTCCGGAAGCGGACACGAACGCTTTTCACAACCATATGGGCTTTCCCTTGCTCGACAACGCCGTGTCATGCCCCTTGCCAGGTTGGTTGAGTCATCGGACCAGGACTTTGACGACCGGGTGGTGCGGGCGGCCGAAGGAATCGCAGAAGCGGTGGAGCAAGGAAAATACTCCCGCCGGACTATGCAGGTCCCTCGACGGGATGCCGCTGGAGCCGTTCGTGCCGGCCGGCTCACCAGCGCGGCAGTGCCGGCACCGAGCCCTCCGCCTCGATATGCGCGGCATCACCGCGCGCCAGCCACTGGAGCAGGCCCTCACGGTCGGACTCAACGCGCAGCGCGCCGTTGCCGATAACCCACTGGTCGCGTTCCTCGGTGACCAGGGTCATGCCTGGCACATCCCAGGCACCCAGCGAACGAACTACGGCCTCGAGGGAATCCAGCAACGAGTCCGGATCGGCTTCCTCGATGGTCCAGGCCGTGTCCAGGTCATGGTGGTGCACCACCACTTCCGCGATCCGGAGCGCCACGATGGACGTTGCCGGAAGTGGACCGCCGTTAACCTTGACTTCCGGAGCAACGAGTGTGCCGGCCAGCCGCTGCGCCTGCTCGGCGAAGTGTTTGGCCGAGGCACGCAACTCCTCCAGCAATTCCTCCCGAGGCAGCGCTGCCAAGGCGGAGATGGCACCGGCGCGGGCTTCGGGCGAGGCGTAAAGCCGGCGCTCTTCTCCCGTGGCGGCCCAGTCGATGAGTTCGACCAGCGCACGGCAATTGGCGGCGACGTGGGCAATCACGTGCGCCCTGGACCATCTGTCGCACAGCGACGGGCCGGCCATTTCGTCGTCCGACAAGGACGCGACGGTGGCAAGGAACATGTCGGTTTCCCGGCCCAGGCGGGACAGGTCGGAATGAAGGCGTGCGGGAGTGGTCATTGCGCCAGCCTAGCGGCAGGCCGGTGAGGTGTCATCTATATTTACTCTTCCATCTAAACGTCTTATTCATTCGAAATAAGTACACAGAGACCCCCGGGCGGAACCCTGGGTAGTTACCTCATATGTCCCGTGTCACACACCTGTCAGGCTGAAAGGAACCCGGAAACGGCCGCTGGCCCAGAGTCGTGCCAGCGCATGCAATCACCCCTGAGAGGACCCGGACATGACACAACCGCACGCGGTTATCGCTGAAAATCCACAAAAGGAGGCCCGCACCGCCAACTGGGTGGCCTTCATCATCTGCACGGCCCTGCTCTTTGACGGTTACGACCTGGTCATCTACGGCACCGTCCTGCCGGGCCTCCTCGCCGATCCCGGCCAGATCGGAAAGTTCGACCTGGCCACCGCCGGGCTCCTGGGCTCCTGGGCCCTTATCGGCGTGCTGGTGGGATCACTGATCTGCGGCGCCGTGGGCGACTTCTTCGGCCGTCGCCGGCTGATGCTGCTGGGCATCGCCTGGTTCTCGGTGGGCATGTTCGTCACGGCGTTAACCACCACCTTGCCGGCCTTCGGCGCCATGCGCTTCATCACCGGCCTGGGCCTGGGCGTGGTCATCGCCAGCGCCGGCGCCACCATGGCCGAGTTCGCTCCGGCCGGGCGCCGCCAGTTCTACAACGCCATCGTGTACTCCGGCGTTCCGGCCGGCGGCGTGCTCGCCTCCATCATGGGCATCATGTTCCACGACAGCCTCGGCTGGCGCGGCCTCTTCATCATCGGCGCGCTTCCGCTGGTCATCCTGCTCCCCATCGCGTGGCGGAAACTCCCCGAGTCTCCCCGCTGGCTGCTGTCCCGCGGCCGGGAAGAGGAAGCCCTCGCCGCTGCGGAGCGCACGGGCGTGCCGCTCCTCGAAGAGCGCGTCATCCTGGAAACGGGCGCGGCGCCGCAGAAGTCCGGGTTCGCCGCCGTCTTCTCGAGGCAGTTCGCGCTGGCTTCGGTCCTGCTGGGGCTCATGTCCTTCTGCGGCCTGCTCCTTACCTACGGCCTCAACACCTGGCTGCCCAGAATCATGGAGGGCTACGGCTACGGCCGGACCTACTCCCTGTTCTTCCCGCTGGCACTGAACCTCGGCGCAGTGGCGGGAGGCCTGATCGCCTCCCGGCTGGCTGACAAGAGCGGCCCGCAACGGGTTATCGCCACGACATTCGGTCTTGCCACGGTCTCGCTGGTACTCATGACCTTCAACTTCCCGCTGCCCGTCCTCTTCACCTTCATCGCCGTGGCCGGCGTGGGAACGCTGGGGACCCAGGTGCTGATCTACGGATTCCAGTCCAACTACTTCACCACCAATGCCCGCGCGGCCGGCGTGGCCTGGTGCGCCAGCGTGGG
This sequence comes from Pseudarthrobacter sp. NS4, assembly GCF_024758005.1. NCBI lineage: Bacteria > Bacillati > Actinomycetota > Actinomycetes > Micrococcales > Micrococcaceae > Pseudarthrobacter > Pseudarthrobacter sp. NS4. Next base: position 1,957,134 of record NZ_CP103288.1, on the reverse strand, counting down.
CCGGCTGGGCGGCGTGCTTGGTCCGATCATCGGCGGCTGGCTGGCGGCTGCGGGGATCGGCGGCTCCACGGCCTTCTACATCTACGGCGGCGTGGCGCTCCTGGGCGGCCTGGTGACCGTCCTGGTCCCGCACCAGCGCAAGCTCGAGGAAGCCGAACACCAGGTCGAAGAGATCGCCGGGCACCGCACCGAAGCGAACGTGGCGGCCAAGCAGCCCCAGTAGCGCACAGCGGTCTGCCCTGAACGTCATTGAGTCGAAGAAATGCACTAGTAAGTACTTTTAGGGTTATTCTTTGAATCAATAGTCGTCCAGGGCCGACCCTTGGCAGGGCGCGTGGGAGGGCAGCACAGTGGACATCCGGCAGCTGAACTATTTCATTGCGGTGGCGGAAGAACGGCACTTCGGCAGGGCGGCCAAACGCCTCCACATGGCCCAGCCGCCCCTCTCCCAGCAGATCCGCCAGCTCGAGGAACAGCTGGGGGTCCGGCTGCTTAACCGCACCACCCGCCGCGTGGACCTCACCGCGGCCGGCGAACTCCTGCTGGACCGCGGGCGGCAGATCGTCAATGACATGGAAACCCTGAAGGCGGACGTGTACCAGGTGGGCAAGGGAGCCACGGGCGTCCTTCGGGTCGGCTTCTCGGGATCGGCCACCTACGGCGTGATGCCGCAGATCGCGCGCCTGGCCAAGCAGATGCTGCCGGGTCTGTCGCTGGCATTGAATGGCGAGATGCTTACCCCGTCCATGGAAGCCGGGCTCCGGGACGGTACGCTGGATGCCGCGCTCCTCCGCCCGCCCGTCGCCTCCCAGGAGATCGACTACCGCGTCGTCGACCAGGAACCGCTCGTCGTCGCAGTCCCCTCGTTCAGCGCCCTGGCCGAGGACAAGCCGGTGGCGATGCACGAACTCCAGGACCAGGACTTCATCAGCTATGCACCCGAATCCGTCCTGTACCGCATCACCTCGGACCTCTGCCGCCAGGCCGGCTTCCAGCCGCGCATCACCCAGGTGGTAGGTGAAACCTCCACCATGCTCGCCTTCGTGGCCGCCGGGGGCGGGGTGGCAGTCATGCCGTCCCGGGTCCGGGCTTTCCAGCTCGACGGCGTCGCTTACCGGGAGATCGAAAACGCACCTCCCGTGGAACTCGCCGTGGCCTGGCTCCGCGGCCACCGCTCCGCCCTGCTGCACAACTTCCTGGACGTCGTCGTGGCGGCCACCGCGCCAGGGCATGAACCGCTTCCCACTGACGAAAGGTTTTCCCCTTCATGAAAATCGCAGCCATTGAGGCGATTCCCTACTCGATCCCCTACCGCCACCCGCTGCATTTCGCCTCCGGGTCCGTCCACGAAGCCGACCATGTGCTGGTCCGCCTCCGCACGGACGACGGCGTGGTGGGCATCGCGGACACCCCGCCGCGTCCGTACACCTACGGTGAGACGCAAAAGTCCATCGTCGCGGTGGTGCAGGACGTGTTCGCTCCGCAACTGATCGGCGTCGACATCTTTGACCGGGAGAAGATCCAGGAGATCCTCTACCGGACCATCCACAACCAGACCGCCAAGGGCGCCGTGGATATCGCTGTGTGGGACGTCATCGGCAAGACGCTGGGACAGCCCGTCACCAAACTGCTGGGCGGCTACACCGACTCACTGCGGGTCTCCCACATGCTCGGCTTCAAGCCAGCGCAGGAACTGCTCGCCCTGGCCCTGGAGTTCCGCGAAACCTACGGCATCAACACGTTCAAGCTGAAGACCGGCCGCCGCCCCATCCACCTGGACATAGACGCGGCACGCGTGCTGCGCGAGGGCCTCGGCCAGAACGCCGAACTGTACATGGACGCCAACCGGGGCTGGTCCGCGAACGAGGCCGCCGAAGTGCTCCGCCGCACCGCGGACCTGGGCCTGCAGTTCCTTGAGGAACCGGATGACGCCCGCGAAATCCTGGGCCGCCGCCGGCTGGTGGCCAACTCCCCCATCCCCATCGCAGCGGATGAATCCGCCCCCAACCTCGGCGAAGCCGCCAAGGAAATCCTCAACGGCGGGGCCAACCTGCTGGCGGTCAAGACGGCCCGCTCCGGGTTCACCGAGGCCGCCAAGATCGTGGGAATGGCCGAGGGGATGGGCATCGACGTCTACATCGGCAACCAGATCGACACCCAGGTGGGCACCGTGGCTTCCGTGGTGTTTGGCGCCGCCTTCGCCCACACCGCCAAGCGCGCCGCGGAACTGTCCAACTACCTGGACATGACGGACGACCTGCTGGCCGAACCGCTGCAGATCATCGACGGGCGCATCCGCGTCCCCGAAGGCCCCGGCGTGGGCACCGGGGTGAACGACGAAAAGCTCGAGCGCTACCGCCGCGACCGCTAAGCCACCCCTTCCACGAAAGGAAACCCAGTGAAGTACCTGGTCCACATGGACGTGAAACTGCCGGCAGACCTGCCCGCCTCCGAGGCGGCCGGGATCAAGGCGAAGGAGAAGGCCTACTCGCAGGAACTGCAGTGCTCGGGGAAGTGGCCGGAAATCTGGCGCGTGGTGGGTGAATACGCCAACTATTCGATCTTCGACGTTGACTCCAACGACGAACTCCACGACATCCTGCAGAACCTTCCATTGTTCCCGTACATGGAGATCTCGGTGGTGCCGCTGGCCAAGCATCCCTCCGACGTCAAGTAGGGACCCGAACCAAAAACGCCGCGTTCCGGTCAGTCCTTGGCCCGGAACGCGGCGGCTAGTTCGCTGCGGGAGCGGATGCCCATCTTCCGGTAGAGCCGCGTGAGGTGGTACTGCACGGTCTTCTCCGCGAGGAACAGGGCGCGGGCGGCCTCCTTGTTGGTGGCACCCCCGGCCACGAGCTCGGCCACCGCCTGCTCCTGCGCCGTGAGCTGGATGTGATGGTCCCGGGCGGCGGTGAGCACCGTGTCGGAAGGGTCGGGGAAATTTCCGACGTCGAGACCGGTCGCCTTGAGTTCCCTGTCGCAGCGCTCCACATAGGTGGCCGCGCCCAATGAGTCGTAGAGGTCCCTCGCCGCACGCAGCACCGAAGACGCCAGCCGCCGCTTCCCGGCGCGGCGCATGCTCTGCCCGAAGGCAAAACTGATCCGGGCCCGCAGGTAGGGCCGGTTGAGCCCGCGGAGGTGGCCCAGGGCGGCCTCGAAATGCGCCCGGGCCGCGTCGGGGTCCCCCTGGGCCGCGAGCAGCCGGCCCCGCGCCCACGCCATCCGTGCCATGTCCGACGGGATTTCGCGCTCGCGCCGCAGCCCCTCGAAGGACGTCAGGAATGCTTCAGCGGTATCCAGCTGATCCGTCATTACCAAGGCGTTGACGTACGTGTCCTGCCACGGCCAAAAGGACACGCGGTCCTCGGTCCACGGGTCCAGCTCGGTCAGTGGCTGCAGCACGGCCAGGGCGCTCTCATAGTCAGCGCGCGCCTCGTGGAACCGGGCCCGCGCCAGGCTGGCCGGCACCTGCATTGCCCGGTAGGTGCCCGGCTGGACCGCGGCCTGCGAAACGTAGTAGCGGGCACGGTCCCAGTCCCCTCGCATGGACCAGAGCTCGGCCGCGGTCCAGTACAGCAGAGGCCGGATCAGGGGCATCCGGGAAGTTTCCAGGCGGACACTGGAACGGGCTATGGTGGCCGCAGCGGCGTCCCAGTTTCCGAGGACCAGGTGCGTGCGGGCCAGCCATGCCTCGGCCCACAGGGAAATCCGCAACGACCCGCCCCGGTACTCGGTGGGGGCCGCCGACTCAAAGTTCGCCAGGGCCGATTCGACGTTGTCCATCCTCAGCGCCAGCCAGCCGGCACCCATCTGCACGCGCTGTTTCTGCGCATTCTCGGCGGCGTGGCCGAACGCGCGCTGGTACGAGGCCTCTGCCTCCCCCAGACGGCCCCTGGCATACAGACCCAGGCCATAGATGGCTTCCGACTCGACATGGGCGGGCGTTCCGGGCTCGGTCAGCGACATGGCACGTTCCGCCCAGCCGGTGATCATCGGCCCGTCCCAGGATGCCACCCCGTGCAGGACAAAACGCTGCGCCACCTGGGCTGCCGCCTTGGGTTCGCGCTCCGGGTTGCTGGTGCGCCACGCCATTTCCAGCTGGCTTTGGGCGCTGTCGTTCTGGCCGGACACGGTGGACAGGTAGCCCAGCACGGAGGAGCGCAGCGGCGAGGGAGGCAGGGCGTCGACGGCGGCGGACCAGGTCTGCGCCTCGGCAACATTGCCGGCCCCCACCAGGGCGTCGACTGCGCGCAGGAGCCGGTCGTTGCGCGACCGGATGTCCAACGACAGGCGGGACGCGGAAAACAATGCCGTCGCCACGTCCTGCCATGCCCCCACGGCCGCTTGGCGGTTGGCAAAATCCTCGAGTTCTTCGGCGAGCGCCTGGTCCGCGGCGGGCGTTGCCGAGACCCAGTGCCCCAGCTTTTCGCCCTCCGGCTCCACGGCCTCCGCGGCCAGGCGGTGCAGCGCGATGCGGCGGCTGGGAACGATCTGCTCGTAAATCGCTTCGGCGGTGCCGGGTTCAACGAACACGACGGCGGAGCGCGCCTGGTCCACGGACAGCCGCAGGAGGCCGGCGCGGTGTCCTTCGTCCAGGGCTTCGAGGACGGACTCCACTCCGCTGACGGAGGCTACTTCCGACAGCCCCGCACTGCGGCCCAGCACGGACGCGGCTTCGGCGACGGCGACGAGTCCGGGCGAGGCGGCATCCAGGACGCTGTGCACCCTGGCGCGCAGCCGGGAGGTGGGCGGCAGCGACGGGAACCAGGCCAGCCAGGTTTCCGCGGGCAGCTCGCGCAGCAGCTCTACCACGGGCTGCGGCAGGCCGCCCGTGTGCCGGACCAGCCCGTGCGCCGCGGTGACGCTGAGGTCGATGCCGTGCAGGCGCCGGGCCACTTCCTGGACCTGCTGCGCGGTGAACGGCTCCATCGGGATCCGGACCACCTGGTGCCCGGTCAGGAAATCCAGGACGCCGGCGGGGATGCGTGGCGCATCCGCGGGGTTCAGCGTGAGCAGGAAAAGGATCCGCTTGCCATGCAGCCGGCGCATGACGAACGTGAGGATGCGCAGGCTTTCCACGTCCAGCTTGTGGACGTCGTCGACGGCGACCACCACGCTTCCGTGTGACTGCAGCCCTTCGAGGTGGGTGCTCAGCGTCGACGCGTAATTGACCACCTGGTCCGCACTCAGGGCGGCGACGGGCGTCGCCGGAAGGTGCGGACCGCCGTCGTACGCCTTTGCCGAACGCAGCGGCGAGGTGAGCATGAGCTGGGAGTATCCGGCGAGCGCGAACTGCGCTTCCCACTCATCGCCCATGGCAGAGAGGACGCCGACGCCGCGCGCGCCCGTGCGGCAATGCTCCAGGAAGGACTCCAGCACGGCGGTTTTTCCGCAACCCGAGGGGCCGGTGAGGACCACGGTGGCCACCTTGCCCTTGCGGACCGTGCGGACGATTTCCAGGAGCTCCCCGAACACCGCATCGCGGCCTACCAGCGGCGAATCCGCACCGATATCGCCCTGGGCGGACCTCGCAGTCATGGCCGCAAGTCTACCGGAGCTGCCTGCCCGCCCCTTCCGGCGGGGGTCCACGGGCTACCCCAGGTCCCCGCCGGCCACCGGGAGGATGCTGCCGGTGAGGTAGGACGCTTCGTCGGAGGCGAGGAAGACGATGGGCGCGGCCTGCTCGTCAAGGGTGCCGTAGCGCTTCATGAAGGACGATTCCACGGTCTGGTCCACGATCACCTGGTACCAGGCCTTCTCGGTGGCGGATTGGGCTTCCGGCCCGCGCTTGACCTTCCGCGGCGGCGCCTCGGTGCCGCCCGGCGCGGTGGCGACTACGCGGATGCCCCGGCCAGCCACCTCCATGGCCAAGGCCTGGGTCAGGGCGTTGACGCCGCCCTTTGCCGCGGCGTACGGGACGCGGTGCATGCCGCGGGTGGCCACCGAGGACACGTTGACGATGGTCCCCGACTCCTGTTCCAGCATCGCCGGCAGCACCGCCCGGCAGCTCCAGAGGGTAGGGAATAGCGAGCGGCGGATCTCCTTCTCGATCTTGTCCTCGTCGTATTCCTCGTAGGGGCGTGCCCAGATGGTGCCGCCCACATTGTTGACCAGGACATCCACGCGTGCGTGGGCGGCCAGCGCTGCCTTGACGGCCTGTGTAGCACCGGCGAAGGTCTCCAGGTCCGCAGCGACGGACGTGGCCGAGCCCCCGGAACCGGAGGCCTTGGCGGCTTCTTCGATGGCGCGGGCCACGTCGTGGACCAGTTCCGCGCGGTCCACCAGGACCACTGCCCCGCCTTCAGCGCCGATGCGTTCGGCCACTTTCCGGCCGATCCCCTGGGCTGCACCGGTGACGACGGCGACCTTGCCGCCGAACCTGCCGGGGGTCACGAATTGCCCGGCGTACGGCGCTGCCATCAGAGGGCGGCCTTGGCGTCGATGGCGCCGGCCATGGTGTCCTTCGCGTCGTGAGCGTGCGCGGTGATAACGGCGCGGAGGCTGTCCTTGTCACCTCGTTCGAAGGCGTCCACGATGTCCAGGTGGTCCTGGGTGACCCGCGCGAAGATCGGCGTTCCGGCTTCGAGGACCGCGGCCATCTGGGCGTGCACATCCAGGCGGCGGTAGGACTCCAGCAGCATGGGGTTGTCGCAGACCATGAAGAGGTACTCGTGGAATTCCTCGTTGGTGCGCGCGAACTCCTCGGGATCCCTGATGCTCCCGCCGTCCACTGACGCCGTAGTAGCTTCGGCGAGCCGGCGGAACTGGCGCAGCTGCTCCTCGCTGAGCCGGCCCAGCAGCAGTTCACTGACCGCCAACTCCAGGCCCATGCGGGCGTCGAGCTGGACGAAGCTGTCCTCCTTGCGGAAATCCAGCCGGCCGGTCTCCAGCGAGGACACTGCCTCGCCGCGGCTCATCGTGTCGCCTTCGGCCTGGATCTTCTCGGCCGGCGCCGGGACTCCGGTCTCGGCGTCGCCTCCGGTGGTCTCCTTCGGCGCGAACCGCTCGAAGTAGAAGTTGGCAGGCTGGATGCCTTCGGTGTCCAGCCACTTGGAGACGGCATTGACCATGGGGGGCGGGCCGCAAAGGTAGATGTCCACGTCGCCTTCGCTAAGGTGCTTCGGTTCGATGATCTGGGTGACGTAGCCGGTGTGCGGGGCGGAGGTACCGGGCTCGGAGGCGATGTAATCCCAGGTGAAGCCGGGCAGCTTAGCCTCGTAGGCACGCAGCCAGTCCAGGCCCACGATGTCCGCCTCGCGGGTGAGGCCGTAAATGAGGTGGACCGGGGTGGACGGCGGGTTTTCGGAGAGCTTTTCCAGGATGGACAGGAGCGGGGCCAGGCCGGTGCCGCCGGCCAGAAGCAGCAGGGGCCGCTTGGGCTCCCGCAGGAAGAACGATCCGTAGGGGCCGGTGAAGTCGATCGAGTCGCCTACTGCGGCGCGGTCGCGCAGGTACTCGGACATGGCGCCCTGCGGGGTGACACGGACCATGAAGGACGTGTCCTGCACCTCGGGGCCGCTGCTGAAGGAGTAGGAGCGCTCGGCGTCGGTCCCGGGGACCTTGAGGTTGACGTACTGGCCGGGAAGGAACGCCAGTGCGTCCCGGTTGTCCACCTCAAGGGTGAAGGACACCGTGGAGTCCGTGTGCCGGTTGAGCTCCTTGATGGTGGAGCTGAAGGTGGCCGCCGCCGTCTTGGCCGACTCCGACGTGGCCGGGATCTGGATGGCCAGGTCCGATTCCGGGACGGCCTGGCAGGTCAGCAGGTAGCCCTTTTCGAGCTCCTCTTCGGTCATGGCGTCGTCGATGTAGTCGCCCGGGTCGAAGGAACCGGAATCGCAGAACGCCTTGCAGGTGCCGCAGGCGCCGTCGCGGCAGTCTGACGGAATGTTGATGCGCGCCTTGTAGGCCGCGTCCATGACGGTCTCATAGTCGCCGACCTTGATGACTTTGGTGACGCCGTCTTCGAAGCTGAGGGCTACTTTGTGGCCCATGGGGTCCTCCTGACTGGGCGGGCGCGTCGTCGCGTCCCGGGGAAAAGTTGTGGCATGCCCTGCGGGCAGGTCAGATCATGTAGACGTCCACCACGTGGTGGATGTAGTCGTTCTTCAGGACTACCTTCTTCTTCAGGATCACCGGCTCCGGGCCGGAAAGGTCGATCGTGTAGTAGCTGGTGCCGAAGTACGTGTCCGTCGTGTTGTAGCGGAAGTAGAGCGTGAACCAGTTGAAGCGCACCTCGACCCGGCCGCAGTCGTTCGCCAAAACCTCAACGTCCGTGATGTTGTGCCCCGTGCGCGGCTCGGGGAGGGAGGTGGCCGAAGACCGGTCGGTCTTGATCCGGAACACCCGGTCCTCGATGCCGCCGCGGTTGTCGTAGTAGATAAGGGAGATCTCGTTCTGCGGGTCCTGCGTCAGCTGGTCATCCACGTCCCAGGCCGGCATCCAGAATTCGGAGTCGGGGTGGTAGCACTCGAGCCACTCATCGAACTGGCGGTCGTCCAGCAGACGGGCTTCCCGGTAAAGGAACGCCCGGACGGTTTCGAGGGTTGCAATCTCCTCCGCGGCCTTGAGGACCGGGGCGGTTTGGGTCAGGTTGGTCATGGGTTCTGCGCTCTCTCTGGTTCCGGTGGGCTCTGTCAGGCGGAGACGGGGACACAGTCCGGCGCGGAACGCTCCTCTTCCTCCGCCAGGGCACGGTCCATGACTTCCTTCCAGTACCCGTGCTGGATGGGGTAGAGCCCTTCGTCTTCGGTGCGCACGCCGGAGGCGATGACCCTGGTCATGCCCAGGGCCTGGGCCTGCTCGTCCGGACCGGCGATCTCGTGGGTGGAGCCGCGGGTCATGTCGTTCCACGGGGCGCTGGTGGCCCAGTAGGTCTTGTTGCAGGAGCGGAATTCCTCCAAATCGTCCGGCGTGGCCATGCCGGTGGCGTTGAAGAAGTCCTCGTACTGCCGGATGCGCTTGGAGCGGTTCTCCTGGGACTCGCCCTTGGGAGCGATGCAGTAGATCGTCACCTCGGTCTGGTCCGCGGAAATCGGCCGGAAGTGGCGGATCTGCGAGGAGAACTGGTCCATGATGTACACGTTCGGGTACAGGCACAGGTTGCGCGAGATGTTGATCATGAAGTTGGCCATCTCCTCGCCGTACTTCTGGACCAGTTCCTCGCGGCGGTCCCAGAGCGGGCGGTCCTCGGGGTTGGTCCATTCCTGCCACAGCAGCAGGTGCCCGTGGTCGTAGGAGTAGAAGCCCCCCTTGACCTTGCCCCATTTGCCGGCGTCCATGGCCTTGGTCGTGTTGGCGGAGTCACCGGCGCTGCGGCGGGCGGTGGTGGCGGCGTAGTTCCAGTGCACGGCCGTGACGTGGTAGCCGTCGGCGCCGTTCTCCGCCTGGACTTTCCAGTTGCCGTCGTAGGTGTAGGTGGAGGAACCGCGCAGCACCTCCAGGCCGTCGGGTGACTGGTCAACGATCGAGTCGATCACCTTGGTGGCGTCGCCCAGGTGCTCCTCGAGCGGAAGCACGTCAGCCTTCAGCGAGCCGAACAGGAAGCCGCGGTAGGACTCGAAGCGGGCCACCTTGGTGAGGTCGTGCGAGCCTTCCTTGTTGAAGGTCTCGGGGTAGCCGGCGTTCCGGGAGTCCTTGACCTTCAGCAGCTCGCCGGAGTTCTTGAACGTCCAGCCGTGGAACGGGCAGGTGAAGGTGGTGCGGTTGTCCGTCTTGCGGCGGCACAGCATGGCGCCGCGGTGCGAACAGGCGTTGACGATGCAGTTGAGCTTCTCGTCCTTGTCCCGGGTGATCATCACCGGGGTGCGGCCGATGTAAGTGGTGAAGTAGTCACCCACGTTGGGGATCTGGGACTCATGGGCCAGGTACACCCAGTTGCCTTCGAAGATGTGCTTCATCTCGAGCTCGAAGATCTCCTGGTCGGTGAAGATTTCGCGCTTGGCCCGGATGATGCCGTTCTCACGGTCGTCTATCACGGCGTCGGCAAGGACCTCGCGGGCATGGATCAGGTTCTCGGTCATGGCGTGCTCCCTCATTGGAGATTGCTGGACGGAAGGGCGGGAGGTCCTGGCTGGCGATGCCGGCGGTGGACGTTAGAGGCAATTCTTCCCCCTCGTGACTGGTCTCACATCCGGCAAACACCTAGGGTCGACCAAGGGTGCTTTTATGTCCCAATAATGACTAGAAACCAGCCTTATCAATATTTGTTTCGTCATTATCTTCGGACCTACGATGAGACAGACATCACGCGACGCCACGGACGGCAGGTTCTCCTGTGCCAGCGTCCCGCGGCGGGTACAGGAGACCTTCCTGGCCCCAATTTCAACGACGAAGGTGGAGACCGCCATGACTGAGACCCAGCTGGATACCCGGAACGAGAAAGAGGGCACTGCCGTTGAAGCCGGATCGAAGGCCACCGAGCGCTTCGCCGCTTCCGGTAAGCTCTCGGAACTGACGGTGCCCAAGGAGCGCGTGAGCCTGCTGGCCGGGGCGCTCATCAAGGCCGCCAATGACATCGTCGTTGAGCACCAGGTCACCTACGAGGAATACAACGCGCTGAAGGCGTGGCTGATCAAGGTAGGCACCGACGGCGAGTGGCCGCTGTTCCTGGACGTGTGGCTGGAGCACACGGTGGAAGACGTCAACTCCCAGGACCGTCCCGGCACGAGGGGCACCATCGAGGGCCCGTACTACGTACCCGGCTCTCCGGAGCTTGCGACGCCGGCCACTGTCCTCATGCGCGACGGGGAAGAGGGCACCCCCCTGCGCTTCACCGGCCAGTTCACGGACACCAACGGCAATGCCCTCCAGGGTGCGCAGGTGGAGATCTGGCACGCGGACGCCGCCGGCTTCTACTCGCAGTACGCCCCGGGCCTGCCGGAGTGGCTCTTCCGGGCCACGGTCAAGGCCGACGACGAAGGCCGTTTCGAAATCAACACCATGCGCCCGGCGCCGTACCAGATCCCCACGGACGGCGCCTGCGGTCAGCTCATTGAGGCGGCCGGCTGGCACGCCTGGCGTCCGGCCCACATCCACATCAAGGTGTCGGCACCCGGCTACCAGCCCGTCACCCAGCAGCTCTACTTCCCGGGTGACCCGCACAACGCAGACGACATCGCCTCGGCCGTCAAGCCTGAACTGATGCTGGACCCCAAACCCCGCACGGATGGTGGAGCCGGCGAGGACGCTGTGTACAACTACGTCCTCGCCAAGGAAGGCGAGACCAAGTAGGACTTTTGCCCCTGCTTGCCTGAGGCCGGTGCCAGGTCCCGGCAACCCAGGCGCCCCGGAGCTGCATCTCCGGGGTGCCTGCCTTTTCTGACCACGCAGCCAGGAGCCCGGATGCCCACTTTCCGCCAGGACCCAGCCACCCAACCCGAGACCGCAGCAGCGCCCGTCCCCCATGAGCCGGCGCCCGGGCTGGCGGCCGCTGAGATGCCGCCTGCGCAGCAACCGCTCCTGGAACGGCCCGGAGCCCGTCCAGCCGGACCACGCCGTTTCCTCCGGGACGTAGCCCCGACCTACCTTTCCAACGGCGCCATTGGCCTGGTCTTCACGGCTTCCGGGCCCATCGCCGTCACCCTCGCCGTCGGGGCAGCGGGCGGGCTGAGCCAGGACCAGCTCGCCTCGTGGGTTTTCGGGATCATGTTCTCCGGCGGTGCCGCGACACTGATTATGTCGCTGCTGTACCGGCAGCCATTGGCGTTCGCCTGGTCGATTCCCGGCACGGTACTGCTCGGGCCGTCGCTGCAGCACCTTTCCTTTGCGGAGGTGGTGGGCACGTTCTTCACTGCCGGCCTGCTCATCCTGGCACTGGGCGCCACCGGAGTGGTCCGTCGGATCATGGCGACGATCCCCCTGCCGATCGTCATGGCCATGGTCGCCGCCGTGTTCCTCCGCTTCGGCACGGACATCGTCTCCTCAAGCCAAGCCAACCCGGCCGTCGCGGCCCCGATGGTGGGCGCGTTCCTGCTCCTGACCGCCCTGCCGGCCCTGGGGAAATTCCTTCCCCCCGTTCTGGGGACGCTGGTGGCCGGTTGCCTGGCGGTGGCGGTCAGCGGGCAGTTTGTTCCCGCGGAGCCGGGACCCCTCCTGGCCGCCCCGGTCTTCACCCCTCCGGTGTTCACGTGGGCGTCGCAGCTGGAGCTGGTGGTTCCCCTGGCCTTGACGGTGCTGTTCGTCCAGAATGGCCAGGGCATCGCCGTGCTTCGGACGGCCGGACACCGGCCGCCCGTGAACGTTTTCGCCATCGTTTCCGGCGCGTTCTCCTTGCTGAACGCCGGCTTCGGCGCGGTATCGGCTTGCGTGACGGGCCCTACGAACGCCCTGTTGACGTCGTCGGGAGTTAAAGAACGGCAGTACACAGCAGCGGTGACCTATGGTTGCCTCGCCCTGCTCTTCGCAGCCCTGGCCCCCACCCTGACCCGGCTGATGCTTGCCACGCCCAGGGAATTCGTCCTGGTCCTGGGCGGAATTGCGATGCTGCGCGCACTCCAGCAGGCATTCGTGACCGCCTTCTCCTCCACCTTTACGCTGGGCGCGCTGGTGACCTTCGTGGTGACCATCTCCGGCCTGGACCTGTTCAGCATCCACGCAGCCTTCTGCGGCCTGGTCATCGGTTACGCCGCCTCGCAGCTGCTGGAGCGTCCGGACCATGCAGGATCGTAAAAAGCGGACCGGTGAGTTTTTACGAAGCCAGATAATCGCCCCAGCGGCACCACAACTGGCCCGTCCCGGAGCAGGATTCCTGCGCGCCTTTTGCAGGCTCTCCCGAAACTGCCCGGTGAAGGCAGCTCAAGGGCTTCACCCCAGAAGTCGTCTCGAAGCCTTGCGATATGAGGCGTCTCGCCGGCTGAACGAGCGCGATGACGGTATCGCCTAAATTTTCGTTGAGTCGTGCGAGTTCCTGCCTGGCTGGCAATTCTCGTAGCAACTCGGTAGCGGACGCCGGTGCCTCCAAGCGAGCCCGCGTGCTTCTGCCCGAACGTCACTGATGCAACTTCACAAGCAGCTGAATGAGCCTTTAATCACAAGAGCAGGACGGCGTCAAGCTTTGTCAACACGCAGCGAACAAAAACCGTCTGACCTGCGGAAACACTGTGCCCGAGGTGGGACTCGAACTGCATTCCAGCCCTTGAAAAACACTGGGGACCCGCGAAAACATGCGGAATCCTGAGCAGTCCGGCGGCTGTAAAGCCCAGTCCGAGGTCGGAAGTGTGGACACTGTCCACACTCTTTTTGGCCTACCGCGAAGGCGCTGGATTAACACTTGGGCGGGGACACACCCGCAACAGCCCGACCGCTGACTGCTTACCTGGTGCCAGCCTTTGCTGCGTAGGCCGTGGCCTGGTCACGCACTTGCCGGATATAGGCATCGGACTGGTTGTAGGCGTAGATCGCGTCGGTCCACCCGCCCGCGGTTGTGAGGTCACGGCCGCCGGCACACAGATAAGTCGCCGCACTAAGGGCGGCATCATCGACATTGAACGGATCCGCCGTTCCATCCCCGTTCCCGTCCCGCCCTACGAGCTGCCACGTGGAAGGAATGAACTGCATCGGTCCCACAGCACGGTCCCAGCGGGTATCCCCGTCCAGGGCGCCCGCGTCCGTGTCGGCGATAGCGGCGAATCCGGCACCGTTCAGGACCGGGCCCACAACCGGGCGGCTCACCTGCCCCGCGGCTGTCAGGCTGCCGCCGCCGTATGTCCCGTGTGCTGTTTCGACGAAACCAACGGCCGCCACAGTGTTCCAACCGATCCCGCACGCCGGAGCAGTAGCATTCACGGTCACAGCCGCGGCAACATACGCCCGCAGCGCGCGTTCAGGGATTCCGGTCTGCCCTGCAGTCCAAACAACCCACTGGGCGTCCGGGTTTCTGGTGACGTTCACGGCGGCGGTCATACCGGAGGACAGCATTTCGAGCTCCGCCTCCGCACGCGGCGGTGGAGAAAAGGCACGACGGACGTCCACGCCAGGTTGCCCAAGCGCCCAGAACAATGACGCGGTGGTGACACAAACCGCAAACAGGATAAGGACCACGAGGCGTCTGAGACGAAGCATCGACTAATCAAACCATCCAAAGCCCCCTACCGTTGATACCCGACTTAGGCGGGCACTTCGGTTACTCCTACCCGGCGACTCAGGGAACGGACTCCCCTGCGGCGTGACATCTCATCCTCCGCAGAAGTCATGCTGCCTGATCCCAGTACCCCGATGAATGAGCAAAAGCTTTATGACTGCTTGTCATTCTGATATGCCCCATGATCGCTGGGCGGGTCCTCCACGCAACCAGGGCGCTACCGCGCCGACCCCGGAACCGGAAACTTCATCACCAGAACAGTGATGCCTTGCCTCCAGCTGAAGTTTTCGCCCCGGCGCCGGTTCCCCAAGTTGCACTCCGGCCCCTCAACCCAGCGGGTGGTCCCCTACCAGAACGACGCCCACAACCAACAACCGCACAACAACACGGAAGAACCAGGGTGAAGGGAACCACGGGATCTTGGAAAAGCTCACGATCAAAACACCATCAGATGTACTCAGCTTCATCGGCCACACCCTGGGCTTCTGGCCGCAGGAAAGCCTGGTCTGCATCACCCTGAACGAGAACAGCATCGGCGCGACCCTGCGCATCGATCTCCCCCGCCAACCCGGGCAGGAACTCCCCTACGCACGCACCGTCGCCCACTATCTCACCAGCGACACCAACGCCACATCCATCCTCTTCGCCGTCTACACCAGCGAAACCGCCCACCCCGGACAGGCCAGGCCGCACGCCGGCACCATCGCCGCGCTCACCGGGGTCCTCGCCGAACAGGGCATCACCATCCGGGACGGACTCTTCGTCGGAGACGAAACCTCCCCCTACGACGGCGACCCCGGCACCAGCCTCGCCCTGCCCGTCAGCTCAACCGAGACCAGTGCGATCAACGCCGAATTCATCTACCGGGGCAGCTCCATCGAACCAACCGATCGGATCACCCTCCCAACCACCAGCCAGGAAAAACGAAAGCGGCCGCCGTCGAACATCACATGGAAACCATCAGGACCCAGCCCATCGACTCCGCTCTGCAGCAGGGCAGGAAACTCTGGTCAAACATGCTCGACTCCAGAACCTTCCCGAACGACGACGACTGCCATGCCCTGGTCGCCAACCTGCAATTCCCGGCAATCCGCGACCGGCTCATCGCAGACATCCCCGGAGTGGACGAACCTATGCAGCAGATCCTGTTCGCCCAAACTGAAGCCGCCCCGAGGTGGTCACGCATCGAGTGGGCACAGCAACTGCTCCTGCACGCCTACACCCGCACCAGCCCCGAACACTCCGCACCGGTCCTCACGGCCATCGGCTACATCAACTGGTGGGAAGGCAAAGGCAGCAAAGCCCACCAATTCCTCCAACTAGCACTCGACACCGACCCCGCCTACCGCCTCGCCCGCCTCAGCGACCAAATGATCGGCTCCGGCCTCATCGCCGGCTGGAACATGAACAAAAACACCGCCTACAAAACACTGCCCTTCGACCTGCCCTGAGGAACCCAAAGCTCGAACTGCCAGAGCAAGGCTTGGCCCCAAGTCAACGGCGAACACCGCCACCGCCAACAACCATTACCGCTAAGCAGCCACTCCACTGGCTCCTGATAGTAGCCGGGACTAACCCAGGGACTGTCTGAATAACGGTGTGTGGGGTCCGGCCCAATCCGAGAGGAGACGGCCGTGTCAGAGTCCACGACCGAGATGACAGGGGTGATGATCGATCCTGTGACGGGAGAGATCATCGATCAGAAGGAGCTTGCGGAGCGGCTGCTCGCGCAGGCCAAGGAACAGGGCGTGAGCCTGGTCGGCCCCGGCGGGCTGCTGAACCAGCTCACGAGGAACGTGCTCGAGACCGCGCTGGAAGCCGAGTTGACCGAGCACCTCGGGCACGAGCATGGCCAGACACCGATCGCAGCCAACATGCGCAACGGCACCAGGTCAAAGACCGTGCTGACCGAGATCGGCCCGGTCGAGATTGAGGTGCCCCGGGATCGGGACGGCTCGTTCGACCCGGTGATCGTGCCCAAACGGAAACGGCGTCTGGACGGGATCGACCAGATCGTGCTCTCGCTCTCTGCCCGGGGGCTGACCACCGGGGAAATCGCGGCGCACTTCGAGGAGGTCTACGGGGCCAGAGTCTCCAAAGACACCATCAGCCGCATCACGGAGAAAGTCGCCGGGGAACTGGCCGAATGGTCGGCCCGGCCTTTGGACCCGATCTACCCGGTGCTCTTCGTTGACGCAGTCGTGGTCAAGGTCCGTGACGGGCAGGTGCGCAACACCCCGTTCTACGTCGTCATGGGGGTCACCACAAACGGGGAGCGGGAGATCTTGGGCATCTGGGCCGGCGACGGTGGCGAGGGTGCCCGGTTCTGGCTGCAGGTATTCTCCGAGCTGAAGAACCGGGGTGTGGAGGATGTGTTGATCACCGTCTGCGATGGGCTCAAGGGCTTGCCGGAGGCGATCACGACGACGTGGGAGCGAACGGTTGTGCAGCAGTGCATCGTGCACTTGATCCGCAACAGCTTCCGCTATGCCGGACGGCAGCACCGCGACGGCATCGTCAAGGCGCTCAAGCCGGTCTACACGGCCCCGTCCGAGCAAGCGGCGAAGGACCGGTTCGCTGAGTTCACGGCCGAGTGGGGCCAGCGATATCCGGCGATCGTGCGGCTCTGGGAATCCTCCTGGGCTGAATTCGTGCCGTTCCTGGAGTACGACGTGGAGATCCGGCGGGTGATCTGCACGACGAACGCGATCGAGTCGATCAACGCACGCTACCGAAGGGCAGTGAGGGCCCGCGGGCATTTTCCGAACGAGACCGCGGCCCTGAAATGCCTGTATCTGGTCACCAGATCTCTTGACCCACCGGCGGCGGTCGGGCACGCTGGGTGATGAGGTGGAAGCCTGCACTAAACGCGTTCGCGATTACCTTCGCCGGCCGGTTCGAAAGAACCACTCAATAATGAAAACCGGCCGGACTCCACACACCGTTTATCGGACAGTCCCGCGTTTCTGAATGGGGTTGCTATGTCACCCAGGTTTAAGTGCTGACTGAATGTGGGACGCCTGAGACGAGGCGTCGAGCGTATAGCTGCCGTCCCATTAAGGTGCTCCAACAATGCGAAATTGATTATTCGGCCGCGAAAGCTTGCAAGCTCCAGCGTAGCTAGATCCATCTACGCTTTCAGCTTGGCCGCCTGTCCTCGGCCTATGCTGCCAAGCTGCTACGCATCCACTAGGACAACGGCCTCGCCCATCCCGACGTCGACCCCGAGCGGTTCGGCCGCGAGTCGCACTTTGGACGGGCTCCAATTTGGTTCGCCCATACCCTGGCCGACAACGCTCTGATCGCGATCATGGTCCCTGTCGGAGGAGTCGCGTAAGCCGCGTCGCATGTAACGGGCTGAATCGACGTCACCTTGAAGGTTATGTGGGAGGATCCCTAGGATTCTCTATTTCCCGTGGATAGTCTGGGACAGGACGCCACCCTACGTGAGGGTCAGTGAGAACGTGATCGAAGCAGCTGCTGCGGTAATCGGCCGGAACAATGTCACCATATTCGGCCGGGATGATGGGCCTGTGTTGATGTTTGCTCACGGTTTTGGCTGCGATCAGGCTATGTGGCGGAAGCTGCTGCCCTATTTCATTGATGATTACCGGCTGGTGCTTTTTGATCATGTTGGTGCAGGACACTCCGACATCAGCGTCTATGACTGGGAGAAGTACGGGTCCCTGGATGGGTACGCGTCGGACTTGCTGGAGGTTTGCGCTGCCCTTGAACTTGAGGACGTCATCCTGGTGGGCCACAGTGTCAGCACGATGATCGCCGTGATCGCCGCAGTGCAGGACCCCAACCGTTTCTCCCACCTGGTCCTGCTTGCTCCTTCACCCCGTCATACGGATGACCCGTACGATGGCTACGTGGGCGGGTTTTCGCGGGAAGACATCGAGGGCCTGCTGGCATCTCTGGATAGCAACTATTTCGCCTGGGCCGCGGCCTTGGCGCCCATGGTCATGGGCAACCCGCAGGAGCCGGAATTAGCGGAGGACCTGCGTGTCAGCTTCTGCCGGACAAATCCGTCCATCGCACGGCACTTCGCCGGGGTAACCTTTTTTTCCGACACCCGCCCTGAACTGAAAAAGGTGCGCACCAGCTGCCTGATTCTGCAGTGCTCCAACGATCGGCTTGCCCCGCCGGAAGTGGGCGCCTACCTGCACAAGAATCTGGAACACAGCACCCTGGTGCAGCTTCAGGCCACCGGGCACTGCCCCCACCTCAGCGCCCCGGAGGAAACGGCCCGGGCGATTCTGCACTACCTCGACACCCGATCGTGACAGGCGCCGCCGGCCCCTCCCCCGCCCGACTTTGAAGCCTTCCGTAATCAAGCACCCTGCAGGTGCCTGATAACAGATGAAAGATGGCAGCATCACCGCGGTTAGCGACGCCTTCGTCAGCTGTCAGGGAGCTACCCCAACGGCTCCTACTTCCAGCCGTGGATAACCCGAATTGACCCCCAGCCACGGACGGACCAAAGCCGCCACCAGTTCCGGCCCCGTGATTAGCAAGCACGGGTTTGCCGGCCGAGGCAGGCTGACGGAATATCCGTTATCGGCTATCTAAATTGGCCAGTGTGCGGCTTGAGAGGCCCTCCATTAGCTCTGGATGAGGCAGGGGACAACGCCCAAGCCGGACAGCTTCTCGCCGAAGCCGAACGGGCCGACAAAGCCCAACGCCAAAGCGTCGATGCCGACAACGCCCAGCCCGAACAGCTGACGGACGAAGCCGTGACGACTTACGATTCGGCAGAACGCAGGGAAGCCCTCGCAAGGAGCCTTGACCACATCGGAGACAGGGAAGCGGTGGAGGCAAGACTTATCGCAGACCGCAACCAGGCAACTCCGCCGGTCGCAGCGCTCTCCACGCACAGCAAAGCCCCCACCGCCCGCAAAACCGCGCAGCAATTGGCGCCACCAAGCAAACACAGAAAGGTCTCACCCGATAGGGCCGGCATCTGCTCAGGGAACGGTGAACGATCGACTTTCCGACCGTCCTTTCCCAATAGAGGCCTCTCACATGCGGCGCGGCGGTGATGAGCAGGACAGTTCCGGTTGCGGCGGTCATGGCGGTCATGGCGGTGAAGGAACCGAACCAGATGACCTCTCGCCTCTCGCAGCATAGGGCGATCCGGTGCATCTGCACCGAAATGACAGGCATATTTTTGTTGGAGCCCTCCAAATTAGAGTAGCCAAGGCCTTACTAAAGTCTGCTGCAGGGAATATCCCTCCAGACGTAAGGGATCTATCAATGACGATTCAGGAAAACCCTCCCGCCGCACTCGGAACAGCATCGGCAGAAACGCGTTAAGGGAGGCTGTGTGGGACAACCAGAGTTTTCGGACCCAATTGGGCCCGAGGAGGCTGCAGTGCCGTCCCCAGGCCGGCCTCTTGTTCTCCTTCACCCCGGGAAATTCGTCCAGCTTTCACAAAGCCCGCCTCGAGACCGTGACCGTGACCGTGACCGTGAGATACAACAGCTCATTCAGGACCTCGCGGTATTAGCAGCAACGCATGACTCGCATTCTGCCGTTCGCCCCTCTCCCTCCGAATCTGAGTGAAGCGAGTTTCAGGCGCCCGCAGGGCAGGACTGTCGCGGTCCCCGGCTGCAGCGCAAGGGCTGTCTAGAAGAGGTGGCCAGGACCCTTCCCATTCCCTGCCAGAACCCCACAGAAAACGGAACCATCGCAGAAGGTCCCGCGCATAAGACTCCACACTCGACGAGCTCCTCCCCCGCGCCCAGAAGTCCTGCAGATACTGGGTCAAAGACGACCTGATCCGGCGCGTCCGGGCAAACGAATGGCCCAGCACAACACCGCTGCCGCCCGAGTCTGCCTTGGCTGAGGAGTACGGCATCTCAGTGGGAACGCTCCGGCAAGTCCTTGCGGAGCTCGCCGCTGACGGAATCCTGGAACGCCACCAGGGACGCGGCACGTATGTTCGTCGGGCTACATTCCAGCACTCCCTGTTCCGTTTCTTCCGAATGCAGGGAGGAACCGGACAAACCCCCGGCAGCCGCATCCTCGAACGGAACACGCAGGACGCGCCCACCCACGTCGCAGCAGCCCTGAACATCCCGAAACATTCCCCGATCTTGCACCTGCACCGTCTTCGTTTGTGGCAGGACACCCCTTTCCTGGTCGAAGACATCTGGCTCCCGCTGCCGCAGTTTCAGCCGATCGCTGACATTAACCTCAATGAACTCGGCAACCTGCTGTATCCGGAATACGAAAACCGGATCGGGCTCATCATCGGCTCGGCAACCAAGGAACTTTCGGTCACCCAGGCCACCGACGACCAGGCCGCACTTTTGAACTGCGAAGGCGGGGATCCCCTCGTCAGAATCAACCGCACCGCACGCACTCATACCGGCGACGTCGCCGAGTACCGCGAGTCCTATGGGCTGGCATCATCATTCCGATTACCAAGTGGAGATCAACTAAGCCATGCAAGAACTCGTGGCCGTTTCCGGCCTTGTCCTCATCTTCGGCCTCTCAATGTGGCGCAAAATCAACATGGGCGCCGTCGCCCTCGTTGTCGCCTTCCTCCTCGGCGTACTGTACTTCGGCCAGACAGCCTCCGGAATCGCCTCCGGCTTCCCGGGCAGCCTGCTGATCACACTGTTGGGCGTGACCTACCTCTTCGGCGTGGCCCGGGCCAACGGCACCATCGACCAAATCGTTGGAAGAGCTGTGGGAGCTGTTCGGGGACGCGTCGCCCTTGTCCCGTGGGTGTTCTTCATCCTCGCCGCCATCATCACCGGATCCGGCGCGCTCTCCGCAGCCACCAACGCCATCCTCATCCCCGTGGGTCTTGCCTTCGCCCAGCGCTACAGGATCAGCCCGCTGCTCGTGGGCCTGTGCATCATCAACGGCACCAACGCCGGCGGATTCTCCCCCATCGCCGTCTACTACAACATCGTCGACGGCGTTCTCGAGAAAATCGGGATCTCGGTAGATGCCGGCCAGCTCTTCCTCTGGACCTTCATCGCCAACGTAGTCATCAACGCCGTGGCGTTCATTCTGCTGGGAGGACCCGAGCTGATGCGCCGCGGACGCGAAGAGGAGACCGCTGATCCCACCACCTCATACCTTGGGGGCGGCACCGCAACCATCGTGAAAACCGCAACGTGGACCGGCCAGAAAATCGTCACCCTGGTTCTGATGGTCAGCATCCTCGTGGGCGCCCTTGGCTTCAAGCTCGACGTCGGATTCCTCGCCCTCGCCGCCGCCGTGACCCTTTCGGCACTGTACCCCCAGCACTCCAAGGAAGCCCTCGGGCACATCGGCTGGAACGTCATCCTCCTGATCGGCGGCATCGTCACCTACATCAGCATGCTGGAAAGCGCCGGCGTCATCAAAGAACTCGCCAACTCCGTCGCCGGCATCGGCACACCCCTCCTCGCCGCGCTCATGATGCTGGTCGTGGCAGGCGTGGTATCGGCCTTCGCCTCCACCAACGCGATGTTCGTCGTGCTCGTCCCTCTGGCAGCCCCACTGCTCATCACCGGTTCCGTAGGCGTTCTGGGCTTCGTGATCGCGCTCTGCATCGCCGCCTCGGCCGTTGATTCCAGCCCCTTCTCTACGGGCGGCGCACTGGTCGTTGCCAACACTGAAGAAGAAAAACGCGAAAAAACCTTCCGCGGCATGATGATCTGGGGAATGTCCATGATCGTCGCAGCACCCCTGCTGGCCTGGCTCCTGTTCGTCGTAATCTAACCTCCTCGATGACACGTGAAGAGGGCGGGTTGAACTCTCAACCCGCCTTCTCGCTTGTCCCGGAAAGCTCCCAACCGCGACGTAAGAACCAGTCCGCTGCACCGTCCGGTCAGCACAATAAAGGATGGCCATGCCAATTCACCAAGGAGAACCGGTCCCCAACTGGACGAAACTACGACGTGGCGATCAAGTAGATGTTTTTCCTTTATATACGGCCCGCGGCAAGGTCCGGATCAGCATCGACTTCCGTGGCGACGGGTTCCTGTGCAGGTGCCGTGGGCATGGGCTCTACAGCAGGCGTCCGCAAGGAGCGCCACGCCCCCAACCCGACGATTGCCAGCAGACCGGCGATCCACCACACCTTCCGCGACGCCGGCCGTCCAGTCTCAGCCGGACCGGGATCCACGATGACAACAGCGGCTTGCGGTGCGACCCGCTTCAGACGTTCCTGGACCCGCGGAGTCAGTGTTTCCACCCCGCCCGCCAGCTCATCAGCGAGGTGCCGCAAAAGCTCCTGCACGCGCGGAGATGCCGTTTCAATCCCTGTATCAAGCCCGGCCACCGCTCTTTGCAGTGCAGCCTGCGCCCCAGGGGTTGCCCATTCCCTGCCCTTAGCCAGGTGGGTCATGAGGTTCTCAGAAAGACGATGGACCTGCTCGGTTTCGGTCATAGCTTTTGCCGTGCGCATGAATACCTCCTGGGCTGTGATGGATGCCCATAGCCTACGGCGGGCAGCGCAGCAGAAACAGGCCCTCTCGAAACCGTTCCATGACCTCAGAAGCGGGACACTCCCGGTGGGACAAAGAGGGACGCATCCCACCGCTGCCGGCCGTGACCGTGCCGCGCTCGGTTTTCCCGGCAAACAGGCAACCGCTATGCCAAGCAGGTCCCGTGAAGCTGGACATGGGCAGGAACGGGGACATAGCGTCGGCTTGTACGGGTCGGCAAGGCTGACAAAGCGAGTTGTCGATGTGGACCGCTGGCCCACAAAAGGGAGGTGGCCGTGCCGAGAATTGCGCGCTTCCTGCTCCTGCCGTTGGTCATGCTCGCGGCGTTCACGGCCGCGCAGCCTGCACCGACCGCGCCGCAGCCAACCTTATCGCCGCCGCCCACGTCCATGGCAGCCTTGGGTGACTCCATTACCCGGGCCCTGGCAGTGTGTTGTTCCAACGGTGCGAACTCGCTCCACTCATAGTCCACCGGGCAGGGTCCCGGCGACGGAGTCGCCAGCCACTATGAGCGGCTGGCAAGGCTGCACCCGGCTACCACACCTATCCATCAGCAGCCATAGGCTCGTCCATTCGTGCGCATGAAGGTTCCCCAGGGCGTTGTCAGATGAAGAACGCAGGCGCCTTGAAAAGCTAGAAAAGGAACTGCCGTCCGCACTCGCCCACAGCATCACGTTTCGCTGGTGACATTCATTGCTGTGTCTCTTGTCCCAGCAAAGAGGCGGCTCTACGTTGGAGACCAGCGGATATGGATGTCCGCCCGCTGGTACACCCGTGCTTGCGGTTAGAAGAAGTCGGATAGGGTGGCACGCATGGCAACAGGCACAGTGAAGTGGTTTAACGCGGAAAAGGGCTTCGGTTTTATCGCCCCTGACGATGGTTCCGGGGATGTGTTTGCCCATTACTCCGCGATCTCTTCCGGCGGCTACCGTTCACTGGAGGAGAACCAAAAAGTCGAGTACGACCTCGTCCAAGGCCAGAAGGGTCCTCAGGCGGAAAACATCCGCCCCCTCTGAATTAAGCTAACGGCGGGGAGCGACATGCCGAACGCGTGAATGGGCACCGGAAAGATTGACGGACAAGGCCGGGGGCGGTCTCGGGTTCGACAACATGCAGCTCAGGGCGGGTCAAGGCCGGGACCGCCAGTACCAAAGTTGACATACCCGTACTCGGCCGCGCTCTTGATGCCTACCGCTCATACCTACCGACAGGTACGCCTACTCCGTCCCCGTGACCAGCAGAAGAAAGGTAGTCGCGCATCATCTACCGGTCACCCGGCGGTTCCTTGGCTCCAGAGGCGAGTAGGAGCACGATGGTTTGCAGTTCCTTGCGTAGCTTTTCCCCATCCACTGGCACGCGTGTCAATACCGTGCGGTCCACTTCACGGGCCTCGTTGATCACCCGGGCGCCGACGTCGGTGATGGAGACAACCTGGCTTCTGCGGTCAGAAGGGCTGGGCTGGCGGCGGATGTAGCCCCAGGCCTCCAGGCGGGACAAGGTTTTACCCATTGTCTGGTTCTGCACACGGACCTTTTGGGCAATCATCGCCTGGCTCATGGGCTCCTCGGCTGCCGAGAGGACATCAAGGGCTATCACCCCGGCATGGGTGAGGCCGGCACCGGCCAGCTTCTCGTTCCAGGAATGTTCGACCAGTCTGGCCGCTGTTGATAACAGGCGGCCGGTCGGCCATGAATCCATGTCAGGCATTAGTGAATCATAAGACCTAGGCTAATAACCCACCTACGGCACATGGAGCTTTCACGGCCCCGACCGAACCGGGAACCTGTCCCTCGTGCAGATAAGGCGCACCATGCTGTGGCTACTCTTTTGCCGTCCGGCCGGCACCGGTTGGTCCCCCAAACCGCCCGGCGCCGGCTGGACAGCCATGACATCACCCTGAACTAGTCCATGCGGCGGACCCTTAGAATACGGCAGGACCGGGAATGGAGACGCGGTTGTCAGTCATCAAAGCGCAGGGGCTGGTCGGGGGTGACTCCGAGGCGGGCGATGATATCTGCTGCGACGTGGTGGAGTTTTTGGTTCCGGTGGCTGGAGGCTTTGGCAAGCAGTTTGAATGCATCGTCATGGCTGCAACGGTTCTGTGCCATGATGACGCCGCATGCGGCATCGATGATGGTCCTGGTGGCCATGGCGGTTTTCAGGTCCGCGTTGAGCTGTTCAGCGGTCTCGATCCGGATCGCCAGGCGCAGGGTACTGCCGGCCACGTGCGCGAACCCTTCGGCTTCCTTGATGACAGTGTCAGTGAACACGCCGGCGGTGGGAGCGAAAAAATTCAGCACCGCCTCAGCTGTTTTCCCCAGGTCCATGGGCACGCCAAGGGCGCTGCGGCACCCCTCTGCCGCCAAGGCCCGGCTGTACCTGGGCCAGTTCTTGTCTGTTGCTACATCATCCAGCAGGACCGGGCGGCCCACGTTCAAGGCGTCCAGGCAGGGACCCTGGGCAAGGCTTTGTTCGACGTGGTCAAGCATGACGGCCTTGTCGCTGCTACCCGCCACGGTGGCGGTCCGTTTGCGCCGGCGCAAGGTCAGCGCACAGTCGATCCTTTCGCCGGCTGCCTTGCTGATCGCATCTGCAGCGAAACCGGTCAGGCCCTTCAAGACCGTTTGAATATCAGCACTGTCTGCCACCAGCTGGTGCAGGCTGATGATGTGCTCGGCGTGCCCCGGCGATTCCATGAGCTAATCGTAGGAACTCCCCCGCCCCGCGTCACCTCGAACGATTTATTGCACGGTGAAGGCCCCCCAACAGCCGCCAGGCCAGACGAATGACAGTGTCCCACTTCCTTGGAACCGGGACATTCCCGACTTGGCCACCACTGCCCTATAACTATGTCGGCGAACTATTTCGGCGCCGCCCGTGGCGAGGACCGCGAGGGACCTTCTCTCGGTATCAACTGCTAATAAGGTCCTGGGCCCCAGGGTCGCTGATAGTGTCTTGTGGCAACCAAGACAATCACGGTTGTTGAAGATGACCTTGACGGCAGCGAAGCCGAAGAGACGTTGAACTTCGCCCTTGATGACAGCTCCTCCGAAATTGATCTCAACAGCGCCCATGCCGAAGAACTCCGGTCGGTCCTCCGCCCATACATGGATGCCGGCCGGAAAATCCTCCGTCCCCGCCCGCGCGGCTTGTTCCTAGTAGATGACGGTGCCGGTGGTCTGTACGGTGGTGCCGGAAATGGCGTTGCGGCCACTGACCTCGAGCTGGATTCCTGTCCTCCGCAGTGGTGTTTCCAAGGCCGTGGAGAGGTCCGGAATGACCCTGGTGTTGATGTTGTGGAGGACGTCTTGGATGTCGGCGCGGTTGTTGACCGTGACTTTTATCGTTAGATCCGGTTCCATGGCGGTGCCGCGTAGCAGTGCTGAGGAACCGACAACCCCGGGCAGGGTATTGATCTGGTTTTCCACCGCGGAGCCCAGCACCGAGGTATCACAGAGCGTGGTTCCGGCGGCGGGGTCCTGATGCAGCCGGTACCTCTCGGCGGGATTCCTTCGTGGAATTTGTGCCAGGATCCACGACAACCCCAGGGCGCCCATGACAACCCCGGCCACCAAGACACTGGCTTGAGCAAAGGCAGAGCTGAAGATGGTGTGCAGGTTCCCTGTCACGACGGGACTCTCTGCAGTCACCGTTGCGGGGTTCATGGTGTGCAGCGTTCCGTTGGCGATCAGCAGTATCAGGACTCCGGCGGCCAGGGCGAGAATGCCAAGGATGACCAGACAGGTGCGGTTCAGGGCTCCGGCGTGTTGTCGCATGGGGTGCCTTCTTTCCGGGATGCGGCCGCGGTCATTCCTTGGACCGGACGGACACCGTGATCTTTGGGACCGGGTTGAGCCCGGCACCGGCCAGTTGAGCCCTGACCTGGGCAATGACACGGCCGCGCAGCTCCCGTGTTTGCTGCAGAGCCGTGGTCACGTTCAGATGGACCGCGCGTGCCGAGGCCGTGGCCGACGCCGAACGGACGCCGTCGACGTCTTCACAATGGGTAGCCGCGTACCGCGCAACGGCCCGCCGCGTCATGACAATCTCCTGGGTACCTGCCACCGGGACTTGTCCCTCGTCCCCGGGCACCCGCAGCCGCAAGGCGTTAAAGCGGCCCGGAACCAGTGCTGCCGCCAGCAGGACCAGTCCCACGACCGCCGACGCAGCGCCGACGGCCCAGACTTCCGGATCGTTCCAGGTCAAGCCGGTCAGCCAGTTCCGGGGTCCGGCCAGAAACACCGGCCACGAACCCGTGGACAGTCGGGCCAGCGCCGCCCATACCATTGCCACGCCGGCGGCCAACAGCAGCGTTCCCAGGATCAGAGCAGGAACAGCCCGGCTGGGACGGTGCCGCAGGGGCGTGGCTTTCCCATCGCGCCGGCTCATAACAGCCTCCGGCGGCCGGTGGATTCATCGGCTGGTTTCAGCCAGGACACTGTGATGTCGATCTGGCGCACCTCCACCCCGGTCAGGGCGCTGACACGTCCGCTGATCCGGCGTCGCAGCTGTTCGGTTGCCTGGCGCAGCGGTACCGGGTAGAGCAGCCCTATTTCCACCCTGAGCACGGCGATATTGCCCGCAAGCTCCACCGTTACTTTGGGCCGGGCAGAAAAGTCCGAACGTGCTCCGATGCCCAGAAACCCTCCTGAGGACCCGCCGGCGAAAGACTCTTCGCTGGCGACCTGACCGGCGATCTTCTCCAGCACCTTACGGTCAAGGACAGTGCGCCCCCGCGAAGCCAGGTCCCGGGAGCCTGCCTGCGCTGCAGTGGCATTCATCGGCTGGATGCTTTACCGAACAATGCCTGCAGATCCAGTTTCCCTTCCGCAACACGGCCCACGATCAGCCCAACCAGGCCAAACAGGA
Source organism: Pseudarthrobacter sp. NS4 (assembly GCF_024758005.1). NCBI lineage: Bacteria > Bacillati > Actinomycetota > Actinomycetes > Micrococcales > Micrococcaceae > Pseudarthrobacter > Pseudarthrobacter sp. NS4. The sequence goes on along the minus strand of NZ_CP103288.1, from coordinate 1,929,734 downwards.
CCACTATCACCAAGGCAGTAAAACCTCCGAAGGCCAAGACGATTCCTAGTACCAGGCCGACTCCCAGACACCATCGTGTAGTGGACATGCGGCACTCCTTCCAAAATCGGTTACCTCCCGAAAACGAGGCAGAGCGGGGGACGTGGTTACTCCAAAGGCTTCTTGGTGTCCTCTTCGGCCTGCTCTTCTTCGGGCAGATGAACATCGGTGACGTGAACGTTCACTTCCAGCACCTCCAGACCGGTCGCGCGCTCCACCGACTGGATGACATTGCGCCGGATATCCTGGCTCACCTCGACGATGGACATTCCGTACTCGACGACGATGCTCAAATCGATGGCGGCCTGGCGTTCGCCCTTCTCCACGCTCACCCCACCGCTGACATTCGTCTGGGAACCGGGAATCCGCTCGGTCATCGCGCCGAACGCTCGCCGGGCAGCGCTTCCCATCGCATACACACCGGGAACCTCACGGGTAGCCATGCCGGCCAGCTTCTGGACCACCGTTTCCTCAATGGTGGTATCCCCCCGGTCCGTGTGCAGCAGGTCGGTCGTGCGGCGCTTCTCAACGGGGGCGTCCCGTTTCTGCCCCTCCTCGGTCGCCACCGTGCCACCGGACTGTTCGCGGCTCTGCTGGGTTTCTGTCACGGGAACCATCTCCTCAATCAACCGATGCGATGTTGCCTACATGGTTAAAGACGCACGTCCCCGCCAAATGTCACGCGGATAGGCAGACTGTTTTGTCCCTGCTTCCCCGCACCGGGGCATTCCCATTACCGGCGCCGTCTGAAAACATTGTTCATAAGCCCCGGACCCTGGGTGGCGCGGTTCGGGGGGCAAAGGGGACGGCGTTGACGATGGATGAACGTGAACCCGTTGTCCTGACACGGCCCGAGGATCTGGACGAAGCGACCGTCGTCGCTCGGGCCCAGGACGGCAACCTGGAAGCTTTCGAATACCTCGTCGAGGCGTATCAGGGCAGACTTTTCCGTCTCGCTTTCCGGATGCTGCATGACCGGGGCGACGCCGAAGACGTCGTGCAGGACACCCTGGTGGCCTGCTGGAGAAAGCTGCCGCTGCTGAAAAACGTGCAGGCTTTCAGCGGGTGGCTTTACCAGATGGCCATCAACCGCTGCCTGGACAGTCTGCGGCGACGTTCCAGTCAGGCGGAGGTCGTGCAGGAATCGGCGACTCTGCAAGCAACTGCGGGGTCCTCCACGGGGCCGGGAGCCGGAGGCGATCCCGCCCGGGAAGCGGAAATCTCCTGTGAGATGGACGGCCTGGCAACAGCGCTGCTAAGTCTCCCGCCCGAGCAGCGCGCCTGCTGGCTCCTGCGGGAAATCCACGAACGCAGCTACGCTGAAATAGCGGCAACGCTGAAGGTCAGTGAACAGACGGTCAGAGGCCGCCTCGCTAGGGCACGCGCTCAACTCGCGGAAAAGATGAGTCAATGGCAATAGATCAAACAATCCCCCGCCTGGGCTGTGGCCGCAGCATCGATGAGGCCTGGGCAGCCATCAAAGAGCCCCCCACCGCCCATGAAAACGGCTGCGTCCAGTGCCGGACGGCACGGGCCAGTCTGGCAAACCTAGCGGAAGCCACCCGCAGGCTTCGGGATAATGATGCAGAAGACACCTCCCTGCAGCCGCATCACGTCGTCAAGGACGCCGTCATGAACCTGGCCCGCGCCGAAGTCCGAAGGGGCAACCTGCTCCCCGTCTACCGGGGTGACCAGGGGGGCATCGCGATGAGCGAACAAGCCATCATCTCAGTCATCTGGTTCGGCGCCGATGCCCTTCCGGGAGTACGTGCCCGTCGCTGCCGCGTCCACCCTGTCCCGGATATCGCGGACGGCCCGCGCCCGGCCGGGACCGCCGACATCTCGGTTAACCTTCGAATCGCCGTTGCCTCCGGCACTGACATTCCCGGAACCGCCGAGCTGCTGCGTCAGCGGATCATCAGCGTGATCACAGCCCACGTCGGGCTGAACGCCGGGACCATCAACATCACGGTGGAGGATTTCTACGATGTCTGACCATCCCCTCGAAGCCCGGCTGATCAGCCACCGCCTCATAGCCGACCTTGCTGCCCGCACCGCCCTGGATACACCAGGTGTCCTCCGACTCGAACCGACCCTGACAAGCCTTCTCACCCACCTGGGAACAGGAACAATCAAAAATCTCCGCAGGACAGACACCCGTGCCACTTTCGCCCGGCGCGACGGCGTCTTCGTCAGCGTCCACAACGGCATCGCCGACGTCCAACTCGACATCGCCACCGATATCGCCTTCTCAGCGCTGAACGTCGCCCAGGCCGTCCGGGAGCAGCTCGCCCGGACCATCAGCCACACCGGCCTCATCCCCGGGCGCATCGATATCTCGGTCCTGGCCATAGAGCACCCATCCACCGCCACAGCGGCCCACCCTCCCGGGCACCTCTGAATCAGAACACCAGCATCACGTCCACCCACGATCATCGTTACGGATCCGCCCGACGATTCCGAACCGGCACCGCACCGGACTCCCGAGCGCTACCCCATCGGCATGGAAACGGCATGAACTCTGAACCCAACAACCAGGAAAATCCGGCCCAAGGAAACAAGGACGGAACCAGCCGGCACCAAGGCAAGACATTCTGGGCAACGGCCATCCTCCTCCCGCCGGCACTGCTGCTGTGCTGCATCTGGATGCTGCTGATTTCCAACTACTTTCTCGCCATCGTGTTCTTCTTCGCCGCCATGGCCTCTCTGACCTACTTCGCAGCCAACCGCCGGCGCAGCCGCCTCCCCAAACATGGCCCGCCCTAAAAGTCCAAATTCAACCGTCTCGGCACAGGAACCTCTCTATGAGCCAACCCGAGGGTAAGGGCGTAGCGTACGCATGTGTGCAGGAAGGTCAAAGACTGCCGATGAGGGAAGTGAACCTGGAGCCGGCGCCCCGAAGCTGGGTGGAAAAGGTCTACGACTTGGGTAGCCTGCATGTCCTTCCGGCGGCGGTAATCCTGCTGTTCGCGTTCCCTCCCTTAAGCGCCATCGTGGGACACTGGCCGGCGCTGGCCATTCTCATTCCGGCCACCATTGCCCTAACTGCGCTGGTCTCGTCGCCGATCATTTCCATGCAAAGACGACGTGTTGCACGGGACGCCGAACAAGGTCTTTTCCAATGCGCCCTTCGGAAAAGTGGATCAACACTCAAGGGGAAGTGGGCAGCAGGATACGCGAAAATTGAACCGGGCCGGTTCCTGTTTCAGACAACGATCCCCGCGACTGGCAGCGGACTCATCGCAAGCTCCAGAGCTGCGCCTGGTTGGCCAGCCGGCAAGGCCCAAGTGGTCAACCTTTCCGCGGAATGAAGTCCTAACGGTCAGTACCGATAAAGGGACCATAGAGTTGGCAGCTACTCCCGCAAGCCTGAGACTGCTCACAAACAGTTTCTTGAGCGGTCGCTAGGCCCCTAACTCCGCGCCTGGCCGAAAAAAGGCGATGCCCCACATATTGAGCAGGAACGACACAGCAGACTGCACTGTCCTGCGCGGCTGCGGCTTATTCGCGCTTTCGGGGCTGCGTTGCATCAAAGAACTGCAATTCCTCGCTGATTTCGCGTGTTCCGACACCCGTGCCCTTCTCGCGGATGAAATCGAGGTCCTCTCGGGAAAGCAGCATTTGGCCGTGTTCATCAACTTCGATGTGCCCTGCAGCAATTTCCTTGATCCTGGCACTGACGGTGTGCGGCACCATTACGCATCCTGGATTATCCAAGAGCCACTGGCGCGTCTCTGAGTCAAGTCGGTCCCACTCGTTTTGGAGTGTCATCTCTTTTGTTCCACCTTTCCAGTTTCCCAAAACCAGGGTCTGAGGATCCCGCTAAGGGTACATCGCACGCCAAGAGAAGATCAGTTTCGAGCTTTTCGTCTCCGGGATCATTCAGCTGATGGTCAAAACCTGCTGCCTGCAGCGCGTCTACGAAAGCCCGCCAGTCCCCCGTCGGTGGGCATTTCTTCGGGCTTAACAACAGGGCCATGCAGGCGTATTTTAATGCTGTTCAAATCCGATCCCGGCCCCGGCCGTGTCGGTTGCGGGGGCTGGGCAGCAAATAGGAGGCAGCACGATGAACAATCTTCTGCGGTGGTCCGGCGTGGACATTGCCGATCCTGTCCGTCGGTTCCTGGAAGGCGAAGCAAGGTCCTGGCTCCGGGTTGAGGAGTACCGCGAGGGCGATTCGATGGTGGTCAAAGCTGAGGTGCCAGGGATTGATCCTGGCAAGGACGTTGACATCACGCTGACCGGGGACGAGCTTCGCATCGACGTACGCCATGAGGAGAAATCGGAGCACAAAGACAAGAGCGGGTACCGCTCAGAATTCCGGTACGGCACCTTCTCCCGGACAGTAGCCCTGCCAGGGGCTGTCAAGGAAGAAGACATCCGCGCTTCCTACACCGACGGGATCCTCGAAGTCCGGATCCCGGTATCCGAGCAGCAGGAAAGACCGTCACGGAAGATACCGATCACCCACAGCGGCGAAGCAACCGGAGCAAACCGCGGAACCAGCACCAGCGAAAGTGACACCGCTGGCAGTGGAACATATGCCGGAACCCAAACCTAAACCACAAGAAGCCACCGGGGACTGCGGGCCTGTCCTGCTGCTGACACCGGAAAGGTCCATTCCGGCGTCGCGCACCGGACAGACCCGCACCGGCACTGCCGAGGGTGATCCCGACATACCTCCTGGGCAAGACATAAAGGAGAACCAGTGTCCATCGACTACGACGCACCCCGCACAAGGGCCGATGACGAGACGGCGGAGCCACCCGATGAGCTCAAGACAGACAAGGCCTCACCCGCGGCGGCTGTCATCGACGTGGACGACGGCGACCTTGCCGATACTTTCGAACTTCCCGGCGCTGACCTTTCAAGTGCAGAACTGCTGGTCCACATTGTGCCGGTCCAACCCGACGAGTTCACCTGCGTGTCCTGCTTCCTGGTTCACCACCGCAGCCAACTCGCCAGGGAAAGCGACGGAAACAAGTGCTGCACCGAGTGCGAAAGCTGAACCAGCCCGGGTCACCGTGATCAAGTCAGCGGAAGGACCTTTAGCAGCAATGGCAAACGCCCATAAACTTAATAACCACACCTTCAGGACTGTTTCTGCTCAACTCTGGCTCATGGCCAGTCTGCACGCCTGAATTGCCCGGGTCCTCGAAGCAGCAGCGTCGAGTTGCTCATCCACTCATCAGATGATCGCCGACCCGCCTCGGATGATTCCGGAATGCCGGGCTCTTGCAAATCCTCCGGCCCAACTTCCCCTGTCTGCGCCACTGGCATTTTCATTGACCCCTTGGACGAGCTTGGGGAAATCCACACTAGGGGCAGGGGCAAGTCAAAGGAAGAGTGTTTATACAACGACGTTACTAATTGAGCTAATCTTGAGAATGCACAAACTTGACGGCAACCATGGCCACACCTGACGCAGGTTCCTGCCCCATCTGGACGAATCCGTACTCAAGTGGCGGCGCACCGATCTTGATGACGACGGAGTCTGGAAAGTATTCGTTCAAAACTTCATCGCACAACTGCCCCAGAGGATTGAAAAGCTACGCTGGGGCCTTAGCACCGGAGGGGCTGGAACACCTGGAGCGAATTTCCCGCTACCGGGGGAAACGGTGAAGCAGAGAAAGGAAGCCTCATGAGAAGGCTCCAACTGGAAACGATCACCGAGCTGCAGGCTCCGGCTTCAAAGGTCTTCGATTTCGTCGCAGACCACACGAACGCGCCCAGATGGCAAAGCGGCATCGACGAGATACGGCGCATCACGCCGGGTCCTCTCGGCGTTGGCACCGAGCATGAACTAACGCGGCGATTCGCAGGGATGAAGATCGTCACCCGTAATCGCTTCATCGCCTACGAACCTGGCCGCTTCGTCGCCTTCGAGCTACCCTCGGGCAAGATGACCGGAGTCGCCTCATACCTGGTCGAGCCCACCGGTGCCAACACCTGTCGACTCATCAGCAAAGTGGATTTCCAAGTAACCGGGCTGGCCCGGTTCGCCCTCCCCCTTCTAAAGCTGATCTTCAAGCGAGACGACGAGAAGGCCCTAGCCAACCTCAAGGTCCTGATGGAAAACCCCTGAACCGTTGATTGATCCTCGTTTTGGGCGCATATATAGGACTGGTACTCGGCGCGCAAACGTCCGGATGATGCCCGGACACGGACAATAGTAAGTAACCTTACGACCGATTTGCTGAACATCAGCCCCATGCGTAACGTGAGGCACGCACCGGGATTAGAACCCCCTTTCGCTCAACGAAGGAGTACGACCCATGCAGATCACCAAGACACTTGCCACAGCAGCCCTCACCTCTTCGCTGGCATTCGGCGGCGCCGGAATGGCCCAGGCAGCCACCAACCAGAACGCAGGAGCCGTCGGCGGCCTTGTCGCCGCGGCAGTGAACGCGGACCGCACAGTAGACATCGACCAGATCCAGCTCGTCACCGTCAACGGTGACATCCTGAGCAACATCGACGTGGACGTTCCCGTGAACAACGTGCTCAACGGCATTACGGTCAACGCCCTGAACGACAACGACATCGACGTCCAGGACGTCGTGGATGTCACCGTCGTGGACAACGTGCTCGTCGTCGTCGTTGACGTCCTCTAGCACCGGCACCATCATGCAGGCAGGTTCCTGCTGCCACAAGGAGGGCCGCCCCGACCCGGGGCGGCCCTCCTTCGCATCTAGAGGCTGTCACCGGTTCTCAAGCTGAGGAAGGGCCCTGCCTGCAGCATGGAATAACAGCATTCACAGTTCGGCTTCCTTCGCCGGGTTCAGCCTGGCGTACGGTAGCTGATGTGCTGAATCTGGAGCCAACCCAGTGCATCCATGCGGAGGCTGGTTACTCTTCACACCTGGGGACCAGTGTCGGTTACCGCCTCAAGTACGCCGCCACTTATGGCAGCGATTCACATCAAAAATTCTCGATTAGCGCGTCCCCGTCTTACTAAAGGATCAGGGATCGTTCACCATCGGCTCTTCCTAATTGGTTGTGATTGCGTATAGGACTCGGGAAGCTTGGTCTTGGCCCCGGAGATGCGAAGTGGATCAGGCGATCCCCGCCGGAGGCGTTCCTCCCGACTGCGATACACAACCACCATTTCCCAGATGAGGTAAACGGCTGCCAGGGCCATCAGCACTGCACCGAACAAGGTTGCCCATTGGGCACTCGCCTTTCCAACCGGATTTGTGATGAATACGTATATGCCGAGGGACAGCATGGGCAGCAGGAACAGCAGCGCGGGCAGGTTCTGCCACCACCGTGTACTTCCGTTAGGTGGACCTCCCAACTCTTTTTTGGTGTAGCTGTGCAGCATCCCGTCCTTGGTTAGGTACAAAACCCGTTGCTCCCCGCGGGCAAGAGCCGCTTCATGCTCGGTACGCACTGCATCATCGTGTTCCTGGTGGCCGTTGACTGCCATATTCCCCCGACATCAAGCATTCTCTGGCCTCTCGGCCCCTCAAACCACCGATTTTACGGTCGTTTTTGACTGTAGCTTTAGGGTCCCCCACCGGGCAGTTTTCGGGCGGGTCTTATGGAGGGCTCCAGTGGATTATCAGATCACGAAGCAATCATTTTGAGGAAGAATCGAGGGTGTGCTGGGGGTGAACGGCCATGCAAGCGGGTACGGCAACACCAGCCCGGACTTCCATGTCACTGACAACGCAAGAAAACGCATCCGGATACCCCGTCGGGTATAAAGAGCAAGTGCGCATCCCGTGCCACGGCGGACACGCCGTTACCGGAATGTGACAAACTTTGCTGGTCTGAAGTACGGTCTAAGTGGTGCCGGTTTCTCCTTGAGGCGGCACTCCCGAACAGATTGCCTAATTCTGCCGCTGCCCGGGATCAGTTCGCTTTTCGTCCGGCAGAGACGGGGAACCCATTATTGGCCTGCTTCTGGCAGGTCTTGGGGTGAAGCCGTGCCTGGTGCACTTTTGTGCCTGACGCGGCCGGGTGCCTCCCGCCGCACCAACCTCCGGTATCGGCGCTACGGCTGCCTGCTGCCCGAAAACGAAAGACTGACCAGACATGACCGTTCAGAACGACCTCAGCCGCGAAGACGTTGCCTCCTATGAGGCAGAGCTCGCGAAACGGACTCCCTCGCTCTACTCGCGCTACATCGGCGCGATGCTCTACTTCATGGGCGCGGCCCTTATTGCCGGCGCCGTCGTGCACTATCCGGTCAACCCGGGCCTGTACACGATCATCTGCGTCGTCGGTGCGTTCGTGTTCCTCCTCGGCACCATCGTCAACGAGTTCGTGCTTGTCGATGAGCGCCCGCTGCTGAGCCGGGCCATCTCGCTCGTCGCGTTCTCGCTCCTGCTCTCCTTCGGCGTCGGCCTGGTCGGCGGCGGCATCCAGCACTTCGAACAGTTCCCCGAGCGCAGCGCCTGGATGACTCCGATCGGCCTGCTGATGTCGTACGTCGCGTTCATCGCCAAGGACGCCAAGGGCGGCCTGCGCCACCTGGTCAGCCCATTTGCCGCAGGTGTCGTGTTGGTCGCCGTGCTGACGTGGTTCGGCATGTCCGCCCTCGCAAGCACCCTCGACTCCGAGAGCCACAGCCACGACTCCACGCCGGCACCGTCGCAGGCACCCGCGGAGGCTCCGACCAGCGAAGACCGCACCCGCGACAAGCCGACGGACGCCCCCGCAGCGCCCGCACCCGACACCCACACGTCGCACAGCCACTAACCCGAAGCCCGGCATGCTCAGCCGCACCTTCGTGTGCTCCTATTCCGGGTAAGGGTCTGCCCCGACAAAGTGGGATGGTTCCGCGGTGGCGTAAAGGGAGTTGAGTTGGCGGTAGAGGATTCGGGCGATGTAGCGCTTGAGGGATCTCCGGATTTCGCGGTAGCTACGGCCTTCTTGAGTGCGTTTGGCGACGTAGTCCCGGGTTCCGGGATCGTGGACCATCCGGGTCATGGTGATGGTGTGCAAGGCTCGGTTGAGGCGTCTATCACCACCCCGGTTGAGCCTGTGCCGGACAGTGTTACCGCTTGAGGCTGGCAAGGGATTCACCCCTGCCAGCGAGGCGAAGGCAGCTTCGCTGCGGACCCTTCCTGGATGCGACCAAGCTGTCAGGACGGTAGCGACCGTGACAGCCCCGGCACCCACCATCTCCAACAGCGGCGCCGCGGGGCTTTGCTGGACCAGCTCTGTCATGCGCTTCTGGTTCGCAGTCAGCTGAGTGGTAACTTCGAGAACGCGGCGCGCCAACCGAACTGCTTCCTGGCGCGCGATCGATAGTTCGATCTGCTCCTGTCGTTCCCGCCATCTGGTGATCGTGGCGATCTGGGCGGGAACCAATGGTTTACGAGCGTCGATTCCCAGATCATGTGCCCGGAGTAAGGCGATGAGTGCATTGACAGTCATTGTTCGTTCCCGGGTCAACTGATCCCGGGCTGCGCTCAGGATCCTGAGTCCGGCACGGGTTCCTTCATCCCGGCGCGGGGCTCGGAGCTGGGACTCCTCTAAGCCGATGACAGCGGTTCCGATGGCTGCGGCGTCCAGCGGGTCGGATTTGCCGATCGCCCGGCGCCCTCGGGCGTTCATCCGTGGAGCTTCGGCGACGTCGTAGCCGGCGTCGGCTGCTGTCCTGGCGAGACGTGCCCCGTAAGAGCCGATGCCCTCAACGGCCCATAGACAGGCCATATCGCCGTCTGTCCGTCGGCCTACCCAGGCAAGTGCGCGGGAAATCCCTGCCGGGGTGGTCGGGAACTGCTCACACGCGATCTGTCGCTTGGTGCTGGCTTCGATGATGGCGTAGGTGTGTGTGCGGGCGTGACAGTCCACGCCGATTACGAATGGGCGGGTCTGCGCAACGATGGTCAACGCGGCTACCCTCCTTCCTTTCGAACGGGCAAGACTGGTCGCATCACGACCGGCGCTGGACCTGGGAGGTGTCACTTCGAGGCAATACTGTGATGAGCCACAACCGCAGGGGCTGGGCAAGCTTCTAATCAAGCCACCGTCGTGGGACAGGTCAGCGCCGGCCGCTCCACCCAGCGCGGACAAGTCGGGGGGAATGCACCCTCAAGGGGCAATTGTTTTTTCGAGTCACGCGCCAGGCAGAACGACCGGCATCAACGCTGCCAGCTAGTCCCAGACCAGCCACTGCAAGACTCACAGTTGTTTTTTGTTGCTGGCACGTAGTGCTCTACGGGGCCGACGGAGGCGACTCCTCCCGCCAGGGCAAGGTGCTGGAAATCTTCGAAAGGAAATAAGCGACGTAGGAGCGCCGTCGAAGAATTCCAGTGCCGCAGGGCCCCTGAGGAACGAAGGGGTCAGGAGCTTGAGCCGGAGCGGAACCGTATGATCCGAAGGACAGCCACAAAAAGGTCGAAGACGTGGAACAGGTGATGACGGGCAGGAGCTCTGCGACGGACCGGCAGTACCCAACAGCCGGCCACGGAGCGAAGTGGAGTGGACGCCCAAACACTGGTGGCAGCGCAGCGCAGACCAGGGCGAGCCCTGCGAGCATGCCCGTCCCCCGGCCACGGATTCACCCCGGCCAGCCACTCCCCTGGGCTTGCCGCCGACACCAGGTAAGCAGCGTGGGTCCCCTGCGGGAACGAGGTCCGCCGGCAACCACCAGCCCAAGCCAGCCACTGGCGGCGGACCGCCCCACTGAAACCGGCCCCCAATAGGTGCCATTCTTTATCCATTCGGTTTACATTTGGTTGAATGAATGAAGAAGGCTTGGGGGTTACAGATAATGGTGTCTGTTGGATCAGGCAAAGCTGAAGTGTTTTTGGACGAACACGGGATCCTTCAGCTGAAGTGGTCGCGCCAGGCCATCATCCACTCAAGTGATGCTGAGGGGGCCGTGCAGATGGTCAACGAGCTGCGCGGACAAACGGAACGCCCATTGCTGGTGGACATGGCCACGACGTCCGAGGTCAGCCGCGGGGCCCGGGCTGTCTTCGCCCAGCCTTGCCAGGCATCACACGTGGCGCTGCCGGGCGCCTCGCCCGTAGACAAAGTCATTGCCAACTTCGTTTTGGCCATGAACAAGACAGCCCGTCCCAAACGCTTTTTCACTTCCCGGACAGAAGCCATGGAGTGGCTAATGAAAAGCGCTGCTGCCTGACCTGACCCGGCCACGACGGTGGACCGTCCGCGTACTTATGGCAAACGTCGGTGCTGTTGGGCTTAGGCCATAGCTTGGTTGAGTCCGAAGAGTTGCTGTGACGAGGTCGATCAGGCGCTCGGGCACGTTCCGCTTCCAAACCCCCGGCGATTCTCGCAACTATGTACCGCAACTCGGACTGCGATATCGATAGTCATCATAAATTCTGCGACAAGGAAGTCACCCGGTATCGGTGGTGCGTCTTTAGGTCCGTAGTGGTGTCCCACTCCAGCCTCTGGGAACATAAGAAAATCAGTGACATCTGCGCGTCCCTCCACAACGGCATCAGCGCTACCGAACCACGACCACCACCCTCCTGTTCTGAGAGGATCGGACCCATGGAAACACGCACTGTTGCCCACATCTACGAGCAGCTCAAGACGCTCCGGCCCCAGCTCGCGCAGCTTGCCGACCAGGGCAAGGATCGTCATGGCCACGGATGACCTCGTGCCGGTCAAAGACTCAAGGCTGGCCACAGCCTCAGCACTGGCGGGACTGGACGCAGCCATCGCTGCGACGACCTGGATGGAAACCCTCGCCACCACAGACGGCGAGTATCCCGCCCTGGACGGAGCCTGACTAGCCTTCGCTCAAACTGGAGAACAACCTTCCGCCATGCGGCTTTGCTCTTGCCGAGGCCCAGCGGGTCCACCCCCTGCGGATGTCCCATCCCGTAGCCGACGCACCTAATTGGTGGAGTGCAGGGACGTCCTCGTTAGACCAGTTCGCCGTTCGCCATATAGCAAGGACGGTGAGCACTCCGGCACCGACCATGGGTACGGAGTGAACAAAAAAGGTGACCAAAGATTCTGTCGTCATGCGCGAAGCGTAGATGCCTCCTCTGACAATGCCTGCGACACGAACTTTGCGCTGTGTTAATCCACTCGTTGTTCTTCTTATTTCCATCTACGGTGTGGAGCGGAAGCCCGCCCATCCCCCATTGGCGGGCTTTTCCGTTCCCTGCCGGCTTTGCCTGATTCATCCACGGGGTACTGCCACTAAAACGTCCCAGTCAGGAGAGGCAGCGCCATGCCAGAGGTACCTCAGGAAGACCGGATCGGCAAGGTTGAGCTACGCGAAGGCTTTGTGCATCTGTGCTGGAGTCCCGGTGCCTGGATTGACGAAGATGCGGCACGGGCCATGATGATCCAAGCCAGCGAGTTCTGCGCCGGACGAAGGCTGCCCCTACTCGTGGAAATGGCCGGGCTGAAGGGGTTGGACCACCGTGCAGGGGCTATTTTCGCCGCCGAATGGTCCTTCACGCGGACAGCGATTGTTGGGTCCTCACCGGTTGATGAAATCATTGCCACCTTTTACATGGCACGCCACCACCGCGTTTACCCGACGCAGTTCTTCTTTTCCTTAAGCGATGCAAGGGTATGGCTCCAGGAGCACGACCCTGCCGACTGCAGCGAGGCGGCTCAAGCGCACCCTAATCAAGCCCCGGCCGGCATTGAGGACCTGTAACCATCAGCGCTGAGGCTGCTGAGGCAGGGACCGGTGGATAGACTCGCTGGCATGCCGGTCACTGACAATGTCGCCTGGGATGGGCGTCTGGAGTCCTTTAAGGGCAGGGACACGCCGTACTATGTGACCACGGCGGCGGCGACCGCGGCACAATGCACGTTCTGCGGCCGGCCGCTGCGGCCCGGCCAATTGCTCTCCTTGAGCGTGGACATCACCGAAAGCACCGCATCGGACGGGACGGAGTACCTCGCATTCAGTAACTATGTCTCCCACCGGAAATGCAAAGAACCGGAGCTGACCGTCCGCAGGGCTGCCTGGAGGCCGACAGCCCTGACGCCCCTCGCCGCCCGGGTGATCCTCACCCAGGAAGCCAGTGGTCCCGGCAGTCCCGAAACCATCGTGGCGGCGCTGGCATACACGCTGGTCCCGGTCCTGACCTGCCGTGAGGCAGGAGGGGAACTGACCTCTGTGCTGGTATCGGTTCTGCTCTTCCACGGTTTCGAGCTGGCCATGAGTCCGGGGTACAGCCGGATCCTGGCACAGGCTCCCGAGGTGGAAGAAAGCTGTGCCATGACAATCACCGGCACCGGTCTTGTCACCATCACCGTTGGTGAGGAAACCTTCTACGTGGAGCAACTGAATTCCAAGAACCCGGATGATGCTGAGTGGCTGGATGCAGCAAGCAACGGCAGCGTCCTGATTATCGCCGGGGACAACCTGGTCATCACCGACACCAGAATCGACCTCGAGACCGCCGCACGGTTCGGCACGCTGGTCATCGGCTACGCCCCAGTCCGTTTCTGACGGCTACACCTTCACCTAGTTGCGAAGCCGCTGAGATGACCGTAGTCGTCCGCACCATCTCTGGACATTGCCTCAAGGTTCCGTTAGGCGCCTGGCCGATCTCCAGTACCAGTGCTGACCTCATGGCCGCTAGTTCTTAATTTTTGGGGTTCTTGCGGGGTGCCGGTAGCAGAAGCAAGGATTGGTTATGAGAGACCTGCGGCACGAAGCCAGGATCCTGCTGCAGCGGGAAAATGTCGCTTCAATCGATCTATGGATCACGTACTGGAATCACGGCGGGCGCTGTCATCCCTTTGAATTCGACGCCTTCATCAATGAATTAGTGCCCCTTGCCTGGTCGGAAATGGAAGCACTCGCTCTCGCGCTGGATGAACTAACTCTGGAAGCCATCAGCAAAGCGTTGGTGCAGTTGTTGAAGCAGCCGGCCAGGGCGCAGTGCTGCCAGTGCCCGACCTCATCTAAAGCCCGCTATCCAGTAACGACGCTGCAGGCAGATGCGTGCGCGGGCGCGTAAGCCACGGTTCTCATGTCTGCGCCGTGTGCACCACTAACGTGCCACCGCTCCGCTGCAGGACGGCGAGTCAGTTACCGGTCGCCCGGCTTGATTCCTTGGCTCCAGAGGCCAGTAGGAGCACGATGGTTTGCAGTTCCTTGCGTAGCTTGTCCCCATCCACTGCCACGCGTGTCAATACCGTGCGGTCCACTTCACGGGCCTCGTTGATCACCCGGGCGCCGACGTCGGTGATGGAGACAACCTGGCTTCTGCGGTCAGAAGGGCTGGGCTGGCGGCGGATGTAGCCCCAGGCCTCCAGGCGGGACAAGGTTTTACCCATTGTCTGGTTCTGCACACGGACCTTTTGGGCAATCATCGCCTGGCTCATGGGCTCCTCGGCTGCCGAGAGGACATCAAGGGCTATCACCCCGGCATGGGTGAGGCCGGCATCGGCCAGCTTCTCGTTCCAGGAATGTTCGACCAGTCTGGCCGCTGTCGATAACAGGCGGCCGGTGGGCCAGGAATCCATGTCAGCCATTAGTGAATCATAAAGCTTGGGCGGACCCACCTACGCCGTGGACGGGCTGGCTCGCCACAGGTCATACAGGAAGGAATAGCTTCTCCAATGCTCAGGAAGTGCGCGTAAATCGTTGGTGCCTTCTTTCTGACCTGGTCGCAATGCCATCTGCGTGGCCATACAGCTCAGTTATAGCTGGCCGCGATCTGCCCGGCCTCAAGCATTGTCGTCAAAGGATCCTGAAGTTACATTGGTCCTGGACTGACGAGGTGAGTAATGCTCGAAGACACGGACCTCCTGCAGGCTCTGCAGCGTCACTGGGAGTACTCCGGTAAGGACGAGGACATCGCCCACGAGATCTATCACGACGACGCGGTGCTTGAGTTCCCCCAGTCCGGGGAGCGGTTCGAAGGCGTGGAAAACTTCCGCGAATGGCGGAGACAGTATCCAGCAAACATAAAGTTCCACACGCGTAGAATCACTCACCGTGCGGACTTGGTTGTTGTGGAGAATCTGATCAGTTATGAGGGTGCGCCATGGATGTTCACCGTGAGCCTGATGGAGTTTCGGGGCGACCGGGTTGCGCACGAGCGGATTTACATTATGGATGGCTGGGATGCCCCGCAATGGCGCAGCCCCTGGCGGTCACAAAGTCTTCCAGACCCGCCCCCGCCACCTCCCTAGCTCAGCATCCCTCCTCACGTTAGGCACTACCTCACAGACGACGAAGGCCACCCACTCCCGAAGAATATGGCAGGACCGGGAGCGGCTACGCGGGTGTCAGTCGTCAAAGCGCAGGGGCTGGTCGGGGGTGACTCCGAGGCGGGCGATGATGTCTGCTGCGACGTGGTGGAGTTTTTGGTTCCGGTTGCTGGAGGCTTTGGCAAGCAGTCTGAATGCGTCGTCGTGGCGCAACGGTTCTGTGCCATGATGACGCCGCAGGCGGCATCGATGATGGTCCTGGTGGCCATGGCGGTTTTCAGGTCCGCGTTAAGCTGTTCACCGGTCTCGATCCGGATCGCCAGGCGCAGGGTACTGCCGGCCACGTGCGCGAACCCTTCGGCTTCCTTGATGACAGTGTCAGTGAACACGCCGGCGGTGGGAGCGAAAAAATTCAGCACCGCCTCAGCTGTTTTCCCCAGGTCCATGGGCACGCCAAGGGCGCTGCGGCACCCCTCTGCCGCCAAGGCCCGGCTGTACCTGGGCCAGTTCTTGTCTGTTGCTACATCATCCAGCAGGACCGGGCGGCCCACGTTCAAGGCGTCCAGGCAGGGACCCTGGGCAAGGCTTTGTTCGATGTGGTCAAAGCATGACGGCCTTGTCGCTGCTGCCCGCCACGGTGGCGGTCCGTTTGCGCCGGCGCAAGGTCAGCGCGCAGTCGATCATTTGGCCGGCTGCCTTGCTGATCGCATCTGCAGCGAAACCGGTCAGGCCGTTCAAGACCGTTTGAAGGTCAGCACTGTCTGCCACCAAGCTGGTGCAGGCTGATGATGTGCTCGGCGTGCCCCGGCGATTCCATGAGCTAATCGTAGGAACTCCCCCGCCCCGAGTCACCTCCCGAGACCCCCTAACGGACGCGTCGGAAAGCCAGGACACAGGCCCCCGCCGAAATTTCCGCTCCCCCGGTTGGCTGCCGCCTCGTTGTCCCCTACCCTGAATGTAGTAAGTAAGCTGACTAAATCGGCGGGCGGTCAAGCCGCCAACAGTGATCAGGTGCAGCGATGAGTGACCCACGGCGGACAGCGCGATGCCTCATAGAACTGAAAATCATCAGCCTCGAAGGGCTCTGGCTCAGATACTGGGGCAACGGCGGCAGTGCCAGTGCCTTTGACTTCGATGCCTTCCAGTACGGGATCCGCGAACCTCCCCCATACGAACTCGCCGTCCTCGCCTGGGTTATGGAGGACCTGGAAGCGGACTCCCCGCACTGAGCCCGACCCGTTGCCCGGCACGGACGGAGAGCCCGTTGAAGTACTGCGTCTGACCCCTCACCGCCGGAGACCTGAACGGTGCGATCGATACTGTCCTCAGCATCAAGACTTCCGGTCAAATGATGGACGCGGAACGTTTAGCGGGTCTCGCCCTGGACCTGGACCAGGACCAATCCATTCGTGAACTATCCACTCACGCCAAACCAGCTGCGTTCCTGCCCCCGCCGGCCGGGGCGCACCTCAAGCTAATGACCCTATGCAGCCAACAAACCCCTCTATAGGGTGGCGGCGGTAGCGGCCCTTGGTGACTCACCGGCACGAAATTACTGCGGTGGCACTGATCCGCTGCTGGAGGTGGGTGGTTACGATGGAAGTGCCAGCCCCGCGGGGTGTCCCTGCCGGGGTTCCGACCGAAGGGATAAGACCATGGGCTTGGGAGATAAGGCCCGTCATGCGGCTGAAAAGCTGGGCGGCAAGGGCAAGGAAGCTGCTGGTGAAACCAGCGGCGATGACCGCCTGAAGGCCGAAGGCAAGGGCGATCAGGCGAAGTCGGACCTGAAGCAGGCCGGCGAGAAAATCAAGGACGCCTTCAAGAAGAAGGACTAGGAACCAGGACGCCGGCTTCCGGAACCACAAGGCGGAGCGGACCCGTCCCCCGCAGCGGAGGCACGGTCGCCGAACCTGCCTCCCCGGAAATGGCCGGGCATGAAGCGCACGGGGTCAGAGGTAGGCATCCTGTGCCGAGGCCCCGGATACGGGCGTGCTCTGGGCAGTAACGCCGTCGCCCCTTGGAGCGCGCTCTTCGGCACTGTCCCCTGCCTCCGGTTCGGTTGTCTGGGCCGCTTCTTCGCCGGTGCCCCTAAGGAGTTCCCGGAGTGCGACAGCGGCGGTGGCGAGGGCGGCCACCGCGCACAGCAGCAACAACATTCTCCGTTGTCCCTGGCTTGCCTGCTTCAACGGCGGGACAACAGCGGCACGGGTCTTGCGCGGTGTTTTGGGTGGGACCCGGCCCGGTCCTTCCTGGAGCCGGGGCCTCACCCGTTCCACCCCTGCGCCCAGGTCCTCTGCCAACCGGCGCAACTTGGTCTGGGCCCGGGGCGAGGCTGCTTCCCGGCCGGTGTCCAGACCGGACACCGCCCGTTGCAACGCGGCCACGAGTCCGGGGGTGGCCCATTCCTTCCCCCGTGCCGCCTTGGGTGCCAGGTTTTCCTGAAGATGGCGGGCCCTGGTTAAACGGTCCATGCGCTTCGGTGTGCGCTTTGACGTGTGCACGGCTGCCTCCCGAGAAGTCGATGAAATGTCAGCCAAGCCTACGACCCTGGACCTGTCCGGGAACAGGGTAAGTCGGATCAAAAGCCACCGCTTTTGATGCGGCGTGAAAGGGGTCGGCAGCTGTCGGGGCGGGCATCGCGGGGAGCCCTTTTCCTAGTGGGTCCCTGCAGGGGGCAGGTCGCCCGGCAGGAGCGGACGCATGAGGGTCCGGTCGTGGCGGATCACACAGCCGGAAGTGTCACGGATGCGGTCGGCTGCGATGAAGTCAGGGTCCACACCAAAGAGCTGGCGGTACTGCTCGTAAGCATCCAGCGACGGGAAGGTAAACAAGGCAAGCGCCTGATCGCTGGCACCTTCGCCCGGCAGGAAATAGCCATGATGCTCCCCGCCATGACGGTCAACCAGCCGTATCCAGGCTGCGGCGAAGGCTTCGAACTCGGTGATCTTGGCAGGATCAATCGTGTAGTGCACGACGCAGGTAATCATCGAACCATTCTGGGCCAAGGTGAGGAGTGCGAGAGCAGCACTTGGACTCGGTACCATCATGAATCGGGCTTTTCTCACGGGAGTCATCGCAGTGGCTTCCTGATGACATAGTCAGAATCCTGTCAGTGTTTCCCGTGGCCAAGGTCGACAATCGCGTTGTTCAATGTAGCCGAACGGCACCTGAGTCAACCAGTTCAACCCGGGCGACTGTATCCTCGAGTCGAGAAATCAGAGGCCTTGAGTCGCGGACGGAGAGCTGTCCATGATCTCCTGAACCGCCAGCGTGATGCCTTGATCCAGTGCGGCACGACTGTAGGCAATGATGTGCCGGCGGTGGTCAGCCTTATTCATGATCGTGGGCCTCCCATGCCGCCACAGCAGAGTAACCGTCTGCTTTTTCGTATAGGGCTCGCCGCTCTACTCCTTCGCCCCGGAGCCAGAGCACGTCGATCGCAGGTGCCACGTCATCAACGTAACCGCACCGGACCAAGTTCCCGTCCTTCCATACCTGGACCTGCCGCCCAACCAGATCAGCCCAATTCTGTGTAAGTCCACTGCCCGCAAGGTTGCCCTTCACGTTAAACAGACGGTCTGCGGTTCCTAGGTCGCGCCTGGCGCCTGTCAGGGACAGGCACCCGGCCAAGTGCCCCGCGCTCTCACTGGGTAGAAATACCCGTGCGAGTGAGAGGGACCTCACAAAATGAATGCCATTCATTTTTAGCAGATAGGCTTACGGACGTCAAAGGAGCCGGGCCACAGGGAGCTTTACCCTCCTGGCGCTCAAACCCCCAAACGCTGGGGTCCCATCCTGCTCACGGCCGCCGGACAAACTTCCCGAACCAGTGACTGCCGTTTGACGCAAATTCCGGCCGGGATGGTTCGCCACGGTAGCCCGTCGCTCGGAACTGAACACGACCTCTGCCCGGTCATCAGCCCATGTACTCCACGGGCGCTGGGCAGGACATGCGCCGGTATCTGAACCGTCACCGGTTGGTGGGGGGTCCGGTCACCCGTTGGTTATAACTGAAAGCTCTTGCAGGAAATTGCTCCGGGAAGGAGCCGACAAACGCGAGGGCCTCAGCGGGCCAAACCCGAGCTGAGTCCCACCAATATGCAGGCAGCTTGTCTTATCCCAGGTACTCGCTAAGTATGAGTCAATGACGGTTTACGTGCGATCACTTGAAACTGCAGTCCCGAAAACCATGCTGATCCAAACAGAAGCCCGTGACGTGTTTGCAGCCCAACCAGGATTGTCCAGGCTTGGCTCACGGCTTGTCAGCACCTGTTTTAACTCTGCTGCCATCGACACCCGCTTCACAGCCGTCGAGGAATTTACCAGGAATTACCCCTCGGATGATCCGCAGTCCTTCGATCCGTCCATCGGTTTGCTGCTGAACCCCGGCACCAAGGTCCGCAATCACATTTTCGCCCGGGAGGCAACCAAGCTGTTCGTAGAGGCGGCCCGCTCTGCAGTGGATGCCTGCCAGGAACTTGATGCCCTTGACATCACTCATCTGGTGACAGTTTCCTGCACCGGATTCTTCAACCCCGGACCGGACTACAAAATCGTCAGGGAGCTTGGCCTGAACCCCGCTGTCCAGCGCTACCATCTTGGGTTCATGGGCTGCTATGCCGCGTTTCCAGCTCTGCGTGCCGCAAAGCTCTTCTGCGAGGCCGACCCGGATGCCGTGGTCCTGGTGGTCTGCGCGGAGCTTTGTTCACTGCATGTCCGTGCCTCCAATGACCCGGACACCATCATGGGATCAGCCCTGTTCGCCAACGGTGCCGCCGCCGCGATCGTAACAGCACGGAGTGGCTCCGAGAAGAAGGCCCTGCTCCAGCTGGACCACTTTGAAACTGTCCTCACACCGGTTGGTGAGGATTCGATGGCCTGGAACATTGGTGACCACGGATTTGAAATGGTGCTGGGGAATTATGTGCCGCACATCATCGATGACCATATCGTGGGCGCCCTGAAGCCCCTTCTGGCGAGGGATCCAGAGCTGGAGGCACTCCCCTACCCCTCCATCCGGCACTGGGCCATCCATCCCGGCGGCAGAAGCATTCTGGACAAAGTCCAGGCCCGGCTCGGCCTCACCGATGAGCAACTGGTCCCCGCGCGTGAGACGCTGCGCAACTACGGCAACATGAGCAGCGCCACAGTCCTTTTTGTCCTCAAGCACATCCTGGAACAGGCGCCCGAGGAAGGGGACGAACGGATTTGCTCCATGGCCTTCGGGCCGGGACTGACGGTGGAAACCGCGCTGTTCACCAAACTCCGGCAGGCGCCCGGCGCAGTGTTTTCCGGCCACATGTACGACAGCCTGGCCACCGAGGTACCGGTCCCCTGATCCCGCGAACCATTCGGTTAGCACCGGGTTGAAAGTGCCGGTGCGTGCAACGGTATGTTGCGGCTATTCCCTGGACTGTCCTCTCACGTTAGGGTCTGCAGGGGCGTTACTTACTTTATGGAGTGTAAGTAGGTAACGCCTTTGGGAATTGAGTAGAGGCGGCCTGGGACGACTACGTCCCCTTGCCTGGCAGTTGTGGTGCCGGTGGTGCTTCCGGGAACCGCGTCCGGGAAGGGTGGCGCGGACCCCGGCGTGTCTGGGCGCAGCCCAAAACGGGCGATTGGAATGAGCCGGGGGTCAAGCGGAACCAACGTGCTTCTACTTATCGTCTCCGCCGGAGTTCCAGGCGCCTTTGGTTGGTAAACTCGTGGAGTCTGACCATAGACAACAAAAGTGCCGGCACCTGTAATGTGTGGGCACTTTTGTTTCTCCCGCCAAAGGTATTTTCGGGCTATTGCAGTAAAGCGGGGAAAGTGTGGCTGCGTCACGCGGTGGCCGTGACGGCAAGGCGCGCCGCTGGCCCCTTCTGCCTGGGCGTCACTCGATGTCGGCGGGCGTATTTCTGGTCATAGAGCTTGTCACTGGGACCGCGTTGGTTCGATTAAAACGTGCACAGCCTGCAATTGCCGCCGATTCCGCCACCAACCATGCCCTTCCGCACAGTTCAACTCAGGGGAACGTATCCGGGTCTTCGCATTTAGGCATGGTTCGTCTGTTTGATTCGGTAGGGTCGGTGGCCGCCGGCGGCAAGTAGGCATCTGAGTCTGTAGTTGGGGAAATTACGGAACCCACGGGCGATACGGCGGGTGGTTTCGATGACGCCGTTGATTGCTTCTGTGGGGCCGTTGGAGGCGCCGCGGGTGTCGAAGTAGGCCAGGATCGCGGCCTTCCATTGTTTGAGTGTTCGACCGAGCCGGGCGACTTCCGGGATCGGACAGGACGGGAACGATGCGATGACCTCGTTGACGAGCCCCCTGCCGCGTTCCGGGCGGGAGTGGTAGATGTTCCGTAGCTTCTGATAGCACTGCCAGGCCAGGGTGACTTCGTGGCCGTGGTCCCCGGCGGTGAGTTTCGCATCGAGCCTGGCGGCCTGCTTCTCGGTCAGATGTTCCGCGCCGGTCTGCAGAGTCCGCCGGATACCGTAGAGCGGATCTCCCTTGCGGCCCCGGTGGCCCAGGGTCTCCTGCTGGACCCTGCGGCGGACCTCGTCGACCATGGCCGATCCCAGTTTCACGACGTGGAAGGCGTCCAGGACGGTGATCGCTTCGGGCAGCTCGTCGCGGATGGCGTTGGCGTAGCCGCGGAACGGGTCCAGCGCCGCGGTCTTGATGCCGGCGGTGAACCCGGCGCCTCGGTCCTTTAGCCAGTCAGCGTAGGCCTTCCCCGACCTGCCCGGAACGAGGTCCAGCAACCGGGCATGAACTCGACCGTGGGCGTCACGGGTGTGGTCCACGATCCCGGTGACCATGCCGGACCCCGGCGGACCTGTGTGGGACCAGACATGTTCGTCAACACCAAGCGCGTTCACCCCGGACAGCCGCTCGGTGATAGCGATGCGCCGTGTGGCTTCTGCCCTGATGGCGTCCCACGCTGTATGCCACGAAACGCCGAGCTGATGGGCCAGGGCAGAGACAGACGTATCGAAACGCTGCAGCCCATCGGTTGCCCATCTGGCGGCCCTGGCCGTGAGCTTCGCCCTAGGTCCGGCCAACTGATGCTCCTCGGTGAACGTCGTTCGCGGACAGTCATTGTCGGGGCATCGCCAGACGCGCTTGGCCCATAGCAGCTGCACTGGCCGGCCGAAACACGGAATGTCATGGAGGCGGACCTGGCGGCGGCCGTGCCCCACAGCGACGACGCCGCAGTCAGGGCACCCGGTGAGGTCCTCGCCGGTCTCGACGTGCAGAAGCAAGCCCGTCACGGTTGCAGTGACGGCACTGATGTGGACGCCCTCGACATCGAGCAAGGCATCTGCCCGCATGCACCAGCGCCCGCCGGAACAAGACATAGAGTTATTCATGTCAGGGTCTCTTTGCGTATTGGTTTGCTTGGTCGCTACCAATTCAAAGAGGCCCTGACCTCATTCCCCCTGCACCACGCCGCAGCCAACGTACGAGCGCCAGCTTCAGACCGCCCTACCCATGCTCATCTGCGAAGAGCCACGTATCCAACCGCTTAAAGACATTCAGTCAAACCGGCCTATGTTCAAATGATCCTCAGTGAACTTAGTATGTCGTTAATTGCTTAGCGGATTTCTGGTGGGACAGCCGTTATCCAAGCGGCGGCCAGCGAGATATGGAGTGCGCAATGACTACAGGTGGCAAAGACATGAGCCGGACCAATATCCAAAAAGCCGCGCTGGTGACCGGTGCGGTCTTTTTACTGGTCGGTGTTTTAGGCTTTATCCCTGGCGTGACGACGAACTTCGGCCAGTTGGGTTTCGCCGGGCCCGGTTCGGAGGCCTTGCTGCTGGGCCTGTTCCAGGTTTCGATCCTGCATAACATCGTGCATTTTCTCTTCGGTGTTGCCGGTGTCCTGATGGCCAAGACCGCATCAGGGGCGCGGAACTACCTGATCGGTGGCGGTGCGGTCTACGTGGTCCTGTGGATCTACGGCCTGATCATCGGTCACGACACCCCTGCCAACTTCGTCCCGTTCAACAATGCCGACAACTGGCTGCATCTGTTCCTGGCCATCGGCATGATCGGCGTCGGATTCCTTCTTTCCCGAGGCGCAGCGGCGCGCCGCTAGCGGGCCTCCGCTGATCGCTGGTGCTTTCGGGTACCGGCGCCGGGGGAGTAGAACGTCCATCCTCGCGTGCAGGACGTGTGGGCATCATCGGCCAGCACTACCCAGAACTGAACAGGACGGACGTGGACCCCTGCCTGCCCTGGTTCTGGGAGTGAACCAATGGGTCCGCCGCTACCTCGGCAAGACGGGGTCCGGAACCGGCACTGAAGGGTGCGCAGGAGCAGTCCTTTTGGAGGTGCGTGCCGAATCACAGGGTGGGGCAGCTGCTGCAGCCCCTCAGCGCTTCTGTAGTTGGTCGCGCACCCCCAAATGATCGAGAAGGATGAACCATGGCCGAGCTCACCGCACTTGCCCTTACCTGTTCCCTTACGCCCTCACCGGCACCGTCGAGCAGCGAACTGCTCGCCCGGCACGTGCTCGATGAACTTGAAGGCCACGGCGTGAACACCGCGTCCCTGCGGGTCGTCGATTACAACGTGATGCCCGGGGTGCAGACCGACATGGGCGCAGGGGACGACTGGCCCGGAATCCGGGACCGGATCCTGGCAGCCGACATCCTGGTCCTGGCCACCCCCATCTGGATGGGTCACCCCTGCAGCATCGCCCAACGGGTCATCGAACGTCTCGACGCCGAGCTTTCCGAAACAGACGACGCAGGCCGGCCCATCATGTACGGAAAAGTCGCGATCATCGCCGTGGTCGGCAACGAAGACGGCGCACACAAAGTCATTGCCGACACCCAGCAGGCCCTGAACGACGTCGGTTTCACCGTCCCCGCCCAGGGCGGCACCTACTGGGTAGGGGAAGCCATGCACACAGTGGATTACCAGGACCTGAACAGCATCCCCGAAAAAACCGCCGCCACGACCGCCAGCGCAGCCCGCAACGCAGCACACCTCGCCCGCTCCCTCACCGCCGCCCCGTACCCCGCCGAATGAGCAAACACCCAGTGCCCGGCACAGCTGGGCGCTAAGAACACGCCTCGAGTGGCCCAGACACAACGCCAGGCGGCCCAGGCCGGTCTGGAAGCTTGGTCCACCCTGGCCGTGTGCGGAGGCGCGTGGACCCGGGTGCTTCCCGGAGCTCAGGGGTAGGCGTCTCCTTTTCGAAGCATGCAGTTGGGTCCTGCGGGTGGTCAGGGGCTTAGTTGGGCTGCCCCGAAGGAGACACTGAATTGGACGCACCACAGGTCAACTGACCTGTATTTGGACAGGTCCACCTCCTGGGGGATGTTGTAGAGCTGATTGCCTTGGTTCCCCTTGATCAGCCCGAGGTCGTAGTGCTCGGCGGATCCGGCCGTGAACCAGCCGGCGGTTCCTTCGACCTCGTCAGCGGCGCTCAACCAGACGTGGACGTCCGGGCCGTTCGATGTATCCAGATCTTCCAAGGTCAGCACACGGGTACCGTCTGGCTGCAGAATGATCCGCACGGTTCCTGTGGTCGCGTGTTCGTGGCTGATCAGTGACCCAGACGCCTACTGCACCGGGCTGACAGGAACCTCAGGTGCGGCAGGACCAGACGTTCCGGGAGCAGAAAGTGAGGGACTCGGCTGCGCCTGACTTGCCGGGGCAGCCGCCGACGGGAGCTGTTCATCGACCCGGACATCAACGAACAAGAGCCACGGCTTGAAAACCACCAGCCCGATAAGCACACCAAGAACGCCGACACCCAACACGACGCGCCACAGAAGCCTGCGGCGGGCGGTCCTCGCGGCAACCATGGACACCTCGAACAGTCAACAAACTGGCGCAGGCCGGACAACCATGCCCCATGGGGCCATCATCCGCCCGTGCAGCGTACCGATCAATGCCTGTTACTGACGATTGGACAGAAGGATCCAGATTGATCTCTTCGTAGGTTGACCCAGGAGTCAGGGCAGTCCGTGAGTGCAGGGGCGACGAATAGGAGGTATGGGGTAGTTTCCTGATGGGCGCGCCGTCCGGTGTGTGCAGGACAAGATCCCTTGAAGGGGTTGTCATGAGAACGATCAACCGTGTTCTGACCGTAGCTGCCGCCGTGTCGATGGTGGCCATCACCGGGTGCGCCGGACAGGGCGGGGACTATTCCGCCCCGCCTGCGGCCGGTTCCGCTGCCCCGTCAGCGAATGGATCGGCCCAGGCCGGCGCAGCGGTCATCACTATCAAGGATTTCAAGTATGAGGTTCCGGCGTCGGTGAAGCCGGGGTCGATGGTGACGGTGACGAACGCTGACAGCGCTCCGCACACCGTCACTGCCAAGGGTGAGGGCGGGTTTGATGTGGAGGTCCCGGGAGGCGGAACGGCGGTCGTCCAGGCGCCTGATGCCCCGGGTGAGTACGAGACTATTTGCACCTTCCATCCGCAGATGACCGGGACGCTGGTCGTGAAATGAACCACCCTGGAGTGAAAGAGCATGACCGGTCCCTGTGGGTGTTGCGTGCCGGTGCTGCGGCGGGTCTGGTGGTCAGTGCCGTGGTCCATGTCCAGCTCGCCCCGGGCTACCAGCAGGCAGCCCCGGGCGGTATCGGCCAGGGCACGCTGTTTCTGGTCCAGGCCGGAGCCGCTGCCCTGGCAGCCGTGTTCGTGCTGCTCAAAGGCTCCCGTACGGCTTTCGCTGCCGCTGCCGTGGTGGCGTTGTCGTCCCTGGCTGCGGTCATCCTTTACCGGTATGTCCAGGTTCCCGCTATCGGGCCGTTGCCTTCGATGTATGAACCGGTCTGGTACACGGCCAAGGTCATCACTGCCGTTGCGGAAGCGGCCGCCGGGGCACTGGCGGTGGCCGGGTACGCCCTGCTGCACAAGAGCCGGGCTGGATCGGGGCGAGTTGGTGTGTGGGGCCGGCGCCGCGGCGCCCCGGCTGCCTGACCTTTCGTCCGGTGACCGCCCGGAAAAGGCGCGTCCAGGCACCCCCACGGCTGTGGCCTGCAGAAATATGTGAAACCGGCCACATCCGCACCCATCCTTTTCCGGAGCGGTTGCGAAGTACTGTTGTCCCCTCTTGGGGGCATCAACATCACACGCGCGTGTATGAGGAGATTTTTCCAATGAATAAGACACTCCGCTTTATGGCTGTTCCCACTCTCGCTTTGGGCGTCCTTGCCCTTTCCGGTTCCCCGGCCATGGCCGCCGACCAGTCCTACCAGACCACCCTGGGCCAGCTGAACGGCAGCTCAGCCTCTGGCACCGTCACCGTTGACGTCACGGGCAACCAGGCCCACGTCGTCCTGAATGTTTCCGGCCTGCCGGCAACGTTCATGGACGCCCCGTACCCGCACGTCCAGCACATCCACGGCGGCAAGCAGGGCACCTGCCCGGACCCGTCCGCTGACAAGGACGGTGACGGCGTCATCAACACCACCGAGGGTGATCCGGCCTACGGCCCCATCCTCACCACGCTCTCCACGAGCGGGGACACCAGCCCGGCAGCCGGTACGGACCTCAAGCTCGCCGGCCAGGGTGCTGCCTACACCGTTGACCGGACGTTCGAACTGAATGCCGAGACCAAGGCTTCCCTGGAAGCAGGCACCGCAGTGGTGGTTGTCCACGGCCTTGACCCGGCCACGTTGAGCCCTGCCGCGCAGGCGGCGAAGAGCGATATCGTTCCGAGCCTTCCGCTTGCCGCCACCTCCCCCGCCCTGTGCGGGACCTTGACGGCCGGGCAGATGAAAATGCCCGCAGGCGGCGCAGCAACCGGTATCCCCACCGAAACCGGCACCGACACCGGAGCCCTCGCCATCGGTTCCGGCCTGGCACTTGTCGCCCTCGTCGGCGGAGCCTACGTCGTCCGCCGCCGCACCTCCGCAGCAGCCTAAGCACGAGCTGATCGGATCAATACAGTGACACCCAAGAACGCCAGCCGCCGTGGGGGCCCCCTGGCCTCCACGGCGGCCGGGGTTCTGCTCCTGCTCACCCTGGCCGGCTGCGCCGGACCCTCCACCACCCCGGATGCCGGATCGGCACCTTCGGCCTCGGTCTCAGCTCCTGTTGCGCCTGGCACCCCCAGCGCTCCCCCGCCTGCGGCCGCCCCCGCCGCGGGGGCACAACAGCTTCCGTCGGTCATGGCCGCTTCGGCTCCCGTCACCCTGACCATTCCCTCGATCTCGGTCCGCACGGACCTGATCCACCTGGGACTGGAGGAGAACGGCTCCCTTCAGGTGCCCCAGGACGACGGCAACGGCGCACCTGCCAGCTGGTACGACGGCTCCCCCACACCCGGGGAACGCGGACCTTCAGTGCTGCTGGGCCACGTCAATTCACCCAACGGCCGTGGCGGCGTTTTCGCGGACCTGCGCAAACTCACCCCCGGCGCTGAAATGACCGTCTCCCGGGCAGACGGCAGCACCGCCGTGTTCATCGTTGACCGCGGCGCGCTCTACCCCAAAGATAAGTTCCCCACTATTGAGGTCTACGGCAACACCCCCGGGTCCGAGCTGCGGCTGATCACCTGTGACGGCTATGACGCCGCCACCGGGGAGTTTGATGACAACTACGTCATCTACGCCACCCTCAAAGCCTGACAACGGCCGCGAACCCCTGGAAATGGGGGCGGTCAGGATGGAAAGAGCGATGAAACAGCACAAGCCCGTAATGGCCTCACTGGCCATGGCCGCCCTACTGCTCTCCGGCTGCGCCACAGCGGCCGGATCCGTCACCGCACCATCGAATCTCCCGACACGGGCACCTTCAGCTGCTTCACCCGAGGCCGGGCCCACGGACAGTCACGGGGGCGGGCACCACGGCGGATCATCATCCCCTGCCGCCAAGACCAATGGGCCCAGCGAGGCTGCCAAGATGGTCTGCGGTGACCAGCCCAAGGACCGCCTCACGTCAATCCTGGACCTTGAGCAGGACCCGCACACCATCAACGACTGGGCGGACAGCACGTTCACCTGCACGTACCACCTGGACGAAGGGGACCTGGTCATCTCCGTCAAGGAAGCCAAGGACAAGGCCACGGCACTGACCTACTTCGATGCGATGCAGGCCCTCGCAAAAGACGCCACACCCATCGAAGGCCTCGCGAACCTCGGCTTCCCCGCCTACGAAACCACCGACGGATCAGCGGTGTTCCAAAAGGACAGCTTCATCCTCCACGTGGACGCCACAGACCTGCCTGCCACTTTGGGACCGGACAACATCACCAGGAACGCCCTGGCCTACCAGCTCTCCACCACCATCCTCGCCTGCTGGATCGAACACCCCTGAGCAGTTTCTGCACAACCAAGGAACCGCCCTGGCGGATCCCACTGAAAGGTTTACTCATGAAGGCAAGCAAAAGAACCGGCAGCGCGCTTGGACTAGCGGCAGCAGCAGTGGTGCTGGCCCTGTCCGGCTGCGGGGGCATGTCCGGGTCCGGCACCACAGCGGCCCCCACACTGACCGAACAATTCCCCTCAGCTCCTGCCGCCACCACAGAACCTGCTCCTACAGCTTCCGGTACGGGCTCAACATCTGCGGCGGCCGCGGCGGAAATTCTGATCAAGGGCTTCAAATACCAGGGAGCGGAAACGGCGAGCCCCGGAGCAGAGATCACCGTCATCAACGAAGACGCTGAGGCGCACACCATCACCGCTGACACCGGCAACGCGTTCGACGCCAACATCCAAGTCGGCACCGGCACCTTCACCGCCCCCACCGAGCCCGGGACGTACCCCTACCACTGCAACTTCCACGGCAACATGAAAGGCACCCTCACGGTGAAATAACGCCCTGGGGATGCCCAGCACGGTTACTCTTATCCGGCACCTTCCCGGCCCAGGCACTGGCGCATGTTGCGGAAGCCGTCACGGATGCGGGACTTGACCGCCGGCAGACTCAGGTTCAGGGTGCCTGCCACCTCCGCGTACGTCTGCCCGTCCAAATATGCGAGGGTGATCGCTTCGGACTGGGCGCGACTTAGCGTGGACAGGCTGGCGCGAATTTTCTCATCCTCCACCCTGCGCAGAATCAGCTCTTCGACAGAATACTGGCCCAGCGCCGTTGTCTCGCGGTGATGCCGGGAATCACGCTCAAGACAGGCCTGCTCCCGCCGGACAACCTCGACCGCACGGCGGTGGGTCATCGTGAACAGCCACACCAGCGGCTCACCCCGGGAAGGATCAAACCGGCCCGCCGATGACCACACCTGGACGAAGACTTCCTGCACGACCTCCTCGGCCAGCTCCGGCCTTTGGACCACCTTCATCGCAAGGCCGAACAAACGTCGGGCGGCGCGCGAATACAAGTCCCTGAAAGCGTCCACGTCACCCTTGTCGACCCTGTTCAGAAGCCCCAGCAGCGGATCCGGGCCAGCCACAATGCTGCCCCCAATTGCGGCCATTGCCGCGTTTACCTGCAAGGTTGAGCCCGCAGGCCCACCAGACCAATAACGGAATCTATTTCAGTTTTGGGGGTATTCACGTTTTTAGCTCCGTACTGTTCAAAAAGGGGAAAGCACTTCACATCCCCCCGAACGTATCCCGGGAACCAGCCGAAAACCACAGAAACGTCAATGAAGTCTTCAGCAAATGACAAAGAACATGGGAAGTTGTCACAGTCGAAGCAAGAAAAATCCCTTTTTTGTCCTGCTCCCAACGCCTTGGAACAATGCCCGGACATCTTCGTCCAACTCCTGCACGAGCTTGCCTTCTGAGGCCCCTCGTGCCGAGCGGGAACATCCGCAAGGCCCGCGGTTACGAACGCCATAGAAAGGATGCCTGAGCGTCTGTATCTGAGGGGCTGGAGAGGAGATGAGGATGACTACCGCGTGCAGCGTCCTGCTCCTTCCCGTGTCATTCCTGACAGGGATAGCGGTAACAGAAGCCGCACCTTCTCGTTTCAAGAGCGCGCCGCGGTAAGGGCGTAGCGTAGGCATATGTGCAGGAAGGTCAAAGACTGCCGATGAGAGAAGTGAACCTGAAGCCGGCGCCCCGAAGCTGGGTGGAAAAGGTCTACGACTTGGGTAGCCTGCATGTCCTTCCGGCGGCGGTAATCCTGCTGTTCGCGTTTCCTCCCTTGAGTGCCATCGTGGGACATTGGCCGGCGCTGGCCATTCTTATTCCGGCCACCATCGCCCTGACGGCGCTGATCTCGCTGCCGGTCATTTCCATGCAAAGACGACGCGTCGCCCGGGACACCGAACAGGGTCTTTTCCAATGCGCCCTTCGAGGAAGTGAATCAACGCTCAAGCGGCAGTGGGCAAGAGGATACGTGAAAGCAGAACCCGGCCGGCTCCTCTTTCAAGCCATGACCGAGCCGAACGGACTTGGACACATCGAAAGCTACTCAGGGCTGCGACTGATCGGCCAGCCGGTAAAGGCCAACTGGTTTACCTTCCCAGGGCGTCGGGTCATAACGATCAGTACCGATAAAGGGACCATAATGTTGGCAGCTTCTTCCGCAAGCCTGAGGCTGCTCACAGAAAAATGCCTGAGCAACCGCTAGAACGTCGCTCACCCCGGGCCAGCCGAAAAAAGGCGATACCCTCGCATCCGGCAAGTGACCAGGACGACCACAGCACTGTCCCGCAAAGCTGCGGCTTATTCGCGCTTTCGGGGCTGCGTTGCATCAAAGAACTGCACTTCCCCGCTGATGTCGCGTGTACCGAGACCCGTGCCTTTCTCGCGGAGGAAATCCAGATCCTCACGGGAAAGCAGCATCTGGCCGTGCGCATCAACGTCAATATGCCCTGCAGCACTTTGCTTGATCCTGGCACTGACAGTACGCGGCACCATCACGCATCCCGGATTATCCAAAAGCCACTGCCGCGTCTCTGAATCAAGCCGGTCCCACTCTTCTGCGAGTGTCATCCCTTTAGTTCCACCCTTCCCGTTACCCAAATACAAGGCCTGAGGATCCCGCTAAGAGTACGACGCAGGTCAAAAGAAGAACAGTGTCTCCCATATGGAGAACGCCCGGACCGTTCGGGCATGCGGCCTAGCTTGACGGCGAACGTGAGTGGACAGGCGGAAGGATTCCCTCCTCTGCCCAGCGGGCAGCAGAGGAGGGAAACGGCGCCTACCGCACGCGGCGTCCTTCTCTTGTCCCAGTCGGGGTGGCTGCCCCCCCCCTTTTATTTGCCGCTGCTCCTGTAGATCTTTCCGTTGACGCCTTTAGGGAAGAACCCGCCGAACCTGTCTGATTCCGCGGTCAGGTAGACGATGTTCAGGACCTGCGCCGGGGTACGGCTGAACGCGAGAGCGTTGGTGTCGGCCGGCACCAGGTTGGCTGCCTCGGCTGTTCCGATGCCCTGGTCGAGGTCTGTTTTGCCGTCCAGGCTGTCGCGGGCGTCCGAGATGGCCTGCGCCGGTGCCTGCAGGTCCCGGGCGTACATGGTGGTTCTGATGATGCCCGCATGGTAAGCCTCCACGGCAAGGATGCCGGCGGCCGCCTCGAGATAGGTCTTGTTGTCGATAAACGGGGCGGCACCCTTATAGGCGGTGACGCCGACGTCTTCAAAAATGAATGCCCCAAGCAGGAAACTGGTTTCGTCCGCGAACGGATTGAACGTCTGGCCCGCCTTGATGAGTCCGGCGGCGACGGCGGCGGCGGTGAAACTGGCCTCAAGGTCGATCTTCGGTCGTGCCACCGCGGCCTTGCCCAGGGCACTGCGGAGGAACCGGACATGGGCCTCTTCATCGGCGGCGATCTCCACCGCGTACTTTTGGATCAGGCTGCCGGGTGAAAACGGGACCTTACTGCCGCCGGTTACTCCGCCTTTCTTGCCCTGCCGTCCGTGAGGCTGTCGGCCAGACCTGCGCCCGTCACTGCCCGCAGGTAAAACTCGGCCTCAAGGTATTCCAGGTTCAGCGCGAAGTTCAGGATCGCTGAATCGCTGGGCCCATCATCATCGTCATCAGCGGTTGCCGACGTGGCCGATAGCAACGCCACCGTGCCGCCGATCCCTGCTGCACCGGCGGCTCGAAACAGCCGGCGGCGGTCAACGCCGTCTTCCGCGCTCCGGGCCATTGCATTGGTAATGAATTTCTGCTCAAACATTCTTGTTTTCCTGCCATTCAAATGAAATGGCGGGGGCAGGACCTAATCCTTTAGCGCACCCCAGCGCTGCGACACCCTCGTCGCCACGGCCAGGCCGGCCATGATAACCGTCACAGTACCCGCCCGGACCACGACGAGGAAAGAGCCCAAGCCGAACTCCCGAAAAAGAACTGCAGTCCACTATTCCCCCATCCGATGCCTGACCCGCAGCCCGCCAATCCACCACCACTTTCCTTACCGCAGGCCGCCCAGTCTGTACCGGAGCAGGTTCCGGTACAGCAACCGTGGCTTTCGGTCCAAAACGCCTTAGACGTTCCTGAACCCGAGGAGTGAGTGTCTCCACACCGCTACAAAAGGCGATGCTCACCGAGTGCTGGCCCAAAAACCCGGAGAGTTCTAGCCTGATAACGGTTAGAGGAAGGCCCAGCCTATGACCTATCTCGTCTGCCCTGAAAGGCCGATCCGGTGGATCGACCTTGCCGCAGTGGTGTGCTTCGAGGCTGTGGAAATGGGTTTAGATCTCGCCGGGTTGTCCTGGCTCCCCTCAACGCGGCGCTGGGATGGCAACACGCTTCCGTTGGCGCTGGCGCACGGTACAACTTGCTCGACGGGAATTATCGTTCCTGCGGAAGTTTATGTTTCCGTTGACAGAGCCCGAAAACTGCAGGATTTCTATCTGCAACTGCGACAGGCCACGACGGCTGAGGGAAGGGTCGCCGTCGACATCAGATCCACACAGCGGGCAGCGATCGAGGCACGCGGGGAGCGGGAGATTAGGCGCGAATGGGCCGATGCCCTTTCTAAGGCACGGACGGAAGCGGACATGCTGATCGCCCAGAAACCACGACCAGAGCTGCTGCATCACTGGAATCGGTTGACCAACTCGCAGGAACGGTCCGGTCCACACATGAGAAGGTCGGAGTGAGCGCCGACCTTCAGATAATGCGTTCAGTCGGGTTGCAATGGAGAAGCAGCGGCAGTTCCCAACGCCGCGGGGCCTGGATCGCCAGCTTCGGAGATCGCTTGACCCTGATGATGGCCAACCTTCATGGCCCCCAAGGCAAAAGAGCCCCGCTTGCTCAAGAATTCTCCAATTCTTTTTCCAATAAGCCTGGACCAAATAACTCCCACCTAAGTTAGGGAAGGACGCATAACCGCACCAACGCCCAACTCAGTGAGCGGACGGCCCAGCGGGAAAGGACGGCCGTGACTCACCCTGGCGATGCAACGCAGCCGTTGGTGGACCAGTCCGTGCTCGACCGGCTTAAAGAAGAACTAAACCACGACGGGGACGGATACACCCGGATCTTTGTTGCAAACTTCCTCAACTTCCTGCCACACAGACACGAGCGGCTGCGGCTGGCGCTAACCACCGGAGACCTTCAAGGAGCGGTCGATGCGGCGCTGAGCTTGAAAACATCCGCCCAGATGGTGGGTGCCGAGCGGCTGGCCGCTCTGGCCATGGATTTGGAAGCCGAACTGCGTAGCGAAGCCACCCGCTCCGACGTGACGGCTGTGCTGCCACGGCTGGCAGTGACATTTTTGAAGCCAGCCATCAAATGCAGCAGGCAGACCATCGACAGCCTCAGCCCCTACGGATCAGAAGATTTCAAGCGGTAGGTCTACTTCACCGTTGGAACTGCGGCGCCCAGAAGCTCCCCCCTTTCAAGACCGCACCCAGACGGGGTGGGGAGTGCGCCTGGTAGAAGGCGACGAAACCCGCTGCGCAGGTTGCACGCGATCTCGGAATGTCCCGAGCAACGTTTTATAGACGTCACGACCGCTAAAGGATTACCCCAATGGCACCCACCCTGAGGCGACAAGCATCACAGACTGCCGTCAAAAAACGATCAAATCCACAGGATGGAGAGGCCGGCGACGGCGATTAGGTTGCGGATGCAGGCTGGTTTTCCTGCCCCTACCTCAAAGCGTACTGACCGGTCTGTCTGATTGAGTGTAGTGTCTGCAGTGATGGAACATTCTCGAAGCCCTTTAGCTGACCCGCTTGACACTTCTGCCCCTTCACGGCCGTCTCCAGTTGGCGCGCGGGAGCGCATCATGGTGGCCGCTTTCGAATTGTTCGGGCAGCGGGGCATCCGCGCTGTCGGGATAAATGACCTGATTTTGCGCGCAGGGGTTGCCAAGGCCACGTTCTATGGACACTTCGCCTCCAAGGATGAGCTGGTCCTCGCTTTCCTGGAACGCTGCCATCAGAACCTCACTGTTGAGCAGATCATCGCTGAATGCAGAAAAAGGTCCGAGGACCCAACAGCCCAGTTACTGGCCATCTTCGATGTTCTGGACGGGTGGTTCCGCCGGGATGACTTTCAGGCCTGCGCGTTCGTGAGCACCATGCTGGAAATGGGCCCCACCCATCCCCTGGGAGAGGCATCCATCAGCTATCTGGCCCAAGTAAGAGCCTTCATGCAAACTCTCGCCGAGGAGGCGGGTTTCGACCAACCGGACGTTTTCGCCCGGTCCTGCCACATCCTGACGAAGGGCTCCATTATCTCAGCGGTCGAAGGAGACAGGGAGGCAGCCATCTTGGCCAAACGTATGGCCGTTTCCCTCATTTCCGACCACGGGGGCCTCGCCACTAATGGCCGGTAGCGGCCTGGCAATGGCCGGCAACCGAATCCATAACAACCACGCCTGACACACGCTCTTCCCCCCGTGCCGGGAAGCAGCTGACTCTGCCCCACCTTGTGTTTCTCCGGCGAACGATGATCCCGCAGTTCCGCTTAGCGTCCTTGTGCAGGGCGCTAAGTTTTGAGACCGCTATAGCCAAACGGACCACCGCACCTTGTTGAAAAGAGCCATCATCGCGTACTCACAGTTCGACCAGTTCCTCCAGGAAGCCACCTACCGTGAACAGGAGTCAGACTCGACTCTGGACGGGGACTCCTTCTACGGCCTCTACACCAGCTGGTGCAGCGTGTCCCATAACACCCCACGGACAGAGCACACCTTCTGGGCCGCAATGAGACATCGCGTCGGTTCCGGACATGGCCTGCGCATGAAGGGGCCGGCGGCCGCAAACTACATCCTGACCAGCAACCCGGCCTTGGTATGAACCTCAACATGACCACAACGTCAAGCAGTTACTTTCCACGGGACACGCATCAGCCACGGGGAAAACGCCCCTGGTGCCCAACATGTGACACCGACCTGCACCTCGAGGTTGCATCGCCGACCGTTCCTGGGCGACAGGCAGGCGCTCTCGTGGTGGCCGTCCTCTGCTCCAATTGCCGCAGGTCCCGGGTGCTGGACACTACAGCGGAGCATCTGGCCGCCCTGTCCGCGCAGCCAACCCGTGGTTGTCGGATCCCACATCTGACGGCCCCGTGAACCGTCTAGTCCGAAAATGAGATGCGGCGCCTGTGGTTGGCGCGGGTGTGGGTGTCCGGGGCAAAGTAGAGCCGTCGGCGAGTCCTGAAGATTGGAACTTAGGCTGCCCGGGTCAGGGTGACGGTGTAGCCGAGGGCTTCGAGTTGGCGGACGTGGTTGCGTTTGCTGGTATCGGGGTTGGTGTGGCGGCTGAAGTGATCGGCGCCGAGGTCGCGGAAACGTACATTGGGATCCTGCAGCAGGTGCCAGACGATGACGAGGATGGAACGTCCGATGGCGACTATGGCGCGTTTCCTGCCTCGTCGCCGGGCGATCCTTCGGTAGCGTTCGCCCAGGAACGTATCTGTCTTTCCGGCCACGACGGCTGCCTCTCCCAGGACCCGGGCGAGATAGCGGTTGCCATGCCCGGTCGAGCCGTTGCCCTTAGTCTTCCCGGCGGAGGAATTGATGCCTGGAGAGAACTTCGACCAGGAACAGAGGTGCCCCGCGGTTGGGAACCGGGTCATGTCGGCCCCGATTTCGGCCAGGATAATGGCGGCGGCGACGGGGCCGATGCCCGGGATCTCATCCAGATGCTCCGCCGCCCCCGCGAAAGGGGCCAGTTGCACCTCGATCTGTTCATCGACCGCCGTGATATCGGCATCGATCCCGTCGATCCTGGCCAGCATCCGTGCCAGCAGGAAGCGGTGGTGGTCATCAAAGTGGCCGCTGAACGCCTCCTCGAGTTCGCTGATCTTCTTCCGCATGCTTGCCCGCGCCAACTGGGCGAGCACTTTCGGATTCCGTTCGCCGGCGATGAGCGCCGCCATCATCTCCCGGCCGGACACCCCGAAAATATCCGAAGCCACGACGGAGAGTTTGATGCACGCGTCCTCAAGGAGTTTTTCGACCCGGTTCTTTTCTGCCGTCCGCGCCCCGACGAGGTCAATCCGGTACCGGGTCAGGTCCCGCAGCCGCCGGATCGGGGCGGGCGGGACAAAACTGGGCCGCAGCATCTGCCGTTCGGCGACTTTGCACAGCCAGACCGAGTCGAGCACGTCGGTTTTGGGACGTCCCGGCAGATGCCTAACGTCGCGCGCGTTGACCAGCCACGGTTCGAGCCCGTGAGCCTCGAGGAGATAGAACACCGGCTTCCAGTAATCGGAGGTTGCCTCCATCACCACCCGCTCGATCCGGAGATCGACCAGATGGTTGGCCAGTTCCCCCAGGGATCGGCTCATGGTCGAATGCGTGGACACCTCCTGTAACCGCTTCTGCGGGTTCCCGACCGCCGGGACCCGGACACAACACACGAGTTCGGCTTTGCCTATATCCAGGGCCGCGACCCTGGCAATGATCTGCTCCTCATCCTGGGATTCGGCCAGCATGGCCTACTCATCTCCTCACCCGACGCCCCGCTGAATGGATAAGCGGCCGCCCGTGGGATCACCGGGAAAATCGGAATCTAGTCCTCGTTCTCGGCTAACGAAACAGTGAAGGGCCCACAGCGTGATCCCCAGCGCCCGGCTAGCTGACGGCCTGAATGAACCATAGAACCACGGCGTCGGCAGGCGACCACAAGGACATTTTCAGCCCGGAACGGGCGTCCCGCAAGGGACACAAAGGCTAGCTGAGCAAAATGTTCCACCTCCGACCGACCATGCCCCGGACTGTCTTGCCGGTCTGCTGCTGCACACGGCACAGGGCGATCAGCCAGCATTCAGTGAGTTCTACCGCCGCACATCCCGACAGGTCACCGGATTGGTCCAGCACGTCGTTATCAACCGGGAACTCAGCGAGGAAGTGGTCCAGGAAATATTCATCATCGTCTGGCAGGACGCCGCGAAATACCAGCCGGCCACCGGCACTCCTATGGCTTGGCTGATGACCATCGCCCACCGAAGGGCAGTCGACAAAGTCCGGGCAACCCAAAGCAGCCGCAACCGTGACCATCGATGGGCGACGACCGCGCCAAGCGCCTACGACGGCGTACTCGATGACGTGACAGACAAGATGGACGCCCAAATCCTCATCGCTTCATTGGCATGCCTCTCGGCCCTGCAGCGCGAATCCATAGTCCTCGCCTATTTCGGCTCGTTGACCTACCAGGAAATCTCCGTGAAGCTCTCAGTACCGCTGCCCACGATCAAATCCAGAATCAGGGATGGCATCCAAAAGCTCCGGACGCAAATCGAAACTCCATAGCCAGGCGACACATGGAACGAACAAGCCCATGTAGATTCCCCGGCCAGGCCGTGCACGTGCATTACTTCCAGGGCCACGTTCGAACCGAGCCGCTATGGTCCTTTCGGCGCACTTGGGCATTTCCCGTCGAGTTGGAGTGCCCTAAACAATGACCATCAAGGGCATCATGAAAGACCGCGGCCCGCCACGTCGACGGACTCCAAGTCCTATGCCCGTTCCCGGAATAAAGACCCGGCCCCACCCCCCTCCTTGCAGGCTTCTCACACCCTTAGAAGGAACGAGACGGTTCCACGTCCGCAGGCTGTGTCCCAGGACAGCGCACGAATCTCACGACCACTCCAGGGCGTTGTCCTCCAGCGCCCAGGCCAGGATTTTCAGGTCAAAAGCGTCGAGGGAAGTGAGTTCATAGAGGTAGGCCTCAAACTCCATCAACCCTGCGTTCCCGCCGTTCCCCCGGTACCACGCCCACAGGAGTCGAAGTGAGACATTGTCGTCGCGGACCAAAACCTGGGCCAGCATTCGTGGATCTAGCATGACAAAACCTAGCCACTGCCGCCGGCACCCAACGCAAGGCAAGGACAGTAATTAATAACCTCCAAATCGGAGGAGCCTTCTCATGATCCCAGACCCCGCCTCACAAGTCAGCCACTTACGCCCAGGACGACAATGAGCGATGCGCTGGCCATAAACGGCCGTCCTTTGAGTCCCCGCTGCTGTTAGCCCCTGCCGTTGATGCCCTGTCGCGTCATGGCATTCAGAGCATCAACGCCGCCTTGAACGCTTCCAGTTGCTGCGAGCTCCGTCAGCTTCAAGAGCAGCGCCTTTACCTTTCCTGCGCCGGGAGCTGCTGAATGGATCTCTTCGTCAACCTCACCGGCACTTGTTTGTGGCACCTTGGCCACGTCATCAGTGACTTCCGATAACCGTGCGTTTGTTGCCGGCTTTGTGGTCCTTGAGACTGGCGTGCCCGCACTGATCCGGCAGGGGTGCCTGCAGCCCTGCACTTCAAGGACCAGCACCCCTGCAGGTCATTGACCTGACGCGCTTCCCGCGCTATACCTGCACATAAGTCAAGCAGCAGGCTTCCCTTACCGGCTTAGAGGGGGCCCGCCGTGACTCCTACTTTCCCCAGCAACCCTTCCCGACCACAGCATGGCGGCGATGATCATGTGCGGCCGCCCATCGACTTCTCAGACCCCGGGACTGCCCAGGAGTTGCCTCGCCGATGGCCGTCCGTGCCCACCCGTGAGCTCGTGCGCATCCGGGCCGCACTCCTTCAGATCCAGCACTCAGCCCGCCAGGGAAGACCCCACCAGCTACCCGAACCGGCCCTCACGCTGCTGGACCTTGTGACAGCAGAACTAAGCCGGCGGCGGGAAACCGTCACGACCCCTGTCCTTTCCGAGAACCGACAAGGAGACTCCGATGGCCGGGCACTTTGAGCTTGTATCCGACCCGGACGGCAGCTGCAGGGTGAAACTGATCGACGGCCGGGGCAGGGAACTTGCCGTCTCGACTCCCTTCACTGACAGCCAGGCTGCGGTGCAAGGGATAAACGCATTCCGGGACATTGCCGCAACCGCTGTGGTCAAGGACCGCACCTCCAGCGCCCAGGACCACAGCAACCAAAACCGGAATTAGTCCGCGGGAGCGGCAAGAACGGTACGTCCACGATGAGGGAGCTTGGTGGTGGACAAGATTCCAGCTGCAGTCCTCGTCATCGGCGCGGGCATCGCATGGCTGGGCCTGGCGGTAGTCCTTATCCTCCGGCTCCGGCGGCGAAGGAGAGGATCGTCACTGGTCCGATCTGCAGGACCCTCCGGGGCGACCGTGAGCTACCGCCGCATCAGACCCGTGGGTGTTCGCATCGGCCACATGCCTGAACGCCACCGCGGACTGAAGGCCCGGAAAGTCCCAGGCCCCGAGTGACACTGCTGAACCGCCGTTCCCGTATGTCCCCATATGGAAGCCGTGGGCCGGCCCCCCCCCCCCCCCCCCCCCCGCCACGTTGTCACCGGCCCACGGCGGTGGCCCGCCCAACCTGGGCCACCTTCACCTGCCGCCGCATCCTTGAGGCAACAGGTGGTCTCAACCCGGATCCGGGCGCTGATCCTCCTGATTGACTGACGGACCGGTCGGAGGCGCGCCGCCGTCCTGATGTTGCGAGGTGGACTGCTCCGCCCTGCGTGAGAGTTCCGCGGTCACCAGGGGGAGCAGCTCATGCGCTGAGCGTGACCCGCTCGAGCCGATGCGGGTTTCAAGGGCGCGCTGCAGCCGGAGGAGGTCTGCCGTTGGCACGGCCGGCCAGCGGCGGAAGGAATGGAAAATCCTGCCCCTGACAGTAGATCCAAGCTGCGTGTGTTCGCGATGGGAGCTGCCGGCATGCGGTTCCATAGTTGGGCTCTCTTAGTGCCAGTGCCGGCTGACTGCTCAACCACGAGTACAAACAAGATACCCAGCCAGGGCCTCTGAATAACGTGCCCTGCCGGTATTTATGCTGGCTGGTAGTGCTTCTGATTACTCGCTGCTCACCGGCATCTGCGGTCGCTCAACCGCCTGCGGCCGACTCTCCGCCGCACATGCCGGCTCGCCCGTAATCTCGGCGTCCCCGAAGTTACTTCAAAACTTGAGGCGCTCTATGCGGCTGCAGTTGCGGCTTCCGGGACGTCATTACGGCTAAGGGCTCGAGTCAGTGATGAGACGCTGACGCTGAGTATCTGGGCCGTCTCCTTCAAAGTTTTTCCCTGGCTGCGCAACTGCCGGGCGGCTTCTGTCTTTGACGAAGTCATCGTTCTAGGGCGGCCGCCGAGCCGCCCTCGTGCTTTCGCCGCCGCCAGGCCGGCCTTCGTTCGTTCGGACAGCCGGGACCGTTCGTACTCTGCAAGGGAAGCGAACATGTCGAAAATGAGCTTGCCGTGTGCGCTGGTGGTGTCGAGCCAGGGTTCAGCGAGAGAACGGAACCCTATCCCCCGCTGTCCCAGCACCGTCACGATGTCCGCCAAGTCCGCGGTACTGCGGCCCAGCCTGGTCAAATCGGCAACTGTCAGAACATTACCTGGTTGCAGGTAGTCCAGGCATTCCTTCCATCGCGTCCTCGCTTGGGTGGCGCCAGAGGCGTACTCCTGAAACACGCGCACTGCCCCTACCGCGACGAGTGCATCCACTTGAGAATCCAGGGACTGCCCCCGGGTGCTAACCCTCGCGTACCCAATTACGTTGCCAGACACGTCAAAAAGCCTCCTCTTTAGGTTTTGACCAGCTTTCATTTCGGAAACCAGTTCTGACCCACGATATGAGTGCTTTTTCGATATTTTTCTGTGACTTTCGGCGGTAAATGGCGGCTTTTTCGCGGCGCTATTTGTCGCGTGGCGCAGCCAGCAAGGGGATCGGCTTACGGGCATAGCGGCCCGAACGAGGAGAGCGCTCCGATGTAGATACTCAGGGCGTAGGTAAGAATGGGCGTGTGCCTCCCATTCCTGATGCCCACCTTGCAGCATTCAATCGCATGATGCTCCGGGCACGGCAACTCTTCGGTGATGCCGTTACGGAAGAACTGATCGCCCCGGATACACATCGACTGCCCAGCTTCCGGATCGGCGACCTGTGGGTAATCGGTGAGCAGTGGCTTGTAGTCGCAATCTCACCTAGCTCCTATCCGTTCGTTTACGCTCGGCGGTGGGAATTCGACTGGGACTCCGATCTCGATAAGGCGATTGCTGTACTCGAGAGTTATCACGAACGGTTCTTGCTAGCTCCCAGTGCTGGGGATATTTTTGCCGCCAGACTCATCGCACTGGTCGGCAGCGACGGCGAGGTGTATGTGACAACGGATCAGCCTGAGTTTGACCGGAGCCTCACAGTGTTGCCACGGCGTTCCGGGGCAATGGCGTTCGAGGTCCACATCATCAGCGGTTACCTCATCGTCATCGACAGTGACCACCTGGGGTGGTGGACTTTCGGGGGTGATTACATATCCGACGGCGTCGCGGAAGCGTGGAAAGTGATCGAGCAGTTAGTCGTTCGCGGCGGCATTGTTCACAGCACACGTCGCTTTACGCAACTTCTAACCCCTGAAGGTGACGTTGTCAGCGGACCGCATAGCGACGGCGTGCGCACCCGGCGCACTCAGGACCTCCACTACACGCCGTACCGTTAGCACGCGATGGTCCCTATCGACCGGCGGGATCTCGATCCTGCTGATGCCCGCGGAAACGCTCCGGGTTGTCTGCGTAGAGGATCCCTCAACGCGTGTTGGTTCCGCCCTTTTTATTGTGCTCGTAGGTGAGCTTTGCTACGTAACCGACGAAGAGCGCTCCGGGTATTGAAGCTATTCCTGGCTGATCCGGAAACAGAGTTGATAAAAGCAAGAATAGTGCGATGCTAGCCGCGAACCCGAGCGCGATCTTGAAACTTGTTCTCATATTCGAAGTGTAAATGTGTCGATCCATAACTCTCGTGATCGTGCCGCGAAGCAGAACCATGGTCAAGTTAGTTATCCGCCTCTTACCCGGTGACATGCGAAGCTCAACGTATGGGAAACCGGAGGAGCAACCGGATACGCTCGGCCGTATTCGCAGTAGCTTTTATAGCCCTGCTAGTCGGGGTCGGGGTTGGCGTCGCCTTGCTTGAAGCAAATGGAACTATCGAGGACCCCGGACAGCT
This sequence comes from Pseudarthrobacter sp. NS4, assembly GCF_024758005.1. Taxonomy (NCBI): domain Bacteria; kingdom Bacillati; phylum Actinomycetota; class Actinomycetes; order Micrococcales; family Micrococcaceae; genus Pseudarthrobacter; species Pseudarthrobacter sp. NS4. Next base: position 1,887,332 of record NZ_CP103288.1, on the reverse strand, counting down.
CGTATGCGACTGGGTAACCCGTGGCAACTGCAGGCGCTGACTTGAGGCTGAGGTATTCGACGACTCAATCCGGTGCGACCGGCGTCGTTCTAGCAGGTGAGCCAGCGGCATAGTGCTTTTCACGTTCTGGCTGACGCATTGCTTCTAGCTCGACGAACTTCGGCTCTTCGTCCAGTTAGTCAGGCACGGGAGTAGCTCGTAACCCGCTCCTCGACCGGCCGCCGTTCAGTCCCATCGGGGGCAGCGGGGGAATCGTTGGGCCCGGTAGCCCCTGTCATTCCGGCTGCGGATGCTTCCCAGTGACACGCCGCCCGAGAAACTCCGAGAAACTGCCCGGTGAAGGTTCCGCAAAAGGAGCGGTGGCTCTCTCGCCCTTGGCTACAAGCAAACTGGAATCACTCTCGTGGATTACCAGAACGCCCCGACGAACTCGTTGCCGCTCCTGTGGTTCAACTCGAATGATCCAGCCGCGCGATACGCGTCAGGGAAGCCCCGTCCGAAGTATGTTGGTCCTTTCCCTCGTATCCACTCGCGAAGAGGAGAAGAGGACCCCCGGTGGAGTGAGAGCGAGGCATGGCAGGACGTTCTATCCGCCGCCTCACGTATCGACATCCTGGAACGGCTAGGCCAATGAACGGCAAGATCCTCGACGAGGTCAGTATCGCATCGCTCGGTGAGGATATCGCGATCGGAAAGGACCCGATCGTGTTCCTCAGCGCTCCGAACTTCGAGGACCGCTCCGTTAGGTCGGCGGCATGGATGCTCGATGTGCTCGGTGGACGTCGCGAGGGCGTGGCGGTGCAAGTGCTGTGGCTACAAACCCCGGGCGTTGATGATGTCTTCGACAGGATTAAGGCCGACAATCGCGACGCTGTTGCGCGCCGATTCAGCATCCTCGGTTCCAAGTTCGTGACTACGCGGGTCGACCTTCCGGCCATGGACGCGAACTTGGTGCTCAACAGGAATCGAGATTTGGTAAACAAATTGGGTGGACGAGCGTCACTCCTCCTCGATATATCCAGTTTGCCGCGCACCGTTGTCCGCCATTTGCTCGACGGGATTGTGCGAGAACAACTCGGAGAGCCAACGCCGTCCCGGTACTCCCGCATCATTTGTCTTTACACCGCAGCAGGTGACTACCCCGTTGGGGCCGATAGTGATGTTATCGGCGGGATTGCGGGCTACTTTACGAAGCGGAATATTCACGATCTTATATCGACCGCAGGCATTCTGGATGCCGTCGTGTCCTTGGCCGGGACAAGCCACGATAGCGCTCAGACTCTGGACGCTCTGTGGGAGCACGGACTTTCTGCACGAACTACCGTCAGCTCCCTTGCGTTCATAAACCGCGAAAATTTCATCTATTCCTATCAACGGCTGGCGCATGCTGCCTGGGTCCTGAATCGAGGACGCGAGACCGGTACTGACTTGCTGTATGCGTTCGAACTCGAGGACGTAGTACGTCAGATTTTCGAGCGGACCGAACTCGCGCTTGTGCGACATGGCGAATACCGAGCAGCGGGGGGCGAAGGTATGCCTACGTACTTACTCGGGGGATTCGGTCCGAAGCCCATTGGGCTGGCAGCGCTTCTCGCGACAATGCGTTACCAGCGCTTAATGGAGTCCGGCGGTCATTCAGCGACTTCGGATGTACTGCAAGTCAGGGGATGGCAGTACACCACGCGATACTCACACGGAGTGGGCCCATTGAAGGCTTTCGAAATCCATCTAGACGAACTGTATGCTCCGGTATGCTCCGAAGTTGAACCGCAGAGTTAGATATCATCTCCGCGCCCCCTGGGCGGAGCCGGCAACTGGGCCAACGCGGGCTCCCGTGTGGACGCTAGTGGAGCCGTCGCCCGTTCGTCGCACTGCTGAAAGAACAACTGAAGCCATGCAACTAACCCGGACGCGTTCTGTACGGACCAGACAGCTATGCCAGGGACATTGCGCATGGCTGGCGGCTAGACGCTACCCTTCGAATTGAGGGTCAAGCCACCCACCTCCGGAACAGCTTGTCAAGCTTTGTCAGCAGCAAAGCACCAAAAGCCTTCTGACCTGCGGAAACACTGTGCCCGAGGTTTGACTCGAACCGCATTCCAACCCATGCAAATACTGGGAACTCCAGAAAACATAAGCAATCCGAGGCAGTCCGGCCGATATATGGTCCAGTCCGACGCCGAGTGTGTTGACAGTGTCAACACTCTCTTTTTGCCACTTCGAAGCATCTCCGAACCGCAGGTGAACGCACGGCTACCGTCTGACGAGGTGGGTCGCAATCGTCCCCGCGCTGTCCTGCAGTGTGATGTCGCCGGCTGCCACACCCACGACGAGATTGAAGGCCTCGTCAGTGCTGAAGTCATGCCGGGAGCCGTTGATCCAGAGCATCAGAACCATCAGCGTCCAGGCCGTGCGTTTATTACCGTCGATCAGGGGGTGAAACCGCGCCACCGACTCCATGAGCGCCGCCGCCTTCGTCGCTAACTGCGGATAGGCTTCCACCCCCATCACAGTGGTCGCAGGCCTCGCCAGTGCCGAGGCCAGAAGCCCGATATCACGGACATGGAATCCAAACCGGTCACCGACCTGCAAAGCGTCCTCAATCTCGAGGTACTCGGTCACGCATCCTCAAGGCGCGTCAAAAGCTCGGCATCATGGCTCAACACGAAATCCAGACCCTCGCCTATATCACGGGTCCGACGGTGACGCTGCAGGACCAGCTCTGCACCCTGGAGCAACAACGCAGACTTCGACGTATGTTCCTCGGCAGCCAGCTGGTCCAAACGCCGATCAAGATCTTCGGGAACACGCAGATTCATAGCCATCCACCAATGGTACCAAAACAGTACCAGCAAGGGTCTGTCTCAGTTAAGTTGGCAACGCCGATCCGCGACCGTCAACAGCGCGGCCAGAATACTGTCCCAAGTTCCGTCACCGCTGTAGCGGCGGTGCCCCTTCCAAAGCATCTGCCACCGACCAACTCGGCCGGCACATCCCGCCAAGCGATCCCGCAGCGGTATCGGTAAATAATGCCCTCGACCACCCGCCGGTCGTCCCGGAAGGGGCGACCCCGGCGACCAATGGAAGACGGCAGCAACGGCTAAATAAGGGCCCACTGCCCATCAGTCAAAACATAGAAATACGAGACACCCATCACGCATTCCGGACAACCGCCTCAGTGCTTGGGAGACACGCCCTAGCGGCGTTCGAAGGTTCCCGTCAGCCTCGCCCGGCCCAAGGTGTGGTTGGAGAGCGCGGATTGCAGGGCGGCCGGGGTGTCATCAGTGCGAAGGTCCAGCCGTTCAACATCCATGGCGTGGACCACCAGCAAATACCGGTGCTGACCGTGCCCGGGAGGCGGGGCAGCTCCCACGAAACCGACAAATCCGGCATCGTTCTTCAATTGCACTGCACCAGACGGTAACCGGGAGTTGTCCCGGGAACCTGCACCGGCCGGGAGGGAGGTGACGTCTGCCGGGATGTTCACCACAGCCCAATGCCAGTAGCCCCCGCCTGGGGCATCGGGGTCGAAGACGGTGACTGCGTAGCTCCTGGTTCCCTCGGGCGCGCCCCACCAGGTGAGCTGGGGCGATTCGTCCCGCCCGCCGGATCCCAGGACGGCGCTGCGTTGAGCTTCCGGAAGAACCTGGCCATCCTCGAAGGATTCGCTGATGACTTCGAAGGATTCGATCCCAGATGTTGGTGCAAATGGATCATGCGTTTTCATGGCTTCCTTTCACTTGCTGTCAAGCTCCGCACCCGTCAGTACGACAGCAGGAGCGTCCTCTGCGGCGGTTTCAATGCAGTTGAGTTCGGCACGCGTGGGCGGATTAGCGCCAGCGCGTGAGACGGTCACGGCCGCAGCCCTGGCCGCGTGCGTGAGGAGCCGGCAAGGCGGGCCACTCTATCTCGTCTGTCACTGGGACAGCCTATCTAAGGGGTGGAATTTTGGCTTGGTAGCACAGAATTCGGGCGATCGAGCCCATTTCGCATCAAGAAAGTCGACGATAACCCACAACTGGACTCAAGAACTCCGCGAGCCTCATACGAGCATCAGGGGTTCATTCTGGGCTGGCTCCCGTTTAACACATGGCTTTCTCACTGCAAAAATCTACACCGCGCGACACACTGCCTTGATCCAACTGTCCCGAGTGATCAGACGAATCATCGCTGCCTGTCATTCTGATGCTTCATCGTCGCTGGGGCCTCCGCGCAACCAGGGCCCCAACCGGGAGGGGCACGTGGCCGATCGGCCGACCGCCCCGAGCGCTACGGTTATGTTGGGGTAGCACCCGTTGTAGGTACTCACCGAGTGGTTGCCATCAGCAGTGAGAGCTTCCCCGACTGCTGGACAAAACAGCTGAGGAGACGCCATGACGGTCACTTTCAACCACACCATCGTCTACGCAACGGACAAGCGCCGTTCGGCGGACTTCCTGGCGAACGTGCTCGGACTGCCGAAACCCCAAGCCATGTGGTCATTCATGACCGTGCCCCTCGACCACGGAGTGGCCCTCGATTTCGCCACCGCGGACCGGCCCATCTCCCCGCAGCACTACGCCTTTCTCGTCAGCGAGGAGGACTTCGACGGAATCTTCGCAAGGATCCAGGCCCAGGGCATCCCCTACTGGGCTGACCCGGGACGGTCCCGCCCGCAGCAAATCAACCACAACGACGGCGGACGTGGCGTCTACTTCGCGGATCCTGACGGGCATTTCCTCGAGGCGATCACGCGTCCATACGGATCGGGTGCTGCATGAAGTCCTTGATACCCTAACGGTCCCCTTTTGCAGCTCGCCCGTCCTTCTGGGAGCGGAGCGCCGCAGTTGCTGCCAGATCTGCTCGATTAGAACGGCCTGAAGATACACGTATGTCGTGTCCGACGCAGCTGCCGGCTGGCAGGCACGCCCTGCGGCCGCTCTGTCTGGAAGCCCCGATACGTAGAAGATTGCAGCGCTCAACGACACTCTGTTCAGCTATGTGCCGATGAAAATTGTGCCCTGATATTTGCAAAGACGGGCCGTGAGCGCAGTCCGCGGCCTTATGTCCCTCATTACGGTGCCCGTACCAGCCCTCGTGATGGTGCACCGTAACAACACCTTGGATGGCAAAAAGTCAAGCTTTGTCAACAGTCAGAAGAGAAAAAGCTGCTGACCTGCGGAAACACTGTGCCCGAGGTGGGACTCGAACCCACACACCTTTCGATACCGCATTTTGAGTGCGGCGCGTCTGCCAATTCCGCCACTCGGGCGCGGAATACATGGAGCAAAAGGCTACGCCCACAGCTGACTGTGAGCAACGCGATTGCTTCACGTACGCGGAATTACTCTACATGCAGATAGGCTGAATTCCAGAATCGCGCCGCCGACGCCGCAACCGACCATGCAGATCAAGTACAGGACCGGGCGCACCTAAGATAGTAATGTCCCCGCCGTACCTTTCCAAGGAGATCCCGTGACTGAACAGACGGAGTCAAAACCCACGTCCCAGCCGGCGCGCCGCGTCATTGTGGCCGAGGATGAAACCCTCATCCGCCTCGACATCATCGAGATCCTGCGCGGCGAAGGCTATGACGTTGTGGGTGAGGCGGACAACGGCGAGAAGGCCGTCCAGCTCGCCGAGGAATTGAAACCGGACCTGGTCCTCATGGACGTCAAGATGCCCGTCATGGACGGCATCTCGGCGGCGGAAAAGATCGTCAAGGCCCGCATCGCCCCCGTAGTACTGCTGACCGCGTTCAGCCAGAAGGAACTCGTGGAGCGCGCCCGCGACGCCGGCGCCATGGCCTACGTGGTCAAGCCCTTCACCCCCGCCGACCTCATTCCCGCGCTGGAGATTGCCCTCTCCCGCCACGAGGAGATCAAGGCCCTCGAAAGCGAGGTCTCCGACCTCCAGGAACAGTTCGCCACCCGCAAGCTCGTGGAGCGTGCCAAGAGCCTGCTGACCACCAAGATGGGCCTGACGGAGCCGGAAGCTTTCCGCTGGATCCAGAAGACCTCCATGGACCGCCGCCTCAGCATGCGCGAAGTGGCAGAGACCATCATCAACCAGGTCAACTAACTGCTGCCATAGACAAGAGAAAGGACCCCTGCCAAGCGGCAGGGGTCCTTTTCTTGGTAAAGGCTAGGCCTTCTTCTTCTTTTCCGGCCAGGGGCCGAGCTTTTCCTTGTTGCTGACTGCTTCGCCAACACGGGTGGAGTCGGCGAGGTCGCCCACCTTGTGCACCTTCAGCGAGTTGGTGGAGCCGGCCTTTCCGGGAGGGGAACCGGCGGCGATGACCACAAGGTCGCCGTCCTCAACGAGCTGCATTTCCAGGAGGCTGCGGTCAACCTGGGCGGTCATCTCATCGGTGTGGTCCACCATCTGGACCAGCACCGGCTGGATGCCCCAGGTCAGGGCCAGCTGGTTCCAGACCTGCTCCACCGGGGTGAAGGCGAAGACCGGCTTGATGGGGCGCAGGCGCGAGAGGCGGCGTGCGGAATCGCCGGACTGGGTGAACGCACAAATGTACTTGGCGTCCAGCTGGTCGGCAATTTCGACGGCGGCGCGGGTGATGGCGCCGCCACGGGTCTTGGGCTTGGTGCCCAGCGGGGGGACGCGCTCCAGGCCGTGGACCTCGGTGGATTCGATGATCCGGCCCATGACCTTGACTGTCTCAATGGGGTACTTGCCCACGCTGGTCTCACCGGAGAGCATCACCGCGTCTGCACCGTCCAGTACGGCGTTGGCGCAGTCCGATGCCTCTGCACGGGTGGGACGAGGGTTGTCGATCATGGATTCCAGGACCTGGGTGGCCACGATGACCGGCTTGGCCCAGCGGCGGGCCAGCTCAATGGCGCGCTTCTGGACGATGGGCACTTCCTCCAGCGGAAGCTCCACGCCCAGGTCGCCACGGGCCACCATGATGGCATCGAACGCGTCGATGATCTCGGGAAGCTGGTCCACGGCCTGCGGCTTTTCGATCTTGGCGATGACCGGCACGCGGCGGCCTTCCTCGTCCATGATCTCGTGCACGCGGGCGATGTCGGACGCGTCCCGGACGAAGGAAAGCGCCACCAGGTCAACGCCGCGGCGCATGGCCCAGCGGAGGTCGTCCTCATCCTTTTCACTCAGCGCCGGAACGTTTACGGCCACGCCGGGAAGGTTAATGCCCTTGTTGTTGGACACCATGCCGCCCACGGTCACCTCGGCGACCACCTTGACGTCGTCAACAGCAGTAGCGCGCAGGGCAACCTTGCCATCGTCGATCAGCAGGGCGTCGCCCACGTTGACGTCTTCGGTGAGGCTCTTCAGCGTGGTGGAGCAGATGTCCTTGGTGCCGGGAACGTCCTGCGTGGTGATGGTGAAGGTGTCACCAACAGCGAGGGCGTGCGGGCCGTCAACGAACCGGCCCAGGCGGATCTTGGGCCCCTGCAGGTCAGCCATGATGGCCACGGCCTTGCCCAGGTCGGCCGCCGCCTTGCGGACGTTCTCGTAGGTGTTGTCGTGCACGGAGTAGTCGCCGTGGCTCATGTTCATCCGGGCGACGTCAACACCGGCTTCCAGCACCGCGAGAGTGTTTTCGTAGCTGGCAATTGCCGGGCCGAACGTAGCCACAATTTTTGCGCGTCTCATATACCTACCCTATTGGTCTCTTGCATTGGTTAAGTTGTCGCGGGGGTGAACAAAAGCCCCCGATGCTGCATTAGAGGACGGCGATGGCACGGTCCGTCGGCGCCACGGGGGCGGGAAGAATGGTGCTCCCCATCAGGTACTTGTCCACTGCTGCCGCGGCGGCACGTCCTTCGGCGATGGCCCACACGATCAGGGACTGCCCGCGCCCGGCGTCACCGGCCACGAAGACGCCCTCGGTGTTGGTCATGTAGTAGCCGTCGCGGGAAACATTGCCGCGGCCGTCGAATTCGGCGTGCACCTGTTCTGTGATGCCTGCCGGCTCGGCGCCGGTGAAGCCCAGGGACAGGAACACCAGGTCCGCAGGGATGATCCGCTCGGTACCGGCCTTGGGCAGGCGCCTGCCGTCAACGAACTCCGTCTCGGCCACCTTGACGCCGGTCAGCTTGCCGTTCTCGCCAACGAATTCCACGGTGGAGGCGAGGTACGTCCGCTCACCGCCTTCCTCGTGGGCGCTGGCCATCTCGAAGAGGGTGGGGAACGTGGGCCACGGCTGGTGGCTGGCACGCTCTGCCGGCGGCTGCTTGCCGATGGCCAGGGTGGTCACGGATGCGGCGCCGTGCCGGTGCGCGGTCCCGAGGCAGTCCGCCCCGGTGTCGCCGCCGCCAAGGATCACAACGTGCTTGCCCTGGGCGTGGATCTGGTTTTCAACGGTCTCCCCCGCTACTGCGCGGTTGGCCGGTACCAGGTAGTCCATGGCGAAGTGGATGCCTTCAAGGTCGCGACCCGGGATGGGCAGGTCGCGCGGAACCGTTGCGCCGGTGCAGACCACCACGGCGTCGTAGCGGCGGCGCAGCTGCTCCCAGGTCACGTCGGTGCCGACGGCCACGCCGGTCCGGAAACGGGTGCCTTCCGCCTTCATCTGCTCGACGCGGCGGTCCACCTGCTCCTTTTCCATCTTGAAGTCGGGGATGCCGTAGCGGAGCAGGCCGCCGATCTTGTCGTCGCGCTCGTACACGGCGACGGTGTGGCCCACACGTGTCAGCTGCTGCGCGACGGCCAGGCCGGCAGGGCCGGAGCCGACGACGGCAACCGTCTTTCCGGTCAGGCGTGCGGGAGGCAGCGGGCTGACCCAGCCGTTGTCCCAGGCTTCGTCGATGATGGAGACTTCCACCTGTTTGATGGTGACGGCAGGCTGGTTGATTCCCAACACGCAGGACGCCTCGCACGGGGCGGGGCACAGCCGGCCGGTGAATTCGGGGAAGTTGTTGGTGGCGTGGAGGCGCTCAATGGCTTCCTCGCCCTTGTCCCGCCACATGAGGTCGTTCCACTCGGGAATGAGGTTGCCCAGCGGGCAGCCCTGGTGGCAGAAGGGCACGCCGCAGTCCATGCAGCGGCCAGCCTGGGCCTTCAGGGTGCCCTTCTCCTGCGCCTCGTACACTTCCTTCCAGTCCATGATGCGGACGGGAACGGGACGCCGTGGCTGCGTTTCACGCTGGCGTACTTTCAAAAATCCGCGTGGATCAGCCACCGGTTACCTCCAGGATTCGAGCCCACACTTCTTCGCCGTCGGGGTCCAGGCCCTCTTCGATGGCGTCGAGACGGGTTTGCAGCACGGCCGCATAGTCGCGCGGCAGCACCTTGGTAATGCGGGCGGCGGTGTCATCGAAGTTCTCGAGGAGGCGCGCGGCCAGCTGGGAGTCAGTTTCTTCAACGTGCTTGACCAGGAGGCCGTGCACGATGTCGCGGTCCTCGGCGTCCAACTCCCGGAGCTGGAGTTCACCGGACTGCAGTGCATCCTTGTTCACCCGGGCAGTGTCCAGGTCAAGGACGTAGGCGGTACCGCCGGACATACCGGCGCCGAAGTTGCGCCCGGTGCGCCCAATGATCAGCGTCTGGCCGCCGGTCATGTACTCGCAGCCATGGTCGCCGATGCCTTCGACGACGGCGGTGGCACCGGAGTTGCGCACAAGGAAGCGTTCGCCCACCTGGCCGCGCAGGAACAACTCACCGCTCGTGGCGCCATAGCCGATCACGTTGCCGGCAATGACGTTGGTCTCCGCCTTGAAGACGTTGGTGCGGTCCGGGCGGACGATGATCCGGCCGCCGGACAGGCCCTTGCCCACGTAGTCGTTCGAGTCGCCGTACAGCCGCAGCGTGATGCCGGCGGGCAGGAAGGCGCCCAGCGACTGGCCGGCGGTGCCAGTGAGGGTGACGTCGATCGTGTCTGTGGCCAGCACGTCGGTGCCAAACGTCTTGGTGACGACGTGGCCCAGCATGGTGCCCACGGAACGGTCCGTGTTGATGACATCCACGGCAATTTTCACCGGGCTGCGGTCCGTCAGCGCTTCCGTGGCCATGGTGATGAGGCGCTGGTCGAAGTGCTTGTCCAGCTCGTGGTTCTGGCCGGTCATGTTGCGCAGCGGTGCGTCGTCGTCGAACTCAAGGCCGTGCAGGATCGGGTCCAGGTCCAGCCCGTCCGCCTTCCAGTGGTTAACCGCGTCCCGGGCGTCGAGGACCTCGGCATGGCCGATGGCCTCCTCCAGGCTGCGGAAACCCAGCTCGGCCAGGATCTCGCGGACTTCCTCGGCAAGGAACTCGAAGAAGTTGACCACGAACTCGGGCTTGCCGGTGAACCGGGCCCGCAGCTCAGGGTTCTGGGTGGCGACGCCCACCGGGCAGGTGTCCAGGTGGCAAACGCGCATCATGATGCAGCCTTCCACCACCAGCGGAGCGGTGGCGAAGCCGAACTCCTCACCGCCCAGCAGTGCAGCGATCACAACGTCGCGGCCGGTCTTGAGCTGGCCGTCAACCTGGACCACCACGCGGTCGCGCAAGCCGTTGAGCATCAGGGTCTGCTGCGTCTCGGCAAGGCCGAGTTCCCACGGGACACCGGCGTGCTTGAGCGAGTTCAGCGGCGAGGCGCCGGTTCCGCCGTCATGGCCGGAGACGAGTACGACGTCGGCCTTCGCCTTGGTCACGCCGGACGCCACGGTGCCGATCCCGACTTCCGACACCAGCTTGACGTGCACGCGGGCCGAGGGGTTGGCGCGCTTCGCATCGTAGATGAGCTGCGCGAGGTCCTCGATGGAGTAGATGTCGTGGTGCGGGGGCGGGGAGATCAGTCCGACGCCGGGCGTCGAGTGCCGGGTACGGGCCACCCAGGGGTAGACCTTCTGCGCCATCAGCTGGCCGCCCTCGCCGGGCTTTGCACCCTGCGCCATCTTGATCTGGATGTCGTCTGCGTTGGTCAGGTACAGGCTGGTCACGCCGAAACGTCCGGACGCGATCTGCTTGACTGCGGAACGCCGCTTCGGGTCAAGGAGGCGGTCCACGTCCTCGCCGCCTTCACCGGTGTTGGACTTGCCGCCCAGCTGGTTCATGGCGATGGCCAGCGTCTCGTGGGCCTCCTGCGAGATGGAGCCGTAGCTCATGGCGCCGGTGGAGAACCGCTTGACGATGCTGGAGACCGGCTCCACTTCCTCCAGCGGAACAGCGGGGCGCTCGTTCTTGAACTTGAGCAGGCCGCGCAGCGTCATCAGGTTGGTGGACTGGTCGTCCACTCCCCTGGTGTAGGCCTTGAAGATGTCGTAGCGGCGCTCACGCGTGGCGTGCTGGAGCCGGAAGACGGTCTCCGGGTTGAACAGGTGGGGCTCGCCGTCGCGGCGCCACTGGTATTCACCGCCGCCGAGCAGCGGGCGGTGGGGCTGCTCGATGCCGCCCTCGGGGTACGCCATCTGGTGGCGTGCCGAGACCTCGGCCGCAATGACGTCCAGGCCGACGCCACCGAGCTGGGAGTGGGTGCCGGCGAAGAATTCGTCCACCAGTTCCTGTCCCAGTCCCAGTGCCTCGAAGGTCTGGGCGCCGGTGTAGGAGGCGACCGTGGAGATGCCCATCTTGGACATGATCTTCAGGACGCCCTTGCCGAGGCCCTTGATGAGGTTGTAGACACCGTCCTGCGGAGTGACGCCGGTGACGTCGCCGGCTGCGATCAGCTGCTCCACGGATTCCATGGCCAGGTACGGGTTGACGGCGGACGCGCCGTAGCCCACAAGCACAGCGACGTGGTGCGTCTCGCGGACATCGCCTGCTTCGACCACCAGCGCGGTCTTGGTCCGGTTGGCGCTGCGGAGCAGGTGATGGTGTACGGCGCTGACCAGCAGCAGGGACGGGATGGGGGCCCACTGCGCATTGGAGTCACGGTCCGAGAGGACGATGTACTGCACGCCGCGGTTGATGGCACCGGAGACCTGCTCGCAGATCTCGGTGAGCCGGGAACGCAGGGCGTTCTCGCCGCCTTCGGGGCGGTACAGGCCGCGCACCTTCATGGCCACGCGGTTGCCGTCGGCGTCCTCGATGTTGGCGATCTTGGCGAGCTGGTCGTTGTTGATCACCGGGAAGGGCAGCTGGACCTGCGTCTGGCGGACCTGCTTGGTATCCAGCAGGTTGCCGGTAGGGCCGATGGCGCAGGTCAGGGACGTCACCAGTTCTTCGCGGATGGCGTCCAGCGGCGGGTTGGTGACCTGCGCGAAGGACTGCACGAAGTAATCGAAGAGCAGGCGCGGACGCTTGGACAGTACGGCCACCGGGGTGTCCGATCCCATGGCGCCCAGCGGTTCGGCGCCGGTGCGGGCCATCGGGCCCAGCAGGATCTTCAGCTCCTCGGTGGTGTAGCCGAAGGTGCGCTGGCGGATGTTAACCGAGGCAGCCGTGTGCACCACGTGCTCACGCTCGGGAAGCTCGTTCAGGTCGATCAGGTTGTCCTTGACCCACTCCGCCCACGGATTGGCGGCGGCAACCTCTGCCTTGACCTCTTCGTCGTCGATGATGCGTCCGGCCTCGGTGTCCACCAGGAACATCTTGCCCGGGGAGACGCGGCCCTTCTTGACCACCTTGGAGGGTTCGACGTCGATGACGCCGACCTCGGAGGCGAAGACGATCAGGCCGTCTTCGGTGATCCAGAAACGGCCGGGGCGCAGGCCGTTGCGGTCCAGGGTTGCGCCCACCAGGTTGCCGTCGGTGAAGGAAACGGCGGCGGGGCCGTCCCACGGTTCCATCAGCAGCGAGTGGTACTCATAGAAGGCGCGGCGGGCCGGATCCATGGTGGCGTGGTTTTCCCAGGCCTCGGGGATCATCATCATTATCGAGTGCGTGATGGGCCGGCCGGACAGCCACAGGAGTTCGGCTACCTCGTCGAAGGAGGCGGAGTCGGAGGCGCCGGGCGTGCAGATGGGGTACAGCTCTTCCGGCGAGTCGCCCAGCAGCGGGTTGGCGAGCTGGGACTGGCGTGCCCGCATCCAGTTGCGGTTGCCCTTGACCGTGTTGATCTCACCGTTGTGCGCAATGGTCCGGAACGGCTGCGCGAGCGGCCAGGACGGGAACGTGTTGGTGGAGAAACGTGAGTGGACAATGGCCAGCTTGGTCTTGAACCGCTTGTCCGAAAGATCCGGGTAGAACGGCTCGAGCTGGGCGGTGGTTAGCATGCCCTTGTAGACGATGGTGCGCGAGGACAGCGACGGGAAGTACACGCCGAACTTGTTCTGGGCGCGCTTGCGGATGCGCCAGGCACGGGAGTCGAGTTCGTTGCGGTCCAGTTCCTCGCCCGTGGCGGAGGCCATGAAGGGCTGGGAGAAGTAGGGCATGCAGGCGCGGGCCATGGCGCCCACCAGATCGGCCACCACCGGCACCTCGCGCCAGCCGAGGACCTTCAGGCCTTCATCGGCGGCAAGGCCCTCGATGCCGGCCTTCGCTGCGTCAGCTTCGCGCTGTTCAGCGGGCAGGAACGCCGTGCCGGCCACGTACTGGCCTGGCCCGGCAAGTTCGAACTCTGTGACAGCCCGGAAGAACTCGTCCGGGATCTGCATCAGGAGGCCTGCGCCGTCACCGGTGCCCTCGTCTGCGCCTACGGCACCACGGTGCTCGAGGTTGCGCAGGGCAGTGAGGGCGGCGTCGACGATGTCGTACCCGGGTTCGCCTCGGAGCGTCGCGATAATCGCAAGACCGCAGGCGTCCTTCTCCTGCTCGGGGTTGTACAGCCCGGCGGCCTCCGGCAGGGCTGCGAAACGCTTGAACGGCGACATGGCGGCCTCAGGCTGATCCGGTTCGGACCAGCTGGGAGTGTGAAGAGTTTGGGTCATGGGAGACGTCCTTCCTCCTGATCGTGCGTATGGAAGGGACACCATTGGCCCCACTCAGTCGGCGCCGCGGTGATGGCACAACAAAGTGTTACTTACTGGAAATTGTAGGTCAGCCCGGCCTGCTCAACTAACGGTTACGCAGGCCCCTGCCCAGGGCTTCATCCGACAGCAGCTCTATGCTGTCCGGACTGGCCCCATGCCACGACACTGTGGTTTTCGGGAGCTCCGAGCGGTGGCTCTGCTGCCCTGTCCGGCCGGCGGTCTACTTGCTGGTGCCGGCCTCTGGTGCGGATCCTGTGGCCGTGCTGCCGGAGTGTCCGGCAGCCGTTGCATCCGTTCCCGGCTTTGAGCCGGACGATGCCGCCGCGGCGTCTTCCGTGGGGGCGGAAGCATGCCGGGAACCGCTTTGGTTATGAGGGAGATTATCACGCGATTCACTATCTGAGACAACGGAGTCCGGATCACGGACCTCGTCGCCCTTATCCCCGCCAGCGGTTGCGATGGTCGTTTCCGCCGGTTCATGGCCACTCAGGTACACGCTGTCGGGCTCGGGACGGCCCTTCATTCCCAACAGGATAAAGGCAACCAATGCGACGGTAAAGACAAGGATGCTGGTCCAGACGTTCAGGCGCGTGGTGATGCCGAAGAGGGAAATCTGCTCAGCATCGTCAATCCGCATCGCCTCGATCCAGACCCGGCCCAGCGTGTAATACATGGCGTAGAGCCAGAACAGCCTGCTGCGGCGGAAGTTGAATTTCCGGTCCAGTGCAAGCAGGATGACGACGCCAACCAGGTTCCACAGGGACTCGTACAGGAAGGTCGGGTGGAACAGGGTGTCCGCGGGCACGCCGGCCGGGAAGTTTGCATTGTCGGCGTCGATCTCCAGGCCCCACGGCAGAGTGGTGGGGCTCCCGAAGAGTTCCTGGTTGAAGTAGTTGCCCCAGCGGCCCACAGCCTGGGCCAGAAGGAGGCCGGGTGCAGCGGCGTCAACGAAGGCGGTGAGCTTGACCCCGCTGCGGCGGCAGCCGATCCATGCGCCAACGGCGCCGAGCAGCACGGCACCCCAGATTCCGAGGCCGCCGCGCTGGATCTGCGGGATAAGCGAGAGGTCGCCGGTGCCGTCGAAGCCGGGGCCGAAGTAGGCGTCCGGGGACGAGACCACGTGGTAGAGCCGACCACCGATGATGCCGAACGGGATGGCCCAGACGACGATGTCCCAGACGCTTCCTTCAGGCGCTCCGCGCTTGGCCCAGCGGACGGAGGTCAGCCAGAGGCCCACCACGATGCCGGCCAGGATGCACAGTGCATAGGCGTGGATGCGCAGCGTCCCCCACGGCAGGGGGATGTCGAACCCGGACCAGTCCGGGCTGGGGATGCCGGCGGGCACCATGGCGGCTGCCTGAAGGAGGGTCTGCATGGATTAGGCTTCTTCCCTGGTCAGGCCGGAGCTCAAATCCTTGGTGAGGGAAGCGACCGCTTCCACGCCGCCGTCGCGGATTGCTGCCACCAGGGCGGTTCCTACGATGACGCCGTCCGCATAGGCAGCGATTTCACGGACCTGGCCGGCGCTGGAAACACCCAGTCCGACGCACACGCGTTGTGCGCCGGCGGCGCGTGCCGCAGCCACAACGTCCTTGGCTGCGGTGCTCACGGAGGTCCGGGCTCCGGTAACACCCATGATGGACACGGCGTAGACGAAACCGCGGCTTGCGTCGACGGTCCGCTGCATGCGCTCCGCAGTGGACGACGGTGCCACAAGGAAAACCCGGTCCAGGCCGTACTTGTCCGAGGCCGCCATCCATTCAGCAGCCTCGTCCGGGATGAGGTCGGGAGTGATGAGCCCTGCTCCCCCGGCCTCGGAGAGACGGCGGGAGAACTCGTCCACGCCCATCCGGATCACGGGGTTCCAGTAGGTCATGATCAGGACGGCGGCGTCGGTCTTGCTGGTGATGCCGGCAACCACGTCGAACACCTGGCGGACCGAGAAGCCTTTGGCCAGCGCCTCGGTGGTTGCGGCCTGGATGACCTGGCCGTCCATGACGGGATCGGAATACGGGATGCCGATCTCGATCAGGTCTGCACCGTTCTCGGCCAGTGCAATGCCGGCGGCAATGGTCTGCTCCACGCTGGGGTAGCCGGCGGGAAGGTACCCGATGAGGGCGGCCCGGCCTTCAGCGCGCGCCTTGTCGATCGCTGCTGCCGACTTGCTGGTCATCTGTGCGGTGCTCACAGTTGCTCCCCCTCTTTGCCGATTTCCGACTCCGCGGAGTCCTTGTCCAACAGGTCAAACCATTCGGCCGCGGTGGCCACGTCCTTGTCACCGCGTCCGGAGAGGTTCACGATGATGATCTTGTCCGCCGCGGCGGAGGCATCTTCGGCGGCGAGCCGCTGGCCCACCTTGATGGCTCCTGCCAGGGCGTGCGCGGACTCGATGGCGGGAATGATGCCCTCTGTGCGGCACAGCAGCCGGAAGGCCTCCATGGCTTCGCTGTCCGTGATCGGCTCGTAGCTGACCCTGCCGATGTCGGAGAGGTAGGAGTGCTCGGGTCCCACGCCGGGGTAGTCGAGTCCTGCGGAGATGGAGTGGGACTCGATGGTCTGTCCGTCGTCGTCCTGCATGAGGTAGGAACGGGCGCCGTGCAGGACGCCCGGCTTGCCCAGCGTGATGGTGGCGGCGTGGCGTCCGGTGTCCACGCCGTCCCCGCCGGCCTCAAAGCCGTAGATCTTCACTGAGGGATCGTCAAGGAAACCGTGGAAGATTCCGATGGCGTTGGAACCGCCGCCGATGCAGGCGCAGACGGCGTCCGGGAGGCGCCCTTCCTGCTCCAGGATCTGGGCGCGGGCTTCCTCGCCGATGACTTCGTGGAAGTAGCGGACCATCGCGGGGAACGGGTGCGCGCCGGCGGCCGTGCCCAGCAGGTAGTGGGTGCTGTCGACGTTGGCCACCCAGTCCCGGAGGGCGTCATTGATGGCGTCCTTGAGGGTCTGCGAACCGCTGGTGACGGGAATAACGGTGGCGCCAAGAAGTTCCATGCGGGCGACGTTCAGCGCCTGGCGGCGGCAGTCCTCGGCACCCATGTAGACCACGCACTCAAGGCCCATGAGGGCCGCGGCGGTGGCACTGGCCACGCCGTGCTGGCCGGCACCGGTCTCGGCGATCACACGGGTCTTGCCCATGCGCTTGGCGAGCAGCGCCTGGCCCAGCACGTTGTTGATCTTGTGCGAACCGGTGTGGTTGAGGTCCTCGCGCTTGAGGAACACGCGGACTCCCCCGGCATGAAGGGAGAACCGCTTGGCCTCTGTCAGCAGCGAGGGACGGCCGGAGTAGTTCCTGTTCAGGTCTGCGACCTGCGCCCGGAACTCGGGATCGTCCTTGGCCTTGTCGAAGGTTTCCTCGAGTTCGTCCAGGGCGGCAATGAGGGACTCCGGCATCCAGCGTCCACCGTAGCTTCCGAAGTACGGCCCCGGGGCGTGCCGGAGGGAGCCGCCCTGCAGGAATGCTTCCGCGGCGTTGTTGTCAGCGTTTCCTGAAAGTGCTTCGGCCATCAGTCCCGTCCTGTTCCAGTTGATCGGTCAAAAGTATGGCCCGGCCTCAGCCGGGAGTTGTCCCCGGGCACTCCTGCTCTCCGCGCGGCAGCCCTTCGTCCGCGCTGCATGCAGGGCAGCCGGTCAGCCGCGTGCGGCGATGGCAGCGGCTCCGGCAGCAGTGAACTCCGCGATCCGCTCCCGCGGCGTGGAGTGGCTCACCAGGGCTTCACCCACGAGCACGGCGTTGGCGCCGTTTTCGGCATAGTGCCTCACGTCTTCCACGTCCCGTACGCCTGATTCCGCAACCACCACTGCGCCGGCGGGAATCTGCCCGGCCAGCGTCGCGAACACGGAACGGTCGACGTCGAGCGTCTTCAGGTTCCGCACGTTGACGCCAATGATCCGCGCGTTGGCTTCGGCGGCCCGTGCAATCTCCTCTTCGGTGTGGGTTTCCACGAGGACGTTCATGCCGAGTTCGGAGCTGAGGGCACTGAATTCGGCGAGCTGGGCGTCGGACAGGGCAGCAACGATGAGCAGGATCAGGTCCGCGCCGTGGGCGCGGGCTTCCCAGATCTGGTACTCGTCGAGGGTGAAGTCCTTGCGCAGCAGCGGGACGTCGACGGCGGCGCGGACGGCATCAAGGTCCGCCAGGGACCCGTTGAACCGGCGCTGCTCGGTGAGGACGCTGATGACGGAAGCACCGCCGTCGGCGTACTGCCTGGCGAGCGAGGCGGGGTCCCCGATGCTGGCGAGGTCGCCCTTGGAGGGGCTGCGCCGCTTGATTTCCGCAATGACCTTGAGCTCATCACGTGATGCGGCGGGGCCACCGAGTGCTGCCCAGGCATCGCGGGCGGGTGCCGCACCCTGGGCGAGGTCCTTCAGTTCTGCCAAGGAAACAAGCCGCTTCCTGGCCTCCATATCCTCCCGGACACCTGCATTGATGTCGTCGAGAACAGTTGCCATCAGTGGCCGGAGTTCTTCAGCTTGCTGCCTTCGACGCCGTAGCCTGCCTTGCGCATGATGTAACCGAGGATCAGGCCCAGCACCATGACGCCCGCACCGGCGATGAAGATGGGAGTGTTGGCGATGACAAAAGCGATTGACATGATGAGTGCGCCGACCAGCATGACGATGACGCAGGTCCACGCTGCGGGGCTGTTGCCGTGGCCAAGTTCCTGGCTGTGGTCGATGGCGCCGGGGGCCACCGTGCGGGTGCCGGACTTGGAAACGGATGCAGGTGCTTTGCTCATGGAAAATCTCCTCAGGACGAATACTGCTTACATTCTGCCATTTTTTGGCCCGTGACCGGTCATCGGCCGGCCGACGGCCCCTGCCGGGTCCGGGCCACTGACGGGTCAGGTGGGATCGTCACCGCGGGACAGCCGGTCCCAGCTGTCGATTTCGTCGACGGGTCCTGTCGCTGGGGTGCTGCCGGCGGCCCCCGGCGCGTCATATTTGGTCCTGGTCTTCCAGTGCCGGCCCGCGGGAATGATGAGCAGGGCGGCAAGGGCGAGCAGGCAGGCGGCGACGACGGCGAGCGTGGGGAAGGCGGTAACGGCCACTTGCGCCTGGCTGCCGGTGACGCCCGTCGCGGCGGCGATGGATCCCTGGGCGGCCGCGAGCGGGTCAGCGAGGACAGTGGCCGCCGCGGCGACGATGCCGGCCGAGGCAAGGACGATGATGGCGGCGATGATCCACCGCGCGATCCTGCCGGCGATGGCAGCTGCCAGTCCGCCGGCGAGGGCCACCAGTGCAAGGGCGGTCACGGCTGTGGCTGCTTTGCTGCCCTGGACCTCGATTGCCTCCTGCGCAGCCCCGGCCTGTCCCACCTGGTTCGGGTCCACGGTCACGGACATCCAGGTTTGCGTGGTGGTTCCGAAGACGGCCAGGGCCAGCACGGCGATGAGCAGCACAAGCGTGGACCTCCGGGCCCAGGCGGGCGCCGCCCTTTTCGCTTCGTCAGCCTGCCCCACAGCCCGTCCCGAACCGGGCATCAGGCGTCCGCCCCGCCGGGAAGGGATTCCGCCGAGATGTTCTGCAGCGAACCGGCGGTGTGGACCGCGCGGAGCGGAGCGGCCGCCTTGTTCACTGTTTCGAGTGCTTCGGTGGGGTTCACGGAGTCGGCCACGATGCCGCCCCCGGCCTGGACGTAGGCACGTCCGTCGCGGAGCAGGGCGGAGCGGATGGCGATGGCCATGTCCATGTCGCCGGCGAAATCGAGGTAGCCCACCACGCCGCCGTATATGCCGCGGCGGTGCGGCTCCAGCTCATCAAGCAGGCGCAGGGCCCGTGGCTTGGGCGCGCCGGACAGGGTGCCTGCCGGGAACGTTGCCTTCAGAACGTCGTAGGCCTTGGCACGCGGCGCGAGCTGTCCCACCACGGTGGACACCAGGTGCATGATGTGGCTGAAGCGCTCCACTTCCATGAACTGGGTGACGTCCACGGTTCCCGCCACGCAGACCTTCGACAGATCGTTGCGCGAGAGGTCAACCAGCATGAGGTGCTCGGCACGCTCCTTTTGGTCCGCCAGGAGTTCCTCGGCCAGGGCTTTGTCCGCTTCGACGGTTTTCCCGCGGGGACGGGACCCTGCGATGGGGTGCGTGATGACCTCTTCACCGGTGACGGTGACCAGGGCCTCGGGCGAGGACCCAACAATGGAGTACTCGCGGCCGTCGGCGTCCTCGAGGCTGAAGATGTACATGTACGGACTGGGATTGGTGTTCCGCAGGACCCGGTACACGTCCAGTGCGGACGCGTTGCAGTCCATTTCGAAGCGGCGTGAAATGACCACCTGGAAAACCTCGCCGTCCACGATGGCTTCCTTGCCGCGGTCCAGGGCAGCCAGGTACTCGGCCTCGTCCCAGCGTTCCTGGACGCTGGAGGCAAAGTCCAGGGCGGCGGGAGCCAACACCGAGACCGGCTGCGCCACAGGGGTGCTGACCTGGGCCAGGAGTGCCTTGACCCGGGCCACGGCATCGTGCCAGGCCTCGTCCACGCGCTCGGAGCTGTTGTCGAAATTGATGGCGTTGGCGATGAGCAGCACCGTGCCGTCCACATTGTCGTGGACCGCCATGTCGGTGACCAGGTTCAGTGCCATCTCCGGCAACTGCAGGTCATCCTCGGGAGGGCTGACCAGCCGCTCCCAGTGCCGGACGGTTTCCCAGCCCAGGAATCCCACCAGGCCGGAGGTGAAGGGCGGCAGTCCGTCGAACCTGTCCGTGCGCAGGGCCTCGATGGTGTCGCGGATGGCGTCCACGGGGCTGCCATCCACGGGCACGCCAGCGGGTGGTTCACCCAGCCAGTGTGCAGCGCCGTCCCTGGTGGTCAGCGTGGCCCGGGACTTCGCACCGATAAAGGAGTAGCGGGACCAGGCACCGCCCACTGCTGCGGACTCCATAAGGAACGTACCGGGCTGGCCCTGGGCCAGCTTGCGGTACAGGCCGATGGGCGTTTCGGCATCCGCGAGCACCTTGAGCCTGACGGGAATGACACGGCTGTGGCCGGCCAGGTCCCGGAATTCCTCCAGGCTCGGGCTGATGATTCCAAGGTCCTGCATGGCTATGCTTTTCCGCCTGTTCTCGTGGGGGTCCGGAAGGGCCGGACGCCTTGAATGTGCTTGCAGGGGGCAGGTGCTGCTGTTCCGGCAGCAGCAGCCCGTGCGGCCCCTGCCAGGTTCAGCCCGCCTGGGCCGTGGTGACGTTCAGTTCCCTGCCGTCGAAGCAGGTACGGGTGCCGGTGTGGCAGGCGGCACCCACTTGGTCGACGCGCACCAGAAGGGCGTCGCCGTCGCAATCCATGGCGACCGATTTGACCCATTGGACGTGCCCGGAGGTGTCCCCCTTGCGCCAGTACTCCTGCCGGGACCGCGAGTAGAACGTCACGCGGCCGGTGGTCATGGTGCGGTGGAGGGCTTCGTCGTCCATCCAGCCCAGCATCAGGACCTCGTTCGTGTCGTACTGCTGCACCACGGCGGCCACGAGGCCTGCGTTGTCCCGCTTGAGCGCGGCAGCCAGCTCCGAAGCGAGCGGGCTTGCAGGCGAGGACGTTCCGGGCGCAGTCGTGGGAACTCCGGGCACGGCGGAACCGGGGGTTTGGACGGGGGCGGGCTGCTCAGACATCAGATCAAGTCTAGTGCCTTCAGGGGACCCCGGACCGGATGTGAACAATGGCACGCCAGGGGCCGTTGATGTGCTGCCCAACTTCTAGCCTCTCGTGCTAGTTTCACAAGTGATGCATTTCGTCGAACCGTCCCGAGAAGTCCTGGCCGAGACCCTGCTTGCGGCCGGTCCTGATGCGCCCACCCTTTGCAGGGGCTGGCGCACCAGGGATCTTGCCGCGCACCTTTACCTGCGTGAGCGTAAGGCCGCCGTAGGGCTGGGCCTGATCATCAAACGGCTGGCGAAGGCTTCGGACCAGGCCACGGCCAGGCTGGCGGCCAAGCTGACGACGGCGGAGGACTATGCCGGGCTGGTGAACACCTTCCGCGCCGGCCATCCACGCCTCTCCCCGATGAACATCAAGGCACTTGACGAAAGCTCCAACCTCATTGAGTACTTCGTGCACACCGAGGATGTCCGCCGGGCGGTGGACCGCTGGGCGCCGAGGGCGCTGGACGAGGCCTACTCCGACGCCCTCTGGGACGAACTCGTGAAGCGTGCCGCCATCCTGTACCGCGGCGTTGACCTTGGCATCGTCCTGGTGTGCCCGTCGGGTCCCCGCCATGTCGCCAAGCGTGCACCCGTCTCCGTGGCCATTGTCGGTGAGCCTGGCGAACTGCTGATGCACGCACACGGCCGCACCCGCCACGCCCTGGTGACCTTCGAAGGCCAGCCGGACGCCGTCGCGCTCCTCCAGTCAGCCGAAGTAGGGCTCTAACCAGGTTGCGACAGGCTCAACCACCGGCGGCGGGCCCACCCACCAACCAGTCAGCGGACTTCGAACCCGGCTGCCCGGATGGCGTCCTTGACCTGGAGCATCATGTCGTTCGGGCCCCAGTGGAAAATTGAGGCCGCCAGCACGGCATCAGCGCCGGCAGCTACCGCAGGCGGGAAGTGGTCCGGTTCCCCGGCGCCGCCGGAAGCGATCAGCGGTACCTTCACGGCAGCGCGGACCATGCGGATCATTTCCAGGTCGAAGCCGTCCTTGGTCCCGTCCGCGTCGATGGAGTTGAGCAGGATCTCCCCCACGCCGCGGTCAGCGGCTTCCTTTGCCCATTCGATCGCATCGATTCCGGTGCCGGTGCGTCCGCCGTGGGTGGTCACTTCAAAGCCCGACGGCGTGGGCCGGGAGCCGGGGCGGGTGCGGCGGGCGTCGAGGGACAGGACGAGGACCTGGGAACCGAAGTGCCGGGTGATTTCGTCGATGACGTCCGGGCGTGCCACGGCGGCCGTGTTGATGGCCGCCTTGTCTGCGCCGAAGCGCAGCAGCTTGTCCACTTCGGCAACACCGCGGACGCCGCCGCCCACGCACAGCGGAATGAATACTTCCTCCGCGGTGCGGCGGACGACGTCGAAGGTGGTCTCGCGGTTGCCGGATGAGGCCGTGACGTCAAGGAACGTCAGTTCGTCAGCTCCAGCGTTGTCGTACCGGTGGGCCAGCTCCACGGGGTCGCCGGCGTCGCGGAGGCCTTCGAAGTTGACGCCTTTGACGACGCGCCCGGCGTCCACGTCAAGGCAGGGAATGACGCGTACTGCTACTGCCATGGGTACTCCTGGAATTCTACGGTTGGCGCTGCTGCGCTGGTTGTTGATGCTGCGCGGCCGGCTCAGATGCGGCAGGCGTGGATGCTGCTGACCAGGATGGCACGGGCGCCAAGGTCGTACAGCTCATCCATGATCCGGTTGGTTTCCTTCTTCGGCACCATGGACCGGACGGCAACCCAGTCCGAGTCGCGCAGCGGAGAAACGGTGGGTGACTCCAGGCCGGGGGTCAGGGCGGCTGCCTTTTCCACGAGTTCCTTGCGGATGTCGTAGTCCATGAGGACGTACTGCCGCGCCACCAGGACGCCCTGCAGGCGACGGATGAGGACGTCGATTTCCTTGGCGGTGCCGTTGGCTGCGCCGCCTTCGCCCGTGCGGCGAATCAGCACTGCCTCGGACCTCAGGATCGGTTCACCGAAGATTTCCATTCCGGCGGCCTTGAGCGTGTTGCCGGTCTCCACCACATCGGCGATGGCGTCTGCCACTCCAAGGCGGACCGAGGATTCCACGGCGCCGTCAAGACGGACAACCCTGGCGTCGATGCCCCTTTCGGCAAGGTAACCGCGGAGCAGGCCGTCATAGCTGGTGGCCAGGCGCTTGCCTTCAAGCTCCTCGGCAGCGGCGAAGTGGCCCACGGGACCGGCAAAGCGGAACGTGGAGGCAGCGAACCCCAACGGAAGCAGTTCTTCTGCTTCCACCTCGGCATCCAGCAGGAGGTCGCGTCCGGTGATGCCGACGTCGAGCGTTCCCTGGCCGACGTACACGGCGATGTCGCGCGGGCGGAGGAAGAAGAACTCGATCTCATTGTCCGGGTCCACCATGACCAGCTCGCGGGTGTCGCGGCGCTGGCGGTATCCGGCTTCGGACAACATGGCGGAGGCGGCTTCGGACAGGGATCCCTTATTGGGAACGGCTACTCGCAGCATGGGAAATCTTTCTGGATTGTGGAGGTCTAAGTGTTAGGCAATGCAGGCCACAGCGGGCACGGCGGCAGGAGGCGCGCCGGACCGGTGGCTACAGATGCCTGTAGACGTCTTCCAGGGTCAGGCCTTTGGCGAGCATCAGAACCTGCAGGTGGTACAGCAGCTGGGAGATTTCCTCGGCCGCGGCTTCATCGGATTCATATTCGGCAGCCATCCATACCTCGGCTGCTTCCTCAACGACTTTTTTGCCGATGCCGTGAACACCGGACTCCAATTCAGCGACGGTGCGGGAGCCTTCCGGGCGGGTGGCTGCCTTCTCGCTGAGCTCAGCGAACAGCGTCTCGAAATTCTTCACGCCCTCCAGCCTACTTGCTGCGGCGCGCAGGGCGCTTCCCGGCCGCTTGCATGACGGGCACGATGTGAGCGAACACACACCGCGCCCGTCATCTGCTACGAGTACTGCTTCAGGACGACGGCGGTGGCCAGCGCCGCGGTGACGGCCTCGTGGCCCTTGTCTTCCTTGGAGCCGGGGAGGCCTGCCCGGTCCAGGCCCTGCTGTTCGGTGTCGCAGGTAAGGACGCCGAAGCCCACCGGCACGCCGGTTGCCACGCTGACATCGGTGAGTCCCGACGTCGCGGCCTGGCAAACATAGTCAAAGTGCGGCGTGCCGCCCCGGATGACGACGCCGAGGGCCACGACGGCGTCGAAGTGCGGTGCCAGCCGCGCGGCAGCAACGGGCAGCTCGAAGCTGCCCGGGACACGCAGGACGGTGGGCTCGGCGATGCCGGCGTCCTTCGCCGCGCGCAGGGCTCCATCAAGGAGCCCGTCCATGATCTGGGTGTGCCAGCTTGCCGCCACGATCGCCAGCCGCAGCTGCGAGGTTT
The DNA here is from genome assembly GCF_024758005.1 of Pseudarthrobacter sp. NS4. Lineage (NCBI taxonomy): Bacteria > Bacillati > Actinomycetota > Actinomycetes > Micrococcales > Micrococcaceae > Pseudarthrobacter > Pseudarthrobacter sp. NS4. The sequence goes on along the minus strand of NZ_CP103288.1, from coordinate 1,862,550 downwards.
CGGCAGGGTTGAGGGTGCTGAGGTCGATATCGGGGGCGCCGTGTCCGCTCATTGGTTCGTTTGTTCCGTTCAGTCTTGTTCGTGGATAAAAGTGTCGGGGGTGGTCACGGGCAGTGCAGCCACGTGGGTGTCCAGCAGCAGGCGGTGTTCCATCCGGTCCTTCTTGGTTTGCAGGTAGCGGATGTTCTGGTCGCGGGAAGGAACCTCGGTGGGAACCATCTCCACGACCTTCACGCCGGCACGTGCCAGCCTGTTCTGCTTGTCCGGATTGTTGCTCAGGAGCCGCACCTCATGCAGGCCCATCTCGGCGAGGATCTGGGCGGCGGCGTTGTAGGAACGCGCGTCGACGGGAAGCCCCAGCTGCTCATTGGCTTCCACCGTGTCAAAGCCGGCCTCCTGCAGCGCGTAGGCCTTGATCTTGTTCGCCAGGCCTATGCCGCGGCCTTCCTGGCCGCGCAGGTACAGCAGCGTGCCGCCGTATTCGTGGATCACTTCGAGCGCGTAGGCGAGCTGTTCGCCGCAGTCACAGCGGTAGGAGCCAAAGACGTCACCCGTCAGGCATTCGGAGTGCAGCCGGACCAGCGGCGCCTTGCCGTCCCGGGGCGGGTTGGGCGAACTGACAGCCAGGTGTTCAACGCCGGTGACCAGGTCGGTCCATGCCTGCGCCACCAAGTCACCGAAGGCGGTGGGCAGCTGCACCACAGGGCCACCGCTGACCGGATGGGGCACAACACCGCTGCCGGTGCGTCCCGCCCGGTGGCCATCCTGGTGCATGCCGTCGCTGGCTGCCGAACCCATCATGCTGTCTCCTTCTTCCCGCCCGGAACCTCCCGGGTACTGTTGCTGGGCTCCCCGGCCCCCGTGCCAAGGTAGGCCGCCAGATCCTCAATGGTTACCAGGGGACAGCCGTGCTCTGCCGCAAAGGCACGGAGGCCGTCCAGGCGCATCATCTCACCGTCGTCGTAGACAACTTCTGCAATCACACCTACTGGCTCAAGGCCGGCCAGGCGACAGAGGTCGACTGCCGCCTCGGTGTGGCCCGGCCGTTCCCGCACGCCTCCGTCAACTGCCCGGAGCGGAAATATATGCCCCGGCCGGGTCAGGGACGCCGGCACGGCCTGTGGATCCGCCAGCACCCTGGCTGTGAGGGCCCGGTCCGTGGCGGAAATCCCGGTGCTGACACCCATTGCCGCGTCGCAAGAGACCGTGTACGCAGTTCCCTTGGCATCCTCATTGATGACCACCATGGGGGGCAGTGCAAGGGCGTCTGCGCGTTCACCGGAGAGCGGGACGCAGATGACGCCGGAGCTGTGGCGGATGGTCCAGCCCATGAGCGCGGGTGTGGCGTGCTGGGCGGCGAAGATGATGTCGCCCTCGTTTTCCCGGTCCTCGTTGTCCACCACCAGGACCGGTTTCCCTGCGGCCATCGCCTGTACCGCCTCTTCGATGGAATCAAGTCCAAGGGCGCGGTCAGCCCGTGCGTTTTCGGCCTGGGAATTGCCGGCCGCAACGTGGGCTACGCCGGGGTCGAGCCGGAGGGCGGAGTTCATCGCGTGCCTCCTTCGGCAGCGGCAGACGGGGTGCTGAATGCAAGCAGGCGTTCGGTGTACTTGGCCAGGACATCCACTTCCAGGTTCACCCGGCTGCCGGTGGTTTTGGCGCCCAGGCCGGTCTCTGCCAGCGTGGTGGGAATCAGCCCCACTTCGAACCATGGCTCCGGTTCGCCGGCGTCGCTGACCGCCGTGACGGTGAGGGATACGCCGTCGATGGCGATGGATCCCTTTTCCGCAATGTAGCGGGCAAGGTTGGCGGGCACGCCGAAGCGGAGCCGTTCCCAGTTGCCGAGGGGCTCCCGCTCCAGCAGGACACCCACGCCGTCCACGTGGCCCTGGACCACGTGGCCGTCCAGCCTTCCGCCGGCGGGGACGCAGCGTTCCAGGTTGACGGAGTCGCCCGGGGCCAGCCCGCCGATGGTGCTGCGGACCAGGGTCTCCCCCATCACGTCCACGCTGAACTCCTTGCCATCAATAGCTGTGGCGGTGAGGCAGACGCCGTTGACGGCGATCGAACCACCCAGGGCCAGGCCCTCGGTGGTACCCGGCGCATGGAGCCGGACGGTGGCGCTGGTGTCGCCGTCCCGGTCCACGGAAAGGACATGCCCCTGTTCGGCAATAATTCCGGTAAACATCAGTAGCCTCCCTGGGCTTGCTCCGCGCTGCTGCGGGACAGTTGTGGGTCAAGTGTTGGTTGTGGATCGAGGGCAACTCTTCGTTGCGGCCTCAAGTGAAGTCTCAGGTCCCGTCCCAGCGTGCGCACTGCACCGCCGTCGGACGCGTCCCATTCCCATTGCTGGGCGTCCGGAAGGGTGGTGATTCCCAGGCCGTTCAGGGCGGGGGTTCCCGAACCAAGCAGGGTGGGGGCCAGGTACACGATGAGTTCATCGACGAGCCCGGCGGTGAGGAAAGCGCTAAGGATGCGCGAGCCTCCCTCCACCATGACGTGGCGGGTCCCGGACGCATAGAGCATGGACAGCGCCTCGAGGGGTTCCCGGGTGGAAAGGTGCACGGACAGGCCGTCATCCCCACGAATGGCTGCATCCACAGGGATGTCGCGGAGCCCCATCACTGCACGCACGGGCTGCTTGGATGCCGGTGCCCCCTGCCCGTCACGGGCGGTAAGCCGGGGGTTGTCCACCAGCACGGTCTGGGTGCCCACCAGGATTGCGTCGATGCGGCTGCGGATCCCATGGTTGTCGGCCAGGGATTCCGGGCTGGAGATCCATTGGCTGGTCCCATCCTCGGCGGCGATGCGGCCATCGAGCGTCTGGGCTATGTGGAGGGTGACAAAGGGACGTCTTGCGGCCACGGCTTCGAACCATTGCCGGTTCAGGTCCAGGGATTCGGCTGCGCCAAGTCCACTCCGGACACTGATGCCTGCGGCACGCAGCGTCGCTGCTCCGCCGGCTGCCGGGTCGTGGGGATCATCCACCGCGTACACCACGTCGGTAATTCCGGCGGCGATGATCGCCTCGGTACACGGTCCGGTGCGGCCCACATGGTTGCAGGGCTCCAGCGTGACCACCATGGTGCAGCCCGTCAGGTCTATTCCCACCGCGTTGGCCTGCGTGATCGCATCAGCCTCCGCGTGGGCGGTTCCGGCGCCGCGATGGTATCCGGTGATGAGCGTGCGGCCTTCAGGATCGACGACGACGGCCCCCACCAGCGGGTTGGCGCCGCGGGGCCCCTGCAGGGCCGCCTCCAGGGCTGCCTCCATGGCGGCGGTTTCAGCATCCCTGAAGGCGGTGACAATGCCTGCGGCGGGACGAAGACCTGCCCCTTCACGCAGCGTATGTACTGTTGAGTCCGGCCCGGCATTCCTGCTTGGCGCCGCAGCCGGAGGGTTGCTGGCGGTCATGCGGCAGTCACAGCGGTGGTGGCGGCTGCCGTGGAAGCGGCAGCGGTATCGGCATCAAAGAGCCATCGCTTGGGGTTCATTCCTGTGTCGTTCCTTCCCTTTCGAACCGCGATGGCTCCGGGGGTATACGACAGCAGAAGGCTGCGGAGCCCTATGGCCCCGCAGGTACAGCTGTACGTGCTTCTCTCATCCAGACTTTAACTGTCGGTACCGGAATTTCACCGGTTCAACCGTCCGCCGGGATTCTCCTGGGAGAACCACCGGCTCGCGGGTCGCGGACTGTCACCGCCGGTTCGGACTTACACCGACCCCGGAGCACGTATGTGTGTTGTTATTGTGCCATAACCGGCGCCTGCACCCGGTTATTCCGTTACTGCGCGTAACGTCCGCGCACCTTGCTGCCGAAGCCGGTCGATGGCAGCGGCAGGATCGTCGGCGCCGTAGACCGCGGAACCTGCCACGAAGACGTTCGCGCCGGCTTCCGCCGCACGCGTGATGGTCTCTTCGGTGATTCCACCGTCCACCTGGATGGCCACGCCGATCCCGGAGCCGTCGATCGCTGCCCTGGCCCGGCGGATCTTGGGCAGGGTCACGTCCAGGAACGCCTGGCCGCCGAACCCGGGTTCGACGGTCATGATGAGCAGCATGTCCAGTTCCGACAGCATGTCCAGGTAGGGCTCCACCGGCGTGGCGGGCCGCAGGGCCATTCCGGCTTTCGAGCCCCTGCTGCGGAGTTCACGGGCGAGTTTCACCGGGGCGATGGACGCTTCGGCATGGAAGGTCACCGACGCCACGCCGGCTTCGGCGAACCCGGGCGCCCAACGGTCGGCGTCAGCAATCATCAGGTGCGCGTCGAGCGGGACGGGGCTCACTGCCTGGATCCGCTGCACCACCGGCAGCCCGATGGTCAGGTTGGGCACGAAGTGGTTGTCCATCACATCCACGTGCACGGCGTCGGCATTGCTGATGCGCTGCAGTTCAGCCTCGAGGTTGACGAAGTCGGCGGAGAGGATGCTCGGGTTGATGCAGCATTGCGTCACGGGGTGCCTTTCAGTGTTTGCTGGAGGTGTCATCGGGAAGTACGTGAAATCTCTGCGATTCCGCGTGCCCAGGCCGGCTGCCGGGCCGTCCTGGTTCAGGCCTTTTTCCGGATGAGGGCGAGGAACATTGCGTCGGTGCTGTGGATGTGCGGCCAGAGTTGCGCCGTGGACTCGTGGCCGGCGCCCAGGCTCCCGGTGAGGCTGACGGCGTCCAGTGCCGCTCCGGCGTCGAGGAGTTCGAGGTCGTCGCGTTTGCGGAGGGCGTCAGCCACCACAGCCTTGGTTTCGGCCGGGTGCGGCGAACAGGTCACATAGGCCACCACTCCCCCGGGACGAACAGCTGCCAGCGCCGACGCGAGGAGCTCCCGCTGGAGGGGGCCGAGGTCCGTCAGGTCCTTCGGCGAGCGGCGCCACCGGGATTCCGGCCGCCGGCGGAGGGCACCCAGCCCGCTGCAGGGAACGTCCACCAGCACGCGGTGGTATGACTCCGGCTGTTCACTGCCCACTTCGCGGCCGTCACCGGTGCGGACCTGCCAGGTGTCGCGCGGAACGGCAGAGAGCGCCTGGCTGACGAGCTTGGCACGGTGCGGCGCGGGTTCGTTGGCCAGCAATGTGGCTCCCCGTTCCCGGGCAAGGGCACCGAGCAGCGCAGCCTTTCCGCCGGGGCCGGCGCAGAGGTCAAGCCAGGCTTCCGCGTTTCCGTCGCCGGTGCCGCCGGGGCCGAGGTCCACAGCTGCCATGGCGCGGGCCACGAGCTGCGATCCGACGTCCTGTACGCGGGTGGTGCCTTCGCGGACTGAGGAAAGCCGACCCAGGTCACCGCCGCTGGAGAGGGCTGACCCTTCCACGAGTTCCCCCGGGGTGGCGCCGTTTTCCAGCGCCTCGTCCAGGCTTCCAAGTCCGGGGAGGGCCACCAGGTTGACCACGGGGGCGGCATTGTCGGCTTCCAGGAGCTCGTTGATCTCGGCTGCGGAACGGCCGTGCACCACGAGGGACTGGCGCATGGCCCGGACAATCCATTCCGGGTGCGCATGCCGGAGCGAGGCGATCCTGGTTTCGTCGGTTTCGCCGTCCACCAGCTGTTCCAGCCATTCGTCCAGGCTGCGGGCTGCCACCTTTCGGAGCACGGCGTTGATCAGCGTTGAGGGTCCCGCACCAATGACTGCCCGGGCAAGGCCCACCGTCTGGTCCAGGGCGGCATGCGCCGGGACCCGCATGGCCAGCAGCTGGTGGGTTCCGATGCGCAGGGCGTCCAGGATGGCGGGGTCGAGCTGGTCCAGCGGCCGGTCCACGCACCGTGCCAGGATCGCGTCATAGGTGCCCTGGCCGCGGAGGGCGCCATAGCTGAGCTCGGTGGCGAAGCCGGCATCGCGCTTGTCCAGGCCGTGGTGCCGGATCCGGGCCGGCAGGACCAGGTTTGCGTAGGCGTCTTCGGCCGCCACGGCTCGCAGGACTTCGAACGCCACCAGGCGTGCCGGATCTGCGCGGCGGGTTCGCTGCGAGGGGGCGTTGTCGGTGAAGCTCCGCTGGGGTCCCCGGTTCCGTTCACGGCCCTGGGCGTTGCGCCGGCTGTCGTCCCGGGGACCGCCCTTGCCCCGGCCACCGCCGCGCTGGCCTCCGTCGCCACGGCCGCCCTGCCCCGCGCTGCCACGGCCTCCGGCATTTCCCGGCCCCCCTGAGTTGCTGCCGGACCCGCTCATTCGAACACCACGCTTTCCAGTGAAGCCAACCCGCGTGCCCAATCGGCAGCGGACATCATTTTCTTGCCGGCGGGCTGGATCCGGGTCAGTTCCACTGCATGGGAACCGGTCCCCACCAGGACACTTTTGCCGTCTACTGCCACAGAACCGGGCGCCAAACCGGAAACATCGGGGCGGAGCCGGACCGGTTCCAGTTTGACGCGCTGCCCGTGGAGGGTTGTCCAGGCACCGGGTTCCGGGGTGACGCCGCGGGCCTGCCGTCCGATGGCAAGGGCGGGGTGGGCCCAGTTGAGGTGGCCGTCCTCAAGCGTGAGTTTCGGCGCGAGCGAAACCTCACCGGCCTGCGGCTGGGGGAAGGCCTTCCCGGCTTCGATTGCCGAGAGGGTCTGCGCCAGGAGGACCGCGCCGCTGTGGGAGAGTCTTTCCAGCAGATCCCCGGCGGTATCTTCCGGGCCCACGGACTCGGTGAGGGTGCCGAAGACCGGACCGGTGTCCAGGCCTTCCTCAAGCTGAAAGGTGACGGCACCGGTGACGTCGTCTCCCGACATGACCGAACGTTGTACGGGAGCCGCTCCGCGCCACGCAGGCAGCAGGGAGAAGTGAAGATTGACCCAGCCGTGGCGGGGTATGGCCAGGGCAGCGGGCGGAACCAGCCCGCCGTAGGCCACAATGGCTGCTACATCAGGATTGACCGCTGAAATACGGGCGGTGGCCCCGGCATCCACACGGGCTGCATGGATCACTTCGATCCCGAGCTCGGCGGCCCGGGCGGCAACGGTCGACGGCGTGAGCACGCGTTTGCGGCCAATGGGGGCATCGGGGCGGGTCAGGACCGCAACAACATCGAAGCCGGCGGCGACGAGGGCGTTAAGGGACGGGACGGCGACGGCGGGAGTCCCCGCGAAGAGGACCCTCACCCGGCGGTACCCGCCGCGCCGGCACCGAAGCTGGATCCGCCAAAGCTGGATCCGCCGAAACTTGAACCCACTGTTTTGGCGCGCTTCGCCGCGGTGCGTTCTGTGACGGCGTCATAGTTGGCGTTCCGGATGGAACGCAGGGCGGCCTTCCGGTCCTCCCCCTCCAGCCGGTCGGTATAGAGGATGCCGTCCAGGTGGTCATTCTCGTGCTGGAAGCAGCGTGCCAGCATCCCCTCGCCCTCGACGGCCACCGGGTTTCCGTTAACATCCACTCCAGTGACACGGGTGGAGCGGAAGCGGCGCACGGGGAAGCCAAGGCCCGGAATGGAGAGGCAGCCTTCCACCACGTCCGGCTGATAGTCTTCGCTGTTTTCCAGCACCGGGTTAATGATGTGTCCTTCAACGCCGTTGATGCGGTACGTGAACACGCGCTGGCTGACGCCCACCTGGGGCGCGGCCAGGCCGGCGCCCTCCACGTCCTCCATGGTTTCGGTCATGTCCGCGACCAGTTTGGCAAGCTCAGGCCCGAATTCCGTCACGGGATCGGCGACTGTGCGCAGCACAGGATCGCCAATGATGCGGATATTCAGAATAGCCATGCGCTGTTTTTCCTTACGGTTGCGGCAAAAGGGAACCCATCCAGTTTAGGTGCAGTCACCGTTCCTAGGCGGTGCGCATCTGTGCCAGGGGCGGCGGGGCAATGGGCAGCAGCGCGGTGCCCGCACTGATGGTGTCGGAGGACAGCTCCCAGACCCGCCGCAGCGCACAGAATTTCCACCAGTGATGCTTGAGGACCTCCGGGTTGGCGCGGACCGGCCGGACTTCGGTTTCGCCGATGGCCACTGCCAGCAACACCGGGTTTTCACCGTACTTCCACGGTTCCCAGGTTCCCGCTACCGGATCCACCAGGCTCTCTTCGGCTTTCATGCCGGCCACCAGCTGCATCACCACCTTGTCATCAAGGGGCTTGACCAGCCCGTCGCGCGTGGTGCCCTTGGTCTTGTAGTCGATCAGGCAAACACGGCCATTGATCCGCGCCACCAGGTCCAGCGTTCCCGCGTACCCAACGGAGCTGTTCCACACCGTGATTTCCGGAGCGATGGGCTCCACCCCGAAAAGCTCCCACCATTCGTCGAACCGGACGGCGAAGGCTTCCTCCCCATTGGCCGCAAGGGCTTCCCGGGCTTCCTTCATCGAATGCGGACGGCCAAGCGCCCGGAGCGCCACCTGCTCGCAGTAGTTATGCACGCGGTCCCCGCGCTTGGCGGCCTCATCCCGGTAGGTTTCGGCAGCCTTGGCGGCGCGGTTAACAGCCTGCTTGATTTTGGCCGGGCTCCCCAGGCAGTCCGCCAGCAGGGGATCCTTGGCCAGGCTGCTGGCTCCCATGTACCCGAACCAGCCGTCAAGCCCGTGCGGCTGCTGGCCTATCACCGTGGTGATGGACGGCACCGAAAACTGTTCGGATGTGGACCGCGCGTACATCCGGCCGTATTCGGTGGCGTGGGCGAGAAGTGGATCAGTCATGGAAAAGACTCTTTCACAGGGGGCCGACAAAATCTCCGGACACTGGTCCGGGCACAAAAAAGGTCCGTTTCCGCTGCTGAACGTGCGGAAACGGACCAATCATCTGTGGGCGATACTGGGTTCGAACCAGTGACCTCTTCGGTGTGAACGAAGCGCGCTACCACTGCGCCAATCGCCCTGATGCATTTGAATGCTAGCCGACGATCCGGTCATTTCAAAAATCGGCCCCACTCCAGCCGCGCCCACGCCCGGCTGGCCCCAATCGGAGCAGAAGGCTCCCCATCGGGCAGCCAGGCGGAAAGCCGCCGTCGCATAATTACATGCCTGTAACTCGCGTTCAACCGCGCCATTACAGGGAAGCAGGCGCATCAGCGACCCCTGCTCCACCCCCGATTTGGAGAATTCCGGAACCTCCTATATTGTTTTTACTCGTTGGAAAGCGAGGAAATGCCGGGAACGGCAGCGAATCACCTCTCCAAAATGCGGACGTAGCTCAGCTGGTAGAGCACCACCTTGCCAAGGTGGATGTCGCGAGTTCGAATCTCGTCGTCCGCTCGCAGGACACTGTCACAGCAAAATTCCCCGGAATGGACGCTAACACGGTGGGTTGGCCGAGAGGCGAGGCAGCGGCCTGCAAAGCCGTATACACGGGTTCGAATCCCGTACCCACCTCGGTGAAAACCATGGTTTCCGGAGAACATCCGGATGCAATGGGCGATTGGCGCAGCGGTAGCGCGCTTCCCTGACACGGAAGAGGTCACTGGTTCGATCCCAGTATCGCCCACTCGGCAAGGAAACTTGCCCCACGCAGTCCGGCCCCGGCCGGAAGTCACTGCACACGCGGACGTAGCTCAGCTGGTAGAGCACCACCTTGCCAAGGTGGATGTCGCGAGTTCGAATCTCGTCGTCCGCTCTCTTACTTCTTGCACAACCCATACGCCGGACTTCCGGTTCCGGGCGATTGGCGCAGCGGTAGCGCGCTTCCCTGACACGGAAGAGGTCACTGGTTCGATCCCAGTATCGCCCACACTTTCAGCAGCTCTCCGGAGCTGCTTTTTTGTTACCCCCTGATGCCCTATCCGCTCCAGTCGCCCAACGGGGGGGGCAAAATGACCAAAACCGACAGGGCAACGCCGCGGCATCCGCTCCGGGCGAACGTCGAAAGCCCCAAATTTCCTTGGCAGGCCTCCCACGCAGGGCTAGGATCTTATGCGGAGGAGCGACCTGGCTCCGTGATTGAAGGGAGGTGCTCGTGGGACTGATTGACGATCTTAAGGGCAAGGCTCAGGGTCTCATCCGCGGCAACGAGCAGGCCATCAAGAACGGCCTCAACAAGGCCGGTGATTTCGTCGACACCAAGACCGGAGGCAAGTACTCCGGCCAGGTCAACAAGATCCAGCATGGCGCTTCCAAGCTCATTGACAAGAACGGAACCCCGGGCCAGGCACCTGCCGCCGAGCAGGTTCCCCCGGTGACTCCCGTCAACCCGGTTCCGCCGGTTGACAGGACTCCGTAAAGGATTTGGCCAGGGTCTTGCCCCAGCACGTCAAGGGGGCGCGGGTCCCGCCGGGAGGCGGCACCCGCGCCTTTGGCGTTTAAGCGGCAGGCGGCCCACCCCTGCGCAAGGCCCGATTGCCTGTTCGCCCCGGAGCGCCGGTAACCTGCCGGTATGGCGAAGTCCCCCGCACCCTCCACGACGCACCAGGCCGGCAGGCCGCCCGGATTCGATTCACGGCCCGTTGTGGCAGGCATCGTTACCGCCCTGGTGGGCTTCACCTCATCCTTCGCCGTCGTGCTGGCGGGACTCAAGGCGGTGGGCGCCGACCCTTCCCAGGCGGCGTCCGGCCTGCTGGCGCTGACGCTGGCAGTCGGCGTCGGCGTACTTCTGCTGGCATGGCGCTCCAAAGTGCCGGTGACACTGGCGTGGTCCACTCCAGGCGCTGCGCTCCTGGCCTCATCCGGAGCGGCCGACGGCGGGTGGCCGGCCGCCGTCGGTGCCTTCCTTGCCACCGGAATCCTGATAGCACTCACGGGTCTGGTCCCCGCCCTTGGCCGGCTGATGGCCAAAATTCCCACCACCCTGGCCCAGGCGATGCTTGCGGGGGTCCTCCTGCAGCTCTGCCTGGCCCCGTTCAAAGCCCTCGGCAGCGTCCCGTTGTTTGTGGCCCCCGTCATCATCTGCTGGCTGCTGATGATGAAGTTCGCCCCGAGGTGGGCGGTGCCGGCTGCCCTCCTGGTGGCCCTTGCCGTGATTGGCATCTCGCTGGCGGCCGGCGGAACCGGGCTGGGAGAAGGAAACGTGCTGCCCGAGCTCGTCTGGACCACACCCGCGTTCAGCCTGCAGGCCATGGCGGGCATCGCCCTTCCGCTGTTCGTGGTGACCATGGCATCGCAGAACGTGCCCGGGGTGGCTGTCCTCCGGTCCTTCGGATACGAAACTCCGTGGCGCCCCTCCATGCTGGTGACGGGCGCCGGCACCGTTCTCGGGGCGCCGTTCGGCGGTCATGCGATTAATCTTGCTGCGCTCAGTGCCGCCCTTGCCGCCGGAGAGGAAGCCGGCAGCATCCGAAGCAGGCGCTGGATAGCCGGCTTCACCTCAGGCCTGGCCTACCTCGTGCTGGCCGCATTCTCCGCAGCCCTCGTCACCGTCGTCAGTGCAGCACCCGCAGGAATGCTGGAAGCGGTGGCGGGACTGGCGCTGCTGGGGACCCTGGCAGCGGCGGTCTCCTCCGCACTTGCGGATGCGGAGGACCGGATCGCCCCCTCCGTCACTTTCCTGATGGCGGCCTCGGGGCTTGCCTTCGCGGGAATCGGTTCAGCCTTTTGGGCCCTTCTGGCGGGCCTTGCAGTACGGTCCCTGCTCGTCCGGCGGAACACGGCTGACCGGGAGCGCCCGGGCAGGCAGGACGGCTAGGACGGTTCGTGGTTCTGGCCCTCACGGGCCAGTGCGGTGAGGCGGGAGACGGCCCGGAAATACTTCTTCATGTAGCCGCCCGTCATCATCTCTTCGGTAAAGAGCCGGTCGAACGGGACGCCGCTGGCAAGGATAGGGACGTCCTTGTCGTAAAGGCGGTCAGCCAGGACCACGAACCGGAGCGCCACTGCCTGCTCGGTGATGGTCTCCACGTTGCGCCACACCACGCCGTCGATCCCGTCGATCATTTGGCGGTAGCGGCTGGGGTGCACGCCGGCGAGGTGGTGGATGAGCGTGGCAAATTCGTCCTGGGCCACCGTCTTGCCGTCAAACTCCGCCTTCATGTGGGACGAGAGTTCGCTGTTCTTCAACGGCGCCGGGGCGGCGGGCAGTCCGCGGTGGCGGAAGTCCTCGCCGTCGATCCGGATCACGTCGAACTGGTCTGCCAGGACCTGAATTTCGCGCTGGAAGTCAACGGCGGCGAAGCGGCCGTCGCCGAGTGAACCCGGCAGGGTGTTGGACGTGGCGGCAAGCTTGACCCCGGCGTCGGCCAGTTCGCGCATCAGCCGCGACATAAGAACGGTGTCGCCCGGATCGTCAAGTTCGAATTCGTCAATGCAGACAAGTTTGTAGCTGCTCAGTGCGTCCACGGTTTTGCGGAAGGACAGGGCACCCACCAGGTTGGTGTATTCCACGAAGGTTCCGAAGGCCTTCGGACCGGGCGACGCATGCCACAGGGACGCAAGCAGGTGGGTCTTGCCCACGCCGAAACCGCCGTCCAGGTAAATCCCGGCGCGCGAGTCGTCCTTCTTGCCGAACAGCTTCTTGAACAGGCCGCCTCCGTCACCCGACCCCACGCCGTCGGCAAAGCCCTGAAGTGCGCGGACTGCTGCGGCCTGGCTGGGCTGCCTGGGGTCCGGACGGTAACTGGCAAAGGAAACCTGGCCGAACCGCGGCGATGGATAGAATCCCTTGAGGAGTTCATCCACCGAAACTGCCGGAGTGCGGGCGGCAAGCTGTTCGATCTGTACCAAGGTGGTCCGTTCTGCTGGTAGGTGGTCCCCAGAAAGGATACCGGCAACACGCCGCGGTTCCAGGCTTCCGCGGGCCCTCCAGGCAGCTGCGTGATGAAGCCAACATTTCGTCCTGTTAACGGAATACGGACATCGCCTGGGGCGCTGGCTAGTGTGGGAGCAGGTCCCAACGCAGGTCCCGCGGGTCTCCCGTGTTCTCAATGAAAGGCCAAAACATGCCCTACCCCGTTGAACAAAACGAGAAATTCGCTGCCTACGCCCACCCGGAGCGTCTGGTCTCCACCGAATGGCTTGCTGCCGCCATCGAAAGCGGCGCCGTGGCCAATGGTGAGCTGGTAGTGGTCGAATCCGATGAAGATGTTCTGCTGTACGACACCGGCCACATTCCGGGCGCCGTGAAAATCGACTGGCACACCGACCTGAATGATGAGGTCACCCGGGACTATGTGGATGGGGTCGCGTTCGCCGGGCTCGCGGCCTCGAAGGGCATCTCGCGGGACACCACCGTGGTCATCTACGGCGACAAGTCCAACTGGTGGGCCGCCTACGCCCTCTGGGTCTTCACCCTTTTCGGCCACCAGGACGTACGCCTGCTCGACGGCGGCCGGGACAAGTGGATTGCCGAAGGCCGGGAACTGACCAAGGAAAAGCCCGCACCTGCCCGCGGCAACTACCCGGTGGTGGAGCGCGATGACGCTCCTATCCGCGCGTTCAAGGACGACGTCCTGGCGCACCTCGGCAAGCCCCTCATCGATGTCCGCTCCCCTGAGGAATACACGGGCCAGCGCACGCACATGCCGGCCTACCCGGAAGAAGGCGCACTGCGCGGCGGCCACATCCCCACTGCCGCTTCCATCCCGTGGGCACGCGCCGCCGCGGCCGACGGCACCTACCGCAGCCGCGAGGAACTCGAGGCCCTCTACCTCGGCGAAGCCGGCTTGAGTGAAGGTGACGACGTCGTAGCCTATTGCCGGATCGGCGAGCGTTCCAGCCACACCTGGTTCGCCCTCAAGTACCTCCTGGGCTTCGATTCAGTCCGCAACTATGACGGTTCCTGGACCGAGTGGGGCAACGCCGTCCGCGTACCCATTGTCAAGGGCGCCGAGCGCGGCTCCTTTCCCGTTGCGGCAGGAGTCTGACGGGATTCCTCCCGCGTAGAATTGGACTGATGACTACTCAAGCCTTGCCTTCCGCCCTGGCGGCGATCGTGGACGACTTCCAGGCCCTCAGTGAACCCGAGAGGCTTCAGTTGCTGCTGGAATTCTCAGAGGGACTGCCCGAGCTTCCGGACCGGCTCAAGGACCACCCCGAGCTGCTGGAGCAGGTTGTGGAGTGCCAGTCCCCGCTGTTCCTCACCATCGAGACGGAGAAGAATGACGGCGGCCAGGACGCTGCCGTGCGCCTCTTCTTCAAGGCCCCGGCCGAAGCCCCCACCACGCGCGGTTTTGCCGGTGTGCTGCATGAGGGCCTGGATGGACTGTCCGCCGGGGAGATCCTGTCGGTGCCGGACGACATGCCCGAGCTGCTCGGGCTTACCAGGGCAATCACGCCGCTGCGGATGCGCGGCATGACGGCGATGCTGGGACGGATCAAACGCAAGGTGGCCGCCACGGCCGGCGTCCGCGCCTAGACGGGCATCAACCCGTTCCATGGCACGCAAGAACGCTCAACAGGGAACTCCGGCCACAGCGGCGCTGACCGCGGCCGGGGTTCCCTTTGTGCTGCACCCCTATAGCCATGATCCATCCGCGGCTAGTTACGGCGCCGAGGCTGCAGAGGTTCTCGGCATCGATCCGGCCCGGGTCTTCAAGACCCTGATGGTGGAGGTTGAGGGAAGGCTGGCGGTGGGCATCGTGCCCGTCAGCGGAACCCTTGACCTTAAGGCCTTCGCCGCCGCGATGGGTTCCAAGAAGGCCGCGATGGCCGATCCCGCAGCTGCCCAGCGGCGCACTGGTTATGTCCTGGGCGGCATCTCCCCTTTGGGCCAGCGGCTTCCCTCCCCTACCGTACTGGACTCCAGTGCCCTGGCGCTGGAGACGTTGCTGGTCTCGGGAGGCAAACGCGGCCTGGACATCGAACTCGCGCCCGGGGACCTGGTCCGCCTGACCGAAGCCGTCACTGCGCCCATCAGCTCCTTGGCACACAGTTCCTTGCCGCAAAGCCAGGGCACTGGTGGATGAGGAGGAAGTACTGGCCGGCGGAAACGCCTCGGGTGTCGTCGTGCGGGTCGGCGATACCGTGAGGAAGCCGTGGACTGCTTCCACCGACGACGTGCACCGTTTTCTTTCCCGCCTCGATTCCGCCGGCATGGATGTTCCGCGGACTTTCGGACGGGACGGTGACGGCCGCCAGGTGCTCGAGTACGTTGACGGGACCCTGGCCATGGACCGGGAACCGCTGAACGTCCGGGAACTGAATAAAGTCGGTGCGATGGTCCGGGCAATCCACGACAACAGCCCGTTGTGCACGCGGGAGGACGTCAGTCGATGGAAGGTCCTCATACCGGCCCCTGAACCCGGGTTGATCTGCCACAACGACCTTGCTCCGTGGAACCTTGTAACAGGCGATCGCTGGGTGTTCATTGACTGGGATGGTGCAGGCCCCAGTTCGCGCCTTTGGGACCTTGCCTATGCTGCCCACTCCTTCGCCGGGCTGTGGGAAGGTGCAGAACCGCATGATGCGGGTGTCCGGCTTCGCGCCGTCGTTGACGGTTACGGCGCTGACGCAGCGCTACGGCAGGCGTTGCCTGAAACCCTCGTCAGCCGTGTACGGGCGATGTACGAGCTGCTGCGGGCGGCCAGGGCCACCGGGCACCAGCCGTGGGCGCGCATGTACGACGACGGGCACGGGCCCCACTGGAAAGCGACAGCGGAGTACGCCGCACGGCATGTCGACGTATGGCACAGCGCGCTCAGCGGCTAGCCGGACAGGTGTGATCCGGCGTTTGCAGCACCTGGGTTCAACCGCGGAGCCAGCTGTTGCCGCAGCCACGCCTTCACCAGCCGCTCCCACCGTTCGGGATCGACATTCCACTCTTTGGTGTGCCGCGCCCGGTTGAACGTCTCGAACGTCACCATTTCAGGATTCCGCTCCGCCAGCAGTGCGGACGGTTTGTACGGCACGTACTCATCGTCCACGCTGTGCAGGATCAGCGTGGGCGTGCGCAACTCCACGGCACGAGCCACCCAGTCCATCATTTTGAGATCCACCGGCGCGGCCAGCCCGGTAAGCCGCCGGCCGAGCGGATGCCCCAGCATCAGCTGCCCATAGCGGCCCACCAGTGACGGGATGCGGTTCAGCTGCGCGTGGTGGGCCAGGACGTTCACCCAGTCGATCACCGGCGCATCGAGAACCATGGCACGGATGAGGTGGCGGTACCGGGAAAGGTCAGCGGCCTGCAGGCAGATGGCACCTCCCATCGACCAGCCGAACAGCACCACCTCCTCGGCCCCGTTGGCGAGCGCGTACTCGATGGCGGCCTCGATGTCCCGCCATTCAGTGGAACCCAGGCCATACCGGCCGTCGTCCGCAGATGGCGCCAGGCCATCGTTGCGGTAGGACACCAGAAGGCTGGTAAGTCCCAGTTCCAGTGCGGGCCCCACCGCGCGGAGTGCCTCCTGCCGGCTGGCACCGCGTCCGTGCACCATCACCGCCCACGTGCGGGCAGTACCTCCGGCCCGCACCAGCCAGGCCGGCGCTTCGCCGCGGTCCACCGGAATCACCACGTCCTCCGCAGGAATTCCGGCGGCGGCCGGGTCCGGGTAGATGGCGCCGCTCCACCAGCCCCAGCGCGCGGCGGAGAGGTCGCCGGAATAGACGGCCTCCACCTCACGCAGGACCGTCCGTTCGGCCGGCGAATAGGACACGATGCGGCCGATGCGCGCGTGCCCCTTGCCGCCGTCGAAAAAGAACCCGTACACCCCTTCAACCGTGGTGTCGTCAGTGGCGGCCAGGATCACCTGCTGCTCCTGGCCATCCCGTATGACGGCCAGGACCTCCTGGTCGGCTGTCCTGTGCCGGGCCGGAGTGATGACCCGCCGTGCAAAGTAGACAGCGAGCGCTGATGAACCGGTGGCGAGGAGCCCGGCGAGGGCGCCTCCGCCAATGGCCCCGCCGATTGCCCACTTGCTCCGCAGGGACATTCCGCCGGCGTCCGGGGTACGTTCAATGTGGGCTGGGCGGGTGCGCTGGAAAGAAGCCATGGAACTATTCTTACCGTCCTGAAACGGATGCCCGCATTCCGCAGCGCGGAGGCGGCCCGCGGAGAAGCCGGAGATTCAGTGCAGCTCCCCATTCACAAGGCTAGGCTAAGGCCATGAGTGATCCCATCGTTATCCTGACCGAAGAACCCCTGGGGGCGGACGACCGCCTGAACATTGAACGGCTTGTGGACGGATCAGATATCCCCCTGCTGGTGCTGGTGCCGGCAAATACGGAACGGCACCTGCTGGTGGACTTCCTTGAGAACCTTTCCATGCTGGACATCGCCAAGGCCTTTCGGGAACTTACTTCCCATACCCCGGATCCCACCACCGAGCGTGCGCAGGCAGCGGAGACCCTTACCGTGTCCCTGGCTGCGCTGGACGGGCTGGGCAGTGGTGTGACCGGTGAAGTCGTGGACGGCGGAGCCGTCGAAGGCCTGGTATCCAAAGTCCGTGAAACCGGTGCCTCGCAGGCAGTGGTGATCACGCGGCCGCACGCGGTGGCCGATACCTTCCACACCGACTGGGCCAACAAGGCCCAGGACCAACTGGGACTGCCTGTGCTGCACCTGTACGCGGGTTCGGGATTTATCGGCGACTCCTGAGCGTTGACATTCCTATGAGCATCTTCGGAAACAGCATTTTCGGTAACAAGGACGCGGGGACTGCCGCTTCCCCGGCAGCGGAGCCTGACATGGCGGCCGGACCGGCCATCGAGAAGAGCGATGAGGAGTGGCGGGAGGAACTCACCCCCGAGGAGTACCACGTCCTCCGGCAGGCGGGTACGGAACGCCCCTTTACGGGAGAGTACTGGGATACCCACACGGCTGGCGTCTACCAGTGCCGCGCCTGCGGGACGGAACTGTTCACCAGCAACGAGAAGTTCGATTCACACTGCGGCTGGCCGTCGTTCTGGGCTCCACTGGCCGAGGGCACCGTCCGCTACATCCATGACCGCACGCTGGGCATGGACCGGGTGGAGGTCCGCTGCGCCACCTGTGGCTCGCACCTGGGCCACGTGTTCGAGGGTGAGGGCTACGGCACCCCTACCGACCAACGCTTCTGCATCAACTCGGTGTCCCTGAAGCTGGTGCCCCAGGAAAAGCCGCAGGTCAGCGGGGGGAACGCGGAGGCCTGATCCCCCAGTGGTGAACACGTCTCGCACTCTCATTAACGGCCTTTAGCCCCAGCATTTCTTGGGCTAAGGCCCTTTTCAGATTAGTCCTTCTGGTTGCTTGCTAGGCTCGCCAATAGTTAGCAAGCAACCAGAAAGGCAGCCGACGATGACCGAAACCCTGACCGCCGCCGTCACCGGGATTTCCGCAGAAAACGAGGACTGGCTTCGGCTCAAGGCCGCAGCCACGGCACTCCAGGCCCTCCAGGCCCAGGACGGCTCCATTCCGGAAACTGCAGCCCATGGCGAGGCCGCCACCTGCGTCGAGGAAATCATCGGGGCCATCCGCTCCATTGCCCCCGCCTTCCCGCATGACTCCGCATACCTGGAAGCCGCCTGCGCAGACTTTTCCACCTGGGCCGCCGGCGGATTCGCCATCCCCGACTTCCTGTCCTCCCTGCTCGCGTTCCAGCCGCAGGAGCAGCGCCGGGACGGCCTGCAGCACCTGGTGGTTTTTCCCATGTACACCCAGAACGGCAGCAGCAGCCGCCTGGTGGAAGCAGTCCTGATCGAGGTCATCTGGCCCGAGTTCATCGCGGGCCTGGAGGCAGGCGACTACTCGAACAAGCTGTTCGTCCCCATCCGCTTCCTGGACTTCACTGCCGGCTACGACACGAACTCAGCCGTGCTCTTCCCCGAAACCGTCGCAGTGGGTGAAACGCCCACGTTCACCTGGGGGGCCATTTTTGCGGACCGGGAAGCCGCCCGTTTCCGCCGTGTCCTTAAGGCCGCCGCCGAAACGACCTGCCTGGAACTGCCCGAAGGCGCCGCCGAACTGCTCGCCGACCAGGACCTCACAGAGGCCACCTTTGTTATGTGGGACCTGATCCACGACCGCACGCACATGCGCGGGGACCTGCCGTTTGATCCGTTCATGATCAAGCAGCGCATGCCGTTCTTCCTGTATTCCCTCGAGGAACTGCGCTGCGACCTGACCGCTTTCCGTGAGTCTGTCCGCATTGAGAAGGACGATGATGCAGACCCCGAGGCACGCCGCCACGCCAAGCTGGTGCAGTACGCCATCATCTTCGACCGGATCTTCCGCTTCGCCATCACCGGCAGCCGCGTCCGCAACTACGACGGCCTGGGCGGCCAGCTTCTCTTTGCCTGGCTGCACCAGCAGCATGTCCTGCACTGGACCGACACCCGCCTCACCATCGACTGGGATGAGGTGGCGGACGCCGTCATTGCGCTGGGAGCAAGGATTGATGACCTGTACTGGCGTTCCATCGACCGGCCCAAGACGGCGCACTGGCTCGCCGCCTACCAACTGATCTCCCAGACCGTCACGCCCCACCCGGCGTCAGTCTGGGCGAAGGGACCGGATGCGCTTCCCCTGTCCGGCGCCCCGCGAGGCCTGACAGACCAGGTGCTTGATGATGAATTCCCGCTGTCCATGTTCTTCGAGGCGTTGGAGAAGAAGATGCGCCCCGTCATCGAATCCACGGCCGGAATTACCGGCAGTTCCGCCCTGTGACTGAGCAGCAGGGAACGGAACCGCCGGAACTCACCGTCCTGGTGACGGGCGGCAGCGGAGCCTCCGGCGTGGCGGTGGCCCGCGCGCTCCGCAACGCCGGGCACCGCGTGGTCACCGTGGGGTCCGACCAGGCACGGATTGAAGCCGCGGCACAACAGGCGGGCGAGGGCGTCACCCCCCTCACGTGCAACCTTGCCGGGCTCGACGACGTCCGGCAGCTGCGGGACGACGTGACGGCTGTTACCGGGCGCGTCGACGGCGTCATCCACCTGGTGGGCGGCTGGCGCGGAGCGAAGGGGATCCCCGACCAGTCGGACGAAGACTGGGATTTCCTTCACCAGGGTGCCGTCACCACGCTGCGCAACGTCTCACGGGTCTTCTTCGACGACATCGCCGCCTCCAGCCACGGCAGGTTCGCCATGGTGTCCTCCACGTCCCTGGACAAGCCGGCAGCCTCCGTGGCCAGCTACGTGGCCGCCAAGGCGGCCGCTGAAGCATGGACCATGGCCATGGCGGACGGCTTCCGCAAGGCTTCAACGGCCGACGGCGGCGGGCAGGCTGCCGCCGTCGTGCTGGTCGTGAAGGCTCTGGTGGACGACGCCCTGCGCCGCAGCCACCCGGAACGGTCATTCCCGGGGGCGACGGACGTTGAGGAGCTGGCAGGCGCCGTCGTGGATCTCTTCAAGAAGCCGGGGGACGAATTGAACGGCACCCGGCTCCGGCTGGCGAACCAGGCAGCCCCGTGACTCCACGGCGCATGACTGAACGGCGCATGACTGAACTTAGACTGAAAGCGTGAGCAAAGGCATGACTACAACAGCAGAAACAAGCGCCGGAGTGCGGCTGCACGATCCCAACGTGCGCGGCTTCGCGTCGGACAACTACTCCGGCGTCCACCCCGAGGTCCTGGCCGCACTGGCGGCGGCGAACGACGGCCATCAGGTCTCCTATGGCGAGGATGACTACACCGCACGCCTGCAGGAACTGATGGAAGAGCAGTTTGGACCGGGCATCGAATGCTTCCCCGTTTTCAACGGGACCGGTGCCAACGTGCTTTCCCTGCAGTCGCTGCTGCCCCGCTGGGGTGCCGTGGTATGCGCCTCCACCGCCCACATCAACATGGATGAAAACGGCGCCCCGGAACGCATCGGCGGCATCAAGCTGCTGCACGTCCCCACCACCGACGGCAAGCTCACCCCTGAGCTGATCGACCGGGAGGCCTGGGGCTGGGGCGACGAGCACCGTGCCCAGCCGCTGGCAGTGTCCATTACGCAGACCACCGAGCTCGGCACCTGCTACACACCGGAGGAAGTGCGTTCCATCGCCGACCACGTGCATGCCAGGGGCATGAAGCTGCACATGGACGGCGCACGGCTGGCCAACGCCGCAGCCCACCTTCAGGTGCCGCTGCGGGCCTTCACCCGCGACGCCGGCGTGGACATCCTTTCCTTCGGCGGCACCAAGAACGGCCTGCTGTTCGGTGAAGTGGTGGTGGCACTGAACCCCGAGGCCGCGCACGGGCTGGTCTACCTGCGGAAAATGAACATGCAGCTGGCCTCCAAGATGCGCTTCATGTCGGCCCAGTTCATCGCCCTCCTCGAAGGAGACCTCTGGCTGCGGTCCGCCTCGCACGCCAACGCCATGGCCGCCCGGCTCCGCTCCGCCGTTGACGCCATTGACGGCGTGGAGCCCACGCAAAAAACCGAATCCAACGGCGTCTTCGCCATCCTGCCCGAAGGCGTGGCGGACAGGCTGCGCGCTTCCTTCCGTTTCTATGACTGGAACGAGGCAGCCGGCGAGGTGCGCTGGATGTGTTCCTTCGACACCACCGAGGAGGATATCGATGCCTTCGTTGCAGCGATCCGCCATGAACTCCGCGATTACCGCAACGGTCGGGCCACGTAGGCTGCCGGCGACGGCGAGCCTTCCCACCCTCCCCCGCACAGTTGCGTAATCTGCGAAGGTGAACGCACTTGACCAGGTTCCCCCGGAATTTCTCCACGCCTTGGGAACCCTCAGGAAAGCCCAGTGCCGCAGGGAACTCCGCCTCGCGGAGATCCCTGCGCCGGCACGCCTGGCACCCTTCGCCGTGGCGTTGGGTGCAGAAGTCATGGCACCCGGCGCCGGAACCCCCACCACGCCCCTGCACGGCCCCGCCGCGATGGCCCTTGCCGCCGCGACGGGCACCGCGGACGACAGCGAAACGGAGCTGGCAACAGGCCGTTTCATCCTCCTGCATGACCCGGACGGTTCTGCTGTCTGGGACGGTGAATTCCGGATTGTCACGTACATCCGGGCTGAGCTGGAGCCGGAAATGGGCAACGATGAGATGCTGGGAACCGTGGCCTGGACCTGGCTGGTGGAAGCGCTGGAGAACCATAAGGCTCCGTACCGCGCCGCCGGCGGCACTGCCACGCGCGTCCTCTCCGAGAGCTTCGGCACCCTCGCCGGGAGGCCCGGTTCCATCGACATCGAGCTCCGCGCCTCCTGGACCCCGGCATCCCCGGACGTCACGGCCCACCTTGAAGCGTGGTCCGACATGGTGTGCACTTTCGCGGGCCTGCCTCCCCTTCCCGACGGCGTGACGCCCCTGCCGCAGCGCCGGCGGAACTAGGGATGCCCCACCTGGCGGGATGCCGTCAGCCTTTCGCTGCGTGCCGACCGGTAAACTAGGGGCATCATGACCCCTCACATTCCGGAAAACACCACGGCCGGCGCTCCGGCTGCTGATACCGCGCCCCACATCACGGTGGAAGGCTTCGACAGCCCCATCCCCGAAATCATTGAACTCGCAGCGCCCCGGGACGGCGTGCCGCTGGTCATCGAAACGCAGGCCGGGCTGGAGCGTTGCGCCGCAGCTATCGCCGCCGGAACCGGCCCGGCAGGAGTCGACGCGGAACGTGCCTCCGGATTCCGTTACGGGCAGCGGGCCTTCCTGGTCCAGATCCGCCGCGAAGGCGCCGGCACCTGGCTGATCGACCCCGAACCCTTCGAAAACCTGGACATCATTAACGATGCCCTCCGCGGTGTCGAATGGATCCTGCACGCGGCCAGCCAGGACCTCCCTTGCCTCTCTGAGCTCGGCATGTGGCCGGACAAACTCTTTGACACCGAACTGGCAGCGCGCCTGGCCGGCCTGCCCCGGGTTGGCCTGGCCGCAGTCATCGAACAGCTGCTCGGGTTCGGGCTCGCCAAGGAGCACTCCGCTGCCGACTGGTCCACCCGGCCGCTGCCTGAGCCGTGGCTGCGCTACGCGGCGCTCGATGTCGAAGTCCTCACCGAACTCCGCGAGGAACTTGTGGAACTGCTGGAGGCCGACGGAAAACTCGGATACGCCGAGCAGGAGTTTGCTGCCATCCTTGCAGCCGGAGTGGCCCCGCCGCGGGTTGACCCGTGGCGGAAGACCTCCGGCCTGCACCAGATCAGGGACCGCCGGCAGCTTGCCGCCGTCCGGGAGCTGTGGCTGGAGCGCGATTCTCTGGCTCAGAAAAGGGACGTGGCGCCGGGCAGGCTGATACCGGATTCCGCCCTGGTGGCTGCGGCCAAGGCTATGCCCGGCACAGTGCCGCAGCTGCTGGGCACCAAGGGATTCCACGGGAGGGCGGCCCAGCGCGAAGCCCCGCGGTGGCTGCGCTGCATCGCAACCGCCCGGGACCTGGAAGATCTTCCCCCGCTGCACCTGGCCACCAACGCACCACCACCACCACGTGTCTGGGCGGACCGTGACCCCGAGGCCGCCGCGCGGCTGGCAACGGCCCGGCCCCTGCTGCAGGAGAAAGCAGACCAGCAGAACCTGCCCCTGGAAAACCTCCTGACCCCCGATTTCCTGCGGCGGGTTGCGTGGCGGCCTCCAGCCGACATCAGCGAAGCGTCAGTGGCCGCTGAACTGCGGAGCCTGGGCGCCCGCGAGTGGCAGATCCAACTTGCCGCACCCCTGATCACCCACGCTTTCCTCAACCCGCAGCCGTTGCCGCCGAAAGAGCCAAGGGCAGCTGTGGCAGCAGCGCCGGAAGTGTAGCCCCTCCGCTTCGGCCCTTGCGCCTGTCGTTCCTCAGGCGGTGCCGGCCTCCCCTTGCAGGCTAAGTTACTCACGAGTAACATCAGGATTACTGCCGTCATATTGCTGCCGTCCTTCGGCATGCACCCCGGCGCCTACGTCTCGATGAGGAGTTACACGTGAGCCACCACGGAAGGGGCGCATCCCAGCGCACAGTCCGCGACGTCGTCTTTGTCGACGGCCTCCGCACACCATTCGGCCGGGCCGGTGAGAAAGGGATCCACGCCGGAACCCGCGCCGACGACCTGATCGTGAAATGCATCCGCGAACTGCTTCGCCGGAACCCTTCGCTGCCGCCGGAGCGGGTGGACGAAGTGGCCATCGCAGCCACCACCCAGACCGGCGACCAAGGCCTGACCCTGGGCAGGACCGCAGCCCTGCTGGCAGGGCTGCCGCGCACCGTCCCGGGATTTGCCATCGACCGGATGTGCGCAGGAGCCATGACCGCCGTGACCTCCACCGCCAGTGGAATCGGCTTCGGCGCCTATGATGTGGTCATCGCCGGCGGCGTGGAGCACATGGGTAACCATCCGATGGGCTCGGGCACCGATCCCAACCCCCGGTTTATGTCCGAGCGGCTCGTGGATCCGGCAGCCCTGAACATGGGCAACACGGCAGAGAACCTGCACGACCGTTTCCCCGCCATCACCAAACAACGCTCCGACGCCTACGCCGTGGCCTCCCAGGACAAGCTGGCCGCCGCCTACGGAAAAGGGCGCATCCAGCCGGACCTGGTGCCGGTTGCCGCACGGAAGCCGGGCCAGGGATGGACTCTTCACAGCGTGGACGAGCCGCCGCGGCCAGGAACCACCCTGGCGGGCCTGGACGCCCTGCGAACCCCCTTCCGCCCGCATGGCCGGGTCACCGCCGGAAATGCGGCTGGACTGAACGACGGCGCGACGGCCGCGGTGCTGGCCTCCGCCGAAGCCGCCGCGGAACTCGGGCTGCCGGTGAAGATGCGCCTGGTCAGCTATGCCTACGCCGGTGTCGAGCCCGAGGTCATGGGCATCGGCCCCGTCCCGGCCACTGAAAAGGCCCTGAAAAACGCCGGACTGGCCATCGGGGACATCGGCCTGTTCGAAATCAATGAAGCCTTTGCCGTGCAGGTCCTCAGCTTCCTGGACCACTTCGGCATTGCCGACGACGACCCGCGGGTCAACCGCTACGGCGGCGCGATCGCCGTCGGGCACCCGCTCGCGTCCTCGGGCGTCCGGCTGATGACCCAGCTCGCCCGGCAGTTCGAGGAGGATCCCTCCGTCCGCTACGGCATCACCGCCATGTGCGTGGGCCTGGGCATGGGCGGCACCGTAATCTGGGAGAACCCCCACCACCCCGACTACAGCGGAGCCCGGCAGGTGGAGCCGGCAGCCGCCTCGAACAGCCCCTCCCCCGCAGTCACCCAGTCCGCCGCCGCATTCCCAGCTGAAGGAGCCACGGCATGAGCGCCGCAGATTTCA
Organism: Pseudarthrobacter sp. NS4; assembly: GCF_024758005.1. Lineage (NCBI taxonomy): Bacteria > Bacillati > Actinomycetota > Actinomycetes > Micrococcales > Micrococcaceae > Pseudarthrobacter > Pseudarthrobacter sp. NS4. Next base: position 1,837,640 of record NZ_CP103288.1, on the reverse strand, counting down.
CCGAGTTCGCCGGCCTGTTCCCCGACGAGACAGTCACCCACTCCTACGTGCAGGACATCGAGCTGCCGGCCGTCCCCGGAAAGGCAAGCCCGGGAACATTCGCCCTCATCACCCTGGACAACGGCCTGGACCACTCCAAACCCACCACGCTTGGGCCCAACACCCTGGTGGAGCTCGGCACGGTGCTCGAAGGCCTCCGGGACCGTGCCGCCCGTGGCGGGATTGTTGGCGTGGGCGTGACGGGCAAGCCGTACTACCTGGTGGCAGGTGCCGACCTTTCGGCAGTGAAGTCACTGGAGAAACGCGAGCATGGCCTGTGGATGGCACAACTGGGCCACGACGTGTACGGAACCCTCGCCAATTTGGGCGTTCCCAGCTTTGCCTTCATCAACGGTGCAGCGCTGGGCGGTGGACTGGAAGTTGCCCTGCAGTCCACCTACCGCACCGTGTCCACCGGCGCGGGTGCACTGGCACTTCCGGAGGCGTTTATCGGCCTTGTGCCAGGTTGGGGCGGCGTCTACCTCCTGCCGCGGCTGGTCGGCCCGGAAAACGCGGTCAAAGTCATGATCGAAAACCCGCTCAGCAACAACCGGACACTGACCGGACCCCAGGCCTTCGAGCTTGGCATCGCGGATGCGGTCTTTGAGCCGGCGGACTTCCTGGAGCAGTCCCTGGCATGGGCCGCGGGAGTCATCTCCGGGGACGTTGTCCCGGAACGCGCCAACGCCGTCGACCCCGCCGCACCGGACGTGGCGGAACGGTGGGCTGCGGCAGTGGCAGCAGGACGCAGGTTCGTGGAGGCGAAGACCTCCAACGCTGCGCCCGCGCCGGGCAAGGTCCTGGACATCCTCGAGGCCAACCGCACCATGACCCGGGCCGAATCGGCCGCCCTGGAATGCGGGACCCTTGCCGACCTCATGCAGACCGACGAGTTCCGCGCCACGGTCTACGCATTCCTCGACTTGGTGCAGAAGCGGTCAAAACGTCCGGCAGGTGCCCCCGACCGCGCACTGGCACGTCCCGTCACCAAGGTGGGCGTGGTGGGCGCCGGCCTGATGGCAAGCCAACTCGCCCTGCTCTTCGCCCGCCAGTTGAAGGTGCCCGTGGTGATGACGGACATCGACCAGGCACGCGTGGACAAGGGCGTCGGTTACGTCCACGCCGAGGTGGACAAGCTCCTGGGCAAAAAGCGGATCAGCCAGGACGCCTCCAACCGTACCAAGGCGCTGGTGACGGGTTCCGTGTCCAAGGACGTCTTCGCGGATGCCGACTTCGTCATCGAAGCCGTCTTCGAGGAACTTCGGGTCAAGAAGCAGGTCTTCGCCGAGTTGGAAGCCATCGTCACACCGGACTGCATCCTTGCCACCAACACCTCCTCGCTCTCGGTGACGGCCATGGCGGAGGACCTGCAGCATCCCGAACGGCTGGTGGGCTTCCACTTCTTCAATCCGGTGGCAGTGATGCCGCTGCTGGAAATCGTCAGGGCACCAAGGACCGATGACGCCGTCCTCGCCACCGCGTTTGAACTGTCCAAGGGTCTGAAGAAGACCGGGGTGCTGGTCAAGGACGCCGCCGCGTTCGTGGTCAACCGCATCCTGCTGCGGCTGATGGGCGAGGTGACGGCGGCCTTCGACGAGGGGACTCCGCCAGACGTGGCGGACAACGCCCTGCGCCCCATGGGCCTGCCGATGACCCCCTTCACGCTGCTTGCCATGGTGGGGCTGCCCGTCGCCCAGCATGTCCAGGAATCGCTCCACACCGCTTTTGGTGACCGCTTCCCGGTGTCCGCCAACCTGCAGAAGCTCATCGACAACGGGGTGAAGGGCCTCTGGGAAAATGCCCCGGACGGCTCCAGGCTGATTCCCGAATCCACCCTGTCACTGCTGTCCTTCGGTAACCATCCCTCAACCGCCGACGAAGTCCTGCGCCGCACCCAGGACGCACTGGCCGGGGAGATCGGCCTCATGCTGGACGAGGGCGTGGTGGCCGGGCCGGAAGACATCGACCTGTGCATGATCCTCGGCGCGGGCTGGCCCATGTTCCTGGGCGGCATTACGCCCTACCTGGACCGGGTGGGAGCCTCGGAGCGCGTCAACGGCAAACGGTTCCTGCCGCCGGGAGTGGCTTCCCGCCCTGCCGGGGCCTAGCCAAACAGCAGTTCAGTCCGCCGCCAGCCGGCCGCGGTCGAGCATTACGGTGCGGTGCGCCGCCGATCGTGCGTAGTCCAGGTCATGGGTGACCAGCACGACGGCGGTGCCTCCTGCCGCGGCGGACCTGACTGCCGCGTCCAGCAGTTCAAGACCGTGGCAGTCGAGGGCGACGGTAGGTTCGTCCAGTGCGAGGACCGAGGGTTTGCGGGCCAGCACCGTTGCCAGCGCCAGGAGCCGTTGGCGGGATGCGGGCAGCTCCGCAGGGTGTGCCTGGGCTGACCCCGCCAGGCCGACGGCTGCCAGAGCTGCCGCCGCCCGTTCCGCCGCCTCACCTTCGCCGACCAGCCGGTCCAGTCCGAACCGGACCTCCCGGAGGGCCGTACGCTCGAAGAGCTGGTCGCGCGGGTGCTGGAACAGCAGGCCCACCTGTGCTGCCGTGGAACCCACGGGTGTTCCTGAGATGTCCCTGCCGTTCACCAGGACGGTTCCGGTACCGGGCCTGAGCAGGCCGTTGAAGTGCCGCAGAAGCGTCGATTTCCCTGCCCCGTTGGGTCCGGTGACGGCGAGGATTTCACCGGGACGGACGGCGAGGTGGATCTCCTGCAGCACCGCTGGGTGACTGTTATGGGTCCCGGAGCCACTTCGCGCCCTGCCAAAGGCCTTCCGATCGGCGCGTGCCTTTTGCCGGTAGCCGAAGGAAACGCCGCGGAGCTCGAGGGCCGGGGCGGAATGACCGGCGCACTGGGCAACCGGGGCATCGTTGGGGCGGGCTACGGACCGGCCATGTGGGCGTCGAAGACCGGCCAATACCGCTGGTAGCCCGGCCTCTATCCCGGCCGGAGTCCCGCTGGCCTTGACCGCGCCGTCCGCCAGGACAATCCAGTTCGCGGCTTCCTGGAGCGGCGCGTCAATGACCTGGCTGAGAATCACGACGGCGGTGCCCTCCTTCACCAGGCCACGCACCAGGTCCCCCAGTTCGCAGGCACCGGCGGCGTCGAGGGAGGCGAAGGGCTCGTCCATGATGAGCACGGGCGGGCGGGTAATGATGGCGCAGCCGATGGCGAGGCGCCGCAGCTGGCCGCCGGAAAGCCGGGCGGGGTCGCGCTCCAGCAGGTTGCTGAGTCCGACGAGGCCGGCCGTGTGATGGACGGCGGCCTTCATGGCTGCCCGGCCAACACCGGCATTTTCCAGGCCGAAGGCCAGTTCCTCTGCCACCGTCGCCCGTACCGTGGACAGGACGGCGGCCGCGTCCTGGGGAACGAAGCCCACCTGCCGGCCCCACTGGGCAGGATCGATCCGGGGATCCGCGGCGCTGCCGTTGAACTGGAGGCGCGTGCCGGCGAGCTCCAGGAACCCGGTCAGGTGTCCGGCACCGCCCGGCGGAAGCCATCCCGCGAGGAGCCTACCCAGGGTCGTTTTGCCGCTTCCGGAGGCACCGAGGATCGCCGTCAACGTCCCCGGGGCGAAGGCCATGTCCAGCCCGTGAAGGACCGGTGTATCGCCGTCACGGAAGCTGAAATTCCGGATGCCGGCCGCGAGAACGGGATCTGCGGTACGCCGCATGCCTAGGCTCCCGTCCCGGCCGGCCACAGCCGTGCGGCAACGGCGGCTGCAGCCCCCACGGCCAGGAGTAGACGCAGGAGGCGCTGGAAGCCGGAGTCCGGAACCTGGCGGTAGCTGGTGCGGGGTCCGGCGCTGCTGAAACCACGGGCTTCCAGCGCTGCGGCCCGGGTTCCGGAGTCCTCCACCAGGGACAGGACCAATGGGATGGCCTGCAGCCGGAAAGCTGCCGCCCTGTGCAGCAGGCCGCGGCGTACCACCAGCCCACGGGACTCCTGGGCCTGCCGGATCCGCTCCACGCGGCCCGTAATGGCCGGAAGCAGGGTCAGGGTGGACGCGAGCACGAAGCTGAACCTGCCCTGGATGCCGCGCGAAGACAAGGCTGCCACCAGGTCCGGAACGCTGACGCTGAAGGAAAAGACCAGGAAAGCCAGGACGACGGCGGACAGTTGGGCTGCCCGCTCCAGGGCAAAGACCAGTCCTTCGGCCGTAACCCGTGCGGGACCCCACTGGGCCAGCACCGTCATGCCCTCGGGGAAGGTCAGCCCATGCACGATCAGCAGGGACAGACCCAAAGGCGCCAGCACCACGGCAGCCGCAGGCAGCACCCGCCGGGCTGTACCGCCGGCAGCCGACAGTCCGAGGGCACCCGCGACCACGGCGAGGGACACGGGCAGGGAGGCCGCCGCCGTCGTGACGACCGCCGTACTGCCCGCGAAGGCAAGGGCGGTCAGCGGATGAAAGCGCATGGCTGGGGCTTCCTGCCTTTATTTGGTGGTTTCAGGAGGTCTTTGCAGGGCCCTGCACTGATTCCTGCTGCTGCGGCGCCTCTCCGGCCAGGACGCGGTGCCTGCGGAGGAACGGGAACTGCAGCCGGGCACGGCGCGGCAGCGCGTAGACCAGGACGGCCACCACGGTGAAGACGATGGCCTTGTCCATGGGGTCGGAGATAAGCGCCTGCTTGGTGATCGCTGCCAGGAGGGTGTCGCCCATGGACCGGAAGGCGCTGACAATCGCACCCGTGGCCACGCCGGACGTTCCGCCGAAGACGAAGGCCGCCACCGGAGCGGACACCACGCCGGCGATGATGCCGGTAACGAACCCGGCAACGGGGGCGAGGTAGAAGCGGCGGAAGAAGCCGTGGCGGGCGGCCAGCCCGGCGAGGCAGCCGATCAGTGCGGCGCCGGCGGCGAAAGGCAACACGGTGGGGTTGAAGAAGGACCAGACGATGCTGCTCAGCGCTCCGGTGGCGGCACCCGCTGCGGGTCCTGCCAGGACAGCGATCAGGACGGTGCCGATCGCATCAAGGTAGAAGGGGACGAGGGTGCTGCCCACGAACTGGCCGAGCACGATGTTCAGGACCAGTGCCACCGGGATCAGCACAAGGGTGGACGCCGGCAAGGTGGGCAGGACCGCGACAATGAGCAGGATGGCCCCTGCCAGGAAGCCCGAAAGTGCGATCAGGGCCGCGGCGCTGCCGGGCCCCCCGGTGATGTCGGCAGGTTGGTTGAGCACCAGGTAGATGTAGGTCCCGGCGATGGCCAGGGCACCAAGGATTTCCAGCAGGCGGCGTTTGCGGGCAGCAGCGGGCGTCGGGGACGGCAACGTCAGGGAGGGCGATGACATGAAGTTCCTTCAGGGTGCGGGCACGGGAAGCCGGGAACTCCGGGCCGTGCGGGAACGCCACCTATGTCACCTCGGCGGCAGCCGCCGGGTTCTGCAACCGGGGGCCGCGGACCATTCTACCGTTGCTGTTGGGGCGGCCCCGCGAAAGGTTTCGGTCAGCCGAGCCTGGCCGCGAGGCTCCCCACAGTGGACACGAGTTCGCGGAAGGCCTGCGCAGGGTTGTTGTCCGACACCACCCTGGCGTTGGGCGGGACGCCCCAGAGCCCCCGGAAGTCGGCGACGGTGGTTCCCGCCAGCAGCGGCGACTCCGTTTCGACGTCCACAGTGGCAGGCCTGGCGCTGTATTCCAGGGTTCCGGCGGCCACCCCGGCGGCGAAGAAATCGTGGACATGGGCCAGGTAGCCCTGGTCATAGAGCCGGTGGAACTCGAAATAGAACCGCAGGGCGTCGGACAGGTGCCTGACCAGCACCTTGTCCGAGGTGCTGCGCTGCCCCTCCGGCTGGTCCGGCAGCACCAGTTCGGGGACCACCGCCCCCGCCGCTTCTGCCAATTGCCGGAGATGCGCAGGGTGCATCTCCATCCGCTCGGTGGTGTCCAGCGAACAAACGATGGGCAGCTTCCCGAAGGGCCGGCCGCGGTAGGCGGCGTAGACCTCTTTGGCGGCGTGCGGGTCAACGTGTGTATTCCATTCCGCGGTGGGAGTGGTGTTGCCCTGGTGGTAGAAACCGCCGCCCATGATGACCACTTTGGCCAGCAGGTCAGGCAGGTCCGGCTCCTGGCGGAGTGCCAGGGCGAAGTTGGTCAGCGGCGCTGTGATCAGTGCCGTCAGCTCCCCGGGCCTGGACCGTGCGTGCTCGATCCAGAGGTCCACTGCGTTCCGTCCGGATACCTGTCCTGAGGGTTCCGGCAGGACAGCGTGGCCTATCCCCTGGGGCCCGTGGGTTTCAGGGGTGGTCAGCAGCGGTACGGACAGCGGTTGGCGGGCACCGATGGCCACTTCGACTCCCGGCCGGCCGCACAACTCCAGGAGGGCAAGGGTGTTGCGGGCCACCTGGTCCACGTCGACGTTTCCCGGAGTTGCCGTGACCGAGACGAACTCCGTGTCCGGAAGGGCGGCGAGGTAGGCCAGTGCCAGGGCATCGTCGATGCCGGTATCAACGTCGAGGAGGTATCCGGTCACGACGGCCTAGAAGAGTGCGACCTTGGGTACAGCGGGAAAGATGCTGTCCAGCTCGGCAAGGTCCGCGTCCGACGGCAGCCAGTCAGCGGCTGCCGCGTTTTCCAGGACCTGTTCCGGCCGGGTGGCGCCCGCAATGACGCTGGCCACTGACGGTTGGGCCGCGAGCCACGAAAAGGCAACCTCGGTTTCAGTCAGGCCGCGCTGCTTGGCGAACAGACTGAACTTCCCCAGCTGCTCCCAGTCTGCGTCATGTACAAGGTTCTTCCGGGTATGGCTCAGCCGTGATCCTTCAGGGGCATGGCCCGGCGAGTACTTGCCCGTCAGCAGCCCGTTGGCCAGCGGGAAGTAGGGAAGGACTCCCAGGCCGAACTCCTCCGCGGCCGGCGTCACCTCGAGTTCCGCCCGGCGGTCCAGGAGGTTGTAATGGTTCTGGCTGGAGATGAAGCGGGCCGTACCCATTTCCCGCGCAACATACTCGGCCTGGGCAATCTGCCAGCCGGCCCGGTTGGAGTGGCCGATATAGCGGACCTTGCCGCTGCTGACGAGAGTGTCCAGCGCGGCCAGGGTCTCATCGATGGGTGTCAACGGGTCCGGCGTGTGGAACTGGTACAGGTCGATCCAGTCCGTGCCCAGCCGCCGCAGCGAGGATTCCACGGCCCGGAGGATGTACCGCCGTGATCCGCGCGCGCCGAAGTCCGGGCCGCTGGCACCCTTCATGTCCATCCCGAATTTTGTGGCCAGGACGACATCGGGGCGCCTGTTGCCCAGGGCCTTGCCCAGCATGATCTCGCTGAGCCCTGGCTCGCGGCCGTAGTTGTCTGCGACATCGAACAGGGTGATCCCGGCGTCGAGGGCAGCGGAGACCACGCCATTCGTGGCTTCCTGGGACTCCGTGGCCGTGTTGGCGCGGCCCAGGTTATTGCAGCCCAGGCCGACCGTGGAGACGGTCAGCCCGGAGTTTCCAACGCGGCGGTACGTGGTCACGGACGGCTCCTAGAGGCTGAAACTGGTGGCGGGCTTTGCGGAGTGCTTGAGTTTGAAGTTGCCCGGCTCGGTGAAGGGAGCCGCGCCGATGCTGAGCTTGGTAAAGTCCAGGTCCTCGCCGCGGGCGCACACCTTGATGGCGTTGACGGCTTTGTTCACGTCCGGGCAGAGGCAGAAGATGTTCAGCTTGAAGCCGGTGAATTCGGAGCGCTCCACGGTGCCGAGTCCGCGCCAGGCGAGGTGGCTGATGAGGGCATCAGTGGCCTTTTCCTCCAGGTAACGGTCGCGTTCGGTGCCTTCCCTGGTTTTCAGGGCGAACTGGGCCACCACCCAGAACTGCTCCTCCTCGGGGATCTCCGCGTAGCCGTCCTCGGCGCACTGCACCGCGAAGGCGTCCAGGAGTCCTTCGGCGGCAGCGGAATCGGCAACGTCCGTTTCTTCCGTCCTGCTCTGGTGGCCCACGACGCCAAAGTTCATCACGAGCTGGCCGTATTCCTCATCAAACCAGGCCTCCCGGAAGTGGAGGGTACCCTCGTCGTCGCGCTTGTAGACCCTGACTATTCCGCTCATTTACGTCCCTTTGTGAACCATTCGGCGTCTGTGCCGTCGAATGGTGCCTGCTGTGCCTTAACGGCCTGGTAGAGCTCGCCGGCAGAAGCCTGAAGGGCCTCCGCCAGCGCTGGCGGGTAGTCCATGGCCACCCGGTGTTCAGCGAATTCGTCCTCGTCATCGATGAAGACGCCGCGCGTGTCCGTCCGGACCACGTCCAGATCCATGTCGATGACGTGGAACTCGGTGACCTTTGGACGGATCGGGTTCCACTCGTGCGCCACGGCCAGGTCGATGTAGATCCGTACTCCTCCGGGGTGGGCGTCGTCATAGAACGTGGCGACCCAGTCACCGTCGCGGGGTACCAGGAGCACGGCGTCGGACCTGGTGTAGAAAGCTGCGCCGGGCCGTGAGCAGAATTCGTTGGTGCCCTGGAAAATCCACCAGCCGTGCCGGTCCTCGCCAAGGTAGCGGCCCGGCACCACCCAGTGTGCCTTGCCGTTCCACTTGCGGTTGCGCGCTACCACCAACTGCCCGGGCTCAAGGCCTTCAGGTACGCGGGTTGCGCCTGGGTGCTCCTCCCCTGCAGGTTCCCCCAAAACGCCCGGATACTTGAGCTCGGCCTCTCCCCTCACAGGATCGGGAGGCTGCCGGTGGTGGGGTGCTGCTGGCCCGGCAATGGACGCGCAAACGGAACCTTTGTCCCCAAAACCTGCGCGACGACGTCGTGCGTGATCTGCTGGGCCGTCAGCCCAACCCGTTCCAGGACCTGGTTGCGGGTGCCATGGTCCAGGAACTCGACAGGCAGGCCCACCTCGTTCAGGGCGGTGTCCACGCCGGCCGCCCGCATTTCCTGGCGGATGCGCGAGCCGACGCCACCGGCCCGGACGCCGTCCTCGATGCAGATGACCAGCCTGTGGTGCGAGGCCAGGGCGATGATGGACTGGCGGACGGGAAGCACCCAGCGCGGGTCCACCACGGTGGTGCTGATGCCCTGCGCGCCGAGCCTGTTGGCGACGTCCAGGGCGAGCTCGGACATGGCGCCGACGCTGATGATCAGGACATCGTTTTCGGTGGATCCGGAGGGCCGGCGGGAGAGGACGTCAACGCCGTCGCTCAGCCGTTCCAGCGCTTCAATCTCGGCGCCGACGGATCCCTTTGAGAACCGGACTACGCTGGGCGCGTCGCTGATGGCGACGGCCTCGCGGAGCTCCTCGCGCAGCCGGGTGGCGTCGCGGGGTGCGGCCAGGTGGAGCCCCGGAACAATCTGGACCATGGACATGTCCCACATCCCGTGGTGGCTGGCACCGTCGGGGCCGGTGACGCCTGCACGGTCCAGGACGATGGTGACACCCGCCTTGTGCAGGGCAACGTCCATGAGCAGTTGGTCGAAGGCGCGGTTGAGGAACGTGGCGTAGACGGCCACCACCGGGTGCAGGCCACCGAAAGCCATGCCGGCGGCGGTGGTCAGGGCATGCTGCTCGGCAATGCCGACGTCGATGACCCTGTCCGGGTGCCTGGCGGCGAACTTGTGCAGGCCCACGGGGATCAGCATGGCGCCCGTGATGCCTACGACGTCGTCACGCTCGTCGGCGATGGCCGCGATTTCATTCGCGAAGACGGAGGTCCAGGACTGGGCACCGGCCGAGCCGGTCGGTTCGCCCGTTTCAGGATCGATGATTCCAACAGCGTGGAACTGGTCGGCCTCGTGGGCACGTGCGGGGGCATAGCCGTGCCCCTTCTCGGTCATGGCGTGCACGATGACGGGCCCGTTGTAGTTCCTGGCCGTGGCGAGTGCATGCTCCATGGCCTGGAGGTTGTGCCCGTCCACCGGTCCGATGTACTTCATGCCCAGGTCCTCGAACATGCCCTGGGGAGCCCACCAGTCCTTGATGCCCTTCTTCATGGCATGCAGGCTCTTGTAGGTGAACTGGCCTGCGGGGCCGCCATTCTGGAGCTTCTTCTTCCACCAGTCCAGCGCCACCTCGTACGCCGGGGCTGCACGGAAGGAGTCGATGGTGGGGCGCAGGGATGCAAGGTAGTCGGCAAAACCGCCCACGGTGGGCGCGTAGGACCTGCCGTTGTCGTTGACGACAATAACGACGCGGCGCCGTTTGTCCGCTGCGATGTTGTTGATGGCTTCCCAGGCCATGCCGCCCGTAAGTGCGCCGTCACCCACGACGGCGACCACGTGCCGGTCGCCCTGGCCCGTCAGCTGCCGTGCGCGGGAGATGCCGTCAGCCCAGGACAATGAGGAAGAAGCGTGCGAGCTTTCCACGATGTCATGCTCGGACTCCGCCCTGGACGGGTAACCGGAGAGGCCGCCTTCCTGGCGGAGGGTGCTGAAATCCTGGCGGCCCGTCAGCAGCTTGTGGACGTACGACTGGTGGCCGGTATCAAAGACAATGCTGTCCCGCGGCGAGTCGAAGATGCGGTGTACGGCGAGCGTCAGCTCCACCACGCCAAGGTTCGGACCGAGGTGTCCGCCTGTCTGGGAGACGTTGGTGATCAGGAAGTTCCTGATCTCCGAAGCCAGCTGGGTGAGCTGCTCTTCGGTTAACTCGTTCAGGTCCTGCGGATTCCGGATGGTGTCCAAGATTCCCAATGACCCCTCCTTCGGGTGGTAGACGTGCCGTTTAACTCTAACGCCTTGTCACAAATGCAAAGCCGAAGCCCCGGCTGGTCGGTAACCGGCCGGGGCTTCGGAAGGGTGGTACTGCTGGCAGAACCGCTAGTTCACGGAAATCTGGCGCAGCACGTACTGCAGGATGCCGCCGTTGCGGTAGTAGTCCGCTTCACCCGGGGTGTCGATGCGCAGGACCGCGTCGAAGGACTTCGAGGATCCGTCTTCGGCGGTTGCGGTGACCTTGAGGGTCTTCGGCGTGGTGCCTTCGTTCAGGGCGGTGACGCCCTCAACGGAGAACGTTTCCGTGCCGGACAGGCCCAGGGTCGCAGCCGATTCGCCGGCCGGGAACTGCAGCGGCAGGACGCCCATGCCGATGAGGTTGGAGCGGTGGATACGCTCGTAGCTCTCGGCGATGACGGCCTTCACGCCCAGCAGCGCGGTGCCCTTGGCGGCCCAGTCACGGGAGGAACCGGAACCGTATTCCTTGCCGGCCAGGACCACCAGCGGGGTGCCGGCGGCCTGGTAGTTCTGCGCGGCATCGTAAACGAAGGCCTGCGGGCCGCCTTCCTGGGTGAAGTCGCGGGTGAAGCCACCTTCGACGCCGTCCAGGATCTGGTTCTTGATGCGGATGTTCGCGAACGTTCCGCGGATCATCACCTCGTGGTTGCCACGGCGGGAACCGTACGAGTTGAAGTCCTTGCGCTCCACGCCGTTGGCCAGCAGGTACTGGCCGGCGGGGGTGTCGGACTTGAACGAACCGGCCGGGGAGATGTGGTCCGTGGTGACCGAGTCGCCCAGCTTCAGGAGTACGCGGGCATCGGTGATGTCCTTGACCGGCTCCGGCTTCGCCTGCATGCCCTCGAAGTACGGGGGCTTCCGGACGTAGGTGGAGTTCGGATCCCAGGCGAAGGTGTCACCGGCGGGGGTGTCGAGTGCCTTCCAGCGCTCGTCGCCGTCGAAAACGCCTTCGTAACCCTTGGCGAACATCTCCTTGTCGATCGAGGAGTCGATGACCTGCTGGACCTCGACCGGGTTCGGCCAGATGTCCTTCAGGAAGACGTCGTTGCCGGCCTCGTCCTTGCCGAGGGCATCGGTTTCGAAATCGAAGTCCATGGATCCGGCCAGGGCGTAGGCGATGACCAGCGGCGGGGAAGCCAGGTAGTTCATCTTGACGTCCGGGTTGATGCGGCCTTCGAAGTTGCGGTTGCCCGAGAGGACAGCAGCAACGGCGAGGTCGTTGGCCTGGATGGCTTCGGAAACTTCAGCTTCCAGCGGACCGGAGTTGCCAATGCAGGTGGCGCAGCCGTAGCCCACGATGTAGAAGCCCAGCTTCTCCAGGTAGGGGGTCAGGCCGGACTTCTCGTAGTAGTCCGTGACAACCTTCGAGCCGGGGGCGACGGAGGTCTTGACCCACGGCTTGGAGGTGAGGCCCTTTTCGACGGCGTTGCGCGCCAGGACGGCGGCGGCCAGCATGACGGAGGGGTTGGACGTGTTGGTGCAGGACGTGATCGATGCAATGGTGACCGCGCCGTGGTCCAGCTCGAACTCGCGTCCGTCAGCCATCTTGACCGGAACCGGCTGCGAAATGCGTCCCGCTCCCCCGTGGCCGGCCGAGTACTTCGGCGGCTCGCGGTCAGTGTCGGAAACGTGCGTTGACCCGGCGGTGAACGAGGGGGCGTCCGAGGCCGGGAAGGTCTCTTCAAGCGATTCGTCGAGGGTGCCGGCGTTTGCGTCGTGGGAGACGTAGTTCTTCAGGTCGTGGCGGAACTCGTCCTTGGCTTCTGTCAGCTCGATCCGGTCCTGCGGGCGCTTGGGGCCTGCGATGGACGGAACAACCGTGGACAGATCCAGTTCCAGGTACTCGGAGAACTTGATCTCGCGGGACGGATCGTGCCAGAGGCCCTGTTCCTTGGCGTAGGCCTCCACGAGTGCCACGTTCTGGTCCGAACGCCCGGTGAGGCGCAGGTAGTCCAGGGTGACGTCGTCGATCGGGAACATCGCGGCCGTGGAGCCGAATTCGGGGCTCATGTTGCCGATGGTGGCGCGGTTGGCCAGCGGCACAGCGGCCACGCCTTCACCGTAGAACTCCACGAACTTGCCCACAACGCCGTGCTTGCGGAGCTGCTCGGTGATGGTAAGCACCACGTCGGTGGCGGTGGCGCCGGCGGGGATGTTGCCACTCAGCTTGAAGCCGACCACGCGCGGGATGAGCATGGAGACGGGCTGGCCGAGCATGGCTGCTTCGGCTTCGATGCCGCCGACGCCCCAGCCGAGCACGCCCATGCCGTTGACCATGGTGGTGTGCGAGTCGGTGCCGACGCAGGTGTCCGGGTAGGCGCGGAGGGCGCCGTCAACTTCGCGGGTCATCACGGTGCGGGCCAGGTATTCGATGTTGACCTGGTGCACGATGCCGGTTCCCGGGGGAACCACTTTGAAGTCGTCGAAGGCGGTCTGGCCCCAGCGCAGGAACTGGTAACGCTCACCATTGCGCTGGTATTCGATCTCCATGTTGCGCTCCAGCGCACCGGAGTTGCCGAATGCATCGATCTGGACGGAGTGGTCGATGACCATCTCGGCCGGCGCCAGCGGATTGACCCGCTTGGGGTCGCCGCCCAGTTCCTTGACGGCTTCACGCATCGTCGCCAGGTCAACCACGCAGGGAACGCCGGTGAAGTCCTGCATGATCACGCGTGCGGGCGTGAACTGGATTTCTGTATCGGGCTGGGCATTTGGATCCCAGCCTGCCAAGGCGCGAACGTGATCGGCAGTGATGTTCGCGCCGTCCTCGGTCCTCAGCAGGTTTTCAAGCAATACCTTGAGGCTGAACGGAAGGTTTTCTGCACCTTCAACGGAGTTCAACCGGAAAATTTCATATTCGGTTCCGGCTACATTAAGTTTGCCTTTTGAACCGAAGCTGTCCACAGTGCTCATCGCAGGACTCCTCTCGCAACAGTTTCATCTTTGTCGCGCGGTTGACCGCCTGCTAGTTAGGAGGCCCTAATTAGCTCGGGCCCGAAAATTGCACACGGCCGGCCGTGAATACGGGCGCGACGTGGGACTACTACGGTCATCGTAGTCGAAAACATCAGTGGCATCACTGACCTGGAGTCAGCAGTGCCACCGTCTCCAGGTGATGGGTGTGGGGGTAGAGGTCGAAAGCCCTCAGCTCCGCCAGGTCCCAGCCGGCCTGGCGGAAGTAACCCACGTCACGGGCGAACGACGCCGGATCGCAGGATACGTAGGCAATGGCGCGGGGTTGCGCCGCGATGAGTTGGCCAACTACGGCCTTGCCGGCGCCGGCCCTGGGCGGATCCAGGATGAGGGCGTCGAAATTCCGCGGTTTCTGGCGCAGGATCCGCTCTACCCTGCCCTGGACAATCTCCACCTGCGGGGCTCCGTGCAGGTTCTTGCGCGCGTCCCGGCTGGTTCCGGGAGCACCTTCCACTGACAGGACGGACCCGGTCTCCCCCACCGCATCGGCCAGCACGGCCGTGAAAAGCCCGGCCCCTGCATACAGGTCCGCGACCACGGCGCCGGCGTGCAGGAAACCGCCGGTCTGCAGAAATTCTGTGACAGTCCCCACAAGTGTCCCGGGCGCGTCGCGGTGGATCTGCCAGAACCCGGCGCCCGTCACCCGGTAGTCGTGGCCGGCCGCCGATTCCTGCACCCAGGTACGGCCGCGCACCTGCTGCACATCCTCGGTGGTGGGGTCGAAGGCGGCAACAGATACGTCGTCCGGCAGCCCGGCCGCGATGGCGCTGAGCCGCTTGGCTTTCGTCCCGGGAGCCGGGGCGAGCAGCACCAGCGGCCGTGAGCCGTTGCCCGGCGCAGCGACCTCCACCCGCTCAATGCCCTGGAGGTCGATGTCCCACAGCCGCAGGCCGTTGATTGCGCCGGTGGCCAGCGGCATCTCCCGCACCGGAACGATATGCCCCGACCGGTGGGCGTGCATGCCCAGCTTGCCCCCCGGGGTGACCGAAAAGCTTGCCCGCGTCCGCCACCCAAGGCCGTCGCCGCCGTCGGACGCTTCCCCCACTGCCTCCACCGCCCCGCCGGACGGAAGGTGCTCGACGCCGGCCAGCCGGCGGAGCTGCTCAGCCAGTACTTCGGACTTGAGGCTCCGCTGCCGCGTGAGGGCAATGTGCCCGAATTCCGCCCCACCGACGGGTGGATGCCCGTGGCCCCACGCCCTGCCGGAATCAGCCGGACGCCAAAAGTGCTCCACGCGGTCCGGTGACGCTTCGAGCACTTCGACAACGTCGGCACGCCAGAACTTGGCTTTGTCCTCCGCGTCCGTCAGCCGCACCCGGACTTTTTCTCCCGGAATGCCGTGCCTGACGAAGATGACGCGCCCCTCGTGCCGGGCAACGCAGTGGCCGCCGTGGGCAACCGGGCCGACGTCGACGACGGCTTCTTCACCGGCATGCCCTCCCGTGCCGGTCGTCTGGTTGGGCGTGGTGGAGGTTCTGGCAATCATTGGATGTCCTGGAGGTTCTTTGCTTCTTCGGATGATTTGAGCTGCCAGGGAACGCTGGCCACCATGACCCCGGGTTCGAAGTGCAGCCGGGTCTTGATGCGCAGTGCAGTCTGGTTGTGCACCAGTTGCTCCCACCACTTGCCCACGACGTATTCGGGGATGTAGACCACGATAAGGTCGCGCGGGGAATCAAGCCGCATCTGCTTGATGTAATCCATGATGGGGGTGACCGTTTCCCTGTACGGGCTTGCCAGTACCGTCAGCGGCACCGGGATCTCGAGCTTTTCCCAGTCGGCGACGGTCTGGGCGGTCTCCTCGGCGTCGATGTCCACGGTGATGGCGTCCAGCCGGGAGGGCCGGGACGCCCGGGCGTAGGCCAGGGCCCGGAGGACGGGCTTGCGTACGTGGGAGACAAGCAGGACGGCGTGGACCCTGGTGGGCAGGGCGCGCGGTGACGAATCTTCGTCCACAGCCAGCTCCTTGGCCACATTGTCGTAGTGCCCCCGGATGCTCCACATGATCAGGAAAAGGATGAACATGGCGAGCAACGCGATCCAGGCACCCTGCTCGAACTTGGTGACCAGCACGATCACCAGCACCACGGCAGTCATCCCGAAGCCGATGCTGTTGATGGTGCGGGACTTGATGATGCGCCGCCTCAACGTCTTGTCCCTGGCGAGTTTGAGCTGCCGGCCCCAATGCCGGATCATGCCGAACTGGCTGGCCGTAAACGAAATGAAGACGCCCACGATATAGAGCTGGATGAGCTTGGTCACATCCGCGTTGAAGGCTGTGATCAGGACCAGTGCGCCTGCCGCGAGGGCCAGGACGCCGTTGCTGAAAGCGAGCCGGTCCCCCCGGGTCCGCAGCTGGCGGGGCAGGTAGCCGTCCTGGGCGAGGATGGAGCCAAGGACAGGGAAACCGTTGAAGGCGGTATTGGCGGCAAACACCAGGATGACGCCGGTGGCAGCCACGACGAGGTAGAACGGAATGGATCCGGGGCCGAAGATGGCGTGGGCGATCTGGCTGATGGCAGGTGTCTGGATGTAGCCCTCAGGGAGCGTGTTGCCGTTCAGCAGGAACTCAGTGGCCGGATCCATGACGATGTGCACTTTGGTGGCGTTGGCCAGGTACATGATGCCGGCCAGCATCGCAGCGCCGATGACGCCCAGCAGGAGCAGCGTGGTGGCCGCGTTCTTGCTTTTTGGCGGGCGGAAGTTGGGCACGCCGTTGCTGATTGCTTCAATGCCGGTGAGCGCCGCGGCGCCGGAGGAGAAGGCCCGGAGGAGGAGGAACGCGCCGGCCAGGCCCACCAGCCCCTCGTCGAAGCCGGGGGCGGGCACGATGGTGAAGTCCGCCGAGGGGGCCTCGCCAAGCTGGCCGGTGGCCGCCTGGAAGATGCCCACCCCCGTCATGCCCAGGATCGAGGCCACAAAGATGTAGGTGGGGACGGCGAACAGAGTCCTGGCCTCCTTGACGCCCCTCAGGTTGACCAGGGCAAGGATTACGACGCCGATGGCCGCGATCAGAGCCTGCTGTCCGTGCAGTGCCGGGACGGCTGTGGTGAGGTACGTCGCGGCGGACGACATGGATACGGCAACGGTCAGGACGTAGTCCACCAGCAGGGCCGACGCCACCGTGACGCCGGCGTATTTTCCCAGGTTTTCGCCGGCGATCTCGTAGTCCCCGCCGCCCGACGGGTAGGCGTGGACGTTCTGCCGGTAAGAGGCCACCACCGTCAGGAGCACCACCATGACGGCCAGCCCCACCCAGGGCGAGAACGCCACCGCGCTGACGCCGGCCAACGCGAGGGTGAGCAGGATTTCATCGGGCGCGTAGGCTACTGATGAGAGCGCATCGGACGCGAAAACCGGCAGTGCGATCTTTTTGGGAAGCAGGGTACGGCCCAGGCGGTCGTTCCGGACTGGCCTGCCTACCAGCACGCGTTTGACGGCGTTCAATATTGTCAGCACTCCACAAAGCTAGTCGGATTCCCGGGTGATGTCATGACGGCAGTTGGACGGCCGGAAGCCGCGGGGCTGCCGGTAGAGTTCTAGCTGCACAACCTGGACGGCTATACAGAGGAGATACGGTGGCGCATTTCGTGATCATGGGATGTGGCCGGGTGGGGGCGACGCTGGCGCATACGCTGGAGGACGCCGGGCATTCGGTAGCCATCATTGACCAGGACGACCGCGCTTTCCGCCGGCTCCGCCAGGGGTTCACGGGCCGCAAGGTGACCGGCGTCGGCTTCGACCGCGACACGCTTAAGCAGGCCGGCGTGGCTGAAGCGTATGCGTTCGCGGCGGTGTCCAGCGGTGACAACTCCAACATCCTGGCCACCCGGGTGGCGCGCGAAACGTTCCACGTCCCCCACGTCGTTGCCCGCATCTATGATCCGGGCCGTGCCGAGATCTACCAGCGCCTGGGCATTCCCACCGTCGCGGCAGTCCGTTGGAGCGCGGACCAGGTGCTGCGCCGCATCCTTCCGGAGCAGCACCTTGCGGGTGATTTCCGTGAGCCCTCCGGACGCCTGGTCCTGGCAGAACTGGACCTGGACGCCGGCTGGATCGGGCACCGGATCAGCAGCATCGAGAAGGCAGCCGACGTCCGCGTGGCCTACCTCACCCGCTTCGGTGAAGGATTGCTGCCCGATGACGGAACCGCCTACCAGGACGGTGACACGGTACATGCCATGCTGCAGGTTGACCGCAGCTCCCAGGTCGCCCAGATCCTGGCCAAAGCCCCCGCCAAGGAGTTGCAGTGAAAGTGGTTATTGTCGGCGCCGGCAGCGTCGGATCGTCCATCGCCAGGGAACTTCTGGCCCACAAGCACGAGATTCTGCTGATCGACCTCAAACCCGAGGTGATCGGGCGGAGCGGGCTCCGGGGCGCCCACTGGCTCGTGGGCGACGCCTGCGAGCTGAGCACCCTCCAGGGCGCGAAGGTGGAAGAAGCGGACGTGGTGGTGTCCGCCACCGGGGATGACAAGGTCAACCTGGTGGTGTCCCTGCTGGCCAAGACAGAATTCGGCGTCGGACGCACGGTTGGCCGCGTCAACAACCCCAAGAACGACTGGATGTTCAACGATTCCTGGGGCGTGGACGTTGCCGTCAACACGCCGCAGCTTATGACCGCGCTGGTGGAGGAAGCCGTGGAGATCGGCGACCTGGTCAGGCTCCTGACCCTCCAGACCGGAGTATCCGCCATCGTGGAATTCACCGTTCCCCACGACTCGCACGTCATCGGCCGGACTGTGGGGGAAATCCGGTGGCCGGAGGACTCCACCCTCGTGGCGATCCTGCGGGACCACGCCCCCATCACTCCCAGCCGGGACGACGTCATCGATGGCGGAGACGAACTGTTCTTCGTGACCACCATCGCGGCCGAAGACGAACTCCGGGCCCTGCTCTCTGCCGACGCAGTGGAAACTGCGGGTGCCGTGCGCCCGGCGGGCGAAGTGCCGGCAGATGCGGGGCGGGTGGAACAGCAGGTGCCCGAGGACGACGGCTTCGACGGCTAAGCGGTCAGGCTTTTGCGGCCGGTTCCTCCCCGGTCAGATCATCCGCCGGCGCCGGCCGTGTCACCAGCCAGGCGATCCAGACGCCCAGGATGTACAGCGGTGCGCCCATCAGCAGGCGGGTGGTGGCCAGTGCGGCAAGGCCTTCCGGGCCCATCAGGTACAGGGGAACCTGCACGATGAGCCGCAGCGCCAGGACAGCCACGATGATCCACGTGCCCAGCCGGTAGGCCTTGAGCCTGGCCCGGTCCTTGCGCCAGTCCAGGCCTTCGTTGCGGATGAAACCGAACAGCAGGCCGGCAATCGGCCACTTGACCAGGATGGAAACCACCATCGCGAGGATGTAGGCGGCGTTGGTGAAGAAGCCAGGGAGGTAGAAGTCCTCGGCCTTCCCTGTGGTGTTGGCCAACCAGGCGGAAATTCCGACGCCGACAACACCGGCAAGCGCCTGGGTCAGGGGCCGCCGCTGGATGAGTCGGACGACAGTGAAAGCTGCTGCTGCGGCCAGCGCGGCAATCAGGGACACTGTGAGTTCCCGGCTGATGGTGAAGGAAACCAGGAACACCAGGCCGGGCAGGATGCTTTCGGCAATGCCTTGGACGCCGCCGGCGCTCCGCAGGACGTCCACCCGGCCGTCGTGCGTCCTGTGCAGTCCTGCCTTGGCAGCGTACCCGGCGGCGAGGCCGGCAACGGGCGAGGGCTCCTCGGCACCCCGCGGCTCCTTTTCCCGTCCTGCGCCGTCCGGGCGGGACGGTCCGGCGGACGGGTCGGGCTGGGGCGCGGTCATTCGTTCTCCTGACGGGGAAGTATCTCGTAGCGGGGGTTGAACATGGTGGGGAGGCCCTCGCTCCGGGACAGCATCCCTTCGAGCCGGAGTTCGGTACCTGCCTCGATACCCGGTACCCGGCGCCGGCCGAGCCACACCACGCGCAGCCTGGCACGGCGGCCCGGAGTGGCGCCGGTCCGGCCCGGTTCCGAATCGGAAACGATGGCGCTGAAGGCGGCAGTCCGGTCGGCCGGAACGTAGGTGACGGATTCGATGCGTCCCTGGCAAAGCACCCGGCCCTTGGGCGGCAGCTGGCTGAGGGGGATGGTGTGGGCGTCGCCCCTCGGTCCTTCCCCTGGCACAGTGTCAGCCAATCTGTGTGGTTTCGGGCCCACGCTCTGGTTCCTGCAGATTGGGAGTAGCCGGTGGAGGCGTGGTGGTTGCGTCCTTGGGCAGCCGCAGCTGGAGGAGGTCGCGGGGCGGCATGGGGCTGTCGCCGCGGATCACCACTACCTGCCGGAACAGGGCTTCAAGCGGTTCTGCGGCCTCCCGTTCCAAGGCGGCGGCACCGCCAAGGACACCTCGGAGGAACCAGCGGGGACCGTCGACGCCGATGAAGCGGGCCACGCGGTAGCCCTGGCTGCCGTCGGGGAGGCCGGCGGGGAGCTTGGCCACGAGCTCGGTTCCGAACGTGCCTTCGACTTCCTCGACCTGGCCGCCCTGGGACCCCACCGACTGGCCAATCTGGGCGCGGATCTCGTCCCACAGCTCCTCGGTCTTGGGCGCTGCGAACGCCTGCAACTGGAGGCTGGATCCGTTGAGGTCAAGGGTGACTGCGACCACGCGCTGGGTGGCCTCTTCCACCTCGAGGCGCAGCTGGAGCCCCTCGCTGGGCGTAATCAGGAGCGCTCCGAGGTCAACATAGCCGTCACGGCTGCTGATTTCGGATTCATCAAACGGACCGTTGACGCGGCGTCCGGTGCCGTCTGCGACGGCCTCCGCTGGATCTGCGGCCGTCAGCGGTTCGTCCGGTTCGGCTGCCTGTTCCTTCTTGGCTTTCCTGCCGAGCCCAAAGACCATGAGGGGTGTCTCCTTAGTTGTAAAAGTTCCGGTCCGGCCCGAGGAGGGCCCCGCCGTCGTGCTGTGCTGCCCGCCGGCAGCCAGCTGCCGGCGAAAGGAATCAGGCTCAGGGAAGAGTGAATCCGCCGGTGGACCCGAACCCTCCCGTGCCGCGCACGGAGTCGCTCAATTCGCTGACGGGAATGAACTGCGCATGCTCAACGCGCTGGATGACCATTTGCGCAATTCTATCGCCGCGCCGCAGTTCGATGGCCTGGCTGCTGTCGGTGTTCAAAAGGGTTACTGATATTTCGCCGCGATAACCGGCGTCTACCGTTCCAGGGGCGTTAACGATGGTGAGGCCGTGTTTGGTGGCCAGGCCGGAGCGCGGATGGATCAGGGCCACGAAGCCGTCCGGAAGCGCGATGGCCACACCGGTCGGAACCAGCCTGCGCTCCCCCGGCTGCAGAATGACGTCCTCCCGGGCGCGAAGGTCTGCGCCGGCGTCGCCGGGGTGGGCGTAGGAGGGAGCTTCCAGGCCGGGGTCCAGCATCTTCAGCTGGACCTGGAGGGTGGCAGCCGGAGCGCCGGCGGCCAGGCCTGCGCGCACTTCGCCGGGGACAGTGTCGAGTGTGGCGGGATGATCAGTCACAGTCACTCACTCTAACCCGCGCGCCCACATCAGACCTAGGACGCCCCCTCCGGCACAGCCGGGCGGGGGTGGCGGACGCGCAGCCCGGGCCTGCGGCGCCAAGATGAAATAGCCGGGCAAAGGTGGAAAGCTTGGCGCATGCCCGAATCCAGCTCTCCAGCGCCCGTTCCCGATTCACCGTCCACGGGAGGGTCCGTGCTCTACAAGGAGAAGCTCTGGCCCAACGCCTGGATGTGGGTCATCGCGGCCGGTGTCTCGGGGGCCGGGATCCTGGTCTTCGCTCCCATCAGCGCGGCCGCCGGATACACGGCGGCGGCGGTGCTGTTTATCATCATCGCCGTCCTCCTGGTCCTGTCCACGCCCACCATCCTGGTGACCGAAGACGCTCTGACGGTGGGCCGCGCCAGCATCGAGCGCAAATTCGTGGGGACCGTTGAGCAGTTCCGCGGCGAGGAAGCTACGGCGGAACGCGGAACCAGGCTCAACGGCCTGGCGTACCTCTGCATCCGCGGCTGGATCGATCCCGTCGTGAAGATCGGCATCACGGACCCGGCTGACCGGACACCGTACTGGCTGACCTCCACCCGGCGTCCGGACCAACTCACGGCCGCCCTGTCCCGCAGGTAGCAGCGGGCTTCCTTCCCGGACCTGGCTGCAGGACTCTTCGCAGCAGTACCTGCCGTCCCGGTTGTTAGTCCTTCGTTTCCCGCACCGCCGGTATCCAGCGGAAATTCGCGGCGCGCCCTGCCCCTTGAGCCAAAACAGGTGCGGCGGGTGGCAGAGTTTCGATTGATAGTAATGCTCGGGTGGAGGATTTGTATGCAGGATCTACGGCTTGTAGGCGTGCACGACGACGGGACGCATCTCCTGTTGAGCGGTGCCGGCGGCGAGATGTTCCAGCTGCCGATCGATGAAGCGCTGAGGATGGCAAGCAGGTCAACGGCAAAGCCGAAGGCCGACAGGGCTGCCATTCCCATGTCCCCAAGGGATATCCAGGCACGTATCCGCGCCGGGGCCACAGCAGCCGACGTTGCGGAACTGTCCGGCTTGCCGCTCGCGAAGGTTGAACGCTACGAGGGTCCAGTCCTGGCGGAACGGGAGTACGTGGCGCAGCAGGCCCGCAAGGTTGAGGTTGCCACCCCTTCCCCGGGTCATGACGCCTACCGGTCGGCCTTCGGCGACAGCCCTGCCACCCTGGCCGACATGGTGTCGCACCGGCTTTCCGCTCACGGCATTGACCCGTCAACAGTGGAGTGGGATTCCTGGCGCCGGCAGGACGGCACCTGGACTGTTTCGGCAAGTTTTGAGCCGAAGATAGACGGCGCTGCCGGCATCGGCGAGGAGCCGCCGGCGCTGTGGACCTTCAGTCCGGCCCGCAAATCCCTGCAGAATGCCAACCGCTGGGCGCAGCAGCTCAGCGAACTTGAACCACTCGATGGCCCCGTTCCCGCCCGCCGCCTCTCGGCAGTATCGGACCGCCCCTTCGATTTTGAGACTGACGCCGACACTGCCCGCTCCGCTCCTGGCGGCCAGGCAGGATCCGCCCAGGCGGGCAAGGAATCGGACGGCCTCCTGGACATGCTCCGCTCGCGGCGGGGACAGCGGCTGGGTGTGGACGAGGATTCCGACGACGCCCTGGCCCTGCTGCTGACCCACGGCGTACCGGCCGCCCACCCGCGCCCGTCCGAGGTTGTTGCGGAAGAGGAAGACCAGGAACCCGAACCCCAGGTTGACGTTGACGAGGCGCCCGCGGCCAAGGGGGACTCCTTTGTCCGGCGGCGTGATGCCCGCCCCTCCATGCTGTCCCGCCTCAGCCTGATCCCGCCGCACGGGGATCCTGCCGATGACGCTTTGCGGCTGCACGACGGCGTGAGCACCGAGACGCGGGAAATTACCATCGTGGCGTCTCCGCAGCGTCGATCGGACGCGGGAGCAACCGGTAGCCCTTCCGCGAATGCCGGCCTGAACGAGCTCCTTGGCGGCAATCAGCGCCGCCCCGCCCCGAGGCACGAGGATGCCCTGCCGGCCGGCCCCGCGCCTGATGCCGAGGTTCCGGAGCGGCAGCCTGCAAGGCCCAAGCGTTCCAGTGTCCCGTCCTGGGACGAGATCGTCTTCGGCACCCGCGGCGACTGACAGCGGGCAGCTCCCAACGCTCCTGAACGGTTGCCGGCCCTGGCGTTACTCCCCTGTCACCGTTCCGCCGGCGCCGCGCCACAGGCAGGCATCAACCTCGAAGGGCAGCAACTGGTCCTGTTCCGCCATCAGGTTGGCGCCGTGCGCAGTAACGCGCCTCATGTAATGCCGGCGGCACAGGGTCTCATAGCCCACCAAGGAAACATGCCCGCTTCCCGCTGAAGCCACGGTATCCATCGCCATCTCCACGTCGCCCACCACCACCTGCGCACCCTCGGTGACCATGACGCCGTCGACCGTCCGGGCATTGTGCGTGGCGCGGCGTCCGCACCAGCACAGCGCCTCCACCTGCAGCACCTGCACCCGGTCCGCCAGCTCGATGAGCCGCTGCGACCCCGGAAACAGCCGGGTGCGGAAGTCGGCCGTGATGCCGAAGGCGAAAACGTCCACGTCAATCTCGTCAACCACTTTTGCGAGCTGTTCCACCTGCTCGGGAGAGTAGAACTGGGCTTCGTCGCAGATCAGGTAGTCCACACGCTGCCCCTGGGTGCGGCGGCGCATGACCTCCTCCCAGAAGTCGGTACCGTCGGCCACTTCCACGGCGTCAGTTTCCAGGCCAAGCCGGCTGGAGATACGGGATTCGCCGGCGCGGTCGTTCCGGCTGAACCGCACCCCGCCCCGCCCCCTCGCCCTGTGGTTATGGTCCATCTGCAGCGCCAGGGTGGATTTGCCGCAGTCCATGGTGCCGGAGAAAAACACGAGCTCAGCCACGGCGCGTGCCCTTGCCGCCGGCCGGGAAATACAGCAGCGGGACCTCCCGCTCGGCTTTCGTCAGCGACCCGTGCTGGCCTACCACCTCCATGGCGGTGGGGCGGCTCCGCCGTGTGTCGTAGAGGGCAAGGCTGTCCCGGGCCGCGATCATGATGTCACCGATCCTGCCTTCGACGGCGGGACGGAGTTGGCCGAACAGCCCCGCGGCCAGGGCTTCTTCGCGGGTGAACGCCCAGATCCTGCCGCCGAACCGCGCACGCCACGCTGTAAGCAGGCGGTCACGGCTGGTCCCGTTGGCGGTGTCTTCCAGGTACAGGTGCACCATTCTGGGCTCGCCGGCGGTATGCCGGACACCGTCCACCAGGGCGGGGTCCGCGGAGAAGTCGACTCGGTGCTGTTCGGGCACGTCCAGCATGCCGTGGTCCGCAGTGAGCAGGATGCTTGTGCCGGCCGGGAGGGAAGCGTTGAGCCGCTTCATGGTGGCATCGAGTTCCTCGAGCTGGTGCTCCCATTGTTCCGACTGGCAGCCGTAGCGGTGTCCGGCTTTGTCGAGTTCGTTCAGGTAGAAGTACATCAGGGAGGGGCCGGATGCAGCCATGGTTTCAGCGGCGGCAGCCGTCCGGGCGTGGGCTGTGGTGGCAGAGATGAACCGGCCGCCGCGGAGGGCAGCCCGGGTCATCGGAGAGTCGGCGAACTGGGGCAGGCTGATGGTGGTGACGTCCACCTGCCCGGCAGCGCGCTCAAAGACTGTGGGAAAAGGCTGCCACAGCTCCGGGTCGACGCCGGGATCCCAGTTTCCCAGCAGGTTGACTACCTTGTCCTGCTCCGGATCGAGCACGTCGTAGCCCACCATGCCGTGCTGGCCAGGCGGCAGGCCGGTGCCGAAGCTCGACAGGGCGGCTGCCGTGGTGGAAGGGAATGCCGAGTCGAGCCAGACAGGAACGTCACCCTGCCCGGCCTGGATAAGCGAGCGCAGGAACGGGGTGTGCGCCGATTTCTGTTTCAGCAGGTTCCGGCCCAGGCCATCGGCGAGGACCACGCACACCCGTGAGGCGGCGGGAAGCCCGAGGGTGTTGGCAAAACCGTCCACGCCGAGGCTGGCCGCAGCGCTGGTGAGTACTTCGGCGACTGACCGCCGCCCGTACGCGGGTGCAGGGGGCAGGTCAGGTGCCTGGCCGGTTGGAGCAGAGGAGACGCTGAGGGCGGGGTGGCGTTCTTCCGGCATCTCAGCGCTGCTGGTGGCCGCGGCTCAGGCGGGTGCCGAATACGCCGGCGCGGGGCCTTGGCGGCAGGGACTGGACGTGCGGAACCGGGGAGCTGGAGCCGGTGTTCACCGCGCGGAGCGCGCGGGCAAAGAGTTTGGCGTCCTGGACTGCCTGCAGTCCGTCCGCTTCAGCGCTGATCCGGAGGACAATGTCCTCCTGGGCGATGGTGCCGGTGTACCCGTGGTCCGCTTCGCACTGGGGGTCGCCGCAGCTGGCAGGCCCCATATCCAGCCGCTGGCCGCCGGACCAGGCGATGGAGAGCGTCAGTTCGCGCACCGGATCGGAGGGCTTGTAGTTCTGCGGCTGGGCGTACATGTAGCTGAGCACCACCGAACGGATCTGGGAGACCGGTACGGATTCGGTGGAGATCTGCGCGACGATCTGTTCGCCTGCCTCGTCCAGCTGCTGGTCGTCAACGTGCGTGATCACCAGCATGTCCGCGGTCAGCACCAGCACCGTGATGTGGCGGCGGACCTCGGCGCGGTCGAAGTGGGTTTCCAGGTGGACCAGGTGGGCAACGCATTCGCGGCCGTCCAGGGCATCGTCCACGACGTCTGCCACCAGGCGGGGGTAGAAACCGGCCTTCTGCAGGGCGCCGTCCAGGCTCTGGCCCTGGGAACTGTGGCTGTGTGAGCTGTGGTGGCGGACTGCCTGGTTGTCATTGCCGGGCGTTTCGGGCGCCGACGCGGGAGGCTGTGAGCTCATATACCCCATTTTCACAGATGGGCAGGTCACTTTGCTAACCGCCTCAACCCAGCATGGCCCGCCGGGCGCTGTCCGTGCGCTGGGCGGGGTTGCCGATCCGGACGTCAGCAGCCAGGATGGTGGCCCCCGTCGTCCCGCACAGCACCGGGTTGAATTCCACCAGGGCAATTTCGGGATGGTTGTCCTTCATCCAGGCCAACCGGCCCGCAAGGTCCTCGAGGGCCTGCACGTCAACGGCCGGCAGGCCCTGGTACGCGAAGAGTTTCCTGGCGGCCCGGGGACCGCGGATGAAGTCATGCACATCCGCTGCGGACAGTGGCGGCACCCGGTGGGACCAGTCATCCAGCAGGTTGACGGCGTCGCCGGCGAGGCCGAACGAAATCACCGGACCCAGCAGCGGGTCTTCTATGGCCCGGAAGGTGCAGGCCTGGCCCACGGGCGCCATGGACTGCACCTCCAGCGACGGATCCCCGTAGGCGGAAAGTGCCCGGCGCATCTGGAGGACATTCCGGCGCAGTGACTCCGGATCCTGGATGTCCAGGCGGACTCCGCCGAGGTCAAGCCGGTGCCGCAGGGCGGGATCGGTGGTCTTCAGCGCCACCGGCCAGCCCAGGGTATCCGCCGCCTCAACGGCCTGGTCCGGAGTGTCGAAGCCGACGGACGGGAGCACCGCAATGCCATAGTGGCCCAGCAGGGAAGCAGCCGCTGCCGGCTCCAACTGCCGGAGCTGCTCCCCCCTGACGTCCCGGAGCAGGACCTCGAGCTCAGCCCGCGCCTGCCGGGGATCGCAGCCGGCAGGTTCGACGAAATGCCCCTGGTCTCGGGACACCCACTCCGAGTACCGCACCACGGCCGCGAGCGCGGCCACCGCGGCACCGGGATTGGAGAAACAGGGAACGGCAGCGTCCAGGGATCCCACCATCCCTTCGACGTAGACCGAAGGATCCAGGATCCCGGTGAACGCGGCCACGACGGGTTTCCCGGCGGCCGCTGAGCACTCGGCTAGCACCTCGGCAATGCTGTCCACGGTGAGGCCGCGGGCCGGCAGAAGTGCGGCGATGACGGAATGCACGGTGTCTGATTGCAGGGTCTTGAGCAACGCCGACCGCAAGGCCGGCAGGGCTACCGACCGTCCGGCGTCGAGGTCCACTTCGGTCACCAGCTCCACGACGTTCAGGCCCTGGTCGGCGGCGCTGTCGGCCACGACTTTGCCCAGTGCCCGGGAGTTGCTGAAGATGGCCAGTCCGGGTCCGGCAGGAATGGGCTGGCCGGAAACAACCTGCGCCACATCCACGAGCTGTTCGATGGTCTCCACGCGGATCACACCGGACTGGCGCAGCATGGCGTCCAGTGCCCCGGCGGGGGCCTGGGTGGTACGGACGGCATGGCCCGGGGGCAGCCGCAGGCCCATGGAGTCGGACTTGGCCACGATCACCGGTTTGGTACGCGCCAGCCGGCGGGCCAGGCGGGAGAACTTGCGGGGGTTGCCGATCGACTCCAGGTAAAGGCCAACGGCGGAGGTGTCGGAGTCGTCCTCCCAGTACTGCATCATGTCATTGCCCGAGACGTCCGCCCTGTTCCCGGCGGAGAGGAACGTGGACAGCCCCAGCCGCCGCCGGCTTGAGGCTGCATAAAGCGAGACGCCGATGGCTGCCGACTGGCTGAACAGGCCCAGGCCTCCCCGCAGGGGCAGTGTGGGCGCCATCGACGCGTTGAGCGAGACGTCCGGGTGCGTGTTCACGATGCCCAGGGAGGCAGGACCGATGACGCGCATGCCGTTTGCCCTGGCCTGCCGCACCAGGTCCCGCTGCCGCAGGAGGCCGCGTTCGCCGTCGTCCGCGAAGCCTGCGGAGGCGACCACCAGGCCCTTGACGCCTGCCGCGGCGCACTGGGCCACCACAGGCGTGACCTCCTCGTAGGGAACCGCGATCACGGCGAGCTGCACGGGATCCGGCACTTCGGACAGGCTGCCGAAGGACATCATGCCCGCCAGTTCCAGCGCCTCGGGGTTGATCGCGTAAACCGGACCGGGAAACCCGCCCTCGACGATGTGTTCGAGGAGCTGGTAGCCAACGGTCCCCCACTTGCGGCTGGCGCCGATGACGGCAATGGACGACGGCGTCAGCAGGTCCCGGACGCTCCTCGCCTCCGCGCGGTGCTCGCGGGACTCCATGACGGCACGGGATTTTTCGGTGGGGTCGATGTTGAATTCGAGGCTGACGACGCCGTCGTCGAAATGGCGCTTGACGTCGTAGCCGGCGTCGGAAAACACCATCAGCATCTTGCGGTTCTCCGGCAGCACCTCGGCGCTGAACCGGCGGATCCCGTTTTCGTGGGCCGCAGCAGCAAGGTGTTCGAGCAGGATTGACCCGAGTCCCCTCCCTTGGTGGGCATCGGCAATATTGAAGGCAACCTCAGCCTCGGCCGGATCATCCAGCCGGTCATAGCGGCCGATCCCGATGATTTCCCCCCGGCTGGTGATGACGAATGCCACCCGGTCTTTGTAGTCCACCTCCGTGAAGCGTTTGAGCTCCTTGCTGGACAACCTGGCTTTGAAGGCGAAGAACCGCATGTAAATTGAATCCTGCGACTGCCGCATGTGGAAGGCCTGGACGGCATCGGCATCCGAGGGATGAATGGGGCGCAAATGCGCTGTTCCGCCGTCGCGCAGGACGACATCGGCTTCCCAATGTTCCGGATATTCGCCGTCCCCGGGCTGATCCACCATAGGCTTAGCCTAGCCAAAAACTTCGGCAGCACCCCCGAAAGCTGCACAGTAACCCCCAGAAGGATCTACCCACCCCATGGCCCGCCGCCAGAGTTCAGCCCCCGTTGTGGACACTTCCCCCTACACGGAGAACATCGTGGATATCGATGTCACCTCCGAAATGGAGGGATCGTTCCTGGAGTATGCCTATTCCGTGATCTACTCCCGGGCCCTTCCGGACGCCCGGGACGGGCTGAAGCCGGTGCAGCGCCGCATCCTCTACATGATGAGCGACATGGGCCTGCGGCCGGACCGCGGGCACGTTAAAAGCGCGCGCGTGGTGGGCGAAGTCATGGGCAAGCTGCACCCCCACGGTGACACCGCCATCTACGACGCCATGGTGCGCATGGCGCAGGACTTCTCGCTGCGGCTGCCGCTGATTGACGGGCACGGCAACTTCGGCTCGCTCGACGACGGCCCCGCGGCTCCGCGGTACACCGAGGCCAGGCTGGCCGCCGCCGCCCTCACGCTCACTGACCACCTTGACGAAGACGTGGTGGACTTCGTCCCCAACTACGACAACCAGCTGACCCAGCCGGATGTCCTGCCCGCCGCCTTCCCCAACCTCCTGGTCAACGGCGCCACCGGAATCGCCGTCGGCATGGCCACCAACATGGCCCCGCACAACCTGGTGGAGGTGATCTCCGCTGCCCGGCACCTGATCGCGCACCCCGATGCCACGCTGGATGACATCATGCGGTTCGTCCCGGGCCCGGACCTGCCCAGCGGAGGGCGCATCGTCGGCCTCGACGGAATCCGGGATGCCTACGCCACGGGCCGCGGCTCCTTCAAGACCCGGGCCAAGGTGGAGGTCGAGCAGCTCACCGCCCGCCGCACCGGCCTGGTGGTCACCGAGCTCCCGTACATGGTGGGCCCGGAAAAAGTGATCGAAAAGATCAAGGACGCCGTCAACGCCAAGAAGCTGATGGGCATCAGCGACATCGTCGACCTGACGGACCGCAAGCACGGCCTGCGCCTGGTCATCGAGCTCAAGAACGGCTTCAACCCCAACGCCGTCCTCCAGCAGCTGTACCGCTACTCGCCGATGGAGGATTCCTTCGGCATCAACAACGTCACCCTGGTGGACGGCCAGCCCCAGACGCTCGGCCTGGTGGAGCTGCTGTCCGTCTACGTCAACCACCGGATCAACGTGGTGCGCCGCCGGACCGCCTTCCGGCTGGGCAAAAAGAAGGACCGGCTGCACCTGGTGGAGGGCCTCCTCATCGCCATCGTGGACATCGACGAGGTCATCCAGATCATCCGGTCGTCGGACGAGGCCGCCGCTGCCCGCGCCCGCCTGATGTCCATCTACGACCTTTCCGAGATCCAGGCGAACTACATCCTGGAGCTGCGCCTGCGCCAGCTCACCAAATACTCCCGGATCGAACTGGAGAAGGAGCAGGATGAGCTGCGCCGCGAGATCGCGGAACTGGAAGCCATCCTGGGCTCGGAGGAACGCCTCCGAACTTTGGTCTCCGATGAGCTCGGCGGGATCGCGGAGCAGCATGGCACCCCGCGCCGGACCGTGCTCCTGGAATCGGAAGCAGTATCCCCCACCATCGCCGCCGAGCTTGCCGCAGTGGCCGGAAAGAAGGGCAAGGCGGTCCCGCTGGCCCTGGAAATCGCCGACGACCCCTGCTGGGCGATCCTGACTGCCTCCGGCCAGGTGGCGCGGACCAGCAACCATGAACCGCTGGCCGAAGCCGGCCCGCGGAGCAAGCACGATGTGTTCACCTCGGTGGTGAAGACATCGGCCCGCGGGGAGGTCGCCGCCGTCACCTCACAGGGACGCATGCTCCGGCTCCAGGTGATGGATATGCCCGTCCTTCCGCCCATGACGGGGCTGCCCAACCTCGCCGGCGGCGTTCCCGTCAAGGACTTCATCACCCTGCTGAAGGGCGAGACCCTGGTGGCATTCGTGCCGCTGGATGAGGTGCTGGCCATTGGCACCGCCCAGGGCGTGGTCAAGCGGGTCCAGCCGGACTACCCGCTGAACCGCGAGGACTGGGAAGTCATTGCCCTCAAGGACAAGGATTTTGTGGTGGGCGTTGCGCCGGCCGGAGCGGATGACGCGGAACTCGTGTTCCTCACCAGCCAGGCGCAGCTGCTCAAGTTCGGAGCGGCCGGCGTGCGTCCGCAGGGCCGCACGGCCGGTGGCATGGCGGGCATCAAGCTGGCGGCGGGCGACCGTGTGCTGTTCTTCGGCGCGGTGCAGCCCAAGGACGAGGCCGCCGTCGTGGTGACCATAGCAGGCACCGTCGGCGCCCTTCCCGGCACCGCCCCCGGCACGGCCAAGGTCACCGCATTCTCCGAGTACCCCGCCAAGGGGCGCGCCACCGCGGGCGTTCGGGCACACCGGTTCCTGCGGGGCGAAGATACGCTGCTGCTGGCCTGGGCAGGGCATGGCCCGGCCAAGGCCTCCTCCGCTGCCGGTGTGGCCAGGTCCCTGCCGCAGGAGCACGGCCGGCGTGACGGCTCGGGCGTCCCGCTGTCCCAGCCCGTGGAAGCGGTGGGTCCTGCGATGGCCTGGCCTGATCCCGCTTAGACTGCTTCCATGCCTATCGTTCCTGATGAGAAGGACTGGACCTGGGTCCTGTCGCGTCCCTGCCCGGAATGCTCGTTCGATGCCACCACAGTCACACCGTCCACGGTGCCCGGGAACATCGAAAACATCCTGCCCCGGTGGCGGGCGGTGCTTCGCCGGTCGGATGTGGCGGAACGCCCGAATGACAACACCTGGTCTGCACTGGAGTATGCCTGCCATGTCCGGGACGTTTTCAGCCTTTTTGACCAGCGGCTCAACCTCATGCTCGATTCGGAGGACGCCCGGTTCGAGAACTGGGACCAGGACCAGACGGCGATCGACAGGGACTACGCCAACGCCGACCCCGCTGTTGTCAGCGCCGAGCTCACGGCCGAGGGAAAGCAGGCGGCGGAGTCCTTTGCAGGTGTCCGCGAAGCGGAATGGGGCCGCAAAGGGCTCCGCAGCAACGGCTCCGAATTCACCGTCCTGACGCTTGCCCAGTACTTCCTGCACGACGTCGTCCATCACCTTCACGACGTGGACGGCTAAGCTTCCCCGACGGTTCCCGCCCGTGACCCCACCAGGCCGCCTTCCGCTTCGGAAGCGGCCGGCACGACGCCACGGCCCGGCAAAACCAGCCGGGTGTCCTCCGGGTGGATATCTGCGGGGTTGTGCGTCACCAGCACCAGGGTGCGGTTGCGCAGTCCGGCCCGGAGGTCCGCCAGCATGGCCCGGGCCGATTCCGCATCCAAATGTGCTGTTGGTTCGTCCAGGAGGATCACCTCCGCCCCTGTCATAAGCGTGCGGGCAACGGCGAGGCGCTGGCGCTCTCCGCCGCTCAGGAACGCTCCACCAGGGCCGATCCGGGTGTCCAGCCCGTCGGGCAGCCGCGCCATCAGTCCGGTGAGGCCTACGGCAGCCATGACCGCTTCCATGTCCGCCTCCCCGCGCCCACGTCCATTTGACCGCCCGCCTTCCGGTCCGGCGGGGCGTCCCAGCAGCAGGTTGCCGCGGATGGTGGAGTCGAAGAGGTGGGCTTCCTGGGGGCACCAGGCCGCCTGGCCGGTAACGCTTGCCTGCCCCGCCGCGGCGGGAAGGAACCCCAGCAGGACCGAGAGCAGCGTCGATTTGCCCGAACCTGACGGGCCCGTCACGGCCAGCCAGCGTCCCGGTTCCGCCACGGCGTCCAGCCCGGTAAACACGGGGGCGCCGCCAGGCCAGGCCGCTGCCAGGTTCTTCAGTTCGACGCCGGGCCGGTTGCCGCTGCGGGCGGGTACCGCCTGCAGCCCGTCCGCACTGCCGGCGCCTGCCGGGCCAGCCGTTTCCAGTGCCCCGGACTCCCCCACCCGCTGGAGAACTGTCCGGAGCGCCGGGAACTGGCGTACCGCCGTCGTCATGGCTGCGTACGGTTCCACGAGGGCGAGGAGCAGCAGGACCACCACCGCCGCTGTCGCCGGAGCAACCCCGCCGTCGAGTACCGCCGGGGCTGCCAGCCAGGCGGCCCCGAGTGCCGCGGCGCCGCAGCTGGCGGTGGTGATTGCGTGGCCCAGCCCGTCCGCCCAGGCGGAGCGCCGGGAGGCCCGGGTGGCGTTGCGGTCCTCGGCGCGGAGCCCGTCGAGCACGAGGGGTGCCACGCCGTTGGCGTGGAGTTCGGCGCGCGCGTCAAGGGCTGCAGAGATCCGCCGCAGGACGCCCGAACGGAGCACCTGCTCCGCGGTGGCCGACTTCCGGTCGCCCCAGAGTGCAACCGCCGGTGCGAGCAGCAGGCTGGCAGCGCCTGCAGCAATAACGGCGGGCAGCGCTGGCGGCACCAGCAGCGCGGTGGTGACCAGGGCCAGGACCGAGACTGCCGCCGCGGTGACCGGCGGCAGGACCACGCGGGGCAGCAGGTCGCGGACGGTATCGACGTCGTCAATCACCGTGCCCAGCACGCTGCCGCCCTGGAGCAGGCGCCGGAGTGCAAGGGCACGGCGGCTGAGGGTCTCCCAGAGCCGGCCACGCAGCCGCGTGAGGGCAGCGAACACGGCGTCATGGAGCAGCAGCCGTTCCCAATACCGGAACACGGCCCGCCCGATGCCGAAGAACCGGACCCCCACAATGGCCGAGAGCAGGTACAGGATGGGCGGCTGTTCGCTGGCACGGATGATGAGCCAGCCGGACAGGCCGGACAGGGCGACGGCGAAGACCGCCGCCAGGGTTCCGACGGCGGCTGCGGCGGCGAACTTTCCCTGCACCGGTGCCAGGAGTGATGCCAGGAGCCGGGCGGGGTTCTTGGTGCCGCTGCCGCCAGCGGATCCGGGGGTACGGGAGGCGGCAGGGGCGGGCCCATCGGTTGGGATGGCGCGGGTAACTCCGCTGCCGGAAACTGCGGCGGCGGGAGCACCTGAAACCGGCAGGGCCGCGCGTTGTGCAGCCGGTTCCGCGCCGGGTTCCCGGTCCATGGCCGGGTCAGCCGGCAACACCGGCACAAGTTGGTCGGCGAGGTTCCTGGTGCGTTCCCCGTGCGCCACCAGGATCACCGTGACCTGGCCCCGCAGCCGGCGGATGGCGTCTTCGACCAGAATCGCCGACACGTCGTCCAGATGGGCCGTGGGTTCGTCAAGCAGCAGGACAGTGGCCCCCGCCTCGATCCTGGCCAGCCCACGGGCGAGTGCCACCCGGCGCAGCTCACCGGGACTCAGCTCTGCCGGATGCTTGGCGGCCAGGTGCCCGGCCGCGGCCCGGGCCAGGCAGGACCGGGCGGTGTCTTCCGTGCGGGCACGGTCCCGGGCGGTGCGGGCATTTGCCGAAAGGTAGAGCACCACCTCGTCCAACACGGTTTCGGCCACCATTACCGGGTGCTGTGGGACCCACGCCAGGGCGCCGCGGTCCAGGCCCCGGATGGAGCCCGTGATGACGGTCCCGCCGCCGTCCCCGACAGTTCCGGCCAGGACGCCCAGGACAGTGCTCTTTCCCGCGCCGCTGGGTCCGTCGAGGGCAGTGATGCTGCTTTGCGGCGCTTCGAAGCTGAGGGGGCCGACGGCGGCCCTGGACCTTCCGTTGTAGCTGACCTTGAGTCCGCTGACAGTGATGGGGGCACCCGGCCCGCCCGCCGGGACGGCCGGGAGCGGCTGGGCCTCGGGTGCGTCGGTCACCGCGGTAACCTCGGCGAGGGCCACGCGGCCGTCGTCGCTGGCATGGTGGGCGGTCCCCAGCTCGCGCAGGGGCAGGTAGCAGTCCGGGGCGAGGATGAGTGCCAGCAGGCCGGCTTCGAGCGGCATGTCACCGTGCACCAGCCGCACGCCGATAAACACCGCCACCACTGCGACGGAAATGGTGGCGATAAGTTCCAGCGCCAGCGCCGACATGAACGCCGTACGCAGGGTGCCCATGGTGCGGGAGCGGTATTCCTCGGAGATCTCCTCCAGGGCCTTGCGCTGGGCGGTGGCACGGCCGAGGCCCACCAGGACCGGCAGGCCCTTGGCGAGTTCCAGCATGTGGGCGGAGAGCCGGGCGAGCGAGGACTGCGCCTCGCGCACCTTGTCCTCCGTGTACCGGCCGATCAGCACCATGAACAGCGGCACCAATGGCACGGTCAGGACAATCACGACGGCACTGACCCAGTCGGCGAAAAGGATCCGTGCCCCGAGCAGCAGCGGGATGGCGGCGCAGTTCACCAGGGCAGGCAGGAATTGTGTGTAGTAGCTGTCCAGGGCATCCAGACCCCGGGTGGCCAGCACGGCGAGGCCGCCGTCTGCCGGGCCGCTTCCCCTGGCGCCGTTGCGCAGCGCTCGTTCCAGCAGTCCTGAGCGCAGCTCCTCCTTGATGCCCAGGGCAGCGCGGCGGGCAGCAACGGCCTGTCCCCACACGGTGAGTGACCGCAGGACGACGCCCACCAGCCCAGGGACAATCTGCCCGGCTACGATCTGGCCGGCCGGGTCGGGGGTCCCCGCGGCCAGTCCGGCCAGGACGGCGGCCACGGCCTGGCCCATGAGGACCAGCGACAACGCCTTGAGCGCCGCCAGGAGGCCAAGGCAGTAGATGGCGGATCGGGTGGCCGGGCCGGTTGGGAAGGTGGGCCGCACGTCAGCCCTTGGTGGTGAATGCCTTGGCGGCGATTGCGGGCAGGAAGCTGTGGGCCTCGGGGATGGAGGCAGCGCTGACCCGGCGGCGGAACACCCAGTAGGTCCAGGCCTGGTAGGCGATCACCAGGGGCAGGCCGAACGCTGCGACAATGCTCATAAGGCCCAGAGTGTAGTCCGACGATGAAGCGTTGGAAATGGTGAGGTCAAAAGCCCCGTCCAGGGTGGACGGCAGCACCACGGGGAATACCGCACCAAAGATGGACGCCGTGCCGAGCACCAGGAATGCGCCCAGCGCCAGGAACGCTTTGCCTTCGGCGCCTGACCGGGCAAGTGCCCAGGCACGGGCGGCCGCGGCGACGGCGAGCAGGACTGCAGCCCAGGTCCACGGCTTTCCCTCCATCACCTGGATGCTGAGCGCCCAGGCTGCGATGGGCAGGAGCAGGACAGGGAGCAGCCGGATGAACCAGCGGCGTGCCCGGTGCCGGATGTCGCCGTCGGTCTTCAGTGCCAGGAACGCCAACGCGTGGACCAGCGAGAAGCCAACCACGGCCAGCCCGCCCAGTACTGCGTAACCACTGAACCAGGCGAGGGGACCGCCTTCGCGGTCGCCGTTTGCATTCAGGGGCAGGCCGGTGGTGGTGAGGGCCAGGGCAGCTCCCACGCCGAAGGCCGCGAAGAACGACCCCAGGGCGATGGCCCAGTCCCAGCGTGCCCGCCAGCGGTCGGTATCCACTTTGCCGCGGTACTCGAAGGCCACCGCGCGGAAGATCAGGGCGACCAGGACCACCAGCAAGGGCAGGTAGAGGGCGGAGAACAAGGAGGCGTACCAGAGCGGAAAGGCAGCGAAGGTGGCGCCGGCGGCCGTGAGGAGCCACACTTCGTTGCCGTCCCAGACGGGGCCGATGGTGTTGAGCAGCACGCGCCGCTCGGTGTTGTTGCGGGCGAACATCTTCATCAGCATTCCGACGCCCAGGTCGAAGCCTTCAAGGAAGAGGTACCCGGTCCACAGCACCGCAATGGCGATGAACCAGATAGTTGGCAGCAGTTCCATTCTTCGTTTCCTCTTGCTCTTCTGTTGGGCGGAATCAGTAGGCGAAGGCCAGGACGTCGTCCGCCGGCCTGGCGCCGCCCGGTCCATCGGGTCCGGGAGTGGCGTCCTCGTTTTCATCCGCGGGGACGTGGGCGAGCTCCGGCATGGCGGAGACAACGCCGCCGCGGATGTATTTGACCAGGAGCTTCACCTCGACCACCAGCAGGACGGCGTACACCGCTGTCAGGGTAATGAGGGATGCGAGCAGTTCCCCGGCCGAGACCCCCGGAGAGACGGCTGCTGCCGTGAACATAAACACCTGGTCAATGCCGTTGGGGTCCGGGTTGGGGGCCACCACAAACGGCTGGCGGCCCATCTCGGTGAAGATCCAGCCGGCCGCGTTGGCGCCAAAGGGGGCCATGATGCCCAGGACGGCCAGCCGCATGAGCCACGGGGACCGGGGAACGGTGCCGCTCCGGGTGAGCCACAGCGCAACAAGTGCGGCCAGCGCCGCGAACCCGCCGAAACCGATCATCATGCGGAAGCCCCAGTAAGTGACCTCCATGACCGGCAGGTAGTCGATTTCCTGGCCGGCCCGATCGCCGTAGATCGGGTTGTCCGGCAGGTGCGTCCCGTAGTTTTCCTGGTATTCGGGCAGCAGGGTGTTCACACCCTTGACCTCGGTGGTGAAGTCACCCTTCGCCAGGTAGGACAGAATACCGGGAACTTCGATCAGGGCCACGATGTCGTCGCAGTTCTGTGAGCCGAGGTTGCCGATGCTCAGGACGGAGAATCCGGTGCCGTCGTGGCAGGCTGCCTCGGCTGCTGCCATCTTCATGGGCTGCTGCTCGAACATCAGTTTGCCCTGCAGGTCACCGGTGAGGGCGGTGCCGGCGAAGGAGATCATGGCCACTACGGCGCCGATCCGCAGGGACCGGATCCAGACGGTGTGGTCTGCGCGGTCGCGGCCGGGGATGGTTGCCGACTCGCCCGGGACCACCTTGCCGTCGGCGCCCAGGGTGTCGACGCCGTCGCGGCGCCTGCTCCAGAGGTGGTACCAGGCGATGCCCAGGAGGAAGCCGCCCGCTACGGCCAGCGCGCCGAACAGGGTGTGGGGCACCGCGACCAGCGCGGTGTTGTTCGTGAAGACGGCCCAGGCGTCGGTCATGACAGGCCTGCCGTCCACCA
The DNA here is from genome assembly GCF_024758005.1 of Pseudarthrobacter sp. NS4. Classification (NCBI taxonomy): domain Bacteria; kingdom Bacillati; phylum Actinomycetota; class Actinomycetes; order Micrococcales; family Micrococcaceae; genus Pseudarthrobacter; species Pseudarthrobacter sp. NS4. Next base: position 1,800,044 of record NZ_CP103288.1, on the reverse strand, counting down.
TCTCCACCCCCACCGGGTGCTGCATCCAGCTGTTGGCAACGATGATGAAGTAGGCGGAAAACACGGATCCAATGACGGCAATCCACAGGCAGGCCAGGTGGATGCCGGGCTTCAGCTGCTTCCAGCCGAAAATCCAGAGGCCCAGGAAGGTGGACTCCACGAAGAAGGCCAGGAGGGCTTCAAGGGCCAGCGGGGCGCCGAAGACATCTCCGACGAAGCGGCTGTACTCGCTCCAGGCCATCCCGAACTGGAACTCCTGCACGATGCCGGTGGCAACGCCCATGATGAAGTTGATGAGGAACAGCTTTCCCCAGAACTTGGTCATCCGGAGGTATTCAGGCTTGCCCGTGCGGTGCCAGGCGGTCTGGATGACGGCCACCACGAGGCCCAGGCCGATGGTCAGCGGCACCATCATGAAGTGGTAGACGGTGGTGATACCGAATTGCCAGCGTGCGATTTCCAGAGCGTCCATGGCGGTCCCTACTGTGAGCCGGGGGTTTTCTACGTTCTGTAGAAACCCTAACTTCTACAAAGTGTAGAACAACGCCGTCGGCAGTGTAAAACCCACCTCCGGACCATTCGAAGGCGTATCAGCAGGCCCCCGGACCAGGTATCGGCGGGCGCGGCCACCCTTAGTTCTACCCAACGTAGAAAGTACGGCGGATTCAGGGTAAATTTGATTGTGTAGTTGAATAACTGTGTGGAGTCACCGGCGCCAAACGGCGCGCGGTGCGGGGAAACAAAGGAAAAGTGCAATGGCTACTCTTGGTGAACTTGAACGGGCAGTAATGGACCTGCTCTGGGCGGGCCAGGAAGCGGCCACGGCCAACACCCTGCGGGACCGGCTCGCGCAAACCTCGGCCGGCCAGGGCGGGGCGGCAGGCCACGAAGGCAAGGAACTCGCGGTCACCACCGTGCTCACGGTGCTGTCCCGGCTGGAGAAGAAGGGACTGGTGGAGCGCGAACGCGGCACCCGTCCGCACCGCTACCAGGCTGTGTCGAGCCGTGAAGACCACACGGCGGAACTCATGCATGAAGTCCTGGGGTCCGCGCCGGACCGTGAAGCCGTCCTGGCACGCTTCATTGGCTCCGTCTCCGAAGGTGAAGCCGAAACGCTGCGCAAACTGCTTGGCCATCTCTAACAAACCATGTTCTGGGCCTCATACCTGCTGGCGGTCCTGGCGGTAATCCTGGCGTGGCCAGTGCCCATCCTCCTTTCGCGCGCCCGGTGGCCCGCGCGCTCACCGTTCACCGCCATGCTCCTCTGGCAGGCCATCGCACTGGCCGGCGGGCTGTCCATGATCGGCGCCATGCTGGTCTACGGACTGGAACCGATCGGCGACAACCTCATTGCCGGGCTCCGCGCACTCGCTGGGATGGTGCTGTTCAATGCTCCCACCACGGCGCTGGGGTTCTGGCACATCTTCGCGCTGTCGGCAGCCGCGCTGCTCACAGCCCACCTCGTGTTCACCCTGCTGCTGACCTACTACAAGATTGAACGGCAGCGGCGGCGCCACCGCGAGCTGCTTGCCCTGCTGGCATCGCCTTCAGGGCAGGATGCCGCAACCTTGGTCATCAGCCACGATTCTCCGGTCGCATACTGCCTGCCCGGCGGCGCCCGCTCCGTAACTGTTCTGTCGGACGGCCTGATGGCTGCCCTCGAACCGGCTGAACTGCGGGCCGTCCTGATCCACGAGAACGCCCACCTGAGCCAGCGCCACCACCTGCTCCTGTGGGCCTTCGCGGCCTGGCGGCAGGCGCTGCCCTGGCTTCCCACCACCCGGCTTGCCCAGGAATCCGTCAACTCGCTGATAGAGATGCTGGCCGACGACGTCGCGCTCAAGACCGAGAGCAAAGCCACCCTTATCAAGGCCATCGCCATTGTTGCCAGCGGGTCGGCGCCGGGTGCCGAGGCCGCGGACCTTCAGCCGGCTGCTTCCAGCCTCGCGCTGTCCGGCCTCGACGCCGGAACGGGTGCCTCCGGCTCAGACTCGGCCCGCACCACCGCTTCACGTGTCAGCCGGCTGCTGTCGCCGCAGCCCCCGCTTCCGGGCGCCGTGCGCAACCTCGTCCTGGCCGGGTGTGTGCTGCTGCTGGCCCTGCCCACGGCGCTGCTGGTGGTTCCCGGCCTGCTGGGCTGAACCCGCCTGCCGAGCCGTACGTCGCGCGGGCCCTCAGGCGTCGATACGTTCCCGGTCCAGGCTGGAGGCACCCGCGATGATGAAGTCCTTGCGCGGGGACACGTCGGAGCCCATCAGCAGGTCAAAGATCTCCTCCGCCTGCTTGGCATTCTCGATGCCCACCTTGCGCAGGGTGCGGTGGCGCGGATCCATGGTGGTCTCAGCCAGCTGTTCGGCGTCCATCTCCCCCAGGCCCTTGTAGCGCTGGATGGGCTCCTTGTACCGCTTGCCTTCCTTGACCAGCCGCGCCAGCAGCTCGTGCAGCTCCGCCTCCGAATAGGTGTAGATCATCTCGTTGGCCTTTTGGCCGGCATTGATCACTTCCACCCGGTGCAGCGGGGGCACGGCGGCAAAAACCCGTCCCTCTTCGATCATGGGGCGCATGTAGCGGAAGAACAGCGTCAACAAAAGCGTACGGATGTGGGCCCCGTCCACATCGGCGTCGGTCATGAGGATAACTTTGCCGTAGCGTGCGGCGGCAAGGTCGAAGCTGCGGCCCGAGCCGGCGCCCACCACCTGGATCAGCGCAGCGCATTCGGTGTTGGAGAGCATGTCCCCCACCGAGGCTTTCTGGACATTAAGGATCTTGCCGCGGATGGGCAGCAGTGCCTGGAAGTCCGAGGAGCGTGCGAGTTTGGCCGTTCCCAGCGCCGAGTCGCCTTCCACGATGAAGAGTTCGGAACGGCCGACGTCGTCCGTGCGGCAGTCAGCCAGCTTGGTGGGCATCGACGAGGTTTCCAGCGCATTCTTGCGCCGCTGCGTTTCCTTGTGCACGCGGGCCGAGATGCGCGACTTCATCTCGCTGACGATCTTTTCAAGCAGCAGCGCGGACTGTGCCTTGTCGTTCTTGTTTGAGGAAGTGAGCTTTGCCGCGATCTCGCGCTCCACCACCCTGGCAACGATGGCACGCACAGCCGAGGTGCCCAGGATTTCCTTGGTCTGGCCTTCGAACTGCGGCTCGGCGAGGCGGACGGTCAGGACTGCCGTCAGGCCGGCGAAGATGTCGTCTTTATCGATCTTGTCATTGCCCGCCTTGAGCTTCCGGGCATTGGTTTCCACCGCTTTGCGGAAGGTCTTCACCAGGGCCTGCTCGAAACCGGACTGGTGCGTTCCGCCCTTCGGGGTGGAGATGATGTTCACGAAACTGCGGACCGTACTTTCGTAGCCGATCCCCCAGCGCAGTGCCACGTCCACTTCGCAGTCACGTTCAACTTCGGCAAGCTGGCTGTGGCCCCGCTCGTCAAGGACGGGGACGGTCTCCTTAAACTTTCCCGAGCCATGCAGCCGCCATACATCGGTGACCGCGGGATCGACCGCCAGGAACTCGACGAACTCAGAGATGCCGCCGTCGTGGTGGAAAACCTCTTCGTGCGGGCCGGCCTCGCCGGGGGTCCCGGCAATCCTGCGCTCGTCCCGGACCGTGAGCTTAAGCCCAGGAACCAGGAAGGAAGTCTGCCGGGCACGGGCCGCGAGCTCTTCATAGGAAAACTTTGCGTCCGGGGTGAAGATCTGCCGGTCCGCCCAGTAGCGGATGCGGGTTCCGGTGACCCCCCGCTTGGCCTTTCCCACGACGTCGAGCACCGAATCGTCCACAAACGGGGTGAAAGGTGCGGCGGGATCGATCCTGGCACCGGCGTCCTGGAACCGACCGGGCTCGCCGCGCCGGAAGGACATCTTGTAGGTCTTACCTCCCCGGTCAACCTCCACGTCCAGGCGCGATGACAGGGCATTGACCACCGATGCGCCCACGCCGTGCAGGCCGCCGGATGCGGTGTACGAGCCGCCGCCGAACTTGCCGCCCGCGTGAAGCTTGGTGAAAACCACTTCAACGCCGGTGAGCCCGGTCTTCGGTTCCTTGTCGATGGGGATGCCGCGGCCGTCGTCGTGGATTTCCACGGAGTTGTCCGCGTGGAGGATGATCTTGATGTCGTGGCCGAACCCGGCCAGCGCCTCGTCCACTGAGTTGTCGATGATTTCCCAGAGGCAGTGCATCAGGCCGCGGGAGTCGGTGGAACCGATGTACATGCCCGGGCGCTTGCGGACGGCTTCAAGGCCCTCCAGCACTGACAGGTGCCGGGCAGTGTAATCAGAACTTGGTGCCACTGGTGTTGAACTCCTTCAGGGACGGATAAAGCGGGCGCTCAAGGCCCTTCCTCTAGGGTAGTCGGCCCCGGCGCGGACAGCCGCCTGCCACACCTGGCGGCAGATGTGCACCGCGCCACTCGCGCTTTCCCCTGGCCGGGTGGGGGAATCTTGACCCAACCTTGTGGATACGCGCACAGCGAACTTGCCCCATCCTTGCGATGGTTTTGTTACGAATGCTGGTTATATAGATGTACTGATCTACTAAGGAGGCCGACATGACAACAGCAGTGGCAGACCGCACACTCAATGCACTCGACCGGTGCGATCGTTGCGGAGCTCAGGCATATGTCCGGGTTGTACTCGAGTCCTCCGGCGGTGAGCTGCTGTTCTGCGGCCACCATGCGCGTGCAGTCGAGGCAACGCTCAAGCCGTTGAGCTCCGACTGGCACGATGAGACGGGAAAGCTTCACGAGAAGGCTGCCGTAGAAATCGACTAGTTGCACCAGGACCACTAAGGGATGGGATTCCTCCGCAGGGAGGGGTCCCATCCTTTGTTTAACGCCTTGCTACTGTCCAACGCCTGATTAGCGCCGGTCCTGGTTCAGCCAGCGCCCCGCCCTGGAAGGGAGTCTTTAACGCGCCAACGCGGTGCCATCCCCCACCCAAACAAAGTTGTTGGGCGGGCGATGACACCGCGTTGCCGGTACGCCGGGACTTAGTCCAGGTAGTCCCGCAGAACCTGCGACCGCGAGGGGTGGCGGAGCTTGGACATTGTCTTGGATTCGATCTGGCGGATACGCTCACGCGTGACGCCGTAGACCTTGCCGATTTCGTCTAAAGTCTTCGGCTGTCCGTCGGTCAGGCCGAAGCGCATGGCCACTACGCCGGCCTCGCGTTCGGACAGGGTGTCCAGTACCGAGTGCAGTTGCTCCTGCAGGAGCGTGAAGCTCACGGCGTCTGCCGGCACTACGGCTTCGGAGTCCTCGATCAGGTCGCCGAATTCGGAGTCGCCGTCCTCGCCAAGCGGTGTGTGGAGCGAAATGGGCTCACGTCCGTACTTCTGGACCTCGACGACCTTTTCGGGGGTCATGTCCAGTTCCAGCGCCAGCTCTTCGGGCGTGGGTTCACGGCCGAGGTCCTGGAGCATCTGGCGCTGGACACGGGCCAGCTTGTTGATGACCTCCACCATGTGCACGGGAATACGGATGGTGCGCGCCTGGTCAGCCATGGCACGGGTGATCGCCTGGCGGATCCACCAGGTGGCATACGTGGAGAACTTGAAGCCCTTGGTGTAGTCGAACTTCTCCACGGCGCGGATGAGGCCCAGGTTGCCTTCCTGGATGAGGTCCAGGAACAGCATGCCGCGGCCGGTGTAACGCTTTGCCAGCGAGACCACCAGGCGGAGGTTGGCCTCCAGCAGGTGGTTCTTGGCGCGCTTGCCGTCGTGGATGATGAATTCGAGTTCACGCTTGTACTTCGGATCCATGGAGCCGTCGTCAGCGTTGATCTTTTCCTCGGCGAACAGCCCGGCTTCGATCCGGAGCGCAAGGTCCACTTCCTGCTCGGCGTTGAGCAGTGCAACCTTTCCGATCTGCTTCAGGTAGTCCTTGACGGGGTCGGCTGTAGCACCGGCAGACATGACCTGCTGCACCGGGGCGTCATCGTCGTCGGCGTCGGAGTACACGAAACCCTTACCGCTGCCGGCCACTGCCTTGGCGGGGTCGGCCTCGGGATCCTCGACCACGTCGGGTCCTTCGAGGATGATGTCGTCGGGTTCTTCCTCGACGTCGTCTGCTTCGTCGGGGTCAACGTCACCGGACGCCTTGTTGGCGGCCTCGGCAGCTGCCTTGGCGCCAGGCTTGGGCCCGCGCTTCTTCGGCTCGCGTTTGCCGTCCGCTGCAGCCTCACCGGCAGAAGCCTTGTTGGCTGCCCGCGTAGCTGCCCGCTTGGCGTTGGTCGCAGCCTGCTTCTCCTCAGCGGACAAGTCGTCCTGGGCGGCGGGGTCCTTCTTCGTGGAAGACGGGGTCACAGAAAACCTTTCTAGCGGTGGTCTGTGGAATCACCATACGGGCAACACCACTATGACCCTGTCAAGTCCGTGATGAAAACCAAGCGCCACCACGGCCGGCAGAGTCTGTTAAGACAACTGCCGGAGCGGCTGTAATGTTCCCCAAGGGGCACTACTACAAGCACTCGATACACGGACCCAACCGGGTCTCGGCATCCATTGTCTCATGTTTTCGTCAAATCGGGCCTCCCCGTCATTCACGCACCGCCATGGGCCTTCTCCATCGGACCCCCGGGCTGCCTAAGCCCTGCCGCCGGGCTCCTTCCCGGCGGCGGCGGCCGTCTCCGGGCCAAACTTTTGCCAGGCGGCTTCTTTCCGCGCGGCCCAGCCGCAGATGGCTCCCCGGCCCACCACCTCCAGCAGGAGTTCTGCAAGGCGGTATCCCGGTTCGGTTTCCAGGGCTTCCCCCAGGTACGAGGCCGCGTAGGAGCCGCGGCCGCGGCACCATGCGATCCAGCCGCGGATTGTCAGGGCTGCCGCCGCCGCAGGGCCTCCCAACGCCGCGAGCTGCTCGAGGAGCCGGTCCAGTGAGTCGAGGCGGGCCCAATCCGGCACCGCGGGGTTGAGTCCCATCAGCACTTCGGCGTAACCGGAACTGGTACGTCCGGAATTGTCGCCACCAGCACCTGTGGCATCAACAGCGCGGTTGTTCGCCGGCCTTGCCCCTGCCAGCTGGCCGTCCCTGTCTGCACCGGGCCTGGAGTCGCTATCGGGCCACTCTGTTGGCGGGCACACAGGCTCAAGCTGGTTCCCGTCGTCCAGGATTCCAAACCGGTCAGCACCGGCCTCGGCGGCAGCTTTTCCTGCCACCGCCATAACCATGACCGCGTCGCGCCAGGCCGGCACCATCAGGGATGCGCGCAGAAATCCGTCGCGCTCCGCCTCAGGGAGCCATGGCTCCCCCTCCGGCCGGCTCAAGATGGCCTCCCACAGGTCAAGAACGGCCCGGAGCTGGGCCCTGCTCCCCCACCGAAGGTCCAGTTCCCCGGCCCATCCTGCTTGGGCCTCGAGGACAGCAGCCCGGTGGAGGCTTGGAACAGGCCGGACAGCGGCGGGTTGCCGTTCCGGGGCCGGGCCCACGCTGCTGCCCCGGTACACCATCTCGGCATTCAGGGCGCTGTCCCTGATTTCCTGGACGGACCGGCCGGGCAGGGGGCAGCAGGAAACATCCGTGCACCAGGCATCCCGCCAGTAATCATCCCCGACATACCAGGCGTCCCGGACCGGCATCCCCGCCCTTGAAAGCATGGAGTCCAGACCGGCCAGCAAACCGTCGTACGTGGACGTCGCCGTGGCGCCGCCGTTGCTGGTGAAAAACGCCAGCAAGGTTCCGTCGGCGTCCTTGTCTGCCTGGAGATAGCGCTGGACGGCCCGCAGGAATTTTCCGGGTGCGGCCAGGACCTCCCGCCCCGGGAGGTCCAGCCGAAGCGTTGCACCGGCCCTTTTACCGTGGAGTGTCATGGCAACAAGGCTGTCGGCCGGCCAATACCCCAGCGAGTGGGGAATGAACCCGAGGATGTCTGCCGGTCCGGAAATTATCAGTTTCTCTGGAGCTGTCATGGATCCAGCATTCGCCGTCGTGCGCCCCGGGTCCGCAGGAACTTTGGCTATGTGCGGATCCACGTCCGGTGGAGGACTAGTCGCGGTCGCTGTCGTTGGGCGAGGTCTGCCGGCGCCGGGCGAGGTTTTCACGGCGTTGCCGCGCCAGTGCGGCCCGGAGGGGCGGGACCACAACGCCCTGCGCGGCCATCTGGCGACGCACCTTCCGCCGGCACACCAGCATGGCGGCAGCCCCCGAGCCGAGCAGCAGGAACTGGACGCTCAGGGCTATCCGGAACGCGTCCAGCCCATAGAGGTTTCCGTTGGAGAATCCGCTGGCGTACAGGACGTCCAGCACCAGCCCAATCAGGAAGATCGCAATGAGGGCGGCGATGAATCCGCCGACGTTCACGATGCCGGTTGCAGTGCCGATCCGGTGCGCCGGGTTGAACGTCCGGGCGAAATCAAAGCCGATCATGGAACCAGGTCCGCCGATGGCAAGCGCCACCACCAAACCTGCCAGGAGCCACAGTGGTGCCGGTCCCGGGGTCAGCAGGACGGCGGCCCACGCCGTGGCCGTGGCGCCGGCAATCAGCAGGACCATGGTGGAACGCCGCAGCGGGTGCCGCGAGACAAAACGCCCGATGAACGGCCCCACCGCTATGCCGGCGGCCACGTACAGCCCCATCAGGCCGGCAACAGTACCGGCGGCCAAGCCCTGGCCGGAGATCAGGAAGGGGTAGCCCCAGGTCATGGCGAACACCGTGCCGCTGAACTGGATCGTGAAGTGGCTCCACATGCCCAGCCGCGTTCCCGGCTGGCGCCAGGCGCGGGCCAGTGAAACTCCCGTGGCCTTCAGCCCCTGGTGGGCCTGCGGCCGCCCGGTGCCAGGCGGGACGTCCTTCAGGAGGATTACCACCAGGACAGTGGCGAGTGCCGACATCCCGGCCAGCATCAGGAACGCCGGGGTCCAGCCGACCGTGTGAAGGACGAAGGCGAATGGAATGACGCTGACCAGCTGGCCCAACTGGCCGGTCATGCCCGTCAGCTGGGTTACCAGGGGCACGCGCCCCGGGGCGAACCACAATGGAATCAGGCGGATGACCGAGATGAACGTCATGGCGTCCCCCGCACCCACCAGCACCCGGCCCAGGATTCCGCCGGGGATGCTGTCCGCGAAGGCGAGCTGGAGCTGTCCCAGCCCCATCAGGACGGCGCCGCCGGCGATCATGGCGCGCGAGCCGAACCTGTCCACCAGGAGACCCACGGGAATCTGGAGCCCCGCGTACACCAGGAGCTGCAGGACCGTGAAGAACGAGATGGCCGACGCGCTGGCGTTGAACCGCTCCGTGGCCTCGAGACCCACGACGCCAAACGACGTGCGCTGCGACACGGCCACCAGGTACCCGAAGATTCCAACGGTCCAGATCAGCCATGCGCGGGGTGCAGTCACGTCTTCATTATGCCCGCATCGCCGGGAGCACCCCCTGCAGCTCCAAGCCGGCTGCTGCAGGGCCTACTGCGTGGGGTTCTCCCGGGCGAGGTACGCCTCCACCGCCGCTCCGAGCACATCGGCGTTGGGAAGCTCGTCATTTTCGTCGGCCAGGAGTGAACGCCTCACCATGCCATCAGCCTTTTCGTCGTAGCGGGTCTCCAGGCGGGACACCACCTGCTGCACATCCTCGGAGGCATCGACCTGCTCGGCGATCTGTCGGCTGACTTCCCGCCCTGCTTCCCGCAGCCTGTCCGTGGGCAGCATGAGGGACGCTGCCGCACCCAGGTATTCCAGGCCGGCGACGGCGGCGGTGGGGTACTCCGCTTCCGCCAGGTAGTGGGGGACGTGGATGACATAACCGGCTACATTGCGCCCGGCCTCCACCAGGCGGAGTTCCAGGATGTGCCCCACAGCCGCGGGGACCTCAACGGTGGGCTTCCACACCGAAATGCCTTCAATCAGCTCCGGCCTGTTGCCGTGCACCGTGACCCCCACGGGACGGGTGTGCGGAACCGGCATCGGAATGGAGTGGATCCAGGCGACCAGGTTGACGTCGAGTTTCTCCACGATGCCCACCACGGCGCGGGCGAACCGCTCCCACTGGAGGTCCGGTTCAAACCCTGCCAGCAGGAGGAAGGGTTTACCCAGGCCGTCAACCAGCCGGTAGAGCGCCAGCCGCGGCTCCTGGTAATCCTGCAGGTGGTCCTCGACGAAGGTGAGATGCGGCCGGCGCGACCGGTAATCGATCAGCTGGTCCGCATCAAACACTGCGACGGGCTGGGCATCGAGCGAGTCCAGTAGTTCGGCATTGATCTGCTTCACCACGTGCCCGGCGTCGGCGAACCCGGTAAAGCCCATCACCAGATTCAGCCCGCGGAGTTCGGGGCTATGGAACAGCTCAATGTTGCTCGCATAGAGCGCGTCAGGGTCCAGCAGGGAGCCGGAGATCCGTTCAAGCACGGCATGTTCCTTTCGTAGGTGCGGGTGGACATCAATTACAACGCAGGCGGGCAGCGGGACATTCCGGCGGCGCCTGTGGCGCACGTCTCAGAAGATTCTGCCACCGGGGCGCCGAAGGGCTACGATCGGAACTGGCCTGCCAGACGGGCTTGCACATCCCCGGACGGCACCCCAAACGGCGGCATCCGGGCATCCATGGCAGAGCGCCGAACATGCATCCCTGCCCGTACCATCTTTCGAGAATTGAGGACTCATCCCTGTGGTCAAGAATACTGAAATCAACCTTAGTACCCTCTCCCGCGACCTGAAGAAGAGCCCCAGCGACGCAGTGGTCATCGGCGTGGGACAGGGAACTGACGGGCCGTTCCTCCTGGAGAACCCGCTCACCGCAAAGTCCGCAGAAGCCATCACCGATTCCCTCAAGTCACTCGGCGTGACAGGTGCGGCAGACCAGATCGTCCGGCTGCCCGGCCTGCCCGAAACCGGCGCGGGGATCCTGGTCCTTGCCGGCGTTGGCAAGGTAGCAGCCGGCGCTCCGCTCACCGGTGAATCGCTCCGCCGTGCTGCAGGCTCCGCCGTCCGCCAGTTGGCCGGCCTCGCCACCGTTGCCCTGGCATTTCCGACGGCGTCCGCAGCCGACGTGGCCGCAGTGGCCGAAGGTGCCGCCCTGGGAGCCTATTCCTTCACCGAGTTCCGGTCCTCCCGGGACGGGCTGAAGGATCCGGTCCGCAACGCCGTGATCGTCACCGAAGTTGCCGACCAGAAGGAACTCGGCGCCGCCCTGAAGCGTGCCGCGCTGATCGGCAAGGCCGTCAACGCCACCCGGTCACTCGTTAACCAGCCGCCCAGCCACCTCTACCCCGAAACGTTCGCGGAGGCGGCAAAGGAACTGGCGAAGGGCCTGCCGGTCAAGGTGACTGTCTGGGACGAGAAGCGGCTGGAAAAGGAAGGGTTCGGCGGCATCATGGGCGTCGGCAAGGGCTCGGCCCGCCAGCCCCGCCTGGTCAAGGTGGAATACTCCCCCGCCAAGGCGGCGTCGAAGATCGCCCTGGTCGGTAAAGGAATCACCTTTGACACCGGCGGAATTTCCATCAAGCCGGCCCTTGGCATGGGTGACATGAAGAGCGACATGGCGGGCGCCGCCGTCGTCCTTAACAGTGTCCTGGCCCTCGCCGGCCTGGGGCTGCCGGTCAAGGCCACCGCCTGGCTCTGCATCGCGGAAAACATGCCGTCGGGCGCTGCATCCCGGCCGGCGGATGTCCTCACCATGTTCGGCGGCAAGACCGTTGAGGTCCTGAACACCGACGCTGAAGGCCGCCTGGTGATGGCCGACGGCATTGTCGCGGCAAGCCGCGAGTACCCGGACGCCATCATCGACGTCGCAACTCTCACCGGCGCGCAGCTGATTGCCCTGGGCAATCGGACCGCAGGCGTCATGGGCTCGGAGAGTGTCACGGCTGCCCTGAAAACCGCGGCCGACCGTGCCGGCGAACTGGTGTGGCCCATGCCGTTGCCAGAGGAACTGCGACCCAGCCTCGACTCCCAGGTGGCGGACCTGGCCAACATTGGCGAACGCCACGGCGGCATGATGACTGCCGCTGTCTTCCTGCAGGAGTTCGTCGGCAAGGACAAGGACGGCGAGCAGATCCCTTGGGCCCACATCGACATCGCCGGGCCGTCCTTTAACAACGGAAGCCCCTACGGCTACACCCATAAGCAGGGAACAGGCTGCACCGTCCGCACCCTGGTGGCGTATGTGGAGGACATCCTGGCTGCTGCGGCCTGAGGCCTGCCCCGGCCCGGGTGCCGCGCGGCTTTGTGGCAGAAGGGTGATTCCTCCGCCACAAAGCCGCGTGACACTCGACACAAAGCGCTCCACAAACACTGTGCCAAGGTGGAGCATGGATAAGTGGTTCGCTAAGGTGAACCACGGTAGTCACAAATGCAAGAGAGTTGCCCTGCTGACATAATCACGGCAGTGCAAGTTCCAAGACCAGATGATGCGCAGGATCGCGTCATCGTTCACGCGAGGGAGCGTTTAAGTGGCCGATCAGGCAACTGCGCAAGAATTCGACATCCTGGTACTCGGTGGCGGCAGCGGCGGATACGCCGCCGCACTGCGGGCCGTACAGCTTGGCCTTACCGTCGGCCTCGTGGAGAAGGCAAAACTGGGCGGCACCTGCCTCCACAACGGCTGTATCCCCACCAAGGCGCTGCTGCACTCTGCAGAGCTCGCCGACCATGCACGTGACTCCGCCAAGTACGGCGTGAACGTCACCCTGGACAGCATCGACATCAACGCCGTCAATGCGTACAAGGACGGCATTGTTGCCGGCAAGTACAAGGGCCTGCAGGGACTCATCAAGTCCAAGGGCATCACCGTCATCGAGGGTGAAGGCAAGCTCCAGGGCACTGACACCGTCGTGGTGAACGGCACCGCCTACAAGGGCAAGAACATCCTCCTGGCCACGGGGTCCTACTCCCGCTCCCTTCCGGGCCTGGAAATCGGCGGCAAGGTCATCACCTCGGACCAGGCCCTGACCATGGACTACATCCCCAAGAGCGCCATCATCCTGGGCGGCGGCGTGATCGGCGTCGAGTTCGCATCCGTCTGGAAGTCGTTCGGCGTGGACGTCACCATCGTGGAGGGCCTGCCCTCACTGGTTCCCAATGAGGACGCCACCATCGTCAAGAACTTCGAGCGTGCGTTCAAGAAGCGCGGCATCAAGTTCTCCACCGGTGTCTTCTTCCAGGGCGTTGAGCAGAACAACGACGGCGTGAAGGTCACCCTGGTGGACGGCAAGACGTTCGAGGCGGACCTCCTCCTGGTCGCCGTGGGCCGTGGCCCCGTCACTGCCAACCTGGGCTACGAGGAAGCCGGCATCACCATCGACCGCGGCTTCGTGATCACCAATGAGCGCCTGCACACCGGCGTCGGCAACATCTACGCAGTGGGCGACATCGTTCCCGGTGTGCAGCTGGCGCACCGCGGCTACCAGCAGGGCATCTTCGTGGCCGAGGAAATCGCCGGCCTGAAGCCGGTGATCGTCGAGGACATCAACATCCCCAAGGTCACCTACTCGGAACCCGAAATAGCCACCGTGGGCTACACCGAAAAGGCCGCCAAGGAGAAGTTCGGCGAGGACCAGGTGCAGACTCAGGAATACAACCTCGCCGGGAACGGCAAGAGCTCCATCCTGGGCACGTCCGGCCTGGTCAAGCTGGTCCGCCAGAAGGACGGCCCCGTGGTGGGCGTCCACATGATCGGCGCCCGCATGGGCGAGCAGGTGGGCGAGGCCCAGCTGATCGTGAACTGGGAGGCCTACCCGGAGGATGTGGCCCAGCTGCTGCACGCCCACCCCACGCAGAACGAGTCCCTGGGCGAAGCCCATCTGGCGCTCGCGGGCAAGCCGCTTCACGGCTAGTTTTCCCCAGCACCACCGAGCCTGGTGCACCCGGCGCGAGAGAGCGGGTGCACTAGGCTCACAATTAGGCAGCATTCATTCGCATTAAAGATCAATAAGGAGAACGGGGACGACATGTCTGAATCCGTTAACTTGCCCGCCCTCGGTGAGAGCGTCACCGAAGGAACCGTCACCCGCTGGCTCAAGCAGGTAGGTGACCGGGTAGAGGTGGACGAGCCGCTGCTCGAAGTCTCCACCGACAAAGTAGACACTGAAATCCCCTCTCCTGTAGCTGGCGTGATTGAGGAAATCCTGGTCGCTGAAGACGAGACGGCCGAGGTGGGCGCCCCCTTGGTCCGCATCGGTGACGGCTCCGCCAATGGCTCCGCTGCCCCGGCCGAAGAAGCCCCCGCCGCGGCTCCCGCTGAAGAAGCACCGGCACAGGAAGCCCCTGCAGCACCGGCTGAAGAGGCACCTGCCCAGGAAGCACCCGCCCAGGATGCCCCCGCGGCCGGCGGCGGCGAAGGCCACGAAGTTACGCTCCCCGCCCTGGGCGAGAGCGTCACGGAAGGCACCGTCACCCGCTGGCTCAAGGCAGTGGGCGACACCGTTGAAGTTGACGAACCCCTGCTGGAAGTATCCACCGACAAGGTGGACACAGAGATTCCCTCACCCGTAGCCGGCACGCTCCAGGAAATCCGCGTCAGCGAGGACGAGACCGCAGAGGTCGGCTCCGTCCTGGCCGTTATTGGTTCCGGCGCTGCCGCCGCTCCCGCCGAGGCACCCAAGGAAGCACCCGCACCGGAAGCACCGAAAGCAGAGGCACCGCAGGCTGCTCCCGCCCAGGAAGCACCGAAGGCCGAAGCCCCGAAGCAGGCAGCACCCGAGGCTGCCCCCGCTCCCGCACCTGCCCCGGCAGCAGCCGAGGCCGCACCGGCGAACGGCGGATCCGAATCCGGCTACGTAACCCCGCTGGTCCGCAAGCTGGCCAACCAGCACGGCGTGGACATTGCATCCCTCTCCGGCACCGGCGTCGGCGGCCGCATCCGTAAGCAGGACGTGATCGCCGCAGCCGAGGCCAAGGCCGCACCTGTTTCGGCAACTCCGGCCGCACCGGCAGCATCCGGCGCTCCCGCAGCATCCAACGCCGCGGTTTCCTCACTGCGCGGCACCACCCAGAAGGCCCCGCGCATCCGCCAGGTCATCGCCCGCCGCATGCGCGAATCGCTGGAGATCTCCACGCAGCTGACGCAGGTCCACGAAGTGGATATGACAAAGGTCGCCAAGCTCCGCGCCCGTGCCAAGAACTCGTTCCAGGCGCAGAACGGCGTCAAGCTGACCTTCCTGCCGTTCATCGCCAAGGCTGTTGCCGAGGCCCTCAAGCAGCACCCCAAGCTCAACGCTGCGTACGACGAGGACAAGCAGGAGATCACCTACCACAATGCCGAGCACCTGGCGATCGCCGTCGATACTGACAAGGGCCTGCTGGTTCCGGTCATCAACGACGCCGGCAACCTGAACCTTGCAGGACTCGCCGGCAAGATTGCTGATGTTGCAGGACGCACCCGCGACGGCAAGATCGGCCCGGATGAGCTGTCCGGCGGCACGTTCAGCATCACCAACATCGGCTCAGTGGGCGCACTGTTCGACACCCCGATCATCAACCAGCCCCAGGTGGGCATCCTGGGAACGGGCGCCATCGTCAAGCGCGCCGTTGTGGTTGCTGATGAAAACGGTGACGATTCGATCGCCATCCGCTCCATGATGTACCTGTCGCTGACATACGACCACCGCTTGGTGGACGGCGCAGACGCCGGCCGTTTCCTCCAGACCCTGAAGGTCCGCCTCGAAGAAGGCGCCTTCGAAGCGGACCTGGGGCTGTAGCAGGCTAAAACGCGCGACGGCGGTGCAGGCAGCGGTGGGAGACCACCGCATGGCCTGCACCGCCGTCGTCGTTTAAGGCGCGGTGAGCAGCAACAGCGGAAACCCAGCCTTACTACCAGCCGTAGAACAACTGGTTACACTGGTCCCATGAACATCGTCTATAACATCGTGGTTTTCCTGCACATCGTCGGCGCGGCCATGATCGTGGGCATCTGGATCGGCCAGATGAAGAAGCCCACCATCCACCCGCGCCAATTTGACGGCGCCATGCTGCAGCTCCTCACCGGCGTAGCACTGATGGGTCTCATCCCCGCGCTGGACATGGATGCCAACTACTTCAAGCTCGGCATTAAGTTCGCCATTGGCCTGGCCGTGGGCGTGCTGGCATTCATCGGCAGCCGCAAGTACAAAAAGGGCGAGGGCATCAGCAAGGGCCTCGCGCACGGCGTGGGCGGACTCGCGCTGCTCAACATCGCCATTGCCACCATCTGGAACTGACCTGCTCCGCTCCCGATGGTCATAATCCACCGGGAGCGGACAGCTGGTGCATGCCCGGGGCTAAGTCCCTAGGATGGAAAACGGCGGGTCCGGGCACCAGCCGGCCCCGGTATTCATCAAATCTGAGGAGTGAACATGGCAGCAACGCGTTCAGCAAATGCAGTATGGAACGGCAACCTGACGGAAGGTTCCGGAACCACCAGCCTGGCCACCTCAGGCCTGGGCACCTTCGATGTCACGTGGAAGGCACGCACTGAAGCGGCCGACGGCAAGACCAGCCCGGAGGAACTCATCGCCGCTGCCCATGCCGCGTGTTTCTCCATGGCCTTCAGCAACGAACTCGCCAAAGCGGGCCACTCGCCGGAGGAAGTCAACACCAAGGCCGATGTGACGTTTGTCCCGGGCACTGGTATCACCGGCAGCCACCTCACCATGTCCGCCAAGGTACCCGGTATTTCCGAGGACGAATTCCAGAAGATCGCAGGCGAAGCCAAGGTGGGCTGCCCTGTTTCCGGCGCCCTCGCCAGCATCGACATCACCCTGGACGCCACGCTGCAGTCCTGATCTGACGCAGGCTACAACGCGAAAGGCCCTGCCCGGCCGGAATATTCCGGTCAGGCAGGGCCTTTCGCGTTGCCGCCTCAAGCCTCAGCGGGGGCTTCAGCTCCCCTGCCGGCGTGCAGGCAGCGGCGCCGGGCGGAGCCGCCGGTAGCCTTCGCGTGCAGGTGGCCGGTCCGTGGGCAGTTCCTGGATCATTTCCTTCAGGGCGCCGATGCCGTACTCCAGCTGGGGGTCCCGGCCGGCGGCGTAGGCGTGCGGCGGGTATGTCACTTCGATGTCAGGGTCCACCCCGTAGTTTTCGACGCTCCAGCCCACGCCCCCGCTGAACCAGTTGGCGTAGCGGGGCTGGGTCACACCGGTACCGTCAGCCAGGGCGAACCTGTTGTCGATGCCCACCACACCGCCCCAGGTTCGGGTTCCGATGACGGGGCCGATCCCCCGCAGCTTGGACACCTGGGTGATGATGTCGCCGTCTGAACCGGCGAATTCGTCTGCCAGGACAATAACCGGTCCGCGCGGCGCGTGGTGCGGGTACGTGCGCGGCTTTTCCCCGCGTGGCATGCTCCAGCCGGTGACCTTGCGGCCGATCAGTTCGGCCACGAGCTGGGACGTATGCCCTCCTCGGTTCCGCCGGACGTCCACGATCAGGCCGTCCAATGCGGTTTCCGTATCCAGGTCCCGGTGCAGCTGAGCCCACCCGTTGGCCATCATGTCCGGAATGTGGAGGTAGCCGAAGGTTCCTGCCGACGCTTCCCGGACAGTCCGCCGGTTCGACGCCACCCATTCCTGGTACCGCAGGCGTTCTTCGTCCTTCACGGGAACGACGGCGACGCGGCGCTGGGTGCCGGCGGCATCACTGTGCCCGGCACCGTTGAGAAGCGTGAGCTCCACGGCGCGGCCTGCCGCCCCCACCAGCTGCATGGCGGGCGTAACGGACGCGGTGAGCGGGACGCCGTCGATCGCGAGCAGGATGTCCCCCGCCTTGGCGTCCACACCCGGCCTGGTCAGGGGTGAAGTGGCCAGCGGGTCGGAGGATTCGCCGGCGAGGATCCGTGTGATTTCCCAGCCGGAGGGGGTGTGGGCGAGGTCTGCGCCGAGCCGGCCCTGCCCCTGGCTGCCGTTTTCCGTAACGGCGGCGGGACGGACATAGGCGTGCGAGGTTCCCAGCTCGCCGTGCAGCTCCCAGAGGAGGTCCACCAGGTCGTCGTGCGACCCCAGGCGGTCCACCAGCGGACGGTAGCGCCGGTGGATCGATTCCCAGTCCTGGCCTGCCATGTCTTCGGCCCAGAAGAAGTCCCGCTGCAGCCGCCAGGCCTCATCGAATGCCTGGCCCCACACACTGAGGGGATCCATCATGACGCGGATCCTGCCGAGGTCCACCTTGACCAGCTTTCCGGACTCCTCATCGGCCTTGGCATCGGAGGGAACTGCCTGCACCTGCTTGTCCGAGATCAGCACCACCTTGGTACGGTCCCCGGAGAGCCGGAAGCTGTCCAGCGCGTCCACCAGCGTGGACTTCTTTCGCCGGCCGAGGTCGAACCGCACCAGGCTGGGGCGGGCATCCTTGTCGTCCTGGCTGGCCTTGCCGTCCCCGGTGACCCCGGCAAGGGCCCAGTCGAGCCACAGCAGCGCCCCGTCGGTGGCCTCCAGGGAGGTGTAGTTGCCCTGCGGCACGGGCACGCTGATGACGCGGTGGGCCAGGCCCTCCGGGTCCACCAGGACCTCCGGTATCCTGGGCGCGTCTGCGGAGGTGGGTTCGTCAGCACCGTCACCCGGTGTTTCGTCCCCGTCGGGGGCGACGTCCGGGCCGAATGGCGACGGCGTCCCGGCAGCGAGTGCCACCAGGTACGGCTTGATGGGGCTGGGGAATGAAAGGTCAAAGGAATGGCCGTCGTACACCGGATCAAAGCTGCGGTTGGACAGGAACGCAAGGTACTTGCCATCCGGCGTGAAGGCAGGCGATTTGTCGCAGAAGCGGCCGTCCGTAACGTCAACGGGAGCGGCGTCGGATCGCTCCATAGAGGCCAGCCGTAGCCGGCTGCGCGAACCAAAGGACGTGACGGGCTCCGACCACACCAGCCACCGTGAGTCCGGTGACCACGCCAGGTCCGCAATGGTGCCCTCGCCAATGCTGGCCACCAGGGAGAAGCTGCCGGTCCGGGTGTCAGCCACATACACCTCACCGAAGGAGGTGCCCAGGGCCAGCCAGCGTCCGTCAGGGCTGGCCTCCAGCGAACTGGCGCGGGAGGGCACCGGGATGGCGATGCGCGTTGCTTCCGAACCGTCCTGCGCGGCTGCCTGTGCCTCGGCCCCGGAAGTGCTGTCCACGGGGGCAACGTCTGCCTGCTGTGCGTCGGCCTGCTTATCGTCCGGAGCGGGGACAAAGGCGCTGCCTCCTGCCAGGACCGCGGCTCCGGCCGCCGGGACGGGCTGGGGCAATGGTGTGGCTTCATCCTGACCGGGTGCGGGGGCGGTTGCACCGGTCCCCTGCGCTTCGATGGTCACGTCTCCGGGCACGCGGGCGCCCGCCGTGGTGTGGGGCACGGTTGCCACGATGTCCCTGATGTGGAGTGCCTCCACGCCGTCCTGGTCAGCGATGTAGGCAATCCGTCCGTCGCCAAGCGGTCTGGGCAGGCGGCCGCGGACGCCCGGAGTGGCCTCGATGATGCGCGACGGCCCGTCCTTGTGCCGAAGCCAGTGAATGGTGCCATGGGCCTCCACAGCGCTTGCCGCGCCGGTGGTGTCCGGCACCACGGCGCCAAGGTGTTTCGACGTCGCCAGGAGGGCCGGGCGCCTGGACTGCGACGCTGAACCCAGGGTGATCTCCAGCCGCACCGCATCCGAACCAAGATCGTGCAGCACCCACAGCTCGCCGGCGGATTCGAAGATGATTCGCTTCCCGTCGGTGGCGGCGTGCCGGACGTAGAAGTCCTCATGGTCCGTGTGGCGGCGCAGGTCCTTTCCGTTGGGAAGCACCGAATACAGGTTGCCGTAGCCCTCATGGTCGGACAGGAACGCGATGCGGCCGTCAACCCACATGGGGTCGGCGAGGTTGCCGTCAAGTTCCGGCACCAGGCGCTCGAACTCCCCGTTGCCGTCGGCGTCGATCCACAACTTTCCTGCAGTGCCGCCCCGGTACCGCTTCCACCAGGCCGGCTCGCGGGACAGTACGCTGCCCACCACCACCGGCCGCTCGTCACCTACTTCCGGGCCGAAGGCCACCGACTCAACAGGACCGTACGGCAACTCCTCGGCCCAGCCGCCCTCCACCGGGACGCTGTAGGCGTACGTGTGACGGCTCTCGGCCTGGCGGAAAGCACTGGTCACCACCACTGACCCGCCGGCGGTGAACCCCTTCACCCGGGTGGTGCTGTGCCCAAAGTAGGTCAGCTGCCGGTAGCCGCCGCCGTCAACGTCCGCAGACACTGCCTCCGGCGCCGTTCCCTGCACCACCGTCCACACCAGCTTTTTCCCGTCCGGGGTAAAACGGGGGTTGCGGGCGGGCAGCTGAAGCGCGGAAACGCGCCAGGCACGGCCACCGCCCAGGGGCGCGATCCATACGTCGTCCTCGGCCACGAAAGTGACCAGATCGCCGTGCAGATGCGGGAAACGGAAGTAGCTGGAAGAGGTCATCGTTCGATCATAGTCAACCCTCCCCCGGCCCTGCGGGAGGTGTCACGGCCCGTTGCCGTGATGAGATGGAGCATGCGCATCGTCATGGCAGGAGCCTCAGGGCTCCTCGGCACCTCCCTCTCTGCAGCCTTCCGCAACGCCGGACATGACGTCGTCACCCTGGTGCGGCGGGAGCCCGCTTCAGCAGCCGAAGTCCGCTGGGACCCGGCCGCCGGCCAACTGGATCCCGGGGCACTGGCCGGGGCTGGCGCCGTCGTTAACCTGTCCGGTGCCGGGATCGGGGACAGGCCCTGGACACGCAAGCGGGTTGACGAGCTGTTCAATTCGCGGGTGGGGTCGACGCAGGCCCTTACGGAGGCGATGCGGCAGCTTGATTCCCCACCTTCAGTCTTCATCAGCCAGTCCGGTTCGGGGTACTACGGTGATGCCGGAAATACGGTTCTACGCGAATCCGCACCGCCCGGATCGGGCATCCTGTCCCGGATCTGCGTTGAGTGGGAGGCTGCAGCGTTAACCGCTCCCGCCGGCGTACGCGTAGTGATGCCACGGACCGGGGTGGTCTTCAGCCGTTCCGGCGGTGCCCTGGGCAGGCTCCTTCCGTTGCTGCGCCTCGGAGTAGGCGGGCCGTTCGGCAACGGCAGGCAGTTCTGGCCCTGGGTCACCCTGCCGGACGTGTCTGCAGCCTTCCTCTTGTTGCTGGAAACCCCGGTCAGCGGGCCCGTCAACCTGTGCGCGCCCGAGGACGCCGACGTCAACGCCATCGTGGCGGCACTGGCACATGCCCTGCACCGCCCTGCCGTGCTGCGCGTTCCCGCCTTTGCGCTGCGGCTCGTGATGCGGGACCTTGCGGAGGAGCTGTTGCTGTCCAGCCAGCGGATGGAGCCGGCCGTACTGTCGGCCGCCGGCTTCCAGTGGCAACATCCTGCGCTGGCGCAGGCCGCACAGTGGGTCGTCCGGAAAGACAAGGGCTAGCAAGAGGAGAAGGCGCCGCTCGGCCAAGGCCGGCCTATCCCCGCTGCAGCCGGGGCGGATCAGGGTCCCGGCAGGATTTCGCTGATCCGCCATGCGCCGTCCACGGATACCAGGACCAGTCGAAGGGGCTGGCCGGCGCCGGCGGCACCTGTCGCAAGGACGGAACCCCTGGCATCCTTCTCCTCATACGCCGAGGTGGACGAAATGGCGCGGACCACCGCCCGGGCTGCCGTTGCACCATCTTCCGCAGTCACGCCGGACAAAGAACTGGTGAACCCGGCCAGGACAAGCCCCGAGCTTCGAAGCCTGTCCCCGGTCTGCCTGTCTGCTGCCGCGGCGGGGGAACCATCAGCGTTGACCTCGTCCAACAACTCCAGGTTGCCACTGCTGAAGGCATAGTCCCGCAGTGCAGCAAGGCCCGGCAGGGCCCGGGCGGGGTCAGTGGCCGCGGCCTGTTGCCGGGCCGCCAGTGCCGGGTCGGCATCCCCTGCAGGATCCGGGCTTTGCGCCGTTGGCCCCGAAGTGCCCGCAGGGACATCCACGGCTCCCGCTGGACTTTCGGCGGGAGGCAACAAAGAACCACCCAGCCCCGCCCCCGCCAGCGGCCAGGCGCCGGCAATGGTGAGGACGGCTACGGCGGGCAGGCCGATGCGCAGCATTCTTCGGCGGAAAGATGCGGCACCGGGCAATGTGCCCGCATGTTTCCCGCCGCGGGGAAGGGGCTCACCGGTCTGCGGAAACGGCAGCCTGTGCGCTGTTGTCCGCCCGCCTGGCCAACTGCGTGTAACCAGCCGCCTGTGCAGGCTGTCGGCTTTCTCCCTGAACCGGTTTGGGGAGGACGACGGCGGAACGTGCCTTCGTGTCAGCAGTTCCGGAATGACCGTGGGATGGACGGCGGCTGCGAGGTCAACGGGCCGGGGCGAGGCACTGCGGTAAATGGCGGTTGCAAACGCGGAGGCAGTGGGCCGGAGCCGCCGGTCCTCGTGGAGCCCCGACTCCAGGGCGGCGGCAAGTTCTTGTGGCACCTCCGGGACGAGAAGTGACAGTGGCGGGCGGTCCGCGGACCTGGCAGGCGCCTCCCCCGTCAGGCAGTACCAGCCGAGCGCGGCCACGGAATAGACGTCACGCTCGGGCTGGAGGCCGGCGCGCACCGCATCCACGGGCGCAGGATCCAGGAAACCAGGGGTCCCGGTGCTTTCCGCCGGGGCGGGTTCACCCAGCATCCGCGCGATGCCGACATCGGAGAGCATGGGTTTGCCCTGGCCGGTGAACAGCACGTTGCCGGGCGAGACATCTGAATGGGTGAAGCCGTTACCGTGCAGGTACGCCAGGGCCTGCGCTATCGGCGTCAGCACGGTGACCGTTTCCCCCACGCTGAGCCTGCCCCGGGCCGCCAGGAGTTGGGCAAGTGAGCCGCCGGAGGCGTAGTCCATGACCAGGGCGGTGCCGGCGTCCGGGACCCGTTCCAGCCGAAGGGCATCGTGGGCTTTGATGAGATGCTGGTGGTCCAGGACGGACAGAATCCGGATTTCCCGTTTTACTTCATCTTCGGACAGGCCTTCCCTGCCCCGCACTCCGCCCGGGGCCGGGTGAAAGCACTTCAGGGCAAAGTCCCGCCCCGTCCGCTGCTCCGTAGCCAGCCAAACCGAAGCGCTGCCGCCATGGCCGAGCAACCGCCCCACAACGTAGCCCGGAACTTCTGGAGCCTGCACATCATCCATCCACTATGTCTAGCCGAATCCGCTCCGGCGTGCAGAAGTTATCCACAGGCGCTGCAGCGTGGGAGGCCGGTCTTTCGGACGGTGGTGAGGTTGAACACTAAACCGGGAACGCGGCGCTGCGGGGTCTAAGCTGGATGCCATGACTCTTGAGTTTTCCCAGCTGGGTCTTGCCCCCGACTTCGTCGATTACCAGCAAGCCTGGGACATCCAGCGCGAACTCCATGACAAAGTAGTCGCCGGCGAGGCTCCCAGCACTGTACTGCTGCTGGAACATGCCGCCGTCTACACAGCCGGCAAACTCACCGAAGACCACGAGCGGCCATTCGACGGCACGCCCGTGGTGGCGGTTGACCGCGGAGGCAAGCTGACCTGGCACGGCCCAGGCCAGTTGATTGCCTACCCCATCCTCAAGCTGAAGAACCGGTCCGGGATCCGGGATTACGTTGAGCGCCTGGAAGCCATCATGATCGCAGTCATGGATGGATACGGCATCAGGGCTGAACGCATCAAGGGCAGGGCCGGCGTCTGGGTAAGGGCCGATGCCAAGGGACCGGACCGGAAGATCGCCGCCATCGGGATCCGGGTCCTCAACGGCGTCACCATGCACGGCATCGCCATCAACTGCAGCAACGACCTGGCGCCCTACGCGCAGATCATCGCCTGCGGCATCACTGACGCCGGGGTGACCACCATGTCGCAGGAAACGGGACAGGACATCCGCCCGGCCCACATCATTGACCGCATTGTGGAAGAATTCCGCAAGCACCAGGAAGCACTCGTTTTAAGCCCCGAAGGAGCTCTACTGTGACATTGGCACCTGAAGGCCGGAAGATGCTGCGGATTGAGCAGCGCAACGCGGCCACCCCGGTGGAGCGGAAGCCGGACTGGATCAAAGCCAAGGTCCAGATGGGCCCGGAGTTCGTCGGGCTGAAGAACCTGGTGAAAAAGGAAGGCCTGCACACCGTCTGTGAAGAGGCCGGCTGCCCCAACATCTTCGAATGCTGGGAAGACAAGGAAGCCACCTTCCTGATCGGCGGCTCCGAATGCACCCGCCGCTGCGACTTCTGCCAGATCGACACCGGCAAACCCTCCCCCGTGGACAGGTTCGAACCCACCAAGGTGGCCCGCTCGGTCCAGGCCATGCAGCTGCGCTACGCCACCGTCACCGGCGTGGCCCGGGACGACCTGGAAGACGAAGGCGTCTGGCTCTACGCCGAAACGGTCCGCAAGATCCACGAACTGAACCCCGGCACCGGGGTGGAACTGCTCATCCCGGACTTCTCCGGCAAATCCGAACACATCGCCGCGATCTGCGACTCCAGGCCGGAGGTGTTCGCCCACAACGTCGAGACCGTGCCAAGGATCTTCAAGCGCATCCGTCCGGCATTCCGCTACGAACGCTCCCTGGACGTCATCACCCAGGGTCGGGACCTGGGCATGGTCACCAAGTCCAACCTGATCCTGGGCATGGGCGAAACCCGCGGGGAAATCTCCGAGGCCCTCCGCGACCTGCACACCGCCGGCTGCGACCTGATCACCATCACCCAGTACCTGCGCCCGTCCGAACGGCACCTGCCCGTGGACCGCTGGGTCAAACCCCAGGAATTCGTTGACCTCCAGCACGAAGCCGAAGAGATCGGCTTCCTCGGCGTCATGTCCGGGCCCCTGGTCCGCTCCTCCTACCGCGCCGGCCGGCTCTGGGCCACCGCAATGCGCAAAAAAGGCCGCGACATCCCCGCCGAACTCGCCCACATCGCCGACGGCATCCAGGACTCCGGCACCACCCGCCAGGAAGCCAGCACCCTCCTGGCAGCACACTCGTAACCTGCCGTCCCTGGGACCGCACATAGGGCCCAAGGGCCGGGCACAGGAAGATTCCGGCGTCCGGCCCTTGGGCTTTAGTCACGTAGAATTGAGGCACTATGGCGAAATCCCCTGACTCCAGCAACTCCACTCCGGCGGGCTCAAGCGCAGTGAAGCGCGGCCTCTTCTCGCGCAAGCCAAAAGAGGCGAAGGTTAAGAAGCCCAGCCGGCTCAAGCAGATCCGCGAAGTCTTCAACATGACCCGCCGGCACGACCCCATGGTGCCATGGCTGATGCTGCTGGTCTTCCTTGGAGTCGTGGCTGTGAGCTTCCTCGTGGGCTTCTGGCTGGAGAACTGGATCACCGGCCTGATCATCGGCATCCCGCTCGGCCTACTGGGCGCCACGCTGATCCTCTCGCGGCGTGCTGAACGTGCAGCCTTCGCCCAGATCGAAAACCAGCCCGGTGCCTCCGGGGCCGCCCTGGGAACCCTCCGCCGCGGCTGGATCACCGAAGAGCAGCCCGTCGCTGTCAACCCCCGCACGCAGGATGCCGTGTTCCGTGCCATCGGCCGTCCCGGCGTCGTGCTGGTCAGTGAAGGTCCCAGCCACCGGGTTAAGCCGCTGCTGGACGCCGAGCGCAAGCGCCTCGCGCGGATCCTGCCCAACGTCACCGTCCACGTCATCGAGAGCGGCCGCGGCGAGGGCCAGGTGCCGCTCAGCCAGGTCGCCAAGAAGATGGGCAAGCTGAAGAAGGAATTGACCAAGCTTGAGGTCAACGCCGTGTCCAAGCGGATCGCTTCGCTCGGAAACCGGCTGCCAATCCCCAAGGGCATCGACCCCTACAAGGCCCGTCCCAACCGCGGACGCTAGACCTGAAGGCGCCCCGGTACCGGCTTCCAGCCGACCGCCGGGGCGTTTTTTTGCCCGCCAAACCTCCGGCCAACGCCCTCTCACAGGACAGGAAATCCCCATGCCCCTCAGGAACGCAGTAATCCGCGCTTTCCGGATCCTCGCCGTCGCCGAAGCCTTCAGCTGGGCCGCACTGCTGGCCGGCATGTACTTCAAGTGGATTGCCGGCACCACGGAAATCGGCGTCCAGGTGGCCGGGCCAATTCACGGCGCACTGTTTATTGGGTATGGCATTGCGGCACTGGCCCTGTGGCGGCTGCAGCGCTGGCCTTTCCTGGTGGCACTGTTCGCTGGCGCCTCCGCTGTTTTCCCGTTCGCCACCATCCTGTTCGAACGCTGGGCGGGCAAGCGCGGGTACCTAAGCACCGCTCCGGCTCCGGCGAACGGCATGCCGGCCATGGAGTCCACCCACGCCTGACGAGTACAGGAGGGGCAGCCTCCAGCGCCGGAGCGGACCTTCTATCGCCGGACGAGCAGCGTGTTCATCGCCTTGTCGTGGAGGCCCCGCTGGTCGGGATCGAAGATCACCGCGGGCACCACGAGGCAAAGCAGCACGGTCCGTACCAGCGCCGCCAGCGGCCCCGGGGCTCCGCCGTCGGGCCTCACCACGGAAATGCCTGCCGCGCGGTGGCCGATGCTGTAGCCAAGGGTCCCGACAAGGAGGATCTGTTCGACGGCAAAGACGCCCAGGGTGGCCCAGGAATTCCCGTCGAAGGCAAAGTTGCTGATGAGCAGCGCGATGGCCCAGTCGATCATGATCGCCGCAATCCGCCGTCCTGCCCGCGCTATGGAGCCGGGACCGGACTCGGGCAGGCCCAGCCTTTCGCCGGGATATTTCGAAATGCCGGAGGTGTCCGGTCCGCTGAGCCATGAGCCGATGTCTTTGCGATCTACCACCGTCCAAGTTTACCGGCTGGCCCGGCGCCGGTGCGCCCGGATCGTGGATGCCGGTCGACCACACTGTGGACTCCGGATAGCGTTGCTTTATCAGGGCATTCTGTAACCTGCCCGAAACAATGCGGACACGGACGGGAAATGCCGCGTCCATAGGCTGTTAGCAGTTTCAAGCAATACCTTCAGCAGGGAAAACCTTGAGTTCTCCCTGCCTTCGGATTGCGCTGGATCAGATGGCTGCACGCCAGATATTTACATATGCGTTAGGAGCATAGATGTTCAAGACTGCGGACGAAGTCCTCAAGTTCATCAAGGACGAAGATATTAAATTCGTCGATATCCGCTTCACCGATCTTCCGGGCGTCCAGCAGCACTTCAACGTCCCCGCCAAGAGTGTTGACGCCGACTTCTTCATCAACGGCCAACTCTTCGACGGTTCCTCCATCCGCGGCTTCCAGGGCATTGCCGAATCCGACATGCAGCTGATCCCGGACGTCACCACCGCGTTCCTGGACACCTTCCGCATGGAGAAGACCCTCGCGCTGAACTTCTCCATCGTCAACCCCCGCACGGGTGACCCCTACCACCGCGACCCGCGCGGCGTGGCTGAGAAGGCCGAAGCCTACCTGGCATCCACGGGCATCGCAGACACCGCGTTCTTCGCTCCCGAAGCCGAGTTCTTCGTGTTCGACAACGTCCAGTACCAGTCCTCCCCGCAGGGCAGCTTCTACAAGATCGATTCTGAAGAAGCCCACTGGAACACCGGCCGCGAGGAAGAGGGCGGAAACCTCGGTTACAAGACCCCCGTCAAGGGCGGTTACTTCCCGGTCTCCCCCACAGACAAGCAGGCTGACCTGCGCGACGCCATGTGCGTGGCCCTGGATGAAGCCGGCCTTGAGGTAGAGCGCAGCCACCACGAAGTCGGTTCCGCCGGCCAGGCTGAAATCAACTACAAGTTCACCACCCTTACCCACGCTGCCGATGACCTGCAGAAGTTCAAGTACGTCATCAAGAACACCGCCGATGCCTGGGGCAAGTCCGTGACCTTCATGCCGAAGCCCGTCTTCGGTGACAACGGCTCGGGCATGCACTGCCACCAGTCGCTGTGGACCGGCGGCCAGCCGCTGTTCTACGACGAGAAGGGTTACGCCGGCCTGTCCGACACCGCCCGCTGGTACATCGGCGGCCTGCTGAAGCACTCTTCCGCTGTGCTGGCGTTCACGAACCCCACCGTGAACTCCTACCGCCGCCTGGTCAAGGGCTTCGAAGCCCCGGTCAACATGGTCTACTCCCAGGGCAACCGCTCCGCCGGTATCCGTATCCCGATCACGGGCACCAACCCGAAGGCCAAGCGCATCGAGTTCCGCGCTCCGGACCCCTCGTCCAACCCGTACCTGGCGTTCGCTGCCCAGCTGATGGCCGGCATCGACGGCATCCGCAACCGCATTGAACCGCCGGCTCCGATTGACAAGGACCTCTACGAACTCCCCGCCGAGGAAGCCAAGGACATCCCCAAGGCTCCGGGTACCCTCGAGGAAGCCCTGGAGGCCCTCCGTGAGGACAACGAGTTCCTGCAGGCCGGTGGCGTGTTCACCCAGGACCTGATCGACACCTGGATCGAGTACAAGTACGAGAACGAGATCCGCCCGCTGTCCCTGCGCCCGAACCCCTACGAGTTCGAGCTCTACTACGGCGTCTAGCCAGATCACGCGGCTAAAGCGGGCATAGTCCGCACACACTCCGCAAGAATCAGTTACAGCAAAGGCCGGTCCCTCCGGGGGCCGGCCATTTGCTTTGCATGAATACTTCTGGCCAGCTGCTCAGTCCGCGAACTCGACCGGTCCGCAAACATACGGGCAAACTGCGTGCGACACGCTTGCTCCCTAACCCCAAAGGCCTGCCCTTCGTTGATGACCCGCGTCCGATAGCGTGGACCTCGCCGGTATCCTCCGGTTTATGGACAAGCTGAAGGGGCCAAAATGCTTTATCGTATCGAGCCGAATGGTCGGCTTACCTGGACGCCTCAGTTCAGTGAAAAAGACTTTGAGATGTTCAATGAGCACGACGTCAATCTGGACCGGCTTGACTGGGAACCTGTCATGGAGTCCCATGATCTTGCTTCGGTCGTACAGGTGGCACTGCGGCACGGCTACAAGACTCCTTCAGGCCTCGCCATTTCCGGGCAGCGCGTATCAGCGCTGGAGCGGCCCGCCGCACTCCGCCAGGTTTACGGCGACTTGCAGAGGGCTGAACAGCACCCGGAAATTATTCAGGCCGATAACAACATGGAACAGGTCATGCCCGGCTGGATCAAAAACGGCGAACGCAACAAGGATGAGGTTCACCAAGCGACAGAGAACTCGATCCGCGAGGCGGAGGCTGAGGCCAAGGCCGAACTGCAGGGACCGGTTGATGATGAGCTCATGGCTTGGTGGCAGTCGCTTGGAGGTCTGTCCTAGAAAATACCTTGGGAGGGCAGTGGAGGGGTCGGGCCGCATTGTCGGGTCCCTTCGCTCCTACGGCGTCTAGTCTCATCGGCTTCTGAGACTGCGAAGGCGGCCACCGGATATCCGGTGGCCGCCTTCGTGCTGCCCCGCGGCGCCACTGCCGGCCCGCATTAAAAGGTGGAGGCCCGGCTCCAGACGTGCTGAGACCGGGAGCCGGACCTCCTGACAAATGCCCCCCGAGACGAAGACTGTTCGAGCCTTCCCCCCAACAAGGTTGGAGAACACCGCCACCCACATAGTCTGGCAAACGCTTATTGAGCGCAATGGCACCCCGCGGATGTTACCTCATCGTGGCATGGGCAAAATCCCGGAACATGGTCCGTTGCGGCCCTGCCGAACCTCCGTTGTATTGGCCATGGTCGACAAATCCGGCGCGGCGGTAGGCGGACAGTCCCGCCGGATTTGCTTCGTTGACGGACAGTACGACGCCGGCCTCCCCGGTCTGGTGCCTGGCGGTCAGTTTTTGGGCGGTGGACACGGCCGTTGCAGCAGCCCGGGCACCCAGGCCCCTGCCTTGCTGCCGCCGGTCGATCAGGAAGCCCCTCAGCAGCCATGCGCTGTGGTCATCCGGCCAACCCGCCAGCCGCGCCGCTCCGCTCTGCAGGGTCAGCATGCCCACCGCCCGGCCGCCGGATTCGATAATGTAGGGCAACCGCGAGTCCTCCTCCAGCCCGGCAAGGGCCATCCGCAGGGGGTCGCCCACGAATTTTTCCTGTCCCGGCGCAAGCTGAAGCCCTGCTGCCGCGCCCAGCTGGATGGCGCGGCCGTCAGCATCAAGATCCTGCAGCGAAATGAGCCAGACGCTTCCGTCAACGCGCAGCAAATTACTGGCCATAGAAAACCCGTTCAAAGACGCCACGGGCCCGCCGGCTGACACGGAGGTAATCCTCTTCCAGCGCAGCGGCATTCCCCGGTTCGTAACCGCACCATCGGGCCACCGCTTCGAGGTCGCGCCGGGAAGACGGCAGGAGGTCGGAGGCCTTGCCGTTCCAAATGACGTTGGCGGACCTGATCCGGCTGGCCAGCCGCCACGCCTGGACCAGGAGTTCGGCATCGTCCTGCGACAGCAGGTCCAGCCGGGCTGCAGCTTCCAGCGCCGCCACCGTTGAAGTGGTCCGCAATTCCGGGTGCCTGCCTGCGTGCTGAAGCTGGAGCAGCTGGACCAGCCACTCGACGTCGCTCAGGCCGCCGCGGCCCAGTTTGAGGTGCCGGGCCGGATCCGCGCCGCGGGGCAGTCTTTCGGATTCCACCCTCGCCTTGATCCTGCGGATTTCCCGGACATCCTGGTCCGAGACCGATTCCGGATAGCGGATGGCGTCGATGAGTTCCAGGAAGTCCCGGGCCAGGTCGTCGTTACCGGCCATCGGGCGTGCCCGCAGCAGCGCCTGGGCTTCCCAGATGAGCGACCAGCGGCGGTAGTACTCGGCGAAGGAGTCCAGGGACCGCACCATGGCACCGCTCTTGCCCTCCGGCCGCAGGTCCGCGTCCATCTGGAGAACCCGCTCCGCCATGATGGCCGGCTTCAGCGGCTGGGTCAGCAGGCTGGAGATCTTGGCGACGATCCGGGACGCCTGATCCTGCGCCTCCTCCTCGGAGAAGCCAGGGAAGGCGCGGTGCACGTACATCACGTCGGCGTCCGATCCATAGCCGATCTCGCGGCCGCCCTGGCGTCCCATCGCCACCACCAGAACGGCGGTTTTCAACGGTCCGTTGCCAGAGACGATGCCTTCCGCCACCCGAAGGGCACCCAGGACGGCTGCCCGGTCGGTGTCGGCCAGGGCTTCACCTACCTGGCCCTGGTCCAGCAGCCCGGCAGAGTCAGCGATCGCCACCCGCAGGATCTCACGCCGGCGGATCAGCCGGATAAGACGCATGGCACTCCCGGGATCGGCGTGGCGGGACATCTTGGAGGTGATTTCCTGCCACTGCGCCTGGAACGTCACGGGAACGAGATCCTTGTCCTGGCCCAGCCATGCCACCGATTCAGGGGACACTTCCAGCAGGTCGGCAATCAGCCGCGAATTCGAAAGCATATGGCACAGGCGCTCTGCGGCAGCGTTGGAGTCCCGCAGCATCCCCAGGTACCAGTGGGTGGTGCCCAAGGCCTCGCTGACCCGCCGGAATGCGAGCAGCCCGGCGTCAGGGTCCACTCCTTCAGCCAGCCAGTCCAGGAGGATGGGCAGCAGCTGCCGCTGCAGCGCGGCGCGCCGGCTGACCCCTGCGGTGAGGGCTTCGATATGGCGCATGGCGCCTTGGGGGTCGCGGTATCCCAGGGCTGCAAGCCGGCCCTGGGCGGCTTCCGGCGACAGCTTCGCGTCCTCGGTGCTGAGTTTGGCGGCCGTGTTCAGCAGCGGCCGGTAGAAAATGCGTTCATGCAGTTCACGGACCGAGCGTTTGGTCTTCTGCCAGGCGGCCAGCAGCGCGTCAGGGTGGGGCCGCTCATTGGAGAATGGGCCCAGGACTGCTTTGGCCAGCGCCCGCAATGCTGGTTCGGCAACGGGCATGAGGTGCGTCCTGCGCAGCTGGAAAAGCTGGATCCGGTGCTCCAGCAGCCGCAGGTAGCGGTAGGCATTGTCAAAAGCGGCGGCGTCTGCCCGGCCTATGTAGCCGCCTGCGGACAGGGCGGCGATAGCGGAGGTGGTGTCCCGCCGCCGCAATGCTTCATCCGCTTTGCCGTGCACCAGCTGCAGCAGCTGGACCGTGAACTCGACATCCCGAAGTCCGCCGCGCCCCAGCTTGATCTGCCGCTGCTCCTCCGCAGGTGGAATGTGCTCGGTAACCCGCCGCCGCATCGCCTGTACCGATTCCACGAAACCGTCGCGGCCCGCGGAACTCCAAATGAGCGGTGCCACCGCGTTTTCGTACCGGCCGCCAAGGTCGGCGTCGCCGGCGATGGTACGGGCTTTCAGCAGCGCCTGGAATTCCCAGCTTTCAGCCCAGCGCGCGTAGTAGGTCTCGTGCGAGGCAAGGGTGCGTACCAGGGGTCCGGACTTGCCCTCGGGCCGCAGGTTCGCGTCCACTTCCCAGAGGCCGGGTTCGCGCGCCACGGAAGAGATGGCGCGGGAAATGCCGCTGGCCAGGGCTGTGCCAATGGTGTTGGCTTTGGTGTCCTCCAGGTCCCCGCCGTCCACGACGTAGATGACGTCGACGTCGGAGATGTAGTTCAGCTCCCGGGCCCCGCATTTGCCCATCCCAATGACAGCCAGTCCGACGTTGGCCACGTCGGCGGCGCTGTACTGGTCCGCCGCTTCGGCGCGCGATACCGCCAGGGCCGCCTCGATGGCTGCCCCGGCGAGGTCGGCAAGTTCCCCGCCCACAGCGGGCAGGAAGTCGAGCGGATCAGCGGCGCACAGGTCCTTGACGGCAAGGTCCACCACTCCCCTGCGGTAGGCAGTGCGCAGCGCTGCGTACGCCTCTGCGCCGGTGGTAGTTGCAACCGGGCGGGCGGCCCGCGGATCCGCGCCCACTGTCTGCAGGAGGGTGGCGCGCAGCTCCGCCGGATCCGCCGGCAGGGGCTCGGGGCTGGCACGGACGCTGAGGGCTTCGAGGTGCTCGGGATGCCGGATCAGGAACTCCCCCAGCGCCTCCGATGCGCCCAGCACCCGGTACAGCGGTTCGCTGGTTTCCGGGTCGGCGGCAGCCAGCGTCCGCAGGTCGGGATGTTTTTCGATCAAACGGACCAGGCACTGGAGGGCGGTGTCCGGGCTGGCCGCCATCTGCAGCCCGGCGAACAGCGTGTCCTGGTCAAGCCCTTCCAGTTCCGGGGCAGCGAGGAACCGCTCGCCCTTTTCCAGGTCACTGAAACCGGCCGCGATGAGGCGGCGTGCCAGGCTCACGCCCGCAGCCTAAAGAATACCGAGGTTGCGCTGCAGTTCGTAGGGCGTCACCTGCAGCCGGTAGTCCTGCCATTCCGCACGCTTGTTCCGCAGGAAGTGCTCGAAAACCTGCTCTCCCAGGATCTGGGGCATCAGTTCCGAATCTTCCATCGAACGGATCGCATCGTGCAGGCTTGCCGGCAGCGGATCGTGTCCCATGGCGCGGCGTTCGGCCGAGCTCAGCGACCAGACGTCGTCCTCGGCAGCTGCGGGGAGGTCGTAGCCTTCCTCGATGCCCTTCAGGCCGGCCCCGAGGAGCACGGCGTAGGCCAGGTAGGGGTTCGCGGCCGAGTCGATGCCGCGGTACTCGATCCGGGCCGACTGGCCCTTGCCGGGCTTGTACAGGGGCACGCGGACCAGGGCGGAGCGGTTGTTGTGGCCCCAGCTCAGGTAGCTCGGTGCTTCGCCGCCGCCCCAGAGCCGCTTGTAGGAGTTCACGAACTGGTTGGTGACGGCCGTGAATTCCGGTGCGTGCTTGAGGATGCCTGCGATGAACTGGCGGGCGGTCTTGGACAGCTGGAACTCCGCGCCGGCCTCGTAGAAGGCGTTGGTGTCGCCCTCAAAGAGGGAAAAGTGGGTGTGCATGCCGGAGCCCGGGTGCGCCGTGAACGGCTTTGGCATGAACGTGGCGTAGGTACCCTGCTGCAGCGCAACTTCCTTGATCACAGTGCGGAAGGTCATGATGTTGTCTGCCGTCTGCAGGGCATCAGCGTAGCGCAGGTCGATCTCGTTCTGGCCGGGTCCACCCTCGTGGTGGCTGAACTCGACAGAGATGCCCACGGACTCCAGCATGGTGACGGCGGTGCGGCGGAAATCCTGGGCCACGCCACCGGGGACGTGGTCGAAGTAGCCGCCCTCGTCCACCGGCACCGGTGCACCGTCCGGACCAAGCTCCTTTGACTTCAGCAGGTAGAACTCGATCTCCGGGTGCGTGTAGCAGGTGAAGCCCATGTCCGCAGCCTTGGCCAGGGCCCGTTTGAGGACGTTGCGCGGGTCTGCGGCGGAGGGCTCGCCGTCGGGCGTAAGAATGTCGCAGAACATGCGCGACGTCTGTTCCGTCTCGCCACGCCAGGGCAGGATCTGGAAGGTGGACGGATCCGGCTGCGCCAGCATGTCCGACTCGAAGACACGGGCCAGGCCCTCGATGGCGGACCCGTCGAAACCGAGCCCTTCTTCGAAGGCGCCTTCAACCTCGGCGGGCGCCAGGGCCACAGACTTGAGCGAACCCACGACGTCGGTGAACCACAGGCGCACGAAACGTACGTCGCGCTCTTCGATTGTGCGCAGGACAAACTCTTGCTGGCGGTCCATGATGGCCTCTTCTCCGGTCAACGTCCATGCTCCGGGGTCCGCAGGATGGGGGATGCCGGCAGCAGTTCACAAACACTGTACTAAGCATTCGACGCCGATGCTGGAGCCGGCGCCGCCCGTAACACACCGTTAACACCTTCCACCCCCATCATGGCCCCGCGCGCGCTGTTTGGGGCCCCCTGCTGCGGTGAGCGGCGGGCCCCTTTATGACGCTAATCACCAGCGCGCGGCGCTGCGGGCGGTAGCTAGGACGGCCGGTACCGCACTACGCTCATGCCATGGCTTCAAGCAACAACTCTGACTCAAGCGTGTCCGCCGACGTCCCCGCCGCCTATGGCAGCGGGCCCGGACCGGCAGCCACGCCCACTTCGGGGACGAAGCCGGCCAAGGTGCGCGTCCACCATCTGCAGCAGGCCAAGAAGGACGGCACCAGGTTCGCGATGCTGACGGCCTACGAACAGTACACGGCGGAGATTTTCGACGCCGCCGGCATTGAGGTGCTCCTGGTGGGTGATTCCGCCTCCAACAATGTCTTCGGCAACGAAACCAGCCTTCCGGTCACCGTGGACGAACTGCTCCCCCTGTGCCGTGCCGTCTCCAGGTCCGCCAAACGCGCCATGGTGGTGGCCGACCTGCCCTTTGGCAGCTATGAGGTTTCTGCGGAGCAGGCCGTGTCCGCGGGCGTCCGGTTCCTCAAGGAAGGCCTGGCGCACGCCGTCAAGATCGAGGGCGGGGCGTACTATGCGCCTACCGTGCGGGCCATGGTCCAGGCTGGAATCCCGGTCATGGCCCACATCGGCTTTACGCCGCAAAGCGAGCACGCGCTGGGTGGATACCGGGTGCAGGGCCGCGGCGGTGACGCCCAGCGGCTGATTGACGATGCGGTTGCACTGGCAGACGCCGGCGCGTTCTGCGTGCTCATGGAAATGGTGCCGGCGGAAACCGCAGCCGCGGTGGATGCGGCCGTCACTGTTCCCACCGTGGGCATCGGCGCCGGCAAGGAAACCACGGGACAGGTACTCGTCTGGCAGGACATGGCCGGACTCCGCGGCGGCCGGATGGCCAAGTTCGTCAAGCAATACGCGGACCTGCGCAGCACCCTCCTGGACGCTGCCACGGCCTACGGCGACGATGTGCGGTCAGGACAGTTTCCCGGGCCCGAACACTCGTTCTAGCCTGGCGTCCGGCCCAAAGGTCGGCACGCAAAGGTTCCGGACCAAAGGTACCGAACCACGGGTCCAGCCCGGACTTTGCTGCCGGCCCGGACCAAAGGCGGGCCGGCGCACGGCCCGTCAGTCGTCGTCGTCGTCCTTTTCCCAGGCCTCGTTGCGGGCCCTGACCTTCTCAAGGGCGTGTTCGGCTTCTTCCCTGGTCTTGTAGGGGCCGATCAGCTGGCTCCAGTCCGAGAGCCGATCCTCTTCCACCTCATGGGTTTTGATGTTGTACCAGTACTCAGTCATCGTTGCTCCCCGTTCCGGCAGACAGGGAAGCTGCAGCGTGATCCGCGTAACTTAAATTCTTACGCAGGTACTCCGCGGCTTCCGGTTGTTAGGCGTTCTGTGGTGCCTTATATGATCAATCTATGCCTTCCCTTGCCTCGACTGCACCCATCGGCACCCTCACCCCCGGTACCGTGGGCCCGCAGCGTCCTGTCCCGGTCTCCATCCCCCGTCCGGAGTACGTCGGCAAGCCCGCGCCCGCGAAGTTCACAGGCTCTGAGGTCAAGTCCGCCGGGACCATCGAGAAGATCCGCGTCGCCGGAAAAATAGCGGCCCAGGCCATCGTGGAGGTGGGCAAACACATTCAGCCCGGCGTCACCACGGACCAGCTGGACAAAGTGGGCCACGAATTCCTCCTCGACCACAACGCCTACCCGTCCACCCTCGGCTACCGGGGTTTTCCGAAGTCCCTGTGTTCCTCGCTGAACGAGGTCATCTGCCACGGCATCCCTGACAGCACGGTGATCCAGGACGGCGACATCATCAACATCGACATCACCGCCTACATTAACGGCGTCCACGGCGACACCAACTACACCTTCCTGGTGGGCGACGTGGACGAGGAATCCCGCCTGCTGGTGGAGCGGACGCAGGAATCGCTGAACCGGGCCATCAAAGCCGTGGCACCCGGACGCGAAATCAACGTCATCGGCCGTGCCATCCAGTCGTACGCCAAGCGGTTCGGCTACGGTGTGGTCCGCGACTTCACCGGACACGGCGTGGGCGAGGCCTTCCACACCGGCCTCATCATCCCGCACTACGATGCGGCCCCGGCATACAACACAGTCATCGAGGCCGGAATGGTCTTCACCATCGAGCCGATGCTCACCCTGGGCACCGTCGAATGGGACATGTGGGCCGACGACTGGACCGTGGTGACCAGGGACCGCAAGCGGACCGCCCAGTTTGAGCACACGCTGCTGGTGACCGAAACGGGCGCCGAGATCCTCACCCTGCCCTAGCTTCATGCACTGACCATCATGTCCGGTTCCTGACCGGACATCCATCCGGGCCGGCCACCGGCCGCCCTTCCCCTGCCCGCACCTGCCACGAACGGAAACCCATTGGCCAAGAAGGACGAGAAGTCGCACAAGAACGCCCCGCTGATCGGCATCGACATCGGAGGAACGGGAATCAAGGGCGGCATCGTCGACCTCAAGAAGGGCAAGCTTCTGGGCGACCGCTTCCGGGTGCCTACCCCGCAGCCGGCCACGCCCGAAGCTGTGGCGGAAGCGGTGGCCCTGGTGGTGGCTGAGTTGTCGGCCCGCCCTGAGGCTCCTGCCGCCGATTCCCCCGTGGGAGTGACCTTCCCGGGCATCATCCAGCATGGCGTGGTGCACTCGGCCGCAAACGTGGACAAGAGCTGGCTGGACCTCGACATCGACGCACTCCTCACGGCCCGCCTCGCCAGGCCCGTAGAGGTCATCAACGACGCCGACGCCGCGGGCCTGGCGGAGGCGCGCTACGGTGCCGGCGCCGGCGTTGCCGGAACCGTCCTGGTGATCACCCTCGGAACCGGCATCGGTTCGGCCTTCATCTTTGACGGAAAGCTTGTCCCCAACGCCGAACTCGGCCACCTGGAGATTGACGGTTTCGACGCGGAAACCAAGGCCTCCGCGGTAGCCCGGGAACGGGATGGCCTGACCTGGGACGAATACAGTGTGCTGCTGCAGCGCTACTTCTCCCACGTGGAGTTCCTGTTCTCCCCGGAACTGTTCATCGTTGGCGGCGGCATCTCCAAGCGGGCTGACGAGTACCTGCCCAACCTGAAGCTCCGCACGCGGATCGTACCGGCTGTCCTTCGGAACGAGGCCGGCATCGTGGGCGCCGCCATTGAGATCGCCCTGAAGCACAAGCTCGCGAAGTAGGCGGTGCGCACTCCCATGCCGTCCGGGCGCGGGGTTATGGTGGTCACCGGTGCCAGCCGGGGCATAGGTGCCGCCGTCGCCCGCCTGGCTGCCCGCCACGGCTATGCCGTCGTCGTCAATTATTCGGTTGATGCCGCCGGTGCTGCCTCAGTGGTGCAGGAGATACAGCACGACGGCGGCACGGCCGTCCCCGTGCAGGCTGACGTCAGCGATCCTGCCGCGGTCCGGTCCCTGTTTGATGCCGCCTCGGGGCTGGGACCCCTGGCGGCTGTGGTGAACAACGCCGGCATTACCGGGAACCGGATCGGCAGTCTCGTGGACATGACCGCAGAAAACGTGCGCAGGGTCATGGATGTCAACATCAGCGGGACCATCTTTGTCTGCCAGGAGGCTGTGCGGCAGCTGAGCGCTCTGTCCGATGGCCCCGGCGGATCGATCATCAACATTTCATCGACAGCCACCAAGGCAGGTTCGCCGGGGACCTGGGCACACTACGCAGCTTCGAAGGGGGCAGTGGACGTCCTGACCGTCGGCCTGGCGTCCGAAGTGGCCGGTCAGGGAATCCGGGTCAATGCGGTGGCGCCGGGAAGCACCAACACCGGACTGCATGCTGCGGCGGGTATGCCGGACCGGGTGGAACGGCTTAACTCGACCATCCCTATGGGGCGGGGCGCGGAGCCGGAGGAAGTGGCCGCTGCAGTCCTGTGGCTCGTGTCCGGCGAAGCAGACTATATTACCGGCGCGGTGCTGCCGGTTTCCGGTGGCCGGTAACGGAGCCCGCGCTTCAACAACCGTGCGATAAAAGTGGTGCCGGTGGCGGCTGTGGCTTCCCCTCCACTACCGCCACCGGAGATTACAGTGGACTCTTCTCGGAGCCCTTGGCGCTCTTGGCTGAAGTTCCCTTGGCCTCTTCATCGGCCTCGTGGCGCAGCAGGGAAATCGCCGTTTCGAAGTCCTCCAGGGATTCGAACGCCTGGTAAACGCTGGCAAAGCGCAGGTATGCCACCTTGTCCAGTTTCTGCAGCGGACCCAGGATGACGAGCCCCACCTCGTGGGCGTCGATTTCGGCGGCCCCGGAGGACCGGATCTGCTCTTCAACTTCCTGCGCCAGCAGCGCCAGGTCGTCCTCGCTGACCGGCCGTCCCTGGCATGCCTTGCGCACCCCGTTGATCACTTTGCTTCGGCTGAAGGGCTCGCCCACGCCGGAACGCTTGATCACGGACAGGCTGGTGGTTTCAACGGTCGTGAAGCGGCGGCCGCACTCGGGGCACTGCCGGCGCCGCCGGATGGCCGAGCCGTCGTCCGCCATGCGGCTGTCCACAACGCGGGAATCAGGATTGCGGCAGAACGGACAGTACATGGCGTCCCTCTCTCGCATGGTCCCGGTGCCGGGACTTCCCAATGAACGGCGCAGTCAGGCCGCGCCGTGGCGTCTTCCAGTTTACGGGCACATCTTGCGTAATAACAACCCTGTAATTACTACATGTAGTGCTCAGGAGTCCGGGAAACGCGCGGTCACCGCGTCACCGTGGGCCGGCAGATCCTCCGCGCGTGACAGGTTCACGATGTGGCTGCTGACTTCCTCAAGCGCTGCCCTGCTGTAGTTGACCACCTGGATGGCCCGCAGGAACGTGTTGACGTTGAGCCCGGATGAGAAGGCCGCTGTACCGCTGGTGGGGAGTACGTGGTTGGAGCCTGCGCAGTAGTCGCCCAGGCTGACGGGGCTGTAGTCCCCGACAAAGATGGCCCCGGCGTTCCGGATCCGCGCTGCCACGGCAGCAGCATCCCTCGTCATGATCTCAAGGTGTTCTGCCGCATACGCGTCGCAGGCGGCGATGCCTTGCTCCAGGTCCTCCACCAGCACCACGCCCGACTGCGGCCCGGACAGGGCTTCCTTGACCCGGGCCGAGTGTTTGGTGGATGCCGCCTGGCGGTCCAGCTCTGCGCGGACTGCGGCGGCCAGGTCCTCGGAATCGGTGATGAGCACCGAGGCGGCCTGGGGGTCGTGTTCGGCCTGGCTGATCAGGTCCGCCGCTACGAGGGCCGGCTGGGCCGAGGAATCAGCCAGGATGGCGATCTCGGTGGTGCCGGCTTCCGAGTCGATGCCGACCACGCCTTTCACCAGGCGCTTGGCCGTTGCCACGAAGATGTTGCCCGGGCCCGTAACCACGTCCACGGGCTCAAGCACGGGCCCGGCCGCCGTTCCTGCAACGCCGTAGGCGAACGCGGCGATGGCCTGTGCTCCACCGATCGCGTACACCTCGCTGATTCCCAGCAGTGCCGCCGCGGCGAGGATGGTGGGGTGCGGGAGGCCGCCGAACTCCTTTTGCGGCGGTGAGGCCAGCGCGATGGACTGCACGCCCGCTGCCAGGGCGGGAACCACGTTCATGATCACGGAGGACGGGTAAACAGCCAGGCCGCCCGGCACGTAGAGCCCCACACGCGCCACCGGGACCCAGTTCTGGCTGACTACTGCGCCGTCGCCGAGTTCGACGTCGATGTTGCGGGGGCGCTGCCCATCAGCGAATCTGCGTGCCCGGCTGATGGATTCCTCCAGTGCCCCCCTGACCGCCGGATCCAGCTGGTCCAGCGCAGCGGCCAGGGCTTCCTGCGGAACCCGGGGGTGGTCCTGGGCGACGCCGTCGAACCGGAGTGCCAGCTCGGCAAGGGCCTCGAAGCCCCGCTCCCGGACCGCCGAAATGATCTCCAGGACTTTTTCTTCCGCACTGGCGACCGTGTGGCCCTGGGCCCGCGGCACGGCTGCCCGGAGGCCCGCGAGGCCAAGGCTCTGTCCCCGCAGGTCAACGGTGCGAAAGTTCAGGGCGTCAGTGGCGGGCGTGGCAGGAAACTCCGAAGAAATGGTCACCCGGCTATTTTACGGGGCCGGACGGGTGCCCCGCTCGGAAACGCCGGGGCCTGCCCAGTCACCGGTTCCGGCCTGCCCGGCGGCGTGCGGGGAACCGGGCCCGCCACCGTCGGGTTTCTTCCCGAGCAGGTGCAGCAGTTCCATGACGAAGACGGCCACCGCCGTTGCCGCTGGCCACATCAGCAGCACCGGCAGGGCGCGCAGCGAAAAAGCGATACTGGCATTGGCTGATGCATCCACGGGTGCTCCCCACAACCGGGCGGCCAGCATGCCTGTCTGCCAGGCGAGAAGGTTCCCCACGAGGGCACCGGCCAGCCCCATCAGCAGTGCTGCCTGCGGATCCGAGCGCTTTTTGTCGGCCAGGAACACGGCCAGCAGGCAGCCGGCGAAGAGCATAAGCCCGGCAAGGGTCAGGTCACGCGGAAGCCAGACCGCAGGGTTGCCGCCGCTGCCGAGGGCCTGGTCCCTGGTAATGAGGTTGAGGCCCCCCGGCGCGAGCAGCCACCACAGAATGCCTGCGGGAATCCCCGCCACCGCCGGAACCGCCAGCACGGTCCACGGCAGCCGTGACGGAGTACGGCGGGAGAGTTTCATCATGCAACAAACCTTAACAAATGTTCAGGGCGGCAATCCGGTGACGTGGTGCGTCTGGAGTTTCCCCACGGAGGCCGGCGGACAATACGCTTGGAGGAAGCACGAAGCCATTCAGCTGTCAGGAGTTCCGGTGACCGACAATAGCGCGCCTTTCGAGCGGACGTTTCGGGAAATGTTCCGCCGCCATGCCGCCGGGGTTGCCATCATTACAGTGAACTACCAGGACGAGCCCTTCGGGTTTACGGCAACATCCGTGGCTTCGCTTTCGGCCAAGCCTCCGCGCTTCACGTTCAACATGGCCCGCAGTTCCAGGTCCTGGCCTGCGGTGGCCAACACCACCTACCTGGGCGTCCATATGCTGGGCCTCGAGAACCAGGGACTTGCCCAGCGCTTCGCCGGCACCAGCAACCGCTTTGAGGGGGATCACTGGGAGGTGGGACCGCACGGCGTGCCTGTCCTCAAGGACGTGGCAGGCTGGCTCATTGGCGAGGTGCAGATGCGCCTGTCCTTTGAGAACAACGCCGTGGTGGTGGTGCAGGTGGTGGATGGCCAGGTGGGCGGGGATGGTTCGCCGCTGCTGTACCACGGCGGCGGATACAGCCAGCCGGTCCCGCTTGACTACGAGATCTGAGAGTCTTCCCCCAACCAAGCAGCAGCCGACGGCGGTACCTGCTCCCGCCGTCGGCTGCTGTTTGGTGCCCCTCCCCTGCGCCCCTCAGGCGTCCAGGCAGGCCGGGCCGAGCAGTACTTTCAGGTCGCCGAACAATGACGGGCTTGGGTTCACCCGCAGGTGGACCGGCAGTCCCATGATTTCGGTCCTGGTGTCGCCCTGCAGGTGCAGGCGGACTTCCGAGTTCCCGCGGTGCGTGCGCAGCACGTCGCCCAGCTCCGTGACCACGGCTTCAGTGGCCTTGTGGGTGGGCATGGTGATCACCAGCGGCCCGTTGAGGCCCTCACTCAGGTCGGGAACGGAAAGCTCCATGCAGTTGAGCGTGATGGCGCCGTCGTCACGCTTCTGCAGGCGCCCCTTGACCACCACGATCAGGTCCTCGGCGAGAACCGAGGCAATGGGTCCGTAGACCTGGCCGAAGAACATCACTTCCATGGAACCGCCCAGGTCTTCCACCTCGGCCCGGGCGTAGGCGTTGCCGCTGGCCTTCGCGATGCGCCGGCTCAGTGACGTGATCATGCCGGCGATGGTGATGATGGCGCCGTCCTGGGGACCGTCCTCGCCCAGCACAGATGTGATGCTCATTTCAGCGTGCTGGCTCAGCACGCCTTCAAGGCCCTGCAGCGGGTGGTCCGAGACATACAACCCCAGCATGTCCCGTTCGAAGGAGAGCTTGTCCTTCTTCTCCCACTCCGGCAGGTCGGGGATTTCGATGCTGAGCGAGGACTCGGATTCGGCTTCCTCGAAGCCGGCGAAAAGGTCGAACTGGCCAATCGCTTCGTTCCGCTTAAGCGTGATGACGGAGTCGATGGCCTCCTCGTGGATCATCGCCAGGGCGCGGCGGTGATGGCCCAGTGAATCAAAAGCGCCCGACTTGATGAGCGATTCGACGGTGCGCTTGTTGCACACCACGGCCGGGACCTTCATCAGGTAGTCCTTGAACGACGTGAAGGCGCCCTCGCTTTCACGGGCAGCCACCATGGCTTCCACTACGTTCACGCCCACGTTGCGGATGGCGCCCATGCCGAAGCGGATGTCGTTGCCCACCGGGGTGAAGTTCAGCGCGGACTCATTAACGTCCGGCGGCAGCACGGTAATGCCCATGCGGCGGCACTCGTTCAGGTAGATCGCCGACTTGTCCTTGTCATCGCCCACTGACGTGAGCAGCGCGGCCATGTATTCCGGGGCGTAGTGGGCCTTGAGGTACGCGGTCCAGTAGGAGATAACTCCATAGGCAGCAGAGTGGGCCTTGTTGAAGGCGTAGTCGGAGAACGGCAGCAGGATGTCCCAGAGGGTCTTCACGGCCGCCATCGAGTATCCGTTGTCCTGCATGCCCTGGGAGAAGCCGGCGAACTGCTTGTCCAGCTCGGACTTCTTCTTTTTACCCATGGCACGGCGGAGGATATCGGCCTGGCCCAGGGAGTACCCGGCAAGCTTCTGCGCCACGGCCATGACCTGTTCCTGGTACACAATCAGGCCGTAGGTGCCACCAAGGATCTCCGAGAGAGGTTCCTTGAGTTCCGGGTGGATCGGGATAACTTCCTGGATCCCGTTCTTCCGGAGCGCATAGTCGGTGTGGGCGTTGGCGCCCATGGGACCGGGCCGATAAAGCGCCAGCACGGCGGAGATGTCTTCGAAGTTGTCAGGCTTCATGAGCTTGAGCAGTGACCGCATGGGCCCGCCGTCGAGCTGGAAGACGCCCAGGGTGTCGCCGCGTGCCAGCAATTCGTAGGACGCGGCGTCATCGAGTTCGAGGTTTTCGAGGTCCAGGTCGATTCCGCGGTTCATCTTGATGTTCTCGAGGGCATCGGAAATGATCGTCAGGTTCCGGAGGCCCAGGAAGTCCATCTTGATCAAGCCAAGGCCCTCGGACGTCGGGTAGTCGAACTGCGTGATGACCTGGCCGTCCTGGAAACGGCGCATGATGGGGATGACGTCGATGATGGGGTCCGAGGACATAATCACGCCGGCGGCGTGGACGCCCCACTGGCGCTTCAGTCCCTCGAT
Organism: Pseudarthrobacter sp. NS4; assembly: GCF_024758005.1. Classification (NCBI taxonomy): domain Bacteria; kingdom Bacillati; phylum Actinomycetota; class Actinomycetes; order Micrococcales; family Micrococcaceae; genus Pseudarthrobacter; species Pseudarthrobacter sp. NS4. The sequence continues at coordinate 1,756,239 of NZ_CP103288.1, read as the reverse complement.
GCCGAGTGCCGTTTCGAACACCTTGGCGGCTTCCGGGTCGGTGCTGATCAGCTGCCGGAAGTCACCGGCCTCGCTGTAGCGCTTTGCTTCCGGGTTTTGGATGTCCGCCAGGGGAATGTCCTTGGCCATGACCGCCGGCGGCAGTGCCTTGGTGAGCTGCTCGCCCATGCTGAAGGGGTAGCCCAGCACGCGGGAGGAGTCCTTGAGGGCCTGCTTGGTCTTGATGGTGCCGTATGTGACGATCATGGCCACGCGCTCGTCACCGTACTTCCGGGTGACGTAGTCGATGACCTCGGAGCGGCGCCGGTCATCGAAGTCGACGTCGAAGTCGGGCATCGAGACACGGTCCGGGTTGAGGAAGCGTTCGAAGATCAGGCCGTGCCGGAGCGGATCAAGGTCGGTAATGCGCATGGCGTAGGCCACCATGGAGCCTGCACCCGAGCCACGGCCCGGGCCTACCCGGATGCCGTTGTTTTTCGCCCAGTTGATGAAGTCGGCCACCACCAGGAAGTAGCCGGGGAAGCCCATCGAAGTGATGACTCCGAGCTCATAGTCGGCCTGCTTGCGGACATCGTCCGGGATCCCGGCCGGGTAACGGTACTGCAGCCCCTTGTCGACTTCCTTGACCAGCCAGGACGTCTCGTCCTCCCCCGGCGGGCAGGGAAACCGTGGCATGTAGTTGGCGTCAGTGTTGAAGGACACCTCACAGCGCTCGGCGATGAGCAGGGTGTTGTCACAGGCGTCCGGGTGGTCCCGGAACAACTCCCGCATCTCCCGCGGGGACTTGAGGTAGTAGCCGCTTCCGGAGAAGGCAAAACGCGAGCCACCGTTGTCGTAGGTGGGCTCCAGCAGCGTCGATCCGGACTGGATGGCCAGCAGGGCCTCGTGCGCCTTGGCATCGTGTTCGTGCGTGTAATGGAGGTCATTGGTGGCCACCAGCGGGAGGTTCAGGTCCTTTGCAAGCCGCAGCAGGTCGCCCGTGACCCGGCGCTCGATGTCCAGGCCGTGGTCCATCAGTTCACAGAAGTAGTTTTCCGCGCCGAAGATATCGCGGAACTCGGCCGCCGCCTCGAGGGCTTCCCGGTACTGGCCGAGGCGGAGCCGCGTCTGGACCTCGCCGGACGGACATCCGGTGGTGGCGATGAGGCCCTCGGAATAGGTGTTGAGGAGCTCCCGGTCCAGCCGTGGCCACTTGCCAAAGACGGAGTCCAGCGAAGCGATGGAGGAGGCCCTGAACAGGTTCCGCATCCCCACGTTGTTGTAGCTCAGGAGCGTCATGTGGGTGTACGAGCCACCGCCGGAGACGTCGTCCTTGCGCTGGGATTCATCGCCCCAGCGCACGCGTTCCTTGTCAGTGCGGGCGGTGCCGGGTGTTACGTAGGCCTCTACGCCAATAATCGGCTTAATGCCCTTGTCCGTGGCCTTGCGCCAGAAGTCGAAGGCGCCGAACAGGTAGCCGTGGTCGGTGGTGGCGAGTGCCGGCATGCCCAGGCGCTCGGTTTCGTCGAACAGCTCTCCCAGGCGGGCTGCTCCATCCAGCATGGAGTATTCGGTGTGGGTGTGCAGGTGGACAAACGAATCATTGCTGGAAGTCACCGCACTATTCTACGTGCTGGGCGGCGGCGGGCTGCGTCAGGCCTGGCCCGATCCCAGCACATCCAGGGCGAATGCCAGGTCCTGCGGGTAGTCGCTCGTCACCCGCACAGGCTCCCCCGTGACCGGGTGGTCGAAGCCGAGTTCGCGCGCGTGCAGCCACTGCCGGGTCAGGCCCAAAGTAGCGGCGAGGCGGGGGTCGGCGCCATAGGTCAGGTCGCCTGCGCAAGGGTGCCGGAGGGCGGAAAAGTGCACGCGGATCTGGTGCGTCCGTCCGGTTTCAAGGTGGACTTCCACGAGGCTGGCCTTACCGAATGCCTCGATCACTTCGTAATGCGTGACAGACGGACGGCCGTCTTCAATGACGGCAAATCGCCAGTCATGGCCCGGGTGGCGGCCGATAGGTGCGTCGATGGTTCCCGTCAGCGGGTCGGGCAGGCCCTGCACCACGGCGTGGTACACCTTGTCCACGGTCCGCTCCTTGAATGCCCGCTTCAGCGCGGTGTAAGCCCGTTCGGATTTTGCCACCACCATCACACCGGACGTGCCGACGTCGAGCCGGTGGACGATTCCGGCCCGTTCCGGCGAGCCGGACGTGGAGATGCGGTATCCGGCGCCGGCAAGGCCGCCGACCACGGTGGGCCCCACCCAGCCCGGGGAAGGGTGGGCGGCGACGCCCACGGGTTTGTCGACGACAACGAAATCGTCGTCGTCCAGCAGGATCTTCAGGCCTTCCACAACTTCCTCCACGACTTCCAGCGGGTCCCGCCGCTCCGGCATGCTGACCTGCAGGACGTCCCCAACAACCAGCTTGGCGGACTTGCCCAGGGCTTTGCCCCGGCTCACCACGTGTCCCTCGGCGATCAGGGTTGCCGCCAGCGACCGGGAAATTCCCAGGATTCCGGCAAGTCCGGCATCTGCCCGGGTTCCGCCGTACTCTTCGGCAACGACATAGCGCTCAGGCATCGCCGGACTTTTCCTTGCGTTCAGAGGTCAGGCGCGTGCCGTCCAGGGCGATGCCCCGCAGGGTGAGGATGCAGATGATGGCTACAGCCGACACCACGGCTGAATCGGCGATGTTGAAGATTGCAAAATTGGGGAGCTGGATGAAGTCCACCACGTGACCCATGCCGAAGGACGGTTCCCGGAAGAGCCGGTCCGTGAGGTTGCCCAGTGCGCCGCCGAGCAGCAGGCCCAGCGCCAGGGACCACCACTTGGAACCCAGCTTGCGGACCTGGAAGAGGATGGCCACGGCCACGACGGCCATGATGATGGAGAACACCCAGGTGACATTCTCACCAATGGAGAATGCTGCCCCGGAGTTCCGGATGAAGTACCAGTGCAGGAGGGGCGGAAATACCGGGATCCGCTCGCCTTCCACCATGGAGGACGTGACCCAGAACTTGGTCAGCTGGTCCAGGACGTAGGCAAAAACCGCGAAACCGGCAAAAAGGGACAGCAGCACGGCCCGGGGTGGGCGCGGCGTAGGCGGGACAGGGCGTGCAGCGCCTGCGGCAAGTTCGTCAGTCATGGTGCTTTCATTCGTAAAACCGGTGGCAATGCCGAAAGCCGGTGGCCGAGGAATCCTCAGCCACCGGCTTTCAGAATACGTGCTTGACGGACTAGTTGGCTTCGCTCACTTCTGGCGTAGCAACTGAACCGCGGGCGTCGAGGTCGCGCAGCTGGCCTTCGATGTAGGCCTTCAGGCGTGAGCGGTAGTCGCGCTCGAAGCCGCGAAGCTGCTCCACCTTGCGCTCCAGGACGGACCGCTGCTGTTCCAGGGCACCGAGGATCTTGCGGGACTTCTCCTGGGCATCGTTGACAAGGCTGCTGGCTTCGATCTGCGCTTCGGCGATGATCTTGTCCTTCAGCGCCTGGCCGTCAGCGACGTGGCGGTCGTGCATCTGCTGGGCCATGGCCAGCAGGCCTGCAGCGGACTCAGCGGAAGGAGTGGCGACGGCGGCCTGGCTGGGAGCCGCGGGGGCGGCAGCAACCGGTGCGGACGGCTGGACGTCCTTCTTCTTGTTCGCTTCGGCAGCCTTGGCTTCCGCCTCTGCCTTCTCGCGTGCCTCGTCCTTGTCTGCCTTGACGGGCCCGGGGACCTTCTCCACCACGGGGGCGGCAGCGGCGCTGGCCGGAACGCTGGATCCTGCTTCGGCAAGCTTCTTCCGAAGCTCGTCGTTCTCCTGGTTCAGGCGGCGGAGTTCAACGACGATTTCGTCCAGGAAGTCGTCAACTTCGTCCTGGTCGTAGCCCTCGCGGAACTTGGTCGGCTGAAAGCGCTTGTTGACAACGTCTTCTGGCGTCAAAGCCATCTGGTCACCTCACTGGTCTGGTTAGTCAGTAGGCCTTCCGGCCGTCAAAACTACGGTACCTAAATTTGGTCTGCTTACTCTAATTCAACACTGCGGTGTCAAACGGGAGTTTCTTCGCTTCACAGTAACTGTTCCCGGAGGTCAGTGCTGCACTGCTAGGTCTAATGGGTGAATCAGGCGAGCCCCCGGGTGATCCCCATCGCGATGCTGACGGCGATGAAAAGGACCAGGAATCCCAGGTCAAGGGAGATGCCGCCCAAACGAAGCGGCGGAATCACCCGGCGCAAAACCTTGAGGGGCGGATCGGTGATGGAGTACACGGCATGGGCTGCCACCAGGGCGACGCCGCGCGGCCGCCACTCCCTGGCGAACATCTGGACCCAGTCGAAAACCAGGCGGATGATGAGGGCTACAAAAAACAGCATGAGCGCGAGATAGACAAGTCCGAAAACGATTCCCATGACTTAATTCATATCTCCATGTCCATTGTGGATGCCGCGGCTCCTGCCGATGCTTCTCGTCTATTTCAGCACAGATGCCAGACAGGTGTCCCTGCCTGGCATCCGAATCCTGCCTGATGGTCAGCTTTGGTTGAAGAAGCTGGCCTGGGTATCGCTGACCTTCTTGTCATCGCCGATGACTTCAACGTACGACGGCGACAGAAGGAATACCTTGTTGGTGACCCGCTCAATGCTCCCCCGCAGGCCGAACACGAGCCCCGCGGAAAAGTCGACCAGCCGCTTTGCGTCGGCCTCGCCCATGTCCGTGACGTTCATGATCACCGGAATACCGTCCCGGAAGCTCTCGCCGATGAGCTTGGCATCGTTGTAGGAGCGTGGGTGGATGGTGGTGATCTGGCGAAGGCCAGTGGTTTCTTCGCGGCTCGAGGCCGCACGCTTGATGGGGGTCACTGGGGCGCGGTATTCCTCTTCAGGGGTGTAGGACGCTTCGCGGCTGACCTCGCGGACGGGTGCAGGTGCACGGCGCTCCTCGCGGTCAGCTTCCATCGTTTCGTCCTCATCCTTACGTGTGGTCTGTTGCTCGGACTCGTAATGCTCATCGCCGTCGGCGAGCCCAAGATAGATCATTGTCTTGCGCAGAGCGCCGGCCATGGTCGACTCCTAATCGTGTCCCGTAAGCGGGCCGCCCAATGACTTGACAGCACTGGAGTCCCCCGCCCATCACTTCCAACAGGACCGACGCTACCCCACGGCAGGACGTGATCCGAGAATATCGGAACCGATTCGCAGGTGTGTCGCCCCGAACATGATCGCTGCTTCGAGGTCCTGGCTCATGCCTGCGGAAATGGCGGTGGCCGCAGGGTGGTCGGCTACGAGCCTCCCCGATACTCCCGCAAGCTTTTCGAAGGCAGGCTCCGGTGGCGCATCGAGTGGCGCCACGGCCATCACGCCCGCCAGGCGAAGGCCGTCTGCAGATGCTATCCGGTCCGCCAGCAGCGGGACGTCGGCCGGGCTGGCCCCGCCGCGGTGCGTCCCGGCGTCGTCCTCCAGGCTGACCTGGATGAAACAGTCCAAGGGCGCCCGCCCGGTGTTCCCGCGCTCAGCCCCTGCTGCCTTTGCCAGGGCGTCCACAAGCTGCGGCCTGTCCACTGAGTGAACGGCGGCGGCATAACGGACCACCGATTTCGCCTTTTTGGTTTGCAACTGGCCCACAAAGTGCCAGGCGAGCCGGCAGTCCTCCAGCTCAGCCGCCTTGCCGGCGGCTTCCTGGTCCCTGTTTTCGCCGACGTCCGTCACGCCAAGCCCGGCGAGGCGGCGGATGTCTTCGGCAGGGTGGAACTTGGTGACCACGATCAGCCTGGGCAACCGCTCCCGGCGGCCCGCCGATGCTGCCGCGGCAGCAATCCGGCGGTGGACGGCAGCAAGCCGGCCGGCCAGTTCAGCAGTCCGCGGATCGGCGCTGCCCGGTTCGTCCCGGCTGAGCCGTGGGTCCTGGCTGTGCAGTGGTTCTTCGCGGGGCGGAATCACGTCACTCATGGCACCACACCAGGCCTGCAAAGCGGCCCGTTTCCTTGTTGCGGCGGTACGAGTAGAGGGACTCCGTCTCAAGTGTGCAGACGCCGGTATACGCCACTTCCACGCCGGCGTCCTCCAACTGGCTCCGCGCACCGGCTGGAAGATCCAGCCCAGGGGTACCCCATGAGGTGGTGCTCCTGGTGGTCGGCACTGCCGCCGCCACTTCGTCCTGCAGGGCGGCCGGCACCTCGTAGCAGTTTCCGCAGATGGACGGTCCCAGCCACGCCCGGATGCCGGACGCGCCCAGAGACTTCATCCTCTCCACTGCCGCAGGAATCACACCGTGGGCTATGCCGGGGCGTCCGGCATGGACGGCGGCCAGGACAGGACCGTCCACGGCTTCCCCTGCGAGCAGCACGGGAATGCAGTCTGCCACCATAACGGCCAATGGCAGCCCACGGGACACCATGGCGTCCGCCTTCGGCGCCGGAGTGTCCGCTTCCATCACGGCCACGGTGGCGCCGTGAACCTGGTTCATGAACCGCAGGCCCTGCCGGGCCACGCCGATGCGCTGCTCCAGTTCCGCACGGCGCAACTCCACCTGGGCTGGATCGTCCCCTACGTGCAGGGCGAGGTTTCCAGCACCGGTGTCAGTAAATGCGGCCGACACCCCGGGCAGGATGTCGGCACACCAATGGAACAAGCCGGGGCCTACTTCAGGAAGTCGGGGACATCCAGGTCATCCGAGTGGTTGCCCGTGAGGTCGGGCTCCACCACGGAGGGGAGGTCGACGTCAAAGCCGGAGTCAGCCGGAACGGCGGAGGGACGCTGCTGTCCCCAGTTGCTGAGCCCTGCCGCGCCCACACCTGCGTGGACCGGCTGGACGTTTACCTGGTGGTTCCCTGCGGACGGCGCCTGCGCCGGAGCTGCGGCAGGGGCGGCGGGCCTCTGCGGGGCAGCCTGGGGCTGGGACTGGTCCATGGACGGCGAGGTGGCCTTGACGTCGTCGAACCCGGCAGCGATGACGGTGACGCGCGCCTCGTCGCCCAAGGCGTCGTCGATGACGGCGCCAAAGATGATGTTGGCTTCGGGATGGGCCACTTCCTGGACCAGGCGGGCCGCCTCATTGATTTCAAACAGGCCAAGGTCGGAACCGCCCTGGATGGACAGCAGCACGCCGTGGGCGCCGTCAATGGACGCTTCCAGCAACGGCGAAGCGATGGCCAGTTCTGCAGCCTTGACGGCCCGGTCCTCGCCACGGGCGGAGCCGATGCCCATCAGGGCGGAGCCGGCGCCCTGCATGACTGACTTCACGTCAGCGAAGTCAAGGTTGATGAGGCCGGGGGTGGTGATGAGGTCCGTGATGCCCTGGACACCGGAGAGCAGCACCTGGTCTGCGGAGCGGAAGGCGTCCAGGACGGACACGTTCCGGTCGCTGATGGACAGCAGCCGGTCGTTGGGGATCACGATCAAGGTGTCGACTTCGTCGCGGAGGGCGTCGATCCCGGCCTCTGCGGAGCCCGCGCGGCGGCGGCCCTCGAATGTGAACGGGCGGGTGACAACACCGATGGTCAGCGCACCAAGGGAACGTGCGATCCGTGCGACGACGGGCGCGCCGCCCGTGCCAGTTCCGCCGCCTTCACCGGCGGTCACGAATACCATGTCAGCGCCGCGAAGCACTTCCTCGATCTCATCCGCGTGATCCTCGGCTGCCTGCTTGCCCACCTCAGGATTTGCACCTGCCCCAAGGCCACGGGTCAGCTCCCGTCCGACGTCCAGCTTGACGTCGGCGTCGCTCATCAGCAGGGCCTGGGCGTCGGTATTGATGGCGATGAATTCAACACCTCGGAGGCCGACCTCGATCATGCGGTTGACTGCGTTCACGCCACCGCCGCCGATGCCGACGACTTTGATGACGGCCAAGTAATTCTGCGGAGCTGCCACGTTACGTGTCCCTTGTTCGTGTCTTATTGCGAAAACTGATGGAGAGCTTGAAGCCTGCAACCTTAACCCTCGAGTTGAAGGTTATAGTTATGTCAAGTAACTCATGTCTGTGACGGTATTTCCTATGGTTCCGACATTCAATAACCGGGTCCGCGTGTCGGATTAATACCGGGAAAGAATGCCGTCACCGGGTCACGGGATGCCTCGGCACACTGACGTCATACACCATCACCGGGTTCTTCGGGTCGGCGGGAACCTTCAGGAGGGCCTCCAGGACCTTGGCCTTTAATTCCCTCTCCGAAGCGTTGCCCCAGACGATGGTCTGGCCGTCCACAAGCTTGAGCTCGACGGCGTCCACTGACTGCGCGGACGCATTGGACAGCCTGGCCAGGACGTCGGCGGGCAGGGCGCCCAGAACCGCGGCAGTGGCCTTGAAAAGGTCCTGGCCGATGGTTCCCGCGCCGCCGTCGATAACCGGCAGGGACACTGAGGCAGGATCAGCCGTAGCTGCCAGCTGCACCCCGTCCACATCCACCAGCTGGTACTGCTCCCCCTGCTTGACCAGTGCCACCGGCACCCGCTCCCGCACGGCCACGGCCAGGCCGGTTGGCGGCCGGGCCTCGGCAGATACCGATTTGACCTGGACCAGCGGTTCGAGCAGCCTGCCCACTTCCTCATCCGTGATCTGGGGCAGCGGCTTGCCGTGCAGGGGTTCCAGTGCAGCCTGCACCTGTGCAGGGGTGAGCAGCCGTGTGCCGGAAACCGAAATGGTGTCCAGGGCAAGGACAGGCGAGTAAACGGCTCCCGCCAGCAACCCGGCCACCAGCGCAGCCACGGCCGCTGCCACCATGAGCAGATTCCTTTTGCGGCGCTTGCCCTTGGGCTCCGGAAACGTCAGTACGGTGGCGGTTGACTCATTGGACAGTTCCGCCTGCTGGTCCTTCTTGCGCCCGGGGAAGCCCCGCTTCCCGTGCGCTGCGGCCTTTCGGGATGCTGCGGGCTTTTTGGATGCTGCGGGCTTTTTGGAAGCCGCCGTTTGCCCCGGTGCTGCTTCCGGAACACTGCGGGAAGCGGAAATGACGTCCTCCCCGCCCATAGTGCGCCCGGGGGTGTCCGGATTTCCGCTGCCGGCACTGGTTGCGGTACTCCCGCTCCTGCTTGGCGGCTTGTAGGTGGGACGACGGGTGCTAGCCACGCAGGGCCTCAACGATCAGCGGTCCGTAGGCCGTAACATCCCCCGCGCCGGCAGTCAGCACGATGTCCCCCTCGGAAGCGGCATCCGTCAAGGCCGCCACAGCGTCAGCGGCGGAAATCAACTTTCCGCCTGTGTCCAGATGTTCGGCAATGAGTCCGCTGGTGACGCCGGGAATCGGATCCTCACGGGCCGGGTAGATATCAAGGACCAGGGCGGTGTCAGCGAGGTTCAGTGCTGCCGCAAAATCCTGCGCGAACTCCCGTGTCCGGGAAAACAGGTGCGGCTGGAAGAGTACGTGCACTTTGTGGTCGCCGGCCACTGACCGGGCTGCCGTCAGTGCCGCGCGGACTTCCGTGGGGTGGTGTGCGTAGTCATCAAAAACGCGGACTCCCCTGGCCTCCCCCTTGAGTTCGAAGCGCCGGGAAGCGCCCGAGAAATCCGCCAGGGCAGCAGCAGCGGCAGCGGGTTCGACGCCCAGTTCGAGGGCAACCGCGAAGGCGGCTGTGGCGTTCAGGGCGTTATGCCGGCCCGGTACCTGCAGGGACAGGTTGAAGCGCCCCGCCGGGCCGGACACCGCTACCCGGCCGGGGCCGCCGTCGTGCAGCTTCAGCCCTGCCCCCTGGCCCGTCCCGTAAAGGACCACGCGAGTGTTTCCCCGGGCCCGCGTCCGCTCGGCCAGCGCCAGGGCTCCGGCGTCGTCCGCACAGGCAATCAGCACCCCGTCGGCGGGAAGCAGCGCGGTGAACCGGTCGAAGGATTCATACACGGCCTCCGCCGTGCCGTAGTGGTCCAGGTGGTCAGGCTCCACGTTGGTGACCACCGCTACCCGGGGGCGGTAGTTGAGGAAGGACCCGTCCGACTCGTCTGCTTCCGCCACGAAGATCCCCGAACTTCCGTGCGCAGCATTGACGCCGAGGGCAGGAACGTTGGCGCCGATGGCGAACGAAGGGTCCAAGCCTGCCCCCTGCAGGAGGACTGTCACCATGGAGGTCGTGGTGGATTTTCCGTGCGTTCCTGCCACGGTGACCACCAGGTCCTCCCCCATGGTGGCTGCCAGCGCCTCCGACCGGTGAAGTACCGGCAGCCCCGCCTGCCTGGCGGCGGCCAACTCCGGGTTGTCCGCCCGGATTGCCGAGCCGGCCACCACGGTATGCGCGTCGCCCAGGTTGGCGGCGTCGTAACCGACGGCGATGCGCGCGCCGGCGGCAGCGAGGTCCGCCATGACCGGCAGGTCCTTGGCGTCCGAACCGCTGACGGGTACGCCGCGGGCCACCATTATCCTTGCAACGGCGGACATCCCGACACCTCCGATACCGATGAAGTGGACCTTGCCCAGAGACTCCAGGCTGCCGGCGTTATGGGAATTCATGCGGATACCGCTTCCAGGACAAGACCAGCCATGCGCTGGTCGGCGTTTCGGATACCAAGCCGGTAGGAATTGGCTTCCATGGTGGCCAGCCGCGTTTTATCCGTGACCAGCGGAATCAGCTCCGCTGCCACCCACCCGGCGTTGAAGTCGCGGTCAGCGACCAGCAATGCGCCCCCTGCTGCGACGAGTCCTGCAGCGTTCATCGCCTGTTCTCCGTTGCCGATGGGAAGCGGCACCAGGACGGCGGGCACCCCAACGGCGGCAATCTCGCACACCGTCGCGGCGCCGGAGCGGGCCAGGAGCACGTCGGCCGCGGCGTAGGCGAGTTCCATGCCGTCGATATACTCCACCTGCCGGTAGCCGTCTGCTGCCAGCGGCCTGCCGTCCCCGTCAAGGACGGACTTGCCGCGGCCGGTGATGTGCAGGGTCTGGATGCCGGCATCGGCCAGCTGCCCAAGCGAGGCCGCGATGGTGCGGTTAATGCTCTGAGCGCCCGATGACCCGCCTGTCACGATCAGCGTGGGCTTGGCCGCGTCCAAGCCAAGTGCCTCCCGCGCGGCGGTGCGTGCAGCGGTCCGGTCAAGGTGCGAGATCTCGGTGCGCATGGGCATGCCTACGTGCAGGGCGCCCTTCAACGGGGTGTTCTCGAAGGCCACGGCTACCCGCTTGGTAAACAGGGCCCCAACCCTGTTGGCCAGTCCGGGCCGGGTGTTGGCCTCGTGAATGACGATGGGGATGCGCCGTTTCCGGGCCGCCAGGTACATCGGGGTGCACACGTAACCGCCCACGCCTACCAGCACGTCGGCCGCTGCCTCATCCAGGACGGAGCCGGCCTGCCGCACAGCACCGGCCAACCGGGCAGGCAGCCGGACCAGGTCGGCAGACGGCTTCCGGGGGAACGGCACCCGGTCGATGGTGGCAAGTTTGACCCCCGCTGCGGGGACAAGCCGGGTCTCCATTCCTGCAGGTGTTCCGACCGCGAGGAGCGCGGCATCCGGCGACGCGCTGCGCAGGGCCACGGCGATGGCCAGGAGGGGACTGATGTGGCCGGCTGTTCCGCCGCCCGCCAGGACGATGGAAGGGTTTTTCGAGGTCATCTCGGGTTAGGCACGCTTTCTTGCAGTCTTTTTCTTGGGGACGGTTCCGCGCCCCTTGGCCTTGAACTTCAGCATCTTCTTCGGCCGGATGGCCGGAGCCATTTGCTCCCGGGCCAGTGACAGCACCACGCCGACCGCGCACAGCGACATCAGCAGCGCGGACCCGCCATACGAAATAAACGGCAGCGGAACGCCGATGACGGGCATCAGGCCGGTCACCACGGACATGTTGACGGTGGCCTGACCGAGCAGCCACACCATGATGGTTCCAGCCAGGACCCGGTGGAACATGCTGGCCTGCGCCACTACCACGCGGTAGATGGCAGCGCCCAGAATGGCAAAGAGGATCAGGACGACGACGGTTCCCACCAGGCCGAGTTCCTCGCCGATGATGGCGAAGATGAAGTCGTTGTGCGCTTCGGGAATCCAGCTGTACTTCTGCCGGCTCTGCCCCAATCCCACTCCGAACCAGCCGCCTGACGCCAGTCCGTAGAGTCCGTTGGTTGCCTGGTAGTTGGCGTCGACGCCGTCTGCACAGGACTGCCCGGTCCACCACGAGGTGATGCGGCACATGCGGTTGGAACTGGTGACCGCCATGACAGCCGTTCCGGCGGCTGCCATGAGGCCTGCAACGCCGAAAAGATAGAGGGGTGCCCCGGCAAAGAAGAGTGCGGCAGCAGTAACCATCATGATGATCATGGCTGTTCCGAGGTCATTGCCGATCAGGACCAGGCCAACGATGATGATGGCCATTGGGACGGCAGGGACCGCAACGTGTTGCCAGCGGCTGAGCAGCTTTCCCTTCATGGCGAGCACCGTGGCCATCCAGAGCGCGAGTGCCAGTTTTGACGCCTCGGACGGCTGGAAGGTGATGCCGCCCAGGTCGATCCAGTTCTTGTTGCCGTTGACTTCCGCGCCCACCAGCTGTACCAGGCCCAGGAGAACCACGGCGGCGATGATCGCGGGCCAGGCGAGGCGCTTCAGCCACACCACGTTGATGCGCGACAGCGCGAACATGGTGAAGATGCCTATGCCGGCAAACATTCCTTGCTTCAGCGCGTCGCCGTAGGGCGATTTTCCGGCCGCGATGGATTCAACGCTGGATGCTGAGAGCACCATCATGATGCCGATGGCTGTCAGGGCAAGGGTGGATCCCAGGATGAGGTAGTACGTGGAGCCGTTCTTGGAGGTTCCATTGCCCTCAAGGGCGGACCAGAACCTGCGGTACATGGTCCGCAGCCTCACCGGAAGGGTGGCCGGTGGCCGGACGGGCGTTGCTGAGGAGCCAGGGCCCTGCTTGCGGGCCTGTTGTTTTTCTGGCTGCGGCCGGGTGGGCGTGCTGACCATTGTTACTCCTCGCCGGTCTGGGCCTGCCCTTCCACCAGCTCGCGGACAGCTTCGATGAAAGTGTCACCACGGTGAGCATAGGAAGAGAACTGATCCATGGATGCAGCTGCCGGAGCCATCAGCACAGTGTCACCGGCTTCGGCCAACTGGGCTGCTGACGCAACGGCCAGCGACATCACCTGTTCCCCCGATACGGTGGAACCGGCATCGATGGCACCAAGCGCTGCAGCAGTCTGCACCCCTTCAGTGTCACCCGGCAGCGCGCTGATCATCGGGACATCGGGCGCGTGTCGCTGGAGGGCGCCGGCCAGCACCGACGCGTCGCTGCCAATCAATACCACGGCCTTGAGCCGGTGGGCATGCTCGCGTACCAGGTCGTCATAGGTCACGCCCTTGGACAAGCCGCCGGCGATCCAGACTACGTTGCTGAAGGCCGCCAGCGAGGCGGCGGCTGCGTGGGGGTTGGTTGCTTTTGAGTCGTTGACCCAGAGCACGCCGTTGTGGCGGGCCACGGGCTGGATGCGGTGGTCGCCGGGGATGTAGTCCTGGATACCCTGCCGGACCGCAGCCGGCTCCACTCCGTAGGCGCGGACCAGACCGGCAGCAGCCAGGGCATTGGCCACCATGTGGCGGGGAGCGAAGGCGCCGAGGTCGTTCATGGCGGCGAGCTCAGCTGCACTGTCCCTGCGCTCTTCTATGAACGCACGGTCCACCAGGAGCCCCTCCACCACTCCGAGCATGCTGATGGCAGGCGTGACGGTGGTGAATCCGATCGCACGGCATCCTTCCACGACGTCGGCGTTCTCGACCATGCGTTCGGTTTCAAACTGCTCCGCGTTGTAGATGCAGGCTTTTTGGGTGCGCTCGTAAACCTTGGCCTTGTCCGCGAGGTACGACTCGTAGGAGCCGTGCCAGTCCACGTGGTCCTCTGCAACGTTCAGGCAGACGCTGGCCACCGGCGACAGGGATTCCGCCCAGTGCAGCTGGAAGCTGGAGAGTTCAACGGCGAAGACGTCATACTCCACCGGGTCCCGGATGGCATCCAGTATGGGCGTGCCCACGTTGCCGACGGCAATCGCTTTCAGGCCGGCAGCGCGGAGCATGGATTCAGTGAGCCCCACCGTGGTGGTCTTGCCGTTGGTGCCGGTGATGGCCAGCCAGTCGGCGGTTTTCCGGCCTTCCCGGATCCGTACCCGCCAGGCGAGTTCGACGTCGCCCCACACCGGGATGTGGGCGCGGGCAGCCGCGGCGAGGAGTGCCTGGTCCGGGCGCCAGCCGGGGGACGTAACGATCAGTTCCGGCAGCTCGCCGTCGATCCGGGGTATCCGGGCCACGGCGTCCTCACCCAGCAGGACATCGGCCGCGCCCACGATCTTCAGCGTATCCGCGTGCGCCCTGGCCGTGTCGCTGGTGGCAGCGTCCACCACCACCACACGGGCACCCAGTTCAATCAGTGTGTCTGCCGCTGCAAAGCCGGACACTCCAATGCCCGTGACTGCCACACGCAGCCCGGCCCAGTCGGAGTCCCAGGAGACGAGGTTTTTCAAGCGGGGGGAAACGGTCACAGCAGCACAACCCATTCAGCGTAGAAAATGCCCAGGCCCACGGCCACGAAGAGTCCGCCCAGGATCCAGAACCGGACCACAACTGTCACTTCAGCCCAGCCCTGCAGCTCGAAGTGATGCTGCAGCGGTGCCATCTTGAAGACGCGTTTACCGCCGGTGACCTTGAAGTAGCCCACCTGGATGATGACGGACAGGGTGATCAGGACGAACAGGCCACCGATGATTCCGAGCAGCAGCTCCGTCCTGGACAGGATGGCGAAGCCCGCGATCGCACCGCCGATGGCAAGCGATCCGGTATCTCCCATGAAGATCTTGGCCGGTGAGGTGTTCCACCAAAGGAAGCCCACCAGCGCAGCGCTCATGATGGCTGCGAGCAACGCGAGGTCCAGGGGATCCCTGACGGAGTAGCAGCCGCCGCCGGCTTGGCGCGGTGACCCGCAGGCCTGGTTGCTTTGCCAGATCCCCATCAGCGTATAGGCGCCGAAAACCATTACCGAGGCGCCGGCGGCGAGACCGTCGAGCCCGTCCGTCAGGTTCACGCCGTTGGTGGCTGCCGTCACGATCAGGTTGGACCAGACGACGAACAGGATGGCGCCAAGGACAGTTCCGGCGAAGGCGAGGTCCAGCCAGGGCAGGTCGCGGACCAGGGATATTTTGGTGGAGGCCGGCGTGACGCCGTCCTCGTTGGGGAAGTTCAGGGCCAGCACGGCAAAGATAATGCCTACTGCGGCCTGCAGGATGAGTTTTGCCTTGGCGTCAAGCCCCAGGCTGCGCTGCCGCGAGATCTTGATGAAGTCGTCCAGGAAGCCAACGAGCCCCATTCCAACCATCAGGAACAGCAGGATGAGGGCGGAAGCGGAGGGCCCGGGCGAGTCCGGATTCATCATCAGCATGATGAGGTGGGTCAGCCCGTAGCTCAGGAGCACTGCCGCCACAACCACGGTCCCGCCCATCGTGGGCGTGCCGCGTTTCGTGTGGTGCGAGGTGGGTCCATCGTCGCGGATGAACTGGCCGTAGCCGCGGCGGACCAGGAGCCGGATGAAAAGCGGCGTGCCCACCAGGGCGCAGAGTAGTGCCAGCCCGGCGCCGATCAAAAGTGCAATCACAGCAGACTGCTCCTTTCATCGGCGGGTTGCGGGGTTTGTGGGGGTAATGCTATCCGATCACCCAAGTGGCGCAGTCCAACGCTGTTGGAGGACTTGAACAGCACCAGGTCGCCCGGCTGGAGTTCGGCATTCAGCAGTTCGTAGGCCTCATCCGCCGTCTCCGTGAAGATGCACTCGTCTCCCCAGGAGCCTTCCTGGATGGCGGAGACGTAGAGGGCACGTGCCTCGCGGCCTACCACCACCAGCCGGGAAATATTGAGGCGCACTACCTGGGTGCCTACGGCGGTGTGCTCACGGATGGTGTCCTCGCCGAGTTCCAGCATGGCACCCAGGACGGCCCAGGTCCGCCGGCCCTGACCCAGGTCCGCCAGGGTCCGGAGTGCGGCCCTCATGGATTCCGGGTTTGCGTTGTAGGCGTCGTTGATGATGGTGACGCCATCGGCACGCTCTGTGCGTTCCATGCGCCAGCGGCTGGCAGCAGCCTGGCTGCTCAGGCCGGCAGCAATGTCCGTGCCGGGAACACCCGCAGCGAACGCGGCGGCAGCTGCGGCAAGCAGGTTGCCCATGTGATGGGCGCCTATGAGGCGGCTGGAGACGTGGTGGGTTGTGTCGGCGCCGGGCAGCAAAAGGTCGAATTCAGGGTTACCCCCGCCGTTGGTGTCGGCGTTGAGTGCCTGCACCGCCGCGTCCGGGCGGCCTTCCGCCGAGAAACCGAGCACTGCCGCGGTGGTGCGGCCGCGCATGGCGGCCACCCTGTCGTCGTCGAGGTTGATGATGGCTGTTCCTGTCGCGGCGAGGCCTTCCACAAGTTCGCCCTTGGCACGGGCGATGTTCTCCACTCCCCCGAATTCACCGGCGTGTGCCGTTCCAACACCAAGCACCACGCCAATGTCAGGCTTGACCATCTCAACCAGGTAGCGGATGTGTCCGATGCCGGTGGCACCCATCTCGATCACCAGGTACCGGGTGTCGGCGCCCGCCTGGAAGACTGTTAAAGGCACGCCGACTTCGCCGTTGTAGGAGCCGCGCGGGGCGACTGTCTTTCCCTGGGCGGAAAATATTCCTGCCAGCAGGTCCTTCGTGGTCGTCTTCCCGGCTGAACCGGTGATGCCCACCACGGTAAGGTCTTCACCGGCTTCTGCGCGGATGGCGCGGATCCGGCGCACTGCTTCGGCTGCCAGGGCACCCATGGCCAGGACGGCGTCGGTGACCACCACGGAGGGGTAGGGCGTTCCGTCAGGTCCGGCTAGGGGGCGCTCGACCATGGCCAGGACAGCTCCGGCCTCGAAGGCGGCCGCGATGAAGTCGTGGCCGTCCGCCTGTTCGCCCGGTTTTGCGACGTAGAGCGAACCCGGCGTGGCTTCGCGTGAATCCGTAACCACCGAAAGGGGCGTGATTCCGGGATCGGCGTCCAGGCGCCCGCTAGTGATTTCGGCGATCTCCGCCGCAGTAAATGCAATCATCTCGGTCTAGGACTCTATCCGGTCGTCTTGGAGAACGTTGAATCCCCTGGCTGTCAAGGCGGTGCGCAGTTCAACCCTGTCATCGAGGGCGAGGTTCACGCCCTTTACTTCCTGCCAGACCTCATGCCCCCGGCCTGCCACCAGGATGGTGTCCTGCGGCCGCGCCAGTTCCACGGCGCGGCGGATCGCCTCATCCCGCGGGAACACCTCCAGCACCTCGCACGGAAGGGCTTCCTTTTCCCGGGCTGCCTGTGCTCCGGCCAGGACGCCCGCGCGGATGGCGGCCGCATCTTCGTCGTGGGGGTCGTCGTCGGTGATGATGACGGTGTCGGCAAGGCGGGCTGCGATGGCACCCATGGCGGGGCGTTTGCCTTGGTCGCGCTGGCCGGTTGCACCGAAGACGGCAATGAGCCTGGAGCCGGGCTCCGGGGAACGCACTGCCTCCAGCGCACGCGCCAGCGCGTCCGTGTTGTGGGCAAAATCCACCACGGCCGCGGGTTCTTCGGAAACCAGTTGCATGCGTCCCGGCACTGCAACCGTAAAGGGGTCTGCCGAGTCCAGTGCCGCCTGCAGTGTTCGCACATCCACGCCGGAGACGATCACCATGACCACAGCCAGTGCGGCGTTGGCGACGTTGAAGCTGCCGGGGAGACCGGTGTGGATGTTGAGTTCCCTGCCTTCGGGTCCCCTGAGCGTAAACTCCGTACCCAGCCCGCGGGGGGCCGTCGCAATGACCGTCCAGTCTGCTGCCGTACCCGGCGCCGTGCTGAGGGTGGTGACCGGCACTTCCGCTCCGGCGGCGAGGCGGCGCCCCCACTCGTCGTCGACCGTTACCACTGCCTTGTGCGCGCGGGACGGGGTGAAGAGCTCTGCCTTGGTGGCGAAGTAGTCGTCCATGGTGTGGTGGAGGTCCAGGTGGTCCTGGGTCAGGTTGGTGAAGCCGGCGACGTCGAACGCCAGCCCGTCCACCCGCTGGAACGAGATGGCATGGGAGGAGACTTCCATGGCGGCCGCGGCCAGTCCCCTCTCCCGCATCAGGGCGAGCAGGCCGTGCACGTCGGGAGACTCCGGCGTGGTGAGCAGGCTCGGCACGGGGTCGCCTCCGGCGAGTATTTCGATCGTGCCAATCAGCCCGGCCCGGTTGCCGAGGGCATTCAGGAGCGACCTGATGAAGTAGGTGGTGGTGGTTTTGCCGTTGGTGCCGGTCACCCCGAACAGCCGCAGCGCACCGTCTCCACCGGCACGGCTGCCGTAGATCATGGCCGATAACGGGCCCACGACGTTCCGCGGGGCCTCCACGATCAGCACCGGCACCGAAGTGTCAGTAGACGGCGCCAACAAGCGGGCACCGGCCTCGTCCGTCAGAATTGCAACGGCACCGGCCTCGATTGCCTGGGCTGCAAAATCGGCGCCGTGCCGGACAGCGCCGGGGAGGGCAACATACAGGTCACCGGGTTCCACCGTCCGGGAGTTCAAGGAGATGCCGGTCACTACCGTGCCGGCAGCAGCCCCGGGAACAGGGACGCCGATTGCGTCGCCGATGCTGTCCAGCCGGACTGCGTTAACGGCCGATGGCCGGAACCGGGTCTTGCTGGCAGGAGCCGTGGGCGCGGCGCCGCTCCCGGACGTGTTGAACTCTGACAAGGGATCTCCGATGGTGCTAGTGGATCGTGTCCGGCATGGATGGGCAGCAACAGCCAAGGCTGTTGCTGCCGTTGATGCCGGGGTGTTACTTGGCGAACTGGGGCAGTCTGGCCGGTTCGCCGGTGGATGGCTGGACGTTGTAGGTCCGCAGTGCCTGGCTCATGACCGACCGGAAGACCGGCCCCTGGGTAATCCCGTAGATGCTGCCTTTCGGCCGCTGGAGTACCACCTCCACAATAAACCGCGGATCGTCCATCGGTGCCATGCCCACGATGGAGGCGGTGTACCCGCAGAACCCCGCACCGTCGTCGCACGGGGACTCCGAGGTGCCTGTCTTTGCGCCCACCCGGTAGCCGTCGATGGCCGCATCCTTGATCTGGCCTTCGGTAACGGCGCTTTCCAGGATGTCCTGGACCTGTTGGGCTGTACTGTCCGAGACGACCTGCCGGGAGGGCGCGGCCGGTACTTTTTCCTCGGTCCCGTCAGGAGAAATGTAGGAGTCGATCAGGCGCGGCTGGAGCATCACGCCGTTGTTGGCAACCGACTGGAACGCCCGCACGGTCTGCAGGGTGGACTGGGAGACGCCCTGGCCGAACAGGACAGTGTATTCCTGGCGCCCGTCCCACTGCTCCCACGGCGTCAGGATGCCTGACGCGGTAGCCGGAAGCCCGACATCCGGCGCCTCGCCGATTCCAAATTTCTTCAGCCACTCATAGCGCTGTTCCTTGCTCAGCCGTTGCCCGGCCATCACCGTGCCGGTGTTCATCGAATAGCCCAGGATCCCGGCGAGGGTGCGCTCCTCCGTCCCGTGGGCAAAGGAGTCGCTGAAAGTCTGCCCGTTCACCGTGTAGGTGGGCCCCAGGGTGAAGGTGTCCAGGGGGCCGGCCTTGCCTTCTTCGATCAGCGCAGCCACCGTCATCATCTTTTGCACGGAGCCGGGTTCGTATGCAGCGGTAACGGCGCGTACGCCGCGGTCCTTGGCTGCCACCCGGCCTGGATCGTTGGGGTCGGGGGAATTGGTGTCTGCCATCGCTACCAGGTCGCCCGTCTTGGCGTCCATCACGATGATGACGCCCCATTCGGCACCCAGTTTGTCCGACTGGCTTTGGATCGCCTGCTGGGCGAAGTACTGCAGGTCGGAGTTGATGGTGAGCTTCACATCCTTGCCGTCTTCCGGCGGGGTCAACTCGTCCACACCGACCGGAATCCTGAGGCCGTCGGCGCCGATCTCGAACAGCCGCTCACCGTCCTTGCCTCTCAGCAGTTCGTCCTGGGTCTGTTCGATGCCTGCCTGGCCGGTGGTGCCGTCCTTCAGGAAGCCGATAATTCCGCCGGCCACCGACCCGTTCGGGTAGACGCGCTTGCTGATGCCCTCGGTGACGATTCCGGGAATCTGGAGCTTCGAGATACGGTCCTCAACATCGGGCTTCACGTCCTTGGCCACGATGTAGTAGCGCGAGTCGCCCGTAACGGCTTCTTCGATGGCGTCCTTGTCCATCCCCAGGACCGCCGCCAGTTCCGTGAGCCCCTGGTCTCGGGAAACGTCCACCAGTTTTTCTTTGGACTCATCCAGCCGCTTGAACGTTTCGGTCTTGGTGTTCAGCCTTTGGTCAACCACCACGTTGTAGCGGATAACGCTGTTCGCCAGGACTGTTCCGCTGGAATCCAGGATGCTGCCGCGTTCGGCGGGAAGGACCGTCTGGGTCATCCGCTTGTTTAGGGCTGCCTCGGCCATTCCCCCGACATCCAGGCCCTGCACAAGGAACAGCTTGCCGCCCACCACCAGCAGGAGGGTGAGCATAATGCCCAGCCCGAGGCGCAACCGCTTGGTGGGGTTGGGCACCCTGCCGTTTGCTGCCTTGCCGGTCCTCTGCGTCACCCTGGAATTCCTTGCTGCTCGACCCTGTTGCCCGTCAGACCTGCTTACTACTGCCCGGGCACCCTTTGCTGGGGCACGGGCACGGTTCCGCCGTGGAGTTCAGCAGGGGGCACCTGCGGGGCGGCCGCTGCCGCTGCCGGCGTCCCGCCCGGCGCAGCTGGTGTGGCCGGTCCCTGGCCGGAAGCGCCGTCGGCTGGAGTCTTGGGGGCGGGAGTTCCAGCGGCGGGAGCCGCCGTGGAAGCTTCCGCGGCAGGCCGGCGGTTCGCAAGGGGCTCACCTTTGGTTGCCGGCGGAACCACGATGAGCTGCCCGGCCACTGCCGGAGCAGGGATAACGGCGCCTTCGGAGCCTCCCTTAACTGCCGGCGTTGCCTTGCCCGTGACGGACAGGGTGGAAAGGTCGATCTGGCCTTTGACGGTGGATGCCACCATGCCCAGATCCTTCGCCTTCGCAGCCAGGTTCTGCGGAGCCTCGAAGTTCTGGACCTGCTGGGTAAGGTCCTGGTTCTGCTTGGTCAGCGTGCTTTGCCGCGCGCGCAGTTCCACCAACTGGTACTGCGCGGTGGAGACCGAGATATTCAGGACCAGCACAGCGACCAAGGCCACGGCAAGCATGGCAAAGCAGAGCACAACGAAGGGGGCGCGGCGCTTCCGGGGTGCTGTACGTACCACCGAGAGCGGGGTGCGGCTCTTCCGGCCTGCACCCGGAGCACCTGCGGGAAGGGTCCCCCGGACCGCCGAACTGCCTTCAACGACGGGAAAGTTCTTGACGGCAGCGGTGCTCATGCAGCTCTCCTGGCTCTGATTCGTTCTGCCGCACGCAGCCTTGCTGAGGCTGCACGCGGATTTTCGGCGATTTCGACGGCGGTTGGCACCTCAGTGCCCTTAGTCAGGGTCTTCAGCTCCGGCTTATGTTCTTCCAGCTCTACGGGGAATCCGAGCGGAGCGGAGGACTTGGAACGCGCCTGGAAAACGCTTTTGACGATTTTGTCCTCCAGTGAGTGGTAGGACATCACCACGATGCGTCCACCCATGGCCGTGGAATCCACGGCTGCGGGCACGGCGCGTTCGAGCACGTCGAGTTCTTCATTGACCTCTATCCGCAAGGCCTGGAAGGTCCGCTTGGCCGGATGCCCTCCGGACTTGGCTGCTCCGGCCGGTACCACCGAACGGATCTGTTCCACCAGCTCGCCAGTTGTAGTGAACGGCTTGACGGCGCGGGAGGCAACGATCCTGTTCGCGATGCGTCCGGCGAACTTTTCTTCACCCCATTTACGGATGATCCTGACCAGCTCTTCTTCGCTGTAGTTGTTGACAATGTCAGCGGCAGTCTGGCCACGGCTTGTGTCCATGCGCATGTCCAGGGGCGCATCAAAAGAGTAGGCAAAGCCGCGTCCACGTTCATCGAGCTGGAGTGAGGAGACCCCGAGGTCCATCAGGATTCCATGGGCTTCCTGCACGCCGAGGTCGGCAAGGACGTCCTGGATTTCGTCGTAGACGGCATGGACCAAATCGGTACGTGCGTTGAACGGAGCCAGGCGTTCTCCAGCGAGTGCAAGGGCTTCTTCATCCCGGTCAATCCCGATGAGGTGGAGGTCGGGAAACCGCTGGAGCATCGCTTCCGAGTGTCCCCCCATTCCCAAGGTTGCATCGATTGCCACGGGGGTTTCACCGCGGAGCCTGGCCGCCTCGAATCCGGGGGCCAATAAATTGATGCACCGGTCCCGAAGAACCGGTACATGGCGTTCGGACGTGGGCTTGGGTTGTTCGTTCACGCCTCGTCCTTTCTCGCCGTCGTGGTCACCGTGCTTGCTTCTTAGGCCAGATCCCCATCCGCGCCTATCGTCCCGCCCGCCTGGCTCCGGGGAAGTGAGCCAGGTTGGCCAGCCGATGGGCCGGCTGGAGATCTCGTCCAAGAAGCTCCCTGTTGGCCTTTCCGGTATTCAGAGAATGCCCGGAATAGGATCATCAGTTTCCGAGAAGGCTGTTTCCTTCTCAGCGAGGTATTCATTCCAGGCCTGGGCGTCCCAGATCTCGGCCCGGGATCCTGCGCCAATGACGGCAAGCTCCCTACCGAGGCCTGCGTACTCCCGGAGCGCCGGTGGAATTGTCACGCGCCCCTGCTTGTCAGGTACCTCATCAGAGGCTCCAGAGAGAAAAACGCGGATGTAGTCACGGGCCTGCTTGGAGGAGATTGGCGCCTCCCGCATTTGCTCATGGACCCGTGCAAATTCCTTCTCGCTGAAGACGTAGATGCAACGTTCCTGGCCCCTCGTAAGCACCAGCCCGCTGGCAAGCTCCTCCCGGAACTTCGCGGGGAGAATGATCCGCCCCTTTTCATCCAGACGCGGCGAGTGAGTGCCCAGAAACACTGGCCCACCGCCTGTCCGCCGTCAGGAACTGCACATCCCCTATGTTGCAACCACCCTCTTATGTCCTCCACATTACTCCACTTTCCCCCACAGTCAACGCATAGCGGCCCCTTCGGAAGGTCCGTTGTGGGAACGAAGGCTGGAAAACGCGCTAAAACGCGGGGGTGGTGGAGAGTGGAGGAGTTTGGCGTGTCCCGGGTCCTGGAAGGAACACCCAACGTTCAGCCCACGCAACTGGCAGCGGTTGCGCCGGGACGATTGAGGCAGGAATGGGATGAAAGCGGGGATTAAATGCGAAAAGACCCCCAAAGGGGGTCTTTTCGCAACGCTCCCCTGCCGGGGGGTGCAAAGTGGAGGGGCCGGATCCGGCTGGAGCGTGGAGCTACTGTTCGCCCCTGCGCCTCTCGTCCCAACGCTCCTCAAGGCTGTTCATAAATGAACTCCGTGGTTTGCCGGACTTGCCGTTGCCGGCCTTGGCGCCCGGTTTTGCCGTCGTTGAACTGCGCATGGTGGCAAAGTACACACCGCCGCCCATGACGATAAATCCCAGGACCCCAACAAATATGTTCTGCAGCGTCACTCCGACCAATAACAGGAAGACGCCTGCAAGGGCGCAGAGGACGCCTATCACCACATGCCTGGTGGACCATGAACGTCCGGGGTCGGACCCCATGGAACTCGCAAACTTCGGGTCGTCCTCGTGAAGCTGCTTCTCCAGCTGCTCAAGCAGCTTCTGTTCGTGCTCCGACAGCGGCATCACGACCTCCTTTTGTAGGCCAACGTCCGGGCTGATTCCCAGCCACAACTTCTGCACCGTTAACGACCGTTATGCCTTTGAGGTTCCCGCTCCGCCAACATCGGCAAAAGCTGGAACCTGGCATGCAGTCACCGGAGCGGGAGCATGTCCAAGAGGGTCCGGCAGTAAGTCCAGTCACTCAAAAACTATGTACCTCTAAGGATAGTTTGTTCACGGCCGTTCTGAAAGACGGCAATGACTTTCGAGGCAGCCTCCAGGACGGCTGTCAGGCCGTTTGACCGCCACCACTTCCGGGCTCCATCAGCCTTGCAGGCAGGACGGACTTACTGCCGAATTTGCGCGTGACTTCATCCAGCGCCTGCTCTGCCGCACGCCAGTTATCATCCCGCCGATCGATGCTCAACTGGAGCGACGTCCTGGCAGCGTCTTCAAGCTGCTCCGCCCTCACCCCCACCAGGCGCACCGACATGGCACGGGCGCCGACAGAATCCAGCAGCTGAAGAACCACGGCATAGATGAGCTGGGCACTGTCCACCGGAGTCTGCACTGTGCGGCTGCGGGTGATCGTGGAAAAATCGGCGAAACGGAGCTTCAGGGCAATGGTCCGCGCCACCATTCCTGAGCTGCGCAGCCGGGCGGCGGTGCGGTGGGACAGGCGAAGCAGTTCCCGGTGGAGAAGGGCATCGTCCGTGGTATCCACGGCGAAGGTTTCCTCAGCCCCGATGCTCTTCTCCAGCCGCACCGGAGTCACCGGCCGCGCATCGATTCCCCAGGAAAGCTGGTAAACATGCTCTCCGGTGGCCCCCAGCATTCTTCGAAGGGCAGAAACCGGTGTTGCCGCTACGTCCGCCACAGTCCGGATGCCCATCTTGGCCAGAGCCTCCCCGGTCTTCGCGCCAACGCCCCAGAGCGCACCCACCGGCAGGCTGTGAAGATAGGGCACGGTCTCGTCAGGCCCAATCAGGAGCAGGCCGTCAGGCTTGCAGCGGGTTGAGGCGATCTTGGCCACAAACTTGGTCTCGGCTATGCCTACTGAGGCGGTGATGCCCAGCTCAGAGACGACCTGCCGGCGGATCAGCTCACCAATTCCCTTGGGGGGACCCAGCCGGCGAATGGCGCCGGTAACGTCGAGGAACGCTTCGTCCACGCTCAGCGGCTCGACGAGTTCAGTAACCGATTCGAAGATCGCCATCAGCTGACCCGACACCTCGTAGTACACCTTGTGGCGCGGTTCAATAATGACCGCCTGCGGGCAAATCCTGGTTGCGACCGCCATGGGCATGGCGGATTTGACGCCAAAAGCCCTGGCTTCGTAGGAAGCGGACAGGACAACTGAACGCTCCCCCGGAAAACCAACGATGACCGGTTTGCCACGGAGTTCAGGCCTCGTCCGAAGCTCGACCGAGACGAAAAAGGCATCCATGTCCACGTGCATGATGCATCTGCGCCGGCGGCCCGGGAGGCGCGCTGCGGCTGGCTGGTTCTTACCTTCGGGCCCCACGGCTGCAATCCTATCCGTTGGGACTGTCTAAACTGGAGGCTGCATCCGGCATCAATACCAGGAGGAAAGTCCCTGTGACGGTCTTTGGAAACCTCAAGCCCGCTGGCTTGGCCGCTCTCGCTGCCGGCGCAGCCCTGGCCATGGCGGCTTGCAGCCCCACCCCGTCAGCGACATCCGGGTCCGGTTCCTCCGCTTCCACGCCGGCGGCCACCCAGGCCACCATGACTGCCTCGGCCAGCCCCTCAGCTTCGCCCAACATCTCCGCCACCGTGGGCGCCGTGGTGGAGGGGTTCCCCCAGCAACTGTTGCCGCTCATGCCGGGGGGCACGGTCGTTTCGAGCAGCTTCGACAAAGCGTCGGCGCCCGCAACGGCTGCCCTCGTGGCCACGGTGGCGGCCCCCACCTCTGCCGTCATCGATTTCTACACCAAAACCCTTGAGTCCCAAGGCTTCAAGGCGGTGCCCGGCGACGCTGTTGGGGCAGTGGCTTCCAAGGACTTTGTCCGCGGCGACAACGAGACAGTGAACCTCTCCGTCGTGGAAGCAGCGGGAGTCGCCACGTACACCATCGGCGCCAACGTGGCAGCTGAGTCAGCCAAGTGACCCCCGCGGAGCAACTGAGGCACGAACAGGCGGACTTCGTTGCCGCGGTGGCCGGTGAATTGACTGCGTTCCTGGCGTCGCGGCAGTCCGTCATGTCTGCCATTTCTCCTGACATTGATCCCATCATGGGTTCCATCTCCAACCTGGTGACCGGAGGCAAGCGCCTTCGGGCACTTATGTGCTACTGGGGCTGGCGCGGCGCAGGCGGCGAGCCAGATGCCACGGAAGTGGTCACCGCAGGGGCCGCCCTTGAACTGTTCCAGGCGGCCGCACTGATTCATGACGACATCATCGACCGGTCAGACACCCGACGGGGAGGACCGAGTGTCCACCGCCGGTTCAGCCAGTTGCATGGATCCCAGGGCTGGGCCCTGGACAGCGAACGGTTCGGCCAGGCGGCAGCAATCCTCGCGGGCGACCTCTGCCTGTCGTTCAGCGAGGAGGCCTTCACGGACATCGGGGAGCGGGCAGCCTCCGGCAGCAGGGCGAGGCTGATCTTCAACCTCATGCGGGCGGAGGTCATGGCCGGGCAGTACCTCGACATCCTTGAGGAGGTGGCGGGCCCGGTGCGGGACCGGGCAGGCGCCGTCAGCCGGGCCCAGTCGATCATCCGCTTCAAGAGCGCCAAGTATTCCACTGAGCATCCGCTGGCCCTGGGCGGAGCCCTGGCGGGAGCTTCCAATGAACTGCTTCGCGGCTACTCCGCGTTCGCGCTCCCCCTGGGCGAGGCTTTCCAGCTTCGCGATGATGTGCTGGGCGTCTTTGGCGACCCGCTCACCACCGGAAAGCCGGCCGGGGACGATCTGCGCGAAGGCAAGAGGACCGTCCTGATCGCCCTGGCGCTTGACCAGGCCTCGGCTGCTGAGTCCGGGTTCGTCGATGCGAGGCTGGGCCGTCAGGACCTGTCGGACGAAGACATCCGGGAGATCCGGCGGATTATCGAGGAATCCGGGGCGCTGCAGGCCACGGAGGTCCTTATTAACGAGTTCGGTTCGGCGGCGTTCGAGGCCCTCAAGGCCCTGCCGCTCGACGAACTGCCGAAAACCGCCCTGCGGAGGCTGGCTGAGGCGACAGTCAGCCGAGCCTCCTAAGGCTCTGCTACCAGGCCAGGGTCTGGGCCCGGCGCCTGATCTCGGTCTTGCGCCCCTCACGCAGGGCGTCGATGGGCCGGCCGCGCAATGATTCGTCTGCCGTAAACAGCCAGACAATAAGGTCCTCATCGGAATACCCTGCGTCAGCCAGCACCACTATGGTGCCCTTCAGGCTGTCTACGACCTGGCCGTCCTGGATGAATTCCGCGGGCACGGACCGGATATTGCGTTCTCCTACCCGTACCGCCGCCAATGCGCGTTCATCAATAAGGCTATGGACCCTGGTGATGGAAACATTCAAAAGGCGGGCGACGTCGGGCAGGGGCAGCCATTCGCCCACAAGGTTTTCTACATTACTCACGGATCAAGGTTGCCATGGCGTGCACCCTGCCGCCTAGTCGATGCGGCTTACCCCGCCCCTGACCTGCAGACACTCCGCATATGTTTCCTTGCAGCCGATCGATGAATTCTTGTGCTATTTCCGAATTCGTGAGAGATTCACATTGTTCACCCTCGTAACAGCAATAACTTAAGTAACAGTAGTATCAGGAATGTCAGCGGCATCCCCGTCCGCACCCGCAGTTGAGAAGAGGATTCTTTCCATGACGATGTCCCGCTCGCCCAAGCAGCCCCCGAGGCCGAGTCTGCCGATGATTGCCGCCACCACTGCGGCGCTGCCCGCGGTCGTGATGTCATCCCTGGCCCTCGCCCAGCCTGCGGCAGCAGAACAACCGGCCCGCGCCGTTCCTGCAACCCTGGCCGCGGCAATGAAGGCACAGGCTGCCCAGGCCACTGCGACAGTCATTCCGGCGTCTTCCGTATCCACCACCGTCCCTGCCGCCTTCAAGCCGGCACAGCCTTCCGCGCCTGCGGAGTACACCATCGCCCGCG
Organism: Pseudarthrobacter sp. NS4; assembly: GCF_024758005.1. Lineage (NCBI taxonomy): Bacteria > Bacillati > Actinomycetota > Actinomycetes > Micrococcales > Micrococcaceae > Pseudarthrobacter > Pseudarthrobacter sp. NS4. The sequence goes on along the minus strand of NZ_CP103288.1, from coordinate 1,728,533 downwards.
GCGATACGATCAGCGGCATTGCCGGGAAGTTCGGGCTGAACACCGGCGAAGTCCTCAAGCTGAACAACCTCCAGCCGAACACCATCATTTATCCCGGACAAAAGATTAAACTTTCCGGTGCCCCTGCCGCGCCCGCAGCCCCTGCCGCAGCTCCGGCACCTGCAGCTGCACCTGCCGGAGGCGCAACCTACACTGTGAAGTCCGGCGACACGCTGGGGGCCATTGCTGCCCGCCACAACGTGAGCCTCTCCGATGTCTTCAGCTGGAACAACCTCAACATGCGCTCCATCATCTATCCGGGGCAGAAGATCAAGGTTGGTGGAGGGCAGCCCGCGCCGGCTGCGCCCGCTGCAGCAGCACCGGCTCCATTGGCGAACTCTTCCGCTACGCCCGCACCCTCCACCGGGTCTTACACCGTCAAGGCCGGTGACACACTCTCCGCCATCGCGTCACGTCACGGCGTCAAGCTCTCCGAGCTGCTGTCTGCCAACCGGATGAGCATGACCTCTGTTATCTACCCGGGCAACAAACTGGTTATCCCAGGCGCATCGGGCCAGGGCGCCGCCCCGCAGCCGGCAGCCACCGTCACTCCGCTCGTGCCCAGTACGTTCCTTGGGTTCAGCTACCCCGCGGCCGTGGTCAGCTCGGCCAATGCGAACAAAGCGCTGCTGAACGCGTCGCCGGTGCCGTCCCGCGCCGAAATGCGGAACATCGTGGGCGACACGGCCCGCCGCATGGGCGTGGATCCCTCGCTGGCCCTCGCCTTTGCACACCAGGAGTCAGGCTTCGACCAGCGCGCGGTCTCCCCCGCCAACGCCATCGGCACCATGCAGGTGATCCCCACGTCCGGCCAGTGGGCGTCTGACTTGGTGGGACGGAAATTGAACCTCCTGGACCCGTATGACAACGCGACCGCGGGCGTGGCGATCATCCGCCAGCTCCTGGCTACCAGCAAGGACCAGGACACGGCAATCGCCGGCTACTACCAGGGCCAGTATTCGGTCAGCAAGTACGGCATGTACGACGACACCAAGGCCTACGTCGCCGCCATCAAGGCACACCAGAAGAACTTCCGCTAGTCCCTGCCCGCCTGAAACGGCCGAGGCCATCGAGACATTTTGGGCACGGGTCCGAACCGGTTACCGGTTTCGGACCCGTTTCGTTGCGGGCTTAGGATCGAAGGGTGCAGGATCACGTGTCTGACCCTTTTGCAGGAACGCTGGTGGACAACCGCTACGCCGTCCGGTCCCGGCTGGCGCGCGGCGGCATGTCCACGGTCTACCTGGCGGTGGACCAGCGGCTGGAGCGGGAGGTTGCGCTGAAGGTGCTCCACCCGCACCTCGCCGCCGATGAGAGCTTCCTGGGCCGGCTGGGGCGCGAGGCCAAGGCCGCAGCCCGGTTGTCGCATCCGCACGTAGTGGGTGTTCTGGACCAGGGCAACGACGGCAATACGGCATACCTGGTCATGGAATACATCAAGGGCCATACCCTCCGTGACGTTATTAACGACAAAGGCGCCCTTCCGCCCCGGTTGGCCCTGGCACTCATTGACCCCGTGGTTGAAGGCCTGGCTGCTGCCCATGCCGCAGGCTTCATCCACCGCGATGTGAAACCCGAAAACGTCCTGATCGCGGACGATGGCAGGATCAAAATCGGGGACTTTGGCCTGGCTCGTGCGGTCTCGACGTCCACGAGCTCCGGAACCCTGCTGGGAACAGTTGCGTACGTCTCCCCCGAACTTGTCCTGGGCAAGCCCGCGGACGCCCGGAGCGACGTTTACTCCGTTGGCATCATGCTGTTCGAAATGCTCACCGGACAACAGCCGTTCGACGGCGAGGTCCCCATCCAGGTTGCCTACCAGCACGTCAACGGGACCGTGGGGCCACCTTCCGCCCTGGTCCCTGGTTTGGCCGGCGAAGTTGACGAGCTCGTGCAGTGGTGCACTGCGAATGATCCGGAAAACCGGCCGGTGGACGCGAATGCGCTGCTTCAGGAGCTGCGCCACATCCGAACCAACCTGACGGACTCCGAACTGGATCTGCATCCTCCGGGGGCTGTGGCCGGCAGCGCAATGGTTCACGGTGACCCCGGGGCCATGGCCGCCGTCCAGGACGGTGCGGGGTCCCGGAACCGCACGGAGTTCATTGCACGGAGCAACAATCCGACCACCATAATGCCTTCCGGCCGGCCGGCCCCACCTCCTTACGTCCCCGGGCAAGGGCGCGGGGAGGACGTGCGGAGCGAAGGCCCTGCAGCCGTGCGTGGAAGTGGAAGCCACGTTCTCACACCGCCGGGTGAGGACGTGGAAGAGCCGTGGTCTCCCCCGCCGAAGCTGCCCAGCAAGAGGGCGCAGCGAAAAGCCGAGAAGGAAGACGGGAAAGCCCGCGCCCGGGCTGCCGCCACGCCGGCCCGCACCCTTCGCGAGGGCAATCCCCGCCGGCGGGGCGCCCTATGGGTGGTTGTCCTGGTCCTCGCGGCCCTGCTGGCCACGGGAGCCGGATGGTTCTTCGGCATGGGTCCGGGTGCTGCCGCCACTATTCCCGAGGTAGCAAACAAGACCGTGGCCCAGGCCCAGCAGCTCCTGAGCGACGCCGGGTACAGGTCCACTACCAGCGATGTGTTCGACGACGACGTCCCGACCGGTCTGGTGGTGGGCAGCGAACCGGAGGCCGGGACGGAAATCCGTAAATATCAGCCGGTGTCCCTGTTTGTCTCGAAAGGGCCCCAGCTCTTCCCCCTGCCGGAGCTGACAGGCGGCACTCTTGAGGAAGCCAAGGACTCCCTTAACGCTGCCGGCATGGCCCTTGGCGCCGTCACGGAAGAGTTTAACGAGGAAGCCGCAGCAGGCGTTGTCCTGTCCCAGGAGCCGGCCGCCGGCACCCCTGCCCGCCGCGGCACACCTGTGGGAATGGCGGTTTCCAAGGGACCCCAGCCCATCCAGGTTCCTTCCGTGGTTGGGCAGGACGAGGCCGCCGCCGTGGACGCCATCGAGGGTGTTGGCCTGACGGCGGAGGTGGCGCGCGAGGAGGTGTTCCACAGGAACATTCCAGAGGGGGCGGTCGTCAGCCAGACACCGGCCAGTGGGACACTGACCCGTGGCGGGACAGTAACGCTGACCATCTCAAAGGGTCCCAGGATGGTGGAAGTGCCCAGCTACATCGGCCGGCAGGCCACGGAGGCCCGAAGGGCCCTGGAGGCCCTGGGCTTCGAGGTGCGGGTCAACAACGTGCTGGGCGGCTTCTTTGGAACTGTGCGGGCCCAGGATCCGGTGGACACCGAGGTGCCCGAAGGTTCAGTGGTTACCCTGACGGTGGTGTAGGCGGAGGCACCGCCCACACCACCTGCCAGGATCAGTGCCGGGCGAGCGCGCCGGCTACCAGGAAGGCCATTTCCAGCGACTGCATGTGGTTCAGCCGCGGATCGCAGACCGACTCGTAGCGGTCGAGGAAAGCGTCCTGGTCAATCGGATCGGCACCGCCCAGGCATTCCGCCACGTCGTCGCCGGTCATTTCGACGTGAAGCCCGCCGGGGACTGTTCCCAGCGCGTGGTGCACCTCGAAGAAGCCGCGCACCTCGTCGATGACGTCGTCGAAGTTCCGCGTCTTGTAACCGTTGGGGGACGTAACCGTGTTGCCGTGCATGGGGTCGGTAACCCACAGCACCTGGGCGCCGGACGCGGTGACCTTCTCGACGATGGCGGGCAGCTTTTCGCGGATGTTGCCCGCACCCATGCGGGTAATGAACGTCAGGCGGCCCGGCTCGCGTTCCGGATCCAGCCTGTCGATCAGGCGCAGGGCATCGTCACCGGTGGTGGACGGACCCAGCTTGACGCCGATGGGGTTACGTACGCGCGACAGGAAGTCCACATGGGCGTGGTCCAGTTCCCGGGTCCGCTCGCCGATCCACAGGAAGTGGGCCGACGTGTCGTACGGGAAGCCGGTACGGGAGTCGATCCGGGTCAGTGCGCGCTCGTAGTCCAGCAGGAGGGCCTCATGGCTCGCGAAGAATTCGACGCGCTTGAGGGCCTCGAAGTCGGCACCGCAGGAAGCCATGAACTGGATGGCACGGTCGATGTCGCGGGCCAGCGACTCGTAGCGGGCATGGGCCGGGTTTTCGGTGAAGCCCTTGTTCCACTGGTGCACCGAGCGCAGGTCCGCGAAACCGCCCTGGGTGAACGCCCGGATGAGGTTCAGTGTGGAAGCGGACGTGTGGTACGCGCGGAGCATGCGTGCGGCATCGTGGCCACGGGACTCAGGCGTGAAGTCGTACCCGTTGACGATGTCGCCGCGGTAGGCGGGAAGTGTAACGCCCTCACGTGTTTCGTCATTGGACGAGCGGGGCTTGGCGAACTGCCCGGCCATCCGGCCCATTTTGATGACCGGCATCGCCGCACCGTAGGTGAGCACTACCGCCATCTGGAGGATGGTCTTCACGCGGGCGCTGATCTTGTCGGCCGTGGCGGCCTCGAAGGTTTCGGCACAGTCGCCGCCCTGCAGGAGGAACGCCTTTCCCTGTGCCGCAGCCGCAAGGCGTTCGCGCAGCACGTCGACCTCGCCGGCAAACACCAGCGGGGGCAGCACGGAGAGTTCCTTCACCGAGGCGTCGAACACCTCCCGGCTCTGCCAGCTGGGCTGCTGGGAAATGGGAAGGTCCCGCCAGTCGTCAAGTCCGGGATAGTTGGCCGCTCCGCTCTGGGCGGTGCTGGACAGCGAAAAGGCGGGTTTTGCAGATAGCTCAGTCACCCTCTAAGACTAACGGCAGCGCACGTGCGCTGGACACCGGACCGTCACGGTAACTCCGGTCGGCGTCACAACTGCAGGCCGGAAGGTGTGGCCGCTTATCCGGCAGCGGCAGCGCCGCCGTCGCCATGCCGGGCCCGGTCGGTGCCGGGACCGCCGGCACCGGAATCCGGAAAGCCGCCATCCGTCGGCGCCGGGGAAGCCAGGGGTTCCGCGGCTGCGGCCGGTTCCACCGGTTTGCCCGCCAACCGAAGCTTCACAACGGCTGCGTACTCGTCCACATATTCCTGCCCGGAGAGCCGCATCAGTTCGAACATGATCTGGTCCGTAACCTTCCGCTGGACGTCACGGTCCTCGGCCTGGTCCCGGTACTTGCTGAAGTCCAGCGGCTCACCGAAGATCATGCCGATGCGGCGGATGTTGGGCAGCCGCTTCCCGATGGGCTGCACTTTGTCGGTGCCGATCATGGCCACCGGGATGACGGGGACCCCGGCCTGCAGCGCCAGCCGGGCGACGCCTACTTTGCCCCGGTACAGCCTGGAGTCAGGGCTTCGGGTGCCCTCCGGGTAAATCCCCAGCAGACCCCCGTGGTTCAGGACCTCCATACCGGCGTTGAGGGAAAGTGCGGACGCGGCGCCACCGGACCTGTCCATGGGCAGTTGATTGGTCAGGCGGAAGAACAGGGCCGTCAGCCTGCCCTTGATCCCGGTGCCGGTGAAGTATTCCGATTTGGCCAAAAAGACCACGGGACGGCGGACCATAAGCGGCATGAAGATGGAGTCGGAGAAAGACAGGTGGTTGGAGGCGATAATTGCCGCACCCTGGAGCGGAATATTGTCCAGGCCCTTGACCCAGGGGCGGAAAAGAAGCTTCAGAACCGGACCGAGGAAGATCCTTTTCATGACCCAATAAAACACGTGGTGAACCTCTCCGGAAGGCGGCTCCCAGGCTCCGCACCGGGCCTGGTCAGCAGTTCAATGCAACCCTACTCTAGTGAGATTTGCCGGGAACAGTGACACGATGGAGGCATGACTGAAAGCAGTATCCCGCCCCGTCCTGCTGCTTTCAGCTATCCCGGCCACGGGGCCAATGCCACGATTGGCGTGGCCATCTGCCACGGCTTCACTGGCAGTCCCCTGAGTGTCATGCCGTGGGCGGAGCACCTTGCCGGACAGGGATATGCCGTGACCGTCCCGCTGTTGCCCGGGCACGGAACTGATTGGCGGCAACTCGCGCGCACCGGTTGGGGAGATTGGTACAGCAGCTTTGAGGCGGCCTTCCTGGAACTTCAGGGGCGCACCGAGACCTGCTTTGTGGCCGGACTGTCCATGGGCGGCGCAGTGGCATTGCTTGCCGCGTCCCGGCACAATGTGGCAGGCGTATCCGTAGTTAACCCGGGTTTGAGTTTCTATGACCGCCGGGTCCGTGTCATTGGGGTACTGAAGTACTTCCAGCGGACCACCGTCCCCATCCAGGAAGAACAGCCGACGGCGGCCGTCACCGAGGACGGCGACTACTCCCGGACTCCCCTCTCCGCAGTGCACGAACTCAAGAAGCTGTTTGGGGCCGCCATCCGTGGACTGCCACGCGTCACAGCCCCGGTCCAGGTGTTCAAGTCGCGGACGGATGCCGTTGTCCCACCAACTTCCCTGGAAATGCTTCGAAAACGGCTGGGTGCCAACCTTGTGGAAGTAGTTGACCTTGATAGCAGCGGCCATGTGGCTACGCTTGACGTTGACGCGCCGGAAATTTTCGCCAGGTCCAGCGCATTCGTTCGTGCCCATGCACGCCAGACCAGCACTTCGGAGACCCCATGACCTCCAGCCCGGACCACAGTCCCTTCAGCAGCGTGTCCAGTGGCGAAGGGCCCCGGACTGGCGTGGTCCTCTCCCACGGGTTCACCGGCAGCCCGCACGGACTCCGCACCTGGGCCCACGCCTTTGCCGCCGCTGGCTTCGCGGTGCGGATGCCCCTGCTGCCCGGCCACGGCACCAGCTGGGAGGACCTTGCCAGGACCCGGTGGCAGCAGTGGCACGGCGCCCTGGATGACGCGTACCTCGAACTAGAGGCCGAGTGCGACCACGTCTTCTCTGCCGGGCTGAGCATGGGCGGCGCACTCGCACTGCGGATCGGGGCCACGAGGCCGGTCGCCGGGGTGCTCCTGGTAAATCCGGGACTGGTCATTGACGATCCCCGCGCACCCTTGGCCGGGATCCTGAAGCTGGTCATGAAAAGCACGCCTGCCATCGCCAATGACATCCTGAAGGCGGGAATGGACGAGGGCGCCTACCCGCGCACCCCGGTAGCCGCCGCCCATGAGCTGAACAAAATGTTCAGGGACACCATCCGGCTTCTCCCCCGGGTCACCGCCCCCGTGCAGGTTTACCGGTCCACGGTGGACCACGTGGTCTCCGATTCGAGTATCGCGGCGCTGCGGCGCGGGTTGACGCACGCACCGTTGGAGCTGGTCCGGCTCGAAAACAGCTACCATGTGGCCACTATGGACAACGACGCCGAACAGATCTTTCAGGGATCGCTGGAGTTCATTCGCCGGGTGCTTTCTGATTCCGCACCATTGGGCACCGGAGCGCCGGCAGTGACAGGGCAGGAGGTCCGGCATGAACAGGCATGACTCCGGCCCCTCCGACTCCCCCGACCAGGGCTCGAACCACGACGATGCCGTATGGCTGGACCTGGTGGCGCGCCTGGAATCGGAACCCCCGTTCACTGAACCGCGCGCCCGAACAACTGACCCCCGCTCCGGCACAACGGAACCCGGCGTGACCGCTGAACCCGGTATACCGGCAGCCCGCCCGGGGCAGGGGGCTTCATTCCGGGACTTCGACCCGCTGGGCCTGGCCTCCGCGGCGCCCACCGAACTGTCCGCGGCGGACCGTGAGGCTTCCCGGACAGCCGGCGCAAGCGCCCGTGGCGCTGATGCGGACGGACCACCGGCGGGTCCGCGGGATTATGAGGTGGACGACGACGAGGGCACCTTCGTGCCGGAGGAACCGCCCAGCCTGGCCGGTACGGACCCGCTGACCATGCTCGCCTGGCTGGCTGCGGTGGGCGGCCCGGTGGCGCTGCTGCTCTCAGCGATGTTCTGGCGCTCCGCGCCGCTGCTGGCCGTCCTGGGCATTGTGGCTGCGTTCGTGCTGGGAACGGTGTACCTCATCATGAAGCTTCCGCAGGAAAAAGACGAGGACGACGACGGGGCCAGGGTTTAGCGCGGGCCCACCGGTTCCAGCCCGGCCGGGCACCCTTCCTGCCGGCCGGCGCGGAATGGCGGATCTGTCAGCTGCGGACCCTGCTGCTCACCCTGGACAGGTCTGCCGCACCAATCAGGCCGGCGTTGGGTCCGAGGGCGGCAAGCTGGATGCCGGCCGCCGGACGGAAGCCGCGGCCGGTAAGGTTCCGGGCGAACGCCTTCCGTGCCGGTTCCACCAGAAGGTCTCCCGCCGAGCACAGCCCGCCACCGATAACGAATAGTCCCGGGTCCAGCGCTGCGGCCAGATTGGCGAGCCCGAGGCCGAGCCATTCGCCCACTTCCTCAATCAGTTCCCGGGAGGCGGCGTCGCCCGCCAACGCAAGTTCGGTGACAACAGTCCCGGTGATGGTCTCGGTATGCCCGGCCACAGCGGCCAGCAGGTCCTGGGCCATCGGCGAGTTGCTCCTGGCGAGAATCCTCGCCTCACGCCCCAAGGCGTTGCCCGATGCATATTGCTCCCAGCACCCGCGGTTGCCGCACTCGCAGCGGTGCCCGCCTGGCATGATGACCTGGTGCCCGAACTCGCCGGCCACGCCGAACCGCCCGCGCTCCACCCTGCCGTCCATGACCATCGCCCCGCCGATCCCTGTGCCCAGGGTGATGCAGACCAGCCGGTCCTCGCGCTGCCCTGCCCCGAAGCGCCATTCCGCCCAGGCAGCTGCGTCGGCATCGTTGGCCAGCAGCACCGGCCGCCGGAGGAGTTGCTGCAGGTTGGCCCTCAAAGGTTCATTGCGCCAGGCCAGGTGCGGACTGAAAAGCACGGTGCCGCCGTCGAGGTCCATCCAGCCGGCCGCGCCGATTCCCACAGACCGGATCCGGTGCCCCCTGCCAAGCTCTTCAACCAGTTCCACGATGACCTGTTCCACAGCCCGGGGGTCCGTGCCTGGAGTGGACCGGCGGGATTCGCTCAGGATCCTGCCGTCGCCATCGACCACACCGGCCGCCACCTTGGTGCCGCCGATATCGATTCCGATGGCGAGCCCTTTGCGGCCAAGGCGAATCTGTTCGCGAAAGCCGTTGCCCTGCCTTATTCCGGCCCGGTAGGAGGCGGACCGCCGCCTCCACGGGGCGGGTCTTCTGAGGGAACCGGCCTGCTCGCCGGAGGGCTGTGCGTACATAATTCCCCATTCTAGGTTTTCAGCCGCACCGGTGGCGGGACGTTCGCCGCGTCCCGGGCAGAAGCGCCATTGACGGCCAAGTTACCCATCAGTAGCTTTAGATACTGCATGACCCCGCGGCGGCGTACTAGTCTTTAGGCATACCCCTGAGCGGGACTTCGGATATCAAAGGAGCTATAGTGCGCGAATTCAGTGTTCCGCCTCTCGTTGTTGTTCCACCGGAAACCAATATCACCGACCTGGTGCTGCGGCAGGCGGAAAAGGCCAGCAACCCGGCATTGTTTTCGCGGCTGGATCCAGCCGGCGCCTGGCAGGACGTTTCCGCCACCGAATTCCTTGCGGACGTCAGGGCTCTGGCGAAGGGCCTGATGGCCAGTGGCGTTGGGGCCGGGGACCGGGTGGGCATTATGTCCCGCACCCGTTATGAATGGGCGCTTGTGGACTTTGCCATCTGGTTTGCCGGCGGCGTCTCCGTTCCCATCTACGAAACCTCCTCGCCGTCGCAGGTGGCGTGGAACCTCGGCGACTCCGGCGCTGTTGGCGCTTTCGGCGAGGCCGCCCACCACGAGAATGTCATCCGCCAGGCGGTCTCAGCTGAAGGCCTCACCGCGCTCCAGCATGTCTGGCAGTTGGAGGGCGCAGGACTGGATGCCCTTCGGGATGCCGGCCGCAGCGTCAGCGACGACGAGCTGGAGTCCCGGCGGAAATCGGCAAAGCTTACGGACATTGCCACGATCATCTACACGTCGGGAACCACGGGCCGTCCAAAGGGCTGTGAACTGACCCACGGCAACTTCGTGGAGCTGTCGGACAACGCCCTGGCCATCATCGGCGAGATCGTCCACGAGAACGCCAGGACCATCATGTTCCTGCCCATGGCCCACGTCTTCGCCAGGTTCATCTCGGTCCTCGCCATGGCTGCCGGAACCACGGTGGCGCATACACCGGACATCAAGAACCTGCTCGCCGACCTGAAGAGCTACGAGCCTACGTTCATCCTTGCCGTACCAAGGGTGTTCGAGAAGGTGTACAACTCGGCACTGACCAAGGCGGAGGACGGCGGCAAGGGCGCCATCTTCCACAAGGCAGCCGATACCGCCATCGCCTACTCCAAGGCACGGCAGGCGGGACATGTAGGCCTTGGACTGAAGCTGCGCCACGCCCTGTTCGACAGGCTGGTCTACAGCAAGCTCCGCGCGGCAATGGGTGGACAGGTTGCCCACGCGGTGTCCGGCGGCGGTCCCCTCGGCGAACGTTTGGGCCACTTCTTCCAGGGCATCGGCCTGCAGGTGCTGGAGGGCTATGGGCTGACCGAAACCACAGCCCCCATCTCCGTCAACACACCATCCCGGATCAAGATCGGTTCTGTGGGCAAACCCCTGCCCGGCAACGCCGTCAAGATTGCCGACGACGGCGAGATCCTGGCAAAGGGCGTCTGCGTCATGCGCGGCTACTACAAGCGGGAGGACCTGACAGCGGAAACGTTCTCCGACGGCTGGTTCCGCACCGGCGACATTGGCCGGCTGGACGAGGACGGCTTCGTGTGGATCACGGGCCGCAAGAAGGAGATCATCGTCACCGCCGGCGGCAAGAACGTTATCCCCGCCCTGCTTGAGGACCAGATCCGCGCTGACGCCCTCGTCTCGCAGGTCCTGGTGGTCGGTGACAACCGGCCGTTCATCGGTGCCCTTGTCACGCTGGACCAGGAGGCCCTGCCGGGGTGGCTTCAGCGCCACGGCCTCCCCGCCGACACATCCCTCGCTGACGCTGCCGCCAACCCGGTGGTCAAGGCAGCGGTCCAGGACCTGATCACCGCCGCAAATGGGTCCGTGTCCCAGGCCGAGGCCATCAAGTCGTTCCGGATCGTCCCCGCGGACTTCACTGAAGCCTCCGGTCACCTGACCCCCTCCATGAAGGTGAAGCGGGCACAGGTGATGAAGGACTTCGAGACCGTCATCGAGGAAATGTACGCCGCTCCCCGGTCCTAGGCCAGAGACAACGAAAGGGTCCTCCCGCCGGGAGGACCCTTTCGTTGTCGCTAATGCCTTGCGGCTATTGCTCCACGACGAGGAGCAGGTCCCCGCCCTGCACCTGCTCCACTGAGGAGATGGCGAGCCGGGAAACCTTGCCGTCCACCGGCGTCGTGATGGATGCCTCCATCTTCATGGCCTCGATGGTGGCCACGGTGTCGCCGGCGCTGACGGTGTCGCCGGCCTTGACGGTGACCGTAACGGCGCCGGCAAACGGGGCAGCCACGTGTCCCGGCTGCGCCGGATCTGCCTTTTCGGCGGCCTTGACGTTGCTGACCACGGAGCGGTCGCGCACCACCACGGGCCGGGACTGGCCGTTGAGCGTACACATGACGGTGCGCATGCCCTTTTCATCCGGCTCGGAGACGGCTTCCAGCGAAGCGATCAGCCGGACGCCGCGCTCCAGCTGGATTTCGTGCTCCATGCCGCGCTGGAGGCCGTAGAGGTAGTCGCGGGTATCCAGGACAGAGATGTTGCCGTAGGTTTCGACGCTCTTGAGGTAGTCCTTCGTGGGCCCGTCGAAAAGCAGCCGGTTCAGCGTGTGCTGGCGGGTCTTGGAGTCAGCCTTCAGCGCAGCGCTGTCCTCGGCGCTGAGCTCTGCGTCGCGGACCTTCACGCTCCTGCCCTGGAGCGCCTTGGTACGGAAGGGTTCCGGCCAGCCGCCGGGAGGGTCACCCAGTTCACCGGACAGGAAACCGATAACTGAATCGGGGATGTCGTAGTTCTGGGGGTTCTCGTTGAAGTCCGCCGGGTCTGCGTTAAGGCCCACCAGGTGCAGGGCGAGGTCGCCCACCACCTTGGAGGACGGTGTCACCTTCACCAGGCGGCCCAGGATGCGGTCAGCGGCCGTGTACATGTCCTCGATTGCCTCGAACCGCTCCCCCAGCCCCAGCGCCATTGCCTGCTGGCGGAGGTTGGACAGCTGGCCACCCGGGATCTCGTGCTGGTAGACACGGCCTGTTGGGCCCGGGAGCCCCGACTCGAACGGCGCGTAGACGCGGCGGACAGCCTCCCAGTACGGCTCCATGGAGCTGACAGCAGCGAGGCTGAGGCCGGTGTCCCGGGGGGTGTGTGCCAGTGCTGCGACCAGGGCCGACGCCGACGGCTGGCTGGTGGTTCCGGCCAGGGATGCGGCGGCCACATCCACGGCATCGACACCGGCGTCCACAGCCGCGAGCAAGGTGGCCAGCTGGCCGCCTGCGGTGTCATGGGTGTGCAGGTGGACCGGCAGGTCGAAGCGTTCCCGGAGGGCCGCAACTAGCTTGGCGGCAGCGGCGGGACGCAGCAGGCCTGCCATGTCCTTGATGGCGAGGATGTGCGCGCCGGCGTCGACGATCTTCTGCGCGAGCTCCAGGTAGTAGTCCAGCGTGTACAGCGTCTCTTCGGGGTCCAGCATGTCCCCGGTGTAGCAGAGCGCCACTTCTGCGACGGCGGTGCCCGTAGCCCGGACAGCGCGGATGGCGGGCGCCATCTGGCTGACGTCGTTGAGCGCATCGAAGATGCGGAAGATATCGATGCCGGTCGCTGCGGCCTCGTTGACGAATGCCTCGGTGACCTCTTCGGGGTAAGGCGTGTAACCGACGGTGTTGCGGCCGCGGAGCAGCATCTGCAGGCAGACATTCGGCAGAGCCTTGCGCAGCGCCGCCAGACGGTCCCAGGGATCTTCGCCCAGGAAGCGAAGTGCGACGTCATACGTGGCACCGCCCCAGGCTTCGACGGACAGCAGCTCCGGCATCAGCGCACTGACGGCCGGGCCGGCGGCCACAAGGTCGCGGGTGCGGACACGGGTAGCCAGGAGCGACTGGTGTGCGTCCCGGAACGTGGTGTCCGTAACCGCCACGGGGTTCTGTTCGCGGAGCGCCCTGGCAAACCCTTCGGGTCCCAGCTCAAGGAGCTTCTGCCGCGAACCGGGGGCCGCCTGCTTTCCCTTCACGGACGGAAGCTTGTCCGCCGGGTTGGAGTGGACTGTCAACTCGCCGTTGGGCTTGTTGACGGTGACCTCTGCCAGCCAGGTCAGGAGTTTGGTGCCACGGTCCGCGGACACCCTCGCCTTCAGCAGCTGCGGGCGCTCATCGATGAAGTTGGTGGCAACGTTGCCGGCGATGAAGTCCGGATCGTCAAGCACCGCCTGCAGGAAGGAGATGTTAGTGGACACCCCGCGAATGCGGAACTCCGCGAGGGCGCGGCGGGCCCGTGCCACTGCCGCAGGGTAGTCCCTGCCCCGGCAGGTGAGCTTGACCAGCATGGAGTCGAAGTGCGGGCTGATCTCGGCACCCGAGTAGACCGTACCGCCGTCGAGCCGTACGCCTGCACCACCGGCGGACCGGTAGCCGCTGATCTTTCCGACGTCGGGCCGGAAGCCGTTGGCGGGGTCCTCGGTGGTGATGCGGCTCTGCAGGGCTGCGCCCTTGAGGTGCACCGTTTCCTGGGAAAGGCCAAGGTCCGCCAAAGTCTCACCGGCGGCGATCCTCATCTGTGCCTGCACCAGGTCGACGTCGGTGACTTCCTCCGTGACTGTGTGCTCCACCTGGATGCGCGGGTTCATCTCGATGAACACGTGCTGCCCGGCCCGCTCACCCACAGTGTCCACGAGGAACTCGACGGTGCCCGCGTTAACGTAGTTCAGCGCCTGGGCGAACTTGACGGCGTCCCGGTAAAGGGCCTGCCGGATGTTCTCGTCCAGGTTCGGGGCGGGGGCGATCTCAATGACCTTCTGGTGCCGGCGCTGAATGGAGCAGTCGCGCTCGAACAGGTGCATGACGTTGCCTTCGGCATCCGCGAGAATCTGCACCTCGATGTGCCGCGGGCGCAGTACTGCCTGTTCCAGGAACATGGTGGGGTCACCGAACGCCGCGTCCGCTTCGCGCATGGCTGACTTCAGGGCCTCAGGAAGTGCTTCGCGGGTGTCCACCCGGCGCATGCCGCGGCCTCCGCCGCCGGCCACGGCCTTGGCGAAAATGGGGAAGCCGATCTCGTCTGCCGCTGCCAGCAGCTCGTCCAGGTCCTTGGAGGGCTGACTGGATTTCAGGACCGGAACACCGGCATCACGGGCAGCCTTAAGCGCGGCAACCTTATTGCCTGCAAGCTCCAGCACTTCCGCCGGCGGCCCAACGAAAGTGATCCCGGCGTCCTTGGCCGCGCGTGCCAGGTCGGGGTTCTCGGAGAGGAAGCCGTAACCGGGGTAGATGGCGTCCGCACCGGACTCCTTCGCCACCCGGATGACCTCGGCGACGTCCAGGTATGCCCGGACGGGGTGCCCTTCCTCGCCAATCAGGTAGGCCTCGTCCGCTTTCTGGCGGTGGATCGAGTTTCTATCCTCATTTGGAAAAACGGCAACGGTCTTGGCGCCCAGCTCGTAGCCGGCGCGGAAGGCCCTGATCGCGATTTCGCCGCGGTTGGCCACCAGAACTTTGGAAAACATACTTCTCCTGCATCATTGCGGGTGGATCGGTGAGTGGTCACAGTGTCTAGGACCTACAAGGACAAACACAAATCTTTGTGTCGACTGTCACAGATTTCCCCGTCATGTCCCGATTGCTTTAGCCGGCCCGGCGGAATCCGCCCCGGCAGCACAGCCGATGCCATGCCGAGTCCCCGGAAAGCAGGATTCAACGGCGCATCCACATATGATGAGTAGGGCGGCAGGACCGTCCGGCTTCGGCTCTGCCGGAGCAAACATTACTCCCAACACGGCATCCGGCGTTAGGTTTTGGTCTCTCAAGTGCAAGTAGTCAGCATCAGCAGCCTTAAGGGTGGAGTCGGCAAGACTTCCGTCACCACAGGATTGGCGTCTGCGGCGCTGGCCGCGGGCGTCCGCACGCTTGTGGTGGATCTTGACCCCCACGCGGACGCGACCACGGCCCTCGGCGTGCAGCCCGGTGACCAGCTCGATATCGGCAGGATGCTGAAGAGCCCCCGCCGCGCCAAGCTGGCCGAGAACGTCGTGGGCAGCAGCTGGACGGCGTACGCCCAGGCCAACGGTTCCGGGCCCGCTGTCCTGGACGTCGCCGTCGGCTCTGCCTACACGGGCATCTACGACCGCCCGGACCTTGGCCGCCGTGACCTCCGGCGGCTCTCGTCCGTCCTGGCAGGCGCGGACACCTATGATCTCGTCCTGATCGACTGCCCGCCGTCGCTCAACGGGCTTACCCGGATGGCCTGGTCCGCGAGCGACAAGGTGGCACTCGTTGCCGAGCCCGGCTTGTTTTCGGTGGCCGGAACGGAACGCACCATGAGGGCAATCCAGCTGTTCCGGCAGGAATTTGCACCCAACCTTTCCCCTGCAGGCATCGTGGCCAACCGGGTCCGGACGGGTTCATCCGAACACACGTACCGGCTGGCTGAGATGGAGTCCATGTTCGGCGAACTCCTCCTGAGTCCACGCATACCCGAACAGGCCAACTGGCAGCAGATCCAGGGCGCCGCCCACCCGGTGCACCATTGGCCCGGTGATTCGGCCAAGTCTGCTGCGGCGCTTTTCGACGACCTGTTGACCAACCTGATGGCGGTGGGCAGCGGGTTGCGCAGCCGTGCCCGCTAAGCAGCCTGGATTAAGAGCAGAGGCCGCTCCCCCTAGGGAGAGCGGCCTCTGCTGTCAGGTCTGCCAGGGCGTCAGCTGATCTTTCGTGCTGCCCGCCGCTTGCTCAGTTCGTCGTCCGGAAAGGGCTGCTCCGCTGCATGCTCGCTGGGAAGGGAGGCGAGGCTGCCTTCAACTTCGCGCCACACCCGGCCCACAGCAATGCCGAACACGCCCTGTCCGCCCTGGACCAGGTCGATAACCTCATCAGCCGAGGTGCATTCGTAAACGCTGGCGCCGTCGCTCATGAGCGTGATCTGGGCCAGGTCCTCCACACCGCGTTCACGCAGGTGTTCGACGGCGGTGCGGATCTGCTGAAGGGAAACTCCGGTGTCCAGGAGGCGTTTCACCACCTTGAGGACAAGGATGTCGCGGAATCCGTACAACCGTTGGGACCCGGAGCCGGCAGCGCCGCGGACTGCGGGTTCCACCAGTCCGGTACGTGCCCAGTAGTCCAGCTGCCGGTACGTGATGCCGGCAGCCTTGCAGGCAGTGGGTCCGCGGTAGCCGGCGTCCTCATCCAGCACCGGGAGGTCCTCGGTAAACAGGAGGCCCTGGGCACCACTCGCGGGCACAGCAACACCAGCCGTGGGCTGTTTCAGCCCGCCTGCTTCGCCTTTGGGACTCACCTGGATCCTCCTTGTCGTAGCTCCCGGTTTAACAACTGCAGCAGCCTTGGCATGAAGACCATGCATGTAATTTTCGCGGGGCGCACTTTCCAGTGTGACTTGCGCGGCTGCCGTAAGCAATGGGAACTTGATACTTCGACGTTAGGCCCGGCGGGACCCAAGGTCAAAGACCCTGACGGCTTAACTGAGGCGTGTCGAAACTTTCATCCTCAACTTTAACCTTAACGTGACCTTAGCCGTCGAAATCCTCGGGTTCGACGTCGTCCAGGAACTCCCGGAACCGGCGCAACTCGCGCTCCTCGTCAACGGTGGGGCCCGGCTCCGCGTCCTCACCCTCGTCGTGCTCGGTGATGCGGACGCCGGCTTCATCCATAACCGAATCTGCGCACCAGATGCGGCACTTCGCGCGGAGTGCTATTGCCAGGGCATCGGATGCCCTGGAACTCACAGTGGTGCCGTTTTCAAACTGCAGCTGCCCATAGAAGATGTTGTCTTCAACAGCCACGATGTTGACGCTCACCACGGAGTGGCCCAGGGACTCCACCACATCCACCAGGAGATCGTGGGTCATGGGCCGGGGCGGGACCACGCCCTGCTGGGCCAGCGCGATGGCGCTGGCTTCCGGAGTGCCGATCCAAATGGGGACGTGCCGTTCCCCATGCATTTCCCGGAGCAGGACCAGGGGCTGGTTGGAAGGCAGTTCAATCCGAACGCCTACGATCTCGACTTCAATCATCAGATGTCCATGCGTGAGATGTGGTCCTGCACCAAAGCCCGGTGCAGGGTGAGGCAGAGGTCGCTGATTTCGCGGGCAGCCTCGGCAGCCCGCGCCTGGGAGGCAGAGTCCTTGCGGGAAGCAAGCGGCGCCACCGCCCGTTCCACGAGGCCGAATTCCCGTTCCGCTGCTGCCTGGAAGGGTCGCAGGTGACGGGGTTCCAGCCCATGGCCCTCCAGCTGCACGCAGGCACGCGCCACTTGGAGGGCATGCTCGTCAAACTGGCCGTTGCTGTGGCTGATCAGGCCGAACTCCAGGAGAGCCTGGAGCAGGGGGACACTGGCGCCGGATTCGGCGCGAAGTTGCTCCTCCGTGAGCCTGCGCCCGCGGTTCTGCAGCTCCGCGGCCAGCTCGTCGGAGACGATCCTCGGGGACACCACGACGCCGGGCGGAAGGTTCTCCGGCCGCTCTCCCCTGTCGATGGCGTCAAGGTAGTCCTTGATGACTTTCAGGGGAAGGTACTGGTCCCGCTGCAAAGCGAGGACAAAACGCAGCCGTTCCACGTCGCCGTCGGAATACTGCCGATAGCCCGCAGGCGTACGCCTGGGGTTGATCAGCCCTTTTTCTTCCAGGAACCGGATTTTTGACGCGGTCATGCCTGGGAAGTCCCCGCTGAGCTGCGCGAGGACTTCTCCAATGTTCAGGACCTGCGGTCCCCGGCGTTCCGGTTGTGCCATTGCCACAGGCAGCGGTCCCCGGATCAGCCGCGGCCTGCAGCGCCGGCAGGGCTGAGGTAGAAGGTGAGGCGGAACTTGCCGATCTGCACTTCGTTGCCGGACTTGAGTTCGACGCTGTCCACCCGGTCATGGTTGACGTAGGTGCCGTTCAGGCTGTTCTTGTCCACCACTTCGAAGCTCCGGGCAGTGCGCCGGAACTCCACGTGCCGGCGGGAAACCGTGACGTCATCGAGGAAGATGTCGGCATCCGGGTGGCGGCCGGCGGTGGTGACGTCGGAGTCGAGCAGGAAGCGGGCACCGGCGTTGGGGCCGCTGTGTGCGACGAGCAGTGCGGAACCCGCCGGAAGTGCCTCGACGGAGCTGCGCTCGTCTGAGGACAGCTTGGGCGCGATAGTAGGTTCATCTCTGACCGGGGTGAGATGGATGGAGGTGGTCTCCGACGACCTAGCCGCACCATTGCCGTATTCCCCATCGGCAGGGTTGTGTCTGTGGCCAGCCATGGATTCCTCCTCTTCCCGCTGCAGCCCCTCAGGCCTGCAGTCAACGTTTACCCTCCGGCCCTGCCCAGCAGGTCCGGCGCCGGCTCCCGATCCGGCCGCTGACGTGCGAAGACGTCCTGCCTGCGACACGGGGCCGGACCGGATTTACCGGTTAGCTTTAGCCTACCTGTTGTTCGTACTCAGATGCACTGAGCAACGAGTCAACGGCGTCAGCTTCGGCAAGTTTGACCTCGATCAGCCAGCCGTCGCCGTAGGGATCGGTGTTGATGAGGGCCGAATCGGTGTCCAGGGAATCGTTGCGGGCCACAACTTCGCCGGTTACGGGAGCGTAGATGTCGCTGACACTCTTGGTGGACTCCACCTCGCCCACCACTTCGTTTGCCGTAATCCTGGTGCCGATTTCGGGCATCTGGGCGTAGACAACATCTCCAAGCGCGTCCTGGGCAAAGTCGGTAATGCCCACGCGGACCACGCCGTCGGCATTGGGAGCGGATACCCACTCATGTTCGGCGGTGTAGGACAGGTCTTCGGGAATGTTGCTCATCAGGGGCCTTTCATCGGGTCAAGCACCAATGTCAAAGGGGCCCGGGAAACAGGCCGCCGCTTGAAAGTATAGGCACATCTGCCGGGGCGTCCACCGGGCTTTCTGGCAGGATGGGACGCATGAGCGCGCGCATTGAGGCCGGACGCCGGGGACCAGGCAGGTAAGTCATGCCGGAACTTCCCGAGGTGGCCGGCCTGGCCGGGTTTTTGGACGAACAACTGCGGGACTCTGTAGTGACCAGGCTGCAGATTGTTTCCTTCGCGGTGCTGAAGACAGCTGATCCGCCTTTCACGTCGCTGGAGGGCCGGACAGTGGCCGGCGTACAGCGGTTCGGCAAATTCATCAGCATTGATACCGGCGGTATCTCCTTTGTGTTCCATCTGGCCAGGGCCGGCTGGATCCGCTTCACGGACTCGCCCGCTGATGGACAGTTGAGGATGGGCAAAGGCCATATTGCGGCGCGGCTTGTTTTCACCGGCGCGGACGGGCCCCGCGGTTTCGACCTTACTGAGGCCGGAACCAAAAAGAGCCTGGCTGTCTACGCCGTGCGGGACCCCCGGGACGTCCCCGGCATCGCCTCCCTGGGTCCGGACCCGTTCAGTGAAAAGTTCGACGTCGATGCCCTGGCCGCAATCCTTGCCGGCAGTTCCCAGCAGATCAAGGGGCTCCTGCGGAGCCAGGGCGTGATTGCGGGCATCGGAAACGCATACAGCGACGAGATCCTGCATGCGGCCCGGATCTCCCCGTTCGCTACCGCCAAGTCCCTGGACCGGGACACGGTGCAGGTCCTGTATGACGCCATCCATGACGTCCTCGGCACCGCGCTGGCGGAGGCCAGCGGCAAGCCACCCAAGGACCTCAAGGACGTGAAGCGGAGCCACATGCGCGTCCACGCGCGGACCGGCCAGCCCTGTCCGGTGTGCGGGGACACCGTCCGGGAGGTTTCCTTTGCCGATACCGCCCTGCAGTACTGCCCCACCTGCCAGACCAAGGGCAAGATCCTGGCGGACCGCCGGACGTCAAGATTCCTGAAATAGGCAGTTTGGCGCCAGGCAGGGTTGCAGTGCAGGCAACACAAAAAGCGAAAGCGCCGGAGAGATTCTCCGGCGCTTTCGCTCTTTGGTCGGGCTGACAGGATTTGAACCTGCGACCCCTTGACCCCCAGTCAAGTGCGCTACCAAGCTGCGCTACAGCCCGTTGGTTCCGCCGTTCTCCGCTGTGCTTGATCCAAGGATTCCTCCGTGGATTTCCACCAGCAGTCCGGCCGAACCACCTAGAAGAGCTTACACGATCCCGGAGGGTGCCAGTGACACTTTCCGGGATTTGCGGCCCCTGGTGTGTCGCAATTAACGCTTCTTGCCGCGTTTTTCCCTGACCCGCATGCTGACCTCGATGGGCGTGCCTTCGAAGCCGAAGGTTTCGCGCAGCCGGCGGGTGATGAACCGGCGGTATCCGGGGTCCAGGAAACCGGTGGTGAACAGGACGAACTTCGGCGGCCTGCTTGACGCCTGGGTACCGAAGAGGATGCGGGGCTGCTTTCCGCCGCGGACCGGGTGCGGGTGCGCGGCCACCAATTCGCCCAGGAAGGCGTTCAGGCGGCCGGTGGCGATGCGCTTGTCCCAGTTCTCCAGGGCCACGTCGAGCGCAGGGACCAGGCGGTCCTTGTGCCAGCCGGTCTTGGCCGAGATGTTCACGCGCGGGGCCCACTCCACATGCGCCAGGTCCTGCTCAATTTCACGCTCCAGGTAGCGGCGGCGTTCGTCGTCGAGCAGGTCCCACTTGTTGAACGCCAGTACCAATGCGCGGCCGGATTCGATGGCCAGCTGAAGGATCCGTACATCCTGCTCGCTGAGGACCTCGTCCACGGCAAGGAGCACGACGGCGACCTCCGCCTTTTCGAGCGCCGCCTGCGTCCGCAGCGAAGCGTAGTAGTCCGCGCCCTGGGCCATGTGCTGGCGGCGGCGGATGCCGGCCGTGTCCACGAAGCGCCAGGTTCGGCCGCCGAGTTCAATGAATTCATCCACGGGATCACGTGTGGTTCCGGCGGTGTTGTCCACCACCACGCGTTCGGTTCCGGCGAGCTTGTTCAGCAGCGAGGACTTGCCGACGTTCGGGCGCCCGATCAGCGCAATGCGCCGCGGGCCGCCGGAGCGTTCCAGCCCCTCAATGGTCGAGAATTCGGGCAGGACGTCCATCACGTGGTCCAGCAGGTCCGCCACACCACGTCCATGGAGCGCTGACACCGGATAGGGCTCGCCGAAGCCGAGGCCCCACAGGGCGGCAGAGTCCGCCTCCTGGGCAAAGTCATCCACCTTGTTGGCCACCATGATGACCGGCTTCTTGCTGCGGCGCAGCATCTTCATGACGCCTTCATCAGTGGCGGTGGCGCCGACGGCCGAGTCAACGACAAAGAGGACGGCGTCCGCGAGTTCGACGGCCATCTCGGCCTGCTCGGCGACGCGCGCATGGATTCCGCGGGCGTCGTGCTCCCAGCCGCCGGTATCCACCAGCGTGAAGTTGCGGCCGTTCCAGCTCGCGGAGTACATAACGCGGTCGCGGGTCACACCGGGGGTGTCCTCAACCACCGCTTCGCGGCGTCCCAGGATACGGTTCACCAGCGTGGACTTGCCCACGTTGGGGCGTCCGATGATGGCAAGGACAGGATCGAGTTT
Source organism: Pseudarthrobacter sp. NS4 (assembly GCF_024758005.1). Lineage (NCBI taxonomy): Bacteria > Bacillati > Actinomycetota > Actinomycetes > Micrococcales > Micrococcaceae > Pseudarthrobacter > Pseudarthrobacter sp. NS4. The sequence continues at coordinate 1,707,005 of NZ_CP103288.1, read as the reverse complement.
GACGGGGCCGTCGAAGTCCTCGTCGTCGTACTCCCCGCTGAGCAGGGCGGCGTCGTCCTCATCGAGGTCGTAGTCCTCCAGTCCTGCCCGGAGGGAGGCCGCGCGAAGCTCTGCCTCGTCGTCGTCAATGGCCGCCAGCCGTTCCGCAACCTGGTCGCTGCCCGTGGGAGTGTATTCGTCTTCGGCGGGGCCGGAATGGCCGGGAGTTTGGGTGGTGTCGCTCATTGCATTGTCCTTAGTGGTCATCTGCCGGCGTCCCGGCTACTGCTGTCAAATCTTTGGAAGTCTCAGCAAAGGGCAGGGGCTGCCCGCTGAGTTGTATGGCATCCCGGACGTGCCCTGCCAGTGCTGCGCGGATCTCCTGCGCTGCCCTGTCCATTGAAGCACGGCCGCTTTCCCCTGCCCGGCGGCCCAGGGTAAGGGCAGTTCCGAAGCTGACGTGGAAACGCCTGCCGGGCCTCGGCACGAAGTCAAGGTGCTCGTCCCCGCTCCGGGTGCCCAGGATGGCCACAGGCACCACCGGGGCTCCTGTGTTCAGGGCGAGCCACGCTACCCCGCCGTTGATGTCGGAGGCTTCACCGCTCCCCCGGGTTCCTTCAGGGAGGATCCCGACGCAACGGCCGGCGTCGAGCAGTTCCTTGCTGCGCTGCAGCGCGGCCCGGTCACCCTGCCGGTCTACGGGAAGCTGCCCGGACGCGGTCAGTACGCGGCCCAGGAATCCCTTGAACATCTCCTGCTTGACCAGGATGTGCATGGGCCGCGGCGACGCACCGAACATCACCGGTCCGTCGAGGAAGCTGATGTGGTTGCCGGCGAAGATCACCGGCCCCCCGGTGGGGACGTTGTCCTTTCCGGTCACCGACGTCCGGTAGACGAGGTGGTCCAGGACCCAGCCCACCGGCCTGCTCCAGGCCATGGTCCAGCCGGAGGGAACGCCTGCCCTGCCGTCAGTCACGGTTGAGGACCTTTGTGACAATGACGAGCGCAGCGTCAACCGTCTGTTCAAAGTCGAGGTCCGAGGAGTCCAGCGTGACCACGCCATCGGCAGCCTGCGTGAAGTTCACCACAGTGGAGTCCCTGGCGTCGCGGTGGGTCACCTGCGCTGCGAGCTGCTCCGCGTTCTGGGTGCCGCCAAGCTGGATGCCGCGCCTGCGCAGGCGGGCTTCTTCGCTGGCGGTCAGCAACATGCGCACTTCCGCTCCGGGCGCGACGACGGTAGTGATGTCCCGGCCTTCCACCACCATGCGGCGGTGGTGCTTTTCGATCAGCGCCCGCTGCCGCCGGATGAGTTCGGTCCGCGCGCCCAAGGTGGTGGCGACGGCGCTGACAGCCGAGGAGATGGCAGGTTCCCGAATGGCGTCGGTGACGTCAACACCGTCCACGCGGACGTATTCCTCCTGCGGGCTGGTGCTCAGCTCCAGCACGAGGTCGCGTGATGCCTGCTCAACGGTGGCGGCGTCGTCGAGGTCAATGCCATTGGTGACGCAGTACCAGGTCAGCGCCCGGTACATCGCCCCGGTGTCCAGGTAGGCCAGCCGCAGCCGCCGGGCCACTTCTTTACTGACGCTGGACTTACCCGAACCCGAGGGCCCGTCAATTGCAACAACCAGCGGCCTGCCGACCCGCAGCGCGGGCATAGTGTCGAGGAGTTCCTGTGTCATTACTGAAGTACCCGCCATCCGCGGTCGGTTAATGCTTCGATCAGGTGGTCGTGCTTGTTCGGCAACACTGACAATTCCACCATGCCCACGTTCTGTCCGGATGAATGGTCGAGCCGCAGGTCTTCAACGTTCACCCCGACTTCACCAATTTCGGTCAGCAGCCGTGCAATCTGTCCGGGCCTGTCATCCACCAGCACGGTGAGCCAGGAATATGCCTGGGGCGGACCACCGTGCTTGCCCGGAATTCGGGCCTGGCCCGCGTTGCCCTCGCTGATCAGCTGGGCAAGGTCCAGCCTGGCACCGGGAGCCGTAGGCTGTTCCAGCGTTCCGATCAGACGGTTCAGGTCCTCCCGCACGCCGTAGAGGATTTCCACTACCTTTGCCGCGTTTCCGCCCAGGATCTGCACCCACAGCGTGGGGTCGCTGGCGGCGATCCGCGTGACATCCCGCAATCCGTTGCCGGCCAGGGACAACGCATGCAACGGCGTTCCCTGGAGCCTGCTCGCCAGCAGCGAGGACATCACCTGCGGGAGGTGTGACACCAGCGCCACGGCTTCATCATGTTCCTCAGCCGTGAACTGCGAGACCACAGCGCCCAGGTCGGTGCCGAGCGAACGCGCCGTTTGAAGGGCCGCACCCGAGGTCTCCTCCGACGGGCAAACCACCCATGGCATGGAGGTAAACAGCTCGCCACGCGCGGCAACCGGACCGGATTTTTCCCGCCCTGCCATCGGATGGGTTCCAACGTAGCGGGACAGGTCCACGCCGCTGCTGCGGAGCCGGGAGAGGATGTCCGCCTTGACGCTGGCGATATCCACAACCACCGAGTCCGGGTAGTCAGCCAGCGCCTGCTTCACAACGTCGGCAGTCACGTCCGGCGGCGCAGCGACCACCACCAGCTGCGGCCGGCTGCTGCCCAGCTCGGACAGCGGCCGGCCGGCGCCGATGTCAACAGCTACCGCCTGGTTCGTGGGCGAAGGGTCGGACAGGAACACCGGCACCCCGCGCCCCCGCAGGCCCAGGCCGATGCTGGTCCCGAGGAGCCCGGTACCGATGACCACCACCGGACCGTCCAGGTGGCCGCGGCCCTGGCTTTTGAAGGCGGACATGCCTTAGAGCCCTACGGATGCCAGCAGGTGGCCGACTTCCTGCTTGCCAAGATTGCGGATGCTGCCCTGCCGCTGGTCGCCCAGTCCGATGGGTCCCACCTTGACGCGGACCAGCCGCTGGACCGGGAAGCCGACGGCGTCGAACATGCGGCGGACAATGCGGTTCTTGCCCGAGTGCAGCACTACCTCGATCAGGACGTGTCCGGGCGTGGAATCAACAAGCCGGAAGGAGTCCACAGCAGCGAGGCCGTCCTCCAGTTCGACGCCCGCCTTGAGCTGGGCGCCCACCCCCTGCGGGAACGGGCCGCGGACCTGCACCAGGTAGGTCTTGGGGACTTCGTAGGAAGGATGCGTCAGGCGGTTGGCGAGTTCGCCGTCGTTCGTCAGCAGCAGCAGGCCTTCGGTGGCGACGTCCAGGCGGCCAACATGGAAGAGCCGTTCACCCTTGTTTTTGTTGCTCTTAAGGAAGTCGCTGATGCACGGGCGGCCGTCCGGGTCCTCCATGGTGGACACAACGCCCTTGGGCTTGTTGAACACCATGTAGACCAGGTTTTCGTCCAGCTGGATGCGAAGCCCGTCGACGTGGATCACGGCGGTCTGCGGGTCCACGCGGACACCGAGTTCGGTGACCACCTGGCCGTCCACTTCCACCCGGCCTTCTGCGATCATCTCTTCGCAGACGCGGCGCGAGGCCACTCCTGCCGATGCCATGACTTTCTGCAGGCGAACGCCGTCGGCGTCGTGCAGTTCCGACTGGGGCACCTCACCGCGGGGACCCTTCTTACGGGAGGGCCTGCGGACGGGGCCAAGGTTCTGGCCAAAGCGTTCGCTGCCAAAGGCCCGGGATGCCGCAGCGCCCGGAGCGCCGGTCCGCGCTTTGGGCTTGGGGGCACCTGGTGTTCCCGGTGCTTTCTTCGCACCGGGCTTGCGTGCCGCCGGTTTCCGCGACGACGGCTTGGCGGCCTTGTCCGAAGCCCCGCGTTCCGGCTGCGCGCCGGCCTGGTCGGGGTCGATAAAGCGTTCCTCGCGGGGCTTGGGCGCCCGGTGCGGACGGTCGCCGCTGAAACCGGAGCCTCGTTTGGCTGCCCCGCCGCGGGAGCCGCCGGCAAAGTTGCCTCCCTGGGAGGTGTTTCGTCCTGAACTGTTGCGTCCCGAACCGTTACGTGGTGAACCCTGGCGTCCCGCCTGTGTCATGACCCGTCCTTCAATGTTTTGGCTGTCAAAGGTTGTCCATGGACAACCCTAGCCAGCCGTGCAGAAATACTCTGCCCTGATAAATTTTCTTTGCAGGCCGGAAGTTCCGGCCTACATCCTGTCGGCGTCGTAGAACTCCGCGATGCCTTCCAGTCCCGGAAGATGCGGGGACAGTTGCGGCAAATCCGCCACTGAGCTGATACCCATCCGTTCCAGGAAGTATGACGTGGTCCGGTAAAGGATGGCGCCGGACTCGGGATCAGTTCCCGCGTCCTCGATCAGCCCGCGTTGGGCAAGTGTCCGTACGACAGAGTCAACATTGACTCCGCGAATCGCAGACACCCGTGCCCGGGAAACCGGCTGCCGGTACGCGATGACCGCCAGCGTTTCCAATGCCGCCTGGGTGAGCCTGGCCGTCTGCCCCTCAAGAACGTACTTGCCGACGATGTCAGCGAAGTCTGCTCGGGAGTAGATGCGCCAGCCACCGGCGATGTTCCGCAATTCGAAACCCCGGGGGCTGGAGCCGAAACCAGCGGTGCTGGCCATTTCCTTATCCGGGGCTTTAACAGTATAGCCGCTATACTCGCGCTGGAGTTCTGCGAGCAGGGCCTTGACCACGTCAACCGTCAGCTCAAGTCCGGCAGCCAGCTCTTCCTCGGTGGCCGGCTGGTCCAAAACCATCAGCACCGCCTCGAGGGCAGCCTTGGCCCCGCCGGGCAGGCTATGGACGTCCGTTCCCTGCGTTGCGCCTTCCGGCGGTCGCCCGTTCACAGTTGCACCTCGTATTCCTCGCTCAGGTTTTCCGCCGACCAGTCCCCTGTGCCGGCCGTCCAATGCACCGCAAGGTCCGCCAGCGGCGAAAGCTGGTCAAAGGAAACAGCCTTGTCCCGGAACAGCTCCAGGAGCGCCAGGAACCGGGCCACCACCACCAGGGTTGAGCCGGCGTCGGAAATCAGCGCGCGGAAGGTCAGCGGTGACTCCTGCTGCAGCCGCAGGCCCAGGATCCCAGCCTGTTCCTTGACGCTCACGTTGCTGCCGTGCAGGTGGCCCAGCCCCACTTCCGTGTGCTGCGGCGTTTTGGGCCGAAGCGCCGCCTCGGCAAGGGCGGCGAACTGTTCCGGCGTGTGTTTCCACACCAGTTCGGGAAGCATGGCGGCGAAATGTTCTTCCAGTGCCACCTGGCGCGGGAAGCGGCGGCCTTCCTGGTGAAGGGTTTCGCCCAGGATGCCGGCGACGTGCTTGAAGGCCTTGTACTGGAGAAGCCGCGCGAAGAGGAGGTCACGGGCTTCGAGCAACGCAATGTCCTCGCCATCCTCCACTTCGCCGGCCGGAAGCAGCCGGGCGGCTTTGAGGTCCAGCAGCGTCGCCGCGATCACCAGGAATTCGCTGGCCTCGTCCAGGGCCCATTCCTCGCCGAGCTTTTGCAGCTTGCGGATGTACTTGATGAATTCATCTGTGACGGTGGCTATTGCCACCTCTGTGATGTCCAGCTGGTGCTTGGCGATCAGCCCCAGAAGGAGGTCGAACGGACCGGTGAAATTGGCCAGCCGCACCTCGAAGCCGGGCTTGGAGTCCGCCACAGCGTGGCTAGGGTGCGCCGCCGCGCGAGATCAGCTCTTTGGCCAGCCGGCGGTATGCATCGGCGCCCACGTGGTTTCCGGCGTAACTGGTGATGGGTTCCGCAGCGACGGTGGCGTCGGCAAATTTGATGGACCGCTTGATGACGGTTTCGAAAACCTTGTCCCCGAAGGCCTCCACCAGCCGGGTAATGACTTCGCGGCTGTGGAGGGTACGGGCGTCGTACATGGTGGCGAGGACGCCGTCCACCTGGAGGCGCGGATTGAGCCGGTCCTGGACCTTGTCGATGGTCTCCACCAGCAGCGCCACGGCCCGCAGTGCGAAGAACTCGCAAATCAGCGGAATGATCACTCCGTGAGCTGCGGTGAGTGCGTTGACGGTCAGGAGGCCCAGGGACGGCTGGCAGTCGATGAGGACTACGTCGTAGTCGTCTTCGACCTTTTTCAGCGCACGGTCCAGCACCTGCTCGCGCGCCACTTCATTGACGAGCTGCACTTCCGCGGCGGAGAGGTCGATGTTCGCCGGCAGCAGGTCCACGTTGTCCACACCGGTCTGGTGGATGGCGTCGCGGATGTCCACTTTGCGGTCCATCAGCACGTTGTAGACCGTGAGGTCCAGCTCGTGGGGGTTGACGCCGAAGCCTGCGGACAGCGCACCCTGGGGATCGAAATCGACCAGGAGCACGCGGCGGCCGTATTCAGCCAGCGCCGCGGCCAGATTGATGGTGGAGGTGGTCTTCCCGACGCCGCCCTTTTGGTTCACCATGGCGATGACGCGGGCCGGACCGTGGGAGGACAGCGGCGCGGGTTCCGGGAACTCGCGGTATGGGCGCCCCGTGGGACCCATCACCGCGTTTTCCAGGTCGAATTCCGTGCCCTCCAGAGTTGCTGAACCCTGTTCGCTGCTCACGTATCTATCCACACTTTCGATGACGGTGATTTCCTGCCGCTGGATGGCCAGCGCCGTTCCTTCTTGCTCCCAAGGTTACAGCGGCCGACACGGTTATCGACGGAACTTGACTTTTCGCGGATGTTGAGCCTTGACCTTCTAGTTGAGGTCGAAGGTTTCCGTCCCCAACATACAGAACCGCCCCCGCAGCGAGGGCTGCGGGGGCGGTTCTGTTGCTTGCCGCGGTTAGGCGTTGACCGGGACAGGCCTGGTTTCTGCCTGCTCCGGGGCTGCCGGGCCGTGGCCTGCAGTCATGGTCTGCTCATCGAAGGGCAAGTTCCCGGAGAGCACGTCGACAACCTGGCGGCCGTCGATTTCCTTGACCCAGGTGCCGATCAGGACGGTCGCTACGGCATTGCCGGTGAAGTTGGTAAGGGCGCGGGCCTCAGACATGAAACGGTCGATTCCGACGATCATCCCGACGCCGCCGAGCAGTTCCGGCTTGTGTGCCTGGAGGCCTGCGGCAAGGGTTGCCAGGCCGGCACCGGTGACACCGGCTGCACCCTTGGACGCGATGATCATGAAGATCAGGAGCGAAATCTGTGCTCCAAGGTCCAGCGGGGTTCCCATCGCGTTGGCCACGAAGAGGGACGCCATGGTCAGGTAGATGGCGGTGCCGTCCAGGTTGAAGGAGTAGCCGGTGGGTACCGTGACGCCAACAACCGGCTTGGAAATGCCGAGGTGTTCCATCTTGGCGATCAGGCGGGGCAGGGCGGCTTCGGAAGACGAGGTGGAGAAGATCAGCAGGTATTCGCGGCCCAGGTACTTCATGAGCTTGAAGATATTGACTCCGGACACAACCTTCAGCAATCCGCCCAGGATGATGACGATAAACAGTGCACAGGTGATGTAGAAGGCCGCCATCAGGGTGAACATGCTGACAATGGCCTGGAAGCCGGTCGCGCCCACGACGGCGGCGATGGCACCGAAGGCGCCCACGGGGGCAAGCCACATGATCATGATCAGGATGCGGAAGACGACAGCCTGGCCGTGGCCGATGGCCTTGAGCACCGGGGCGCCCTGCGGGCCCATCTTCTGCAGGGCGAAACCGACGAGGAGGGCGGCAAAGAGCGTCGGAAGGACCGGAATGTCGCCCGGGATGATCCCGAGGAGGAACGAGACGGTGCTGTCAACTTCTGCCTTTTTGGACGGATCGTACGGCGCCAGCTTCAGGCCCTCGCCGGGGTGGATCAGGTTGCCAACCACCAGGCCGATGGCGAGTGCGAAGGTTGACATCAGCACGAAGTATCCCAATGCCAGTCCGCCGACCTTGCCGACCGTAGCGGCCTTCGCGATGGAACCGATACCCAGGACGATGGTGCAGAAGATGATAGGCGCAATCATCATCTTGATGAGCTTGATGAACCCGTCGCCCAGTGGCTTGAGGGATTTGCCCACCTCAGGAAACATCAGGCCCACAAGCGCGCCCAGGATGACGGCGGCGATGACGGCGATGTAAAGGTAGTGCGATTTGTCGATGCCCTTGCGCCGCGTCTTCACGGTGTCGAGCGACTCTCCTCGTTGAGAAGCCATGATGTGTCTCCTTATGGATAATCTGATAGACGCTGCGGCACAGTCTCTGGGCTCAACACGTCCTCCGGTGTGATATCCATCATTGGGTACCTCGTGACCCAGCTCACCGTTGCGTTCATATTGGTCGTGGCACTCATATGTACTCTGGAAAGGGCGTCGGGAGGTAGAGATGATCCACCGCTGGAGTATCGCCCGCCGGCTCTTCATGGCGAACCTGCTGATTGTCGTGGTGTTCATCGGCGTCGTCGGCACGGCCGCGTACCTCGACGCCCGCGACCGCACCTACGACGAGGCCGGCCTGCGGATGGCCGGTATTGCCGCCTCGGTTGCCGCCAGCCCCCTTGTGCTGGAAGGAGCTGCTTCCGGAGATCCGTCGTCCATCCTGCAGCCCTATGCGGAGGACGTCATGGCCGCGGCCGACGTCGACTTCGTCACCATCATGGCTCCGGACCGGACACGCTGGACCCATCCCCGCGCTGAGCAGATCGGGCGCCCTTACATCGGCTCCATTGACGCGGCGCTCAACGGTGCGACCTTTACCGAAGTCACCGCTGGAACCCTTGGGCCGTCGGTACGGACCATCGTTCCCGCCAAGGACGCCGCCGGTACCGTCAAGGCATTGGTGGCTGTGGGCGTCACTGTGGGGACTGTGGATATTGCCTTTGCCGCCCGCCTGCCCGCCCTGCTCGCCAGCGGGCTTGTCCTGCTGGCGGGCGGGTCCCTGGCATCTTGGCTGCTGGGACGGTACCTTCGCCGCGTGACCCGGGGCTGGGGGCCGGAGCAGCTCGCGCAACTGTTCGCCTATTACGAGTCCGTCCTGCATTCAGTGCGTGAAGGGCTGATCCTCATCGACACCAAAGGCAGCGTTGTGATGTACAACGACCAGGCTGCGGAGCTGCTGGGCCTGAATGAGACCGGCAGCAAGGACCCCACCCGCCCTCCATCGCTGGCCGAATTGCCCCTCGACGATGAGCTTCGCATCCTGTTCGAGTCCGGCCGCACCGCCAAGGACGAAATTGTTCTCTCCGGGTCCCGCGTCCTGGTGGTGAACCAGGGGCCGGCGAAGGGACCGGAGACCGCCGGCAGCCGCGGCAGGACGCCGCTGTACGGCACAGTGGCCACGCTCCGGGACCGGACGGAGATCGAAGCCCTGGGCAACGAGCTGGAAACGATGCGGACCCTTTCCGACGCGCTGCGGGCGCAGACCCACGAACATGCGAACCGGCTCCACACCATGGTCTCGCTGCTGGAGCTGGGCCGCACCCAGCAGGCCCTGGACTTCGCCACAAAAGACCTTGAACTCAGCCAACAGCTGACGGACGACATGATCAGTTCGGTGGACGAGCCGGTGCTGGGAGCGCTGGTCATGGGCAAAGTGGCCGAAGCCCATGAGCGCGGGGTCCAGCTGGACGTCACCACCCTGGGCTCGGGCACCGCGGCAGGCATCCCGGTACAGGATTTGGTGACCATCCTGGGGAACCTGCTGGACAACGCGATCGACGCCGCCGCGGAAGGACCTCCCCCGCGGCGGGTGGAGTTGACTGTGGAGTCCGATGAGGAAGGCCTCGACATCTCAGTCCACGACTCGGGTACCCCAATTGATCCCGACGCGGTGGAGGACATTTTCCGGCATGGCTACAGTACAAAGCCCGCGGGGCCGGGCGGACGGGGCATTGGGCTCGCCCTGGTCCGCCAGGCAGTACAGCGGCTGGGCGGTAAATTAACCATCAACGGACGGCGCGGTGCCAAGTTTGAAGCGTTCCTGCCCGCAGCGGTATCCCCAGGGAAGGAGCGCAGACTGTGAGCAACATCCGGGTTCTCGTCGTTGAAGATGAGGCCATCGCCTCAGCCGCGCATGCAGCCTATGTGGGGCGCCTCCAGGGGTTCGAACTCGCCGGAACAGCGCCGGACGGCCAGTCCGCGCTTCGGCTGCTCAGCGAGTTGTCCGCGGCAGGCAACCCCGTGGAGCTGGTGCTCTTGGATATGAACCTGCCTGATCTCCACGGCCTGGACATTGCCCGGCGAATGCGTTCTGCCGGCATCCTGGCCGACATCATCGCCATCACTGCCGTCAGGGAGTTGGCCATCGTACGCAGCGCCGTGGCCATTGGAGTGGTCCAGTACCTCATCAAGCCGTTCACGTATGCCACCTTCGCAGACAAGCTGGAGAGCTACCGACAGTTCCGGCAGCAACTGGCCGGCCCCGGCACGGCTTCGGGAAAGTCGGCCGCATCCCAGAGCGAAGTGGACCAGGCCTTCGCCAGCCTTCGGGCGCCCTCCGAACTTCCCCTGCCCAAGGGGCTTTCGGCGTCAACGCTGGGTTCCGTGCAGGAGTTCATCAGGCGGCAACAGCACGCTGTGTCCGCCACCGAAGTGATGGACTCGCTGGGGATGTCGAGGGTTACTGCACGCCGGTACCTGGAGTATCTTGCTGACGCGGGCACCGTGTCGCGTACGCCGCGGTACGGCACCCCCGGCCGGCCGGAGAATGAGTACCGCTGGAGCGGCCGTTAGGCACTCTTCTTCTGTATACACGGGGTGCGGAAAAGGTTAGAAATTTCCTTCTCCTTCCGTGATTCAAGCTTTCCCGTGTATACACTGGAGGCGGAAACCGAGGAAGGGAGCAGCAGTGCGGGCCAGCGAACGCGCCTACAGCGCGCTGCGGGACGACATCGTGGAGTGGCGGCTTCCGCCCGGGACCCTGCTGGCGGAGGTGGAGCAGTCCGAGCGCCTTGGCGTTTCACGCACCCCGCTCCGGGAAGCGCTGGGCCGGCTTACAGCAGAAGGCTTGACGACGGCGGGCGGGCGCGGTGTGGTGGTCACCGCCATTTCCCTGGCTGATATCGATGAGCTCTTTGAACTCCGGGAGACCCTGGAAGGAAGAGCGGCGGCGCTTGCCGCGGAGCGCGGTCAGCCGGCCGCCTTCCGCCGGCTGCAGTCCGAGCTGCTGGCCGCGCCTGCGCTGATCTCCGGCCAAACGCCCGCCATCGAGGACTACTACGCCCTGGTCGGCGAGCTGGACGCCGCCATCGACTCGGCCATCTCCAACTCATACCTGGCACAGGCCATGCGCAGTCTGCGCGTCCATCTTGTCCGTATCCGCAGGATGGCGGCTGACAATGCTGTCCGGCTGACGGCGGCGGCGGCCGAACACGCCGCTATCGCCGAAGCGATAGCCGACCGCAACCCCCGGCTCGCACAGGCAGCCACCACACTTCACCTGCACCGCAGCCTTTCCCACATTAAAGCCACCGCCACATCCCTCTAGAAGGAGCACCATGGTTCAGGAACACCACGTCCGCGTGTACAAAAGCGAGGAAAACCTCGCCCGCGAGGACCAGCTGGCGCACAAGATCGCGCTTGTCGCCACCGATCCCGTGGAAGTTACTTCCGATGTGACCGACATGGTGATCAACCGGATCATCGACAACGCCTCCGTGGCCATCGCCTCGCTGAACCGTGCACCCATCGTCGCCGCCCGGGCCCAGGCCCTGACGCACGGCCCCAGCACCGGCGGCAAGGGCGCGAAGGTCTTTGGCATTGGAGAGCGGGTCTCCCCGGAGTGGGCTGCGTGGGCCAACGGCGTTGCCGTGCGGGAGCTTGACTACCATGACACTTTCCTGGCCGCGGACTACTCCCACCCCGGGGACAACATCCCGCCCATCCTCGCTGTCGCCCAGCACGTGGGTTCCAGTGGGCCGGACCTGATCCGCGGCATCGCCACCGGGTATGAAATCCAGGTCAACCTGGTCAAGGCGATCTGCCTGCACAAGCACAAGATCGACCACGTCGCCCATCTCGGCCCGTCCGCCGTGGCCGGCATCGGCACGCTGCTTGGCCTCGACGTCGAAACGATCTTCCAGTCCGTGGGCCAGGCGCTGCACACCACCACCGCCACGCGCCAGTCCCGCAAGGGCGAGATCTCCACCTGGAAGGCGCACGCCCCGGCGTTCGCCGGAAAGATGGCCGTGGAAGCAGTGGACAGGTCCATGCGCGGCCAGACCTCCCCCGTACCGATCTATGAAGGCGAAGACGGCGTGATCGCCTGGCTGCTGGACGGACCGGATGCCTCCTACCAGGTGCCGCTCCCCAAAGCCGGTGAGCCAAAGCGTGCCATCCTGGACACGTACACCAAGGAGCACTCCGCCGAGTACCAGGCCCAGGCCTGGATCGACCTCGCACGCAAGCTGAACAAAGAGCACCCCGAAGCCACTGACCCCGCCAACGTGCAATCCGTGCTGATCAAGACAAGCCACCACACCCACTACGTCATCGGCTCCGGCGCCAACGACCCCCAGAAATACTCCCCCACTGCCTCCCGGGAAACGCTGGACCACTCCATCCCGTACATCTTCACGGTTGCGCTGCAGGACGGGTCCTGGCACCACGTGGACTCCTACTCCCCCACCCGGGCAGCAAGGCCGGACACCGTGGAGCTGTGGCAAAAAGTCAGCACCGAGGAGGACCCGGAGTGGACCCGCCGCTACCACTCCCTGGACATCAACGAAAAGGCGTTCGGCGGTTCAGTGGAGATCACCCTCACCGACGGGACAGTCATCACCGATGAAATCGCGGTCGCCGACGCCCACCCCCTGGGCGCCCGGCCGTTCGCCCGGGAGCAATACGTCCACAAGTTCCGCACCCTCGCCGCCGGGATCGTGGAGGAAACCGAAATCGAAAGGTTCCTCGCCGCCGTCGAACGCCTCCCCGAACTCGCCGCCGGGGAGCTCGAGCAGCTGAACATCACCGCCGCCCCCGGTGTCATCAACCTGGACGCTGCACCAAAAGGACTGTTCTAGATGCTGTACTCCACCACCACCCCTGAGCAGAAGCGGATCCGGTTCCGGGAAATCCTCGCCTCCGGAACCATCGCGCAGTTCCCCGGCGCGTTCAACCCCCTCTCGGCCCGGCTCATCCAGGAGAAAGGCTTCGAAGGGGTTTATATCTCCGGCGCCGTCCTGGCCAACGACCTTGGCCTGCCCGACATCGGCCTGACCACCCTGACCGAGGTTGCCACCCGGGCAGGGCAAATCGCCCGAATGACGGACCTGCCGGCCATCGTGGACGCGGACACCGGGTTCGGCGAGCCCATGAACGTCGCCCGCACCGTCCAGGAACTCGAAAATGCCGGACTGGCCGGACTGCACATCGAGGACCAGTTCAACCCCAAACGCTGCGGCCACCTCGACGGCAAAAACGTGGTGGACCTGGATACGGCGACCAAGCGCATCCGCGCCGCCGCAGACGCCCGCCGCGATCCGAACTTCCTCATCATGGCCCGCACCGACATCCGGGCGGTCGAGGGACTCGCCGCAGCCCAGGACCGGGCCAAAGCCCTGGTGGACGCCGGCGCCGACACGATCTTCCCCGAAGCCATGGCAACGCTGGAGGAATTCCAGGCCATCCGCGACGCCGTGGACGTGCCCATCCTGGCCAACATGACCGAGTTCGGCAAAAGTGAGCTCTTCACCACGGACCAACTCGCAGGCGTCGGGGTCAACATGGTCATCTACCCCGTCACACTGCTCCGTAGTGCCATGGGTGCTGCCGAGCGTACGCTGGATTCGATCAGGTCGGACGGAACGCAGGAAGCGCAGGTTGGCGGAATGCTCACGCGTGCGCGGCTGTACGAGCTCGTGGACTATGAGGGGTACAACAGGTTCGATACGGGGGTCTTCAACTTCCAGGTCCCCGGAAAGCACTAACGACCACCGCCGGCTCCGGCCGGCATCAACAGGCGACAGGAACAAAGGAGTTTCAGCATGGCTGAACAGGACATCAAAAAGGGTCTCGCCGGCGTCGTGGTGGACCACACCTCCGTCTCCAAGGTCAACCCCGATACGAACTCACTGCTGTACCGCGGCTATCCCGTGCAGGAGCTGGCAGCCCGCTGCAGCTTTGAAGAAGTGGCCTACCTGCTCTGGAACGGTGAGCTGCCTTCCGCGGAACAACTGGCCGCCTTCACAGCACGCGAAAAGGCCGGCCGGGCCCTGGACCCTGTGGTGAAACAAGTGATCGACGCGCTGCCCGACACTTCCCACCCCATGGACGTATGCCGCACGGCCGCGTCTGTCATGGGGGCCAGGCACCCTCTGGCCGAAGACCCCTCCCGTGAGGCCAATATGGCCAAGGCAATCGATCTCTTCTCTGCCATGCCCGCCGTAGTGGCCTACGACCAGCGCCGGCGCCACGGGCAAGCAGTGGTGGAACCCCGGGACGACCTCGGCTATTCGGCCAACTTCCTGTGGATGACCTTCGGCGAAGAGCAGGTTCCGGAGGTGGTGGAGGCCTTCAACGTCTCGATGATCCTCTACGCCGAACACTCCTTCAACGCCTCCACCTTCACGGCAAGGGTCATCACCTCAACGCTGTCCGACCTGCATTCTGCGGTCACCGGCGCCATCGGCGCGCTCAAGGGACCGCTGCACGGCGGGGCCAACGAAGCCGTCATGCACACCTTCGACGAAATCGGCATCCGCCCACAGGAGTCGCTCGAGGAAGCAGCAGCCCGTGCCAGGGGGTGGATGGAAAACGCGCTGGCCGAAAAGAAGAAGGTCATGGGCTTCGGCCACCGCGTCTACAAGCACGGCGACTCCCGGGTGCCCACCATGAAAGCAGCCCTGGACAAGATGATTGCCCACTTCGGCCGCCCTGAACTGCTGGGGCTCTACAACGGCCTGGAGCAGGCCATGGACGAAGCCAAGGCCATCAAGCCCAACCTTGACTATCCTGCCGGCCCCACCTACCACCTGATGGGATTCGACACGGCCACTTTCACGCCGCTCTTCGTGGCCAGCCGCATCACCGGCTGGACGGCGCACATCATGGAGCAACTGGATTCCAACTCGCTGATCCGGCCGCTGAGCGAATACATCGGTCCGGAGGAACGCCACCTGCCCTAGGAACTGTTGAATGCACGACGGCGGGACGGCCGCTTAGGTGCCCGGACCGCCGTCGGGTGGTGAAAGCCTAGGGCAGGATGCTGACCGAGGAAGCGACCGTCTCGTTGTCGTCGTTCAGGGTGACCACTACGTTGACTTTTCCGCCTTCCAGGACCACCGGAAGCCAGTGGTCGGCGTCCTGCCACATACGCTCAACCGGAAGGGTGTCGGTACGGAACCACTCCGGCAGGACCTCGTCGCTGTCCACTGGCTCACCCTGCCAGGTCCTGGCCGTAAAGAGCCGGGTGCGCATGTTCCATTCCGGCCGGGCGGGGAAGACGAAGTGGACTGCGCCGGCATCATTGAGGTCCTCGGGCAGCACGGAGATGCCGGTTTCCTCGAACACCTCACGGACGGCTGCCTCGCCGTCGGTCTCCCCCGGTTCCACATGCCCGCCGATACCCACAATCTTGCCCGTGCCGAATCCTGTCCGTTTCAGGCCCAGCAGCACTTCGGTGCCGTCTCCTGCATCCCGAAGAAGGAAGCACAGGGTTACGGCTGCGGACCCGGTCATCCAAGGGCCCGGGGGTGGGCTGCCGCGTAGATCTCGCGCAGGGTGTCCGCTGTGACCAGGGTGTAAACCTGGGTGGTGGTCACGGAGGCGTGGCCCAGAAGCTCCTGGACCACACGGACATCGGCGCCGCCTTCGAGCAGGTGGGTGGCAAACGAATGCCGGAGGGTATGGGGCGAAACATCCTTGGTGATGTTGGCCTTTTCGGCGGCGGCCTTCAGGATGGTCCAGGCACTCTGGCGGCTGATCCTGCCTCCGCGGGCGTTCAGGAAAAGTGCGGGAGTGCCCTTTCCCTTTGCCGCCAGCAGAGGGCGGCCGCGCACCAGGTAGGCGTCCAGCGCCCTGGCGCCATAGGATCCCAACGGCACAAGCCGCTCCTTGGACCCCTTGCCGAAGAGCCGCACGATGGCAGGCCCCGATTCAGCCTCAGCCAGGGAGATGTCGTCAACGTCCAGGCCTACCGCTTCGCTGATCCGGGCTCCGGTGGAGTAGAGGAATTCGAGCAGGGCACGGTCCCGCAACCCCGTCGCAGTGTCCGTTCCGGCCGCCTCAAGGATCCGGGTCACCTCGTCCACGCTGATGGCCTTGGGCAGCCGCTTGCCGGCCATGGGGGGATGGACTTCGCTGGCAGGGTCTGAAGGTGTGTAGCCTTCCAAAGCCCAGAACTTGTGCAGTCCCCGGACTGCCACCACTGTCCTGGCGGCCGAGCGGATGCCCAGGGATGATCCGCCGTCGGACCCGTCCGAGAGGGCGCGGACGTAGCCGGTCACATGGTGTCGGGTGATCTCCTCCGGCCGCCGGCACCCGGCCCCGGCAAGGTAGCGGGAATAGCGGGCAAGATCCCGGCGGTAGGCGGCGAGGGTATTGGCGGCCAGCCCCCGTTCCACGCCCATGTGCTGAAGGTAATCCGTGATGCCTCGGTCAATCGCGGTCGGGGCGGCTGCGGGAACGGTCCCTGCCGCATCAACCGGAGGTACGGCTTCAGCCGAAGGACTTGGAGCCATCAGCGCTGGCTGGGGTGCGCCGGCCACGGTGCATCGGCGGGACGGAGATGTGCGTAGCCGTCCGCACGCGCGGCTGCTGCAGCCAGGATCCCGACGACGGCGGACGGGTTATGGAGGCGGCCTGCCAGCACGGACGCCACGGCGTCGTCCAGGCTGATCCAATGGAACTCGATCTCCGCTTCCTCATCCATCCGCTCGTGGCGTTCGTGGTGTGGCACCTCAGTCAGGTCGCGGGCCAGGTAGATCCTGATTGCTTCGCTGGACGAACCCGGCGAGTTGAAGAAGTCGGCCAGGACGTTCCAGGTTCCTGCTGCCAGATCCGCCTCTTCGGCGAGTTCGCGGGCTGCCCCCACCACGAAATCCTCGCCCTCGACGTCGAGCAGGCCCGCCGGGATTTCCCACAGGTCCATGCCCACGGGGTGCCGGTACTGCCTGAGCAGGAGGATCTCGCCGTTACCGTTCATGGGCAGGACCGCCACCGCGCCGGGGTGCTCAATGTAGTCCCGGGTGAGGGCCTCGCCCGTCTCCTGCAACAGAAAGGTGTCGCTGACCACATCCCAGATCCGGCCTTCGTAGACCTTCTCGGTGGACAAAAGACGGCGCGGGCTCGGTGCATCCGAAACCTGCCGTACGGCAGGGGTGGCTTCAGGTGTACCGGGCATCGCGCCGTCCTTTTTCTGTTGTGGGAACTACTTAGCGGCTACCGTACCGGACTGCTGGGCTTCGGAAGCAGCGGCCGGGACCGTGTCGGCACCGCCCTGGTGGTCCAGGGCAGCCTTCACCAGGCCGGCGAACAGCGGGTGCGGGCGGGTGGGGCGCGAGCTCAGCTCGGGGTGCGCCTGCGTTGCCACGTAGTAGGGGTGGACATCAGCGGGCAGCTCGACGAACTCCACGAGTTTGCCGTCCGGGGAAGTGCCCGAGAAGACCAGGCCTTCGGCGGCGATCTGCTCGCGGTACTTGTTGTTTACCTCGTAGCGGTGGCGGTGCCGCTCGCTGACGGTGGTCTTGCCGTAGGTCCCGGCGATGACAGAGCCCTCATCAAGCTTGGCTTCGTAGAGGCCAAGGCGCATGGTGCCGCCCAGGTCGCCGCGGCCCTCAACGAATTCCAGCTGCTCCTCCATGGTGGCAATCACGGGGTACTTGGAGTCCGGCTCGAACTCACTGGAGGACGCGCCTTCCAGGCCCACCACGTTGCGGGCGTACTCGATCACCATGCACTGCAGGCCGAGGCACAGGCCCAGGACGGGCAGCTTGGTTTCCCGGGCGAATTTCAACGCGCCCAGCTTCCCCTCGAGCCCACGGATGCCGAAGCCGCCGGGAACGCAGATGGCGTTCACACCCTCCAGTGCCTTGATGGCACCGTCCCGCGATTCGCATTCGTCGGACGGGACCCAGCGGATCTTGACCTTGGTGTCGTTGGCGAAACCACCGGCGCGCAGGGCTTCGGTCACGGACAGGTAGGCGTCCGGCAGGTCGATGTACTTGCCCACGAGGGCGATTTCGACGTGGTGCTTGGGGTTGTGGACAGCCTCCAGCAGCTTGTCCCAGCTGGTCCAGTCCACGTCCTTGAAGGGAAGGTCCAGGGCCCGCACGATGTAGGAGTCCAGGCCCTGGGTGTGCAGGGTCTTGGGGATGTCGTAGATGCTGGGTGCGTCGGCTGCGTTCACCACGGCATCGATGTCGACGTCGCACATGCGGCCGATCTTCTCGCGCATGGCATCGGGCACTTCGCGGTCCGAGCGGATGACGATCGCTTCGGGCTGGATACCGATGGAGCGCAGGGCAGCAACGGAATGCTGGGTGGGCTTGGTCTTCAGCTCCTGGGACGGTCCGATGTACGGCACCAGCGACACGTGGAGGAAGAACACGTTGGTCCGGCCGATGTCCTGGCGTACCTGGCGGGCGGATTCGAGGAACGGCTGGGACTCGATATCGCCGACGGTGCCGCCGATTTCGGTGATGATGACGTCCGGAGCGTTCTTGCCCTCGGCCGGCAGGCGCATGCGGCGCTTGATTTCATCGGTGATGTGCGGGATGACCTGGACCGTGTCTCCGAGGTACTCGCCGCGGCGTTCCTTGGCGATGACAGTGGAGTAGACCTGGCCGGTGGTCACGTTCGCGGAGCCCTCGAGGTTCTCGTCAAGGAAGCGCTCGTAGTGCCCGATGTCCAGGTCAGTCTCTGCGCCGTCGTCGGTGACGAAGACTTCGCCGTGCTGGAAGGGGTTCATCGTGCCCGGATCCACGTTCAGGTAGGGATCGAGCTTCTGCATAGTTACAGACAGTCCGCGTGCCCGCAGGAGATGACCGAGGCTTGAAGCCGTCAGTCCCTTACCGAGCGAGGACGCCACACCACCGGTTACGAAGATGTGTTTGGTCGTCTTGGACGAGCCCGGGAACCGGGAATTTACACGGGAATTTGATCGCTGCACCACGGAATTCGAGCCTATCATCAAATGAGCCTTCCACGGGTCGGGAAACTGTTCCCCAAATGATCCAGTCTGCCCGTCCGGGGGTGCAGCAGGCAAGGGTTGGGGCCTGCTGACGGGTGCGTCCCCGGCCAGGTCCCGCGAGGTGCGCCGGTGTTGTCAGGCGCGCTGTGGCAGGAGTTTTGCGTCGTCGAGCAGCTCCTGCGCGTGGGCCTGGGCCGATTCTGAATCCTCCTGGCCTGCCAGCATTCGGGCCAGTTCGCGGACCCGTTCGGGACCATCGAGGAGGCGCAGATCACTGGAGGTGAACCCAGTGGCCGTGCCGCCGTCGGCTCCCCTGACGGACGTCTTGGTAACCGTAATGTGCTGGTCCGCGAAGGCTGCTACCTGCGGCAGGTGCGTGACCACGAGCACCTGCACATGGCGGGCCAGCATGGCCAGCCGCCGGCCGATTTCGACGGCGGCGCGGCCACCTACCCCGGCGTCCACTTCGTCGAAGACGAACGTGGGCACGGGGTCCACAGCTGCCAGCACCACCTCGATGGCGAGCATGACGCGGGACAATTCACCACCGGACGCGCCCTTGCCCAACGGCCGCGCCGGGGCGCCGGAGTGGGGCTGCAGCAGGAAGCTGATGTCGTCGGCTCCATGCGCCCCCAGCTGTCCGGAGGCCTCGAGGGTGATCACCAGGGTGGCGTCCGCCATGGCCAGTGCCTTCAGTTCGGCGCTGACCCGCGCTGACAGGTCCTTGGCGGCTTTGGCCCTGATCTTGCTGATGGCGGCGGCCTGCTTCTTCAGGTCAGCCTCCGCCCGTACCACTTCGGCGTCCAGCGCCTCGATCCGGGAGGAATCGTCCTGCAGCTCGTCGTAACGGACGCGCGCGTTTTCCGCCCACACCAGGACCTCGTCGATGGTCGGGGCGTACTTGCGGACCAGTTTGGCCAGGGCAGCCCGCCGGTCCTCGATCTCAGCGAGCCGTTCCGGTCCTTCGGAGTCCAGCCCTGCCTGGTAGCTGGCCAGTTCGGTGGCGATGTCATTGAGCAGGAAGCCCACCTCGGCAAGCCGGGCAGCCGCGGAACCCAGTTCGGCGTCGTGCTCCGCCACGTGTTCCAGGGTGCGTTTGGCGGAGTCCACCATGGTGGTGGCGTCACCTGCCTCGCCGAAGTCCTCGGCGATGAGGGCCTGGTGGGCAGTGCTGGCGGCAATCCGCAGCTCTTCGACATTGGCAAGCTTCACTGCCTCGGCCTTCAGCTGCTCGTCCTCCCCGGGCTGCGGATCCACCTCGTCAATCTCGGCCAGCGCCGTCTGCAGCGATTCGGCCTCGCGCAGCCTGTCCCGGGCGGCGCTGCGGAGCGTATCCAGCTCGGACTGGCTGGCCTTCCAGTGGTTGTAGAGCTCCTGGTAAGCGGCCAGGGGCCCGGCCAGGGCATCGCCGGCGAACTTGTCCAGGGCACCGCGCTGCGCCGCCGCTCCCTTGAGGCGGATCTGGTCCGACTGGCCATGCACCACCACCAGGGTCTCGCCGATCTCGGCAAGCACGCCCACCGGGGCGGCCCGGCCCCCCAGGAACGCGCGGCTGCGGCCGTCCGCGCCGAGGCGCCGTGCCAGGATCAGCTCAGCGCCGCCGTCGAACTCTTCCGCTTCCGCGCCGGCCTCCAGCGCCCGTGCAATCGCCGGGTGGCCGCCGTCGAGCTTGACCACCGCTTCCGCCGTAGCGCTCTTCGCCCCGCTTCGAACGGCCCCGGCATCCGAGCGTGCACCCAGCAGCAGTCCGACGGCGGTGACCACCATGGTCTTACCCGCACCTGTCTCACCGGTCACCACACTCAACCCCGGGCCCAGCGGCAGCGTTGCGTCAGCGATGACGCCCAGATCGCGGATTCTCAGTTCTTCAAGCATTGGTTCACTTTGCAGTCGACGGATCGGTATCAACATCGGGCTGGCCCGCCGGCGCCACCTGGAGCGGAGGCATGGGCCGCGGCGTCCTGACGATGGGAATGGGGCCGGTGTGGATGGCCTCTGCCTTTGGCACGGGCCCCCGCCAGCCGTGGATGGGCAGTTCAAACTTACGGACCAGCCTGGCGGAGAACGGGGTCTGGTGCGTCCGGGCCAGCCGAACGGGCGTGGCGGACTTCGTGACCTCAACCCGGGCGCCGGGCGGCAGGTCCACGGACCGCCGGCCATCGCACCACAGCACACCCTGGGCGTCGGTGCGGCTCAGGACCTCCACGGCAAGGCGTGAACGCGGCGATACCACCAGCGGCTTCGCGAAGAGTGCATGTGCGCTGATGGGGACGATGACCAGCGCCTCCACCTCGGGCCACACCACGGGGCCGCCGGCTGAAAAAGCGTAGGCGGTGGAACCGGTAGGCGTGGCCATCACGATCCCATCACACCCGAAGGATGTCAGCGGACGTTCGTCCACTTCCGTGACCACTTCGAGCATGCGCTCCCGGTTGGCTTTTTCGATGGCGGCCTCGTTAAGAGCCCAGGTGTGCCAAATCTTCTGCCCGCGGACCCAGACCTGCACATCGATGGTCATCCGCTCTTCCACCGTGTAATCGCGGCTCGCGATCCACTCGACTGTCTGGGCCAGGTCCGCCCGCTCGCTTTCGGCCAGGAAACCCACATGGCCAAGGTTGACACCCAGCAGGGGCACGTCCTCTTCCCGGACCAGTTCGGCGGCGCGCAGGATGGTGCCATCGCCGCCGAGGACCATCACCAGTTCGACGTCGGGCAGCTGGACGTGGTCGTGGAGCACTTCCACCGGCTGGGCAAGGTGGCCGAAAAACCGTTCCATGTCATCCAGCTCGGACTCCTGCATCACCGGGACGATGCCCGAGGCGTGCAACAGCGCGCAGGCTTCCCAGGCGGCCTTCAGTGATTCCTCGCGGCCGGTGTGGGCGAGGACCAGTACACGCCTGCTCATCAGGTTCCGCTCTCTAGTGGTTCGGCCAGATACGTCCGAGCAAGGCAGCGGCAGCTGCCTCACGCTCTTCGATCTTAGGCAAGTCTTGGCTGATCCTGCGTTTTATCCACAGGAAGTATTCGACGTTTCCGTCCTGGCCGGGCAAGGGACTGGCCGCCAGCCCGCGGAGGTCCAGCCCGGCGTCGAGCGCTGCCCAGGCCACTTTTT
The DNA here is from genome assembly GCF_024758005.1 of Pseudarthrobacter sp. NS4. Lineage (NCBI taxonomy): Bacteria > Bacillati > Actinomycetota > Actinomycetes > Micrococcales > Micrococcaceae > Pseudarthrobacter > Pseudarthrobacter sp. NS4. The sequence goes on along the minus strand of NZ_CP103288.1, from coordinate 1,684,964 downwards.
CGACCGCCATCCGGCGTTCCCGCTCCGACGTCACCACCCCGGTGCGTCCCAGGCGGTCCTTGCCTATTTCAAACTGTGGCTTCACCATCAGCACCAGGTCGCCCCCTGGTTCCGTGCACAGCGTCAGCGGCCCAACCACGAGGGTGAGCGAAATGAAGGACAGGTCAGCCACGGTCAGCGCGGCGGTACCGCCGATGTCCTCCGGCTGCATGTAGCGGACGTTGAGTCCCTCGTGCACCTCGACGCGGGGATCGCTGCGGAGCCGGGGCACCAGCTGGCCGTGCCCGACGTCGACTGCCACCACGTGCGCAGCACCGCGCCGAAGCAGCACATCGGTGAAGCCGCCCGTGGAAGCTCCGGCGTCGAGGCAACGTTTCCCGTCCACCAGCACTTCCGGAAAGGCGTCCAGGGCGCCGGACAGCTTGTGCCCGGCGCGGCTGGCGTAGGTGTCCTGTTCGTCATGTTCGACGGCGAGGTCCCTGTCGTCGTCAACCTGCAGGGACGCTTTTTCCAGGACCCTGCCGGCGGAGCTGACCTTGCCCTCGGCAATCAGGGCGGCGGCATGGGTGCGTGACCTGGCCAGGCCCCGCGCAACCAGGGCCTGGTCAAGGCGTACCGCCATCAGGCCCCGCCGTCCGCGGGTTCAGCATTCAGGGCAGCGAGGAGCTCATCATGAAGGTCGTTGTAGGCCGCTTCATGCTCTGCCACCGGAAGGCGCGGCAACGGATCCAGCCGGGCCATGGACTGTGCCACAACAGGATCCGTAACCCCGGCACCGTCCGGCCGCGGCCAGTCCGGGGAAGGCTGGGCTGCTGCTTCGTCAGGTTCGGTCAGCTCAGTCATTCAACCAGTCTAATGATTGAGCCACGCCAGTTTCGGCGCCTGCGGTGTGGCGGCACCCGGAGTGGCTGCCCACCAGGCGGCGCATGCGGCACGCCAGGAGTCAAGGTGGTCCGGGCTGCCAATGATGCCCACCGCTCCGTTTGCCACCCGGGCAGATGCCTCTCCACAGGAGTAGGTGCCGCCGTCGTGCGTGACCTCGGGGTAGGGCCGGTACAGGTCCGGCAACGCCTCAATGAGGTAGTCCGGGCGCTCGGCCGCCCGGGCCGCCAGGATGCTCTGCCGGGTGTCGACGCCGGTGAGCACCGCTACGGTGGCAAAGCCGGCGTTGTTGCCGCCGAGGATGTCCGTGTCCAGCCGGTCGCCGACCACCAGCGGGCGTTCTGCGCCAAGCCGTTTGGCAGCCGAATGGAAAAGCGGCGCCTCCGGCTTGCCGGCCACCAGCGGCGTCTGTCCTGTGGCCGAAGTCACGGCGGCCACCAACGTGCCGTTTCCGGGGGCAATCCCCCGTGCCTGCGGGATGGACATGTCCGTGTTGGTGGCCACCCAAAGAGCACCGGCAGACACGACGTAGGCCGCTTCGGCCAGGTCCTTCCAGCCAATGTCCGGATTGAAACCCTGGACCACTGCCACCGGATCCTCGTCCTGGCTGTGGACCGGGACAAGGCCCACCAGTTCGATTTCGTGGGCCAGCGCGGGGCTGCCGGTAATGAGGACCCGGGACCCCGGTGCCAGCCGGGAAGCCAGCAGCTCAGCCGCGGCCTGGGATGAACTGACCACCTGGTTGTCCTCGGCAGGCGCACCAAGTTCACGGAGATGCGCCGCAACCTGTGCCGGAGTGCGTGACGCGTTGTTGGTGACGTAGCCCAGCCCCACGCACACGCCGGACAGCTGCTTCAGCGATTCGACCGCACCGGGGATTGCGTGCGGGCCTGCGTAGACCACCCCGTCCAGATCGGCCAGGAGCGCGTCGAACAGGGAGATCAGGGAAACTTCACTCATTTGCGTCAGTCTTCCCGGCGATCCTGGCGGTCTTCGGTTTCCCCGCCGGTTTCCTGGCGGTCTTCGGTTTCCAGGCGGTCTTCGGTTTCCAGCTCGTCGTGCTCCACCGAGTCCTCGTCCGACTCTGCGTCGTCCGAGGCGAAGTAGTCTGCTTCCTGGTCATCGATGCTGGCGTCCTGGGCCTCCGGGGAGCCGGCGGCACCGGCATTGTCGGCACTTGCGGAAGCGCCGGCGTCGGAGACACCTGCTTCCGGGGCAACTGCTGCGGCTGGAGCAGCCGTGGACGCGCCTGCGGCAGTGGCTGCCGTCGCAGATGCCGTTGCGGCGCGGTCCAGCAGGCGGCGGCGCTCAGCTTCCTCCCGGGCTTCTTCCTCTTCGTCCCAGCCGAGGTCGATGATGTCCGGCTCTTCGTCGACGCCCTGGCCCAAGGCATTCTCGGCAACCACAGCCTGCTTCTGCCACTTTTCTGCTTCAGCTTCCCGGCCCACAGCGGCCAATGCGTCGGCGTAGGCGCGGAAGAGACGGGGGCTGTAGGAGAACGCCCGGTTAATGTCCAGCTGGGGAATCTCCAGTTCCGCCACGGCGGCATCCAGTTGGCCGAGGTCAGTCCTTGCACCTGCTGCCACGATAGCCAGCTCCACCTTGCCCGGGGCGTCCAGGTCCTTGGCTTCTTCTGACCGGGCCACATCGAGTGCACGATCCGGACGGCCCAGGCCACGTTCGCAGTCGGCCATCACGGGGAGGTGCACGTTGGATCCACTGATCCGGCGGTAGGTGCGGAATTCCCGCAGCGCCTCACCATAGTGGCCGGCGGCGTACGCGGTGAGGCCTACGGCTTCGCGCACGGCCGCAAGCCTGCCGCCGCGCCGGCTGGCGGCCAGGGCGTGCTGGAAGGCAAGTTCCGGCTCATCGTCAATCAGGCGGCCGGCCATGACCAGGTGGCGGGCAACCCACTCCGCGCTATTCGATTCAAGGGTCTTGATCTGGTGCTGGGTGGCGCGGTCCAACTCCTTGCCCGTGACGTCCTCATCGATTTCAGGCGAGCGTTCACGGTCAGGACGGTTGGCACTGCGGAGGTCCCGGACATTGGGGACCCGTGCGGGCCGGTCTTCCTGGCGGTCACGGCCAAAGCTGCGTGGACCGGAGTCTCCGCGGGGTCCATCACCACGGGCGGGGCCGCGGTCAAAGCTGCGCGGTGCGCGGTCCTGCCGGTCGCCGAACGGTTTGCGGTCACGGTCGCCGAAAGGCTTCCGTTCTCCGCCACCGAAGCTGCGGCGGTCACCCTCACCCTCGCGACGGGGACGGTCACCGAACGACTTGTTATCCCGGTCTCCATACGGTTTGCGGTCACGGTCACCGAAAGGCTTCCGTTCTCCGCCACCGAAGCTGCGGCGGTCACCCTCACCCTCGCGACGGGGACGGTCACCGAACGACTTGTTATCCCGATCCCCATACGGCTTGCGCTCTCCACCGCCAAAACCACGACGGTCCCCCTCACCCTCGCGACGGGGACGATCACCAGACGACTTGTTATCCCGATCCCCATACGGCTTGCGCTCTCCACCGCCAAAACCACGACGGTCACCCTCACCCTCGCGAGGCGGACGCTCACCAAATGGCTTGCGGTCACGGTCGCCAAATGGCTTGCGGTCACGTTCCCCGGAGGGCTTCCGTTCGCCACCCCCGGCGGCACGCTTCGGAGAGTCGTTGCTGTCGCGGTTCGTGCGGGAGCGGAACCCGCGCGGTTCTCCTCCGGAGTTGTTGTTTCCCCGGAAAGGTCCGCGGTCGTTTCCGCGGTTACCGCCGTTGTGCTCGGCCATAATGGATTCCTCCTGTTGTGAGCCGACCACTGGCGCAACTGCAGCCGCTCGTATCCGTGTTTCGTTTCCTACGCAACCCGAAATCAAGCGCTTCGAAGTCCGTACATCTTCATCAATTCTAGGCGAGCCGCCTAATCCGCCGGGACAGAGTAGGCCCGGCGTGTGCACATCGTGGGAATCTTCACACCCTCCCGCCGCAGCAACCCCTGGATCGCTCTCCCACCTCACGCGGTTTTCCGGGGGACGCTCTGTCACATCCTGCGGTTTTCCGGGTGGCGCTCTCCCAGCTCTTGCGGTTTTCCTGGCGATGCTCTCCCAGATCCTGGATGTTTGAAGGGGACGTTCTCTTACCGGGAAGGAGTTCGACGGCGGGTGTTGCCGTTGGGTGTTAACCGGTCGTGGGTGAGGGGCCGGGTTTTTCCGGGCGGGGTGTGTGTGTGGGGGTTTGGGGGTGGTGGTTAAAGTGGGAGAGCCTCCAAACGTGTGTTTGGAGGCTCTCGACCTAATGGTTGTCCGGCGGTGACCTACTCTCCCACACCCTCCCGGGTGCAGTACCATCGGCGCTGTGGGTCTTAGCTTCCGGGTTCGGAATGGGACCGGGCGTTTCCCCCACGCTATGACCGCCGTAACCCTTTGACCCGTCACCGGCCCCCTGTGGGGTGGTGTGGGAAGTTTTTGGTTACAACAATTGTGGTGTTGTTATTCAGTTGTGTTCCCGTGGCAACGAACCGTGGTTTGGTTTGTTGTTTGGGAACCACATAGTGGACGCAAGCAGTCTTGTTTATCTTTTTACCGACCCCGTGGTGCAAACGCTTTTGAAGGATCGTTTGCGGGGTGGTGTGTGGTGTAAGTTATCGGCCTATTAGTACCGGTCAGCTTCACGAGTCGTTAGTCCTCGCTTCCACATCCGGCCTATCAACCCAGTGGTCTGGCTGGGGGCCTCTCACACACGAGGTGTATGGAAATCTCATCTTGAAGCGAGCTTCCCGCTTAGATGCTTTCAGCGGTTATCCCATCCGAACGTAGCTAATCAGCGGTGCACTTGGCAGTACAACTGACACACCAGAGGTTCGTCCGTCCCGGTCCTCTCGTACTAAGGACAGCCCTTCTCAAATTTCCTGCGCGCGCAGCGGATAGGGACCGAACTGTCTCACGACGTTCTAAACCCAGCTCGCGTACCGCTTTAATGGGCGAACAGCCCAACCCTTGGGACCTACTCCAGCCCCAGGATGCGACGAGCCGACATCGAGGTGCCAAACCATGCCGTCGATATGGACTCTTGGGCAAGATCAGCCTGTTATCCCCGAGGTACCTTTTATCCGTTGAGCGACGGCCATTCCACAATGTACCGCCGGATCACTAGTCCCGACTTTCGTCCCTGCTCGAGATGTCTCTCTCACAGTCAAGCTCCCTTGTGCACTTACACTCGACACCTGATTGCCAACCAGGCTGAGGGAACCTTTGGGCGCCTCCGTTACTTTTTAGGAGGCAACCGCCCCAGTTAAACTACCCATCAGGCACTGTCCCTGACCCGGATTACGGGCCGAAGTTAGATGTCCAAAGTGACCAGAGTGGTATTTCAACGATGACTCCACCCGAACTGGCGTCCGGGCTTCAACGTCTCCCACCTATCCTACACAAGCCACTCCGAACACCAATACCAAACTATAGTAAAGGTCTCGGGGTCTTTCCGTCCTGCTGCGCGTAACGAGCATCTTTACTCGTACTGCAATTTCGCCGAGTTATGGTTGAGACAGCGGGGAAGTCGTTACTCCATTCGTGCAGGTCGGAACTTACCCGACAAGGAATTTCGCTACCTTAGGATGGTTATAGTTACCACCGCCGTTTACTGGGGCTTAAATTCTCAGCTTCGCCGTGAGGCTAACCGGTCCTCTTAACCTTCCAGCACCGGGCAGGAGTCAGTCCGTATACATCGTCTTGCGACTTCGCACGGACCTGTGTTTTTAGTAAACAGTCGCTTCCCCCTGGTCTCTGCGGCCCCGATCCCCTCCCACCAGCAAGTGGTGTTCAAGGTTGGGGCCCCCCTTCTCCCGAAGTTACGGGGGCATTTTGCCGAGTTCCTTAACCATAATTCTCTCGATCGCCTTAGTATTCTCTACCTGATCACCTGTGTCGGTTTGGGGTACGGGCGGCTAAAACCTCGCGTCGATGCTTTTCTCGGCAGCATAGGATCACCAAATTCCCCCAAACGGGGGTCCCATCAGATCTCAGGCATCATGAACACAGCGGATTTGCCTACCGTTCGCCCTACATCCTTAGACCGGGACAACCATCGCCCGGCTTGGCTACCTTCCTGCGTCACACCTGTTAATACGCTTGCCTCCCAGGATCAGGTCCTGCGCTCCACCAAAACCCTTCCACCACAAGGGCGGTCAGGCAGGTATCGGGCAGTTAGTATCCCCTGTTCAGCATGGACGGTTTTTCGCCGGTACGGGAATATCAACCCGTTGTCCATCGACTACGCCTGTCGGCCTCGCCTTAGGTCCCGACTTACCCAGGGCAGATTAGCTTGACCCTGGAACCCTTGATCATTCGGCGGACGGGTTTCTCACCCGTCTTTCGCTACTCATGCCTGCATTCTCACTCGTGTAGGCTCCACCGCTGGTTTACACCGCGACTTCACCGCCCACACGACGCTCCCCTACCCATCCAAACGCCTGAACCACAAGGGCTTAGCTAATATTTGAATGCCACAACTTCGGCGGTGTACTTGAGCCCCGCTACATTGTCGGCGCGGAATCACTTGACCAGTGAGCTATTACGCACTCTTTTAAGGATGGCTGCTTCTAAGCCAACCTCCTGGTTGTCTGAGCAACTCCACATCCTTTCCCACTTAGCACACGCTTAGGGGCCTTAGTTGGTGGTCTGGGCTGTTTCCCTCTCGACTATGAAGCTTATCCCCCACAGTCTCACTGCTGCGCTCTCACTTACCGGCATTCGGAGTTTGGCTGACGTCAGTAACCTTGTAGGGCCCATTAGCCATCCAGTAGCTCTACCTCCAGCAAGAAACACGCAACGCTGCACCTAAATGCATTTCGGGGAGAACCAGCTATCACGAAGTTTGATTGGCCTTTCACCCCTACCCACAGCTCATCCCCTCCATTTTCAACTGAAGTGGGTTCGGTCCTCCACGACGTCTTACCGTCGCTTCAACCTGGCCATGGGTAGATCACTTCGCTTCGGGTCTAGATCACGCCACTGCAACGCCCTATTCAGACTCGCTTTCGCTACGGCTGCCCCACACGGGTTAACCTCGCGACGTAACACTAACTCGCAGGCTCATTCTTCAAAAGGCACGCCGTCACAACTACAAGGCTGCTCCGACGGATTGTAAGCACACGGTTTCAGGTACTGTTTCACTCCCCTCCCGGGGTACTTTTCACCTTTCCCTCACGGTACTGGTCCGCTATCGGTCATTAGGGAGTATTTAGGCTTATCAGGTGGTCCTGACAGATTCGCACGGGATTTCTCGGGCCCCGTACTACTTGGGATACTCTCACAGGCGGCACAAACGCATTACGGTTACGGGGCTAACACCCTCTCTGGCCGGCCTTTCAAGACCGTTCACCTATGCGCGCACATCACACCCCACCAGCCCGGCAGAACTGGTATGGAAAGTCCCACAACCCCGACCATGCAACGCCCGCCGGCTATCACACATGGAACGGTTTAGCCTGATCCGCGTTCGCTCGCCACTACTAACGGAATCACTATTGTTTTCTCTTCCTGCGGGTACTGAGATGTTTCACTTCCCCGCGTTCCCTCCACGCACCCTATGTGTTCAGATGCGGGTCACCGAGTCACTCGCGCGCTCGGCGGGGTTTCCCCATTCGGACACCCTGGGATCACAGTCCGGTTATCGACTCCCCCAGGCTTATCGCAGATTCCTACGTCCTTCTTCGGCTCCTAATGCCAAGGCATCCACCGTGTGCTCTTAAAAACTTGACCACAAAAGATCAAAAAACTAATTCACGAGAGAACCACGAAAACCAACCACACCCCAACACCCCAAAGGGCATCAACAGCGCAGCCAGATCCAGGTTCATATTCTTGGAAATTGCTTCTTATAAAAGATGCTCGCGTCCACTATGTAGTTCTCAAACAACAACCCCAAACCACACACCCCACACACACAAACGCGCATGATCGATGCAGCCAGGAAACCAGAAACAAACAAACCCGGAAACCACCACAGCCAAAGCCGCAGCAACCCCGGTCCTGTTGCCTCAGGACCCAACAGTGTGCCAAACACTAAACCACTTCCACCCCACCCCACCGTTCCAGGACACCAAAGCATCCGTACTAAACGAGGAGAAGAACAAGCAGCCGCTATTTGTTGATATTCCACCCATGAGCACCCGCCGCAGAACAATCGTCTGCGCAACGGGCATTACTCCTGACAAACCCCCGCACCCCGCATACACGAGGCCGGCGCTTGTAGGTGCTCCTTAGAAAGGAGGTGATCCAGCCGCACCTTCCGGTACGGCTACCTTGTTACGACTTAGTCCCAATCGCCAGTCCCACCTTCGACAGCTCCCTCCCACAAGGGGTTAGGCCACCGGCTTCGGGTGTTACCAACTTTCGTGACTTGACGGGCGGTGTGTACAAGGCCCGGGAACGTATTCACCGCAGCGTTGCTGATCTGCGATTACTAGCGACTCCGACTTCATGGGGTCGAGTTGCAGACCCCAATCCGAACTGAGACCGGCTTTTTGGGATTAGCTCCTCCACCTCACAGTATCGCAACCCTTTGTACCGGCCATTGTAGCATGCGTGAAGCCCAAGACATAAGGGGCATGATGATTTGACGTCGTCCCCACCTTCCTCCGAGTTGACCCCGGCAGTCTCCTATGAGTCCCCACCATCACGTGCTGGCAACATAGAACGAGGGTTGCGCTCGTTGCGGGACTTAACCCAACATCTCACGACACGAGCTGACGACAACCATGCACCACCTGTGAACCAGCCCCAAAGGGGAAGGACTGTTTCCAGCCCGGTCCGGTCCATGTCAAGCCTTGGTAAGGTTCTTCGCGTTGCATCGAATTAATCCGCATGCTCCGCCGCTTGTGCGGGCCCCCGTCAATTCCTTTGAGTTTTAGCCTTGCGGCCGTACTCCCCAGGCGGGGCACTTAATGCGTTAGCTACGGCGCGGAAAACGTGGAATGTCCCCCACACCTAGTGCCCAACGTTTACGGCATGGACTACCAGGGTATCTAATCCTGTTCGCTCCCCATGCTTTCGCTCCTCAGCGTCAGTTAATGCCCAGAGACCTGCCTTCGCCATCGGTGTTCCTCCTGATATCTGCGCATTTCACCGCTACACCAGGAATTCCAGTCTCCCCTACATCACTCTAGTCTGCCCGTACCCACCGCAGATCCGGAGTTGAGCCCCGGACTTTCACGGCAGACGCGACAAACCGCCTACGAGCTCTTTACGCCCAATAATTCCGGATAACGCTTGCGCCCTACGTATTACCGCGGCTGCTGGCACGTAGTTAGCCGGCGCTTCTTCTGCAGGTACCGTCACTTTCGCTTCTTCCCTACTGAAAGAGGTTTACAACCCGAAGGCCGTCATCCCTCACGCGGCGTCGCTGCATCAGGCTTGCGCCCATTGTGCAATATTCCCCACTGCTGCCTCCCGTAGGAGTCTGGGCCGTGTCTCAGTCCCAGTGTGGCCGGTCACCCTCTCAGGCCGGCTACCCGTCGTCGCCTTGGTAAGCCATTACCTCACCAACAAGCTGATAGGCCGCGAGTCCATCCAAAACCACAAAAAGCTTTCCACCAACCACCATGCGATGATCAGTCATATCCGGTATTAGACCCAGTTTCCCAGGCTTATCCCAGAGTTAAGGGCAGGTTACTCACGTGTTACTCACCCGTTCGCCACTAATCCAGGAGCAAGCTCCCTTCATCGTTCGACTTGCATGTGTTAAGCACGCCGCCAGCGTTCATCCTGAGCCAGGATCAAACTCTCCGTTGAAGTAAAACAAAAACAGACACAACATGGCACCACGGGAAAACGCGGCCACCACACTGCAAAATTTGAAACCAGCTGTAAAAACCAGACCACCCACAGGGGCGGACGATCCAGTCAATTCAACCAATTCAAAAAACAAATCGGTATCAACAAACTTGGCACACTATTGAGTTCTCAAACAACAGACACATTCGAATATTCCCGAAATAATTCAATAATTTGAATTCTTATCTCGTATTTCTTCGCTGCGATGTTTCAATCTTATTTCATTCATATTCACTTTTGCAAATCCGGTTGTTTTTCCGGAATTCACTCGGTGGAATGAATCCGCCCAGCATAAAGAGAAGCATTTTCTTCAATCCACGCTCTGCGTGACCAAGAATTGCTTCTCATTAGTAGGGGGTTTGTCACCACTCACCGGCGGCGACTCAGAAAACAATACACGCCCCTCCGCGGCCGTGCAAATCGGCTGCGGAGGGGCGTGCAGATGGCATATTTCCCCGTTACGGAACCAGTACCTCGACGGTAGCCAGATTCTTCTTCCCCCGGCGGAGCAGCAGGTACTGCCCGTGCAGGAGTTCATCCTCCGAGATCACGGCTTCCGGGTCCAGCACCTTTTCATTGTTGACGTAGGCACCGCCTTCGCCCACGGTGCGGCGGGCTGCGGACTTGCTCTCCGAGAGCCCCGAGGCAACAAGGAGGTCCACGATTCCGAGCGCGTCCACCTGGACGGTGGCCGACGGGAGTTCGGAAGTCGCCGCCTGGAGCGTCGGCTTGTCCAACGCAGCCAGGTCACCGTTTCCAAAGAGGGCGGCAGAAGCTGCAATGACCTTTTCGGTGGCTTCCACCCCATGAACGAGGGAGGTCACCTCAAAGGCAAGCTTCCTCTGCCCTTCACGGGCGAAGGGACGCTCCGCAACAGCCATGGCCATTTCCTCGATCTCCGCGCGGGTGAGGAAGGTGAAGACCTTCAACCGGTCCACCACATCTGCATCGGCTGTGTTGAGCCAGAACTGGTAGAAGGCGTACGGGCTGCACATGCCGGCGTCGAGCCAGATGGCGTTGCCCTCGCTCTTGCCGAACTTGGTGCCGTCGGAGTTGGTGATGAGCGGGGTTCCCAGGGCGTGAACGCTCTTGCCCTCCACTTTGCGGATCAGCTCGGTACCGCTGGTGAGGTTGCCCCACTGGTCGGAACCGCCGGTCTGCAGCACGCAGTTGTAATCGCGGTAGAGCTGCAGGTAGTCCATACCCTGCAGGATCTGGTAGCTGAACTCCGTGTAGCTGATCCCCTCGTCGGAGTTCAGGCGGGAAGCGACGGCATCCTTGCGGAGCATTGTGCCCACCCGGAAGTGCTTGCCCACCTCACGGAGGAAATCGATGGCGCTCAGCGGCGCAGTCCAGTCCAGGTTGTTCACCATCCGCGCGGCGTTGTCCCCCTCGAAGCTGAGGAAGCGCTGCACCTGCGCCTGGAGGTAACCCACCCACTCGGCAACCGTGTCCTTGGTGTTAAGGGTGCGTTCCGCTGTGGGGCGGGGATCGCCGATCATCCCGGTGGAACCGCCCACCAGGCCCAGCGGTTTGTGGCCCGCCAGCTGCAGCCGCCGCATGACCAGCAGCTGGACCAGGTTGCCCAGGTGGAGGCTCGGCGCGGTGGGATCGAAACCGCAATAGTACGTGACCGGCCCGCCGGCGAGGAGCTTTTCCAGCTCAGCTTCGTCGGTGGAGACGTGGACCAGGCCACGCCATTTCAGCTCCTGCCAGATGTTGGCAAAAGAGGGGTCGTTGTGTTGCGATTCGAGGCTGTTGATGTCTGGCACGCTTTCTAAGTTAGCAGTACTGGAGGCCGCCGGATTAGCGGACGATGCCTGCCGGAACAGGTTCTGCGGCAATCATCCGCAGCCGCTGGGTGGCGCGGGTCATGGCAACGTAGAGGTCGCCCACCTTGCCGTGCTCATGGTTGAGCATCCTGGCCGGTTCCAGGACCACGACGCCGTCGAACTCCAGGCCTTTGGCGTCACGTGGGCTGATGACCACGATGTCCTGTTCGTAGCTGCCGGCCCCCGTACCGATGCGGCGCCCGTAAGCGGCGCGCAGAGCTGCGGTGGCTTGCGGCAACAGGTCACCCTCGGCAATCACTGCCAGCAAGCCGCCGTCGAGCGCGTCCAGTTCCTCCGGCAGGATCTCCACCAGCCGGTCGACCACGGTACCCGGCTCCACTTCGTCGATGATGGGTGACCAGCGGCCCTCCCGGACGGCTTTCGGTGCGGATACCACCAGGCCGGCCGCGTTTGCCATCCGAACCGCGGCCTCGGCGACCTGTGACGGGGTGCGGTAGTTGACCGTCAGCTCCTCCAGCTGCCACCGGTCGCCAAACAGCGGGGCGAGAGCGCCCTGCCATGAATTGGCGCCGGCCACAGAGCTGGTCTGGGCAATGTCCCCCACGATGGTGAAGGACTTCAGGGGGCAGCGACGCACCAGCAGCCGCCACTGCATGGGCGACAGCTCCTGGGCCTCGTCCACCACGATGTGCCCGAATGCCCAGGTGCGGTCGCTGGTGGCACGCTCGGCAGCGGTCAGCCTGGCCTCGCGTTCCTGGTTTTGATCCACCAGGTCTTCAGCCGTCATGAGGGCGTCAACCCCGGCAGTTTCCATGTTGACTAGTGTCTGCTTGGCGTTGGCCAGGTCGCGGGCGCGGTCGTGCTCCTGCTGTGCCAGTCCACGTCCCGCCGCAGGATCAAGTTCGCCGAGCAGTTCGGCGGCCTCATCCAGCAGCGGCACATCGGATTCGGTCCAGGGCGCGTCGGCCGGGCGAAGCAACAGGGCACGTTCCGCCGGAGACAGCCTGGGTGTACAGAATTCCAGCACGGCCGGCTTGCTGAACAGCTCGGAGACCAGCTTCTCCGGGGTCATGGGCATCCAGCACAGGTTCAGGGCGATCCGGACGTCACGCGCTGTACGGACATCCTCGGCCAGATACGAGCGGTCGGCGTTGTTGCCGATGTTTCCCGCCTCGACGAGTTCGGTCAGCTGTTCCGTCAACTCCCGCAGCAGGATCTTGACGAACGTTAGCCGCGCTTCGTTGTGGGGCTTGCCGGTGGACCGCGCACGTTCCCGGGCACGCCGGACCTGCCTGGGCGTCAGCACCAGCTTCCGCCCGTCCACCTCCAGGATCCTGTTTTCCGCGGGTATGCGCTGGCGGTTTGATACAGCATTCGCCACGATCTCCGCCATATCCAGCCGGCCCTTGATCGCGGCGACGGCGGCATCCGGTTCCGGCACGGCCTGGATGCCGGGCATCAGCCGGCCAACGCTGGCCATCACCACACCCGTTTCACCCAGTGAGGGCAACACGCGTTCGATGTACTTCATGAACGACGACGACGGTCCCACCAGCAGCACGCCTGCGCTCTTGAGGCGGTCACGGTGGGTGTAGAGGAGGTAGGCGGCGCGGTGCAGCGCCACCGCGGTCTTGCCCGTGCCGGGCCCGCCCTGCACCACCAGGGCGCCGGAGATGGAGGACCGGATGATGCGGTCCTGTTCCGACTGGATGGTGCTGACGATGTCCGACATCCGGCCGGTCCGCTTGGAGTTCAACGCAGCGAGCAGGGCGCCCTCGCCCTGCAGCGATTCGTTATCCGCCAGCATCCCGGCATCCAGGACGTCGTCCTCAATGGCCTTGACCTCGCGGCCCTGCAGGATCAGGTGCCGGCGGCGCCGCACACCCTGCCGGTCGAACGCGGTGGCCTGGTAGAAGTGCCCCGCTTCGGGCGCACGCCAGTCCACCATCAGCCGCTGGAGGTCCTCGGTGGTGAGGCCGATGCGGCCGATGTACTGCGCCTCGCCGGAATCAAGGTCCAGCCGTCCGAAGACCAGCCGGTCATCCACGGCATCCAGCTGCGCCAGGCGGTCCTCATACAGGGCGGCAAAAGCGTCGCGTTCGGAAACGTTCTGCATGGTGCCTACAGCCCCGGCCCGGCGGACCTGCGCCAGCTGCCGGCGCTTTTCCTCGCGGAGCTCTTCGAGCCGGGCATACAGGCCGGCTACGTACTCCCGTTCGTGGGCCAAATCGGCGTCGAGCATTAACGTTCCCCTATCGCAAAAGACAGACCGTCCATTCTACAACCATTTCTGTTAACGCTGGTGAAACCTGGCTGCGGTAGCGGCCCGGACGCTACGTTTCGTCCCACGGGGCTGGGCGGCTTTGTACTTGGAGACGGTGGGATCCCCGGTGATCCAGAAGCGCCAGGCATATTCATCGGAGCCGCCGGCTCCGGCCACGCCAACGCGCGGGCCGGAGCTGACGTGCACGGCCGGCCGGGACGGAAGGACCAGCCCGAAAGGCGGCGCCAGCGCGTCACGGCCGCTGTCCGCCGTCGTCAGGCCCAATGCCTTGGCGAGCCGCGCGGGGCCGCTGGCGAGGTCAGCCGGACTCTTGGACGTGGGCCGCCGCCGCTGCGCCAGCTCCAGCCCTTCCACGATCTCCCCTGCACGCAAAAGCAGGGCGGAGGCCACACCGTCCGGCCCGCACACGATATTGGTGCAGTGATGCATCCCATAGGTGAAGTAGACGTAGAGGTGCCCGGCGGGGCCAAACATGGGCGCGTTGCGGGGGGTGGGGCCGCGGTAGGTGTGCGAGCCCGGATCCGGGTGCAGAGAATCCTCCGGTCCCAGGTAGGCCTCCACCTCGGTCAGCCGGACGGACACCGGTCCTTCGCGTGAATCGTGCGTGAGGACGGCCCCCAGCAGCAGCGGGGCCAGCTCCCGGGCATCGCCGGCGAGGATCTCCCGCAACGGCCGGCCGGCGGGCAAGGCAATTTCACTCATGGCCAGACCTTACCCACATCGGCCGGCTTCAGCGCTTTCCCCCTTCCGGGCGGGGCACGGCCGTGTCCGATTTCCGCTAGTAGCTATCCCCGGCGGCTGGCAGGATGGAGTGATGGACTTCTGGCAGCGCTACCGGGCAATCGATGCCCGGGACACCCGTTTCGACGGGCAGTTCTACACTGCCGTCCGGACAACTGGAATCTATTGCCGCCCCTCGTGCCCGGCCAGGACGCCCAAGGCTTCGAACGTGACCTTCTACGAAACGTCCGCCGCAGCCCACGAAGCCGGCTACCGGGCCTGCAAGCGGTGCCTCCCGGAGGCGGTTCCCGGCACACCGGCCTGGAACCTCCGCCAGGACGTGGCCGGACGCGCCATGCGCCTGATCAACGATGGCGTGATCAACAGGGACGGGGTGGAGGGCCTTGCTGTCCGGCTGGGCTACTCCTCCCGCCAGCTCAACCGGATCCTCACCCAGGAACTCGGGGCCGGACCGCTGTCGCTCGCCCGGGCGGGACGCGCCCAGACTGCCCGTACCCTGCTGGTTTCCACGTCGATGAAGCTCGCCGACGTCGCATTCGCGGCCGGCTTCAGCAGCGTCCGGCAGTTCAACGAAACCATGCTCGACGTCTTCGACATGACGCCCACAGCCTTGCGCCTGACCGGCCGGCACGGAAAAACCGCAGGGGGCGCCACCGCACTGACGCTTAGCCTCCCCTACAGGAAGCCCTTCGACCCTGGCATTTTCACCTTCCTGGCGGTGCGGGCCATCCCCGGAATCGAAGCAGGTACAGCTGATTCCTACGCCCGCACGCTGCGGCTGCCGCATGCGGACGCCCGCTTCAGGGTGGAGTACGACGCCGGCGCCCGGGAGCGGCCCCTCACCCTCACCATCGGCGCGGTGGACCTGCGCGACCTTCCGGCCCTGCTGAGCCGCGTCCGGAGGCTGTTCGACCTGGATGCGGACCCGGAGGCCATTGACGCCGCCCTGGCGGAGGACGCCCGGCTGGCAGCTGCGGTGGAGCGGACGCCGGGCATCAGGATGCCCGGCGCGCTGGATCCCCAGGAACTGCTGGTGCGGGCCATGGTGGGGCAGCAGATCACGGTGGCGGCCGCCCGGACCGCCTTGACCCAGCTATCCGCCGCCGGCAGTCCCAGCAGCGTCCCCGGCGACGGCCTTGACCGCCTGTTTCCCACTCCGGCCGAAGTCGCTGAGGCGGGACATCTGCTGCGTGGCCCGCGGAGAAGGACAGAATCGCTCCTCAACGCTGCCGCCGCCATGGCCGAAGGGCGGATCGACCCCGGCTACGGAAATGACCTTGCCGGCCTCACCGCCATGTTGCTTCCGCTGCCCGGCGTGGGGCCGTGGACAGTTGGTTACGTGGCGATGCGGGTCATCGGTGCCCCGGACGTCTTCCTTGCCAATGACGCTGCCGTCAGGAACGGGGTCCGTGCCCTGGCCAACGGCCTCGCCCGGCTGAACCCCGATTTCCAGGAAGTCAGCCCCTGGCGCTCCTATGCCACCATGCACCTCTGGCGCGCTGCCGCCGTACCCACAACCCGTGCAAAAAATGACGTTCCCCAGAAAGCGATGCGATGAAGGCCCAGCTGCTTCAGATGACCACCCCGGACGGTCCGTTCACCATCCTCGCCCAGGACGGCGTCGTCCTTTCCAGCGGTTGGACAGAAAAACCCGGTGACCTGACGGGGCAGATTCACCCGACCCTGCGGCCCGCCACCCTTGAACTGGTCTCCGGACTGGAAGGCATCTCCGCCGCTGTGGAAGCCTTCTATGCCGGCGATCCGGCGCCCGCGATGCAGGTCCCCGTGCGGCAGGTGTCCGGCCCGTTCCGGGCCCATGCCTGGGATGTCCTCCGTCTGGTCAAACCAGGATTCCCGGTCACGTACACGGAATACGCCGCCCTGGCGGGCAATCCGAAGGCCGTCCGGGCCGCCGCAAGTGCCTGCGCCTTCAATGCCGCGGCGCTCTTTGTGCCCTGCCACCGGGTGATCCGTACCGACGGCTCGCTCGGCGGATTCCGCTGGGGCCTGCGGGTGAAGGAAAGCCTGCTGGCCCGCGAAGCAGTGTGAACCGCGACTCAGCTACTTGGCAGCGGGGGTGCCCGACGGCCACGGCAGCAGGGCGGGGAGGTCCACGCCGTCCGCGGCCGCCGATGCCCTCAGGCTGCCCAGCGTGGGTTCACGCCCTGCCAGCCAGGCAGCGATATCCGTGATCATCCCGCTCACCACGGTGGACCGGTTGCCGCTGCCGATGCTCACGGGCGGGAGGCCAAGGGGCTGCAGCACCAGTCTGTCGTCCGGCTGCACACGGGCGGCAAGGAAATCGAACAGGTGTTCGCAGAAGGGCCGGCTCCAGGTTTCCGGTCCCCTGCCACCCGGCAGGTCGGAAGCGTGGATGACGAGTTCGCGCCAGAGTGCCAGCCCGCCGTCCATCACCACTCCCCCGCGGTAGGCGATGGGTGCGTACCAGCCGGTGCGGTTGCCAGTGGATTCCTTGGCTCCGGGCAGTGCATCGAACGCCTTCATCACCCTGGCCAAGGCAGCGGTCAGGTCAGCGAGGTGGGTGGCAGCGTCATGACCGGCAGCCATGTCGATTGCCTTGTTGCGTCCGTCCATCCCGCCGTCGTACAGCTCTATGGTTTCTCCGCGCGCTGCATACTCGAGTTGCCGGGCCATGGCATTTGAGATCCCCGTGAGATGCGCCAGGACATGTCCCCGCGTCCAGCCCGGAAGAGCGGAGGGAGCCCGCAGATCCTCGTCGCTGAACCTGGCAGCATCAGCGGCAACGTCGTCGGCGGCCTTGTGGAGCCTGGCGAGCAGCTCATCGGGTTCAGGAGCGGTCATGGCGTTCATCCTAGCCCCGTGGCAGCCCGTCGGGCCCGAGGAGGTGGCGGACGTGCTCTCCGTCGTTGCTTGCCTGCCAGAATTCGTACTCGGTGGGCTGGACTGCATAGAGCTGCCAGTCCGGGTTGGTGCTGCCGTCCGCGCGCGGCCGCTCCGCCCAATCAACAGCGGAAGCTTCGGCTGACAGCTCCACGACCGGTCCCGCCACCCGGACCTGCCTGCCTTGGGAAGGCCAGTAAAAGTTCATGGCCGCGCGCGGTGCCCCGGAAAGCTCCCGCCCTTTGCGGGAGGTGCGGGATGTGGCGAAGTGCCAGCCGTCGTCGTCGATGTTTTTCAGGATCAGCATCCGTGAGGAGGGCTGTTCTCCGCTGACGGTGGCGAGGCTGAACGCGTGTGGCTGCTGCTCCCCCGCGGCCAGTGCTTCGTCCAGCCACTGTTTGAACAGCTCCGCGGGATCTGTGGGGACACTGGCAGGGTCAAAACCGGGCAGGGTGTCCGGGAAGTCGGGCAGCGTGCGAAGAAACTTCCGGAAGGTTTCGCTCATGGCGCCATGGTAGCGGGAAGTCTTCGGCGTAAACGCCCGACGCTCTATCAGTTGTTGCATGAATATCGCCAACGCTCTCCCACATTCTTACCGAAAGTGAGAGAGCGTTGGCCAAATCGGTGCAGGATCCGGGAGAGCGTTGCTCCTAGCCGGCGTACTCCCGTACTTCGTTCAGCTCCGCTTCAAGCGCGGCAAGCTGGCGTTCGACGGCGGCCGGTGCCGTGCCGCCCTGGGAGTTGCGGCTGTTCAGCGAACCTTCGGTGGACAGGACTGTCCGGACCTCGGGGGTGAGGTGCTCCGAGATGGCTGCGTACTCCGCATCGGTCAGGTCCCACAGCTCGACGCCGCGTGATTCGGCCTGCTTCACGGCGGCACCGGACAGCTCGTGCGCCTCGCGGAACGGGACGCCCTGGCGGACCAGCCACTCGGCGATGTCCGTGGCCAGTGCGAAGCCCTGGGGTGCCAGCGATTCCATCCGTTCCCTGTTGAAGGTGAGGGTGGCGATCATGCCGGACACGGCCGGGAGCAGCAGCTCCAGGGTGTCCGCAGCGTCGAACACCGGTTCCTTGTCCTCCTGCAGGTCGCGGTTGTACGCCAGGGGCAGGCCCTTGAGCGTCGCCAACAGCCCGGTCAGGTTGCCGATCAGGCGCCCGGCCTTGCCACGGGCCAGTTCCGCCACGTCCGGGTTCTTTTTCTGCGGCATGATCGAGGACCCCGTGGAGTACGAATCATGCAGCGTGACGAAGGAGAACTCCTTGGTGGCCCAGAAGATCACTTCCTCCGAAATCCTGGACAGGTCCACGCCGATCATGGAGCACACCCAGGCAAACTCTGCGAAGACGTCGCGCGATGCGGTGCCGTCGATCGAGTTGTGGGTTGCCGAGTAGAAGCCGAGGTCTGCGGCCACCGCTTCAGGGTCAAGGCCCAGCGACGACCCCGCCAGGGCTCCCGAACCGTACGGTGAGATGCCAGCGCGCTTGTCCCAGTCCTGGAGCCGCTGCACGTCGCGCAGCAGCGCCCAGGCGTGGGCCAGCAGGTGGTGGCTGAGCAGGACCGGCTGTGCGTGCTGCAGGTGGGTGCGGCCCGGCATGGCAACGCCGTGGTGGGCCTTGGCCTGATCGACCAGGGCGTCCACTGTGGCAAGCACTCCGCGGGCGATGATCCGGGCATGGTCGCGCAGGAACATCCGGCCCAGGGTTGCCACCTGGTCGTTGCGGGAGCGGCCGGCGCGGAGCTTGCCGCCCAGCTGTGGCCCGGCCCGCTCAATAAGCCCGCGTTCCAGGGAACCGTGGACGTCCTCGTCGGACTCCGCCGGCAGGTAGGCTCCCGACGCAACGTCCTCGTCCAACTGTGTGAGGGCTGCCAGCATGCCTTCCAGCTCGGCGTCGTCCAGCAGGCCCGCCTTGTGCAGGACCCGGGCGTGGGCCTTGGAACCGGCGATGTCGTAGCGGGCAAGCCGCCAGTCGAAGTGCGTGGATTTGCTCAGCGCGGCGAGGGCATCGGCGGGGCCGCCGGCGAACCGGCCGCCCCACAATGCACCTGTGTTCGTCCCCGAACGCGCCCCAGCCTCGCTGCGCTCACCCATGGACTCCTGCGCTCGTGGGCCCGTGCTGGTCACTGACCTGCGACCCGGATGTCGCGGCCGGAGGCTACCTTAGCGGACATGCCCCACAGCTCGATGAAGCCCTTGGCCATGGACTGGTCGAAGGTATCGCCGGTGTCGTAGGTGGCCAGGTTGAAGTCGTAAAGCGAGGTGTCGGAGCGGCGTCCGTTGACGATGGCCTGGCCACCGTGCAGGGTCATGCGGATGTCGCCGGAGACGTACTTCTGGGTGTCCTCGATGAAGGCCTCCAGGGAGCGCTTCAGCGGGGAGAACCACTGGCCGTCGTAAACCAGCTCTGACCAGCGCTGGCCAACGGTCGCCTTGAAACGGGCCTGTTCGCGCTCGACGGTGATGTCCTCGAGGTGCTTGTGCGCAGTGATCAGTGCCATGGCGCCCGGGGCCTCGTAGATTTCGCGGGACTTGATGCCGACGAGGCGGTCCTCAACGACGTCGATGCGGCCCACGCCCTGCGCTCCGGCGCGGCGGTTGAGTTCCTTGATGGCCTGCAGCGGGGTGACCTTGACGCCGTCGATAGCTACCGGAACGCCGGCTTCGAAGGAAATGATGACCTCATCCGGTGCCGGCGGGAACTCCGGGGTGGCGGTGTAGTCGTAGATGTCCTTGGTGGGGCCGTTCCAGATGTCCTCGAGGTAGCCGGTCTCCACGGCGCGGCCCCAGACGTTCTGGTCGATCGAGTACGGGTTCTTCTTGGTGGTCTCGATGGGCAGGCCTTTTTCCTCGGCGAAGGCGATGGCCTTGTCGCGGGTCAGGGCGAGGTCGCGGACCGGTGCGATGCACTTCAGGTCCGGGCCGAGGGTCTGGATGCCCACTTCGAAGCGGACCTGGTCGTTGCCTTTGCCGGTGCAGCCGTGGGCAACGGTGGTGGCGCCGAATTCGCGCGCGGCCTTGACCAGGTGCTTGACGATGACGGGCCGGGAGATGGCGGAAACCAGCGGGTAGTGGCCCTGGTAGAGGCCGTTGGCCTTCAGCGTGGGCATGCAGTACTCATTGGCGAACTCGTCGGAGGCGTCGGCAACGTAGGCTTCGACGGCGCCGCAGCCCAGCGCACGCTGGCGGATGGTCTCCAGGGACTCGCCGCCCTGCCCGACGTCAACCGCCACGGCGATGACCTCAGCGCCGGTGGCTTCACCGATCCAGCCGATGGCTACGGAGGTGTCCAGGCCGCCGGAATAGGCCAGCACAATGCGTTCAGTCACTTTGAATGCTCCTTAGTGGGGGGTGTGTAGATGTTTGTCTTCAAGCTTATTGCCCGGCTTCCTCGGCCAGTTGCAGGAAGCGGGCCGCGAGGTCAGGGCCTCCCAGCGGGTCCCGGGACACCAGCAGCACGGTATCGTCACCGGCGATGGTGCCCAGGATGGACGGCATCACCGAGTGGTCGATTGCCAGGGCCAGGAAATTGGCGGCACCGGGCGGAGTCCGAAGGACCACGATGTTGGCCGAGGCTTCGGCCGTCACCAGCAGTTCGCTGCAAAGCCGGGCCAGCCTCGCGTCCAGGATTTCCTGGCTGATCCCGCTTTTCGCGGCCCGTTCGCCGCCTTCGCCGGGAACTGCGTAGACCAGGACGCCCTCTTTCCCGCGCACCCGGACTGCCCCCAGTTCCACCAGGTCCCGTGACAGGGTTGCCTGGGTGACCTGGACGCCGTCATCCGCGAGCAGTGCCGCCAGCTCCGCCTGCGACCGCACTGACTGGCCCGTCAGGATGGCGGTGATGCGCGCCTGGCGGGCAGTCTTGGTGGCCGGGCTGGAGCCCGGGGACACGGGTTGGGCGGACACTAGAACGTGCTCTCCCCTGTGCCTTCAACGGGAGAAAGACCGTCGACGAATGCCAGGTTGGACTGGTGCAGGAGCCAGGCCATCAGGGCTTTCTGGGCGTGCAGCCGGTTTTCCGCCTCGTCCCAGACGATGGACTGCGGGCCGTCGATGACGCCTGCCGAGATTTCGTAGCCACGGTAAGCGGGCAGGCAGTGAAGCACGACGGCGTCATCCGCTGCCTGCCCCATGGCGGCCTCATCCACGGCGTAGTCCCGGAAAAGCTGCATCCGGGCTTCCTTCTCCGCTTCCTGCCCCATGGACACCCAGGTGTCCGTGGCCACCACGTCCGCGCCCTGCAGCGCCTCGGCCGCGTCCGTGGTGATCAGGACCGAGCCCCCGGTCATCGCGGCGCGCTCCCGGGCGGCAGCGACAATGTCCGTGGCAGGAAGGTAGCCTTCCGGCCCGGCGATGCGGACATGCATTCCGGCGGTAACCCCGGCCAACAGGTAGGAGTTGGCCATGTTGTTGGCGGCGTCGCCGAGGTAGCTCATGGTGAGCCCCTTGAGTTCGCCCTTGTGCTCCTTGACCGCCAGCAGGTCTGCGAGGAGCTGGCAGGGATGGTAATCGTCGCACAGCGCGTTGATTACGGGCACTTTCGAGTTTTCCGCCATCTTCACAAGGCCTGCGTGGGGTCCCGTGCGCCAGACAATGGTGGACACCATCCGTTCCAGGACCTTCGCGGTGTCCTCCACGGATTCCTTGTGGCCGATCTGTGCCTCGCCCGGGTTGATGATGAGGGCGTTGCCGCCCATGTCCGCAATGCCCGTGGCGAAGGAGACCCGGGTCCGGGTGGAGGTCTTGTCAAAGATCACCGCGACTGTCTTGCGGCCGCCTCCGTCGGCGGCGAAGGGCTGGATGCTGTAGGGCGCGGCCTTCATGCGCGCCGCAAGCTCCAGGACCTCTGCCTGCTCGGCGGGGCTGAGGTCGGTGTCCTTGAGGAAGTGCCGGGTTGCGCTGGTCACGATGCGTCCTTAGCTGTCTGGAGGATCGCCGGGAAGGCGGCGATGAACGAGTCTGCCTGTGCCGTGGTCAGGACCAGCGGCGGTGCCAGGCGGATGGTGCGCGGTCCCGGACTGTTGACGATGAAACCGGCGTCCAGGCCCGCCTGTACTACGGCCGGCGCCACGTCGGCATCAAGGTCGAAGCCGATCAGCAGCCCCTCGCCCCGGACCTCGGTGACGCCGGGGAGTCCTGCCAGCGCAGAGCGAAGGTGCTCCCCCACTGCAATGACGTTGGCCAGGACCTGCTGGTTTTCGATTGCGTGCAGTGTGGCGAGGGCGGCCGCCGTCGCTACCGGGTTCCCGCCGAACGTGGTGCCGTGTTGCCCTGCTGACAACAACGACGACGTCTGCCCGCCCATCGTGACGAGGGCACCGATAGGGAAACCGCCGCCGAGGCCCTTGGCGAGCGTGACCGCATCGGGCATGATTCCGGAGTCCTCGCTGGCAAACCACTTACCGGTGCGGCCGATGCCGGTCTGGACCTCGTCAAGGATCAGCAGGGCGCCCACCCTGGCGGTGAGCTCCCGCGCTGCCCGGAGATAGCCGGGCGGCAGGGGGCGCACGCCCGCCTCGCCTTGAATGGGCTCCAGGAAGACTGCGGACACGGTCTCGTCAACAGCGTCCTTGAGCGCCTCGACGTCGCCAAACGGGATGTGCACCACACCGCCGGGCAGCGGCTCGAACGGCGCCCGGTAGGCTTCCTTGGCTGTCAGGGCAAGGGCGCCCATGGTGCGGCCGTGGAAGGCACCTTCGAGGGCAATGATTTTGGTCCGCTTCGTGTCGCTGCCACCGGAGTTGCGGCGGGCGAGCTTGAAGGCGGCCTCGACCGCTTCAGTGCCGGAGTTGGTGAAGAACACCTTGGAACCCGCCGGTGCTTGAGCCAGGGCCAGGAGCTTTTCGGCCAGGGCTATCTGGGTGGGGCTGGTGAAGAAGTTGGAGACGTGGCCCAGGGTGGACAGCTGGCTGGCGATGACCGAGGTTACGAACGGATGGGCGTGCCCCAGCGCGTTGACGGCGATGCCGCCCAGCAGGTCCAGGTATTCCTTGCCGTCGGCGTCCCAGACCAGGCAGCCGGCGCCGCGGACCAGGACGCGCTGGGGCGTGCCGAACACACCCATCAGGGAGCTGGAGTAGCGGGACAGCCACTCCGAGCCCGCGTGCCCGCTGGTTTCAAAGAGTTCCGTCAACGGGGTTTCGACCAGCTCAACCACCGGAGCCTGCTGATTCTCGTTCATGCGTTGGTCTCCTCATCGGGAACAACCTGGGTGCCAATTCCGGCGGTAGTGAAAGTTTCAAGAAGCATGGAGTGGGGCAGGCGCCCATCCACGATGTGCGCCCGTTCCACACCCTCGTCGATGGCTTTGAGGCACGCAGCCATTTTGGGAATCATGCCGGATTCGAGTCTCGGCAGCATCTCCCGAAGTTCAGCGGCGGTGAGGGAGGAAATCAGCGACGATTTGTCCGGCCAGTTGGCGTAGAGGCCTTCGACGTCGGTCAGGATCACCAGCTTCGAGGCACCCAGTGCGGAGGCCACGGCAGCGGCAGCGGTATCCGCGTTGACGTTCAGCACCTGCCCGGTGGGCTGGAAGCGGGCCGCCCCGGCCACGCCGTCGCCGCCGTCGACAATTTCCGGGGCCACTGTGGAGATCACCGGGATGCGGCCGGCGCCGAGGATGTCCACGATGCCTGCGGGGTCGACGCCGACCACCTCGCCAACCAGCCCCAGGTCCACTTCTTCGCCGTCCACGACAGTCCCGGTGCGGACGGCACGCAGCAGGCCGCCGTCCTCGCCCGACATGCCGACGGCGTAGGGACCGTGGGAGTTGATAAGTCCTACGAGCTCGCGGCCCACCTGACCGGTCAGGACCATCCGGACCACGTCCATTGCTTCCGGCGTGGTGACACGGAGTCCGCCCTTGAATTCCGATTCGATGCCAAGCCTGCCCAGCATCGAGTTGATCTGCGGCCCGCCGCCGTGGACCACCACCGGATGGATGCCCACATGGTGGAGGAACACGATGTCCTCGGCGAAGGCGCGGCGCAGTTCATCATTGACCATGGCGTTGCCACCGTACTTGACCACCATGGTGGTACCGGCGAAGCGCTGGATCCAGGGCAGGGCCTCGATCAACGTTCCAGCCTTTGCCTGGGCGTCGGACATGCTGGTGGTCTCGCGCGTCTGGGTGTTCATGCTGTCACTTCCGCAGAGGTTCCGGTAAAAGGTCCAGGGTGCCTAGCTGGAGTAGGCACTGTTCTCGTGCACGTAGTCGTGCGTGAGGTCATTCGTCCAGATGGTGGCCTCGGCTCCGCCTGCCTGGAGGTCGATCTCCACCAGGACCTCGCGCGGCTCCAGGTCCACCAGGCTCCGGTCGTCCCCGATGCTGCCGTTGCGGCAGATCTGGACACCGTTCATTGCCACGTTCAGTTTGTCCGGCTCAAAAGCGGCATCGGTGGTGCCCACCGCGGAGAGCACCCGGCCCCAGTTGGGGTCCTTGCCGAAGATGGCGGCCTTGAAGAGGTTGGACCGGGCAACGGAACGGCTGACGGTCTCGGCGTCTGCCTCACTGGCTGCGTTGAAGGTCCGGATGGCGATGTCATGGCTGGCGCCTTCGGCATCGGCAATGAGCTTCCGGGCCAGCTCCGCGCACACCTGGGTCAGGCCGGCGGCGAAGGATTCGGCTGACGGTACGGCCCCGGAGGCGCCGGAGGCCAGCAGGACCACGGTGTCGTTGGTGGACATGCAGCCGTCCGAGTCGGCACGGTCAAAGGTGACGCGGGTGGAATCGCGGAGGACAATGTCGAGCAGTTCCCGCTCCACCACTGCGTCAGTGGTGAGCACCACCAGCATGGTGGCCAGCCCGGGGGCCAGCATGCCGGCGCCCTTGGCGATCCCGCCGATGGTGAATTCCTGGCCGTCGGCGTCCGTGCCGATGAACAGCGCCGACTTGGGCACCGAGTCGGTGGTCATGATGGCGGTTCCGGCCGCGGGGCCGCCATCGGTGCTGAGGGCAGCGGCTGCAGCCTCCACGCCGGGGAGGATCTTGTCCATGGGGAGCTGCTCGCCGATCAGGCCCGTGGAACAGACAAAGACGTCCGTGGCCGAGATGCCCAGGACTTCTGCCACCTTCTCGGCAGTGCTGTGCGTGTTCTGGAAGCCGGTGGGCCCCGTGCAGGCGTTGGCACCGCCGGAGTTGAGGACTACAGCGTCCACCCGCCCGTCGGAGACCACCTGGCGGGACCAGTGGACGGGAGCGGCGGCCACCCGGTTGCTGGTGAAAACGGCTGCGGCGGCCTTTTCGGGTCCATCGTTGACCACGAGTGCCAGGTCCGGATTGCCGGAGGCTTTCAGTCCGGCGGTAACGCCGGCGGCCCGGAATCCCTGGGGTGCGGTGATTGTCACGGGGCTACTCCCTGCAGGTTGAGGCCGGCGGTTTCCTGCAGGCCAAGTGCGATGTTCATGGACTGGACGGCGCCGCCGGCAGTTCCCTTGGTGAGGTTGTCGATGACGCAGGTGACGATCACGCGGCCGGTGTGGGCATCGAAGGCCAGCTGCATCGCCGCGTGGTTCGATCCCTGTACCGACTTGGTGCTGGGCCACTGGCCCTCGGGGAGCACATGGACAAAAGGTTCATCGTCGTATGCATCGGTCCAGGCCTGCCGCAGCTGCTCAGCCGTGGTTCCGGGTTTTACCCGGGCTGTTGCCGTGGTGAGGATGCCGCGGCTCATGGGGGCGAGCGTGGGCGTAAAGGAGACGGTCACCTGCACGCCGGCGGCATTGGAAAGTCCCTGTTCGATCTCCGGCGTGTGGCGGTGTCCGCCGCCCACTCCGTAAGGGCTCATGGAACCCATGACTTCGGAACCGATCAGGTTCACCTTCGCGGCTTTACCGGCACCCGAGGTGCCGGACGCGGAAACGATGACGACGTCGTCGGGCTCCAGGAA
This sequence comes from Pseudarthrobacter sp. NS4, assembly GCF_024758005.1. NCBI lineage: Bacteria > Bacillati > Actinomycetota > Actinomycetes > Micrococcales > Micrococcaceae > Pseudarthrobacter > Pseudarthrobacter sp. NS4. The sequence goes on along the minus strand of NZ_CP103288.1, from coordinate 1,658,696 downwards.
GTGGGCCGCGAACCCGGGCGTCAAGGCCAGCAAGGCCGACGTGGGGTAGCAGCCGGGCACGGCGATGCGCGTGGCGCCCTTGAGTGCCTCGCGCTGGCCCGGGAGCTCCGGGAGGCCGTAGGGCCAGGTTCCGGCGTGCGCGGAGCCGTAGAATTTCTCCCAGGCCGAGGGATCCTCCAGGCGGTGGTCCGCGCCGGCGTCGATCACGACGGTCCCTTCCGGCAGCTGCGCGGCGATCCCGGCGGAGGCACCGTGCGGCAGGGCGAGGAAGACGACGTCGTGGCCGGAGAGGTTCTCCACCGTGGTGTCCTCCAGGATGCGGCTGGCGAGCCCGTGCAGGTGGGGCTGCAGTTCGCCAAGCCGGGACCCGGCGTTGCTGTGGGCAGTGATGGCACCGATGGTGATGTCCGGATGGCCGGCCAGGAGGCGGAGGACCTCTCCCCCGGCGTAACCGCTGGCGCCCGACACTGCAACAGAAATAGTCATGCCTTCGACTATACAACAATACTTATGCATTGGTGCCGATATTTATGCATGGTTTGTCGGCCGCGGCGGGACTGTCCCTAGGATGGGTGCAGCAGCCGGAGCCGGAAAGGCCGGGGCCGGGAAAGGGGAGCAATGACGCACGCAATCGTCGCACGGCAGGCAGGCGGACCGGAAGTCCTGGCATATGAAGAGGCCGAGCGGCCTGTTCCAGGGCCCGGCCAACTGCTCCTGAAGGTGGGGGCAGCGGGCGTCAACTTCATCGACACGTATAAGCGCAGCGGCACCTACAAGGTTCCCTACCCGTTCATTCCCGGGTCAGAAGCCGCCGGCACCGTCGAGGAAGTGGGTGACGGCGTTACCGGCTTCGTCCCCGGCGACCGGGTGGCCACAGCGGAGGGCATCAACTGCTATGCGGACTACGCCCTGGTTGACGAAGCAAAGGCATTGCCCGTACCCCCGCACCTGGACGATGCAACGGCTGCTGCCCTGCCCTTGCAGGGAATGACAGCCCATTTCCTCATCAACTCCACATTTAAGGTGGAAGCGGGGCACAGGGTCCTGGTTCACGCCGGCGCCGGCGGAGTGGGCCTGCTCCTGATCCAGCTGCTCAAGGACAAGGGTGCTGAGGTGGTCACCACCGTTTCCACTGATGAAAAGGAGCAACTGGCCCTCGACGCCGGCGCGGACCACGTGCTGCGGTACGGCGGCTTCTCCAAGCGGGTCAGGGAGATCACAGGCGGTGCGGGCGCCGACGTGGTCTACGACGGCGTCGGCAAAGACACCTTCGACGGTTCGCTGTCTGCCTTGCGTGTCCGGGGGACGCTGGTGCTCTTCGGCGCCGCCTCCGGCCCCGTCCCCCCGCTGGATCCGCAACGGCTGAATGCCGGGGGCTCGCTGTTCCTGACCCGTCCCACTATCGCCCACCACCTTCAGGACGCCGCGGAACGGCGCTGGCGTTCGGACGAGATCTTCGCTGCCGCAGCCCGTGGCAGCCTCAAGGTTCGAATCGGGGCCCGATATCCATTGGTTAGGGCCGCCCAGGCGCACCGGGACCTGGAAGGGCGGCGCACCACCGGCAAGGTGATCCTGGTTCCGTAGCGCCCGGCCTTACGTAAACAGCAGGCGAACGGCGCGCCTGCGGGAAGGGAACGGCCGTTACTCAGGACATCTTCCGTTCACCTGGTGCAGGGAGAATGCCCGGGTGACTCAGCAGCAGGTCCCCCTTGAGGACGTCCGTCCCGCCCCGGCGCCGGGCAGCACAACGCCAGCCAGTGAGGTTCCTTCCCTGGAACAGCCTTCGGCGGGTGCCCGCACCTACCCGACCCAGCTGCCGGGGTCCGGCGCCACTCCCCCGGTCCGGACGCTGATCGACATCCTGCAGGACACTGCTGCACGTTTTCCCGACGCTTCTGCCCTGGATGACGGCCACCGCTCCCTCAGTTACTCGCAGTTGATGGATGAAGTCCGGGCGGCGGCCAGGCGGCTGCACCAGGCCGGGTTCGGCGCCGGCGACAGGATCGGCGTGCGGATTCCGTCCGGGACCAACGAACTCTATGTCTCCATTCTCGCCGTGCTCCTGGTGGGAGCGGCCTACGTTCCGGTGGACGCGGACGATCCCGAGGAGCGTGCCCGGCTGGTCTTTGGCGAGGCCCAGGTGGCGGGCGTCCTGGAAGCCGGCGGCCTGCTCCAGGTATCCACCCCCGGCGGTTCCAGCCGTACCGCTCCTTTTGCCGGTGCCCGGCCCCCCGTTCCCGACGATGACGCCTGGGTTATCTTCACGTCGGGCTCCACGGGAACACCCAAAGGCGTCGCTGTCCAGCACCGCTCCGCCGCGGCCTTCGTGGACGCCGAAGCAAGGATCTTCCTTCAAAACGAGCCGCTCGGCCCACAGGACCGGGTATTGGCAGGACTCTCGGTGGCCTTCGACGCGTCCTGCGAAGAGATGTGGCTGGCCTGGCGGCACGGCGCCTGCCTGGTACCCGCTCCGCGGGCGCTGGTCCGCACCGGCATGGACCTGGGCCCCTGGCTCATCAACCACGGAATCAGCGCCGTTTCCACCGTCCCCACGCTGGCAGCGCTGTGGCCTGCCGAAGCCCTGGAAAACGTCCGCCTCCTGATTTTTGGCGGAGAGGCATGCCCGCCCGAGCTCGCCGGGCGCCTGGCCGTGCAGGGGAGGGAAGTCTGGAATACGTACGGCCCCACGGAGGCAACCGTGGTGGCATGTGCGGCACCCCTCGGCGGGCCGGGCCCCGTGCGCATCGGACTGCCGCTGGATGGCTGGGACCTCGCCGTCGTTGACCGGCATGGGGTGCCGGTAGCTGAAGGCGAAGTGGGTGAACTGATCATCGGCGGCGTCGGCCTGGCACGCTACCTGGACCCGGCCAAAGACGCTGAGAAGTACGCGCCCATGCCGAGCCTGGGCTGGGCACGCGCCTACCGGTCAGGAGACCTGGTTCGTTACGAGCAGGCAGGCCTGGTCTTCGAGGGGCGCGCGGACGAGCAGGTGAAGCTTGGCGGGCGCAGGATTGAGCTGGGCGAGATTGACGCGGCCCTGCAGTCCCTCCCGCAGGTGGCAGGTGCTGCTGCTGCGGTCCAGACGACGGCTGCCGGGAACCAGATCCTGGTGGGCTATCTGGCTCCGGTTTCCGGACAGGAACTGGACCTTGCCGCTGCCCGGAACCAACTCGCAGCCAGCCTGCCGGCAGCACTGGTTCCGCTGCTCACGGCGGTGGAAGCACTGCCCACGAAAACCAGCGGCAAGGTGGACCGCCATGCCCTGCCGTGGCCCTTGGCCGGGACCGGCGCAGCAGAGGCCGACACCGCGCCGCTGAACCTGCCGGACGATGCCGCCTGGATCGTGGAGCAGTGGAGCGCCGTCCTTGGCAGTCCCGTCACCTCCCTCGATGCCGACTTCTTCGCGTATGGCGGCGGTTCCCTGTCAGCCGCCCAGCTGGTGTCCGCCCTCCGGGCGCGGTACCCCACCATCACGGTGGCGGATATTTACGCGACGCCCCGGATCGGAGCCTTGGTTGAGCTGGCACGGCAATCCCGGCCCGGTGGCACTGCGGTCCCGGCTCCCGGGCGCGCCATTCGGCCAACGGCCAGGAAGTCCCAGGTCTTCCAAACCCTGATGGGGGTTCCGCTGCACATCCTGGTGGGCATGCGATGGCTGACCTACGTCATGGCGGCAAACAATATCCTGGCCGCATTGGCCGGTTTCAGCGCTGCACCCACTGTTTCCTGGTGGTGGGTGGGAGCATCCTGGCTGGTGTTTGTCAGCCCGGCCGGGCGGATGGCAATTTCTGTCGGTGCCGCCAGGTTCCTGCTGCGCGGGGCAAGGCCCGGCACGTATCCGCGCTCGGGACGGGTCCATCTGCGGCTGTGGCTTGCTGAACAGATCCAGGACCTGGCCGGGGCCATCAGCCTCGCCAGTGCGCCGTGGGTCCCCTACTACGCCAGGGCGCTCGGAGCGAAAATAGGCAAGGATGTCCAGCTCCATTCACTGCCCCCGGTGACCGGCCTGCTGTCCCTGGGCAACGGAGCAAATGTCGAGCCCGAGGTGGATCTCTCCGGCTGGTGGATCGACGGTGACAGCGTCCACATCGGCGCCATCCGCATCGGCTCCGGGGCCACGGTAGGGGCCCGCAGCACGCTGATGCCTGGCGCCTCCGTTGGAGCCGGCGCCCAGGTGGAGGCGGGATCCGCAGTAGTGGGCAAGGTAAAAGCGGGCCATCTGGCAGCGGGTTCTCCCGCCCGGCGGCAGGGTAAGGCGAAACGTTCAGCGCCGGCTACCCCTGTCCAAAACCCAGTCACCGCCCGGCTCTGGTTTGTCGGGTTCGCGGCAGCTTCGGCCGTCCTGGCCATGATCCCGTACCTGTCCGCCGCCGCCGCGCTCTGGGTGGCCTTCCTCTTCATCCAGGGCAGCACCTCGCTCTCCGGTGCCCTGCCACAGCTGCTCGTGGCGCTTCCGCTCTCTTCCCTGGCATGGTTCCTCACCAATGCGGTGCTGGTCCTCGCCGCTGTCCGGTTGCTGAGCATTGGGCTTACCGAGGGGTACCACCGGGTACGCAGCCGCACCGGCTGGCAGGTCTGGGCCACCGAGCGCGTCATGGACCTCGCCCGGGAACTGCTGTTCCCGATCTACGCCAGCCTTTTCACGCCCGTGTGGCTGCGGCTGCTGGGTGCGAAAATAGGCAGGAACGTGGAGGCATCCACCGTGCTGCTGATTCCCTCAATGACCACCGTGGGCGAGGGGGCGTTCCTCGCCGACGACACCATGGTTGCCTCCTACGAACTGGACAGTGGCTGGCTCCGGGTGGCCCCCGCCAAAATCGGCAAGCGTTCCTTCCTGGGGAATTCGGGAATGACGGCCGCAGGACGGAGCGTGCCCAAGAACTCCCTGGTCGCAGTCCTCTCCACGACCCCCGCAAAGGCGAAGTCGGGCACATCCTGGCTGGGCAGCCCGCCCGTCAGGCTGCGGCGGACCGCCATCGCCTCTGACCACGCCCGGACGTTCCAGCCCCCGCTGAAGCTAAGGGTGGCCCGGTCCCTCTGGGAGCTGGGAAGATTCCTGCCGGTCATGCTCACCGTCGGAATAGCAGCCGGAACCATGCTTGCCTTTGACTGGCTGGCGGCGGCTTTCAACTATGGGGTGGCGGCCATCCTCAGCGGCATCGTTATGCTCGTGGCCGGGGCGGTGGCGGCCGGCGCGTCAGTGCTCGCCAAATGGGTCCTGGTGGGACGGATCCGTCCCGGCGAGCACCCGTTGTGGAGTTCCTTCATCTGGCGCAACGAAGTGGTGGACACTTTCATCGAACTGGTCAGCGCGCCCTGGTTCGCCCGGGCTGCAACCGGCACACCTGCCCTGGTGTGGTGGCTGCGTGCACTGGGCGCCAAGATCGGGTCCGGCACCTGGTGCGAGAGTTACTGGCTGCCGGAGGCCGACCTGGTGACCCTGGGCCGGAATGCCACGGTGAACCGCGGCTGCGTGGTGCAGACGCACCTGTTCCACGACAGGGTGATGAGCATGGACACTGTTACGCTCGAAGACGGGGCAACCATGGGCCCGCACGGAGTCATCCTTCCGCAGGCCAGTGTTGGCGCCGGCGGAACCGTGGGCCCTGCGTCCCTGGTGATGCGCGGCGAAACGATCCCCGCCGCAACGTACTGGATGGGCAATCCGGTCAGTCCGTGGCGCGGGCCCGCGGCACACCCTGACTAAGCGACCAAAGGTTTTCCATGAGTTCTCCAGCATCGACCGCCGGTGGCCCTGTCCCCGCCTACGGCGGCGCAGCCGCGGACCCGTACCTGCCCGGGTCCGGCAGCACCGCCTACCGGGTGGACCGCTACGAACTCGAGCTTGACTACAAAGTCAGCAGCAACCGGCTCAGCGGCAGGGCGGTTCTGCACGGCGTAGTCCTTGTGCCGACGTCGGCCATTGTCCTGGACCTGGCCGGCCTGCGGGCCACCAAGGTGCAGCTCGACGGCCGGAAGACCGCACGGTTCAGCCAGCGGCGGGAGCAACTGGTGGTCAGTGCGCAGGCTGCACTGCAGCCGGGGCAGGCCTTCACCCTTGAGATCCGATACGAAGGCAGTCCCTCGCCTCGGAAGGGCCTGTGGGGCGAGGTGGGCTGGGAGGAACTGTCCGACGGCGTCCTGGTGGCCAACCAGCCGAACGGGGCGCCTTCCTGGTTCCCCTGCAACGACCACCCCCGGGACAAAGCCAGCTACCGGTTCACCGTCACCACGGACGCGCATTACCGTGCCGTCTGCAACGGCCTCCTGCAGTCCCGAACCACCCGCTCAAGCCGGGAGACGTGGGTCTACGAGCAGGCGGAGCCCATGCCCACCTACCTGGCCACCGTGCAGATCGGCCGTTACGGGCTGCTGGAACTGGAAACGGGAAAGCACGTTGCCCAGGTGCCGCAGTCCGTGGCGGTGGCGCCCGGCCTGGCGGAGCGTGCCCGGCTTGGGCTGGCACTGCAGCCCGCCATGATGCGGACCTTCATCAACTGCTTCGGCCCGTATCCGTTCCCCGGCTACACGGTGGTGGTGACGGAGGACGAGCTGGAAATCCCGCTGGAAGCCCAGGGCATGTCCATCCTGGGGCCCAACCATCTGGACCAGGACTGGGAATCGCAGCGGCTGATAGCCCACGAACTGTCGCACCAGTGGTTTGGAAATTCCCTGACGGCCGCATCCTGGCAGGACATTTGGCTGCACGAGGGCTTTGCCTGCTATTCAGAATGGATCTGGTCCCAGGAAGCCGGGATCATGTCCGTGGCCGCCCGCGCCGATGCCGCCTGGCGCCGCCTGAAGGCGGACGCACAGGACCTCCTGGTGGGCGACCCCGGGCCGGAGCACATGTTCGATGACCGGGTTTACAAGCGGGGGGCACTGGCCGTGCACGCCGTCCGGATGGCATGCGGAGACCTCGCCTTCTTTGCCCTGCTCCAGGGATGGCTCACGCAGCACCGCCACGGGTCAGTCTCCACGCATGACTTCTTTGTGGCGGTGGACAGGGCAACTGACCTTGACGCCGAGTCGTTGCTGCACCCGTGGCTTTATGAGGAAGTCCTGCCACCCCTCCCCGCGGGGTAAGGGCATCAGGCGGAAAGCGCGACGGCGGCCGCAAGGTAGGCGGGCAGCCCGCTTTCAGCCGGGTCGAGGTCCCTGAGCTCCCGGCGCGCCAGGACGTCCACGCCTGCCGGTGCAGTGCGGAGTCCGTCCCCGTTCATCTTCAGCCAGGCTTCCTTCCGCGCCCACAACCGTGCCCTCGCCGCAAGCAGCGGGCTGTCCGTGAGGTGCCTTACGGTGCGTTTCTCGGCAGCGGTGAGGGCCACATCCGTAAAGCCGTCGAAGCCGGTGCGGGCCGGATCCTCCACGTCCACTCCCAGCCGAAGTTCCGGCGCGGGGGCAGTCACGGCGGCGAGCAGTGTCCAGCCGTCCGCCCGGGACAGGCTGAGGGCCACCGGTGCCGGCACCCCGTCCACCAGGTAACCCGGCCGGCCGTGGCTGACATTGGGTCCCGCGCCACAGCGGAGGCAACTGTAGGTGGCTGTCAGATGCGTGGCTGGCACAGCCAGCAGTTCTGCAACGAACAGCCGCTGCGCAATCCGCCCCGCCAGGAACCGGTCCCGGGCCGCCGGTGCCATGGCCCGCGCCCTTGCCAGCTCGGGCCCGTCAAGCATGTTTTCTGCATCAGGCAGGACCGTTCCGGCTTCCCGGGGCAGCAGAAAGGGCGGGACGGCACGCACCACAAGCTGCGACACCATGCACCCGCCCTTTCAGGAGCTGCCCGCCGGAACGGCTGCTAGCGCTGGACGGCCCCGAACCGTTCGCCGGCCAGTGCTACCGCACTTTCACGCGCGGCGGAGGCTTCGTCAGCCGTCAGCGTCCGGTCTGCGGCCCGGAAGCGCAATCCGAAGGCCAGCGACTTCTTGCCTTCTTCAATGCCCTTGCCTGCGTAGACGTCAAAGAGTGCGACGTCCTCCAGGAGTTCGCCGGCGCCTTCGCGGAGCGCGGCCAGGACGTCATCCGCCGGCACTTCTGCCGGAACCACAAGAGCCACGTCCTGGGTGGCCACCGGGAACCCGGAAATATGGCGGGCCACAATCACGTCCGGCGCGGCCTCGAACAGCGCGTCAGCGTTGACCTCAAGGGCCACGGACCGGGCAGGCATATCCGAGGAAGCCAGCAGCTTGGCGTGCAGTTCTCCGGCGTAGCCCACCACTTCCCCGGTCCTCAGCTCCAACCGGGCGGTACGGCCGGGATGGAATGCCTGGTGGCTGCCTTGGGTGACCACCACTTCAACGCCCAGGACGTCGCCGGCAAGGCGTGCGATATCCAGCGCATCAGCCCAGTCCCATGCCCGCGGGGTATGGGCTGCGGCGGCCGGCGAATCGTGTCCGGTAAGGACGGCGGCGAGGTGGAAGGGCTGTGCCGGGACGCCGTCGTACAGCGCGTCCAGCACGTCGTCGGCGGGCTTGGCGCCGAGTGGCGGGATGGAGTCGGTGCCCATCCCTTCAGCAGGCAGGAACACCAGGCCGGACTCGAAGAGTGCCAGGTCGCGGAAGCCGCGGGAATGGTTGCGCTTGGCGACTTCGATCAGGCCGGGCAGGATGGAGGTGCGCAGGAAGCCCTGCTCCTCGCTGATCGGATTGGCCAGCTTGACGGCGCTGCGGGCAGCACCCTCTTCAGGGATGCCGAAGGTGTCGTTGGCCGCCTTTGAGACGAACGGGTAGGACAGCACCTCGGTGAGGCCGGCGTCCGCCAGGGCCTGGATCAGGCGGCGGCGCTGCTGCTGGACCCGCGTCAGGCCGCGCCCGGGGGGCGCAACGGGAAGCGTGGCGGGAATCTTGTCGTAACCCACCAGCCGGGCGATTTCCTCGGAGAGGTCCTCCTTGGTCTCCAAGTCGTTCCGCCAGCTCGGGGCAGTGACGCTCCAGCCGTCGTCGTTCTTCACCACTGCGGCGCCCAGGTCCGCCAGGGACGTGACGATCTGCTCTTCGGTGAAATCGATGCCGATCCGGGCGGCAGCGAAGGATGAAGGGAGCTGGATGGTGACGGAATCAGGAGCAGTCCCGACGTCGGTTCCCGCCTCGTCTGCCGTGCCGCCTGCAAGTTCCACCAGCAGGTCGGCTGCCCGCTGGGCGGCGATGTTGGCAACCTGCCAGTCGACGCCGCGCTCGAAGCGCTTTGACGCCTCCGACGGAAGTTTGTGTCGCCGGCGTGAACGGGCGATGGAGACTTCCTCGAAGTGGGCAGCCTCGATCAGCACCGTGGAGGTGGCGTCCGAGACCTCGGTGGCGGCTCCGCCCATGACACCGGCGACGCCGATGGGGCCCGAAGCGTCGGTGATCAGCAGGTCCTCCGGGTCAAGGGTGCGCTGCTTGCCATCGAGGGTGGTGAGCTTCTCTCCCGGCACGGCGCGCCGAACCACGATGTCGCCCGACAGCTTCTCCTGGTCGTAGAAATGCAGCGGCTGGCCAAGTTCCAGCATCACGTAGTTGGAGATGTCCACGGGCAGCGAAATGGAGCGGATACCGGCGAGCCGGAGCCGGGACGTCATCCACGGCGGAGTTGGCCTGGTGGCGTCCACGCCGCGGACGGTGCGGGCCACGAAGCGGTCGCAGCCGGGCTTGCCGTAGATAGGCGCGTCGTCGTTGATCTTGACGCCATAGCCGCCGGAAAGTTCAGCCGGGGCCTTCACTTTGCCGGCCGGGTCCGTGAATGTGGTTCCGGTGGCATGGGCGTACTCGCGGGCCACGCCGCGAATGGAGAAGGCGTAGCCGCGGTCCGGAGTCACGTTGATTTCCGCTGCCTGGTCATAGAGGCCCAGGAGCTCCATCGCATCAGTGCCGATTTCCGGGTCCAGGCCGACGCGCGAGAGCACCAGGATGCCGTCATGGTCCTCGCCGATGCCCAGCTCGCGCACAGAGGCGATCATGCCGGCCGACAGGTGGCCATAGGTTTTCCGCGCAGAAATGTGGAAGTTACCGGGCAGCACGGCGCCCGGAAGCGTCACCACCACCTTGTCGCCTTCCACGAAGTTGTGGGCGCCGCAGATGATGCCCTGCACGCCGGACGGGTCGATGCCGTCGCCGGTGAGGGTCTGTTCCTGGCCCTCGGGGACAACCCGGACCTGGCACCAGTTGATGGTCTTGCCGTTGGTCTGCGGTTCCTTGACCAGGCTCAGGACCTGGCCCACCACGATGGGCCCCTGCAGGGTGTCCGTGGGACGGTGGACGTCCTCTTCTTCGAAACCGACCTTGACCAGCTCGGCCATGACGTCTTCGGCCGTTGCCCCGGCCGGTACCGCTGCGAATTCACGCAGCCAGGAAAGTGGGATACGCACTGTTAGATCTCCATCCCGAAGTGCTCGCTGAAACGTACATCGCCTTCGATCATGTCGCGCATGTCCCCCACCTCATTGCGGAACATGAGGGTGCGTTCGATGCCCATGCCGAAGGCAAAACCTGAATAGACGTCCGGGTCGATGCCGGCTGCCCGGAGGACATTGGGGTTGACCATGCCGCAGCCGCCCCACTCGATCCAGCGCGGGCCGCCCTTGGCGCCGGGGTGCCAGATGTCCAGCTCGGCTGAGGGCTCGGTGAAGGGGAAGTAGTTGGGGCGCAGCCGGATCTGGGCTTCGTCGCCGAACATCTGCCGGGCGAAGTGCTCCAGGGTTCCGCGCAGATCCGCCATGCTGAGGTTGCGGTCGATGGCCAGGCCCTCGAACTGGTGGAACACCGGGGTGTGGGTGGCGTCGAGTTCATCGGTGCGGAAGACCTTGCCCGGGCACAGCACATAGATGGGCAGTTCGCGTTCCAGCATGGAACGGACCTGTACCGGGGAGGTGTGCGTGCGCATCAGCAGGTGAGCTTCGGGCGGCTCCACGAAGAAGGTATCCTGCATTTCCCGGGCCGGGTGGTCCGGTTTGAAGTTCAGTGCATCGAAGTTGAACCACTCCGATTCGACCTCGGGGCCTTCGGCGATTTCCCAGCCCATTCCCACGAAGATGTCCGCAACGCGGTCCTGGAGGGTGGACAGCGGGTGCCGGGCACCGGCACGACGGCGGCGCGGAGCGGCCGTAACGTCCACCGTCTCCTCGAGGAGGATCCGCGCGTCGTTCTCTGCCTCAAGCTCTGCCGTGCGGTCGGCAAGCGCCTTGTTGACACGGCCGCGGGATGCGCCCATCAGTTTTCCGGCGAGCGCCTTCTGGTCTTTCGGCAGCCGGCCGATTTCGCGGTTGGCGAGGCTCAGCGGGGACTTTTCTCCCGTATGCGCGAGCCTCACCGCCTTCAGGTCGTCAAGGGTGCCCGCACCGGCAATGGCGGTGATGGCCTGGTCTACAGCGGCGTTGATGGCGGCTTCATCCGTGGGGTTCGGAATGGCTGCGCCCGGCAAAGTTTCAGTCATCTACTGTTCTTAGCTAAGAGTCGTGGCTGCCGGCGAGCAGAGCGGCCCTGCACGGTCTCCCGGCGGCGCGTCCGTCACTGGCAGGTCATGGATGAATGTCCTCAATTTCAGTTCATTCAATGACCAGGTCAGGGCTCACCGGCAAAACCGGCGGCCACTGCCCTCCAGTCTAATTGAACCCTCCGGCTACCATGGCCTCATGACACTGCGGCAGCGTCCGGGATCCCTACCTCCACTTTCCGCTGGGCAGCGGCTGAGGCAGGCCGCGAACCTGGTCAACGGCAGTACGTTGCTGGGCGTGGCTGTGGCAGTTGCCGCACGTGCCCGCCTCAGCAAGGGACCACGTGGCCTGCTCCTTGCCGGGGACTACAGGTGGCAGTTGCCCTTCGCCCGGGCATTTACGCTGGGGAACGTGGTGCTCTGCCGGGGCCCGGCTGAGGACCTGCTGTCCCTGCCCGGGCTGCTGCGCCACGAGGAAAAGCACTGCACGCAGTACGCCTGGTGCCTGGGAGTCCCTCTCATCCCGCTGTATTTTGTTGCCGCCGGCTGGTCCGTCGTGCGGACCGGCAATCCGGGGACCGCCAACGTCTTTGAACGGCAGGCCGGCCTGGCCGCTGGAGGTTACCCTTCCGTGGACGCCGCTCACCTGGGCCGCAGGAGGGTCTTTCCCCCGAGGCCTGTGTGGCCGTCCATGCCGGGCCGGAGGCCCACCCGCTTTCCGGAAAGCCGGGGCTGATCATGGGCCGGGAGAACAAGGAGCAGGTTGGAGCAGCAGGCACCGTCACTGTGACGGGGGCAGGATGGGCAGAAGCGGCCCCGGATGTGATGCTGGTCTCCATCGGTGTGGAATGCCGCGACAGGTCGGTTGATGCTGCCTATTCTGCCGCGGGCGCAGATTTGGCGGCAGTTGCGGACGTATTCCGCAGCCGTGGCGTTGCTGCCGCGGACATCCGCACAACCGGCCTCACGGTGCGCGCCGACCTGGTCTGGCGCGAGGGCGAAGGCCAGCAGGTTGCGGGTTATATCGCCGTCAGTTCCCTCAGTGTCCGCCTTCTGGATGTGGGGACTGCATCGGGCACCATAGCCGACGCAGTCCGGGCCGGCGGCAACAATGTCCGGCTCAACAGCCTCCAGCTGACCCTTTCGAATGACTTCGCAGTCAGGGAGCAGGCGCGCGCAGCCGCGTGGCAGGATGCGCTCCAGGCCGCCCGCCAGTTCGCCGGCCTGGCTTCAGCCACGTTGGGGCAGGTAGTTTCCGTGACGGAGCATAGCCCCGGGCAGGGTCCGGCACCGCTCGCAGGGATTCAGCGTGCCAGTGCGGTGGAAAGTGTCGCCATTGAACCGGGCGAAAGCAGGGTGGATTCCGCCGTGACGGTGGTCTGGGAGCTGCAGCCAGGGCTGCCGGCCTGAGGAATGCCGTCTTGACTTAAATTCGAACATGTCTTCGAATAGGTCTATGAGATGGGACGCACAAGCATTGGTGCCGGCACCCGCGCAGGAAGCCAGCGGCCCTGTGCCGGCGCTCCTCCCCCTTGCCGGGCTGGTCCGCTCGGTGACCACGCCCGACTTCGCCGGCATCACGTTTCATGAGGTGACCGCAAAATCGGTGCTTAACAGGGTTCCCACCGGTTCGCGCATGCCGTTCGAGTGGACCGTCAACCCCTACCGGGGCTGCAGCCACGCGTGCGTTTACTGCTTCGCCCGCAAAAGCCACACGTACCTGGACTTCGACGCCGGCCTGGACTTTGACAGTCAGGTGGTGGTCAAGGTCAATGCGGCCGAGGTCCTCCGCAAGGAACTCGCCAAGCCATCCTGGTGCCGCCAGCAGGTGGCACTGGGCACCAACACGGACCCTTACCAGCGGGCCGAGGGGCGGTACCGCCTGATGCCCGGAATCATCTCCGCCCTTGCCGACTCGGGCACACCCCTCTCCATCCTCACCAAGGGCACCCTGCTGGCGCGGGACATTCCGTTGCTGAAGAGTGCCGCCACCCAGGTGCCGGTGGGTCTGGGCATATCGCTGGCCATGACCAACGAAGCCCTTTCCGAAGCCATCGAGCCTGGCACGCCCGGACCCCGGGCGCGGCTGAAGCTCGTGTCCCGGCTCCGCGAGGCCGGCCTGCCCTGCGGTGTGATGGCCATGCCCATCCTCCCGTGGCTCTCCGACAGCGACGAAGCATTGGATGCGCTTTTCGCTTCCCTGGCTGCCGCGGGTGCCACGGGCGTCACCGCCGGGGCGCTGTACCTGAAGCCGGGAACCCGTGAATGGTTTATGAAGTGGATTGCGGCGAACCATCCGGAGCTGGCCGGCCGCTACCGGCGCCTGTACGAAACGGGCTCTTATGCGTCCAAGGAGTACCGCAGCTGGCTGGCGGGAAAGGTCCGCTACTTCAAGGCGCGGCACGGATTTTCCCATTCGGCTGGTTTCAGCCATCGGGACCTGGACGATCCGCGCGGCGAGGAAGCGGAATACCCGGCAGGCATCATTCCGGAGGCTCCTGCGGGCGGCCTTGCCCAGGGCAGTGGACCCGCAGGCGGACAAACAGGCCAGGCAACCCAGGGGTCCCTTTTCCAGCTTTAGGTCCTAGCTGAATGCCGGTCCGGCAGGGACGGCCAGCGTTGTCAGCAGCGCCCGGACAATCGGGAAATCCGCAGGAATCCAGGGCAGCCCAAGGACCGCGTCCGGGTCCGCCAGCGGCACCCAGCGCAGTTCATCGTGGTCCTCCAAAGGCCGGGGCTGGCCGCGGATGATTTCCGCAAACCAGACCCGCATGGACGCCCGTTCGTTCAGCGGCCACCCGTCGGCGTTTTCAGCGGGAAGTTCCGGGCCCAGTCGGACAGTGATGCCCAGTTCCTCGAACAGTTCCCGGGTCAGGGCCGCTTCCGGGTCCTCGCCGGGCTCCACCTTGCCGCCGGGAAACTCCCACAGGCCCGCCAGTTTCTCGGGCGCACTGCGCCTCGCCACCAGCAGCATGGCCGGTTCCGTCAAGTTGTCCACTACGGCGCCGCCCACCACCTGAATCAGTCCAGTCACCGCTTTATTCTATGGGGGACAATGGATGCACCCGGGTACTTGACCCAATGCCGGGAATACTCCTCCGGCTGTGATGGTTTCCCATCAGGGTTCCAGCCCGTCCGCCCCGCTGCCGTGGCAACAGTCCTTCCCCACCAGTAATTCTTCGAAAAGCAGGCTTATGAGCAGCGCCCTCCAAACGTCCACGGCTACCCCCGCCACGTCCCACAACCTGGCGATGGCCATCGTCTCTCTTGCGATGGGTGGTGTGGGCATCGGCGTCACCGAGTTCACCATGATGGGCCTGCTGAAGGAGGTGGAGCAGGGCCTCGGAATCACCACCCCGGAAGCGGGGCACCTTATTTCCGCCTACGCACTGGGCGTGGTGGTGGGAGCCCCGTTGCTGGCCGCGGTTGGCGCGAAACTCCCCCGCAAGCACCTGGCGCTCGGACTCATGCTGTTCTTCACCGTGGCCAACCTGACATCGTTCATCGCCCCCGACTATGGGACCATGCTGGTTTCGCGATTTGCCGCCGGGCTGCCGCACGGGGCGTTTTTCGGGGTCGCAGCGGTCATCGCCGCATCCCTGGTTCCGCCCACGAAGCGCGGCTGGGCCATCTCGATGGTGATGGCCGGGCTGAGCATCTCCAACGTTATTGGTGTCCCGTTCGCTACCTGGCTGGGCCAGGCGTACGGCTGGCGGCTGCTGTTTGTCCTGGTGGGCATGATCGGGCTGCTGACGCTGGCACTGGTGTGGCGGTTTGTCCCCTTCCAGCAGGCCCACCCCGATGCGAGCATTGTCCGGGAACTGGGCGCTCTCAAACGGCTGCAGGTGTGGCTTGCCATCCTGATCGGCGTGGTGGGCTTCGGCGGCTTCTTCGCCACCTACACGTACATCGCCCACACCATGACGCTGGTGGCGGGGATCCCGTCGTCGCTGATTCCCGTGGTGGTTGCCCTCTACGGGCTGGGCATGGTGGCGGGCAACATCGTGGGCGGCCGGATGGCTGACAAGTCGGTCATGGGAACCCTCTACAAGGTGCTGCCGGCCATAGCAGTGGCTTTGGTGGTCTACGCCGTGGCGGTGCAATGGCCATGGTCGGCCTTTGTCATGGTGTTCGTGGTGGGCGCTGCCGGGTCCATGCTGATTCCCGCGCTGCAGACCAGGCTGCTCGACGCCTCCCCCGAGGCACCCTCCCTGGCTTCGTCCCTGAACCACGCTGCGCTGAACGTCGCAAATGCGCTCGGGGCCTTCCTGGGCGGACTCGTCATCGCGCTGGGCTGGGGCTACGTGGCCCCGGCGCTGGTGGGTGCCGTCCTGGCCGTCCTTGGCTTCGGCGTCGCCATCATCAGCGGCGCCCTGGAACGCAAAAAGCCGCTGACCGCCTGATTCCCCTTCGGGGCAGGCGGCCAGCGGTCTTCAGGCTGTGGCTTCGTGACCATTTCGTGTCCTGAACCCTGCTCAGACGGAGTCCGTCGGTTTATGGCCTGTCAGGCCTGGTTCCGCCCAGTGGATACGTATTCACGCGGAGCCAAGCGTGCATCAGCACTCCTGCCGTAAGCCTGCTGACATCAAGGTGCCGTTATGTTAGCTTGAGGCTCATCGGGCATTAAATCCCGGTAACCAAAAAGGAGGAGACATGGGTTTTCTTGCTTGGATTATTCTGGGCCTCATTGTAGGGGCCATCGTTAAGGCGGTCATGCCTGGACGGGTTGGCGGCGGTTGGGTCACCAGCCTTGTTCTGGGCGTGGTGGGTGCCATCGTTGGCGGCTGGATCGGAAGCCTCGTGTTCAACAGGGGCGATCTTGCCTTCTTCGACCTTGGCACCTGGATTCTCGCTATAGTCGGCGGACTGGTAGTTGCCGGCATCTACGGAGCCATCACCGGACGCGGAAAGGCCACCCGCGCACCCTGATGTTCCGTCGACTGATACACAACAGGCCCCGGGTAATCCGGGGCCTTTATTTGTGCCGCCAAAGCACTCGCGGAAGCTCAGCGTTTTAGTTGGGGATGCCGGCAGTCGTGTGCTGCGACCGTGCACTGGCATAGAGGCAAACAGTAGCGGCGGTACCCAGGTTAAGGCTTTCGGCTGCCCCATAGACGGGGACCGCCACCCTGTGGTCTGCCAGCGCAAGCTCGTCCTGAGAGAGCCCCTGGGCCTCGTTGCCGAACAGCCAGGCGGTGGGAGCTGCCAGGTCGTAGGCCGGCTCCGGACCGGTACCGGTCAGCCGGCGCCGCGCGTTCTCGTCCTGCAGCGCATCGAGGTTCAGCTGTCCGTAACCGTCAGCCGCCAGGATGCCGATCCCCCGGGCCTTGCAGGCTGCCACGAGTTCGGCAACGCCGGCACCCAGCACAACCGGCAGGTGGAACAGGGAACCCGCCGTGGAACGCACGGCCTTGGGGTTGTAGATGTCCACGCTGGAGGAAGTAAGGACCACGGCGTCGGCCCCCGCCGAGTCAGCCGCCCGGAGCACTGTGCCGGCGTTCCCGGGGTCCCGGACCTGGCAGAGCACGGCGATCAGGCTGGGTCCGGCGTCGAGCACTTCCTCCAGGGAAACGTCAACAAACCGGCACACGGCGATGATGCCCTGCGGGTTGACCGTGTCCGCCATGGCTGCAAGGACCTCGTCGGTGGCCAGCCGGGCACTGGTGCCCTCGGCAAGCTCCTCGAACTCGGGAAACCGGTCAAGGCAGGCTTCGCTGGCAAATAATTCAGTGACCAGGCCGGGAGCCCCCGAGGCGAGGCGCTCCTGGTGGAGTTTCAGTGCTTCACGCACGGCCTGGGGCCCCTCCGCGAGGAACTGTCCACGCTTTAAACGGGCCGGGCGCCCTGCAAGTTTTGCCACGTCCCTGACCCGATCAGCTCGGGGGTTGGAGAGTGGAGAATCTTGCGGGCGCCCGGTTTCGTTCATATAAGAACTGTAGTGGCTGGTGCCACCCGTTCCTGAACCGTCCCTGTGCGGTTAACCGACAGTTGTCAGGCGACAGCCTTCTTGGCGGAGGTGTCAGCAGGCAGGGAGTCTTTGGCAACCTGGACCAGCGCAGCGAAAGCGTTGGCGTCGGAGACGGCCAGCTCAGCCAGCATGCGGCGGTCAACCTCAACCTCAGCGGCCTTCAGGCCCTGGATGAGGCGGTTGTAGGTCAGGCCGTTGGCGCGGGACGCAGCGTTGATGCGCTGGATCCACAGGCGGCGGAAGTCGCCCTTCTTCTTCTTGCGGTCGCCGTAGCTGTACACAAACGAGTGCAGCAGCTGCTCTTTGGCCTTGCGGTACAGGCGTGAACGCTGTCCACGGTAGCCCTTTGCGCGTTCAAGGATAACCCGGCGCTTCTTGTGGGCGTTGACCGCCCTCTTCACACGTGCCACGTGCGTACTCCTTCGAAAATCTGATCCCAAGCATCTACTGCCGGTTTCCCGGCGGCCTGAGAAGGCTGTTTGGCAGGTGACTGACAACCAGGTGGCTATCAGTCAAAGAACTTGGAAATTAGATGCCGAGCATCTTCCGGATGACCTTGGCGTCGCCCTTGAAGACGATCTTGTCGCCGGCGAGGCGACGGGTCAGGCGGGAGGACTTGTGCTCCAGGTAGTGGCGGCGGTTGGCCTGCTGGCGGCGCAGCTTGCCGCTGCCGGTCAGCTTGAAGCGCTTCTTAGCACCACTGTGGGTCTTCATCTTCGGCATGGGGACCGATCTCCTTACGTATCCGCAGGCTATGCCTGCAGCTCTATCGCGCAGCCGCCCCTGCGGGCGGCTTGCTGGTTGCTGACTGCCGGAGGACGGCGCCTCCGGCAGCTGTGGACTAAGTGGTCTTCTTACCGGCCGGTTTCGGCACTGCCTTGGGGGCAGGACGGGCGGCGGGCTTCGGCGCAGCAGGCCTGGCCACCGGCTTCGGCGGAGCAGGAACCGCTGCCGGCTTCGGAGCCGCAGCTGCCGGGGCAGCTTCGGGCTTCTCGGCCGAGGCAGGCTTGGGAGCCGGCGCGGCAGCCTTGGGGGCTGCCTGCTTCGGCGCTCCCTGCTTGGGAGCCGCCTGCTTCGGCGCTTCCTGCTTGGGAGCCGCCTGCTTCGGCGCTTCCTGCTTGGGAGCCGCCTGCTTCGGCGCTTCCTGCTTGGGAGCTTCCGCTACCTTAGCGGGTGCTTCGGCCACGGCAGTCTCGACGGCGGGTGCCGGCGTCTGCTCAGGTGCTTCGGTTTCCGGCTCGGTGGTGATGGCGAACCCCTCCGGGAGCAGGTCCGCCAGTGACTGCGTCAGCGGTGCCTGGTCGTCGCCGGAGACGTCGACACGGCCGGATGCCTTGGCTTCGTTCTGCGCCTTGGCTTCAGCGCGCTGGGTCGCACGTCGGGCTTCAGCTTTGGCTTCAGCTTTGTTCTTCAGCGGGCCAACAACCATGACCATGTTGCGGCCGTCAATGCGGGGGCTGGACTCAACCACTCCAACTTCGGCGACGTCGTCGGCAAAGCGCTGGAGCAGGCGGATGCCCATTTCCGGACGCTGCTGCTCACGGCCGCGGAACTGGATCATGGCCTTGACCTTGTCCCCGGCCCCGAGGAAGCGCAGTGCATGGCCGCGCTTGGTCTCGTAGTCGTGGGTGTCAATCTTCAGGCGGAACCGGATTTCCTTCAGAACTGTGTTCGTCTGGTTCTTCCGTGCTTCGCGTGCCTTGACCGCGGCCTCGTACTTGTACTTGCCGAAGTCCATCAGCTTGCACACCGGAGGCTTCGCCTGAGGTGCAACTTCAACGAGATCAAGGTCGGACTCGGCAGCCAGACGGAGGGCATCATCAATACGGACGATGCCTACCTGTTCACCTGCAGGGCCGACCAGCCGCACCTCGGGGACGCGGATACGCTCATTGATTCTTGGCTCGCTAATGTTAAAGCTCCTGTTTTTGTTGTGGAATCCGGCAAATAGAGAAGGCCCCCAACTGCCGGAGCAATCGAAGGCCTCTGAAAGGTCGGTAATGCCCGTCCCAAGAAAGGACAGCATGCAGGGTTCCGGCGGATGCCGGTTCCATGCCCAACCAGGTACCCGGCAACCTTGCGCCCCGGAAACGTTCAAGGAGAACGCCGGAACAGCGGCTGACGCGGGTGGGAGAGAACTCCGCTTGCAAACTGAATGCAATTCTACAGAAAAAATTCCCGTCAACGCAGCGAAGCGCCGGTGGGAACCTGGTTCTCTGAAATAACGACATCCAGTTGGTCTGTGTCAAGCTTACCAGTATGAGCACCCCAGACAGTAATTCGTACGTTTTCGAGCCCGCCGATGCCGGCGCCGACGTCTCCCGGGAGATCCGGGACATTTCCGAGGTACCGGCCATCGAGGTCATCACCACCGCCGCTGTCCACCTCATGAGCGCCGCCGCCGTGAAGCTTGGTCTTGCCGCTGAAGACAACGCTGAGGAACTGAAGGACCTGGATGAGGCCCGGAAACTGATCACTGCCCTGGCAGGCCTGGTGACTGCCGCCGCCCCCGAGATTGGTTCCCAGCATGCAGGGCCCTTGCGTGACGGCCTGCGTTCGCTTCAGCTTGCGTTCCGCGAAGGGTCCCTCATCCCGGATGCCCCGGGCAAGGGTCCGGGCGAGAAGTACACCGGAGCCGTCAACTGATATCAGCTTTCTCCTGCCGGCACCTGACGCCGGGCGACTGATTCCAAGGCAAAGCCCGGGACCAGAACGCGACGGCGGGCCGACCTTCACAGGTCGGCCCGCCGTCGTCGTTCCCAGGCCTGTTCGTGCCGGAAGCGGTGCTTAGGCCGCCACCCTGCCGCGGCGGCGCTGGAGAACCGGACCGACAAGGCACAGGGCAACGCCGGCAACACCTACTGAGACGAACCCGCCGGACGGACCCGTACCGTCAATGAAGACTCCCGCAAGCGGTGCGCCCAGCGCAACGCCCGCTGTGAGCGCCGAGCCATACCAGCCCATGGCTTCGCCGCGGCGTTCTTCCGATACCAGGTCCGCCACCTTTTCGGATGCTGAGGACAGCACCGGAGCGCACAAAAGTCCGGGCAGGAGCGAGAGCAGGGCAAGTGTCCAGGTGTCGGTGGCGAACCCCATCGGGATGGTCAGGGCGGCCATGCCGAGGAGCAGGACAATCGGCGGGACGGGCCGGTGCATTGCGCCGTAAATCAGGCCACCCACCACAGACGCGGCGCACCAGAAAAGGAAGACAATGCCGATTTCGCTCTGCCGTCCGCCGGTTTCGAGGGCTGCGACGATACCGACGTCCGTGCCGCTAAGGACCATTCCGGCGCCCGCGGCCACGGCAAAGAGCGCACCCACCGTGGCGGTGAACCAGGCGAAGTTCCGGGCTACCTTACTGCGGATCCCGGCCGGGGCTGTGGCCCCTGCCGGCACCAGTTCGGCTGCTGCCTCCTGAAGGTGGGCCGGGGCGGACGACACCACGGCGGCTTCGGCGGCATGGCGCTGGTCGGCGGCACTCTCCCGGCTCTGCCCAGGGCTCCGGGTGGGCGGATTGAACCAGATCAGGAAGAGCCCGGCCAGCGACGTCGAGACGCCCACCACGGTCAGGCCCTGCGTGGTGAAGCCGCTCGTGGCGACCACGGCGCCCGCGGCAGGACCGATCATGAACACTATTTCGGTGGTGATGGCATCGAGGGCGAAGGCGGTACGCCGCTGGTCGCCGTCCGCCAGCACCCCCAGCGACTGCCGCACCACGCTGAAGATGGGCAGGGTGAGCAGGCCGCCCACGAACACCAGCGGAAGGAGCCACTGGTAGGACACGTGCGGAACGATCGACCAGATCACCGTCTCGGAGATGACCGAAGGAATCAGGGCCCTGCGCAGCCCGGCGGTATCCACGCGCCTGCCGCGCCAGGGGGCGCCAAGCGCAATACCAATGGTCATAACGGCGGCCGCGGCCCCGGCTGCGGCATATCCCTGCCCAAGGGTCAGGACAATGTGGAGGGTCAGCAGCACTCCGGCGGCTGAGTGCGGGATACGGGCAACCATGCCCACAAGCAGCAGGCGCCGGATGGGCTGGACGGCAAGCAACTCCCGGTAGAGAGCGAAATTCACGAGGTGGTCCTTACGTCTGCCGCAGCGGACCGGGGATCACCCCGCCTGGCTGCCGGCTACTGTGCTGCGCGCCGCAACTTGATCTCGATTGAGTCGACCCGCTCCCCAAACAATACATTCCGTGACCACTCGGCCTGGAGTCCCGCCACCAGGTGCTGAACGCCGTCCGCATCCAGCCCGTCCTCAATGTAGAGCACCACCTGCAGCTCGGGTCCGGGTCCGCCACCGGAAAGGGCAGCCCCGTCGGCGGTGCGGGTTGCCACTCCCCTGCCCGGCAGCAGCTCGATCCGGCGGACAGCGGGAAAATCCGCCGCTGCCCGTCCCATTTCAGCTGCCAGCTCCCCGTCCAAGTACGAAGGGATCCAGTCCTGTTGCTGCGCAAGGGCCCACACACCAGGCCGGCGGACCACGAAGGTGACGTCGGCTCCCGGGTCAAGGACCAGGAGCTCGGCGCCCTCGGCCACCGCGGACAGGGCCGCGCGGGCCGCATACACGGCTACCGGCCGGGCCTCCGGATGCCAGCGGGACAGCGCCTCTGCCGAGGTGAACACGGGCAGTGCGGTCCTGCCGTCGGCGGCCTTGAGGGTGACCAAAGCCATGTCCGCCTGCTTGTCCGAGTGCAGCCCGTGGGCTGATTCCCCTTCCTCGGCAAGCTGGGCCACGATGGGAATGAAGACGCGGGCGGTGGCCAGCGATCCAATCACCGCCGCCTCCCCGGCCGTTCCCTCCCGGAGTGCCGCTACCGCGGCGATGTAGCGGGCGTCGGCCGTTCCGTCGTCATCCTCGAAGTTGTGGACCTTGGCGTCGTCACCGGCGAGGCTGCGGCCTGCCCAGGGCTGGCCGGCCGAGTCTGTTGCCCCGCCCGCCCCTGCCAGCGCGGCCGCAATGTGGCCCGGAAGGTGGCGTGGCGAGGGGGCGCCTGGTTCTTTACTGGCCATTCCGCAGCTGTTCCTCTGGGTGCTGCCGGCCTAGCGGCGGCCGGCGACGTCGAGGGCTTCCGGCAGCGTGAACGCTCCGGCGTACAGGGCCTTGCCAACGATTGCGCCCTCAACGCCGAGGGGAACCAGCGAACGCAGGACCTTCAGGTCGTCCAGGCTGGAAATTCCGCCGGAGGCCACCACTGGCTTGCCCGTCTTCTCCACCATCTGGCGCAGAAGTTCGACATTGGGGCCCTGGAGGGTGCCGTCCTTGGTGACGTCCGTGACGACGTACCGGGAGCAGCCGGCCTCTTCGAGGCGTCCCAGGACCTCCCAGAGGTCTCCACCTTCCTTGGTCCAGCCGCGGCCCGCGAGGGTGGTTCCGCGTACGTCCAGGCCGACGGCGATCCTGTCACCGAAGCGGTCTATGGCCCGGCGCGTCCAGTCAGGATTTTCCAGTGCCGCGGTTCCCAGGTTTACCCGGGCGATGCCGAGGTCCAGGGCAGCTTCGAGGGTTTCATCGTCCCGGAGGCCTCCGGAGAGTTCCACCTTGATGTCCAGCCGGCCCACCACTTCGCGGAGCAGTTCGGCGTTGGAGCCCCGCCCGAAGGCCGCATCCAGGTCCACCAGGTGCACCCATTCGGCGCCCTGCTCCTGCCAGTTCAGGGCTGCCTCCAGCGGGGTGCCGTAGCTCGTCTCACTGCCCGCTTCACCCTGGACCAGCCGTACAGCCTGCCCGTTCACGACGTCGACGGCGGGCAGCAGTTCAAGAACCGGCAGATCGTATGCGGTAGTCATCTTCATCCTCAAAGTTGGGTGCGGGAAGTTTCCGGCTTCCGGTCAGTTGGCCGGCAGCGTCAGCAGGTAGGCGGCAAGCAGTGCCATGCCGGCCAGGACGTAAAACGATATTTGGGTCCACAGAGGCTTGTGCTGCTGCCGGAAGGACAAGGCCCCGCCCACCAGCAGGCCGGCGATGCCCATTAGGACAACGGTCCACATCTAGGCGTTGCCGCCTGCCGGTTCCGCAGTGTCACCAGGGAGCCGGCCGCCAGAGACCCGGCCAGTAGCTTCGCCTTCGGAAACCTGGTCTCCGGAGGAGGGGCGGCGCAGGGCTTCCACCCAGTTCCGCAATAACCGGGAACCGGCGTCGCCGGATTTTTCCGGGTGGAACTGCGTGGCGCAGAGCGGCCCGTTCTCGACGGCCGCGATGAAGGGGGCGCCGTGCTCGGACCAGGTGACAAGGGGAGCTGCCATCCGGGGCTGGATGACGTCGAAATTCCATTCCTGCACGCCGTAGGAGTGCACGAAGTAGAACCGCTCGTTTTCGACACCGGCAAAGAGCCTGGAGCCCTCCGGCGCCTTCACCGTGTTCCAACCCATGTGCGGCACCACGTCCGCGGGCAACAGCTCGACTTTCCCCGGCCATTCCCCGATGCCTTCGGCCTCCGTGCCGTGCTCGACGCCGGCCTCGAAAAGCACCTGAAGGCCAACGCAGATGCCAAGTACCGGGCGGCCGCCGGCAACCCGCCTGCCGATAAGGCGGATGCCGTCCACGGCCTTGAGTTCGCGCATGACCGTTTCGAAGGCACCGACGCCCGGAACCACCAGGCCGTCAGCGTTGAGGACATCCTCAGGCTTCGCGCTCAGGATGACCTCTGCACCGGCCCTCTCCAGGGCGCGGACGGCCGACCTGACGTTTCCCGAGCCGTAGTCCAGTACGGTGACCGTTGGCTTTCCCTCGGGTGAGGACAGCTTCCGGGAAGCGGACGGATCGATGATGGCACCGTCCTTCAGGACCTGGCCGCTCACAGCGCGCCCTTGGTGGAAGGGATGCCTTCAACCCGGGGGTCGGGCTCCACGGCAGCGCGAAGGGCACGGGCGAAAGCCTTGAACTGGGCTTCCACAATGTGGTGCGGGTCGCGGCCCGCGATGACGTTCATGTGCAGGCATATCCCTGCATGCAGGGTTATGGCTTCGAAGACATGCCGGGTCAGGGAGCCGGTGAAGTGGCCGCCAATGAGGTGGTATTCCTGGCCGGCCGGTTCGCCGCCGTGGACCAGGTAGGGCCGTCCTGACACGTCAACGACGGCGTGGGCCAGCGCCTCGTCCAGGGGAACCGTGGCTTCTCCGAACCGCCGGATCCCGGCCTTGTTCCCGAGCGCGCTACGCAGCACCTCCCCGAAGGTGATGGCGACGTCCTCTACGGTGTGGTGGACATCGATGTGGATGTCGCCGGTGGCCTTCACTGTCATGTCGATGAGCGAGTGCTTGCAGAGCGCCGTCAACATGTGGTCGTAGAACGGCACGGAGGTGTCGATGTCCGAGATGCCGGTACCGTCGAGGTTGATCTCCACGAGCACGGACGACTCACTGGTGGCACGCTCCATGCGCGCAGTCCTGGCCGCGGCCGCGTTCGATCCGGTGGAACTCATGGTCAGGTGTCCTTTATAGGGAGAAGGTTTGATTCAAGGGGGCGTCCAGCACCCGGTACTTCAAGTCTAGGCCGGAAGGGCGGCCTGGCTTGCCAGGATGCTTTCCAGCGACGTGAGGAAGGCTGTGGTTTCGCTCTCAGTGCCGGCGGTGACGCGGAGGTGGCCGGGGATTCCAACATCCCGGATCAGCACACCGGCGTCCAGCAACTCCTGCCAGACCTGATGCGGGTTCTCCAGCCCTCCAAAGAAGACATAGTTGGAGTCCGATGCAGCAGGCTTGAGGCCCATCCGGGTCAGCTCGGAGACGATGCGGTCGCGCTGCTTCTTGATGTCCTCAACGTCCGCCATTAGGGCCTCACGGTGCTGCAGGGCTGCGAGGGCCGTGGCCTGCGTGATGGCGGACAAGTGGTAGGGCAGGCGCACCAGCCGCAGCGCGTCGGCAACTGCCGGCGCTGCGGCCATATAGCCGAGACGGGCACCGGCGAGGGCGAAGGCTTTGCTCATGGTCCTCGAGACGATAAGCCGCTCCCGGCCGGGCAGGAGGGTCAGCGCGCTGGACGTGCCGTCATGGGCGAACTCGTGGTAGGCCTCATCAACAATGACGATGGTTTGGCTTTCTTCGCCGGCCTCATAAACAGCCTCCACAACATCCAGCCCGAGGCCGGTGCCGGTGGGGTTGTTCGGCGAGCAGAGGAAAACAATGTTGGGCTGCAGTTCCTTGACCTGGCGGGCAGCAGATTCCGCACTGAGGCCGTAGCCATCCGCACGTTCACCCGTGATGTATTCGGTGTCGGTGCCGCTCGCGAGCAGTGGGTACATGGAGTACGTCGGCGGGAAGCCCAGCGCCGTACGCCCTGGACCGCCGAAGGCCTGCAGGATCTGCTGGAGCACTTCGTTGGAACCATTGGCGGCCCACACGTTGGTCTCATCCAGCCCGTGCCCCAGGTACTCCGCCAACGCCTTCCGAAGCTCGGTGAATTCCCGGTCCGGATAGCGGTTGAGTCCGGCGGCGGCCTCTGAGACCGCCGCGCTGATGGCAGCACGTACATCCGCCGGAACACCATGGGTGTTTTCGTTGACGTTGAGGAGGATGGGAACATCCAGCTGGGGCGCCCCATAGGGGGTCAGCCCGCGGAGGTTGCTGCGGAGGGGAAGCCGGTTCAGACGCTCAAGCTGGTCGTTCACCTGAACAGTTTAGTGGCCGTTCCGGAGACCGGAAAATGTGACGGCCCATGTTCGCGCTGAGCGTGCATCCGGCTGGCGGCTGTCAGCGGGTGGGGACGAACAACTGCTGTCCGGGGAGTACTGCCCCGGCCGGAAGGTTGTTGAGCTGGACGATGTCGGCAACCACGTCGCGGGCGTCCCGCCCGGGGTCGACGGTACCGGCGATGGCCCACAGCGACTCCCCGGGCTGGACGGTCACTGTGACGGTGGGAGTCACCAGCAGTTCCCCCGGCGAATCGGAAGCCTTCGCAGGCGAGTTGAAGAAACCCGCCAGGGACAGCAGCAGGGCGGCAAGCAGCACCAGCGGGATCCCGATCAGGACGATCTTGCCCCTGCGGGTAAGGCGCAACGGCGGCCGGGGCGCCGGCCGGTTCATGGACATCGGCCTGGACGGGGCGGCGGGCTGGCGGGACGTGCGCTGATGGGACGTGGGCTGATGGGGAAGAACGCGCTGGCCGTTGGCCTGTGAAGCGGATATAGCTGACATGGACTGAGCCCTCCTGGACCGTACTGTGCTGCCGACTGTGATGCCCGACTTTGCTGCTTCTATGTCCCGCTCCCCGGCCCGACGCCGGCATTCCGTTTTCGTATTCGAATGGCGGAAGCTTGAGTAGAACATATATTCGAACTCTGCTGCTTCAGTTTTAGCACCTATCAACGAACAATGTCGAGACTCGCTAGAACAAATGTTTGAAAAAGCAGTGTGGCTGGCCTAGTTTTGAAGGAAAGAACAACCACCCTTGTAGTTGATCAGCAGGGTCTGACAATGAGGGCAGCTCACCCAGTCCGGCGCATCCCTAAGCCCGGTGCAACCGAAAGGCATTGGCGAACATGGCAGCAGCAGCCACCGGGGGCAGGGCAGCCTCGCAGCCGAAGAAGGCCGCCAAGGGTCTTACCCCGCGGCAGAAGAAAATCCTCGAAACCATCCAGCGGTCGGTCAACGACAACGGGTACCCGCCGTCCATGCGCGAGATCGGCGATATCGTGGGGCTCGCCAGCCTTTCGAGCGTGACGCACCAGCTTTCACAACTGGAAAAACTGGGCTATCTCCGCCGGGACCCAAAGCGGCCGCGCGCCATGGAGGTGCTGATGCCCCTCACCCTGGACGGCGGCGGGGCAAATTCACCCAGCCAGCCGACGGCTGCGCTGGCCCCCGGCACTATGGCAACAGTCACCGAGTTGCCTACGGCCCTGGATACGGCCATGGTTCCCCTGGTGGGCCGCATCGCTGCCGGCGGCCCCATCCTTGCGGACCAGCTGGTGGAGGATGTCATGCCGCTCCCCCGGCAACTGGTGGGTCAGGGCGAGCTCTTTATGCTCAGGGTGGCAGGCGATTCCATGGTGGACGCCGCCATCTGCGACGGCGACTGGGTGGTGGTCCGGCGCCAGGCGGACGCCGCCAACGGCGACATCGTAGCCGCGCTCCTGGATGACGAAGCCACTGTCAAGACCTTCCGCCAGCGGGACGGCCACACTTGGTTGCTCCCGCAGAACACGCAGTACGAACCCATCCTTGGCGACCATGCCACCATCATGGGCAAAGTGGTCTCGGTCCTGCGCTCCCTCTAGGAACTGTAGAAGCCGGGCCTCCAACATCCGGCGCTTCCAAGAGACGGCACCTTCCCGATGGCAGGGAAACGGTGCCGTCTTTCAGTTGGTCTCCCGGGCCAGCCTTTCAAGGGCCGCCACTGCCGTCTTCCGGTCCGTGGTGGCCCAGAACGGCGGCAGGGCGCCCCGCAGGAAACCTGCATAACGCTCGGTGGCCAGGCGGGAATCCAGCACTGCAACTACTCCCTTATCGCCGGTGGACCGGATAAGCCGTCCGGCTCCCTGGGCCAGCCGGATCGCGGCGTGCGTTGCGGAGACCGACATGAAGCCATTTCCACCTGCTTGGGCCACGGCCCGCGACCGCGCTGTCATCAGGGGGTCGTCCGGCCGGGGGAACGGAATCCGGTCGATGACCACCAGCCTGCAGGATCCGCCCGGAACATCCACTCCCTGCCAGAGGGACATGGTGCCGAAAAGGCATGTGTCGGGCTCGTCGGCGAACTGTTTCACGAGCGCCGTCATGGTGGAGTCGCCCTGGCATAGGACGGTCATGCCCAGCTTGGGGCGCAGGGCTTCAGCCGCTTCTTCGGCGGCCCGCCTGGAGGAGAACAGGCACAGCGCGCCGCCGCCCGATGCGCGGATGAGTGCTTCCAGTTCAGCCAGCGACTCAGGGGACGCACCGCGGCCCGGTTTGGGCAGGTGTCCGGCCACGTACAGGATGCCCTGTTTCGGATAGTCGAAGGGTGACCCCACGTCGACGCCGGTCCAGCTGGGAGCACCGTCGCCCACCAGGCCAAGCCCGCCGGCAGCCGGTTCGAAAGCGGAGCCGATGGCCAGCGTGGCAGACGTCAAAACCACGGTGTGGCCGGCGAACAGACCCTCACGCAGCTTTCCGGCCACAGACAGCGGTGCAATGTTAATCAGGACGGGCGCAGATTCATCCGGCTGCGAATACCCCTGGGCAGGGTCAAACGGGCTGGCGCGTGAAAACCACACCACTTCCCGGTTCTCCCGGGCAGCCAGCAGCCGTTCGCAAAGTTCCAGGATGAGCATCAGCCGGGACCGGGCAAGCTGCCTTCCGCCGTCGGCTGTGGTGCTGCTGTCCCCCTTGGAATCGGACAGCGCCGCCCGGCAGGCCTCGCGCAGCTGGTCGATGCAGTCCAGCTGTTCATCATTCAACCCGTTGGGAAGCAGCCCGTTCGGCACCCCTGCGAGGGCGGTCTCGAGGTTGGCGGCGGCGGCGTTCAGGGCGTCCACAGTGATGGCGGTATGCTTCCGCGCGCCGGAAGCCGCCGCATGGACCATGGCCACGGAGAGCTGGCCGGACACTGCGCCCGTGACCCTGTCCTGGAGCTCGTGGGCTTCGTCCACCACCACCACGTCATACTCAGGCAGGACCGCCAGCCCCTCGAACGCACTGACTGCCAGCATGGCGTGGTTGGTAACGACGACATCAGCTTCTGCCGCGTCCCGGCGTGCGAGCTCGCTGAAGCATTCCTCAGCCATCGGGCACTTCTGGGCACCCAGGCATTCCATGGACGTCACCGAAACCTGCCGCCAGGCGCGGTCCGTTACGCCGGGAAGGAGTTCGTCGCGGTCACCGGTTGCGGTCTTTTCCGCCCACTCGCGCAGGCGCACCACTTCTTTTCCGAGCTGAGATGCGGGGCCGCCGACCGTTGCGGCGAAGTGGGGAACGCTGGTGTCCTCCCCCAGCGAGAACAGCTGGCCCTCTGCGGGCTCTTCCGAGGGGAACCCGCCTTCCAGCTTGTGCCGGCAGACATAGTTTGACCGGCCCTTCACCAAGGCCACCTTGACGGGCCGGTCAAGGGCAGGCGTGATGGCCTTCAGGAGCCGGGGCAGGTCCCTGCCCACGATCTGAGTCTGCAGTGCCAGCGTTGCCGTGGAAACCAGGGCGGGCTTATTGCTCTCCAGGGCATGCGCGATAAGGGGTATCAGGTAAGCCAGGGACTTTCCGGTACCGGTTCCTGCCTGGACGAGGAGGTGATTGCCTGTTTCGATGGCCCGTGCAACCTGTTTGGCCATGTCGTGCTGCCCCGCGCGGCTCTGGCCGCCCATCGCGGCCACAGCCCGGTCGAGCAGTTCGATCACGAACTGCTCGCCGGCCGTGTCCGTGGCTTCGCCGGCCACGAGGTCAGTCATTGCTGACGAATGAATCCAGTTCGGCCGCGAGGCCTTCCCGCACCATCACCACCGCACGGGTACCCGCCTCGACATGCTCCACGCTGATGATTTCGGCGTCGGACTCGTGCAGCTTGCTGATCAGGTCGCCACGGTCGTACGGGATGAGAAGCTGCAGCTTGACGCTTGGCCGTGGAATGGCATCACTGATCGCTTTGAGCAGCTCCGCGATACCTTCACCGGTCCGTGCCGACACCACAACGTGGCGGTGCTCGCGCTGCTTCAGCCGTTCCACCACGAAGGGATCAGCAGCGTCGGCCTTGTTCAGCACAATGATCTCGGGAACCTTGCGGGCGTCCACTTCACTGAAGACCTTGCGGACTGCAGCGATCTGGCCTTCGGGGTCCGGGTGCGAAGCATCCACAACGTGCAGGATCAGGTCGGCGTCCGCAACCTCCTCCAGGGTGGAGCGGAAAGCCTCCACCAGCTGGGTGGGCAGGGAACGGACAAAGCCCACGGTGTCGGCCAGGGTGTACCCCAGGCCGTCGGCCGTTTCAGCCTTGCGGACTGTGGGGTCCAGCGTGGCGAACAGGGCGTTCTCCACCAGCACGCCGGCGTCCGTCAGCCGGTTCAGCAGGGAGGACTTGCCGGCATTGGTGTACCCGGCAATGGCCACGGACGGAACGGCATTACGACGGCGGTTGGCGCGTTTGGTTTCGCGGGCGGGCTTCATCGCGGCGATTTCGCGCCGCAGCTTGGCCATGCGTGTACGGATCCGCCGGCGGTCCAGTTCGATCTTTGTCTCACCGGGACCACGGGAGCCCATGCCGGCAGCGGCGCTGCCCACCTGGCCACCGGCCTGGCGCGACATCGACTCACCCCAGCCACGAAGGCGGGGAAGAAGGTATTCGAGCTGTGCCAGCTCAACCTGGGCTTTGCCCTCGCGGCTCTTGGCGTGCTGGGCGAAGATGTCCAGGATCAGTGCGGTGCGGTCGATGACCTTGACCTTGACGATGTCTTCAAGCCCACGCCGCTGCGACGGGGCGAGTTCCGCATCCACCACAACCGTGTCCGCGCCGGTGGACATCACGATGTCCTTGAGCTCAAGTGCCTTTCCGGAGCCCAGGAACGTCCCGGGGTCCGGCTTGGCCCGGCGCTGCACCATGCCGTCGAGGACCTCGGAGCCTGCCGTCTCTGCGAGGGCAGCAAGCTCGCGCAGCGAGTTTTCAGCGTCGGCGAGGGTTCCCTCGGACCAGAGCCCGGCGAGGACCACGCGCTCAAGGCGGAGTTGGCGGTATTCGACCTCGGTGACGTCTTCCAGTTCGGTGGAAAGACCTGCCGTGCGGCGCAGCGCGCGGCGTTCCTCGAGGTCCTGCTGGTCGCCGTCGTAGGTGGTGTGCTCTTCGTCCAGGCGGGAAATCGCTTGGGCCTTGCCCAGCAGCTTTCCGTCTCCGCGCTCTTCGCCGCGGGGCGTGCTGAGGTTTTTGGCCGGTACGTCCTTGGAGAGAATCCGGTCGATAACAGCCTGGATTTGCTCAGGGCTCATATCCTGTGCGGCTGAATCGGATCCGGTGTTGGGCTGGCTGGTCATGGTCTCCTTTGAAGGTTCGGCATTTCCAGAATAGTGCCGATTGCTGGTCTGTGGGGAAGTATTCGCGCTGGGCTGACGGCCTGCGGTCATGCAGTTCTCCTGGGATGTTCTGCGCTGCCGGCCGGTATGCGGGGGCAGCGGATGAGCCGCATCAGGGATGGGCGGCGGAAAGGAACCTGCCGGAAAAGGCGGGAAGACCAGCGGGAAGCTGACTTTCGAGTATTGTCCGGCGGCCGGAGCAAACGGCTATGCGTCTGGTCCGGTGCACAAGCGGAAGGTCGGAAACCTGCGTCGCTGTGGGACGGGCTGTCGCGGTGGGGACAGCACTCGGGACGGGCAGGGCCCGTGCCGACTACTCGAAGATCAGGAACATGCCTTTCAGATTAGCAGAAGCCACTCCTGCCCGGTTTCCCATTACGCTGCAAGGGGAACTACTCTGGCCAGTTATGGAGTCCGCACACTATTTCAGCGCATCACCTGCCGGCCCCTTTACCCGCAAGCCCCTTACGGTGGAACTGGCCGGTGAAACGCGCAGGCTGCAGACCTCCAGCGGAATCTTCAGCCCGGACGGGATCGACAAGGGAACAGCGGTGCTCCTGGCCGAGGTCCCGGCACCTGCCCCCACCGGAAACCTGCTGGACATCGGCTGCGGCTGGGGCCCGATTGCGCTCACCATGGCCCTGCGCGCGCCGCATGCACAGGTCTATGCCGTGGACGTCAACGAACGCTGCATTGCCCTGACCAACGAAAACGCCGCGGCGCTTGGGCTGTCCAATGTTGTTGCCAGCACACCCGAGGCAGTGGATCCGGACGTGCGCTTCGACACTATCTGGTCAAATCCGCCCATCAGGATCGGCAAGGATGAACTGCACTCACTGCTGAAGATGTGGCTGCCGCGGCTGGCCCCCGGCGGAGCGGCCTGGCTGGTGGTCCAGAAGAACCTGGGATCAGACTCCCTTCAGCGCTGGCTGGCAACCGAACTGGACGATAGTTTCAGCGTGACCCGCGAATCCACATCAAAGTCCTTCCGCATCCTGAAGGTCAGGAAAGCGTCCCGGTTGCCACAATAACGGCCGGGCCGCTCAGCTCTACGTGCTCATGCCCGGCGGGGCCGGCGAAGAACTTAACGCCCACCACGCCTCCGGGGACGTGGACCCGCCACGAGTCAGGCGCCTCCGCGCCCGCCCAGTGGCGGATGGCGACGGCGGCGGCACATGCTCCCGTTCCGCAGGACTGGGTCTCCCCCACGCCCCGTTCGTGGACCCGCATGGTCACCGATCCGATGCCGTCGTGGACGAGTGGCTCTGACGGTACAACGAACTCCACGTTGGTGCCGTTGGCCGGGACCGGCTCGACGCTCGGCGCAATGAAAAGCCGGGTCGCCGCCAGTTCCGACAACTCAGCCAGGGCAACGACCGTGTGCGGGTTGCCCATGCTGACGGACAGTGCAGGCCGGGGAACTTCCAGCCCCTCGGCAGTCACCAGCGAATCCATGGCCTTAGCCGTTGCCTCGCCCGGAAAAATAAACTCCCAAGGGCCCATGTCAACTGCGTAGTCATCGCCCGTCCGGACCACTGTCTTGGCCCCGGCCCGCGTGCCGATGGTGAGGGCGCCGCCGTCGGGAAGCTCAATGAGTCCCTCTGACCGGAGGAAGTGGACGAACACCCGGACGCCGTTGCCGCACATCTCCGCTACCGAACCATCGCCGTTCCGGTAGTCCATGAACCACTCTGCCCCGGGGATGGTGGCCAGCAGCTCACGGCCTTCCGGAAGCAAACGCGAGGGGACGGCGCGGATGAGGCCGTCTCCGCCAATACCGCGGTGCCGGTCGCACAGGGCTGCAACCTGGTCAGCGGCGATGGTGTGAATGCCTTCGGGATCCGCGACCAGGACAAAGTCGTTGCCTGTGCCGTGCCCCTTCGAGAAGCGGAGTCCGCCCAGCGTGCGGAAGGCGGGCTCGGTAGTCTCTGCCAGGGTTGCATCCATGGTTCCAAGGGTACCGGCCGCGCCGGGCGGGCTGGAAACCCCGCTAGCGGCAGAGCTTCGCAGCCCGGTCAACGAGCTGCGGGTCCTGCCAGTCCAGCCAGCCAATACGGGGGTCGGCGCGGAACCAGGTGAGCTGGCGCCGTGCGAACTGGCGGGTAGCCACAATCGTGTCATCGGCCGCCTGTGCCACGGTCGCTGTGCCGTCGATCACCTGCAGGAACTGGGAGTAGCCGAGCGCCCGGGGTGCTGTCTTTCCCTGGCGCAGCCCTTGGGCGTCCAGCTGCCGGACTTCGGTCAGCAAACCCTTGTCCACCATTGCATGGACCCGTTGGGCCAGGCGTTCCCGGAGGACCTCACGGTCCACTGCGAGGCCGATCTGCACTGCAGGCTGGAGGTACTCCCGCTGGGGCATGAAGGAGCTGAAGGGGCGGCCGGTGAGCTGGTGGACCTCCAGCGCACGGATAATCCGCCGGTCATCGGACAGCCGGCCGGCCGAAACAGGGTCAACCGCCTGGAGCCGTGCCAGCAGCGCGGAGGTACCCTGTGCCGCCAGTTCGGCCTCCAATTGCCGGCGCAGGTCAGGATCGGTCCCCGGGAATTCCAGGACATCAAGCGCAGCCCGCACGTAGAGTCCCGACCCGCCCGCCAGGATGGCGCGTTTTCCACGGGCATGGATATCTTCGATGAGCTTCCGTGCCTGCTCCTGGAAATCTGAAACGCTTGCTTCCTGCGTCACGTCCAGGATGTCCAGGAGGTGGTGCGGCACTCCCCTGCGTTCGGCCATGGTGATTTTTGCTGTGCCGATGTCCATGCCGCGGTAGAACTGCATGGCATCGGCGTTGATCACCTCGCCGTCCAGCTCAAGGGCAAGGCTGACGGCCAGGTCCGACTTGCCGGAACCAGTGGGGCCGACGACGGCGATGACTGGCGGCGTGCCCACCGGGTCAGCGGGTGGGCAGCGGCAGCGAGGGCATGCCGAGGGAGACGCCTGAACGGCCGGAGCCGGCTCCGGGTGCAGGCGCGCCGCAGGAATCTGCCTGCGACCTGTCCCAGGCGTCACCGGCACGTGACCGGCGGAGGCTGTAGTCCTCTAAGGTGGGGTCGGCCACGAGGTGGAAGGCGGCTGCCCCGGTGATGGTGACGGTAACGAGGTCGCCGGGACGCGGGGCGGGTGCACCCTCAGGGACGGAAAAGTGCACCAGCCGCTGGTCCTGGGAACGGCCGGACAACCGGTGGGTTTCCCCGGCTTTACGGCCTGACTGTGCTGTCACCATGACTTCCACCCGGCGGCCGAGCTGGTTCCGGTTTTCCTCTGCGGCAATCCGGTCCTGCAGGGCGGTGAGCCGTTCGAAGCGTTCCTGGACCACTGCCTTGGGCAGCTGGTCCGGCAGGTCAGCGGCCGGCGTCCCTGGACGCTTGGAGTACTGGAAGGTAAATGCTGTTGCGAAACGGGATTTCTCCACAACATCCAGGGTGGCTTGGAAGTCCTCTTCGGTTTCACCGGGAAAGCCCACGATGATGTCCGTGGAGATGGCGGCGTGCGGGATTTTTTCGCGGACCTTGTCCAGGATGCCGAGGAATTTCGTGGACCGGTAGGACCGCTTCATGGCGCGCAGGATGCTGTCCGAGCCGGACTGGAGCGGCATGTGCAGTTGTGGCATCACGTTGGGGGTTTCTGCCATGGCATCAATGACGTCGTCGTTGAAGGCGGCGGGGTGCGGGCTGGTGAACCGCACACGTTCCAGGCCTTCGATGTCGCCACAGGCACGCAGAAGCTTGGAGAAGGCCTGCCTGTCCCCGAATTCCACCCCGTAGGAGTTGACGTTTTGGCCGAGGAGGGTAACTTCGATGGCGCCGTCGTCTACAAGGGCCTGGATTTCGGCGAGGATGTCCCCCGGCCGCCGGTCCTTCTCCTTGCCCCGAAGTGCTGGCACGATGCAGAACGTGCAGGTGTTGTTGCAGCCCACGGAAATGGATACCCAGCCCGAGTAGACGGAGTCCCGCTTGGTGGGAAGCGTGGACGGGAAGACGTCCAGGGATTCCAGGATTTCCAGCTGCGCTTCGTTGTTGTGCCGCGCGCGGTCCAGGAGTGCCGGCAGGGCTCCCACGTTGTGCGTGCCAAAGACGGCGTCCACCCATGGAGCCTTCTTCAGGATGGTTTCCCGGTCCTTCTGGGCCAGGCATCCACCCACCGCGATCTGCATGCCGGGGTTCGCCGCCTTCACGGGTGCGAGGATTCCGAGGTTGCCGTAGAGCTTGTTGTCGGCGTTCTCCCGCACCGCGCAGGTGTTGAACACCACCACATCCGCCTGCTCGCCGTCTGCAGGGACGTAGCCGGCATCCTCGAGCATGCCGGCCATGCGCTCGGAGTCGTGCACGTTCATTTGGCAGCCGAAGGTCCGCACCTGGTAGGTACGCGCCTTCTGCACGCCGGCCTGCGGAGCGGACCCGGCCGCTTCGGAGGGGTTTGCGCCGGAAAGGGGGGGAGGAATGGTCAAACTCACCTGTTAAGGGTACCGGCTTCCCAGCTGGTCGTTGTCAGGGCCGGCCTGTGCATCAAGAACCTCGCTCACGATCCGGAACGCCTGAGAGGGCTGGTAGCCCTTGCGTGCCAACATGGATGCCAGGCGCCGGGTCGATTTGTCCCGCTCAGCACGGTCCGTGAAATCCATTCCGGGACGGATCTTCCGCTCAACCAGGCTCCGTGCCGCAGCTTCCTCGTCGGCGTCCGACAGCTGCTCCAGCGCCGCACTGGCAGTCTCCTGGTCAATGCCCTTCTCTGCCAGTTCACGCCTAAGCGCGCCCTTTGCCAGTTTCCGGGACTGGGAGCGGCTTCGAACCCACATGTCCGCGAATTCCGCGTCGTCAATCAGCCGGACTTCCTGGAACTTGTCCAGCACCGCCTCGGCCACGTCTTCCGGGATGTTGCGTTCGGCCAACTTGCGTGCAAGCTGGAGCCTGCTCTTGGAGGAGGCAGTCAGCTGGCGGTACACAATGGCCTGCGCAACGGAAACAGGATCGGGCTCGGAATCGCCAAACCCCGGAGCGTCGGGGTCACCGGGCCCGCCCGCCGCCCCATCCCCAGGGGTAGCCTGGCGGGCCCGCCGTGAGCGGGTCCTCCCGCCCCGGGTCTGCCGTTCCTGTTCAAATCCCGTCAACTGCTAGAACCCGTCGACGGCTTTCAGCTTCGGGGAATCCTTGGACTCCGGCTCAGCCGGCTTCACGCCGACGCCAAGCTTCTCCTTGATCAGGCGCTCCAGTTCGGCAGCAAGTTCCGGGTTGTCGCGGAGGAACCGGCGCGAGTTCTCCATGCCCTGGCCGAGCTGGTCGCCGTCATAGGTGAACCACGAGCCGGACTTCTTGATGATGCCGTGCTCCACACCCATGTCGATGATGCCGCCCTCACGGGAAATGCCCTGGCCATAGATGATGTCGAATTCGGCAACCTTGAAAGGCGGGGCCATCTTGTTCTTGACGATCTTCGCCTTGGTCCGGTTGCCGACGGAATCGGCACCTTCCTTCAGGGTCTGGATCCGGCGTACGTCGATGCGGATGGAGGCGTAGAACTTCAGCGCCTTACCACCTGTGGTGGTTTCAGGAGAACCGAAGAACACGCCGATCTTCTCGCGGAGCTGGTTGATGAAAATGGCGGTGGTCTTGGTCTGGCTCAGGCGGCCGGTGATCTTACGCAGGGCCTGGCTCATGAGGCGGGCCTGGAGGCCGACGTGGCTGTCGCCCATGTCGCCTTCGATTTCGGCGCGGGGCACAAGGGCTGCGACGGAGTCGATGACGATAACGTCCAGGGAGCCCGAACCGACCAGCATGTCCATGATTTCCAGGGCCTGCTCACCGGTGTCCGGCTGCGAGACCAGGAGCGCGTCGGTGTCCACCCCGAGCTTGGCGGCGTATTCCGGGTCCAGGGCGTGCTCGGCGTCGATGAACGCCGCGATGCCGCCCAGGCGCTGGGCGTTGGCCACCGCGTGCAGGGCAACTGTGGTCTTACCGGAGGATTCCGGTCCGTAGATCTCCACGACGCGGCCGCGGGGCAGGCCGCCAATTCCCAAAGCAACGTCCAGGGCAATGGAACCCGTGGGGATGACTTCAATAGGGGCGCGGACTTCATCGCCCAGGCGCATGACCGAGCCCTTGCCGAACTGTTTGTCAATCTGGGCAAGCGCTGCTTCCAGCGCTTTTGCACGATCCGGGGCTGCCGCCATGGTTGACACCTCTAATGCTTTCTCGATGGTGGCCTCAGCGGCCGTTTATTGGTCATCTCTGACGCTAAGGGGACCCACTGACATTCCTGCCGGATGACGACGGCTATGTGGATAACCTGCTGTGAAAAGCATAGCTTTATCCGAACAGGTATTCGAACAACGGCGCGGCGTGTCAGGGGAAAACTGCCGGGGAATCACGGCATGGAAGGACTAGTCGCGCAGGGGTTTGATATCGCGGCCCAGGCGCCGTTCAGCAGGGACGTCCTGGACGTCGCAGACGGCCAGCCACACCCTGCGCGGTTCCACACCGGCGGCCAGTGCCTGGTCCGCGGTGCGGCCGCCCACTCCGGCAAGGACGAGGGTGCTGCTCAGCACGCGGGAGTACCCCGCCCCAAATTCGTCATCCATGAGCCGCCAGTAGTCGCTGATTCGCATCAAAAAATTCTCTCACGGCCGGGGACCATAGAATTGTTGCCATGAGCAACTCCCCCGATGCCCTGCCGGACGGCCGCCCGGACGACGCGGTGGTCGATGCTGCACTGCAGAACGTCGAACACCAGATCAGCCTTTTCTGGCGCCGGGCGCGGGCCATTTCGAACCAGTTGTCCCGCCAGGTCCACCCTGACATGGAACCGGCAGCCTACGGCCTGCTGACCGTCATCCGCCGGGAAGGCCCCATCCGCCTCACACACCTGGCAATGAATATCGGGGTGGGTAAGCCGTCGGTCAGCCGCCAGATCGCGTTCCTGGAAAGTATCGGCCTGGTCTCCAAGGAGGCTGACCCGCTGGACGGCCGGGCCCAGGCCATCCGGCTGACGCCCAAGGGCGAGGAAAAGATGCACCAGGTACAGGATGCCCGGCGGCAGGTTTTCCGGGAGCGGCTGGGCGAATGGCCAGTGCGGGACCTGGAAGAACTGGCCCGCTACATGGCCATGTTGAACTCCACGTACGAGCGGGACGGGTTCCCGAAGGACGGGCCGGGATCACCCGTGGCCCCGGAAAACTGACGAACCAGACCGAAGTCCGCACAAACAACTGAAGCCCCCGGCCTTGCGGCCAGGGGCTTCACACGTTCCAGGGCCCACCTGCGGGCGGGGGCTGCCCTTAGCGGGCGCCGGAGAGCAGGCCGGTGGAAAGTTCGTCGTTGAGTTCAGTGTTAAGGTCGCGCTCAAGGTCCCGGCCGTAACGCTGCGAGAATTCCTGCGGAACGGTGTCCGGAACGGCAACGCCTTCGGCTACTGCCACACGGTCACTGACTTCGCGAAGCATGCTGGACAACGGAACATCCAGGGCCGAGCAGATCGAGGACAAAAGCTCGGATGACGCTTCCTTCTGGCCGCGCTCCACTTCGCTGAGATATCCCAGGGAGACACGGGCGCTGTGCGAAACTTCACGGAGCGTGCGCCCCTGGCGCTGGCGGACATCGCGCAGGACATCACCAATTTCGTGACGAAGTACAACCATCTTGCGCTCCTTCTGTTCGCTCTTACCCTGATCGGCGAGGCCCACATCCTTCCAGCGGACAACGCCGTTTACGGATACGGGCTGCTTTACCATCTGTATCGCCTTGCTCCCTCATTGGTCAGGTCCGCCGTGGAGCGAACCGTCGTGGTGTTTTCATCCTAGGCGCCTCCGCTCTTCGGAAGCGACACAATGTAATAACTAATCGGTACCGGCTTTTGTTCCCGGTAACTTTACGACCGGTAACTTTGCCAGGACAAGGGTGGCCAGGACATGGGGTCAGGAGGACAGGGCCTCGAGCAGCCTCTCAAGGGCTGCTCCGCATGCCTGCCCGCGGATCTCGGCACGGTTGCCTTGGAACGCGTACTCGAAGGCTGAAGTTCCTGCGGCGGTGGCTATGCCGATGTAAACGGTGCCCACCGGTTTCCCGTCGTGTCCCTCAGGTCCGGCAACGCCAGTGGTGGAGAGTCCGACGTCTGCACCGAGAACAGTGCGGGCTCCTGCCGCCATGGCTTCGGCGACGCCGCCGTCCACCGAGCCAACGCGGGCCAGCAGGTCGGATTGGACGTCCAGGACTGATTCCTTGATGGAGTTCTGGTAGGCGACCACGCCGCCCTGCAGCATCCCGGAAGCACCCGGGGTATCGGCCAGGACAGCCGACACCATGCCTGCGGTCAGTGACTCTGCGGTGCCTACGGTCCGCCCGGACTCCAGGGCTTGCCGAACTGCCTGTGCGGCCAGGTGGTGGAGGTTGGTCATGGCTGCTCCTGTCCGCGCTTGGCCCTGGGCTGCAGCTTTCCCCTGGCCCGGAGCCGCAGGGCTTCAATGACGTACTCGACGCCGGTCCAGACCGTGATGACAACGGCGGCCAGCATCACGGCGAACGCCACCCAGGTGAGCCAGGGAGCGAAGGCTCCCAGCGGCAGGAGGTAGAGGAAGATCGCCGCGGTCTGCACCACGGTCTTCAGCTTGCCGCCGCGGGACGCGGGAATGACGCCGTAACGGATCACGAAGAAACGCAGGCCGGTGATGCCCCATTCACGGACCAGGATCACCAAAGTCATCCACCACGGCAGTTCCCCCAGCACCGACAGCATGACCAGGGCCGAGCCGATGAGGAGTTTGTCCGCAATGGGATCGGCGATCTTGCCGAAGTCCGTAACGAGGTTCCGGCTCCTGGCGATGTCGCCGTCGAGCTTGTCGGTGTAGATGGCGACGGCGAACGCCAGCACGGCCGCCCAGCGCCACAGCCCGGACTCGCTGCGCAACCCGGGGGCATCCGCAATGAGGAACCAGACGAAGAAGGGCACCAGCGCGATGCGGAGCATGGTCAGGATGTTGGGAAGGTTCCAGACCCCGGCACGGCCCGGGCCGGCGGCGGTTGCATCGGTGCTAGTCACCTTCCTAGGCTACCGTCCGGTGAGTGACCAGGCGTCTTCTGACCCTTCATCATCGTCGCCGTAGCCGCCTGGCGCTGAATCCGAGCCGTCGTAATATTCCACCTTCTGCTTCCGCTGGTCCAGGTCAGCTGCCACCAAATCCTCGGCATAGCCGCCCTGGGCGATGTTCGCGTTGGCGTTGTCACTCAGGGCAGCCGTTTGCGGGTCTGCCGGCGCCGGAGCCTCCTGGCCCTTCATCGCAGCGAGGACGGAGGCGAGGTCGTCCGGCTTCACCAGCACGTCGCGGGCCTTTGATCCTTCGGAGGGCCCCACCACTCCCCTGGACTCGAGGAGGTCCATAAGGCGGCCGGCCTTCGCGAACCCGACGCGCAGCTTGCGCTGGAGCATCGAGGTGGACCCGAACTGGGTGGTAACCACAAGTTCGGTGGCCTGCAGCAGCACCTCGAGGTCGTCCCCGATGTCGTCGTCGATCTGCTTCTTTTCCGCCTCGGGGGCAACGTCGTCACGGTAGACGGCCTGAAGCTGTCCCTTGACGTGCTCCACCACTTTGTGGATTTCAGATTCAGTAACCCAGGCGCCCTGGACGCGCATGGCTTTCGAGGCACCCATCGGCAGGAAGAGGGCGTCGCCCTGGCCGATGAGTTTTTCGGCTCCGGGCTGGTCCAGGACCACGCGGGAGTCGGTGACGGAGGACGTTGCGAAGGCCATGCGGGAGGGCACGTTGGCTTTGATGAGGCCCGTGACCACGTCAACGGACGGGCGCTGGGTGGCCAGGACCAGGTGGATGCCGGCCGCCCGGGCAAGCTGCGTAATGCGGACGATCGAATCTTCCACGTCGCGGGGAGCCACCATCATGAGGTCTGCAAGCTCGTCGACAATAACCAGCAGGTAGGGATACGGCCGGATAACCCGCTTGGAGTCCGGCGGCTGCTGGACTTTGCCGGCGCGCACCGCCTTGTTGAAGTCGTCGATGTGCTTGAAGCCGTAGTTGGCGAGGTCGTCGTAGCGGGCGTCCATTTCGCGGACCACCCACTGGAGCGCCTCGGCGGCTTTCTTGGGGTTGGTGATGATGGGGGTGATGAGGTGCGGCACGCCTTCGTAGGCGGTGAGTTCCACGCGCTTCGGGTCCACCATCACCATGCGGACTTCGTCCGGGGTGGCGCGCATGAGGATCGAGGTGATCATCGAGTTCACGAAGGATGACTTACCGGCACCGGTCGCACCGGCCACGAGCAGGTGGGGCATCTTGGCCAGGTTGGCCACCACGTAGCCGCCTTCAACATCCTTGCCGACGCCCATGACCATCGGGTGGTCCGTCCGGCGGGCGTTCTGGCTGCGGAGGACGTCGCCGAGGGACACGGTCTCACGGTCCGTGTTGGGAATTTCGATGCCGATGGCGGACTTGCCCGGGATGGGGCTCAGGATGCGTACGTCGCTGGAAGCCACGGCGTAGGAAATGTTCTTGGACAGCGCCGTGACCCTTTCCACCTTGGTACCGGAGGCCAGTTCGATTTCGTAGCGGGTCACCGTGGGACCGCGGCTGAAGCCGGTCACGGTGGCATCCACGTTGAACTGTTGGAGGGTGTCGGTGAGGGCGGCGACGACGGCGTCGTTGGCCTCGGTGCGTTCCTTGGGGATTGAGCCCGGGGTCAGGTAGTCCGAAGCAGGCAGGGTGTAGGTGACGTCGCCGGCCAGCGACAACTGCTCCGTGCGCTGGGGGATCGGAACGGGCGGTGGCGCGGGAGCCACCGGGTTCGAAGGGACGGTGGGTGCCACTGCGCCCGTCTGGCCGCCGGGAGCAGGCGCACCAGGTGCCGTCATGCCGGGAGTGATCAGCGGAATGGCTTCCGTGGCGTTTTCCACCGGAGTAGCGGAGGCGCCAACCGCACCCAGGCCTTGTGCCGCCTTGATCTTTTCGACGGCGATTTCGGCCTGCGTGGGCCGCCGGACTCCGGGCGCGGGGCGCGGGGGCGTCGGTTCGTCGTCGTCTATGACGGCGTGCTCGAAGGCTTCGTCGCCCACGTAGCCTTCCAGCCCGGCGTCGGACTCCTCGTCCTTTCCGAAGAAGCGGCGCTTCTTCTTTTTGGGCGCGGCGGGAGGGGTGCGTTCCAGGTAGCTGCGATCGTGCCTGTTCCCGGGGTCTTCCTGATCCATCAGGTCGATGCCCATCAGGTGCTCGTAAGCTCCCCGCAGGCGCCGCGGGATGGCGGTGAACGGCGTGGCGGTGATGATCAGCAGGGACACGAAGGCCAGTAGTCCGTAAAGAACCAGGGGCACGGCCGGATGGATGGCTGCCAGTGGAGTGGCTGCGAGGAATCCCAGCATGCCGCCGGCCTGGCGCAGGCCGTCAAAGCCCTGGGCAACGGTGGGCTGGCCGCCCAGGATATGGGCGAGGCCGCAACCGGCGAACGTCATGATCAGGAAGCCGATGCCCACCCGGTTGTTGCCCCGGCCATCGGAGGGC
Organism: Pseudarthrobacter sp. NS4; assembly: GCF_024758005.1. Lineage (NCBI taxonomy): Bacteria > Bacillati > Actinomycetota > Actinomycetes > Micrococcales > Micrococcaceae > Pseudarthrobacter > Pseudarthrobacter sp. NS4. The sequence continues at coordinate 1,615,866 of NZ_CP103288.1, read as the reverse complement.
TGCCGGAAGAGCCGGAAGGCGCACACGAACAGCATCAGCGGAAGGAGCAGGGACATCCAGCCGAACGTGCCGTTGACCACGGCATGCACGGCGTCCGGGAACCAGCCGGTCAGGCCCCACCAGGCAAAGGTGGCGATGAAAGTGCCGAGGACCAGGTTAAACAGGGCGGCGCCGTCACGGCGCTCCTCTGCGGGAAGGTCGCTGACGTCGTGGCCAATCCGCCGGACTCCTCCGCCTACCAGGTGGCCGATGCCCAGCCAGGCGCCGCCCACCACCCGCAGGAGCCACGGCTGGTGATGTTCGACGGCGGGAAGCTGGCGGGTGCGTGCAGTGCTGGAGGAGCCTCCGGACCGGCCGGTTTTGGGTGCCGTCGACCCGGAACCGCGGCCCGTGGAACTGCCGGCTTTGTTGCCGGAGCTGCCTTTGGCTGTTCCACTGCGCGCGGAAGTAGTACGTGTGGCCATAGTAGCCACGGTACCGGAACCGGACCGGTATTCCGCGGATTTCCGGGCGGCTGGTCCTGCCTGGTGGGACGCGAAAGGCCCGGTTCCGGAGAACCGGGCCTTTCGCGGTGCCGCATCACGGAGTGCGGCTGCGACTTGGCGGTCGACGCCTTGCTGTCAGGCCTCGAGCACCACGGGGATGATCATGGGCTTGCGGCGGAGCTTGCGGTTCACCCATGTGCCCACCACGCGGCGAACCACCTGCTGGAGCTGGTGGCTGGTGTGGTCGGCATGGTTGAGGACGGCTTCCTCCAGCGCGGCGTTGATCTTCGGGATGATGTCGTCGAAGACCGAGTCATCCTCGGCGACGCCGCGGGCATGGATTTCGGGCCCGGACACCACCTTGCCGGTGGTCCGGTTGACAACGGTGATGATGGAGATGAAGCCTTCGTCGCCGAGAATGCGGCGGTCCTTGAGGTCGGCGTCGGTGATTTCGCCCACGCTTGAGCCGTCCACATACACGAAGCCAACCTCGACCTGTCCCACCACGTCTGCCCGGTGGTCCTTCAGGTCGATGACAGTGCCGTTGTCCGCGAGAATGACGCTTGCCTCCGGAACGCCCGACTCGATGGCAATCTTGCCGTTGGCGATCAGGTGGCGGGTCTCACCGTGCACTGGCATGGCGTTGAGCGGCTCAAGGATGTTGTAGCAGTAGAGCAGTTCGCCGGCGGCGGCGTGCCCGGAGACGTGCACCTTGGCGTTGCCCTTGTGGATCACATCGGCGCCCAGCTTCAGGAGTCCGTTGATGATCCGGAACACGGCGTTTTCGTTTCCGGGGATCAGGCTGGAGGCCAGGATGACCGTGTCGCCGTCGCCCACCACCACCCGGTGGTCGCCATTCGCCATCCTGGACAGCGCAGCCATCGGCTCGCCCTGGGAGCCGGTGGACATCAGGACCACGCGGTTGTCCGGCAGGTTGTCGATGTTCTTGATGTCCACGATGAGCCCGGGCGGAACATCCAGATAGCCGAGCTTTTCGGCGATGGCCATGTTGCGGACCATGGAACGGCCCACGAACGCCACCTTGCGGTTGTGCTTGGCGGCTGCGTCCAGGACCTGCTGGACCCGGTGGACGTGGGAGGAGAAGGACGCCACGATGATGCGCTTGGTGGCCTGGCCGAAAAGCCGTTCCAGCGTGGGACCGATTTCCTTTTCCGCGGTGGTGAAGCCGGGGACGTCGGCGTTGGTCGAGTCGGACATAAAGAGGTCCACACCCTCTTCGCCGAGCTTGGCGAAGTGCCGCAGGTCGGTGATGCGGCCGTCAAGCGGCAGCTGGTCCATCTTGAAGTCACCGGTGTGCAGGACAGTGCCGGCCGCGGTGCGGATGAACACGGCAAGGGCGTCCGGAATGGAGTGGTTTACGGCAACGAACTCGCACTCGAACGGCCCGAACTTTTCCACCTGCCCTTCCTCCACCGTGAGGGTGTAGGGCCGGATGCGGTGCTCCTGCAGCTTCGCCTCGATCAGGGCGAGGGTCAGCTGCGAGCCCACCAGGGGAATGTCGTTGCGGAGCCGCAACAGGTACGGGACAGCGCCGATGTGGTCCTCGTGGCCGTGCGTGAGGACAACGGCCACAACATCGTCCAGCCGGTCCTCGATGTACGAGAAGTCAGGCAGGATCAGGTCAACGCCGGGCTGGGTTTCCTCCGGGAAGAGGACGCCGCAGTCCACGATCAGCAGCTTGCCGTCGATTTCGAACACAGCCATGTTCCGGCCGATTTCCCCCAGTCCGCCGAGCGGAACAATCCGCAGCGCGCCCTGGGGCAGGCGGGGAGGGGTGACAAGGCCGGTTAGGGCGATTTGGGTCATATTGCACTACTTTCCAGGCGGAAGGGTGCCGGTCTTCGCCCTCAGGAGTAGACCAGCCCCGCTTCCGCCAAATCCCCGCGGATGATTTCGATCTCGGCTTCGTCCGGCTCCACGAGGGGCAAACGGACAATCGAGTTGGGCAGGACTCCCTGCCATTTAAGAATCTGCTTGGCCGCCACGGCCCCCTGGACGCGGGTCATGGTGGCGCGGACTACCGGCTGGAGTTCAAAGTTGATCTTCCGGGCGGTTCCGAGGTCGTTGGCGTTGACCGCATCGATGAGTTCGCGGAAGCGCCGCGTAGCCACGTGCGTTGTAACACCCACCAGTCCGACGGCGCCCAGCGCCATCCACGGCAGGGTCAGCCCGTCATCGCCGGAGTAGAAGAGAAGGTCCGTTTCTGCCATAACCCGGGTTGCGGCGACGAAGTCGGCCTTGGCGTCCTTGACGGCCACGATGTTGGGGTGCTGCGCCAGGCGGATCATTGTGTCGGGTTCGATCGGGATGGAGGAGCGGCCGGGGATGTCGTAGAGCATGACGGGCACGTCGACGGCGGAGGCGACAGCCTCGAAGTGGGCGCGGACGCCTGCCTGGCTGGGCTTGTTGTAGTAGGGCGTGACCAGCAGGAGGCCATCGACGCCGAGGGCTGCAGCCTGCTGGGAAAGGTGTACCGAGTGCGCGGTGTCATTGGTTCCGGTGCCGGCGATGATGGCAGCCCGTCCACCAACGGCCTCCTTGACGGCGCGGAACATCCCCAGGTTCTCTTCGTCCGTGAGGGTGGAGGTTTCGCCGGTAGTTCCAGTGACAACGAGGCCGTCGCAGCCGTCGTCGACCAGCTTGGTGGCCAGTTCTGCTGCCTGGTCGTAATCCACTGCGCCGTCCTTGGTGAACGGCGTGACCATGGCGGTCAGGAGGGTACCGAGGGCAGGGATGTGCGCGGAAGAATCAGCCATGGAAAAAACGTTACCCTGTCCCCGGCTGGTTAGGACAATGCCACGGGCGTGATGAACGTCAAATAAGGCCTTGCCCAGTGCGGAATTGCCTACTTGCTGCGGAATCTCCTGACGACGCTGCGCTGCAGGAGGCAGGTCACCACTTCGGTTCGGATACCCGATGCGCCCTTCAGGCGGAGTCCGTCGGGACTCCAGATACCGCTCAGCCCGCAGGACTCCCCCAGCGAGGTGCTGCCACCCAGGTTGGCCAGGAGGGTGAACATCCGGTAGTCCATGGCGCGGGCGCCGAGATGCAGGGCAAGCCGGTGCTCCTCGTTACGGGTGTAGAGCGCGGACACGCAGTAGGCATCCGCCCCGGCATCGGCAGCTGCGGCAGCGTGGCCCGGCGTTGCGGCATCAAAGCACAACGCCAGCGCAATCCGCCAGCCGTCCACCTCAATAAGGCTGGGTCCGTCCCCCGGCTCAAACAGCTCCTGCCCCTGGCCATGCAGGTGCGTTTTGAACGCTGTTTCGGTGCTGCCGTCGGGGTGCAGCACCAACGAGGCCAGCCGCGCCGCACCGGAGGCCTCGCGAAAAGGAGCGCCGACTACCGCTGTGATTCCGGTGCGCCGGCAGATTTCACGGACTGGATCCAGCCGGGCGTCACCAGGCACCAGCCAGCAGTCCGCATCTGACAAAAGGTCCAGGCGGTAGCCGGTGAGGGACAGTTCCGGGAAGAGGACAAGCCGGGAACCGTGCGAGTCGGCATCCTCGATGAGGCGCACGTGTTCTGCCGCGTTCTTTGCGATCCCCCCGGCAAGGGCCCCGTGCACGGGTTCGTATTGGACGACCGCAACGGGAAGTGTCTCGCTCACGTCTTTATCCTAGGCAGGACGGCAAGGCCCCGGGCGGGCCGGCCGCATCCGAACATCCAGTGCCGTGGGCAGCAGACCGTCAGGAGGCAGGGCTCCCGTCCTGCCGCGGCACCTCCCCCGGCGTGTGGCAATACCGCCCGACCGCCGCCTGCCTCAGGCCCTCCGCCCAGGATGCCAGCCGCTGCGCTGCCCTGACGTAGTGGAACAATTCCACGGGCGTCAGTGCGTCGAGGTCCGTTTCGGCCAGGCGCCGGGCCAGCTCGGCCCCTTCGGGCTGGGAAGACAGGCTGATGCCTTCCTGCTCCCAGTGGACGTCTTCTGCCGGCCGGCCTGCGACCATCTGGCGGAAGAGGAAGTCCACGACTCCCGGGCTCATGGCCTTCAGGAGGCCGGTGCTGCCGGATTCGGAGCGGTGTTGTCCGTCTCCAGGGATTCCGTGTGATGGGGTGTGCATGGCGCCCATCCTATTCGAACATATATTCGAATACAAGGATTCTTTTCCGGAAGGCACCAAGCCTTGAACAGGTGGACCGGCTCTTGACAGAAGGTTCAAAGGCAGGTGTGAGACGATCTGGTCATGACGTCCCGCACCCCCGCCAGAGCATCCCGGAAGACGGCAGGCACGGCGGCTCCGGCCCGGCTCAACGGTATCGACGCTGCCCGCGGGCTTGCCTTGTTGGGCATGATGGCCACCCATCTGCTGCCCACCTTCGAGTCGAATGCGGACCTCACCCCTACGTGGATCGGCCTCACGTTCTCGGGACGGGCGGCAGCCCTGTTCGCGGTCCTGGCCGGCGTCGGACTGGCACTGTCCACGGGGAAACACAAGCCCCTTGACGGCACCGGACTGTCGGCAGCGCAGCGCGGCGTGGCAATGCGCGCCCTGGTGATCGCCGCCGCCGGACTCACCCTGGGCGGCCTGGAAGTGAACCTGGCCATCATCCTGGTCCACTACGCGGTGCTGTTCCTGTGCGTCCTGCCGTTCCTGGGCATGGGGCTGAAACGGCTTTGTGCCTGGGCCGGCGGCTGGATCCTGGCTTCGCCGGTCCTTGCCTACCTGCTGCGTCCGTGGCTGCTGGCCGCCGAACCTCCCCTCAAGCTGGGTCACAATCCGAAGTGGGAGGACCTGGGAACCCCTGCCCGGTTGCTCGCCGACCTGTTCTTCACCGGCTACTACCCTGTGTTCCAGTGGCTGTCTTACCTGCTGGTGGGGCTTGTCGTCGGCCGCCTGATGCTCAACAAGGCACTGGTGCCGGTGGTGCTGCTGGCGGCGGGATCAGTAGTGGCAGCAGCAGCAAAAGCCCTGGGTGTAACGGCGATGGAGAACTGGGGCGGCAGGGCTGCCCTGGAAGGGATTTTGGATTCTCCGGGGTACCCGCTGGACAGCGTCCTGCAGGTCAACCTGACGGGAATCCCGCAGGAAGGCTCGTGGTGGTGGCTGGCGTCCGCGGCACCACACTCGGCAACCTCCCTGGACCTCCTGCACACCTCGGGTGTTGCAGCGGCGGTGATCGGTGCCTGCCTGCTCCTGGGCCGGCTGGCCGAGTGGGTTGACCTGGACCTGTTGCTGCCCCTGCGCGGGGCCGGCGCGATGACGCTGACCCTGTACACGGTTCACGTCTGGGTGGTGTCAGGCTTCTACCTGAAACCACTGCCTGCCGGGTGGACGGAGGACGGAATGTACTTCGCCCACGCGGCCGCCGCGATCATCGTCGGCATGGTGTTCGTCCTGCTCAGGTGGCGCGGCCCGCTGGAATGGCTGGGCCACGCAGCCAGCCAGGTGGGCCGGGGCCAGGTCAACGCCATCCGATGACGCCGGGCCCCTTGGGCTCTGCCCGCTGGAGGCCGTTGCCCGTACTTTTATGCCTGCCCAGTTACGCAGGAACCTTGCCCTGGAAGAGCCGGACGGCGTCACGCATGGACGCCCTCGCCCTTTTCCGGTCGCCGGCGGCGTCATAGGCGCAGCTCAGCCGGAACCAGGAGCGCCAGTCCTCAGGAGCGGCTTCGGCCTCGGCCCGGTACTTTTCAAACTCTGCGTCGGCAGCCGCACGGACGATCCGGCCGGCAGGCGTACGCGGCAGTTCGTCCACGGGCAGGCCGCCTTCAGCCTCCAGGACCTTTGCCATCTGCTCGGTGCGCGCTCCGAACATCAGCTCGCGGATGAGCGCCCAGGCGCCGATAACGGGCAGCACCAGGTATGCCGCTCCAATAGCCTGCGCCGCCAGGTTGCTGTCCGTCAGGAGCAGGATGGAGCGCTGGAAGGACACCACCAGGTAGAAGACCAGCAGCAGCGTCACCGCCCCCACCCAGATCTTGGTGCGGTTCTTCCGGAAAGCTGCCAGTAACCCGCCCACTGCCTAGAGCCCCAGGTCCAGATAGCCGTCCAGGCCCACCGTGAGGCCCGGGTGGCTGGCTACGTTGCGCACGCCCAGGAGGACCCCGGGCATAAAGGAGGCACGGTCAAAGGAATCGTGCCGGAGCGTCAGCTGCTCGCCGGGACCGCCAAGCAGTACTTCCTGGTGTGCCACCAGCCCGCGAAGCCGCACGCTGTGGACCCGCACGCCGTCAACCTCACAGCCCCTTGCGCCGGGAAGTTCGCTGATGGTGGCGTCCGGACCCGGCGCCACCTGGGCGCCGCTGCGCTCGGCAGCGATCAACTGGGCAGTACGGACGGCTGTACCCGAGGGCGCGTCAACCTTGTCCGGATGGTGCAGCTCGATAATCTCCACGGACTCGAAGTACTTGGAGGCCTTTGCGGCGAAAGCCGACGCCAGCACTGAACCCAAGGCAAAGTTTGGCGCGATCAGGACGCCGGTTTCCGGGTGTTCGGCGAGCAGCGCTTGCAGGGCGGCCAGGCGGCCGGCGTCCCATCCCGTGGTGCCCACAACAGCGTGGATACCGTTCTCGACGGCGAAACGAACGTTCGCTTCGGTGCTTTCCGGAACGGTCAGGTCCACCAGGAACCGGGCCCCGGCGGCTGTCACCTGCCCTAGGTCATCGCCCCTCCCCAAGGCTGCGACGAGCTTCATGTCAGGTGCGGCTTCAACGGCTTTTACGGCTTCGGCGCCCATACGTCCGTTGGCGCCGAGCACGGCCACCAGCTTGGGATCGGAGTGTTGTTCGGTCATGGCTTAACCCTACCGTCGGGCCCCGCACGCCAAGGAACCGGAGGATGTGCGTTACCTCGCAGGATGTCCGGGCGTCAGCCGCCGGCACCCACCCACTCAACGGTTCCGTCGGAGAAGAACTGCTCCTTCCAGATGGGCACCTGCTCCTTGATCCGGTCCACCAGCTCCGAACACACGGCAAAGGCCTGGCCGCGGTGGGCGGCGGAAACGGCACAGACCAGTGCGGGGTCACCGATTTCCAGCATGCCGATCCGGTGGGCGGCCCAGATGCGGACCGGCGGAGTTTCGGAGTCCTCGGGCCCCATTGCCTGCTGTTCCGCCACGAGGCGCGCCACGACGTCGGCCATCACCTGATGGGCCGTGGGATGCGCACTGTAGCTGAGCTGGTCCACTGGTTTCCCGGCGTCGTGGTTGCGCACCACGCCGCTGAAGCTGACCACGGCACCGGCGGTGTCGCTTTCCACGGCGGCGATGGCCTGGTCCACGGAGATGGGTTCCGCGCTGAGTACTGCGGAGACCACCTCGAATGCTGATTCAGTGCCCATGTCCGCCTTCCAACTGGTCGCAAAGGTGCCCGATGACCGGGTCCAGGACGGCCAGTCCGTCCATGACCCCCTTCGGTGATCCGGGCAAATTAACAATAAAGGTATTTCCCGCAGCCCCGGCGTACCCGCGGCTTAGCGCGGCCAGGGGTGTTTTGGCCGCGCCGGCGCGCCTGATGGCCTCCATGATCCCGGGAATTTCCCGGTCCAACAGCGGAAGTGTGACATCGGGGGTGCGGTCATCCGGGCTCAGGCCCGTGCCCCCACTGGTGATCACGACGGCGGGATGCTGGGTCAGGAGGGCGCGAATGGCGGCGCCCACGGGCTCACCGTCGGGAACCACCATGGCGGGGAACACGTCGAAGCCATGCTCGATCAGCCAGTCGGTGATCACGGGGCCGGTCTCGTCGTCGTAAATTCCTGCGGCTGCCCGGGTGGAGGCGATGACAACGCCTGCCTTGCGGCCCTGCACGTCGCCGTGCCGGTGCGGCTCGGGGGCACTGTAAGTGGTGGGGGTGCTTGGGGTGGTCACAGTGCCCAGTCTCCGCTCTTGCCGCCGCTCTTGGCCAGCACCTTGATATCGGTAAGGACCGCGTGTTTGTCCACGGCCTTGATCATGTCGTAAACGCTCAGTGCGGCTACGGATGCCGCGGTGAGCGCTTCCATCTCCACGCCGGTGACCCCACGCGTTTTCACGGTGGCCAGGATGGCGACGGAGTCCGGCGCCAGTTCGAAGTCCACCGTGACTTTCGACAGCGGCAGCGGATGGCACAGCGGGATCAGTTCAGGGGTCTTCTTGGCCGCCATGATCCCGGCCACGCGGGCCACGGCCAGGGCGTCTCCTTTAGGAAGCCCGCCGGAACCGAGGAGCCCCATCACCTCCGGAGTGGTGCGGACGGTGGCGGCGGCTGTGGCCTCGCGGGTGGTTTCTGCCTTGCTGGAGACATCCACCATCTGGGCGCTGCCGTCCTGGCGCAGATGCGTCAGTGCGGCGGGGTTCTGTTCTGCATTCACAGCATCCATACTTCCACCTCATCCCCGGCTGAGAGCACGGAGACCCCTTCCGGTACGTGCACCAGCGTGTTTGATCCGGCCAGGGCGTGCATCAGGTGCGAACTTTCGCCGCCTTCCAGCTGCACGGTGCCGTCCGGCTGCAGGCTGCCGCGCCGGACCTGGTGCTTGTGTTCCGGCGACGTGAGCCCGTGGCGGAGCCGGGCGCGGACGGGGAGGCGTGGTGCCGGCGCACCCAGTAGCACCGCCAGTGCGGGGCGGAGGAACATTTCGAACGAGACCAGGCAGCTGACCGGGTTTCCAGGGAAACCCAGGAACGGGATCCCGTCGAAGGTGCCGATGCCCTGCGGACCGCCGGGCTGCATTGCCACGTGCAGGAACTCGACAGGCTGGCCGGCCATTGCCTGCCGCACCACTTCGTAGGCGCCTTTGCTTACGCCGCCGGTGGTAACAATCAGGTCAGCTGCCACACCTTCAGCCTGCAGCAGGTTCTGCAGCGCTTCAGGGTTGTCCGTGGAAATTCCGGCGCGCAGGACCTGCAGTCCGGCCTGCGTCATGGCCGTTTCCAGGAGCGTGCCGTTGGCGTCATAGATCTTGCCGGCGGAGAGCGCCTGGCCCGGTTCCACCACCTCGTCCCCTGTGGCCACCAGCAGCACCTTGACGCTTCGGTACACCGTGACCTCAGGGATGCCCAATGCGGCGAGCAGCCCCAGCTGGGCAGGACCCAGGAACGTTCCGGCGGCCAGCGCCCGCTCCCCCTCGGCGATGTCGCTCCCGGCAACACGGACAAACGTTCCCGGGACGGCAGCCGGCAGCTTCACGAAGCTTCCTTCCCCCGGGGGAAGGAAGCGGTCCGGAACGGCCCGCTCAATAGGTACGACGGCGTCGGCACCTGCCGGGATCATCGCGCCTGTCATGATGGGGACCGCCATGCCGGGGCCCAAGGCAGCGGCGCTGGCCCCTGCCGGAACGGGGGCGGCGACACGCAACTCCGCGCCGCCGTCGGGCACGTCACTGCAGCGGATGGCGTAGCCGTCCATCTGGGAGTTGGCGAAGGGCGGGAGGCTCACCGGCGCCACGACATCGTGCACCAGCCCCCTGCCGAGTGCCCTGGAAAGCGGCAAGACTTCGGTCCGTGACGGAGTTCCAAGGGGGCGCAAGAGCTCGATGACGGCCGCCAGGTGGTCGGCGATGGGCCGGGCCCGGTGCGCTGTTTTCTGCCCAAGATGGTTGCGGGTATGCGGGCTGGTCATGGATACGCCTTTGGTTGCGGCCGTCAGGAATTCACGTCCACTCTAACTGTGTGGAACCCTGTGGCCCCGTCCGGCACGACCGGCCTTGTTTCTTCGTCCTGGACTGCGCCACGGAGGTCGGTGGCCCGAACCTGGACCTCATATTGGCCGGGGGCCAGGTCCATGCCAAGCTTCCACTGGTACCAGGTGTCCACTGAGATACCCGGAGACAGTTCGGACTCCCGCCACTGTCCGCGGTTGATGCGGAGTTCCACTTTTCCGATGCCCGTATGTTGCGCCCAGGCGACGCCACCGAACATGACAGTGCCCGTCCGCACGGACCTCCCGCTCCGTGGCACGTCAATCCTGGACGACGTCTTGATGGGTCCGCGCCCGGACCAGCCCCGGGGTGTCCAGTAGGCGACGTCATCGGCGAACCTGGTCACCTTGAGTTCCGTGACCCACTTTGTTGCGGAGACGTACCCGTACAGCCCCGGCACCACCAGACGGACAGGGAAACCGTGTTCGAGCGGCAGCGGTTCTCCGTTCATGCCCACGGCCAGCAGCGCATCCCTACTGTCGGTGAGTACGTCCAATGGAGTCCCGGCAGTCCATCCGTCAGCGCTGCGCGAGAGCACCATGTCAGCGCCCGCCCGTGGGCCGGCCAGGGCCAGCAGATCGCGGACTGGCCAGCCCAGCCAGCGGGCGTTGCCGATGAGGTCGCCGCCCACGTTATTGGACACGCAGGCGATGGTCACGTGGCGTTCGGTCAGTGGTTTGGCCAGGAGCCCGGCGAAGTCCAGTTCGATCTCACGGTCCACCATGCCTGTCACTTTGAGGACCCAAGTGTCAGGGTTGACCGTCGGCACGGACAAGGCTGTGTCGATGCGGTAGAAGTCACGGTTGGGGGTGACCAGGGGCGGCATCCCCTCGACACCCGCTTCAGCACCTGCCGGTATGGCCGGTGCCTGCACCGCAGGTTCAGGAAGCGTCAAGCGCTCCCTGGCTTCGCTGACTCCCGCAGTGGCTCCGCGCCAGATGCCGGCAAAGATTCCGCCGGTCACCGTGGCTGCTGCACCTGCGGCCAGGTTCTGCAGGAAGCGGCGGCGTCCGGAGGCGGGCGGGCTGGAGTTGTTGGAGGTTGGGTCAGCCCATTCCTGCAGCCTGCGGATCAGGTATACCAGCAAGACCACCGCAACGATCGCGGTGACCACAGGCAGGGCAAGGGCGGCCGGCGTGAGCTGTGCACGCGTCAGGACGGCCACCACTCCCACCACCCCGAACACCCCGATAAGCGCTGCGCCGGCAAATTTGCGGCGGTCTTCTGCACTCCCGGCCAGGGCCGCCAGGGCGGCGATGACCAGCCCCATGCCCACCAGGAGGGCAGCCTTGTCCGCCGTCCCGAACAGCACCACAGCCCAATCCTTGACGCCCGGAGGAACGGTGTCGATGACGGCGCCGCCGACGGCGGTCAGCGGTGAGAGCGAGGGACTCAACACTCCCGCCAGGAGTTCTCCCACCACCACAGCGGCACCTACGGCAACAGCACCGGCGGCCGCCGCAAGGCGGCGCCGCGAACCTTGTGTTAACTGTTGCTGCACGTGGCCGCCGGCGTGCTCCCCAGCGCCCGTGCCGTCGTCGTGCATTGCCTGCTGGGGCTGGTAGCTGTTCACACCTCCAGCTTAGGTTCGGGGGTGGCAGGTAGCGCCGGTGTTTCCCGGATTCTGCCTGCAGCCCACTCCGTGGTCATGGGTGTGATCTACAGCCCACCGTGGCGTAGCCTGAATTCATGAGTGTCCAGCTAGGCATGCCACAGCCCCGGGAAGAAGCAGCGCAGAATTCTGCCCTGTCCGCGCCTGCTGCCCGTCCGGCCGGCGCTGGTGCCGGACTTGTGGACCGCTACGGGCGCCGCGCCACGGACATGCGCCTGTCCCTCACCGATAAATGCAACCTGCGCTGCACATACTGCATGCCGGCTGAAGGCCTCGAATGGCTGGCGAAGCAGGCGGTCATGTCAGCCGACGAGATTGTCCGGATTGTCAGGATCGGAGTGGAGAGCCTCGGAGTCCGCGAGCTGCGGCTCACCGGGGGTGAACCCCTGGTCCGCCACGACCTGCTGGACATCATCGCCCAGTTGCGGCGCAACCATCCCGGCCTGCCCATCTCCATGACCACCAATGCGGTGGGACTCGCGAAGAAGGCGGCGCCGCTCAAGGCAGCCGGGCTGACCCGGATCAATGTGTCGCTGGATTCACTGCACGAGGAAACCTTCACCAAGCTGACCCGCCGGCCGTTCCTAAACCAGGTCCTGGCCGGGGTGGACGCGGCGTGGGCCGCCGGGCTGGGCCCCGTCAAGCTTAATGCCGTACTGATGCGCGGCATCAACGACGCCGAAGCCCCGTCACTGCTCGCCTGGGCGCTGGGCCGTGGCTACGAGCTGCGCTTCATCGAACAGATGCCGCTGGACGCCGACCACGGCTGGACGCGCCGCGACATGATCACGGCAGCGGAGATTCGCCAACTGCTGTCCGCCGACTTCGTCCTCACCCCGGATCCCCGGGCCCGCGACGGCGCCCCTGCCGAGCGTTTTGAAGTACGACGGCGGGTGGCCGGGTCGGCGGATGCCACCGGTCCGGTGCTGGGCACGGTAGGAATCATCGCCTCCGTCACGGAGCCGTTCTGTTCGGATTGCCGCCGCACGCGCATCACTGCCGAGGGCAAGATTATGAGCTGCCTGTTCTCGCGGGAGGAGTTCGACCTCCTGGGTCTCCTGCGTTCAGGTGCCGGCGATGATGACCTGGCCAGGCGGTGGCAGGATGCCATGTGGCTCAAACCAAAAGCTCACGGCATGGACCATGTGGGACTTGACGCTCCGGACTTCGTCCAGCCGGACCGCAGCATGAGCGCCATCGGGGGCTGACAACTATGAACGTACGTTACTTCGCTGCCGCACGCGCTGCTGCAGGCCTCGACGAGGAAAAGTTCGACCTGCCGGAAGGCGCCACCGTGGCGGAGCTCCTGGAGGCCGTGCTGTCCGTGGAACGCCCCGAACCTCCTGCCGGTACTCCCCCGCTGCCCCGCATCCTGTCCAGGAGCAGCTTCCTGCTCAACGAGGTTGCGGTCCGGGACCAGTCGGCTGTCCTCGGCCCGGATGACGTGGTGGACGTGCTGCCCCCGTTCGCCGGCGGGTAATGCAACCAGCAGTCCGGGCTTCCACCTGAACCACCTGGGCTCATCGCCCCTCGCACTCAAATCTCGGTGGGTGCTGGGATGCTGTGAGTATGGGAATCGGCAACGGTGGTGCATCGGCAATGGAGCTGGAAGCGCAGCTGGCCGCGCTGGGCCCGGAAACTGGTCACGGACGGAACCAACTCCTTCTACCGGGTCCTGGTCGACCCGAGAGACGGGGCGCCGCTGGAGATCGGCCGCAAGAACTACCGGCTCCCGGAAGCGGTGAAGCGCTGGCTGCGGATGCGGGACGGAAAATGCACCTTCCCCGGCTGCACCAACCACACCCTCGACAACGAAACCAACCACCTCCTCGCCTGGCACCACGGCGAAACCACCGGGGTCAGCAACCTCGGCCAGGCCTGCCCCAAACACCACAGACTCAAACACTGTGAGGATTGTGGTGGCTGGTCTGGGACTGGCTGGCAGAGTAGGTACTGGTCGTTCTGCCCTGTAGTCGTGACTCATCAAACACATGGCCCCCGTGGGTGCTCTGCTGGTGACTTGTCCGTCCGTGGGGTGGGGCGGCCGGTACCTGCCCGGCCCACCTCGGTAACTTGATCAGAAGGTTGCCCGCCCCTCAAATGACTGGGGGCGTGGCTCGTCACAGTGCTGTTCCGAAGTGACCTCTACCCGGACTGGTACCGGCCGTGCGCGGCCCTGACCATATCCGCGAAATAGAGGAAAGTGCCAGAACCGCTATGTCTATCGTTGCTCATTCCCGCCCATTTGTCGTCGGCATCGACACTCACGCCAAAAACCATGTCTACGCCATCATCGCCACCGCAACCGGTGAACTGCTTCAGACCCGGGAATTCCCCACCACGAGCGCCGGCATCAACCGGGCCATCGCCTGGGTCGCGCGGCTTACCGGCGCTGACTTGGCCACCCTGTGGGTGATCGAGGGCGCCGCCTCCTACGGGGCGCTGCTGGCCGGTGCTGCCGGCGCAGCTGGCTATCATGTCGCCGAAGCGCCGCGAATGGATGCCCGGGCCCATCACGGGGTCGGCAAGTCCGATACCTTGGACGCGCACCGGATCGCCGCCGCCGTCCTGCCCATGGAAGAGCAGCAGCTGCGCCGGCCCCGGCTCAACGAAGGGGTCCGCGCAGCCCTGCGGATCCTGGTCTGCGCACGTGAATCCATGACCACCGACCGCACCCGGGCCGTAAACGCGCTGACCGCGCTGGCACGGGTGAACGAGCTCGGTCTTGACGCCCGCAAAAAACTGACCGGAACCCAGATCGCCGAGGTCTCCCGCTGGCGTGCCCGTGAAGAACCGCTGGCCCTGTCCGTGGCCCGCTCCGAAGCAGTCCGGCTCGCCAAACACATCAGCCAGCTCGACACGGACATCAAAACCAACAACGCCCAGATCACCGAACTGGTCGGAATCAGCGAAGCCGCACCACTGCTCCAGGAAACCGGATTCGGTCCTGTCACCGCCGCCATATGCCTCACCGCCTGGTCCCACCACGGCCGGGTCCGTTCCGAGGCCGCCTTCGCCTCCCTCGCCGGGGTCAACCCGATCCCGGCCTCCTCCGGCAACACCGTCCGGCACCGTCTCAACCGCGGCGGCGACAGAACCCTGAACAAAGCCCTGCACATGGTCGCTCGCAGCAGGATGACATTCGACGCCCGGACCGTCGAATACGTCGAGAAACGACAAGCCAGCGGACGGACCCCAAGGGAAATTCGCCGGTGCGTGAAACGCTATCTCGCCCGACGAATCTACCGGACCCTCAATGCCGCAAACCCAAGCCCCTGCAGCGGTTGACAACTATAGAAGGGTCACCAGCACCTGGACACCCACCCCCGCCACCAAAAACGAACCACCCGGCTGGACCTCCCCCACCGGCCGGCACTACACCAGCAAACACCAGGACGGGAACCACCACACTGGCCCTCAGGTTTTGTACCGGATCAGCCGAAGCCTGGACCTGCACCTTCCCCAACGGCTGCTGGAGCACGTCTCGCATCGTGCGGAAGTGGCGCGTCTTCAGGAACACTCTTCACCCGGCTTGGGCATGCCTGGGAGAGTCTTACCTGGCGGATACGTTGCTGACGAGGACTTGGCCGGGCTGGAGGCGCCTGAGCTGGAATTCCCCGAAGATCCAGGGGTGCCGGAAAGCGAATTGCCCCAGGATCCCTTCGCGGAGTTCTACCTCATGCTCGCCCTGTCCGGGCATACTGTGGTGGAAAAGTCCGATAGGAAGCCGCCAGGCCGGAATACCAGCTGGGGATCTCCAGCTGGCACTGTCGGACCCTAGGGTGCGCTGGTACGGCGGTAGCGGGACTCCATAAAAGGCCGGTACTCCCCAGAAGTTCCGTCGCTTTCCACTCCTGGAACGCTGTCAGCACCGCCTAAGTGAACCCGGGGGTTGCTGTCCGGTCGCCGTTCGGTGGCATGTGTCAGAACGCGTAGCTCCGTGACGTGTGTGAGAACGTCGCCGCGCACGTAAAGAGCGTGCCGTGTCCATCCGCCACTGCCACGGCGCTCCACGCGAAGGACGCCGTCGTGCCAGGTGCAACGGGACGGGCCTTCGGCCGCCGGGCCTTTGCTGTCCACGTAGTACCAGAAAATATCCTGGTGATCCGGATCGACGGTGAAAACACCGTGTCCCTCGAAGTGCGTCCCATCTGCCTCGCTGTGACGGTAAGTCTGCACCACGGCAAACCCGCCGGCCACCGCCCTGTACGTTACCTCCGCGTGGACGGTGCGCTCCGGACCCCAAGGGCCTGCGGCGAGGCGCGTTGTTCCCTGCCAGTGGCCGAGCAGGCCGGAAAGGGCCGGATGGTCCTCGCCAGGACGGTCGTGGTTCTGATGCTCATGGCCCTCGTGGTCATGATTCTGGTGCTCGTCGTCCGGACGGGATCCGCTCATGCGTTCACCCCTCACACGATCCACTCACCCACACCGTGACACATTGACCACGGATGGCTCCATCCTAAGCCCGCCCGCTACAGCCTTCGTCCTACAGTCGGTCGTGCAGTTGGCGTAGGTCAGAGACCGAACGTTTCCGTCTCTTCGAACGGCCCAACGACCGTAACGGTCCGTGGGGCCGCGGCGAGCTCAGCTGCCAGATCCTGGACCTGCTCGGCCGTGACGGCCTTGATGAGACGAAGCGTTTCGTCGATGTCCTGGTACTCACCGGAAACGAGCTCAGCGCGGCCGAGCCGGGACATCCGTGAGCCGGTGTCCTCAAGCGCAAGGACGATGCCGCCGCAGAGCTGGCCCACCGCCTTGCGGAGCTCGTCGTCGGAGATGCCGTGCTCCGCGAGCTTGTCCAGCTCAACGCCCAACAGGTCCAGCACCTGCCGTACCTTGGACGGCGTGCACCCGGCGTACATTCCGAAGTAGCCGGCATCAGCGTAGGAGGAAGCGAAGGAATAGGTGGAATAGACCAGGCCCCGCTTCTCGCGGATCTCCTGGAAGAGCCTGGAGGACATGCCCCCGCCCAGGACAGCGTTGAGGACGCTCATGACATAGCGGCGCTCGTCCGTGGCAACGATGGTTGGGCAGCCCATGATGATGTTGGCCTGCTCCACCGCCCGCTTCACCACCTGAAGACCGGCGCTTCCAGTAATCAGTGCCCGCTCCGTGGAGCGGCGCTTCACGGGCGAGGCGTTCGATTCCAGCGCCCAGCCGGCCGATCCAAGGGCATCAACCACAAGATCGCAGACAACATCGTGGTCCAGGCCGCCTGCGGCAGTGATTACGAGTTCATCGGGCCGGTAATAACGGCGGTAGTGCTCCCACACGGAATCACGGGCTACGGCCTTGATCGCAGCCGGAGTGCCGCCGATGGGCCGGCCGAGGGGATGGCTGCCGAGGACTGCCGAAACGAAGTGCTCGTGGGCGACGTCGGTGGGGTCGTCGCTGTCCATGGCGATTTCCTCAAGGATGACGTCCCGTTCCTGCTCCATCTCCGCGGGGTCCAGGACCGCGCCGGTGATCATGTCTGCGATGACGTCGATAGCCATCGGCAGGTCAGTATCGAGGACCCGTGCGAAGTAGCAGGTGCTTTCCTTCGCGGTGGCCGCGTTGGATTCTCCGCCCACCTCGTCGAAAGCTGACGCGATTTCCAGGGCGGTGCGGCGTTTGGTGCCCTTGAACAGCAGGTGTTCCAGGAAGTGGGTGGACCCGTGCTGGCCGGGGGCTTCGTCGCGGGACCCCACGCCAACCCAAAAACCGATGGTGGCCGACCTTTGCCCGGGCATCGCCTCTGTCAGCACCCGCAATCCCCCGGGCAGCACGGAACGGCGGACTTCGGAGCCGCCGTCCGAACCGTGGACCAGGGTGTCGCCGCGGTGGTTCTGCTCAAGAGGCAGGGGTACAACAGTCATTGAGGCCTTTCAAAAAGCGGGCAGCCGGATCTGGCTGCCATCGTAACAGCGGCGGGGCCGGTGGATCATCCACCGGCCCCGCCGATTCATGCTTGTGCGCCGGAAACCGGAGCTGTTAGACGTCAGCGCCTTCAGCGGGTTCCGTGGTGTGGCTGCGCTCGGTTTCGACCTCGGCGCCCTCTTCCTCGGCTACCACCGGAGCGAGGGAGAGCTTTCCGCGGTCGTCGATCTTGGTGATTTCCACCTGGACCTTCTGGCCGACGGAAACGACGTCATCCACGTTGTCCACGCGCTTGCCGTTGGCCAGCTTGCGCAGTTCGGAGATGTGCAGGAGGCCGTCCTTGCCCGGGGTCAGCGACACGAAGGCACCGAAGGTGGTGGTCTTGACGACCGTACCCAGGTAACGCTCGCCGATTTCCGGGACCTGCGGGTTCGCGATGGCGTTGATGGCGGAGCGTGCTGCATCTGCAGACGGGCCGTTGGTGGCGCCAATGTAGACCGTGCCGTCGTCCTCGATGGAGATGTCGGCGCCGGTGTCTTCCTGGATCTGGTTGATCATCTTGCCCTTGGGGCCAATGACCTCGCCGATCTTGTCCACGGGGATCTTCACGGCGATGACGCGCGGTGCGAACTCGGAGAGCTCGTCCGGGGTGTCGATGGCCGAGTTGAGGACCTCGAGGATGTGCAGGCGGGCTTCGCGGGCCTGCTTGAGCGCTGCTGCCAGGACCGAGGCGGGGATGCCGTCCAGCTTGGTGTCCAGCTGGATGGCGGTGACGAACTCGGACGTGCCGGCGACCTTGAAGTCCATGTCACCGAAGGCGTCTTCGGCACCGAGGATGTCGGTCAGGGCTGCGTAACGGGTCTGGCCGTCAACCTGGTCGGAAACCAGGCCCATGGCGATACCGGCGACGGCAGCCTTCAGGGGCACGCCGGCGTTCAGCATGGACAGGGTGGAGGCGCAGACGGAGCCCATCGACGTGGAACCGTTGGAACTGAGGGCCTCGGATACCTGGCGGATGGCGTACGGGAATTCCTCGCGGGACGGCAGGACCGGCACGAGTGCACGCTCTGCCAGGGCACCGTGGCCGATTTCGCGGCGCTTGGGCGAACCCACACGGCCGGTTTCACCGGTGGAGTACGGCGGGAAGTTGTAGTTGTGCATGTAGCGCTTGCGCGTGACCGGCGACAGCGAATCGATCTGCTGTTCCATCTTCAGCATGTTCAGCGTGGTGACACCCATGATCTGGGTCTCGCCGCGCTCGAAGATGGCGGAACCGTGAACGCGGGGCAGGACCTCAACCTCGGCGGTGAGCTGGCGGATGTCCGTCAGGCCACGGCCGTCGATGCGGATCTGGTCCTTGAGGATGCGCTGGCGCACAACGTGCTTGGTGACCGAGCGGAATGCTGCGGACAGCTCCTTCTCGCGGCCTTCGAACTGGCCGGCCAGGGAAGCGGTGACCTCGTCCTTCAGGGCGTCCGAAGCGTTGTCCCGCTCCTGCTTGTCGGCGATCTGGAAGACAGCGGCCAGCTTCTCAGCGGCAGCAGCCTCAACAGCGGCGTAGACGTCGTCCTCGTAGTCGAGGAAGACCGGGAACTCGACGGTGGGCTTGGCTGCACGGGCAGCCAGGTCCGCCTGGGCTTCGCAAAGTGCCTTGATGAACGGCTTGGCAGCCTCAAGGCCCTCGGAGACGACCTCTTCGGTGGGGGCGGTGGCGCCCTGTTCCTTGATGAGGTTCCAGGAGTTGTCGGTAGCTTCTGCTTCCACCATCATGATGGCGACGTCGTCGCCGGCGATGCGGCCGGCAACCACCATGTTGAAGACGGAGTTTTCCAGCTGGGAGTGCTTGGGGAAAGCGACCCACTGGGAGCCGTTTTCGTCGGCGACCAGGGCAACGCGGACGCCGCCGATGGGGCCGGAGAAGGGCAGGCCGGAAAGCTGCGTGGACATCGAGGAGGCGTTGATGGCCACCACGTCGTACAGCTCGTCCGGGTTGATGGCCAGGACGGTCACCACGATCTGGACCTCGTTGCGCAGGCCCTTGATGAAGGCGGGACGCAGCGGACGGTCCATCAGGCGGCAGGCCAGGATGGCTTCGGTGGAAGGGCGTCCTTCGCGGCGGAAGAACGAGCCCGGGATGCGGCCGGCTGCGTACATGCGCTCTTCAACGTCGACCGTCAGCGGGAAGAAGTCGAAGCCTTCACGCGGGTGCTTGCCGGCGGTGGTGGCGGACAGCAGCGCGGTGTCATCGTCGATGTACACCATGGCTGCGCCGGCTGCCTGCTTGGCGAGGCGGCCGGTTTCGAAGCGGATTACACGCTTGCCGAAGCGGCCATTGTCAATGACTGCTTCTGAGAACTGGATTTCGGGACCCTCCAAGAGAGTCACCTCCGTTTCTGTTTCACGGAGTCCAGCCGCATCAACCCAGCCAGCATCTGTCTACTGGCCCTGCACCCGGTCATCGATCGAGACCCACGGGCCGGGGCTTCAGTCGAAGAAGCCTTTCCCGGGGATCACTACCGAGGACCGCGAATGCGTGATGCGGTTGATCCTCCTGTTTAGTTTTATTTGAAGAAGGCGGCCCGTTCCGAACTGGAAAGGGCCGCCCCCGAAGTCCGACTAGCGGCGCAGGCCGAGGCGCTCGATGAGCGCACGGTAGCGGGCGATGTCGGTCTTCTTAAGGTAGCCCAGCATACGCTTGCGACGACCAACCATTGCCAGCAGACCGCGCTGGGTGTGGTAATCGTGCTTGTGCTCCTTCATGTGCTCAGTCAGATCCTTGATCCGCTGGGTCAGGACAGCAACCTGGACCTCCGGTGAACCGGTGTCGCCTTCTACGGTTGCGTATTCCTTGATGATGGACTGCTTTACAGCGGCGTCAAGTGCCACAATAACTCCTAGAAATGTGCCGTGTGGGCCCAGGTCAGAAATTCACTGCCGGGTCTGCCGCCGCGGCCTGGTCCCGGAAGAACCGGGGTGCCGTACGCAACAGGAACCAGCCGCCACGGACTGCAGCCGGATCCATCGTCCAGTTTACCGGCCCCTGCCTAATGTTGTCGAAACAGCCCGGCAGCACCAGGCAGTCAGTGCCTGAAACAGGTGATGCCTGGACCGTGCCGCGTCAGCCCTGGAGCCGGTCCCGGATCGCCGCCATCCCCTGCAGCACCTCCTGGAAGCTGGTGCTCAGCGGCGAAAGGCCCACCCGGATGCCGCGCGGCGACCGGAAATCGGGGATCACATCGTCCTCCCACAGCGATGCCACCGTCGCTTTCGTGAACCGTGGATGGTCAACAGTGATGTGGCTGCCCCGCTCCCCCGGATCACGGGGCGTGGCCAATTCAGCGCCGAGGGGTGCCAGCCAGGCGTCGAACAGCTCAACGGCGAATCCCGTCAGTTTCACCGACTTCTCCCGGATGGCCGCCATCGATGCTTCTTCTATGAGGTCCAGGGTGCCGCGCGTGGCGAGCATCCCGAAGATGGCGGGCGTGCCGCTCAGGAAGCCGCGGATGCCGGGCGCGGGTTCGTACCCCGCGGCCATCTCAAAGGCGTCCTTCCGGCCCATCCACCCCCAGATGGGCTGGTTAAGGGAGGACAGGTGGCGCCGGTTGACATAGGCGAACGCGGGAGAACCCGGACCGCCGTTGAGGTACTTGTACGTGCAGCCTGCGGCGAAGTCCACGCCTGCGCCGTCCAGGTCGATCTCCACCGACCCCGCGGAATGGCAGAGGTCCCATACCACCAGCGCGCCGGCGTCGTGCACTGCGGCGGTGATGGCCGGGAGGTCCGCCAGGTGGCCGGAGCGGTAGGCGATCTGGCTCAGAAGTACCACGGCGGTGCGCGGCCCCGTCACGTCGCGCACCTGTTCAGCGGTCACCCCGGCTGCGGGATCCGTTTCGATCCAGCGGAGCGTGAGGCCCTCCTCCAGCGCTATGCCCTCCACGAGGTAACGGTCGGTGGGGAAGTTTTCGGTGTCCAGAACGAGTTCGTTGCGGTCCGGATCAGCCACGGCGGCCAGGGCAGCGCGGATCAGTTTGTAGAGGACCACGGTGGTGGAGTCAGCGATGACGGTCTGTCCCGGCGCTGCTCCCAGGACCGCCCGGCCCAGTTGGTCGCCAATGGCCTGCGGCAGGTTCAACCACTCCTCGTCCCAGCCGCGGATCAGGCGCCCTCCCCAGCCATCCCTGATAAACACGCCGATATCCTCGGGTGTCCTCTTGAGTGGACGGCCCAGGGAGTTGCCGTCCAGGTAGGACAGCGGGGTATCGGTGCCGATGAAGTGGCTGCGGTAACCGGCCAGCGGATCCTGGCGGTCGAGCTCTGCTGCGCGCTGCTGCAGGCTCATGTTTGCCTCTTCCCTTGTGGTCGGCAGGCCAGTGCTGACTTTCTGGCTGGTGCCGGCTGGCGGCTGTCCGTTCACTGCCCGATCTCCGTCCGCACGGCGAACAGTTCCGGGAAAAAGGTCAGCTCCAGGGCTTTCTGCAGGAAGGCCGCACCGCTGGATCCGCCGGTCCCGGACTTCATGCCGATGGTCCGCTGGACCGTCCGCAGGTGGCGGAAGCGCCACAGCTGGAAGTTGTCCTCAAGGTCAACCAGTTCCTCGCATGCCTCGTAGGCGCCCCAGTTGTCCGCCGCATGCTCGTAGATGTGTTTGAAGAGCGGCACGAGTTCGGGGGTGAACTGGTGTGCCTTGGTGACGTCCCGTTCCAGAACGGCGGCCGGAACGTCGAATCCCTGCCGGGCAAGGTAGGCGAGGAATTCGTCGTAGATGCTGGGCGCGCCGAGCAGCTCTTCGAGCATGGCGTGCGCCTCTGGATCGGATTCGAACACCGGCAGCATCTTGCGGTTCTTATTGCCCAGCACGAACTCCACGGCGCGGTACTGGGCGGACTGGAAGCCCGAAGAGTTGCCCAGGAAGCCGCGGAACTGCGAATATTCCGTGGGCGTCAGCGTGGCCAGCACGGACCACTGCTCCGTCAGGGTCTTTTGGATGTGCTTGACCCGGGCGATGCCCTTCAGCGCCGAACCGAGATCGTCTGTACGAAGCCACGCGGCGGCGCTGCGCAGTTCATGCAACACCAGTTTCAGCCATAGTTCCGTGGTCTGGTGCTGGATGATGAACAGCAGTTCGTCATGGTGTTCCGGTTTGCTGACCGGCTGCTGGGCGCTCAGCAGGGTGGGCAGCTGAAGATAGGAGGCGTAGCTCATCCGTGAGCTGAAATCACGGACGATGCCCTCGTCCAGCTTGCGGGTGTTCTTTTCGACGGACACATTCTGCCTTTCCTTGCTGCCGCCCTGGCGGGCACGCCGCCGGGTGGCCGCGGCCGGGACTGCTGCTGTCCAGGTGGCCGGTCAGCGCCTGATCAGGAGATCGTGCGCCTGGACGACGTCCAGCTTCATCTGGTCCACCAGCGCCTCAGGCCCACGATAGGCCACCATGCCGCGGAGGCGGTCCACGAATTCCACAACTACTGTCTGGCCGTAGAGATCGAAGTCCTCCACGGCTTCCTTTGGCCGGTCAATGACATGCGCCTCCACCTGCCGGCTGACGCCGTCGAAGGTGGGGTTTGAGCCCACTGAGATGGCAGCGGGCCAGCGTTTGCCAGCCTGGTCCACGAGCCAGCCGGCGTAAATCCCGTCGGCCGGGATCAGGCCGCTCGCGTTGGAGGCGAGGTTGGCAGTGGGGAAGCCAAGGGCGCGTCCCCGTGCAGCACCGTGGACAACTTCGCCGCGCATCCGGTGCGGCCGGCCCAGCACGGCGGCGGCTGTGGCGACGTCGCCTTCCTGAAGGGCCTCGCGCACCCAGGTGGACGAGCAGCGGCGGTCCTTGCCGTCGTCGTCGTGCAGGGGGTAGCCCTCGGAGCCAAACTCGCTGATCACCTGCACCTCGAACCCAAATTTCTGGCCGAGCGCCTTCATGGTATCCAGGTCTCCGGAGTTGCCGCGGCCAAAGCGGGCGTCGTGGCCGATCACCACGTGGCTGGCGTGCAGGCAGTCCACCAGGTACTGCTCCACGAATTCTTCAGCGGTCAGGCTGGCCAGGTCCAGTGAGTACTTCACCACCAGGACGGCGTCCAGGCCGAGTTCGCCCAGGGCCTCCAGTTTGTCGTCGAGGCCCATGATCATCTCCGGCGCGGCTTCGGGCCGGTGGACCAGGGCGGGATGCGGGTCGAAGGTCACGGCAACCGCCCTGGCGTGGTTGAGCCGTGCCGAGCGGATCAGCTGGGACAGCACCTGCTGGTGCCCGCGGTGAACGCCGTCGAAGTTCCCAAAGGTGACAACAGATGGGCCGAAGTCCGCCGGGACCTCGGACGGATCGTTCCAGATGTAGACCATCACCCTCGCCTTAAACTGCCTGCAAGCATCAACAATCCGCAACCAAAGCGGCCGCGGAACTCTTCAAGGTTACCTGCATTCCGGGCTGTGCCATGACGGCCGGGAAGCACCCGGTTGGGCCGTCAGCGGTCAACCTGCGGCTCCGATGTTGTGCCCGGCGCGGTCCCGGAGAACAGGCGGATCAGCCCGTCCACTTCCTGGGACGCGGTGGCGGGGTGCCGGAAATGCTGGTGGGGTTCGATGGTGTAGCGGGTGCGGCGTCCCACCCTGGTCCGGTGCAGGTAGCCCCCGTCTTCAAGATCCTTAAGGATCTGCAGGGCCGCCCGCGGGGTTATGCCCACCCGCCCGGCGATGTCAGCGACGCGGATCCCGGGGTCCTGCGCCACGGACAGCAGGACGTGCCCATGGTTCGTCAGGAACGTCCAGGCGGGCCGGGCCGGCCCGCCCGGCGTCGAAGGCGGGGCTTCCTCCTGGCGGCTGCCGGCGGAATCTTCAGCTGTCATCGGTGCCCCGCCCTTTCGGTTTCATACGTTGTCAGGCCCACTGCGTGACTGCTGGTCAATGGCATCGTCCCCTTGCTGTTTCGGGACTGCGTGAAGTACCGGTGCCGAACCAGTCCCGGGACGACGCCACAGTGGTTCCAGGTCCGCGATGTCCTGCGGGGACGCGGTCCCGAATGGTGGCCGCGCCGGCGCGGGGAGCGGCCGGCGCCCCTGCCCGCGGGTAGCCCACAGGCTTGCTGCCACCGATACGGAGAGGATCGCGGCAATGACGGCCAGCGAGACCTGAGTGGGGATGTAGTAGACGTCAATTTTGAGGAGCATTTTGATGCCCACCCAGATCAGCACCAGCGCCAAACCGGTCTTGAGGTAGATGAAGCGGTGGATGAGGTCGGCCAGGAGGAAGTACATGGCCCGGAGCCCCAGGATGGCGAACGCGTTCGCGGTGAAGACCAGGAACACGTCGTCCGTCACGGCAAAGATAGCGGGGATGGAATCGATGGCGAAGATGATGTCCGTCGCCTCAACAAGGACCAGGACCGCGAGCAGCGGGGTGGCCAGTAAAACTCCCGGCCGCCGGACCAGGAACCGCTGCCCGTGGAAGTCGTCAGTCATGGGCACATGTTTCCGAAAGAGCCGGAGTGCGCGGGACTTCTCCGGATCCAGGTGGCTGTTCCGCTGCCGGAGCATCCGGTAGCCGGTAACAAGCAGGAATGCGGCGAAGAAGTACAGCACCCAGCCGGCGCTGGCGATAATGGCAGCGCCGGCTGCGATGAAGATGCCCCGGAACACCAGTGCACCCAGGACGCCGAAGAACAGGACGCGGTGCTGATATTCGCGGGGCACGGCAAAGTAGGTGAAGATGATGGCCCAGATGAACACGTTGTCCACGGCGAGGGACTTCTCTATCAGGTATCCGGCGAAGTACTGCTGGCCAAACTCCGCGCCGTAGACCTGCCACACGAGGACCCCGAAGCCAACCCCGAAGGCGACCCACACCGCCGACCACAGCGCCGCTTCGCGGGCCCCGATGACGTGGGCCCTGCGGTGGGCAAAAAGGTCAACGGCAAGCATCAGAACGATGAAGAGAAGTACGGCAAGCCAGGCCCATAAAGGAACGATCATTGGGGAACCCACTTCCAGTCAGATGTACCAACCGGAGGTCTTTCCCGGCCCCGCCAGGGAAGCCTGCCCCGCCGGGCCGCTCAGGGGCGGCCGGATTGACGACAAGGCATTCGGGGATACTCCCCTCCAACATGAAATAGTGAAACATAATTCATGTGTTCGGACAAGGGAGGGCCGGGCTGTCAGGAAGCGGCGCGTTCCGCACCCGGCCTGCGCCGGTACAGCCACACCAGGCCGAGGACCGGAAGTACCAGGGGGATGAAGCCGTAGCCGCGGCCAAAGAGGGACCACACGGTTTCATGCGGGAATGCCACGGAATCGAAGACGCTCAGCGCACCGACCACCAGCACGCCCACGAGTTCAACCAGGACGGCCGCGACGGACACTTTGAACCAGGTGCTGCCGGCCTTGGCCAGGGACACCGTGGCCACCACGTACACCAGGGCGGCGAACGCGGACAGCAGGTATGCCAGCGGGGCCTCGGAAAACTTGGTGAGGATCTGGTAGCCGGCACGGGCCGAGGCCGAGATGGCGAAGACGGCATAGACAGCTATCAGCAGGCGCCCCGGACCCGTATTGCGGGTGCTCCGGGCGGGGGCGTCGCCCATAGGGACGGAGGAACGCTGGTCTTTCACGTTTTGTGCTTCTTCCACTTCAGTACCAGATCTGGTTCATTCGGGCGGCCATCACCAGGGCGGTTACACCGACGGCGGCCAGGACGAAATTGCTCCACCGCGTCCGTTCCAGGATGGACCAGTAGACGGCGGCCGGGGGCAGGAGCATGGCCGTGGCCAGATAACCCCAGAATTCCCATGCCTCACCGGCAATGGGTTCGCCGGCTACGACGCGGATGATGGAACCCACCAGGTAAACCACCAGGGCAACTTCCACGGCGGCCACGGACAGGATGGTGATGTCGTTGGGGGCCTTCTTCATGATGCCCGCGGCGAGGCAGATGCCCGTGGACACCAGCCCAGTCACCAGGATGATCCAGAAATATGCGTCCACTTACGCCTCCGCGGAGTTGGGCACTGTGTCACTGCCGTTGCCGGGGGCGAAGACCAGGACAGGTTTGGCGTAACTGCCGGCGTCCGCCAGCAGCGCGACCAGGCTGCCGTCGGGGGCGAAAGCAGCGGCCGGATGGTCTGCTGTGGCTGCCAGGGGACTTCCGGGAGCTGCGCCGGCGGCAATGCGCCGGCCGAAGGAGATTTCCGTTGTTTCTTCAGCGGTGAGCTCCCGGTTTGGCATGAGCGCCCGGGCCGCCTGGGACATTTCCAGGACGTTGAGCTCCTCGGCCAGCTGTTCGAGGGTGCGGGCATGGTCGAGCGAGTACGGACCAACATGCGTCCGGCGGAGCGCGGTGAGGTGCCCGCCCACGCCCAACACATTGCCCAGGTCCCGGGCCAGGGCGCGGATGTACGTGCCCGAGGAGCACTCGACCGTAACGTCCACATCCAGCACATCGGCCTCTTCATCCCGTCGGATGCCATGCACCTCAAAGCGGTGGATGGTGACGGGACGGGCGGCAAGCTTCACGTCCTCGCCGGAGCGGACCCGTGCGTAGGCGCGTTCGCCGTTGACCTTGATGGCACTGACACTGCTGGGCACCTGCTGGATAGCGCCCGTAAGCGCTGCAACGCCGTCGTGGATTGCCTGCCCTGTTACGGCGGCGGTCCCGGCCGTGGCAATCACTTCACCCTCGGCGTCGTCCGTCACTGTGGACTGGCCCAGGCGGATGGTGGCCGTGTAGGTCTTGGAGGTGCCCACGATGTAGGTGAGCAGGCGCGTGGCCTTGTTGATGCCGACCACCAGGACTCCGGTGGCCATCGGATCCAGGGTCCCTGCGTGCCCCACTTTCCGGGTACCTGCGAGGCGCCGCATCCGGCCAACCACATCATGGCTGGTCCATCCCTGCGGCTTGTCCACTATCACCAGTCCAGAAAGCACGCCTCCCAGTATATCGGCGCTGGTTGGCGCGCCCGCGCACACAAGGGGCCGGCCGGAGAGCGGCAACGCCGACTGCTGCAAATTCGCCAGTTAGGATGGCAGGCATGCCTGAGCTTGCCGCCCATGTCCGCGACGTGCCCGTCAACCAGATCCGCGAAATCACCGAGTTGGCGTGGCGCACCCCGGGCGCGCTGGTCCTCAGCATCGGTGAACCTGGCTTCCCGCTCCCCCGCCACGTCCTGGATGCCGGGATGGCCTGCCTCGACCGGGACGAGACCAACTACACCCCCAACGCCGGCATTCCGGCCCTGCGCGAAGCTTTTGCTGCCAGGTTCCGGGAAGAGCAGGGCTGCGACGTCGGTGCCGACCGGGTTTACGTGGTGGCCGGCGCCCAGCAGGGCCTGCACCTCGCCATGAGCCTGCTGCTCTCCCCCGGCGATGAGATCCTGATCCCCAATCCGGGTTATCCCACGTTCGCCATGACGGGCCGGCTCCTGAACGCCGTCCCTGTGGGCTACCCGCTCTACCCGGACCACGGCTTCCAGCCCAGGACGGAAGACCTCGAAGCCCTCATCACCGACCGGACAAGGGTTCTGGTCCTGAACTCGCCGTCCAATCCGCTGGGTGCCGTCCTGGCCGGGGACCTGACCCGGGAACTGATGGAGCTGGCCCGCCGGCACGATCTCTGGGTCATTTCGGATGAATGCTACGAGGCGTTTACCTACGATGTGCCACATATCAGCCCGGCAAGGTTCGACGTCGGGACGCCCGGGGAGGCGCGGGTCTTCACCTCCCTTACGCTGTCCAAGACCTACGGCCTCACAGGGCTGCGGATCGGTGCCCTGGTCTGTCCGCCGGAGCTCAAGCAGAAGATGGACAACGTGATGGAATCCATAGTTTCCTGCGTGGCGGCACCATCGCAGTATGCCGCGCTCGCTGCCCTCACCGGCCCGCAGGACTACGTCCAGCACGCGTCCAGGCATTACCGCGGGAACCGCGACGCAGCCTCTGCAATCCTCGATTCCCTCGGCATTCCCTACCTGCAGGCCCAGGGCGCGTTCTACTTGTGGGCCGACGTCTCCCACGTCAGCGGCGGCGACGTGCGGAGCTGGGTGCGCCGGTTCCTGGCAGACTCCGGGGTGGCCCTGGCACCCGGCACAGCTTTTGGCTCCATTGGCGAGGGCTGGGTCCGCATCGCGCTGTGCGGCCGGAAACAGGACCTGATGGAGGGCCTGTCCCGGCTGCCGGCCAGGGAGCAGCACGGCTAGCCACTTCAGCTGGACAGAATCAGCGGGCAGCTCCCGCGAGTGCCCCGTCCAGCCAGGACCGCAGGACGTCGGCGGGCGCAGCTCCGGCCTGCCGGGCCGCGACCTTGCCATCAACCAGCACCATCAGCGTGGGGATGGCCTGCACGTCGAACCGCCGGGACAGGGCAGGTGACTTGTCCACGTCAACCTTGACCAGTTTGATCAGGCCCGGCCGTTCCCGCGCCAGCTTGTCCAGTACGGGGCTCACCGTGCGGCACGGGCCGCACCAGTCAGCCCAGAAGTCCACGAGCACCGGTACCGGCGATTGTTCCGCTACTGCCCCGAAGTCCGCATCTCCGGCGTTCACGATCCACGGCAGTCCTGCCTTGCAGTTGCCGCAGCGCGGCTGGCCGGCCGCCTGGGCAGGGATCCTGTTGGTCTTTCCGCAGGCAGGGCAGGCGATAAGTGTTGGTTCCATTCCTAGTACTCCTTCCGGCGTTCATGGGCTCCCCAGGCCTGGAACGGGGCGTCCGACGCCGGGATGTCACTGCGCGTGACCGGCATCAGTTCCGGACGTGCCCCGCTGAAGTACTCGTAGAAGAGGGCGTCGTCGAAGCCGGCGGCGGCGGCACCGTGCCGGTCAGCGGCGAAGTAAACCCGGTCGATGCGCGCCCAGAGGGCGGAGGCGAGGCAGAGCGGGCAGGGTTCACAGCTCGCGTAGAGGACGGCGCCGTGGAGATCAAAGGTGGCCCGTGCCGCGGCCGCGGTGCGGATGGCCACCACCTCGGCGTGGGCCGTGGGGTCATTGTCGAGTGTGACCCTGTTGACGCCTTCGTACACGCGGCCGTCCGGGGTGACCACCACGGCGCCGAAGGGTCCGCCGCCTTTCCCAACGTTTCCGGTGGCCAACTCCACGGCCTGCTTCAGGTAATGGGCGGCGGCGTCGGAGTCTTTTCCCATGGTCATAGCTAGATCCTAGCCAAGGCGCTGGCATTGGGTGATGAGATTAGGGGGTGGAATAGGGGGAAATCCCGGCGACATTTCCTGCCCGGCAGGAATAATCTGGCGCCGGGGGTTTCCGAATTTTTTGCCTCCCACCGGGAGGCTCCTTATCCGGCCCGTCAAGGGCGCCAAACCGGAGTACCCAATGAAAACAAAGTTTCAGATCGTCGCTTGTCTCGCTGCTGCGGCGATAGTTATTCCTGCCGGGCCCGCCGTGGCAGTGTCCACCGCTGAACATTCGGAGCCGCGCACGTTGGCTGAGGGCTTGACCGCGCCGTTGAGCCTTACCGTAACCTACGATGAATCCGTCCTGGTGACCCAGAATTTCGCCGGTCTCCTCAGCCGTGTCAACGGCGACGGTTCGACTACTACCCTCTATCAAGGCGCAGAGGGCTGGAGCGTTGGAGGCGTTGAAACCCGGCACGGCACGAGGTACTTCGTGGAGAATACAGGCGCCGGGGAAGGTGACCCGGCCGCTCTCAAAGGGTATTTGAAGTCCATCGACCCACAGGGAGACGTGGATACACTGGCCGACCTCGCCGGCCATGAACGGGAAAAGAACCCTGACGGCGGCCAGCACTACGGTTTTGGACCCGAGGTTCCGGATGCATGCCTGGCTGAGTGGCCCGCCTTCCCGCCGGCCCGCTACCAGGGCGGCCTGGACTCGAATCCCTACGCCGTAGCAATACGAGGTGATACGGCGTACATCGCGGATGCCGGAGCAAACGCAATCCTGGAAGTGGACATCGAAACAGGGGATGTTTCCACGCTGGCAGTCCTGCCGCCCCGCCCGGCGGTGATCCCCGCCGGGACCAAGATCCCCGTGGATATGGATGGGACCACTGTGGATGTTCCTGCATGCGTGGTGGGACACGAATACGCCTTTGAACCCGTGCCCACGGACCTGGAGTTCGGTCCGGACGGCCGGCTGTACGTCACGTCCCTTCCCGGCGGGCCCGAGGATCCTTCCCTGGGAACGCGGGGTGCCATCTTCCGTGTGAACCCTTCGACCGGCAGCACGCACGTATGGGTGGAAGACATCCTGAGCCCGACCGGCCTGGCCATCGCTGATGACGGCGACGTCTACGTGGCATCCCTGTTCGGCAACGAGATCATTGAGTTCGACGCCTCCACGTGCCACAGGTCACAGTTCCTCGCGATCGACGGTCCAGCGGCAGTGGAAATCCGTGGAACGGGCCTCTATGCCACGGCTGGCTTCAGCTTCGCTGATCCCACTCAAGGCAGGGTGATCAAAGCCCGCCTGAAGTAGCAAAGGAAACAGTTTCCAGCACAGCAGAAGGCCCGGGCCACATCTGCGGTCCGGGCCTTCTGCTGCTGGCGTTCTGGGCTACTTGTTGCCGTCTTCGTCGAGATCCCCGTCGTCGCTGGGTTCAAGGTCCTCTTCGTCGAAGTCGTCTTCGTCGAGGTCCACATCGGCGGACGCGTCACTCTTGTAGGGATCGGCGTCACCTGCGTGCTTGGCTTTGGCAGCCAGGGCGGCCACCTCAGCGTCACGCTTCTTGGCCTCCCGAAGCAATTCCTCAAGGTTGGAGGCAACTACGGGAATCTGGTCGGCCACGAATTCGAGGCTGGGCGTCAGCCGGACAGTGACGTTCCGGCCCACTTCCTGCCGAAGCACACCCTTGGCCTTCTCAAGCCCCTTGGCAGCATCAGCCTGCACAGCCTGGTCACCGAAGACGGTGTAGTAGACGGTGGCATGCTGAAGGTCATTGGTCACCCGTGCATCGGTAACAGTAATCCCCTCCAGCCGGGGATCCTTAACCTTCCGGCTCAGGGCCTCAGCAACAACAACCTTAATCCGCTGCGCCAACTTGGCAGCACGTGCCGGATCAGCCATGAACAACTCCTAAAAAAATTGGGACGTACGACGGCGCGGAGGCGGTTCGGCTTCAAGAGTTGCCGTCGCTGCCACGCGGCCTTGGTGAGTCAGGGACGATGCCGGAGAATTTTTGGGGGCGCCCGGGAGTGGCATCGGGCCTACCGGAGCTGGGCGGCAAAGGATCGCAAGATCCTTTGCCGCCCAGCGTAGGGGCGGGGCGCCCCCAAAACTCGGAGGCGCCCCACCGTGAGAACGCTTAGACGCGCGGCTTCTCACGCATCTCGAAGGTCTCGATGATGTCGCCTTCGTTGATGTCGTTGTACGAGCCAAGACCGATACCACACTCGAAGTC
The DNA here is from genome assembly GCF_024758005.1 of Pseudarthrobacter sp. NS4. Taxonomy (NCBI): domain Bacteria; kingdom Bacillati; phylum Actinomycetota; class Actinomycetes; order Micrococcales; family Micrococcaceae; genus Pseudarthrobacter; species Pseudarthrobacter sp. NS4. Next base: position 1,583,923 of record NZ_CP103288.1, on the reverse strand, counting down.
CGTGCGGACTTCAGTGGCGTCATCCTTGAAGCGCTTGAGCGTCTCAACGGTGAGGTTGTCACCGATGATCTTGCCGTCGCGGCTGATGCGGGCCTTGGTGTTACGGCGGATGATGCCGGAACGGACGATCGAGCCGGCGATGTTTCCGAACTTGGAGGAGCGGAAGACTTCGCGGACCTCGGCAGTGCCGAGCTGGAATTCTTCGTATTCCGGCTTGAGCATGCCCTTGAGCGCCATCTCGATGTCATCGATTGCGGAGTAGATGACGGAGTAGAAGCGCATGTCCACGCCTTCGCGGTCTGCCAGTTCGGCAACCCGCTCGGCGGGCTTGACGTTGAAGCCGATGATGACGGCGCTGTCGACCGTTGCCAGGTTGACGTCGTTCTGCGTGATGGCACCAACACCGCGGTGGATGACGCGCAGCTGCACGCCTTCTCCGACGTCGATCTTGAGCAGGGCGTCTTCGAGGGCTTCCACGGCACCGGACACGTCACCCTTGAGGATGAGGTTGAGGGTGTCGATCTTGCCGTCGGCCACTGCCTGGTCGAAGTCTTCGAGGCTGATGCGCTTGCGGCGCTTGGCCAGGGCGGCGTTGCGGTCGGCTGCTTCACGCTTCTCGGCGATCTGGCGGGCGGTGCGCTCGTCAGCGGTCACGAAGAAGGTGTCACCGGCGCGCGGCACGTTGGACAGACCCAGCACCTGGACGGGGCGGGACGGGCCGGCCTCGGTCAGGGCGCTGCCGTCGTCGTCGAACATTGCACGGACGCGGCCGTGGGCCGTGCCTGCAACGATGGTGTCACCGACGCGCAGCGTACCGGACTGGACCAGGACGGTAGCAACCGCACCGCGGCCCTTGTCCAGGTTGGCTTCGATCGCGATGCCGCGGGCGTCCTTGTTCGGGTTGGCGCGCATGTCCAGGGCAGCGTCTGCGGTCAGCAGGACAGCCTCAAGCAGCTCGTCGATGTTGAGGTTCTGCCGGGCAGAGACCTCTACGAACATGGTGTCGCCACCGTACTCTTCGGGAACCAGGCCATACTCGGTCAGCTGGCCGCGGACCTTTTCCGGGTTGGCGCCTTCCTTGTCGATCTTGTTCACTGCCACCACGATCGGCACGTTGGCTGCCTGGGCGTGGTTGAGGGCTTCAACGGTCTGCGGCATGACGCCGTCGTCCGCTGCAACCACCAGGATGGCGATGTCGGTGACCTTCGCACCACGGGCACGCATGGCGGTGAACGCCTCGTGGCCCGGGGTGTCGATGAAGGTGATCTTGCGATCGTCGCCTTCGTGGAGGTGCGTGACCTGGTAGGCACCGATGTGCTGCGTGATGCCGCCGTGCTCGCCGGCCATGACGTCGGACTTGCGGATGGCGTCAAGCAGGCGGGTCTTACCGTGGTCCACGTGGCCCATGACGGTGACAACCGGAGGACGTGCCTCGAGTTCCTCGTCGCCTTCGGCTTCCAGCTCGGCGTCGAAGTCGATGTCGAACCCAGAGAGCAGCTCGCGCTCCTCGTCCTCGGGCGACACAACCTGGAGCTTGTAGCCAAGCTCCTCGCCCAGCAGCGCAAAAGTTTCTTCATCCAGCGACTGGGTGGCCGTAGCCATTTCACCGAGGTGGAAGAGAACAGTTACCAGTGCTGCGGGGTTTGCCTCGATCTTGTCAGCGAAGTCCGTGATGGACGAGCCGCGGCGCAGGCGGATGACAGTGTTGCCGTCGCCGCGGGGTACGCTCACGCCACCCAGCGACGGGGCACTCATCTGCTCAAGTTCCTGGCGCTTTGCACGCTTCGACTTGCGCTGCTTGCCGCGACCGGCGCCGCCCTTGCCGAAGGCGCCCTGGGTACCGCCGCGGCCGCGGCCGCCCTTGCCGAATCCACCGCCGGCGGGAGCACCGCCGCCGGTACCGGGAGCACCTGTGCCCGGGGCGCCACCTGGGCGTCCGGGACCACGGCCACCGCCACCGGGACGGCCGGCACCGGCACCGGCAGGTGCGGGACGCTCAGTGCGGTTGGGCATCATTCCGGGAGTAGGACGGTTTCCACCTGCACCACCGGGACGCGGTGCACCCGGGCGGGGTCCACCTGCGCCTGCTGCGGGACGGGGGCCGCCGGCACCGGCTGCGGGACGCGGACCACCCGGACGGGGACCACCGGCACCGGCTGCGGGACGCGGACCACCGGGACGATCGCCGTCGGTACGGCCGCCGCCCGCACGGGGCATGCCCTGGGACGTAGCGAACGGGTTGTTGCCCGGACGCGGAGCGCGGTCACCGTCGCCGCCACGGCCGCGGGGCATGCCCTGCGAGGTGGCGAAGGGGTTGTTGCCCGGACGGGGACCGCCGGGACGGGGTGCGGATGCACCGGGAGTGGAGCCACCCTGGCGGGCAGCAGGTGCAGCCGGGGTTTCAGCCTTGGGAGCCGGGCGTGCACCAGGCTTGGCGCCTGTGGACGGCGCGGCGGGTGCAGCCGGTGCTTCAGGCGTGCTGGCAGCGGGTGCTGCCGGAGCAACGGCCGGTGCCGGTGCTGCCGGAGCAGCAGCGGGTGCAGGTGCCTGCGCCGTGGGGGCCGGAGCCTTGGGCGCAGCCGGGCCGGGAGCGGGGGTTGAAGGGCGTGCTTCTGCCGCCGGAGCCGGCGCCTTGGGCGCGGCTGCCGGAGCTGCGGACTTGGCCGCGGCGTCGGGGTAGGCGTTGCGCAGCTTGCGCACCACCGGGGCCTCAATGGTGGAAGAGGCAGAGCGAACGAATTCGCCCAGTTCCTGCAGTTTTGTCACTGCATCTTTGGAAGTAATACCGAGCTCTTTCGCGAGCTCGTGTACGCGGACCTTGGCCACATTTCTCCTGTCTCGGTCCGCACCGAGCCAGGCACGAACCGTCTACTTCTTACTGCGGGCCCCAGCCGCACATGCTGCAGAAGGGCCCATTGCAGAGCGCAACAAAGTTGTCATCGTTACGCACTCATCGCTGGGAACTCATCGGGTTTCCATCAGATTTCTGACCCGCTTTCAGGTTGGACGGTTGGTGTCGCAGCCACCGGGGCGCCTGCGACGTTCGGGCCCGACTTGATCCGGTGTTCCACGGCGGAGGTTCCGGTTGCGCCCCGAAGGGCACGCCCGAATGCTCGCCGCTTGATCGCCAGAGCCAGGCACGATTCGCTGGGATGCAGCCATGCACCCCGGCCAGCCATCCGGCGTCGTTCATCCACCAGGACAGCGTTTGAACCGCTGCCTTCGGCGACGAGCCGGAGTAACTCAGACCGCAGCCCTTTCTTCCGGCATCCGATGCAGGTCCGTTCCGGTTGACTCCCGCTGGTAAGTACTTCTGCCACGGTCATCGTCCTGACGTTCATCTCTGCTGGCCACAGGTATTGCCCTCCCGCTGTCACGGAAAGGGCACACCCAAGGCGCACGGCTGCCGACCGTTAGGCGCGGTCCTATCTATTCTAGCCCCTCCGGGCCGTTCTGCCCGAACCACTTGGTGTTCCGGCGTGGCAGGTCCACCGGTAAGGTGGTCAGTTTTCCTTGGCCGTAGCGGCGTCGGAAACGATGTCGATCCGCCAGCCGGTGAGCTTCGCGGCCAGGCGGGCGTTCTGGCCCTCCTTGCCGATGGCCAGGGACAGCTGGTAGTCGGGAACCACCACGCGCGCGGACCGGGTTGCCTCATCGGTAATGGTGACCGAATTCACCCGCGAAGGTGAGAGAGCGCTGGCAATAAACGTGGCGGGGTTCTCGCTGAAGTCCACGATGTCGATCTTCTCGTCGTTGAGCTCGGTCATGACGGCACGGACCCGCGAACCCATTTCACCGATGCAGGCGCCCTTGGCGTTGATGCCCGGAATGTTGGCCTTGACGGCGATCTTGGTGCGGTGTCCTGCTTCACGCGCGAGGGCAACGATTTCCACCGAGCGGTCGGCGATCTCCGGCACTTCGAGTTCGAAGAGCTTGCGCACGAGGCCCGGGTGGGACCGGGACAACGTGACGGACGGGCCCTTGGAGCCGCGGTGGACGTCGATGACCAGGGCACGAAGCCGGTTGCCGTGGACGTACTTCTCACCGGGGACCTGCTCGGGCGGCGGCAGCAGCGCTTCCACGGACCCCAGGTTGACCTGGATCATGTGCGGGTTGTTGCCCTGCTGGATGGTGCCGGATACCAGCTCACCTTCGCGGCCTTTGAACTCGCCCAGGACGTTGTCGTCTTCAACGTCGCGGAGCCGCTGCAGGATGATCTGGCGCGCGGTGCTTGCGGCGATGCGGCCGAATCCTTCCGGCGTGTGCTCGAACTCGCCAATGGGGGCGCCGTCGTCGTCAATCTCGACAGCCCAGATGGTCACGTGGCCGCTCTTGCGGTCGAGCTCGGCCCGGGCCTTTTCAAATGCGCCGGGAGACTTGTGGTACGCCACCAGGAGCGCCTGCTCGATGGTGGGAATCAGGAGGTCCAGCGGGATTTCACGCTCACGCTCCAGAAGTCTCAGTGCGCTCATGTCAATATCCATCAGGCCTCCTCAGAAGGTCCATTGTGTTCAGGTTCCAGACCGCCCTCATCGAGGTGGCTGAATTCGATCTCGACTTTTCCGCTGCGGATCCTGTCGAAAGGAAGTTTTACCGGGTCGCCCTGCTTGGGCTTCATGCCCTTCTTGACCGCGATCTCCGGGATGAGCGTCACGCCGCTGTCGTCCACGGACTGGATGCGGCCTGTGATGTTGTCGCCCTGGACCACGTTGACCTTGACCATCCGGCCCTTGGCCCGGTGCCAATGCCGTGGTTCCGTCAGCGGGCGCCCCACGCCAGGTGAGGACACTTCAAGATCGTACGGGCGGCCGTCGTCACCGGGGTCGTTATCCAGCACATCGGAGAGCACCTTGGAAATCTCGGCAATGACATCCAGGTTGACCCCGCCGGTTTCCTCCTGTGGCAGGTCCACCACAACGTGGACCACCCGGTGGGAGCCGGCAACGCTAATGGCGACGTCCTCAAGGTACAGGCGGTTTGCCCGGACCGGGGGTTCAAGGAGCGCCCGGAGCCGGGCAGCTTCCGGATTGTGTGCGGCTGCGGAGTCAGGCCGACCCGTTCCGGTGTGGTCTGGTGAAGCCGTGGCTTCTGCATTGCTCACGATGCCGGCCGCCTCCCTATAGATGATGTTGTGTGTACTAGCGTAGCTATTTTACCGGCTTAGTGGTGCACGGAGTTCCCTCCCCGGCGTGACACCATGGTCTGTTGTGAACGACGACAACCAGGAAAACCGCCCCCGGATGCGCTATTTCCGGTACGCCGTCCTGTCGCTCGCAGCCCTCCTCGTCCTTAGCCTGGGATTCGCCCTCATCCCCGCCGAACCCCCGGCTCCGCAGGCGCCGCCGTTCTCCGAGCAGGCGCGTACAGCGGCCTTCGAAGACGCCCTGAAGCTCCGCACAGCCGGGCGGCAGCTCGCTGCCGGAACCACCGATGGCGGTGCTGCCGCCTCCGCACACCGGGTTGTGACCTTGCTGACCATCCAGGCCCGTGCGCTGCTGCTGCCGGAGGACGCAGCCCCGGCATCCGCGTCCGCCACGTCCACTGCTCCCCCGGCCTCCGCTGCCCCGGAGATGACGATGGCCGGGCTTGCCACCGCATTGGCCGCCAGCGGTTCCCAGCGGTTGAAGGATGCGGAAACTGCCGACGGCGGAATGGCCCGGCTGCTGGCAGGGGCAGGCACAGCCCAGCTTCTCGCGGCCCGTGACCTCGCAGCCGCCGCGGGCGCGCCGGAGGCTGTAGCCGGGTACGGCCGGGCGGCGGCAAATGCACCGGAGCCCGGGACACCCCCCACACCCTGCCCATCGGTTCCGCCTGCCGCGACGGGCCCGGGCACTGCCCTTGCGGCGGCTGCCGTCGCCGAACAAGAGGCGGTTTACGGCTACCAGGCCGCCCTGACCCGGCTGCCTCCCGCGGAGGCCGGGCCGGCGTCGGAATTCCTGGACCGGCACCAGGTCCTCGCGGTAGACGCTGAAGCCCTCAGCCGCCTCTACTGCGGCACTCCCCCGCCACAGCAGCCCGGCTATGTTCTGGATGCCGGCTTCCTGGCCGCACCGGCGGCCGGCCTGGCGCGGCTGGAAGCCGCAACCCTGCCGGCCTACGGAGACGTGGTGGCACTCACGCATGGTCCTGCCCGCGCATGGGCACTGTCGGCGATGCAGTCCGCGGCGGACCGCGCCCTCCACTGGGGCGGTGACCCCGGTCCGGTTCCGGGACTGGCGTTGGATGAGGCACAGCTTCCGCCCCTCCCCGGGTAAGGCACCAGCTCCGCCTTTCGGCTCCGTCCGACGGGCCGCAGCCGCTCGCGCCCCTGCTGCGCTTAGGCTGGACCTGATGAGCCAGCACACAGCAGTACCCATTCCCCCGGACCTCACCGCACGGTACCGCCGGAGCAGTGCAGGACGGGCATGGCTTGGCTCACTTCCCGGCCTGATCCAGGGACGGCTTGAACACTGGCGCCTGGAGCCCGACCTTCCTGACGGCACGCTGCCGTGGAACGGCCATGGCGGAGTGGTGATCCCGGTGCTTCAGGCGGACGGCTCCCCTGCGGTCCTCAAAGTTGCTTTTCCGCATGATGAAGCAAGGGTTGAACGGCATGCCCTGGCTCTGTGGCAGGGCCGCGGGGCGGTAACTTTGCTCGAATCGGACGCGGGCACCTGCGCCATGCTCCTGGAGCGGCTGGAGGCAATGCACTCGCTCAACAACGTGCCGCTGGAGGACGCCGTGAATGTCTGGGGCGGACTGGTCCGGCAGCTAAGCCTCCGCCCGGACGACCGGCCCCAGTGGCACGAGTTCCAGCACATCGCAGCGCGTGCTGAACAGTGGAGCGATGACCTCCCCGCCGATTGGGAACAGCTGGGGCGGCCCTTCCCCCGCTGGCTGCTCGAAGCGGCCCTGGAGGTATGCCAGACCCGCGGCGCGGTGGGACGGCGCTCCGGGCGCGATGCCCTGGTGCATACGGACCTGCACTTCCTCAATGTCCTGGCCCGGCCCGGCGTCCCCGCAATGGATGGAGGGCCGACGGCGGCGGGATACGCCGCCATCGATCCCCAGCCCATGATCGGCGAACCGGAATTTGCCGTGGCCCCGCTCCTGTGGAACCGGATCAGGGATCTGCCCGCCAGCCAGCCCGGGGACGCGCTCCTGCGCCGGTGTGCCGACTTCAGCGCGGCGGCGGACCTGGACACTGATGTGGCCCGGCAATGGGGCATTGCCAGGGAAGTAGCCAACGCGCTGTGGTACGCCGGTATGCCGGACCACCAGGGCGACATGGCACGCTCGCTTTGGGTGGCCAGCACCCTTGCCGGCCGGACGCTGGAAGGGCTGCCGCCGGCGCATGCTCTGCGCGAACCAGGACAGGCACCCGGCGCCGGATAAAGTGCCGATGAGGGTTCCGGTCAGGTACCGCGTACGGCAGCCAGGGCGGACCTGACGGCATCCACTGCCGTGCCCACATCTTCACCGGCCGTGTGCCAGTTGCTGACTGAAACCCGCAGGATGTCCCGGTCGCGCCAGCGGGAGCCCGACATCCAAACCCTGCCGTCCTCGATGATGCGGGCTGTTACCGCGCGGGTGGTGTCATCGTCACCGAAAGCCACGCACACCTGGGTGTAGTCGACGTCGTTCAGCACCTCCACGCCGTCCAGCCCGGCCAGTCCGGCGGCGATGTCAGAGGCAGCCGCAGCCAGACCCCTGACCTGGGCTGCCACACCGTCGCGGCCAAGGCTTTTCAACGCAGCCCACACCGGCACGCCGCGGGCCCGGCGGGACAGTTCCGGGACTCTTTCGAAGGGGTCCCCGGGCCCTTCCGCGTCGTGCACCAGGTAACTGGTGTGCAGGCCCATGGCCGAGCGAAGTGCGGAGGCGTCCCGGACGATGGCGACACCGCAGTCATACGGCACATTCAATGTCTTGTGGGCATCTGTCGCCCACGAGTCCGCGTCCTCGCAGCCGCTGGTCAGGTGGCGCAGCTCCGGCGCGGCGGCCGCCCACAGTCCGAAGGCCCCGTCAATGTGGACCCATGCGCCATGCTTCTTCGCAACGGCGATCGCGTCGGCAAACGGATCAAAGGCACCGGAGTGAAGGTTCCCGGCCTGCAGGCATACTAAAGCCGGCCCCGCACCTTCCCGCAGCGCCGCATCCAGCGCTGACGGAATCAGGCGTCCCTGGCCATCGGCGTCAACCACGGCGGGCCGCCCCAGCCCCAGGTACCGCAGGCCGAGGTCCACAGTGTCATGCCGCTCCCGGCCCACGAAGCAGCGGATCCGCGGGGCACCGGAGAGCCCGTCCCGGTCCAGGTCCCAGCCCGCGTCGGTGAGAAGCCGCCATCGCCCGGCGGCCAGCCCGGTGAAGTTGGCCATGGTGGCACCGGTGACAAATCCCACGTCGGAGCCCGCAGGCAGCCCCAGCAAGTCCAGAAGCCAGTTTCCGGCGCCTTCCTCGATGGCTGCCATGGCCGGGGTGGCGTAGCGGAGCCCGGCATTCTGGTCCCAGGCGCTGACCAGCCAGTCGGAAGCAAGTGCTGCCGGCAGGGTGCCGCCGATAACCCAGCCAAAGAACCGGCCGGAGGGCATTGCCATCAGCCCGGGTTCGGCCGTCCGCGCCAGGAAGTCCACCACGTCTTCGGCCGGCATTCCCTGCCGGGGCAGGAGCCCGCCGAAAGCATCGGTAAGGTCATGGGCAGCGGCGCTGGGTCCCACCCGCCGCTCGGGAAGGCTTTGCAGCCAGGCCGTGGAGTGGCGCACGGCAGCTGCCATGGCCCGGGCGTAGTCCTCGTCGCCGCGTGACATACCTGCATGCTACGCCTCGCCGCGGTCAGCCACGAGGGGCCAAAACCGGCCAGGGTCAGGCAAAATTTTCCTGCCAGATGTCATACCCGAGTTTGATGATGAGGGCCGCCACTACCACCAGGAAAACCACGCGGACGAAGCGGCTCCCCTGCTTTACGGCCGTCCGTGCGCCCAGGTACCCGCCGGCCATGTTGGACAGGCCCAGCAGCAGCCCCAGCCCCCACAAAATGGAGCCGTGGGGCAGGAAGAACAACAGCGCGCCCGCGTTGGTGGCCATGTTCACGATCTTTGCTTTGGCGCTGGCTTCCAGGAAGGCGTAACCCATGGCCGAGACCAGGGCGATGACCAGGAACGAGCCGGTGCCCGGGCCGATGAGGCCGTCGTAGAAACCGATGACGGCGCCGATGAGGCAAGCCACCACGTAGTGCCTGTGGCCGTCATGCCGCAGTGCTGTGAGGTCTCCGACAGAGGGTTTGAGTGCCGTGAAAAGCGCGACGGCGACCAGCGCGGTGACGATGATGGGTTTGAAGACGTTGGCGGGCAGGGTGGCCGCCAACACGGCACCGCCGAAACTGCCCGCCAAGGCGATCAGGGCCATGGGCAGCGCCGTCTTCAGGTCCGGCCCCACCCGCCGGTAATAGGTGGTGGCGCTGGTGGCCGTTCCGAAAATGGAGCCCAGTTTATTGGTAGCCAGGGCCTGCACAGGCGTGATGCCCGGGACCAGCAGCAGGGCGGGCAGCTGGATCAGCCCGCCCCCGCCCACCACGGCATCCACCCAGCCGGCAGCGAAACCTGCCAGCACCAGCAGGAGGAGCGTTGTCAGCTGGAGGGATTCAAGTCCCAGGTCCACCGCCGGGGATCAGCTGTTGCGGACGGCGTTGACCACGTAGTCAACCGCCTTGTCAACCGCTACGTTCTCTGCCTCGCCCGTGCGCCGGTCCTTTATTTCGACAACGCCGTCCACCAGGCCGCGGCCGACGGCCAGGATTGTGGGAACACCCACCAGTTCGGCATCCCCGAACTTGACGCCGGGCGACACCTTGGGCCGGTCGTCGAGGAGAACGTCAAGGCCCGCTGCCTCAAGGTCCGCTGCCAGGCGCTCCGCGGTTGCAAAGATTTCCTCGCCCTTGCCCACCGCCACCACATGGACGTCGGCGGGAGCAACAGTCCGGGGCCAAACGAGGCCCCTTGCGTCGTGGTTGGACTCGGCCAGCGCCGCAACCGCCCTGGTAACGCCCACGCCGTAGGAGCCCATGGTCACCGTGACCTGCTTGCCGTTCTGGTCCAGGACCTTCAGTTCCAGGGCTTCGGCGTACTTGCGGCCAAGCTGGAAGATGTGCCCCATCTCGATGCCGCGTGCGATCTCCAGCGGGCCGGAACCGTCCGGGGCGGGATCACCTGCGCGGACATCGGTGCATTCGATGACGCCGTCCCAGGTGAAGTCACGGCCGGCCACCAGGCCGAAGACGTGCTTGCCGGCTTCGTTGGCGCCGGTGATCCAGGCTGTGCCGCGGACCACGCGGGGATCCACCAGGTACAGGAGCTTGGTTGGGCTTTCGGCGCCCAGCAGCGGCTCATCCAGGGACAGGCCGGGGCCAAGGTAGCCCTTGACGATGAGGGGCTGCTTCTTGAGGTCATCGTCATTGGCAGCCTCAAGGCCGATTTCGCCGCCGATGGGCAGGAAGGAGCCGATGTTTGCCTCAACGCGTTTCAGGTCCACGCCGCGGTCACCCGGAAGGCCGATGACCACCAGCTGGCGTTCTCCGGTGGGCAGGGTGACGGCGAGCACCACGTTCTTGAGCGTATCGGCGGCAGTCCATGCGCCGCCGTCGGCCTCGCTGCGCGGCGCGAGTTCGTTGGACGCGGCCACCAGCGTTTCGATGGTGGGGGTATCCGGGGTGTCAAGGACTTCGGCGGCGGGAGCCGCGCTGAAGTCGATATCCTTCGGGACAACGGTGGTGACGGCCTCGACATTGGCTGAATATCCGCCGGCGGAGCGCACGAACGTGTCCTCGCCGATGTCCGTGGGATGGAGGAATTCCTCGCTCTTGGAGCCACCCATGGCGCCGGCCGTGGCGGTAACGGGAATGACCTCCAGGCCGAGGCGCTCGAAGATGCGGAGGTAGGCACCTCGGTGGGCCATGTAACTGGCGTCGAGGCCGGCGTCGTCCACGTCAAAGGAGTAAGAGTCCTTCATAATGAACTCGCGTCCGCGAAGCAGGCCAGCGCGGGGACGCGCTTCGTCCCGGTACTTGTTCTGGATCTGGTAGAGGCTCAGCGGCAGGTCCTTGTAGGAGGAATACAGGTCCTTCACCAGCAGCGTGAACATTTCCTCATGGGTGGGGGCCAGCAGGTAATCGGCGCCCTTGCGGTCCTGGAGCCGGAACAGGCCCTCGCCGTACTCGGTCCAGCGGTTGGTGGCCTCGTACGGTTCGCGGGGCAGGAGAGCCGGGAAGTGAACCTCCTGGGCCCCGATGCCGGCCATCTCCTCACGGATGACGGCTTCCACTTTGCGCAGGACGCTCAGTCCCAGCGGCAGCCAGGTATAGATGCCGGGGGCCGCGCGGCGGATATAGCCTGCGCGGACCAGGAGCCGGTGGCTTGCCACCTCGGCATCGACGGGATCTTCACGCAGGGTGCGCAGGAACAGCTGGGACAGTCGTGTAACCACGGGTGGGTATCCGTTTCTGGGGAAGTGCTGGATCAGCAGGGCCGGACAATTCGTCTGGGTACTAATCTACCGGCACACGGCGCCCCGCTCAGACTGCTGCTGTCCTGAGGCGGACACAGAAGAGCCACGCCCGGAAATACAAAGCCCCTGGCCCCCCAAAAGGCTGGTCATCGCATCCGGACGTGGCTCAGCGCCGTTATCGCCCAAGTACTGGTGAGGACTGGTGAGACCGCCCACGCCACTCCAGCGCAGCTAGATCGAACCTATGTGATGGGCGGCACGTTGACAAGTAATTTTTCGCCTCGGCCTGTCGACCTGCGGTAGCGCGGGACTAAAAGAGAACGGTAGCGAACGTGCCCACCTGCCGGAAACCGACGCGTTCGTAGGTTGACCGCGCCCTGGTGTTGAATCCGTTGACGTAGAGGCTGGTGACAGGTGCAACCTTTTGTGCCTGCTCCACAACGGCAGACATGTAGCCGGAGCTTAAACCCTGTCCACGGAAGAGCGGGTTCATCCAAACGCCCTGGATCTGGGTGACATCCGATGTAACAGCACCAAGCTCCGCTTTGAACACCACTTCGCGGGCGTCATTGAGGTGGACGAGGGAATGGCCCTGCCGGATCAGCCCTTCCACCCGGCGGCTGTAGAATTCCCTCCCGCCCAGGAAAGGCGAATATCCGACTTCCTCCTCGAACATGGCGGCGCAGGCGGGAAGGATGCGGTCAAAATCCGCGAGGTTTCCCAGTCCGAGGCCGGGGTTCGGCTCAACGCAGGGAGGCCCGTCAATAATCATCAAGGGCTGCTCGGCCCGCACTTCATGTGCGCGGTGGCCCCGCTCCACAAGTTCCGTGTGAAGGGCCAGCACCGAGTCTGCAGGACCAAAGGCGGAGGCATAGCGGCGGCCGGACCTGTTGGCTGCCTCGGCCACCGCCCCGGCCAGGGCAGGATCCAGCTGGACCGGAACCAGATTGGCACCGGCCCAGCACGCACCCACCAGGACGCCGTCGTCGAAAACTCCAAAAATGCCGGCACCGCCGCTGGTGGGGGCGGCCGTGCCGGCGGCGCGCAGGTGGGCCAGGATGAACACATTGGTGACCGGATCCTGCTGTGCCAGCCGCTTCAGGGCATCAGTATCCCGGCCGTCCAGCGTGCGGACCGACATCCCCGCCAGATCGGAAACGTCCCTACGAGACGCTAACCACGGGGCTACCCTTGACAGCATCTTCGCCATCGGCCTCCCCCATCTCTTCCGCGATACGCATGGCCTCTTCGATCAGTGTCTCAACAATTTCGCTCTCGGGGACAGTCTTAATGACTTCACCCTTCACAAAAATCTGGCCCTTGCCGTTACCGGAAGCAACACCGAGGTCGGCTTCACGTGCCTCGCCCGGCCCGTTCACCACGCAGCCCATGACAGCCACACGCAGCGGGATCTCCATACCCTCCAGCCCTGCCGTAACCTGCTCCGCCAGCGTGTACACATCCACCTGGGCGCGGCCGCAGGACGGGCAGGACACAATTTCGAGCTTGCGGGGGCGCAGGTTCAGGGACTGCAGGATCTGGTTTCCAACCTTGATTTCTTCCACCGGCGGGGCCGAGAGGGAGACGCGGATGGTGTCGCCGATACCGCGGGACAGCAGTGCTCCGAAAGCTGTGGCCGACTTGATGGTTCCCTGGAATGCAGGCCCTGCCTCGGTCACGCCAAGGTGGAGTGGCCAGTCGCCCTTCTCCGCCAGCATTTCGTACGCCGCAACCATTATGACGGGGTCGTTGTGCTTCACGGAGATCTTGAAGTCATGGAACCCGTGCTCCTCGAAGAGCGACGCTTCCCAGACTGCGGACTCCACCAGCGCTTCGGGGGTGGCCTTGCCGTACTTCTTGAGGATGCCCGGCTCCAGTGAACCGGCATTGACGCCGATGCGGATGGATGTGCCGTGATCGCGCGCGGCAGCGGCGATTTCCTTGACCTGATCGTCGAACTTGCGGATGTTTCCGGGGTTCACGCGCACCGCCGCGCAACCGGCCTCGATAGCGGCGAACACGTACTTCGGCTGGAAGTGGATGTCCGCGATAACCGGGATCTGGGATTTCCGGGCGATGATGGGCAGCGCCTCGGCATCGTCCGCAGAGGGGCAGGCAACGCGCACAATGTCGCAGCCGGACGCCGTCAGCTCCGCGATCTGCTGCAGGGTGGCGTTGATGTCAGTGGTGGGTGTGGTGGTCATCGACTGCACACTGATAGGGAAATCTGAGCCCACCCCAACGGATCCGACCTTGATCTGGCGGGTCTTCCGGCGCGGGGCAAGGACGGGTGGCGGTGCTGACGGCATTCCCAGGCTGACCGAGGTCACGTGGACTCCTAGAGTTGAAAGGGTGAAGAAGCGGTTACGCGGCGAGCCCGGCAAGCACGCCGGTCACCGGAGACCATTCAGTGATGCGGATTCCTGCAATGACTCCGGCGGCTGCAAAGGGGTCCTGCTTGAGGATTGAGTTGAGCCCGGCTTCGTCTGCTGCCTTGAAGATCAGCAGAGCGCCCGCGCCGTCGCCGTAGGGGCCGCTGGCAAGGATGGCGCCGTCCTGCGCCAGGGTCCCGGTCCATTCACGGTGGGCGGGGCGGGCCTCGTTCCGGGCTTCGGTGGAATCGGCGGCGTAAACGTACTCAACGGCAAAAACTGTCATACCGCTACCCTATCGCCATGGCTGCCTTCCCACCCATCCGGGTGGCACTTCCAGGCCGGACGGCAAACCCTGTTTCAGGTGAGGAAGAGGACCTTGACCACAGCCGCGATACCGGCAGCCCAGAGCATGGAGGTCAGTGTTCCGATAATGAACCGCTCAGCCGCTACTGGCGTCTCCTTCAACTCCGCGAACCTGCCCAGGCCTTTGATGGCCACAATATAGGCGATGGCCACCGGCTGGCTGGTGAGGATGGCCAGGCACACGCCCAGCCGTTCAAGGATTCCGATAATGGCCCCGCCGCGCAGGATCCGTTGGCTTGGCAGCAAGGGTTCTGCAGCTGAAGCGCCCGACGCCGGATGGTCCGGCCCGGCAGTCAGCTCGCCGTCCACATTCTGGCCGGCTGTGTCCGGGTGCCCTGCGCGTGCAGGGTCAACAGTGACGTCGGCGGACGGATCCTCTGCAGCCCGCCGGGCCTGCTCTGCCGCCTTGGCCGCATCCGCCTTGTCGTCAATGGTCCTGGCGACCTTGAAGACAAGCGCCGTCACGGGCCAGCCGGCAAAACCCGCCACGAGCAGTGCGGCCGTGATCCACAGTGCGTTCACTGCGCTCCTTCGCTATGGGAACCGGCAATCCTTGAATGCGAATAGTCCAGGAGCATCGCTGCTGCCGGCCTGGCTGCCCATTCTTCCTGCCAGCCGGACCGAAGAACGGTACGGCTCACCGACTGTTCACTGATTCCAAGCTCCGCCGCAACCTGTTTTTGGCGACCATGCCTGCCCGTACCTTGGCGGCGGAGGGCATCCACCACCCGCCATTGGGCTTCCGTGCGCTCCTGGACGAGGCGGCCCAGCAGGCGCAGCACTGCCTCGGCATTTGCACATGCCCTTACCCCCTCGCCGCCTGCGGATTGGCTTCCCGCTTCCTTGCCCATGGTGCCCGACACCACCGACAAGGGAACCTGATGGCCTGAGGTTTTGGCCTGTTCAACGGCTTTTCGTGCGGCAACGAACCCGGTGCCCGTCCCCTCCCGCGGGCTGGCGCCGGCGGGAAGGGATACAGTGCCTACGCCGATGCCCACGTACCAGCGACCGGTACGCAGTGCATGCAGGGCAATGTCCACGACGTCGGCCGCGTCTCTGACTGCTCCCTGGAGCTCGTCGCCTACCGACCGCTCAAAGGCAGAAGGGGTCAGTTCCGCAAGCTCCGAGATGAGGTCCGGAACCCGGTCCCTGTCACCGGTGCTGCCCTGCTGGTCGATTGTCATTACGAACATAAAGCAACCATAAGAGGCTGACTACCAATAATCAACCAAAAATGACTGATCCCTGTGAATCACCCTTTTATGACTGACGGTCAGCCGAAGAGATTGATGGGCTTTACGATATCCGCGTAGATCAACAGCGCGCTCATCCCCATCAGCAGGACCACCACCACATAGGTCGCGGGCAGCAGTTTGGCTATGTCGAAGGCACCGGGATCAGGCCGTCCGAAGAGCTTGGCGACCCGTCGACGGGCGCCTTCGTAGAGCGCCCCGGCAACGTGGCCGCCATCGAGCGGCAGAAGCGGGACCAGGTTGAAGACTGCCAGGGCAAAGTTCAGCCCGGCCATCAGGCCGACCAGGGTGGCCACCCGCGACTGGACCGGGATTTCCTCCATGGCAGCGACTTCGCCGGCCACCCGGCCCACACCCACCACGCTGATGGGACCGTTGGGGTCGCGCGGCTCTTCGCTGAAGGCAGCTTTCGCCACGCCTACCACCCGTGCCGGCAGGTTGAAGATCACCCCGGCCACCTGGCGGATGTTCTCCCCCGCCATCGGCAGGACGGACGATGCCGGCTGGGGCACCAGTTCTGTCTGCGCACCGATTCCCAGGAAGCCGACATCCTGGTAACGGAGGTTCCCCGCGTCGTCCGTTTCCTGCCTGCCGTCCACGCCGATGATGGGCCGGGCTGACAAAACGGGTGTGACCGTCGTCGAAACCGGGGCCCCGCCGCGTTCCACGGTGATGGCCACTTCGCGGCCGGCGGAGGCGCGGATCCACTCGGTCAGCTGGTCCCAGCTGGTCACGTCCTTTCCATCAAAGGAAGTGACGGTGTCATTGGGCTGCAGGCCCGCGGCAGCAGCAGGCGTGAGCTGGCAATCAGCAGAATCAGGATCGACTGTCTCGCCCGCGGCCACCTGGCACTTGGAGACGTCGGAGATGGTTGTGGTGGCCGTTGCCATCCCGAAGCCCATCAGCAGGACGGCGGTCAGGATCAGGCCGAGGACCATGTTCATGGCCGGTCCGCCCAGCATCACAATGATCTTTTTCCATACCGGGAGCCGGTAGAAGACGCGGTTTTCGTCGCCCGGGCCCACTTCCTCGTGCGCCATTGACCGCGCTTCGGTGGCCAGGGTCTGGAACATCCCCGTGCTGGAGGGGCGGACGGACCCGTCGTCCTTGTTGGGTGGGTACATGCCGATCATGGATACGTAACCGCCCAACGGTATGGCCTTTACGCCGTACTCGGTTTCGCCTCTCCGCTTGGACCACAAGGTGGGGCCAAAGCCGATCATGTACTTGGTCACACGCACCTTGAAGAGCTTGGCGGGCACCAGGTGGCCCACTTCGTGGAGCGCGATGGAGGCAGCGATGCCGATGGCCACAAAGACGACGCCGAGGACAAAAAGAAGAACGGGGGTCATGGAGGTGCTGCTGCTTCCTAGAGACTGCTGACTGCTAAACGTTCGTGTGCGCGGGCACGTGCCCAGCTCTCAGCATCGAGTACGGATTCCACCGTCAGCCGTGAGGAGCCTGAGTGTTCGCTGAGGACGTCTTCCACGGTGTCCACTATGTCAGTGAACCGAATGCGGCCGTCATGGAAGGCCGTTACCGCCTCCTCGTTTGCCGCATTGAAGACTGCGGGGAAGGTGCTCCCCTGCTTGGCGGCCTCCTTGGCGAGTTCGACGGCGGGGAAAGCGGCCACGTCCAGTGGTTCAAAGGTCCAGGTGGCGGCCTTGGTCCAGTCGCAGGCTGCCGCGGCGTTGGATACCCTCTCAGGCCAGCCCAGCCCCAGGGCTATGGGCAGGCGCATGTCCGGCGGGGACGCCTGAGCAATGACTGAACCGTCGACGAACTCGACCATGGAATGCACTACGGACTGGGGATGGACAACAACGTCTATCCGGTCCAGCGGAACATCGAACAGCAGGTGCGCCTCTATCACCTCAAGGCCCTTGTTCACCAGCGTGGCCGAATTGGTGGTGACCATGACGCCCATGTCCCAGGTGGGATGCGCCAACGCCTCCTGCGGGGTGACCCCGTGAAGCTCCTCCCGGCTCCTGCCCCGGAACGGCCCTCCGGACGCGGTAAGGATCAATTTTTCCACTTCGCCGGCAGTGCCCGCGCGCAGGCACTGGGCAATCGCGGAGTGCTCGGAGTCCACGGGAACAATCTGACCCTCCCGGGCGGCAGCCTTGACGAGCTCCCCGCCCACAATAAGGGACTCCTTGTTGGCGAGGGCCAGTGTGGCGCCGGAGCCCAGTGCCGCCAGGGTGGGTGCCAGGCCGATCGAACCGGTGATCCCGTTGAGCACCACGTCCGCCTCGATCTGCGCTATGCGGGTGGAAGCATCGATGCCGGATACGATCTCCGGCCGGTAGCCGGGCTTTCCTGCTGCGGCGGCCGCTTCATCAATCAGCGTTGCCAGCCGGCCCGGGTCACCGCCCGCTATTCCTACCGCTGCAGCACCCGTGTGGACCGCTTGCCGGGCGAGGAGTTCCAGGTTGCCGCCGCCTGCGCTGAGTGCCACGACCTCGAACAGGTGCGGGGCGCCGTCGACGACGTCAATCGCCTGGGTGCCGATGGAACCGGTGGATCCGAGGAGGACGATTCTGCGTGGCTGCATTGCTTAAGTATCTCCCACCGGGGTGCCCGGACAGCCCGCAGGAACCGCGGCACTCAGGCCGCTGCCAGTTCCATCAGGCCCTTGCCCAGGGTGGCCACCGCTCCCACGTAGGCGATGGCCGTGACGATCCGCCGCGCGGCAGCTGCAGGCACCCTGCCGGACAACAGATCCCCGGCCACGATTCCAACGATCATGGCCGCAAGGATCGCCAGCCACTGCCAGCCTTCCAGGCCGGGAACATGCCCGCCCGACAGCACGTATTTGCTGATGAGCGAGCTTAAGCCCGTGGTGATGAAGTACGGCTGGAGGGTGGCACTAAAGCTTTTCTGCTCCCAGCGCGTGGCGATGGCGTACGCCGTGATGGACGGACCGCCCACGCCCGCCGCGGCGTTCATGAGACCGCTGGAAAACCCCAGCGACACCATGGGAACCGCCCCACTGGCACGCCACGATGTCCTGGTCAGCCGTTGTGAAGCGAGCAGGGCAATGACGAGCAGAATGCCGATGCAGATCTGCAGCGGCGCTTCGGGCACGTTGCTGGCCAGCCACGCACCAGGCAGGACGCCGGCCAGGGCCGCGAGCGCCAGTCCGAAGTACTTCTTCCAGGCCACATGCCTCCAGACCCGGGAGAGGATGAGCAGGGACGAGGCCGCACCGCAAAGATTGACGATCATGACGCCGTCGAAGGGGCCCAGGAGAACCACCAGCACCGGTGCAACGAGCAGCCCGAAGCCAAGGCCTGCGATCCGCTGGGCCAACGCGCCTGCGATTACGGCCATCAGCACCAGTACAAACATCCCTCGATCCTAGTGGCAGCTTCCCGGTGGGCGGGCGTAACGTGGATCCCGTGGACTGGCTGTCATGGTTCGACGCGCCGGAATACGAGTTCGCCCGGCAAGTGCTGCAGCGAGGGGTGGCAGCACTGTACTTTGTTGCATTTCTGTCCTCACTGAACCAGTTCCCCGCGTTGCTGGGTGAGCGGGGGCTCCTCCCGGTCCCGCAGTACCTCGGCGTCTTCAGCAGGATGCCCCGGCCCACCCTGTTCCGTTGGCGGTACTCCGACGGGCTGCTCCGGGCCGTCTGCGCAGCAGGGCTCGTGGTGTCGGCGTTGCTTATGGCCGGAATTCCGCAACTGGGACCGCCGTGGGTGCCGCTGATTGCATTCCTGGCGCTCTGGCTGCTGTACATGTCCATCGTGAACGTGGGCCAGACGTTCTACGGCTTCGGCTGGGAGATGCTGCTCCTTGAAGCGGGCTTCACCGTGGCGTTCCTCGGTTCTGACCAGACGGACCCGCCCCGCACCATCCTGATCCTGATCGTGTGGCTCGTGTTCCGCCTGGAATTCGGTGCCGGGATGATCAAGATCCGCGGCGGCCGGGAGTGGCGGGACCTGACTGCCCTGTACTACCACCATGAAACGCAGCCGATGCCCGGTCCACTCAGCCGGCAGGCGCATCTCCTGCCCAAGCCCCTCCACAAGGTGGAGGTGGTGGGCAACCACTTCGCCCAACTGGTGGTCCCGTTCTTCCTGTTCGCACCGCAGCCGGTGGCCAGCGTAGCGGCGGGAATTGTCATTTTCACCCAGCTGTGGCTGGTGGCTACCGGAAACTTCGCCTGGCTGAACTGGATCGCCATTGTGCTGGCCTTCGCCGCTGTCAGCGACCCGGTGGCCCATGCGGTGCTGCCGGCAATCCCCCTGGATTGGCACGGAGCGGGTGTGGACAGGGAAACTCCGGTCTGGTGGCTGGCCATCACGCTCGCAGCCACCCTGTTGCTGGTGGTGCTCAGCTACTGGCCACTGCGGAACCTGTTCTCCCGCCGGCAGCTGATGAACGCGAGCTTCAACCGCTGGCAGCTGGTCAACACGTACGGCGCCTTCGGGACTGTCACCAAGCAGCGGATCGAGATCGTGGTGGAGGGGACCCTGGATGAAGATCCCGACGACTCCTCGGACTGGCGAGAGTATGGCTTCAAGGGCAAGCCCGGGGATGTGAGGCGCATCCCCCGGCAATGGGCGCCGTACCACCTGCGGCTGGACTGGCTGATGTGGTTCCTGCCGCTGAGGACGGTGCACGAAGAGTGGTTCTACGCGTTCCTCACCAAGCTGCTGGAGGCGGACCGGAAAACGTTGCGGCTCCTGCGCCACGACCCGTTCGACGGCGAGCCACCCCGCTGGGTGCGCGTGCTCAGCTACCACTATCGCTTCGCCACCCGGCAGGAGTTCCGGGAGACGGGAAACCGGTGGGTGCGGACACTGCTCTACGAACCCATCCCGCCCATTTCCCTGCGGCGGTCCCACGGCCGGCGAAGGTGAGCAGCGGGCAAAGGTGGGCATCCCGCAGAGGTGAACAGCGGGCAAAGGTGAGCGTCCCGCAGAGGCGAACACCCGGCGTCGGGCGCTTCTAGGCGTGCTTCCCTGCACGACGGATGATGGCCTCGGCCTGTTTGATGACTGGTCCGTCGATCATCTTTCCGTTGTGCTCGAAAACCCCGGAACCCGCCGTCCGGGCGGCCTCCAGCAGGGCTGTTGCCGCGGCCACGTCAGCTTCGGAGGGAGCATACGCGCCCCGTACTACTGCCGCCTGGCTGGGGTGGATGCAGGCTTTGGAGCTGAATCCGGATGCGACAGCGTCGCCGGCTTCCGCCGCCAGGCCTGCAAGGTCCGGGATGTTGACGTAGACGGCGTCAACGGCCTCCTTGCCAAAAGCACGGGCTGCCAGCAGCACGGTTGAACGGGCGTGCAGCGCCACTGCCCGGTAGCCGCCGTCGTCCATTCGGCTGGACGTGCCGCCCAGGGTCGCCAGCAGGTCCTCGGCTCCCCACATCAGTGCCACCACATTGGGTGCGGCTGCAATGGCCGGGGCATTCAGGACACCCAGGGCGGTCTCGCACAACGCGATGACCTGGTAGCCCCCAAGGGCTTTCAACTGGTCGGCGCTTTCCGCCTTCGCCAGCATGACGGTCCGGTAGGGCGTGTGCGCCAGGCAGTGCAGGTCCTTTTCAAATTCCTCCGTCCCGGCAGGATTCACCCTGATGATGGTCCGGCTGGGCTCCAGCTCCGGGATGTCACCGGTGGTTCCCACCTGGGCGAGGATGGCACCGCGTGCGCGCTGCTTGTCGGCGGGGGCAACTGCGTCCTCAAGGTCAAGGATCACGGCATCGGCGCGCGTGGCAGCCTTCTGGTAGCGTTCCGGCCGGTCAGCGGGGCAAAAGAGCAGGGCAGGGCCCATCAGAAAGGTCATACCGGAATTCTCTCCTGTCCGCTGCCGGACTGCCTCCTGTGGGCCTCACGCGTCCACATCAGGCAGCTTCGGGTGGCGAGCGCCACCACGGTGCCGTCCTGGTTCCTGCCGGTGTGCTGCATGGTGACGATCCCCTGGCCCGGCCGTGATTCGGAGAGCCGCTTGCCGGCGATCACCGTCTCCGTATAGAGGGTGTCCCCGTGGTACAGCGGGTGCGGGAAGGAAACGTCAGTCAGGCCCAGCTGGGCAATGATGGTTCCCTGGGTCAGCTGGGTGACGGACTGGCCCACCACAGTGGCGAGCGTGAACATGGAATTGACCAGCCGCTGGCCGAAGGGCTGGGCGGCGCTCCAGGCCGCATCCAGGTGCAGTGCCTGCGTGTTCATGGTGAGGGTGGTGAACAGCACGTTGTCCGCCTCCGTCACAGTACGTCCGGGACGATGCGCATAAACCACTCCCTCTTCGAGCTCATCGAAGTACAGCCCGCGCTGCTCGATGACGCGCCGTCCGCCGTCGTCCTTCTGCCGGGCATCCTGACCGTTGCTGCCGCCGGTCATACGGTGAGTTCCCGGTCTTCCTCGAACAGCTCGGCGCCGGTGGCGGCGGCAACGTCCTCCACCGAGACGTTGGGGGCCAGCTCGCGCAGTACCAGGCGGGACCCGAAGGTGTCCTGGACGACGTCGATGACGGCGAGGTCCGTGATGATGCGGTCCACGCACCCCTTGCCGGTCAGCGGAAGTGAACATTGCTGGACAATCTTGGGGTTGCCGCTGCGGTCCACGTGTTCCATCATCACGATGACCTTCTTGGCGCCGAACACCAGGTCCATGGCCCCGCCCATGCCCTTGACCATCTTGCCCGGGATCATCCAGTTGGCCAGGTCGCCGTTGGCGGCCACCTCCATGGCACCCAGGACAGCAACGTCCACATGGCCGCCCCGGATCATTCCGAAGGAAGCTGCGGAGTCGAAGAACGCGGCGCCCTTGTTAACGGTGACGGTTTCCTTGCCCGCATTGATCAGGTCCGGATCCACGGCATCCTCTGCCGGATACGGGCCTACGCCCAGAATGCCGTTCTCGGAGTGGAGGACCACTTCAACGCCCTCGGGAATGTAGTTGGGAATCAATGTGGGCATGCCGATCCCGAGGTTCACATACTGGCCGTTGCTGAGCTCCATGGCCACCCGTGCGGCCAACTCGTTGCGTGTCCAGCCTTTGGTTTCGGCCTCACCGGTTCCGTCACCGGGGGCGGCTTGCTGCTGGGAGGGCGCGCGCCGGAACTCGGGCCGGACGCCTTCCGGACGGGGAGCGTAGGGGCTGTTGGGATCCATCGTTATGCTCCTGCCTGCTGGTTGCTGCCGGGTCCTGTTGCGGATCCGCCGCCGGCGGGGACAGCAAGGGCCACGGTCCGCTTCTCGATCCGTTTCTCGGCGTTGGGGGCAAGGACCACCCGCTGAACGAAAATCCCGGGGGTGTGGATGCGCCCGGGGTCCAGTTCGCCCGGCTCCACGAGTTCCTCCACCTCCGCGATGGTGATCCGGCCGGCCATGGCGCAGAGCGGGTTGAAGTTCATGGCGGTGGCGTGGAAGACGAGGTTGCCGTGCCGGTCTCCCTTCCAGGCATGGACCAGCCCGAAGTCGGGTGTCAGGGCTTCCTCCAGGACATAGTCCACATCGCCGAAGGAACGCACCTCCTTGGGTTCTGATGCCACCGCGATGCCGCCGTCGGCGTCGTACTTCTGCGGCAGGCCACCCTCGGACACCTGCGTGCCTACCCCCGCCTTCGTGTAGAAGGCAGGGATGCCGGCGCCGCCCGCGCGAAGCTTCTCCGCAAGCGTGCCCTGGGGCGTGAGGACCACTTCCAGTTCGCCGGCCAGGTACTGGCGGGCGAACTCCTTGTTTTCGCCCACGTAGGAGCTGATGGTGCGGCGGATGCGTCCATCCCGGAGCAGGATGCCCAGGCCCCAGTCGTCCACGCCGCAGTTGTTGCTGACGGTTTCCAGTTCCGAGGTGCCGGCGCGGTGCAGCGCATCGATCAGGGTGACGGGAATTCCGCAGAGTCCAAACCCGCCCACGGCCAGAGAGGCGCCGTCCGGTATGTCCGCCACTGCTTCGTCGGCGCTGGCAACAACCTTGTCAATCATCATTGATCCTTTCAGGCCGGCTGCAGTCCCAGGTACTACAGTCCCAGTTCGCGGGCGATCAGCATCAGCTGGACCTCCGTGGTGCCCTCCCCCACTTCAAGGATCTTGGAGTCGCGGTAGTGGCGTGCCACGGTGAACTCGTTGATGAAGCCATAGCCGCCGAATACCTGGGTGGCATCCCGCGCGTTGTCCATGGCCGCCTCGCCTGCGACCATCTTAGCGATGGCCGCCTGCGTCTTGAACGGCTTCCCGGCAAGCATCCGGGCAGCCGCGTCGTAGTAGGCCAGGCGGGCGGTGTGGGCCCTGGCTTCCATGCGGGCGATCTTGAAGGAGATGGCCTGGTACTTGCCGATCTCCTGGCCGAAGGCCCTGCGCTCCCTGGCGTACTTGACGGAGAGGTCCGCGCATCCCTGCGCGGCGCCGGTGGCCAGCGCCGCGATGGCAATGCGGCCCTCGTCCAGGATGGAGAGAAAGTTGGCGTAACCGCGCCCTTCGGCGCCCAGCAGGTTTTCCTCCGGGACACGGACATCCCGCAAGGTGAGCGGGTGTGTGTCCGAGGCGTTCCAGCCCACCTTGTTGTACGGTTTTTCCGCCTTGAAGCCGGGCGTGTCGGTGGGCACAAGAATGGTGGAGATTTCCTTTTGCAGGGTGCCGTCCGCCCGTTCCTTCTGTCCGGTCACGGCGGTGACCGTGACCAGCCGGGTGATGTCCGTCCCGGAGTTGGTGATGAACTCCTTGTTGCCGTTGATCACCCAGTCCCCGCCGTCCCGGCGTGCCGTGGTCTTGGTACCCCCCGCATCGGAACCGGCCTCGGGTTCGGTCAGCCCGAAGCCGGCGAGCGCCTGGCCCGAGGCCAGCATTGGCAGCCATTCCTCCTTCTGGGCGTCGGTACCGAAGCGGTACACGGGCATGGCGCCCAGGGAGACGCCGGCTTCCAGGGTGATGGCTACCGATTGGTCCACCCGGCCGAGCTGCTCCAGCGCCAGGGCAAGGGCAAAGTAGTCCCCGCCCATCCCGCCGAACGCCTCGGGGAAGGGCAGCCCGAACAGTCCCATCTCCGCCATCTGCTTCACCACTTCGTAGGGGAAGCTGTGCTCCTCGTCGTGCTTGGCCGATACCGGGGCCACCACCGTGTCCGCGAAATCGCGGACGGTTTCGCTGAGGTCCTGGTACTCCTCGCTGAGTTCAAAACCTGCCATGTCTAGGCTCCTTTGCCGTGGGTTGGTTCCTGGGCTGTATCGCCGCCGGGGAAGGTGCCGGCAGTACCGGGCCCGGGTTTGTGCTCCGGGTCGGGGTGGATGGTGGCTACTACCTGTTCAGCCTTCACCAGCTCTCCGGGCCGCGTGCTGAGGTGCACCGTCCCGGCCAGCGGGGCCGGCAGCTGGTGTTCCATCTTCATGGCCTCCACCGAAACAAGGACCTGGCCGGCTTTCACGGTGTCCCCGTCGGCAACCGCTACGGACACTACGGTGCCGGGCATGGGCGAACGTACGGCCGGGTCGGCGGATCCCTCCTCCTGCTGGATGGCCGCGAGGACCCGTTCCAGCCGCGCTTCGCGGGTCAGCACGTCCAGCCGGCAGGACCAGCCTTCGTTGCCGAGGAAAAGCTGGAGTGGAGCGTCCGACAGCGGGGTCCCCGGCCCGGGGTAGACCGGTGCCAGCGCATACTCGTGGACTTCGCCGTCGAGGGTCAGCTCCATGTGGCCGCGCCGAGGAAAGCGGAGGCAGGCCCTGCTGCGTTTACCGCCGTCGACCGTCACGATGCTCCCGCCGGGACTGCCGCTGACGGCAACGGTGGCCAGGCCGCCGTCGGGCGTTCCCAGGCTGACCCGGCGGGGGGCAGGGGCTCCCAGCCGCCAGCCGCTACGTCCCTGCCAGGGACCTGGCCCGTGCGGAGCCTGTTCACCGGCATGCACGGCGAACAGGGCAGCGGCCACCAACTCCGCATCGCTGACACGGCGGAAAGCCAGCCCCGGCAGCTTCCGCTCAATCAGGCCGGTGTCCAGGCGCCCGTCCCGGACGTCGGGGTCGTTGATCAGCAGCCGGAGGTACTCCACGTTGGTTGCCAGGCCGAGGGCGGTGTAACCGGCGAGCGCCTGGTCCAAAGTGTCGAGGGCCGCTGCCCGGTCCGCACCCCAGGCAACAACCTTGGCCATCATCGGGTCGTAGCTCGACGACAGCTGCAGCCCCTCGACCAGTGAGGAATCCACCCGCACCGTCCCGGCGGTTCCGGACGGCAGTTCGTCCAGCAGGTATACCCGCCCTGTTGACGGCAGGAAGTTCTTTTCCGGCACTTCGGCGTACACGCGTGCCTCCACTGAGTGGCCGGAAAGTTCGACGTCGGCCTGCCGGACGGTCAACTCCCCGCCTGCGGCAATCCGCACCTGCCATTCGACGAGGTCGGTGCCCGTGACCATCTCCGTGACAGGGTGCTCCACCTGCAGGCGGGTGTTCATCTCCATGAAATAGAACTCGTCCGGGGCGTCATCGGAAACCAGGAACTCCACTGTTCCGGCGCCGCTGTAATTCACGCTGCGGGCGGCGTTGCAGGCCGCCTCGCCGATGCGGGCACGGACGGCAGCGCCATCCGGGAGGCTTTCCAGCAGGGGCGAGGGCGCCTCTTCAATGACCTTCTGGTGCCGTCGCTGCAGGGAGCATTCGCGTTCCCCGAGATGAATGACGTTGCCGTGGTTGTCCGCCAGCACCTGTACTTCGATGTGGCGGGGAGTGGTGACCAGGCGTTCCAGGAAAAGGGTGTCGTCACCAAAGGCGCTGGCCGCCACCCGCCGCGCAGTAGCCAGGGCTGCCGGCAGGTCTTCCGCTTTTTCCACGGCGTGCATGCCTTTGCCGCCACCTCCCGCGGAGGGTTTGATCAGGAGCGGAAATCCGACGGCGGCCGCGGCCTCAACCAGTTCGGCGTCCGTCATCCCGGGGCGGGCCACGCCGGGAACCACCGGGACGCCGTAGCCGGCGACGTGGTTCTTGGAGCGGATCTTGTCCCCCATGACATTCAGGGCTTCCACGCCGGGGCCGATAAAGGTGATGCCGGCCTTTTCCAGTGCGCGGGCGAAATCAACGTTCTCGCTCAGGAAGCCGTAGCCCGGATGCACGGCTTTGGCTCCCGTTTGCCGGCAGGCGCCGATAACCGCCTCGATGTTGAGATAGCTTTCCGCGGCCGGGGCCGGACCGATCCGTACGGAGGTGTCGGCTTCGCGCACGTGCCGGGCACCGGCGTCGGCGTCGCTGTATACGGCCACTGAGCGGATGCCCAGGGCGCGCAGGGTCCGGATCACCCGGCATGCGATCTCGCCGCGGTTGGCCACCAGGACTGTGCCGAACAGTGGCTCGCGGGCGGCGGAGGAACTGGCTGGCGAAACGTTGGCGGTTGAATGCAGGGTCATGGCTGGCTCACATCCGGAAGAGGCCGAAAGAGGTTTCCGGCAAGGGGGTGCGGGAGACGACGTCCAGGGCGAGGCCCAGGACGGTGCGGGTGTCCGCGGGGTCGATCACGCCGTCATCCCAGAGGCGGGCCGTGGAGTAGTAGGGGCTGCCCTGGTCCTCGTACTGCCGGCGGATGGGCGCTTTGAACTCTTCCTCTGCCTGGGCTGTCCACTCTTCGCCTGCCGCTTCATACTGGTCCCGCTTGACCGTGGCCAGCACGCTGGCAGCCTGGTTGCCGCCCATCACGGAGATCCGGGCTGCGGGCCACATCCAGAGGAAGCGCGGCGAATACGCGCGGCCGCACATTGAGTAGTTGCCGGCCCCAAAGGAGCCCCCGATGACCACCGTCAGCTTGGGTACCCGGGCCGTGGCCACGGCCGTGACCATCTTTGCCCCGTTCTTGGCGATGCCGCCCTGCTCGGCGTCCCTGCCCACCATGAACCCGGAGATGTTCTGCAGGAAGACCAGGGGGATACCCCTCTGGTCACAGAGTTCGATGAAATGTGCGCCCTTGAGGGAAGACTCGCTGAACAGTACGCCGTTGTTGGCGACGATGCCCACGGGGTGCCCATGCAGGCGGGCGAATCCCGTGACCAGCGTGGCGCCGTAGTCCTTTTTGAACTCGTGGAATTTGCTGCCGTCTACCAGCCTGGCGATGACTTCATGGACGTCGTAGGGTGCGTTCACGTCAGTGGGCACAGCACCGTACAGCTCCTCGGGGTCGGCGGCGGGGCCGATTGCGGCTTCCACCTGCCAGGCGGGCGGGGCCGGAGGCGGCAGCGTAGCCACGATGTCGCGGATGATTTGCAGCGCGTGCTCGTCGTTTTCGGCCAGGTGGTCGGTCACGCCGGAGATCCGCGAATGGATTTCCCCGCCGCCGAGCTCCTCTGCGGTGACAATCTCACCGATTGCTGCCTTCACCAGCGGCGGACCGCCCAGGAAGATCGTGCCCTGGTTGCGGACGATGACGGTTTCATCGCTCATGGCGGGAACGTACGCGCCGCCGGCAGTGCAGGAGCCCATCACCGCGGCGATCTGCGGGATCTTTGCCGCTGAGAGGCGTGCCTGGTTGTAGAAGATGCGGCCAAAGTGGTCCTTGTCCGGAAACACCTCGTCCTGCTTCGGCAGGAATGCTCCGCCTGAGTCAACCAGGTAGACGCACGGGAGCCGGTTTTCGAGGGCGACCTCCTGGGCCCGAAGGTGCTTCTTCACAGTCATTGGGTAGTAGGTACCGCCCTTGACCGTGGCGTCGTTGGAAATGACCAGCACCTGGCGGCCGTGCACCAGTCCTACACCGGCAATGACGCCGGCACCGGGCGCCTCGTCGTTATACATGCCGGTGGCGGCGAGGGGGGCAATTTCCAGGAACGGGCTGCCGTCATCCAGCAGCTGGTCGATGCGTTCCCGGGGCAGGAGTTTTCCCCGTGCAACGTGGCGTTCCCGGGACTTTTGGGGACCTCCCAGCGCCGCGTCAGCAAGCCTTTTCCGCAGCTCCCCGGCCAGCTGGAGCTGCGCTTCGCGGTTTGCACCGAACGCCTCACTGGCTGGGTCCAGCAGGCTGGCTAGGGTCTCCATCGACGGGTCCGTTCCTTTGTAATCCTGGCCGGCCAAGGCCAACTCGGTTAGTGCCCAATAACTGAAATTCAGGTTAGTCTCTATTAACTGTGATGTCCAACCCACAGGCGTCTTGCTAGAATCTGCGGGTCCGAGGAGGAAATGTGCCCAGCACCGACGCCACGCAGACCAGCGAGCGCAGCCCTGCCCAGAAGGGCAACACAACCCGGCCCGGCAGTACAACACAGCAGGGCAGTACAACCCAGCGCAGCAGGGCCAAGGAGAACCGGCGCCAGGCGCTGCTGACCGCTGCCGCTTCGCTGTTTGCGGCGGACGGTTTCAACCGGGTGTCGCTGGAGGACCTCGGGGCAGCTGCAGGGGTCAGCGGCCCGGCCGTATACCGGCATTTTCCGGGCAAGCAGGCGGTCCTGGCGGATCTGCTGGTGACAGTCAGCCGGGAGCTGCTGGAGGGCGGCCGGCATGTGGTGGAGAACAATCCCGACCCGCTGGCCGCCCTGCGGCGGCTGGTGGAGTTCCAGGTGGACTTTGCCCTGGGAAAGCCGGATGTAATCCGGGTCCAGGACCGGGATTTCAGCAACCTCTCTGAGCAGGACCAGTCCGAGGTACGTGCCCTCCAGCGCAGCTACGTGGAGGTGTGGGTGGACGTCCTCGCCAGGATCCACCCGGGGACTGACTCTTCAGAGCTCCGGATGCGCGCCCACGCCACCTTTGGCCTTATCAATTCCACACCCCACTCGGTGCGCAGCCACGGCCGCAGGATCGCGGCCGCGGCTGCACGTCCGCTGCTTGAGGGGATGGCACTGGCGGCCCTCACCGCAGGCAACCCGTCGGCGGTTCCGCCTTCGGAGTCCTCCCGCTAGACCATGGTCAGGACCATGCCTGGGTCGGCCAGGATGGCCCCGACGTCGGCAAGGAACCGCGAGCCCTGTTCACCGTCCACCAGCCGGTGGTCGAAGGACAGGCTCAGGGTCATGACCTGCCGGAGGGCTACCTCGCCGCGGTACTCCCACGGCATGGTCCGCACGGCGCCCATGGCCAGGATGGCGGCCTCCCCCGGGTTGAGGATCGGCGTGCCTGCGTCGATGCCGAAAACGCCGATGTTCGTGACGGAGATGGTCCCCCCGGACAGGTCGGCCGGCGTGGTCTTTCCCGCGCGGGCAGTTTCGGCCAGAGCCGCCAGCGCTTCGGCGAGCTGCTGCAGGGTCAGCGAATCGGCGTCCTTGATATTGGGGACGGTGAGACCGCGCGGCGTGGCCGCCGCGATCCCCAGGTTCACATAGTTGAAGGTAATGATCTCCTGGTTGGTTTCGTCCCAGCGGGAGTTCAGGGCTGGATTGCGGCGCAGGGCGATGAGTACCGCCTTCGCTGCGAGGGTCAGCGGCGTCAGCTTCAACGCTGCAAATTCCCTGCTGCCCTTGAGCCTGGCAAGGAGTTCCATTGCGGGAGTGACATCGATGGTGAGGAACTCTGTGACATGAGGTGCGGTGAAAGCACTTTGCACCATCGCGGCGGCCGTGAATTTGCGGACACCCTTTACGGGGGTCCGGGTTTCCCGCTCCCCCGTCCGGGCCCCCGGTACGTCCGGGGCCGGCTGGCGGGCAGCCGCGGCTTCCGCCGGCGTGCCGCGAAGGTAGGCCTGCACGTCCTCGCGGGTGATGAGTCCGGACGGGCCGGTACCCGCAACTTCGGCCAGGTCCACCCCCAGGTCCTTGGCCAGCTTGCGCACCGGCGGTGTGGAGCGCGGGCGCTCGCCGGACAGGGTTTCGACAGGCTTAGTTTCCAGGGACGCGGTTTCAACGGACCCGGTGTCGACAGGCTTGGTTTCGAGAGGCTTGGTTTCGAGAGACTCAACCACCGGGGCGGCTTCGGCCGGCTTGGTTTGGACACGCTCCCCCGCCAAGGCGCGCGGACGGCGTGCCGGACGCCCGGAGCTTTCGACGACGGCGCCGTACCCCACAAGGTTGGGTTCCCTTTTTGGGGCCTCCCTCACCGTTGCCCCGGCCCCGCCGGAAGTGTCCGCGGGCACCGAAGGCGACGTCCCGGCGTCGTCCGCCACCTCGAAGGACACGATCGGCTTGCCCACTTCCACGATGGTGCCGGGCTGTTCGTGAAGTTCCTTGATGACCCCGGCGAACGGCGAGGGAAGTTCCACCACTGCCTTGGCAGTTTCGACCTCGGCGATGACCTGGTTCAGGCTGACGGTGTCACCCACTCCCACCTTCCAGCTGAGAATCTCTGACTCGGTGAGCCCTTCGCCCAGGTCCGGGAGCCGGAATTCCTTGATCATGGTAGCGCTCATCCTTCCAGCCCGCTGAGGGAGTTGGGCCGGCCCAGGGTACGGTCCACGCCATCGAGAATGCGGTCCAGGCCCGGCAGGTGGTGCATTTCCAGTTTTGAGTAGGGATACGGGATGTCGAAGCCGGTGACCCGGACGGGCGCTGCCTCCAGGTAGTAGAAGCACCGCTCCGTGATGCTGGCTGCCACCTCCGCGCCCAGGCCGCCTGACTGGCCGGCTTCATGGGTGACTACCAGGCGGCCGGTGCGCCGGACCGATGCCACAACAGTGTCGTAATCCACGGGCGCCAGTGAGCACAGGTCGATGACCTGGATGGAGATTCCCTCATCTGCGGCAGCGGCAGCGGCATCCAGGGCAGTCTTTACGAGCGGGCCGTAGGCAACCAGGGTGACATCGGTACCCTCTGTGAGGACCCGGGCCTGCTCCATGGAAACGGCCGTTCGAGCGTCGGCGGTCTCGTCCACGTCGGCTTTGTCGTGATACCGGCGCTTGGGTTCGAAGTAGATGACGGGGTCGTCGCAGGAGACGGCCTGCTGGATCACGGTGTAGGCGTCCTGCGGGTTGGAAACGGTGACCACCCGCAGGCCGGAGGTGTGGGTGAAGTACGCTTCCGGTGATTCGGAATGGTGCTCGGGTGAACCGATGCCACCGCCGAACGGAACCCTGATGGTAATGGGCATCTTCACCGCTCCGCGGGTGCGGTAGTGCAGCTTGGCCACCTGGCTGACGATCTGGTCGAACGCGGGGTAGACAAAGCCGTCAAACTGGATTTCCACCACCGGGCGGTAGCCCCGGTAGGCGAGGCCGACGGCGGTCCCCACGATGGCGGACTCGGCAAGCGGCGTGTCCACAACCCGGTGTGTTCCGAAGTCTTTCTGCAACCCGTCAGTCACCCGGAACACGCCCCCGAGCATCCCAATGTCCTCACCCAGGAGGACCACCTTGGGATCGTTCTCGAGGGACTTTCGCAGGCCCGCATTAATGGCACGGGCAAAGGTCATCTGGGTCATCAGCGTGCACCTTCTTCAAGAGTGGCCCCGGCGGGATCACCGAAGGAGGCCAGGTAACGGGCATAGTGGTCCTGCTGCCGATCCAGCCAGGAGTTGGGCGTGCTGTACACGTGCTTGAATACGTCCAGCGGCTGCGGATCCGCCATGGTGGTGCAGCCGTCGCGCATCTCGCGGGCCACGGCGTCGGCCTTGTCCCTAACCTGTTGCTGCAGCTCTTCGGTGAGCAGTCCCTTCCGCTCCAGGAGGCCCGCCACCCTGCTGATGGGGTCCTTGGCAGCCCAGTCCTCGAGCTCGTTGGGGTCACGGTAGCGGGTGGGGTCGTCAGCTGTGGTGTGCGGACCCATCCGGTAGCTGACGGCTTCGATGAAAGTGGGACCGCCTCCCCGCCGTGCCCGGTCCAGCGCGACCCGGGTCGCAGCCATCACGGCAAGGACATCATTGCCATCCACGCGCATGCTGGGAATTCCGAAGCCGGTGGCCCTGTCCGCCAGGTGGATGTGCGACTGGAGCCGTACCGGCTCGGAGATTGCCCATTGGTTGTTCGTACAGAAAAACACCACCGGAACCTGGAAGCTGGCGGCAAACACCATGGCCTCGTTGACGTCGCCCTCGCTGGTTGCGCCGTCGCCGAAATAGGTGACAGCCACGGAATCGGCGCCGTCGTTCTGGATGCCCATGGCATAACCGGTGGCGTGCAACGTCTGGGCGCCGATGATGATCTGCGGCGTTGCCATATTCACCGTGTAGGGATCCCAGCCGGCGGACGCATTGCCGCGCCAGACGCGGACCAGATCTGTCAGGTGCACGCCCCGGCAGTAGGCCACCCCGTTTTCCCGGTAGCTGGAGAAGACAAAGTCATCGGGGCGCAGGGACCGGCCCGATCCGATCTGGGCAGCCTCCTGGCCGAGCAGCGGGGGCCACAGGGCAAGCTCACCCTGTCTTTGGAGGGCTGTAGCCTCCACGTCGATGCGCCGGATGACGCTCATATCCTCGAACAGCGAGCACAGCTGTTCGTCGGTGATGTCCCTGACCCAGAAATCGAATTCCGGATGGCTGACCCGTTCCCCGGAAGGAGTGATCAGCTGGACCAGCCCATGGGCCGTTCCCTGGGTACTTTGGGCGCTCCCCTGGGCCTGTGCGCCGCCCTGGCCCGCTTCGTCTGTAGACACGATAGCCCGCAACCTTCTCACGTCGTTGACCCGCAGCGTTGGAACTTGTGGTCCCGTATTCCGCAGGCCTCCCGGGCGCCGTTGCCCCGGATATTGTGACCCTACTCACAATGCACAGGAGGTACAACCACCATGGCATTCGTTGAGCACAATGCTCTGTTTGAAGACTGAGGACCGTGCTAGCGTTGCGCATTATGCAAGCTCTGGATGGCACTGACACCCGCCTGCTTTCGGCTTTGGCGCAGGACCCCCGGAGAACGGTGGTGGCGCTCGCCCAAAAGCTTGGCCTGTCCCGGAACACGGTGCAGGCACGGATGTCCCAGCTGGAAAAGAAACACGTCTTCCTGTCCTTTGAGCGGCGCATCAATCCGGCCTCGCTGGGTTATCCGCTGATGGCGTTCATTTCCGTCCACGTCCAGCAGCAGAAGCTGACCCGGCTGGCGAAGGAGTTGGCTGACATTCCGGAAATCCTGGAGGGCTACGGCCTTACCGGATCCGCGGACCTGCTGCTGCGCGTGGTGGCGCTGGACGCCGAAGATTTGTTCCGCATCAACGGAAAGATCCTCGCGTGCGACGGCGTCGAACGGACGGATACGGCCCTGGCAATGGGGGAACTCATCCCCTTCCGCGTGCAGCCGCTGCTGGAACGCGGGCCGCAGCGGAGCTAGCCGCCCCCAGGGCTGGGACCGTCAGGGCGTCAAACGCTGGGGCCGGCGTCCCGGCAGTACGGAAGTTTTGGAGCCATTTTCCTTGCCGGTACGGGCGCGCCAGGCTTCGTACTGTTCAATCGATTCGGGATTCCGATACGCGATCTTCCTCCCCGAATGCAGCGCGATCGTATTGTGGTGGGTGTTGACCCCTGCCGGGATCTGCCAGTTCCCGCTGCAGTAGGCGTAGTGGTCCTTTGCTCCCAGGAACTTATTGCGGGTGATCTCGATATCGACCGGCAACTGCATGTCATAGATCAACAGGTGGGATCCTGTCCCGTCCCGGTCCGGCCGGATGTTCGCGGCCCAGGAGATTCCCGCGTCCCGGCAGATGTTGTCGGTGAAGGAACAGCGGATATAGCCGGTGTCTGCGCCCGGTGTTCCCCGAGACCATACCTCGAACGTCTGGTTACAGTTCTCGATGGTGTTTCCCACGAAGCGGCAGTCAACCCAGGACTTGTTCGTGCCTTCCATGGTTCCCTGCATTGTCACCCCCACGTCGTACGTCTGTCGGATCGTGTTGGCTTGAACGAGTACCTCAGCCGAGCCGATCCAGACTTCCACGCCGTTGCCATAGCGCGTGGTTTCGTAGAGCTGGGATCCGCCGATGTTCTCGATCAGGTTGTCAATGATCCGCACCCGGTGAGTGGAGACGTTGGCCACGCCATGCGCCCCGTAGCCGTCAATGTGCAGGCCCGAGACGATGTTGTAGGAAGAAGTCCGGATCGCGTTTGCCCGCACAGCCATCTGAACGCCCGCCCCGGGGCTCTTGGCCTTCCGGACGTAGACGTAGGTTTCGTCGCTGTAGAACTCCCAGTCATCCACCAGCCCGGCCAGGCTCCACCGCTTCCGCCCCTTGATCCCGTATCCGCCGGATCCGTTCGGGATCAGGAGGAACCCAACGTTTGTCGAGGCCTCGTCAGTGTTTCCGGTGTACTTCCCCGAGTTGGCGCGGATATCCAGCTTCCAGACGTTGGCCGCGTGCCGAACCCAGGCCTTGCCGCTGACCTTGTAGCCGCTGAGCCTGGGCCGGGGACCGGTGCCGTAAGCGCCCAGGGTGAACTGGCCGCCAGCGCCTTTCAGTGCGGGAATCTCAATCGAGCCCGGGAAAACTTCTCCCCGCCGCAGCAGGACAACGTCCCCGCGCCCTGCTTCTCCGCTCTCCAGGGCCGCCCGTACCCGTGCCAGGGAGCACCACGGAGACGCCTCACTGCCGGAGTTTCCGTCGTCGCCCTTGCTGCTGACGTAGAGCGTCTTTCTGAAATCCGAGGCGGGAGCGGACCCTCGCAATCCGAAGCCCGCCGCTACAGCCCCCGCACCGAACAGAGCCAGGGCGCTTCGCCGCGTCAAGGGCATTTCAGTGGCGGCGTCGTGAGCAGAATTTGCGTGGCTTGTGCCACATTCCGGGAAGGCCGAGGCATGTTCAAAAATTACCCACTTTCTGCCGGCCAGTAAACCCCGTTTCCGAACCACCAAAGCCCAACGGCTGCCCGAAGTGGGAGAGGCGCCAGCAATGGTGACGGCCCGGGTTATAGGCTTGGTCCCGGATATCCGTCGGGGCCGGAAGAGGACCCCGCAACCAGGCGTGCATTGCACCACTTCCGGAAAGGCTCCACCTTGAGCAGTCCCCAGGAACCGTACCAACCAGGTGGCCACACCGGCTCCGGGCCGCAGCAGCTGCCCCTGCCCCCGCAGCAGCCCGTATCAGGGAACCCGCAGCATCAGTACGGCCGGCCCCAACAAGGCCAGTACGCTGGGTCCGGGCCATTCGGCCTCCCCGGTGAGCAGCCTCCGGCCCGAAAGCGGCAGAAGCTGTGGATCATCCTGACAGCGATGGTGGCAGTGCTGCTGCTGGTGATCCTCGGCGTCGTCATCCTGGTCAACGTGGCAGGCAGCGCCAGCAACCAGGCAAAAGGCCTGGCGGACGGCTTCACCAAACTGGTCATCGCCGGAGACAGCTCCAGAGCCTACGATGACTACCTGGACCCGGCGCTGCAGGAGCAGCTGTCCAAGGAGGCCTTCATTTCCGGCGTCGAAAGCCTGGGAATGGACGAGACCTGCCAGCCCGCCTACAACGATCTCCAGGTGGCCACGGAGAACGGCGTGAAATCCGCGGACATTGCCGGGCTCATCACCTGTGATGGCAAGAACGTGGACCTCGCCTACCGCTTTGAAGGCACCGATGAGCTCAAGATGACCAACATCAAGTTGAGGCCGGCGGCATAACCGCCCTTCCGCACAGGAAGGTGGCTGATCTTTACCCATCCGCTCCTCCGTATGGTCCGAATTGCTTCCGGGGTCCCGGCCAGGGACCCGCAGTCCGGCGGGGATACTTCCCTGCCCTACCGCCATGTCCCGACGGGCTGCGTCCGCGGTTAGTCTCCTTCCTGCCCGTCCACAGTCCCTCCTGCGGCAGCATCCTGTGCCGCTGCAGGACGGGGAGCCCGCCGGACCTGCCGCCGTCCGGCTCTTCAGCGGCTTCGCGGTGTTCGGGGCGGGGTCGGTAAACCTGGCCGTCTCCTCGAGCTTCTTCGCAGGGGCAGCCGGGGCTCCGGGACCGGCCGAATACGCCGCAGGGGGCATTGCAGGACTCTGGGGCGCAGTACTGCTCTCCGCTGCGGTGGTCTACCTTGTCAGGGGAAGTTTCCCGGACAGCCGGACAGCAAGATCCGTCCTCATGGTTGCGGCGGCGGCCCATGCAGCAGCCATCGCAATCAGCACCCCGTCCGCTTCCGGGTTGAACCTGAGCCATCTCGCTGCACTGCTGCTGACACTGATGATCATCGCGGCGGTGGCCTGGCTGCGCCGGAACACCGGGCGGCACCAGGCACCCGGGACTGCAGCTCCCCCGGCCGGGCAGCCCGGCTGGCTGCTGCTGGCCGCCTTCGCGGGTGCAGTGCTGGTGGCTGGAATTACGACGCCGGGACTCGCCGCTTCGACGGCCGGGCAGTTCGCTGTCCCCCACGGGGAACACGACAGCAACGCCCCGCCCGGCGGACACCACCCACGCTAGAAGAGCCTCCCTGCCGTGAACTTGTCACGGCCGGGAGGCTCCTCTCTTGCAGCTGACGGAACGTCAGTGGTTGACAGCCTTCTCGGCGCCCACTCCGGTGAGGGAACGGACTTCCATCTCGGCCTGCTTGGCGGTGTCTTCGCGGTTCTTGTCGAGGACAGTCCCCAGCCAGCCCAGGAAGAACGCCAGCGGGATGGACACGATTCCCGGGTTGCTCAGCGGGAAGAGCGCAAAGTTGGCGTCCTTGATCATGGACGTTGCTCCGCCGGAAACCACCGGCGAGAAGATGATCAGGACAATTGCCGAGGCAAGCCCGCCGTACATGCTCCACACCGCACCCTGGGTGGTGAACTTCCGCCAGAACAGGGAGTAGACGATGGTGGGCAGGTTGGCCGAGGCGGCAACCGCGAACGCAAGCGCCACGAGGAACGCCACGTTCTGCCCGTTGGCGAGGATCCCGCCCAGGATCGCCAGGACACCGATGACCACGACGGTGCGGCGGGCCACCTTCACCTCAGTGTCGGCGTCGGCCTTGCCCTTGGAGATGACGCTGGCGTAGATGTCGTGGGCGAAGGACGCCGCGGCCGTGATGGTCAGGCCGGCCACAACGGCAAGGATGGTTGCGAAGGCCACCGCGGAGATGAAGCCCAGCAGCAGCGGCCCGCCCAGGTAGAAGGCCAGCAGCGGCGCTGCGGCATTCACCCCGCCCGGCGCTGTCCGGATAGTTTCCGGACCAACGAGTGCGGCGGCGCCGTAGCCGAGCACCAGGGTGAAGAGGTAGAAGAGCCCGATCAGCCAGATGGCCCACACCACCGATTTGCGGGCTTCCTTTGCCGTGGGCACCGTGTAGAAGCGCATCAGGACGTGCGGCAAAGCCGCCGTGCCAAGGACCAGTGCAAGGCCCAGGGACATGAAGTCCAGTTTCGACGTTTCGGTCTTGCCGTACTGCAGGCCTGGGTTGAGAACCGCCGGGTTGTTGGCCGTCTCCACAGCCGCGCCCAGCAGGCTCGAGAGGTTGAACCCGTAGATCGCCAGGACCCAAAGGGTCATCACGGCGGCGCCGGCGATGAGCAGCACTGCCTTGATGATCTGTACCCAGGTGGTGCCCTTCATGCCGCCGATCAGGACGTACATGATCATCAGGCCGCCGACGACGATGATCACCAGGGCCTGTCCGCCCCAGTCGCTGATGCCCAGCAGCAGGGAGACCAGGCTTCCGGCGCCGGCCATCTGCGCCAGGAGGTAGAAGAAGCAGACGGCAAGGGTGGAGATGGCCGCGGCGATGCGGACGGGGCGCTGCTTCAGCCGGAAGGACAGGACGTCAGCCATGGTGAACTTGCCCGTGTTGCGCAGGAGTTCGGCAACAAGCAGCAGCGCAACGAGCCAGGCCACCAGGAATCCGATGGAGTACATGAACCCGTCGTAGCCGTTGATGGCGATGGCGCCGGTGATGCCCAGGAACGAGGCGGCAGAGAGGTAGTCCCCCGCGATGGCGGTTCCATTCTGGGAGCCGGTGAAGGAGCGGCCTGCCGCATAGTAGTCCGCTGCCGTTTTGTTGTTCCGGCTGGCCCGGAAAACGATCACCATGGTCACGGCAACGAACAGGCCGAAGACTCCCATGTTCAGCAGGGTTGTCTCCTGGAGGGCGGCAACGTCCACCGCCGTGGCGATCCCGATCATTTGTTTACCCCGCCCACTCGATTGCCGTCTTTATCAAATTCGTGTCCTTCAATTTCATTGCGGATTTCCGCGGCGATCGGGTCGAGCCGCCGGTTGGAGTAGCTCACGTACCAGCTGGTGATGGCAAACGTGGAAACGAACTGCAGCAGTCCGAGGATCAGGCCAATGTTGATGTTGCCCCAGACTTTGGTGGACATGAAGCCCACCGCGTAGTCGGCCAGCAGGACGTATGCGAAGTACCACAGCAGGAATGCAGCTGCCATGGGGAAGACAAAGCTGCGGTGACGCTTGCGCAGTTCCTGGAACTGCGCGGTCGACTGGACCTGTTCAAAGTCCACGGACGCCGCTGCTGCGTCCGGAGTATGGGCATCGTGACCCATCGTTCCTCCTCATTGAGACTTGCCGGGACACACCGGCCGGCCCGCCCTGGCAGGGTGACCACGAGTGTGACTCCAATCACTGTGCTGGGCGCTGGCCGCCACATCCAGAGTTCGGCCGCCTGCGGTCGCTCAGCGGTCGCGATGCTGCGACAAACGGCGCCCGCCGTTACGCTGGGCACCATGCCGGACTCCCCCCTCCTGACAGCCGCGGCCGTGGCCGTCATCGCCATGGCCATCGCCGTCGTCGTCGGCGTGGGACTGAAGGTGCTCCGCTCCTTCCGGGACCTGGGCACGGACGCCGAACGCGCCACCTACCACACACTCCACGCCGCGTCCCAGGCAGGCCAGCACCTTCGGCGCGGCCTCAACCCCGCCGGTGCGGCGAAAGCCAGCCGCCAGTTGCGTGGCCTGCTGGGTTGTGACGCCCTGGCCATCACGGATACGTCCGGGGTTTTGGCCTGGGACGGCGAGGCTGAGGAGCTGAAGCCCCGGCTGATGGACCTTGCGGCAGATGTTTTGGCGGGTGGCCGAACGGCGGTCCTGCCGGCCGCGGCAGACGGCACAGGCAGTCAGCTGGCTGCGGTGATCGCTCCCGTGCGGGCGGGCTCCCGGGTGGTCGGCGCGGTTGCGGCCTTCGCGCCATCCGCCGGTGCCGGCCTGGTGCGGGCGACGGGTGAGGTGGCGGACTGGGTGGCTGTGCAGGTGGAGCTCGCGGAACTGGACGCGTCCCGGACCCTGCTGATGGAAGCCGAGGTGCGGGCGCTGCGTGCCCAAATCAGCCCGCACTTCATCTACAACTCGCTCAACGCCATCGCATCCTTCATCAACACGGATCCGGAAAGGGCGCGGGAGTTGGTGGTCGAATTCGCCGATTTCACGCGCTACTCCTTCCGCCGGCACGGGGACTTCACCACCCTTGCCGAAGAACTGCGCTGCATCGACCGTTACCTGCTCCTGGAGCGCGCCCGGTTCGGCGACCGGGTGCAGGTCAGTTTGCGGGTGGCGCCGGAGGTGCTCAGCACGGTCATCCCGTTCCTTAGCCTGCAGCCGCTGGTGGAGAACGCCGTCCGGCACGGGCTGGAGGCCAAGGAAGGGTCGGGCCACATCAGCATCACCGCGGAGGACGCCGGCGCTTTCGCCGAGGTGACCATCGAGGACGACGGCGTGGGCATGGACCCGGAACAGCTCCAGTCAATGCTCGCCGGCCATACCGACGGCGAGCATGTGGGGTTGCGGAACGTGGACGCGCGGCTCCGCCAGGTCTACGGCGCCGGCCACGGGCTGGTCATTGAAACGGCCCCGGGTGAAGGGACCCTGATCACCATGCGGGTGCCGAAGTCGCAGCCGGGCCACGACGCCTGAGCTGGCCGTTGAACTTGGCCTTTGGACCTGGCCACTGGACCCGGAAGGCTAATCTAGGAGCATGATTAACGTCCTCGTCGTTGATGATGAGCTGCCGGCGGTGGAAGAACTGGCATTCCTGCTGGGCAGGGACGGGCGCATCGGCAAGATCCTCCGCGCCACGTCCGGCAGCGAAGCGTTGCGGGCCCTGTCGACCGGAACCGTGGATGCGGTTTTCCTGGACATCCACATGCCGGCGGTTTCGGGCTTGGATATTGCCCGTGCCATCTCGACAAGCAGCCATCCCCCGGCCGTTGTTTTTGTCACCGCAGACGAGGAACATGCCCTGGCAGCCTTCGAACTCGCCGCCGTCGACTACCTCCTCAAGCCCGTCCGGGCGGAACGCCTTGCCCGTTCGGTGGGGCGGATCAGTGAATTGCGCGAGGGCGGCAGCGCCCCGGAGATGATCACCGTCGACCAGGGCGGAACCACCAGGATGATCAGGCGCGACGACGTCACGTACGTCCAGGCGCAGGGAGACTACGCGCGGCTGCACACCGCCGATGCCAGTTACCTGATCCGGGTGCCGCTGGCCGATCTCGAGCAGCAGTGGGCGGACGCCGGCTTCATCCGTACGCACCGTTCCTACCTGGTGGCGCTCAAGCACGTCACCTCCATGAAGCTGGCCGCGGACGGGCCCCGTGTAACGGTGGCAGGCGCCGGCCTTCCCATCAGCAGGCGCCACCTGCCCACCGTGCGGGAGAAGCTGCAGGCCAACCGGATCAGGCCGCAGGCATGACCCGGGTGCGGGTCACGGCTCCAACGACGGCCGCCCGTCCGGCGCAGGAGACGCGCGAAGCAGCCCAGGAGTCGGATGTGGGCCAGGTCTTTGTCCGTTCCCTGATCAGGTCGCAGCTGCGGCTGGCCCTGGTGGTGGCCGGCGGGTTCCTGCTGATCCTTGGCGCGTTTCCGCTGCTGCTGGCCGTGGTCCCCGGCCTGGCCGAAACCCGGATAGCCGGGATTCCGTTCGGCTGGCTGCTGCTCGGGGCCGGCATTTATCCGGTGATTGGCCTGAGCGCCTGGCTCTACATCCGGACGGCGGCCCGCAACGAGGCCCGGTACCGCGACCTGGCCGAGGACCGGTGACGGCACTGTGAATCCCGGCGTTGCAATAGCCGCCGTTGCCGTCGTTTCGGTGGCAACGGCAGTCATCGGCTTCTACGGGCTGCGGATCTCCCGGACCACGGGTGACTTCTACGTTGCGTCCCGGACCGTCCGCCCGTGGTGGAATGCCTCGGCCATCGGCGGCGAGTACCTCTCCGCCGCAAGCTTCCTCGGCGTGGCCGGGCTCATCCTGCTGTCCGGAACCGACGCGCTGTGGTTTCCGGTGGGTTACACCGCTGGATACCTGATGCTGCTGCTCTTCGTCGCGGCGCCGCTGCGGCGCTCCGGCGCGTACACCATTCCGGATTTCACCGAAGCCAGGCTGGATTCGCGGGTTGTCCGGAAGGTCACCAGCCTGGTGGTGGTGCTGGTTGGATGGCTGTACATCGTCCCCCAGCTGCATGGTGCCGCGCTGACCATCCGGATCACTACGGGACTTCCGTCCTGGGTGGGATCAGTGGCCGTGGTAATTGTTGTATGCCTGACGGTGGTCGCAGGCGGGATGCGCTCCATTACCTTCGTCCAGGCATTCCAGTACTGGCTTAAGCTCACTGCCCTGGCCGTCCCCATCCTATTCATCATGTTCATGCTGGCCGGCAACGGGACCCCCGCGCTGTCGCCGCCTGCCGTCAACCCCACCAACGCACCCCCTGCCGGGCTCTACCAGAACGTCTCCCTGCTGGTGGCACTGCTGTTCGGAACGCTGGGGTTGCCGCATGTGCTGGTGCGCTTCTACACCAACCCCGACGGGCAGTCCGCACGGCGGACCACCCTGATCGTCCTGGGGCTGCTGTCCGTGTTCTATCTGTTCCCTACCGCGTATGGCCTGGTGGGGCGGATGTTCGCGCCGGGCCTGGCGCGCGCCGGCCAGGCGGACGCCATGGTGCTGCTGCTCCCCGGCGAACTTGTCGGCGGCACGGCGGGAGACCTGCTCTCGGCACTGGTGGTGGCAGGCGCTTTCGCCGCTTTCCTGTCCACCACGTCCGGGCTGGTGGTTTCCCTGGCAGGAGTCATCAGCCAGGACGTCCTGGGCGGCGGCGTCGGTGGATTCCGCCTCGCAGCCGTCATATCCGCCGTCGTGCCCCTCGGCTTTGCGTTCATGACCGATTCCTTTGCCCTGGCCGGGAGCGTGGGCCTGGTGTTCGCCTTTACTGCCTCCACTGTCTGCCCGGTGCTGCTTCTGGGCATCTGGTGGCGGGGGCTGACCGACGCCGGCGCGGTGGCGGGCATGGTCTCCGGCGGGGTGCTTTG
The DNA here is from genome assembly GCF_024758005.1 of Pseudarthrobacter sp. NS4. Lineage (NCBI taxonomy): Bacteria > Bacillati > Actinomycetota > Actinomycetes > Micrococcales > Micrococcaceae > Pseudarthrobacter > Pseudarthrobacter sp. NS4. Next base: position 1,541,490 of record NZ_CP103288.1, on the reverse strand, counting down.
CGGCGGGGCCATGATCGCGGGAGCCCTTGGCGGCGCCGCCTCCACACCGGCCTGGCTCGCACAGCCGGCGGCGTGGAGCGTGCCCACTGCCTTTGCGGTTATGGTGCTCGTCTCCCGGGCCACAGCCAACCGGGTGCCCAAAACCATGGCGCGGGTCATGACCCGGCTTCATACCCCCGAAAGACCGCTGGCTACCGAACGCTGATAGGGCGGACAACTACGCCCTGACCAGTTACGGCGAAAGCCCGGCAGGAGGCGGTGCCACCGTCCATGCGGGCCCAGTTGCCCGCCAGCGGGCATATTGGGGACTGCGAGCACCTTATTAGTCGATGGCCGCCATGAGCTCGACCACGCGGTCCAGGAACGCGTCCACCTGGGCTTCCTCATAGCCGTCAGGCCCGGCGGCGGGGCGGAACACGGCCCGGCGGACGCTGTCCACGCTGAGCGGCTTGTCCTGTTCCAGGTATGCAACAAGCTCACGGCACAGCCTGTCCACGTCCGTGGTGTTGTAGCTGCGGGTCTTCTTCCTGGCAGGCCGGCGGAAACGGTCACCGTCGCGACGGTGGAGCCGGCCACGCAGGATCGCCGACAGGTTTCCGATCTCCCGGAGCCAGGCTTCCTCGCCGTGGGCTGCGATCAGTTCGTCCCGTTCCCTGCGGGCAAAGGCGTCTTCGAGCCGGTCCAGCGCAGCGTCCACGACGGAAGCGGAGTACCCGCCTTTGACCGGGTCGAAGGAGACGGCGCGGACATCCGCGCTGTTCACCGGCTGGGCTGCGGCTTCAGGGGTTTCCAGTGATACACGTGCCCGCTGCAGGAACTGGTCCACCTGCTTGGCGTTGTAGCCATACTCACTGCGCTGCACGCGCTCAAAGGAGGCAGGGATCTGCCGATGAATGTCCAATGCCACTTTGTTTCCTTCAATGCTCTTCAGCCGTAGCGCTGTTGCCACCATTTTATGGGCGCCCATGCCCGGCGGGGGTTTGTGTCAGGCCCCGGCGAAAAGTCCGTAGAGGACGAATACCACCGGTGATGCGAAAACGATGGAGTCGAGCCTGTCCATGACTCCACCGTGTCCAGGCAGGATACTGCTCATGTCTTTGACACCCAGCTCGCGCTTGACCATTGATTCAGCGAGGTCACCGGCCGTGGAGGCGGCTACGGTGCCGACCGCCAGCACCACCCCCACCCACCAGGGTTTGTCCAGGATGAACAGGCAGGCGAGGATGCCGATGACTACGGCGCCGCCCACGGAACCGGCAAAGCCCTCCCAGGATTTCTTGGGACTGATTTTCGGGGCCATTGGGTGCTTTCCCAGGGACGCGCCCACCAGGTAGCCGAAGGTGTCGTTCGAGACCACCAGAAGGAGCAGGATCGCTACCTGCCAGGCACCCTCGGGGATGGTCCCACCCGGCCAGAACCCCAGTGGGGACCCACCGCCGGCAGCGTGCAGCGGCAGAGCGGCAAAACTGATGAAGAACGGCACCCAGCCCAGGGTGAAGACTCCCGCGAAGATGCTGTTGGCTGAGCCGGCGGCACTTTCGATGGAACGCCAGAGCAGCACGGCCACGGAGCTCAGCAGCATGGCAAACAGGAGGCTTTCGATGCCGCCGAGATATGCCGCGAAGGGCATGGCGACGGTGCCGGTCATGACCGGCACGATGGGCATCCTGGTTCCGTTGGCTTCGAGGGCCCGGTATACCTCCCAGACACCGAAGACAGCGAAGGCGGTGGTTATGGCGACGAATCCGAGCGGAAGGAACAACAGCCCGCCCAGCACGGCGAACAACATGGCCAGGCCCACCACGACGGCGGCCGGCAGGTTCCGGCCGGCCTTCGGCGTCGGGTTGCTCCTGGGCTGCTTCCCCCGTATGCGCGCCCGTGCTGCGGGGGCCTGATCTGCCTCCCCCATCAGACTTCGAGCAGCTCTGCTTCCTTGCGCTTCAGCAGCTCATCGATGCCGTCGACGTGGGCCTTGGTGAGGCTGTCCAGTTCCTTCTCGGCCCGGGTGCCCTCGTCTTCGCCGGCTTCGCCGTCCTTGACCAGGCGGTCCAGGGTCTCCTTGGCCTTGCGGCGGATGTTGCGGATGGAAACCTTGGCGTCCTCGCCCTTGGTCTTGACGATCTTGACGTATTCCTTGCGGCGTTCCTTTGTCAGCTCCGGGATGGTGATCCGGATGACGTTGCCGTCGTTGGAGGGGTTCGCGCCGACTTCCGAGTCACTCAGTGCGCGCTCGATATCGCGCAGCGCCGTCTTGTCGAACGGGGTGATGAGGATGGTGCGGGCGTCCGGGATGGCGAAGGAGGCCAGCTGCTGAAGCGGGGTTGGCGAACCGTAGTACTCCACCAGGACTTTGTTGTACAGGCCCGGGTTGGCGCGGCCGGTGCGGATGGAAGCGAAGTCTTCCTTGGCTACCTCTACGGCCTTGTCCATCTTTTCTTCGGCTTCGAGCAAGGTTTCTTCGATCACGGTCTCTCCTCAGATTCTGGTGCAGTCCGGAGCACAGGCTCCATGCACACACGTGGTTCTGTTGCTGCTTCCGCCCCCGCCATCAGGGGCGGGGACGGAACTGTCCTGAAAACATCCTAGCCGCAGCTAGGCGCTGACCAGTGTGCCCAGCTTTTCGCCCAGGATGGCGCGGGTGACGTTGCCCTCACCCTCCATGCCGAAGACCACCATGGAGAGGTTGTTGTCCTTGCACATGGTCATCGCCGTCTGGTCCATGACCCGGATGTCGCGGCGAAGGGCGTCGTCGTAGCTGAGGGTCTCGAGCCGTTCGGCCGCCGGGTCCTTCTTGGGGTCGGCCGTGTAGACGGCGTCCACGCCGCTCTTGGCCATGAGGACCACGTCGGCGTGGACCTCAAGGGCACGCTGGGCGGCCACCGTGTCCGTGGAGAAGTAGGGCAGCCCGGCGCCGGCACCGAAGATGACCACGCGGCCCTTTTCCATGTGCCGGATGGCACGGCGCGGGATGTACGCTTCCGCCACCTGGCCCATGGTGATGGCGCTCTGGACACGGGTTTCCACGCCGGCCTGCTCCAGGAAGTCCTGGAGTGCCAGGCAGTTCATGACGGTTCCCAGCATGCCCATGTAGTCGGCGCGGGAACGGTCCATGCCGCTCTGGGACAGTTCGGCGCCGCGGAAGAAGTTGCCGCCGCCCACAACAATGGCCACCTCCACCTCCGGGACGGCTGCGGCGATCTGCTTTGCAACGTCGCGGACGGTCTCAGGGTCAACACCCAGCTTCCCGCCGCCGAAGACCTCGCCGGAGAGCTTCAGGAGGACCCGCCGCCTGCTTTTCTCTGGCTGGATTACAGTGTTGACGGCTTCCATGATGCCTTCCCGTTGAAGAGTCTGAAAAAAGGTTATCCTGCCGGGGCCGGTGCTCGATACCGGTCCCGTTGCATGCAAAAGGGGCGGCCACCGAAGTGGCCACCCCCTCACAGCTTCGACTAGGAGCCGACGCGGAAACGCGTGAACGCGGTTCCCTTGACACCGGCCTCCTGGAGGACCTGTGCCACAGACTTCTTGGCGTCCTTGGCGAAAGCCTGGTCAACCAGGACCTCACCCTTGTAGAAGCCCGTCACGCGGCCTTCCACAATCTTGGTGAGGGCAGCTTCGGGCTTGCCCTCAGCCTTGGCGGTCTCTTCGGCGATGCGGCGCTCGGACTCAACCAGGTCGGACGGAACGTCCTCGCGGCTCAGGTAGTTCGGGGCCATGGCGGCAATGTGGACGGCGACGTCGTGGGCGGCGGTGGCAGCGGCTTCGCCTTCACCGTCGACAGCGAACAGCACGCCAACCTGGGCCGGGAGGTCCTTGGAGGTCTTGTGCAGGTAAGCGTCGACCGTGGCACCTTCAACGCGGGAGATGCGGCGGACAACGACCTTTTCGCCGAGGACAGCGCCTTCTTCGACGACGACCTCGGACAGCGGCTTGCCGTCAACCTCGGTGGCGAGCAGGGTCTCAAGATCGGCGGCACCGGACTCAACGGCGACGGCCAGGACCTTGTCAGCCAGCTGGATGAACTTGTCAGCCTTGGCAACGAAGTCGGTCTCGCAGTTGACCTCGATCATGACGCCGACGCCGTTGCTTACCTTGGCGGCAACGAGGCCTTCAGCGGTGGAGCGGCCTTCACGCTTGGTAGCGCCCTTGAGGCCCTTGATGCGGATGATTTCGATGGCCTTCTCGGCGTCGCCGTTGGCCTCGTCAAGAGCCTTCTTGACATCCATCATGCCGGCACCGGTGCGCTCGCGCAGGGCCTTGATGTCCGCGGCAGTGTAGTTCGCCATGTGAACCCCTCTGTCTAGAAATTTGATGTGGTGTACGGACCGACAGGACGGCAGCCCACGCGGTGGGCTGCCATCCTGTCAGCAGCTCCGGCTGGTGACAGCGCGGAGAATCCGGATTTAGTTGTCTTACTTGGCGTCTTCTGCGGGAGCCTCGGCAGCGGCCGGGGCTTCAGCTTCTTCTGCCGGAGCAGCAGGGGCTGCAGCAGCTTCCTCAGCCTTGCTGCCTTCGAGGAGCTCGCGCTCCCACTCAGCCAGGGGCTCTTCCGGAGCTTCGGTGGTGCCGGTTGCACGCTGGTTGCGGGCGATCAGGCCCTCGGCAACGGCGTCGGCAACAACGCGGGTCAGGAGGTTCACGGAGCGGATGGCGTCGTCGTTGCCCGGGATCGGGAAGTCGACTTCGTCGGGATCGCAGTTGGTGTCCAGGATGGCCACAACCGGGATGTTCAGCTTCTTGGCCTCGTCAACGGCGAGGTGTTCCTTCTTGGTGTCCACGATCCAGAGCACGGACGGTGCCTTGGTCAGGTTGCGGATACCGCCGAGGTTGGACTCGAGCTTGGTGAGTTCGCGCTTGAGGAGCAGCAGCTCCTTCTTGGTGTATGCGGAACCGGCGACGTCGTCGAAGTCAATCTCTTCGAGTTCCTTCATGCGCTGGATGCGCTTGGCGACAGTCTGGAAGTTGGTCAGCATACCGCCGAGCCAGCGCTGGTTCACGTAGGGCTGGCCAACGCGGGTTGCCTGCTCGGCAATTGCTTCCTGGGCCTGCTTCTTGGTGCCGACGAAGAGCACGGTGCCGCCGTGGGCGACGGTGGCCTTGACGAACTCGTAGGCGCGGTCGATGTAGGACAGCGACTGCTGAAGGTCGATGATGTAGATGCCGTTGCGCTCGGTGAAGATGAAGCGCTTCATCTTCGGGTTCCAACGGCGGGTCTGGTGTCCAAAGTGGACGCCGCTGTCAAGCAGCTGGCGCATAGTTACGACGGGCATGCCGACGCTCCTTCCGGCAGGTCATTCATGAGAGAGCCCGGAGGCTTCTTACCCTGCCAATAGTTGACGGTTTTAATAGCGTGGCCCGGGCCGGGCCGTGCTCCTGGCATCCATCACACTTCCCATCCGTGCCTCGTGGCACGGACCGCAGGAGGCGCGATCCTCGAAGACGTCGCCGGGGCTTCGCCTTGTGGAGGGCTGGATGCGCGTAGTCAGCTGCTGCTCCCCCACACTCCTGAATGAGATGTGCCGACGCAATCCGGACAGGGGAATACACCGTGGAGGTGAACCACTGGGACGGGAAGCGTTGAGGGCGCAGCAAACTGCTCCACCAAGTGTACTACAGGCACCTGCGTCCGCCTGACAGCGATGCTGCGTTCCGCGCCTTATCCACATAGGTCCAAACCGGCCTGCCGGACTACTTTTTCAATGGCGCATGCTGGGCAGATGAAACCCCCGCTTCTCCTGGCAACACTCCTGCTCCTGCCAGCGTCAGTGGCTTCAACCACGCAGCCGCTGCCCTACACCCACCTCTCCTCCGGCCCGGCAGCCATGACGACGGCGTCCGGGCAGGCGGGTACGGATGTGGCGGCGCCCACGTGGAAGTGGCCCCTTACACCCCGGCCAAAGGTCCTGCTGGATTTTCATCCCCCGCCCAAGCCCTGGCTGAGCGGGCACAGGGGCGTGGACCTGGCAGCAACGCACCACGGCGCGCCGGTCACCTCGCCCGCGCCGGGAACTGTCAGCTTCGTGGGTGTGGTGGTGGACCGGCCGGTGATCACCATTAATCACGGCAACGGGCTGCGCAGCAGTTTCGAACCGGTTGAAAGTACGTTGGCGGTTGGCAGCATGGTTGCCGCGGGCCAGGACATCGGCACGGCCCTCCCCGGCCACTGCGGAGTATCAGCCTGCATCCACTGGGGCGTCCGCCGCGGCGACGACTATGTCAATCCCCTGCAGTTCGTCATGGACCTCCGGCCCTCCATCCTGCTGCCGCTGGGCGGCCCGCCGTAAAGCACGGGCGCCGGCCGGCGCCGGCAGGCGGTCAGACGATGGCTGATATGCCGGTGATCGCGCGGCCGGTCACCAGAGTGTTGATTTCGGCAGTTCCCTCATAGGAGTAAATCGCCTCGGCGTCGGCAAAGATCTTTGCCATCTCAAAGTCGGTCACGATCCCGTTGCCGCCCAGGATACTCCGGCCGATGGATACGCTGTCCCGCATCCGTTCGGTAGTGAACGCCTTGGCCAGGGCCGACTGTTCGTCCTTGGCCAGGCCTGCGTCCTCCAGCTGGGAGAGCCGCACCATCATGCCCATGGAGCTGACGGCATTGCCCAGGATCCTGACCAGCTGGCTTTGTATCAGCTGGAAGGAAGCCAGCGGCCGGCCGAACTGGTGGCGTTCCACTGCATAGCGCCGGGCAACATCGAAGGCAGCCAACTGCTGCCCTACGGCCTGCCAGGCGACGCCGAGCCTTGTGACTTTCAGGACCTTGTTGACATCGCGGAAGCTGTTGGCGTGCTCAAGCTTGAAGAAGTCCGGCACCACCACGTTGTCCAGGGTTATGTCGGCATTTTGGACCGTGCGGAGCGAGATTTTGTTCTCGATCTTTGTGGCACTGAATCCTGCCAGCTTTGTGTCCACCAGGAATCCCTTGACCTGGTTGTCCTCCACGTCCCGGGCGTAAACGACTACCCAGTCCGAGAAGGTGGCGTTGCCTATCCAGCGTTTGGCGCCGTTCAGGATCCAGCTGCCGCCCTCACGCCGGGCGGTGGTGCGCGTACCACCGGCCACATCGCTTCCGCCAAGGGGCTCTGTCAGGCCGAAGGCGCCTGTCTTCTTCAGGGCGTAAATGTCGGGAAGCCATTCATCCTTCTGCTCCCGGGAGGCAAGCACTTCTATGGAACCGGTGAACAACCCGTCGTGGACGCCCAGAAAGGTGGCGATGGACGCATCTGCCCGCGTTACTTCGGCGTGGAGCAGGCCCGCAAACAGATTCGAGTGCCCCTGCCGCCGGACCGGGCTGACCAGGTCGATATCGGCGAGCTTGGGAATGAGGTCCATGGGAAATTCCCCGCGGTTCCAGCAGTCCACGGCGATGGGCCGCACTTCCCGCGCCAGGAAGTCCCTGACCTCGGCCAGCCGGTCCTGTTCCTTGGCGGTCAGCAGCTGTTCAAAGGCGTAGAAATCGCCGTCAGCGTACGGAAGGTCGTTGAGTTCTGCAGCGGATGTGGACATGGCTACCTCACAGTTGATCATCGGTGACCGGGACACTCCAGGACGGGGCACGGTATGTTACTGGTCAGTAACTTACCGCAGTTCGGCCGTCCGGCAAAGAAACAGAGACGACTGAAGGCAAAGAAAAACCGCGGCCGATAATATCGGCCGCGGCAAAGGCGGAGGGTAGGGCTACTCGGACTTGAACCGAGGACCTTAGGATTATGAGTCCCGCGCTCTAACCAGCTGAGCTATAGCCCCTTAGTGCCCCGGACCTCCCATGCTGGTGGGCGGCGGCAGGGCAAAAACACTCTAGCAAACCCCGGAACGTGTTTAGACCACTTTGTCCTCGAAGCCCGCGCCGCGGTACAGGTCCTCAAAGGTCTGCAGGGTGCCCTGGATGCTGTGCGGCTCCACCATCTTGCGGCTCGCCTGGCCCATGGCCTGCCGCTGGTCCTTCGGAAGCTCCAGGATCTGGGTGATCTTCTTGGCGAGGTCGTCGCTGTCGTTCGGAGTGAAGAGGTAGCCGTTTTCGCCATCGCGCACCAGGTGCGGCAACGCCATGGCATCCGCAAGCACCACCGGGGTGGAGGCTGACATGGCTTCCAGGGTCACCAGTGACTGCAGCTCCGCCGTGCCCGGCATGCAGAAAACATCTGCCTGGATGTAGGCCTTCCGCAGGTCCTCGTCGCTGGCGAGGCCCAGGAACTTCACCCGGCTGCCCAAACGAAGGCGCTGCACCAGATCCTCCAGGGCCGCACGCACCTCGCCGCCACCCACGATCTCCAGGTGCACATTCAGCTCAGGCGGCGTCTTGCTGATCGCCTTGATGAGGACGTCCACGTGCTTTTCTTCCGCGAGCCTGCCGGCGAACATGACGGTGGGATACGGGTGCGGTTCAACCTGCTCACCGGGCTGGAGCTCGTACGCGGTGGAATCAATGCCGTTGGAGAGCGGCAGGACCTTGCGCAGGAATGCGTGCTCGTGCATTGCCTTGGCCGCCAGCGGTGTTGGCGTGGTGACCACGTCCGCCTTTCCCATCACCTTGCCCATGTCCTTCCAGGAGATGCGCCCGATGATGTCCTTGAACCACCGGGGAAACGGCAGGAAGGGGTTGAGGTTTTCCGGCATGAAGTGGTTGGTGGCAACGATCCGGACACCCCGCTTCAAGGCCTCGTAGAGGACGTGCTCGCCGATCATGTAGTGGCTCTGGATGTGGACGACGTCCGGCTTCACGCGGTCAAAAAGGAGGCTGATCTCCTTCTTGATTTCCCAGGGAAAGCAAAGGCGGAAGTACTCATGGGTGGGGGCGGCGTGGGAGCGGAGGCGGTGCACGGTGGCTTCTGACCGGAACTCGGTGAAGCTCTTCCCGTTATCCGCGCGGCAGGCCAGGACATGCACGTTGTGCCCCCGGCCGGTCATCCCCTTGGCCAGGCGGTAGCCGAACTGGGCTGCGCCGTTGATGTGGGGCGGATAGGTGTCCGCGGCGATCAGGATGGTCAGTGGCGGCTGGTCGGCTGGCGTGGTCACGTGGAGAACTCCTGATGGTCACGGTGCGGACAGCGTTGACTGACAGCACGGCTGGCCCGGCATGGTAGCGCCCGGTTCGTGGAACTGCTGGATCTGGTAGGCGGGAACGGGGTCTAGGGGGACGGCCTGCCCGCGGCCTTCCGCGCGTCTTTCCTGCGCTTGGTGACCTCGGGATGGTGCCGGGAAAGGGCGATAACCCCAACGATAGCAAGGGAAGCGGCCGTTCCCATGGCAATCGCCATAACGGCATGGACGTCCGGGCGGAGCTCACCAAGGATAACAATGCCGATGGCTATCCCCACAAGGGGATCGATCACAGTGAGTCCCGCGATCACGAGGTCGGGCGGACCTCCGGAGTAGGCGCTTTGGACAAACCATGACCCCAGCCCTCCCGCGGCGATGAGGGCCACTACCGAGTACCACTGAACGTTCAGCAGGAACAGACCGTTCGGATCGAGCAGGTTCTTGCCGATGATGCGCGTCAATACTGCCACGAATCCAAAAAGGACCCCTGCGCCGAGGATGTAGACGAAAGCGTTAATCCGGTGCCTGAACATGACGGCCAATGTGCCGAAGACTCCGACGGCGAGGGCCAGCAGCAGCACGATCGTGAGCTCATCGGTCAGGCTCACATGGTGGTTTTCCCGGGTGACGTTCACCGCGAGCAGCACAAAGAGCGCAGAGCCCGTCACGCAGGCGGCGATGGCCACCACCGTTGCCCGGTTGATGGTGAGGTCCTGGTCCTTGGCATTAATGATGGTTGTGATGACGAGCGCGATGGCGCCAATTGGCTGGACCACAGTGAGCGGGGCGGACACAAGCGCCACCGCGTTCATGGCCATGCCGGCGCACAGCAGCAGGAGGCCGAACACCCAGCGCGGGTTCCTGAGCAGGCGGAGGAAGCTGTTCGAACTGAGTGCCAAACCGCCCGTGTCGGCCTTGACGGCGCTTCCCTGCCGCTGGGCACCCAGGGCAAGGCAGAAGGCTCCAAGCAGCGCAAGGAAAACGGCCACCCATACCATCAGCTGGTCCCGCCGTCGGGCCCGCTGCGCATCCTGCCCTTGCGCAGGATGGCCCAGAAGTAGTTGTAGGCGGCGATCCAATGGCCCACCAGGCCCAAACCGAGCACTATCCAGGCGGTCACGAACAACCCGAACGAGTACCCGGTATCCAACCTGGAGAGAACCAGCATCGGTGTCCCCAGGAGAAGCAGCCCGGTCCGCACCTTGCCCACCATGCTGACCGGAAGGTCGGGATGGCCGCGGAAGAGCGAGAGCGTCAGGACCAGCAGCACGGCGTCCGGGATCACCAACGCCGCCAGGTACAGCCAGTGGACGACGCCGGCAATCACCAGGGTGACGGCGACGGCGATCAGGGCAAGCCGGTCGGCGATGGGATCCAGGACCCGGCCCAGCTTGGAAGCCTGGTCGAAGCGGCGGGCAATGTAGCCATCAATCCAGTCGGTACTGGCCATGACGGCAAGGACAACAACACCGGCCCCGTACTCCTTCTGCGCCAGGACCAGCCAGATGAAGAGCGGAACTCCCATGAACCGCACCACCGTGAGCAGGTTCGGGATGGTGAACACCAGGTCATGGTCCACCTGGGGGCGGCCGGGACGGGCGCCGGCACCAATGAACTTCACCCGTCCCCCTTTCCTTCCTGCTGCCTGGTCGGCGCGGTCCTGCAGTTGTTGGCCCGTGGTTCCTGGCCCGGTGCAAACTGCCGGTCAGCAGCCTGGCCGGCCGATGCTAGTAGGTACGAAGCAACTTCCGGAGCAGGACCACAAGGACGGTACCGGCGGCAACGAAGGCCGTCAGCGGCTTCCAGCGTTTCTGCAGTTCACCCGTGGACGCGGACAGGCCAGCCAGTTTTTCACTGGCAATGTCCTTCCCCTGGACGGCGAGGACCTGGCCCTGCCGCACCTTGACCTGGGCGGCAGCGAGGAGGTGCCGCGCCTGTGTCTTAACGTCCAGTTCGGTTCCCAGTTCGTCGCGGACCTCCGTGAGGTGGTGCCGGCGCTGGTTAAGGCGGCGGGCGAGCTCAGGTTCGGAGGCGTGCGGGAATTCCTTGTCGTGCTCGGCTGCCTTCGCTGCCTTCTCGGCCTTGGCCTTGGCTGCGGCCTCTTCCTTGGCGGCCTTGGCAGCTTTAGCTTCCGGGCTGTTCGGGTCGAGGACGGCAGGGTTGAAGGCGGAACCTTCCCTGGCGATGCCGACGTCGTGCTTAATCCCGCGGATGGTCTCCTCGGGCATCAGGGGCATGGCCTTCTTGAACTTGCGGAGGCCGATCAGGCCGCCGATGAGGGCGATCAACAGGAAGGCCGCTGACACCAGGAGGGCGGCCAGCCACGCGGGCATGATGGTGGCCAGTCCCATGATGGCCGCCACGATGAGTCCGGTCACCAGGAAGAGGAGGAAAACCAGGGCCACGGCGAAGAAGGCGGCGGCCACTCCGAGCTGGATCCCCTTGCGCTTGAGCTCAATCTTGGCGAACGCGATCTCGTCGTTCAGCTGGCGCGGAGCCAGCCGGAAAAGGAGTTTAAGCGTCCCTGGGAGCGCGGCGATGCGCAATCCCGGGCTGGTCCGCCCGCTGTGACGTCCGCTCATCGGTTCCGCCTTACTGGTCATGTCGATCCGGCTTCCGTATGCTGCGGGAAAGTGCGTCGGCACAGTCCCCGCCACAAAACTATCATTCAGGTTCAGGGCGAACTTCGGGGCTTGCCGGACGGCACGGCCTACAACGCTGCAAAAATGGCTGGCACCGGGCCTAGGATGGACATCCGTGACCACTCCCTCCAATCCGGGCGATTTGCTGAGCCGACGCCGGAAACTTCTGTACATTCTCCTTCTTGGCGCCCTGACCGCCCTGGGTCCGTTCACGATCGACCTGTACCTTCCGGCGTTTCCGGCGCTCGAGGCGGGCCTCGGAGTGACCCAGGCACAGGTCCAGCTGACCCTGGCCGGCACAACGTTGGGCTTTGCTTTCGGCCAGCTGGTGGTGGGTCCCTTCAGCGACAAGTTCGGGCGCAGGAACCCGCTGATCCTGGCGACGGCACTGCACATCGCCGCATCGCTGGGAGCCGCGCTGTCCACCGACATCACAACACTGGGCATCTTCCGTGTGCTGATGGGGGTCGGCGCAGCCGGCGGCGGTGTGGTGGCCATGGCGATGGTGCGGGACCTGTTCTCCGGATACGCCATGGTGCGGATGTTCTCGCGCATGAGCCTGGTCAATGGACTGGCACCCATCCTGGCCCCCGTGATCGGCTCCCAGCTCCTGCTGGTGATGCAGTGGCCCGGAATCTTTGTGTTCCTGGCCTCCTACGGCACCCTGGTCATTGTCGCGGCGCTGTTCCTGGTGCGCGAGACCCTTCCGCCGGAAAAACGGGGGCAGAGCGGCCTTACGGTCCGGCAGCGCTACCGGGTGCTTTTCCGTGACCGGATCTTTGTGGGCCTTCTGATGGTGGCTGGGCTGAACTTCGGCGGCCTGTTCACCTACCTTTCCGCCTCGCCATTCCTGTTCCAGGACGTATTCGGGTTTTCCGCACAGGAGTACGGGCTTCTCTTCGGCGTCAACTCGCTGGGCATCGTGGCCGGTGTGCAGACAAGCTCGCGGCTGATCCGGCGTGTTCCGCCGCAATGGATCCTGGCCGGAGCCACAGCCTGGATGTTCCTGATGGCCATGCTGATCGTGGTGTTCGACCAACTGGGCCTGGGCCTGTGGGGCGTGATGGTTCCGCTGTGGTTCTACATCATGGGAACCGGCTTTATGTTCCCCTGCGTCCAGGTGCTGGCCCTCGCCAGCCACGCCTCGCAGGCCGGAACCGCTGCCTCGCTGCTGGGCGCGGCCACCTTCGCGATGGCCGGCCTGATCTCACCCGTGGTGGGCTGGCTGGGCATTACAAGCGCCACGCCCATGGGGGCGGTACAGGCAGCATGCATCCTGCTGGCAATCGGGGCGCTCTGGCTGGTGGTCCGGCCCCGCACGGTTCCGTCAATCCATTGACCGGGCAATTCCAATGAACCGGGCAATCCAGATGAACAGGCAGGTCCAATGAACAGCAGCAAGCGCAGGCCGCACCGGAACGGGCGGGGACTCTTCCTGGGAGCGGTGCTGGGCGCCGTCGTGGGCTACTTCACAGGGCGCGTCCTCGGAAATCCGGCCATGGGGATCGTGCTTGGCGTACTGGCCGGCGCGGCCCTGCTGTACAGGGTCAACCCCGGCCCGTGGAAGCGTCCCTGAAGCAACACCTTTGTGGGCAACGCGCCGCCAGTCTGCCACTCGAAGCCTTTACCGCGATAAAATGGTGTCTGTGCCCAGCTGGCAGGACCAACCGCCGCTTCCGGCCACATGGCAACGATGCGATACCGGAATCCTGCCATTGTGGTGGGACCGGTTGTGCGCCCAGACCGGCCAGCAGTCGGCCGCCCTCTATGCCGCCGGACTGTTCACCGAAGACCGCCGCCGGCCCATCGCACAATGGTTCAACCCCGCGTTCAACGCGGCACTGCTCGTTGCGCCCGAGACTTCACCGGAGTGGCCGGTGCAGCGTTTTGGAATCTTCTACGCACCCCCGGATACCGGCTTCGTCAGGGTGCATTCGGCACCGCACGAATGGAACCCGCGCCAGCCCCGGAAGTCCCCCACCGAAAAGGAAGCCTTCGAGGCTGCCATTGTGGAAGCCGAGAGGTTCCTGCAGGTGGAAATGGACTTCGTCTGAAACACGCGGAAAGCCTGCGGTGCCCGTGTCCCGCACCCCGTTTCAGCGACGGGGAGGAGCCGCCACGGCCGGATGGTCCCAGCGCATCACGAAGTCGGCCTGTCGGAGGGCAGCCGAGCTGCCGAGCAGTCCCATGGCCCGCAGCATTCCATTTCGAAGCACTTGCCCGGCCGGGTTCCGCATCGTGGCGAACCGGGCAACCTGTTCGGACCGGCGGACAATGAGCGAGGTCCTTGGCATCCGGGCCGCGGTGTAATCCGCCAGGCCGTCACTTATAGTGCCCGACCCGTCCAGGCAATAGGCAAGGGTGACGGCGTCCTCTATGGCCTGGCATGCCCCCTGGCCCAAATTGGGAGCCATGGCGTGCGCTGCATCGCCCAGAATCGCTGCCTTGCCGCGGTGGAAGGCCGGCAACGGGACCCGCATTGAGTGGATATCCGCGCGCAGGACCGCCTCTGCATCGATCCGTCCGATGACGTCGGGGACGGGAGGACGCAGGTTCCCAAACCTGCGCATCAGTTCAGCTTTCTCATCGGCTCCGGTCCGCCGCGGCATCGGTTCGTCCACGGCGGCCTCAGCAAAGACGTACAGCCGCCCGTCCTTCATCGGCAACATGCCGAACTCGCCGCACCGGCTCCATGTGGTGCCCATCAGGTAGTCGATGCCGTCCGACGGCACGAGTGCCTGCCAGGCTGTCAGCCCCGCGTAGGCAGGGCCAGGATGCCCCGGGAAGAGTGCTGTCCTGGCTGCTGACCGGATGCCGTCCGCCGCCACCAGCAGCCTCCCCCTGTAGCGTGGCGAGGGCATGGATCTGTTCCACGATGCGGCCAGGGATGGTATCCAGTGCATGCTGCGCGTTGGGCGCCATGATCAGTGCGTACCCCACCGGCCGGAGTGCCGCCGTCCGCTCCAGGACCTGAACGTTCCAGCCCCTGCCCGCCAGGGCGAGCCCGGCGGTCAGCCCGCCAATGCCTGCGCCGATGATGATCGCCTGGCGCGTGGCTGAGCCTGTCATGATCCCACTCCTCGTCGGCGGCACGGCACCAGCATCCGTCCTCCCCCATCATGCACTCAGCCAGGTGGCATGAGAAGAGGCGTTACCGGACGGAGGGGCAGAAAGAAAAATCCCCGTTCCTCCAGCAAAGGAACGGGGATATTTCTGTGTGGCTCCTCCTGCTGGACTTGAACCAGCAACCCTTCGATTAACAGTCGAATGCTCTGCCAATTGAGCTAAGGAGGAATGAAGCAGGTATGACATTAGCAAAGGATTCCGGCGAAAGTGAAATCGGCGGATTTCCGGGCCCTGGCGCCGTTCCCGGCATAAAAAATCCCCGTTCCGGAGTACGGAACGGGGATTGGCAGCTCCTCCTGCTGGACTTGAACCAGCAACCCTTCGATTAACAGTCGAATGCTCTGCCAATTGAGCTAAGGAGGAATGAAGCGGGTATCAGCCTAGCAAACGCACTGGCTGGAAGCGAAATCGGCAAACGATCCCGAACCATCCGGCTCGTCCGGACGGGGTGGGTCAGGCATCCGGGCGCAGCGCCCGGCGTTCCATCTCCAGCATCATCAGTTCACGGTTGAGCCTCTGGTACGTTTCGGGATCAGCCGTGGGGTCAAGCCGCTGAAGCTGGCCCATCTTGTCCGCCTTGACCCGCGTGATCTGAAGTTCGAACAGCCTTGAGAGGATGTCCCGGCAATACTTCTGGACGGCTTCCTCGGTGCTGGCGGGCAACGGAACCACGGCAAGCTCGGAGACCAGGGGCCGCAGCGGTTCGGGAACCTCATGCATCACCTGCTCCACCCACCGGACGGGATCAGCGGTGAGGGCGGGGTCCGTGGCCCGCATCGCATCATGGACAGCCTGGAAGGCAGGGGTGACGAACCGTGCAGCGGAAAAACGCTCCCAGATGCCGCCGCCAAGCAGCGACGGTTCCTGCAAGGCCACCTCCAGCGCCTGCCGCTCCATGGAGGCCACCGGGTCCCGGGGGTCGGGCCGATGGTAGGACGGTACAGCTCCCGACGGCGGCCCTGCAGCCACTCCCGGCGACCCTGCCCTTGCCGACGGACCGGACGTGGCGGCTGCTCCCGCGCCGACGGCAGGAGCCCCTCCCTGGTCACCCCGTTTGACGGCTGCCGTGACCAGCCGCAGCACCTCGTTGGGATCCGGCATGCCCAGCCAGCCGGTCAGCGCCTGGCAGTAGCCTGTACGGGTGGAGGCGTCACGAATGGCCGCCACCACCGGGACCGAAGCTTTCAGGCCCTGCACACGCCCTTCCACGGTATCCAGGTTGAACTGCTTCAAGGTAGTGCGGATGGCGAATTCGAACAGTGGCCGGCGGGACTGCACCAGCGCGTGCACGGCTTCGTCGCCCTTGCTTTGGCGAAGGTCGCACGGATCGGCACCAGTGGGTTCCACGGCCACGTACGTCTGTGCAGTGAAGCGCTGGTCCTCCTCGAAGGCACGCAGCGCGGCCTTCTGGCCGGCGGCGTCGCCGTCGAAGGTGAAGACGACCTCTCCCCCGGTGCCGTCGTCGGAAAGCAGCCGCCGGGCAATCTTGATGTGCTCGGTGCCGAACGCGGTGCCGCAGGTGGCTACCGCCGTCGTGATTCCGGCCAGGTGGCAGGCCATCACGTCGGTGTAGCCCTCCACCACCACCAGCTGGCGGTCCTTGGCAATGCTGCGCTTGGCGAGGTCGATCCCGTAGAGGACCTGGGATTTCTTGTACAGCGCGGTCTCGGGGGTGTTGAGGTATTTGGGGCCCTGGTCGTCCTCGTAGAGCTTGCGCGCCCCGAAGCCGATGGTGTCCCCGGCAATGTCCTTGATGGGCCAGATCAGGCGGCCACGGAAGCGGTCGTAGATGCCGCGGTTGCCCTCGGAGAACATGCCGGTAAGCTTCAGCTCCGCGTCCGTGAAGCCGCGGCCGCGGAGGTGCTTGAGGAGCGCGTCCCATCCCTGCGGTGCGTAACCGCAGCCGAAGTGTTCCGCTGCCGCGCGGTCGAAGCCGCGGCCATGCAGGAAAGTCCTCGCCTCGGCCGCGCCGGGCGTCAGGAGCTGGGCGCGGAAAAACTCATCCGCAATCTTGTGCGCGTCCAGCAGCCGCTGGCGGCGCCCTACTTCCTCCCGGTTGGGCCCGGTTCCGCCGTCCTCGTACCGCAGCTCATAGCCGATACGGGCGGCGAGCTTCTCAACGGCTTCCTGGAAGGAGCTGTGGTCCTGCTTCTGGACGAAGGCGATGACGTCGCCATCCTCGCCGCAGCCAAAGCAGTGGTAGCGGCCCACCTGCGGGCGGACCGTGAACGACGGCGAGCGCTCGTCATGGAACGGGCACAGGCCTTTGAAGGTCCCCAGGCCGGCGCCCTTGAGCGTGACGTAGCCGTCAACCACTTCCTTGATGTCCGTGCGCTGGCGTACTTCGTCGATATCTTCACGTTTGATCAGGCCAGCCACAGAGCCATCCTAATGCTGAGGTACGACGGCGGCTGCCACCCCACGGCGCTCCTCACCACAGCGACGGCAGGCTCCCCACCAGGCGCTCGTACATGGCCAGGGCCGACCCGTCCGTGAGGGACGCCACCTGGTCGATCACGACGCGGAGCCGGGCCCCGTCGTCGGGGGCGTCCCGCCAGTCAGCGGCGAACATCGGCTCCAGGTTCCGGTCCCCGGTTGCGCTCAGGGCGGTCACCAGCGCGTGCAGGACTTCTCGCTGGCGTTCGTAGATGGGCTGCCGGTGTTCGGTGGTCATCACGAAAGTGGTGGCCAGGCCCTTCATGACGGCGATTTCCATCACCGTCTCGTCCGGAACCATCAGTTCGGCGTTGTAGCGGGTGAGCCTGCCCGGGCCGTACACCGCGCGGGTGGTCTCCAGTGCGCTCTGGCAGAACCTGCCGATCAGCTGGCTGGTCATGTTCTTGAGCGCCGCCATGGATTTGCGGCTGCCGTCCGCCTCCCGCACCCAGACGTCGGTGGCCTCCAGCCTTGCCAGGGCGGCGTCGATTGCTGCTGGGTCGTTGTGCGGCAGGTACCACTGCTTGGCATAGCCCACCACGCGGGCGCGGTGGTCCGGGTTGTCCATCCAGCGAAGCTGGAAGTGCCCGGCAACGATCGCGTCCTCCACGTCGTGGACGGAGTACGAGATGTCGTCCGCGAGGTCCATGACCTGGGCTTCCAGGCAGGACCGGCGCTCCGGGGCTTCCTGCCGGATCCAGTTGAAGATGGGCAGGTCGTCCTCGTAGGCGCCGAACTTGCTGGTCCGCTGGCCGTGGATGACCGGGGCCTCCAGCGCTGACCAGGGGTACTTGGCCGCCGCGTCGAGGCTTGCCCGGGTGAGGTTCAGCCCCGCGGGCTGGCCGTTCTCCGTCAGGACCTTGGGCTCCAGGCGGGTCAGCAGCCTGAGGGTCTGGGCGTTGCCCTCGAATCCGCCGATGGCATGCGCCACCTCGTTCAGCGCGGACTCTCCGTTGTGCCCGAACGGCGGGTGCCCGAGGTCATGGCTCAGGCACGCGGTATCCACAACGTCGGGGTCGCAGCCCAGGGCGCGGCCGAGTTCGCGGCCCACCTGTGCAACCTCCAGGCTGTGCGTCAGGCGGGTCCGGACAAAGTCGTCGGTGTCCGGCGCCACCACCTGGGTCTTGGCACCCAGCCGGCGCAGGGCCGAGGAGTGCAGGACGCGGGCCCGGTCACGCTCAAAGTCGGAGCGGTAACTGGTCTTCGGCGGCTCTTCCACCCAGCGGGCGGAATCGTCCGTGGTGTAACCCGGCAGCACCAGCGGGGCGGTCCGGGCTTCAGCCACCGGAAACGTCCAGTTCCGCCGCGGAGATATCCCGCGACTGGTCGTCATTCAGTGCACGGGACTCCAGCCAGTCCTTGGGCAGGGCGGGCTTCTTGGGCGACCCGGCACGGCCGCGCGGTCCCTCCGCGTCGCTGCCCGGGTACGGCGACTCGAGGTCCAGCTCGGTTAGGGTGTCGCGCAGCACCTCAAGGCTGGTGACCAGCGCCAGCCGGGTGCGCAGCTCGCCGCCCACCACGTAGCCCTTGAAGTACCAGGCGATGTGCTTGCGGATCTCGCGCAGCGCCTTGCCCTCGTCACCGAAGGTCTCCACCATCAGCTCAGCATGGCGGTAAACGCCCTCGGCCACCTGGCGCAGGTTGGGACGGTAACGGGTGTCGCTGCCTTCGAAGGCTGCCTGCAGATCGCCGAACAGCCACGGCCGGCCCTGGCAGCCGCGGCCCACCACCACGCCGTCCACACCGGTTTCGCGGACCATCCGGACCGCGTCCTCCGCCGACCAGATATCACCGTTGCCCAGCACCGGGATGTCCGGCAGGGCTTCGCGAAGCCGTGCGATGGCGGACCAGTCCGCCTGTCCCGAGTAGAACTGGGCGGCCGTGCGGCCGTGAAGCGCGACGGCGGCCACGCCGGAATCGCGGGCAATGCGGCCGGCGTCGAGGTACGTCAGGTGGTCGTCATCGATGCCCTTGCGCATCTTGATGGTCAGCGGAACATTGCCGCGGGAAGCTTCCTTGACTGCAGTCTGCACGATGGAAGTGAAGAGGTCGATCTTCCAGGGCAGGGCCGAGCCGCCGCCGCGCCGGGTGACCTTGGGCACGGGGCAGCCGAAGTTGAGGTCAATGTGGTCCGCGCGGTCCTCTTCCACGAGCATCCGCACTGCCTGGCCGACGGTGACCGGGTCCACGCCGTACAGCTGGACGGAACGGACTTTCTCGTCCTCGTCGTGCGAAATGATCCGGAGGGATTCGGGGGTTCGCTCCACCAGGGCGCGGGAGGTGACCATCTCCGCCACGTACATGCCGCCGCCGTATTCACGGCAGAGCCTGCGGAAGGCGGAGTTGGTGATCCCTGCCATGGGCGCCAGGATCACGGGCGTGTCCACGGTGATGGGACCCAGCTTCAGGGGCGGGAGTTCCAGCTTGGGAGCGGGAGGAGTTGCTGCAACAGTCACCTGTCCATTGTTGCAAAGCCGGGCAAATCGGGTGGCCGGGCTGGATTCAGCCACGCCGGGCACCCTTTCCCGGTCCCGGTCAGCGCCGGTCGGCCCGCCGTCCGCGCCGGGTAGCCGGCGTCCCGTCCGGATCTTCGCCGCTATCGGCATCCCCGGCGGCAAGCCTGGCGCGTCCCTGCAGCGCCGCCGCTGCAAGCGCACCGTTGTCATCGACGTCGTCCAGGTGGCTGTGGTCCCCACGGCCCCGCCGGATGCCGGCACCCCGTGGAAGGGATGCACCGGCTCCGGCCGGGGCCGGGGTTTCGACGGCGGGCGCTCCCGATTTGATGCCGGTCGCCTTAACCACCAGCACCGCGATAAGGGTGGTGACCGGAATGGCCAGGACCAGCCCGATGGAACCGACCAATGTCCTGATTACTTCTTCTGAAAGCTCTGCGCTGGTCAGCGTCTCCCCCAGCGGCCGGTCGTAGAGCATGACGATAATGAGGATGGGCAGCGCAGCCCCGGCATAGGCGAAGGCGATGGTGTAAACAGTGGAGGCGATGTGGTCCCGGCCGATCCGCATGGCCGAGGTGAACAGCTTCCGCGCGCTGCTGGCCGGGGCCAATTCATACAGTTCCCACACCGCCGAAGACTGGGTGATGGTGACGTCGTTCAGGACGCCCAGGCCTGAGATGATGAGCCCGCACAGGATCACCCCGGAGATGGAGATGTTTGCCGAGGTGTTGACCAGGGTGGTGGCGTCGTGGTTGCCCACGCCCGCGAGGTTGGCCGCGTTCGTTGCCCAGGCAGCCAGGAGTGCCGTGATCCCCAGACCGAAGATGGTGCCCAGCAGCGCGGTGGATGTCCGCGCGGAGAACCCGTGGGCGAAGTACAGGACCCCGATCATGATCACCGTGGACCCCACCAGCGCCAGCAGCAGCGGCGGCTTCCCCTCCACCAGGCCCGGAAGCATGAAGCTGGCCAGTACGAAGTAGGCGCCGACCAGTCCGATCAGTGCCCTGAGCCCCCGCCATCGGGCGACGGCGATGACCACCGTCGCGTAGAGCAGGGCCAGCAGCACGATGGGCAGGGTCCGGACGAAGTCCACGAAAATATAGGCGGGCGAACCCTGGGAAGCCGAGGCCCCCTGGGCGCTGGACAGGTTCAGGTAGCGGATCTGGTCCCCGGGCTTGACGCCGTGGGACTTGGCCACGTCCGGGTTGATGACCACCTTCACCGGGCTGCCGCCCTTGTCCGGTTCCGTAAGGGCGAAGGTACAGTCCGATCCCTGTTGGGCCGGACCTTGCTGTGTTGGAGCCTGCTGGCTCGGGGCCTGCTGCGGTTGGTTCTGCTGCGTGGCCCCCTGCATGCAGTTTTCGGTCGTCACGCTCTGGATGCTGCCCGTATCGAAGGTGACCCCCGGGGCAGCCGAGTATGGGTTGGCCAGCGAGATACCTTCGTTGCTCCCGGAAGGCCAGAGCATGGCCATGCCGGCCAAGGTCAGCAGGGTGATGGGAATCAGCACCGCCGCCAGGATGCGGTTGGCCTTCCTTCGGGCAGCCATCGCCTGCGGCGTCGGCTCCGAATGACCTGTAGAAGCGTGGGAATGGCCGGCGCCCATCAGCAGTGAAACCTCATACGTTGAACTCTACGTCCGGCACCATAGGGTTGATAAATGGACCATTGGGAGGTACCAGGCGTGACCAACCGGAGCACTGATGACAGCAGCAGGCTGCCGGCCGGCAGCATCCCCGCGGCACCCGGCCACCAGGCCGTCCTGAGCGTGCTGGAGGCGTCGGGCCCCACCACGGGCGTCGCCCTGATACTGCATGGCGGGAAGTCCCACAGCCGGGAACCGGTGGAAGCCCGGCACCTGAGCCCGGCCCGAATGGTGCCCTTCGCCAGGCACCTGCACCGCGCAGGCCGGAAGCACGGCTTGGCGGTATGGTCGCTGCGCAACAGCGTCCGCGGATGGAACGGTCCGGATATGTCCCCGCTGCAGGACGCCCGCTGGGCGCTGCGGCAAATTGAAGTCCAGCACCCGGGTGTGCCGGTATTCCTGGTAGGCCATTCCATGGGCGGGCTGACAGCCGTCTGCGCGGCGGACAATCCCCGGGTTGAAGCGGTGGTGGCGCTGGCTCCCTGGCTCAGCCCACAGACGCCGGTCTCGGGCGTGGCCGGCAAGAAGGTCCTGGTTGTCCACGGGACCATGGACCGCTGGACCAGCCCTTCCCAGTCGCTGGCGTTCGCCCGGCGGGCATCGGAGGAAGCTGCCAGCATGCAGTACGTTGCGCTGAAAGGGGCCGGTCACTTCATGCTCCGCAAAGTCCGCCTGTGGCAGACCCTGGCCACCGGGTTCGTCATTCAGGCGTTCAGTGAAAGCACCGGCGCCGGCGCCAGGCCGTCCCGGGCGTTTGGCCAGCTCCTGCCGGAATCGTCAATCCAGGTAATTTTGTGAGCCCCTTTCCCTGGGCACAGTTCCTGGGAGTCCTCCCCTGGACGGCGCTCGCCGTCGTCGTGGTTCTCGCCCTAACGTTCGCCGTGGCCGTCCGCCAGGGCCGGCACTCGGTAATGGATGTGGCCTGGGGTCCCGGGTTCGTTGCTGTCGCCGGCATTTCATGGCTGGTTTCGGCCGGTGAGGGCGACCCTGCACGGCGCTTGCTCCTGCTCCTGCTGACTGCGCTGTGGGGCCTGCGGCTCGGCATCCACATCGGCCGGCGGGCCCGCGGCGGCCATGAGGACCCCCGGTACCAGTCGATGCTCAGCAACGCTTCTGCATCAAGGAATGCCTACGCCCTCAGGCGCGTCTACCTGCCGCAGGGCCTGGTGATGTTCTTCGTGTCATTGACCATCCAGGTGGGCATGTTCGCCACCGGACCGCTGGGCTGGCTGGCCCTGGCGGGGGTGCTGCTCTGGCTGACAGGATTCTTCTTCGAGACGGTCGGCGACTGGCAGTTGGCGCAGTTCAAGAAGGATCCCGGACGGAGGGGAACCGTGCTCAACACCGGCCTCTGGCGGTACACGAGGCATCCGAACTACTTCGGCGATGCGGCCGTCTGGACGGGGCTGTTCCTGGTTGTTGCCGAATCCTGGCCGGGCATCCTGACCATCCTTTGCCCGGCACTGATGGTGTGGACCCTCGCCGGGAAGACTGGCAAACCCCTGACGGAGAAGGCCATGTCCGGCCGGCCCGGCTACCGCGAGTATATTGAATCCACCAGCGGCTTCATCCCGTGGCCGCCCAAACGGGCCTGACATGCGGCAGCATCCGGCGGCGGTCAAACCACCGACGCTGCGGCAGCCCGGCAAGCGCCGGGCTGCCCGCCCTCAGTCGGAGACCACCAGCGTTTCGGGGCCCGCAAGCCTGGCTTTCCCACTTTCCAGGAGCGGCTCGACGGCGGTGCGGAGGGCCGTCATCGAATCGTCCAGTTCCAGCATGACCGGGTGCTGGTACGCGATGAGGGCCAGCATGTCCCGGACAGCCCCGGCGGCGTCGTCAGCGTCCAGCGCAGGTTCATGGCCCACGAAGACATCGGTGGGCACGTCGGCACCGTCCGGCTCCGCGCCCTGCGCCGGGTCCGGGTTGGCCGGCGCCGCGTAACTGACTGCGAAAGCGCGGATGCGGCCCTTTTTGCTCGGCACCACTCCCCCGCCGAACGCCGATTCCGGCTGTGCCCGCAACACGATGGCGCCGTGCGCCCCGGTGAGGTCGTCCAGGAACAGCTTCTGCACCTGCCCCATTGTCAGCACGCCCGGGGAATCCCAGCCATGGATGGACGTGTAGTACCGCCCCACCACGTCGGTCAGTTCCACGGATCCGGTGGCCAGGTCCATCACCACATCGGAGCCGGCATTCTCGTCACTGCCTGGCCGGCCGGCGTCGTCCTTGGCCGGAAACACGGGAAGCCGCAAGGCGCCCGGCTCCACAACCACCAGGCGGGAACGCTGGATGGGCGAAAGCCCGAGGGCTTCGGCGAACGCCGCGCCAGGCGTGCCGGGCTCCACCTTGGCGCGCAATTTGGTGACGCCCGACGGCGCCCGTTCAGTCTCCCGCCGCAGCATGGCCAGGAGGCTGGCCCCGATGCCGGCGCGGCGGTGGTCCTTCGCCACTTCGATATACGTCCACAGCCGCTCAGGGTGCAGCGAAGCCTCGTAGACCACACCGGCGGCCACGGGGATTCCGACGCCGTCGATCACATCCTCGGCCACGATGCAGCGGCGCCACGGGTTCCCGCCGGTCCCGGCCGAAGACGGCGCGAGGGCGCCGCGGAACTGGCGGGCCTGGGAGGTTTCCGGGCCGCCCCAGATCTCCAGGAGTGCCAGGTCGTCGCCTTCGCGCCATTCGCGGTATTCGATTGCCATGCTCAGGCGCCGATCAGGCGTGCGGCCAGGTAGCCTTCCACCTTGTCCAGGGAAACACGTTCCTGGCTCATGGTGTCCCGCTCGCGGATGGTCACGGCCTGGTCCTCAAGGGTGTCGAAGTCCACGGTGATGCAGAACGGTGTGCCGATTTCGTCCTGGCGGCGGTAGCGGCGGCCGATGGCACCCGCGTCATCGAAATCGATGTTCCAGTTCCTGCGCAGCTGGGCGCCGAGGTCCTTGGCCTTCGGGGACAGGTCCTCGTTGCGGCTCAGGGGCAGGACGGCGGCCTTCACCGGGGCCAGGCGCGGGTCCAGCTTCAGGACCGTGCGAACATCCACGCCGCCCTTGGCGTTGGGGGCCTCGTCCTCCGTGTAGGCATCCACCAGGAAGGCCATGAAGGAACGGGTCAGGCCGGCCGCGGGCTCAATGACGTACGGGGTGTAGCGCTCGTTGGTGGCCTGGTTGAAATAGCTGAGGTCGGTGCCGGACGCCTTCGCATGGGTGGAGAGGTCGAAGTCGGTGCGGTTGGCGATGCCTTCCAGCTCGCCCCACTCGGAACCCTGGAAGCCGAAGCGGTACTCGATGTCCGTGGTGCCTTTGGAGTAGTGGCTGAGCTTTTCCTGCGGGTGCTCGAAGAAACGCAGGTTTTCTTCCCTGATGCCCAGGCCGGTGTACCAGGCCATGCGCTCCTTCATCCAGTACTGGTGCCATTCCTCGTCGGTGCCGGGCTCAACGAAGAACTCCATCTCCATCTGCTCGAACTCGCGGGTGCGGAAGATGAAGTTGCCGGGCGTGATCTCGTTGCGGAAGGACTTGCCGATCTGGCCGATGCCGAACGGGGGCTTCTTGCGGGAGGTGGTGAGGACGTTGTTGAAGTTCACGAAGATGCCCTGCGCCGTTTCCGGGCGCAGGTAGTGCATGCCTTCTTCATTGGCAACGGGACCCAGGAAGGTCTTGAGCAGGCCGGAGAATTCCTGCGGCTCCGTCCATTCACCGCGGGTGCCGCAGTTGGCGCAGGCAATGTCCTTCAGGCCGTTTTCGGCCGGGCGGCCCTTCTTTTCCTCGTATTCTTCCTCGAGGTGGTCCGCGCGGTAGCGCTTGTGGCAGGAGAGGCACTCCACCAGGGGGTCGGAGAAGACCTCCACGTGGCCGGAGGCTTCCCACACCTGGCGGGGCAGGATAACGGAGGAGTCCAGGCCCACTACGTCCTCGCGGCCGCGGATCATGGACTGCCACCACTGGCGCTTGATGTTTTCCTTCAGCTCGGCTCCGAGGGGCCCGTAGTCCCAGGCAGAACGCGAACCTCCGTAGATCTCACCGGCCTGGAACACGAAGCCCCTCCGCTTGGAGAGGGAAATGACCTGGTCGAGAACGGATTTTGCTGCCATGGGTGTAACTCCAGTTTCTACAGGGCCGCTGGGTGCGGTCCGCGTTTTCAGGCCCCGGGCATCACCAGAGGTATGGCACTTCCGGCGGCCGGACGGGGCGGGTGAAGGGGGTGCGTAAAGCTGCGTGTCCTAGCCTACCGGCCGCTGCCTGCGGAGTGCGCCCCGCGGCCACGGCAGCGTCGCCAGGATGATGGCGGCGAGCGTCAGGATGGTGCCCAGGACGGTGGCGGGCGCCACCACGGTTCCGGGAGTGGGCAGAACCACGTCCAGGGCCAACGACCCGAGCAACTGGCCCGCGATCATTCCCAGTCCGGTCACCAGGACGCCCAGGCTGCGAACCAGCAGCGCGCCGAGGCCAATGAAGACGCAGCCCATGGGACCTCCCAGGTAGTACCACCACTCACCCGGCAGCGGAGTGCCCGGCCCTGCCACTGCCACCTTGACGGCGAGCGCGGTCCAGAGCACCAGGCAGCCGGCCATGAAGTTGACCAGTGTGGCAGCGATGGGGGTTCCATAGTGGACGGTGGCGGTGCCGTTCATGGCCTGCTGGAAGCTCATGAGGAAGCCCGCGGCCACGGGGAGCAGGAGCGGAAGCAGCAAAGCGGCAGGGCCGCCGTCGGAGCCGCCACCTGACCCGGCGCCCGCAGCGAACCGCGGCGACACAGCCCATGCCACGGCGGCAATGGTGAGTACGCAGCCGATGATCCGGATGGCGGTGACCGGCTTCCTGCCGGCCGGGCCAAGACCCAGCCGGTCCACGAGCAGTCCGCTGGCGGTCTGCCCGGTAACCGTGGCAACGGTGAAGAGGGCCACGCCCAGGATGCCGACCGTCGAGGACTGGGCAAAGACGAACAGCGCCCCGATGCCGCCGGCGAGGACATACACGCGCGGGAAGGCCCTGGTACGGACCGCGGGCAGGATCCGTGCCAGTCCGGCACGGCCGCGGGGCAGGAGCAGTGAGATGAGGATCATGACCACCAGGCCTGTGCTGAAGCTCACCACCCCTGCGGCGATTCCGTCGTTGAGCCGGACTCCGAGCGCTCCGTTAATGCGGCCCTGGAGAGGGATTGCAAGGCCGGCGCCCACCGCCAGCGGAAGGCCTGCCAGCAGCGGCAGTCGGGAGGTGGAGGTCATTGAATCCACCTTACGTCAGGCATTATTGCTACATGAGCAACCCCGTTGACGACGTCCCCATCCGCGACAGCATGATCCGCCTGGGCCAGCTGCTGAAGCTTGCCAACCTGGTGGAGGACGGCGTGGAAGCCGCCGAGCTCATCAGGAACGGCCTCGTGAAGGTCAACGGCGAAATCGACGACCGGCGCGGCCGCCAGCTGCGCAATGGCGACACCGTCACGGTCAACGGACGGACCGTGAAAGTCGTCGCGCCCGACGCCTGACGCTGCTGCCGCGCGCCGCGCGCCGCGCACCCCGCCCGGCGCCGCCGTCGTACTCCTTACTTCTTCAGGACCTCATGGGTGAGGAACTCGCCCACATGCCCGATCTCCTGCTGGTTGATGCCGTGCCACATGCCCGTGTACAGCACTTTGGTGAGCTTGACGTGTTTGCGGACCCAGGCCATGGTGAAATCGATCTTGTCCGGCGTGATCACCGGATCCTGCTGGTCCCGCCCCCAGAACATGGGAATGGTCCCGTCCAGCTCGGCGTCCCGGAAGGCGGGATCGTCACCGGCGTCCACCACGAAACCTGAAAGGCCGACGACGGCTGCGAAGTCCGTGGGCCGTTGCCGCAGCAGCGTGGTGGCCATGGCCATTCCCATGGAGAAACCAAGCAGGGACACCGAGGGATGGCCGACCTTGATGGCGTCGATCCAGTCGAGCATGAACGACGACGCCTTCTTCACGCCCTCCAGCGAGTAGTCGATGGAGGCCGTGAGCGGGAACCAGGTGAAGCCGGGGCCCATGGCGATGGGCGCCCGCACGGAGGCGACGGCGAAGTCCCCAGGCAGCAGGTCCGCCAGGCTCAGCAGGTCCTGCTCGTTGGCGCCGTAGCCGTGCAGCAGCACCAGCAGCGGCTTTCCGTCGCGCTGGTCCTCCGGATGGGACCACAGGACAACAGGGGCAGGAAATACATCGGCTTCAGTCATGGTTTCCATTGTTACAGCTACCCGGAGGCAGCAACCTACGTTCGCGTAGCCAGAGAGCCGGAAGGCAGGATAAGGACCGTGACTGACACAAGTACTATCCAAACCCCGCCTGCACGCACCGGATCCCACCCCTGGACCCGGTACGTGGCAATGGGCGATTCCTTTACCGAGGGCATCGGCGACCCCGAGCCCTCACGCCCCGGCCGCTACCGCGGCTGGGCGGACCGGGTGGCGGAGGAACTGGGCCGTACGCAGCCCGACTTCGCCTACGCCAACCTGGCCGTGCGGGGCAGGCTGCTGCAGCAGATCGTGGACCAGCAGCTGGCGCCCTGCCTCGCGCTGAAGCCGGACCTGGTCACTCTGTCCGCCGGGGGAAATGACCTTATCCGTCCCGGCGGCGACCCCGACGCGCTCGCCGAAAAGCTGGATTCCGTCGTCCAGATCCTTGCCATGGGCGGCGCCACCGTTGTCCTCTTTAATGGGCCTGACACGGGCTCCTCGGTGCTGGGGAGGATCCGCAGCAAGGTGGCCATCTACAACGAGAACCTGCGCACCGTCGCAGCCCGGCACGACGCCATTATCGCGGACATGTGGTCCCTCCGGCAGCTCAGCGATCCGCAGATGTGGGACCAGGACCGGCTGCATTTCTCCCCGCTGGGCCACCACACCATCGCGGCCATGGTGCTGGATGCGCTTAACGTGGAGCACAGCCTGGAACCGCTCCAGCCCAAGCCCCTCCCGCCCCGGACCTGGCGCGAGGCGCGGTCCGGTGACCTGGTGTGGGCGCGCGAATACTTTGTTCCCTGGGTGCTGCGGCGGCTGCGCCACCAGTCCTCCGGGGACGGCATCACCGCGAAACGTCCGACGCCGGGTCCCGTCTTCGGCCCGGGCGTTCCATTGGGTTCGGGCGAGGGACCGCTGGGGACCACCGAAGCGTCCCGGAACTGACGCCGGTTTCTTCCGCCGCAGTTCAGGATACGGTGCACCGGTACACCGGTACACCCATTTCACCGGCTCCCGGCCGTTCGCGCGCAGTCCGGGGATAAGCTGGAAGGACACACATGAGAGGCGCAGCACCGTGAGCAACATGTTTTTCTGGATCATCATCCTGTCACTCCTGATCCCGGTGGCCATGCGGATGTACCGGAAATCCGTGGCCCGCAGGAACCATGACCAGAGCTTCTCCGGGCGCTATCCGGAGCAGTTCCCGGGCGCCGGGCAATTCCCCGGATCCGCCGGACCCCAGAGCAAGCAGCCCCGCGACGGATACACCCAGCAGGATTACTTTGCCGGCGGATTCCGCCAGATTGACCGGCCGCAGCCCATCAACGATCCCCAGCCGCTGCCCTACCAGTACGGCCAGCCGCCCCAGCAGCCGATGCCTGGCGGCGATACCTGGGCTCCGCAACAGCCGCCGTTCCACCATCCCGGCGGGCAGCACCCGGTCCCCGGACAACCGGCCCCTGAAAAGCCTGCCGCCCCTGCCACTCCCCCGCCGCCGTCGGCCCCGCAGGGCTACCGCGCACGCAAGCTCGCGGAACTGGATGAGAAGTACAGCAACGGGGAACTTTCCGTGGAGGAGTACATGACCCGCCGCGGCGAGATCATGAACGGCTGACCTGGTTCAGTCCACCTGCGGAAAGCCCAGGTCGATGACAGACGTAGCCGGGTCAGGCCACCGGGTGGTGACCACTTTGCCCCTGGTGTAGAACCGGATGCTGTCCGGCCCGTACATGTGTGTGTCACCGAACAGGGAGTTCTTCCAGCCCCCAAAGGAGAAGGTACCCACCGGCACCGGAATCGGCACGTTGACGCCCACCATGCCCGCCTCGACGTCAAACTCGAACTGCCGGGCGGCGCCGCCGTCCCGGGTGAAGATGGCAACCCCGTTGCCGAACTCGTTGTCGTTGACCAGGCGGACCGCGTCGCCGTAGGTATCCACCCGGACCACGGACAGGACGGGGCCGAAGATTTCGTCGTCGTACACCTTCATGCCCGGCTTCACGTGGTCCACCAGGCTGACCCCGATGAAGAACCCGTTTGAATCGAACTGCTGCGACCGGCCGTCGACGACCACCGCGGCACCTTCGTTTTCGGCGCCTGCCACGTAGGAGGCCACCCTCTCCCGGTGTTCGGCGGTGATCAGCGGGCCCATCTGTGATGCCGGGTCGGTGCCCGGGCCGATCGTCAGGGTAGCCATCCGGCTCCGGATGGCCGCCACGAGGTCATCAGCGATGGCGCCGACAGCGACAAGCACGCTGACCGCCATGCAGCGCTCACCTGCCGAACCATAGGCGGCCGAAATGGCGGCGTCGGCTGCCATGTCCAGGTCCGCGTCCGGCAGGACCACCATGTGGTTCTTGGCCCCGCCCAGGGCCTGGACCCGCTTGCCGTGGTCTGCGGCGCGCTTGTAAATGGACTGCGCAATGGGCGTTGAGCCCACGAAGCTGACGGCTTTCACGTTCGGGTGTTCGAGCAGGACATCCACCGCTTCCTTGTCGCCCTGGACCACGTTCAGCACACCGGCCGGCAGTCCTGCTTCCGCGAATACTTCCGCGATGAACACGGCTGGGGACGGATCCTTTTCACTGGGCTTCAGGAGCACGGTGTTGCCACAAGCCAACGCGCTGCCGATCATCCAGAGCGGAACCATGGCCGGAAAGTTGAACGGGGTGATGCAGGCAACGACGCCCACTGGCTGCCGGACGGAGTGGACGTCCACTCCGCTGGAGACCTGTTCGGAGCGTTCCCCCTTGAGCATGTGGGACAGCCCCGTGGCGAACTCGATGTTCTCGAGTCCGCGGGAAATCTCCCCTTCGGCGTCGGAGAGTACCTTGCCGTGCTCGCTGGTCAGGATGGCGGCGAGTTCGGACTTGCGCTGCGTGAGGATTTCGCGGACGCGGAAGAAGATGTTGGTCCGTTTGGCAAGGCTCGTTGCCCGCCAGGCCGGCAGCGCTGCCGTGGCGGCGGCAATGGCTTCCTCTACGCGGGCCGCGGAGGCCAGTGCCACCTGCTTTTCCTGCTCTCCGGTGGCAGGGTTGAAGACCGGGCCGAAACGCTCGGCGTCGGCAACGCGGCTGCCGTTGATGTAATGCGGAATGGTTTGCATGCTTGTCTCTCTTCTACTTTGCTGAATCGAGGGAACCGTCAGCGAGCTTGATGATCATGGAGCAGTCCTTGCCGGACTCCCCCGCATCGATCAGGCGCTGGTACAGCTGCTGAACGTGTTTGCCGATCTCGAGCGGCGTGCCGGTGTCCTCGGCAGCGCTGATGGCCAGCCCGATGTCCTTGTTCGCCAGTTCGGCTGTGAACGTTGGCGCGAAGTCGTTGTTGGATGCCGCGGTGGGGACCACACCGGGAACGGGATACCAGGTGCGCAGGGCCCAGCTGTCCCCGGAGGACACTGAAGCGATGTCCCAGAACACCTTCTTGTCCAATCCGAGCCGGTCCGCCAGCACGGCACCCTCGGCAGTGGAGGCCAGGTTGATCAGGAGCATCAGGTTGTTGCAGATTTTGGCCGCCTGGCCGGTGGTGGCTCCGCCGGTAGGGATGATGTTGGCGGCCATCGGCCCGATGTAGCGGGTGGCATCGGCCACGGCGTCCGCTTCTCCACCCACCATGAACGTGAGCGTTCCTGCTTGGGCACCGCTCATCCCGCCCGAGACAGGGGCATCGACGAAGCGGAAGCCGGCGGCAGCAGCGGCGTCGTGCAGTTCCGTCGCGGCGGCGATATCGATGGTGGAGGAATCAACCAGAAGTGTGCCCGTATCCGCGTGCGCCAGCACCCCGTCCCCGCCCAGGTAGACGGCCTTGGCATGCTCGCCCTTCGGAAGCATGGTGAACACCACGTCGGCTCCCGCCACTGCTTCGGCGATGCTCCCTGCCGGCTTCACCCCTGCGGCCTCGGCGGCGGCGAGAGCGGCGGGGCTGAGGTCGAATCCCCGTACGTCGTGACCCGCCTGCGCGAGGTTACCCGACATGGAACCGCCCATGTTTCCCAAACCGATCCAACCGACTACTGCCATGGCATAAGCTCCTTTGCTGTGCTTCGGCCGAGGGCGGCCGGAAGGTCTGTGTCCACCGTCACACGCTGCTACAGTGCATTCAAGGGGAAAAATCACAGATGGTATGTGCACCGATGCACACGATGGAGAGGGCACCGGGTGGCGCAGCTTCCGAGTCCGGACGACTTGCTGATTTTGCTCACTGTTGCCCGGCTGGGACGCTTCAACGCCGTCGCCGAAACGTTGGGCACCACGCACACCACCATTTCGCGGCGGATCCTCGCCCTCGACAAGCAATTGGGCGGCCGGACGCTGGAGCGCAGCCCGCACGGCTGGGAATTGACGGAGCTCGGGGCTTCGGCCGTCGCTGCGGCGGAAAGAATCGAGGAAACGTTGGGGTCATTGGCCGCCGTCATGGGCCAGGACCGGGACGCCCTCGCCGGCATGGTGCGCATCAGCACTTCCGACGGTTTCGGCGCTGAATTCGTGACCCCGGCGCTGGTCCGTCTCCAGCAGCGGCACCCGATGCTGAATGTGGAGATGCTCAGTGCCACGCGCAAGGTCAGCCAGAACCGCTCCGGCGTGGACCTGGAAGTGGTGGTTGGCCGCACGGACGTAAGCAACGCGCAGGCCATCTTCCTGACCAATTACTTCCTCCGGCTCTATGCCAGCCCCGCCTACGCCGCCGGACGGGGCTTGCCGGAGACACCCGACGGCGTGGGGCAGCACGGCTTCGTCTCTTACGTCGAGTCGGCACTCCAGGTTGCCGAACTGGGACACCGGTCCTCGCAGCTGCCGATGCCGAAGTCCAGCTTCCAGGCGACGAGCATTTTTGCGCAGGTGGAGGCGGTGCGCCGTGGCGCAGGCATCGGGCTGCTTCCGAACTTCATGGTGGCGCGGGATCCGGAGTTCGTTCCGGTGCTCCCTGATGCCTTCCAGCGCCAGGTGCCCATCTGGGCGGTGGCGCGGCCGGAATCGCTCCGGTCCGCCCGGGTCCGGGCCGTGATTGCTGCGCTGAAGGAAGAAGTGGCGGGACGCCAGGATCTGCTGGCAGCCTGATCCCCGGCTGTCCGGAGCCGTTGTCAGGCCTGGAAGAGCCGCCTCACCACTTGCCCGGCGGCGAGTGCGTCAAGGCCTTCGTTGATCTCGCCAAGCGGCCGGGTGTCGGTGTGCAGCAGCTCAACGGGAAGCCTGCCCTCGCGCCAGTACCCAAGGTACAGGGGGATGTCCCGGCCCGGAACGGCGTCGCCCATATATGAGCCCAAGAGCCGCTTGCCCGCCCCGGCGAACTGGAGCGCGGGCACTGTCAGTTCCGCTGTGGGATGCGGCAGCCCTACCGAGACCACGGCGCCGCCACGCGTTACGTGCCCGAGGCATGATGCGATGACCCGGGCCGATCCCACGGCTTCGATGGCGGTATCCACGCCGTCCCCGGCGGCGTCTGCAATCAGGCGGGAAGCCTCGTCCGGGGTTCCCGCGGCTGTTGCCCCGCACTTCAGGGCGAGCCCGTGCTTGCCGGCATTGGGATCGATGGCGATCACGGAGGAAGCACCGGCGAGCGCCGCGGCCATAACGGCTGAAAGCCCCACGGCGCCGAGTCCGAAGACGGCTACGGACTGGCCGGGCTGGACAGCCGCCGTGTTGAGGACGGCTCCCATGCCGGTGAGTACGGCGCAGCCGAACATTGCCGCAACAGTGCCGGGGACGTCGTCATCTATGACCACCACTGATTCCCGGGCCACCACGGCGTAATCGGCGAACGCCGAAACGCCCAAATGGTGGTTGATGCGCTCCCCCGCAGGCGTCCGCAGCAGGGCCTCGCCATGCAGGAGGTCTCCGGAGCCGTTGACTTCCGCCGCGCGGTGGCAGAGCGCCGGGCGGCCCGCCCGGCACGCACGGCAGTCACCACAGCTGGGGACGAAGACGAGGACCACATGGTCCCCGGGGGAAACATCCGTGACGCCTTCACCCACCGCGGCGACCCGTCCTACTGCCTCATGCCCCAACGCCATGGGAAGGGGCCTGACGCGTGAGCCGTCCACCACGGACAGGTCCGAATGGCAGAGGCTCGAGTAGGTGATGGTGATGCCCAACTCACCGGCGCGGGGTTCCGGCCGGTCAAGCTCCTCGACCCGAAGGGGCCGCGCTTCGGTGTAGCTGGTTCCTGACGGGACCGTGGAGTAAAGGACGGCTGCTTTCATGGGAAATCCTGACTTCGTCGAAGGTGCTGACGGCGCACTGCCCGGGCCTGCGTGGTGGCGGGCCCGGGCAGTCGGTGTGCTGTTTGGCTCTTGTGCTGCCAGTGCTATTTCTTTGCGGCCGCGAGCAGGTCGGCGGTGCCCTGGGCGTCGGCCGCGTCCACGTCGTGGAGCGAGATGCCGCGGGTCTCCCGGAGGAAGAGCACGGAGATTGCGGTCACGATGCAGGCTCCCAGCAGGTAGAGCGCCACCGGAGTGGAGGAGTTGAAGGTTCCCAGCAGCGCAGTGGCGATGATCGGTGCCAGCGAACCGGCGACGATGGAGGTCACCTGGTAGCCCAGGGAAACGCCCGAGTACCGCATCCGGGTGGGGAACATTTCGGCCATGATGGACGGCTGGCCCGCGTACATCAGTGCGTGGAACAGCAGGCCGATGGTGATGGCGGCCAGGATGACCATGTCGTTTCCGGTGTCCATCATGGGGAAGGCGAAGAAGCCCCAGGTGCCACCGAGGATGGCGCCTGCCATGTAGACCGGCCGCCGGCCGAACGCATCGGACATCCTGCCGACCAGCGGGACGGCGCAGAAGTGGATGAAGTGCGCCACGAGCAGAAGCAGGAGGATGCGGGAGGTGTCGGTCTGGACGACGATCTTCAGGTAGGTGATGGAGAAGGTCACCACGAGGTAGTACAGGATATTCTCGGCAAAACGCAGGCCCATGGCGGTAAAGACGCCGCGGGGGTAGCGGCGGAAGACTTCGGCAACGCCATAGCCCTTCTTCTCCACCGTGACTTCCTTGCGGGCTTCGATGAAGATCGGCGCATCCTGGACCTTGGTGCGGATGTAGTAACCAACGATCACGATGACGGCGGAGAGCCAGAAGGCGACGCGCCAGCCCCAACTGAGGAATGCTTCCGGGGAAAGCGTGGCCGAAAGGGTGAAGAGGACGCCGGTGGCCAGGAGGTTGCCCATCGGTACCGCTGACTGTGGCCAGCTGGACCAGAACCCGCGGGACTTGTTCGGGCTGTGCTCGGCAACCAGCAGGACGGCTCCGCCCCACTCACCGCCGACGGCGAAGCCCTGCACGAAGCGCAGGAACACCAGGAGGGCCGGAGCCCAGTAGCCAATCTGGGCGAACGTGGGCAGGCATCCCATAAGGAAGGTGGCGACGCCCACCAGGACGATGCTCAGCTGCAGCAACTGCTTGCGGCCGAACTTGTCGCCGAAGTGGCCAAAGACAATGCCGCCGATGGGGCGGGCCACAAAGCCTACGGCGTAGGTGACGAAGGCGGCAATGATGCCGTCCAGTTCGGTCCCTGAATTGGGGAAGAACGTTTTGCCGAACACCAGGGTGGCGGCAGAGGCATAGAGGAAGAACTCGTACCACTCAACAACAGTGCCGGCCATGGAGGCCGTGACGACTTTCCTCAGGCCTGAGGCCTTGACGTCGGTTTCCTCGGGCCGCCGTGCGGCGGAGCTTTCCGTACTCATGAGTGAACTCCTTCGGCGTCGTCTTCGACACCACTGGGACAGGCTGTGGCGGATACACGTGATTGTGGCCACGAACCGCCGGGTCCCATTGAGTATGGTCTGCCTATACGCCCAGCTCAACGGCGAATCATGCAGAGTCTATCTGCATAATTGCACATATTCTGCCGTCTGGGGCGTGGTGTTATGCCGAAAGGTGCCCCCGGAGCTGCGATCCCAGCTGGCCGATTTCGGTGAGGAACCCGTCATGCCCGATGGGCGCCTCGATGAGGTGGACGTCCACCTCTCCAGGGAGTGCCCGTGCCAGTTCCCGCGACTGGGACGGGAAGTAGAGCCGGTCCGAGTCCACGGCGGCGACGAAAAAGCGGGCTTTGGCACCGGACAGGGTCTGGGCGAGGGACCCGCGTCCCCGGCAGATGTCGTGGCTCATCAGCGCCTCGGTGATGGCGATGTAGCTGTTGGCATCGAAGCGCTGGACCAGTTTGGTGCCTTGATGGTCCAGGTAACTCTCCACCTGGTAGCGTCCGCGGGCCGCAAGGCGCTCGCCCTGCAGGGGTGATTCCAGAGCCTGTGGGGCGCGGCCGAACCTGCCTTCGAGTTCAGCGGCTGAGCGGTAGGTGATGTGGGCGATGCGCCTTGCCAGGGCCAGCCCGTCCTCCGGGAAAGGGCCGCCGTAGTAGTCGCCACCATTGAAATTCGGGTCCTGGCGGATGGCGAGGGTCTGCGCCTGGGCGAAAGCGATCTGTTCAGCCGTGCTGGCTGCTCCCACGGAAATGACGGCGCAGCGCTGCACGCGTTCGGGGTAGGTGACAGCCCATTCCAGGGCGCGGGCCCCGCCCATGGAGCCGCCGAGGACCGCGAACCAGCTGCCGATGCCGAGCTGGTCTGCCAGCCGGGCCTCTGCGACGGTGCTGTCCCGCAACGTCACCAGCGGGAAACGGGAACCCCAGGGGCTCCCGTCCGGGGCGGGCGACGACGGCCCCGTCGAGCCGTAGCAACCGCCCACTATGTTGATGGACACCACGAAGAACCGGTCCGTGTCGACGGGCGCGGCGGGGCCGGCCAGCTGTTCCCACCAGCCCGGCTCGTCGGTGTCACCCCGGGTCACATGGGTGCTGCCGGTCAGGGCATGTTCGATCAGGATGGCGTTGCTGCCGTCCGCGTTGAGGGTTCCCCAGGTTTCGTACGCGAGCGTGACCTCCGGCAGGTACCCGCCGGCTTCGAGTTCCAGCCCTCCAATGGAGGCGTAACGGACAATCCCGTGTTCGGGAGCGGTGGTACGGGTGACGGTAACCGTCATGGCAAGACCTCTTCTACGCGCTTGCCCACCGTCGAATGACCGGCAGGCCAGGTCTTCACCCGGGGCACCCCACCGCGGAAGGAGGGTTGCCGGCCAGCAAGCCGGGGCTGTCACTGGCACTCATGACCTGGTTCGAGTGTACGAAACACCACCCGCCCCGGGCCAAGAGTGTGACTGGTTGTGACTTCCCCGCCCCGCCGCCGGCAGCCTTCCTGGCCGGCAGCCGTCGTCATCCTTTGGTCCTGGTCAGGCGCCCGAGGCGTCCTTGGCGGCACGGAAGCCGGCCTCGAGGTCGGCCAGGATGTCGTCGATGTGCTCAAGGCCCACCGAAAGGCGGACCAGCCCCGGGGTCACGCCGGCCACCGCCTGCTGCTCCGGGGAGAGCTGGCTGTGGGTGGTGGACGCCGGATGGATGACCAGGGAGCGGACGTCACCAATGTTGGCCACGTGCGAATGCAGCTCCAGGGCGTCCACGAACCGCTTGCCCGCCTCGGCGCCGCCCGCCAGGTTGAAGGAGACGATGGCGCCGGTGCCTTTGGGGCCGTACTTGCGGCCGCGTTCGTACCAGGGACTTGACGGAAGGCCCGCGTAGGCGACCGATTCGACGTCGTCACGCGCTTCGAGCCAACGTGCCACTTCGGCGGCGTTGGCCACGTGGCGTTCCACGCGCAGGCTCAGGGTCTCCAGGCCCTGCGAAATAAGGAAGGCGTTGAACGGCGACACCGCCGAGCCCAGGTCCCGCAGGAGCTGGACGCGTGCCTTGAGGATGTAGGACAGGTTGGCGCCCAGGGCACCGCCCTCGCCGAGGTCGCGGCCGTAGACCAGCCCGTTGTAGGTGGGGTCCGGGGTGTTGAAGCCGGGGAACCGCTCCGGGTCTTTGCTGAAATCGAACTTGCCGGAGTCCACGATGACTCCCGCGATCGCAGTGCCATGGCCGCCCAGGTACTTCGTGGCTGAGTGAACCACGATGTCCGCACCCCATTCCAGTGGACGGATCAGGTACGGGGTGGACAGTGTGTTGTCCACGATCAGCGGCACGCCGGCCTCATGGGCGGCCTCCGAAACGCCTTCAATGTCCAGGACATCCTGCCGCGGGTTGGAGACCACCTCGGCGAAAAAGAGCTTGGTGATGGGCTGCACGGCTGCACGCCACTGGTCCAGGTTGTCCGGGTCTTCCACGAACGTGACGGTGATGCCGAACTTCTTCAGGGTGTGGGCGAAGAGGTTGTACGTTCCGCCGTAGAGGCTGGGGCTGGCCACGATATGGTCGCCGGCCTCGGCGATGTTCAGGACAGCGAAGGTTTCTGCCGCCTGTCCGGAGCTGAGCAGCAGCGCCGCCAGCCCTCCTTCGAGGCTGGCGATCCGTTGCTCTACAGCGTCCTGGGTGGGGTTGCCGATGCGCGTGTAGATGGGCGCCAGTTCTGCCAGGGCAAAGCGGTTCGCGGCGCTCTCAGCGCTGGGGAACACGAAGGAGGTGGTCTGGTAAATGGGCAATGCACGGGCGCCCGTGGCAATGTCCGGCTCCTGCCCTACGTGGATCTGGCGGGTTTCGAAGGACCATCCGTTGGACATTCAAGGCTCCTTTAACATGGGCCCGGGGCAGGCTGGGAGCACCACGGGCCGCGCTTGCCATCCGGCCGTTGCCGGACAGCCAGGTCCTCACCCGGGGCACCCCACCGCGGATGGAGGGTTGCCGGCCAGCGAGCCGGGGCTTGGCGCTGGCACTCATGACCTGGGTTCAGTGTAGGAACCGAGCTGCAGCACAGGACAGCATGTGACGAACATGGTCCTGCAGGTTTCACCCTGGCCGAGGCAGTAAATGAAGGGGCTGATATTTGGAATTCCCAGTAAGGCAACCCTTAGCTGAGAGCCCGATCACAAAGTGCCAAGATGTTGGCATGCGCATGGATCACGTCTCTTACGCCTGTGAACACGATGGCCTGGCGGCCACAACCGAACGTATTTCCTCTGCCCTCGGAGTTGAGGCAGTGAAGGGCGGGGTGCACCCCCGGTTCGGAACCCGGAATATGATCATCCCGCTCGCGGGCCACAAATACCTTGAGGTCGTGGAGGTCCTGGACCACCCAGCATCCGACAAGGCACCGTTTGGGCAGGCAGTGCGTGCCCGCTCGGCGGCTGGCGGCGGCTGGATGGGCTGGTGCGTCGAAGTGGACGACCTCGCCCCCTTCGAAGAACGCCTTGGACGCGCCGCAGTGAACGGCAACCGGAAATTCCCGGACGGCCGCGAACTGATGTGGAAGCAGATCGGCATCCTGGGCCTCATTGCTGATCCTCAGGTGCCCTACATGCTCAAGTGGGATGGCGACCCCTCGCTGCACCCGTCCAACGCCTACGAGAGCAACGTCAAGATGAGCTGCCTTACCATTGCCGGATCCGCTGCGCGGGTCACGGAATGGCTGGGTGAGCCGGTGGAAAAGCCGCTGGAAGACGTGGCCGTGGAGTGGGTGGCTCCGCACGGAACGCCCGGCATCCTGTCCGTCACCTTCGAAACCGCCAACGGGGCCGTCACCATCTGACCTCCTTGTGGTGGTCCGGCAATGCCGGATCACCACAATTGGGCGCCCTGCCCGGAACAGCGTCGGCCGCCATCAGCCGGTGACAATGACGTCACCTGCCGACGGCGGCCGAATCTATGTCCCGGGTTGCCTGGTTCTTACTGGCAGCCCGAGTGGGATCCAGTCCGAGTGGCGACCGCTTTGTCCCTTGGCCCCGGGGAGCTATGTGCTCGGCCTTTTTGTCAGACCCTCCTGGGATGCTTTGGGTATGGAAATGAACCCGGTGGTGGTGGAGGCGGAGGAAGCGGTTGAGGCTTCGGTCGCTGCCTTTGCTGCTGTCTTGACGGGCAGGGAGGTTGCCCCGTCCGGTGCTGCTGGCGGACCTGATGAGGGAGCCGGGTGCTGGGCTGCGGTCGGGACCAATGATGGGCTGCAGCGTCTTGCTGATGGGGCGTTGGATGTCCTTGCCGGGGTGGCCCGGTCGGAAGCGAAGCTGGCGGCAGTAAAAGCGCAGGCCGTGGCGGTGCTCGCCGAGGCCACCAGGTCGCTGAATTCTCCAGCCCGGTCGCCGCAGGAGGCCACGGCGCAGGAGCGGAGCCTGGTGGCCGAGGTCGGGTGCGTACTGGCCATCGGTGACCGGGCCGCGGGTGCCCTGCTGGGCGAGTCCCATGCCCTGACCACGTCGTTGCCCCGCACGCTGGCCGCCCTGCAGGCCGGGACGATCTCCTGGCAGCATGCCCGGACCATGGTCGAGCAAACCCTGAGCCTTGGCCCTGCCGCGGCCGCCGCCCTGGAGGCGCACTTCCTGGACCCCGAGGCGCCCAACGCCGCCCGCGGGTGTCCGGTCGGGCAGATGCCGGCGTACCGTTTCAAGGCCAAAGCCAGGATCTGGCGCGAACGCCACCACCCGGAGAGCCTGGAGAAGCGCCACGCCAGGTCCGTCGCTGACCGGCGGGTGGAACACTGCCCGGACCATGACGGGATGGCCTGGATCTCAGCCTGCCTGCCTGCGGTCACCGCCGAAGCGATCTGGAACCGGCTCACGGCCCTCTCCAGAGGAATGCAGGGACCTGACGAGCACCGCACACTTTCCCAGCTGCGGGCCGACGAATTCTCCTCAACACTCCTCACCGGCGCAAACAATACCGGCGGAAACAATACCGGCGGAAACAATGCCCGCGCTGCCGCTGCCGGTGCCAACGCCGACGGCGACGGCGGCGGCGGGGAATGCGCAGGTCCCGGGGGATCATCTTCGATCCGGCCGCAGGTGCTGGTCACCGTTCCCGTGTTCTCGCTGCTGGGCCTGACCGACGAGTCGGCGACCCTCGACGGGTACGGGCCGATCCCCGCCTCGATGGCCAGGGACCTCGTCGCCGGGGGTGCGGACTCCTTCCACCGGGTGCTGGTGGACCCGAGGGACGGCGCGCCCCTGGAAATCGGCCGTACCAGTTACCGGGTCACCAAAGCCATGCGGAACTGGCTGCAGATGCGGGACGGCAAATGCCCGTTCCCCGGCTGCAGCAACCACTCCCTCGACAACGACGCCGACCACCTCCTCGCCTGGCACAAGGGCGGTACCACCGGGATCAGCAACCTCGGCCAGCCCTGCCCCAAACACCACAAGCTCCGACACACCAGCGCCTGGAAACCCACACGAACCACCAAAAACGAACCACCAGGCTGGATCTCCCCCATGGGCCGGCACTACAAAAGCGAACACCAGGACTGGGAACCACCACACTGGCCAGACGAGATCCTGGACCGGATTGAGCTTCAACAACCTGGCGGAATCAGGCCTGCAGACGAGGAGCCGCTCCCTCAACAACAGGCTCCCCTCGATCCCCTGCCCGAGTTGGCATGGCTTCATCAACCGCTCGATGAACCGGAACCGGACCCCTATAGCTACCCGCCCGATTATTGGCCTCGAGACAAAGACCAATTGCCGGACCAGTCTCTGCCTCAAGACCCATTTCCGGACTGGGAGCTGTTCCTGACCTTGGAGTCGGCCGTCCCTGTTTAGGGAGAGGTACCCCTGAGCAGTGTCCTCTGTGCGTCAGGAGCTACCTGGTGCTTGAAACGGCAGGGGTGCGGCCTCAACGTGCCGTCGCCTCGCCCGCCGTGGTGGGTCGCCATGCCCACCGTCGCCTCGCCCGCCGTGATGGTTTGCCATGCCCACCGTCGCCTCGCCCGCCGTCGCCTTGCGCGCCTTAGCCCAACCCCACAGCCCTGCCGAACAGGCTGAAGCCAACAAACGCCACAATGTCCAGCAGGGCATGGGCAATGACAAGGGGCATAACGCGCCTTGTTTTGGTGTACAGCCAGGCGAAGAGCACCCCCATCACCACGTTGCCGATGAAGGGGCCGAAGCCCTGGTAGAGGTGGTAGCTTCCGCGCAGCAGCGAGCTGGCAGCAATGGACACGGGAACGCTCCAGCCGAACTTGCCGAAGCGGTTGAGCAGGTAGCCAACCACAATGACCTCCTCCACCACCGCATGCCGGATGGCGGACAGGACGAGGACAGGCACCGTCCACCAGTACGCATCCAGTGCGCTCGGAATGATTGCGGTAGTGATGCCCAGCGCCCTGCCAGCGGCGTAGAGGCCAAGCGACGGGATCCCGATCAGGGCTGCCAGCCCCAGTCCCTGCAGCATGTCCTTTCCCGGATGCGCGAAATTGAAGCCAAGCTTCCGGAACGCCGAGCCCGGGTTGCCGACCTCTCCCGGCGACCCCTGCCGCTGGTCGGTGAGGAAGTAGATCACCAGCAGCACCGGCACCAGCGCAAAGATGATGTCCAGCAGCTGGTAGGTCAGGTCGAAATACTCGCGCGTACTCTGGGAGCGGTTCAGCGTTGAGGTGCCCTCGGCCAGCGGCGCGCGCGTCATCTTGTCCAGGAGCTGCACCACGGAGTACACGGCGGACTGGCCAAGGGAAAGGCCCAGGACAAGCCAGACTTCGAACTTCAGGCGGCGTCGGGAGGGAACCAGCATGTACCCATCTTGCCTGCAGTTTCTGGACCAGGGCTGATTACCCTGCCAGTGTCCCGCCGGCACCGGCACCGCTGCCCGCGAAGGATCCGAAGCCTCCAAGCATCGAAGGGGCAGCGACAATCAGCTGGGCGCGACGATCACTTCCGTGCCGTTGGCCTCGAAGGCCGCCTTGTCCTGCGCCGAGATTCCGGAATCCGTGATCAGCCGGGTGAAGTTGTAGCCGTCCATGGTGGCAAAGGCACGAACCCCGACCTTGGACGAGTCAGCCAGCACGTAGGACACCCGAGCCCTGCTGGCGAGCAGGGCATTGACAGACGCTTCCCCCTCCCCCGTGTTGGTCGGCCCCACCTCGGGATCTATGCCGTTGACGCCGATGAACGCAATGTCCAGCACCACCTTCTGCATGATGATGTCCGTGTAAGGGCCCACCAGCTCGTAGGACCGCGGGTTGAGGATGCCGCCGGTGACCATGACTTTGATGTTGGGCCGGACGGCCAACTGCCCGGCGATGTTGATGGCGTTGGTGACCACGGTGAGGGTGGACTGGTTGGAGGGGGCGTTCAGGTCTTCCCGGGTGGCCAGAATCTGCGCGAGCGCGGTGCTGGTGGTGCCGCCGCAGAGTCCGATGACGGCTCCTGGCGTGATCAGCGCGGATGCTGCCTGGGCGATCTGTTCCTTGGCCTCGGCATGGTCGTCCCGGTTATAACGGCCGGGAAGGTCGTAGGCCAAGGCACCGGTGGTGGCCCCGCCGCGGGTCCGGGTGAGGAGCCGGCGCTTGGCCAAGCTATCGAGGTCCCGCCGCGCCGTGGCGGGCGAGACTCCAAGGGTGCTGACGATTTCATCAATCTCCACCTGGCCGGTCTTTGCCAGCAGGTCAAGGATGGCGGTGAGCCGGTCAGTGCGGGTCATGCAGGGCCTCTCGGTACTACGGCCATCGCTTTGGATGACGTTTTCTGATCATAACAGATGCGAAATGATCACCTAACGTCAAAAGTACCACGGGTCGTTACCTCACCCGGACTCCGGCCCGCCACACAGCGTACGTCAGCGGCATGCCCGGCCGGTAAGCGAGGTGCGTGGCCGAGGGGGCGTTGAGCATGTGCAGGTCCGCGCGGTGTCCGACGGCGATGGAACCGACGGCGCGTTCGCCGTCGGCGTCGTTTCCGGTGTCCTTGTGCAAGGCGAGGGCGCCCCCGTACGTTGCGGCGCGGACCGCCTCGTGCACGCTGAGGCGCATTTGGAGCACAGCGGTGGCAACGCAGAATGCCATTGAGCTGGTGTAGGACGTGCCCGGG
The DNA here is from genome assembly GCF_024758005.1 of Pseudarthrobacter sp. NS4. Classification (NCBI taxonomy): domain Bacteria; kingdom Bacillati; phylum Actinomycetota; class Actinomycetes; order Micrococcales; family Micrococcaceae; genus Pseudarthrobacter; species Pseudarthrobacter sp. NS4. The sequence continues at coordinate 1,498,168 of NZ_CP103288.1, read as the reverse complement.
TTACAGTTCGACGCGAGGGCCACCTGGACTCCGGCGTCAAGCAGTGCACGGGCAGGGGCCAGCGGCTGGCGGGTGGAGAGGTCACAGGCCGGCAGGCAGGTCGCCACCGTCCCGCGTTCACCCGTCCCGCCGGCGGCGTCCCAGCCCGACCAGGTTCCTGCGAGGGCCTCCACATCCCGGTCAGCGAGGTAGTTCACGTGGTCCACGCTCGCAGCACCGACTTCCACGGCAAGCTGCACGCCCGGCCCCTCGCCGAGCTGGTTGCCGTGGACGCGCAGCCCCAGGCCTGCGTCACGGCAAGCCAACAGGACCCGGCGGGACTGCTCGGCCGTGAAGGCCCCTTCCTCACAGAAGACGTCAGCCCACTGGACGTACGGGCGGACCGCAGCCAGCATGGGGCCGCACACCAAGTCCGTGTAGGCGTCCGGATCCTGGCCGCCGGGAACCAGATGGGCACCCAGGTACGTCACCTGGTCGGCGGTGGTGGAGGCGATCCGGGCACTGCGGGCTTCGTGGTCAACATCCAGGCCGTAGCCCGTTTTCGTCTCCAGGTAGGTAGTGCCCTGGGAGACAGCTTCCGCCACCCGGCCGAGCGCCAGGCGCGTGAGGTCGAAGTCCGAGGTTGCGCGGGTGGCATCCATGGTGACGGCGATGCCACCGGCGGCGTACTGCTCCCCCGCCATTCGCGCCTCGAACTCTGCGGTCCGGTCACCCGCGAACATCAGGTGGGTGTGCGAGTCCACCCACCCGGGAAGCAGGGCCCGGCCGCCGGCATCAACGGCGTCGTCCGCGGCAGGAGAGTCGGCGGCAGGCCCGATCCACGCGATGCGTTCCCCCTCGATCACCACCGCTGCGTCTTTCAGGACCCGCTGCTCAAGGTCCTGCGTCATCAGCTCGGCAATATTGGTGATCAGGGTGCTCATGGGTCCATTCTTCAGCGCCGGACGGACCAGCGGGTGGCCGCCAGCGCCTGCGCTGTCCGGGATTCCGGACGGGCACCCCCGGACTGGCCTGCCAGAATCTGCTCCGCCGCCAGTTCTGCCATGGCCGACGAGGTCTGGAAACCGTAGCCGCCCTGCCCCGCGAGCCAGTAAAAGCCCGATGCTTCAGCATCGAACCCCGCCACGGGGACGCCGTCGGCAGCTTCGGTCCGGAGTCCGGTCCAGGCCTTGCGCACCGCCGTGATTCCGAGCGTGGTCACCGTATTCAGCCGCTCCACGAGCCGCTCCACATCGCCCGCCCGCGGCCGGGCGTCCTCCGGCCCGCTGGGCACTGTCTCCGATGGCGAGATGAGCACGTCGCTGCCCTCCCGCCGGAAGTAGAACGTGCTGTCCGCGGCCGCCACCATCGGGCTGCCCGCCGGCAGGGGATGTCCGACGGCGGCAATCGCCGCAGTGCGCCGGTACGGCTGAAGACCCAACTTTTCCACGCCACTGATAACGGCGAGTTCGTCGGCCCACGCGCCGGCGGCGTTGACAAGGACGCCCGCCTGGAAGGCTTCGGTGCCTGCGCCCACCTGCCAGCCGGAGCCCAGCCGCTGGGCGGAATGGACCCTGTATCCGGTGAATATGTCTGCCCCGGCGGCTTCCGCCCGCTGGCGGTGGTCGGCAAGCAGCAGGGGCGCGTTGGAGCCGAACGACCCGGTGTCCAGGCCAGCTGCGGAGAAGGATTCCGGAACCAGCACCGGGCAGAGCTCAAGAGCTTCGGCATGGGTAATGGGCTGCATGGCACCGCTGGCCTCCGCCGCCACGTCGGCTTCGCTCCCGATCAGCATGAAGCTCCGCGGCGTCAGGACCGGTTCGGGCAGTTCGGCATCGCGGGCCGCCATCAGCTCCAGGGTCCTGGCCGTAAGCTCCTGGACAACCGGCGGGCCGTAGCTGGGAATCAGCTGCCGGGCCGAGCGGGAGGATGTGTGGTAGGCCAGCTCCTGCTCGGCCTCCAGCAGCGCCACGCTGCACCGGCCCGCCAGGCTGGACGCCAGGGACAATCCGGCGATGCCGCCGCCCACAATCAGGACATCGTAATGTGCTGCCATGCTTCCATCCTTGCAGAGTCGCAGCGGAACACCGGCGTGGTCAGGAGGTCACCTCGGCGCGGCTGGCGACGAAGGCACCCACGCAGGCTTCGACGTCGTCCGCGGAGTGCGCGGCAGACAGCTGCACCCGGATCCTCGCGGCGCCGCGAGGAACCACAGGGAAACTGAAAGCGGTGACAAAGACGCCGTGCTGCAGCATCCGGTCAGCCAGCTGGGCGGCCAGGACGGCGTCGCCAAACATGACCGGGACAATTGCGTGTTCGCCGGGCAGGAGGTCGAAACCCTCCTCCGTCATCCGCCGGCGGAACAGGGCGGCATTTTCGAAGAGCCGCCGCCGCAGGGCCGCTGAATTTTCGACCAGGTCCAGCGCCTTGATGGTGGCGGCAACAATGGCCGGAGCCAGGGAATTGGAGAAGAGGTAGGGCCTGGCCTTTTGCCGAAGCATGGCCACTACCTCGGCACGCCCGGAGACGTAGCCGCCGGACGCGCCGCCCAGGGCCTTGCCAAAAGTGCCGGTGTAGATGTCCACCCGGTGCGCAACGCCTGCATGTTCGGGCGTACCCGCCCCGGTGGCCCCCATGAAACCGACCGCGTGCGAGTCATCGACCATGACCAGGGCGTCATGCTTTTCGGCGAGGTCGCAGATGGCCTCCAGCGGAGCCAGGTAGCCGTCCATCGAGAACACGCCGTCGGTGACGATGATCCTGCGCCGGGCGTCCTTCGCTTCCACGAGCTTTGCCTCCAGGTCCGCCATGTCCTGGTTGCCGTAACGGAACCGCTGCGCCTTGCAGAGCCTGATGCCGTCGATGATGGACGCGTGGTTGAGTGCGTCGGAGATGACGGCGTCGTCCGCACCGAAGAGGGACTCGAAGACGCCGCCGTTGGCGTCGAAGCAGCTGGAGAACAGGATGGTGTCCTCGGTGCCCAGGAAGCGCGAGACGCGGGCTTCAAGTTCCAGGTGCAGGTCCTGGGTGCCGCAGATGAACCTCACGCTGGCCATGCCGAACCCGCGCTCATCCATCGCGGCCTTTGCCGTATTGATGATCTCGGGATGGTCCGCCAGGCCAAGGTAATTGTTGGCGCAGAAGTTCAGGACGTCGGCACCGGCCGCACCGATCCGGCCGGCCGTGATGTGGCTGGACTGCGGGGAGTTGATGCTGCGTTCGGTTTTGTAGAGTCCGGCGGTGCGGATGTCCTCCAGCTCGCTGCGGAGCTGGTCCTTGATGGAGGTGTACATGGTGTTCCTTAGAGTTGGGTCCAGTCGAGGACAACTTTGCCGCCCGTGCCGCTGCGGGCAATGTCAAAGCCCTTCTCCCACTCCATGGCGGGGAGCGTATCGGTGACCACGGCGGAGACAGCCGCGTGAAGCACCGGGTTTGAGGAGAGCATCGCACTCATGGCATACCAGGTTTCGTACATCTCGCGGCCATAGATGCCTTTGAGCGTGAGCATGTGGGTGACCACTTTGCCCCAGTCGATGGTGATGTCCTGGCTGGGCAGGCCCAGCATGGCAATCCGGCCGCCGTGGTTCATGTTGTCAATCATCTCCGGCAGGGCGGACGGGTGGCCGGACATTTCCATGCCGATGTCAAAGCCTTCCCGCATGCCCAGTTCGCGTTGGGCGTCCCGGACGCGCGTGGTGGAGACGTCGATGGCAATGTCGGCGCCGAGCTGGCGGGCCAGCTCCAGCCGCGGACGGGAGACATCCGTGATCGCGATCTTGCGGGCACCGGCGTGCCGGGCGACGGCGATGGCCATCAGTCCGATGGGTCCGGCGCCTGTGATCAGGACGTCCTCACCCACCAGCGGGAAGCTCAAAGCCGTGTGCACCGCATTGCCGAACGGATCGAAGATGGCGCCCAGCTCAGGGGTCACCGACGGGTCGTGGTGAACCCACACGTTGGTTTCCGGGATGACCACGTATTCGGCAAATGCACCATCGCGCTGCACGCCCACGCTGACCGTGTGGATGCACATCTGGCGGCGCCCCGCACGGCAGTTCCGGCAGATTCCGCACACCACGTGGCCTTCGCCGGATACCCGGTCCCCTACCTTGACGTCCCGGACGTCCCCGCCTGTTTCCACCACTTCACCGTAGAACTCGTGCCCGGCGATCAGTGGTGCCTCGATGATGCCCTGTGCCCAGGAGTCCCAGGACTGGATGTGAAGGTCGGTGCCGCAAATCCCGGTGGTCATGACGCGGATTTTCACGTCGGCCGGACCTGCTGCGGGCTCCGGGCGGTCCACCAGCTCGAAACCGGCCTGTGGGCCGGCCTTGTACAGAGCCTTCATTCGCTTCCTTACTCCTTGTCGCGGCTTCTTCTGCAGGACGCTGCCCTCCTCATTAGAGCGGGGAAGAAGCTTTAGCACAACAGCAAATTTCTCAATCGACGATGTAGTTACAGCTAATGCGTAGACTGGCTGGATGGAGATCCACCAGCTCGAAATCCTGCGTGAACTTGGCGCTTTGGGCAGCGTCAAAGCGGTGGCCGACACGCTTATGGTCACCCCGTCGGCCGTGTCCCAGCACTTGGCACTTCTGCAGCGCACCGTGGACGTGCCACTCACCCGCAAGGAGGGCCGGAACCTGGTGCTTACCGAGGCAGGGCAGGTGCTGGCGGACGCGGGTGCCGCCGTCGTCAGCGCCATGGCCGATGCCAGGAGTGCGATCGGGGTCTATCACGGATCGGCTGCCGGCAGGGTGACGCTCAGCGGCTTCCACAGTGCCGGGCAGGCGGTCTTCGCGCCACTGGCCAAAGTGCTGGACGCCCCCGGGCAGCCGCGTGTCGAACTTTCCGACGAGGACGTGGCGCAGCAGGACTTTCCGGCCCTGACGGCGCGGTATGACCTGGTCCTCGCGCACCGGATGGACCACAGTCCCCGGTGGCCCGCGGAACGGGTGACGGTGATCCCGCTGGCCCACGAACCGCTGGATGTGGCGCTGCCTGCCGGGCACCGGCTGGCGGGAAAGCCGGCGGTGACAGCGGACGACGTCGGCGGTGAGGCCTGGGTGACCAGCCACGCCGGCTACTCCCCCGCCGATGTACTGTCCGCCGTCGCTGCCGTGTCCAGCCGCGAGCTGAACATCGTCCACCGCATCAACGACTATTCCACCGTCGCGGCGCTGGTGGCTGCCGGCGGGGTGGTGGGGTTGCTGCCGCGGTACACGGCCGGACCGGTCCTCAACCCGGACATCGTGCTCAGGCCACTTGCCGGCATCAGCACCCGGCGGAGGATCGACCTCCTTGCCCGGCCGGAGAACCTGAAGCGCCGCTCGGTCATGATCGTGTGCGAGGCGCTGCAGGACATCATGGCGGGGCTTGTGGAGCAGGGCTGACCCCAACCAGGTAGCACTAAGTGTCGTTTTGATTGCCCAAAACGGCACCTGCTGCTACTTGCTTCCGCTGCCATGCCCCTTGCCCTGGCCGTTGCCCCGTCCCATTCCAAGCCCCGGCGCATCTCCGGCACCCTCTGCGATCCGCTCCGCCGTGGCCTGGCCACCGTTCCTGACCCCGGAGATCCGGACAACCTCCCCTGCGGCGATGTCCGCGATGGTTCCGTCTGACGGCTTAAGCCGCTTGCCGTCGTCGCCCCTTGCCGGGCCGCCGTCCGCGGCCGCGGAAGGGATCCTGGTGATCCTCGTTTCGGCATTGACCGTGTACGTCTGCGTGTAGCCGTCGTCGCTCCTGACGGTGATGGAGGTGTCGCTGACGGACTCGACCGTTCCCCGCTGGCCCAGCACAGTTTCGAAGGTCCCGTCGGCCTTTTTGACCACGCTCTCGCCGTGCAGGTGCTGGGGGCGCTGTGACTTGTCAGGCTTGTCCTGCCCGGATTTGGCCTGGCCAGGAGCCTTGCCGGACTTTCCGGGCCCGGACGTTGACGACGACGGAGCAGGCGGCAGCGAGTCACTGGCGGACCACGCGAACGCCACCCCGGTCCCGGTCAGCGCGAGTGCCACGGCTCCACCGAGCGCGGCCTTGCGGAATCCCAGCGGTTCCCTTACCGGCATCTCCATACCTCCCACAGCAACGGCAGGGCCCTTCTCCCGCGAAACGGCGCCCTGGAGCTTCAGTGTAGAGCGGGGCGGCAGCGCCGCACACGAGTAGTCTGCGGCTGCCGGGAAGCGAGTACTACTTAACAAAAACCGGGTAGCAGTAGATGTCGTTATGACCGCTCAAAACGACATCAACTGCTACCCAGTTGGGGGGTGGTTAGACGGTGACGCCCAGCTTCTCCAGGATCAGCTCGCGGACCCGCCCCGCGTCGGCCTGGCCACGGGTGGCTTTCATGACGCCGCCCACGATGGCGCCGACGGCCTGTACCTTGCCGCCGCGGATCTTGTCGGCGACGCCTGGCTGCGCGGCCAGGGCGGCGTCGATGGCTTCCAGCAGGGGGCCGTCGTCGGATACGACGGCGAGGCCGCGCTTTTCGACGATCTCCTCCGGGGTGCCTTCGCCGGCGAGTACGCCGTCCAGCACCTCCGAAGCCATTTTGTTGTTGATCTTGCCCTCTTCCACCATGCGCGACAGTTCCACGATGGTGGCGGGACGGACGCCGAGCTGGCCGGGGTCCACGTCGGCGTTCTTGGCGCGGCCCACGATCTCGCCCATCCACCATTTGCGTGCCACGGAGGCGGACGCACCGGCGGCGATGGTTTCCTCGATCTCGTCCATGACGCCGGCATTCACCACGTCGCGGAATTCCAGGTCGGAGTAGCCCCAGTCGGCCTGCAGGCGCTTGCGGCGGGCGGCCGGCGGCTCGGGCAGGGTGGCCCGGAGCTCCTCGACCCATTCGCGCGAGGCGACAAGGGGAACCAGGTCCGGCTCCGGGAAGTAGCGGTAGTCGTCGGCGTCGGACTTGGGACGGCCCGAGGTGGTGGTGCGGGTGTCCTCGTGCCAGTGGCGGGTTTCCTGCACCACGGGGTTGCCGGCGTCCAGGACGGCGGCGTGGCGCTGGATCTCGTAGCGGACGGCGTGCTCGACGGCGCGCAGCGAGTTCACGTTCTTGGTTTCGGAGCGGATGCCGAACCGTTCACGGCCGTGCGGACGGAGCGAAACGTTGGCGTCGCAGCGCACGTTGCCGCGTTCCATCCGGGCGTCGGACACGCCAAGGTTCTTCACGATTTCACGGACCGCAGCCACATAGGCCTTGGCCAGTTCAGGCGCCCGGGAGCCGGCTCCTTCGATGGGTTTCGTGACAATTTCCACCAGCGGAACACCGGCGCGGTTGTAGTCCACCAGCGAGAAGTCGGCGCCGTGGATGCGGCCCGTGGCCCCGCCCATGTGGGTCAGCTTTCCGGCGTCCTCTTCCATGTGGGCGCGCTCGATTTCCACGCGGAACACGGTGCCGTCGGACAGCTCGATGTCCAGGTACCCGTCGTACGCGATGGGTTCGTCGTACTGGGACGTCTGAAAGTTCTTGGGGGTGTCCGGGTAGAAGTAGTTCTTCCGGGCAAACCGGCAGCTCTCTGCGATCTTGCAGTTGAGTGCCAGGCCGATCTTGATGGAGGATTCGACGGCGGTCCTGTTCACCACCGGGAGGACGCCGGGCATGCCGAGGTCCACTTCGTTGACGTTGGTGTTGGGCTCGTCACCGAAAACGTTCGGCGCGGAGGAGAACATCTTGGTCTTGGTGTTGAGCTCCACGTGGACCTCGAACCCCAGGACGGGATCGTACTTCTCCATGGCCTCTTCGAAGCTCAGGATTGTCTCGGTGTTCATTATTTTGCCTCCTGGCTTCCAACAAGGGTCTGGGCAGGCTCCGCCACCGCTGCGGCGAGGTCCGGTGCGCTCTGCAGCAGCGGGCCTCCCCACTTCGCTTCAAGCAGCGATTCCAGGACAGCGCCCACCCGGTACAGCCGTGCGTCCTCACGGGCGGGGGCGAGCAGCTGGATGCCAACGGGCAGTCCGTCCTCGTCCGCCAGGCCGCCGGGCAGGGACAGGCCCGGGACGCCGGCCAGGTTGGCCGGGATGGTGGCGACGTCGTTGAGGTACATGGCCAGCGGGTCGTCCAGCTTTTCGCCGAGGCGGAAGGCGGTGGTGGGGGCCGTGGGTGAGATCAGGACGTCCGCGACGGTGAAGGCGGCGTCGAAGTCGCGCTGCACGAGGGTTCGGACCTTCTGTGCCGATCCGTAGTAGGCATCGTAGTAACCGGCGCTCAGGGCGTAGGTGCCCAGGATGATACGGCGCTTGACTTCGTCGCCGAAGCCGGCGGCGCGGGTGGCGCCCATGACGCGTTCGATGGTCATGGGTCCGTCCTCGGGGAGGACGCGCAGGCCGTACCGGACGCCGTCGAACTTGGCGAGGTTGGAGGACGCCTCGGAGGGCATGATCAGGTAGTAGGCGCCCAGTGCGTACTGGAAGTTGGGGCAGGAGACCTCAACGATTTCCGCGCCGGCTTCCTCGAGCAGCGCCAGGGAGTCATTGAAGCGGTTTTCGACGCCGGCCTGGTAGCCCTCACCGTGGAGTTCCTTGATGATGCCGATCCGCATGCCCTCGACGTTGCCGGTCTTGGCTGCGGCCACGAGGTCTGCCAGCGGGTCCGGCAGCGAGGTGGAGTCGCGGGGGTCGTGCCCGCCGATGACCTCATGCAGGAGGGCGGAATCCAGGACCGTCCGTGAAACCGGGCCGATCTGGTCCAGCGAGGAAGCCATGGCGATTGCACCGTACCGGGAAACGCTGCCGTACGTGGGCTTCACGCCGACGGTGCCGGTGACGGCACCCGGCTGGCGGATGGAACCGCCGGTGTCGGTACCCAGCGCCAGGGGTGCTTCAAATGCGGCGACGGCGGCAGCGGAGCCGCCACCGGAACCGCCGGGGATGCGGTCCAGGTCCCAGGGGTTGCGGGTGGGACCGTAGGCCGAGTGCTCGGTGGAGGAGCCCATGGCGAACTCGTCCAGGTTGGTCTTGCCCAGGATGGGCATCTTCGCCGCGCGCAGGCGTTCCACGACTGTGGCGTCGTAGGGGCTGTGCCAGCCCTCGAGGATCCTGGATCCCGCCGTGGTGGGCTGGCCGACCGTGACAATGAGGTCCTTGACCGCGATGGGGACACCGGCCAGGACGTGCAGGGCCTCCGCCCCGGCGCCGCCGGCGGCGCGGATGGCATCGACTTCGGCGGCGACCGCGAGGGCTTCCTCCGCGTTGATGTGCAGGAACGCGTTCACGCCGCGTTCGCCGCCGTCCACTTCGGCGATCCGGTCCAGGTACGCCTGGGTGACCTCGACGGAGGTGACCTCGCCTGCAGCCAGCTTTTCGGCCAGCTGCGCCGCGGACAGGCGGATGAGTTCGTTTGAGTCAGTCATGGGTTATGCCTCATCCAGGATTGCCGGGACCTTGAAACGGTTTTCGTCGGAATCGGGGGCACCGGAGAGTGCCTGTTCCGCAGTAAAGGTGTGTCCCACAACGTCCTCGCGGAACACGTTGGTCAGCGGAATGGGGTGGGACGTTGCCGGGACATCATCACCGGCGGCCTGACTGACGGATTTGACCGCATCAACGATGACGGCCAGTTCTCCGGCCATCCTGTCCAGCTCTTGGGCACTCATCTCGATGTGAGCGAGCCGCGCGAGATGCGCAACGTCGTCACGGTTGATCGCAGCCATGGATCTCCCCTGCAAAGTTTGAATTGATTTCCGATCCATTCTAGTGGGGAAACGATGATGCCCGTCTGACGGCCCCCAGCGGGCGTCAGACGGGCACCTTCATGCCGGGCTGCCGCCCACAGGGGGCAGCACCGCCGGCAGCTACAGACTAACCGATCCCGATGGCTCCGGTCAGCATGCCAATTCCCAGCATGACCAGGGATACTACGGCGCTGCGCCACAGGACTTTCTTGTGGTGGTCGCCGAGATCGACCTTGGCCAGCGACACCAGGAGCAGGATGGCGGGAACCAGCGGGCTCTGCATGTGGAACGGCTGGCCGGTGATGGAGGCCCGGGCCATCTCGGCCGCACTGATTCCGTAGTGGGCGGCGGTCTCGCTGAGGACCGGCAGGACGCCAAAGTAGAAGGCATCGTTGCTCATGAAGAACGTCATGGGGATGCTCAGGACGCCGGTGATGACGGCCAGGAACGGGCCCATGGAGGCGGGAATGATCTGTACCAGCCACGCTGACATCGCTTCCACCATGCCGGTGCCGGTGAGGACGCCGGTCAGGACTGCAGCAGCCATGACCATGCTGACCACGGCGACGATCGACCCTGCGTGGGCCACGAGCTGGGTGCCCTGGTCCTTGACGTTGGGGAAGTTCACCAGCAGGGCGATCGCGGAGCCCACCATAAAGACGTACGGCAGGGGCACGAGATCGGCGATGAGCATGCCCATGACTGCCACGGTGAGGCCCAGGTTGAACCAGAACAGCTTGGGGCGCAGGGTGCTGCGGTTGGGGTCCAGGGCGGTGCCAGCCATCGCTGAATCGTCCTCGTCCACCAGGGGTTCGGTACGTTCGAGCACGGCAACGCCTGATCCGCCGACGGCGGGGGCTGCTCCGCCGGGGTTGGCCCCCTTGCGTCCGCGGCCGGTTCCGGTGCCGCCGGCAACGCCGGCGGCAGCGCCGCCGTCGAACGCTTCAGCGGTGTCCGGCACACCCCAGATCTCAGGGGCAGTGGCGCGGAGGCGATTGCGCTCCTGCAGGCCGAGGAGCCAGGCGAAGGCGAAGACGACGGCGACGCCGGCGATCAGCGACGGGAGCATCGGAACGAAGACGTCATTCACGTCGATCTTCAGGGCGGTTGCGGCGCGGGCCGTGGGGCCGCCCCAGGGGACGATGTTCATGGTGCCGTTGGCCAGGCCGGCCACGCAGGTAAGGACCACGGGGCTCATCTTCAGCCGGAGGTAGATCGGCAGCATGGCCGCGGTGGTGAGGATGAAGGTGGTGGAGCCGTCGCCGTCGAGGGATACGGCGGCAGCGAGCAGGGCGGTGCCCAGGACCACCTTGGCGGGGTCGTTGCCCAGCTTGCGCAGGATGAAGCGCACCAGCGGGTCAAACAGCCCGACGTCGATCATCAAGCCGAAGTAGATGATGGCGAACATCAGCAGGGCTGCGGTGGAGGTCATGGACTTCATGGAGTCCAGGACCATGTCACCGATGCCGAGGCCGGCACCGGCGAAAAGTCCGAAAACGGTGGGGACGATGATCAACGCCAGCACTGGCGTCAACTTCTTCGTCATGATCAGCACCATGAATACCGCGATCATTGCGAATCCAAGTAATACCAGCACGGCCGGCTCCTTCTTTGTGAACAGCGGCACAGCGGTGTGACGCGTGCTACAGACTGTAGGGTGGCGGCCGTCACGGCCGTGCCTTTGGCTCAATTGATTGGCATACTGCTTATTGGGAGCATTTTGCTCATTGTGCTCACCCGCCCAATTTTGCTGAAAGCAACTGCTGCGGGCCGCGCCCGCAGCCGCCGAACACGTCAAGGAGGACCATGCAGCGTTCCGCGCGCCGCCCGCCGTTGCGGTTCTCCACCCAGACACTCCTGCTGCAGCTGGCCGTGGTGCTGCTGGTGGTCCTGCTCAGCGCGGCCGTCCACGCCTGGCTTACCTATGACAGGGTGGGCAGCGAGGCGGAGAACCAGGCGCTGACCCTGGCCCGGACCGTGGCCTCGGACCCGTCCGTGCGCGCGGACGTGCTGGCCATCAGCGAAGAGGAAGGCACTCCCCCGCAGTCCGAACTCGCGGCCGGCCCCCTGATGCAGGAAGCCGAGGCTGCACGGTCGCGGACCGGCGCGCTGTTCGTGGTGATCACGGACGAAACGGGCCTCCGGCTGGCACATCCGGATCCGCAGCGGCTCGGCGAAAAGGTGAGTACTGACCCGTCGGAGGCGCTGGCCGGGCGGGAGGTCACCACCCGCAATACCGGAACTCTTGGCCCCTCCGCCGGGGCAAAGGTGCCCGTCTACGCCCCGGGCAGCACCACCGTGGTGGGCGAGGTCAGCGTGGGCTACTCGATGGAAACCGTCGCCCAGAGCGTGGCGCGCGATATCGGGCCGGTGGCAGTGACGGCCGCGGGCGCCCTGCTGGCCGGGGTGCTGGGATCTTTCCTGCTGCGCCGCCGGCTGCAGCGGCTCACCCTGGGACTGGAGCCGGAGGAGATCAGCACGCTGGTCCACGACCAGGTGGCGGTGCTCCAGGGCGTGGACGACGGCGTCGTCGGCATATCGGCCGACGGCCGGATCACGGTCTTCAACGCAGCGGCACAGCGACTGCTCAGCCTGCCTGACCTGGCGGGAACGCGTTGGGAGGACGCCCCGGTGCCGGACCAGCTGAAGTCCCTCACCAGACCCGGGCACGCCGGCACGGGCGCCCTGGAGATCGTGGCGGGCGGTCGGGTGCTGGTGGCCAACGCACGCAAGGCGCTGCACCGGCGGGAAGACCTGGGCTGGGTGGTGATGCTCCGCGACAGGACTGAACTGCAGGAGCTCACCAGGCAGTTGGACGCCGTGGGGACCATGTCAACAGCGCTGCGCGCCCAGCGGCACGAGTTCGCGAACCAGCTGCATACCCTGGCCGGGTTCATGAGCATCGGGCAGCACCAGCAGGCGCGGGAGTACCTGGCGCAACTGGCTGCCACCGGGCCGCTCAAGTTTCCCGTGGACCAGGCCGAACTCCTCCAGGACCCGTACCTCCAGGCCTTCGTCGGAGCCAAGGGCGTGGAGGCCGACGAACGCGGCGTCGCCCTGCGGGTCGGGCCGGAGACACTGGTCCGCGGCCACGTCACCGAGGCCCAGGATGTCACCACGGTGCTGGGGAACCTGATCGACAACGCCGTCAACGCCGCCGTGGCCGGCACCTCAGCTGACCGCTGGGTTGAAGTGGAGGTGCTGGATGAGCCGGGCGACGACGGCGGCACCCTGCACGTGGTGGTCGCGGACTCGGGTGACGGGCTGGCTGACGGAACGGATGCGGAGGCTGTCTTCGCCGAAGGGTTCACCACCGCCACCGGGCCCGTGCGCGCCGGCGGAGGTCAGGGCTTCGGACTCGCACTGGCCCGCCAGCTGGCACGGCGCCGCGGCGGTGACGTCAAGGTGCTGGCTCCCGGCACCAGGGGCGGGCCCGGCGCAGTTTTTATGGCCACATTGCCACACACCACGGCGGGAAGCTCCGCCGCCAAGACGCCGGGGACGATTCGAAAGGACAACGATGGCTGAGGATTTTCGGGTCCTGATCGTGGACGACGACTTCCACGTGGCCAAGCTCCACGCCGCCTACGTGGACTCGGTGGCGGGGTTCCTGGCGCTCGCGCCGGTGGGCACCGCCTCGCTGGCGCTGCAGGCCATCCACAGCCTGCGGCCTGACCTGGTGCTGCTGGATGTGTACCTGCCGGACGCCTCGGGCCTGGACCTTTTGCAGCAGCTGGACGTGGACACCATCATCCTCAGTGCGGCCTCGGATGCGGCGTCTGTGCGGCTGGCTTTCCGCCGCGGCGCCCTGGGATACCTGCTGAAGCCGTTCACGGCGGACGCACTCTCACAGCAGCTGCGGTCCTATGCCCGGTACCGGCGCCTCCTGGCCCAGCCCGGCGCGCTGGACCAGGACTCGGTGGAGCGGGCCAAACGTTCGCTGATCCCGGGCGATGCCACGCCGTCGGCCAGGCCTCGGTCGGCGACGGAAGCCGCGGTGCTGGAATCGCTGGTTCCCGGCGAGCAGTATTCGGCGGCAGAGGTAGCGGGCCGGGTGGGCGTGTCCCGGGCGACGGCGCAGCGGTACCTGTCCTCGCTCGCGGACGACGGCGCCGTCGACATCCAGCTGCGCTACGGGACCACTGGCAGGCCGGAGCACCGCTACGGCCTGCCCACGGGTTGATAGGTCAGCCGGCGCTCTTCTGCGCCACGAGTTCGATTTCGACGAGCATCTTCGGGTCCAGGAACGGCAGGACGTGCACCAGCGACAGGGTGGGGCGGATGTCGCCGAAGACTTCGCCGTGGGCGCGGCCGGCTTCTTCCCACTGGCTGATGTCCGTCAGGTACAGCTTGGACTGGACCACGTCCTCCAGCCCGAAGCCGGCGTCAGCCAGGACCTTGCCGAGTTTCTGCAGGATGTACTGGGTCTGGCTGTAGAAATCGTCGCCCACGACGCCGTCCCCGCCGCTTGCTGCGGTGGCCGAGATGTAGAGCGTGTTGTCCACCTGGACGGCGCGGGAGTAGCCGAGGGTCTGTTCCCAGATGGAGCCGGTGCCGAAGGTTTTGCGCATGGTGGGCCTTTCAAAGCTGGAGCGGGTCGGCACCACTTTAGGGCGGCTACAGATCCCGCCGGTAAACCAGCAGTTTTATGTCAGTCCCGGGCACGAACCAGTCCCTTTCCGGGGCCCTGGCGAAGCCGGTTTTGTAGTACAGGCTGCGGGCACTTTCCCAGGTGCTCCCGGTAGTCAGCGACACAGCCTTGATCCCGTCCAATTCCTTGGCATGTTCAAGGATCGCCGCCATCATGGCCTTTCCCGCCCCGCTGCGCTGCACGGCCGGGTCCACCACCAGCATCCGGAACTCGAGCTCATCGTCAAGGGCGATGTCCGCGTAAGGTTCCCCGGCCCGGGCAAGCGTGACCGAACCAACCACCTGCCCTGCCCGCTCGGCCACCCAGACGGTGGCCTGGCCGGCCCGGAGCGCCACGTCCTGGACCTTGCGCATATAGGGGTGGTCGGCGTCGTCAAAGTACCCGGCAGCCAGGTAGGAATTCCTGGTGATGCGGGCAACGGCGTCGAAGTCGGATTCGACGGCGGGACGGACAGTTATCTGCGGATGCACCCGTCAATGGTAGTGGTACCAGCCAGTAACCGCGCGCAAAATCGTGCTTTCCGTGATTGAACTATCACCCCGGAACGGCCCGCCTCCCCGGGCCCAACCGCGCCGCCCTCAGAGCGGGAATTTGCCGGACAGCTCAAGGCTCCCTGCGCAGGTCCAGGCCTCCAGCCGTTCCTGGTCGGTCGGGCCGCCGTCAAGCGGGCTGGTCAGCCGGGGCCGGCGGACCCAGCAGCCGGCTTCCTCGGCAATCAATGCCCCTGCCGAGAAGTCGTGCTCGTTGAGCCCCCGCTCGCCGAACGCGTCGTGCGTGCCGTCCGCCACCAGGCACAGGTCCAGGGCAGCGGAGCCCAGGCGACGGACGTCAGCGAAGCCCTCCATCAGTTCGACGAATTGCGCTGCCTGCTCTGAACGGACCTGGGGGTCGTAGTTGAATCCGGTGGCAAGGATCCGGCCCTTGCGCCCCAGGACCGGCCCCTCAAGCCGGGTCAGGGCGCCGTTTTCCTCCAGCCAGGCACCTTGGCCGCGGGCAGCGTAGTAGACGCGGCCCAGCGCAGGGGCGTTGACGACGCCGGCCAGCCAGACGCCGTCGGCATCGGCCACTGCCACCGAGGTGCCGTAGTAAACGATGTTCCGGATGAAGTTGGTGGTGCCGTCCAGCGGATCGATGGACCACCGGTACCCGGTGGGGGCCTCCGGCCGGGTGGTGCCGTGTTCCTCGCCGGTGATGCTGTCGTTAGGGCGGGCCGCTGCAATGACCCCGCGCACCGCGTTCTCGGCGGCGACATCAAAGGCGGTGACCCAGTCGCCGGCCTCGCCTTTGTTGCTGACGTCCAGCGTGTCGCCGTTTCTCGTGGCGAGGACCCGCGCTCCTGCCGCGGCAGCGTCCTTTGCGATAGCAAGAAGCTCGTCTGCAGCAGCCCCCGTGCCTGAAAACGCCCCGGCGCCGGTCATGCGCTTTCCTCCACTGTGTCAGCTTCCTCAGTCCTGCCCGTTGTCCCGTCCGCCAGCGCTTCCGGACCACCCGCGAGCAACTGCCGGAAGCCGTCCTCATCCAGCACGGGAATGCCCAGCTGTTCGGCCTTGTCCAACTTGGTGCCGGCGCTCTCGCCGGCCACCACGTAGCTGGTGTTCTTTGAGACCGAACCCGCAGCCTTCCCGCCCCGGGCCAGGATGGCTTCCTTCGCTTCGTCCCGGCTGAAGTTGGGCAGCGAGCCGGTGACCACCACCGTGAACCCCTCCAGGGTCCGCGGCATGGATTCGTCGCGTTCGTCCTCCATCCGGACGCCGGCCGCTGCCCAGCGGTCGACGATGTCCCGGTGCCAGTCCTCCGCGAACCATTCCTTGAGTGCAGCGGCGATGGTGGGTCCCACGCCATCAACATGGGCGAGTTCCTCCTCGGAGGCTGCCCGGATGGCGTCCATGGTGCCGAAGGCCTGCGCAAGCGCCCGGGAAGCCCGCGGGCCCACGTGCCGGATGGACAGCGCCACCAGGACGCGCCACAGCGGCTGGGTCTTCGCCTTTTCCAGCTCCTTGAACAGCTTTTCCGTGGTGGCAGTAGGCTTCGACGGCGACTTTGCCATGCCCTTGCTGTAGAAGTAGGGCACCAGCTCGTATTCACCCGTTCCCACACCCTTGGACCGCTTCTCGCGCCGGATCCTCACACCGGCCAGCGCATCAGGGGTCAGGTCGAAGAGGCCTGCTTCAGAAGTGAGCGGCGGAACTTCCGGCTCGGCCGGCTGGGTCAACGCGATGGCGGCTTCCCAGCCCAGGGCCTCGATGTCGAAGGCGCCCCGGCCGGCGAGGTGGAACACGCGCTCGCGGAGCTGCGAAGGGCAGGACTTTGCGTTGGGGCACCGGATGTCCACATCCCCTTCCTTGGCGGGGGCCAGCGGTGTCCCGCAGGAGGGGCATTCGGTGGGCATAACGAAGTCCCGGACGGGCGGATCCTGCTGGTCGCGCAGTGCCAGGACCGGGCCTACGATTTCGGGGATGACGTCGCCGGCCTTGCGCAGGATGACGATGTCGCCGATCTTCACGCCCTTGGCTTTGACCACGTCCTGGTTGTGCAGTGTTGCCATTTCCACGGTGGAGCCGGCTACCTTGACCGGTTCCATCATCCCGAACGGCGTAACGCGGCCGGTCCGGCCAACGTTGACCAGGATGTCCAGCAGCTTGGTGTGCACCTCCTCCGGCGGGTACTTGTAGGCGACGGCCCAGCGCGGTACCCGGGTTGTGTAGCCGAGGGCGCGCTGGGTGGCGAAGTCGTCCACCTTGATCACGATGCCGTCGATTTCGTGGAGCAGTTTGTGGCGCTGTTCGCCGTACCGCTTGATGAAGGCCAGGACGTCTTCCCGGCGTTCCAGCACCTCAAAATACGGGCTGACGGGAAGGCCCCATCCCTTGAGCAGCGCGTAGGTTTCAGACTGGCTCCGCGCCTCAAGCCCCTCCCGGGCGCCGATGCCGTGCACGAACATCTTCAACGGCCGCTTGGCCGTCTCGGCCGGATCCTTCTGCCGGAGGGAACCCGCTGCCGCGTTCCGCGGGTTGGCCAGCGGCGCCTTGCCGGCTTCGATAAGTGCTTCATTGAATTCGGCGAATGCCTTGGAGGGGATAAAGACCTCACCCCGTACTTCCATTTCCGAGGGGAAGCCGCCGCCGCTCAGTTGCTGCGGGATCTCCTTGATGGTGAGCACGTTGTGGGTGATGTCCTCGCCCGTGGTTCCGTCGCCGCGCGTGGCAGCACGCACCAGCTTTCCATCCCGGTACAACAGGTTGACTGCCAGGCCGTCAATCTTGAGCTCGGTGAGCCAGGCGGCTTTGGCCGAGCCGTCACCGATTTTTTCGATGCTTGCCTCTGCCCTGTTCAGCCAGGCTTCCAGTTCGTCGAGGGAAAAGACATCCTCGAGGCTGTACATGCGCTGCAGGTGTTCCACCGCCGCGAAGGCAGCCGAGACTTCCCCGCCCACCTCCTGGGTGGGTGAATCGTTGGACACAAGTTCCGGGTGGAGCGCCTCGATCTCTTCAAGGCGGCGGAAGAGTTCGTCGAATTCGGCGTCCGGGACCAGGGGTGCGTCTTCCTGGTAGTACGCGAACCGGTACTTCCTGACCAGGTCCGCCAGGTTCTCGTATTCCTCGCGGATGGATTCTGAAGGGGTGGCGTCCGGACCGTTGGGTTCGGTGGTCCGGGTGGCTGTCTTTTCTGCGGGGCCTGGTCCTGTACTCACAGACCTATCTTGCCTTACGGGCAGTCAGTGTGCCCGGAGGCGGTTCCTGCCCCACCAGGCGAAGGCGACGCCCGCCGCTCCCAGCAGCAGGACGCCGGCGATGATCGGCAGGGGCGCTGGATTATCCGAGCGGGGACCACCAACCTGGGTAACGGCGGCCACCTGCGTGGCTTTGGCGGACCTGGTAACGGGAGTGGTCCAGTTGGATGCGCCGGCGGCAGTCCCGTTCGACGGCGGAGTGCCGGGGGCCGGTGCGGTGGTCTCCGGGGCCGCCTGGTTGGAATCGGCCTTTTCCGGCACTGTAGCCGCGGCAGGGGCGGCTGGAGCGGGAACAGTTACGGCCGGAGGCGCATCAGGCGCCGCGGGCTGATTGGGGGCCTCCGGTGCCCGTGCTGAAGGCTGGCCGGGCGGGGCTGCCGGTTCCTTCGCCTTCCGCGGCCGCTCCGTCTCCGGAGGTGGCATCTCTTCCCCGAGGACGGGCAGGCACAGAAGCTGGCATCCGGCAGGAGCCTGCGTGGATGTTGTGGTGCCGGCTGAGGGTTCCGAAGAATCAGCGGCTGCGGGCCCGCCCGGAAAGAGTCCAACGGAAATCGCCAGAACCGCTGCTGATGCCGTCGTCGAGACAACTCGGAGAACCCGTGGGGACGGAGTCATTGCTACCTTTCGATGCGCGCAGTCCCCCCGCCGCGGCTTTCTGGTGTCCCCGGTAGTCTTCTACAACACGTCCGAGGGCGGCAAATCCATCGAATGTGGCCCTCCGGCTACAAATAGTTCAGGCCTTGTTGTTGTCTCAGGAGGTCGCTGCAGCGGCCGGGGGGAACCGGGCATCGACCACAATCGCAGTGATATTGTCCCTTCCGCCGCTGCGCAGCGCCGCTTGGATGAGGGAATCCACGGCATCTTGGGGATGGTGCACTGTGCTGATGATCCTGAATATCTCGTCGTCCGAAAGTTCGCCGGTGAGCCCGTCCGAACAGACGAGGATCCGGTCGTCTTCCTCGATCGGCAGAAGCCAGTAATCCGCCTCGGTCTCGTCTCCGGTGCCAAGCGCACGGGTCACGACATGACGCCTCGGGTGAGTGGTGGCCTGCTCTGGAGTAATTTCACCCGCATCCACGAGTTCCTGGACCTCGGAGTGGTCTACCGTGATCTGCTCGAGGCAGCCACCGCTAAGCCGATAGGTGCGGGAGTCGCCGATGTTCATTACCAGCCAGTACGGCACACCCAGCTGTTCCATGATGGCCGCTCCGGTGAGGGTAGTCCCCGCAACTGCGCCAATTGCCGCACGAATGGAGCTGTCAGCGCGCACCAAATACTGCTGAAGAAGGGAGGCGGTGACACTCCGCTCACCTGTGGCCACCTGGGGGATAGCCCTCAGGGCTTGAACGCAGAGGGAGCTGGCAACCTCACCTGCCTCGTGGCCGCCCATCCCGTCAGCAACGGCGAAGACGGGGTCCGTGGCAATGAAGGAATCCTCGTTCAGCTCCCGGCGCAGTCCCCGGTCGGTCCCATGACCGCTGGTAAGGATGAGGCCCGGCCGGGATGCGGCGGAAAGACTGGCCGTTGGGTGATTCATGCGTGTCCCTAGGTAGGAGGTTCAGTCTCGGAAACGATGGGTTATTTGCACCGCGGGACAGCACTGGTTCGCCACCGGCAAAGTTCGCGATGCTAGTCGAGGACGAGCCCCTTGCCCAGCCCGCGCTCAAGCCGCACGGGACGGATTTCACCGAAACCGCGGACGTTCTCCGGCGGCTGGGGCACCATGACGAACCGTTCATCGTGTTCAAGAGCGGAGGCGGTCATGGAGTCAACCAGCACGGTTCCCGGATCAGCGAGGGTGGTAAGCCGGGCGGCAAGGTTCACGGTGGGCCCGTAGATGTCCCCCAGCCGGGACAGGATCCTGCCCCACACCATGGCCACCCGTGCTTCCGGCAGGATTTCATCCTCAGTGAACGCCTGGGCGAGCGCCAGCGAGATCTCCGCGCCGGCTGCGGGCGTTTCGGCAATGTAGAGGACTTCGTCTCCCACAGTCTTGACCAGGCGGCCGCCGCCGACGGAAATGATTTCGGCGCACTTGTTTTCGAAGCGCTGGACCAGGCGGGCCAGCGTCTTTTCGTTCATGCGGCGGGACAGGCTGGTGTAGGAAACGAGGTCGGCGAAGCCAACGGCACGCGCCAGCGGCAGCGGCGCGTCGTCTTCGTCCCCTTCACGGCCCTCTTCACTTGCCTGCAGGCCGGCCTCGGCGCGGACGGCGAGCCGCTGGACGCCGGCGTTAAGCTGCCGCCGCCAGGAGTAAACGAGCATTTCTTCGAGCGCGTCCACCAAGGCGGGAAGTTCATTGACCAGGCGTTTGCGCGCCACGGCGTCGGTGACGCCCTGCTCGTGGACCATGTCCTCCACGAGGGCCTCAATCTGCCAGACCACCATGCGGTCCGTCATCTGGCCGATGGAACGCGTGACTGAGATGGCCGCTTCCTCGGTGAGCTTGCCGGAGCGGACCAGGTCCACCACGGTGGACAAGGCCGCCTGGTCGCGTTCGGTGAAGGCGACGTCTTCATCGCCAAAGTTGGGAAAGCCCAGTGCGCGCCAGAGTTTGCGCGCGGACAGGAGCGACAGTCCGGCCCCGGCAGCAACTTCACGACGGCGGAGCTTGCGTTCCCCACCCAACAACCGGGCCTCGAGCGCCTTCATTGCCAGCCGCTCGGCGGACAGGGTGCCGGTGGCAGGGTGGGGATCCGCCGCGGGCGCGGGCGCGATGGATTCGACGCGTTCCTGCTGGTCCTCATCGGTCATCCCGTCCACCTTCTCTCATTTCCCACGGCAAAGCTTCGGCAGGATTGTGCATTGTTCCGCCCGGTTGGGCATCACGTTCGTCCGGCAATTCCTCGATGGCATCGAGGATGAATTCCCGGAACCTGGCAATCTCTGGCACGTCCTGAAATGTCACCACGCCCTGGTACCCGGTTTCCAAGGATATATTCCCGGAGCGCAGGAGGCGTTGCAGCACCGACTCGTGGACAGTCAGGTTCCGGACCGAGGCCAGGTTGACCTGCTGGTCCCGCCGCTTCAGCCTGCCGTACCTGGCCACCATCCTTCGACTGGTAAGGGTGTACCGCGTGCTGTGCCAGCGCAGCAGCCTGGGCAGGCAATAGCCCAGCCATACCCAAGCTGCGGCCGCGATGCAGCCGCCTACCAGCCAGGGCGTCCACTGTGCGGCGAGGAATGGCATATGGCGGCGCGCCTCGCCGCGGATGATCCAGGCGGAAGCAAACGCCGCCAGCGCCGGGGACACAATAAAGGCCAGCGCGGCTCCTGCCAGCTTCCTCGGCTGCGGGCGCGTGGTGACAATCACCTGTTCACCCGGAACGAGGTCTTTACGCATAACCGCCTTGGCCGGCGTCATCGGGGGAAGACCAGGGGCGCAGGTGCACAACGTCCCCGGCAGTAACCACATGCTCCCGCGACTCCCTGTCCACCACCAACAGTGACCCGTAGTCGTCAAGGCGCGAGGCGTGGCCGATAATTTCGTGGTCGCCGGGAAGCTGCGCACGGACCTGCTTGCCCAGGGTGGCCATGGCGGCTTCCACCCGCTTGTGCAGGGAGGGTCCGCCGGCCATGCCGGCCGCCGGGTCGCCGTCGGCGTTGCAGAAGCTGCGGTACAGGCGGGCGAAGTGCGAGAGATAGCTTTTCAGCAGCAGGGTGCGGTCTGCCGTCTGTGCGCCCTCGAGCGCAACCGAGGTGGCGGTGGGCACCGGCAGCTCTGCCTCGGACAGGGTGACGTTCAGGCCCGTACCCAGGATGACCGGGGGCACGGTCCCGTCCACCATGGGACCCAGCTGTGCCAGGATGCCGGCGATCTTCCGGCCGCGTACCAGGACGTCGTTGGGCCATTTCAGTTCGGCGGGAAGGCCGGCCGTTTCCAGGAGGGTTTCGCGCAGGGCCAGCGCCGCGATCAGCGAGAGCCACGAGTAGCTCTGGGTGGGCAGCGGCCTGCCTTCGGCATTCGCAGGACGCAGGACCACCGAGACCGAAACCGAGCTCAGCGGCGGCGCTTCCCAATGCCTGTCCAGGCGGCCGCGCGCAGCGGTCTGGTACTCGGCGGTCAGGACTGAAAGGTCCGGCCAGGCCTGCGGCTCCACGGTGACAGAGCGAAGGAGGTCGGCATTGGTGGACCCGGTGGAGTCCACCACCTCGATCCTCGGGATGCCGGTTGCGGACAGGAAGCGCTGGTCATCCAGATCCTTTCGGTTCAAAGGGGTGCCCGGGTTATGTGCGTCATCCATGCCTAAATCCTAGCGAGCTAAACCTGCCCAGGAGGAGCGCTCTCCTGCCCTGCCCCCGCCCGCCGCGCGCGGGGCACCGCTGCGGCCCTACAGGAAGATGTCCGGAACCAGCACATCCTCGGGCGCCCCGAGGCTGTAGGGATGGAAATCAGTCACGCCGGACCCTGCCAGGACCTGCTCGTCCGTATAGAAATTGCCGCTGGGCGCGCCGCCCGAAGAAAGGTTGCTGCCGGTGAGGATGGCATGGGCGGCATCCGCCATGATCTGGGGTCCTCGGGCCGCCTGGGCCATCACCTCGCCGTGCGGCATGTTCCGGATGGCGGCGGTGTCAATCAGCGTGCACGGCCACAGCGAGTTGACGCTGATCCCGTCCGCCTTGAGTTCCTCCGCGAGCCCAAGGGTGGTCAGACTCATGCCGTACTTCGCCATGGTGTAGGCCAGATGCTTACCTGCCCAGTACGGATCGAGGTTCAGGGGCGGTGAGAGGGTAAGGATCCGCCCCCGCCCGGATGCCCGCAGCGCAGGCAGTGCAAGCTTGGAGAGCAGGAACGTACCGCGCACGTTAATGTCCTGCATCAGGTCGTACTTTTTCATGTCCATGTCATCGGTCCGGGACAGGTCAATGGCTGACGCGTTGTTAATAACGACGTCGATGCCGCCGAAGCGCTCCACTGCGGCTGCCACGGCACGGGCAACGTCCTCGTCCCGGCGCACATCGCCCACCAGCGGCAGCGCCTGGCCACCGGCGTCCACCAACTCCTGGGCCGCCGTGTAAACGGTGCCGGCCAGCTTGGGGTGCGGCTCACCCGTCTTGGCCATCAGGACGATGTTGGCCCCGTCCCGGGCGGCCCGGCCGGCAATGGCCAGCCCTATGCCGCGGCTTCCGCCGGACATAAGAATGGTCTGCCCCTTGAGGGAACCTGTGGCCCGGTAGGGGCTTGCAGGGGCATGCAAAGCGTCGTTGCTTGAAGTCATGGGAACACTGTAACGCAACTAAGTTACCGACGAGTAACAATATGTTTTAGGCGGGGGCACGGCAGAAAATTGTAGGTTCCCTACAGCTGCCGGTGCCCAAAGCGTCACTAGACTTGCCAGCAGGGTTCGTCTTTTGTGTGGAAGCTACTTAAGCTCCGGCAAGACTTAGCCCGCCAGCAACCAGAGCGCCACAGAACCAACCTGCAACAGAGCCGGAGACACTTGATGAGCCACGATCTGACCACGACAGCGGGAAAGATTGCCGATTTCCGCGACCGCCAGGCCCGTGCCGAACAACCCTCCGGCCCCGAAGCCATCGAAAAGCAGCATGCGCGAGGCAAGAACACTGCGCGCGAGCGCATCGGCCTTCTGCTGGATGAAGACTCCTTCGTCGAGTTCGACGCCCTGGCCGTGCACCGTTCCACCGCGTTCGGCATGGACAAGAAAAAGCCCCTTGGCGACGGCCTGGTGTCCGGCTACGGCACCGTGGACGGCCGCCTGGTAGCCGTGTACAGCCAGGACTTTTCGGTCTACGGCGGCTCGCTGAGCCAGGTCAACGGGGAAAAAATCGTCAAGGTGCAGGAGTTCGCCCTGCGCAGCGGCTGCCCGGTGGTGGGCATCCTGGACGGGGGCGGCGCACGCATCCAGGAAGGGGTCGCTTCGCTGGCAATGTTCGCGGACATCTTCCGCAACAACGTCCACGCTTCCGGCGTTGTCCCGCAGATTTCGCTGATTATGGGGCCCTCCGCCGGCGGGGCGGCCTACTCCCCCGCACTCACGGACTACGTAGTCATGGTGGACAAGACCTCGCACATGTTCATCACCGGCCCCGACGTCATCAAGACGGTCACCGGCGAGGACGTGGACATGGAGACACTGGGTGGGGCCCGCCAGCACAACGCCACCACCGGCACATCCACCTACCTTGCCTCCGACGAAAGTGATGCCATCGAGTTCGTCCGCGAACTGCTGGATTTCCTGCCCTCCAATAACCTTTCCGAGGCGCCGGTGCTGGAGCACCAGCAGGAACTGGAGGTCGACGGCGACGACCTCGCCCTGGACACACTGATCCCGGATTCCGCCAACCAGCCCTACGACATGCGCACCGTTGTTGAACAGGTCGTGGACGACGGGCACTTCCTGGAGATGCAGGCGCTGTACGCACCCAACGTCATGATTGGCTACGGCCGGGTGGAAGGCCACACGGTTGGCATCGTCGCAAACCAGCCGCTGCAGTTCGCCGGAACGCTGGACATCGCGGCCTCGGAGAAGGCTGCCCGCTTCGTCCGCCACTGCGACGCCTTCAACATCCCCATCATCACGCTGGTGGACGTGCCGGGCTTCCTGCCGGGCAAGGACCAGGAGTTCCAGGGCATCATCCGCCGCGGCGCAAAACTGCTGTACGCCTACGCCGAGGCCACGGTCCCCAAGCTCACGGTCATTACCCGCAAGGCCTACGGTGGCGCCTACATCGTGATGGGTTCCAAGAAGCTCGGCGCGGACCTGAACCTGGCCTGGCCTACGGCCCAGATCGGTGTCATGGGCGCCCAGGGTGCTGTCAATATCCTTTACCGCCGCGATCTCGTGGCAGTGGCGGAAGCCGGGGGAGACGTCGAGGCCCGGCGCGCGGAGGTCATCCGCCAGTACGAGGAGGAACTCCTCAACCCCTACCAGGCAGCCCAGCTGGGCTACGTTGACGCCGTCATCGCACCGTCCGACACACGGGTGCAGATCATCAAGGGGCTGCGCGCCCTGCGTGACAAACGTGCCAGCCTCCCCACCAAGAAGCACGGAAACATCCCGCTATGATCCCCACCCGCCCCCTACCTTCGCACGCTCAGGCCGGGGCCCTCGCCGGCGTGGGCCCTGCAGATGACCAGCCTGACGAAAGCAACGCACCCGCCGCTCCGCTGCTCTCTGTTGTTAAAGGGCAGCCGAGCGCCGAGGAACTCGCGGCGCTGACCGCCGTCGTACTGTCACTGGGCGGTGCGGCGCCTGCCCCGGCCAACACGCCGACAGTCCGTCACTGGGTGCGCCGGCAGCAGCTGCGCCTTGCCCCCACCCCGGGGCCCGGCGCATGGAAGCGCAGCCGGGGCTGAGCCTCCCCCACCGCCTCCCTAACCTCCTTTCGGAACCTTCAGGGCCCCGTTAGTCTCGGAGGGTGACTACCGACACCGCTCCTGCCGCCCGCCCGAAGACCCGCATAGACGCCGTCGCCGACGAGTACACTGACACCCTCATCCGGCTCAACCCGTCGTTCGCCACCACCTTGGGCCTGCCCGGGCACGAAACCGAGTACCAGGATTTCTCCCCGGCGGGCATCGCGGAGTTCGCCGAAGCCGCGCGGAAGGCCCTGTCCGATCTTCAGGGCCTGGCGCCCGGGGACGACGTTGATGCTGTCACCCTGGATGCGATGCAGGAGCGCCTGGGCCTGCAACTGCTGATCCACGCCTCCGGCTGGGAGTACGCCGACCTGAACAACATCGCCTCCCCCGCCCAGGACATCCGGGCGATCTTCGACCTCATGCCCACGGCCACCAACCAGGACTGGGCGCACATCGCAGGCCGCGCCCACAACGTCCCAGGTGCCATCGCCGGGTACATCGATTCCCTCAGGCAGGCTCGTGACTCCGGCCGCGTGTCCGCCGCGCGCCAGGTCAACATCGTCATCGAGCAGGTTACGAAATACGCAGCCGAGGACGGCTTCTTCGCGAAGCTGGCCGCCGGAGCCGCCACCGAGGAGGGACCGCTGGCCGGAGACGTCCGGCAAAAGCTCCAGGCGGGCTCCGTCGCAGCACGCCGTGCGTATACAGAACTGGCGGAGTTCCTCCAGACGGAACTGCTTCCCGCGGCGCCCGAAAAAGACGCCGTGGGCCGGGCACGCTACGCCCTGGCCTCCCGCTCCTTCCTCGGGGCCACAGTGGACCTGGAGGAGACATACGCCTGGGGCGTGGACGAACTGGACCGCCTGATCGCCGAACAGGAGAAGGTGGCCGCCACCATCAAAGCCGGCGCCAGCATCGCCGAGGCCAAGGAAATCCTCAATAACGATCCTGCCCGCCAACTGAAGGGCACTGAGGCACTGCGCGAATGGATGCAGGAAATTTCCGACAAGGCCGTGGCCGAACTCGCCGGCGTGCATTTCGACATCCCGGACGTCATGAAGAAGCTGGAATGCCTGATCGCCCCCACCGATGAGGGCGGCATCTACTACACGGGGCCATCGGACGACTTCAGCCGGCCGGGCCGCATGTGGTGGTCCGTACCGGCAGGTGAAGACACCTTCACCACCTGGGCAGAGACCACCACCGTGTACCACGAGGGCGTCCCCGGCCACCACCTCCAGGTGGCCACCGCCACCTACCGGCGGGAAGTGCTCAACAAGTGGCGGCGGAACGTTTGCTGGACCTCCGGGCACGGCGAAGGCTGGGCACTCTACGCCGAGAAACTGATGCAGGAACTGGGCTACCTGAACGACCCCGGCGACCACATGGGGATGCTCGACATGCAGCGGATGCGGGCAGCACGCGTGGTGTTCGACATCGGCGTCCACCTGGAACTCGAGGTTCCGGAGCGCTGGGGGTCCGGAACCTGGACGCCCGAGAAAGGCTACGGATTCCTGAAGCAGAACCTTCCCATCAGCGAAGGGCAGCTCAACTTCGAATTCACCCGCTACCTCGGCTGGCCCGGCCAGGCACCCTCCTACAAGGTGGGGCAGCGCCTGTGGGAACAGATTCGCGCCGAACTCGAGGCCCGGCCCGGGTTCGACCTCAAGGAATTCCACACCAAGGCACTGAACATCGGATCCGTCGGACTGGACACCCTGAGGCGGGCGCTGCTGGCATGAGCTTCTGGTCCCCTTGCGGCCACTTTGAGCGAGATATATGCCACACTCCTGCCGGGAATAAGTAATAAAGCTGGCTGAAACCGTTGATTTGACGCGGAATTTTCTCGGGCGCCGGAACTTTGGGTGCGTAATATTTCTCAATGTTCGTTCGTCGTGATATGTGCGGTGCCCCTACCGTATTCTGGTGAGCACTCAGACAAGCACCCCCTCCTCCGCAGGAAAGACCGGCTTCCAGCTCCCCACGTGGGCTGGTTCGTTCGGCTTCCAGATCATCGCCGCCCTTATCGTCGGCCTCGGACTCGGCCTGCTGGCAAAGTACACCGGCAGCACAAAGGCCAGCCCCAACGCCCTCGGCGCCACGTTGCAGACCATCGGCTCCAGCTACGTGTCCCTGCTGCAGACCGCCGTCGTTCCCCTGATCTTCACCGCGGTCGTCAGCTCCATCTCCAACCTTCGCCAGGTGTCCAACGCGGCGAAGCTGGCATGGAACACGCTGCTGTGGTTTGCCATCACTTCGCTGATCGCCGTGCTGATCGGCATCGGCCTGGGCGTCCTCCTGCAGCCCGGCTCCAACACGGGGATCACGGGTGAAGGCGAAGCGCCGAGCAAGGTGGGTGACTGGTGGGCCTTCCTGATTGGGCTGTTCCCCAGGAACTTCCTCGGCCTGGGTGCCAGCTCCACCGTGGCCGAGTCCGGTGCAGTCACCACTTCCGTCAGCTTCAACGTCCTGCAGATCCTCGTGATCGCCATCGCCGTTGGCGTCGCCGCCCTCAAGGTGGGGAAGGCAGCAGAACCTTTCCTGACGCTCAACGCCTCGGCCCTGGCCGTCATCCAGAAGGTCCTCTGGTGGATCATCCGCATCGCTCCGCTGGGCACCGTTGGCCTGATCGGCAACGCGGTAGCCGTCTACGGCTGGGACACCATTGGATCCCTGGGCAAGTTCACTTTCGCCATCTACGTTGGCCTCGCCCTGGTGATCTTCGGGGTCTACCCCATCCTGGTCCGCGCCCACGGCCTCTCCGTGAAGCAGTACTTCTCAGGGGTCTGGCCTGCCGTCCAGCTGGCCTTCGTCTCCCGTTCCTCCGTTGGCACGCTGCCGCTCACGCAGCGGGTCACCGAACGCAGCCTGGGCGTCCCCCGTGCCTACGCCTCCTTCGCCGTGCCGCTGGGCGCCACCACCAAAATGGACGGCTGCGCCGCCATCTACCCGGCCATCTCCGCCATCTTTGTGGCCCAGTTCTTCGGCATCCAGCTCGACTTCAGCCAGTACTTGCTGATCGCCCTGGTATCCGTCCTGGGTTCCGCGGCAACTGCCGGAACCACCGGCGCCGTCGTTATGCTCACGCTGACCCTTTCCACGCTGGGACTGCCGCTGGCCGGCGTTGGCCTCCTGCTGGCCATCGACCCGATCCTGGACATGGGCCGTACCGCGGTGAACGTCGCGGGCCAGGCCCTGGTCCCCACCATCGTGGCCAAGCGCCAGGGCATCCTGGACGAGTCGCTGTACAACGCACCCCGCAACGGCACGCCGTTCGTGGATGACAGTGACGCAGCGGCCGCGCCGTCGGACGGAACCACCACCGACACCGCACCCCGCGAACTGCAGGATGCGAAGGCCTAGCAGCCGCACTTGATTGAAGGAAGTCCCCGGGAGATCCCGGGGACTTCCTTTGCGTTTGCGGCTTTACCAGCCAAGCTTGCCCAGAGTGCAAAATTGCACATAGTGTAAGAGCATGCCCATGCCATCCCCAATCGACGCCCCGGGGGCACCCGCTGCCCCCTCCCGGCGGGAGCTGAACAAGGCCGCCACGCGCCAGGCGATCACCGATGCAGCTCTCGGACTCCTCCGTGCCAAGGGCCCCGGAAATTTCACGGTCGAGGACATCGCCGACGCAGCAGGGATCTCCCGCCGGACGTTCTTCAACTACTTCAGCAGCACTGATGCAGCCCTGGCCTCCATCACCCACGCCTTCCTGGACAATGCCATCCAGCAACTGAGGCTCCGGCCGGCAGATGAACCGGTACTGGAGTCAGCCCAGGCTGCCCTGATGGCCCTCGCCGACCCGAAGGCGGTGGCTCCGCTCGCGGAACTGTTCACGTTGACCCAGCAGAGCCCGCTCATGTCTCATACCGAACTTGAAGCGTGGGACCACTGCAGGGCGCAGGTCTTTGCCGTGGCGCGTGAACGGGTAGCGGACACGCCCGGGGAGCAGGATGACCTGTATGTCCACGCCCTGGCCGGTTCAGTCATCTCCTGCGGCAAGGCTGCCATGGAGGTCTGGTTCAGCCGCCGTGGGCCGGACCTCTCGACGGCATCCCTCACCGAGCTGCGGCAACTGCTCATCGACGCCATGGCACTACTGGGCGCCGGCTTCAACAGCCCGCGGAACACTACCGCCGAGCAGCATCCCGCCGCAGCACAGACGGCCCCCACCACGCCTTCAGATTCCCGCTCCTCCTGATCAGATCGGTTCCCCCACATGGCACTGCTCCTATACCGACTTGGCAAGTTCTCCTACCGCCGGCGCTGGCTGGTCATCTCGCTGTGGCTGGCGGCCCTTGTGGCAGTGGGCGGCTCCGCCGCCGCGTTCCACGGCACCCTCTCCAACAACTTCCAGATCCCGGGCACGGAGACCCAACGGATTGCGGACAAGCTGAAAGAGGAGCTTCCATCTGCCTCCGGCGGTACCGCGACGATTGTTTTCGAAGCGCCCGAAGGCGGCTTCACCGAAGAAGGCCGCACCGCCGTCACGGATGCGCTCCGGAAACTTGAGACCCTGCCGGACGTCCGCGGCACGGTGGACCCGTTCGCCACCCAGGCCCAGGTGGACCAGGCAGGCCAGGCCGTTGCCGCCGGCGGGCAGCAGCTCGCGGCCGGCGAGGCCCAGCTGGCTGCCTCCCGGGCGGAGCTTGAGGCCGGCAAGGCACAGCTCGCCGCAGCGGAACAGCAGCTCGGTGCCGCCGGAGCCCCGGCAGCCCTGGTCGAAGCGCAGCTCGGACAGCAAAAGACCACGCTCGCGGAAGGAGAGGCCCGCCTCGAGGCCGGAACAAAGGAGCTGGAGGCCAACAAGGCAGAGCTTGAGCTGGGCAAGCGCCAGGCGGACGCCTCCTCTGCCATCCGGTTCGTTTCCGGGGACGGACGCGCGGCCGTGGCACAGGTGCAGTTCAACACCTCCATCAACGGCCTGAGCCCGGAGGTCCGCCAGCAGGTCCAGGACATAGCGCATGAAACATCCGCATCGGGTGTCACGGCCCTGGCCAGCAAGGAGATCACCGAGGACATCTCCGAGCTCTTCGGCGCAGCCGAGATTATTGGCATCGCCGTGGCGGCCCTGGTCCTGATCATTATGCTGGGCACCCTCATCGCCGCCGGGCTGCCACTGCTGATGGCGGTAGTAGGCGTGGGCGTCGGCGTGGGCATCACGTTTGCGCTGTCCGGCCTTTTCGATATGAGTTCCATTTCCCCCATGCTGGCCCTCATGCTCGGCCTGGCCGTGGGAATCGACTACTCCCTGTTCATCGTGAACCGGCACCGGACCCAGTTCCTTGCGGGAATGGACCCGGAAGAATCGGTGGCGCGCGCCACCGGCACCTCAGGCAACGCGGTGGTCTTCGCCGGCCTCACCGTCATCATCGCGCTGGCCGCGCTGGTGGTCCCCGGCCTTCCGTTCCTCACCGTAATGGGCCTCGCCGCCGCCGGAACCGTGGCGGTGGCGGTACTCGTGGCCATCACCCTCACACCGGCAATGCTGTCCCTCATCGGCAGGCGCATCATTTCCCGGCGCGCCTGGGCCAAGGCTGAGGCGCACAACGCACAGCCCGGCCATGAGGCTGAAGACGAGGCCACGGACCGCAAACACAGCACCCGCGGCTGGGGCGGCCTGGTTACCCGGCACCCCGTCCTGGCCCTGATCGCCGGCGTCGCCCTGCTCGGCACCCTGGCACTGCCCGCCACCCAACTGCAGCTTGCCCTTCCCGATGGCGGTTCCGAGCCGGTGGAGTCCGAGGCCTACCAGGCCTACGACCTGACCGCCCGCAGCTTCGGGGAAGGCGTCACCGGGCCCATCGTGGCCGTGGGTGAGTTCCCCGCCAACCTGGACGAAGCGCAGGCCCAGACCCTGCAGTACGACGTGGCTGACAAGCTGCGGGCAGTGGACAACGTGGTGGCTGCCGTCCCCGTCGCCCTGAGTGAGGACCGCCGGACCGCCGTCTTCCAGGTCATTCCCGAGGAAGGACCGGCGAGCGCCAGCACCGTCCAGGTGGTGTCCGAACTGCGCGGCCTGAACGACGAGATCCAGTCCGAATACAACGTGGCGATGGGCCTGACGGGGCAGACCGCCGGGAACGTGGATGTCTCCACCAAGCTCGGTGACGCCCTGCCGCCCTACCTGGCGATCGTCGTCGGCCTTTCCCTCATCCTGCTGCTGCTCGTTTTCCGCTCCATCGTGGTGCCGCTGCTGGCCACGGGCGGCTTCCTGCTCTCCCTCGCCGCCGCTTTCGGTGCCGTGGTGGCCGTGTACCAGTGGGGCTGGCTGGGCAACGTCTTCGGTGTCGCCAACCCCGGCGCGGTGCTGAGCTTCCTGCCCATCATCCTGATCGGCGTGCTGTTCGGCCTTGCCATGGACTACCAGGTGTTCATCGCCTCCGGCATGCGTGAGGCCTACATGCACGGCTCGTCCGCCAAGGAGGCCGTGCGGCTTGGCTTCCGCCATGCCGCCGCCGTGGTGACTGCGGCCGCGATCATCATGGTGAGCGTGTTCGCCGGCTTCATCTTCAGCCACCTCACCATGGTCCGGCCGCTGGGCTTCGCGATGGCGTTCGGTGTGCTGCTCGATGCCTTCGTGGTCCGCATGACCATCGTCCCGGCCGTGATGTACCTGCTCGGCGAAAAGTCCTGGTGGCTGCCGCGCTGGCTGGACCGGATCCTGCCGGACGTGGATGTGGAAGGGGCCAGGCTCAACCGGACCGAGTCCGCTCCGGCCGCCGCGGAACTGGTCCACCAGGCCGGACCGGTCCACTAGGCTGGAGCCGTGGTCCGCCTGATTCTTGCCTCCCAGTCCCCCGCCCGCACCAAGCTCCTGGCCGAGGCCGGCATCAGGCACTCGGTCCTGGTTTCGGACGTTGACGAGGCTGCCGTCCAGGCACACTACGGAATCACCGATCCGCACGACACGGCGCTGCTGCTGGCCCGGGCCAAGGCTGAAGCGGTGGCGGCGCTGCCCGAGGCCGAGGGGGCGCTGGTACTGGGCTGCGACTCCGTCTTCGAGTTCGACGGCGAGGCGCACGGCAAACCGTACACCGCCGCCGTCGCCCGGGAGCGCATGCTCCGGATGAGCGGCAACGCCGGGGTACTGCACACGGGGCACTGGCTGGTGGACTGCCGGGACACGGATCCCGACGACGGCGGCGAAGCCGGCTCCGGCGCAACGCTGGGGGCGGTCGCCTCCGCCGAGGTCTCCTTCCTGGAGATGGAACCTGACGAAATCGACGCCTACATCGCTACCGGCGAGCCGCTGCACTGCGCCGGGTCCTTCACGATTGACGGCCTGGGCGGGGCCTTCATCCACAAGGTCGACGGCGACCCGCACGCCGTCGTCGGGCTTTCCGTCTCTACCCTCCGGGGCCTGCTCGCGTCCGCGAACGTGCGCATTACAGACCTGTGGGCGTCGCAATAAAAGCTCCTTTTTTCGGCGCGACTTGTAGCTTCCCTACAAACCCTTGGCCGTTTACACGCGGATTCCGCAAGTAATATCGGCGGAACCCTCAAAACCGCGCTAGGCTCCCTGAAGGAAAGAAGGAGACGCCTTGTCAGCAAATTTGGAGCAGTCCGCACGTCCCACCCAGTCGAACCTCACAAAGGTGCTGATCGCAAACCGCGGTGAAATCGCCGTGCGCATCATCCGCGCAGCACGTGATGAAGGAATCACCTCGGTGGCCGTCTACGCAGACCCGGACCGCGACGCCCTGCATGTCCGCCTTGCTGACGAGGCCTACGCCCTGGGCGGCAACACCGCCGCCGAGTCCTACCTGCTGATGGACAAAATCATCGACGCCGCCCGCGAGTCGGGCGCGGACGCCATCCACCCCGGCTACGGCTTCCTGGCCGAAAACGCCCAGTTCGCCGCCCGGGTTATCGAGGCCGGCATCACCTGGATCGGCCCTTCCCCGGAAGCCATCTCGGCCCTCGGCGACAAGGTCCAGGCACGCCACATTGCCGAAAAGGTAGGCGCTCCCCTGGTGCCAGGCACCGCAGATCCGGTTGAGTCCGCCGAGGAAATCCTGGACTTCGTGGACCGGCACGGACTGCCCATCGCCATTAAAGCGGCGTTCGGCGGCGGTGGCCGCGGCATCAAGGTGGCGCGCAACCGGGAGGAAATCCCCGAACTCTTCGAGTCCGCCGTCCGTGAAGCCACTGCCGCCTTCGGCCGCGGTGAGTGCTTCATCGAGCGCTTCCTGGATGCCCCGCGCCACGTGGAAACGCAGTGCCTCGCCGACGCGTACGGCAACGTGGTGGTGGTGTCAACGCGTGACTGCTCCCTGCAGCGCCGCAACCAGAAACTGGTGGAGGAAGCCCCCGCCCCCTTCCTGACTGAGGACCAGAACCGCCGCCTTTACGAATCCTCCAAGGCCATCCTCAAGGAGGCCGGTTACCTTGGCGCCGGCACGTGTGAGTTCCTGGTGGGCCAGGACGGCACCATCTCCTTCCTCGAAGTGAACACCCGCCTCCAGGTGGAGCACTGTGTCTCCGAGGAAGTCACCGGAATCGACCTGGTCCGGGAACAGTTCCGGCTGGCCCGCGGTGAGGAACTCGGCTACGGAGACCCCGAGGTACGCGGCCACTCCTTCGAGTTCCGCATCACCGGTGAGGATCCGGGCCGGAACTTCATGCCCGCTCCGGGCACCGTCCGTGTCCTGAAAAACCCCACCGGGCCCGGCATCCGCATTGATTCCGGCATCGAGCAGGGTGATGTGATCAGCGGCAACTTCGACTCCATGCTGTCCAAGCTCATTGTCACCGGAGCCAGCCGGCAGCAGGCGCTGGAACGGTCCCGCCGGGCGTTGGAGGAAATGGTGGTGGAGGGCATCCCCACCGTCATCCCCTTCGACCTTGCAGTTGTTACCGATCCTGCGTTCGCTCCGGCCGAGGGCCCGTTCACGGTACACACCCGCTGGATCGAAACCGAATTCGTCAACAACCTGCCCTCCTGGGTCCCGGACGGCGCCGCCGACGCCGATGAAGCCGCCGAGGACCGCCAGCGCGTGGTGGTCGAGGTAGGCGGGAAGCGCCTTGAAGTGGTGCTGCCGGCGTCCCTGGGGTCCCTCGGAAGCGGGGCTCCCACAGCGGCCAAGTCCGGCAAGTCCAAGAAACGGGCACGCTCCGGCGGCCCGGCAGCTGCCACCGGAAACGCCCTCACCTCCCCCATGCAGGGCACCATCGTCAAGGTTGCCGTGGCTGACGGTGACGTGGTGGCCGAGGGAGACCTGGTGGTGGTCCTGGAGGCCATGAAGATGGAACAGCCATTGACCGCACACCGGTCCGGCACCATCACCGGCCTCAACGCTGAATCCGGCGAAACGGTGTCCGCCGGCGCCGTCATTGCCACCATCGAAGACTAGCCAGGCCCGGAGGCCCCCATGCTCGCACCCAGCTTTCAGGAAGAAGTGGACCGCTACCACCTGGCGGTACCCGAAATCACCCAGGGCAACCCTGCGCCCATCAAGGAGCTGTATTCGCAGCTCGACGACGTCACCCTTGCGAACCCGTTCGGCGGCGTCGCGCGGGGCTGGGCCCAGGTGGAAGCCCGGCTTGACCAGGCGGCCCGGCAGTTCCAGGACGGGGAGATGCTCGGCTTCGACACCATCACGTCCTACACCGCCCGGGACACCGCCTACCTGGTTGAGACGGAACACTTCCGTGCCCGCCTGGACGGTGGCGCTGTGGAGGAGTTCGCGCTCCGCGTGACCAGCATTTTCCGGCGCGAGGAAGGCTACTGGAAGCTCGTGCACCGGCATGCCGATCCGGCCGCCCGGCCCCAGTCCCGCCGTTCCCTGACCCAGCCCGCCACCAGCTGACCGGCAGCCCGGTTCCAGCGACCGCCCGGGCTGCTGACAGGGCGCCCCGGAAAAGGCACACTTAGCGGATGAAGCCTTTCCTGCTCCTGGCCTCCCGTGCCGAGGACGCCGCCGCCGAGGACGAGTACGCCGCCTACCTCCGGTACGGCGGCCTGGAGCAGAGGGAGCTGCACAGGGTCCGCCTGGAGGCAGCCCCGCTGCCCGGCATAGAGCTCTCCGACTACTCAGGCGTGATCGTAGGCGGCAGCCCTTTCACCTCCAGCGACCCGGTATCGCAGAAGACCCAGGTGCAACGCCGGGTGGAACGCGAACTGTCAGTGCTCCTGGACGAGCTGGTGGCGCGGGACTTCCCGTTCCTGGGTGCCTGCTACGGCGTGGGAACCCTTGGCACCCACCAGGGCGCCGTCATCGACCGTACCTACGGCGAACCGCTGGGCGGCGTGGAGATCGAGCTGACGGAGGAAGGCCTTGCGGACCCTGTCTTGAAGGGGATGCCCCCGACCTTTACGGCTTTCACCGGGCACAAGGAGGCCTGCAGCACGCTCCCGACACATGCAGTGCTGCTGGCCCGGTCCGCTCCCTGCCCGGTTCAGATGTTCAGGATCCGGAGCAACCTGTACGCCACACAGTTCCATCCCGAACTGGACGTTGATGGCCTGGTCACCCGCATCGACATCTACCGGCATGCAGGCTACTTCCCGCCGGAGTCCGCGGAGGAGCTGATGGACAACGCCCGGCAGTTCACCGTCACGGAGCCCATGAACGTGCTCCGGAACTTCGTGGCCACCCACGCCAGGTGACGCGTCGGACGGTCGAAGCCGCCGCCGTCGTCCCTTCCCGCCCGCTTACTCCGCCGAAGGACACAAAAATGCCCGGCGCACTCCCCTGTTGACGGGGAACGCGCCGGGCACCTTAGCCACTAACCGGGCTGGAGCGCACGACCGGAATATCAGGCCACGTTGTTGTCGTAGTCGGTGTCTTTCGTTTCGCGTGTCATCCACAAGGCGATGAACGTCAGCACTGCGGCGGCGGCCATGTAGAGGCCCACCAGCCAAGTGCTTCCGCCCGCAGCCTGCCACAGGGCAATGGCAACGAACGACGCCGGAGCCGCACCGATCACGCTGGACAGGTTGTAGGCGACGGCCGAGCCGGTGTAACGGACATTGGCCGGGAAAAGCTCCGGGAGGATCGCGGCCATCGGTCCAAATGTCAGTCCCATCAGCGTGAAGCCCACAATGAGTCCGATGATGGCGGCGGCCGTGCCGGGGCCGAACATGGTGAACCAGAGGAGCCCGAAGACGAAGATCCCGGCCGTGACAGAGAGCAGGAATTTGCGGCGACCCCATTTTTCGGCCAGTGGGCCGGAGACGAGGGTGAAGATGCCGAAGAAAACGACGCCAAGGATCAGCATCCAGAGGAAGTCACCGCGGGGAATGCCGAGTCCCGGGACGAACCCCGCGATTTCCGCAGCTGACATCGGCTTTCCGGCCTTCTCAGCGGCCGCCTGTGCCGCCTCCACGCTGGCTGGCTTAGTGCCGTACGTCAGGGTGAAGGAGGTCATCACGTAGAACAGGACGTAGGTAGCAAACATGATGAAGGTTCCGGCCAGCACTGGGCGCCAGTGGTTCCTGAAGGTGGCAGTAAAGGGGACCTTGGCAACCTTTTCCTCGGTCAGGACCTTCTGGAAGGAGAGGCTCTCAACGAGCTTCAGCCGAACGTAGAGGCCCACGATGACCAGAACCGCGCTCAGGAGGAACGGGACGCGCCAGCCCCAGTCCAGGAAGGCCTCGGGGGACAGCGCGAAATTGAGCCAGATGAACAACAGGTTGGCGAGGATGAAGCCGATGGGTGCGCCAAGCTGCGGGAACGTTCCGTAGACGGCCCGCTTGCCCTTCGGGGCGTTTTCCGTGGCCAGCAGCGCAGCGCCGGACCACTCCCCGCCCAGGGCCAGGCCCTGGGCGAACCGTAGGACCACGAGCATCAGGGGCGCCAGGATAGCCCAGCCAGGCAACGATGCCGTGGGCAGCAGGCCGATAAGGAAGGTGGCGATGCCCATGGTTAACAGCGATGCAACCAGGGTGCCCTTGCGGCCGAACTTGTCACCGAAGTGGCCGAACAGGACGGAACCCACGGGACGGGCGATGAAGGCGACACCGAAGATGGCAAAAGAGCTCAACAGAGCGTTGATTTCCGTGGCCTCGGGGAAAAAGAGCCGCGGGAACACCAGTACGGACGCTGTGGCATAGATATAGAAATCGTAAAACTCGATGGTGGTGCCAATGAGGCTGGCGAAGATGACCTTGCCCTTGGAGTTCAACGGCTTTGCGGCGCCTGGCTCCGTGGTTGTATCGGTGGATGACATAGGTAAACGCTTTCGCTAGAACCGGCCGGACGCCGGCATTGCGCCCGGCTCGAAATAGTTAGAGTTCGATATTAGTTCCCGCCGTCCAGTCAATGGACGAATGGTCCAGTATTCGGACCTGTGCGGTGTGTCTCACTTTTGGCCCCTATCCCTGCCTAACGACAGCGAAACGGCGCCGATAGGCAAATGTCACAGCGCGTTAACACACGGCGTCGGTCCGCGAAACGCGCCTTACCTACCTTGGAGGAACAACATCCCCCGAAGGAGGTAACCCGTGACTGTTGACCGCACCGCTGATGCCGGCACCGGCAATTCCCTGGACCTTGACGATTCAAAAGGCCCGGAGACCGTTGCCGCATCCGCCAGCGCGCAGCCCGGCTCTACCCGCGCCACAGACTCTCCCGCCCTTGAATTCCGCCCCGGCCGCTGGATCGCCAACTGGGATGCCGAGAACAAGGAACAGTGGGAATCCGCCGGCCGCTCCATTGCCCGCCGCAACCTGAACTGGTCCATCTTCGCCGAATTCCTCGGCTTCGTGGTGTGGCAGCTCTGGTCCATCGTGGTGGTCCAGCTGCCCGCTGCAGGATTCACCTTCACCACCTCGGAAATCTTCTGGCTCATCTCGATGCCCAGCCTTGTGGGTGCCACCCTCCGCATCCCCTACACCTTTATGGTCCCCCGCTTCGGCGGCCGCAACTGGACCATCGTGTCCGCCCTGCTGCTCCTGATCCCCTCGGTTGGCCTGGCACTGTGTGTCTCCAACCCGGAAACGCCGTTTGGCGTCATGCTGCTCGTAGCCGCCCTGGCCGGCTTCGGCGGCGGCAACTTCGCCAGCTCCATGGCAAACATCACGTTCTTCTACCCGGCCCGTGAAAAGGGCTGGGCACTGGGCCTGAACGCCGCCGGCGGAAACATGGGAGCCGCCGTCGCACAGCTCGCCGTGCCCATTGCCATCACGCTGCTGGCCGCAGGAAGCGTCAACCTGCCCATGGCCGGCTGGATGTGGGTTCCGCTGATCCTGCTCGCAGCCTTCGGCGCCTTCAAGTTCATGGACAACCTCACGAGCGCCAAGGGCGACATTGCCGGCTCGGTTGCGGCGCTCAAGGAACCGCACCTGTGGATCATGGCGCTGCTCTACATCGGCACGTTCGGCTCCTTCATCGGCTTCGCCGGCGTGTTCCCGAAGCTCATCAAGGACTACTTCCCCGAATTTTCCTCGATCGGCGTCGGAACCGTAGCCCTGTCGCTCGCCTTCCTGGGCCCCCTGGTGGGTTCCCTGGCCCGGCCCTACGGCGGACGCATGGCAGACCGGATGGGCGGAGCACGCATGACAGTGGCTGCCTTCGCCTCCATGGCTGTCATCACCCTGACCATGGTCTGGACCCTGCCGCTGAAGAACTTCTGGCTCTTCCTGGTCCTGTTCCTGATGCTCTTCACCGCCAGCGGCTTCGGAAACGGTGCTACCTACCGCATGATCCCGGTCATCTTCGCCACCTCAAGCCGGGCTGCCCGCAACGGGGCAAGCTCGGTGGCCACCCAGCGACTGGCTTCCTCCGCCCTCGGCCTGATCTCGGCGATCGGCGCCTACGGCGGGTTCGTTATCCCGCAGGTGCTGAACGCGTCCAACTCCGCCAGCGGTTCCTACACACCGGCCTTCTACGGCTTCGTTGGGGCGTACGTCCTGATGCTGGCTGTCTGCTGGTTCTGCTACATCCGCAACGCCAACCGAAATGCGATGGGACACGTCTAACATGACAAAAAGCGCCGACACGCACTGCCCTTACTGCGCCCTGCAGTGCGCCATGACGCTCACGTCTCCAGCGGAACTGGCCCCGGCTCCCCAGCCGGGGCCAGTCCCCGTGCCTGCACCGCCTGCCCTGGAATCCCCTGCTGCGGCTCCCCCTGCCCTCGAGGCGCCCCTTGAGGTCCAGGGACGCGACTTCCCCACCAACCGCGGCGGCCTGTGCCGCAAGGGCTGGACCTCGGCATCACTCCTCAACCACCCGGGAAGGGTCACCGAACCCCTGCTGAAGGGCCCGGACGGCGTTCACCGCCCCATCAGCTGGGAGCATGCCCTGGACCTTGCCGCCTCTGCCGTGAAAGACGCCCGCGCCCGTTACGGTGCGGACGCCGTCGGCGTCTTCGGCGGCGGCGGCCTCACCAACGAAAAGGCCTACATGCTGGGCAAGTTCGCCCGCCTGGCACTCGGCACGTCCCGCATCGACTACAACGGACGCTTCTGCATGTCCTCCGCAGCCGCTGCCGGCATGCGGGCCTTCGGCGTGGACCGCGGCCTCCCCTTCCCGCTGGAAGCCCTGGACACCGCCAGCACCATCATGATGCTGGGCTCCAACGTGGCAGAGACCATGCCTCCCTTCGTCCAGCACCTTAAAGGAACGCGCGACGCCGGCGGACTGATCGTGGTGGATCCGCGCCGTTCGGCCACCGCGGCCTTCACGGCCGACGGCGGCGGCATCCACCTCCAGCCGCTGCCGGGCACCGACCTCACCCTCCTGCTGGGTATCTCCCACGTGGTCATCCATGAAAACCTGGTGGACACCGCCTTTATCGGGGAGCGCACCTCGGGCTACAGCGCCGTAGTCCGCAGCGTCAACTCCTTCTGGCCTGAACGCGTCCAGTCCCTCACCGGTGTCCCCGCCGAACTTATCCGGGAAACTGCCCGCAGGCTCGCCGACGGTGCCCGCAAGGGCGGCAGCTACATCCTCACCGGGCGGGGCGTTGAACAGCACATTGACGGCACCGACACCGCCACGGCCGCCATCAACCTCAGCCTCCTGCTGGGCCTGCCCGGCTCGGCCCGCAGCGGCTACGGCACGCTGACCGGCCAGGGCAACGGCCAGGGCGGCCGCGAGCACGGCCAAAAAGCCGACCAGCTGCCCGGCTACCGCAAGATCACCGATCCCGCCGCCCGCGCCCACGTGGCCGGCGTCTGGGGCGTCCCGGAAGAACTGATCCCCGGCCCCGGACTGCCGGCAGTGCAGCTGCTCAAGTCCCTGGGAAAGGCCGACGGCGTCCGCTGCCTTTTCGTCCACGCCTCTAACATCGCAGTGGCCTCCCCTGATGCCAACGCCGTGATCGACGGGCTTCGCAGCCTGGACTTCCTGGTGGTGTGCGACTTCTTTATGTCCGAGACTGCGGCGGAGGCGGACCTCATCCTCCCGGTGCTCCAGTGGGCTGAAGAGGAAGGCACCCTGACCAACCTCGAAGGACGGGTGCTGCGCCGCCGCCGGGCGCTGACCCCGCCGGCAGGTGCCCGCAGCGAGCTCTGGATCATGGCCCGCCTGGCCGAGGCGCTGGGCGCCCCCTCCACGTACAGCGAAGACCCGGAAACCGTCTTCGAGGAACTCCGCCTTGCATCGGCGGGCGGCCTGGCCGACTACTCCGGCATCGACTACGCCATGCTGGACCGCGGAGAGGCTGCCTACTGG
This sequence comes from Pseudarthrobacter sp. NS4, assembly GCF_024758005.1. Taxonomy (NCBI): domain Bacteria; kingdom Bacillati; phylum Actinomycetota; class Actinomycetes; order Micrococcales; family Micrococcaceae; genus Pseudarthrobacter; species Pseudarthrobacter sp. NS4. Next base: position 1,457,181 of record NZ_CP103288.1, on the reverse strand, counting down.
CCCTACCCCGCCGGCAGCACCGGAACGCCCCGCCTGTTCCGGGACGGGTTTGCGCATCCCGACGGCAAGGCCGTGATGACCCCGGTGACGCCGCGCCGCCGTCGTACTCCCGCTGCCAACCCGGACCCGGCCGCGAAAACGATGACCCTCATCACCGGCCGGCTCCTGGAGCACTACCAGTCCGGCGCCCAGACCCGGCGGGTGTCCGAGCTCCTGGCCTCGCAGCCCGAAGCGAAAATGCAGATCCACCCGGCGGCGGCGGAATCAATGGGCATCACCGCCGGGTCCTTCGTGTCGGTGGCCAACGAGCGCGGCGAGGTGGTGTGCCGGGCGGAACTCAGCACAGCCATCCGGCCCGAGACGGTCTTCCTCCCCTTCCACTTTCCCGAACTAGAAAGCGCCAACCGCCTGACGGAGGCCGCCACGGACCCCGTATCGGGAATGCCCGAATTCAAGTTCAACAAAGTCTGGGTCCGGCCGGTGGCCGCGCCCCTTTCCAGCAACGTGCTTCAAACGACGGAGGCCTCATGAGCGAGCACATTGTCATTGTGGGATTCGGCCCGGTGGCGGCCCGGCTGGTCGATGAGCTGCTGCCGACAGTACGGGCGGGCCACGTTGGCCTGACAGTGGTGGGAGAGGAAGCAGAAGCAGCCTACAACCGTGTCCTGGTGGCCGACCTCGGGGTGGGACGCACCACCGCTGACGCGCTGGCCATGTCGGACGCCGCCGCCCTGGTTGCCGACGGCGTGGACGTGCGCCTGGGCGTCCGGGTCCGCCGGGTGGACCGCGCCCGGCAGCAGATCCTCCTGTCCGACGGCTCCACCGTCCGGTACGACCGGCTGGTGTTCGCCACCGGTTCGCGCCCGGTCATTCCCAACCTGACCGGTATCAACCCGGACCCCGCCTCCCCTGTCCTTCCTGCGGGCGTGACGGCACTGCGTGACCTCCGGGACGCAGACGTGCTGCGCCGCGCCGTGGACAGCGGCAAGCGCGTGGTAGTCCTGGGCGGCGGCGTCCTGGGCCTGGAAACAGCCCTCGCCGCTGCCGAGGAAGGCGCCACGGTCACGGTGGTGCACAACGGCCCCCACCCGCTGGGACGCAACATCGACCGCGGCGGCGGTGCTGTCCTGGCGGCAGGCCTGCGCCGTTGCGGCGTCCGGATGGCCGGCAATGCCCGGTCCACGGGCGTGGAGCACAACGCCCCCGACGGCGGCTTCTCGGCACTGCTGCTGGACGACGGTTCGGCGATTGACGGGGACCTCCTGGTCATCTCGTGCGGCGTGCGTCCCCGCACCGAACTCGCCGAGGGCTGCGGGCTTTCCACGGCCGCCGGGATCCTGGTGGACCACCGGCTCCGGGCGCACCACGAGCCGCACATTTTTGCCATCGGCGACTGCGCCGAGGTTCGCTGCCCGGAGCCGGACTGTGCAGCCTGCCGGAACGCCAAGGGACCCTCCGGATTGGTCGGACCGGGCTGGAAGCAGGCAGAGTGGCTGGCCGAATACCTCACCGTCCTTGCAACAGGCACACCGGACGACGCAGAGTTGCTGCCGGAACTTCCCGCCGAGCAGCCGGGTGTCATTGTCCTCAAGGCCCGCGGCATGAACATGGCAGTAGCCGGGGACAACGGCGCCGAGCCCTGGGACGAAGAGATTCTTGAATCAGGGGCCGTGAACGGGCGGCCACGCCTCCAGATTGCCCAATGGGCCGATCCGGAGCATGGCCGCTACGTGAAGATGACCACCCGCGGCGGCGTCCTGGAAGGGCTGGTTGCGGTGGGAATGCCACGCACGGCTGCCGAGCTTGTGGGGCTCTTCGAGCGTTCCGCGGAGCTGCCGGCGGATCGCTCCCTTCTCCTGCGCCTGGACGGACCGGACCAGCTGCCCGGAAGCGGATCCTCCGACCCCGCAAGCACGGTGTGCCGGTGCGCGGGCGTCAGCGGGGCAGCCATCCAGGGATCTGTGGAGGGCGGCTGCTCCACTGTGGCGGAAGTGTCCAAGGCAACCCGGGCCGGGACCGGCTGCGGCGGCTGCCACGAGGACATCAAGGGGCTGATCGAAAAACATTTCAAGGCGGTCTCAGCCTCCTGACCGGCGTCCCCGGTCCACCGGCCGGTTACTCCGCCCGGCCGGCCTGCTGGCTGCCCGCCACGGTTATCCCTTCGGGGAACTCCTCCGTGAAGTGCTTTACGCCGTCCCACTCGGTGTAGATGTAGTCGCGGGACGTGTCCAGGTCCCGGGATCCTTTGTCCTTCACGATCTTCTTCATCAACTGGCGTTTCAGAAAGTTGTACTGGGAGTAAAGCAGCGCGCCGCCAAACATCGCGACATGGCGGGGACGCCAGCCGGTCTCCTCCTCGAATTTGGCTACGTAACTTTCGGCACTGGGCTCATCGCCATGGGCGGCCATGCTCACCGAGACAAACGCGGAAGGCAGGCGCTCAAGTTGGCCGCGGTTCCTTCGGACAAAGTCGGCAACGTAGGCCTCGTGCTTGCCCACATGGATTGACGTGGCCACGATGACACCGTCCTGCCCGTCCGGAATGCTGTGCCCGGCTGCCGGGGCCAACCTTCCTTACGCTGGAGCCTTGGGAATCAGGATCCACAGCACGATGTAGACCAGCTCACCGATTCCCACCAGGCCGAAGATGACGAAGGCGAGCCGGACCAGGAACTTCGGGAGTCCGAAGCGGGCCGCAAGTGCTGCGCACACCCCGCCCAGGATCTTGCCGCTGCGTGGCCGAACGAGTGCTGTTGTCATGGTTTCTGTCCCCTTAGGATTCAATCGCGTCGACGGCTGGTGCAGGGACGGCCGGGAAATTCCTTGATGAAATCCCCGGCCGGTCCTTGAAGGAGTCTATGCAGGTGGCACCGGCAGGGTCCAGACTTTGCTGCCTCCCCCGGCCCCAATCGTTACAGGTGGACGTGCAGGCGCCGTGCGGCTTCCGAGATTGATCCTGTGAGGGACGGGTACACGGTGAAGGTGCTGGCGACGTCGTCCACGTGCAGCTTCTGCTTGACCGCGATGGCGATGGGGAAGATCAGCTCGGACGCGTTGGGACCCACCACCACGCCGCCAATGACGGTGCCGGAGCCCTTGCGGGCAAAGATCTTCACGAACCCGTCCTTATGGTTCCGCATCTTGGCCCGGGCGTTGCTGCGCAGCGAAAGCTTGATGACATCGCCCTGGTACTTGCCGGAGTCGATCTCCGCTTCGGACACCCCGACGTTGGCAATCTCTGGCGACGTGAAGATGTTGGAGGCCACCTGGTGCAGTTTGAGCGGGGTGACGGTGTCGCCCATAAAGTGCGCCACGGCGATCCGGCCCTGCATGGCTGCCACGGAGGCCAGCGGCAGGACGCCGGTGCAGTCGCCCGCAGCGTAAATGTTGGGCGCCGAGGTCCGCGAGACCCCGTCCACCTTGATGTGGCCACCTTCACCGAGGGCCACGCCGGCTTCCTCAAGGCCGATGCCTGCCGTGTTGGGAATGGATCCCAGGCAAAGCAGGCAGTGGCTGCCGGTCACCTTGGTGCCGTCACTGAGCGTGACCACCACCCCGTCCGCGCTCCGCTCCACGGTCTCGGCGCGGGAACGGGACAGCACCCGGACGCCACGGCGTTCGAACACTTCTTCCAGCACTACCGCTGCATCGACGTCCGAGCCGGGAAGCACCCGGTCGCGGCTGGAAATCAGCGTCACCTTCGATCCGAGTCCGTTGTATGCCGAGGCAAACTCGGCACCGGTCACGCCGGACCCCACAACAATCAGGTCCTCGGGCAGCTCATCCAGATCGTAGATCTGCGTCCAGTTCAGGATCCGGTCCCCGTCGGGCCGTGCGGTGGCAAGCTCCCGCGGATGGGCGCCCACCGCCAGCAGGATGGTGTCCGCCTCAACGATTTCCGTGCCGTCAACCGTGACGACCTCGATGGTGTGGTTGTCCAGGAGACGGCCGGAGCCGGCAAGGATGCGCACGCCCTGGTGCTCCAGGCCGTCATGGATGTCCTTCGACTGGCTGCGGGCCAGGTTAAGCAGTCGGTCATTGATGTGCTTGAGGTCGGCACGCATCACCGGCACAAAGTCGCCGCCGTCGACGTCGAACTTCACTCCCAGCTCGCCGGCTTCAGCCACCCGCGTCATCAGGTCTGCTGTGGCAATCAGGGTCTTGGACGGCACAACGTCCGTGAGCACGGCGGATCCGCCCAGCCCGGCACGCTCGATGATGGTGACCTGCGCCCCCAGTGAGGCGGCCACCATGGCAGCTTCGTACCCGCCAGGACCACCTCCCAGGATTGCGATCCGGGGTGAACTGAAATCTGGATGCGTAGTCACAATGAATCATTCTCGCTTATCCCCGCCGCAGCACCAAGAATTCCGGTGCCGCCGGGACAGTCTGTGGTGGGCGCAGCAGGGCCGGCAGGATAACTTGTACCCGTGAGTACAACAGACTTCCTGAACACGGATCCCTTCGCCGCCGCACGCGCCGCGGCAGACTACATTGCCGAGGAAACAGGAGTGGACAGCCACGACGTCGCCCTGGTGCTTGGCTCCGGCTGGGGTGCGGCTGCGGACCTCATCGGCGAAACCACAGCCACTCTCTCGGCTGAGGAGGTACCTGGCTTCCACGCACCCGCAGTGGTGGGGCACGTGGGCACCATCCGCTCGGTGCTCACCAGGGACGGCAAGCGTGCCCTGGTCCTGGGCGCAAGGACCCACTACTACGAAGGCAGGGGCGTGCGCGCCGTGGTGCACGGAATCCGGGCCGCGGCAGCCGCCGGATGCAGCACCCTGGTCCTCACCAACGGATGTGGGGGGCTCAACGAAAACTGGGCACCGGGCACCCCGGTACTCATCAAAGATCACATCAACCTCACCGCGGCTTCACCCCTTGAGGGCGCCACCTTCGTGGACCTGACAGATCTTTACTCTTCCCGGATCCGGGCCCTCGCCCGCGAGGTGGACCCGACCCTCGATGAAGGGGTATATGCCCAGTTCACCGGACCGCATTACGAGACGCCGGCGGAGGTGCAGTACGCCAAGCGCATCGGCGCCGACCTGGTGGGCATGTCGACGGCGCTGGAGGCCATCGCGGGGCGGCACGCCGGGATGGAGGTGTTCGGCATTTCGCTGGTCACCAACCTCGCGGCCGGCATCAGCCCGCACCCGCTCAGCCACGAGGAAGTCATCGAGTCAGGTCAGGCCGCCGGACCCCGGATCTCCAGGCTGCTCGCGGACATCATCGCCAAAATCTGAAGTAGCAACGCGGTCATTTCCGGCCCCGGCGGGAGCGTTTTTCCGGTCGTAACTGACCCGGCGGTGCAGTCAGTAAGGGAGCAATAGCGATAGGTTTATGCCCATGACGTCTTCCGATGCCGATTCCCGCCTGCTCAACGAAGCCCGCGAGTGGGCCTCCAAAGATCCGGATCCCGCAACGTCGGCTTCCCTCCTTGAGCTGGTCAGGTCGGTCGAAGACGGTGACCCTGCCTCGCGCCAGGAACTGGAGGACAGCTTCCGCGGGACCCTCCAGTTTGGTACCGCCGGCCTGCGCGCTGCCCTCGGCCCCGGACCCAACCGGATGAACCGCGTGGTGGTGCGGCGCGCTGCTGCCGGCCTCGCCGCTTTCCTGGCCGATGCGGTAGGCAAGGCATCCCCAGGGTCCCGGCCACGCGCCGTCGTCGGCTATGACGCCCGCTACAACTCGGACGTCTTCGCGGAGGAAACCGCCGCCATCTTCACTGCCGCTGGAATTGAAACCTTCCTGATGCCTGCCGCACTGCCCACGCCCCTGCTGGCTTACGCTGTCCGGTCATTGGAGTGCGACGGCGGCGTGATGGTTACTGCCAGCCACAACCCGCCGCAGGACAACGGCTACAAGGTTTACCTGGGCCGCCACGCCGTGGCGGACAGCGGCAACGGCGCCCAGATCGTCACGCCCTATGATGCCGAAATCGCGGCGAGGATCAGCGCCGCAGGGTCACTGGACTCGATCGCGCTGGCGCCGGAGGGCTGGACCGTTCTTGACGGATCCATTGCCGGGGAATACCAGAGGGCAACCGCTGCGCTTGCCCGCAAGGAACACTTTCCGGCACGGGACTTGCGCATTGTCCTGACCCCCATGCACGGCGTGGGCGGCGAAACCGCCCTGGCGGTGCTGAACGCTGCCGGTTTCGCCGACGTCACCCTGGTGGCGGAACAGGCAGAACCGGATCCGGATTTTCCCACCATCAACTTCCCCAACCCGGAAGAACCCGGGGCCCTGGACCTCGCCCTCGAAACCGCTGCCCGGCTGGACGCGGACATCGTGATAGCCAATGATCCCGACGCCGACCGTGCTGCCGTTGCCGCCAAGGACCCGGACACCGATGCCTGGCGGATGCTCCGCGGCGACGAGGTGGGGGCCCTGCTGGGAGCTCACGTCACCGCCCGGCTCGCCGCGGGTGACGCGGAGTCCGGCGACGATACGGAGGGCACCACGGGGGTCTTCGCGAATTCGATCGTGTCTTCGCGGCTGCTGGCACGCATTGCAGCGGCGGCCGGTTACGCCCATGAAGAGACCTTGACCGGCTTCAAATGGATTTCCCGGGTGCCCGGACTGGTCTACGGCTACGAAGAGGCACTGGGCTACTGCGTCGCACCCGACCTCGTGCGGGACAAGGACGGCATCTCTGCCGCCGTCCTCATCGCGGAGCTCGCCGCCGCGGCCAAAGCCGACGGGAAGACCATCTTCGACACGTTGGACGAGCTGTACCTGCAGCACGGCCTGCATGCCGGCGACCAGCTCAGCATCCGGGTTGCCAACCTGGGGCTCCTGGACGCGATGATGAACCGGTTGCGAGTCTCGCCGCCGGAATCATTCGGGTCCTCCACCGTGGAGGTTTTCACCGACCTGGCCGAGGGCTCGGACCAGCTGCCGCCAACGGACGGGCTCCTCTACGTCACCCGCAACCTCACCAGGGTGATCATCCGGCCCAGCGGCACAGAGCCGAAGCTCAAGTGCTACCTGGAAGTCATCCACCAGGCGGGCTCCGCTGCAGAACTGCCGGCAGCCCGGCAGGCGGCGCGGGCTGCCCTGGATGACGTGCTGCGCGATGTCAGCGAGGCGCTGGGACTTTAACCACAGAAGGGGCGGCCCGCCGGGAGCAGTTCATCCGGGGGCGCCCCTTTTTGTGGTGGTTGAGCCTGTGCCGGCGGTTACAGCTCCACCTCAACGAATCCGTCCGTAATGCGCGTGCTGAAGGTTGCCAGGCCCAGGCCCGGGGTACTGAAGCATTCCCCGGTTTCCAGGTCGTAGACCTCTTTATGCAGGGGCGAGGCGATGGTGGGGCGGGTCCCCCGTGATCCGAGGATCCCGCGGGCCATAACGTGCGCACCCGTGGCCGGATCTTCGTGGGCCACAGCAAAGACTTCACCGGGGCCGGTGCGGAAAAGCGCCAGCTGGCGTCCGGCAACAAGGGCGGCTTCACCCCAGGAGAGTTCCAGGTCGTCCACCCGGCATACGCGATGCCATCCGGCAGTGGTCTCAGTTCCGGCTTCGAGTGCCCCAAGTTCCAGTGTTGCCGTCATGTCCGGCTCCTCTCCCTGTGCTGGTTGTCCCTGCGTTGCGACCACCTTTGCGGCCAGGATCAACGCTAAGAGGCAGGTGTTTCGTCAGCGTGCAGTAAATGTGTCCGGCTCGTAAAAGACACCTAACCCAGCCGGAAATGCGTTCGTGATGCAGAAGTTAAGTTGACGAAACAATCGGGAAACTGAAGCGAAACTGCCCGTCCCTAGTCTGGATGGACAGCTCGACAGAGAAGGCTGCAGGAACACTGCGGCCCATGCGAAAGGCCCACAGTGACCGAACAGACTTCAAGCACAGAGACTCCGCGCCGCATCGTCGTCGCCGGCGGCGGCCCCGCGGCCCACCGTTTTGCGGACGCAATGCATGCCCGTGGCCTCGATGGCTGGCAGGTCACGGTCCTCACCGAGGAAGCCCACCTGCCGTATGACCGGGTGGCACTGTCCAAAGCACTTACCCGGAAAGACGTGGACCTGACCCTGGGGACAGCGTCCATGTGGGACCACCCTTCCCTCGAGCTGAAAACCGGCGAACGCGTGGTCAAGATCAACGCCGAAGCCAAGACAGTGGAAACCGCAGCCGGCAACGCCTTCGAATACGACGAACTGGTGGTTGCCACCGGCTCCAATGCCGCCCGCCTGCCCATCCCCGGTGCCGAGCACACGCATGTTTACCGCACGCTCGAAGATGTATGGGCCATCAACGAGGCCATTACGGAGCTCACGAAGAAACTGGGCCGCAAGGTCAATGCAGTGACCATCGGTGGAGGCCTTCTTGGCCTCGAGTCGGCCGCCGGCACCGAGCAGCTGGGCGCCAACCCGATCGTCATCGACGGTTCCCAGTGGCTGATGGCCACCCAGCTCGACGAAGGCGCGGGCCAGGCCATGGGCCGGCTTATCAAGGCCAAGGGCTTCGAAGTCCACGGCGGCGTCTTCCCGTCCGAAGTATTGTCTGACGACGACGGCCAGGTCACCGGAGTCCTGATGGCCGACGGCCGCGTCATCGACGCAGACCTCGTGATCGTCGCCATCGGCGTCCGGCCACGCGACGAACTCTTCCGCGCGGCAGAGGGCGAGGAGCAGCAGTTCAGCCTCGGCCAGCGCGGGGGCGTGGTCATCAACGACTACTGCGCCACGGAAGTACCCGGCATCTGGGCCATCGGCGAGGTGGCCAACTTCGGCGGCATGTGCCTGGGCCTGGTGGCCCCCGCCAACACCATGGCGGAAATCGTTGCCGACCGCCTTCATGGCGGAGAAGCCACGTTCCCGGGCTTCGACACCGCCACCAAGCTGAAGCTGTCCGGCGTCGACGTGGCCAGCTTCGGTGACGCCTTCGGCAAGACCGAGCATGCCCTCGAAATTGTCTACGCCGACCCCGCCCGCGGTGTGTACCAGAAGATTGTTACCACCGACGATGCCAAGACGCTCCTGGGCGGCATCTTCGTGGGCGACGCCACCCCTTACACCAGCCTTCGTCCGCTGCTGGGCCGCGAACTCAGCGCAGAACCCGGCGCCTACCTCACCGCTGCCGGCGGCGGCGACGCTCCTGAAACCGAACTCCCGGACGACGCCACCCTCTGCTCCTGCAACAACGTCACCGCCGGAAGCATCCGCGACGCCATCAACGGCTGCGGCGCCTGCGATGGCAACGCCCGCGTGCAGGAACTGGGCGAGCTGAAGGGCTGCACCCGGGCCGGCACCCAGTGCGGCTCCTGCGTGCCGATGCTGAAGAAGCTGCTGGAAACCGAGCTGACCAAGTCCGGCGTCGAGGTCTCCAAGGCCCTCTGCGAGCACATCGGGCTGTCCCGCCAGGAACTCTTCGACGCCATCCGGGTCCTGGAGCTGACCTCGTTCGAAGAGATCATGGCCAAGTACGGCACCGGAGCGGGCTGCGACATCTGCAAGCCGACCATCGCCAACATCCTGGCCAGCCAGAACAGCGCCTACGTCCTTGACGCGGGCCGCGGCACCCTGCAGGACACAAATGACCGCGCCCTTGCCAACATGCAGAAGGACGGCACCTACTCGGTGGTCCCCCGCATTGCCGGCGGCGAGATCACCCCGAAGAAGCTCGGCGTGATCGCCGCCGTGGCCGAGAAGTACAACCTGTACACCAAGATCACCGGCGGCCAGCGGATCGACATGTTCGGTGCCCGGCTGGAGCAGCTCCCGGAAATCTGGAAGGAACTGGTGGACGCCGGCTTCGAATCCGGGCAGGCCTACGGCAAGAGCCTGCGCACGGTGAAGTCCTGCGTCGGTTCCACCTGGTGCCGCTTCGGCGTCCAGGACTCGGTGGCCATGGCCATCCAGCTGGAACTGCGCTACCGCGGCCTGCGCAGCCCGCACAAGCTCAAGATGGGCGTCTCCGGCTGCGCCCGCGAATGCGCCGAGGCCCGCGGCAAGGACGTGGGCGTGATCGCCACCGCGGACGGCTGGAACCTCTACGTCGGCGGCAACGGCGGTGCCACCCCCGCCCACGCCCAGCTGCTGGCCAAGGACCTGGACGACGAAACGCTGATCAAGTACATCGACCGCTACTTCATGTACTACATCCGCACGGCGGACCGCCTGCAGCGCACGGCCCGCTGGCAGGAAGAGCTCGACGGCGGCATCAAGCACGTCGAGGACGTTGTGGTCAAGGACACCCTGGGCATCGCTGCGGACCTCGAAGCAGCCATGGCCAAGCACGTGGACACCTACATCGACGAGTGGGCCGACACCCTCAAGGATCCCGAGCGCCTGCGCCGGTTCCGTTCCTTCGTGAACGCGCCGGACCAAAAGGACGATTCCATCACCTTCGTCCCGGACGAGCGCGGCCAGATGCGCCCCGCCACGCCCGAGGAAAAGGGCAAGGTCCTCATCGGCGCCTCCATCCCCGTACGCCCCAGCAACGAGAACGAGGTATAGGCATGCAGCTCAGCATTGATCTCACCGGCCGCGACGTACTGGTCACCGGATCGGATGCCGCAGCGCGGCAGGCCGTACGCCGCTACGAGGCCGCGGGCGCCGTCGTCTACCGCCTGAGCACCCCGCAGGGTGCGGGGCATGACGGCCCGCTGCCCGAGCACCCCTTCCTCGTGGCCGCAGTGGACGACGGCCAGCCGGGCTGGGAGGCACTGCTGGGCAGGTGCCGCGAAACCGGAATCCCCGTGGCCGCCGAGCCCGCAGCCGGAGCCGCCGGCCACGTCACCCTGGTGGGCGGCGGACCGGGCACCACCGAACTTCTCACCGTCGCCGCCGTCAAGGCCTTGCGGGACGCCGATGTTGTCTTCTATGACCGCCTCGCCCCCTACCAGGAGCTGCCGTCCCTCACCTCCGCCGAACTGGTTGATGTTGGCAAGAAGCCCGGCCACCACAAGGTGAGCCAGTCCGACATCGAAAAACTCATGGTGGAAAGCGCCCTGGCGGGCAACAACGTGGTCCGGCTCAAGGGCGGGGATCCCTACGTCTTCGGCCGCGGCGGCGAAGAAGTTGCCGCGTGCGTGGCCGCCGGCGTCAAGGTCCACGTCGTTTCCGGTGTCACCAGCGCCATCTCCGTACCGGCCGCGGCAGGCATCCCCGTCACCCACCGCGAAGTCAGCCACATGTTTACCGTGGTCTCCGGGCACGCCCCGCTCACCGACAAGGAACACATGCACCTGGCCGGCCTGGGCGGAACGATAGTTGTCCTGATGGGCATTGGTACCCTGCACCAGCTGGCTGCCGGCCTCCGCAAGGCCGGCATGCGCCCGGATATGCCCATGGCCGTGGTGGAACGCGGCTACCGCCCCGGGCAGCGGACCACCATCGCGAACCTCGGCACCATTGCCTCCGCCGCGGCCGGGTGCAGCAACCCGGCAGTCCTGGTGATTGGCGAGGTGGTTCGGGTGGCGGAAGCCAACCGCGGGCATGCTGAGGCCGCCGCCGACCTGGACAGGCTGGCGGCCTCGCTGCTGGGTTCGTGAAAGGATTGACCCCCATGAACACACTTGCACCGGCCGAAGCGTCGCAGGTTGAAGAAGCCCCCGACGCCGCCGGGTCCCCCCTTGAGGGTTTCCGCATTGGTGTGACCTCCCACCGGCGCTCCCGAGACCTCATTGAGGCCCTGGAACGCCGCGGCGCCGAAGTGCTGCACGCCCCGGCGTTGAAGATCGCCCCCGTCCAGGAGGACATGCGCCTCATCGAGGACACCCGGGCCATCATCGCGGCCAGGCCGGACCTCTGCATTGCCACCACCGCCTACGGAATGCGCCGCTGGTGCGAGGCCGCGGATTCGTTTGGCATCGGTGACGAACTGCTGGAAACGCTGGGCGCCTGCCGGATGTTCGTCCGGGGACCCAAGGCCCGCGGTGCCGTGCGCGCGGCCGGCCTTGCCGACGTCGGAATCAGCAGTGACGAAACCACGGCCACCCTGGTGGACATGCTGCTTACCGAAGGCGTGCGCGGCAAGACTGTCGCCGTGCAGCTGCACGGCTACACTGACGTCCGGCAACTGGAGCGGCTGCGCATGTCCGGCGCCACCGTTCTGACCGTCACGCCCTACCGCTGGGTGAAGCCCGACGGCGAGGACAAGCTTCCCCGGCTCATCGACGCCGCCTGCACCGGCAACCTGGACGTCCTGACTTTCACCAGCGCGCCCGCCGTCGACGCCATGTGGAGCACGGCGCACGAGATGGGCGTCTACAAACAGCTAATTGAAAGCCTCAAGACAAACGTCACCACGGCCGTGGTGGGTCCGGTCACGGCGCAGCCACTGCTGGATGCCGGCGTGACACCGCTGATTCCCGAGCGTTTCCGGATGGGCGCGCTCATCCGGCTGGTCTGCGAACACCTGGCCCTGAACCACGTCCGCCGGCTCGACACCCGGTCCGGCAACATTGAGCTGCGCGGGCGGAGCCTGCGCATCGACGGCCAGCCCGTGGAACTGGCACCCGCTCCCCTGCTGCTGCTCCGGGCACTGCTCGGCGCCGGGGGTGCGGTCCTGTCCCGCGAATCGCTGTCCGACCTGTTGGAACTGCGCGGCTCCGTCCACGCCCTGGACATGACCGTGAGCCGGCTACGGTCCTCGCTGCCGGACGGGCGCCTCGTGGAAACCGTGGTGAAAAGGGGCTACCGGATCCGCGTCTGACCTTCACGGAGTGCCGGTCCGCAGCCGAATGTGTCCGTTGCCGGCGGAATGAGAGGTGCGTCACGGTTTCTGTTACCGGCCGGTAAAAACTGGCTAACGCCCCCCTCCCGCAACGGCAACAGCCGGGAAACACAACGGTAAAGGCAGGCCCCTACGCTGGTTCCATCAGTTCCGGCCGTTCCACGGCCGCCAGCGAAAGGGCCAGCACATGTCCGCTCCGGCATCCTCCACGTCCACCTCCTCAGCTACCCGCATCGTTATCGCAGGTGCCGGCCCGGCCGCCCAGGCCCTCGTGCGCCAGCTGGACCGCGCCCGGTTCGCCGGCAGCATTACCGTGCTGAGCAACCGGGACGACAACCCGGAAGAACTGCTGGAGCTGGCCCTGCTCCCGCAGGTCTCCATCCGCTTCGGCCAGCCGGCCAGCCACATCGACGCCGGCAACCGGACCGTGGCCACGGCCGACGGCATGGAGTTCGCGTACGACCACCTGGTCATTGCAACGGGATCCGCTCCCGTGGCAAATCCCGTGGAGGGTGCTGGCCAGTGCCTGAGCTACTCCACCATCGATGACGCCGCGCGGATTGCCGAGGCCGTCGGCGAAGTGACCCGCGGGCTGGGCAGGCGTCCGCTGGGCATCCTGGTGGGCAACGGTGCAGCCGCCGGCCAGGCGGAGGCAGTCCTGCGCGCCAAGGGTGTCCGTCCCATCCGCACCACTGCCCGCCCCGCCGCCGTCGTCCCCGGGAAGGCCGCGTCCGGGCTGGCGGCATCCACCGTGATTTTCGAGGACGGAAGCAGCATGAGTGGGGACCTGGTGGTGCTCGCTGAAGAGCGGGTTGCCCGGGACGATCTCGCCGCCACTGCGGCCCTGAAGACGGCTGCCGGCGGAGGAATCGTCATCAGCCAGGACTTCCGGACCTCCGTTCCCGGCATCTGGGCGATCGGGGATGCAGCAGCGTTCGACGGCGTCCGGCTGGGCCTGCTGGTCGCTGCGGCTTCCGCCGCCGGAGCCTGTGCCACGCAGCTCCTGACGGCGTCCTCGGCCGGGCCGGTCCTGCAGGCAGCCGCCTGATCCCCGGCACGGCTTTTCAGGGCCTGGGGTGTGGTCCGGCGTGTGACAAGATGGTTTCCGAACCCAGCCAAGGACGCGCCGGGGCCCATAAAGCCCCTGGAGAGGACCACCATGAGCAACGAAGCCACCCCTTCCGTTCAACCAGCCGCCGTTGCTGCCGGGAGCATCGCTTCCTACATCGACCACACCCTGCTGAAGCCTGAGGCTTCAGAGGCAGATGTCCTCAAGGTCTGTGCGGAGGCTGCCGAATACGGCTTCAAGTCCGTGTGTGTCAATCCCATCTGGGTCAAGACCGTCAAAACCGCCCTCAAAGGCTCGGGCGTCCTCACGTGCTCCGTCGTCGGCTTCCCGCTGGGCGCCACCCCAACGGACGTCAAGACGTTTGAAGCCCGCGGCGCGGTCCTGGACGGCGCCGACGAGGTGGACATGGTCATCAACATCGCCGCCGCACGGGCCGGGGACAAGGGCGCGCTGGCCGAGGACATCGCATCCGTGGCTGAAGCGGTCCACGCCAGCGGCGCCATCCTGAAGGTGATCATCGAAACCGCCCTGCTCACGGACGGCCAGAAGGTCCTCGCCTGCGAAGCGGCCGTGGAAGCGGGCGCGGACTTCGTGAAGACATCAACGGGGTTCAACGGCGGGGGCGCCACCGTAGAGGACGTCACCCTCATGCGTCGGACCGTTGGTCCGGGGCTTGGCGTCAAGGCCTCCGGCGGCGTGCGCTCCCTCGAAGACGCGCACGCTATGATTGCTGCAGGTGCAACACGTATTGGTGCCAGCTCCGGCATTGCCATCGTCAAGGGTGAACAGGGTTCATCCACCTACTGACGGCCGGCCGGGGACAGCCACAGATTGAGCCCCGCGGGGCCGAGGAGGAACGAATGTCCAGCAAGATTACCGCGTCCAACCAGGACTCATCATCGAACCAGGGCACTGTCCGCACTCCCCAGAATGAGAACAAGCTGGCAGGCAGCATTGTGCTCTTCGTGATCATGATGGCGCTGTTCCTCGGATCCGTGTACTCACTGTCCTTCCTCACGCTTGACAACCCCTGGCCGATGGCGGTCTGCCTGGTGCTGTTCGCCCTGGCCTTTTGGATTCCGCAGGCCGTCCTGGGCCGCTCGGACTCCGCCGGCGAGCACTGACCCAATGCAGGCAGCACCAGGTGTCGTTATGAACCCGCAAAACGACACCTGCTGCTACCCAGTCGGGGCTTGAAACCAACGAAAGACCCCCTGGACGCTGTTCAGGGGGTCTTTCTGCGCACCCTTAGAACCAGAGCCTGGTCCACGCCACGGCCGCGTCCGCCACCCGGGTCCACTGGTTCTGCGCAATGGACCAGCCGGCCACGCTGAGCCCCACCATGGCATAGGCACTTACGGGAATCAGCACCAGCCATTCGCGCTTGGAACCCGCCCTCCCCAGGAGCGGCAGCGACAGTGCGCCGTTGGGCCGCCACACGTTCCGCAGCAGCGGAACCTTGCGCAGCAGCTTCGGCGGCCGGATCACCAGCGGCCACAGCAGCGGCACTCCCCCAGTTGTCACCAGGTCACCCACGATATGCACCACCACGCCGATCAGCATGGACATGGGCAGCCATGTCCACTGCTCCGGGGCGTGCACGGTCACCAGGCCGGCCATGGCCAGCGCGAAAACCCAGTTGATCAGGAACCCGCTCTTGGGGAACAGCTTCAGGGCCTTCACCGCGATATTGATCAGGAACATGCAGAGCAGCCCGGCGCCCACGGACAGGAGTCCCCAGGGTGTTTCCATCTGGAACTGGGCCGCCAGGAATGCGAGGAGCACGAAGACGCCGGCACCCAGGATCGAATGCGTGCCCTGCCGGTGCCCGCCGCTGGCGTTCTCGATCCCGCGGGCGATGGCGTTGGACAGTGGCGGCAGGGAATGGGCGACGGTGCTGGACCGATGGTCCCAGTCGCAGATCAGGGCCGTTCCGGCGGTGGCCATGCCGCCGATGAGGATCCCAGTGGGATCCAGGGGGTACCAGCCCAGGGTGTAGGGGCCGGTGGACGCAACAGCTACCCAGGCCGCGGCTCCCGACGCGGCGTGGTGTCCTCCCATCATCCGTCAGGCCACTGTCAGTGGCTGGTCGGAAAAGATGTTGCGGATGACTCCGTTGGCCCATTCCAGGATCTCGGCGTCCTGCAGGTCCCGGCCGCCGATCTTCGCCGTTTTCGGCTTGGGAATCAGCACGGCATCGAGTGCCGGCTTGGACTGGGAACCGGGGTACATCCGGTTCAGCCGCATGATTTTCGACTCCGGCAGCTGCGCGGGCGAGAACTTGATGAAGTTGCCCTGCAGCGCCACATCCGAAAGGCCGGCTTCCCGCGCCCCAACCCGGAAGCGGGCAACGTCCACCAGGTTCCGGGCAGGCAACGGCGGCTCGCCGTACCTGTCCACGAGTTCGGCCAGGACTTCGTCAATGGCCTCATTGGTGACCGCCGACGCGAGTTTGCGGTACGCCTCCAGCCGCAGCCGCTCACCCGGCACGTAGTCGTGCGGGAGGTGGGCGTTGACCGGAAGCTCGATCTTCATCTCGGCAGCCTTTTCCTCGGCCTCGCCGCGGAAGTCCGCCACAGCCTCACCAACCAGGCGGATGTACAGGTCGAAGCCCACGCCCTGGATATGGCCGGACTGCTCACCGCCCAGCAGGTTTCCCGCGCCACGGATTTCCAGGTCCTTCATGGCCAGCTGCATGCCCGCGCCGAGCTCGTTGTGGGCAGCCACGGCCTTGAGCCGCTCCAGCGCCACTTCGCCCAGCGGCTTTTCGGAGGGGTACAGGAAGTAGGCATACGCGCGTTCACGGCCACGGCCTACGCGGCCACGGAGCTGGTGAAGCTGGGACAGTCCGTACTTGTCCGCGCCGTCAACGATCAGGGTGTTTGCGTTGGAGATGTCCAGGCCCGTTTCAATGATGGTGGTACAGACCAGCACGTCAAAGCGCCGTTCCCAGAAGTCGACGATAATCTGCTCCAGGCGGCTCTCGGACATCTTGCCGTGGGCCACCTCCACACGGGCTTCCGGGACCAGTTCCCGGATTTTGGCCGCGGTCCGTTCAATGGTGGAAACCCGGTTGTGGACCAGGAACACCTGGCCTTCGCGCATCAGCTCACGCCGGATGGCGGCCGAGGCCTGCTTGTCCGTGTAGGGGCCAACGTAGGTGAGCACGGGATGGCGTTCCTCCGGCGGTGTGGCCAGGGTGGACGTCTCGCGGATACCGGTGAGGGACATCTCCAGCGTGCGGGGAATCGGCGTGGCACTCATGGCCAGCACGTCCACGTTGGTGCGCATCTTCTTGAGCGCTTCCTTGTGCTCCACGCCAAAACGCTGTTCCTCGTCCACGATCACCAGGCCGAGGTCCTTGAACTCGAAATCCTTCGACAGCAGCCTGTGCGTACCGATCACCACGTCCACGGAGCCGTTCTTGACGCCCTCCGCCGTTTCCTTCGCCTCCTTGCCGGCCTGGAAGCGGGACAGCGGCTTGACGCGCAAGGGAAAGCCGGAGAACCGCTCGGTGAAGGTTTCGTAGTGCTGCTGGGCCAGGAGCGTAGTGGGCACCAGCACGGCCACCTGCTTGCCGTCCTGCACCGCCTTGAAGGCGGCCCGTACTGCGATCTCGGTCTTGCCGTAGCCCACGTCACCGGACACGAGGCGGTCCATCGGGATTTCCCGCTCCATGTCCGCCTTGACCTCGTTGATGGTGGTCAGCTGGTCGGGCGTCTCCACATACGGGAAGGCTTCCTCCAGTTCGCGCTGCCACGGCGTGTCCGGACCGAAGGCGTGTCCGCGTGAGGCCATCCGGGCGGAGTACAGCCGGATCAGCTCACCGGCGATTTCCTTGACGGCCTTCCGGGCCTTGGACTTGGTGCTGGCCCAGTCCGCGCCGCCCATCTTGCTCAGGACCGGGGTGTCACCGCCCACGTATCGGGTCACCTGGTCCAGCTGGTCCGTGGGAACAAACAGCCTGTCTCCGGGTGCGCCGCGCTTGGACGGCGCGTATTCCAGGACAAGGTACTCCCGCACGCCGTCGCCTCCGCCGGCCACCTTGCGCTGGATGAGCTCCACAAAACGCCCGATGCCGTGCTGCTCGTGGACCACGTGGTCCCCCGCCACCAGCTGGAGCGGGTCCACGGCGTTCCGCCGCTTGGACGGCATCCGGCGCATGTCCTTGGTGGATCCGGCCGAGGTCCGGCCCAGGAGGTCGGCCTCGGTGAGCAGGCCCAGTTTCAGGCCGTCCAGCACAAAACCCCGTCCGACGGCGGCAGTTGTCACCTCGATGATGCCGGCCTGGGGCTCGTGGTCCAGGCTGTCCACGCGGGCGCAGGGGATGTCCGCGTCGTGGAAGAGTTCGGCCAGGCGCTGGGCCGGGCCCGGGCCCTCCGTGGCCACGACAATCCGCCACTGATCGCGTACGTGGGATCCGATGAAGTCCATCATTTCCGCCACGTCGCCCTGGTAGCCCCGTGGTTCGCGGGCGTGCAGGTTCAGGACATCGATTTCGGGGAGGAGTTCCTCATCCTGGGCGAGCGAGGTGATGGACCACCAGGACACGCCGTGCTCCAGGGAGTCCATGCGGGTTTCCGCCAGGGAACGGAAGCTGGCCGAGTGCAGGGCCGCCGTGGCCTGCGAGCTCAGGTCCAGGGGCGCTGCACCGCCGTCGGACGCCGTGGACCAGGCCGCCTCAAGGAACTCCTCGTTGGTGGCGGCGAGGTCGTGGGCGCGGGTACGGACCTTTTCGGGTTCAATAACCACGGCAATGGAGTCCGCGGGCAACTGGTCCACGAAGGGAACCATGGAGTCCACCAGCACCGGTGCAAGGGATTCCATGCCTTCCACCGCGATGCCGCCGGCAATCTTTTCCAGCATGTCGGCGGCGGCCGGAAGCTGGGGCTTGAGTGTTGCGGCGCGGGACATCACCGACGGTGTGATGAGGATTTCGCGGCAGGGTGGTGCATGCAGTTCCGTCGGGTGATGGACGCCGGGGGCGGACAGCGAGCGCTGGTCTGCGACGGCAAACCAGCGCATCTGGTCCACTTCGTCGCCGAAGAACTCCACCCGGATGGGGTGGTCCTCGGTGGGCGGGAAGACGTCGATGATACCGCCGCGGACAGCGAACTCGCCCCGGTGCGTCACCATGTCAACGCGCGCGTAGGCCGCATCGGAGAGACTGCGCACCACTTCCGTGAAGGGAACGTCCTGTCCCACTTTCAGCGTGACCGGCACCAGGTCGCCCAGCCCGGCCACGATGGGCTGGACCACTGCCCGGACGGGGGCCACTACTACCCGGAGGCGTCCCGCCGTCGAACTTTCCGGGTGGGTCAGCCGGCGCAGGACGGAAAGCCGCCGTCCCACGGTGTCGGACCGCGGTGAAAGGCGCTCGTGCGGGAGGGTCTCCCAGCTGGGGAACTCCGCCACGGCATCGGCCGGCAAATAGGCGCGGAGTGCGGCGGCCAGGTCCTCGGCTTCCCGGCCGGTGGCGGTGACGGCCAGCACCACTCCGGGTTCCGCACCGTCGGAGGAGGCCGTAAGCCCGTCCGCCATTTCGGCGAGCAGTACGGCACGCAGCCCGGCAGGCGCGCTGATCTGGTAATCCTGGCCGCGGACGGAGAATCCCCGGGTGGCCTCGGCGCGGACGCGGGCGAAGGTCTGGTCCGAGGCGAGGGCGCGGCGCAGGCCGTCCAGCGACGGGCCTGCGGTGGATGGGC
The DNA here is from genome assembly GCF_024758005.1 of Pseudarthrobacter sp. NS4. Classification (NCBI taxonomy): domain Bacteria; kingdom Bacillati; phylum Actinomycetota; class Actinomycetes; order Micrococcales; family Micrococcaceae; genus Pseudarthrobacter; species Pseudarthrobacter sp. NS4. The sequence goes on along the minus strand of NZ_CP103288.1, from coordinate 1,437,726 downwards.
CGGCGGTGGATGGGCCGGGAAGGCTCATGGCAGAAGCTCCTGTGGTGTTCTTGGATCGCAGGCAGCGCGAAAACCCGAAATTCGCTGCGAATCCCGGGTAACCCCAGCCTACCGCGCACCGGTGACATGGCGTTCCGTCGGGTCCGGAAGCGGGGCCGGTGATATTGGCAGCAGCTAGGCTGGCGGAACCGGCCCACCCACTCGGGGCAGCCGTCCGGAGCGGCTGCCGCTCCGAACTGCTGGGGACGAAAAGGAGACAGCATGAGCGGAAACAAGAGTGTGGAGCCTTTCCCGAAGACGGTCCTGGTCACCGGCGCCACCGGTTACATCGGCGGCCGGCTGGTGCCCAAGCTCCTCGAGGCGGGATACGCCGTTAAGGTGCTGGTGCGTTCCCCGGACAAAGTCGCAGGGGTGCCGTGGCGGGACAGGGTGGAGGTTGTGGAAAGCAGCCTGGACGACGGCGAAGCGCTGCGGAAGGCGCTGGCCGGCGTCGATGTCTTTTATTACCTCGTGCATTCCATGGCCGCCGGTGCAGGTTTCGAGGCGAAGGAGCAGGCTATGGCCCGGACTGCCGCCGGGGCTGCTGCCGATGCGGGCGTGGGCCGGATTGTCTACCTGGGCGGCCTGCACCCGAAGGACGTGCAGCTCTCCACCCATATGCGTTCCCGGGAAGCCGTGGGCCAGGTGTTCCTGGACAGCCCGGTGGACGCCGTTGTCTTCCAGGCCGGCGTGGTGATCGGCTCCGGCTCGGCGTCCTTCGAAATGATCCGCCATCTCTCCGAGACCCTGCCCTTGATGCCGGCACCCAGCTGGGTGCGGAACCGGATCGAGGCGATAGCCGTGCGCGACGTCCTGTACTACCTGGTGTCCGCCGCGTCCCTGGACGGCCGGATCAACCGGACGTTCGACGTCGGCTGCCGCCAGGTGCTCAGCTACGCCGGGATGATGAAGGAGTACGCCGCGGAGGCCGGCCTGCCCTACCGGGTGGTGCTGGCCCTGCCCGTCCCGGCACCAAAACTGGCCGGCATGTGGGTTGCCCTGACCACGCCCATCCCGCTCTCCATGGCGGTACCCCTGGTCCAGTCCCTGCAGCATGATGCAGTCTCCAACGAGCATGACATCGACCGCTTCATTCCGCAGCCGGTCGGCGGCCTGACCCTCTACCGTACCGCCGTCGCCTTGGCGCTGGGCAGGGAACGCGACGGCCAGGTGCAAACAACCTGGGCCAACGCAGGGGTGGCGTCCGATCCCTTGCCCAGCGACCCCGACTGGTCCGGCCACAAGGTGTACATCGACGAACGGACGTTCCATGGCGACGTCGATCCGGCCCATGTATGGACCATCATCGAAGGAATCGGCGGGCGGAACGGCTGGTACTCGCTGCCACTCGCGTGGCAGGTGCGCGGCTGGCTGGACAAGCTGACCGGCGGCGCTGGACTCCTGCGCGGGCGCCGGCACCCCCACACGCTGGCCGCCGGAGAAGTGGTGGACTGGTGGCGGGTGGAACGGATCGACCGCGGTACGCTGCTGCGGCTGCGGGCCGAGATGCGGGCCCCCGGGCGGGCCTGGCTGGAATTGTCCGTGGAACCTGACGGAGCGGGCAGCCGCTACCGGCAACGCGCCATCTTCTTCCCCAAGGGATTGAGTGGCCGGCTGTACTGGCTGGCGGTCCTTCCCTTCCACAGCCTGATCTTCCCCGCCATGGCCCGGAACATCACCAGTGCCGCGCAGAAACTCGTCGATGCGGAGCGCCCGGCCGGGACACCGTAGGATGTTTTGAGCTAAATCCGTTCCCCAACGTCCCAGGAGGACACATGGCCCTGAGCGCAACCACCACCCTTCCGCATTCCGTCGACAGCGTTGCAGCTGTCCTGGTGAACGAGGATTTCCAGCGCCACGTCAGCCAGCTTGTGGGTGGAAGCCTGGAGTCCTTCACTGTTGACGGTGACATCGCCGGGGCTTTCAGCGCCACGTCGGTGCGGACCCTTCCCACCACACGGCTCCCGGAGATCGCCCGTAAGTTCGTGGGCGAGCACCTGAAGGTCACCCAGGTGGAGAGCTGGGACGCGCCCGCCGCGGACGGCTCCCGCCGGAGCAACATCTCCCTCAAGATCGCCGGCGCACCCGTGGACGTCACCGCCGTCCAGCGCCTGGTGGCTGAGGCCAGCGGAACCCGTGTTGAGCTCGAAGGCGAGGTCAAGTCCTCCGTGCCTTTCCTCGGCGGCAAGATCGCCGACGCTGCCGAGCCCATGATTGCCAAGGCACTGAACCTGCAGGCCAAGCAGGCGCAGGCCTGGCTGGAAAGCCACTAGTTCCGTGGAGCTGCCCGTTTTCGCTGCGCTGGTCCTGATCGTGGCCGGCGTCTGGTCCCTGGTGGTCTGGCCGCAGTTCCTGCGCCGGGTGCTGAAGGACCCCCGGGCACGTGATGCTGCCGGCAAAGCCACCAGGTTCCTTACGGTCCATGTGGTGCTTGTCAGTGTCTCGATGGTCCTGGGCGCGGCCACGGCCGTCATCGGCCTGATGGGGCTGTTCGGGTAATCACGCGTTAAACCGAAAGGCCTTCCTCCCGGCGGGAGGAAGGCCTTTCGCCGTCCGTGGGTATGAGCCGTCAGGCGGCCTGGTTCAGCGCGTCCTCCGCGGCAACCCAGGAAATCATGGCGCATTTCACGCGTGCCGCGTACCGGGCAACACCTTCGAAGGCAGCGGCATCCCCGAGCAGGTCCGGATCCGCATGGACTTTGCCGCGCGACCGAAGGACTTCACGGAAGCTGTCGATGACTTCATGCAGCTCCGCCACCGTCATCCCCTCCGCCAGCTCAGTGAGCACAGAAGCCGAGGCCATGGAGATGGAGCAGCCCGCCCCGTCCCAGGAAACCTGGGCAACCTTGCCGTCCTCCACCGCCAGCCGCAGGGTCACCTCATCCCCGCACACAGGATTGAGCTGGTGGGATTGCCCGGTGGAGGCGCCCTCCGGCGCCGCGGTCCCGGCCAGGCCACTGCCGTGGCGGGCCTTGGAATGGTCGAGAATGATCTGCTGGTACAGCTGGTCCAGGCTCATGGTTTACCTTCGATCTTCCGGTTACGCACGGAAATAGGCCCGCACGCCGGATACGGCATCCAGGAACTGGTCCACATCGTCCGTGGTGTTGTAGAGGTAGGCGCTGGCGCGGGTAGTTGCCGTCAGCCCCAGCCGGCGGTGCAGCGGCTGGGCGCAGTGATGGCCCACCCGCACGGCGATTCCCCTGGAGTCCAGGAACTGCCCCACGTCATGGGCATGGACGCCTTCGACGTCGAAGGCGGCAAGGCCGATCCGTTCCTCACCCGCGGCAGGACCCAGGACGCGGATGCCGGGGATCGATTCGAGGCCGGCCACCATCCGTCCGCCGAGTTCCGCTTCCCACCGGTGGATCCGGTCCAGCCCGGTTTCCGTCAGGTAGTTGGCCGCGGCGGCCAGGGCCACGGCCTGGGAGATCCGCTGCGTCCCGGCCTCGAAGCGCTGGGGCGCCGGCAGGTATTCGGCCCTGTCCATGGTGACGGTGGTAATCATGGAACCGCCCGTAAGGAAGGGCGGCAGGACGTCCAGCAATTCCTGCTTGCCGTACAGCACGCCAATGCCGGTGGGGGCGAGCATCTTGTGTCCCGAGAAGACGGCAAAGTCCACATCGAGTTCTTTGACGTCCAGCGGCATATGCGGTGCGGACTGGCATGCATCCAGGACCACCAGGGCACCCGCCGCCCGGCCCAGGGCAACCAGTTCGCGGACCGGGTTGATGGTGCCCAGGACATTGGAGGCATGCGTGAACGCGAGTACCTTGGTCCGGCTGCCGATGATATCCCTGGCCTGGTCCATCTGGAGGCTTCCGGCCTCATCGATGGGAATGTAGCGGAGGGTGGCGCCGGTGCGGAATGCCAGTTCCTGCCAGGGTATGAGGTTCGCGTGGTGCTCCATTTCGGTCACCACAATCTCGTCGCCGGGCCGCAAGGCGAGATCGGCCAGCCTGGCGTCGCCCCGGCCCTGGGCAGCCCAAAGTCCCGCATTGGACAGCGAGTAGGAGAGGAGGTTGAGTCCTTCAGTGGCGTTGGAGGTCCAGATGGTCTCCGAGTAGCCAGCACCAACAAAGTCCGACACCGTTTGACGTGCGTCCTCGAACGCCTCCGTGGCCTCGACCGCCAGGTGGTGGGCGCCGCGGTGGACGGCTGCATTCCGCTGCTCATAGAATTCCTGCTCGGCTTCAATAACGCTCGAGGGGTTCTGCGAGGTGGCTCCGGAATCCAGGTAAACCAGTGGGCGGCCGTTGATGAGCTGATCCAGGACCGGAAAATCATTGCGGATGCGCAGGACCTCGGCGTTATCCATGACCGGGAGGGCCTGCTCCAGTGTGGCTGGCGTTGTTACTACGGCCAAAACAATCTCCTTGAGATGCCAACGGATGACACTCAATTGTCCCACAGCACGGCTGTGGCGGCCGCCCGAAGGGGCAGCCGCCACAGTCGCTCCGGGCTTCAGCCCGCGGAGTGGAGGGCCGGCGACGGCTGGGGGGAGAGTCTCGGTCTCAGAAGACTCTGACGTCGCCGGCCCCGTCTCGGCCCGGCCCCGTGGGACCGGAAGTTGATAGAGGCCTTGATGTCCTGCCGGCAACGTCTGCAGCTTCCTGTCTGCCGCTCCTTTGCCTCTTTAAGTAAAGACCGGGGCGCCCTCCGGTACACGAGTAGGGTGTACTCGATTTCTACGGCCGGGCACTACCTAGGAGCCCTGGAAGACGCCTAGGAGCCCTGGAAGACGCGTAGGAGCCTTGGAAGACGCGGGCATCAGCCCGCAGCCACACGGGCATGGCAAGAAGGACACTGTCAAGGCGCTTGATCTGCCCTCGCCTGCTCATGCCGATGCACGGCGCCTGACGTATCCATCCCTTGATGGGCGCCCCGCGGCCGGCATTGTTTGCCGCGGGCGGCCTGCTACTTGGGGAGCGCGGACTCCAGCTCGTCCCTGCTGCGCACACCGAGCTTCACGTAGGTCCTGTACAGATGCCCCTCAACGGTACGGACGGAAACCATCAGCCGCTGGGCTATTTCCCGGTCAGTGAGGCCCTGCACTGCCAACTCGACAATGTCCTGCTCCCGCCGGGTGAGGTGGACGGCGGGAGCTGCGGCGATAAACCGGCCTTCCCGGAACCGTTCGCCCAGTTCGTGGTCGCATCTTTCGCGCTGCGCCACGGCCTGCCTGGAGCGTCTGCGCTCCCCCGTCTGCTCCAGCACCGCGCTGGCGCGGGCATAGGCCTCCCGGGCAAGGTTGACGAAGCCGGCCCCTTCCAGGGATGCCGCCGCTTCCATCAGAGAATCCCCGCCGGCGGCTTCCCAACTGGTGGCCAGGGTCAGCATTGCGTCCGCCCAGCGTCCCTCCACGCCGCTGGCGGCCTCCTGCACCATGGGAACCACCGAAGGGTCCCCCAAGTCCCAGCAAAGAGCCAGGAGTTCGAGCCGGTGACCGGCCCTTCCCGAGGCTTCAGCAGCTGTCAGCATCGTATGCAGCGAGGCGACGCCCTTGCCGTCGCGCGACAAGTATTCGGCGGCCGCGGCGGCGTAGGCACCGGCAAGGAAATCATGCGCCGGCCCTCCGGCGACGGCGTCCTTGTGGTCCTGTTCCAGGCGCTTCGCCTGCGCGGCGTCTCCCAGCCTTGCGGCAACGTAGAAGCCCAGTGAGGAACCAAACCGGAACAACTGGAGCGGATCGTTAAGCCTCAGTGCTTCCACCGCCGGCAGCAGCATCTGGTAGGCGCGCTCCATCCGGCCTTGCCTCAGCAGCGAATAACCCCGGAGCATCTGCAGGCTTCCACCGAAGGTTGCCGCACCCGCGGCGTGCCCGGCGGCGTAGCTGTTGAGCTCCCGCTCCGCTGATTCCCATTCGCCCATTGCCAAATAGCTGATGACGAGCCGGCCGAGCACGAACTCCGGGAAGAAAAACAGGCTGTCTTCCAGCGGCGGCAGTTCGGAAGCCGCCAGGAGCGCGGCGTCGAGTCCCTCGGCGGGGCGCCCCGCCGCTGTTAGTGCGTGGGCCAGCAGGGCTTCCGCCAGGGCAGTGATGGGCTCGTCTTTCGCTTCCGTGGAGGAGCGGTTCCTGATGGTGTCCACTTCTGCCGCAAGCGCCCGGTAATCCACATCTGCGCCTGACCGAAGCAGCTGGAGGATCTCCTCCTGCCAGGCCAGGGACCCGTCTGCAGCCCGGCCGGCGTGGTCCTTGACGTCCTCCGCCACCGCTGCCAATTGATGTCCGGCCGCCTGATGCGCCGACACCCGCAGGAGGAGGACTGCCGGGCCCTGGGGATCATCGGCAAGCTGAAGCCAGCAGCTGTCGAGCAGGGCAGCAGCCTCAGGATAAGCGCCTACGTTATACAGGGCCCGTGCCTGGATGGCACGGGCCAGGGGTGCCATCCCGCTGTCCTGTACCCTGGCTGCGATAGTCCTGGCGCTGTCATTGCGGAACAGCGCGAGCGCCTGTTGCGCGGCCTCAAGCAGATCTGCGTCGGATACCCGGACGCCACACTCCAGTGACCACTCCACGAAACGAAGCCGGCCTTCGCCGCGGAGCACAGTTCCGTCCTGGTGTGCACGGATTTTTTCCTGCAGCTGAAGGCTGCGCGATACGGATATAGAGTTCCTTATCGCATTGGAGAAAAGGCGGTTCCACAGGAGGAGTTCGGACGGGATGCCGACGGATTCAACCACCATCTGCTGGTCCAGAAGGGACCGGACCACCGGGGCCCCACAGATGTCCTCTATGACCTTCCGGCCCACTGGCCCCGCCAGGGCAATGAGCTTCAAAGCTTCCTGTTCTTCGGGCCGCCGCCGGAGGTAGTCCTTGGCCACTACTGCCGCGAGCCGGGCACCATCTGCCGGTAAGGAGCCCAGCAGGATCCAGATCCCGTTGCTCTTGGACAGGATGCCGGCTTCAGCGGCGTCATGCAGCAGCGCGTCCAGGATGCGGGGATTGCCGCCGGACGCGCTCCAGGCTGCATCAACAGTGGCGTCAGGAACGGTCCCGTCCAGGATATGGGCCAGGACTTCTTCGATCTGTTCCCGGTTTAGCGGCCGCAGGTCCACGCGTTCGGCAAGGCCGTCGTACCAGAGCTGGTCCAGGGGTTGCGGCAGTCCGGGCCGGGGCCGGGCGGCAGCCACCACGGTTGCCCAGCCAGCAGAAATCAAGTCCGCTATCACGCCCGCGGAGGCCTCATCCAGATAGTGGGCATCATCCACCAGCAGGAGCACCTGGCTGCTGCTGCTTCCTTCCCTGAGCGTCTCAAAATACGTCCACATGGAACGCAGCACCGCTACGGGCGAGACTGATTCCTCGGCTGTCAGGTCTCCCGTATAGGGGGTAAGGACTCCAAATGGCACGGCAGCGAGGGCGGAACTGCCATGGATCTGCAGGATATTCAGTTCGCCGGTGAGCCGCTCGGCAAGGGCCTCCGTCAAGGAGGACTTGCCGATCCCGGCTCCGGCCATGACGAAAACAGCCTGGCTTGTACGGTTCCGGACAATGTTGCAGATCCGGTCCAGCGGTTCGCGGCGTCCGGTGAGCCGGTGCGCCGGTGCGGGCTTGTGTCCATTAGACGAGTCCAGTCAAATCACCCCTGGAAGTTACGCCGAGCTTGGTGAACACCTGGTACAGGTGGCCTTCCACAGTCCGGACTGACACGCCCATTTCCAGAGCGATGTCACGGTTTGATGCACCTCGCCCTGCAAGACGCGCAATCTGGCGCTCCCTGCTGGTAAGCAGTGGGCTGCCACTGCTGGGCACGATGGGAAGGTTGGCTACGGTGGCGGCCAGTATGTCAAGACGGGCCTGGGCCGTCCGGGCGGACAGTGAATCGCCGTCCTGCCGGGCAAAGTCCACTGCCAAGGCCATGCATCTGGCCTCCACGGCGTCCAGTTCCAGCGTGGCGGCCAGTTCCCCGCCGGCAAGGAGGGTCTTTGCGTCCTTGGTCCGGCTGCCCAGGGCAATGAACCGGGAGACCTCTGCCAGGGGTCCCTGCCGGTGGGCGGCTATCTCCTCCAGCAGCCGGAAGTCAGCGTCGCCTCCGTTAACCGTGGCCGCAAGCAGTTCGATGCCCGCGATCGTGTACCGTCCCGCCTCCATGTTCCGGCGGGCCGACTGCTTCAGGCGGCTGACGGCGTCAGCGTCGCCAAGCCAGCGTCCCGCCACGAGGGCACAGAAACTGATGAGGCTGTCGGTGGCGAAACCGGACGTGCCGGGCACCGTTTGCAGCTTGCCCAGGTATTTGCGGGCCTGGGCAGCGTTACCGGTCTGTGCATGCGCCAGGGCTATGGACGCATAGGCGAACCGGAGTGCAGTCTGCACGGGTTGCAGTTCCAGCTGCGCCGCGGCGGACATCAGCGGATCCAGGGCTGCACCGCCCCGGCCGGAATAGACATAGGCTATACCGGCCGCCAGCTCGGTTGCGGCACTCCCGTACGGCAAGCGGTATGGTTCCTCGACGCTTTGTGGCCCCAGAAGATCGATGCATCGCCGCCACTGCCCGGCGATCAACAGCACCAGGTAGGCCTCCCTGGTGTACCGCTCGCGCAGGCCCACCACGTGGGAGGCATCGCTGATCTGGCCGCCCAGTTGCCGCATCAAGCTCAGCGCATCCATTTCCCGGCCCGTCAGGGCCAGTGCAGTCATCAAAATGATGGCCGAATGCATCCGGTATCCTGCGTCAGGGTTCCTGGCCGGATCCGACGCTGCCTCCAGGGCGGGAATCAAGGCGGCATAGTCCCCCACAAATGCCCGGTATTCAAACCCGCTCAGGGAGACCAGGTTCGCGGCCACAGCAGCCGGCTCGGGCCACGACGCACTCCTCCCGGCGGGCGCCACCCTGTTCCGGGCCTCCTCCAGGAGGCTGGGCACTTCGCTTGCCCGCTCGGGCAACCACATCATGACCCGCGCTTTCGCGGCGACGACGTGGGCGTACTCTTTCAGGTCCAAAGCCTCGAGTTCCGGCCTGGAGATCCCGTCAAGGGCCGCAAGTGCCTGAGCCGGCATGTCCAGCTGAAGGTACGCGGCAGCTTTCTGGCGCTGGGCGGGCACCCACTGCTGGTCCGTCCTTTGCAGCATCTCCGCGTAGCTCAGGGCAAACCGGGGATCAAACAGCTGGACTGCGGCTTCCGCAGCCGCGAGAGCCAGGGCGGGGCTGAGCTCGGCCTCGCATTCGTGCGTCCAGGCGGCGAAGGCCATCAGCTCTTCAACCGTCATGCCGGCCGGATTGGGTTCCTCCCCCGCCAGCAGCACGCCACGCAGTTCCCGCCGCCGGGCGATGCTCAGCCACGTCCGCACGACATCGCCGATGTACTTCTCGCGCAATGACACCCAGCGGTGATCGGAGTCGTCAACCTCCAGCAGGCCGCCGTCTTCCATGTCCGCCACCACGTTGGCACCATAGATTGTGGTCAGCCGGGACAGCTCCACGCGGCGCGCACACGACAGCATTTCGATGACTTCCCGGGTTTCCGGCGATTCCCGCGACCAGCGGGACCGGACAATGTCATCAAGGCTGGCAGCGCCATCGAGCACCACCTTGTCACGCAGCGTCCACACGGAGTCTGACAGGACGAGGTTTCCGGACAGTTGCTGTTCGGTGACCAGTGCCTTGAGCAGCAACGGATTACCGCCCACCATGCGGTGGTAAGTATTGACCAGGGAGGCCGAAACCCGGTGGCCCAGCAGTGAAAGCAGGACCTGGCGGGTCTGTAGCTCGTTGAGGTTGCTTAGCCGTACCTCGGTCAGGCGCCGCTCCGTGATCAGCCAATGGAAATCGGCCGGCAGGTCACTGATATTCGGCGCTACCGCAACGATCTTTGCCGTTCCGGTCAGGAGTACGTTCAAAAGCACTCCGGCGCTCATGTCATCAATGCTGCCGGTCGTGTCAAGGGTAATGACGCAGGGCCTGCCTGCGGCGTCGCTGCGGATCAGCGACGTGATGCCGCGGAGGATGGCCGTGGGCGACCCCATGTAAGCCTGCGGAAGCCGGGCCAGCAGGAAGGAGAGGCAGCCGTAGGGTGTGGTGGATCCGCTGGGCCCGCTGCGGAGCTGCAGGGACCAAAAGTCCGGCCCCAGGTCTGCGACTCCGGCACGGGCCAGGGAAGATTTTCCTACCCCGCGGCCGCCGGTAATGACGACGCCCAAAGAGTTTTCACTGGTGAGCGCCGTTCCGACAGCCTCCAGATTGGCGCTCCGGGCGGGCGCCGACCATTGCTGCCCGGGCACTCCGGAGTTATGCGTGCGTAGCCCACCGTCGTGGGGTGCTGACCCACGTCCCCAGCTGAGTGGCTCGATTGACATGAACTTTTCCCCTACATCCCGCGATAGCGGGATGTAGCCCCATTGCTCCCCCGCATAGGTAGAAGACTACCCCGGGGCAGAGACAAGGAAACAGGCCCAAAGGCCTTTAAGTTTCCGTGTTGCTAACGCTCGGACTTCGCGGGGTGGAACTTCTGCTGTGCCGCGGTCAGGCCACTACACACCAGGGTTTCAACTGCATCGGCTGCTTCGTCCAACAGGAAGGGCAGCTCCTTTAGCTCGGCGGTGCCGAAGTCCCGCAGCACATAGTCGGCGGTCTCCATCCTTCCGGGAGGGCGGCCCACCCCTACGCGGACCCGAAGGTACTCCTTCGTCGCAAGTGCTTTGGAGATGTCCCGCAGCCCGTTATGGCCGCCTTCCCCGCCGCCGATCTTGAGCTTCACCGTGTTGAACGGGATATCGATTTCGTCGTGGACGGCCACCACGTGATCGGGCGTGATTCCGTAGAAACTGGCCAGCGCCGAGACCGGCCCGCCCGAGACGTTCATGTACGTCATTGGTTTTGCCAGCACCACGCGGGGCCCGCCAATCCCGAGCCGCCCTTCCACAACCTGGGCGCCTGCCTTGTGGGTCTTGAATCTGGCCCCGATACGGCCTGCGAGTTCATCAACCACCATCTGGCCGACATTGTGCCTGTTGCCTTGGTACTGGACTCCGGGGTTTCCGAGGCCGACGATCAGCCAGGTGTCAGTCATGGGTCAATCCTAAGGTGGGCGGTTTCGGGATGCGCCGCCGCCGAAAGGCGGTGGACATGGCAGTGGCCGGATCCCTGGGGGATCCGGCCACTGCCAGAATGTACCGGCTGACTACTCGGCTGCGGCTTCCCCGGCGGCGGGAGCCTCGGCGCCTTCAGCGCCCTCGGTCTCTTCTTCCGCGACGGTGGCCTCGGAGATGTTGATCACGAGTGCCTCGGCGTCGGTCAGCAGGGCGGAGCCCTTCGGCAGGACCAGGTCCGAGGCGTGGATGTGCTCGCCGGCGCCGCGGCCTTCGATGCTGACCTCGACGGCCTCGGGCAGGTGGGTTGCCTCAGCTTCGAGGGACACGACGGTCAGTTCGAGGTTGTGAACGGTGCCGGGGGCGGTTTCGCCGGAAACGTGAACCGGAACGTCAACGGTAACCTTCTCGCCCTTGCGGACGGTCAGGAGGTCGATGTGCTCGATGATCTGCTTGATCGGGTCGCGCTGCACGTCCTTGACCAGGGCCAGGTGTCCTTCGCCGTTGATGTCCAGGGACAGCAGGGCGTTGGCGGTGCGGACAGCCAGGGTGGTGGCCTTGGCCGGGAGGGTGACGTGGATGGGCTCTGCGCCGTGGCCGTAGATCACGGCGGGGATCAGGTTGGCCATCCGGGCGCGGCGGGCGTAGCCCTTGCCGAATTCGGTGCGCAGTTCTGCTGCGAGCTTCTGCTCAGACATGGAAATCTCCTTGAAAACTAAACGGTGTTCAGCAAGGGCGGAGGTCTGTTGCGACCTTCAACGCCGGGCGGCCCGGAGGCGGCCCTTTCAAGAAGGCAGCCCTTCGAATGAAGGGCAGATCAGACCCAGTCGATAACGGAGACCTGCCAGCCGGTTTCCCGGTTGCTCTCCCTCGCCAAGGTATCGGTGAACAGCTTACCAGCGCCGGGCCCGTTTACTGAAAACGTCCCCACCGGTTCCCTGGCCTCGCAAGCTCGCCCAGGGAACCCTGCCGGCGTGGGCCCATCGCAGACAACGGCGTCAGGCGTTGCCGTCGAACAGGCTGGTGACGGAACCGTCGTCGAACACTTCACGGACGGCGCGCGCGATCAGCGGGGCGATGGAGAGCACCGTCAACTGTGGGAACCGCTGGGAACCGGTGAGCGGAAGGGTGTTGGTGACCACTACTTCACGGGCACCGGATTCCGAGAGGCGCTTGGCAGCGGGATCGGAGAAGACTGCGTGCGTGGCCGCGATGATGACATCTTTTGCTCCGGCGTTCTTCAGCACCTGGACGGCACCGGAGATGGTTCCACCGGTGTCAATCATGTCGTCGATCAGAACGCAGGTGCGCCCCTCAATCTGGCCAACCACGGTCTTGGAAACGGCCTGGTTCGGCACGGTAAGGTCGCGCATCTTGTGCACGAAGGCGAGCGGCGCGCCGCCCAGCCGCTCGGCCCACTGCTCCGCGACGCGGACCCGTCCGGTGTCCGGGGAGACAACAGTGACGTTTTCGGCGTCCACGCGGGTGCGGATGTAGTCAGCGAGCAACGGGATGGCCATGAGGTGGTCCACCGGGCCGTCGAAGAAGCCCTGGATCTGCGAGGTGTGCAGGTCCACGCTCATGATGCGGTCGGCGCCCGCTGTCTTGTAGAGGTCGGCCACAAGCCGGGCGGAGATAGGTTCGCGGCCGCGTCCCTTCTTGTCCTGGCGGGCGTAGGGGTAGAACGGCGATACGACAGTGATGCGCTTGGCGGACGCACGCTTGAGGGAATCGATCATGATCAGCTGTTCCATCAGCCAGTTGTTCAGTGGTGCCGGGTGCGCCTGGATGACGAAGGCATCGGTGCCACGGACGCTTTCCCCGGCGCGGACGTAGATCTCACCGTTAGCGAAGTCGTAGGCATCCACCGGCAGCAGCTCAGTACCCAGTTCCTTGGCGATCTCCCGGGCCAGCTCGGGGTGGGCCCGCCCGGAGGCGAGCACCAGCTTCTTTTCGCCGCGCGCCGTAATCTCGCTCATTATTACTTGCCCTCTTCTGTAGATGCCGGGGTACTTGAGGAATCTGTGCTGGCCGCCTGGGCCAGTTCCGCGGAGCGGGTTCCCGGCCTGTTGGCGGGCACCCAGCCTTCGGTGTTGCGTTGCGCTGCGACGCTCAGCGCCAGCGCTCCCGCCGGCACGTCCTTGCGGATCACCGCGCCGGCGCCGCTGTAGGCGCCGTCCCCCACGGTGACCGGGGCAACAAAAACGGTGTTGGAGCCGGTGCGGACGCCGGAGCCGATCACAGTCCGGTGCTTCTTCTCGCCGTCGTAATTGGCGGTGATGTTTCCACAGCCGATGTTGGTGTCCTCGCCGATTTCGGCGTCGCCGGCGTAGCCGAGGTGGGACAGTTTAGAGCCGCGTCCGATGGTCACGTTCTTGGTTTCGTAGAAGGCACCGATCTTGCCGCTTTCGCCCAGGACAGTGCCGGGACGGAGGTAGGTGAACGGGCCGACGGCGGCGCCGGCGCCTATCACCGACCCGGAACCATGGGTGCGGAGCACCTTGGCGCCCTCGCCCACGGTGACGTCCGTGAGCGTAGTGTCGGGGCCAACGACGGCGTCCCTCGCCACGCTGGTGGTGCCGTGGAGTTGCGTGTTGGGCAGGAGGCGGACGTCCTCGTCGAGCGTCACAGTGGAATCGATCCAGGTGGTTTTCGGATCCACCACGGTGACACCGGCCCGCATCCACGCCTCAACCGTGCGGCGGTTCAGCTCGGCACCAAGGGCGGAGAGCTGGACGCGGTCGTTGGCGCCTTCCACCTGCCAGCGGTCAGCAGTGACGACGGCGGCAATCCGGCCGCCTGCTTCGCGCGCCAGGCCCAGCACATCTGTCAGGTACTTTTCACCCTGCGAGTTGTCCGTGGTGACATGGGTCAGCGCGTCGCGGAGGACGGCTGCGTCAAAGGCGTAGATGCCGGAATTGACTTCCCGGATAAGCCGCTCTGTTTCGGAGGAGTCCTTGTGCTCACGGATGCCGGTTACTGTGCCGTCTTCCCCGCGCAGGATGCGGCCGTAGCCGGTGGCGTCCTCCAGGACGGCCGTCAGGACGGTGACAGCGTTGGCTTCCTTCTCGTGGGTGGCAACAAGTTCAGCGAGCAAATCACCGGAGAGCAGCGGGACGTCGCCGTAGGTCACCACCACGGTGCCCGTCAGCAACTCTTCGGCATCCAATACCTGGAGCGCCGCTTCAACAGCACGGCCGGTGCCCGGGATCTCGTCCTGGTCAACGATTACGGCCGCCGGATCCAGTTCGGCGAGGTGGCGCGCCACCAGGTCCCGTTCGTGGCGGACCACAATGGCGAGCTGCCGGGGGTTGATGCTGCGGGCTGCAAGGATTGCATGCCCGACCATCGACCGGCCACCAATCTCGTGGAGGATCTTGGGGGTACGTGACTTCATCCGGGTGCCGGCGCCTGCCGCCAGAACGATTACGGCGGCCGGGGCCTTCTCGGGGATCACGTACGGGCTCTCCTTGCATCGGTTTACGCTGGCGCTTGCGGTGTCCGGCCAGTCTGCCGGCGCGGCACCGAGTGTCATCCTACTGAACTCCTCGCACAGCAGTTCCGCCCATAGGATTCGAACCTATACTCCACGGCTCCAAAGGCCGGGGTGCTGCCATTACACCAGAGCGGACCATGCCGAAGGCGTAAGGCCCGGGCACAAGTCCCTATTTTGCCATGTGTTCAAGGCGCCGCGCGACACGGGCCCGCCGCACCCTGTCCGTGGCCCCGGAATCCCGCTCCGGACCGGTAAGGCATGATGGAAATGTGAGCAACAACCCTCCGCGGACGCGGATGACCGGACTTCAGCGCCGGAGCCAACTGATCGACGTCGGGCGCGGCCTCTTCGCCGTCCGTGGACTGGATGGCACCACCATCGAGGAAATCGCCGCCTGCGCGGGAGTGTCCAAGCCGGTCATCTACGAGCACTTCGGCTCCAAGGAGGGGCTTTACACACAGGTGGTGGACTTTGAGTTCCATATCCTGCTGGACGCCATCAATGCTGCCCTTACCCAGGAGGCCAAGCCGCGCGTCCTGGTGGAACGGGCGGCACTGGCGCTGCTCACCTACATCGAGGACCGCACCGACGGGTTCCGGATCCTGATGCGGGACGCACCGCCGTCGCAACCCGAGGGCGCCTTTTCCACCCTGCTCTCCCACGTCACAGCCCGGGTGGAACACATCCTCTCCGATGAGTTCTCCCGCCGGGGCTTCAGCGGCGAGGACGGCGCAATGTATGCACAGATGCTCGTAGGGATGGTGGCCATGACCGGCCAGTGGTGGCAGGACAGCCGCCAGCCCGACAAGCACACCGTCGCCGCACACCTCGTCAACCTGGCCTGGAACGGCCTCACCGGCCTCAAGAAAGACCCTGAGCTTAAGTCTGAGGGGTAAGTACTCCCCCGGCCTTCGCAGTGCAGGCGTACGGTCACCTTCGCGGTCGGCCGTGGTCACGTTCGCAGGGCAGAGACCCTTCGCCGTCGCTTAGACACAACGCATAGGTGTCGTTGCGGTCGCTGGGCGACCTCCACGCCACGATGCGCGACTACACGAAGGCCCCCTGCCCCGCTATTGCCCATCTTCCGTTCGGCGTCTGGCTACGCGGTTGGGACGCCTCCTGTTTCCCAGGCGATAAGGTGACGTACCGTCGTTGGAGGCGGTCCTGTCGGAAGGACCCGCACGACTCTTGCCGTTCCTTCGTTCCAGACGTGATCACGCTGGGAGCGGACGCTAGCTTCCGGAGGCGGTCCTTCGGAAAGTCGCGCATCGCGGGACATCGGAACGCGGAGTCGCCCAGCGACCGGAGCGCTCCCTATGTCCTGTGTCTAAGCGACGTCGAAGGACCGCCTCCGGAACCTAACCAAGGAGGAGGGAAAAGGGACTACTCGCCGAGGACCTCTACTGCTTCGAGCCATTCGAGTTCGAGGGCTTCGCGTTCGCCGGCCAGGTCCTTGAGTTGCCTGTTCTGTTCGGCCAGGGCGTCGAAGTCGGACGCCTCGGTGCTTTTCAGCATCTGGTCGTGAAGCTTCTTCTCGGCCTGCTCGAGCTTGCCCAGCTGGCGCTCGATCCGGTTCTTGGCCTTGCGGGCGTCCCGCTTCTCCGCCTCTGACGGGCCTGATGGAGCCGGTGCTGCCGCCGCGCTGCCGCTGGTGACCGGGTTTCCGCCGCCGGTGACCGTGGAGCCGGCAAGGGCCGACTCACGCAGCTCCAGGTACTGGTCCACGCCGCCGGGCAGGCCGCGGAGCCTGCCGTCGCCGAGCAGGGCCATCTGGTGGTCGGTGACCCGCTCGAGGAGGTAGCGGTCGTGGCTGACCACAACCAGGGTGCCGGGCCAGCCGTCCAGGACGTCTTCCACTGCTGCGAGGGTATCGGTGTCCAAATCGTTGGTGGGCTCGTCGAGCATCAGCACGTTCGGCTCGCCCACGAGCAACCGCAACAGCTGGAGGCGCCGGCGCTCACCGCCGGAGAGATCCTTGACGGGCGTCCACTGCTTCTGGTTGGTGAAACCGAGTTGTTCCACGAGCTGGCCGGCGGTGAATTCCTTGCCGCCCACGTTGAAGGACCTCTTCTCGCGCTCGATGACCTCGATGACGCGCAGGTCGGCCACGTCGTCGAGCTCCTTGACCTCCTGGGTGAGCACTGCGGTGACAACCGTCTTGCCCCGCTTGACCTTGCCGGCGTCGGGCTGGATTTCACCGTTGAGGAGCTTCAGGAGGGTGGTCTTGCCGGCACCGTTGACACCCACCAGCCCAAGGCGTTCGCCGGGAGCCAGCCGGAGGGTGATGTTGTCGAAAAGTTTCTTGCCGTCGTCGCTCCCCTGGAAGTTCAGGGACACGTGCTCAAGGTCCAGCACGTCTTTGCCCTGGCGGGCGGTGGCCATCTTGCTGAGGGCCATGGAATCCCTGGGGGCGGGAACGTCCGCAATCAGGGCGTTGGCGGCCTCGATCCGGAACTTCGGCTTCGCGGTACGGGCCGGAGCCCCGCGGCGGAGCCAGGCGAGCTCCTTCTTGACCAGCTGCTGCCGCTTGCTTTCCATGACCGATGCCGAGCGGTCCCGTTCAGCGCGGGCCAGGACGTAAGCGGCGTAACCGCCTTCAAAGGGGTCAACGATCCCGTCGTGGACTTCCCAGGTCTTGGTACAGACCTCGTCAAGGAACCAGCGGTCGTGGGTGACCACCAGGAAAGCCCCCTGGTTGGCACGCCATCGGGTCTTGAGGTGCCGCGACAGCCAGGCAACACCCTCGACGTCGAGGTGGTTGGTGGGCTCGTCGAGCATGATGACGTCGTGGTCCTCGATCAGGAGCTTGGCCAGGGCTACCCGCCGCTTCTGCCCGCCGGAGAGGGCGTGGACGTTGGCGTGCCAGTCGACATCGGACACCAGTCCGCCCATGACCTCTCGGATCTGCGGGTTCCGCGCCCACTCATAATCCGCCTGCTCCCCCACAATCGCCGCCCCGACGGTCAGGTCGCCGTCGAGCACGTCACTCTGGTCCAGGTAGCCCACGTTGACGTCGCCGCGCTTGGTGACGCGTCCGGAGTCGGGGGTGGAACGCAACGACAGCAGCCTCATCAGGGTGGACTTGCCGTCGCCGTTCCGGCCCACCATGCCGATCCTGTCACCCTCCTCGAGTCCCAGGGTGACGCCGTCCAGGACGGTGCGGGTTGCGTAGGAAACCGTGAGGTTTTCGCCGCCAAGAAGGTGTGCCAAAGGGAACTGCTTTCTGATGGGATGGAACGTTGCTAGATATGGGTGTCGGAGACTATGCGTGCCCCGGGAACCGGGCCGTGGACGGCGATGGCATCCAGGCCGTAGCGCCGCAGGTCTCCTGCCAGGCCGTCCGCGGCTACGGAGTCATCCGTGAGCAGCGCCACAGTGGGGCCGGAACCCGACACAATGCCCGCGATGGCTCCGTGGGATTCGCCAATCCCAAGCGTATCCCGCAGCGATGGCGCAAGTTTAATGGATGCACGCTGGAGGTCGTTGACGAGGACGCGGCTCAGGGCTTCGGCGTCGCCGCTGCGCAGAGCCGTAAGGATAGCGGGATCCACGCCGGTGGGTTCGGCGGCCGTGACGCCTTCAGCCTCGCGCAGCCGGTCCAGGGTGCGGTACACCTCTGGAGTGGACAGGCCGTAATCCGTCGTCACCAGGACCCAGTGGGTCTGCGCCTTCGCCAGCGCCGGGGACAGCTTGTCGCCGAGGCCCAGGCCAACTGCCGTGCCGCCCAGGAGGGAGAAGGGGACGTCGGCGCCGAGCTCGGCGGCCAGATGGGCCAACTCCTCCCGGGAGAGGCCGCTGTTCCACAGGGCGTCGCAGGCGAGGAGCGTCGCGGCGGCATCAGCCGAGCCGCCCCCCATGCCTCCGGCAACGGGCACCCGCTTGGTGATCTCCAGGTGCACCCCGGTGGCGTGTTCGGAGACATCGGCCATGATGGCGGCTGCTTTGCAGGCCAGGTTGTTGCCGTCCAGGGGTACGTCGACCGAGTCCAGGTCCAGGGTGCTGTCCCGACTAAGGCTCACCGTTATTCCAGGCGTTTCAGTGCTGGTGGCGGCCACTTCTTCGTAGAGGGAGACCGCCAGGTAGACGCTGGCCACCGAGTGGTAGCCGTCGGAACGGAGCGGGCCGACGTCCAGGGACACGTTGACCTTGCCCGGTGCCTTGACCCGGACCGTCCGGGCGGTGAACCGGCCTGCAGCGGCGCTCACGGCCTGGCTTCCTTCGCTTCGGCGATCCTGGCGAACGCGGAAATGTCAATAACCTCGCCGCGGGCAGTGGGGTCGACGCCGGCCGCCACCAGGCAGCGCTCAGCCTCGGGCGCTCCCCCGGCCCAGCCGGCCAGGGCGGCGCGGAGCGTTTTTCGCCGCTGCGCAAAGGCGGCGTCCACCACCGCGAAGACCTGTTCGCGGGTGGCAGTGGTGACCGGCGGCTCGCGTCGGGTGAAGGCAACGAGGCCGGAGTGGATCTTCGGCGCCGGCCAGAAAACGTTCATGCCGATTACTCCGGCCTTGCGCATGTGGCTGTACCACGCCGCCTTCACGGACGGGACGCCATAAGTTTTCGAGCCGGGCCCTGCGGCCAGGCGGTCCGCGACCTCATTCTGGACCATGACCAGTCCGTGCTGCAGGCTGGGGAAGTACTGCAGCAGATGCAGTACCACTGGCACCGCAACGTTATAGGGCAGGTTCGCCACCAGGGCGGTGGGCTGGACAGGGAGTGCGGTGACCTTCATGGCGTCGGCGTGGACCAGGTGGAAGGTGCCTGCCGCGGACGGCCGCCATTCCTTCACCGTTTCGGGGAGCTTTGCAGCGAGCACCGGATCGATTTCGACGGCGACCACGGAGGCTGCGGCGTCGAGCAGCCCGAGGGTCAGGGACCCGAGCCCGGGTCCCACCTCGAGCACTGTTTCCTCCGGCCCGACGCCTGCGGCAGCCACAATCCGGCGGATTGTATTGCCATCGATGACGAAATTCTGGCCCAGGGTCTTAGTGGGCCGGATACCGATTTCCTCCGCCAGCCGGCGTATGTCGGAGGCACCAAACAACGGTGCGGGCGCGGCGGGGATTGGTTCAGTCACCTAGGTATCCTATCCCGCGCGCCGGATCCGCCCGGTCGGCCGACGGTCACCGCCCTCCTTGTTAACGGCTGCGGCCGGGCCCGGAAAATCCGGGCCCGGCCGCAGCGTGCGTGGTGGCAGCTCCTGGTCAGCGGCTCGCTGCCCAGCCGCAGCCCCAGGGCTGCAGGCCGCGCTGTGCATAGACGCGGTTGGCGATGTCAATCTGCTGGGCCTTTGATGCAAGGCTGGCGTTGGGGGCATAGGCTCCGCCGCCGGCCCCGATCCATGTCTGGATGTCGAACTGCAGGCCGCCGTAGTAACCGTTGCCCGAGTTGATGCTCCAGTTCCCGCCGGATTCACACTGGGCAATCTTGTCCCACATGGCCTCGTTCATCATGGCCGGGGCAGCTGCGCCGGTGTTGGTGCCCGCAGCGGCAGCCGCAGCGGGAGCGGGAGCTGCCTTTGCGACAGGCTTCGGCTTGGTGCCCACCGTGATCTTTTCAGTTACAGGCTGCACCGAGACAGTCTCCGAAACCAGTGTGCGGGAGGCTTCGCGGCCGTCCACCAGGACCAGTTTGAAGGTCTTTTCCACCTTGCCGGCGGCACCGGCCTGGATGACTTCCTTTTCACCCTTCAGCAGCTCGGCGCTTTCCGTGGTCACCTTCTCGAAGGGTATGTCCTCGGTGGTCACTGCGGTCTGGGCGTTGTCCACCCGGGAGACCTTGATCACCATGTTGTTCACCACGTGTGCGTTGGCAGGCTGGGAAGTGCGGTCGTTGGCGCCGAGGGTGAGACCGCTGTCTTCCAGCACCTTGCCCACGGTGGCTGCCGTGGTGGTGGCGGTGTCCACCTTGCCGTCGGCAACGATGCTGACGGTCTTGGGGGTGGATATGGAAACAAATGAGCCGGTCACGGCCAGCTGCGCATCCTTGGGAACGGATATCGAGGATGCGCTGGCCACGCCGAGCTCAGTCACCAGGCCGGCTACGTCCTGGGAGGTGGTGTTGACTGTTTTTTCCGCCCCGTCAAGGCTCACCTTGACCTCTTTGGCCTGGTTGACGTTGATGACGGTGCCGTTCTGGACCGAAGCGTCAATGGACGGGGAGACCCGGTCGGTGGGCTTGAGCTCCAGGTTGGCGCTCTTCACAACCTGGCCTACGGTGCCACCGAAAGTCTGCAGTGATGTGACTTTGCCATCGACATTGAGCGTGACGGTTTTGTTATTACCGACGAAGGCCACGAGCCCCACAACCAGCGCGCAAAGCACCAGGAGCTGGGCGCCAACCTTGATAAAGCTGAACTTGCCGTCCGTTGTGAAGAACTTGACCACGATTGCCCATAACTTTAGGTCTGTCCGGGCACGGGGATCGCGCAATAAAATGCCCGGTACCACCGTGAACAGGCAGTCCGGGCACCGTTGCGCCGCCACACTCCGCGCAGGGGCCAGGCCGGAACCAGGTCCCGGCACGAGTGCTGCAGAAGAAGTGAAATTACCCGATGGCCTTCCCCGACCCCGGCTAATAGTTGTCCACTGTAACCGTAGCGTTATAAATGGACCAACAAATTTGCATACCAGGTATTCGCCACGCGCTACGGGAAAGCCGCTTCGTTACACCCAGGATCCGTAGGCCCGCACGGTATTATCGCTGATTCCGGCGCAGAGCGAGCCGAGGTCGGTTTCTGTCAACTCGGCCATTGCACGCACAGTGTAGGGAACCATGTAGCTTGCATTCGGGCGGCCCCGGTGCGGGTGGGGGGTAAGGAACGGAGCGTCGGTTTCCACGAGGACCAGGGCGGGATCCGCGACAGCGAGGGCAGCACGCAGGTTCACGGCGTTCCGGAAGGTAAGCGTCCCGGCAAAAGACATCCACCAGCCCTCCTGGTTGCAGGTCCTGGCCAGTTCCTCATCGCCTGAGAAGCAGTGGAACACCACCCGCTCCGGCGCGCCCTCCTCCCGCAGGACCTGCACCACCTCACTGTGCGCATCGCGGTCGTGGATCTGCAGTGTGAGGTCCAGGCGCTTTGCAATGTCGATGTGGCGCCGGAAGGAGTGCTTTTGGTGGGCCAGGCCTTCTCCTTCAGTACGGAAGAAGTCAAGCCCGGTTTCACCAATGGCGCGGATCCGGGGGTGGGCTGCCAGCCGTTCGATTTCGGCGAGCGCCTCTTCCAGCTCTCCCCGGGCGGCATAGTGGGGGGCATCATTGGGGTGCAGCGCCACGGCCCCAAGGAGCCGATGGTCCTGGTCCACCGCCTGGACTGTAAAACGGGAGGACTCGAGGTCACACCCCACTTGGACGGCTCCCTGGACGCCCACCGCAGCCGCCGCATCGAGGGCGGCCTGGATTCCTACGGGCGCCTTCCCGTTGGGAAAGTCGAGGTGGGTGTGGTTGTCCATGACGGGTACCGGCAGGGGTTCCGGGGCGGGCGGGAACTCCCGCTTCCGGCCGTTACCTTCGTCCGTGGAATCATCGGCAAGGGGGCTGCGGTAAGCGTCGGGAATCAGCGGATTGCACATCCGTCCAGCCTAACCGTGGCTGGTACCCCCATATTTGTCGGAACTCTCTGTCAGCTGCGGCAGTTGTGTTAGTACTCTGGTACGAACACATGCGAACGCCCACCGACGGGCGAAGGCAGGCTTGCTGTCCCGTCCAGGTGAAACCCGGGCTGAAAGGTTGCCGATGGAATCCCACGGACTTACTGCCAATGATATGAGCGCTGCTACCGGTAGCCTGGCGGGCCTTCCCGATCCCGTGAGCCACCTGAATGGACACCGCCCGTCGGCGATGGACGGTGAGTCTTTCCATGCTGCAAGCCAGCGCATCCTGACAACGGTTAACACGGTGATCGACGGGAAATCGGATGCTGCCAAACTGGCTTTGACTGTCCTGCTGGCCCAGGGCCATCTGCTGCTCGAGGACGTGCCGGGAGTCGGGAAGACGCTCTTGGCCAAGACTCTGGCAAGGACCATTGACTGCACCGTCAACCGCATCCAGTTCACCCCTGACCTCCTGCCCTCCGATGTAACTGGCGTATCCATCTACAACCAGGCGTCCAGGTTGTTCGAATTCCGGCCCGGCGCCGTCTTTGCCAACATCGTCATCGGCGACGAAATTAACCGCGCCTCCGCCAAGACCCAGTCTGCGCTCCTGGAATGCATGGAGGAGCACCAGGTCACGGTGGACGGCAATACCTACAAGCTGGATGAGCCGTTCATGGTTGTCGCCACCCAGAACCCAATTGAGATGGAAGGGACCTATCCGTTGCCGGAGGCGCAGCGGGACCGTTTCATGGCGCGCATTTCCATGGGCTATCCGGACAAGGACGCCGAGATCGAGATGCTCGAAACCCATCAGTCCGCCTCGCCGTTGACAAGGGTCTCGGCAGTGGCCGCCACGGCTGACGTAGCGGCCATGATCGTTACTGTCCAGCAGGTCTACGTGTCGCAGTCAGTCAAGGAGTACACCGTGTCCGTGGGCAGGGCCACCAGGGAAAGCCCGTTGCTTCGCTTGGGCGCGAGCCCCCGTTCCATGCTGCAACTGCTCCGGGCCGCGAAGGCCACCGCCGCCCTTGACGGCCGCGACTTCGTCTTGCCCGACGACGTGGGCCATATCGCCGAGGCCGTCCTGGCGCACCGGATCATCCTGGACCGAAAGGCCGCCGGCGCGGGCGAGACGCCGCACAGTGTCCTTCGGGGCATTATGTCGCGGCTGCCCGTTCCGCAGAACGCCGCCGACGCCATCCGGGTGCCCGCAACCGCCGGCAGGAGCACTGCCCCGGTGGCCGGTCTGGGCAGGAACCGCTAGGCGATCCCATGGCGCTGCTGGACAGACTGCCTCGACACCTCTTCACCGTTCGCGGCTGGGGCATGCTGGGGGCTGGAGTTGCTGCGCTGGCCGCCGCATCCGTCATGGGGCGGCGGGACCTCCTGACGCTCAGTGTCCTGCTGCTGGTCCTCCCCCTGGTGTCCCTGGCCGGCATCCGCCTCGTGAAACCCCGCTTCCGCGTCTACCGCGAGTTCAATCCTTCCCCCGTGGAAACCTCCTCCCCCACTACTGTGCGGCTGATGGTGGCGCGGACGGGAACCGCCAGCGGCCGGGCCACCATGGAGGAACGGTTGCCGCCCCGCTTTGGCGAGTCTCCCGTCTTCCGTTTCCCGTCCCGCTCCGCTGCCGGCGGGACCAGCCGGTACGAATACCACCTGCGCTCGGCCCAGCGGGGCCAGTTCCGGATCGGGCCTGTCACGGCCGAGTTCACGGATCCGTTCGGGCTTTCGCTGCACCGCCAGGCCATTGACGACGGCGACACACTCACCGTGACGCCCGCCGCCGTCGTTCTTCCCCTGACAGGGCTTGCCGGAGCACGGGGAAACGATGGTGTCACTGCCACCAGGATCCGGGCGAACCCCAGCGACGACGACGTCATGACCCGTGAGTACCGCCACGGGGATCCCATGCGCCGCGTCCATTGGGCCGCCACAGCCCGCCATGGTTCCCTCATGGTGCGCCAGGAGGAATCCGTCACCACGCCCGAGGCAACGATCATCGTGGACCATAGGTTCGCGGCCTTCTCCGGCGGGTCGGCTGCTGCCTCGGCGGGACTGGCCGCGCAGGACGGGCATGCCATGGTCACCAGCGAAACCTTCGAATGGTCCGTCGTGGCCGCCATGTCCATCAGCGCCCACCTCGCTGACCGCAACTATGGCCTGCGGCTTCTGGACACCCGGGGGGAGCCGGCGTTCCTGCACTCGCCGTCGGCCCCGCAACCGGAGACGGAGGAATACAGCGGCGCTTTCGGGCTCCAGTCCATTGCCGAGAGCCTCGCCGCCATCCAGCTCAGCGGCCCCCACCAACGGCGCGACAGCAGGCTCAGGGAGATCGTGGCGCGCGACGTCCCGGCCCTGGAGGTTTTCGGTTCCCGGCACGGCAGTGGCCAGGACTCCGGCCCCCCGTCCTTTGACGACCAACTGATGGACAAGTTGTCCGCACACCGCATGCGCGGCCCACTGATTGCCGTGCTCGGAAGGATTTCGCCTGAGGAAGCGCTGGCCCTGGCCCCCGCCGCCGGATACGGGACCAATGCCTTTGCCATCATCGTCGCAGAGAAGCCTGCGGAGTTCTCAACTGTCCTTGAGGCCCTCCGGCAGGGTGGGTGGCGGGCAGTGGCTGTTCCGCCGTCGGTCCCGGTGGCTGCCGCCTGGGGCCAGTTCGACCAGGACGTGGCATTGCCGGCCCCGGCAGCCGAAGTGCGGCGTGGAGCGGGGGTGGCGCGGTGACGATGGCTCCGGCCCGGACTCCGGGGACCGGGCAACAGTTTGGTGCACCGGCAGGGACGCCTGCAGGCAGGGCAAGGGTGGGTGCATTTCCGTGGGCCATGGCTGCGGCCATTGCCGTGGCTGTTTGCGGTGCCGCCCTCGCACTGAACGGTGTGTTACGGGGCTGGGGCTGGTACTGGCCTGTGCTCACCACGGTGCTGGTTGTGAGTTTCACGCTGGCCGGAATGCGTGCCCTGCGGGCCCAACCCCTGCTGGTGACCGCCGGTGGTTTCCTGTCACTGGGCGCCGTCCTGACCCTGACATTCTTCCGCGGAACCAGCCTTCTGGGGATCATCCCCACCGGCGGCACCTTTACCGAACTGGAGCGGCTGATCCGCCGCGCCAGTGAAACCGTTCTTTCAGAAACCGCACCGGTGGCGCCCAACGTGGGGATCGTCATGGTGATCTGCGCGGTCCTTGGTTTGGCGGTCATCCTGGTGGATGCCCTGGCGGTACCCCTCGGCATGCCCGCCGCCACCGGTGTGGGGCTGCTGGCCATCCTGGTGGTGCCGGCCATGATCAAGCCGCAAAGCGTGGGCTTCTGGGGATTCACCGGCGCCGTTGCCGGATATCTCATGATCCTTGCGTACAGCCAGTGGTTCGCCCCGGATGCCCGGACGCAGGCAGATTCCGCGCGCACCCCCGGGCAGGTCCGGCGGGCGGCCTTGACAGGGTCGGCTGCGCTGGTGGCCACCTTGCTGGTGCCGCTGGCCATCCCCGGCTTTGACCGGGGCACGTTCCCGCAGGGCTCCCGGCTTAACCCATGGGGTACCGCTACAGGCCTGAACCCGATGATCACGCTTGGGAACAGCCTGCGGACGCCGGACGGAAGCGGGAGGATTACCTATGCCACCAATGCCCACGTCCCGCTGTACCTAAGGTCTGTCACCGTGGACCATTTCGACGGCGAATCCTGGGGCCCGGATGACCGAAATGCGTCGCGGCTCCCCCTGGGTGGGCAAATCGATCCTGGCTATGCCGTCCTGGCGGAGGAACAGCAGCAGCAGGTCACCGCGATCGACGCCGGGATGTTCAACAGCCCCTACCTTCCAGCGCCGTACGCCCCCGAATCGGTGCGGGGGCTGGACGGGCGGTGGACGTGGGATCCGGCCACCTTAAGCATCAAGGGGGCCGACACCACGTCCCGGCGGCAGGAGTACATTGTCACGTCCTCGGTGCCGAAGCTCTCGGCCGGGCTGCTGGCCCGGTCCTCCGCCGCAGTGCGGGACATCCCCGGGGATTTCACCAGGATTCCGGGCAACGTTCCGGAGATCGTCAGGACCACCGCCGGCGCGGTGGCCGGTTCCGGCACCACTTCGTATGAAAAGGCCATGGCCATCCAGCGGTACCTCCGTTCGGCGGAGTTCACCTACTCGTTGCAGTCACCTGTGCAGGGCGGTTACGACGGAAACGGCCTCTCCGTCCTGGCCGACTTTTTGGAGCAGAAGAGCGGCTATTGCATCCACTACGCATCGGCAATGGCAGTTATGGCACGGCTGGAAGGGATCCCCAGCCGCATCGCCGTCGGCTACGCTCCGGGAAGGCTGACGGGGGAAACAGTCATGGTGCCTGGCCAGGGGCCGCTGCCCGAGTACGAGGTGGACGCCCGTGATGCCCACGCATGGCCGGAACTGTACTTCCAGGGCCTGGGCTGGGTACCGTTCGAGCCCACTCCCTCACGGGGCGTGGTCCCTGACTACGCCTCCGAATCATCTGCGCCGCTTTCCCCGGGTGCAGCCGAAAATAATGACGGCCTGGTTCCGGGGGCTTCTCCGGCTCCCACCCCTGCGCCCAGTGTCACGCCGCTTCCCGTTCCCGGCACAGGCGGCAGCGGTGACGCCGGCGTTCAGGTGCTGCCGTGGCTGCTCGGCGCCGGTGGCGTCCTGGGCGTTGCCCTGCTGGCCGCTTCGCCGCACCTGGTCCGCGCCGCCGTCCGGGTCCGGCGCCTCCGGCCAAGGGACCAGGGAGACGCTGTTCCCCTGGCATGGAGCGAAATGCTGGACCTTGGCACCGACTACGGCGTATCCCCGGACTCCAGTGAGACCCCGCGGGCCTATTCGGCCAGGCTCCGCGGCCATTTGGGGGAGCCCGGCGGGATGGACGGAGCGGCGCACCGGGCCGCGGCCGCACTTACTGCAGGTTTCGAACGGCACAGGTACGGTCCCCCTGTTCCCGCAGATGCCGGGACGGAAGCTGCTGACGGCCGCCAAACGGGGACCGACGCAAAGGGCGCCGACGCTGCAGCGCAGCTCGCTGCCCTGGAATTCTCGTTGCGGGCCAATGCCACACTCCCCCAGCGGCTCCGGGCAGCCTGGCTTCCGCCGTCGGTCATGGGACGCCTGGGGCGGATCCTTGCTGCGCCGTTCAGGGCTGCCGGCCGGGCCATGGCTGCAACGGCAAGAGCCGCCGCCCGCTCCTGGTCCGTTTTTTCACGGTAGGGGCGGACGACGGCTGGAGCCGGCCCGGCGAAGTCAGCCGGTGTCTGCAGGAGTTGCCGGCCGGGGACTGCCGGGCCCGCAAACCCGGCAGGCTATCCGGCGTAGGGGTCGGCGATGCCGATGTACTGGGTGTAGAGGTATTCCTCGATGCCTTCGAGGCCGCCTTCGCGTCCCAGGCCTGACTGCTTGACGCCGCCGAAAGGTGCGGCGGCGTTGGAGATGACGCCGGCATTCAGGCCCAGCATGCCGGTTTCCAGGCGTTCGCCCATCCGGATGCCGCGGTTGAGGTCCTTGGTGAAGACGTAGGCCACCAGCCCGTATTCGGTGTTGTTGGCCAGCCGCACGGCATCGTCTTCGCTGCTGAAGGTGATGATCGGGGCGACGGGGCCGAAAATCTCCTCGGAGAGGATCCGGGTTCCTTCGGTGACGCCGGAAAGGATGGTGGGCTGGTAGAAGTAGCCCGGGCCCTCCACCGGCCCGCCGCCCAGGACCGTCCTGGCGCCGGAGGCAAACGGCGTCGGAGACCAGCTCATGGACCTTGTCCCGGCTCTTGGCATCGATGAGCGGGCCTACCTTGGACTCCGGTTCGGTGCCCCGGGCGGTGGTCATCTCCTTCATCTTCGCGGCGAACTTCTCAGCGAACTCGGCAGCAACTGATTCGTGGACGATGAAGCGGTTGGCAGCGGTGCAGGCCTCACCCATGTTCCGCAGCTTAGCGAGCATTGCCCCTGCGACGGCGGCGTCCAGGTCCGCGTCCTCGAAGACAACGAACGGGGCGTTCCCGCCGAGTTCCATGGAGGTCCGCAGTACGGTTTCCGACGCGTCGGCCAGCAGCCGGCGGCCCACTTCGGTGGAGCCGGTGAAGGAGAGCTTCCGGAGGCGCTGGTCCTTGATCAGCGGTCCGGTGGTGGCACCGGCCGTGGAGGTGGGGATGAGGTTCAGGACGCCCGCGGGCAGCCCGGCCTCCTGCATCACGGCGGCGAACAATTGGGAGGTCAGCGGGGTGAGGTTCGCGGACTTCAGGACCATGGTGCAGCCGGCGGCCACCGCGGGTGCGATCTTGCGGGTGGCCATGGCCAGCGGGAAGTTCCACGGCGTGATCAGCAGGCAGGGGCCTACCGGCTTCTTGGTGACCAGCAGTCGGGACTTGCCGTCCGGGGATACGGAGTAGCGGCCAAAGGCGCGGACGGCTTCCTCGGAGAACCAGCGGAGGAACTCGGCACCATAGGTGACTTCGCCACGGGCTTCGGCCAGCGGCTTGCCCATCTCCATGGTCATCAGGAGCGCGAAGTCTTCGGCGCGTTCGGTCACCAGTTCAAAGGCACGGCGCAGGATCTCGCCACGTTCACGCGGCGGGACCTTTGCCCAGGACTCCTGGGCAGCGGCGGCTGCGTCCAGGGCCGCGGCACCGTCCTCAGCGCCGGCATCGGCGATGCTGAGCAGGACCTTCCCGGTGGCCGGATCCTCGACGTCGAACGTCTGGCCCGAAGCGGCGTCGCGCCACTCACCGTTGATCAGCAGTCCGGTCGGAACAGAGGCAAGAAGCCGGCTTTCGCGGTCCGCGGTAACGGCTGGCTGTGCAGTGACAGTCACGATGACTCCCTCGTCAGTAGGGTTGTTGCAGCCCTGCGGCGCGGCCGGAGTGACCGGGCTCATCAGGCTGATTAACTGTCAGACTACTGCGGGCGTTCGCCCGGGTCTACGCCTCTGCGCACTGCCGAAATGCCGTTGTGCTGTGCAGCTGCACAGCACAACCCGTAGCCTTGCACGTGGTCAACGGGCTGCGAGCACGGCCGAATAGAGCTCCCTTTTGCTCACGCGCACGTCTTCGGCCACAGCAGCCACCGCCTCCTTGAGGCGTATGCCCTGCGACACCAGCTCGTTGACGGCGGCCACGTGGTCCTCCGGCGTACCCGCTTTTTGTTCGGGCGCGCCGCCGAGCACAACCGCGATCTCGCCCCGGACCTCCGTCGATTCAGCCCACTGCACCAGCTCGCCCAGGGATCCCCGGATCACTTCTTCATACGTCTTGGTCAATTCCCGGCATACGGCGACGGGACGCTCCGCACCAAACCGCTCCCTCAGTGCCCGCAGCATGGCTTCAAGCCGGTGCGGTGCCTCAAAGAACACCATGGTCCGCCGTTCCCCGGCGAGATCGGCCAGGCGCGATGCCCGTTCCCCCGCTTTCCGGGGAAGGAATCCTTCAAAGCAGAAACGGTCGGTGGGCAGGCCGGACAGTGCCAGTGCAGTGAGCACAGCGGACGGTCCAGGCACCGCCGTGACCGTCAGTCCCGCCGCGACCGCACCTTCAACAAGCCGGAAGCCGGGATCCGACACGGACGGCATGCCGGCGTCGGTGACCATCAGCAGGGTGCTTCCGGTCCGCACCTGGTCCAGAAGCTCCGCCGTCCTGGTTGCCTCGTTGTGCTCGTGGTAACTGATCACGCGGCCCGCCACCGTAACCCCAAGGCTTTGAACCAGCCGGTGCAGGCGGCGGGTGTCCTCCGCTGCCACGATGTCTGCGGTTCCCAGCAGTTCCACGAGCCTCGCGGAAGCGTCCCCCGTATTTCCGATCGGAGTGGCGGCAAGGACAATTCGTCCTGGCGATGCCGGGCCGGATTCTGGAAGGGTGCTGGGGTTAGGGTCCACGCCACCAGCCTACTGCTGAGGAGGACTGCCAGCCGCAAAAGGTAGCATGGGGCACGTGACGCAGACCTCGACGCGGCCTCCCGGAGCCGGAAACACCGCTCCCGCCGCATCCGGCAAGACCGCGTTGGAGGCGGCGGACAGCGGTGGTGGGGCACAGGCACGAGGCCGCAAACTCCGGCCCTGGATAAGCCGCCCGGAAGAGGCTTTCACCATTGAATCGCTGCAGGCACGGCTTCTGGGAGGCGCCAGGGCGTGGCGCGACTATCCGCCGTCGCTGCGTCTCTGGCTGCTGCTGGTCCCGGTCCTCACGGCGGCCGCCGGAGGAATCCTGCGGTTTGTTCGGCTGGACACCCCGCACAAGCTGGTCTTCGACGAAACCTACTACGTCAAGGACGCCTACTCCTTCCTCGTCAGCGGCTATGAACGCAGCTGGCCGGACAAGGCGAACGATTCCTTCAACGCGGGAAACCCCGCAGTCCTGCTCTCCTCTCCCGAGTACGTGGTCCATCCCCCGGTGGGCAAGTGGATGATCGCCGCCGGGATGTGGCTCTTTGGCCCTGACAATTCCTTTGGCTGGCGCTTTGCAGCGGCCCTGACCGGAACCCTTTCCATCCTGCTTCTGTCACTGATTGCCCTTAAGCTGTTCCGGTCGCTGCCGCTCGCCGGGGCTGCCGGCCTGCTCCTGGCGGTGGACGGGCATCACCTGGTGATGTCGCGGACCTCCCTGCTGGACATCTTCCTGATGTTCTGGATCCTCGCAGCATTCGGCGCCCTGCTGCTGGACCGGGACGACGGCCGGCGCCGGCTCGCCAGCCGGCTGGCACAGGCCGCAGAACGGAACGGCGGGATGCCGCCTGCTGCCGTACTGCTGTCCGGGCCCTGGCTGGGGGTCCGCTGGTGGCGCGTCATGGCGGGCATCTGCCTGGGCCTCGCCGTCGGCACCAAATGGTCCGGGTTGTTCTTCCTGGCCGGCTTTGGGCTCCTTACAGTCTTTTGGGACCTCAGTGCCCGGCGGGTGGCTGGTATCCGGGGCTGGGTCAGCGGCGGCATCATCAAGGACGGCATTCCCGCCTTCCTTAGCATTGTCCCGGTTGCCGGCATGGCGTACGCAGCCGCATGGACAGGCTGGTTCCGCTCGGAGGATGCCTACTTCCGCCACTGGGCTGAAAGCAACCCTTCCCCTGGATGGGGCTGGCTGCCCGACTCTGTCAGGTCGCTGGCCCATTACCACCGGGAGGCGTACACCTTCCATCAGGGCTTGGGGTCCGACCACCCGTACGAGGCCAGCGCCTGGAGCTGGCTGGTGCTCGGCAGGCCTACGTCGTTCTTCTATGAGACCCCGCAGCAAGGCACTCCCGGCTGTGACGTAGACAAATGCACGTCCGCGATCCTGTCCGTGGGCAACCCCCTGATCTGGTGGGCTGCCGCCATCTCCCTGGTGGTGCTCCTGTTCTGGTGGGCGGGCCGGCGGGATTGGCGGGCCGGGGCGATACTGGCGGGCGTCGGCGCGGGCTACCTCCCGTGGTTCCTCTACCCCGAGCGGACCATGTTCTACTTCTACGCAGTGTCCTTCGAGCCCTTCCTTGTCCTGGCGCTGGTCTATTGCCTGGGGCTCGTTCTGGGAAGCGCCGCAGACCCGGCCTGGCGCCGGCGCTCCGGCCTCTACCTCGTGGTGCTGTTCGTGGCGGCGGCGGTCCTGCTCTCAGCTTTCTTCTACCCGGTCTGGGCTGCCGAGACCATCCCCTACGGGGACTGGAAAGTCCGGATGTGGATGCCGTCCTGGATCTAGGGCAGGATTGCACCAGACCCCCGATCGAAGCCGCTCCCGCGGCCTGGCAGCGGAACGGAGACATGCTGTGAGAGAAGCGAGCACTGAACTGCTGGTTGAGCTGGATGCCGGCAGCAACGTCACCGACCTGCTCCTGGAACAACACGCGGCCAACCCTGCCCATGCACTTTACCGGCGCAAAGGGCCCAACGGCTGGGTGGATGTTCCGGCCGGGAAGTTCCTGCAGGACGTGAGCGCGCTGGCCAAGGGACTGATCGCAGGCGGACTGGAACCGGGCGACACCGTGGCGGTCATGTCCGCTACATCCTACGAGTGGACGTTAGTGGACTTCGCCATCTGGTTTGCCGGCGGGGTGACGGTTCCCATCTACGAAACGTCTTCCGCGCGACAGGTGGAGTGGATCATCCGCGACGCCGGGGTGCGCCGGGTCTTTGCGCAGGACAGGGCCACGGTGGAGCTGGTTTCCGGCGTTGTTGCCGGCTCCGCCCCGCTCCGCGACCGTCTTGTGAACGTGGTCAGGATGGATGACGACGGCGCGGCCCCCAACCTTGCCAGCCTCGCCGCTGCGGGGGCCGGGGTCAGCGACGCCGAGCTGGAACGGCACCGGAGCCGGGCAGGGCTGGACGACGTCGCCTCGGTTGTTTACACCTCGGGCACCACGGGCAACCCCAAGGGGTGCGAAATCACGCACGGCAACTTCGCCCTGGTGGCCAGGAACATCGTCGCGTTCCTTCCTGAACTGCTGCGCAAGGACCAGGCGCGCACACTGATGTTCCTGCCGCTGGCCCACGTCCTGGCACGGGCAGTCCAGGTGGTCTGCCTGACGGCGGGGGCCACGCTGGGGCACACCCCGGGAGCGGCGCAGCTCCTGGATGACCTGGGAACCTTCCGGCCCACTTTCCTCCTGGTGGTCCCGCGGATCTTCGAGAAAGTCCGGTCCACGGCCGGGCACAAGGCTGCTGTGGCCGGAAAGGGCCGCCTGTTCAAGGCTGCCTCGGCCGTCGCCATTGGGTATTCGCGGGAACTGGACAGGAAAAGCCGCGGCGAGGGCACCGGCCCCGGCCTGCTGTTGAGGATCCGGCACGGGTTGTTTGACCGGTTGCTGTATCCCCGGCTCCGCCAGGCCCTGGGCGGCCAGGTGGGATATACCGTGTCCGGTGCAAGCCCGCTGGCACCTGAGGATGCGCATTTCTTCCGCGGTGCGGGCATTCCGGTGCTGGAGGGGTATGGCCTCACCGAGACCACCGCGCCGTGCACGGTCAACACCCCGTCACACACGAGGGTGGGATCGGTGGGCATCCCCATCCCGGGCACCACCGTCCGGGTAACCGAAGACGGCGAAATCCTGGTCAAGGGCATCGGCGTCTTCAAGGGCTACCACGGGAACCAGGCCGCAAACGCAGAAGCCTTCGTGGACGGCTTCTTCCGCACAGGAGACCTCGGCAGGCTGGACCCGGATGGCTTCCTCACCGTTACCGGCCGGAAGAAGGACCTGCTGGTCACCGCCGGGGGCAAGAATGTGGCCCCCGGGCCGTTGGAGGAAACCATCCGGTCCCACCAGCTGGTAGACCAGGCAGTAGTGGTGGGCGACGGCAGGCCGTTCGTCTCGGCGCTGGTGACCCTGGACCCGGAGGGCCTGGCCGATTGGCGCTCGGAGCGCGGGCTGCCGCCTCTCCCCCTCCGGGAAGCGATGACCGATCCTGAGGTAACCAAAGCTGTGCAGGAAGCGGTGGATCAGGCCAACCTGCTGGTGTCCAAAGCTGAATCCATCCGCAGTTTCTCGCTCCTGGACGCCGAGTTCACCGTGGAGTCCGGCCACCTGACGCCGTCGCTCAAACTGAAGCGGGCCGCCGTCCTGCAGGACTTCCAGGCGGACATCGCCAGGCTTTACGCCTGATCCGCCTCCACTGGCTCCTCGCGCACCAGGCCACGGCGGCGCCGCGTGGGCCAGGTGAGGACCAGTGTCACCAGCGCCGTCAGCAGCACCAGGCCCGCGATGACAATCCCGGCGTCGATCCAGAACTGGCCGGGGAACAGCCGGATCAGGGTGTCGTCCAGGCTGAAGGTCCAGGATCCGTCCGCAAAGAAGATCCGGTGGAACTCGGTAAAGAACTGCTGCCAGCCCAGTACTGCCAGAGTCCCGAGACCCAGGATGAGGACCAGGGTAATGATGGAACCCGCGAACAGGCCCCTGCGGACCCCGCCCGTGCTCCGCTTCCGAAGGTACAGGACGGCGATGAGGCCCAGCAGGAGCAACAGCGCACCGGCGCCGAAACTGGAGAGGATCACGGTCTTGACGTCCGCCATGTGGCTGACTTCAGCGTCCTTGAACAGTTTGTCCCCGCCGCGGTTTACCAGGTCCCCAAGATACCCGGGACCAGCCCAGTTGCTGAGGTAGTCGACGGCGTAGGAGCCGTAGGTCATGCGGTCGTCCGTGCTGAAGCCGTACCCGTCCCCGGGAAAACCGGGGCGGTTGTATTCCACCCACAGGAACAGCGGGCTGGTGACTGCCCGCACGGCAAGGACCAGGAGCACCACGGGGAAGGAGATGGCGAGCAGGACCTGCATGACGCGCGGGGCGACCGGTTTGGCGTTGGCGGCGCTCTCGCGCTCGGCGTTGCGGCGCTCCACCTCCTCCTCCGGGGGGCGTACGTGCAGCGCGGATGTGGGCAGCGGCTCTCTGAAGACCGGTGAACGGTCATGGCTGGAAGACCCGGAGTTCGACGGCGGGACAGTCTCCGAGGGCGGGACCACGCCGGAGGGCCCTGCGGCGGCCTCCGCGGCTTTCCGGTCCGCCCTGCTTTCCGGTTGGGGGCTCATGCGCGGCTTCGGCTCCCCCGCTTCGGATTCCCCCATCACAGGGGAGGACCCGGTTGATGGGGAAGAACCCGTCGCGGGTGTAGAGCCCGCCGGACCGGACGGAGCCCCGGCGGGCGAATTGCCGGCGTCAGGCCCGGCAGCGCCCTTCTTCGCAGGAGTCAGCCAGGAAAAAGCGGGCTCGTCGGAGTCCGCGGACGTGTCCAGGAGAGGTTCCGGCTGCGGCGCGGAGCTTTTGGCGCGGGCCGGTGTTTCGTCTTTCACAGCAGCGTCACTTCCGTTGGGTTTCCGCGCCGCGGAAGGACCCCAGGCGCGGCGCTTTATCTGTTGACGAGCCTACAGTCCGGGTGTTGGGCTGGGCGAGGAACCACCCCGGCGGAATTACAACGATTCAGGCAGCGATTTCCGTGTAGCCGGCATCCTCGCGGCGAAGGTCACCACGTTCCCCTGACAGGTAGGCGCGCCTGCCCCACACCAGGACGTAAACCCAGTAAGCCCCCAGCACCGCGGCACCTATGGTGATCTTGGCCCACACCGGCAACGGGCTTGGGGTGACGAATCCTTCCACGAGTCCGGAGGCAAACAGCACCAGGACCAGGCCGAGGGCAACTGTAATCAGCGATCTGCCTTCCTCGGCTACCGCGCGGCCCCTGGTGCGTGGCCCGGGCGACACCATGGCCCAAAAAATCCGGAGCCCTGCCGCACAGGCTATGAAGACGGCAGTAAGCTCCATCAGGCCGTGCGGCAGGATGTAGCTGAAAAAGACGTCGGACTTGCCTGCGGCCGCGAAAACGCCCGCCGCCACTCCCACACCCTGCGCGTTACTGAACAGGATCATCGGCACCCAGACTCCGGTAATGCCGAGGGCAACCGCCTGGGCGCTGATCCAGGCGTTGTTGGTCCAGACAGCGCCCGCGAAGGATGCGGCCGGGTTCTCGGAGTAATAGTCGATGAAGTCTTCCTCGACATACTGTTTGGCCGCTGCTTCCGATGCCACAGCCCGCAGCGCTTCCGGCGAGGTTCCGATCCAGAGCGCATAGGCGGCACCGATAATGATGAACGCGGCCCCGCACGCCAGGGTGAGCCACGTAAGCCGGTAGAACGCCGCCGGAAGTGCCACCACGAAAAACCGTGCGAGGTCTGCCATCGGATTGGAGCGGGCACCGGTGAAGCGGGTCCTGGCCTGGGCCAGCGTGGCCGAGAGCGAGGCGGAGAGGCCGCTTTCGGGGGCAATGGAGCGGATCAGTGACAGATGTGAGGACGTGGACTGGTAGAGCGCCAGCAGTTCATCGGCCTCACGTCCGCTGAGCCTGCCCTTTGAGGCGAGTTCGTGCAGCCGTGACCACTTGTCCGCATTGACGGCGGAGAAGGCGTCCATATCCACGGGACCAGCCTAGCGTCACAGCACTAGACTTTGACCGTCTGCACCATGAGCCGCGAGGAATGGGTACGTACCGTGAGTTCGATAGTCACCGGCGAGGCGGTAGTCCTGGAACTGCGGCCGGCTTCCTTCGCGGCCCGTTCCCTGGGTCTCATCCTCGATGTCCTCTTCAACGCCGTGCTGCTGGTGGCGATCCTGGTCGGCTTGGCCGCAGCAGGCGAAGACCTGGACGAGGCAGCCATGCGGGCCTTGGTGCTTTCCAGCGTTGTCTTCTGCCTGGTGATCGTGCCTGTAGCGGTGGAGACGCTGAGCCGTGGCCTCTCCCTCGGCAAACTGGCTACCGGCCTGCGCGTGGTCCGGGACGACGGCGGCGCCATCCGTTTCCGGCACGCCGTCATCCGCGGCCTGACCGGGTTCCTCGAAATCTACCTGACCCTCGGCGGACTGGCGCTGACCGTGGCCCTTTTCAACGACAGGTCCCGGCGCCTCGGCGACCTGCTGGCAGGCACCTATGCCATCCGAAGCCGGGTACCCGTCGAACAGGCTGTTCCCGTCTTCGTACCACCCCGGCTTCGGGCCTGGGCATCAGCGGCGGACATCGGAAGAATCCCCGATGCGACCGCACGCAGGGCCGCCCAGTTCATCCGCCAGGCAGGCCGCATGGCGCCGATGTCACGCGCCGGAATGGCGGCGTCCATCGCCACGGAACTATCCGCCCACGTGGCTCCTGCCCCGCCGCCGGGGACCAGCCCCGACGACTTCCTTGCCGCCGTCGTCGCCGAACGCCGGAACCGCGAGCTCACCAGGCTGGCGCAGCAGCGGCGGCGCAGTACCGAAGTCGGCGAGCGGCTGCAGCGGCTGCCGTTCGGCAGCTGACGTCAGTTGTCGTACTCGCTCCAGGGAATGTTCCAGTCGCCGAAGCCGTCATCGTGGGCGGCGTAGTCGCCTTCGGTGTTGATAATCTGCACCACGTCCCCGGTGCCCATATTGTCAAAGACCCAGGCAGCGCCGTCGGGAGCAAACCCGATGCAGCCGTGGGAGACGTTCTTGTTGCCAATGAAGGGGTAGGCCGATTCGAGGGCCTGGTGGATATAGGCCCCGCTGAGCGTCAGCCGGATGGTGTACTCCACGTCCACGTCACCGTAGTAGGCCGGATCACCCGGCTTCAGCCCGATGCTTGAAGCCCGGAAGTGGTCATACCGCTTCTTCTCCATCAGCACCCCGTACCCGCGGGCGGACGGGAAGCGCTGGTCCCCCATGCTGACCGGCAGGGTCTTGACGGGCTGATCGTTGATGCTGAGCGTGAAAGTGTGCGCAGCGGCGTCAGCCACGGCAACCTTCTTGTCGCCGATGGATATGCTCATCTTCTTGTTGAAGTTGGCGATCTGTCCGTTGCCCAGGTCCACGCCAAAGAGCTGCATGTCCATCGAAATGGTGGAGTTGGCGGCCCAGAAGTCTTCGGCCCGGTAGCGGACCATCTTGTCGCTGTACCAGTGGAAGGCGCCCACTTGGCCTGCGCTGCTGGTGACCGTGATGGCCTTTTCGACGGCGTCGCGGTTCAGCACGGGTTCGCTGAAGATGACCTGCAGCGGCTGCCCAACCCCCACCTTCATACCGTCAAGCGGGTAGATGGCGGCGTCGGCCTCCTGAGAGCTGGAGACGGTGCTGAAGGACTGCGTTGTGCTTGTTTCGCGTCCCGCGCCGTCCTTGAGCACATACGTGTAGCTGTAGTCGGTGTTGAACGTGAGCGGCCCGGACGCCGACCAGCCGGTGCCCTCCGGGTCGATCCGGCCTTCCACCGTCTCGCCGGAGGTACTGGTCAGGGTGACGCGCTCAATGGTGCCGTTGCTTACCTTGAGGGAAACAGGAGCGGCAGGGTTCACTTGCTTGGCGCCGTTGGCCGGTACGGCCTCGGCCTTCACCGGTGCGATCACCGGGGAGGCAATGCCCGGCGAGGTGCGTATGGCTGAGCCGGCCTCGGATTCCAGGGCGCCATTGGCGAGGCCCGGCGCCACGGCGGCGAAAACGCCGACCGCTGCGGCCAGGAGGCACACCACGGCAACGATGAGAATTTTTTTCAGGGTCCGCGGACGACGCGGCTGGACTTCGGGCTCCATGTACAGATCCTAGGGGCTGGAAGTAACAGCCCGGGTGCGGTGGGCACCCGGGCGGTTTACTTCTTAGTAACGATAGTGTTCGGGCTTGTACGGACCGGCGACGTCAATGTCCAGGTACTCGGCCTGGTCCTTGGTCAGTTCCGTCAGCTCCACGCCCAGGGCGTCGAGGTGCAGGCGGGCCACCTTTTCGTCCAGGACCTTGGGCAGGACGTACACCTGGTTCTCGTACTCACGCTCGCCTTCGGGCTGGTCCTTCTTGGTCCACAGCTCAATCTGGGCGATGGTCTGGTTGGCGAAGGAGTTGCTCATCACGAAGGACGGGTGTCCGGTGGCGTTGCCCAGGTTCAGCAGGCGGCCTTCGGACAGGACAATGATGGAACGCTCTGATTCCGTTCCTTCATCCAAGACCCATTCGTGGACCTGCGGCTTGATCTCAACCTTCCTGATGCCCGGGGTCCTGGCAAGGCCGGCCATATCGATCTCGTTGTCGAAGTGCCCGATATTGCCCACGATGGCCTTGTTCTTCATGCCGGCCATGTGCTCGGCCATGATGACATCCTTGTTGCCCGTGGTGGTGATGAAGATGTCGCCCTGCGCCAGGACCGATTCGAGCTTCGCCACCTGGTAGCCGTCCATGGCTGCCTGGAGCGCGCAGATCGGGTCAATTTCCGTGACGATGACGCGGGAGCCCTGGCCGCGCAGCGCTTCCGCGGCACCCTTCCCGACGTCGCCGTATCCGCAGACGACGGCGACCTTGCCGCCCATGAGCACGTCGGTGGCGCGGTTGATGCCGTCCGGCAGCGAGTGCCGGATTCCGTACTTGTTGTCGAACTTGCTCTTGGTGACGGAGTCGTTGACGTTGATGGCGGGGAACAGCAGCTTGCCCTGTTCCGCCAGCTGGTACAGGCGGTGGACGCCCGTGGTGGTCTCCTCGCTGACGCCCTTGATGGTGGAGGCGGTGCGCGTCCACTTCTGCGGGTCTGCTGCCATGGAGCGCCGGATGACGTCAAGGAAGATGGCGTACTCTTCAGAATCCGTGGGGCCGGCGGAGGGGACGTTTCCTACGGCCTCGAATTCCGCGCCCTTGTGCACCAGCATGGTGGCATCGCCGCCGTCGTCCAGGATCATGTTGGGACCCAGTTCAGGGTTGGACTCCGCACCCGGCCAGGTCAGGATCTGCTCGGCGGTCCACCAGTATTCCTCAAGCGTTTCGCCCTTCCAGGCGAAGACCGGAACACCCTGCGGGTCCTCTATGGTGCCTTTGCCCACCACAACGGCCGCTGCAGCCTCATCCTGCGTGGAGAAGATGTTGCAGGAGGCCCAGCGGACCTCTGCGCCCAGCGCGGTGAGGGTTTCGATCAGCACGGCCGTCTGCACGGTCATGTGCAGCGAGCCGGCGATCCTGGCACCCTTGAGCGGCTGGGTGGGGCCGAATTCCTCGCGCAGCGACATGAGGCCCGGCATCTCGTGCTCGGCCAGGCGGATCTGGTGGCGCCCTGCTTCCGCCAGGGAGATATCGGCAATCTTGTAATCAAGAGTCATGGGTGGTCCTTTGCTGTGTCCGGTACTGCTGTGTCCGTGAAGAACGGCGCATTCAACGGCGCCTGCGGCGCCAGTGTTCTGGTCTGCGGATAAGTTGGTGTGCCGCTACCCGGCCTGGGCAGTACCCGGCACTGAATCGTGCTGGTCGGAGCCCGCCGATGTAGCTGCTGCCAGCAGTTCCGGAGGCAGGAGAAGGGGAATGCCGTCCTCTATCGCATAGCGCGGCTTCACGCCTGCTTCGCCGGCGGTGGTGGCCACCAGTTCCTCGCCGTCCTGGACCAGGGGTGAACCCGTCACGGGACAGCGCAGGACGGACAACAGTTCAGGACTGATCTTTGGCATGTGGTTTATGCTCCCTGGCGGGCGCGCTCGCGCCGGTAGCGGAAATGATGTGCAGCTTCCAGCGTACCGCCAGATGCCCGTCAGGACGGTTCGCGCAGGACGCGCAGGTGGCCCCTCCGGGTGCCTTCGGTGCCTGCCGGAGCTTCGAGCGCCGAATGGGGACCGCGCTGGGCGGGCGTTTGCGGAGCCTTTGCCGGCAGCGCGGCGGCGTCCCTGACCGCGTTGGCGAGGGCCAACAGATCATCCGGGCCGGGTTGTTGCGGTGTGGACGGCATGGCCAGCCGCAGGACCTCCCACCCCCTGGGGACGGTGAGTGAACCAGCGTGCTGTTCGCAAAGATCGTAACAATGCGGCTCTGCGTAGGTGGCCAGCGGCCCAAGGACAGCCGTGGAGTCTGCATACACGTACGTCAGGGTGGCTACCGCCGACTGGCGGCAGGCAGATCTTGAACACTGACGGATAGCTCCCACGACATCACAGACTACTCTGTGTCCCCGCCAAAACTGCGCATTGGCGCCGTGGGCGGGACGCGCCCTTCGCTGCAGGGGGAATCTATCGCGTAAATCATGTCGCGGGTTTACAGTCGATGTATGCAGTCATCGAACCATGAATCACGCTTTACGGTCCGGTTGGCTGACCCGGACGCCCCTGCGGAGCCGGGCGGGGAGTCCGGGGGCAGGAGCTTTATGCAGCGCCGCCGGAACCGTCATGGCCGGGGGCTGCGCGGTGAGGTGATGCTTCCCACCCATCCGGGTTACCGGACGCGGTCGGACCGCTTCGATGACATGGTCCTGGATTCGGCCCAGCGGCTGCACGACATCTGGGGCAAGACACTGGACGGCGTACGGTTTGGCGTGGATGAGATTCCGCCGGACCTGGAGCAGCTGGCTACCAGTTCCGCCCCCGTACCGATGGGCTCGTACACGCCGGCCGCCGGTGAAGACGGGCCCATGATCACGGTATACCGCCGGGTGGTGGAACAGGCGTGCCCCGGCGTCGAGGAACTCCAGGACCTGGTCCATGACGTGGTGGTGGAACACACCGCGGAGATGCTCGGCGTGGCCCCTGAAACCCTCGACCCCGTGTACCGGCGCCGCTACTGATGCAGCCGCCCGTACCGTGCGGCAGCAGGTCCGGCTGGACATCCGCCTCAGTAGCTGATGGTGACCGGTACCGTTTCCTGCCCGGCTGCCGCGGGCTGGAACGCCAGGGAGGCCACATCGTTCCGGCTGTCCTGTTGCAGCAGCACGGCGCCGAAGGCGGCGTCGCCCGACGCGGATACGACGTAGCCCACGACGTCGGCGTCGTCCGCCTTATCCGGAACAGCGATGGACGCAGTTGTTCCGCCGGCGATGTCGGCGGTGGAGGGTGCCCGGACCTTCCCGTCGGCAGTGATCGCTGCGTAGGTGATGGTGGCCCGCGCATCAAGGGCACCGAAGACCAGTTGCCGGATGCCGCCCTGCGGAACCGGAACCACGTGCTGGCTGCCAAGCCGCACCCCGGCGGGAGCCCACGCGACGTCGGACGGCTGGCCCTCCTCGGTCCCCCGGCTGATGCGTGCGGCTGCAACAAAGGAAACGTCGGATGCTGCAGAAACCGTATAGTGCCCCGCCGGGACGCCCGCAAGGGAAACTTCCGTGACAGAGCCGGCCTTGGCGGTGACCACCCCGCCGGAGGGCAGCGCTTTCTGGCCGTCGCGTCCATACAGTTTGACCTCGACGACGGCATCCGATGGACCCGGCACGGTGATCTGCAGGGCCGGCCCGGCATCCTCGTAGCCGGAGTTGCCTGTCAGGGCAGCAACTCCGCCCGGATCCTGGATGTCCACGCCGGTCATGACCTGGCGAACGGCCGGGGCTGCACCGGGCACGATGAAGTCCACGCCACCGGGTGTAAGGCCGCGCAGGGCGCTTTGCTGGATGGCGGCCGCGACGGGCCCCCCGGCGCTGCGGACGTGAACACCCAGCTGCGGCTCCCCCGGCGCCAGGCCAGCCAGCACTACCGACCGCGTAGCGCCTGGCGCCACCAACAGGCCACGGCTGCCGGGCGCCTGGATCTGTCCGCCCTGGCCAAACAGCTCAAGGCTGACCGTGGCCGGAGTGGTGGAAGCGTTACTCAGGACCAGCACCGAGGTGCGGCCCACAGTGGTACTTGCCCCTGCCAGCCACTGGTCGTTGGAAGGCTGCGCGCAGCTGGCTGCCGCCGTTCCCTGAAGATCGCCGTCTGTTGCCGTGAACTTCATGGCGGCTGCAGCGGACGCTTTCTGGTTTGCCACGGCATCGGCGCTGAGGACGGTCACCTGGTCCACCGACCGGTTCGCCACTGCGCCCGCCAGGAGCTCCTGGCGGGCCCCCTCGGCAGGGGGCGCGCCGGAATCTTCGGCAATTTCGACGGCGGTGGTCCCGTCCAGCAGGGACAGCCGGCTGGCGGGCAGCACGCCTGAAGCGCCGAGGACGGCGGCGGTCACACTAGTGGCGGCGGTGGCGGATTCGGGGCTGAACTGCGGATCAGTGCCGGCCTCGGTGCCTTCCAGCAGCCGGGCTGGACCGGGACACACGCCCAGGCTTTCTCCCGCAGGCACAACGGCAACCGCGGCAGGCAGGCTCCGGCTCGACTCCGGCCCGGGGAGCATGGACCCGGCAGCCACCAGTGCGCCTGCGCCCCCGAGGACGAGTGCTGCGCCGGCGAAACTTGCCAGGGCTCCTTGGCGGCGTTTGCCTGCAGGGCGCTGGCTGCCGGCCTCGCCGGAGGCCGTTCCGGCATCCCGCCCAGCGGGATCCGGCACCTTGGTGGACATGGTGTGCTCATGCATTCTGCTGTTCCTTACGCAGGGAGCCCTCGTCCCGGGAAAGACCGGCCCGCGGCCTCCGTGCCGGCATGGGGACAGCCAACATGACAGTCAGCCCGATCACCGTGACCTGGGCAATTCCTGCCCAAACTGCCCACGGGTTTTCGTAACGGACGGTCAACTGGCCGCCGGAGGCGGGGAGGGTGAACGCTTGGGACCACCCGGAGGTGGTCGATGTCAGCCTTCGGCCGTCAAGCCAGGCACTCCAGCCCGGATCGGCGCGTTCGGCCAGAACCACCAGGCGCCCTTCGGGCCCGTCGGGAACAGGGGCGTCGACGTCGTTGTATGCGGAGGGCACCAGAGAGACTGTTGAGCCGTTGGTGTCCACGAGGCGCACCCGGTGGGCAACATCCGCTGCTTGCAGAACAGGCTGGTTCAGGGGGGTGATGCGCCAAAGCCACCCGACGTCGGTCTGCCCGACCGCCACGAGGCCCGGTACCGCATCCATCCTGCTGGCAGTCAACTGGGCTGCCGTATCCGTGGAACGGAGTACCACGAAGCCCACTCCCAGCTGTTCGAGGTCCTTGCGGGGATCCACGCCTTGACCGGCCACCAGGGTGGCTACGACCCGGCGGACCGCGGCTGTGACGTCATCATCGTCCCGGACCGCCTCGGCGCCGGGAGCGCCGATGATGTTCCTGGCGGATGCAACGGCCGAAAGGCTGTCCAGAGTGGTGCCGGCACCACGCATGAGAGAGGCGTCAAAGGTGCCATTGTCCCGAGTGCCGATCAGGAGTGTGCGCGTCTGCTCGGGCCCTGTTCCCCGGTCAATCGCCGTAGCGGGCAGGGTGCGCGGGTTGGCAGCCTCCACAAGCCGGGGCGTACCCAGCCCGGGGGCCGGGGAGTCTGCAGCACCCGTAGTAACAGCAGGGCCGGCCGTGGAAACAGTTGCGGGACGGAGCAGGTTGCGGGCGGACCAGGCGGCCATCCCGGCCAAGGGGCCAATGAGCAGGATCACCATCCCGAAAGCGACGGCCGCGCGCGCCGCGGTCCGCTGCTTTGATGGACCGGCAACAGCCTGGTCAGCGACACCGAGAAGCTGTTCCGCCCCGAGGAGTCCCGCCCCCAGCAGGAGGAACGCCGCAGCGGAAACTGCTGGTCCGGTGAAAGGAGTTACCAATGTTTCGGCGTTCATCCCGGTGGCCACGTGGGAGGCCAGCCAGCCACCTGCCAAGGCAAGCAGCCCCGCCATCCACAACGACCTGGCCATCCTGGCGCGTCGTCCCGTGCTGAAGAGTCCCGTCACAGCCAGGATCAGGACCGGCACGGCCACGAGCAGTGCCAGCAGCAGGGCCCACGGAAAGGATCCGTCCTGGAAGTAGGGAAGCCCGTCCAGGCCCCCGTCCAGGCCGAAAGCCAACGGCTGGCCCAGGAGCTGCTGCCACAACGGAGCGGCATCGAAACCCAGCGGCAGTCCCGGGTCCGCGAGAAGTGCCCTCGGCTTGTCCAGTACGGACAGGCCGAACGGAATAAACAGCGCGGCGCTTGGAAGCAGGGCCCACCATACGGTCCGGCCGC
This sequence comes from Pseudarthrobacter sp. NS4, assembly GCF_024758005.1. Classification (NCBI taxonomy): domain Bacteria; kingdom Bacillati; phylum Actinomycetota; class Actinomycetes; order Micrococcales; family Micrococcaceae; genus Pseudarthrobacter; species Pseudarthrobacter sp. NS4. The sequence continues at coordinate 1,393,357 of NZ_CP103288.1, read as the reverse complement.
GGCGGCCCAGCAGGAGCCCGCACAGAACGATCACTATTGTTGCCGGAACCAGGAGGGACGGAGCAGATGCAGCCACAACCGCCAGCGCCAGGCCGGCTGCTGCAGCCGCTGTCCAGGACGGCATGCCGTTGACGCCGGGACGGGCCGGCGGACGGTCTCTCCGGCGGTCACCCGGCCCGGGCAGCATGAAACGTCCGTGTCCCACAGCTGAGCCGGTGGCACGCAGCAGGGCCAGGACCAGGAGCGGGATCATGATGTGGGCGATCAGGGCACCGGCCCGCCCCTGGTTCAAGGCCACCTGAAGTGCGGGGGCAGCGGCCCAGAAGATGGCCGCGGCAAACCGGAGCCGGCGCCGGACTGTCAGTCCTCCCGCAGCAAACCACGCGGTAAGGCCGGACAGCGGGGCGCCAAGGAGGAGCAGCCAGGCGATGGCGGCGTTGGCATCCCCGCCGCCGAGGACACCCAGGATCCATAGCACGTAGCCGAAAGGGTCTCCCCTCCCCGGAAGCCCTGCGCCGAGGTTTACCCACCAGCTGGACGCGTGGTGCCAGATGTCCCCGAGACCCGCTGAAACGGGGATGAGGGCGCCTCCGACGACGGCGTCCGCGCGGAAAAGCCCTGCCAGGCCCAGGAGGGATGCGATGGACGCGATGATGACCGCCGCGAGGGCTCCGTTGCCCACCCACCCGCGCTTGCTGGTGGCCAGGGCCGCGAAATCATCGGAAGCGTCGCCAGTGGGCTGGTGCGCCAGCGGGTCCTGCTCAAGGTCGTCCGCCGGGCTGTTGTCGGATCCGATCGCCTCCATCAGGGACCGCCTGTGGCTCCAGACCTCCCGCCGGGGTGTCTGGAGTTTGCGGATCACGGACCGGCGTATCCGCCGCGTCTGCCGCGCCGCCCGCCTGGCCCGGACTACTGCTCTGGGCCTGCTTAATGCAGCAACGGTAGCAATGAGCTGGGAGATGCCGTGGCCCGGGTCCTTGACCGCAATACTCAGGACCAGCTTGAAGAGGCTGCCGAGCAGCGCGCCCGCAGCATGGACCGGAACCATCCAGGGCGGTGAGTGCTTAAGCCGCAGGTGAACCTGGGCTTTTCGTGCCGCTGCCGGGGTGCCCAGCGCGTGGGGCCGGTGGGCCACATGGAACATCCGGGCTGCCGGGACCACCACCACACGGTGGCCGGCGAGGCGGTTGCGCCAGCAGAAGTCGACGTCGTCTCCGCTGCCCGGGAGGGCGGGATCGAAACCGCCCAGGTGCTCCCAGACGTCGCGGCGCACCAGCATGCCTGCAGAATTCACGGCGAATGTATCGCTGCGCCCGTCGTATTGCCCCTGGTCAAGCTCGTCGGCATCAATCAGGGAGAGCCGCTCGGCCCAACGGCTCGTGGAGAGGCCAACGTCGATCAGCTTCCGTTCCTCATGCCAGTCGAGTTGCTTGCAGCCGGCGACGGTTACGGAAGGCGCACGCTCCACGGCGCCGAGCAGCTCGGCAAGAGCTTCCGGGGCGGGGGCCGCATCGTCATGCAGCAGCCAGATCCATTCGGCCCTGCTATCCGCCTTGCCGCCCCTGGAGGGTGCCAGTCCGGCAAGTCCCGCAGAAACCGCGGCCCCCATGCCGCCTTTCCCGCGATCATGGCTTACGACGTTGGCTGCACCCAAGGCCCGTTCAAGAAGGACCAGCGAGTCGTCTCGGGAACCGGTGTCGACGCCGATGGCGCGATCGACGGACCGGGTCTGGTCCGCCAATGCCGACAGGGTTCTGGGCAGATAGTCACTACCGTTGTGGGCAACCACAACGGCAGTGACATGAACATCCTGGTGAATTAGATTGCTCGCTTCCTCAGCCGCCGGCGCTCACGCTCGGAAAGGCCTCCCCAAATGCCGAACCGTTCGTCGTTTGCCAGCGCGTATTCCAGGCATTGCGACCGTACATTGCAGGCTCCACAGACTTTCTTGGCGTCGCGGGTGGAGCCACCCTTCTCCGGGAAGAATGCCTCGGGATCCGTCTGGGCGCACAAGGCGTCAGTCTGCCACCCCAGCTCGCCTTCGTCGTCGAAATCCTGTTGGAAGGGCAGTCCGATCCAGACGGGCTGCGCTGCGCCGGCCGCGGGCAGCTCCATGGGTGGGTCGAGGTCGTCTTCGTGGTCCCCGCCGCCGCCCAGGAGGGCCTCATGGGCAGCAAGGAATGCCGTCGCCTGGTCCTCCAGGATGCCGCCGGTATTCCGGTTGTATCGCTCCGCGGCTTCATGATCAGCCGGGTCCACGTACCAGTCGCTCGGCACCCCCCGCGCGCGGTATTTTGCCGTTGCCTGACCGGCCACGATGGCATCTTCCTGGATACGCTCTGCTTGCCCCACGGCGACCCTCCTGATGTTGCAGCCTTCTGCCTGGATACATGGACACTCGGTTGTGTGCCGGTATTTACGCAGTCGCTTTAGATACCTAATTACACGTGTGTAACTTGGGCGAGTCAAGCCGCAGCCGGGATAATAATCACTAGGGTTCCGCAAAATTGCGTACGCCACGCCCGGGAATTTTCCCGGGCCGGCAGGAATACGGCCGGCAGAACCGGCGCCGGCGGCCAAAACACCCTCAAAATTGCCGTGCTGGCGCGAAAATACCCGGATTTCGGATTAATAGCAAGCACGCTTAGCATCCTATGTGATAAATGTCACTCCGGTGACAGGAATTTCCAGCGGCGTGCAAGCAACCGGTGACCCTGTGTGGCGGCGGTGGCAGGATGGGTCCATGACTACTCCCGCCCAAGATCTGATGGCCAGCCTTCGCTCAGGAAGCTCCACGTCGCCCCGCCTCACCTGGTATGGCCCGGACACGGAGCGCGTGGAACTCTCCGGCCGGGTCCTGGACAACTGGGTCGCCAAGACCAGCAACCTGCTGCAGGACGAAGTGGACGCCGCCCCGGGAATGCGGCTTCGGCTGGAGTTGCCGGCCCACTGGAAGGCAATGGTGTGGGCCCTGGCTGCCTGGCAGCTCGGCCTGGAAACCGTGCTGGAGGGAAACACAGCTGACTTCCTGGTCACGGCAGACCCTGATTCCGTTGATGGAAAGTACGACGCCGTTATTGCCGTCGCGCTGCCCGCCCTCGCCATGCGCTGGCCAGGGGAGCTTGCGAAGGGCTGTATCGATTACGCAGCGGAGGTGCGCGCCCACGGTGACGTCTTCATGCCGCATGCAGACGCCGATCCTGCAGCGTGCGCCCTCGTGGACGGGACCGGCCGCGGGCACCTCCACCGGGAACTGCTCGACAGTTTCGCCGTTTCCCACGACGAGGGCGTGCGGCTGCACATACCTGCAGGCGATGGCCTGGAGCCGGCTTTGGCGAACGCCCTTGGAGCATGGAAGCAGGGCGGCTCCGTGGTCCTGACCCATCCTGATGTGGAGCTGACGGACAAGTTGCTTGCCGCTGAGCGAATCCACGGCAACTAAGGTGCCCCCGCCTGGGCCTGACCTAAGGCGCTATGGCTTGGCCGGCCCTTCCGCAGAGGGCTCGCGCTCCACGGCAGCCGCGTGTTCCTTGTGGTGGTGGAGTTCGATGAGTTCGTGGTCGTGGGAGAACTCCGGTTCCTGGTCCAGCTCCTCGTTAAAGACCCAGAAGCGGTAGGCAAAGAACCGGAAGATGGTTCCCAGAACCAGTCCCACTACACTTCCCGCGATGAAGAGTGACGGCTTGTCGTTGAGGTCCAGCACGTACTTCGCGAACCAAACGCAGCCGGAGGCGATGAGGAGCCCAACGAGGTTCATCAAGGCAAAGAGCACAGCCTCGCGCATCACATTGGCCTGCTTGCGGTGCCTGAAGGTCCAGTAGCGGTTGGCCACCCAGGAGAAGATACTCGCCACAACGGTGGCAAGAGCCTTTGCCCAGACCTCGCTGCCGTGCATCGGCCCGGTGAAAAGCCAAATGAACACCGCAGAGTCAATGACGAACGCAACACCGCCGACAGCCCCGAATTTGGCCACTTCGCGCCAAAAAAGCGAGGCCAGCCCCCGGATGCGATCTGCAAGTGAACTAAACATGACCCTCCATGGCCGTTGAATGATGGGCCACACGGCCAGAGGCCTATTTTAGCCCCCAAAGTTCCGGGCCAGCCTGTCGGGGACCTTCCCCGCAGAACATGTTTACCTAAAATCTCAGCGCCCGGCGCGGCCGGAAGGCGGTTTACGGGGCGGTCTTCGGTAGGCTGGCCCATGTGACTTTTCCAGTAATAGGTGTAGTTGGCGGCGGCCAACTTGCCCGCATGATGGCCCCAGCCGCAACTGCCCTCGGCTTCGAACTCCGCGTCCTTGCCGAGGGCGACGATGTTTCAGCAGTCTCGGCGGTATCAACTTCGCCGGTAGGCGACTACAAGGATCTGCAGACACTGCTTGACTTCTCCAACGGCCTGGACGTGATGACTTTCGATCACGAGCACGTGCCCACGGACCATCTCCGGGCCCTGCAGGCGGCCGGCGTCAACGTCCAGCCCGGGCCTGACGCGCTGGTAAATGCGCAGGACAAGCTTGTGATGCGTGCCGCAATCGACCGGCTCGAACTTCCCAACCCCGCCTGGGCCTCGGTGGACGACGTCGCGGCCCTGGTGAGGTTCGGTGACGATATCGGATGGCCGGTAGTCCTTAAGATGCCACGCGGCGGATACGACGGCAAAGGCGTGCGGATCGTCGGGTCAGCCGAAGAAGCAGCCGGCACCGAGGAGTGGTTTGCGGCCATGAGCCCCCTCCTGGCCGAGGCAAAAGTCGACTTCACCCGTGAGCTTTCGGCCCTGGTGGCAAGGACACCCGACGGTGAGGCGCGCGCGTGGCCGGTAGTACACACCATCCAGGTGGACGGCGTATGCGACGAAGTGATCGCTCCTGCCCTGGAGATCCCCGTGGAGGTTGCCGCCGCCGCCGAGGACGCCGCCCTGCGGATAGCGGGCGAATTGGGAGTCACCGGCGTCCTGGCCGTGGAACTCTTCGAAACTCCCGGAATGGGGCCCGGGTTCCTGATCAATGAGCTGGCCATGCGCCCGCACAACACCGGTCACTGGACCCAGGACGGTGCAGTGACCAGCCAGTTCGAGCAGCACCTGCGTGCGGTGCTTAACCTCCCGCTGGGAGCTACCGATGCCCTGGCTCCCGTCACCGTCATGAAGAATTTCCTTGGCGGCGACAACCAGGACCTGTATTCAGCATTCCCGCTGGCGCTTGCCAGCGAACCGGCAGCCAAGGTGCACTGTTACGGCAAGTCGGTGCGGCCGGGCCGGAAGATCGGCCACGTGAATTTGGCGGCCACGTCCACGGCGGACGTGGATTCGGTCCGGCGCCGTGCCACCATGGTGGCAAGCATCATCCGCGACGGCCGGGTACCGGCGGAAGAATCGGCACAAACTTTCGAGGAGAACTCATGAGCGCCCCAGCAACCCCTGCCGCCGGTTCGGCGGCCAGCCCGCTGGTGGGCCTCGTCATGGGCTCCGATTCCGACTGGCCGGTCATGGAGGCCGCAGCGGAGGCCTTGGCCGAATTCGGGATTGCGTTCGAAGCCGACGTGGTGTCCGCCCACCGGATGCCCACCGAGATGATCCGTTACGGGCAAACGGCCCACGAGCGCGGACTGCGGGTAATCATCGCCGGAGCCGGCGGCGCAGCCCACCTGCCGGGCATGCTGGCCAGCGTCACTCCCCTGCCGGTGATTGGGGTGCCCGTCCCGCTGAAGACCCTTGACGGCATGGACTCCCTGCTCTCGATCGTCCAGATGCCGGCCGGCGTCCCCGTTGCCACCGTGTCCATCGCCGGGGCCCGCAACGCCGGACTACTGGCGGTCCGCATGCTGGCCGCCGGGACCGATGAGCTTGCATCCTCACTGCGTGCAGACCTCCTCGAGTTCGCGTCAGACCTCAATGCCGTAGCAAGCCGCAAGGGAGCAACACTCCGGCAAAAAGTCGCCGAGGTCTTCGCTGAAGGCAACACCCTCCGGGGCAGCCGTTAGGACCGGCGGCATGACCAGCAGCAAAGTACCCCGCTCCGCATCCGATACGGCACTGACCGATCCCGTCCGGTACCCCGTCAGTGCTTCCTCCCCGGTGCGCACCAAAAGGGGCTTTGTGCTGGTGCTGCTGACTTTGCTGGTCCCCGGCAGTGCACAGCTGGTAGCGGGCGACAGGAGGCTGGGGCGTGCAGCACTGCGGGTCACGCTGTGCGTCTGGGCAGTCGTTGTCCTGGCAGTGCTCCTGCTGCTGCTCAACCGGACACTGCTCATCAACATCATTACCAACCCGTTTGCGTCGCTGGCCATCGTCATCCTGCTCGTCGCACTGGCCGCAGGCTGGGCGATGCTGTTCGTCAATACGTTGCGGCTCATCCGCCCGGTACTGCTGGCACCGTCAGCGCGCCCCGCCGTCGTAATCTCCCTGGTCCTGGCTTTGGTCCTGGGCAGCGGATCGCTCGGCTACCTCGCTTACCTGCTGAACGTCGGGCGCAATGCAATCGGCAGCATCTTCTCCTCAGGTCCTGCCATCGATCCTGTGGACGGCCGCTACAACTTCCTGATGATGGGCGGGGATGCCGGTGACGACCGTACCGGCAGACGTCCGGACAGCCTCTCCGTCCTCAGCGTTGACGCAGAAACCGGCAGCACCGCCATCATCTCGGTCCCCCGGAACCTCCAGAACGCCCAGTTCAGCGAGGACTCGCCCATGCGGGCCATCTACCCGGACGGTTACAACTGTGGCGACGAGTGCCTGATCAACGCGATCAATACCGAGGTCACCAACGAGTACGCCGACCTTTACCCGGGCGTCGCCGATCCGGGCGCGCAGGCTACGCTGGAGGCTGTCTCGGGCACACTCGGCCTCACTGTCCAGGCTTACGTCCTGGTGGACATGGAGGGCTTTGCCAGGCTCATAGATGCCATGGGCGGCATCAAAATCAAGGCCGGCGGCTGGGTGCCCATGAGCGGCTACTTTGACGATTACACCCAAACCCACGGCATGCCCCTCGGGTGGATACCCGCCGGCGAACAGACACTCGACGGTGATCGGGCGCTTTGGTATGGCCGGTCCCGGGAGTTCGTGGACGACTACGCACGCATCCAGCGCCAGCAGTGCGTGCAGCAGGCCATGCTCAAGCAGCTGGACCCTGGCACGCTGCTGTCCAAGTTCGAGGACATAGCCAACGCGGGAACCAAAGTGGTGGACTCCAATATCTCCTCCTCGCAGCTTGGAAGTTTCGTTGACCTCGCCGTGAAGGCCAAAGGCCAGGACGTCAAGCGGCTGACCATTGGCCCTCCGGACTTCGATGCTTCCTTCTCCACGGTCCCGGACTTCGACCAGATCCACGAGCGCGTGGACCAGTTGCTGGCCTCGGCGTCATCCGCACAGTCAGCCGGAATTGCTGACGACGCCATCGCCGTACCCGCTGCCGGCGGCGGGCACATCCAGGCGTCCGGCGTCCATTCCCCCATTACCTCCCTGGCGGGGGCAGGAAGCCTGCCCCGGCAATCCACGCCGTCGGACTTTACCCCTGTGACCACAACGCCGGACGGCGAGCCGATCACGGAAGCCATGTTGAACCAGCTCAAGCGCGAGGGTAACGAGCAGGCTATCCGCGAACTGGTGGCTACCAACGGCCTCTGCGCACCGCTCTAGCCCCTACGCAACCACAGCAAAGAAACGGAACCGGCCTTGTACGAGATTGAGAACGTCCTCCGGGATTACGCCTGGGGTTCAACGACGGCTATCGCATCACTCCTTGGACGGCCCGAATCCGGCAGGCCCGAGGCCGAGCTGTGGATTGGCGCGCACGCTGATTCGCCGTCCGTGGCCCACGTTCCCGAAAACGGCACTGACACGCCCCTCGATGCCCTGATCGCCAGCGATCCGGAGCACTTCCTCGGAGCCGAATCCGTGGCCTGCTTTGGCCCAAGGCTTCCGTTCCTGGCAAAAATCTTGGCTGCTGCCCAGCCGCTGTCCCTCCAGGTCCATCCGAGCCTGGAACAGGCGCGGGCTGGATTTGAGCGGGAAAACGCCGAAGGCGTCGCGGCGAATGCGCCCCACCGGAACTACCGGGATGACAACCACAAGCCGGAAATGATCTTCGCGCTGACGCCCTTTGAAGCCCTGTGCGGGTTCCGGCCGGCAACGGAAACCCGGCAAATCCTGCTGTACGTGGCCTCGGCCTTTGACTCCGTGGAGGGGCGGGTGCCTGCCCTGGTTCCTGCCCTGCTGGAGGCCCTGGAGGACGGCGATGAAGGAGCCGGCCTGCGGAAGGCCTTCGAACGCCTCATAACTGGTGGAGAGGCCGTGGCAGAGGCCACCGCCCAGGTCGTGGAGGCGCTCCTTTCCCGAGGGTCCCTTGCACCGTACGAAGCGGAGCTGGGAACGGTGATCAGCCTCAACGAGAAGTACCCGGGCGATCCCGGCGTGTTGATCTCCATGCTCCTGAACCGGATCTCACTGCAGCCGGGCCAGGCCGTTTACATGCCTGCGGGAAACGTCCATGCTTACCTGCACGGACTGGGGGTGGAGGTGATGGCGTCCTCGGACAACGTCCTGCGCGGCGGACTGACCCCCAAATTCGTGGATGTCCCCGAACTTCTCCGCACCGTCGACTTCCACCCCGTGGCTGTCCCCATGCTTGCCGGCGAAAAGACCATGCTGGGCCAGGAGCTGTACCGGCCGCCGTTCGAGGAGTTCCAGCTGCAGCGCATCGAGATCGGGCCGAATGACGGTCCTGTCCCGCTTGCGCAGTCCGGTGCCGCCGTGGTCATTGTGGTGGCCGGCGAGGTCTACCTCGATTCACCCAAGGGCGACCTGCAGCTTTCCCGGGGCAGCAGTGCGTTCCTTGCTGCCGCCGAGGCTCCCGTCAACGTCCACCCTGTCGCCGGCAGCACGGAGCCGGCACTGGCGTTTGCGGTGACTACCGGCCTCTAGCCGCGCCGAAGGACTGTCCGGGCGCGCCCGGACGCAGTCTTCACGAGCCGCCGCGCCGTCTGGAGGCTCTTCCGCGCCAGCGGCATTGCCTTGGCATACGCGGGGTAGAACGGGGACAGCGGCTTTTCCCACGTGCCCAGGAGCATGTTTTCATGCTTGGCGAACTGCTTCTTAAAGTCCGAGATACCGTCATTGAGCAGCCCGTTGAAGTCGTACCTGGAGCAGCCGTCCTCGCGCATGGCCTGCAGCGCCGCCCATTTGACGCCATAGTTGACGCGCTGCTTCTGCCCCTCGGCGGAGACGCCGCCGTAAAGTTCGAACGCGGTGGAGCCGCTACGGGCCAGCCAGACGAACGCGAGCATCTGCTCGCCGTCGAATGCCCCGATGATGGGGGAACCGTCTCCCATGTTCCGGAAAATGTCCCGGTAATACTGGTCCTCGTGGATACCGAAACCGGCACGTTCCGCCGTCTCATGGTAAATGGCGAGTACCTGCTCAAGCTCGGAGTCGTTCTTGACCTTCCGGAATTCCACATCGCTGCGCATCGCTTTGCGGATATTGGCGCGGGTGGACTTGGACATCTCCGCCATCAGCTCGTCATCGGACCTGGTGAGGTCCAGGATGAGCGTGCGCGGGATCAGCACGGTATTGGCGGACTCCCGGAAACCCGCGCCCGACACCGCGGCCGCGTAGGGCGAGTCCTGGTCCCAGTCCGGTTCAATGCTGAGGACGACACCGCGATGGCGGGTGGCAGCATGGTCGGCAAGGCTGCTGAGGACGGCGGGAGTGTCCTCAACCGCACACATCGGACCCCTGGGGATGTAGACCAGCGCGCGGAACGGGAAGGGAAGCCGCCGGATCAGCAGCTGTGCGCAGCCGATGGTGGTGTCGCCTTCGTTCAAAAGCACCCGGTCAACGGACCAGCCGTGCATGGCCTTGGTCTCGCCCCAGCCCCAGAGCTGTTGCGGGTGCCCCTGGAACCGGTCGACGTGTTCGTCCCAAAGGGCGCGGTCAGTACAGGGCACAACAGCTGGAATCATGGCTTAAACCCTATACCAACGCATTAACGCCGAAGCCCCGGAGCGCTGGGCGGTCCGGGGCGACGTCTGGCGGCGTGGCTGGGGATCAGCTCTTGCGGGCGTAACCTTCCCACTTGCTGGCCTGGTGCTCGCCATCCACGAAGCGGATGGTTCCGGACTTGGAACGCATGACGATGGACTGGGTCAGGACCTTGTCCTTGGAGTAGCGGACGCCCTTCAAAAGGTCACCATCGGTGATGCCCGTGGCCGCGAAGTAGCAGTTGTCGCTGGATACGAGGTCGTTGGTGGACAGGACGCGTTCCAGGTCGTGGCCGGCGTCGATTGCCTTCTGCTTTTCCTCGTCGCTGGTGGGCCAGAGCCGGCCCTGGATGACACCGCCGAGGGACTTGATGGCACAGGCCGCCACGATGCCCTCGGGGGTTCCGCCGATACCCATGAGGGCATCGACGCCGGTGCCGGACCGGGCGGCAGCGATGGCGCCGGCGACGTCCCCGTCCATGATGAACTTGGTGCGGGCTCCGGCCTCACGGATTTCCTCCACCAGCGGGCGGTGGCGGTCGCGGTCCAGGATCATGACGTTGAGCTGGTTGACCTTCACGCCCTTGGCCTTGGCAATGAGATGCAGGTTCTGCTTTACCGGCAGGCGGAGGTCCACCATATCCGCGGCTTCGGGGCCGGTGACGAGCTTCTCCATGTAGAACACCGCTGACGGGTCGAACATGGAACCGCGTTCGGCCACGGCCAAAACGGCCAGGGCGTTGTTGATGCCCAGCGCCGTCAGCCGGGTTCCGTCGATGGGGTCGACCGCAACATCGCATTCGGGGCCCGTACCGTCACCGACGCGTTCGCCGTTGAACAGCATGGGGGCTTCGTCTTTTTCGCCTTCGCCGATGACCACAACGCCGTTGAAGTGGACAGTCTGAAGGAAGGAGCGCATGGCGTCAACGGCTGCGCCGTCCGCCGTGTTCTTATCGCCGAAACCCACCCAGTGCCCGCCGGCAATTGCCGCTGCCTCGGTGACGCGGACAAGCTCAAGGGCAAGGTTGCGGTCCGGCTCGTCGTTGCCCACTGCCAGGGACGATGAGATCGTGGAGTACTTCTGGGTCATGGACGCTTGTGACACGTTAACCTCTTCTTCGAGTGGCGATCATTGAACCCGCCACGCCGGTTCAGCAGCGCGGTGATTCCTCTGCTATCGATCATAGTCGTGGTGCCGCCCGTGGGACGGCGGATGACGCAGGCGCGCAATGTGCGGGGACAAGCGGAGGGGTGCGGGAGGCGGCCGAATAGAAGTTGCGGGCCGGCATGGGCGACTATAGAGGGGTGAATGACATGCAGGAAAAGACCAGTCCCAGCCCCGAACCGGCCGGATCCGCAGGCAGTCAGGGTTCCAGCGGAACGGGCGGAGAGGCCCCGGTTAAGCCTGTCATTCCGGCGGCTGCAGCCAAACGAGCCAACGCGTCGGTGATCGGCATGATCATCGCCCTGGTGGTGAGCATCGCGGCGTTCCTGCCGATCATCCTCATGAATCCGTTGCCCAAGAGCGACGGCTACCGCCCGGACATCGACGTAGCGGCAGCCTCGCGGAACGCCGCCGATGTGGCGGGATTCACACCGGCAGCGCCTGATACCGGCGGCTCCTTCCGGCCCAACTACGCACGGTGGGAGGCGGGGACGGGCAATGGAGTGCCTACATGGGAAGTCGGTTTCCTGACGCCCAAGGATTCGTTTATTGCCCTGGTCCAGACCAGCAAGGCCAACCCCACGTGGCTGCTGCAACAGACGCGCAACGCGCCTGTCACGGGTTCCCGGAATGCCGGGGGCCAGGAATGGGAGCTCCGGGACACGGGCAAGGGCGGGAAATCGCTGGTGCTCGACTACCGCGGGACCACCGTTGTCCTGTCCGGCGAGGCCCAGCTGGACGAATTCGGGACCCTGGCGGACGCCGTCGTGAAGTCCCTGGACAGCAACCCCTCCGTCACAGTTTCACCATCAGGCCCTGCTGCACCGTAACGTAGTTGCGTGGCTACTTACCTGACTCCTGCACTTGCCTGGCGCCGTCTGCGTGAAGGAAATGAACGCTTCGTCAATGGTGAAACTTCCCATCCAAACCAGGACGCGTCACGCCGGTCCTCGCTCGTGGAAAACCAGCATCCCTTTGCCGTGATTTTCGGTTGCTCCGATTCCCGCCTGGCAGCCGAGATCATCTTCGATGTCGGTTTGGGCGATGTGTTCGTGGTGCGGACCGCGGGCCAGGTGATTGACGACGCTGTCCTGGGTTCACTCGAGTACAGCATCGGCGTGCTGGGGGTGCCCCTGATCGTGGTCCTCGGGCACGACAGCTGCGGTGCAGTGAGCGCCACCAAGTCTGCAGTCGAGACAGGGCAGATGCCCACGGGGTTCATCAGGGATCTGGTGGAACGGATCACTCCGTCCGTACTCACGTCGCTGCGCAATGACGAAACCGAGGTCAATGACATGGTGGTGGAGCACGTCAAGCAGACTTCGCAGCGGCTCGTGGACAGTTCGCGTGTGATTTCCGCCGCAATCGAGGAAGGTCATTCGGCTGTTATCGGCCTTTCGTACAGCCTCGCCGAGGGTCATGCGAACCTTGTTTCGGGAATCGGCGAGCTCTAGGAGGCCGCTAGGAGTGCTCCGGCCGGGACCCTTAGCATGCCCTTCACGGTTTTCGAAGGCGTGGCTGATCGCCCTAAGCTAGCCCCATGACTTCCACTGAAGAGTTCCGCATTGAACATGACACGATGGGCGAAGTCCGCGTCCCCGTGAACGCACTGTACCGCGCGCAGACGCAGCGGGCAGTGGAGAACTTCCCGATTTCCGGCAAGACCCTGGAACGTGCCCACATCGAGGCACTGGCCCGGGTCAAGAAGGCTGCGGCCCAGGCCAACGCTGAACTGGGTGTGCTCGACGGCGAGCTGGCCAAGGCGATCGCAGACGCGGCAGACGAGGTAGCCACCGGCAAGTACGACGGCGACTTCCCCATCGATGTTTTCCAGACCGGCTCGGGCACGTCCTCGAACATGAACACCAACGAGGTCATCGCCGAGCTGGCTTCACGCGCCCTCAAGGCGGCCGGAAGCGACAAGGTTGTCCACCCGAACGACCACGTCAACGCCTCCCAGTCCTCCAATGATGTGTTCCCCACGTCCGTGCACGTGGCCGCAACTTCGGCCCTGATCAACGACCTCATCCCCGCCCTGGGCTACCTCGCCGAGTCGCTGGAGCGCAAGGCTGTTGAGTTCAAGGACGTCGTCAAGTCCGGCCGCACCCACCTCATGGACGCCACCCCGGTAACCCTGGGCCAGGAATTCGGCGGCTACGCGGCGCAGGTGCGCTACGGCATTGAGCGGATCAACGCCTCGCTCCCCCGCGTGGCCGAGGTTCCCCTCGGCGGTACAGCTGTCGGAACCGGCATCAACACCCCCGCAGGGTTCCCGGAGCGCGTTATTGAACTGCTGGCGACGGACACCGGGCTGCCCCTGACCGAGGCCCGCGACCACTTTGAAGCGCAGGCCAACCGTGACGGCCTCATCGAGGCGTCCAGCCAGCTGCGCAACATTGCCATCTCGTTCATGAAGATCAACAACGACCTCCGCTGGATGGGATCGGGCCCCAACACCGGCCTGGGCGAAATCGCCATCCCGGACCTGCAGCCGGGCTCATCCATCATGCCCGGCAAGGTCAACCCGGTCATTTGCGAGGCCTCCATCATGGTTGCGGCCCAGGTCATCGGCAACGACACAGCCATCGCCTGGTCCGGCACCAACGGCGCCTTCGAACTGAACGTTGGCATCCCCGTGATGGCCGCCAACCTGCTCGAATCCGTCCGTCTGCTGGCCAACACCAGCCGCGTCATGGCAGACAAGATGATTGACGGCATCACCGCCAACGTGGACCGCGCCCGGTTCCTGGCCGAGGCATCGCCGTCCATCGTGACGCCGCTGAACAAGTACATCGGCTATGAGAACGCGGCCAAGATCGCCAAGAAGGCGGTTGCCGAGGGCCTCACCATCCGTGAGACGGTAGTGGCCATGGGCTTCCTGGAACGCGGCGAGCTCACAGAAGAGCAGCTGGACACCGCCCTGGACGTCATGTCCATGACGCGCCCTCCGCACAAGGCCTAGTTCCAAAGCAGGCTTCGTTCCAATAAGTACGACGGCGGCCGTCCACCTTCCCAGCGAAGGCGGGCGGCCGCGGCCGTTACGCCTTCATCGGCATCAGGCCTCCCGGGCACATCCGGCCGGAACGACAGGATGCCGCAATCTTGCGATTGCGGCATCCTGTTGCGTGGCCGTCCGGTCAGGGCTCGAAGTGAGCCGCCTCCGCAGGTGCCAAAGCGTGCCGGATGCTGGCCAGGTGTCCCGGCATGAGTTCGGGAAGCTCGTCCACGGTGAACCAGCCCACCGCGAGTGATTCGTCATCATTGACCCTCGCGGTCCCGCTGATGTACCGGCAGAGGAAGACGACGTCGAGGAACTCGCAGACATCGCCGTTAGGGTAGGTAAAGGGGCCAACGGCGCCAACAGAGACCACGCGTTCGGCTTCTGCCACCACGGCTGTTTCCTCAAAGATCTCCCGGACCAGGCCCCGGGCAGGCTGCTCCCCGGGATCGAGCATTCCGCTGACCAGCGCCCACTGGCCGTTATCTGCCCGCTGGGCAAGCAGGATCCGCCCGGCATCGTCCACCACCACTCCCCGGACCCCCGGGACCCAGAGCGGGTCATTACCGATTTTCTTCCGCAAACTCAGGATGTAGTCAGGCGCAGGCATACCGCCAGCCTATCCAGTGCCCGCGGCTCAAGCCGGCAGCAGCATGGCCGCGGCCGTTCCCGCGAGCATGAAGGGTCCGAACGGGATGGAGGACTTCAGCGTTCCACGCCGCGCCGCCAAAAGGGCAACGGACCACAAGCCGCCCAGCAGGAAGGCCAGGAAGGTGCCGGCAAACAGGTGCCCCCAGCCCAGATAGCCAAGGTACATCCCCAGCACCCCGGCCAGCTTTACGTCGCCAAAACCCATACCCGGCGGATAGACCAGCCTGAGCACAAAGTAGAAGAGCCACAGCAGCGCGGCTCCGGCCACCACCCGTGCGGGAACGGCAAGCAATGCGGCCAGTGGAGCATCGTTAACCATCTCACCGGCCCCGGCGAGGGCCGCTGCCGCGACCAGGAGGACACCAGCCACCGCGTAGGACGGAAAGACAATCCGGTTCGGCAGGAGGTGGTGCCGGACGTCGATCACAGTAAGCCGGACGGCCATCACCGCAAAATACAGGCATGCTGCGAGCACCAGCCAAAAAGCCACAGGGTTGTGCTGCCACAGTTCGCCCAGTCGTCCGATCACCCTCCGGATGCTACTGGAATTACCCGGCCCGCCCTACCACGCCCGCGTAAACTGTGGATATGGCGACATGGGATGCCCGGCGCCGGCCGGATCCAAACAGCGGTGCATCGCCCGCAGATCCGATCACCACGTTCCGCAACCTGTGCCGGTCCTCGCCCTGGAAGTGGCAGTCACTGCGCTTTGAGTACTGGGATGAACCCTTCACGGAAGCTCCTTCTCCCGCCGCACCGCTGGTCCGGGCGTGGCTGCGGCGCCCCGGAGCGCTCCGGCTGGAAAGCCCGGACGGACTGGTCCTCCACAGCACCACCGGAATCAACGACTCCCGGGATGGTTTCTATGTCAGCTCCACCCGGAAATCCTGGCTGCTGCCGCCCCACCTGGTCAACCCCGTCTACGACGACGCAGGACTGGTGAAGCGCCGCCCCGAGGCAGCCTACGGTGAGCCCGGGTTCGGCAACGCCCGCTTCTCCGCAGCACTGGACCCTGTGGAACTCGCGGGCAACGCTCCAGTTCCCCTGGAGTTCCCCGGCAGCAACGCGGTCCACGTGGAGGAACTCCGGGTTGTCGACCACGAGGGCAGGCCGGCGTTCGAGGCGCAGGTAACGCCCACGGCGGCCTACCGTCCCGGTGATCCCGCGGCTCCCCTGTGCCTTCCTGGGCGCTCCCGTATCCGCGTTGACCTGGGCACGGGTGTTTGTGTAGCCAGCCAGTCGCTGGAGCCCGGAACCGATGAATACGGGCACTGGATCCGGATCATCGCCGTGGATGAATACATGCTCGATGACCTGTTCCTGGCCGAATCAATGAACCTCACCGACGTGCGGCAGCACATCAGCTGGGACATTCCCGCCTGAGTGTGACAGGCACCAGCGGTGGCTCATCCGCTAGGCTTCGCTGATGACTACGCTGAGCTCAGTCTGGCCACTCTTCGACCTCACGCTGGCCACGCCCCGCCTGGAACTCCGCCCCATCATGGATGAAGAGATCCCAAGTGCTGTGGCCTCCGCCTGCACCGGCATCCATGAGCCCGGCAAGAACCCGTTCAGTACCCCCTGGGCGGAGCTGCCGGCAGAGGAACTGGGCCCGAACATGGCCCGCTGGTACTGGCGGTGCCGCGCCGAGTGCACGCCCGAATCCTGGACGCTGCTCCTGGGCGTCTGGCACGAAGGCGGGTTCATCGGCTGCCAGGACGTCGGTGCCAAGGACTTCGCCACGCTCAAGACGGTCACCACAGGGTCCTGGCTCAAGCAGTCCGTGCAGGGCCGCGGCTTCGGCAAGGAGATGCGCGCCGCCGTCGCCCTTTACGCGTTCGACTGGCTGGGGGCAGAAGTAGCCGAGTCCGAAGCGGCAGACTGGAACGAAGCTTCCCTGGGAGTTTCGCGCTCCCTCGGCTACGAGTTCAACGGAACCACCCGGAAGGCGTGGGGCACCAAAGTCGAGACAGTACAGCACGTCCGCCTCACGCCGCAGAGCTTCAAACGCCCCGACTGGATCCTCCAGGTAAAAGGCCACGAAGCCGCGGCGAACTACCTGAAGGTTAGCTGACCGCCGCGCGAGGTTGAGTTCGCCAGCCCATGGCCCTTCTCCGTCGCTTAGACACGTCACATAGGGGCGCCTACGGTCGCGGGCGACCTACAGCACCCGATGCGCTGCGATGCGCTCCTACGAGAAGGACCATGACCCGGCTTGTGCGCGGGGCAGCCTTCCGGCAGCGTGCGTCAAAGGCGACGAAGGAGCCAGCACGCAGAGGAAGGGTGCCCCGGGCACCTGCCAACCGGGTTAGTTCACCTAGCCTTCGAGCAGCTCGGTTACCAGGGCTGCTATTGGTGAGCGTTCGGAGCGGGTCAGGGTGACGTGGCCGAAGAGCGGGTGTCCCTTCAGGGTTTCGACGACGGCGGCTATTCCGTCATGGCGTCCGACCCGGAGGTTGTCGCGCTGGGCGACGTCGTGGGTCAGCACGATCTTGGAGTTCTGGCCCATGCGGCTCATGACGGTGAGCAGCACGTTCTTTTCAAGGGACTGGGCCTCGTCGACGATGACGAATGCGTCGTGGAGGGAACGTCCGCGGATGTGGGTGAGCGGCATGACCTCGAGCATGCCCCGGTCAATGACTTCCTCCACTACTTCCTGGCTGACCAGTGCACCGAGGGTGTCGAAGACCGCCTGGGCCCAGGGGTTCATCTTCTCGGACTCCGAGCCGGGCAGGTAGCCCAGTTCCTGCCCGCCCACCGCGTAGAGGGGGCGGAAGACGATCACCTTGCGGTGCTCGCGGCGTTCGAGCACCGCTTCCAGGCCTGCACACAGGGCCAGGGCGGACTTGCCGGTGCCGGCCCGGCCACCAATGGATACGATGCCGACGGCGGGATCCATCAGCATATCTATGGCAAGGCGCTGTTCGGCGGAACGGCCGTGGAGCCCGAAGACGTCACGGTCACCTTTCACCAGGCGGACCTGCTTGTCGGGGCCCACCCGGCCGAGGGCCGACCCACGGTTCGAGAGCAGGACGAGTCCGGTGTTGACCGGCATTTCGGCTGCGGCGGGGATGAAGACGGGCTCATGGCCGTACAGGGTGGAGATTTCCTGTTCGTTGGCTTCAACCTCGGCCACGCCCGTCCATCCCGAGTCCTTGACCAGTTCATTGCGGTACTCGTCGGCCGTGAGCCCCATGGCGGAGGCTTTGACCCGCATCGGCAGGTCCTTGGAAACCACCGTGACGTCCCGGCCTTCGTTCGAGAGGTTCTTGGCTACCGCGAGGATGCGGCTGTCGTTGTCTCCGCTGCGGAAGCCCAGGGGCAGTACCTCTGAGGAAATGTGGTTGAGCTCCACCATGAGGCTGCCGCCGTCGTTCCCTATGGGAATCGGCTGGTTAAGTCCGCCGTGTTTCACCCGGAGGTCGTCAAGGAGCCGGAGGGCTTTTCGTGCGAAGTAACCGAGCTCAGGGTCGTGCCGTTTGGCCTCAAGTTCGGTAATGACCACCACAGGGACGATGACCTCGTGCTCTGCAAAGCGGAGCAGTGCGAGGGGGTCGGACAGCAGGACTGACGTGTCGATCACGAAGGTGTGGATGTCGGCTTCCCTTCCGGAGACGGCAAAACCGGCGGCAGCATCCGTTGCTGCGCCGGTTTGTGTGGTGGCTCGCGTGGCGCGAGAGGCAGCTTTCCCTCCCTGGTCGAAAAGGACCTCGGGCAGTTGTTCAGAAGTAGCCACATCGACTCCAGCCCCAGGCGCAAGCCCGGATTTGTTATTGGTGAGGCGGCTCGGCCACGAGGCCGGGTCCGGCCTCCCATACAACCGGTGCGATGTTTCGCTCCATGTATTGGCCTCCCCGATCAGCCGGCGGTTTTGCCTGCTGATGGATATAACGTAAATCCACTCCAAGTAATTTCCGCAACCATTACGCGGCGATTCCTGTTGCGCCCGGGTGAACTTCTGATGAAGGAGGGACGTCACGTGCCGAAGCGGCGTTGTCTTCCGGCGTAGTCACGCAGGGCGCGCAGGAAGTCCACCTTCCGGAAAGCGGGCCACAACGCTTCACAGAAGTAGAACTCGCTGTAGGCGCTCTGCCACATCAGGAAACCGGAGAGGCGCTGCTCGCCGGAGGTCCGGATCACCAGGTCGGGGTCGGGCTGGCCCCGCGTGTAGAGGAAACGGGAGATGTCGTCCACGCAGAGGTCATCGGCGAGCCGGGAGATGTCGGTGCCCTTGGCCACGGCGTCATGGAGAAGCTCGCGCACGGCGTCCACGATTTCCCGGCGCCCGCCGTAGCCCACGGCGACGTTGACATGGATTTTCTCGCGGACGGGCGTGCGGGCGGTGAGCTTGTTGAGTCGCTCAGCCAGGTAATCCGGAAGCAGCTCCGGTGCCCCCATGGCATGGACCGAGATGTTTGAGTCCCCGTCGAGCCGGTCCAGGGTGTTGGCGATGATCCCCATCAACAGGTCCAGTTCTTCACTGGACCTGTTCATGTTGTCCGTGGACAGCATGTAAAGCGTAACGACCTTAACCCCCAGTTCCTGGCACCAGCCGAGGAACTCATGGATCTTGTCCGCGCCGGCCTGGTGGCCCTGGCTGGTGGGAGCGTTGAACTGCTTGGCCCATCGCCTGTTGCCGTCCACCATAACGCCTATGTGGCGCGGGATGCGGTCCCGGGAGAGGTCCTTGAGGAGCCTGCGCTCGTAAAAGCCGTAGAGGAACACGGGCAACTCCACGCGTCCACTCACCTGACTTCCTTGCTGTACGTACTTGCACATCCTAGGCTACCGCCCGCGCGGGCACGGGCCGTCCGGAGACGCCCCAGCACCCGAACGGGGCGACATTACCCGTCAGTAACTTACCGGTGCGTAAGTTATTCTGGAGCCATGAACAGTGACTCTCGGAAGGGCCCGCAGACCCCGGGCCCAAAGGGAAATCCGGCGGAAGCAAACCCCGGAACAAACGCGATTGACGACGCCGCTGTACGGCTCGCTGAACTGTTGATGATCAAGCCGAAGTGGCGCGGCTGGATCCACACCGTCACGGCGCCGATGGCCCTCATTGCGGGAATCGTCCTGGTGGCGCTGGCCCCAACGCTGGACCGCAAGGTCACATCCGCCATTTACGCGGCCACCGGGGTGCTGCTCTTCGGCGTCAGCGCGGTTTACCACCGCGGCAACTGGTCCCCCGGCGTGAAAATGGTCCTCAAGCGGCTGGACCACACCAACATCATGCTGGTCATTGCCGGCAGTTACACACCCCTCGCCTGGACCCTCCTGGACCGGCCGCAGGCTGTCATCCTGCTGTGGCTAATCTGGTCAGGCGCCATCCTGGGGGTGCTGTTCAGGCTGTTGTGGACGGACGCGCCCCGTTGGCTCTATGTCCCGATCTACATAGCCCTGGGCTGCGGCGCACTGTTCTACCTGCCGCAGTTTTTCCAGGCCAGCATCCCGGCAGCGGTCCTCATCTGCGTCGGTGGCGCGCTGTACATCACCGGCGCAGTCTTCTACGCCATGAAGAAACCGAACTTCAGCTATCACCACTTCGGTTTCCACGAACTCTTCCACGCATTTACGGTCTTTGCCTTCGCCGCCCACTTCACGGCCATCGCCACGGCAGTCCTGGGCTGAGCCCGGGGAAAACCGGGAATACCGTTCGCCTGCGGCCGGCACGCAGAACCGCCCCCTCTCAGGACGGCGCCCGCGCGGCGCGACCGCGCCGAAAACCGGGAACCCGGCCCGCTAGTCCCGCGGCAGTGACTGGCCTGGGGCGATACCGTTCCCGTCGCCGTCGGCCCGCCCGGGATCAGAAGCATCGAGGCCGTCCTGGGCATCAGCAGCCTGCACGTCGGCAGCAGCAGCGGCAGCAATCCGCTCCTCCTCAACCTGGGCGCGGTACCGGACCCTCCGGATCCGCCGCACCATGTCCACGATCAGCAGGGCGGTGGCCACCACAAAGAAAGCCGTCATGATGAAGCCCAGGAGGCCCGGCGTTACCTGATCCTCGGAGATACCTTCCCGCAGGGCGGGAGTGGGCAGCGGTGTTGGGGTAGTGGCCAGGCTGAGGAGCAGACGATGCATGTTTATACCTTCTGTGGAACGGGTTGCAGCAGGCAGCGGATGGCACCGCCCGAAGGGGCCGGGACCTATCTTCTACACGGCATAGAAATTACCTGCCGTTCTATCTTAGCCCCGCGAACAGGTCCTTCTCCGGGAGCTCGGAGGGCACCCGGGAGCGGATGAGGGAGTAGTCTTCCCACGGCCATGCGCGCCGCTGCATGTCAGCTGAGACCGCAAAGAAGAACCCCAGCGGATCCACCTGCGTCCGGTGGGCACGGAGGGCGTCGTCGCGCACCTCGAAGAAATCCCCGCAGTCCACCTGGGTGGTGGTGGGGTGGGGAGCAGGCGGCGGGGTGTGCCCCTCGGCGTCGGACTCCAGCCAGGCGGCGAGCCGCTCGGCGTACGGGGACTGCAGGCCCGCCTCTTCCAGCGCGAAGTGCAGGGCCCGGAAGCGCTCCGGGCTGAAGGCCCGGTCGTAGTAGAGCTTGCTGGGCTCCCAGGGCTCTCCCGCATCCCGGTAGCGCGCAGGATCACCGGCGGCATCGAAGGCCTCAACGGCAATCCGGTGCGCCATGATGTGGTCCGGGTGCGGATATCCGCCGTTTTCGTCGTAGCTGAGGATGACATGCGGCTTGAAGGACCGCACCAGCCGGACCAGGGGCGCTGCAGCTTGGTACAGGGGCAGGGTGGCGAAGGAACCGGCCGGCAACGGAGGCAAGGGGTCCCCTTCCGGCAGCCCGGAATCAACGAAACCCAGCCAGCATTGCCTGACGCCCAGGATGGCGGCGGCACGCTCCATTTCCAGCCGCCTGGCCCCTGCCATGTCCCGCTTGGGATGGGGTTCATCTTCCACCGCAGGATTCTGGATGTCCCCGCGGGACCCGTCCGTGCACGTGACAACCAGGACGTTCACGCCGTCGGCGGCATACTTGGCCATTGTCGCAGCGCCCTTGCTGGATTCGTCATCCGGGTGGGCGTGGACTGCGAGCAGCCTTAGCGGTGCCGGGGAGTTGCTGGACGCTGTCATGGAAGGACGGCTCCTAATTCATCTTTTGCTTCTGGCTGCTGAACGGGAAACGGGGTGCGGGCTGAGTCCGGAAACCGCAACAACCGGCCCCGGCGGAAAGGGCACTAAACTGGTCTGGTGACTTCCCCCGACCAGCAGGCTCCAACCGCGCCCGCAGACACTAGCCTAGCCAATCGCTATGGTGCTAAAAAGCGCGGGCTCACGCCTGCCGTCAAGCGCACCCTTGCCGCTGTGGCACTGGCCGGAGGAATTGGCTTTATGGCTTGGGTTTCGACCTCCAACTCCCTGACGGACGTAACCTTCAAGGATGTGGGCTACACCACTCCTGATGCCACTCTTGCCGAGGTGGACTTCCAGGTAACCCGCGAGCCGGGAACACCCGTAAAGTGCGCAGTCAAGGCGCTGGACTCCAAGTACGCCGTGGTCGGCTGGAAGGTCGTGGATATCCCTCCGGGTGCTGCGCAAGAAACGGCCGACGGCGGCAGGACAGTTTCCCAGCGGGTGGCCCTGCGCACCGAGTCGCTTTCCGTGTCCGGTGTGGTGGACAGCTGCTGGATAGCTGATGGGTCCGGCCAGAAGATGTGACCCGCGCCGCTTCCTTATTGGGTTAAGTCCACAGCATTGACTACAATGAAGCGATACCTTTACCCCGCTGAGCTGGTTACTGTTCCACAAGTGGCCACCGTGGCGGGGTCTTTTGCTTGTAGGACCATAAGAGGAGAAGTCCGTGTCTACCACCAACAGCGCATCTGCAGCCTGGCTCACCCAGGAAGCTTTTGACCGCCTGAAGGCAGAGCTGGACCACCTTTCCGGCGCTGGCCGGGCGGAGATCGTCCAGAAGATTGAAGCAGCCCGGCAAGAGGGGGACCTTAAAGAGAACGGTGGCTATCATGCGGCCAAGGAGGAACAGGGCAAGATTGAAGCCCGCATCCGCCAGCTGACGGCGCTCCTCCGTGATGCCCACGTGGGCGAGGCTCCTGCAGACGACGGAATCGTGGAGCCCGGAATGATCGTCGTCGCAAGGATCGCCGGTGACGAAGAGACCTTCCTGCTCGGGTCTCGTGAAATTGCCGGCGACTCCGACCTGGACGTCTTCAGCGAAAAGTCGCCACTGGGCGCAGCCATCCTTGGTCACAAGGAAGGCGACTCACTGAGCTATGTGGCACCCAACGGCAAGGACATCAAGGTGGAGATCCTGTCCGCCAAGCCCTACGCAGCATAGTCCCGAACGCACAAAGAGCGCCGGCCGCCCCCTGGGGACGGCCGGCGCTCTGCGTTTAAGTGGCTTCCCGGGAGGCCCGCTGTGGAGCCCTGCTGCCACGCGGGCGCAGCAGCAGGGCAGCCACCACTCCCCCGGCCGCACCGCCCAGATGGGCCTGCCACGAGACGTAGCCCGCCGCAAGGGGCAGGACACCCAGCAGGATGCTCCCGTAGCCCGTAAAGAGGACTACCGCCAGGAGAATTTGGCGCCAGCTGCGGTTGAAAAACCCCCGAACAAGGAGGAATGAGAAGAGCCCGAAAACAAGGCCCGAGGATCCCACTGTGATGCCGCCGTCGCCGATCAGCCACACAGTAAGGCCGGACCCCAACCAGCTGAATGCCAGAGCCGTCAGGAACACCCGGAGACCCGAGAGGAAAACCAGGAAGCCAAAGATGATCAACGGAAGGCTGTTGGACAGGAGGTGGTTCAGGTTTGCGTGCAGGAGCGGAAACGTGAAGATGTCCAGCAGACCGTCGGCGCTTCGGGGCCTGAGGCCGAACGTGGTGTTAAGCGAACGCAGCATCACCATGTTGAACAGTTCAATGACAAACAGCAGAACCACAAAGGTGACCAATACCAGGAGACCGCCTTTTGCCCTGGCGGCCGCGGTTCGCCGCTGCCCAAAGCTGCCGTTTCCCATCAGTCCTGCCACGGGGCGTCCTAGTGCACCACGATTGGCTGGAAACCTTCGGCACGGAGCGCGCTGAGTACCTGCTCGCCGTGCTGATGACCCTTGGTTTCCAGGTTCACCGTGATGGAAACGTCCCCCATGCTGATGGAGCCGCCCACCCTTGTGTGGTCAAGGCCCGTGACGTTGGCATCGTTTTCCGCGATGATCCTGGCGATGGTGGCCAGCGAACCGGGCCGGTCGTCCAGCATCATGCGGACAGTCATGTAGCGTCCCGCCGCCGAAAGGCCGCGCTGGATGACCTTGAGCATCAGCATCGGATCGATGTTTCCGCCGGAGAGGACCACAGCAGTGGTTCCCGGATTTTCGATCTTGCCATCCATGAGTGCTGCCACACCCACGGCCCCGGCCGGTTCCACCACCATCTTGGCGCGTTCCAGCAGGAAGATCAGCGCCCGGGCCAGGGAGTCTTCACTGACCGTAACCACATCATCCACCAGCTCACGGATGATGCTGAACGGCAGCTGGCCGGGACGTCCCACGGCGATGCCGTCCGCCATGGTGGACACTTTCTTGAGCGGTACCAGCGCATCTGCCGCCAGTGACGGAGGGTAGGCGGCGGCGTTCTCTGCCTGCACCCCGATAATGCGGATCTCCCGGCCCAGTTCTTTTGCCCGGGCTTTGATGGCAACGGCAACACCGGCCAGGAGCCCGCCGCCGCCCACGCCCATCAGGACGGTGTCAACGTTGGGTATCTGCTCAAGGATTTCCAGGCCCAGGGTGCCCTGGCCGGCAACAACATCCACATTGTCAAAGGGGTGGACGAAGACGGTGCCCGTCTCGTTGCTGTACCGCTGGGCTTCTGCGAGCGCTTCGTCGACATTGTGCCCATGCAGGATAACCTCGGCGCCGTGGCTGCGGGTGGCAGCAAGCTTCGGCAAGGCAACTCCAAGTGGCATGTAGATGCGGGCCTTGATGCCCAGGCTCTTGGCGGCCACGGCAACACCTTGGGCGTGGTTACCGGCCGAAGCGGCCACTACCCCACGCTTTTTCTCTTCCGGGGACAGCCTGGCCATGCGGACGTAGGCGCCACGGACCTTGAACGATCCGGCGCGCTGCAGGTTTTCGCACTTGAAGTAAACGGCCCCGCCCACCATGGCTCCCAGGGCCCTTGACGATTCCACTGGAGTGCGCTCAATAATCCCGTCAAGCAGCTTCTGCGCCTCCAGGACATCGTCCAGGGTGACGGGAAGGGTTTCAAGGATGTTCACGGACTATTCTCCTCTGGGTTTGTCCCTGGGGCCCCGCTCCACGGAGGTGCGGGCATCAGGATGTTCTGCTGTAGTGCCGGTTGCGGCGTCCCTGCCGCCCTGGAGCACCACCGGAGAGTCAACGTCCTGGATGGTGTTGTCCGCCGGGGCGCCGGCCGCCAGCAGCGTTGCCGGCACTTGTTCATGTTCCCACGTTCTGGCGGCAATATAGCGAATGGCTGAGTTTGCGACGGCGAGGATGGGCACCGAGAACAGCGCCCCAGGGATGCCTGCCAGGTAGGATCCGGCCGCCACGGACAGGATTACGGCCACCGGGTGCAGTGCCACCGCCTTGCCCATGACGAGGGGCTGAAGGATGTGGCTTTCCAACTGCTGGACAAGCAGGACGATGCCAAGCATGACCAGGGCGTTGATGGGACCATTGGCCACCAGCGCCAGAAGGACGGCGATGGCGCCGGTCACCAGGGCGCCAACAATCGGGATGAATGAGCCGATAAAGACGAGCACGCTGAGCGGAAGCGCCAGCGGAACGCCGATGATCGCCGCGCCCACACCGATGCCCACCGCGTCCACAAACGCAACGAACATCTGGATGCGTGCATAGTTCACCATGGATGCCCAGCCCTTGCGCCCGGCCCCATAGGTTGCCGCCCTGGCTTTTTTGGGGAGCAGCCGCACCAGGAACGCCCAGATCCTGGCTCCTTCCAGCAGGAAGAAGATGAGGATAAAGAGCGCAAGGATAAGCCCGGCAGCAAAATGTCCTGCAGTGCTGCCGAAGGACAGGGCGCCGCTGAGGATGCTGCTGCTGTTGTCCTGCAGTGCGGTGCTTGCTTCCTGCAGGTACTGGTCGATCTGGTCGGCGGTCA
Organism: Pseudarthrobacter sp. NS4; assembly: GCF_024758005.1. Taxonomy (NCBI): domain Bacteria; kingdom Bacillati; phylum Actinomycetota; class Actinomycetes; order Micrococcales; family Micrococcaceae; genus Pseudarthrobacter; species Pseudarthrobacter sp. NS4. The sequence goes on along the minus strand of NZ_CP103288.1, from coordinate 1,367,453 downwards.
GGTGGAGGGGTCCTTCGGACAGCCAGTTCTGTATCTGCCGTATGCCGGTCAGCGCCTCGGACCAGAGTTCCCCGAAACCGGCGATGAGCTGCCTGCCCACCAGTGCCAGTGATCCCCCAATCAGGCCGAGGAAGCCCAGCACCGTGATGGCCACCGCCAGGCCTGCGGGCACCCGGTCGCGTTTGAGCCAGCCCACTACCGGGTTCAGGAGGCCGGCCAGCAAAGCGGCCACCATGATCGGGATGATGAGGAAGCTGATCCCTCTCAGCAGCCAAACCAGGACACCGCCCACAAGGAGGATGAGTCCAAGCCGCCATGCCCAGGACGCGGCGATGCGCACGCCATAGGGAATGTCCTCGTCCAGTTCACGGTCCGTACGCACCCGCACCGGCGGCGCAGAAGCGGGCTGTTGTGGCGGTGGGGCTGGGCTGGTGGGTTGTACGGAATCCCCGGTTGGAGTCATAGCCTAATACTTGCGCAGCCGTCCCCTAATGGGAAACTGCTATCCAGCAGCACCGGGACTGTAATCAATCCCCCACTCGATGGTGAAGGATTCGCCGGGCGCCAGCCAGCGAAGGCCATCTCCGGAGTTGAAGGCGTTTGCCGGCCCGGTCATCGGTTCGACGGCCACTGCGCGGCTGCGGCCCGGGTACTGGGTGCTCACAAAGACATGGACGTACCCGCACGATTCGTCCTGCCAGAGGCTGACGTTTTGCCCGTCGGCGGCAGCAAGGGTGTGCCGGGCAATGCCTGCATTGCGCACTAAATCGGTCAGTGCCACGTCGACGCTGAGGTCAGCGATGTGCTTGCCGGCGCGGAAGTCGGTGTCCCCCTCTACGGGAGCGGCACTGCGGGGAATAAGTCGTTCGTCCGCCAGCAGCCGGGTGTCGGCGGCAACCGTCAGCACCAGCTCGTCAATGGGTGTGTCACCGAGGCGAAGATACGGATGGGCACCGAGGACAAACGGGCTGGAGGCCTTGTCGTGGTTAGTCAGGGTCTGGCGCACCATCAGCCCCAGGTCGCCATTCAGGAGGTACTGGACGCGGTGCCGTGCAAGGAAAGGGTAGCCGTGCTGGGGAAAGATGGTGGCTTCCAGGGAAACCGAGTGCTGTGACTCCTCAACCAGGGCGTAGGCGGTGTTGCGGAGCAGGCCGTGGCTGGCGTTGTTCCGGGCAACTTCGGTGATATCCAACTGCTGTTTCCTGCCGTCCAGGAACCATGTCCCGTCTTCCACGCGGTTGGCCCACGGCGCCAGCGTGATTCCGGCTGCTCCGGGCGGGATTTGGTCGTCGCCGTAGGTCTCCGTGAGAAGGAGGCCTCCCCTGCTGAACGAGCGTAGGCCGGCGGCAAGTTCGGTGACCACGGTCACCGCATCACCACGCCGCAGCTCATACTGCCGGCCCGTCGCGTATGCCTGCGTACCGGGACCGGCAAGGGAATCCTTGTCGGGAGCGGATGTCATGGGCATACCGTACCCCTACCAAAGGGGAAGTCAGCAGGCTATGTTGACTTTTGTTGTTAACTATTCTTTTTTGATCGAATGTGCGAAACTTTTTTTATGACAGGGATCACCAGTACCAGACTCTCCGACGGCCGGGAGCTGATTTATTTCGATGACGCCGGCACCAGCACCTCGCGGGCAGCCGGGTTCACCACCGACAACCGCGGACTACCTCCGAGAGGGGAGCCGGGAGAAGTCCGTTTCGATGCCCTGACGGATGAATGGGTAGCCGTAGCGGCGCACCGCCAGGCGCGGACCCACCTGCCGCCGGCAGACCAGTGCCCCATCTGCCCCACCACCAGCAGCAACCCCTCTGAAATACCGGCTGCCGACTACGACGTGGTGGTGTTCGAAAACCGCTTCCCGTCACTCGGGCCGGCCCTCGGCCACGTCCCTGACCATGCCTCGTGGGGAACAACAGGTCCTGCCTATGGCCGGTGCGAGGTGGTGTCCTTCACCCCCGAGCACACGGGATCCTTCAGCGCACTCAGCGAGATCCGCTCCCGTACGGTAATTGAGGCGTGGGCGCAGCGGACCGCGGCCTTGAGCTCGCTCCCCGGGATCAAGCAGGTATTCCCCTTCGAAAACCGCGGTGCGGACATTGGCGTCACCCTGCACCATCCACACGGCCAGATCTACGCCTACCCCTATGTCACGCCGCGGGCAGGCGTGCTGGGCGCAGCGGCCCGCAGGTTCTACGACGCGCAGGACGGCCGGGAGACGCTTACCGGATCTCTGCTGCGGGCGGAGCGCGAGGATGGCAGCAGGATGGTCATGGAGGGTGAGAACTTCAGCGCCTATGTCCCGTTCGCGGCCCGCTGGCCCCTGGAAATCCATCTGGTTCCGCACCGCCATGTTCCGGACCTGGCCGCACTGAGCGGCGAAGAGAAGGATGAGCTGGCGCACGTCTACCTCGACCTGCTCAAGCGCTTGGATGTCCTTTATCCGACGCCCACGCCGTACATCTCTGCCTGGCACCAGGCTCCCCTGGACGCCGCGCTGCGTCCCGCCGGGTATCTTCACCTGCAGCTGACGTCGCCCCGGCGGGCTGCAGATAAGCTGAAGTACCTGGCCGGGTCAGAGGCCGCCATGGGCGCTTTCATCAATGACACCACCCCGGAAAGCGTGGCAGAACGCCTGCGTGCCGTAACCGTCCCGCCGTCCGCCACGTCCCGGGCCGTCCTGGCCGCCGCGACCGAAGGAGCCTCCGCTTGAGCACCGCACCTGATCCCCTGGCCGTTTCCGCTTCGGCCGGTGCCGGCGATCTCGCCGCCGCCAGGTTCACGCAGGAGTTCGGCGGGGTTCCCGCCGGCGTCTGGCAGGCGCCCGGACGGGTGAACCTGATCGGTGAGCATACCGACTACAACGAGGGCTTTGTCCTGCCTTTTGCCATCGACCGGACCGCCAGGGTGGCGGTAGGCGTGCGCTCCGATTCCACCATTCGGCTGCTGTCCACCTACGGTGACCAGGGTGTTGTCACCACCTCGCTTGAATCCCTGGAACCCGGGTCCGCCAAGGGCTGGACCAAGTACCCGCTCGGCGTCATCTGGAGCCTCCGCCAGCGCGGTATCGATGTGCCGGGCATCGACCTCCTGCTGGACTCGAACGTCCCCCTCGGGGCGGGGCTCTCCTCGTCCCACGCCATCGAGTGCGCCGTCATAACAGCACTGAATGAACTGACAGGCGCGGGACTGGTGGCACAGGAGATGGTCCTGGCCACCCAGCAGGCTGAAAACGACTTCGTGGGAGCCCCCACCGGAATCATGGACCAGTCAGCGTCCTTGCGGGGGTCACACGGCCACGCAGTATTCCTGGACTGCCGGGACCAGAACGCGCGCCTGGTTCCCTTTGAGACAGAACCGGCGGGCCTGGTGTTGCTGGTCATCGACACCAAGGTTTCGCATTCGCACGCCGATGGCGGTTATGCCTCACGGCGTGCATCATGCGAGCTCGGCGCCGAAGTCCTGGGCGCCAAGGCTTTGCGGGACGTTCAGGTTGGGGACCTTGAGGAAGCCAGCGGACTCCTGGACGAAGTGACGTTCCGGCGGGTGCGGCACGTGGTCACCGAAAACGACCGCGTACTCCAGACCGTGGAACTCCTCGGCCGGCAGGGACCATCTGCCATCGGCCACCTGCTGGATGCAAGCCACGCATCCATGCGCGACGACTTTGAAATCTCCTGCCCGGAACTGGATCTCGCCGTGGACTCCTCGCGGGCCAGCGGCGCAATTGGCGCCCGGATGACCGGCGGCGGCTTCGGCGGCGCGGCGATCGCCCTCACCCCCGCAGACGCGGAACGAAAGGTGCGCGACGCCGTCGTAAGGGCCTTTGCGCAGGCTGGCTTTACCGCTCCGGACATTTTCACGGTGTCACCCGCCGCGGGGGCAATGCGCATCGCGTAAGGCACATAGCCAAAGGCACGCAAAGCACTTGGGTAAAGACAAACGAAAGGGTCCCACCTTGCGGTGGGACCTTTTGTTATGCAGGAACGGACGACGGCGGGGCCGCCTTGGCGGTTATTCGTCTCCGCGCAAGATGGCCAGCAGGCGGATGATTTCCACATACAGCCAGACCAGCGTGACCGTCAGGCCGAAGGCGGCCGTCCAGGAGAACCGCTGCGGAGCGCCACTGCGGACGCCCGCCTCAATGCTGGTGAAGTCCATGATGAGGGAGAAGGCCGCCAGGCCGATGGCCAGCAGGCCGACGAAGACACCCAGCGGAATGCCCAAGATTTCGACCTCGGTACGCAGGCCGAAAGGCGACTGGACCGCGCCGGTCCACATCATCACCAGGTTGATGACCGAGAACAGGGCGTAACCGATGATGGCGATCATGAAGAACCGCATGGCCTTCGGCGTGGCGCGTACCTTGCCGCTCTTGAACAGAACGAGGGTCACGGCGAACACGGACAGGGTGCCGATCACTGCCTGCAGGCCAACACCCGGGAACTGTGCGTCCAGTATCCGTGTCAGGCCGCCGAGGAAGAGGCCTTCCAGTCCGGCATAAGCCAGGATGAGGGCCGGCGACGGCTGCTTCTTGAAAGTGTTGACCAGTGCCAGGACGAAGCCGCCGAGGGCTCCGACAATCATCAGCAGCGCTGCGAGTCCCATGCTGACGAACATGGTCACGGCGGCGCCGGCAACCACGACGCCAAGGCAGGCAGCGGTCTTGACGATAACGTCATCGAACGTCATCCGTCCGGTGTCCGCCGGGCCGGCCGCAGGCTGGTTGTACATCTGCTGCAGCTGCTCATCGGTCATGTTCTGCGGCTGGGTGTTCCAGCCCTGCTGGCCGTAGGGCGCCTGCCCGTACGGGGCCTGGCCGTGTGGCTGCCGGCCGTAAGGAGCCTGGCCGTAGGGAGCCTGCGGTACAGGCGGTGCCTGGGTGGCTCCACGGAAGCTCTTTCCGTTGAAGATCGGGTTGCCGCCAAGTGCCATTGCGGGATTCCTCCATTGTGGGTGTTTTGTGAACCTTAAGGTTTACGCTACCAATTTCCACGAGGATCGACCGCTCAAAGTTCCCTAAAGGCACGCTGTGCAACGCAAATGTGACCCCTGGAACTCCGGGAGAGACTGCGCGTAAGCAAGCGTCGGGTGAGGGGACGGATGAGAAATACCGTGACTCAACAAAGGTTTCTCCAGAAGATCTACCCGTCCCTGCCCGGCGGAGCGGACAGTTGTTATCTGATCGCTACCATCGAGGCCCGGACCACGGCATATGGGGGTTCCCGCGCGCTGTAGCATAAGCCAAGCAGGGTGACGGAACTCACAACCGTGACGGCGCCGGGCCACATGGCGCCTCCCCGCCCTGCGTCCGTTCGCAGCGGTTGCCATGGCGCAGCCGAGACCGCCCCCAAGTGGAGGTTATTCAATTTGAGAAGTACACCGCAAGGCCCGCCGGCCCGAGGACGCCGAGGGTTGCTGGGCCTGTTGGGAGCCATCAGCGCTTCCGTTCTGGCACTCCTCCTGGTGGCCGCACCGGCAACCCTGGCCGCTTCCCCGTCACCGACACCATCCCCGTCGAACCAGACCTTCCAGAACAACATCAGCGGCTTCCTCCGTGATGACACCCGCGCACCCCTCGCTGGCGTAACCATCACGGCCAAAAAGGACGACTTCACCGGAACTGCCACGTCAACCGAGAACGGTTCCTGGAATATCGGCGTGCCCGAGCAAGGCACGTACACGGTGGAACTGGACGAATCCACCCTGCCCGAGGGCATCACCCTGGCTGAGGGTCAGGAAAACCCGCGCGACGTCACATTCAGCCAGACCTCCAACCTGTCGGTAATTTTTGCCTTTGGCAAAGGCATCGTGGTCCAGCAGCAGGACTTTGGGCAGAACCTGCTCAACCGCCTGGTGGCAGGCTTGAGCTTCGGGCTCCTCCTCGCCCTGGCTTCGGTCGGGCTGTCGCTGATTTTCGGTACCACTGGCCTGACCAACTTTGCCCACGGCGAGATGGTCACACTGGGCGCCGTACTGGTGTTTGCGTTCAGCGCCATGAACCTGCCGTTCTGGCTCGCCATCCTGCTGGCCCTGCTCGGCGGCGGACTGTTCGGGTATGCCCAGGACAGGGGACTTTGGCGGCCGCTGCGCCGCCGCGGCACCGGCCTGGTGCCCATGATGATCGTCAGCATCGGCCTGGCCCTGGCCGTCCGCTACGTGATCCAGTTCTACTTCGGCGGAGCCACCCAGCAGCTGCCGTTCGCCCAAAGCCCTGAGATTCAGCTGGGCCCGGTCTCCATCTCGCCCAACAACCTTTGGTCCCTGGGTATCAGTGCGGTAGTGATCACAATTATCGGCATCGTGCTGCTGAAGACCAGGCTAGGCAAAGCAACCCGCGCGGTGGCGGACAATCCTGCACTTGCCGCTGCCTCCGGCATCGACGTCGACTCCGTCATCCGGATTGTCTGGATCACCGGCGGCATGCTGGCCGCCCTCGGAGGCATCCTCTGGGCCTACTACCGGCCCGGCGTCACGTTCGACATGGGATCGGCCATCCTCCTGCTGATCTTCGCAGGCGTTACCCTCGGCGGCCTCGGTACCGTCTTCGGCGCGCTGATCGGTTCCGTCATCGTGGGCATCTTCGTGGAGCTGACCACCGTATTCGGCCTCGCCGCGGACCTCAAGTACGTGGGAGCACTCTTCATCATGATCGTTGTCCTTTTGTTCAGGCCACAGGGAATCCTGGGCCGGCGCGAGCGCGTGGGTTAGGAGACAGCCATGGACTTTGGATTCATCCTTGCCAGCGCTGCCGGTGAAATTTTCAGCCCGACGACGGCCGCGTACGCCCTGGCCGCGCTAGGCCTCGCCGTGCACTTCGGGTACTCCGGCCTGCTGAACTTCGGCCAGGCAGGCTTCATGGCGGTGGGCGCCTACGGCTTCGCCATCTCCACGCTCACCTTCGGGGTTCCCTTCTTCCTGGGGCTGCTCATTGCCATCATCGCCTCCTCCATTTTTGCCCTGCTGCTCGGCATTCCCACCTTGAGGCTCCGGGCGGACTACCTTGCCATCGTGACCATCGCCTCGGCGGAAATTGTCCGGTACATCGTGACCACCAACCAGCTCACCTCGGTGACGGGATCCGCCAACGGTCTGGCAGCCTTCGAGGGCGGCTTCTACAGCATGAATCCCTTCCCTGAAGGCTCCTACTTCGGCATGAACAACCGCGACTTCTTCATCCGTATCGTGGGGTGGGGGCTCGTGGCCCTCTGCTGCCTCCTGGTATGGCTGCTGATGCGCAGCCCCTGGGGACGTGTCCTCAAAGGCATCCGCGAGGACGAGAACGCTGTCCGGTCCCTGGGCAAGAACGTCTACGCATACAAAATGCAGGCCCTCATCATCGGCGGTGTTCTCGGAGCACTTGCCGGCATGATTTTCACCCTCCCGCGAGGAGCGGTGCAGCCGGCCAACTACGGCACGGAACTGACGTTTTTCCTCTATACCTGCCTCCTGCTCGGCGGCCTGGGCACCGTCCTCGGTCCGGTCATCGGCGCCATGATCTTCTGGGTTGTCCTGTCGTTGACCCAGGGCATCCTGTATGGCCTGATCGAATCAGGGGCCGTCACGTGGCTGAATACGGTCCAGGCCGGGCAGCTGCGCTACATCCTGGTTGGCGTGGCCCTGATGCTGCTGATGATCTTCAGGCCCCAGGGCGTCTTTGGAAACAAGAAGGAGCTGGCGTTCGCATGAGCACGCAGAGTGAAGAACCCACACCCGCCGGGGCGGACGGGCTGGACCATATGACCGACAGCCGGCCCATCGCGGTGGGCGAGGCCGGCCCCGGCTGCAAGAAGCGGGATCCCATCGTCGTGGCAGAGAACGTCACGCGGAGCTTTGGCGGCATCAACGCCGTCGACGTGGAGTACCTCGAAATCCCCCGCCATAAGATCACCGCACTGATCGGCCCCAACGGCGCAGGCAAGACCACGCTCTTCAACCTGCTGACCGGATTTGATACGCCGAACACGGGCAAGTGGCAGTTCGAAGGCAAGAGCCTGGCCGGGGTGTCCCCCTACAAGGTGGCACGGATGGGTATGGTGCGCACCTTCCAGCTCACCAAGGTCATGGGCAAGCTGACCGTTATGGAAAACATGCGCCTCGGCGCTGCAAACCAGCCCGGCGAAAGCCTCGCTAAGGCACTCTTCAAGGGCATCTGGGGAGGCAGGGAGAAGCAGATTACTGCCGAGGCGGATGTCCTCCTGGAGAAGTTCAAACTTGACACCAAGAAGGACGACTACGCTGCCTCCCTTTCAGGCGGCCAGCGCAAACTCTTGGAGATGGCGCGGTCCCTCATGGTGAAGCCCAAGCTGGTCATGCTTGATGAACCGATGGCGGGGGTCAACCCGGCGTTGACGCAGTCGCTGCTGGACCATATCAAGAACCTGAAAGCGGAAGGCATGACAGTCCTGTTCGTTGAACACGACATGCACATGGTCCGGCATATCGCCGACTGGGTAGTGGTGATGGCTGAGGGAAAGGTAGTCGCGGAAGGCCCGCCGGGTGAAGTGATGAAGAACCCCGCGGTCATCGACGCCTACCTGGGCGCCCACCATGACGTGGACCTCGGTGACTCCGAAGGCCTCAAGGAACTTGCGGCCGAACTTGTGGCCGACGAGGAATCCATCGTCGGAACCGAAAACGCCGGAATCATCTCGATCGACGTCCTGGAAGCGGAAGCGGACCGGAACCGCCGGAGCGGGGACCAGCCCGGCGGCGACAGGCCGCAGGGCCGCCATGGCAGCACGGATACAGGCAGCACAGAGAAGGACAGCCAATGAGCAGCACCAGCGCGGCACCGGCCGCCCAGCCAGTCACCGACGGCGACCCGGTAGTCAAGGTCACCGACCTTGTTGCAGGCTACCTGCCGGGGGTCAACATCCTCAACGGCTGCAGCATCGAAGCACGCAGGGGTGAGCTGATCGGCATTATCGGCCCTAACGGTGCCGGCAAGTCCACCCTCCTGAAAGCCATGTTCGGGTTGGTGAAGGTGCATTCCGGAACAGTGGTGGTGCGCGGGCAGGACATTACCGGGCTGAAGGCGAACAAACTGGTGTCGCGAGGGGTCGGCTTCGTCCCGCAGACCAACAACGTTTTCGCCACGCTCACCATTGAGGAAAACCTGCAGATGGGGATGTTCCAGCGCCCCAAGGACTTCGCAAAGCGGTTCGACTTTGTCACAAGCCTGTTCCCTGACCTCGGCAAGCGCCGGGCCCAGCGTGCCGGCTCCCTCTCCGGCGGTGAACGGCAGATGGTGGCTATGGGCCGTGCACTGATGATGGATCCCGCCGTGCTGCTGCTGGATGAGCCGTCCGCCGGCCTCTCCCCCGTCAAGCAGGACGAAACCTTCCTGCGCGTCCATGAGATCAACCGCGCAGGCGTCTCTGTCATCATGGTGGAACAGAACGCGCGGCGCTGCCTGCAGATCTGCGACCGGGCCTATGTCCTTGACCAGGGCCGGGATGCCTATACCGGCACCGGCCGTGAGCTGATGAAGGACCCTAAGGTCATTCAGCTCTACCTCGGCACCCTGGCCGACACCGTGGAGTAGTTTCCTGAACAAAAGACAAAGGAGCCCCCGTCCTGTCGGACGGGGGCTCCTTAGCTGTTCAGGAAGGTTTCCTAGAGCTGGCCGAACTCTTCCTTGACCGCCTTGTACGTGTTGTCATCCTGGTACTCGTAGATGCCGATATAGGCCTCTGTCGGGTCCCCGGCCTCGGAGAAGGTTATGGGACCGGACTGGCCGTCGTAGTCAGCATCCTTGCCTTCCCTGATCAGCGTGACGCAGGCGGCGTAGGACGTGCACTTTTCGCCGCCTTCGGAGACTTCCTTGAGCTTGCCGGCAATGTCCACGCCCTTGGTGCTCTGCGCCGCCTCAGCAGCCAGCGCAATGAGGTTCACTGCGTCGTAGGACTCGCCGGCGTAGCTGTAGTCCTTGAGTGCTGGATCGATGGCGAGCAGCTTCTCCTTGAATTCTTCCTGGGCGAAGGTGCCCGGGATGGTACCCTGCGCGCCCTTCAGGGTGCCCGGCTGGAAGTCCTTGCTGTAATCGGAGGTGTTGCCGTCCACCAGGAACATCTGGGTGGGCTTGACACCCTTGCCCGTCATCAGCGGGACGATGCTCTTAGCCTGGTCAAAGGTGATCAGGGCGATGGCATCCGGCTTGGCAGCAATGATCTTGTCCACCTGGCTGCTGAACTGCGTGTCGCCCTCATTGAAGAGTTCCTCCGCCACAACCTGGCCGCCTGCCGCCTCAAAGGCCGACTTGATGTTGGATGCCAGGCCAGTGCCGTACGCGTCGTTCAGGACAATCATGCCCACGGTCTGCGCGCCACAGGTGGCCATGTAGTTGCCGAGGACCTTGCCTTGGAGAACGTCGGAGGGTGCTGTACGCCAGTACAGCCCCTGGTCATCCCAGGTAGTGAAGTCCGGGGAGGTGTTCGCCGGGGAGAACTGGATGACCCCCGCGCCGGTGATCTGGTTGATGACCGTCTTGGACACGCCGGAGGATGCCGCACCGATGATGGCGCTGACCCCCTGGCCCAGCAACGCGGACGTGGACTGGGTGGCGATGTCGGTCTTGGTGTCTCCGGAGTCACGGTGGATCACTTCGACCGGCTTGCCCAGGACGCCGCCTGCCTCGTTAACTTCCTGGATACCAAGGTTGACACCGGCAATTTCGGGCGGGCCAAGGAAGGCCAGCGACCCGGTGGTGGGAAGGAGCGAACCAATCCGCAGCGGGGTTTCCGTAGTGGTTGTTGCCGGGGGTACAGAGGTGATCTCCGCAGGCTGGCTGGCCGCTGCGCCTCCGCCGCCGCCTTCGGGTGCCGGGCATGCAATTCCTGCCGCTGATCCGGTGGTGGGAGATTCGGTTGCCGTTGGTGTGGACGAACCGCCGCAAGCCGTTGCCATGAAGGCGACGCCGATGCCAAGCGCTGTCAGCTTGGCAGCACGGGTTCCCACCTGGGGGAATAAAGTCATTTACGAGCTCCTCGATCTAAAGGTGCGAACGGCCTTTGACACGAAAAATCAGGTGTTCCTGATTTAGCTTCAAGCTAATGCATATCCCCGGCGAAGATAAGTGACTGAGGTCACATCCTTATAACAGTCGTTGCATATGTGGAATTAAACGGGGGAAGCCGCCCGCAGTGCGGGCGGCTTCCTGGCCGGCATTCCTCCGATGACCGTGCAACCGATGTACCCCAGGTGGGACTCGAACCCACAACACGCGGATTTTAAGTCCGCTGCCTCTGCCAATTGGGCTACTGGGGCAACGGGTCAATGGTATCCCGTCAGAGAAGCGTGAATGGTTCGGCATACCGAAACATCCCGCGGACTCCACCTGGCCAGAGTGCCAGGGGCAGCAGCTGGAAATGGTCGCCCCAATCAGCTTCCGGTGCCTGCACACCGAGGGAGGCAGCAGGAACAAAGCCGAACCGGGAGTAGTAGTCAGGGCTGCCCAGCAGGGCGATTCCACTCTCCCCCGCGGCGTTCGCCCTCGCGATGGTCTCGTTCACGAGGGCGGACCCAATCCCCTGCCGCTGGAGCCTGGGAGTTACGCCGATGGGTCCGAGGCCAAGGAGTTCGTGGTCCCCCACCCATCCACGGGAACTGATGACATGGCCAACGATCTCCCCCTCCAGGACCGCCACCAGGCTGAACCTTGGGAGATACTCTTTGGCGCCAAAGAGTGCACGCAGCACTTTCGCCTCCACCGGCTCTCCCTTTGCGGGAAGCCCCGTGGCCGGTGACATGGCGAAGGCGTCTGCAGCCAGGGCAATGATCGCGTCCCGGTCCTCCGGCGTCTCACTGCGCAACAACAGCTCCGGGCGCGGCGCCTGCCTGTTGTGCGCGGAAAGCTCAGCAAGGACCTCCATGGCCCGCGGCGCATCCGCCACCGGTACCAGCAGGTGATCGTGGTGGAAACCGGCGAGCACGTTGCAACTGATCCTGGCTTCGGTCAACGCCCTGCTGACGGCGGCGGTCAGGCCAACCGCCTCAAGTGCTGAGTGGATCTCAAGGGTGATCCAGGCACCGACGAAGTCGTACGTGAGCCCCTGCCTGTCCGCCTCAGCACGCGGCAGCACTACTGTCAGCCCTTCCGCTTCGCGGACTGCGGCCTCAATACCCGCTGCCAGTAGCCGTCCATGCGGCCACAGCGCGTAGACGTATTCACCGTCACGCTGAATGGGATGCATCCCTGCCAGGAGTGCCTGCAGGTTCTTTTCAGCAGTCATAAGGCCAGTCTAGGGGCGGTCCCGGCCGCTCCTGCAGGCGGGACCAGCATCGCCGGAAACTGGACAGCCGAGGCGGACCAAACAGTACCGCCGCCCGGGGACGTGGCGGAAATACAAAACGGCGGCTGCCCCTGTAAGGGGACAGCCGCCGTCGGGCGTCTGGTACTACTTGGCCTCGGCCGTGACTGCTTCCTTCGATTTCACTGCCGTGGAACCGCTACCGCCGGTGGCCGGGACGGCTGGGGCTGCAGGCGCGGGGGCGGGGGCGGGGGCGGGCTTGGGAGCCGGAGCGGCGGCAGCGACGAACGCACCGCGCGGATTGTCCAGGTCCAGAAGCTGGGTGGTGTCGCGTCCGGCGAAGAAGCTGATGATCCAGTTGATGATCACCCGGAACTTGCGTTCAAACGTGGGCATGGCCATGCCATGGTAGCCGCGGTGGGCCAGCCAGGCGAGGCCGCCCTTGAGTCCGATGCTGCCCACCAGGTTGATGTTGGCGACACCCTTCCACTCGCCGAAGCCGGCCACAGCACCGAGGTTCTTGTGCTTGTAGTCCTTCAGCTGCTTCTCCCAACGCGAGGCCCACAGGTTCTTCGCGAGGCGCTTGGCCTGGCGCAGCGCGTGCTGGGCGTTGGGGACGCAGGTGCCGTCCGGCAGGCCCTTGCCGGTGAGGTCCGGAACAGCGGCGATGTCACCGGCTGCCCAGGCGTTGTCCACGATGCCTTCGTCGCCGCCAACGCGCAGGTCCGGAAGGACGCGGACGCGTCCGCGGGGCTCCAGCGGGAAGTCGGTGGAGCGGACCATGGGGTTGGCCTGCACACCGGCGGTCCACACGAGGGTGTCAGCTTCGAACTCCTGGGCAGGGGACTTGTCCGGGAGGTTGATGAGCTTGAGCGTGCCTTCGGCGCTGTCCAGCGAGGTGTTCAGCAGAACCTCAATGCCGCGGCTGCGCAGGTGCTCCACAACCCATTCGGCCTGCTTTGCGGTGACCTCAGGCATGATCCGGCCCATCGCTTCCACCAGGACGAAGCGGACTTCCTCCTGCTTGATGCGGGGGTTGTTGCGGACCGCGGCGCGGGCGAGGTCTTCCATCTCGGTGATGCATTCGATGCCGGCGAAGCCACCGCCGACCACCACAAACGTGAGGGCCTTGGCGCGAGCTGCGGGATCGGTCATGGTGGAGGCGACCTCAATGCGCTCCAGGACCTTGTTGCGCAATGCCACAGCTTCCTCAATGGTCTTGAGGCCGATGCCCTTGTCCGCGAGGCCCTTGATGGGGAACGTGCGGGTGATGGCGCCTGCGGCAAGGACAACGTCGAAGTAGGGAACCTCAAAGTTCTCTCCACCGTCCGACGGAGCCACCACAGCCGTGCGGTTGGCATGGTCGATCGATGTTACGCGGCCCTGGATCAGTTCGGTCTGCTTGAGATGCTGGCGGTGGGACACCACCGCGTGGCGGGCCTCGATGTTGCCGCCGGCCACCTCCGGGAGGAAGGGCTGGTAAGTCATGTACGGCAGTGGATCCACGAGGGTGACGATGCCACCTGCCTTCGCGATCTTCTTCTGCAGTTTGAGTGCTACGTACAGGCCGACGTACCCGCCGCCGACGACGAGTACCCTGGGACGGTCCTGGAGCTCTGGGGTGGTTGCCATAGTTTAAGGATAGCGTAGTTTGTGAAAATCTTCACTAACTGTGGCGACGGCCCGTGAAGCTAGCTTTTCTGCCCCGAATTAACCTCTTCGATGACGCCCGTTTCAGGGTCCTCACCGGCGAGGGCGGGGTTCCTGGCTGCCCTCCGCAGCTGGATAGCCGCCGCCTCGATGATTGCCACGAAAAGCAGGGCGAATCCGATCACGACGGCGGCGCCGATGGCGCTGTCCCGCTGCGAAGGCGGCTCCGCCGCGGGCACCGTTGCTTCCGGAAGCGTTGGCACCGCGCTCGGCACCTCAGCAGTGGGAAGCGGGACGGGTGTGGCCAGGTTGCCGCGCCTGTGGACGCGGATCCATTCGGCGATGGACCCCAGCGGGTTGCTTTTGGCTTCCGGGACGTCGTCCTTGAGCGCGGCCTCAGCATTCAGGATGCCGTAGCCGTACAGGGGGTCCTTGCCCGGCACTCCCGCGTCCTTGGCCGTGGACACGATCCGGTTGATGACCTGCTTGGCGGTCATGTCGGGCCACTTGGACCGGATCAGTGCCGCGACGCCGGCAACAATGGGTGCGGATCCGGATGTTCCCGCCCATTCGGCATAGCCGCCGCCGGGCAGGCCGCCCAACAGGTTTTCGGCCGGGGCTGCTACGCCGATGCTGATGCCCTGCGAGGATGCGTCGACACTGGCCGCCCCCTTGCGGTCCAGGCCCGCGACGGTTAGGACTCCGGGGATGGTTGCCGGAGCGCCCACTTGGGTGTTTCCGCCCACCCGGTTGCCGGCGGCGGCGACGATCACCACGTCTTTCTGCTCGGCGTAGAGGAAGGCAGCGTCCCAGCTCTGTGGCCATTGCGGCGTGGTGCTGCCGAGCGAGATGTTGATGACTTTGGCGCCGTTGTCCACCGCCCACCGGACGGCTTCGGGAATCTGGTCCTGGTCGCTTTTCCCGGAGGGGTTTGGTGAGCCAAGCCAGGTGGACACCGAGAGGATTTGTGCCTCCGGGGCAACACCTATGATCCCATCCGGCGCCAGCCCGGCCAGTCCGGCCAATCCGGGAGTGGGACTGGCCGTGGGGGTGGGAGTGGGTGTGGGGCTTGCAGGCTGGTGTCCGCGTCCTGCGAGCATGGTGGCCACCAGGGTGCCGTGTTCGGGCTTGATACCCACGCTTTTCTGCCCGTCCGGCTGGCCCGAGCCCGACGCATCGTACCCCCCTGCCAGCGCACCCTTGAGGTCCGGGTGCCTGGCGTCCACGCCGCTGTCAATGATGGCTACTTTGACGCCGGCACCCTTGGACACCTCCCAGGCCTTAGTGATGCCGGATTCTGCCAGCCAGTACTGCTTGTCCCGCCATTCGTCCGCGTGGGCTGCGGGCGCGGAAAAGAGACCGGTACTGAGGCAGCAGGCAGCGAGGAGGAGGGCAAGCGCCGCTGACCCTGTCCTCTGCAGCACGGGTTGAGTGAAGATTTGCATCCGCGTCAGCCGATGCTCAGGGCGATGCCGTCGAGAATGTCGTGCTCGCTGGCCGTTGCGGTGGTGATCCGCCCGTCGCTGAGGGTACCCAGGCGCTCGAGGATCCGGCGCCAGACCAGTCCGCCGGCTCCAATAACGTCCACCCGCCCCGGGTGCATGTACGGCAGACCGGCGCGCTGAGACCGGACCATTCCAAGAAGGTCCGTGGAGGCTGCGCGGACGGTGTCGAGGGGCAGTTCGGTGCCGTGGATCGCGTCCGGCCGGTATTCCGGCAACCGCAGGGCGTGGGCAGTGATGGTGGTGATGGAGCCGGCAACGCCGACGACGGCGGTGGCGCGTTCCAGGGGAACGTCCTGTCCTGCACGGGCGATGGCAGCGTCCACGTCGGCTTCTGCAGCGGCTATCTGTTCGGCGGTTGGGGGGTCGTCCCGCAAATGCCGTTCAGTCAGGCGCACGCATCCGATGTCCACCGACTTCGCTGCCGTGACTCCTTCTGCCGTGCCCAGGACGAACTCGGTGCTTCCGCCGCCGAGGTCCACCACCAGGACTTCGTGGCCGTCAAGGATGGGCAGGACACTGCTGGCTCCGGCAAAGGACAGCGCCGCTTCCTCGTCCCCGGAAATCACTTCCGGTTCCACTCCCAGCAGGTTGCGGATGCCGTCCACGAAGACGTCCCGGTTCCGGGCATCGCGGCTTGCGGAGGTGGCTACGAACCGGACAGCTTTCGCCCCGTGTTCATGGATCAGCTGCGCGTAATCCGCTGTTGCCGCGAAGGTCCGTTCCAGCGCTTCAGGGGCGAGCTCGCCGGTGGCATCCACACCCTGGCCCAGCCGGACCACGCGCATTTCGCGCACCACGTCGGTGAGGTTGGCGGTGCCGTTGCTGCGGTCGATATCGGCAATGAGGAGGCGGATGGAGTTGGTGCCGCAGTCGATGGCTGCTACCCGGGTCATTGTGCCGCCTCGGCAGGGTTGGCGGACTTACGGACGGGTGCGGGGCGGCCGACGATATCCGGCAGGCCCTGCGGTCCGTGCCGGCTAAGGTCCCTGGAAGGTGCCTCACCGGTGGTGTCCCAGGCACCGCCGCAATAGCACCTGTCTGCGGTCCACCATTCCTGGATCTGAAGCAGCGCTTCGTCCCCGAGCGGGTTAACGCCAGGGCCCGCCGCCAGGGATTGCCCCACCAGGACATGCAGGCATTTGACGCGCGTGGGCATGCCCCCGGCGGAAATGCCGTCAATTTCGGGGACTGCGCCGATGCCGGACCGCTGGCCGATCGCGTCACGTGCGGCGAGGTAGGCGTCGTGGGCGGACCGGTACGCGGCAGCGAGTTCAGGATCCGCTGCCAGCTGCTCGTTCATGTCATTCATGACGCCCGCCGCTTCGAGGCGGGACACCGCGGAGGTGATCACGGGGTGCGTCAGGTAGAAGGTGGTGGGGAACGGGGTGCCGTTGCTGAGGCGCGGAGCGGTGGCCGCCACGAGCGGGTTGCCGCAGACACAGCGGGCAGGAATTTCCACCACGTCACGCACCGGCCGCCCCAGCTGCCGGCTCAGTACTTCGAGATCCTTTGGTGATGGTTGGCGGGATTCCTCCCGGGCGGCTGCCGTGTTGTGTTCCACTGTCGCGGGCCGTCCTTCCTGTTGCGGTTCAGTCTGTGGCCGCGCGCGTGATGGACTCCCACAGGGAATCCACCCACGGCAGATCGGCGGGGTCTTGTGCTGCTGCACCGGTGTGGCCACTGGTTTCCCCGGCGGGCAAATCACTGCCGAAGACCCAGTAGCCGGTTTCGCCCGGCATAACCATGTTAATGCGGTCGCGGGCCTGCTGTTTCACGTAGTTGGGGTCCTGCCAGCGGGAAACCTGCTGGCGGAGCACGTCGCCTTCCGCCCCGCGGGCGGCGATGTCGGCGTTCAGCGCGTCAATTTCGGCCTTTTTATCAAAGAAGATCTTGACGGTGGGCGCCAGCATGATGGTGATGGCGACCATCACCACGGCCAGTGCCAGCATCCTGCCTGAAAACGCCTTCGCCGGAACGGGTAGCTGATCCTCATCCATTGAAGGGTCGCCGGCACCGGTGACGTCGCTGCTCCCCTTGCCACCGGCCGCCGTACGGGCCTTCGGACGGGCGGGCCCGCCGGGGCGGCCTGCACCGTCCTTGGCCGCCGCGGCGCTGCCTGTCCTGGCGCTTCCGGCTGAGGCACTTCCGGAAGAGGCACTTCCGCTTTCATTGCTCCCGCCGCGGCCTGGATGGACTCCCAGACCTGCTTTCTCCTTGCCTGAGCCGAAATCCGCCTCGATGACGTCACCGCCGTCGTCGTTGTCCTTTGCGGGGCGGGCGGGGGCAACCTTGGGGACTTTGGGACGGCGGGTAGCCATGACACTCCTGAAACGCGGCCCGCATTCGGCCGCCACTGTCTGGGCTGAACAACAACCGGGCTGGCAAATGCTGCTGAAACAACAACGGTGGCTATGGTCTTTCAACCATAGCCACCGTTTATTGGCTTACGCGGCTACTAGCCCTTGAAACGCGGGAACGCGCTGCGGCCCGCGTACCGTGCGGCGTCATCGAGTTCCTCTTCAATGCGCAGCAGCTGGTTGTACTTGGCAACGCGCTCGGAGCGTGCCGGTGCGCCGGTTTTGATCTGGCCGGCGTTAGTGGCTACCGAGATATCGGCGATGGTGGTGTCCTCAGTCTCGCCTGAGCGGTGCGAGGTGATGGTGGTGTAGCCGGCGCGCTGGGCCAGGCTGACGGCGTCCAGCGTCTCGGTCAGGGAGCCGATCTGGTTGACCTTGACCAGCAGCGAGTTTGCGGTCTTCGTGTCGATGCCGCGCTGCAGGATGGACGGGTTGGTGACGAACAGGTCGTCGCCCACCAGCTGGACCTTGTCGCCGATGGCGTCGGTGAGGGTCTTCCACCCGTCCCAGTCGTTCTCGTCCAGCGGATCCTCGATGGACACCAGCGGGTAATCGGCTACGAGTTCGGTGTAGTAGGCGCTCATCTCGGCGGAGCTCAGCGACTTGCCCTCGAACTGGTAGGCGCCATCGGTGAAGAACTCGGAGGAGGCCACGTCCAGGGCGAGGGCGATGTCCTTGCCCGGGGTGTAGCCGGCGTTCTTGATGGCTTCCTGGATCAGGTCCAGTGCTGCGCGGTTGGACGGCAGGTTCGGCGCGAAGCCGCCTTCGTCGCCGAGGCCGGTGGCCAGGCCCTTTTCCTTCAGGACAGATTTGAGTGCGTGGTAGACCTCCACGCCCCAGCGCAGGCCCTCGGAGAAGGTCTCTGCACCCAGCGGGACAACCATGAATTCCTGGATGTCCACATCTGAGTCGGCGTGCGAGCCGCCGTTGAGGATGTTCATCAGCGGGACGGGCAGGACGTGGGCGTTGGGGCCGCCCAGGTACTTGTAGAGGGGCAGGTCCGCGGAAGCGGCAGCTGCATTCGCCACGGCCAGGGAAACGCCGAGGATCGCGTTGGCGCCCAGCTTGCCCTTGTTGGGGGTGCCGTCCAGGTCCAGCATGGCCTGGTCGATGCTGCGCTGGTCGGTGGCGTCGAAACCGGTCAGGGCCGGAGCGATCTGGTCGATGATGGCGTCAACAGCCTTCTGGACGCCCTTGCCGAGGTAACGGCCCTTGTCGCCGTCACGCAGTTCGACTGCCTCGTGCTCACCAGTGGAAGCGCCGGAGGGAACGGCTGCGCGGCCGATCTGGCCGTCGGAGAGCAGAACCTCAACTTCTACGGTCGGGTTGCCACGGGAATCGAGGATCTCGCGGGCGTGGATGGCATCGATAAGCGCCATGAATTTGCTCCTTATGGGCGATTAACGGGGGGAATCTAGCAGAAAACTCGACGTACTCGTCACGGACCAGCGTAGTCGAGAGTTGTCGGGGTTACGGAAACCTATCCAGCCCCCGGACGTCATGATGGTGGGCTGTTGGGTCTAGGGTGTCCCCTGCTGGTAACGGCGCACAGCGCCGCGGAGGGCGCGCTCGGCGTCCAGTCCAGCCTCATGGGCTGAACGTACGACGGCGAGGAGCTGCTCACCGAGCTCCTCCTCCGTTTCAGGGATGGGCACTGCCGGAGGCAGCGGCATGCCCGCGCGGGCTGCGCGGTCCACTGACTTCCGGGCCCGGGCCAAGGCCGGAAGCGCCTGCGGAATCCCCTCAAAGCTATTGGTGCGTGCCGGATTTTCTGCACGCTTGACGGCATCCCATTTCCGAACGATCTCGTCAACGGTCGCGGGAAAGCTCTCCTGTAGGGAACCGTCCGGCCGGAAGACGTGCGGGTTCCGGCGGATCATTTTGGCACCCAGGCCGCGGGCGACGTCGTCGAACGTAAAGGCCCCGCGCTCCTCGGCGAGGCGGGCGTGCAGCACCACCTGGAGCAGGACATCGCCCAGCTCGCCCTGCAGTTCGGCGTCGGGATTCCCGGATTCGATGGTCTCGGCGACTTCATAGGCCTCCTCGAGGAGGTATTCCACCAGCGAGGCGTGGGTCAGCGCCTCCATCCACGGACAGTGCTCGCGCAGGGAAGCGATTATCCCCAACAGCTCCCCAAGCTCCCCAAGTGGGGAGCCGTCCGCGGCGTGCTGGTCAGCCAAGGTTTGCGTAGGCGTCGTTGATGTACTCCACCAGCGCCTCCTTCTCCTCCAGGGGCAGGAAGGAAGCTTCGGCAGCGTTCAGGGTGAGCTCGAGCAGGTCGTCGAGGTCATAATCAAACGTTTCCACCAGGAGGTCGAACTCGTCCGTCAGGGTGACGCCGCTCATCAGCCGGTTGTCCGTGTTGATGGTGACGTTGAAGCCCAGCTGGTACAGCATGTCCAGGGGGTGGCTTTCGATGCCGTCGCCGAACCCGGAGATCGCTCCGGTCTGGAGGTTGGAGGAAGGGCAGATTTCCAGGGCGATGCCGCGGTCGCGAACCCAGCTGGAGAGATCGCCAAGGGTGACCAGGCCGACGGTGTCCTCAGTCTCGTCATCGTCGTCGAATTCCACCATGATGTCCTCGGCGATGCGGACGCCGTGCCCCAGCCGCAGCGCCCGGCCGTCCACCAGTGCGGACTGGATGCTCTCCAGTCCGGCGGCCTCGCCGGCGTGCACGGTGGCGGGGAAGTTCTGCTGTGCCAGGTAGGTGAAGGCATCCTTGAAGCGGGACGGCAGGAAGCCATCTTCAGCTCCGGCGATGTCAAAGCCCACTGCACCCCGGTTACGGTGGCGGACGGCGAGCTCGGCAATCTCCTGGCCGCGGTCGGCGTGGCGCATGGCCGTGATGAGCTGGCCCACCTGGATTTCCCGCCCGCTCTCGCCTACCGCTTCGACGCCGGCCTCGAGTCCCTCCTGGACCGCTTCCACTGCTTCGTCGAGTGTGAGGCCCTTCTGGAGGTGCTGTTCAGGTGCCCACCGGACTTCGCCGTACACCACCCCGTCATCTGCGAGGTCCTCAACGAATTCCTTGGCCACCCTGAACAGGCCTTCGGAGGTCTGCATGACGGCAACGGTGTGGTCGAACGTTTCCAGGTACCGCACCAGGGAACCGGAGTCAGCCGATTCACGGAACCACTGGCCCAATGCCACGGGGTCGGTCGACGGCAGCGTGTGGCCAACGGCCTCGGCCAGTTCGATGATGGTGGCCGGACGGAGGCCTCCGTCCAGGTGGTCGTGAAGTGAAACCTTGGGCAGGCTCTTCAGGTCAAAATCGAGGGCAGGGGCAGCGTCAACAATAGGCTCAGTCACGTTCCCACCTTAGGGTGGGCAGGGGCTCAAAGCCAGCCACTGCTAAGCGGCCGGACCGCTGTCTGCAGACGGGGCCAGGACGGTCGAGCCGGCCTGGCCGCCGCGCGCGCCGGACGGACCGCCGTCGAGCCATTCGTCGACTTCTTCGGCGTCGTTGCGCGCCAGATGCTTGTGCCACCAGCGGAGCAGGTGGTCGATGAGGATTCCCAGGACGATGGCGAACACCACCGCTATGCCGGCGCTGAGCAGCGGGTTGTTGTGCAGCCAGGGGAAAGAACTCGCCAGCAGGCCGATGCCGATGGAGTAGCCCACCCAGGTGATGCAGGCGAACGCGTCCAGCAGGAAGAACCGGCGATGCGGAAAACCGGTGCTTCCAGCCACATAATTGACGGCCACCCGGCCCCAGGGAATGTAGCGTGCGGTGAAGATCAGCACAGCGCCACGCTTGTCCAGTTCGTAGCGGGCCCAGCCGAAAATCTTCTTGACCTTGGGACGGCGCATCCATTTCCACCGGTCCACCCCGATCCGGCGCCCCAGCATGAATGCCATGTTGTCGCCGGCGATGGCTCCGACCAAAGCGGTTGTTCCCAGGATCCACAGGTTGGGCTCGCCGCTGTGCCGGGAGAAGGCCGCCAGTGCCACGATAAGGGTTTCGCTGGGAACCACCATCGCGAAGCCGTCCACGAAGAAAAACACCAGCAGGACCGGGTATATCCACCATTGGCCCGCTGCATGGAGCACAGCCTCATTAATAAACTCCACGCGGTCTTGCTCCTAGACAAAAAAGACGCGGCCAAAGCGGCGCTGCCGTAGCGGAAATCGTTCCTAAGTGTCCCATGGCCAGGGTGTCGTTCGCTACGCCCCGGCCCCGGGAACACCTTCCTCACGGTATCCTTGCGGGCGTCGCCGGGTCGTCGTCCGTGCGGGTGATATTCGGGCCTTCCGCCCTCCTCCCGGGGGCTGAAACCCGCCCGGGTCAGGCTTCAGGTTCCCGCATGCGTTCCACGACGGGGGTTTTGCGCCGGATGCGGTTGATCACGACGTCCACAACGATGCCGAGCGCCACGGCGCACACAATGGCGATGGCCGCTCCGAGCAGGTGATTCTCCTCGAACCACTGCCCAAAGAACAGCCCGATGCCCACAGAGTAGGCGCCCCATAGGACGGCCGAGAGTGCAGTCAGGCCGACGAAACGCAGGTGGTGGTAACGCGTCACGCCCGCGGTGAGGTTGACTGCGACGCGGCCGATCGGCACGAACCTGGCCACGAGGATCAATGAGGCCGGGCGTTTGCGCAGCTCCCCGCCGGCCCACCGGAAAGCGCTCTGCATGCGGGGTACGCGCATCCAGGACCATCTGGTGGTTCCTACCCTGCGTCCGATCAGATAGGCGATGTTGTCTCCGGAGAAGGCACCCAGGGCAGCCACCAGCATCAGGACCCAGGGGTTGGGGACGTCCGCTGTTGCTGCCACCGCTGCCAGTCCCACCACCACGGACTCGCTGGGAATGGGCGGGAAAAATCCATCGATGATGCAGCACGCCAGCACCAGGACAAGCACCCAGGGTTGCCCGGCTGCGGCGAGAATGAAGTCATTGATGGCCTGCATGAGTCCCTATGCTATTCGGTCCATGATCAGGCGCTGCGCCGGCCTCGATCCTTCTGGTGCGATGACAACTGCGTGTTCCAGCGCTTCCCTGGCCCGTGCGAACCGTTCAGGGGTATCGGTGAGCAGGGTCATCAGCGGCTCTCCTGCCCGGACCACCGCGCCGGGTTTTGCGTGCATCCGGACACCGGCCCCTGCCTGTACAGCATCCTCCTTACGGGCGCGGCCTGCTCCCAGCCGCCACGCGGCCACACCCACCGCCAGTGCGTCAAGCTCCACGAGCACCCCGTCCGCCGGTGCGTAGACGACGTCGGATTCCCTGGCCACCGGCAACTGCGCGCGGGGATCGCCGCCCTGGGCCCCGATCATCCTGTTCCACACGTCCATGGCCCGGCCGTCCTTCAGCGCGGCCGCGGGATCGGCGTCGTGGACTCCCGCACAGGCGAGCATCTCCTCCGCAAGCCGGACGGTCAGTTCCACAACGTCGGAGGGCCCGCCGCCGGCCAGTACCTCGACGGATTCCTCCACCTCAATGGCGTTGCCGGCCGTGAGCCCCAGCGGGGTGTTCATGTTGGTGAGCAGGGCTACAGTGTTCACGCCCGCGTCCTTGCCCAGTGCCACCATGGTCTCGGCGAGCTCCCGGGCCGAGGCCTCGTCCTTCATGAAGGCTCCGCTGCCCACCTTGACGTCCAGGACCAGGGAGCCGGTGCCTTCAGCGATCTTCTTGCTCATGATGGATGAGGCAATCAGCGGGATGGCTTCGACGGTTCCGGTGACGTCACGCAGTGCGTACAGCTTCTTGTCGGCGGGTGCCAGGCCTGCCCCTGCGGCGCAGATGACTGCCCCGATGTCCTGGAGCTGGGCAAGCATCTCCGCATTGCTGAGGGAGGCGCGCCAGCCCGGAATGGACTCCAGCTTGTCCAGGGTGCCGCCGGTGTGCCCCAGGCCCCGGCCGGAGAGCTGCGGGACAGCGACGCCGAACACCGCCACCAGCGGGGCCAGCGGCAGGGTGATCTTGTCCCCCACGCCACCTGTGGAGTGTTTGTCCGAGGTGTACTTCAGGCCGCCGTCCTGCCTGCGAAGGCTGGAAAAGTCCATGGTCTCGCCGGAGGCGATCATTGCGGCCGTCCATCGGGCGATTTCGGCGTGGTTCATGCCGTTGAGCAGGATGGCCATGTTGAGGGCGGCCATCTGCTCGTCCGCAATGGCGCCCCGGGTGTAGGCGTCGATGGTCCAGTCGATCTGTTCCGGGCTCAAGGTGCCCTTGTCGCGCTTGACGCGGATGATGTCCACCGCGTCGAAGGCTTCGGCTTTGTTGTCTTTCACCGGGTTTCCTCCAAGTGTTCGGGACCGAAGGCATCAGGCAGTACCTGGTCCATGGTCTTGATGCCCCGGGTGGTCATGAGTTCCATGCCGGGAGCGCGGAATTCGTACAGCAGTTGGCGGCAGCGGCCGCAGGGCATGAGGATGTTGCCGCTTCCGTCCACACAGTAAAAGGCGCGCAGCAGCCCGCCGCCGGTCATCTGCAGGTTGCCCACCAGGGCGCATTCGGCGCAGAGGGTCAAGCCGTAGCTGGCGTTCTCCACGTTGCAGCCGCTGACAATCCTGCCGTCCCCGGTGAGGGCCGCGGCCCCCACCGGAAACTTTGAATAGGGAGCGTAGGCCTTCTGCATGGCTGCGACGGCGGCCGCCTCCAGGGCCTGCCAATCCACCGTGGTTGCGGGTTCCACGGCCGTCAACCCTTGACGTACGGTATGCCGCTGGCTGCGGGTCCGCGGGATCTGCCCACCAGCCCCGCCACGGCGAGGACGGTCACCAGGTACGGCAGCATGGCCATGAACTGGCTGGGCACGGGTGTCCCGATGATGGTGACGATGCTCTGCAGGTTGTCGGCAAAGCCGAAGAGGAGTGCTGCGAAGAAGGCTCCAATCGGGTTCCAGCGGCCGAAGATCAGGGCTGCCAGGGCGATGAACCCGCGGCCGCCGGAGATCTCCTTGGTAAAGCTGTCGATGGCCACCAGGGTGAAGAACGAGCCGCCAATTCCGGCCACGGCTCCGCCCAGCGTGACATTCCAGAACCGGGTGGCGTTCACGTTGATGCCCAGGGTGTCCGCAGCCTGCGGGTGCTCCCCCACAGCACGGACCCGGAGGCCCCACCGTGTCTTGAACAGGCCCACCCAGACCACAAGGACCGCGACGTACATCAGATAGCCCACCAGCGACTGCCTGAACAGGATAGGCCCGATGATCGGGATGCCGGACAGGACAGGAATCTCGATGATGTCCAGCCCGGGGGGCGAGTTGAACTGTGCCTTGTTGGCCTGCATCACAGTGCTGAACAGGAAGCCGGTGACGCCGGAAACGAGCACGTTCAGGACGACGCCGACGATGATCTGGTTGACCAGGTACTTGATGCTGAACAGCGCCAGCACCATCGACACCATTGCGCCGGCCACGGCGGCGGCCAGGAGCCCGATGAAGGGGTTCTGCGTCATGCTGGCCACAATCGCTGCGGTAAAGGCGCCGCCCAGCAGCTGGCCCTCGATGGCGATGTTGACCACGCCCACCCGTTCGCACAGGACGCCGGACAGCGACCCGAACACCAGCGGGACGGCCAGGGTAACGGAACCGGCGATGAGGCCGGCCAGGGAGATGCTGGGGGTCCGGGCACCGCCCACCACCCAGATCAGGAAGGCGGCCACGAACAGGACGATAAAGGCCACGGTCAGCCAGCCGGGGGCTGGACGGCCTTTGGTTTTGAGGTAAACGGCGTAGGCGGCAAGCCCCAGCAACAGGACGGACAGCACGATGCCGCCGGCAACGGCGTTCACCGCCAGGACGGGCAGCTGGAAAAAGTCGCTGCCGGTGGAGATACCGAAGCTTGCGGTCTGGTTGGGGGCCAGGAGCCCGAAGAAAACCAAGGCAATCAGCCCGAAGGCCGTGAGCAGTACCGGCTTCTTCCAGCTCACTGGTTTGGCGGACATGGTGAGGGCACCGGCGTCCGTTCCTGTGTCGTCCGGCTGCGGAGTTCCCGGCCGGGGGGACGAAACTGTTGTGCTCATGCTGCACCTCCGGTAGGGGCTGCCTGCCGGGACTTGGCGGCGCGGGCGGGCTTCCTGCGCCGCGGGTTCAGCCCGAAGACGGCGCGGACCAGTGGCGGTGCCGCGATGAAGAGGACGATCAGTGACTGGACCACCATGACGATGTCGATCGGGGTTCCGGTCTGGATCTGCATCTGGACTGCTCCGGCGCGGAAGGCGCCGAACAGGAGGCCCGCGGCAAACGTGCCCCACGGCGTCGAACGTCCCAGCAGCGCAACGGTAATGGCGTCAAAACCGTAGGTGGCGGCTACGCCGTCGGTGAGGACCTTCTCTGTCCCGGCCACCTGCGCCACGCCTGACATTCCGGCCAGTGCGCCTGCTATGGCCATCACCAGGATGGTGGAGCGGGAGACGTTGATGCCGGCGGTCTGGGCTGCCTTGGGATTGGCGCCGACGGCCCGGAATTCGAAACCGAGGGTGGAGCGGTTCAGGAGCCACCAGACCAGGACCGTGGCTCCGATGGCCAGGATAAAGCCCAGGTGGAGCCTGTATTGGCTGCCAAAGATCTGCGGGTATACGGCGGTTGGGTCGAGGATTGGCGAGATCGGGTTCGACTCCCCCGGCCGCTGGAAGGCCGGCGTGTTGAGCAGGTACCGCAGGAAGTACAGCGCGATGTAGTTGAACATGATGGTGAGGATGACTTCATGGGCTCCCGTGCGGGCTTTGAGCACACCCACCAGACCGCCCCACAGGGCACCGCCGATGATACCGGCCACCAGGACCAGCAGCAGGTGCAGGCCCAGCGGCAGATGCAGCGCGAAGCCCACCCAGGCCGCCAGGATGCCGGCCATGATGATCTGGCCCTGGGCGCCGATGTTGAAGAGGCCGGCGCGGAATGCCAGCGCGACACCCAGGCCTGCCGTGATCAGCGGGGTAGCGATGGTCAGCGTCTCCATGAAGGGCGCGATCTGGGCCGCCACGCTGTTGCCGCGGGGGTTGAATACCGAGCCCTGGAACAGTGCGATGTAGGAGCGCGTGGCCGCATTCCAGGCCGCTGCGAGGAAGTCGGTGGGACGGGCGAGGAAGTACGAGGAGGTGGCCGCCACCTGTTTGTCCGTGCTCGCAATCAGCAGGCCGCCGATGATGAGCGCCAGCAGGACCGCCAGGACCGAGACCATGCCGCTCCCGGCAAAGATCCTGCGGAGCACGGTGTCCGGACCTCCCGGAAGCTGCCCGCTTTGGGCCGTGGCAGGCACGGCGGACGGTTCCATGGCACCGCCCGCTGTATCAACGGCGACGGCGGCGGTTGTTTCCTCCTCAGCAGGGCCCGGATGGTGCGAAGTTCCGGTGTGCTGCTTTCTGTGGTGCTCTCCGCCGTGCTGCTCGCCGGCCGTGTGCTTGGGGGGATGCTTGTCAGACATGGTCGTCTCCCTCGGCGTCGGGGGTGGAGGCGGGGCGGGTGCCGGCCTGGGCGGTGTGCGCGTGTTCCTTCGGCGGAATACCGGCCATCATCAGGCCCAGGGTGTCGCGGCTGGTGCCTGCGGGAACAATGCCCACCAGCTTGCCCTTGTAGAGCACTGCGATGCGGTCGGCGAGTTCCATCACCTCGTCCAGTTCGGTGGAGATGATCATGACGGGTGTGCCCTTGTCACGCTCCTCCACGATCCGTCGGTGGAGGAATTCGATGGATCCCACGTCCACGCCCCGGGTGGGCTGGGAAGCGATGAACAGCCGCAGGGGGCGGGAGAGTTCACGCGCCATCACCACCTTTTGCTGGTTGCCGCCGGACAGGGTACCGGCGGCCGCGGCCGCGGAGGGGGTCCGTACGTCGAACTCACCGATGCGCGCGTTTGCGTTCTCCAGAATTTTTGCCGGGCTCATGCTGATTCCCCTGGCGAACGGCGGCTTGTCGTAGAGGTCCAGGACCAGGTTTTCCGCCACGGAGAAGGTGCCCACCAGGCCGTCCACCTTGCGGTCTTCGGGAACAAATCCGACGCCGGCCCGGAGGACGTCCTTGACGGAGCGGCCCAGGAGTTCCTTCCCGTCCAGCGTGACGGAACCGGACACCCGCTGCTGTAGTCCCAGGATGGCTTCCGTGAGTTCGGTCTGGCCGTTGCCCTGGACACCGGCGATGGCCAGGATCTCACCGCGTGCGATGTCGAAGCTAAGTCCGTCCACCACGTGCTGGCCGTTGGGTGCGATGACGGTCAGGTCCCGGACCTCGAAGGTTTTTTCCTGCGGTTTGGCCGGCTCCTTGTCCAGGTTCAGGCTCACGGCGCGGCCCACCATCATGGAGGCAAGTTCGGTGGTGGGAGTGGAGGGATCGGCGGACCCCACTACCTTTCCCCGCCTGATGACGGTGATGGTATCGGAGACTTCCTTCACTTCCCGCAGTTTGTGGGAGATGAAGACGATCGAGGTTCCGCTGGACTTGAGCTGGCGCATGATGTCCAGGAGCTCATCGGTTTCCTGCGGAGTCAGCACGGCTGTCGGTTCATCCAGGATCAGGACCTTGGCGTTGCGGACCAGGGCCTTGATGATTTCCACCCTCTGCTGCACGCCTACGGGCAGGTCCTCCACCAACGCGTCAGGGTCCACGTCGAACCCGTACTGGTCCGAGATTTCCTTGATCCGGCGGCGTGTGTCGTCCAGGTGAAGGAAGCCTGCCGCTTTGGTGGGTTCGGCACCCAGCGCCACGTTTTCGGCGACGGTGAACACGGGAACCAGCATGAAGTGCTGGTGCACCATGCCGATCCCGGCGGCCATGGCGTCACCCGGACCGCGGAAGGACACGGGTTTGTCATCGATGAGGATTTCGCCTTCGGAGGGCTCATAAAGCCCGTACAGCACGTTCATGAGGGTGGACTTGCCGGCCCCGTTTTCGCCCAGCAGACAGTGGATTTGTCCGGGTTCAACCACCACGTCGATGTGGTCGTTGGCGAGCAGGGTGCCAAAGCGTTTAGTGATCCCTCTGAGTTCAAGTTTCAAAACTCTGACCAATCTCGAAGCGTCCAGTGATCCACCGGACGGGATATGTGGCTGCAGCACCAGCCTAGTGGTTGCAGTCGGAGGATGAGCGGGCGGGTGCCCGCAAATGGGGGTCAACAAAAAGCGCCACCGCCCGGCGGGTCATCGACCAGCCGGGCGGTGGCGCAACAGGTGCGGATCAGGCCTTCGGGCTTGCCTTGGACTCAACCTTCAGTTTGCCGTCCACGATGTCCTTCTCGATCTGCTCCAGCTCGGACTTCAGCTCGGCGGGGACCTGTGAATCGAGGTCGTGGAAGGGAGCCAGCTGCACGCCGTCGTTGGCCAGGGTGCCCACGTACGGGGTGTTGTCGAACTTGCCTTCCTTGTCGTCCTTCACCACGGCTTCCACGGCATCGCCCATCTGCTTCATGACCGAGGACAGCATGATGTCCTTGTAATCGGGAGCCGTGAGGTAGCCGTCGGAGTCAACCCAGATGAGCTTGACGTCCTTGCCGGCGGCTTTGGCATCTTTCAGCGCCGCCCCGGCGCCCTTGCCTACAGGGCCGGCGACGGGCATGACAATGTCGGCGCCCTGGTCCAGGAAGTTCTGGGTGACCTGCTTGCCCACGTCCTGCTTCTCGAAGTCGCCGGTGAAAGTTCCGTCCTGGGCGTCCTTGTTCCAGCCAAGGAGCTTGACGTCCTTGCCCTTCTGCTCGTTGTAGTACTTGACGCCGTCGGCGTAGCCGTCCATGAAGATGGTCACGGTGGGTATGTTCATGCCACCGAAGGTGGCGACCGTGCCGGTCTTGGTGGTACCGGCGGCAAGGTAGCCGGCAAGGAACGCTGCCTGCGCGGTGTCGTAGATGATCGGCTTGACGTTGGCGATGGGTGGATCGTAGGCGAAGTCGACAATCGCGAAGTGGCTGTCCGGGTTGGCTTCCGCCTGTGCCTTGGTGGCGTCGCCCAGCAGGAAGCCCACCGTGACGGTGAGGTCGCAGCCTGCTGTGACCATGGCGCGGAGGTTCGGTGCGAAGTCGTTGTTGGTCTTGGACTCGACCTGGTTGACCTTGATACCCAGGTCAGCCTCTGCCTTCTTCAGGCCCTCGTAGGAGGACTGGTTGAAGGACTGGTCATCGAAGCCACCGGAGTCGGAGACGATGCAGCCGGTGTAGTCGCTGGCTCCGGCTGTCGAGTTGCTTCCCGCTTCGGGGGGCGCGCCACAACCGGCCAGTACGAGCGCTGTGGCACCCACCGTAGCCAGGCCTGCAACTGAACCGCGCTTAAGGTGTGCACGCAGTGATGTCATCAAGATTCCTCCAGGATGAAGAGAGTGGCGCTACGGCTCGAATTCAATGAGTGTCCGTTTCTGCACTGAAATTCTGTTGTCACTGAGGGCTCGCAGCACTGCGCCGGGGGCGCACTGATGCGTCCTACTTTAGTGGCCTGCGCCACGTCCCAATAGCACGGCAGGACTGTTCCCGGAGATTGTTTACAAGTTGTTACCAACCAGTAGGGGTGCCGCACGGCTCCGGCACCCCCGGCTGTCCGGCTGGTATCCGGGCCTAAAGCCGGACGAGCATTTTGCCCGTATTTGCACCGTCCAGCAGGTCCATGAAGGCCTGCGGGGCGTTCTCCAGCCCGTCCACGACCGTTTCGTCGTAGCGGACGGTCCCGTCGGCGAGCCAGCCGGCCATCTTTTCCGCGAACTCGCGCGCATGCTGGCGCTGGCCTCCCACCAGGAATCCCCGGAGGGTGAGCTGCTTGCCGATAGCCTGCATGAGGTTGCGTGGCGCCGGCGTGGGCTGGGTGGAGTTGTATTGCGCAATGGCACCGCACATCGCCACCCGGCCGCCAACATTCAGCACGGCCAGCGCCGCCTCGAGGTGTTCGCCGCCCACGTTGTCGAAGTAAACGTCGATGCCCGCATTGCCGGCTGCCTTTTCCAACTGCTCCCGGACCGGACCGTCGTGGTAGTCGAAGGCGGCGTCGAAGCCGAGTTCCAGCAGCCGGGCCACCTTGGCGGGCGAGCCGGCCGAGCCGATGACCCGCGAAGCGCCCATCGCCTTTGCGATCTGGCCCACCAGTGATCCAACGGCACCTGCCGCGCCGGAAACGAAGACGGCGTCTCCGGGGGAAAATTCGGCAACCTTGAGCAGTCCGGCGTAGGCCGTGAGGCCTGTCATGCCCAGGGCGCCCAGGAATGCTGAGGCAGGCGCCAGGTCGGTACGCGCCGGAGTGGCCGCCTCCCCATCCAGTACCGCGTATTCCCGCCAGCCAAGGGAGTGCACAACGACGTCCCCCTCCTGGTGTGCGGCGGACCGGGACGCTATCACCTCACCTACTGCTCCGCCGTCGAGCGCTTCATCCAGGGCAAAGGGGGCGGAATAGGACTTGACGTCGTTCATGCGTCCGCGCATATAGGGATCCACCGAGACGAAGATGTTCCTGACCAGGATCTGGCCATCGCCCAGTTCCGGCAGGGATGACTCGGAGAGCCGGAAGTTTTCATCGGAAGGACGGCCAACGGGACGCGAGGCGAGCCGGATTTCACGGGTGGTGGCGGGAAGGGTGGCGAGGCTCATGCTGCGTACTCCAGGATTTTGATGTCCACGCTGATGTTCCCGCGGGTGGCGTTGGAGTAGGGGCAGATCTCATGCGCTTTTGCCACGAGTTCCTCTGCGGTGGCCAAATCCAGTGCCGGCAGCGCGATCTCCAGTTCGGCCGCGAGCCCGAATCCCGCGCCGCCATCCAGCTGGCCGAGGTGGACCTTGGCGGCCACGGCGGAGTCGGTGAGGTCGGCGCGCTCCTTCCGGGCCACCAGGCGGAGTGCCGAGTGGAAGCAGGCAGCATATCCGGCGGCAAAGAGCTGCTCGGGGTTGGTCCCCTGACCGCTGCCGCCAAGCTCCAGAGGACTGGCCAGGTTGACTTCGAGCTTCCCGTCATTGGTGCGTGCGGTACCGTCGCGGCCTTCGCCGGAGGCAAGGGCTTCTGCCGTGTATAGGGGCTTCACAGTGTTATCCGTTCTGTTGAGGATCAGTAAGACTTTGGCGGCTTCAGACGGCATGGTGAAGAGCGGCCGTCAGTTTGCCCAGGGTTTCGCGCAGCTGCTCAAGCTCGCCGGCCGAGAGCCCTGCGGCGTCGGCCAGGCGCTGGGGAATGGCAGCGGCCCTGCTGCTCAGGCTCCTTCCGGCCGGCGTCAGGTGGATGGCAACGCGGCGCTCATCCTCGCCGGAGCGGCGACGTTCCACCAGGCCCAGGACTTCGAGCCGCTTCAGCAGCGGCGACAGGGTACCCGAGTCCAGGCCGAGCTCCTCGCCCAGTTCCTTCACGCCGCGCGGCTCGCTCTCCCAAAGCACCAGCATCACGAGGTACTGGGGGTACGTCAGGCCCAGCTCCTCGAGGACCGGGCGGTACACGGCGGTGGCGGCGCGGGAGGCCGAATAGAGCGCGAAACACACTTGGCGGTCAAGGCGGGGAGCTTCAGTCACAGGACAACGATAGCGGACAATTAGGTTGCGCACAATTTAGATTGGAGCCTGGAGCTGAAGACGGACGCAAGGACGCTTCAGATATCGCGGATGGTGCGCAAGGCCGCCGCAGTCAGGACCCGGATGCCGAGCCCCAGGGCGCGTTCGTCCACGATGTAGTCGCCGCGGTGGAGGTCATATTCCTCGCCGCCCGGGGTCTTGGTGCCAAGGCGCATCATGGCACCGGGCAGTTCGGCCAGGAACCAGGCGAAATCTTCCCCGCCCATGGACTGCGGCGTGAGCACCACGGCGCTTTCGCCGATTTCAGCGCGGGCGGAAGCCTCGATGATCGCGGTTTCGTGCTCGGAGTTCACAACCGGAGGCACTCCCCTGGTGTGCTCCAGTTTGACGTCCACTCCGTACGGTGCCGCCACCTGGTGGACCACTTCGTCCAGGAGTTCACCGGCAGCGTGCCAGGCCTCGCGGTCCAGGCAGCGCATGGTGCCCGCCATGTAGCCTGTGCCCGGAATTGCGTTGGGCGCGGAACCGGCTGAGATCTGGCCCCACACCACCGACACGCCGCTGCGGACATCCACGCGGCGGGACAGGACGGCGGGTACGTTCACCGCAATCTGGGCCAGGGCGAACACCAGATCCTCGGTCAGGTGAGGGCGGGAGGTGTGGCCTCCGCGGCCGGAAAGCTCGATCCGGATAGTGTCCGACGCCGAGGTGATGGCTCCAATGCGCGTTCCAATCCTGCCCACCTCGATACGGGGATCACAGTGCAGCGCCAGGATTCGGGGCACGCCGTCCAGGACGCCCTGCTCGATGCAGGAGTGGGCGCCGCCGGGCATGGTTTCCTCTGCGGGCTGGAAGATGATGCGCACGGTTGCGCCCAGGGGTGTCTCCTGGTGCATCCGGTGCAGCACAAGCGCGATGCCAAGCATGGTGGTGGTGTGCACATCGTGGCCGCAGGCGTGGGTCACGCCGTGGTTCTTCGAGGCGAAGGGCAGGCCGGTTTCCTCGATAATGGGCAGGGCGTCAATGTCCCCGCGCAAAGCGGTGGCGATGGGGCCGTCTCCGACGTCCACCGTGAGTCCGGTTCCCTCCAGTCGGCGCGGGCTCAGGCCGGCCTCCTCGAGCCGGTCAGCCAGCTTGTCCGTGGTGCGGAATTCCTTGAACGACAGTTCGGGATGCGCGTGCAGGTCCCGGCGGAAGTCGATCAGTTCCGGCAGGAGCGGCACGAGCCACGGAGCCACCAGGGCGGTGGGCTCGGCTTCAGTAGTGTAATTGCGCACTGCTTCACTCTAGCGAGGCTGGCTGGAATACGGGCCATCACGGTCGCCGCGTTACATCCCGGTACCGGTGCGGGCCGGTCCCGGCATGGCGACGGCGGGATGGAAGTTAAAGGACGTCCGTGTCGCCGCTGGCCTTGAGTGCATCAACGGCTGCTTTCACCCGCTGCGAGTTGGCCATGGTGGTGACCAGCAGCGCGTCGGGGGTGTCCACGATGACAACGTCCTGAATGCCGATCAAAGCGATGACGCGCTTGGTGTCAGTCACCACCACGCCACTGGAGTTCTCAGTGAAGACGCGGGCACCTTCCCCCAGCACCGTGACATCGTCAACTTCCTTGGCTGAGTTGAGCCGCCCAACGGAGGCGAAGTCCCCGACGTCGTCCCAACGGAAGGTGCCGGGCACGACGGCGACGTCCCCGGCTTCGGCGGCGGGCTCGGCCACAGCGTAGTCAATGGCGATCTTCGGCAGCGAGGGCCACACCCGTGCCGTGACCTCGTCGCGGCTGGGGGTGTCCCAGGCCCGGGCGATCTCCTGCAGGCCCTGGAACAACTCGGGCTGGTTGGCTTCCAGGTGCTTGAGAAGCAGCGCAACGGGTGCCACGAACATGCCGGCATTCCACACGTAGTTGCCACTGTCCACGTACTGCTGGGCAACCACCTCGTCCGGCTTTTCAACGAACTCCACCACGTCCTGGGCGCTGGGTGCACCGTCGATGTGCAGGGCCTGGCCGGAACGGATGTACCCGAATCCCGTGGACGGATGCGTGGGCTTGATGCCGATGGTCACGATCTTGCCGGCGGCGGCCGTGTGGATCGCTTCACGGACAGCCTGCTGGAAGAGGTGGTCCGGGCTGATGACCTGGTCGGCAGCAAAGGAACCCATGATGGTGTCCGGGTCCCGTTCATGCAGGATTGCGGCGGCGAGCCCGATGGCGGCCCCGGAGTCCTTGGGCTCGGACTCTAGGACCAGGTCCGAATCCTTGACCTCGGGGAGCTGGCTGCATACGGCATCACGGTGGGCGTGGCCGGTTACTACCAGCATCCGGCTCCCCGCAAGCGGGTGCAGCCTGTCATAGGTGGCACGCAGCAGTGTGCTGCCCGAACCCGTGAGATCGTGAAGGAACTTGGGAGCTGCGGCTCGTGACAGGGGCCATAGGCGGGTCCCCACTCCGCCGGCCGGGATCACCGCGATGAAGCGGTCAAGGGGTGATGCCGGGCTTGTCACTTTGTCTGTACTCATCACCGCCTACTTTAGCCGACGTGCCGAAATGCCCACCTCTGACTCCGCCACCGTGACCCACTGCAGCGGATATGCCGCCGGCCGGTGTGGTGTTTGTCTCATAAATTTGGGAAAACCGCGCCACTGCTGGGCACCAAGGAGCTCCTAAATTGAATAAGCTGTTAGCGGAGCCTAGATTTAGGCCTGAGCTACGAGTGCTCTCGCAGCAGGCGTTCCCCCCGCGTGGATCTCATGCCAGCGCCGCTGTGTTGCAGGGAGGTTTATCAGTGCCGACAAAACCAGCTGGCACCTTGTACCGCGGCCGTGAAGGCATGTGGTCCTGGGTAGGACACCGTATTACCGGTGTAGTGATCTTTTTCTTCTTGTTGGTCCACGTTTTGGACACCTCCTTGGTGCGTGTCTCACCCGAGGCTTACACCGCCGTTATCGGTGCGTACAAGAATCCCCTGATGGCCATTGGCGAGACCGGCCTTGTTGCCGCCATCGTCTTCCACGCCTTCAACGGCCTGCGGATCATTGCGGTCGACTTCTGGAAGAAGGGCGCCAAGTACCAGCGGCAGATGCTCTGGGCAGTCCTGGGACTCTGGCTTGTCACCATGGTCGCTTTCTCCATCCGCCACCTTTCCCTCGCCCTCGGAGGTCACTAAGCCATGAGTGCAACGATCGAGAGTCCCCGCAGCGGGCGGATCGCTCCCCAGTACCGCCGCACCGGCGGAAGCCGTGGCAACTTCGAGATGATCGCCTGGCTGTTCATGCGCCTCTCCGGCGTCGTCCTTGTGGTCCTCATTTTCGGCCACCTTTTCGTGAACCTCCTGGTGGGCGAAGGCATCCATGCCATCGACTTCGGCTTCGTGGCCGGCAAGTGGGCTGATCCCTTCTGGCAGTTCTGGGATCTCACCATGCTGTGGCTGGCCATGCTGCACGGGACCAACGGCGTGCGCACCATTATTAATGACTACGCCGAAAAAGACTCCACCCGCCGCTGGCTGAAGACGGTCCTTTACTCGGCCACGGTCGTCATCATCGTCCTGGGCACCCTGGTCATCTTCACTTTCGACCCGTGCCCCGTCGTGGACGGTGTTCCCCTGCCTGGCGGTTTCTGCCCTGCCTAGCACCAGCGCCACCCGGGCCCGCGGGTATTACCGCGGGCCCTGTTTTGCGGGGAAGGCGAAGCCGCCCCGTTGTTTTATAGCGAATTTTGAGAGAAAGAGCATCTGGTATGCAGGTCCATAAGTACGACGTCGTCATCGTCGGTGCCGGTGGCGCTGGCATGCGCGCCGCGATCGAATCCGGTCAGCGCGCCCGCACAGCAGTACTGACCAAGCTCTACCCCACCCGCTCGCACACCGGTGCCGCGCAGGGTGGCATGTGTGCAGCGCTTGCCAACGTCGAGGAAGACAACTGGGAGTGGCACACGTTCGACACCGTCAAGGGCGGCGACTACCTGGTTGACCAGGACGCCGCCGAAGTCATGGCCAAGGAAGCCATCGACGCCGTACTTGACCTGGAGAAGATGGGCCTGCCGTTCAACCGCACGCCCGAAGGACGGATCGACCAGCGCCGTTTCGGCGGCCACACCCGCGACCACGGCAAGGCTCCCGTCCGCCGCGCATGCTATGCAGCGGACCGTACCGGCCACATGATCCTGCAAACCCTGTACCAAAACTGCGTCAAGCACAACGTCGAGTTCTACAACGAGTACTACGTCCTGGACCTCCTGACCGTCGAAGAGGACGCAGTGCGCGGGGACGGCACGCCGTACAAGCAGAAGCGCGTTGCCGGCGTGGTCTCCTACGACCTCGCATCAGGTGAGCTTCACGTCTTCCAGGCCAAGTCCGTGGTGTTCGCCTCCGGCGGTGCCGGCAAGGTCTTCAAGACCACTTCCAACGCGCACACCCTCACCGGTGACGGCATGGGCATCGCCTTCCGCCGCGGCATCCCCCTGGAGGACATGGAGTTCTTCCAGTTCCACCCGACCGGCCTCGCCGGCCTGGGCATCCTCCTGTCCGAGGCCGCCCGTGGTGAAGGCGCCATCCTCCGCAACTCCGAGGGTGAACGCTTCATGGAGCGCTACGCCCCCACCATCAAGGACCTTGCGCCCCGTGACATCGTGGCCCGTTCCATGGCCAACGAGGTCCGTGAAGGCCGCGGCTGCGGCCCGAACAAGGACTATGTGCTCCTGGACCTGACCCACTTGGAGCCCGCGCACATCGATGCCAAGTTGCCGGACATCACCGAGTTCGCCCGGACCTACCTTGGTGTAGAGCCCTACACGGAGCCGGTTCCCGTGTTCCCGACGGCGCACTACGCCATGGGCGGCATCCCCACCAACATCACCACGGAGGTCCTGCAGGACAACGACACCGTCGTCCCCGGCCTGTACGCAGCCGGTGAAGTCGCCTGCGTTTCCGTGCACGGCTCCAACCGCCTGGGCACCAACTCGCTGCTCGACATCAACGTCTTCGGCAAGCGCGCAGGCATCGCCGCCGCCGAGTACGCGAAAACCGCCGACTTCGTGGAACTGCCGGAGAACCCGGTGGCCTACACCACCGAACTGCTGGACATTGCCCGCAACGGCATCGGCGAGGAAAAGGTGGCCCAGATCCGCAAGGAACTGCAGGACACCATGGACGCCAACATGCAGGTGTTCCGCACGGCGGAAACGCTGAACCAGGTGCTGCGCGATATCGCCTCCTTCGAGGAGCGCTACAAGCGCATCAACGTCCAGGACAAGGGCAAGCGCTTTAACCTTGACCTCCTTGAGGCCGTTGAGCTCGGCTTCCTGCTGGAACTGGCCAAGGTGATGACCGTGGCCGCCCTGCACCGTGAGGAATCCCGCGGCGGACACTTCCGCGAAGACTTCCCGGAACGCAACGACGAGAAATTCATGAAGCACTCCATGGCGTACAAGGACGACCACGCCCCGGCGGACGGATCGGCGGAAGCAATCGCCGGCATCCGCCTGGCCACAAAGCCTGTCGTCTTTACCCGCTACGAGCCGATGGTGAGGAAGTATTAAGATGACCGCTGAAACCGCTGAGCCAGCCTCAAAGATTGAACTGCCTGCCGGCGTCGGCGGTGGCGGCGAAATCCCCACGTTCGATGTGCACATGCGCGTCCGCCGGTACAACCCGGAGGTCTCCGAGGAGGCCACCTGGGACGACTTCCACCTCACCATGTACGGCACGGACCGCGTCCTGGATGCCCTGCACAAGGTCAAGTGGGAGACGGACGGCAGCCTGTCCTTCCGCCGCTCCTGCGCCCACGGCGTGTGCGGCTCCGACGCCATGCGCATCAACGGCCGCAACCGACTCGCCTGCAAGACCCTGCTGAAGGACCTGGACACCTCCAAGCCCATCACGGTTGAACCCATCAAGGGCCTGCCGGTGGAGAAGGACCTCATCGTGGACATGGAGCCGTTCTTCCAGTCCTACCGCGAGGTCATGCCGTTCCTCATCAACAAGGGCCACGAACCCACCCGGGAACGCCTCCAGTCCGCCGAGGACCGTGAGCGGTTCGACGACACCACCAAGTGCATCCTCTGCGCCGCGTGCACGTCTTCGTGCCCCGTGTTCTGGACCGACGGCCAGTACTTCGGGCCGGCAGCGATCGTCAACGCGCACCGCTTCATCTTCGACTCACGTGATGATGCCGGCGACATGCGCCTGGAGATCCTCAACGACAAGGAAGGCGTGTGGCGCTGCCGCACCACCTTCAACTGCTCGGAGGCATGCCCCCGCGGCATCCAGGTGACCCAGGCCATCGCCGAGGTCAAGCAGGCTATCCTCTCGCGCAAGATCTGACAAAGGATTTTAGCGGACGACGGCGCCGTCCCCCACTCAAGGGGGATCGGCGCCGTCGTTGTTTCATCGGTTAAACCGTACAAAAGAAAGGGGACACCGTGTCCCGCTCTGAAACAGTTACCTTTGCAGGTTCCACCGGCGAGATGCTCTCCGGCATCATCGACGTCCCGGAAGGACCGGTGAAGGGCTGGGGCGTCTTCTCACACGGGTTCACACTGGGCAAGGACGCACCTTCAGCGTCCCGGATGTGCAAGGCGTTGGCGGACAGTGGCGTGGGCATGCTGCGGTTCGACAACCTGGGGCTGGGCGACTCCGCCGGCGAATGGTCCGCGGGGTCCTTCAGCCACAAGGTGGCGGACACCGTGAAGGCAGCCGAGTTCATGCGCAGCGAGGGAAAGCAGATTTCCCTGCTGGTAGGGCACTCGTTCGGCGGTGCGGCCGTGCTGGCGGCCGCGCGGGAGATCCCCGAGCTCGACGCCGTGGCTACCGTCGGAGCGCCCTTCTCACCCAAGCACGTGGCGCATGTCTTCGATGCTGCACTGGACAAAATCCTGAGCGAAGGCAGTGCCGAGGTGGATCTTGGCGGGAAGCGGGTGGAGATCCGCAAGCATTTCGTCGAGGATCTGGAGAACGCCGACCTGACCGACTGCATCAAGCAGCTGCACAGGCCGCTGATGGTGCTTCACTCCCCGACGGACAACACCGTGGGAATCGGGAATGCCAGCACCATTTTCCAGACGGCCCGGCATCCGCGGAACTTCGTGTCCCTCGAAGGCAGCGACCACCTGCTGACCGGAAAGGGCCAGGCCGCGCGGGCCGCCCGGATTATCGCTGCCTGGGCCGACCAATACCTCGACGCCGGGCAGTAGCGGCAGGGGCAGCCGCCGGGGCGTCTGCCTCAGCGTGCGCCGGCATTTTCCCTGGCTGGATTGGTACTTTCCCCGGCTGGACCTGCCGTGCTCCCCAGGTTCCTTTCTCATGGCCGCTGGACGAGGTGCCCAGGTCGGCGTCCCGAATGGCGGCCCAGCCTGCTGCCATCAGGTACACACGGCTGACCAGGTTGAACCAGATCAGCAACCCGATGATGATGGCGAAGGGCGCCAGGATGGGATTACGTCCGGCGCCCGCAAGGAGTTCGGTACTGAAGATCTGAAGTACGGTGGTGCCCATCCCAGCCAGAATAATGCCCTCCAGCAGGGCGCGCCGGGACAGCTTGAGCGCCCCGGCGAACCGGAACATGATGAACGCGGTTACCCAGCTGAGGACCAGTGGCACTGTGATCTTGATCGATGTGGTCAGCGGTCCGGCCAGGGCCTCGTCGAGGCCGAGGAGATCAGAAACCCAGCCCGCCGCCGTGCCGAAGACCAGGGAAGCTCCGCCGCTGATAACCAGCGCCACACCCAGCAGCAGCAGGATTCCGGCATCCCGCAATTTGAGCACGATCGGGTTGACCAGCAGCGGGGGAAGTCCCATGACGCCGCGGAGGCCGCCCCGCAGGCTCGCAATCCAGCGCAGAGAGGTATAGACCGTCACTGCGGCCGCAATGGTCGCTGTCCAGCTCAAGCCATCAGGATTCAATAGGTCCTGGGGGTCAACCAGGCCCTCGCCGCCGTTCATTTTGAGCAATCCAGGAGCGCTTTGGGCAACGCTGCGAATGACAACATCCAAGAGAGCGGGTTGCCCCCGCAGGACCAGTCCGGCGATGGAAAAACCGGTGGTAAGGAGGCCCGTGATGGAGAAAAACATATTGAAGCCGATGCCGGCGCTCATGAGAGGGCCGCGCTGGAGGTTATAGTGCCTCACTGCGCGCACGGGCCGTAGCGCGTTGAGACGGGCCAGCTGCCACTGGAACATGGATAGCAAACCCGCGAACTTGGCGCTGGACCTGCGGGCCTTGCTCCACTCCATGCGTTTCTGGATGACCTCGAGCTTCAGGCGGGCATATTCAGTGGGAAGTGGCTGCTGGTCCGCCCGTTTTGGGGACTGTGCCCGTGCCGCCGTCCGGGCAGACTGCGTGATCGTCGGTTTCGGTCCCAAAGTCCAGCTCTTCCCGTAGCTGCCAGATGCCGTCAGCATCGTGCTCGTAAAGTCCCATGCTAACCACGGGGAAGGTGGCCTTGTAGTTTTTCAGCACCGTTTCGGCCTCATCAAGGCTTTCCGGAGCTACGTCGTGGGCGATGGTGACGTGGGGATGATAGGCAAAGGGCAACTCGCGCTGGAGGGGGCCCTGCTGGAGTTTTTCGTGCAGTTCAACGCAGTCCTCAAAGCCGTCCTCCACGTTGATGAAAACCACAGGCGAAACGGGACGGAACGTTCCCGTCCCGGCGATGGTGACCATAAAGGGGCTTTGACGGCGCGCCACCTCCCGCACATGTTCCCGGGTGGCCTCCCAGTCCCGGGTGGGAGTGGTTGTCACCAGCGTGATGTGGGCCGGAACCACGTCCGCGAGAGGGTCCCCGAAAGAAGCCCGCCATCGCTGCAGCTCTTCAGCAACTTCCGGCGGAAAGCCGAGGATGACGCCCACGCTGATGTGTTCGGTGCGGGGCGGGGCGGCGCCCTCCCTGCCGGTGCCCGCCGTTGGGTCACCTTGGGGGTTGCCGGACATTCCCGCCACCTGGGTGGAGCGGGAGCCTTCCCGTGCGGTGACTTTGCTGGATGGCATGGCGCTAGCGGACTCCGGCAAGGGAGAAGGACGGAAGGAAGCCCATGCGTTCGTACACCTGGCCGAGGGTTACCGACGCGATTTCCCGGGCACGCTCGGCGCCGTGGGCCAGCAGCCTGTCGAGTTCGGCTGGATCCGCCATCAGCTCATTGGTGCGGTTCCGGAGCGGGGTGACAAATTCCACCACAATATCGGCGAGGTCAACCTTGAGGTGGCCATACATCTTTCCCTGGTACTCGGCTTCAAGCTCGGCGACCGACTTTCCGGTCAGGGATGAGTAGATGGTGAGGAGGTTGGATACGCCGGGCTTTTCTTCGGGGTCGAACCTGATCTCCGTGCCGGCATCAGTCACTGCCGACTTGATGCGCTTGGCCGCGATCTTGGGGTCCTCCAGCAGCTGGATGGCACCGTTGGGAGACTCACCGGTCTTGGACATCTTGGCGCTGGGGTTCTGGAGGTCGTAGATCTTGGCGCGTTCCTTGACGATGGTCGCCTCCGGAACGGTGAACGTGGCACCGAATTTAGTGTTGAAGCGCTGGGCCAGGTTGCGGGTCAGCTCCAGGTGCTGGCGCTGGTCCTCCCCCACCGGCACCAGGTCGGTCTGGTACAGCAGGATGTCAGCGGCCATGAGCGTGGGGTAGGCGAACAAGCCCAGGGTGGCGGCGTCAGCGCCGGACTTCTGGGTCTTGTCCTTGAACTGCGTCATCCGGGAAGCCTCGCCAAAGCCGGTGATGCAGTTCAGGGCCCAGGCCAGCTGTGCGTGCTCGGGGACGTGGGACTGGACAAAGAAGATGCTCTTGTCCGGGTCGATGCCGGCGGCGATGTACTGGGCAGCAACAATGCGGGTTCGCTTGGCCAGTTCGGCGGGATCGAAGTCCACGGTGATGGCGTGCAGGTCCGGGATAAAGAAAACGGCGTCGTACTCAGCCTGCATGTCCACCCAGTTGCGGACAGCACCGATGTAGTTGCCCAGGTGCAGCGAATCGGCGGTGGGCTTGGCTCCGGAAAGGATGCGCTTCTTCGCGGCCGGGGATGTCTGGCTAATCATGGGGAGGAAACTTTCGGGGCTTAGAGCTGGTAGTCCACTACCAGCGGGGCATGGTCGGAAAAGCGGGTGTCCCACGAAGCCGCGCGGTCCACGACGGCCGAGATGGCGGAGGCTGCCAGCGCCGGAGTGGCCAGGTGGTAGTCGATGCGCCAGCCCGTGTCGTTGTCGAAGGCCTTGCCGCGCTGGGACCACCAGGTGTAGGGCCCGTCCATCTGGCCTGCAAGCCCGCGATGGACGTCCCGCCAGCCGATCTCCTCGCCGAAGAAACGGTCAAAGTAGGCACGCTCCTCGGGCAGGAATCCCGCCTTCTTGACGTTGCCTTTCCAGTTCCGGATATCCAGCGGCGTGTGGGCCACGTTGAGGTCACCCACCACCAGTGCGTGGTCGCTGTGCTTGGTCAGCTCGGGCAGGCGGGTGCTCATGACATCCAGGAAGCGGAACTTGTCATCCTGCTTGGGAGTGCCAACCTCACCCGAGTGGACATAGGCGCTTGCGACCGTCAGCTGGACAGGATGTCCGGCAGCGTCAGCGAACCGGAAATCGGCTTCCACCCAGCGGCCCGCCGTGGCGAAGTAATCGTCACCTATGCCGTTACGGGTGGCCAAGGGCTCTTCCCGGGATGCAATGGCCACGCCTGCCCGGCCCTTGGCTTCTGCCTCGGCATGCAGGATGTGCCAGACGTCGCCCAGTAGCTGACGAACGATGGCGTCAGGGGCACGGACTTCCTGCAGGCAGAGGATATCCACTTCGCGCGGTTCCAGCCACGCAGCCATGCCGTTCTTGTAGGCAGCCCGGAGGCCATTCACGTTGACGGATGCGATGCGAAGGTGGTCCTTCTTCAATGCCGAGCTCACCCGCTCCACTCTAGTCGATGATGGTTCCGGTGACCGGCTCTCCGCTGCCGCCGGAGGACTTGATCATGTCCCTCGCATTTGTGGCGGTAATCTCAATGGTTTCCAGGGCACGGTTGATGGTGTCCTGGTTGGCGGCAGCTCCCTTGGCACGCTCATCCTCCACAACGCGGACCTGCACCTGGACGATCTTGAAGGAGTGGTCCAGCTTGAGGTCCCGGACCTCCTCTGCTTCGCTGCGCTCGGACACAACGCGGGTGCCGCCGTGGTTTGCGGACGAGGACGACGGCGCCCGCCCGGCAGCCGTGTTGAAGGCGTCCTGGGCTTCGCTCAACTTGGCGCCGGCCTTCTTCGCCGCCTTCTGGATGCTGAAGACAACGAAGCAGGCAAGCGCGAGCCAGAAGAAGGCAATGACGGCAACAACCCAGCCCACCACGTCGTTCTGGTTTGCGGCGAAGATGACGGCCACAACAAACGCCGTCACCAGGACCATCAGTCCCGGACCGCTGATGCGGAACATCGAGAATCCGCCCTTGGCGGGTTTGGAGGATGACTTGGAGCTGCCGAGAGATCGCATGCACCTATTCTCTCAAATGCCGGAGTATGCTCCCGCCGCCTTCCACCCCCGGCGAACAGGTGCTACTTCAGGAAGAGCTGCCGCAGCCGCACGGTGGTCAGCAGCATCCCGGCGGCGGTCATCACCAGGTAATAGCCGATATGCAGCGGCATTGCTGCCGTGAAGGTGCCCACGCTGATCTGGCGCAGCAATTCCACCCCATGCCACAGCGGCATGGCCTGGATGAGCCACTGGATGTACTGCGGATAGACGCTGAGCGGGTAGAACGTGGCGCTGAAGAGGAACATGGGCAGCATGATGAACGTAATCCAGTCCATCTGCTGGAACGTCTTCATGAAGCTGGTGATCCCCATTCCGATGCTCGCGAAACCGAAGGCAATCAGCACCGAGGCGGGGATCATCAGCAGCGCCCAGGGAGTGGTGATGAGTCCCATCATCGCCATGACGGCCGTGAAGCCGGTGGCGTACATCATCCCGCGCAGGAGCGCCAGGAAAATCTCCCCCAGGGCGATATCAAGCGGACCAAGGGACGTGTACAGCATGCCCTGGTACAGCTTGCCGAAGTTCATCTTGAAGAAGACGTTCCAGGTTGAGTCATAGACCGCGCCGTTCATCGCCGAGACGGCAAGAAGTGCGGGGGCAATGTACGCGGCGTAGCTGATCGGGTTGCCGTCCGGCCCCTCCACTGCGCCCACGATCGCCCCCATTCCCACACCCATGGAGAACAGGAACAGGACAGGCTCGAAGAACCCGGACAGCATGACCAGCCAGTGACCGCCCATGGTGGCTTTCATCCCGCGCGAGATCACCGCCCTGGCGTTGCGTGAGTAGAGCGCGCCGAAGGACCTGTTTCGGGCTTCCTCCGTGGCGCTGGACCCTGGCCCCAGTCCAACCGGCGCGCTCATTGGGACATCCTTTTGGTAAACCTGCGGCTGGTGAGGATCCAGCCCAGGACCGCCAGTCCGGCCAGGACAGCGACATGGACGAGGGTGAGGACCGGGGGCTCTTCGTAGCCGTAACTGAGCACCCGGCCCAGTTCGGTGCCGTGCCAGATGGGAGAAATCCAGCCGATCCAGCGCACTGCCAGCGGAAGGGTATCCAGCGGGAAGAAGGTTCCGGAGAACAG
This sequence comes from Pseudarthrobacter sp. NS4, assembly GCF_024758005.1. Taxonomy (NCBI): domain Bacteria; kingdom Bacillati; phylum Actinomycetota; class Actinomycetes; order Micrococcales; family Micrococcaceae; genus Pseudarthrobacter; species Pseudarthrobacter sp. NS4. The sequence continues at coordinate 1,322,696 of NZ_CP103288.1, read as the reverse complement.
GAACAGCGGCATCACAATGAGCCTCATCACCAGCGCGAACTGGCCCTTGTCCTCCGTGAGCGAAGCAGAATACGCCATCAGCGGCAGGCCGAAGGACAGTCCCGCCAGGGTGGCCACCAGGATGCCGGCCCACGCCCAGCCCGATGGGGATGCACCAAACAGTGCCACGACTGCAAAGTAGATGGCCGACTGCACCAGCAGCCTCAGGGTCACGGCCATGACGTGCCCGGCCGCGATCTGATCTGGAGTCAACGGCGAAGCATGTGGACCGTAATAGGTCCGGCGCCACTTGAACCCGGCCATTACCGGAAAGGTGAACTCGTTGGCGGCGGTCATGACGGCCGCGGATACCAGCAGCGCCGGCGCTATGAATGCCAGATAGCTGACTCCGCCGAAAGCTGTTGAGGCCTGGCTGTCCACCAGGGAGGCCAGGCCCACACCCATGGCGAACAGGTAGGCCACCGGCTGGCCCACGCTGTACATCAGGATGGACCAGCCATAACTCTTCATCACGCGGAGCACCTGCCCGGCGTAGTAAAACGCTCCCCAACGACGGGCTTTAGCGGCAGCCACCTCAGGGCTGTGGGCCCGCGCAACTCCCGGAGCAGACCGCTCAGTCAATGAGGCTCCTGCCTGTCAGCCGCAGGAAGACGTCCTCCAGCGAGGACCTGCGGACCAGTGATGTCAGCGGCCGCAGGCCGCGGGCCGCCACCTGCTCAAGGGCGGCCTCGCCGTCGTGCGCATAGATCAGCACCCGGTCCGGCAGGACCTCGAGGCGTTCACCAATGCCGCCAAGTGCGGCCGCGATGGTGGTGTTCCGCTCCGAACCGAACCGCAGCTCCACCACCTCCCGGGTGGAATGCCCGCGGATCAGCTGGGCCGGGGACCCCTCGGCCATGATGCGGCCCTTGTCCACCACGATCAGCCGGTCACACAACTGCTCGGCCTCATCCATATAGTGGGTGGTGAGGATCAGCGTGACGCCCTGTTCCTTAAGCCGGAACAGCCGGTCCCACAGGATGTGCCGGGCCTGCGGGTCCAGGCCCGTCGTCGGTTCGTCCAGCAGCAGGATCCGGGGTTCGTTGATGAGCGACCTGGCGATGGTCAGCCGCCGCTTCATGCCGCCGGACAGCGCGTCCACCTTGGATTTTGCCTTGTCCGTCAGCTGGGCAAACTCCAGCAATTCATCGGCCTTCGGCTTCAGGTAGCTCATGGGCAGGCCGAAGTAGCGGCCGTACACCAGGAGGTTGTCCCGGACCCGCAGCTCCTCGTCCAGGTTGTCCTGCTGCGGCACCACGCCCAGGTGCGCGCGCACTTCCGGCCCGTGGGAATCGGGGTCCAGCCCCATGATGCTCAGGTTGCCCGACGTGCGGCGGGTGACACCGCCGATCATTTTCATGGTGGTGGACTTCCCCGCGCCGTTGGGCCCCAGCAGGCCAAAGGACTCCCCCGACGGGACGGTGAAGGAGATGCCGTCCACGGCCGCAACGTCACCGTAGGTCTTGGTCAGATTCTCTGCCGTGATGACTGTGCCGCGGGCTTCGGTGTGGGGCTCTTGGGCAGGGTGGACAGCACCGGCTGCGGCGCCGGAGGACAGGGGGGCTTCGTTGTGCACCCTCCGCAGACTAGTAGAGCTGCCGGGCAGGTGGAAGAGGACTGTCAGTTCAATAATTAAAGTCCGACGGCGGTACCGCGCCTCATGCGTAAGGTGCGGTACCGCCGTCGGGCCTGAAAAAGACGGACTACCGGGTGATGCCCGCCTGCCGTTCGGCGGCTTCGACCACGTTGGTCATCAGCAGCGCCACGGTCATGGGCCCCACGCCTCCGGGGTTCGGCGAAACCCAGCCGGCTACCTCGGCAGCGGCCGGCTCGATGTCGCCGTGGACCTTGCTCTTGCCCGTCTCGGGGTCGGTTTCCCGGGTGACACCGACGTCGAGCACAGCCGCGCCCGGCTTCACGTCTGCAGCCTTGACGATGTGCTTGGCACCGGCCGCGCCCACAATGACGTCCGCCTGCCGCAGCAGTTCCGAAAGGTTCCTGGTTCCGGTGTGCGTCAGGGTGACGGTGGCGTTCACGGCCCGCCGCGTGAGCAGCAACCCGATAGAGCGGCCGATGGTAACGCCGCGGCCAACCACCACAACATGCTTGCCGGCGAGGCTGTAACCGTTGCGCTCCAGGAGCTCGATGACGCCGCGGGGCGTGCACGGCAGGGGCGAGGTGATTTCGCCGTTGACGTTAAGCACCAGCCGGCCCAGGTTGGTCGGGTGCAGGCCGTCGGCATCCTTGGCGGGATCGATGCGCTCGAGGATGGCATCGGTGTCCAGGTGCTTGGGCAGCGGCAGCTGGACGATGTAGCCGTGGCAGTCCGGGTCCGCATTGAGTTCGTCAATGAGGTCCTCAACCTGCGCCTGGGTGGCATCCGCGGGCAGCTCGCGCTGGATCGAGTTCATCCCGATCTCCACCGACTGCTTGTGCTTCATGGACACGTACAGCTGTGAGGCAGGGTCGGCGCCCACGAGCACAGTGGCGATGCCGGGAGTGACGCCGCGGGCCTTCAGGGCTGCGACACGCTCCGTCAGCTCGGATTTGATGGCGGCTGCCGCTGCCCTGCCGTCAAGGATCTTCGCGGTCTGCGTGGCTTCAGTCACGAATTACCACTGCTCGTGCTGCGGGTACAGCGGGAAGTCAGCAGCCAGCTTGTCAACGCGGGCCTGCAGGGATTCGACGTCGGCGCTGGTGCCTGCCTTGAGGGCGGTGGCGATGATCTCGGCAACCTCGGTGAACTCGGCGGCGCCAAAGCCACGGGTTGCCAGGGCCGGCGTGCCGATGCGCAGGCCGGAGGTGACCATCGGCGGGCGGGGGTCGAACGGAACGGCGTTGCGGTTGACGGTGATGCCTACCGAGTGCAGGAGGTCTTCGGCCTGCTGGCCGTCCAGCTGGGAGTTGCGCAGGTCAACGAGCACCAGGTGGACGTCGGTGCCGCCGGTAAGGACCGAGACGCCGGCCTCGGCAACATCGGCCTGGTTGAGGCGGTCGGCGATGATCCTGGCACCTTCGAGGACGCGCTCCTGGCGCTCCTTGAATTCCTGGCTGCCGGCGATCTTGAAGGCTACTGCCTTGGCGGCGATGACGTGCATCAGCGGACCGCCCTGCTGGCCCGGGAAGACGTTGGAGTTGAGCTTCTTGGCCCACTCCTGCTTGGCCAGGATCACACCCGAGCGCGGGCCGGCGAGGGTCTTGTGCACGGTGGAGGTGACCACGTCCGAGTGCGGGACCGGGCTGGGGTGCAGGCCTGCGGCAACCAGGCCGGCAAAGTGCGCCATGTCCGTCCAGAGCAGGGCGCCCACCTCGTCGGCGATGGAGCGGAATGCTGCGAAGTCCAGGTGCCGGGGGTAGGCGGACCATCCTGCGATGATGACCTGCGGCTTCTCGGCGATAGCCTGCTCGCGGAGCTTGTCCATGTCCACGCGGAAGTTGTCTTCTTCAACCTGGTAGGCGGCAACGTTGTAGAGCTTGCCGGAGAAGTTCAGCTTCATGCCGTGGGTCAGGTGGCCACCATGCGCCAGGGACAGGCCCAGGATCTTGTCGCCGGGGGTGATCATGGCGGAGAGCGCGGCGGCGTTGGCCTGGGCACCGGAGTGGGGCTGGACGTTGGCGTACTCGGCGCCGAACAGTGCCTTCACCCGGTCAATGGCCAGCTGCTCTGCAACGTCAACGTACTCGCAGCCGCCGTAGTAGCGGCGGCCCGGGTAGCCCTCGGCGTACTTGTTGGTGAGGACGGAGCCCTGGGCTTCCATCACGGCGCGGGGCGCAAAGTTTTCGGAGGCAATCATCTCCAGGGTGCCGCGCTGGCGGCCGAGCTCCTGGTCAAGGACTGCGGCGATTTCCGGGTCAAGCTCGGCCAGCGGCTGATTGCTGACGGTTGTGGTTGAGGTGGCTGTAGTAGTCACGGAGAACTCCTGGCTAGGGATATGGGCACTGGTTAGGTCAGGCTACCGGCTGGCGCACTTTCGTACCGCGTTGATGACAGCGCGTGAAAGCGCAGGGCATGGTGCTGTAGCACTGACGCAGTGCAGCTCCACTTCCGGCAAAACATGACCCTCGGCCCAGGCGTACGATCCGTGGTCTTCGTGATTGCCGCTCCCTGGTGGTTAGCCACCCAACGCCAGTTGCGACCCTCCCAGCCTATCAAAACCGTCGCCCGCTGCGCGGGTAGGCTTGTGCGGTGAGTGAAGAGCAGCTGAACCAAGCGTACGTAGTAACCCTGTCCTGCCCGGACCGCCCCGGAATTGTCCATGCGGTGGCCGGCGCCCTGCTGGCGGCAGGCTGCAATATTACGGACTCACAGCAGTACGGCAGCCCCGCCACCGGGAACTTCTTTATGCGCGTGGAAGTGACGACGGCGACCTCCGCGGCTGGGCTGCGCGACGCACTGGAACCGGTGGCTGAAGCATTCACCATGCAGTTGAGCCTGAACGCCGTGGGCCAGAAAGTCCGGACGCTGGTCATGGCCAGCACCTCCGCCCACTGCCTGAATGACCTGCTGTTCCAGCAGCGTTCCGGCACGCTGCCGATTGATATTCCTGCCATCGTGTCCAACCACCAGGACCTGGCCGGACTGGCCCGGTTTTACGGCATCCCGTTCCACCACATCCCGGTCACCAGCGACACCAAGGCCCAGGCCGAGGAAAAGCTGCGCGGCATTATTGCCGAGCACGACATTGAACTGACGGTCCTGGCCCGGTACATGCAGATCCTGTCCGATGAGCTCTGCACGGAACTGACCGGCAAGGCCATCAACATCCACCACTCGTTCCTGCCGTCCTTCAAGGGCGCCAAGCCCTACCACCAGGCCCACGCACGCGGTGTCAAGCTGATCGGGGCCACGGCGCACTACGTGACGGCAGCCTTGGACGAAGGGCCGATCATCGAGCAGGAAGTCATCCGCGTGGACCACGCCCGGACGCCGGAGCAGTTTGTGCAGATGGGCCGCGACGTGGAGGGCCGAACCCTGGCACAGGCTGTGCAGTGGCACGCAGAGCAGCGGGTGCTGCTGGACGGCAACCGGACCGTGGTCTTCAACTGACTCCCGGGGAACCGATGTCCTAGGCTAGGGCCCATGGCTCCCCTGTACCCTTTCGCCGGCCAGTCCCCGGCAGTCCATGATTCAGCTTTCGTCGCGCCCACGGCCTCGATTATTGGCAACGCCCGCCTGGGCCCGGATTCCAGCGCCTTCTACGGCGTCTCCGTCCGGGCCGACACCGCCGCCATCACCGTGGGTGCGGGCAGCAACCTGCAGGACAACGTGGTCCTGCACGCCGATCCCGGGTTCCCCTGCACAGTTGGGGAACGCGTCAGTGTGGGGCACGCCGCCGTCGTGCATGGCTGCACAGTGGAGGACGACTGCCTCATCGGCATGGGCGCTACCGTGCTCAACGGTGCCGTGATCGGCGCCGGCTCGCTCGTCGCGGCCGGCGCCGTGGTCCTGGAGGGCACGGTGGTCCCGCCCCGCTCGCTGGTGGCGGGCGTCCCGGGCAAGGTGCGCCGCGAACTTACCGATGAGGAGTACGACGGCGTGCGGGCCAATGCGGCGCGCTACGTCGAGCTGGCCCGCGCCCACCGGGACCTGCACGGGTAGGGCTTCTCTCCCACCCTGCGGCCGTGGGCCTGGGCTCAGTCGAGGCTGACGGGCCCGATCGCGTCCAGCAGCTCACCAGGTCCGGGGTTGCCGGGGGCGGACGAGCCGCCCAGGTGGTTCACCACGCCCCACACCGCGTTCAGGCCCGTGGTCACCGCGCCTTCCGCCCAGCCGGCAGTGAAGGAAACGTCGTCACCGGCCAGGAAGATCCCCCGCTGGGATGCGGGCAGCGCGTCCTGCTTGAAGTGCGTGAAGAGCCGCTGCTGGTACCGGTACTGCCCCGGCAGGTTGGCTTTGAAGGCGCCCATGAAGTTGGGGTCGGCCTCCCAGGACACGGTAATGGGTTGGCCCACGATGTGGCTGGCGATGTCCACACCCGGGTAGATCTGCTCAAGCGAGTGCAGCATGAGTTCCACGCGTTCGTCGGCGTCCAGCGCCAGCCACTTCAGGGCGTCGTCGTTCCATGTGTAGGACAGCAGGATGACGGCGGGCTGGTCCGGCCCGTTGTCCAGCAGGTACGTGGCGCGGTTCAGCCTGTCCGTGAGCGTCATGGAGAGGACCTCGTTGCCGGTCACCGGGTCGATGTCCTTCCAGAACGGCCGGTCCACCATCACGAAGGTCTTGGAGGACTGCATGTAGTGCGAGCGCTCGATGGCGGTCCAGAGTTCGGCCGGGAAGAGGGCTTCCTCGGTGTGGATCCGGGTGGACAGCAGCCATGACTGGCAGGTGGTCACCACAGCGGGGTAGCTGGCTTCACGGCCCCACCGTTCACGGATCCGCAGGTTTCCGTCCGGGTCCCGGCTGATTTTTCCGACCGCGCCGCGGGGCGAGCCTGAGTGCAGCGACGCAAGGGAGGTTCCCTCGGGCCAGTGGCGCATGCCCGACGGCGCGTGCTGCCAGAGTGCTTCGGGCAGCCGTTGCGCTCCCCCTTGGATAAGGCGGTGCTGGTCGTCGGCGTCGGTGTAGACCACGCGCAGGATTTCCAGGATGGAGTTGGGGAAGTCGGTGTCCCAGCCGCCGGTGCCGAAGCCAACCTGCCCGAAGGCTTCCCGGTGGGCGAACCCTGCCTTTTTAAAGGAATCGCTGGCAGCGATGAAACCGTAGAAGGTCTGCTCGTCCATAAGCGGCAGCAGTTCGTTCCAGAGTTCCTTGATCCGGGCCGTGTCCCGGGCGCGGATGGCGTCCTGCATCTCGGTGAACCTGGCGCCGTCGTTAACCGCAGTCTTCCAGGCGTCGGCCACTTCGCGGAAGAACGGCGGAAGGTCGCTTGGCTTTTCCGCATAGTGCTTCTTGCCCGCCAGCTCGATCACCGTGCTGGACGTGGCGTCCGCGAGCGGATTCGGGAAGTCCTGGGTTTCCAGGCCCAGCAGGTCAACGTAGTGGTAAAAGGCCTTGCCGGAAACCGGGAAGCGCATGCCGCCCAGGTCCGCCACCACTCCGGGGGCCGCCGGGAAGGCAGCTGTGCGGAGGCGTCCGCCAATCTGGTCCGCCTCGTACACCACCGGCCGCAGCCCGAGCTTCATCAGCTCGTATGCCGTGACCAGGCCGGAAAGTCCCGCCCCGATGACCGCGACCTCGGTTCCAAGCAGTTCCGGCGGCAGCGAGCCCAGCCCGTCCGGGTGGGCCAGGTAGTGGTCGTAGCTGAACGGAAAATCCGGGTTGAGCATGGTGATGGGCGCCGTCTGCCCTTCGGGGCGCCGCCCGGGTGTGCCTGGCGCCGGTACGGAGGTGCTGGACGGGTCGGAAGCCGGAAGCTCGGTGGCGATGGTCATGGAAATGTCTGCCTTTGTTGGTTCGGGGCGTCGATGGTTGCTGTGGTGTCAGGACTTGGCGGATTGGTGCATGGCGGACGGGGCGGACAACTCAAGGTATTCCTCGTTGCCCAGCGCCGCCACCCTTGAATTCCGGCGTCCGTAGCCGAAGTAGGCGGCTATGCCCACCAGCATCCAGACGGCGAAGGTCACCCAGGTGTCGGCCCCGAGGTTTGCCATGAGGTAGCCGCACATCAGGGCGCCAAGGATCGGCGTGAGCGGGAAGAGCGGCACCCGGAAGGTCCGCTCCAGTTCAGGACGCGTACGGCGAAGGTAGATGACCGCGACGTTGACCAGCGCGAAGGCAAACAGGGTGCCGATGCTGGTGGCGTCTGCGAGTGCACCAAGCGGTACCAGCCCGGCGGTGAGTGCGACGGCGCTGCCCACCAGGAGCGTGCCGGCCACGGGGGTGCCGGTCCGGCGGGAAACGCGGCCGAAGATCTTGGGAATGAGCCCGTCGCGGGACATGGACAGCAGGATTCGCGTTTGGCCGTAGAGGACAATCAGCACGATGCTCGCAATCGCCAGCACTGCTCCGGCGGCGAAAACCAGCACAATCCACGGCTGGCCGGTGATCTCTTCGAGAATCCGGACCAGCGCGGCATCGGTTCCATCGAACCAGCCCCAGGGGCGGGCGCCGATCGCCGCCACTGCCACCAGGACGTAAATGGTGGTGACGATCAGCATGGACAGCATGATGGCGCGCGGCAGGTCCCGCTTTGGATTACGGGCTTCCTCGCCGGCGGTGGAGGCGGCGTCGAAGCCGATGTAGGAAAAGAAGACGGTGGAGGCCGCTGCCGAGACGCCGGCAGCACCCATCGGCAGTAAGGGCTCGAAGTTGCCCGCGTTGAAGGCGGTGAACGCCACGGCGCAGAAGAAGAGGAGGATGCCCACCTTGATGATGACGATCGTGGTGTTGATCCAGGCGCTCTCCTTCGCTCCCCGGACCAGGAGCATGGTTGCCAGGACCACGATCACCATGGCCGGTATGTTGACCACGCCGCCGGCGCCGGGGGGCTGTGAGACCGCGTCCGGGAGGACCGAACCGAACACCGCCAGGGTCTCATTGACATACTGCCCTGCGCCCACCGCGACGGCGGCCACAGAGACGGCGTACTCCAGCACCAGGCACCAGCCGCAGATCCAGGCCATGCCTTCCCCCATGGTGGCGTAGGTGTAGGAGTAGCTGGAGCCGGACGCCGGGACCAGGCCCGCCATTTCCGCATAGGAAACGGCGGACAGCAGGGCGGCAAGGCCTGCGATCGCGAAGGAGATCCAGATAGCCGGGCCGGCCAGAGGAACAGACTCACCCAGGATGACCAGGATTCCTGTACCCAGCGTGGCGCCCACCGAGATCATGGTCAGCTGCACCACACCGAAACTCCGGACCAGGCGGGGCCCGCCGCCGTTGTTTTCGGCCTCGCTGACCATTTGGGCGATCGGCTTGCGGCGCAGCAGCTGCGCACCAAGCGCGGGACGGCCAGCCGGGCGGGCCGGTAGCTGGCCGGAGAGTGTAGGCACAGTCATCGTTGACGTCCGTTCGTGTCGGTGAAGTGGTTGAACTGGTTTCCCCTCCCCCAGCGTAGGGGTGTGAGACGTATCTCAGAGGTGTGCAAAGTGACCTATAGTGTTCAGTCATGAGACGCAATGCACCAGTCATCGATGGGAGCGCAGCCGAGTTGGCCGACCAGCTGGACGCCGTGACACTCGGCCAGTTCCTGGCCGCACTGCCCGCGGACGTGGCCGTGGTGCACGACGCCGGCAACCGCCACGCGCCCCTGCGCTGGGTGGAACCGAGCGAGCTGGAGGACCCCACGCCGTACCTGCTGGACGGTGAGTTCGTACTGACGGCCGGCCTGCCATTCCGCCAGGGCAGCACCGGCAGAAAGGACGACGGCGGCAACACCGCAGGCAGCGACGGCAGCGGGAGCCGCGCGGGGGCTGACGAGTACGTCCGCCGACTTGTCGCCGCCGGAGTCGCGGCGCTGGGATTCGGACTGGAACCCTACTACGATGCGGTGCCCGGCGATGTGGTGGCCGCCTGCCGCGATCACGGCCTCACCCTGGTTGAAGTGCCGGCAAGCGTCCCGTTCGCCGCGCTTGGACTCGAGTTTTCCAAGCTGCTGGAGTCCGGCAACGCCCAGGTGTTCAGGCAGCTCGCGGAAACCAACCGGCACCTCATGCGCGCCGTCCTTTCGGCCCGGCCGGAACATGAGCTATTGTCCGCACTGACCCAGCGGGTTCCCGTGTGGGCCGTCCTGGTCGGCGCGGACGGCAGGATGCGCGCCCGGGCCGGTGCCGCCGTCGAACTTTCCACGCTCCAGCCTTTGCTCAAAAGGCTCCTCGCAGGAAGCGGCCCGCGGGTGGAAACCGAGGCATTCGATGTGCCCGGCTCGGCGCTGGTGTTCGGCCATCCCCTGCGGAGCAGCAGGGATGCCACGCTCGGCGGCCTGGTACTGGGGGCGGACCGGCCGCTCACCCCTGCCCAGAACAGCGTGGTCTCCTCAGTGGTGGGCCTCTTGGAGCTGCTGGTCCGGCAGCGGACCAGCGGCTCCCTGGCTCCCAGCCAGCTGGCCACCGCCCTGCTGCTGCACCCGGAAAGCCTGGCAGGCGGAAGCAGCAGGGAGCTGAACAGCATGAGGGACCTGTTGGCGCAGAGTGTTTCCGGTACCCGGACCGGGCCGGTCCGGGTGATCCAGGGCATCCGGACGGAAGCTGCGGCAGCGGCAGACAGTCCGGTCCGGGAGCTGCTCCAGTGGCGGAGGCTGTTCGACACCAAGATGGTGGAACTGACCGGGTACGGGTTTGCGGCGGTAACACGGCTGAAGGTTGATGAGCAGCTTCTGGCGGAGGTGGAGCAGCTGGGCTGGCGGCTGGTGGTCGGCCAGCCCGCGGAACTTCCGGGACTGGCTGCAGCGTATCGGAGGGCCACGGCGTTGCGGCCCAGGGTTTCGGCCACCGGCAGATCTGTTCGCGAAGAGGAACTGACGTGGTCGGTCACCGGTTTGCTGGGCAGCGATGCGGGCGCCATGCTGGCCGCCCGGCTCCTGGCACCTGTGCTGGACCAGGAACCCGAGCGCCGGGCCTCCCAGCTCCAGGTCCTCCGGTCCTGGCTGGCCGCCAACGGCAACTGGGATGCCACGGCCAAGGACCTGGGCCTGCACCGGAACAGCGTCCGCCGCCAGGTCAACGCCCTGGCGGAGCTCCTGGACATGGACCTGGGACAGGCGTCCTCCCGAGCCGAGTTGTGGATTGCCCTGCAGTTTGCCGGCAGCACTGCGGCTTTGGATGATGTGGCCGGAAGCGCTCAGGCGTCCCAGGACCGGTAGACGTCCGGGCGGCGCTCGTCGAGGTAAGGCACGGTTGCCCGCTCACGCCGGGCCGCCTCCGGGTCCACCTCGGCGAAGAGGAGTTCCGGCTCCTCACCGGCTGCTGCCAGCAGCTTTCCGTCCGGACCGGCGATCACGCTGCCGCCAAGGAACCTGCAGCCGTCCTCGACGCCGGAATGGTTGGCGTAGGCGATGGTCAGCTGGCTTTCCAGCGCCCGCGCCCGCAGCAGGACCTGGGGAACGTCGTCGAATCCGTGGGCCAGGGCGGTGGGCACCAGCAGCAGTTCGGCGCCGCCGGAAGCCGCGGCACGCACGGCCTCGGGGAATTCCACGTCATAGCAGATCACCATGGAGGTGGGCATGCCATGAAAGTCGACGACGGCGGGACGCTCCGCTGCGGGGGCGAAGGCCGCGCGTTCATCGGGGCCGAACAGATGAACCTTGCCGTAGCCCAGCAATGCTGTGCCGTCGGCGTCCAGCAAGGTGGCGCTGATCTGCCAGTCCCCCTCGGCAGTGACGCGGGGAAGGCTGTACACCAGTCCGATGCTGTTGCGGCGGGCGATGCCGGCGAGCCGCTCATGAAGCGGTGGCAGGATGGCCGGATCCAGCCCCGAGCGGACGCGGCCCGGGGCGTACCCCACCGGGAAAAGCTCGGGTGTCACCAGTACCGCGGCGCCGGCCGCTGACGCTGCCCGGGCAGCGGCGTCAATGGCGGCACAGTTGGCGTCAATATCAAGGACCGCAGCGTTCGCCTGCAGAAGTGCCAGCAGCACTGCTACCACCTTCCATCGTTGATCCGGCCACGTAATGCGGCCGTCCTTCCAGCCTAGCCAGCCGCCGGCACGCCCTTCGGGGCCATCTGCACCTCGGACACCCCATGCCCGGCCATTTCGTCCCACCCCCACCCCTGAGTACCTAAAATGGGCTTATGCGTTAACTTCTTGACTCCAAGGTAAGCGATAGGGCAATCTTCTTAGCATGTCCGCAACCCCGCGCTCAACGAGGAGCAAGCCGAAAAATCCAGGTTCACAGTCTGCCCTGCGGCAGCTGAACCAGCAACGGATTATCGAAAGCCTCATGGGCGGACCCTCCACCCAGGCCGAACTGGCCCGGCAAACCGGCCTTTCCACAGCCACCGTCTCAAACATCGTCAAAATCATGCTGGACTCCGGGCTTGCATCCACGGAACCCATCACCAGTTCAGGCCGCCGCGCACTCAACGTCAGGCTCAACAGCAACGGCGCAGTCGCCGTGGGAATAGACTTTGGCCGCCGCCACCTCCGGGTAGTCCTGGCCTCCTTGAGCTACCACGTCATCGCGGAAGAATCCGTCATGCTTCCGCTTGGCCACCAGGCCCAGGAAGGGATCCAGGCCGCAGTGGTCCTGCTGGAAAAACTGCTGCAGGAAAGCGGCGTCGACCGCTCCGCAGTGGTGGGGGCCGGCGTCGGAATTCCTGGCCCCATCGACCGGCGGACGGGAACCGTGGCACAAGGCGCGATCCTTCCTGAATGGGTGGGGATCAATATTCTTCAGCATCTTGAGCAAACCTTGAGAATCCCTGTGTTTGTTGACAACGACGCCAACCTTGGGGCCTGGTCCGAGGTGACCTGGGGACAGCATACCGGGGTCAGCAACCTGCTGTTCCTGAAGATCGGTTCCGGCATCGGCGCAGGCCTCATCCTCAACGGCGCACCCTATTACGGGAACGTTGGAATCACCGGAGAAATCGGCCATGCAACCATCCACGAGCAAGGCCTGGTGTGCCGCTGCGGCAACCGCGGCTGCCTGGAGACCATTGCATCCACCACCACAATGATCGAGCTCCTTAGCCGGGGCGAGGACCGGCCGTTGACGCCGGCGGATATCGTGCGGAAAGCCCTGGACCGGGACCCCGCCACGCTCCGCGTCGTGGATGACGCGGGCCTCTCCGTAGGCCGCGCCCTGGGCAACGTGGCCAACCTCATCAACCCCGAAGTGATTGTGGTGGGAGGACCGCTGGCCGGACTCGGCGACCTCCTGCTGGAGCCCATCCGGCGGGGCCTGGTACGGCATGCCGTCCCCGTAATCGGCGAGAGCACGACGCTCACCATGTCCTCACTGGGAGACCGTGCGGAGGCCCTCGGCGCAGCTGCCCTCGTCTTCCAGCATGCCGGGATCAGAAAGACCTAGACCGTTTCGTTATCCGGCAATTGCGTTAAAGACTTGACGACAACTGCAGTGATCCAGTTTACTTTTGGATCAGACGGCCCTGCGCTTTGCCGGCCGGACAAAGAAGTCATTGCATTGGAGGGTTAGGGTTCATGACGTCCCAGACCACGCAAACGGAACCGATCATCCTCGAGATGCGGTCCATCACCAAGGAATTTCCCGGCGTCAAAGCGTTGGATAACGTAAGCCTGCGGGTGAAGGCGGGCGAAATCCACGCCATCTGCGGCGAAAACGGGGCCGGCAAGTCCACCCTGATGAAGGTCCTTTCCGGCGTGTACCCGTACGGAAGCTACGACGGCGACATTGTCTACCAGGGACAGGTTCAACAGTTCCGGGACATCCGGGCCAGCGAACACGCCGGCATCGTGATCATCCACCAGGAACTCGCGCTGATCCCCGAACTGTCCATCATGGAAAACATCTTCCTGGGCAACGAACCCACCAAGAGGGGCGTCATCAACTGGGCCGAGGCCCGGCTGCGCTCACTGGACCTGCTGGCCAGGGTTGGCCTCCGCGAGGACCCGGACACCCCCATCAAGGAAATCGGCGTGGGCAAGCAGCAGCTTGTCGAAATCGCCAAGTCCCTCAACAAGTCCGTGAAGATCCTCATCCTGGACGAGCCCACCGCCGCTCTGAACGAGTCCGACTCACAGCACCTGCTGGACCTCATGCTCGGCCTGAAGGCCAAGGGCATCACCAGCATCATCATTTCCCACAAGCTGAACGAGATCGAGCAGATCGCCGATTCCATCACCATCATCCGTGACGGCAAGTCCATCGAAACGCTGAACGTGAAGGCCGACGGCGTGGATGAGGACCGCATCATCAAGGGCATGGTGGGCCGCACGTTGGAGTCCCGCTTCCCGGACCACACTCCCACGATCGGCGAAGTGTTCTTTGAGGTCAAGAACTGGACCGTCGCCCACCCCAACGTCCAGGACCGGCTGGTGTGCAAGAACTCCAACTTCTTCGTCCGCCGGGGCGAGATCGTTGGATTCGCCGGGCTCATGGGCGCGGGCCGCACTGAACTGGCCCGCTCCGTTTTCGGCCGGTCCTATGGCCGCTTCATCAGCGGCCAGATCTACAAGGACGGCAAGGAGATCACCCTCAAGTCGGTCCGCCAGGCCATCGACGCCGGACTCGGCTACGTCACCGAGGACCGCAAGTCCCTGGGACTGAACCTGCTGGACGACATCAAGACCACCACCGTGGCCGCCAACCTGCGGAAGATCAGCCGCAATTCCGTGGTGGACCCAAACCAGGAGTTCACGGTGGCGGAGCAGTACCGCAAGTCGCTGCGGACCAAAACCCCGTCGGTAGAGGAAGGCGTGGCCAAGCTCTCGGGCGGTAACCAGCAAAAGGTGGTCCTCGCGAAGTGGATGTTCACCGATCCTGACCTGCTGATCCTGGATGAGCCGACCCGGGGCATCGACGTTGGTGCCAAGTACGAGATCTACGGCATCATCCAGCAGCTCTCCAACCAGGGGAAGGGAGTAATCGTGATCTCCTCCGAGCTACCCGAACTCCTGGGTTTGTCCGACCGCATCTACACAATCTTCGAAGGCGCCATCACCGGTGTCCTGAACAAAGATGAGGCCAGCCAGGAAAGCCTGATGAAACTGATGACCTCCGCCCGTAAAGCCGCCTGATCCTCTGGATCATCCCAGAACCTTCCGGACACAAGGACTGACACCATGAACGCCCTCAAGCAGCTCTTTGGCGGCAACACCCGCCAATTCGGCATGATCTTCGCCCTGGTGGCACTGATCGTCTTCTTCCAATTCGCCACCGACGGCCGGACGCTCACCCCCGGCAACGTCATCAACCTTTTCAACGGCAACTCCTACATCCTGATCCTCGCAATCGGCATGGTCCTTGTGATCATCGCGGGGCACATTGACCTGTCCGTCGGCTCCATTGCAGCCTTCGTTGGGGTCACCGTTGCACTAACCATCCGCGACTGGGGCATTCCCTGGTACGTCGGCGTACTCCTGGGGCTGGTGCTCGGCGCGGTGATTGGCGCCTGGCAAGGCTGGTGGGTAGCCTACGTGGGAATCCCCGCCTTCATCGTCACCCTCGCCGGCATGCTCCTGTTCCGCGGTTTCAACCAGTTCGTGGGCAAGTCCAACACCATCCCGGTCCCCGCGGATTTCCAGTACCTCGGATCCGGGTATCTCCCCGAAGTGGGCCCCAACACCGGCTTCAACAACCTCACACTGCTGCTGGGCATTGCCGCTACGGCATTCGTGGTGGTGGGCGAGCTCCGGTCCAGGGCACGCGCCAAGGCACTGGGCGCCGACGTTCCGGAGATGTGGGTGATGGCCCTGAAACTGGTCCTGATCGGCGGAGCCATCCTGTACGCCACCTACCTGTTCGCGACCGGCCGACCGGGCACGTCCTTCCCCATCCCGGGCCTGATCCTGGCCGTCCTGGTGCTGATCTACGGCTTCATCGCCTCCCGCACCATCCTGGGCCGCCATGTCTACGCTGTCGGCGGCAACCGCCACGCAGCCGAGCTCTCCGGCGTCCAGTCCAAGAAGGTCAACTTCCTGGTCATGATGAACATGTCCATCCTCGCCGGCCTCGCCGGCATGATCTTCGTGGGCCGTTCCACCGCATCCGGCCCGTTCGACGGCGTGGGCTGGGAACTGGACGCCATCGCCGCAGTCTTCATCGGCGGCGCCGCCGTTACCGGCGGTGTGGGCACCGTCGTCGGTTCCATCATCGGTGGCCTGGTGATGGCGGTGCTGAACAACGGCCTGCAGCTGCTGGGCGTCGGCGCAGACCTCACCCAGATCATCAAGGGCCTGGTGCTTCTGATCGCCGTCGCGTTCGACGTCTACAACAAGAGCCAGGGCAAGAAGTCGATCATCGGCCTGATGACCAGGAACTTCAACCGTCCTGCCAGCGGAGGCCCCAACAACCCCCTCCAGCCCGACGAAACCACCTCCACGAAGGAAGCGATCGCCAGGGAAGCCTGAGCTGTCCGGCCTGAATAGCGTTACACCACCACAAAGAAAGAGAACCAACAATGCGAATGATTGGTAAAGCAGGAAAGGCAGCGGCGGTAGCTGCCATCGCAGCACTGGCGCTGACGGGCTGCGGACGGTCGGAGACCACCGGCGGCGGCGAGGGTGAAGCAGCAGGGTTCCCCCAGGATTCGCCCATCGGGGTCGCGCTTCCGCAAAAGACCAGTGAAAACTGGGTCCTCGCAGAAAAGCTGTTCAACGAAGGCCTCAGTGAGGCTGGCTTCCAGCCTGACGTGCAGTTCGCCAACGGCGGCGTGTCCGAGCAGCAGAACCAGATCAGCGCCATGGTCACCAAGGGCGCCAAGGTCATCATCGTGGGCGCCATCGACGGCTCCCAGCTGGGTACCCAGCTCAAGCAGGCCAAGGATTCCGGTGCCACCGTCATCGCCTATGACCGCCTGCTGCTGAACACCGAGAACGTGGACTACTACGTGGCCTACGACAACTTCAAGGTGGGCGAACTCCAGGGCCAGGCACTGCTGGAAGGGCTCGAAGAGAAGAAGGGTCCCGGTCCGTACAACATCGAACTCTTCGCAGGCTCCCCTGACGATGCCAACGCCAAGGTCTTTTTCGACGGCGCCATGAGCGTGCTGCAGCCGAAGATTGACGACGGCACCCTCAAGGTCCTT
This sequence comes from Pseudarthrobacter sp. NS4, assembly GCF_024758005.1. NCBI lineage: Bacteria > Bacillati > Actinomycetota > Actinomycetes > Micrococcales > Micrococcaceae > Pseudarthrobacter > Pseudarthrobacter sp. NS4. The sequence continues at coordinate 1,306,052 of NZ_CP103288.1, read as the reverse complement.
TCCGGACAGACCGACTTCGAGCAGGCCGTGACCCAGGGCTGGAAGGCTGAAAACGCCCAGCGCCGCGCAGACACCCTGCTCACCGGCAGCTACTCCAACGAGCCCCTGCACGGCGTCCTGTCCCCGAATGACACCCTGGCCCGCGCAGTCCTGACCTCCGTCAAGGCCGCCGGCAAGGAGCTCCCCATCGTCACCGGGCAGGACTCCGAAGTTGAGTCGGTCAAGTCGATCATGGCGGACGAGCAGTACTCCACCATCAACAAGGACACCCGCGAGCTCGTGGAGCATGCCATCACCATGGTGAAGGATCTCCAGGCCGGCGAGACGCCGGAAATCAACGACGAGAACTCCTACAACAACGGCGTCAAGACTGTTCCTGCGTACCTGCTGGAGCCGGTTATTGTTACTGCTGAAAACGTGAAGACCGCCTACGAAGGCGACCCGGTACTCGAACCGATCACCAAGTAAGCAAGCGTTTCCGGAAAAGCCCGGTCCCTCTTCATTAAGGGGCCGGGCTTTTCCACGTCGTTCCCCCGACGCCCTCTCACCTTTCACCGACACTCCCCCAACGCCCTCTCACCTTTCGCCGTCAACTCCCCATCCCTCTCTCACTGCAGTGAGAGGATGGGGATCATGAGTGCGCCCATCGCCAAGCCATGGCTTTCCAGTCAGGCCGACCAGAATCCGCAGTCCGCCACAGGCAAAACATTGCGATGGGGCGTTATCGCCACCGGTGGCATCGCCCGGTCCGTCGCTAAGGACCTGGCCCTGCTGGCGGACGCAGAGCTGTATGCCGTCAGTTCCCGCGGGCAGGAATCAGCGGATGCTTTTGCCGCGGCGTACGGCTTCGGGAAGGCATACGGGGACGACGGCGGCCTGCATGGCTACCAGCAGCTGCTCTCCGACGACGCGGTGGACGTCGTCTATGTGGCAACTCCGCACGCGCAGCACCATGAGATCGTCCTCGCCGCACTGAAGGCCGGCAAGCATGTCCTCTGCGAGAAGGCCTTCACCGTTAACGCCCGCGAGGCTGGCGAACTGATAGACGCCGCCCGGAGCCAAAAACTCTTCCTGATGGAAGCGGTCTGGAGCCGTTTCCTGCCCAGCATGCAGCGGGCGTTTGATATCGCTGCGTCGGGCGAGGTTGGCGAGATCCAGTGGGTCAGCGCCGACCTGGGATTTCCTGCGCCCTACTCCCCTACATCAAGGCTGTGGGCCAGACAGGACGGCGGCGGAGCGTTGCTCGACATCGCTGTCTATCCGCTCCTTTGGGCACTGGGGACTCTTGGCTTCCCGCAAACCGTCAGTGCCACCGGTTATGTGAATGACGACGGCGTAGACGCCCAGAACGCGATGACCCTCGGTTACAGCCACGGAGCCCAGGTCCAACTCACCTCGTCGCTGCTGGCCCACGGCCCACGGATCGCCACCGTTGCCGGAAGTCTCGGCTTCCTTCAAAGCGTAGGATCCATCAACAATCCCCGCGAACTAACAGTTGTAACGGGGTGGGACGAACGGCGAAGCGAAGTCTTCGACGTCGTCGGCAAGGGGTACACCTACGAGCTCCGCGAGGTGACCAGATGCATTCAGCAAGGCCTGACCGAAAGCCCCGTAATGCCGCTGGAGGACTCGCTGAATACTATGCGCCTTTTTGACGGGGTGCGTGCCCAGCTCGGCGTCAGCTATCCCAATGACAGTCACGGGTAGTAGCTGACATGTGAATTTTCAACCACCAGGCCGTCAACAACGTGACGTGGTGAAGCAGCAGTCGTTATGACTTAAACTTGGCATTACTTTTTTGTCGAATTGTTTTAGATCACTCTGGACTTCCTGCAATATTCGGTCTTACGCTGTTGGCATCGTCGATGGCAACGGTACTGGGGGTGGTACGCATGGGTGAAGCTCGTTCCCCCTGGCGTGCCCTGCGGCCAGTACTCCTCGCTGGAGCTGCTGCTGTCAGCTGGCTGACGCTCTCGTCGACGGCCGCCTCGGCCGACACGCTCTCGGACACAGCGTCCCTTGGGGGCGGCGTAACAAGCTCAGTTTCTTCGATCACGGACAAGCTGGCCGGGCCGGTGTCCGCCGTGCAGGCACCGGATCCTGCCGTATCACAACCGTCCAACCTGCTTCAGCCACTGGCGGCCCCAGTTACCAAGCTCACGGACAGTGTCGTGTCCTCCGTGCCGGTCGTGACCCACGTGGTGCCGGCCGGGACGGTGTCTGCTGTCTCTGCTCCAATGGCTGGAGTTGCTGACGGTGCCGCAGCGGCAGTGGTTGAGGTTGTCGTTCCACCCGTGACAGAGGATCTCCCGGTGCTTGAGCCGGTTCTGGAGCCTGTTGCCGACTTGGGGACAGGAACCGCCGCGCTGCCCGTCCCGCTTCCTGAACTCCCCGGGACAGCAGTTACTGAGGAGCTTCCCGAGATTGCGGCTGATACCCCTGCATCGAACAGAACTGAAGCTGCCGGCAGCCCGTCACCGGAAGCACCTGCTGCGGCCACTACACTCACCGAGGCTTCTGACGTTCCGGGCGCTCCGAGCGACTCTGCGGGCGAGGCGGCCTTTGCGGGCACTTCCGAACGCTCACGGTCCGCATCGGCCCTAACCGACCAGGATGCGGGTCGGCCGGGTGCTGCAGACCCTTCACCCGACCATGCGCCAAGCCCGGCTGTTCCCGGCTCCGGTTCGGGTAGTACTGCGTCCTCGGCAGGCTCCCCTGGTTTTACGGCCTGGCTAAGCCCCTTTGACTTCAACCTTCCCTTCACCCGCCCTGTCCTGGCCGGCGAAGCTCTTGAGCATGCCCCCTCACCGGTGTCGTTCGATCCCGGTTCCTCTCCTGACTAGTTGAGGCCCGCCTGCCCGTTGCGGGCAGAACGTGGCTCTATGGGCAGCCGATAAGCGCCCGACTTCAACTATCTCAGGAGACATCATCATGAGTTCCACCCTTCACAGGGGGCTGCTCAGCAGCCTCTTCGCCGGCGGGCTTTTGGCCCTCGGCTGCACCGCCGCAAACGCCGCGGATACCACCAGCGGATCGGACCTTTCCGCATCCGCCCTCATCTCGGCGGCGGCGTCCGCTGATTCGACGTCGTTGGGCCTGCTGGGTGACCCAACGCCGACCGAGTCAACGGGCGTCACCGCCGTAGTAGACGTTGCCCTCGGCCTCGGCTCCCTGGGCACCACCGGAACCGATACAGCGGCAGCCGACCTCGCCGTCGCCGCAGACGCGACCGGACTGGCAGACACCGCCGGAACCAACAGCGGCACTGCCAACGTCGCCGCAGCGGCCGACCTCGGCCTCGGCTCCCTGGGCACCACCGGAACAGACACAGCGGCAGCCGACCTCGCCGTCGCCGCAGACGCAACCGGACTGGCAGACACCGCCGGAACCAACAGCGGCACTGCCGACGTCGCCGCAGATGCAACCGTGGGACTGGCAGACACCGCCGGAACCAACAGCGGTACTGCCGACGTCGCCGCAGCGGCCGACCTCAACCTCGGCCTCGGCTCCCTGGGCACCACCGGAACCGACACAGCGGCAGCCGACCTCGCCGTCGCCGCAGACGCAACCGTGGGACTGGCGGACACCGCCGGAACCAACAGCGGCACTGGCGACGTCGCCGCAGCGGCCGACCTTAACCTAGGCCTCGGCTCCCTGGGCACCACCGGAACCGACACGGCGGCAGCCGACCTCGCCGTCGCCGCAGACGCAGCCCTGGGCCTCGGAACCATTTCAGGCATCGACACCTCCGGTGAAGTTGGAGCCGCCGTCAACCTCGGCCTCGGGTCTTTGGGCACCACAGGAACCGACACGGCGGCAGCCGACCTGGCCGTCTCCGCAGACGCGATCGTGGGACTGGGAGCCATCACCGGAACCAACAGCGGCACCACCGCCGACATAGATGCAGCGGCCGACTTCAACCTCAGCCTCGGGTCCCTCGGCACCACCGGCGGCAACGCCGGACTGGATCTGGGGCTTGACCTCGCTAGCGGACTGATCGGCGACGACAATGGCACCGGGACCCCGGGAACCGAGAACCCGGGCACCGAGAACCCGGGCACCGAAACCCCGGGCACTGTCGGTACGGTCGACGGAAGCGCCGGCGGTGCCGGCACCCTTGATCCCGGCGTCACGGGTCAGGGCACCGGAACCGGCAGCGCCGGCGGTGCCGGCACCCTTGATCCCGGCGTCACGGGTCAGGGCACCGGAACCGGCACCACCAGCCCTGGTGCATCGGCCCCGGGGACCGGAAACGGTAACGGGACCGCGGGGACAAACAGCGGAAACGGCGCCGGCAACGGCAGCACCGGTAACAGCAGCATCTCCGTAGCACCCGCGGGATCCACCGCAGTTGGCGGTGCCATTTCTGTCGACAGCACCAACCGCAGCACCACGGCCCAGGGCGGCAACTCCTTGGCCAAGACGGGCATGGACGCCTCACTCGTCCCGCTCGCCCTGCTCCTTCTGGCGGCCGGGCTCCTGATCCTGCGTAAGCGCAGGGTGTCTTAAGCACTACCGGAAAGCCATCTGACAACCCCTGCGCCATGCTCCTGAAGCGGCGGCAGTCCGCAGGCCAAGGAAAGGAGGTCCATCCCGAAGAAAAGCAAAAAAATACGCAAAACATGTCTTCAGCACACATGTCCTTGTGACCGGTGGTCCGGTGGCGAAAAACTCCAAGTTCGCCGCCGGACCGTCGGTTTGCCGTGAAGGCAAAGCCGAGGTCAATCGCTAGTTCTCCCGCCCCGTCGGTATAATTTGAGTACGACAGTGCCGCAGCGCACCGGGAGGAACGGGACATGGTGGCGGAATCGCCTAGCTCCATCACGAATGAAGTTGTCGGCGGGCGTTACCGGTTGGGGGAAGTTATCGGCCGCGGCGGGATGTCATCGGTTTACTGCGCTCGGGACGAGAATTTGGGGCGCGACGTGGCCCTCAAACTCTTCGCACCGCAGGCCCCTGACGCCGATGAATTGAAGCGCCAGGAAGCAGAAATCCAACTTCTGGCCACCCTGAACCACCCCGGCTTGGTCACACTCTTCGACGCCGGCATCGACACACGTATACCGGACGAGCCCAGGCCGTTCCTCACCATGGAACTGGTAGAGGGCCAGGACCTCCGCACGCGGATCCGGCACAGCCGTGTTCCCCTCGAGGAACTCGCCGTAATTGGTGCCGGCATTGCCGATGCCCTGGCCTACGTCCACGGACTGGGCATTATTCACCGGGACATCAAACCCGCCAACATCCTGCTGGTCCAGATCCGGCCCGGGGAGCCGCTGCGCCCGAAGCTCACCGATTTCGGCATTGCCCGCATCGTCGATGCAACCCGTCTCACGGCCACAGGAACCATGGTGGGCACTGCTGCATATCTCAGCCCCGAACAGGCCCTGGGCAAGCCCCTCACCTCCGCCACAGACATTTATTCCTTGGGCCTGGTGCTCCTGGAGTGCATCAAGGGCACAGTGGAATACCCGGGCGGAGCGGTTGAATCCGCGGTTGCCCGGCTGCACCGCGCCCCTGAAATTCCAGACGATGTCCCCTCAGAGTGGGCCGAACTCATCCGCTCCATGACTGCAATCGAGCCGCTGGAACGCCCTGCCGCGGCAGACATTGAGACCGCGCTGCGGCAGGCGCTGGTCTCGCCGGCATCAACCCCGGGGGTACTGGCGCCTGAGACTACCCGTGTCCTTCCCGCCATGCCGTTCCATCCTCCCTCCATTACAGCGGAGGAATCGGTGGATGAGCTTCGCGAAGCGGCCGGAGCCGTAGACGGGCCGGCCCCTGCAACCGGCGTGGAGATGTCTTCGGGCAATCCTGCAGCCGCACAGGAACTCCGCCCGCAAACCCGGACGAAACGCTTCTGGCTGGCGCTGGTCCTCGGCCTCGTGGTGGTTGCGGCGGCGGCGACCGCCGTGATGATGACCCTGTCCGTACAGAATCCCGCCGACGTCGTGCCTTATCCCACCGTGACCGGCGTCCTGGGCGAACATCTGGAGGAACTCCAGAAGAGTGTGAAGCCGTGAGGCTGAGCCGAGGAGGCGGTGGCCGCCTGGTCGTCGGATGGTCCGCCACCTTGTTGGCGGCGGGGCTGCTGAGTGGCTGCGGACTAGGGGAATCCGGCCTGCAACGTGAGGCTGCCAGGCAGCTTCAGGCCCGTGTGCTCGAGGTAACCCAGGCGTCCTCGCAGAACGATCCCGCCGCCGCCCTGACCGCCCTTGAGGGGCTTGAAGCGGAGCTGGAAAAGGCCCAAGCGAACGGCCAGGTCTCAGAGGAACGGCGCCGCAGCATCACCACAATCGCTACGGCCGTGCGTGCAGACCTTGAGGATGCCATCGCTGCCCAGAAGGCAGCGGCGGATACGGCAGCCGCCGAGAAGGCCGCGCAGGATACGGCTGAAGCCGAACGGGCAGCGGAAGAGGAGCGGATAGCAGCGGAACAGGCGGCTGCGGAAGCTGCGCAGCCCGCACCGGCACCGGCTCCGGCCCCTGCACCGGAGCCGGATGAAGACGCAGACAAGAAGGACCAGGAAAAGGGCAAGGGCAAGGACTAGCGCCGGACACAGTGGAAGGGAGCGCCCGTCCAGGTACGACGCCGGCGCTCCCCTCCCATTGTCAGCTCTCCTCGGTTGGGCCTAGGCTGAGGCGGCCGGGAACCGTTCCCACACCCGGTGGGATGCCAAAAGCCCGGCCAGTTCATTCACCAGTGACTCTGCGTCCCCGGCGGACACGATGCCCGGGGTGTCCTGTGGAATGCCGGCCGCCGCCAAAGCCTCGGTGCCGGAATCCCAGGTGCCGATTGCTTTGGCGTGCCGGAAGGCTTCCGTAAGCATCAGGACGGCCCGCGGGTCGGAGGCTCCCCCAGGGGCGCCGGCCTTGGCGTCAAGCCCCGGAGCGGCATCTGGAGCCGGAGCGGCTGCCGCTGCAACGATAATGGCGTCGAACTCGGTGGAGCGGGCAGTGAGGTACGTCCGCTGGACGGGGACCCCGCCGTCGTTCTCCAATCCCAGGAAACCGCCCGCCGGAGCGATGACCAGCGGCAGAATCCCCTGGGCGTCCAAAGCTTTTCGGGCCGCGCTCACGGCAGCAAGATCGCTTCGCTCGTCGGCGAGGATTCCCACGATCCGGCCGGCAACCGGCCAGGTCTTGCCCACCTGGGACAGTGCGGGGCTGGAGTCGGACTCCGGCACCTGTTCTGTGGGCTCCGGGACGGGCAGGCCCAGACCCTTGGCCACGGCAGCGCAAAGTCCAGTGTCCACGTTGGCCAAGGCTGCAAGCTGGCGTTCCCGGATGGACTTCTCGTAGCACTTGCCCAGCTCGAACGTGTAGGCCTGGATCACGTGGTCCTGTTCCACCGGGCTCAGGCTGCGGAAGAAGAGGCCCACCTGGCTGTAGTGGTCATCGAAAGAAGCCGGGTTTTTCCGTTCCTTGATGGAGGCAGCCAATTCCTCCGGCACGTCGATGAACGCACCAACATCCTGTCCGGCAAGGAACGGGCAGCCGCCGTCGAGAGAGTTGGGCTGGTAGGGAGCCACTCCCCCATGGACCGCCTGCTGGTGCATCCCGTCCCGCAGCATGTCATTTACCGGGGCCTGCGGACGGTTGATGGGGATCTGGCCGAAGTTGGGTCCACCCAGGCGGGAGATCTGGGTATCCAGGTACGAGAAGAGACGCACCTGCAGCAGCGGATCGTTGGTGACGTCGATGCCCGGCACCAAGTGGCCGGGGTGGAAGGCCACCTGCTCGGTTTCGGCGAAGAAGTTGGTGGGATTAGCGTTCAACGTCATGACGCCGATGGGCTGGACCGGAGCCAGTTCCTCCGGCACGAACTTGGTGGGATCCAGCAGGTCGATACCTTCAAACATCTGGTCTTCGGTGTCAGGGAAGGTCTGGACGCCAAGCTCCCACTCGGGAAAAGCGCCGGCTTCGATGGCGTCCGCGAGGTCCCGGCGGTGGAAGTCAGGGTCCATGCCGTTGATGATCTGCGCTTCCTCCCACACCAGGGAGTGGACGCCCTGCTTGGGCTTCCAGTGGAACTTCACCAAAGTTGTCTTGCCCTCGGCGTTGACGAACCGGAAAGTGTGGACACCGAAACCTTCCATGGTCCGGTACGAGCGCGGGATTCCCCGGTCTGACATGTTCCACATGGTGTGCGCCTGGGCCTCGGTGTGCAGGGAGACAAAGTCCCAGAACGTGTCGTGGGCACTCTGTGCCTGGGGGATCTCCCGGTCCGGGTGCGGCTTCGCGGCGTGGACGATGTCCGGGAACTTGATGCCGTCCTGGATGAAGAACACGGGAATGTTGTTGCCCACCAGGTCGTACGTGCCCTCGTCGGTGTAGAACTTGGTTGAGAATCCGCGGGTGTCGCGGACGGCGTCGGCAGATCCCCGGGAGCCCAACACGGTGGAAAAACGGACGAAGACCGGAGTCTCAACGTCTTTAGCCAGGAATCCCGCGCGGGTGATGTTGGCTGCGGTCCCGTAGGAGCGGAAGACGCCGTGGGCTCCGGCGCCACGTGCGTGGACAACGCGCTCGGGGATGCGTTCGTGGTCAAAGTGCGTGATTTTTTCCCGCAGGTGGTGGTCCTGCAGCAGGATGGGACCGCGGGAACCGGCTTTCAGGGAGTGGTCGGTATCGCGAAGGCGCAGCCCCTGCGCGGTAGTGAGGTACTGGCCGGACTGTGCTCGGGCGGTGGCCGGCGCGCCGGTAGGGCTTCCAGTGGGCGAGACCGCTTCTGGTCCTTGCTGGTCCGGTTTGGGCGGCAGCGGCTCCCGTGGAGTGGTGGGTTCTTCCAGGCTGGCAGGTTCGCTGGCGGGGACGCCGGGAATGTGGATGTTGCTCTCTTCTGGCACGGATTCTTCTCCTCAGGATAGGAAAACCTAGCAGTCCCCGGCCGAAACCGAGATGCTAAGCGTGCTTAGTACCTTAGCAATTTTTCCTGAGGGCACAACTTGCGCCCGTGCCCCGGAAACAACAAAGCGGCGTTCCGGAAATCCGGAACGCCGCTTTGCCAATGGGCTAGTTCAGTGTGGCGATGACCTTGTTCAGGGTGGCCGACGGGCGCATCACAGCCGAAGCCTTGGCGTCGTCGGGGCGGTAGTAGCCTCCGATGTCCACCGGGGAACCCTGGATCTCAGCCAGCTCGCCCACAATCGTTTCCTCCTTGGAGGAAAGCTCTCCGGCGACCGAGCTGAACGCGGCGGCCAGGTCGGCGTCGTCCGTCTGCTTGGCCAGTTCCTCGGCCCAGTAGCGGGCCAGGAAGTAGTGGCTGCCACGGTTGTCCAGCTCGCCGGCGCGGCGGCTCGGGGACTTGTTCTCCAGCAGGAACGTGCCGGTGGCGCGGTCGAGGGTGTCGGCCAGGACCTGGGCACGGGCGTTGCCCGCCGTGGTGGCAAGGTGCTCGAAGCTGACAGCCAGTGCCAGGAACTCGCCGAGGCTGTCCCAGCGCAGGTGGTTCTCCTTGAGCAGCTGCTGGACGTGCTTCGGGGCGGAGCCACCGGCGCCGGTCTCGAAGAGTCCGCCGCCGTTCATCAGTGGGACAACGGAGAGCATCTTGGCGCTGGTGCCCAGTTCCAGGATAGGGAACAGGTCCGTGAGGTAGTCCCGGAGGACGTTGCCGGACACGGAGATGGTGTCCTCACCCTTGCGGATGCGCTCAAGGGTGAACGCGATGGCCTTCACCGGGGACAGGATCTGGATGTCCAGGCCCTCGGTGTCGTGGTCCTGCAGGTACTCGTTGACCTTGGCGATGAGGTTGGCGTCATGGGCGCGTTCCTCGTCCAGCCAGAACACGGCCGGGGTCTGGGAGGCGCGGGCACGGGTGACGGCCAGCTTGACCCAGTCGCGGATGGGGAGGTCCTTGGTCTGGCAGGCGCGCCAGATGTCGCCTTCGGAGACCTGGTGTTCGATCAGGACGTTGCCGGAGCCGTCCACGATCTGCACCGTGCCTGCTTCCTGAATTTCGAAGGTCTTGTCGTGGCTGCCGTATTCTTCGGCCGCCTGCGCCATCAGGCCGACGTTCGGGACGGTGCCCATGGTGGTGGGGTCGTAGGCTCCGTTGGCCCGGCAGTCATCGATGACCACCTGGTAGATGCCCGCATAGGAGCTGTCCGGCAGGACTGCCAGGGTGTCGGCTTCCTTGCCGTCCGGGCCCCACATGTGGCCCGAGCTGCGGATCATGGCCGGCATGGAGGCGTCGACGATGACGTCGCTGGGGACGTTGAGCGTGGTGATGCCCTTGTCGGAATCCACCATCGCCAGCGCGGGACCTTCTTCGAGGCCCTTCTTGATGAGGTTCTGCACGCCGTCGCGCACATCCTCGGGAAGGTCCTCAAGGCTGCTCAGGATGGCGGCGAGGCCGTTGTTGGGGCTGATGCCGGCGGCGGCCAGCTGCTTGCCGTAGGTTTCGAAAAGCTCCGAGAAGTAGGCCTTGACCACGTGGCCGAAGATGATGGGGTCCGAAACCTTCATCATGGTGGCCTTCAGGTGTGCGGAGAACAGCACGCCTTCTTCCTTGGCGCGGGCGACCTGGGCCTTCAGGAACTCGTCCAGGGCAGCGGCGCGCATCACGGTGCCGTCGATGACTTCGCCGGCCAGGACCGGGAACGCCTTCTTCAGGACCTTCACCGAGCCGTCTTCGCGGACCAGCTGGATGGCGATGGTGCCCTCGGACTCAATGACGACGGACTTCTCGTTGGAGCGGAAGTCGTCCTTGCCCATGGTGGCAACGTTGGTCTTGGAGTCCGCGGTCCAGGCGCCCATGGAGTGCGGATTCTGGCGTGCGTAGTTCTTGACGGACAGGGGTGCGCGGCGGTCCGAGTTGCCCTCGCGCAGGACCGGGTTCACGGCGGAGCCCTTGATCTTGTCGTAACGGGAGCGGATGGCCGTTTCCTCATCTGAGGAGGGGTTGTCCGGATAGTCCGGCAGCGCGTAGCCCTGGCCCTGCAGCTCTGCGATGGCGGCCTTCAGCTGCGGGATGGAGGCGCTGATGTTGGGCAGCTTGATGATGTTGGCTTCCGGCGTCTTTGCCAGTTCACCCAGTTCAGCAAGCGCATCACCGACCTGCTGCTCCGGGGTGAGGTAGTCACCGAACACGGCAATGATGCGGCCGGCGAGCGAGATGTCACGGGTCTCCACCTCCACACCTGCTGTCGAAGCGAACGCCTCGATGATGGGCAGGAACGAATAGGTAGCCAGCATGGGCGCTTCGTCGGTGTGGGTGTAGATGATCTTGGACATGCGCGGGCGTCTCCCTGAAGGTCGGCTTGGTTATGAAATCCGGTCTATTTCACCAACTACAACTTACCCGAGGACGCTGAATTGAACCCTACCGGCGCCACTGGATTACCCTTGCGGTGAGCAGGATTACAGCGATGGAGAACGGACGACGGCGGTACGCGCCCGGGCGCGTTGCCCCGGCCATGCCTCCGCCCCGGGCAGCGGCTACAGGGCCACCCGAAGCCGTACATGATACGTCACTACTATTTACAAACTTGTCATATCACGGTAAATTCGCTAAGTCACTCTTGGCCCGCCCCGGGGCCCGCACCTCGTTTCAGACAGGACAATAATGACACGCACCAGGTCTCTGGCCACCGGTCTCCTGAGCCTCTCGGCCGCTGCCGTTCTAGCACTCAGCGCGGCCGGCGGAGCCACCGCCGCGCCCACCTCCGAGGACAGGAAAAAGGATCCTTCCGTCGTCAGCATCACCGTGGACAGCACCGGAGTGGCCGAATACTGGACGGCTGAGAAGATGAAGAGCGCCATCCCCGGCGATGTCCTGGCCGCCAAGGCGCTGGAACGCGGCAACCGCTCCAGCGCGCTGCTCGTGGAAAAGGGCAAGAAGAGCGAGGTCAAGCCCACCAAGGGCAAGCCCACGATTGCGGCCAGTGAAGCTCCGGTCAAGCACGTCGGCAAGGTGTTCTTCACCCTGGGCGGTTCCAACTACGTCTGCTCCGGCAACGCCGTGTCCTCCCTGAACAGGAGCACGGTATCCACCGCCGGGCATTGCGCCTTTGGAGGACCGGGGCAGAAAGCCACCAATTTCATCTTCATGCCCGCCTATGAGAACGGCCCGTCACACTACGGCCAGTGGACGGCAAAGTCCCTGCACGCCCCCGCGCAGTGGACCGCCACCGGGGACATGGCATACGACACTGCCTTCGCCGTGATGAACCCAAACAGCAGCGGCCAACTCCTGACAGACGTCGTGGGCGGTTCCGGCGTGGCCTTCAACCAGGCCTACGGCCTGACTTACAAGTCCTTCGGTTACCCGGCCGCCAAGCCCTTCGATGGAGAAACCCTGAAGAGCTGCACCGGAACGGCCGCCAACGATCCCCACAACCCGCAGTTCGGCACCCAGGGCATCCCCTGCAACATGACCGGTGGATCCTCTGGCGGTCCGTGGTTCATCGGTACCGACTCCTCGGGCATACAGAACTCTGTCAACAGCTACGGTTACAAAAGTTCCGCAGTGATGTACGGCCCGTACTGGGGTTCCATTATCGAGGCCACCTACAACAGTGCAGCCATCTCCTGACGGCGAGCCGTCGGGGCAGGATTCGGTCAGCCGCGGCGATGTAAACCAGACGCACGAGGAGATCCTCGAGTACTGGACAAAGCAACGGATGGTGGAAGCCAAACCCCGGGAGCTTCGGCTTCCGGCGGAGGGTCCGCGTCTCAAGCAGAGGGGCGCGGACGCTGAAGAACCGGGCTCCGGCCCGGCAGGCTCGGCTCCCTAGGAACTTCTACAAACAACGCAGGCAAACAACGACGGCGCCTGTCCCCACCGCGGGGACAGGCGCCGTCGTTTAAACCAGGTTGTCCGGCTTCTCAGTGGAAGAAGTGGCGGGCACCGGTGAAGTACATCGTCACGCCGGCGGCGTTTGCTGCGGCGATGACTTCCTCGTCGCGGACGGACCCGCCCGGCTGCACCACGGCGCGGACGCCGGCCTCGATCAGGATCTGCAGGCCGTCAGCGAACGGGAAGAAGGCGTCGGACGCTGCAACGGCGCCGCGGGCGCGCTGGGGCGCCCCGCTCGCATCAGTGTTCGAGGCACCGCCGGCACCGTCGACGTCGGACTCGACCTCTACGCCCAGGGTGTTGGCCCGCTCCACGGCCAGGCGGCAGGAATCCAGGCGGTTGACCTGGCCCATGCCGATGCCGACGGCGGCGCCGTCAGCGGCGAGGAGGATGGCGTTGGATTTCGCGGCCCGGCAGGCGGTCCAGGCGAAGGCGAGGTCTGCGAGGGTCTTTTCGTCTGCTGCTTCGCCGGCCGCAAGGGTCCAGTTGCCGGGGTTGTCGCCGTCAGCATCCACCTTGTCGCTGACCTGGACCAGCATGCCACCGGAGACCTGCCGCATTTCCGCCGGGTAGCGGCCGTAGCCCTCGGGAAGCGCGAGCAGGCGGATGTTCTTCTTCGTGGAGAGGATCTCCACGGCTTCCGGTTCGAAGCCCGGGGCGATGACAACCTCGGTGAAGATGTCCTTGACGGTGTTGGCCATTCCGGCGGTGACCATGCGGTTCGCGGCGATGACTCCGCCGAACGCGGAGACGGGGTCGCAGGCGTGGGCCTTGGCGTGGGCGTCGGCGATGGGGTCGGCGGCGTCCGCGGATCCGACAGCCACACCGCACGGGTTGGCGTGCTTGATGATGGCAACGGCGGGTTCGCTGAAGTCGTAGGCGGCGCGGAGGGCGGCATCGGCATCAACGAAATTGTTGTAGCTCATGGCCTTGCCGTGCAGCTGGTCCGCCTGGGCGATGCCGACGGGTGCTGCCTTGTCCACATAGAGGGCGGCCTGCTGGTGGGGGTTCTCGCCGTAACGCAGGACCTCCGAGCGCTCCAGGGACACGCCTGCGTAGGCGGGCCAGTCGATGACGCCGTCGCCGTCCTCATCCAGGAACTGGCTGGCAGTCCAGGTGGCCACGGCGTTGTCGTAGGACGCGGTGTGGGCGAAGGCCTTGGCCGCGAGGCGGCGGCGGGTCTTCAAGTCGAAGCCGCCTGCTGCGGCGGCCTCCACAACATGGCCATAGAACGAGGGGTCAACCACGATGGCGACGGCCGCGTGGTTCTTAGCGGCCGACCGCACCATGGCGGGGCCTCCGATATCGATCTGCTCCACCACGTCGTCCTGGGCGGCGCCGGACTTGACGGTCTCAACGAAGGGGTAGAGGTTTACCACCACCAGGTCGAAGGGTTCGATCTGCATGCTGGTGAGCGTATCCATGTGGGCCGGCACGCGGCGGTCGGCCAGGATGCCGCCGTGGACGCGCGGGTGCAGCGTCTTGACGCGGCCGTCCAGCATCTCCGGCGAACCGGTGACTTCCTCGACTTCCTGCACCGGGATGCCCGCGGCGGCGATCTTCTTAGCCGTGGAGCCGGTGGACACCAGCTTCACTCCTGCTGAGTGCAGGCCCTGGGCGAGCTCCTCCAGACCGGTCTTGTCGTAAACCGAGATCAGCGCCCGGCGGATGGGAACACGGTCAATGGATACGCGCTCATGCTGCGTGAAGCTCACAAATGTCTCCGTCTTATCTCGCGGAACAGTGCCGCGGTTGGTGGGGATAGGGCCAGTTTATCGCGAAGCGCAGGTTGCCCCGCGTGTCTGCCGGAGTGTGAACACCGGTGGGCACGGCGGCTAGAGTTTTCCCAGGAGGCTGCGATGAATACTTACACCACTGTGCCGAGCGGCGAACAGGTGGTCCAGGAACTGCCATGGCGATGGAAAGTCCAGGGCAGGATTTTTTTGATCGGCGGTCTTGGCTTCATGTTCGATGCCTGGGACGTAACGCTGAACGGCATCCTCATTCCGCTGCTCTCCACCCACTGGGCACTGACTCCGGGCGAGGTCGCATGGGTGGGCACGTCCAACCTCATCGGCATGGCCTTTGGTGCCTTCATCTGGGGTACCATCGCGGACACCATCGGGCGCAAGAAGGCTTTCACGGCTACGCTCCTGATCTTCTCGCTCTTCACCGTACTCGGGGCCTTCTCCCCCGATTTCATCTGGTTCTGCGTGTTCCGGTTCATGGCGGGCTTCGGCCTGGGCGGGTGCATCCCGGTGGATTATGCCCTGGTGGGTGAGTTCACGCCCCGGAAGCAGCGCGGCAAGGTGCTCACCGCGATGGACGGCTGGTGGCCCGTTGGCGCAGCACTGGCAGGCTTCGTCTCCGCCGGCCTCGTGGGCGTGTTCGGCGACTGGCGGTTGACCATGCTGGTGATGGTCCTGCCCGCACTGCTGGTGTTCTGGGTCCGGCGGAGCGTGCCCGAGTCGCCGCTGTTCCTGATCCGCAAGGGCAGGCGCGAGGAAGCGGCCAAGGTCATTGACGGCCTGGTGTCAGCCACCGGTGCGGAAGCGCGGGCCTACAGCCTGCCGGACGCGAAGGACGTGCCGCGGCTCTCCGCCGGCAGCGCCTGGACCCAGCTGCGTTCCGTCTGGCAGTTCAACTGGAAGATCACGGCCACGGCCTGGGCCCTGTTCTTCAGCATCCTGTTGGTCTACTACCTCTCGCTGACGTGGATGCCACGGATCCTGATCGGTGCCGGGTTCGCCGAGTACAAGGCATTCGTGACCACGGCGTCCATGGCCGCCGTCGGCCTGCTCGGCGTGGTCGTGGCTGCCCTCCTGGTGGAACGCGTGGGCCGGAAGTGGATCCTGGCCGTGACCGGTCCCCTGTCCGCGCTGACCCTGGTGATCGTCGCTTTTGTGGTGGACATCCCCACTGCAGCGGTGTTCTGGCTGCTGGTGTTCGGGTTCGTGGTGCAGGTGGCCATCCCGGTGCTGTACGCCTATGTGTCCGAGCTCTACCCCACCGAGCTGCGCGGTACCGGCTTTGGCTGGGCGTCCACTTTCTCGAGGCTGGGTGCCGGATTTGGCCCGCTGATCTTCGCGAACTACTTCTGGCCCGAACTCGGCCTGGCCACCTCCTTCGCCCTGGCCGGCGGGCTGGTCCTGCTGGCCGTGCTGTGGATGGCGTTCTTCTCCCCGGAAACCAAGCAGCGCCGCCTCGAGTAAACCCAGTAGCTCCCACCCTCCCCTCCCCTCCTGTCTCCTTCCCAACTAGGTAGCAGCAGGTGTCGTTTTGAATGCTGAAAACGACACCTGCTGCTACCTACTTGGAGACCAGCCGCGGCTGAGTAACGCCCGCCTGACTTTTGCGACGGCGGCCCGCGACCCGTCCTGCATGTGCCGTTTGGAAATCCTGACCAGCATCCAATCGGCCCGGACGAAGTCCTCTTCGCGGGCGATGTCGCGGATGATCTGTTCGGCTTCAGAATGGCCTTCACCCTCGTACTCCACGGCAACCTTCCGTTCCAGATACCTCAGGTCAGGTTGGCGTACGACGCCGACACTCAGCTCAGTGGGAACGTTCAGTTCAGGCTCCGGGAGACCTGCGTCCTCCAGCGCAAGCCTTAGCCTGGTCTCAGGGGCGGAATCTGAGCCGATTCTTGCCAGTTCCAAGGCGAGGCGGGCCTTCTGAATACCAGGGGTCCCCTTATGCCTGTCCAGCATGTCCTCCAAATCAGCACGGGTGGCATAAGGCTCGCATCTGGCTTCGAAGTCCGGCCGCGGAACCCGCAGCAGGTGGTCGGCGACGACGGTGACTTCTGCGACGCTCATTTTACGGGCGCAATCAAGCCAGGTTCGGGTGCGGGAAGTGACCACCGCGCCATGGAGGTTCACGATTTCGTCTGCAAAGAACTGGCCACGGTGTCCGCGCACTCCCCTGCGCCGCGGAATTGCAACCGTGTCAGGCCTGGAAACGTGAACGACGTCTTCATATGCTTCCCGGTGATATCCGGGAAATGACCAAAGAGAAAAGGCTGTGGCGTGCGAGGCTGCAGAAAACTCTGTGATGAGCGTAAGCGGCCGGACCTGTGGCAGAAGCTCGGCGGTCCCCTGGCCTGACCGCCTGATCCCCCTGCTGGGCACGTGGAGCGCATGGTGCCTTAACTGCCGACGGGACACACCGGCGTCGGCAGCCTCCTGAAAAGTGAACGCGATGGGGTTCAGCCGTTCGGGCAGGGGCTGCGCGGTCTTCATTTCCCCATGGTGGCAAAAACTGCGGCTGGTTGTGGAGGTTATCCACACCCTGGAGTTTCCTGCCCAACTAAGTAGCAGCAGGCGTCGTTTTCAGCGGTCAAAACGACACCTGCTGCTACTTAGTTGGGCGGGGAGGGAGAGCGGGACGCTGTGTCAGGAGGAGGCTGCGGCGAGGGACGCGAGGGTGGACACCAGCAGCCGGCGTTCCACCTCCTTGATCCGCTCGTGAAGGGTTTCCTCGGTGTCGCCCTCCTCGATGGCCACAGCCTCCTGGGCGATGATCGGCCCGGTATCCACCCCGGCGTCCGCCCAGTGCACCGTGCAGCCGGTAACTTTCACCCCATAGGCCATTGCGTCCCGGACCCCATGGGCGCCAGGGAAGGCCGGGAGCAAAGCCGGGTGCGTATTGAGGTACTTGCCTTTGAAAGCGGCGATGAATTCCGGGCTCACGATGCGCATGAATCCGGACGACACCACGACGTCAGGCGAGAACGAAGCCACAGCTTCAGTCAGCGCTGCGTTCCACTCCCCCCGGTCCTGGTACGCCTTGAAATCCACGACGAACGTGGGGATCCCGGCGGCGGCGGAGCGTTCCACACCGTAGGTCCCCGGGCGGTCAGCGCCCACGGCAGCGATCTCGACGTCGAGCTCCCCCGCCTTGACCGCGTCAATAACTGCCTGGAGATTGGACCCGGTACCGGAAACGAGGACTACGATGCGCATTGGTCCAGCTTATGGGCAGGCTCGCGTAGGCTGGAAAACATGAACAGCACCCCCGAACCGGCGCAGCAGCAGCGGACCAAACCCCCGCTCAGCGACGCAGCAAAGGCCTCGCTGGCCAGGACCCACACGCTGTTCCGGATGTTCGTCGTCTCCGTGCTTGGCGCGTTCTTCGTCTACCAGCTGGACGTCAGCTACCTCTGGCTGACGGCAATCCTCACCGCCGCCAGCCTGGCCCTGGGAGTAGTCCTGCTGGTCCGGGCGGCACGGTTGAAGGAATCCAAGCTCGTCCTCATCGGGACCATCTCGGGCCTGGTGGTATCAGCAATCCTGGTGCTGCTGATTCTGGTTACCGCGGTGTTCTTCAACGAGGTGCGCGACTACCAGGCGTGCCTGGGCCGGGCGCTGACAGACCAGGCCCAGACCGCGTGCCGGGTGCAGCTTGAGGGTTCACTGCCCACGCAGATCCCGTAGGACAACCTGCAGGCGCCGGACGCTTATAACGGCCTAGTGGACCAGTTCCGCGTCCTGGTCCTTCGCAGCCCGCTCACGTTCCAGCCAGGGTCCGGCTGCGTAACCAATGACGACGCCGGCACCCACCTCGACTGCCACGCAGACTCCTGTCCAGAGGGGGTCGGGGCCAATCTCGGTCAGTCGTCCGATGCCGGCTGAGCCGCGGGCCAGCCAGGCGAGGGAAACGGTCAGCAGTCCTGCGGCCAGGCCGGTCAGCGCCCCGAGCACCAGTGTGGACACAGTTGCCGTGAACCAGCGCACACGGATTTTGATGGAAAGCCACTCATCGAAGTGGTTCTCGCCCTCGCGCAGGAACCACCAGCCGGCCAGGACGCCGGCCAGCACGGGGACGATCAGCGCGATGAAGGCATAATCCAGCGGCCCGCCGGGAATAGCAGCCAATACCGGAATGGAGGGCAGCGGCCCGACGGCGGTGCCCAGTGGACCCACCTGGGAACCTACCCCCATGGCGAAGCCTGAACCCGACGTCCAGGCGAGGGCAAAGACCACGAGGTTTGGCAGGTAGCCAAGTTGGGCAATGGTGAGGGCCGCACCTCCGACGGCGCCGGCGTCGAGCGCTTCATAGACGGCGACCACCAGGTTCCAGTGGATGAACAGATCCACGCCCAGCAGCACCGAGGCCATCGCCACAGCAGACATGACGGCGACAAAGCCTGCTTTCCCGGCCGAGGCCAGGTATGAGCCTGCCCAGCGCGAGTGCTGGCTGGTGCGCGAGATCCAGTCCACTGCGTCGACGCCGATGAGCCTGCTCCAGGACCCGGCCTCGCGGCGGGCGCCGATCACCATCCCCAGGGCGTAGGGAATCAGGGGGACCAACATCGCGTGCCCAAGGTTGACGGTGACATCGGACGTCCGGCAGATGAAGCCCGTGGCCGCGCCGAAGGCTGAGTAGACCAGCCACGATCCCAGCAGGGCCTGCCAGAGCTGGTCAGTATAGGAGGCGCGCGCCAGGCGGCGCCCGGCGCGCCACGCCAGGAGGAACGGAATCAGGGTCAGGCCCAGGGGAACCAGTGTCAGGAGGCCCGCCTCCGCGTGGGCCGCCGCGTCGGAGCCGGCCGCGGTGAGTCCCAGCGGCACGCCGTGGACCAGCAGCCAGGACTGGCCACCCAGCCGTGCAAGGACGTCGAATTGGCTGTTCTGGAAACCGGCGGTCGCCCAGACGGCAACGATCGGAATCATCACCACCAGGGCGGAAATGAACGCTGCCTGGGCTGTTTCGATGGCGCCCTGCAGCCACAAGGGCATCGGAAGGCCACGGTCTCCGGTCTGATCAGCGCGCAGTTTCATCGTGTTCCATCGTGACACGGCCGCCCCGTTCTGCCCGGAAGCGACAGGCTCCGGACCGGCGTGAAACTGTACTTAGCACAACCTATCGCGGCGCTTTTTCCAGGGCTCCGCCGTAAAATAGGACTTACTGAAAGCGCAGACACCTGCAATGGTGCATAGGAAGTGCGGCTGGCCACCCTGCGACAGCTGGGCCAGCGAGGGACCCGGAATCCGTAAGCCGGGAAACAGGAGCCGCGAATGAAAGATGAACAATAAGTTCTGAAGATATTCGTCCTACTGGCTGGTGCAGTCTCCGCTTCGGCGCGGCTGCACCAGCATTTACAACAGAATCTGCAAGCACAGCGGCGCCGGGAGCCCCCAAGTAGGCTCCCGGCGTCGGTTGCTCTGGCGATATGTCGCCCCCGCCCTCTCTGCGCCTCCGTGTCATCGGCGCATCAGGACAGCATGTTTTGCTGGATTAGATCCCGCGGTCGTCGTCGCGGCGGCGGTCGCGGTCCACGCCGTCTGCCTCGATTTTCTCCTTGCGGACTTCCTCATTGACCGTGACGTCGTCCTGGACGACGTCCTTGTCGAGGCGGACCCGCTCCACCGGAACGGCTTCCTTCTCTACCACGGGGCGTTCCTCGTGAAGGATCACCTCATGCTCTTCTTCGCTGATGTCCGGGCCGGACATGGCAGCGCCGCGGTTGGATTCCGTGATGGGCTCGCGCTCCAGCCGGACTTCCTCGCGCTGCACGGGTACGGTCTTGGTGACGTTCTCCGTGGTGACATATTTCCGCAGCCGGGCACGGCTGGCAGCCTCGCGCTCGGTGCCTACGTGCAGCCGCTCCTCGGACCGCGTCATGGCGTCGTCCGTGGTGGGTCCGGATGTGTCGTGGCCCACGGTATCGCGGTCAGTAGTGCGGTCGCGGTCAATACCGGCGGTGGGGGTGCCGGCGTTAAGGTCCGCGTCGCCCTGGGCGTCCACATCGTTCCGGGTGTCGGAGTAGGTACGGGCACTGCGCTCGTAGTAGGTGTACAGGCGGTCCTCTTCCTCAGGGGTAAGGTGGCCGTCCACGTCTACACGCGGGGCGTCCTTGACGTGCTCCTTGGTGTAGGGAACCACCAGGTCATCGCCCTGGCTGTGCGCACCTTCAACGGGAACAAAGGACTGGGACGTGCCGAAAAGCCCCGTCTTGACGGTGACCCACGTGGGCTCACCGGTGTCATCATCCGCGTAGAGCTGGCCGATCGAGCCGATCTTCTCGCCATCTGATCCGATGACGTTGCCACCCTTGTTGAGCAGGTCTTCAATGTTTTCCCTGTTGAGCATGACGTCTCCTTGGATGTGTCGTTGCGCTGGGCATAGCTGGCAATGGATGCTCCGCCACCGGGTGTTCCCGAGGTGCGGCCTCCGCCCCGGCTGCTTGAGGCTTTGCGCTAAGTACCCCTCTACCGTAAGCATGCTTAGCATCAAATGCAAAGCATACTTAGTAATTTTTTCTGGAACTTCAGGCCGGCGAAGCTGCGGTAAGGCGCACCTTCGGCAGGAGCAGGCCAGCTTAAAGTTTTTCCTGCTGCAGGGAAATATGCCTGTGCTCCACTCCAAGTAGGGCGGCAGCTGCACCGAGGTCGGCCGCCCGGTGCCCGAGGCAGAGTGCCCAGTGATGGCCCACGCCGGTTTGGCTCCAACGGTCAACCCACAGTCCCGGGTCACCGCCGAAATCCAGCCGGGAGGTGGTGTTTCCGATCTCCAGCAGCGGACCGGGGACCACTTCGCCTTCGGAGGTGACAAAGATGTACCTGCCGTCCCGTTCCTGTCCAAGGCCAAAGGTGGTAACAGGGCCTTGCCGCACATCGAACTCGACCGAAACTCCCCAGCCGCGCTTGCCGTGATACGTGCCCAGCCCCCGCAGGAGAGGTTCCCTGGCGGATACCGCAAGGTGCGCCGGGCCATCGTGGCCCATTTCCACTACCCCGTCGAAGAAATTGAGCGCCTGGATTTCAGTGAACGAACCGCCGGCTCCGAGGGCCTGGGCTGCCAGCATTGCGATGGAAGTCCGCAGTTCGTACTCACCGGCCATGGGGATACCACGGGCTGTGAGGATGGAGGAGCCCAGGATCATGCCGGCTGCCAGCCGTTCATGCTGTTCTCCGGCCAGTCCCCGGTGGTAGTAGGCCACGGAGTCCAGGTCGAAGTCTTCCACCAGCCTGTCCAGCCCTACGGAGACTTTGGCACCCCAGGCAAAGTCCTCCTCGTTGACCGAATCATCGAGTTTGAAAAGGTCTTTGGCCAACGCCAGGCGGTCTGCGACTTCCGCATCGGAGACCGTATTGACGCGTTCGCGCAGGTCATCGAATTCGAGGACTTCCACATGGGAACCGAAGGTTGTGGAGACACTGGTCAGGTCCGTGGAGACGTCCAGCATGCCCGGGTACAGGTGGCCCATCAGGCCGTGGCGGGCGTTCCGAAGCCGGGCGCGGACACCGGCGGCATGGACCCACTGGTTGATCCGCGCCCAGGCCGACTCCTGTTTCAGGTGTCCCGAGACGGAGCGGAAGTCGATGCCTGCCCGGCGGAAGACGTTGGCGACCTCGGGCACGGGGCACTGTCCGCAGTAGGCGAGCCATTTGCCGGTGTCGAAACTGGCGTGGTCCATTGCCTCGGTGGGCTGGAGATCAACAACCAGCACCGGAGTGTGCGAGCGCTGTGCGATGGGAAGGACCATGGATGAGGTCAGGTAGGTTGCCAGGAAAATGACAATCAGGTCGCAGTCGGCAACCCGCAGCTTCTCCCCCGCGGCGGCTGCCTCCGGTGGGTCGGAGATGAATCCGGCGTCGATCACTTCGGCGTCGAGTTCCCGGAGGCGGCCAGTGACGTAGCGCGCTGATTCCTGCAGCTGCGGCAAGAGATCGGGGAACTGCGGCCAGTAGGCTCCCAGGCCTCCTGATACCATCCCGATCCGGGTGGGCCGGCGCCTGTGGGGCTCCAGCAGTTCTGCTGAGCGGTTCGGATCTGCCACTGTGAACACAACCCTCCGGCTGGAAACTTCAGCGGAAAATGCGGGATTCAGATACTCCAAAAAACGTGGAGCAGGTGTCCTTTCCAGGCGGGCCCACGCGGCCCGCCCGGACAGGACCCGTGAGGGGAGCTAGAAGTCGTACTGGTCGATGTTGTCCTTGTTGAAAACGGTCGGCGGCCCTACGATGACCACTCCGCCTTCTTCGACTGTACGGTCTCCCAATTCCCCGGCAGTGAAGGTGTCGCCCTCGGCTCCGGTGATCTTTCCTTCCACGAGGGCTTTACCTGCGAACGCCGCCACGTAGCCCAGCTGGGCCGGATCCCACAGCGCGAATTCAGTAACAGTTCCGTCCTTGACGAACGGCCGCATTTCATTGGGCAGCCCCAGCCCCGTCAGCGCCACTTTGCCTTTATAGGCCGACGTGGAGAGGTAGCGGGCGGTGGCGGCGATGCCGACGGTCGTCGGCGAGATGATGCCCTTCAGGTTCGGGTGGGCCTGCAGCAGGCCCTGGGCTTCCTGGAAGGACTTGGTGTCGTCGTCATCACCGTAGACCTTGGCCACCAGCTTGATGTCCTTGTAGTCCGGGTTGGAGGCGAGGTCCTCCTCCATGAACTTGATCCATTCGTTCTGGTTGGTGGCGTTGGCCGTGGCGGACAAGATGGCGATTTCCCCGGATCCGCCAATCTGCTCTGCGATCAGTTTGGTCTGGATGAGCGCCACTTCTTTCGCCACAACCTGGCTGATGAAGACATCGCGGCAGTCAGGGTTTGCGTCCGAGTCGAAGGCGACAATCTTGGCACCTGCGGAGCGTGCCTCGCCGAGGGCCGTGCAGACGGCGTCGGGATCATTGGCGGCGATGACGATGACATCCGTCCCCGCCTGGGTCTCCGCGTTAATGAAGGACACCTGGCTGGACGCTGACGCTTCGAGCGGGCCGACCACCTGGGATGACGCGAAACCCGCTTCCTCGGATCCCTTCTTGCCGCCGCTGAGGACTACGTCCGTGTACGGGTTGTTCAGCTGCTTGGGGATGAACGTGATCGTCTGCTCTTCGACGGCACCGGTTTCGCCGGGCGTCCCGGCGCCACCATTGCAGGCAGTCAGGGCCAGCGCTGCGGCAGCCGTGAGGGCGACCAGCGGCACGGTGCGCCTGCCCAGTCCGGTGTTTTTGCGGTTGAACATCATTGTTTTCCTTTTCCTTGATGCGGTCGGATCCTTGGACGCGATGTGGCGGGTGATGCTGTTCAGGCGCTGTTTTGTGAGAATTGGCGGCGCACCCGGCGGGTGTGCCGCCACTCCCTTATGGCCGAACCAATGCTGGGAGCCACCACAGAGGCGATGAGCAGCAGTCCGGTCACGGTGATCAGGACGACGTCGGACACGCGGCCAAGGCGCAGGGCGTAGTTGAGGGTGCCGATCAGCAGGACGCCGGCGATGACGCCCGGAATGGTGCCCTTGCCGCCGAAGATGGATACCCCACCCAGGAGGACGGCGGCGATTACGGCGAGTTCCAGGCCGGACGCGTTGTCACTGCGGGCACTGGTGTACCGCAGCGTCCAGTAAATCCCGGCCAGGGCCGAAACCACGCCGGAGCCCACGTAAAGCCAGAACTTGCTGCGGGCCACGTTAATACCCACGAACGTGGCGGCTTCCTTGCTGTAGCCCATCGCGTAAAGGCCGCGCCCGAACGGGGTGAAATGCAGCAGGACGCCGAAAAACAGCATGATCAGCACGACGCCGATCATCACCGTCGGGATGCCGGTGGCACCAAGTTTTGAGGTGAAGAAGGCAGTGAGTGCCCTTGGGAAGTTGGCTACCGCGTTGTCCCCAATGACCACGAGGGCGAGGCCGCGGAACAATGCCAGGGTGCCGATGGTGACGGCCAGTGAGGGCAGGCCAAGGACGGCGATCAGGAAACCGTTGAACATTCCCGCCGCCGTACCCGCCAGCAGGCAGATAACGAGCACAAGCCAGATATCCATGCCGCCTGCCCACAGGACACCCATAAGGGCGCTCGTCAGGCCGGCGGTACTGGCCACCGAAAGGTCGATTTCTCCCGTGATGATGATCAGCGTCATGGGCATGGCGATGAGCAGGACCGGTATGACGTCCAGGAGCAGGAAGCCTGTGGTGACAGGGGAAGCGAACCGTGGGATGGCCACTGCCGCGTAGATGAGGAACGCCAGGAGGGCATAGATGGTGATGGCGTCGCGGCTGGCCAGGATCCGGGCCGCCCCTGTCCTGCCTTTAGGTTCGTCCGCAAGTGGCTTGGTGCTGTCCGCAACCGGGGCCGGTGGCGCCGGTTTGCTCCTGGGAGTAGTGGTCTCAGACATTGCGTGCCTCGCTTGTTCGCAGTTTCTTCGCAGTCCGCAGGCTGGCCAGGCGGTCGATGATGATGGCTGTCAGGATGAGGATGCCCACGATGGCCTGCTGCCAGAACTTGTCCACCCGCAAGGCCGTGAGCGAGCTGGTGATGGTGGTCAGGAGCAGTGCCCCCAGGGCGGCCCCGGCAACAGTTCCGCTGCCGCCGAAGATGGCGACGCCGCCTACCACCGCCGCCGCGACGACGTCCAGTTCCATGCCGCTTCCGGTAGTGGCGCCCACCGAGTTGAAGCGGCTCGCATAGAGGACGCCGGCCAGGCCGGCCAGGGCACCGTTGGCCAGGAATGCCAGGAACACCCGTTGGGAGACCTTGATGCCGAAGACCTTGGCGGCTTCCGGGTCCGAGCCGATGGCGTACAGGTCCCGGCCTGGGCGGGTGCCGGCCATGTAGACCCCTACCGCCACCACGACGGCGATGGCCAGCAGCGTAATGATGGGGAAGCCCAGGACGGTGTCCACGGACAGCGCCCCGAACGCCTCCGGCCGGTCTCCGGCGAAGTACTGCTTTCCGCCGGCCCAGGCATTGTTGAGGCCCCGGAACACGTACAGCGTGCCGAGGGTGATGACCAGCGCGGGAACCTTGGCCACCGTGACCAGAAGCCCGTTGACCCCACCCAGCAACGCGCCGAACGCAATCCCGAGGAGAACGACGGCGATGATGGGCAGGTCCGGCATCGCCGCGAAGATGGACCCGGTTCCGAAAGCGACGAGCCCCAGCATGGACCCGACCGAGAGATCGATGTTCCGCGTGATGATGAGCAGGCTCTGGCCGGCCGCCAGGATCACGATGATGGTCGCGTTCAGCAGGAGGTCTTTGATGCCCTGCGGGGACAGGAACAACGGGTTGTTGATGTAGGTGATGAGCACCAGCAGGGCCAGCGCAACCAGGACGGGAAGTTCGCGCAGCCGCAGCACGGAGCCAAGCGTGCGGAGGCCGCCGCCGGCGCGTCCGGCCGTCGTGCTTGATTCCCGATGTTCGATGGTGGAGCTCATTCCGTCACTCCCGTGGACGATGTTGCTGCATGCATAACGGACTCCGGAGTTGCGGCTTCCCTGTCCAGCTGGGCCGTTATCCGCCCCTCGCGCATGACCAGGACCCGGTCCGCCATGCCCAGGACTTCGGGGAGCTCGGAGGAGATCATCAGGATGGCGATCCCGCGCCCGGCCAGGTCGGAGATGAGGCGGTGGACCTCGCTCTTCGTCCCCACATCGATGCCGCGGGTGGGTTCGTCAATGATCAGCAGCCGGGGCTCTGTTGCGAGCCATTTAGCGAGTACCACCTTTTGCTGGTTGCCGCCGGAGAGGGTGGAGACCGAGTGTTCCTGTGAGCCGGCTTTGACCTGCAGGCGCTTGCTCCACTCCTCGGCAGCGCGCCGCTCCTTGGCACCATTGATCAGCCCCGCCGTCAGGAATTTCTCCCGAAGGGTCAGGGTGATGTTGCGTGCGACGGACAGGTTCATGACCAGGCCCTGCTTGCGGCGGTCCTCGGGGACGAACCCAAGGCCGGCTGCGATGGCGGCCTGGGGGTCCCGGGCCTTCAGCCGCTTGCCCTCCACTTCGATCCGTCCGGAATCGTAGGAGTCGATGCCGAAAACGGCGCGGGCAACTTCGGTGCGGCCCGCTCCCACCAGTCCGGCCAGGGCAACAATTTCCCCGGCCCGGACCTCGAAGCTGATGTCACGGAAAACCCCGGCGCTGCTGAGGCCTTCCACTTTGAGGACAGTGTGGCCGATCTCCGCCTCTGTCTTGGGGAACAGGGCGGCGATGTCACGGCCCACCATTTCGCGGACGATCCGGTCCACCGTGACGTCAGCGGTGCGGTGGGTGGCGATGTAGCGCCCGTCCCGCATGACGGTGATCCGGTCACAGAGGTCAAACACCTCGTCGAAGCGGTGCGAGATGAACAGGATCCCGGTCCCCTTGTCCCGGAGGGCGCGGGCCACGGCGAAAAGCCTGTCCACTTCCACCCCGCTCAAGGCGGCCGTCGGCTCGTCCATGACCAGGACCTTGGCATCGAGGGAGATGGCTTTTGCGATCTCGATGATTTGCTGGTCCGCAATGGAGAGCCCTTCCGCCACCCGGGAGGGATCGATGGGCACCCCCAGCCGCGTGAACAGTTCGGCGGCCTGCCGCCGCATCTCGGTACGGCTGATGAGCCGCGACCATCCTTTCGGTTGCCGGCCAATAAAGATGTTCTCCGCCACGGTCAGGTCCGGGAACAGCGTGGGTTCCTGGTAGATGACCGAGATGCCGGCAGCCTTGCTCTCGGCCACATTCCGGAAATGGACCGGTTCGCCGTTGAGCCGGAAATCCCCGGAGTCCGGATGGTGAAGACCTGCCAGGATCTTCACCAGCGTGGATTTGCCGGCTCCGTTTTCTCCGACCAAGGCGTGGATCTCCCCCGACTGGACTTCAATAGTGCCGTCCGCCAGGGCAACCACCGGACCGAATGTCTTGGCTGCATGCGTCAGCGAAAGTATCGCCGGGCGCGGCCCGTCCGTTGAGCCGGGAGCCGTGTGGGAATTCGAAGTCTGCTGCATAAAGTGAACCGCGCCTTCGGGGTTTACCAACTCGGAATGAATCGTTTCAGAACGCCCTTGTGGTTTGAATCATAGGACTGCCCAACATCGCCGTCAATAGAATCCGGGCCCACTGGAACTTTCGTAACCGATCCGTGTTCCCCCGTCCGTGGAAACGCCGTGGAGAAGCGGCGGTGGCCACGCCCGGACATTTGCGCAAGGCGCCTCCTGTTCACCCAACTTTTCCCTCCGGGTAACGCTTTCTGCCCCGCCGTGTCAGTCCCGGGGCCCACCGTGGAGGAGTGAGGATCGCAATTGTTGCTGAGTCATTCCTGCCACTGATGAACGGCGTCACCCACTCCATCCTGCGGGTGCTGGACCATCTGCAGGACCGGGGCGACGACGTCCTGGTCATTGCGCCGTCCACGCAGGATGGTGAGGCGCCGGACCGGGTCAAGGGCGCGGATATCCACCGGCTTCCCGCCGTCCCGCTGGCGGGATACACGAATGTCCGGGTGGCGATGGGCGGTGTGTACCGGGTCAAGCGAATCCTTGCCGAATACGCACCGGATGTGGTCCACCTGGCGTCACCGTTTGTGCTCGGGTGGCGGGCGGCCCAGGCGGCACACCAGCTTGGCATCCCCACCGTGGCCATTTACCAGACCGAGGTCCCCAGCTACGCGGCACGGTACGGTGTTCCGTTCCTGGAGAACTGGGCCTGGAACCGGGTGGAAAACATCCACCTGCTCGCCTCCCGTACCCTGGCGCCCTCAACGTTCGCGCTGAACCAGTTGCGCGGCCGTGGCATCCCCCGGGTGCAGATGTGGCGCCGCGGGGTGGACACTGCCCGGTTTTCGCCGGAAAAGCGCGACGACGGGTGGCGGGCTTCGGTGGCGCCCGGCGGAAAGCGGATCATCGGCTACGTGGGCAGGCTGGCCGTGGAGAAGCAGGTTGAGGACCTGGCCGCCCTGGCCGGAGTGCCCAACGCCCGGCTGGTGATCGTCGGCGACGGCCCCCAGCGCGCAGCCCTGGAGGACGCCCTGCCGGACGCCGTCTTCACCGGATTCCTGGGTGGCGAAGAACTGGCGCGCGCCATGGCGTCCTTCGATCTGTTCGTCCATCCGGGTGAGTTCGAAACGTTCTGCCAAACCATCCAGGAGGCCATGGCATCGGGCGTTCCGGTCGTGGCCACCGGCCGCGGCGGCCCCCTGGACCTGGTGGAGAATTCCCGGACGGGCTGGCTCTATGAACCCGGCGACCTGGCAGGACTGCGCACCCATGTGCTGGACCTGATGGGCGACGACGCCAAACGCCGCGCGTTCGCCGCCGCGGCGCACGCCTCGGTGCAGGACAGGACCTGGCCGGCACTCTGCGGCGAGCTTGTGGGCCATTACGCGGACGTCATCACTGGTGGGCAGGCCACACCGGCCAGGGACTCACGGGCAGGGGCAGCGCAGTGAAAATCTCTGTTATCGGCTGCGGCTATTTGGGCGCAGTCCACGCCGCCACCCTGGCTTCCATGGGCCATAACGTGCTGGGCATCGATGTCGATCCTGTGAAGGTGGAGCAGCTTGGGCAGGGCGCGGCCCCCTTCCATGAACCCGGGCTGGATGAACTCCTCCAGGACGGGCAGGCCAAGGGGCGGCTTCGGTTCTCGACGGACCCGGCCGATGCCAAGGGCGCGCAGGTTCATTTCCTGTGCGTGGGCACCCCGCAGGACAAGACGTCCGACGCCGCCGACCTCACCTTCCTGGTCTCCGCCGCGGAGGCGCTGCTGCCGCACCTGGCGGCGGGCGCCGTCGTCGTCGGCAAATCCACCGTGCCCGTAGGCACCGTGGACATGCTCCGCGGCGTGCTGGCCGCCCGCCCGGACGTGCTGCTGGGGTGGAACCCGGAGTTCCTCCGGCAGGGCACCGCCGTGAAGGACTCGCTGGTGCCCGACCGGCTGGTCTATGGCGTGGACGGCGGACGCGCCGCCGCCTTCAACCCGTCGTCGGGAGGGCCCCTGGGCGTCACGGCCGCGCTGGACGCCGTGTACGAGCCGCTGCTCCGTGCAGGGATCCCGCGGCTTGTCTGCAACTTCGCCACGGCGGAGCTTATTAAGTCCGCGGCGAATGCGTACCTGGCCACCAAAATCAGCTTCATCAATGCCGTGGCGGAATTGTGCGACGCCTCCGGTGCGGACATCTCGGAGCTTAGCGAGGCGATGGGTTTGGACCCCAGAATCGGCAGCCGGTACCTGCACGCCGGGCTGGGCTTCGGCGGCGGCTGCCTCCCCAAGGACATCCGCAGTTTCCGGGCCCAGGCAGCAGGCCATGGCGTCACCGCTGTGGAGGACTGGATGCAACTGGTGGATTCGGTGAACCTTGGGCAGCGCTCACGGACAGTTGCTTTGGCCGAAGAGTTGTGCGGCGGCAGCCTTGCCGGCCGTTCAATCACTGTCCTCGGCGCATCCTTTAAGCCGGAAACAGACGACATCCGTGACTCCCCCGCACTGGATGTGGCAGACCGGCTGGCAGCGGCCGGAGCCCACGTCACTGTGACGGACCCCAAAGCCGTCAACCATGCCTGGCGGCGCTATCCCAGGTTGCGCTTCGAGGCCTCCATCCTGCGCGCACTTGAGGGTGCCGAACTGGTGCTGCTCCTGACCGAGTGGGACGAATACCGTGACTTCTCCCCCGCCGTGGCCGCCGCGCTGGTCCGGCGCCCGGTGGTGCTGGACGCACGCAACGCCCTGGACGCCGCTGCCTGGCAGGGTGAGGGCTGGACGGTGCGCGGCCTGGGGACCCGGCACGGCGGAACGCAACCCGTCAGCGGCACGTCGCCCGTTAGCGGCATGCGGCCGGCATCAGCGACCTACCGCTGACCCCGCCGGTCAGTTCAGGAGGCCCAACTCGGCAAAAGCGAGTGCCACGCCGTTGCCGGCAGGCCCCGGAGTGATCCTGTCGGCAACCGCCAGCACGGCGGGGTGCCCGCCCTCAATGGCGATGCCTATCCCTGCATACTCCAGCATTTCAATATCGTTGGCGCTGTCGCCGATGGCCACGATATCGGCGCGGTCCAGCCCGAGCCGGGCTTCCACCGCCTGGATGCCCACCGCTTTGTGGGTCCCTGCCATGTAGATCTCGCCGGCACGGTCACCGAGCGCTGAGAGGGAACTTGGAATAAGGCCCACCTGCGGGCCGAAGGTGTCCATGAGCGCTGTCAGCGGCACCGGCGAGTCAAAGCAGGAGATTTTCGCAAAGGACGTGGAACGCAGATCGTCGCTGTACTGCATTGGTCCCAGGATGTCTTCGAGGGGATCCACGTCGGTGCTGAGGACTCCATCATGCCGGGGGCGGCCGGCGAAGACGGGACCGAGCACCTCCCTCAGCCGCTGGTCCACGCCCGTGCGGCCGTGCAGCGCCTCGGGTGCTTCCAGGATGTAGGCGGCGCCATGGGCATCCAGCGTTTCAACGATGAGGGCGGCCAGGTCCGGCTCAAAGCGCGTGTCCTTCAGGATTTCGCCATTGAGCTCCACCCGGGCTCCGGCGCCCGTGATGACGCCGTCGAAGCCCGCTTCCAGGATGTGGCCGGGAACCATGGCCAGCGGCCGCCCGGTGCAGACGAAGACCAGGTGCCCGAGCCGCCGTGCCGTCCGGACAGCCTCAATGTGCGCAACCGGCGCCAGCCCGTGGTCGGCGTAAGTGCCGTCGATGTCGAGGAAGATGGCACGTGGCCGGATGCTTTGCTGGCTGGACATGCCGGGGCTCCTTGGTCTGCTGCGGGGACACCCCATCCTATCGAAGGGCTGTTGCGATACCCGGAATCACAGGGTTTTGCACGGCTTCGTCCGGCAAAAGTTCCGCATTCCCGCCTGCAAAGTGACAGTCATCCTGTGACAAATAAAGCCTTGCAGAGAAGTAAGCACGCTGATTGAATTAGGACACCGGAAATGGGGGCCCGGCACAACTTACTGATTAAGGAGTGACAACATGGGCATTCTCGGATTTCTCATTTTGGGCCTGATCGCCGGCGCCATCGCGAAGGCAATCCTGCCGGGCCGCCAAGGCGTAGGCTGGGTGCTGACCCTGGTCCTCGGCGTTGTCGGAGCCCTCCTGGGCGGGTGGATCGGATCCTTGATCTTTGGCGGCGGACTTGCGGAATTCTTCGACCTCCGCACCTGGCTGCTGGCCATTCTCGGCTCGGTCATCGTGCTGCTGGTCTATGGCGCGATCACCAGCCGCAGCCACCGCGGGGCGTAGCAGCACCACAGAATTCGAACAACACAGAGCGTCGTCCTCCCGCCGGGAGGGCGGCGCTTTTTGTGCCGGGTGCCCTTCAGCCGCCTGTTGCCGGGTAATTAACAAGGAAACCGATTCCTCCCGCACAGATTAAATGGCGGGTTCGCGTTTATGATGTCCGAGGGGGTGTTGTTATGGCTGATTCGGCCGACAGCAATAATTTGGCGATACGAACATTCGGCGCGATTCTGGATGCCAACCCTGACGCCCTTTTGGCCGTAACCACTGACGGCACCATCACCCTCGCCAACGCCGCTGCAGCAAGGCTTTTCGGGTTTCCCCGGGAAGAACTGACGGGCCGCAACTATCGAGCGCTCCTGGCCGCCGGCTTCCGTGACAGCCTGGATCACCTGTTCCGGGAGCTGATCAGCGGACCCGCCGGATATCCATCGCCCCGGGAGATTTACGGGAATCACAGGGATGGCACCGAGTTCGCCGCGGAGGTAGCCCTCGCCCTCCTCCCCGAGGACAATGTGCAGGATGCAGACCCGCAAGGATCACATGGAGAGCAAGGGCACCCCGACGGCGTCCCGGCCGGCACCCGGCTGCTGCTGTCTGTCCGGGATACTTCACACCGCCAGGCCGCAGACGCCGACTTGCGGGAGGCCATGTCACTGCTGACCGCCACGTTGGAGTCCACGGCGGACGGCATCCTGGTGATGAGCGCTGACGGACGCGTCGCCGGCTTCAACGACCAGTTCCTCAAAATGTGGAACATCCCGCCGGAGCTCCTCGAGGGCGACAGTGAAACACCCATCAAGCGGCTCATCGTCGGCCAGGTAGTGGATCCCGTCGGCTACATGGCCCGGCTCACCGAGCTTGAAGACGACCCCGCCGCCGAGAGCCACGACGTGCTGGACTTCAAGGACGGGCGTACGTTCGAGCGCTACTCCCGGCCGCAGCGGGTGGGAGACAACATCGTTGGCCGGGTGTGGAGCTTCCGGGACGTGACGCCCCGCCGGAAGGCCCAGGAGCAGGCGCACCAGGCCATGCTGGACCTCGCCGCCCAGGCGGAGAAACTGCGGACCATGGCCTTCCAGGATCCGCTGACCGGCCTGGCCAACCGGGCCGTGTTCAATGAGGCGGTGGCTGTTGCCCTGCAGGAGCCGCGGCTGAAGTCGGTGGACGTACTGCTTCTGGACCTGGACGACTTCAAAGAGGTCAACGACATCCTCGGCCACCAGGCCGGCGACGACATGCTGATCGAGGTGGCCCGCCGGTTGCGCGGCTGCACGCCCTCCGCCGATGTCGTGGCCAGGCTGGGCGGCGACGAATTCGTGGTGCTGCTCACTGCCTGTCCCGACGCTGAGGCGATCGCAGCCTGCATCGTCCGCTGCCTGCACGTCCCCGTGACCATCGATGGCGCGGTGCTGCGGCCCAGCCTGAGCATGGGGCTTGCATCGCTGGCCCGGGACGGCGTGGGCCCGTCCGAACTCCTGCGCCAGGCCGACATCGCCATGTACGCGGCGAAAGCTGCCGGCAAGAACCGCTACCTGCGGTTTCATCCGGACATGATGACAGCCCTGGTAAAACGGACGGACATGGAAAGTGCTCTGCAGCTGGCGGTGCCCCGCGGCGAGATCTCGGTGGACTTCCAGCCCATCGTCTCCCACCGTATGGGCCAGGTGGTCAAGTTCGAGGCATTGGCACGGTGGGACCGCGGCGGCGAGCGGGTGCCGCCGTCGATATTCATCCCGCTGGCTGAACGGACCGGGCTCATCAACGAGATCGGGGCGGAAGTGATGGCGATGGGGATGGTGGAACTGGCGGAATGGCTGAGCGAGGACCCGTCGCGGTCCCTTTCCGTCAACGTTTCAGGCGTCCAGCTCCAGGAACCGGATTTCGCCGAGTCCGTATTAAGCCTCGCGGAGGCCAGCGGTGTGGGTGCCTACCAGCTGGTGCTGGAGGTCACCGAAAGCGTATTTTTCGACGCTGACTGCAGCCTGATCAAACAGCTCAGCACCCTTCGGGAAGCCGGCGCCCGGGTGGCCCTTGACGACTTCGGTACCGGCTACTCCTCGCTTGGCAGGCTGCAGGACCTGCCCGTGGATACCGTGAAGATCGATAAGACCTTCGTTTCCATGGTGCGGACCGGCCACGAGCGGCTGCCCATCCTCAGCTCGATGATCAACATGGCCCACAGCCTGGGCCTGACGGTCACCGCCGAAGGCGTCGAAACGGCCGCCCAGGCGGACTACCTCACGGCGCTGGAGTGCGACTCGCTCCAGGGGTATCTGTTTTCCCTGCCCGAGCCCGGCGAAAGACTGGAGTACGCGCTGCGTCACGCGGAAGAAGCGCTGCTCGCGCTTAGGGCCCGGTAGGGCGGGGACCTGACCGGACCCGGCAAGGCGGACTAGGCAGCTTGTTTGCGTCCCGGGTGCTTGCTGCTCTTCTTCCGTGCCGGCTGAGTTTCGGCTGCGGCAGGCTGGGCGGGCGCTGCAGACTGGGCAGGTGCGGCAGGCCCAGCGGGCGCAGCAGGCTCAGCGGGCTGCCCGGTTTCCGCAGCTTCCGCGGGCACCCGGGGTGCCGGGCCGGCGGACTCAGGCGCCGGCGCTGCGGCATTAGGGGTGGCCGGTTCCGCTTCGGGAGCAAGACCGGCGGTTTCAACACTGACGGCAGCTGCGGCCCGGTTGCGGCGCCAGCGGCGGATCAGGTCGAGGGCGGCCAGCAGGCCGGCGATCGGGGTGAGCACCGCGGCCATGTAGACGAACAGCATCCAGGTCAAGGTGGCCAGCGGCGGCTGGTTGTTGTGCAGGAGGGACAGTCCGCCCAGCAGTCCCACGGCCCAGAAAAGGACGACTGCCGTGAGGACGGCACCCGCTGGGAAATACTGGTTGCTTGCGATCTTTTTCAGGGTTTCCATGCACTTCCTCCTGCCTGGCCGGGGCTGCGGAAAGTGGCCGCATCAACACCCAGTATGAAGCCCGGTCCCGCCGAAACCCTGCAAGACGCCGCGGCGAGTGATGAAGTTAACTGGCGGTGCGGCGTCGTGCAATTCCCAGGAGCACCTTCCGCCGCCCCGGGCGCCCCGATACGGTTGTTTTGTCCACTCGTTTTCCAGGAGGCTTTGAATGCGCAAAGTAACCGCTGGCTTGTTCCATTCCGTTGACGGCGTGGTGTCGGATCCGTACAAATTCCAGTTCGACAGCTTTGACGACGAACTCGGCGAAGGGATGACCCGAATGATGGAAATGGTGGACACCGTGGTGCTGGGCCGGGTGAGCTACCAGGAGTGGGCCGGCTACT
The DNA here is from genome assembly GCF_024758005.1 of Pseudarthrobacter sp. NS4. Lineage (NCBI taxonomy): Bacteria > Bacillati > Actinomycetota > Actinomycetes > Micrococcales > Micrococcaceae > Pseudarthrobacter > Pseudarthrobacter sp. NS4. The sequence continues at coordinate 1,271,040 of NZ_CP103288.1, read as the reverse complement.
GGCCGAATGCATCAGTGGACGAGGACTTCGCCGCCTTCATCAACCCGGTGGAAAAGTACGTGGCCTCGCGGACGCTCACCGACCCGCTGGAATGGCAGAACTCGCAGATCATGGACGCTCCGCTGGAGGAGTTCGTGGCCAGGCTGAAGGAGCGCGACGGTGGCGAGATCGCCGTGTGCGGAAGCATCTCCGTGACCCGGCAGCTGCTGTTTGCCGGGCTCCTGGACTCGCTGACCCTGATGACACATCCCGTGGTGGCAGGAACCGGCCGCCGCCTGTTCGAGGACGGCGACCCGACAACCAGGCTGGTGCTCCAGGACCAGACGCGCACGAGCAAGGGCAACGTGATCAGCACGTACGGGCGGCTGGAGGGCTAAGCCGGCGGGCCATGCGCCCCCCTCTTTCGCCAAGGGTGGGTCCTGTGCTTCTATCTGCGGCCCGGCTGTGAAACGATCCCTTAATGGGTGAAAACAGTCACGAGCCGGACGGGGTTGCCCCCACCACCGGCGTCAATGACCACGCCTGGGAACGGGAGCACCGCCATCCCACACCGGAGCAGGCACGGGCCATCGGGTACCGCCGCAGGGATGCCGAAGCGAAGCTGGAACAGCACCAGCAGGAAGCCAAGGAGAAGGCGGAAGAACAGAGCGGGGAGGACGGCGACCAGCAGTCCGGTTAGGACAGTGTTGGCCGGACTGCGGCTCCCCTTGGCCTTATTGGGTGGGGGAAAGAACGCGTTCGACGGCGGCGATGTCACCGGGTGTCGTCCGGCAGCAGCCGCCGATGATCCGCGCACCGAGTTCCCGCCAGGTCGCGGTTCCCCCGGCAAGGCTGCCGGGCCGGGCGCCATTGTTGGCGTCGGCTGGGCCCGGGCCGGTGCTTCCCTGCACTGTGGCAGGTCCCCACGTCTTGGTCACGGGATCGTAGGTTTCACCGGAGTTGGGGTACGCCACCAGCGGTTTGTCACTAACCTGGTGCAGCGACGCGAGCGCGGGCGCGACAAGGTGCAGCGGCACGCAGTTCACGCCGATCGCGGCCACCAGGGGCTGCGCGTCGAAGAGTCCGGCCACGGCCTCGAGCGGGGTGCCGTCACTGATGTGTGCGCCATCCCGCAGCGAGAAGGAGAACCAGGATTCGACGTCGTATTCGCGGGTGAGTGCCAGCAGCGCCTCGGCCTCGGCAAATGACGGCAGCGTTTCGCACGCGAGGAAGTCGGCGCCGGCCTCCACCAGCGCGGCAATCCGGGGACGATGGAAGTCCCGGAATTCGGCGGGTGTCAGGACGTAGTCCCCGCGGTATTCGGAGCCGTCCGCCAGGTACGCACCGTACGGGCCAACGGAGCCGGCAATCAGCAAAGGCCCGGCGTCGGGCGCAAGAAACATGTGTTCGCGGCGGGCCTCGGCCGCCAGCCGGACTGATAGCGCAACCAGCCCCAGCGCTTCCTGCTCACTCATCCCCCGCGGCGCAAACCCCTGGGGTGTGGCCTGGTAGCTGGCGGTGGTGGCAATCCTGGCGCCCGCCGCGAAGTAGTCGCGATGGACGTCCTTGATCACCTGGGGCTGTTCGAGCAGGACCTTCGCGGACCACAGGGGATCGTCGAGATTGCAGCCCCGTGCCTCGAGCTCGGTGGCCAGGGCACCGTCGGCGGACAGGTGCTCCCCGGATTCCAGCAAGGACGACAGCGGCGCATGTGAAGGCATGCTAGTCATCATACGCATCTACTTATGCTTGTAATGATTATTTCTTTCTGTCACGATGGCAGGCAACCGTCAGCCCGGCGGGAGGAAAGAGGACAGGTTCTTGGACGTTCAACTGCACCCGGTACGCAAGCTGCGCGTGCACTGGCCCATCAGCGGCACCACCTTTGCGCAGCTGGCAAAAGGCGAAGCGGATGCCTTCCGGGACGATCCGGGCATCGCCAACCTGCTGCAAGCCCTCACACAGTTCCGCGAACTGGGCGACTTTGGCAACTACAAGCACGTGTTCGAGTCCGGACTTGGCTTCGAAGGGTTCACCAGCGCCGAAGGCGCCCACCCCACACTGGGCCGCGTGGGGGAACAGACCCTCTCCCCAACGTTCGTGTTCACTACCTACTTCGATGCCTCGCTGGAAGACGCCGCCGTGGAACGCTTCATGCGACAGATCGTGGACATCCACCCGTGGGAAGTCCCGGTCATTGAACTGACCGGACCCATCAGTGTTTCCAGCAGCGCGCTGGCACCCCAAGGAGCTGCTGCATCATGACGGACGCCACCACCACCGCCTCCCTGTGGGAGGGCCTGCAGTCCGTGCTCGCAGGCAGGCAGTTCGTTGACCTGACGCACGCCTTCCACCCGGGCCAGCCACACTTCGCCGCCTTCCCGGATGAGGAACGCGAAGCACTCTTCGATTTGGAGAAGGGTGACGGGTTCACCGCCCACCGGTACACGATCGTTGGCCAATGGGGAACCCATGTGGACCCGCCCTCCCACTTCATCCGCGGCGGCAGGACACTGGACCAGATCCCGGTGGAGGAGATGGTCCTTCCGCTGGTGGTCCTGGACATCACCTCGCGGGTGGCCGGCGACCCGGATGCCACGCCCAGCCTGCAGGACGTGAAGGACTGGGAAAGCCGGAACGGCACCATCCCGGCGGGCGCCTTCGTGGCGTTGCGTACCGGCTGGAGCCGCCGCTGGCCGGACCCGGACGCCATGGCCAACCGTGACAGTGCCGGGTTGAGCCACACGCCCGGCTGGTCACTTGAGGTGCTGGCCTTCCTGATCAATGAGCGCTCAGTTTCGGCGGTAGGCCACGAGCAGACGGACACAGACCCGGGCCTCGCAACGTCGCGGCAGGACTTCAGCCTGGAGACCTATGTCCTGGAACAGGACCGCTGGCAGATTGAACTGCTGGCCAACCTGGACGGGCTTCCGGAAGCGGGCGCCGCCGTCGTCGCAACGTGGGCCAAGCCGCTGGGCGGAAGCGGCTTCCCGGCAAGGGTGTTTGCCATCTGCTGAACCTGCGCGCAGGGTGCCGGGCAGGGCCAGGAACAGGAAAGCGGCTCCACTAGACTCAACTCCATGTCAAAGACTTCCAGCATGGGCCGCGGAATCATGGCCGTCCTTGCTGTAGGTGCACGCCATGCAGCGGGACATCCCGGTGGAACAGTGGCTGACATCGCCGTGGACCTGGGCAAGGACCGCAGCCAGGTGTCGCGCAACCTGCGCACCGCTGAGCAGGAGGGCTTCCTTACCCGCACCAGCCGGCGCACCTACGCCCTGGACTGGTCAATTCTCACGGATGCGCAGTTGCTGACGGAACGCCGGCTGCAGTCCGACGGTGCCACCGCATTGGATGACCTGGCCCGTGAAGCTGACGAGGCCTGCTTCCTTGGGGTCCTCCATGGCGACAGCACGGTGACCATCGGTGAAAGCGTTCCGGCCAGCAGCAACCTGGTTGGCTCCTGGCTGGGCCGGCCCTACCCCGCCTATTGCAGCGATGCCGGGCAGGCAGTGCTGTGGGAGGCATCGGAGGCAGAAGTGCGCACCGTCTTCGCGGCTGTGGCCTTCGTGCGCCACGGCCCCAACACACCCACGGACGTTGATGACTTCCTGGCCCGCCGCCAGGCTGCGCGGGCGCGGGGTTACTCAGTCGTTGACGAGGAAGCCGAACCCGGGCTCTATTCGCTGGCCGTCCCCGTCCGGGACTTCAAGGGCGACGTGGTGGCGGCGCTGCAGATCGTCGGCATCAAGGAACGGCTGGAACCGCGCCGGGAAGCGTGCGCGGCGGCGCTGGTGGCACAGGGAGAGTGGCTCGAGTCCAGGCTCGGCTACCAGCCGCGGGACTAGCCCGGCGCCTGGAAGGATCCCAGCCGCTCCGCGGCACGGGTGAGCGCCGCGGAGGCGGCTTCGGCGCCGGACCCGGCCTCGGCCCGGCTTCCCAGCACGCTGAGCGAGGCAAGGATGGCACCGCCGGCGTCCCGGACGGGCACCGCGAGTTCCACCACGTTGTGCTCGAATTCTTCAGCAGCGGCAATGAACCCTGCGGCACGGTCCCGGACCATCAGGCCCCAGACCTCATCGGTGGAATGGGCAGCACCCGGGCCGCCGATGCCGATGTAGTTCACGTCCTGGAGCAGGGCATCGAGGGCCGTGCGGTCGTGGTCCCACAGCAACGCCCGGCCCGCGCCCGTGCACCACACCGGCGTCACCATGCCCGGCTTCACGAAGCTTCCAGGAACTGCATCGTTGCTTGAGCTGCGCACCAATATCACACGGTAGCCGTCCCGGACCGAGAGCCTTGCGCGCAGCCCCAGCGAGGCCACCAGCGCCTCAAGTTCGGTCTTAGCCTCCCGGACCCAGCCGGTGTTCAAAGAGGCGGCGAGGCTGAAGAAGCGCCGGCCGGTCCGGAACGGGCCGCGGTCCATCCGCTCGAGCAGCCCGAGGTCGCACAGTTCCTGGGTCAGCCGGGAGACGCGGCTTTGTTCCATGTCCAGCTCGGCGGCCAGTTGGGAAACGCCCAGCAGTTGGCGGCCCCGTTTCTCCCGGTCGGCCACCAGCCGCACAATGCGGAGCCCCTGCGCCATCGACGACGCCTCAGCGGACGAATCCACGCGTATTTGCCCCTCCCGGCCGGTAACCTCGCCCCATTCTTCCACGGCCCTTCCCCCTCCGAAGGGCAGGAAGAGTTCCTGGAAAGAACGACGGCGACCGTCCGGGAAGGTGCCCGGCGCACCTAATCCGGCAGCCGCCGTCGTCCGCGTTACGTGGCGGGCACAGCCTTGCGTCCGTGCCGGAAGTGGAACCAGATGTAGCAGGCGGCCACGAAGGGGATGCCGAAGTAGAGCGCGGCGGCCTGGGTGGGGTCGAGGGCGATGCCGATCAGGGAGACAACGCAGAGCGTGAACGCCAGGATGGGCACCAGCGGGAACAGCGGCGCCTTGTAGGCCAGGGTGGCGATGTCGCCGCCGTCGCGGACGAAGGCGCGGCGGTGGAAGAAGTGCGAGGCGGTGATGGACATCCACACCCCCACCACGGCGAAGCCCGCAACGGACACCAGGACCATGTAGACCGTTTCCGGGGCAACCACGCTGCTGATCAGCGATGCGACGCCGCCCACCATGCTTACGGAGAGCGCGATCATGGGGATGCCGCGGCGGGTCAGCTTTTTGAAGGCGCGGGGTGCGTGGCCTTCGTCGGCGAGGGAGTAGAGCATGCGGGCGCAGGAGAAGAGTCCGCTGTTGCCGGCGGACAGGAGGGCGGTGATGATGACGAAGTTCATGATGTCGGCGGCGGACGGCAGGCCGATGGCTGAGAAGACCGTGACGAACGGGCTTTCGTCCAGGCCCACCTCGGTGTACGGGATGGTGGCGGCGATGACGGCGATGGCACCCACGAAGAAGATGAGCAGGCGGATCACGGTGGTGCGCATCGCCTTGGGAATGCTGGTGGCGGGGTCCTTGGTTTCGCCGGCTGCCACGCCGATGAGTTCGGAGCCGGAGAAGGCGTAGAAGACCGCGAGGACTGTGACCAGGACGCCGGTGAAGCCGTTGGGGAACAGGCCGGCCTCGGTGGCGAAGTTCTCGAAGAGGAACGGGTGCCCGCCCCCGCCGCCGAGCGGGCGAAAACCGAACAAGGCGGCGCCGCCCAGGACGATGAGGCCGATGATGGCGGCCACTTTCACGATGGCGAACCAGAATTCGGACTCGCCGAAGAACTTGGAGGACACTGCGTTGAAGCCGAAGAGGACCGCGGCGAACACCAGGCACCAGACCCAGACCTCAACGTCCGGGAACCAGCGCTGCATGAGCAGGCCGGAGGCGGTGAACTCCGAGCCGATGGCCACGGCCCAGCACAGCCAGTACAGCCAGGCGGTGGCGAATCCGGTGGCGGGGCCGATGGAGCGGGCGGCGTAGATGTGGAACGCGCCGGACACCGGGTAGGCGATGGCGAGTTCGCCGAGGCAGGCCATGACCAGGTACACCACGAAGGCGCCCACCAGGTAGGCGATCACGGCGCCGAGCGGACCGGCCTGGGAAATGGTGTAGCCGGAGCTGAGGAACAGGCCGGAGCCGATGACACCGCCCATGGCGATCATCACCAGGTGGCGCGGGCCCATGGACCGGCGGAGCCCTGACTCCTCCCGTTGTGGCGTTGCCACACTTGCTGAGTGCTTATCCAGCGTGAGCGGTCCTGAGGGTTCCACGGGCGTCTCCAGTATGGGGGTGATCGGTGCGATGGGGGCGCGCGCAGCTCCCCTGGTCCCGGTCCCGGGAAACGAAGAAATGCACGTCGACAGTGCTGAAAGTAGCACGGCCGCTGAATTTCCGTCATCAAACACATGAAGCCATGCTTATATTGCACGCCTGTTACGCTCCACGGCCGCCGCACTGTCTTCCTGTCCGCTGGCCCTAAGGCCCCTGACCACTCCTTCGGCGTCCGCCGCTGAGCGGTTCTGGCTCAGCTTCTCCTTCGCCTCGATCCGCGAGATCACCAGCTCGACGCCGACGATGGCGCGCAGCTGTCCGGCAATGAACCCGGCGGGCGCGTCATCAACTGACCACGGGTGCTCCTGCCCTGACTCGTGCAGCCCGGTCAGGCGCCGGACGTGCCGCCCCAGCCAGCCGGCGTCGTCATGGATCCTCAGTTCGCCGTACACGTGGGCGGTGGAGTAGTTCCAGGTGGGAACCACGCGGCCGTGCCCCGCCTTGGATGGGTACCAGGACGGCGAGATGTAGGCATCGGGTCCCTCGATCATGGCCAGTGCTTCGCCGATCGGGGCGCCGGAAAACTGCGGGTTGTTCCGCGCGGCGTGTGCGTGCAGCGCGCCGTGCTCCCCCACGGAAGCCTCATAAACGAAGGGCAGGAGCGTCGCCTGCACTCCGCCTGCGGTCATGGTGACCAGGTTGGCTGCAGCAGGCCCGGTGAGCAGGCGGTGGACGGCGTCGGAATCGGCGGCGAAGTGGGCTGGAATGTACATGGCGTGGTCCTTTCGGGATGGTCAGGAGGTCAGGGCGGGCCGGCGCAGCCGGACCCGGACGGCGGCACCGGCGCAGGCAATCACGGCCAGGCCGCCGATGATGGTGGTCCAGGTGAGCGCCTCGCCCAGCAGGAGTGCGGCCCAGCAGATGCTGAGGACCGGCTGGAGGAGCTGGAGCTGGCTGACCTGTGGAATGGGGCCGATGGCCAGGCCGCGGTACCAGGCGAAGAAGCCGAGGAACATGCTGACAACGGCAAGGTAGGCGAAGGCGGCCCACTGGGCGGGCGTGGCCGACGGCGGCTGGTTGGCGATCGAGAGCACCGTCAGGGCCAGCATTAGAGGCGAGGCGAGGACGAGGGCCCAAGCGATGGTCTGCCACGAGCCGAGCTCCCTCGCCAGCAGGCCGCCCTCCGCGTAGCCGACGGCAGCGCAGGCGACGGCGCCCAGCAGCAAGAGGTCAGCCCAGTGAAGGTGCCCGAATCCGCCCGACTGCAGGAAGGCAAACGTCGTCGCGGCCAGAGAACCGAGCACCATGACCACCCAGAAGGCGGCCGGCGGACGTTCCCGGGTGCGAAGCACGGCTGCCGTCGCCGTAGCAGCGGGCAGGAGTGCGATCACCACGGCCCCGTGCCCGGCCGGAACGGCAGTGAGGGCGTAGGAGGTCAGTAGCGGAAAGCCGACGACGACGCCCCCGGCCACGAGGGCAAGCCGCGCCCGGATGCGGGCGGACGGCAGCCGCTGCCGGGTGAGCGAGAGGGCTGCGGCGGCGAGGATTGCTGCTATGACGGCCCGGCCGGAGCCGATGAACAGTGGAGACAGGCCGGCAACCGCTACGCGCGTGAAGGGAACGGTAAAGGAAAAGGCTGCTACTCCCAGGAGTCCCCACCAGATTCCGGCGGCTGGCCGGGGCAGTATCGCTGGCTGTTCAGCGATAGTAGCGCTACTATGTTCTTTCATGAACAACGATAGCAGTTCACGCATCGTTTTGGCACTGAGGCAGTGGATCTCCGCAGCTGCTCCCGGCGCGCGGCTTCCCTCCACCCGGTCCTTGGTGGCCGAGTACCAGGCGAGCCCGGTGACGGTGCAGAAGGCGCTGCAGACCTTGGCCGCGCAGGGCCTGATCGAGAGCCGGCCCGGCGTGGGGACGTTCGTGCGGGCGGTCCGGACGGCGCGGCCCGCCGATTACGGCTGGCAGACGGCGGCGCTGGGGGCACCGCCGTCGGCCCTTCCCTCCGCTTCCGGCACCATGCGCGACGTGCCCAACAACGTCATCGCATTCCACTCCGGGTACCCGGACCGTGAACTCCTGCCTGAACGCCTGGTCCGCGCAGCCCTCACCCGGGCCGCCCGCGGTGACGCTGCCCTGTCCCGGCCGCCCGCCGCCGGCATGCCGGAGCTGCAGCAGTGGTTCGCGCAGGAATTGGGTTCGGCCACACCCGCCGGAGTCACTCCCCCGACCCCGAGTGACGTGATTGTCCTGCCCGGAAGCCAGAGTGGGCTCAGCTCGATCTTCCGGGCGCTGGTAGGCGCGGGCCAGACGCTGCTGATGGAGTCACCCACCTATTGGGGCGCCATCCTGGCCGCGGCGCAGACCGGCGTCCGGGTGGTCCCGGTACCCAGCGGGCCGGAAGGACCTGATCCAGCGGGGCTGGCGCGCGCCTTCCAGGAAACCGGAGCACGGGCGTTTTATGCGCAGCCCAACTACGCGAACCCCACCGGCGCGCAATGGGCTCCCGGGCGGGGCGATGAGGTCCTTGACGTAGTGCGTGCTCACGGCGCGTTCCTGGTGGAGGACGACTGGGCGCACGACTTCGGCATCACCTCGGACCCGGTGCCCGTGGCCACGAGGGACGATTCCGGCCACGTCATCTACACCCGTTCGCTGACCAAGAGCGTGTCCACCGCGATCCGCATCGCCGCCGTCATCGCCAGGGGTCCGGCGCGGGAACGGATCCTGGCCCAGCGGGCAGCAGAGTCGATGTATGTCAGCGGACTGCTGCAGGCCGCGGCGTTGGATGTCGTGACGCAGCCAGGATGGCAAACGCACCTGCGCAGCCTGCGCCAGCAGCTCCAGTCGCGCCGCGATCTGCTCGTTACCAGCGTCCGGGAGCATATTCCGCAAGCCCATATAGAGCTGCTGCCCAAAGGCGGGCTGAACCTGTGGCTGCGCATGCCGGACGGGACGGACCTGCCGAGGCTGGCACGGGACTGCGAGGACGCCGGGGTGATGATTGCCGCCGGGACCGAGTGGTTCCCGGCCGAGCCCGCGGGGCCGTTCGTCAGGCTCAACTACTCCGGGCCCAACCCTGGCGCCTATCCGGAGGGTGCGCGCATCATCGGCGAAGCGCTGGCCAGGTTGGGCTGCTGAAAGCCGGGCCATGCGACGCAAATGCGGAACTTATGGGCAGCGCTAACGCCTGGAGCCCCGGAACGGCAGGGCGCCCTCCGCACGGTGGGCCCAAAAGTGACGCATTCCGGGTCAGCCCTGCTTGGTGCGGGCCAGCTCTTCACTCTTTTCCCACAGGCCGCGGGCCAGCTCGGCGTCGTACGCCTGCGGGTTCGCCTTGGCCAGGGCACGCTTGGCGTAGTAGGCGCCGGAGAACCAGTCGGCGCCGGGGGTGCCATTGATAAGCCAGAGCAGGGTGTCGGCACCCTGGTCCGGGGTGAGCATGAACCGGTTCAGCAAGGTCTTGTAGGCGTGCCGGAACGGGCTGGTGGACTCGGCCGCGAAATTGGTGCGGACCACGCCCGGGTGGAACGCCGCCGTCGCAATTCCCTTGTCGCCGTAGCGGCGGTGGAGTTCAGAGGTGAAGAGGATGTTGGCGAGCTTGCCCGTGCCGTAGGCGCGGTTGGTGGAGTAGGTGTGCTCGGAGTTGAGGTCGAACAGGTCCAGCTTGCCGATGCCGTTGGCGGCGCTGGCGGTGTTGATGACCTTGGCCTTGCTGGCGGTAAGGGTGTCCATCAGCAGCATGGTGAGGAGGAACGGAGCCAGGTGGTTGATCTGGAACGTTGACTCGTTGCCGTCCACCGTGAGCTGGTGTTTGCCCATGATGCCGCCGGCGTTGTTGGCGAGGACGTCGATGCGCGGATAGTCGGACTCCAGCTGCGCGGCGAGGGTGCGGACCTGGTCCAGCTCGGCAAAGTCGGCCACGAAGTAGTCGACGTTGAGTTCCTTGGCGATGGCGCGCGTCTTCTCCTCGGACCGGCCGACGACAACCACCTGTTCCCCTGCCTCGCTCAGCGTCCGTGCAGCTGCTGCGCCGATGCCGTCGCTGGCGCCGGTGATCACGATGGTGCGTTGGGTCAAGGGGTGTCCTTTGGTCGGTTGGTTCCCGGTGGGGTGACTCTGGCACAACGACGGCGGGGCGGCCGGTGTTCCCACCCGCCGCCCCGCCGTCGTGAATCAGGAGAAAGCTACCCCGCCAGCCCGGCGAGGAGGAAGATGACCGCGGCAATGGCGAAGCCCATGACACCGATCAGGGTTTCCATGACGGTCCACGTCTTCAGCGTGGTCTTGACGTCCATGCCGAAGAAGCGGCCCACCAGCCAGAAGCCGGAGTCGTTGACGTGCGAGACCACCACGGAGCCGGCCGCGACTGCGAGGACCATGGCGGCCACCTGCATCCCGTTCAGTCCGGCGGTAGCCACGGCCGGGGCGATCAGGCCTGCGGTGGTGGTGAGGGCCACAGTGGCGGAGCCCTGGGCGATACGGAGGATGGAGGAGATCAGGAAGCCGGCCAGGATGAGCGGGATGCCCAGGTTGCCCAGGACGTCGGCAAGTGCAGTGCCGATGCCGGAGGTGCGGAGCACGCCGCCGAACATGCCGCCTGCGCCGGTGATCAGGATGACGGAGCAGACCGGGCCGAGGGAGGACTCCAGCAGCTTTTCCAGCGCGCCGGCGTCCTTGCCGCGCTTGGCTCCCAGGACGAACATGGCCACCAGCACGGCGATCAGCAGGGCCACCGGGGTTTCGCCGATGGTCCGCAGGACCTGGAACCACTGCTCGTCCCTGGTGTCTTCGGCCAGCACTCCGGAGGATGCAAGGGTGTTCAGGCCGGTGTTCATGAAGATCAGGGCCAGGGGCAGGAGCAGCAGGCCTACAACGGTGCGGAAGCGCGGCGGGTTCGATTCGGCTTCCGCCGTGGCGTGGCCCAGGATTTCCGGCACGGGCAGGACCAGTTTCTTGCCGGTGTAGAGGCCGTACAGGTAGCAGGTGACGTACCAGGTGGGGATGGCGACGATGATGCCTGCGATGGTCACCAGGCCGATGTTGGCGTCAAAGAACGCGGAGGCGGATACCGGGCCCGGGTGCGGCGGCAGGAAGATGTGCATCACGGAGAACGCGCCGGCGGCGGGCAGGCCATAGCGGAGCACTCCCCCGCCCAGGCGGTGTGCGACGGCGAAGACGACCGGCAGCATGACCACCAGGCCGGCGTCGAAGAAGATGGGGAACCCGAAGATCAGCGAGGCCAGGCCCAGCGCGAACGGGGCGCGCTTCTCACCGAAGACGCCGATGAGGTAGTCGGCCAGCACCTTGGCGCCGCCGCTGGTTTCCACGATGCGGCCGAGCATGGCGCCCAGGCCCACCAGGAGCGCAACGGTGCCAAGGGTTGTGCCGAAGCCGTTGATCAGGACCGGGACCACCTGGTTGGCGGGGATGCCGGTGGCGAAGGCGGTGGCGAGGCTGATCAGGATCAGGGCGACCAGGGCGTGCACGCGCAGCTTGATGATCAGGAACAGCAGGGCGACGATCGCGGCTGCGGCGATGAGCAGCAGGGGGCCTGCTCCCAGCGTCTGGGTCCATCCTTCGATGGTCATGGTTCTCCTTTGAAACAGAACTGATATTGGGGATTAAGGGGGGTGCTTAGGGCTCGCAGGGCGGCTGGCCGGCGGGAAGCTTCAGGGCCTCCACGACGGCGGCCACCAGCTCCTCGGGCGGGCGGGAGATGTCCAGGCGGAGGCTGCCGGCGTCGCGCTCCTCCTGGCTGAGCGGTTCGAGGGTGGCCAGCTGGCTCGGAAGCAGGGTGGGTGGCATGAAGTGGCCCTCGCGGCCCTGCATGCGCTGGCTGATCAGGTCCGCTCCGCCGTCGAGGTGGAGGAAGAGGACGCGGCCTTCGGCCTCGGAGAGGAGACGGCGGTAGCTTTTCTTGAGGGCGGAGCAGGTGAGGACGGTGCTGCAGCCGGCCTGGGCCTGCCCGGTCATCCAGTTGCGGATTTCCCCGAGCCAGGGCCAGCGGTCCCCGTCCTGCAGGGGAATGCCCTGCGTCATCTTAACGATGTTGGCTTCCGGGTGGAACTCGTCGGCCTCGGCGCAGGCCCACCCCAGCTGCCGGGACAGGGCTGCCGCGAGGGTGGATTTGCCGGACCCGGCAACGCCCATCACCACAAGGTGCGTGGGTGGATACTGCATGTTCTTACCTCCGGAGAAGACGTCTTTGGCTTTCGAAGAAGCTCGCTGCGAGCCCACGGTGAAGTGGGCTACGCCATAAGGTATCACCTTTTGAATGCACAGATACTATCTTCCCATGTCATAAGTCATACCTTTGGAAATATTCGCCTATCCTAGAAGGGCGCTTCGGCGCGAAGAGAGGCGGCGAAAAATGTCGACGGCGACAGTACGGGACGCGGATAACGCGCACGACGGCGGGGCCTCCCCCGCGATGCACGAGCGCGTTCTGGAGGCGGTTGGCGTAGCCATCGCGTCCGGGGACCTCCCGCCCGGGAGCAGGCTGACCCTTGAGGGGCTGCAGCAGGAATACGGGATTTCCCGGACTGTTGCGCGGGACACCATGAAGGTCCTGGAATCGATGAACCTGGTCTATTCACGCCGGCGGGTGGGCATCGTGGTGCAGGAGCCGGGCCTGTGGAACGTTTTTGATCCCAAGCTGGTGCGGTGGCGCCTCGCCTCGGACCGGCGGGAAATCCAGTACGGCAGCCTGACCGAGCTGCGCATCGCCGTCGAACCCATTGCCGCAGCAGGGGCCGCGCGCCGGGCCAGTGCGGCGGAACGGGCGCAGCTGGTGGCACTGGGTGCCGAGCTGCGGCGGTTGGGTGAGGCAGGAGACCTGCAGGGTTTCCTCGCAGCGGACATTGCGTTCCACCAGCTGCTGCTTCGGGCCTGCGGCAATGAGATGTTCCAGGCGCTGGAGGGCATGGTGGCCGAGGTGCTCACCAGCCGGACGCAGCAGGGGCTGATGCCGTTCAGGCCGCGGAACGAAGCACTGCAGGCGCATGAGGACGTTGCCGCGGCTGTTGCCCGCGGGGATACCGTGGTGGCAGAACGGGCCATGCACCACATCCTGGACGAGGTCCGGAGCGCGATGGGGCTGGGCTAACGGCCTTCCTTCCGGTAACCACCGTTGCTACGCTTGCTACGGAGGTAGCAATGACAACCATTCCCCACCGTGAGCTGCGTAATCACAGCAGCCAGATACTCGAGCGGGTCAAGAACGGCGAAACCATCGACGTCACCAACAACGGCCAGGTGGCAGCCATCCTCGTTCCTCCGGGGCTTTCCCCCTTTGAACTCCTGCTGCTGGCAGGTCAGGTACGGCCTGCCAGCAGCAGTCCGGTCGACTTCCGGACGGTCGCCAGGGTTTCCTCAGATATCAGCACAGACGAAATCCTTCGTGACCTCCGCGGAGACCGTTGATCGTTTATGTGGACACTTCAGCTGTCCTCAAACTCCTGATCGATGAACCACAATCACCCAGTGCTGCCGAATACTTGTCAGGCGCCGCTTCACGCGGTGATCAACTGGTAGCTTCGATGCTGCTGTACACCGAGTTGCATTGCGCAGCACACCGGCGCGGAATTCCCAGTGCGGGCGTTACCGCAGTGCTGTCGGGGATAAATTTGATTGACGTCGCACGGCAAGACCTCATGTACGCCGCCGCCCTGCCGGGCGGGCTTAGAAGCGCAGATGCGATCCATCTGGCCACCGCGATTCGGCTGCAGTCGGACCTGTTGGTGGCGTACGACGTCGAACTCCTCGCGGCAGCCGTCGAGGCTGGCCTCAACGTGCTGTCGCCCGAGTAAGAACGACTGAGGGAAGGGCTGTTGCTGCCCGAACATTTCAGCACAGGCGGGTTAACAAAAGCAGGGCCTGCCCGAAGGCAGACCCTGCTTGAAGAAACCTAACGGTCCCGGAACTCTAGGAAATTAGAGAGCCTGGATGTTGGTTGCCTGGGGACCCTTGGGGCCCTGCTCGGTGTCGAAGGAAACCTTCTGGTTCTCTTCGAGGGAGCGGAAACCGTTGGAGTTGATCGCAGAGTAGTGTGCGAAAACGTCCTGTGAGGAGTCGTCGGGGGAAATGAAGCCGAAGCCCTTTTCAGCGTTAAACCATTTGACGGTGCCAGTAGCCATTATTTTTGTCCTTCGTGAAGGTGGAGGGAAAATCCCGACTTTCGGGCCCTCCGGTGTGGGGTGTTCAAAAACCGCTACTTCAGAAGAACACGGACTCTCGACCGCGCGTACTGCCTGAACTACCAACTGCATAAACACAACAACAGGTTCCACACTACATGAGATTGGCGGGACTGCGAGCCACTCGGTCATGTAGACCCTGTACCGGGACGCTTAAGCGGGCATATCCTGCCAACAGATTCAGCGAAATTCATACAAGGGGGAAAAGAACATGGAGATGCCCAAAGCCGCCGAGGCCGACAAGGAGCGCTTCCGCTCGATCGTCCCCGCCGCCACCGATGTGGTGGTCAAGCCGATGTTCGGCAACCTCGGCGCATTCGTCAACGGCAACATGTTCGCCGGCCTTTTCGGATCCACCATCGGTGTCAAGCTTTCCGATGAAGACCGTGTTTTGCTCGAGTCCTCGGAACGGACTCTCCCGTTCGGGCCGGCCGAGCGGCCCATGGCGGGCTACGCGGGGCTGCCCGAGGTGTGGAATGAAGAGGGTGACGGCGACGATACGAGGGCGAGGGCGTGGGTCATCAAGGCATACGAATACGTTGCCACCCTGCCGCCGAAGGAGCCGAAGATTAGAGCGCCCAAAGCCGCGAGGAAGTAACCGCTCGACTTGTCACCCGGATCCCTGATCCGGGCCGGTATCGCCTCCGGGTGCCGTGGCCCGACAACTTCGTGATCTGGACCCGCCTGGCGCTGGACCCCCTGGCCGAGGACGGACTGGGCGGCATGCGCGCACGCCTGGCCCCCGCCGCTTGGGAGGTGATCAAACTGCGGCATCCACGCTTTGCCAAAAGGCACTGACGCGGGCGTTCCACCGATCCGGGACCTCCTGGAACGGTTGATGGGCCTCACCCTCCATGACTTCGAATACCGAGCCGGGGATCCTCTCCGCCACCTCTCGGCAGAGCTCGGGACGGGTGATGGGATCGATACCGCCTGCAAGCACGAGCGTGGGAACATTCACCTGCGAGAGACGTTCAGCCGCATCGTGGCTGACGAAGGCATCGATGAAGGCTGCGACGTCTTCGCTTCTCTGCTTATGCGGGAAGGCGAGCGCCTCCTCAATGATCTGGTTTACGGTTCCGTCGTTATGCGCCCGCGGCGTGTAAACGCTCAGGAACAGACCCTGGAGGAAAACCCGCTCGGTGGGAGCCGCACTGACCAGCGCTTTCATGAACAACGCCCATGACCGGAGGTACTGATCCATCACCGTCCACGTGCTCTGCAGAACCAGGCTCCGGACAAGCTCAGGGTGGCGCAGGGCCAACTCCTGAGCGATGACACTTCCGGCTGAGAAACCCGCCACATGGGAAGAACCTGCGCCGAGCGCCCGGAGGACTCCGGCCGCGTCATCAGCCAGCGCTTCAACAGACAGAGGCCCACTGGGATTGGCTGTCCGGCCGGCGCCCCGGTTGTCGAAGGCAGTAAGCCGATAGCCGTCGGCCAACCCATCCATCTGGAACTGCCATGATTCGACCGTGTCGCCCAGGCCTCCGATCAGCAGTACATCCGGTCCCTGGCCCACCTGCTCCGTCCAGATAGCTACATCCCCGCGCTGTACGTACACTCCCATGACTTGGCCTTCCGCTGGGCACTCTCAAATCAGATGAAACATCCAGCACCGCACCTCAGTGATCTCAGTTTCTGCCGCCGGACCGCGAGGCGCAACGGTGGATCCTGATGGGTGCGAAGTAATGCCTCGGACCTATCGAAAAATGAACGGACGCTACTTGCGATCAGGCCGCACGGGCGGTGATGATGGCCTAGCGCATGAGGCGCGACCGGCTCAGGGGTGGGGGTTCCCTTCGCTGGCCTAAGCGCCCCAGAAAGCCTTCGTTGCTGCATTTTCCTTCGGCCAATTCGGCTGCGCACAGACCGTCCGCCCGCGATGTTGCGAGGCTCAGTGAACTGCTCGACGACGACGTCTGGGCGTTCAGCAACTGCCGGGTGGATGCGGCAGGCAAGCCGGTTGCAGAGATCGACTGGTTCTTCTACAACATCCGGCACGGGACGCTCATGGTCAGCGAATGGAAGGGTTTTCCGCAAAGGGTCCTGTCGGCGACCGATACGGGCACGCAGTGGCTGCTTGAGGGAGGAGTGATGGTCGCCAATCCGATAGAGCAGGTCTCGCGGCAGCTCGACGCGGTCCGGGCAGTCCTGCGAAGCTCGATCCTTCCCCAGCATTTTCCGGCTTTTGAGCCGCTGCAGTTGCGGCTCATGCAGAGCGTCTACTCCCCGCAAGTGGACGATGGGACGGCTATAGAACGCATCCGCTGGGGCAAGGTATACGGCCGCCTTCCAGAACTGGCGGCCGTGATTTCGAACTCGACCAGCCCTGCGCCCCTTCTCGTGCCCAGCTCCGAAGCGCGCCTCAAACTCGCAAACGCGCTCTGCGCACTGTTCCGCACCAGCTTCCCTGCTGACGTGAAAGCCAAGCTGCACGCTTCGAAAAAGGAGGCAAGCATCGACGTCGTACACCGGATCAGCGAAATCCACCGCCAGATTGCGGCGCTCCACGGAGAACTCGCGGAGCTGACTCTGCTCGCAGCAGGTGGCGATGTACACCCCGCGGAACCGCAACCGCGGCCAAAGGCGCAGCCGGCAGCGACGAAGCCCGCGGACACGAAGGCAACGGCCAAGAAGGATTCGGCCATGACTGAACAGCAGCGGATGCAGGCGCACCTGGCGCGGAGCTTCCGGGGAGTTAACGGAAGCGCTGACGAGGCAGGAAAGGCATTGGAGAAGGCCTGGGCTGCTGTGTTGGACGATCCGCTGCTCCACGGCGAGACGGGAATCAGTGTCTCCTTGTTCGGCTCCACGGGATCTCCGTTGGTAAAGGAGAAACACGGTTCACTGGCAAAGCTGCTCGGCATGCAGTTGCGTAAATGGTGTGTGCTTCAGGCAAAAGCGGCAGGGCTGGAGCCGAGCGATGTTGCAGGGAAGCCCTCCAACATCCGCGTGCGCTGACTGGCGCTACTACCCGTTGAACGGCGCCGCGCTGCCCGGCTCCTGGGCAAAAAACCGCAGGGCCCTGTCCGCCACGAGCTCCGGCCGGTGGTCGATGAGGAAGTGGCCCTCGCCGGGAAGGATCTCCGTGGTCACGTTGCCCCCGAGGCCGGACCGGTGGCCCATCTTTTGCAGTGCGCCGGACGGGTCCATGGCGCCGACCAGAACGAGGGTCGGGACCGTGAACCTGCGCTTGGCGTACGTCCCGAAGATGATGCCCATGAACGCCGGGAGGATCGTGCGCCGGTAAAGAGCTGATCCTGCGAAAGCCCTGCCGGGCTGGGCCATCACAGCGAGGTAGATCTTAATGTCCTCACGAGCCACTCCCCCTGAGGGTTCGAAAGCCCTGAAGAGGTGCCGCATAAGTTTTCCGTTCCGCTGCAGACGCGGTCCGATCACCGGAACTGCGAACGCGAAGGCGTGCCAGAGCTTGGGCGTGAGCACCAGCAGCCGCGCGTTTGGCTTAATGTGTACGTCCGGGGCGCCCGAAACAATCAGGGCCTCCACCAGATCGGGCCTTTCGATGGCGAGAAGCTGGCCGATGATGGCGCCCCAGTCATGGGTGAGGAACCGCGCCCGCGGGATGTCCAACATGCCCATGAGCTGGATGATGTCCGCTACAAGCGAACGCGCGCTGTAGCCATGGGCGGGTGCATCGGTCCATCCGAAACCGCGCTGGTCCACGGCGATCACCCGGTAGTGTCCGGCCAGGCGGGGAATGACGCCGTGCCACTCCCACCAGTTCTGAGGGAAGCCATGGAGCAGGAAAAGCGGCTCCCCGCTTCCGGCCTCCGCGATGTGCATCCGTATCCCGCGCACGTGGATCCACCGGTGAGTCACGCCGTCGAGATGCGGCATGGCGGCGACTGTGCCTTGCATGGACCAAAGGTACTGCTGTTGCAGTAAACGTGTCACCAATTCTGATGTTGAATCTTCGCCGTGCGTCAGGTCCAATTGCCACAGTGACCGGCTGCGGCCGCCGCTCTGGCACGTGGATTGTCGGCGGTTCCGTGTAGCTTAGGCCTATCACTTCGCCGCCCCGAGGACGACATGGACTTCTACGCCATCAACCAACTGCGTGAGAACCACCCAGGCTGGTCCCTGCTCCGTGCCCAGAACGCCCCGCTGGCCATCAGTTTCTTCATCAAGGCTTTCACCGCCCCCAACCAAAGGGACATCGCCCGTCAGGAACTGATCGACCACCTGGACGACGTCCTGTTCGGCCTGCGGGATGTCTATGGTGAGGACAAATTTCCGCGCCCCGCCGGTGAGTACCTTGATGACTGGGCAGCGACGGAGCGGGCGTGGCTTCGAAAGTACTATGTCCCGGGCCAGGACGAGCCGCACTACGATCTCACCTCCGCTGCCGAGGATGTGGTCCGCTGGGTGGAGAGCCTGCGGGGCCGGGACTTCGTGGCAACACAGTCCCGCCTGACCAGTATCTTCGCGGTTCTTAAAGCCCTGGTACAGCAATCGGAGACTGATCCGGAGGTCCGGCTGACGGAGCTCCAGCGCCAGCGGGACGGGATTGATGCCGAGATGCAGCGGATCAGGGACGGCAACCTCAAAGTCATGACCGCCCCGGAGGCGCTGGACCACTTCCAGCAGCTGACCACCTTGGCCAAGGACCTCCTCGCGGACTTCCGCGAAGTCGAACAGAACTTCCGCAAGCTGGACCGACAGGTCCGCGAACAGATCGCCACGTGGGAGGGCAGCCAGGGGGAGCTTCTGGAAACGATCTTCGCCAACCAGCAAGGCATCAGCAGTTCCCTCCAGGGCCGGACATTCCAAGGGTTCTGGGACTACCTCATGTCGCCGCAGCTGCGCCTGGAACTGCAGGACCTCCTTCAGCGCGCCACCCAAATTGAGGCGCTGGCCGCAGTCGAAGGCCTGCAAGCCGTGACCACGCTGCACCAGGACTGGCTGCCCGCCGTCGACCAGACCCAGGCCACCGTCCGGCAGCTGTCCGAGCAGATGCGAAGGCTGCTCGATGACAAAGTCTTCCTTGAGAACAAGCGCATCATGCGGCTGATACGCAGCATCGAAACCGGCGCCCTGGGCACCCGGGACGCACCGCCGTCGGGCGAATTTATGGACATTGCCGCGCAGTCCGTGGACGTGGCCCTGCCCTTCGAGCGGCCGCTCTACGAACCAAGCCAGAAGGTGATGGTGGACGACCGTGTGGTCACCGCTGACGACACGGAGGTGGACGCAGATGCCCTCTTCAGCCAGTTCCATGTGGACAAGGAACGGCTGAAGGCCAATGTGGACAGTGTCCTCGCGGAGTCCGGGCAGGCCACCCTGGCGGAGATCACTCAGGCCCACCCGCTGCAGCAGGGCCTCGCCGAGATCGTGGCATACTACCAGCTGGCCAGTGAGTCGGAGTGGGCCAGCATCGATGACACGTCGCCCCAGCATCTCCAGTGGCAGCTCCCCGACGGCAGTATCCGTGAAGCGACCGTCGACCAGATCATCTTTGTGAGGCCAGCATGAACTTAACCGACACCACGGAACCCAACGCAAGCCGGACGCCGGAGGAACTCCCCGGCGTCGTCACCCGGCTGTTCCGCGGCGTGGTGTACGCCGAGTCGGACGAGAAAGTCTGGCAGGCACTTTTGGTGCTGGAATCGCAAACCCGCGACTACGTGGCCGTGCTGGGCCTGGACCTGATCCTGGACGAGTCGGAAGGGTACGCGTTCCTGCGGTCGCGGGAAGACCCGGAGGGAAACCTCCCCCGGCTCGTCCAACGGCGGAGGCTGACCTTCGATGTCAGCCTTTTACTGGCCCTGCTGCGCAAGCGCATGCTCGAGTTCGATACCAACAGCAGCGAGCTCCGCCTGATCATGACGGAGCAGGAGATCACCGACATGGTGGCCGTCTTCCTCCCGGAGTCCAGCAACCAGGCACGAATCCTGGACAGGCTGGCTGGAAATATCAAGAAGGTGGTGGAACTGGGCTTCCTCCGCAAGCTGCGCGGCCAGGCGGACACCTACGAAGTGGCGCGGATCCTGAAGGCCTACGTGGATGCACAGTGGCTGGAGGAGTTCGACGCGCGGCTGGCAGACTACCGCGCGTCCCTCGCCGGAACACCTCAACCCGGTACCGGCGCCGACACGAGCGAAGGAGACCTCCCGTGACAGCTGACCTGCAGGACAGCCTGTTCAGCCTGGACGAAACCCCGCAGGAGGCGCAGGGAACAACGGACGACGCCGGCACTCCCCCGGGTTACCGGCTGCACCGTTTGGAGCTGCTCAACTGGGGCACCTTCCACCAGGGCGTGCGCACGTTCCGCCTCGACGGCGCCAACAGCCTCCTCACCGGTGACATCGGCTCCGGAAAGTCCACCGTGGTGGATGCGATCACCACGCTCCTGCTGCCGGCCAACAAGATCGAGTACAACAAAGCCGCCGGTGCGCAGAAGAAAGAGCGCTCGCTCATGTCCTATGTGCGGGGATACCACAAGAGCACGCGCAGCACGGGCGGTGAGAACTCCAAGCCGGTGTCGCTCCGCGGGACGGGCGCGCTGACCGTGGTCCTGGGCGTGTTCCATAACGCCGTCCTCAACAAGTCCGTCACGCTGGCCATCACGCTGTGGGCGGTGCACGAGGCCGGCCAGCCCAACCGGTTCTATTCCCTGGCGGAGACGGACCAGTCCATCGCCGAGGATTTCTCCAACTTCGGGCAGGACCCATACAAGCTGAAGAAAAAGCTGAAGGCCGACGGCGCCACGGTCCATGACAGCTTCGAACCGTACGCGGCTGCCTTCAAACGGCAGTTCGGCATCAGCGGGAACCAGGCCATGGAGCTGTTCCACCGCACGGTGTCCATGAAACAGGTGGAGAACATCACCTCCTTCGTGCGCACCAATATGCTGGACGAGGACGACGTGGAGGCACGCATCAGCAAGCTGATCAGCCACTTCGACGACCTCAAGAAGGCCCACGGCGCCGTGCTGCGCGCAAAGGACCAGATCAGCCTGCTCACCCCCATTCGTGAAGGTGCAGCAAGGCACGCCAAACTGACTGCCGAGGACGAGCTGGCCCGTGCCCAGCGTGACCAGCTGCACCCCTGGTTCACCAACCAGCGCCTGCTCCTGAGTCTGGAACACGCCGCCGAGCTGGACAGCACTGGCAAACGTCTGAGCGAAGAAGCCGCTTCCCTCACTGCCCGGACCGATGACATGCGGCATCAGATCAACGCGGTGGTGGAGGACATCCGCACCAACGGCGGCGGCCGGCTTGCCGCCATCGAGGCGGACGTGGCCCGGCTGGGTACCGAGGCCGGCGCACAGCGTGCCCGCTACCAGACCTATGCAGCAGCCGCCGCGGAGCTCGGCCTCCGTGCACCGGAGGACAGGGTGCTGTTCGATGCGAACCGGGACCGGCTGGCCGCCGTCGAATCGGGGCTGGCCGATCAATACAACAGGCTCCAGGACGACCGCACCGAGGTCACCATGACGCGCACCGTCCTCAGCGGGCGTGCCGCGGACCTCAAAGCCGAACTCACAAGCCTCCAGGCCCGGCGGAACCTGCTGCCGCTGCAGCAACTGGAGATCCGCCGTCGGCTGTGCGAGGGGACCGGCGTGCCGGAGAAGGAGCTGCCGTTCGCCGGTGAGCTGCTGAAGGTCCGCGACGGCGAAGCCGCCTGGGAAGGTGCCGCCGAGCGCACGCTGCATGGCTTCGCGCTGTCCCTGCTGGTGCCGTCGGAGCATTACTCCGCCGTCAGCGGCTGGGTGGACTCCAACAACCTCAAGGGTCGGCTGGTCTACCTTCGGATCGGCGACTCGCACTCCCCCAGGCTGGCAGAACCAGGGACGCTCGCGGCCAAGATCGCCATCAAGCAGGGCACCCCGTTCCGCGACTTCCTGATGGACGAGCTGGCCACCAGGTTCGACTACGTCTGCTGCGACACCCTGGCGGATTTCCGCCGCCATCCCAAGGCGCTGACCGCCAATGGACAGCTGAAGGGTGGCCGCGGCCGGCACGAGAAGGACGACCGCAAGGACCTTCGAGACCGGCGGAACTACGTCCTGGGCTGGGACAACCAGGACAAAATCAACGGATTCCTGGCCGAGCTGGATGAGGTCAAGGGCCAGCTCCAGGTTGCGGAAACACAGCTGGCCAAGGTCGATGGGCAGCTGGGTGACATCGGGCGGAAGAACCAGCAGCTGGGGACTGTCCGCTCCGTGTCCGGGTTCGCCGACATCAATTGGCAGGACACCGCCCGCCGGATCGAGGAGCTCAAGGTCGAGCGCCGTGCCCTGGAATCCACCAGCAACGTCCTGCAGGATCTGGCGGCCAAAGAAGCTGCCCTAAAGGCCGACCTGCAGCGCCTGGAAGAACGGGCCGGCAAGCTCCAGCAGCGGCTGGGCGCGAACGAGAAGGACGCCAAGGACATCGCGGAGGCCATCGAGGAGTGCCGTTCGCTGCTGCAGGAACAGCCGTTAACGGACGACGCCGGGCTATTGGCGTCCGTAACGGACCTCACCGCCGGGACGTCCGGGGAGAAGGTGCTCACCTACAAGAACACGGCTGCGGTTGAGAGCACCGTCCGGTCCGGGCTCACCGCCACCATCGACGCGCTGGCCAAGCGGCTGGCAACGGCTGAGGCCGGCACTGTGCGGCTAATGGCCGATTTCCGGAACAAGTACCCCACCGAGACCACGGACATCGACGCATCTTTGGACGCCGCCGTCGACTATGAACGCCTGCTGGACCAGCTGGAGAAGAACGACCTGCCCAAGTTCGAGGCGCACTTCAAGGACTCCCTGAACCAGAACACCATCCATGAGGTGGTGGCGTTCAACGCGTTCCTGGACAGCCGCCGGCAGGACATCATCAACCGGATCGCCGAGATCAACCTGTCCCTGGCCACCATCGAATACAACCGCGGCCGGCACATCCAGCTGGAGCACCAGAACACCACCGACCTCGATGTCCGCCAGTTCGGGTCCGACCTGCGGGCCTGTTCTGAAGGCACCATCGGGGATGAGGACCAGTATTCCGAGCAGAAGTACCTGCAGGTGGAGCGGCTGATCGAGCGTTTCCGCGGACGGGACGGCTTCACCAACCTGGACGAGCGGTGGACGGCCAAGGTCACGGACGTGCGGAACTGGTTCACTTTCTCCGCCTCCGAGAAGTGGACGGAGAACGGCGAGGAGTTCGAGCACTTCACCGACTCCGGCGGCAAGTCCGGCGGGCAGAAGGAGAAACTGGCCTACACCATCCTGGCGGCGGCCCTGGCGTTCCAGTTCGGCCTGGGCGCGGGGCACGGCGCAGGGGCAGGAGCGGGGAAGGGAACCGGCAAGGGCCGCAGCTTCCGGTTTGTGGTGATTGATGAGGCGTTCGGCCGGGGCTCGGACGAGTCAGCGCGGTACGGCCTGGAGCTGTTCCAGCGGATGAGGCTGCAGCTGCTGATCGTTACTCCGCTGCAGAAGATCCACGTGATCGAACCGTTTGTGGCACACGTGGGCTTCGTGGCCAACACCAACGGCAACGACTCCCAGCTGCGGAACATGACCATCCAGGAGTACCGCGACGAGCGGGACCGCCGTGCCTAAGCGGCGTCCCGAGGGGCCCCAAGCGAGCTCGCGGGATTCGGGGAGGGACCTCCGCGCTGACTCTCCATCCGGCTGGACCACGCTGACGGATTTGCGGGCGCAGTCCCTGAAGGCCTGGAACAGCGGCGCGCTGCTGCGTGAGCTGCTGGAGCCCGGCGGACTGTACCCCCGCCGCCGTACTCTAAAGCGTCCGACGGCGGCAGGCCTCCTGAGCGATTATGCGGCCGCCCGTGCGTGGGCTGCTGAGCTCAACGCCGCCACTGGACCGTTCAGTCTCGAGACAGCGGAGGTGGGCCGGACGACGGTGGGCCCCAACCGGTTGCCCGCTGCCGCCGTGTTCGCATCCGCTGATGACGAAATTGCATTTGTTGGGAAAGCCAAGGACGCGGCGAAATGTGTTGAACTTGCGGCCGGTCTGGCTGCCTTGGACACCGCCTTCACTGCCTGGGCGCTGCGACGGCCGCTCAAGCTCCTGGAGCTTGGGACCAATGCGTTGACGGCCGCACGCGTAGCGCTGTGGCTCCGCGGCAATCCCGAGCCCGGGGTCTACGTGCGGCAGTTGAGCCTGCCGGGAGTGCATACGAAGTTCATCGAGAACCATCGGCGGGTGCTTGATGAGATGTCGGATTCACTGAGTCTGCCGGAAGTTCCCAAAGATGACTTCTCGGACGAAAACGTTGCGGAGCAACCCGTGGAGCCGGGATCCCTGTTGGGTCAGCCGGTGGCCAATACACCTGCCGCCCGCTTCGCCACCAAACATGGTTTCCTCCATCCGCCGGAGCTGGTCAGGTTCCGGATGCTCGATCCTGACCTGCCGCTGCTGGGCGGCGTGCGTGATCTGACGGTCACGGCGGAGGCCTTCTGCACGCTAAATCTTCCAGTAAAAGCGGTACTGATGACCGAGAACCTGGTGAACTTTTTGGCCCTGCCTGAACGGCTTGAGGCGATGGCTGTCTACGGCGGCGGGTACGGGTTCTCCTCGCTGCGGGACGCTTTGTGGCTGCGGGATTGCCACATCCTGTACTGGGGCGACCTGGATACCCACGGTTTCCGGATCCTCGATCAGCTTCGCGCTGTCCATCCCCACGTAGTGAGCGTCCTGATGGATGAAGAGACGCTGCTGGAGCACCGGGATGCCTGGGGCCAGGAGCCATCGCAGTCGAAGGCTCTATTGACGCGGCTGACTCCAGAGGAACACAAGCTCTACGAGGCACTGGGCAGCAATGTATATGGGGCCAACGTTCGCTTGGAACAGGAGCTGATCAGCTGGAACTGGGCGCTGGAGCGGCTGCGATCCCGGGTGGGTTAGGTCTTGAAGTCCTCCAGCAACTCGTCACGTCCAATGACGATCGAAAAAAACAAATCACCCTGTGCAGCAGCGCGGACCGCTGCAGCTTCCTCAGCACCCGCACTTGTCCAACAAACCCCTCACACCGGTAGGCTGAAATCCCCAGACCCACAACGTAGCGAGGCATAACGTGCACCAGGACGCCGCCCGGTTCCTGTCCCAGCCGGTGGCCGCACAGCCCGGCTCACCCCTCCGCGTCGCGGTGTACTCCCGGATCGCCGAAGCCATCCGCAACGGCCTCCTCACGCCCGGCTCCATGATTCCCACCGAAACCGAACTCGGCGCCGACATGAAAGTCAGCCGCACTGTGGTCCGCGAAGCCCTCATGCTGCTCGAGGAGGACGGCCTGATCAGGGCGAGGCGCGGCGTCGGACGCTTCGTCTCGGACACACTCCCCCGCATCGGCATCGAACGCATCCGCCCCTTCGAGGAAGTCCTCGGCACCCCCGGCCAGCAACTCCAGGTCAAGCGCACCCAGGTGGTCCGGCAGGCCGCCTCCGAGTTCGTGGCCCCCGGCATCGGGGTTGAGCCCGGCAGCCACTGCTGGCTCTGGGAATCCGTCCTGATCCGCGACGGCGAGGCCATCGCCCACCTGCAGGAAAACGTCTCAGCCCAGCCCGTCAGCCTCGGCAAGAACGCCGCCGCACCCCTTGAGATAGAGGACGACGGCGGCGCCACCCTCCTTGCCTCGCTGAACAAACACCTGGGCCGGCTGCCCGGCCCGGGTGAGTGCCAGATCGGCCTCAGCCAGGTGGGTCCCAGCCGCGCCAAGCTGCTGGACCTGCGCCCGTCCGACCCCGTGCTGGTCCTCACCCAGTACGTCAGGTACGGCAACCAGCCGTTTTACCTGGCGAAATGCCTGATCGCGGCCCGGGCCGGGCACCTCTCCGTGATGCAGTCCCTCCAGTCCTGACTTGAACCGTTTCCAGGATTAGGGATCGCAGCCCACCGCCTTGCAGGCGTTCACACGGCCCTCATCCCAGAGGGATCCGGTGCCTTCTATCTTGTCGGCGGATGATTCGACTTTTGCGCGGACGGACGTGTTTGAGGTGCCGGCAGGTGTGCTCCAGGTGAGCGCGGCAACAGCAGCGACGACGGGTGAGGCCATCGAGGTGCCGCTGGCTATGTCATAGCCCATTGACCGCTTGTTCTGGGTGCCAATGACGAACTCGTGGTTGGGGAAGGTCGAATAGACATCCACCCCCGGCGCGGCAATATCCACCCACTTGCCGTAAGTGGAAAAGGACGCCTTGGCATCGTTGTTGTCGGTTGCTGCTACGGCAATAACGTTCGGATAGGCGGCCGGATAGATTTGCGCCTGCGTGCCGGCGTTGCCGGCTGCGGCCACAATGACCACGCCTTTTTTCCATGCGTTGTTGACGGCAGTTTCGAGGGTGCGCGATGAAACGCGCTGCCCCAGGCTCATGTTGATGACCTTGGCGCCGTTGGCAACGGCCCAGTCGATGCCTTTGGCAATGGCCGAGGCGGAGCCGGACCCGCTGTCATTCAGCACTTTGACGTCCAGGATGGTGCAGCCTGGGCATACACCGGCAACACCGGTCGCGTTGTTGGCGGTAGCGGCGACGATGCCGGCCACGTGAGTGCCGTGCCCGTAGATGTCGTCGTTGGTTGCCGCGCCGCTAAAGTTGGCGCGGGCAACAACCTTCGGGGTGATGTCGGGATGATCGAGATCAACGCCTGAGTCGAGAACGGCCACTTTGATGCCGTCGCCGGTGGTGACACCCCAGGCCTCGACGGCGTCCACATCCGCGTCCGCTTTGCCCCCCTCTACCAACAGCGTGCCTGCGGTGTTGGTGAACGACTGGCCGACGTTGTGCAGGGCGTACTGGCTAGGGAAATACTGGTCATCCGTTACGGCGGTCGCGATCGCATCCGGCTCGGCGTACTCCACCACCGGGTTCCGGCTCAAGGCTTCGATGAACCCAAGCTCCTTGCCGGTCGGCACCTTGATGAGGTGCACCCCCGTGTTGCCGATGCCGTGCCCCTGGCCCAGGCCGTGCTGGCGCAGGACGCTGGCCGCCGCGCCGTGATCCTTGAACTTGACCATGATCTGGCCCGTGATGTGCGGTGACCCGGGCGCCGCGTTGCCGGCAACTGCCGGGTTAATTCCCCCAAGAGCCAGCATCGTCGCTGCCAACCCAGCCGTAAGGATCCTTCTCATGGGGGTCATCTTGCTCCACCTGCTTCTGCGGGGATAGGGGGCCTCTCCCACTCGCCCTACCTAATTACACAGGTGCCGCAACCGCCTTGGCGGGCGCCGCCGTCGTACCTAGCCGCTTCAGCAACCGGGTCTGTTCCGTGCGGTCTTCTTTACGGGGTCTTCACCCGTGATTGACAACGGACACCAGCAGCGCCATTCAGCACTAAAAAAGGCCGCCGGCCATGACGGCGATAGGGGATTGCAGGGGCAACACAATCGGGGGGTACCGGGGATTGCTTTCGATGCTTCCAGCGCTAAAACTGAACAACCTGGGGGTTGACTGTGATATTGAACCCGGGGAGTAAAGTTGCTGGAAAATCCACTATTCAACATAGGCACGCGCAGTCGAGGTCCCAGGACTTCCCAGCTTTTTGTAAAACGGGGAGGCGGTGGCCCGGCTGGTCTTCGTCCCCGCGGGTCGCGGAAGCTGCGGCTCCACGCACTGCTGACAGCGCTGCTGGTTGCGCTGGCCGGCCTGGTGGTGCCGGTTGGGGCGTCGGCTGCTACGGGTGATGTCGGGGTTGAGGGTCCGTCCCATTCGGGGACCGGGACACCGACGGGTACGAAGCGGTCGACGAGTGGGTTGTGGTTCAACGACGGGATCTGGTGGGGGAACCTGTGGGACACGGCCAGCAAAGATTTTCATATCTTCCGGTTTAACGCCGCGACGAGTTCGTGGGTCGATACCGGTGTGGCGACGGACCCGCGGGCGAGCACGCATCATGACGTGTTGTGGGATGGGAAGACGTTGCATGTGGCGAGCTATCGGTTCGTCAATGACGGTCTGCCGGCTGAGCCGAACTACCCGACGACGATGCGGCGTTACAGCTACGACCCGGGCACTAAGAAGTACTCGCTGCTGGGTTCTACACAGATCAACAACTACCGCGTTGAGGCCCTGACCATCGATAAGGACTCGACCGGCCGGGTGTGGGCGACGTGGCAGCAGGGGAACCGGATCTATGTGAATGTCACCGGAACGGACGGCAAGACCTGGGGGACGCCGTTCCCGCATCCTTCATCGTTGAGCAACGTGTCTGTGGATGACACCTCGGCTGTGATCGCGTTCGGCGGGAAGGTGGGTCTGATGTGGAGCCGGCAGGTCGGTGATTCCACCGACGGCATGTACTGGAGCTACCACGTCGATGGAGCGTCGAACACGTCTTGGACCACTCCTGTCGCGGCGGTGAAGGGGCTGCGCAGCGGGGATGACCACATGAACCTGAAGTGGCTGGACTCTACGGATGATAAGGTTTTCGCCGCCATCAAGACGTCGTTCACGTCCGCGTCCCAGCCGCTGATCCAGCTGTTGGCATTGAACGCAACGACAGCGACCTGGTCAGCGCACACCATCGCGACCGTGGCCGAGTGCCCGAACCGGGTGATCGTCCTGATTGACGAGAGCACGCAGAGGCTGCGTACCTTCGCTACCTATCCCAAGCCCAGCGGCACAACGAACGCCGGTGCCTGCACCAGCTCGGGAGGCGCGATCTACGAGAAGTCCACGCCGCTGGACACGATCAACTTCACCACCACGAAGACGGCTCGTATCGTGGACGCCGACCAGTATGCCCACAACGTGACCTCGACGAAGCAGAACCTCAACGCTTCGGCCCGGGGCACGGCCAACAGCGGCCTGCTGGTGCTGGCCGACGTGAACGCCACAAGCCGGTACTGGCACTTCTATGAGCCCAGTAGCGGAACGGCGACGACAACGGATACGACGGCTCCGACGGTGACCGGTACAACTCCGACTGATGGTGCGACCGGTGTGGCTGCATCGACGAATGTGACGGGGTCGTTCTCGGAGGCGATGGATGCCTCAACGGTCACGTCGACCACGTTCACGTTGAAGGCAGGGACGACGACGGTGCCGGCTGCTGTGACGTACAGCAGCACGAACAAGGTTGCGACGTTGAACCCGGATGCGGACCTGGCGGCGGGCACGACGTACACCGCAACGATCAAGGGCGGCACCGGTGGGGTGAAGGATGCTGCCGGTAACGCCCTGGCGGCGGACAAGGTATGGACCTTCACCACCGCGGCTGCCGCGTCCGGCGGCGGCACGTCGCAGACCGTCACGCTCACTGCCACCGCTGACAGCTACGTCTCGGCCGGGGCGACCGGGACGAACTACGGCACCAGCACCGTACTGGGCGTAGACGCCAGCACGGAGGAGATCACGTACTTGAAGTTCGACCTCTCCGCATACGCGGGCAGGACACTGGAGAGTGCGACGCTGCAGCTGCGGAGCGCCGGGAGCGGGTCAACAGGTACCCAGAACGTCAAGCTGGTCGCTGATGACACCTGGACCGAGACCGGGATAACCTACAGCAACCGCCCCGGGCTTGGTGCCGGCATCGGCACGCTCGGCCCGACAACGACCAACACCAATTACAACGTTCCGCTGACGGTCAGCGGCGTGGCCGGCGAGCTCGGCCAACAGATCTCACTGGGCATGGACTCCAGCAGCAGCGATGGCTTGGACCTCAACTCCAAAGAAGCCGGCACCACCGCAGCACCCAAGCTCGTCCTCACCCTGAAGTAGGTCGCGACTAGCATCCCACCACCCAAGTGCCGGGACTTTTTATCCGTGAGGATGGGGGGTCCCGGCACTGCCTTGTACATCCATCGCACCTGGAACGGCGCAGGCATGCGCATGCCGAAGTCTCCCACGTTAGTAGGAACTTCGTCACCGCTGGGAGAGCACCGCAGTCGGACTTTTATTACGGCGCGGAACGCGTGCCCGAGTCCGTTTCCGATCCCGACGTTGGAACGAAGTTCCAGTCGAAAGACCCGTCCTCCCGTAGTGTCATCCGAAGGAACCCGTGAGTGTCGCTGAACCGCTTCTCGATGTACGACGGATTGCTGGTAAAGGAGCGGAGACCGATGCCTCCCGTGGACACCTGGAACGCGGTCATCCCGTCATCGACGCACTCGTCATCGTTGTTCACCGGACATGACCGTTCATAGTTGTGTTGTGACCCTGACAGGGTCAGTCTGACCCGGTGCTTCCACATCACGTCGATCCACGGCTTGTGGTTCTTGGCCCGCTCATGTTGTTTCGTGTTCGACGTGAAGTACGGTTCGTGGAACACGACTGCCAGGTGCTTGCCCGCCGCCTTCGCAGCAGCGAGGTCATCGTCCAGCCACTTCGTCAACTCCTTAGCCTGCTTGGAGTCGTACCGCCACTGCGCGGAGGACAGGAACGCGAAGTGCCAGTTCCCGAAGTCCTTCGAATACGCTTCCCCGTTCCCAATGAACCCACGCTCCTGGTTGATCGCAGCCTTCGCCTCAGACCCCGGGCATTCGCCGCTCATGAATTTTTCGAGGTCTTCGTTCCGGCCGGGTTTCCAGTCGTGGCTCGGGGCGGACACCCAATACAACTTGGGCATGGTGCCACCCCACAGCCGCGCCCAGTACTTCACGTAGTCATCGCAGTAAGCGGTGTCGTACTGGAAATCCCCGAGCCCCAGGAACGCGTCAATCTCGTTGTCCTCCACCAGACGGGCAATGGCTGCACCATTCCGGCCGGACGGGCTGTCACTCTTGGAGTTCTTGGCGCCGTTCATGTCACCGACAGCAGCAATCCGAACATCACCAGGACCCGCCGTCGCGGTCGTTTCGGGGGAACCAGTAGTCGGTGACTGCTTGTCAGGCGGCTCCGGCTCGCTGGTGCAACCCGCAACAGAGACCGCCAGAAGGGCTGCGGCGGCTATGGCCACACGCCGGAAGGATCTGAGACGAGGGAGTGCTGACTGCATCCGGTACCTTTCGAGAAGCCGGACCGCTGGTGCTAGCGGACCACCTGTTTTAAGGTCGTGATGGGCACGCTAGCACATCAGGTGTGTGACGTTAGCCGCTACGAGGCCTGGATGAGCCAAGCCGGCGGAGCAGCGGCCCGCTCCGCCGGGCGTCTGCTTGTCCAACAAACCCGTCACACCGGTAGGCTGAAATCCCCAGACCCACAACGTAGCGAGGCATAACGTGCACCAGGACGCCGCCCGGTTCCTGTCCCAGCCGGTGGCCGCCCAGCCCGGCTCACCCCTCCGCGTCGCGGTGTACTCCCGGATCGCCGAAGCCATCCGCAACGGCCTCCTCACGCCCGGCTCCATGATCCCCACCGAAACCGAACTCGGCGCCGACATGAAAGTCAGCCGCACCGTGGTCCGCGAAGCCCTCATGCTGCTCGAGGAGGACGGCCTGATCAGGGCGAGGCGCGGCGTCGGACGCTTCGTCTCGGACACACTCCCCCGCATCGGCATCGAACGCATCCGCCCCTTCGAGGAAGTCCTCGGCACCCCCGGCCAGCAACTCCAGGTCAAGCGCACCCAGGTGGTCCGGCAGGCCGCCTCCGAGTTCGTGGCCCCGGCATCGGGATTGAGCCCGGCAGCCACTGCTGGCTCTGGGAATCCGTCCTGATCCGCGACGGCGAGGCCATCGCCCACCTGCAGGAAAACGTCTCCGCCCAGCCCGTCAGCCTCGGCAGCAGCCCCGCCGCGCCCCTGGACATAAAGGACGACGGCGGCGCCACCCTGCTTTCCACGCTCACCAAGCAGCTGGGCCGGCTGCCCGGCCCGGGTGAGTGCCAGATCGGCCTCAGCCAGGTGGGGCCCAGCCGCGCCAAGCTGCTGGACCTGCGCCCGTCCGACCCCGTGCTGGTCCTCACCCAGTACGTCAGGTACGGCAACCAGCCCTTCTACCTGGCGAAATGCCTGATCGCGGCACGCGCCGGACACCTCTCCGTGATGCAGTCCCTCCAGTCCTAGGGCTGGAGGGACTGCAAGGAAGGGGAAACTACCGGACGGCCCTGTCTGCGTTCACCCTGCCATGTGCCCAGTAGGTGCCGGTGCCGGAAATCCTGTCGGCGGTGGTCTCAACCTTTGCGCGGACCGAGGTTGGCGTGGCACCGGGATTGGAGCTCCAGACAAGCGCGGCAGTGGCGGCGACGATCGGTGAAGACATTGAGGTGCCGTTTCCGACGTCGTAACCCCAAGCGCGGCCATTTTTTTCCAGGACGAAGCTGTGGTTCGGGAACGTTGAGTAAACGTTGACGCCGGGCGCTGCGAGATCCACCCAGCTGGCCCCGTACGTTGAGAACGAGGCTTTGGCATCGTTGTTGTCCGTCGCGGCGACGGCAATGACGTTGGCGTACGCGCCCGGGTAGATCTTGGTCTGATTGCCACCGTTGCCGGCCGCGGCCACCAGCACGGCACCCTTATTCCAGGCGTTGTTGACGGCCGATTCCAGGGTGCGTGATGACCGGACGCCGAGGCTCATGTTGATCACTTTGGCACCGTTGTTCATGGCCCAGTTGATCCCGTTCGAAAGGCTGGACGAGGATCCTACCCCGCTGTCGTTCAGCACCTTGCCGTCCAGGATGCTGCAGCCCGGGCACGTTCCCGCCACGCCCACGGCGTTGTCTTTGGTGGCGGCAACAATGCCGGACACATGGGTGCCGTGGCCGTAGTTGTCGTCACCGGTTTCCCCGTTGGTGAAGTTGGCGTGCGCAACAACCTTCGGATGGATGTCCGGGTTGTCGTTCGCCACGCCCGAATCAAGCACGGCTACCCTGATGCCGGCACCGGTGGTGACGCCCCATGCTTCAACGGCGTCCACGTCCGCGTCCGCCTTCCCGCCAGCTACTGTCAGCGTGCCCGCGGTGTTGGTGAATGACTGGCCGTCATTCTGCAGCGCGTACTGGCTAGGGAAGTACTCGTCAGCCGTGGCGGCTGTGACGACATGGTCCGGTTCGGCGTACTCCACCGCCGGATTCCGGCTTAGCGCTTCGATGAGGTGCAGCTCCCTCCCGGCCGGCACCGTAATGAGGTGCGCGCCGGTGCTGCCGATGCCGGGACCTTCGCTGAGGCCGTGCTGGCGCAGGACGCCGGCTGCCGCACCGTTGTCCCGGAACTTGACCATGATTTGGCCCGCCACGTACGACGGATCAGGGGCCGCATTACTCACCGCTGCTGAATTGATTGCGCCAAACGCCATCATTGCCGCTGCCATACCGGCCAAAAAAGTCTTTCTCATGGTGTCATATTGCTCCAACCTGCTCCTGCTGGATAGGGGACACCTCCAACCCGCCCTACCTAATTACACCGGTGCGGTAACTGCTGAGGCGAGTACCGCCGTCGTACTGCTGCCGAGCAAAAACGGCCGAAGCCCGGCGGAACCGCCTGCCGGCGAGGCCATTGTCTGGCATGAGGGCAGACCTTAAAATGCTGCCGGGGAGAGGTGCTGGTCTTGCCTGATTCCAGTTAGGGGCGGAACAAATGACCGACTTCTTCACCATGCAACCCGCGAGACGCTTTAGCCTGCACCTTTGAGGGACAGCACCTCCCGGGAGCAACCATGAAGCCGATCAACGTCTCCGCCCATTTTCGCCAACCCCCGGACCCGGTCTGGGACTTCATTTTCGGCGACCGCCTCAGACAGGCGGTCGCTGCTTCCAGACTGCTTGAGATCGAGGGCTATGAGCTTCGGCCGGATGGCACACCCCGCTACACGATGGTCATGAAAGCTGGCCCCCTCCGCATACGGAGCGTCTCCGACTACTTCGTCTATGACCGACCCAGGAAGACGGTCAACAGGATCATCGGCGGGTTGTTCGACGGCGGGACAGCCTACGTAGACCTTCGCCCTGAAGGTGTGGGGACATTGGTAGAAATGCGCGTCGAGCTGATGCCTCCCAATCTTCGCAAAAGGCTGGCGCTGGCCTTGTCCCGCCCCCTGTTGGTGCCAACGCTCACAGCGGAGCTAGGTCGCTGGGCGTCCGCGGCCGACCGGTCGGGCCAATGACCTGCACAGTGCACTGCAGCTATCGCTGGACGTGACCACGACGTCTGTCCTGGAGGCATCGCACCGGCAGTCGCTGTTGGCGTCTTCTTCGCCGGCGCCGCGGGCGCTTGGGGGAAGGAGCCGACGCTTGGGGGAAGGAGCCGTTGTAAAAGATACCAAGGGCCGCGACCGATCAGCACCGCGGCCTGGATGCCGGAGAAGGTTGCGGCAGCGATGGCACAGGCGAGGCTCAGGCCGGTGCCGGCGCGAAGGGTCTTGATCCAGCCGCGGCGGCAGGCACCGTCCCGGATTTACATCACTCTCGCAACAGGTGGCCTAAGACGAGGCTGATCACGAAACCAGGTATGACGCCCGACCAGCAGCAGAAGCGCTGCGGCGCCCACGGCCATTGAAAATGACAGGAGCAGAACGCCGGCACTGATCGCCAGAAGCAGGATACCTTCGACCTTATCTACCCGGGGTGGCGCTAACCGTAGACCGCTTGCAACCAGCAGGCTCAGGAGCAGCGCGATCGCACCAATCACGAAAGTCAGCCCGAACCAGCGCAGCCTCAGGTAGTCCTCCAGGAAGTTGGAAACCGAGACGACTACTGCGGCGATGCCGGCTACGCGGGCCGCAACCCAACTCATCTTTGCCGCCCGGCCGGGCAGATAATCATGTGTTGCCCAAAAGCTCCCAAGGGCCAACAGTGTGGCTCCAAGGAACAGCATCGCCACAGAAAGCAGCGCCACGGCAGTGTATTCGAGCGGAGTCTCCGGACTCCAGTACCTGATTTCCCCCAAGGCATTCAGCGCGGCCCGTGCTCCGAAGGCGAAGCCAGCAAGAGCAGCAGCAGCGACGAATTGCGGTCGGGCCAGCGCGACTCCGGTGAAGTATTGATTGGTATATCTTCGTCCCTGAGGAGAGTCCTTTTCCGACAAGGTCAGCCCTCCAACAGATCGGGCCGGTGGTCGCGGTCCGGCCGCAATCCCGACAAGCTCTGTACGGCTTCCTCGATACTTACGTTTTCACGCTCCACGTCCTCCAGATAGAGCCGGGCGGCGGTGATTTGACCGTTCTTAATCTCAAAGAGCCCCACTCCGCGGACCCGGAAGTCCTGGCCGTCAACGCGATTTCCTGACCAGGACCACTCGCTCCAAGTGGTGCCGCCGTCATCCACGGAACGGATCAGTTCAGCGCGGAAATCGGGAATGCCTGCGAACATCGCCTTCCAATTGGCGTGCATTTGTGCGCGTCCAACAAAGGCCCTGCCGGGGTGGGCTGGTTGTTCGCTTCGGTAGTGCTCGTGGAAAAGCGCCGCTGCCGCTTCGAGGTCGTGGTCATTCAGTGCGGCCGCCAACTTGTCCACAACGTCGCCCATCAGCCCATCCTTCAGAGTTCAGGCGTCGTACGCGCTCTCCCCGCGCCTGGGCCTTCGCATCACTGAGGTTAAGTCTCTGCCGCCCGGGGCCGGGGCGCAACGCTCAATCCTGTTCTCGTGACCACACCCTGCAGGACGGCGGTCGCCGCCAAGAAAGGTGGGACTCAGGCCACCGCCGGCACCTGCTGCACTCCCGCCGTCGCGCCTTCCGGGAAGCCGAGCAGCGTTTCCACCAGGTGCGGCGCAAAGTCCTGTTCCAGCGAGAGCACCACGCGGCACCGCGCGCCCTTGACGGGCGGGTAGCCCATGTAGGAGCCGCGCATGTCGCAGATGGTCTGCCCGCGGCCGGGCCCGTCGGAGGTGTCGACGGCGGCCCGGACCACGGGTGCAACAGACGCCTTAACCCCGCCCACCGCGAGCGCCGCCGCCAGCGGATCGTGCATGGCGGAGCAGGGCCGTCCGAAGATGCCCTCGTAGAACCGGAAGTAGTAGCCCAGCATTTCCCCCAGCGCCCGCGGCACCGGCGAAGAAGACACCAGCAGCTGCTGCCGGTGCCGCTCCTCCAGGACAGACGTCATGGTCACGTCCAGCGGCACCAGGGTCACGTCCCAGTCGGCGGCGAGCACCAGGGCGGCGGCCTCGGGGTCGTTGAAGATATTGGCCTCGGCCACCGGCGTGATGTTCCCCGGAGCCAGGGCGGCCCCGCCCATCACAGTGACCGACTCCACCAGCGACGGCAAGGAAGGTTCCAGCCGGAGCGCTTCGGCGATGTTGGTCAGCGGGCCGATGGCGAGCACCCGCAGCGTTCCCGGGTAGGTACGGGCGAGCCGGACCAGCATCTCCGCCGCGGACTCCCCCACAAGGGAAACAGCCGCCGTCGTCAGCGACACCCCGCCGATCCCGTTCTCGCCGTGCACCCAAGGCGCCCCGCCACCGAACGAACCGGCGAGGGGGTCATGCGCGCCGAGCGCCACGGGGATGTGTGCGTGGCCGGCGAGCTGGAGCAGGTCCAGGGTGTTGCGGGCGCCGGCGGCGGCGCTGACGTTGCCGCTGACGGTTCCAATGCCCTTCACGCAAGCAAGAGGAGAGGCCAGCAGGTAGGCCAGGGCGAGGGCGTCGTCGATCCCGGTGTCGCAGTCCAGGTAGAACGGGGAGGGCGTGGTCATGGCGGTGGTTCTCTTTCGGTTGAAGCGGGGGTGATCAGACGGTCTCGCCCTTGGGGGCGGCGACGAAGAGGCTGACGAGGAAGGCGGCGGCGGTGATGGCCACCGAAATCCAGAGGGCGGTGGCGTACCCGGCGGACGTGGCCTGGGCGGCGAACGGCGCCACGAGGACGACGCCGAGGCTCGCCCCGATACCGAAGGAGGCACCGTTGATGCCGGGCAGGGCGGCCGGGGCTTCCTTGGGTGAGAGGAGCACCGAGAGTCCGTTGATGGCGGTCAGGAAGAAGCCGTTGTAGAAGATGCCCAGGGCTGCGACGGCGATCAGCACCGCCGTTTGGTTCTCCGAGAACGTGGCGGCGGCGATGGCGCAGGCCAGGCTCAGCCCTGTGCCGATGCGGAGAGTTTTGATCCAGCCGCGGCGGTCGGCCAGCCAGCCAGCCAATGGTGCGGCGAAGACGCCGATGAGCGCGGCCGGGGTGAGGAACAGCAGGGCGGAGATGGAGGCGGTCAGCCCGAAGCCGCCGTCGGGGTCCTGGCTGAGCAGCACCACGGTGAAGTTGATGATGGCGAAGATGCCGGCCAGGGTGAGGACGGTGGTGGCTATGACTGGCCAGACCTGGCGGGAGCGCAGGTGGTGGACGGCGATCAGTGGGTGGCTGCGCCGTTTTTCGATCGTCCAGAAGGCGGCGAAGGATGCGATGGTGCCGGCGAGCAGCGCGAGCGTGCCGGGTGCGGTCCAGCCGGCGGCCGAACCGCCGGAGACGAAGTAGGTGATGAAGACCAAGAACACGGACAGGGATCCGGCGCCCCACCAGTCCATGGCGCCGCGCACGCCCTGAGGCCGGCCGGCAGGGACGATCCTGATGATGCAGGCGGCGGCGATGGCGGTGAGGACCAGGACGACGACGAAGATGGACCGGAAGCCGAGGGTCTCGGCCATGAGCCCGCCCACGTAGCCGTCCACGCCGCCCACTCCCCCGTTAATGGCGGCGATGATGCCCACGGAGGTGCCGAAGACTTTGGCATGCAGGTTTTCGCTGAGCACGATGTAGGCGAGCGCGAAGACGGCGCTGGAGACGCCCTGCAGGAACCGGCCGGTCACCAGCAGCGGCAGCGTGGGGGCGGTGATGCACAGGATGGTGCCGGCGCCCATGATGCCGAGGACCAGGAGCAGGGCGGCGCGGCGGCCGATGAAGTCGCTCCACCGGCCGATCACGGGTCCGGCGATGGCGCCGGCCAGGAAGAACATGGACTGGACGGGGGCGGCGCTCTCGGCACCCTGGCCGAACTCGGCGGCGATCTGCGGCAGTGCAGGGGTGACCATGCTGGCGTTGAGCTGGAAGGACAGGACGCCGAGCAGCAGGGTGGAGATCAGCAGGGCGGCGCGGCGGCCGGCGAATTTAGCCGGGTCACTAGGAAGTACGACGGCGGATGCGGCTTCCGCGGTAGGCGCGGCGGCCGCCGGGGTTGGGGTGTTCACATCAAACTCCTTTGTTCTGCAGGCGGATCCTGCCTTTGGGATGTGAGTTGTTATACAACCATGTATGACGCACAAGTACAACCATGCCGTACACTATTTCTGAATCCGGCCGCTTCCGGCCCCACCCCCGTTAGGACTTCCCATGAGCAATCGACTTCCTGTCGCCGTCGTCGGCAGCATCAACCTGGATCTGATCGCTACCGCCGAGCGGCTCCCCACTGCGGGCGAAACCATCGGCGGCGCCGTGCTTTCCGAACAGCCCGGCGGCAAAGGCGCGAACCAGGCCGCGGCAGCAGCTCGGCTGGGCGGCAATGTCCGGATGATTGGGGCTGTGGGCAGCGACGGGCAGGGGCAGCGGATGCTGGCTGCCCTGGCTGGTGCCGGCGTCGATACCACTGACGTGGGCGTCCTGCCCGAACCCACGGGGACGGCACTGATCGTGGTGGACGGCGACGGCGAGAACCAGATTGTGGTGTGCCCGGGCGCGAACTCGGGCCTGTCCCTGGACAGGGTGGAGTTCGGTCCGGAGGAGACGGTGCTGTGCCAACTGGAGGTGGGCCTGCCCGTGGTGCTGGAAGCTGCCCGGCGATCGAAGGGCTACTTCGTGCTGAACGCGGCGCCGGCCATGGATCTGCCGGCGGAGCTGCTGGAGCGCTGCGACCTGGTGATCGTCAACGAGAGCGAGTACGCCCTGATCCCGGCCCTCGCCGAGGCGAAGCTGGTGGCGGTGACGTATGGCGGGGACGGCTCGGCGATGTTCGTGCACGGCACGAAGGTGGCCGGGGCGCCGTCGGCTGCCGTG
The DNA here is from genome assembly GCF_024758005.1 of Pseudarthrobacter sp. NS4. Taxonomy (NCBI): domain Bacteria; kingdom Bacillati; phylum Actinomycetota; class Actinomycetes; order Micrococcales; family Micrococcaceae; genus Pseudarthrobacter; species Pseudarthrobacter sp. NS4. The sequence goes on along the minus strand of NZ_CP103288.1, from coordinate 1,231,918 downwards.
ACGGTGGCGAACACCGTGGGGGCCGGTGACGCGTTCTGCGCCGCCCTGGTCCTGGGGCTGCGGAGTGGCCTGGACTACGAGCGGGCGCTTGCGGTGGCCAACGCGGTTGGGGCGGATGCAGTGGGAGATCCGTCCTCCCAGCCGGAGTTGGCACAGCTGGGCCATTACGTCGGGCGGACCGCGGCTGCCCTGGACGGCACACGGTGAGTGTCGCGCTGAGGAGGGCGGCGCCGTCGGACTTTCCCGACGTCCGCCGGATCACCCGCGACGCTTACCTCCGCGCCGGCCATTTTTCAGCGGACCACCCGTACATGAGCGTGCTGGAAGACGTGGAACACCGTGCCGAGCACGCGCAGGTGTGGGTGGCGGAGGCCGCCGGGCAGGTGGTGGCGGCGGTGACGCTGACGTTCGCCGGCCAGCCGTACAGCGAGATCGCCGAGGACGGCGAGCTGGAGTTCCGGATGCTCGCGGTGGACCCGGCGTGCCAGGGCTGCGGCGTGGGCCGTGAAGTGGTGCGCAAGGTGGTGGAGCATGCCCGGCAACTGGCCGGCATCGAGGCGATCAGCATTACCAGCGCCACGTTTATGGAACGCGCCCATGCCCTGTATGAGTCCTTGGGTTTCCGGCGCGCGCCGGAGCGGGACTGGTACGTGCCGGGCGAGGACGTGCTGCTGTGGGTGTTCCGGCTGGAGCTGCAGCCCGGTGATATGGCGATGTGACACGAGCGCTTGCTGACCTGCCGAAGGGCCCCCTTACCGTTCGGCAGTGCGGCGCTTTCGTCCGGCCAACCCGAGCAAAGCCATGGCACCAGGCAGGGCAAGAGCTGAGGCTATGCGCGGGGTGGTCTCCCTGTCCGGGTGCCGGAGGGACTCCCGGGTGGCACGCTCCCCCAGGATGCCTGAGATGTAGGCGGCGCCCAGCAGCCCAACCGCCCGCCGCAGCCAAGGGCGCGGCCGGGCAAGCAGCAGAACGGTACCTGCCGCATGGGCGCCCAATAAAGGCCACGGGGCGGACAGCCCGCTGCCCATAGTCCACATGTCACGCGCGACATTTTCGGGCTTTCCTTGCCGAAAGGGAAGCTCGTAGGGGATCCGATCGCGAATGGCTTTGCGAGCTCCCGCAAGCTGGACAATCAACTGCACTAACGAAACTGAGGCCAGGACTTTCATCATCGATCCTCTCCAGGGCCACGGCCGGGACGAAGAGCGTAACGCTGCACCGGGATGAGGGCAATCCCTGCTCGCTGGCCCTGCCGGACACCGGCACGCCCCCACCGGGCTCGGCCCGTCATTGTGCGCCTTCAGGGCCAGCGGTACCATGCTGCCGGGGAGAGGTCCAGGTCACAGTGATTAGCGTTAGGGGCTATCCAAATGACTGATTTCTTCACCATGCAGCCCGGCGAGACCGCAGCGCCTTTGCCACCGGGACCCGTCCTCTGCACGGGAACGGCCGGCATGCGGCGCATCCACCGCTTTTTCCTGTGGGCGTACGACGAGGCACCGGGACTGGTCCGTTCCGCTGCAGCAGGCGACACCGCCCGCGCCGCGTACGTGGGCGAAGTGCTGGGGAACTTCGACAAGGTGCTCCATTTACACCACGAGGGCGAGGACCAGAGCATGTACCCGCAGCTCGCGGAAAGGGCACCGGCGTGTGCGTTGCACGTAGCGCAAATGCTTGCGCAGCACCGGCAGGTGACGGACCGGCTCCAGGGCATCGAGCCGGTCCGCCTTCGCTGGATGGAGACGGCAGACGCAGAAACTGGCCGGGAACTCGCTGAGCGCTACGAGGACTTAAAGGCCGTCCTCAACGTTCACCTGCGCCGCGAAGTCACGGAGGTGATGCCCGTGGTGGACAGGGTGCTGACCGAGAAGGAAATGCAGGAAGCCGGGAAGCACGGGATCGATCAGCTCGACAAGAAGTTCCTGGTGGGCTACCTCGGGATGGTGTTGTCCACAAATCCACGCCAAGACCAGAAGGAAATGTTCAAGGAGATCCCCCCGCCGGTCCGCTTTGCGTACCGCCTCGTGGGACGCCGGATGTTTCGGAAACAGTACGCGACGCTCTTCCCTGGGCGCCCGATTCCCGAAACACTCTAGAGAGGATCATGCTGCTCCTCATCCCTCAAGCGCATCACGACGGCGGGCGGCCGGTAGAAATGGTGCGGGAGGTTATCAGCATCACCAGCACCATGTTTATGGAACGCGCCCACAGCCTCTATAAGTCCCTGGGCTTCCGGCGCGCGCCGGAGCGGGACTGGTACGTGCCGGGCGAGGACATGTTGCTGTGGGTGTTCCGGCTGGAGCTGTAACGCACGACGGCGGCCTCCCCGCTGGCGCCACTGTCCAAAGAACGTGGAACTATTTCGGCAATACACCCATCCGAACTGCGGTAACGCCCGAATAGCAGGCATAACCCTTTGGGTCGGGAGGTCAAAACTTGCGGCCCATAAACACCTATCGCATTTCAGGAGATCACCATGACCACACACACAAGCGCCGGAACGGCAGCCCGCACCAACGTCCAGAAAGCATCGATGGCTGTCGGAGCCGTGTTCCTGCTGGTCGGCGTCCTGGGCTTCGTCCCGGGCATCACGGCCAACTTCGACCAGCTCCACTTCGCGGGCCACCACTCCGAGGCCCTGCTGCTGGGCCTCTTCCAGGTCTCGGTCCTGCACAACATCGTCCACCTGCTGTTCGGCGTTGCCGGCATCGCCCTGGCCAAGACCGCAGCCGGCGCCCGTTCCTTCCTCCTCTACGGCGGCATCATCTACCTGGTGCTCTTCGTCTACGGCCTCGTAATCCCCCAGGATTCGGCCGGCAACTTCGTCCCGCTGAACGGCTTTGACAACATCCTGCACCTGCTGCTCGGCATCGGCATGGTGGCCCTGGCACTGGTCCTCACCAAGGGCCACAAGGCCCGCGCCTAAGCTGTTTTACCGCGGCGGCAATCCCGCCGCGCCAGCATCACACCGATGGCCCCGAGTGCAGCTTCCGCTGCCCTCGGTGCCATTGCCATGGGGGCCAACACCGGCACGACAGCGGGAGGCACCATTTGCACGCCTAGCACCGCGGCAACGCTGCACGCCCGCATTGGCTGGCTTCACACCGGCGCGTAATCCAGAGGAAATTCGCTCTGCTCGTCGAGCTTTGTCCGAGGCAACGTGTAGCTTAGGCGTGTTTAGGCTTACCGCACCGTTGCTCTACATTCGCCCGAGGACCCATGGATTTCTACGCCATCAATTCGCTGCGCGAGAGCCACCCGGGGTGGTCACTGCTCCGTGCCCAGAACGCCACGTTGGCCCTGACGTTTTTCATGGCCGCCTTCACCGGGCCCAACCAGCGCAACCTGGGCCGGCAGGAGCTCATTGATGTCCTGGATGACGTGCTGTTCGGCCTCCGTGACAGTGAAGGCGAGGACAGATTCCCCCGGCCCGCGGGCGAGTACCTGGATGACTGGGCCGCCGACGAGCGCAAATGGCTGCGGAAGTACTACGTCCCAGGCGAGGACGAGCCACACTACGACCTGACTGCTGCCGCAGAGGACGTGGTCCGCTGGGTGGAGACCCTGCGCGGCCGGGACTTCGTTGCCACGCAGTCGCGGCTGACCAGCATCTTCGCCGTGCTCAAGCAGCTTGTGCAGCAGTCGGAAACAGATCCCGAGGTTCGGCTCGCGGAGCTGCAGCGCCAGAGGGACGGAATCGATGCCGAGATGCAGCGTATCCGGGATGGCAACATCCGCGTGATGACAGCACCGGAAGCGCTGGACCACCTCCAGCAGCTCACCGCCTTAGCCAGGGACCTCCTGTCAGATTTCCGCGAGGTCGAGCAGAACTTCCGCAAACTGGACCGCCAGGTTCGGGAGCAGATTGCCACGTGGGTCGGCACTCAGGGCGAGCTCCTGGAATCGATCTTCGCCAACCAGCAGGACATCAGCAGCTCCCTTCAGGGCCGTACCTTCCAGGGTTTCTGGGACTATCTCATGTCCCCGCAGCTGCGCAGCGAACTGCAGGACCTGCTCCAGCGCGCCACCCGGATCGAAGCCCTCGCCAACAGCGACAGCCTGCATGCCCTGGCCAACCTGCACCAGGACTGGCTGCCCGCCGTCGAGCAAACCCAAGCAACGGTCCGCCAGCTCTCCCAGCAGATGCGCCGGCTGCTCGATGACAAGGTGTTCCTGGAGAACAAGCGCGTCATGCAGCTGATCCGGAGCATCGAAGTGGCCGCGCTGGGCACCCGGGAGGCACCGCCCTCGGGCGCTTTCATGGAGATCGAGGCGCCGTCCGTGGACGTGGTGCTGCCGTTCGAACGTCCGCTGTACGAGCCCAGCCGCAAAGTGATGGTGGACGACACAGTGGAGAACGCCGAGGACACGGACGTGGACCCGGCGGCCCTGTTCAACCAGTTCTTCGTGGACAAGGAACGCCTGCGGGCCAATATTGACGCCGTCCTGGCCGAGGCGGACCAGGCAACCCTCGCCGAGATCACCGAGACGTATCCGCTCTCCCAGGGGCTGGCTGAGGTGGTGGCGTACTACCAGCTGGCCACCGAATCGGACTGGGCCACCATCAACCCGGAGCAGCCCCAGCAGCTGTCCTGGCAACTGCCGGACGGTACCGTCCGCGAAGCCATCATCGAACAGATCATCTTCGGAAGGCCGGCATGAACCCTGCCAGCACTGACTCGGACACCCGCACACCGGAGGAGCTGCCCGCCGTCGTCACGCGCCTCTTCAAAGGCGTGCTGTATGCCGAAAACGACGAAAAGGTGTGGCAGTCGTTGCTGGGCCTGACCTCGCACGTGCGCGACTACGTCTCCGTGCTGGGCCTGGACCTCATCCTGGACGAAGCCGAGGGTTACGCGTTCCTGCGCTCAAAGGAGGATCCGGACGGAACGCTCCCCCGGCTCGTCGCCCGCCGCACGCTGACGTTCAACGTCAGCCTGCTGCTGGCCCTGCTCCGCCGGCGGATGATGGAGTTCGACATCAACAGCAGCGAGGTCCGGCTCATCATGACGGACCAGGACATCGCGGACATGGTCTCGGTGTTCCTGCCGGAGTCCAGCAATGAAGCCAAGGTCCTGGACCGGCTGGGAACCGACATCAAGAAGGTGGTGGAGCTCGGCTTCCTGCGCAGGCTTAAGGGACAGGCGGACGCCTACGAGGTGGCCCGGATCCTCAAGGCGTATGTGGACGCGCAGTGGCTGGAGGAGTTCGACGCGCGGCTGGCGGATTACCGTGCAACGCTCGCCGGGGAGCCGCTGGCCGGCGAGCGCCGGGCAGCAGCGGACGTTGGGGAGGAGAAGTGACGGCGGACCTGGGCACGGACCTGCAGGAGAGCCTGTTCGGCCTGGACGATGCGGCAGCCGACGGCGGGACTCCCCCGGGATTCCGGCTGCACCGTTTGGAGTTGCTCAACTGGGGCACGTTCCACCAGGGCGTGCGCACGTTCCGGTTGAACGGGGCGAACAGCCTGCTCACCGGCGACATCGGCTCCGGGAAGTCGACCGTGGTGGATGCCATCACCACGCTGCTGCTGCCGGCGCACAAGATCGAGTACAACAAAGCGGCGGGAGCGCAGAAGAAGGAACGCTCGCTGACCTCGTACGTCCGGGGCTTCCACAAGAGCGCCCGGAGCTCCGGTGGCGAGTACTCCAGGCCCGTGGCGCTGCGTGGGACCGGGCAGCTGACCGTCGTGCTCGGGGTTTTCCACAACGCCGTGCTGGGCAAGTCGGTCACTCTTGCCATCACGCTGTGGGCCACGCAGGAGGCCGGGACTCCCAACCGGTTCTACTCGCTGGCGGAGGTGGAGCAGTCAATTGCGGCGGACTTCAGCAACTTTGGGCAGGACCCGCTGAAGCTGAAAAAGAAACTCCGGGCCGCCGGGGCGTCCGTCCATGACTCCTTTGATCAGTACTCAGCCGCGTTCAGGCGGCAATTCGGGATCAGTGGCAACCAGGCCATGGAGCTGTTCCACCGCACGGAGTCCATGAAGCAGGTGGAGAACATCACCTCGTTCGTGCGCAGCAACATGCTGGAGGAGGACGACGTTGCCGCGCGGATCATCAACTTGATGCACCATTTCGAGGACCTGAAGAAAGCCCACGACGCCGTCCTCACCGCCAAGGACCAGATCGCGCTGCTGACGCCCATCAAGGAAGGCGCCGCCCAGCATGCGAAGCTCAGCGCCGAGGATGAACTGGCCCGGAAACAGCGGGACCAGCTGCACCCTTGGTTCACGGACCGGAAGCTGCGGCTGAGCCTGGAGCACCAGGGCGAGCTGGAGCGGACGGGCGTGCGGCTGCAGGAGGATTGGGACCAGCTGAACCGGGGGATTAAACAACTGCGTCGGGACCTGGCCGGGGTAGAAGAGGACATCCGCACCAACGGCGGCGGCAGGCTGGCGGCGATCGACGCCGATGTTGCCGCCCTGGCTGCCAAGTCGGGTGAGCAGCGGCAGCGGTTCGAGGCCTACACCGCCGCCGCTGCGGGGCTGGGCCTGCAGGCGCCGGAGGATCGGGTCCTGTTTGATGCCAACCGGGCACGCCTCGCGGAGGTGGAGCAGGACCTGGCCCGCAGATCGGACGCGTTGCAGGAGGACCGCACCACCCTGTCCATCCAGCAGTCCGAGCTCAGGACAAAGGCCGCTGGAATCGTCGCCGAGCTGACCAGCCTGCAAGCCCGGCGCAACCTGATCCCGCTCCCCCAGCTGGACATCCGCCGTCGGCTCTGTGAAGGCACCGGGATCCGGGACACGGAGCTGCCTTATGTTGGCGAGCTGCTCAAGGTCCGCGACGGCGAGGCCGTCTGGGAGGGCGCCGCGGAACGGACACTGCGCGGATTCGCACTCTCGCTCCTGGTGCCCTCGGAACACTATGCCGCGGTCAGCACCTGGGTGGACGCCAACAACCTGCGCGGCCGCCTGGTGTACGTGCGGGTCGGCGATTCGCACGCGCCCAGAGCTGCAGAATCCGGGACACTGGCGGCGAAGATTGCCATCAAGCAGGGCACCCCGTTCCGGGATTTCCTGCAGGATGAGCTCAGCAGCAGGTACGACTACTTCTGCTGCGGGAACCTGGCAGATTTCCGGCGCTATCCCAAGGCTCTGACGGCCAACGGCCAGCTCAAGGGCGGCCGCGGCCGGCACGAGAAGGACGACCGCAAGGACCTTGCTGACCGCCGCAACTACGTACTGGGCTGGGACAACCATGACAAGATCTCCGGGTTCCGCGCTGAACAGGACGAGATCCAGGGCAAGCTGAAGGTGGTGGCGGGGCAGCTGGACCGGGTCAACCGGGAGCTGGGGGCGCTTGGCCGGTACAACCAGCAGTTGGGCATCGTCCGCTCCGTCAGCGAGTTCGGTGAGATTAGTTGGCAGGCCACGGCCCGCAGCATTGAGGACCTCAAGGCGGAGAAGCGCGCCCTGGAGACCACCAGCGACGTCCTGCAGCAGCTGATGGCCAAACAACGGCAGGTCACGGACGAGCTGGAGCGGCTGGAGGACAGGGCGGGCAAGCTGCAGCAACGCCTCGGCGCCAACGCGAAGGACGCGCGGGACATCGCCGAGGCGATCGAGGAGTGCCGGGCAGTCCTGGCTGATACGCCGGTGACGGACGACGGCGCGGTGCTGGCCGCCGTCGGGCACCTCGCCGATGCGGCACTCGGCGACAAGCCGCTCACGTACAAGAACACCGGCAACGTGGAGAGCACCGTACGGAGCGGCCTTACGGACCGGATTGACGCCCTGTCCAAGCGGATTGCCAGGGCGGCTGAAAGCACGGTCCGGCAGATGGCCGACTTCCGCAACAAGTACCGGAACGAGACCACTGACTTCGACGCATCGCTGGAGGCTGCGGCGGACTACAACCGGCTGCTGGAGCAGCTGGTGGGCAACGACCTGCCGCGGTTCGAGGACCAGTTCAAGGATCTGCTGAATCAGAACACCATCCGCGAGGTGGTGGCCTTCAACGCGTACCTGGACAGCCGGCGGCAGAACATCATTGAGCGGATCGGCGAGATCAACCAGTCCCTGGCGGGCATCCCGTACAACCCGGGACGGCACATCCAGCTGGAGCAGCAGGCCACGTCGGACCAGGATGTCCGGGAGTTCGGCAGCGACCTGCGGGCATGCTCGGAGGGGACCATCGGCGACGAGGACCAGTACTCGGAGCAGAAGTACCTTCAGGTGGAGCGGCTGATCGACCGGTTCCGCGGCCGGGAAGGCCTCACTGACCTGGACCGAAGGTGGACCGCGAAGGTGACGGATGTGCGGAACTGGTTCACATTCTCGGCCTCGGAGAAGTGGACGGAAACCGGCGAGGAGTACGAACACTTCACGGATTCAGGCGGCAAGTCCGGCGGGCAGAAGGAGAAACTGGCCTACACCATCCTTGCCGCGGCGCTGGCGTTCCAGTTCGGGCTGGGGTCCGGCAAGGGGGCGGGCAGGAATGCCGGCAGCGGCCGGAGCTTCCGCTTCGTGGTCATCGATGAGGCGTTCGGCCGCGGCTCCGACGAGTCAGCCCGGTACGGTCTGGAGCTGTTCCAGCGGATGAAGCTGCAGCTGCTGATCGTCACTCCCCTGCAGAAGATCCACGTGATTGAGCCCTTCGTTTCGCACGTAGGTTTCGTGGCCAACACCAACGGCGACGATTCGCAGCTGCGCAACATGACCATCCAGGAGTACCGCGACGAGAAGGACCGGCACGAAAAGGCACGGAATGGGGGCTGAATCGTGGACCACGCTGGCGGGGCTGTGCGGTCGCTGTCCTTGAAGGCGTGGACTAGTGGCGCGCTGCTCAGGGAGCTTTTGGAGCCATCCGGTGCCTATCCGCGGCGGCGCCCGTTAAAGCGTCCGACGGCGGCGGTGCTGTTGAGCGATTACGCGGCGGTCCGTGAGTGGGCTTCTGAGCTTGCTGCCGGGGCGGCCGCCTATTCGTTGGAGACGGTGGAGGTGGGGCGGCGAACTGTTGGTACCAACCGGATTCCGGCGGCTGCGGTTTTTGTCAGTGTGGAAGATGAAATTTCCTTTGTTGGGAAGGCCCGGGAGGCCGCGGTTTTTCGGTCCCTCGCTGCGGGTCTTGGCGAGATGCATCCGCTGCTCGTGGGGTGGGCCTCGCGGCGCCCGTTGAAACTGCTGGAGCTGGGTCAGGATGCCTTGACGGCGGCGCGCGTGGCGTTGTGGCTGCGGGACAACCCGGCGCCGGGAATCTACGTGCGGCAGTTGGGTTTGCCCGGAGTGCACACCAAGTTCATTGAGCGGCACCGGCAGGTCATTGACCAGATGCTGGCCGCCGTTACCCCGGACTCCGGGCCAGGCGAAGCGGGGCATGTCTACCTTGCCTCGGAAGAGGCTATCGAGACGGATGGTGCCCTTGAAGACGGTGCGGGTCGCACTCCCGCCGGCCGCTTTGCCCAGCGGCATGGTTTCCTGCACCCGCCGGAGCTGGTCCGGTTCCGGCTGCTGGACCCGCAAGCTGAGCTGTTCGGGGGCGCGCGGGACATCACTGTCACCGCTGAGGCCTTTAGTTCCTTGTGTCTGCCGGTGGAGAAGGTGATTTCCACGGAGAACCAGGTTAACTTCCTTGCCCTGCCTGAGCAGCCGGGCGCGCTGGTGCTATACGGCGGCGGCTACGGGTTTTCTTCGCTGCGGGATGCTGCATGGCTGCGTGAGTGCCGGGTCCTTTATTGGGGTGACATCGATACGCACGGTTTTCGTATCCTGGACCAGCTTCGCGCAGTTCATCCGCACGTGGAGAGTGTGCTGATGGATGAGGAGACGCTGCTGGCGCATCGCGAGGCTTGGGGCAAGGAATCAGCTCCATCGCGGGCGGCGCTCACGCGGCTGACGTCGGCTGAGGCGGCGCTCTACAAAGCGCTTGGAAACGACACCTTCGGAACTAATGTCCGCCTTGAACAGGAATTGATCAACTGGGCCTGGGCAACCAAGCACCTTGGTGGTTGAGCCCATCGATACCAAGCCCCGCAGATCGCGACTGTACGATCTATTTAGACCTAAGACGGTGGCGTCACGGTCTGCCGACGAGTTGGGGGACCGCCGAATGCCTGAACTAAAGCGCATCTACTGGACACGCAGAGGCCTTCGCCTCGCGTTTACGGCCGCCATGGTGTGGCTGTTCGGCTCGGCCATTTTTCGCTCATGTCGCAGGCGGACTTGGACGCCGGTTCCGGACCGTCTACGGCAGCCGGGGTTTTCCGCTCCATGGTGGACGACGTGCTTGGTGCGGTGATGCTCCTCGGCGTGATCGCCGTCGTCCTCATCATTGCCGCGGCCGTCATTAACGCACGGGACGTTCGACGGCGGGATACAGTGCGTCGCTTCACCCGCCAGCAGCGCCGCGAAGGGATGGCCCGGGCAGGCGGCCAGTGCGGGATGGAGACCGCGTTTCGGAGCCGCTGTTCCCGCCCCGCCGAGCACGGTGACCATTTCTACCCCTGGTCCAAGGGTGGATCCACGAGCCTGCAAAATTTCGTTGCCGCTTGCAGCAGATGCAACCGTGCCAAGGGTGCCCGCACAGCCTCCCCTGGCCAGCAGGAACGGCTGGAACGGCGACGGCGGACTTATATCAGCCCTGACGGCGCCGTAGCAGTGGGCGAACGGCAGCCACTTCCCTAGCCTGATCTAAGCACTTGACACCGAGATGTTCCAACGAAAAGGAGATCCCCTTGGAAGCAGCAGCAGTAACAACCTGGATGTTCGTCGAGGAATGCCCCATTCCCAATGACGTGATGGAACTGATGGTTGCTGGTGAACAGCCCGTGGCGGCTTACCGGACCTTCCGCGACAGCGCCATCTTCACCACCAAGCGCATGATCGTCCGCGACGCCCAGGGCATCACGGGAAAGAAGGTTGAGGTTTACTCGCTGCCCTACTCCGCTATCAATATGTGGTCTTCTGAAAATGCCGGAAAGTTCGACCTCGATGCGGAGCTTGAACTATGGACCAGGGCCGGATACATCAAGATCAAGGTGGGCAAGAAGGCCGACATCCGGCGCCTCGACATGCTGATTGCGCACTCGGTCCTCGGCACGCAGCATTAAGGTTGCATGGCTGAGTAACCGCCTCTGACGTTGTATCTCTGGCTGGTTTCGACGGGCTCAACTACTGGCGGCTGGGAAGCGTCGGTCAACTCCCCAGCCCCAGGAAGACGGCAAGGGATTGTTCGACGGCTGCCATCGTCTTGGCATCTACTTGCCCTACCCGCTGCCCAAGATTGGCACGCCGTACGGTGGTCAATTTGTCCACCATGATCTGGCTTTCGCGCTCCAGTCCTGTGAGGTCACCTGGCTCAACCGTTAACCTCAATATCGGGGCGTCGGTCAGTTGGGACGTCAGCGGCAAAAGAGTGACTGACTCCGACGCCTCAAACAGGTCGTCCTGGATGATCAGCGCTGGCCGGGGCTTTTGTGCATAAATTCCGCCTGAGACTGTCCACAGCTCGCCTCGATTCACTCCGGCCAGTCTTCCGAGATCTCCTCGATAAAGTCCTGGTCGTCGGCAGCCCGGTCTGCGGCAGCAACAGCCAGTGCCTGCCGCCGCGCTTCACGCTTGAACTCCTCTGTACGGATGTCCGGCACCCACATCTGAATCTGCCGTAGGCCACGCTCACGCATAGCAATCCGGTGCCGTGCAACGCGGTCCCTGACACTCATAATCCATTGTTACATGTAACGGCAGTTGTGGCCCGGGAGGTGAGAGAGGGCTCGTGGAAATGATGCAGGAAATGCGAGAGCGTCGCCGAAAACCAGCATTAAGTGAGAGAGCGTTTGGGGGTGTCCCCGCCGCGGCTACTCACCGCGGGCTGTGGACAGGTGACTCGCCGCTGCGATCTCAAGGTGCGTCAGGTCCGATGCCACCGTGACGAAGGTGAAGCCCTCGGCGATGCGCTGACGGGCGATCTCGCCGCTGGCCGTGTGGATGGCTGCAATCACGCCCGCGGCTTCGGCCGCCTCGCGAATGGTGACCAGCGCGGCGTTGAACTCCGCGGCAACATCCGGATCATTGGGGAACTTGCCGCCCACTGCCAGGCAGAGATCCGAAGGCCCGGTGTACACGCCGTCGATCCCGGGAACAGCGCAGATCTCCTTGACGTTGGCCAGGCCTTCAGGCGTCTCGATCATGGCCAGGCACAGCACGGTGGCGTCCGCTTCGGCAGGCTTGGGTCCGATCCGGAGTGCGGACCGCATGGGGCCGTAGGACCGCATGCCGTGCGGCGGGTAGCGAACGGCCCGGACCGCGGCGGCAGCTTCCTCGGCGTTGTTGACCAGCGGCACAATGACACCGGCCGCACCCGCATCCAGCGCCTGCCCGATGAACGCGGCATTGTTGGATGGAACTCGGACGATCCCGGCAGCCCCGGCGGCATCAATCGCCATCAGGCCGTGCAGCCAGCCGGAGTACCCCATGAGGCCGTGCTGCGCGTCGAGCGCCACGTAGTCGTAGCCCAGCCGCGCCACCCGCTCGGTGGACACGGGCGAGTCAAGGACCACCCAGTATCCGATGACGGGTTCATTGGCTCGGGCTTTTGCGGCAAACGATGCGGCACTCATGGGACGTCCTCTTCAGTTCAGGCAATGCGGGGAGACTATCCCGCGGATCAGTTGGTAAGGGCAGGAGGGTCAGCGGTTGTACTTGGGCATCGGCCCGTGGATTTCTGCAGCCACGGCATCACATGCCGCCACAACATCCTCCGGCAAAGGCCCCTTGGCAGCCGCGGCGATATTGGCCTGCAACTGCTCAACCTTGGAGCCGCCCAGCAGGATGGATCCCACGCCCGGCTTGCTCAGCAGCCAGCGGAACGACAGCTCCGGCAGGGGCAACCCGGCGCCGTCGGCAATGTCACCCAACTGGCGAACCGCCTCGAACAGCCGGGGGTCCCAGTAGCGCTGCTTGTACATCTCGGCGAGCCTGGAATTCCCGAACCGGCCCTCCGTGGGCGACTCGTTAAAGGAGTGCTTCCCGGTCAGCAGCCCACCACCCAAGGGGTTGTAGACCATGGTCAGCAGACCGGTCTGCTCAGCGAATTCCAGGTACTCGTCCTCGACCCGGGTGGCCAGCAGGTTGTACAGCTGCTGGGCCACCACCGGACGGGGCACGACGGCGGCATCGGCCGCTGCGTTCAACTCACCAATCTGCCAGGCGGCGAAGTTGGACACGCCCCAGGCGCGGATCTTGCCGTCACGGATCAGCTGCCCGACGGCGGCGAGCGTCTCCGTGAGCGGCGCTTTCCGGTCCGGCTGGTGGAGATAGAAGAGGTCCACCCGGTCCGTCGCCAGCCGCCGGAGGCTGCCTTCAACCGACAAACGCAGCCCCTCCCCGGACAGGGGAGAGTGCTCGCCGGCGTCGGGGTGCGGCATCCCGGCCTTCGAGGCGAGGATGACGGCGTCACGGTGCGCGGGCAGGAGCTTGGCCAGGATTTCCTCGCTGGCACCCCCGGCGTACCCGTTGGCCGTATCCACCACGGTGATTCCGGCGTCGAGCGCTGCTGCCAGCATGTCCGCTGCCACCTCTTCGGGCGCCGTGTCCCCGAACGTCATGGCGCCCAGCGCCAGCTGCGAAATGGGAAGCTCCAGGCCTGCCACGTTGGTTCCCTGCATCAAACTGCTTCCTCCATCAGTACGGGTCCGCCCTGCGGCGCCACCTTGTTCAGTCTCGAGACCAGCTCCCGGGGCTTGCGTCCGGTCATGGTCAACGGGTCAAGCGCCGCGGCCCGGAGCGCGCGGGTGTAGGGGTCGCGCGGCCTGCTCAGCACCTGTTCGGTAGGACCCTGTTCCACAATCTTCCCCTTGGACATCACCACCACGTGGCTGCTGCTTTCCCTCACCACACCAAGATTGTGGCTGATCATCAAGTAGGTCAGCCCGCGGTCCCGCTGGATGTCCGCCAGGAGATCCAGCACCTGCGCCTGGACCGAGACGTCCAAAGCGCTGGTGGCTTCATCGCAGACCAGCAGTTCCGGTTTCGAGGCCAAAGCCCGGGCGATGCCGATGCGCTGCCGCTGTCCGCCGGAAAATTCGGCGGGGCGCCGGCCCAGAGCCGAGGATGGTAGCCCCACCTGGTCGATCAGCTTGGCCGCTTCCGCCCGGCGTTCCTTCCCCGAGCGGATGCCCCGCAGGGTCAGCGGCTCGGCCACGATGTCCTCCGCCGTCAGGTGCGGGTCCAGCGAACCGTAGGGATCCTGGAAAACCATCTGCACCTTTGACCGGAGCGGGCGCAGCTGCCGCGCCGGCATCCGGGCGATGTCCTGGCCGTTGAGCAGGATCTCCCCCGAGGTTGGCGTCAGCAGCCGGACGATTGCCTTGGCAATGGTGGATTTGCCGCAGCCCGACTCCCCCACGATGGCCACGGTACTGCCGCGCGGGACGTCGAAGCTCACGTCGTTTACGGCCCGGAAGCTGCTGCGGTGCACGGCGTAGTCCACGGTGAGATTCCGGACGGACAGCACCAGGTCCTCCCCGGCAACACCAACCGCAGTGTCCAACTGGGAACTCATGAGCGCGCTCCGTCCAGGCTTGCCTGCGTGGGATCCTGCGCAGCGTGCGGTTCGCCGTCCCAGTGGCCCAGCTTTGGCACTGCTGCCAGGAGCTTCTTGGTGTACTCCGTCTGCGGATTTTCCACGATCTGCTCCACTTCGCCGCTTTCCACGAACCTGCCGTCCTTCATCACATGGATCCGGTCCGAGACCAACCGGGCCACGCCCAGGTCGTGCGTGATCATCAGGATGGCCACCTGGGTCCGTTCCTGCAGTTCCAGCAGAAGGTCCAGGATTCCCGCCTGCACCGTGACATCCAGTGCGCTGGTCGGCTCGTCCGCCACCAGCAGGACGGGGTCGACGGCGAGCGCCATGGCAATCAGGACGCGCTGCAGCATCCCGCCGGAAAGCTGGTGCGGGTACTTCTTCAGCTGCACCGCCGGTTCCGGGATGCGGACCTGCTCCAACAGTTCAACGGAGCGCCGGGCCACGTCCGCCTTCGAGGCGGAGCCTTTCCGGAGGATCGCTTCGCCCAGCTGCCGGCCGATGGTGTGCACCGGGGACAGCGCGGTCATGGCGTCCTGCGGGATCAGTGCCACGGACCGGCCGCGGAGCTTCGCGAACTTCTTCGGCTCAGTCACCACGTCCACACCGTCCAGCATGGCGTGGCCGGAGATGACGGCGAGGTCGTCCGGCAGGAGTCTCGTGAGGCCCATCGCCGTCGTACTCTTGCCGGACCCGGACTCACCGATAATGGTGACGGTCTGCCCGGCGTCGATGGAGAAGGTGATGCCGTCCACGGCGCGGATCACGCCGGCGGTGGTCATCAGTTCAACCGACAGGTCACGAACCTCCAGGACGCTCATGCGGTTGCTCCCTTCCGGCGGCGTACGCGGTCCCGCAGGCCGTCGGCCAACAGGTTGACCCCCACCACCAGGGTGGCGATCACGGCCCCGGGAAGGGTGACGATCCACCAGGAGGTGGTGATGAAGTCCTGGCCGTCGGAGATGATCCGGCCCCAGGTTGCGAAGGGCCGCTGCGGGCCGGCGCCCAGGAAGCTCAGCGCGCTTTCCATCAGCACGGCCGTCGCTAGGAGCAGCAGGACCACCACGATCACCTGGTTGATGACGTTGGGGATGATGTGCTTCACCAGCGTGGTGAGCTGGGGCAGGCCCAGGACCTTGGCGGCCTGCACATAGGGCTTTTCGCGTTCCACCAGCACCAGCGAACGCGTGAGGCGGGCCGGTTCCGGCCACTGGGCAATGGCGATCACGAAGGTGATCACCGGGACGGAGGGGCCGAACAGGGCCACCACCAGCAGGAGCATCATGAGCAGCGGCAGCGAGAGCTGCGCCTCGATCAGGCGGGAGACGACGGCGTCCACCCACCCGCCAAAGAAGCCGGCCAAGGCGCCCAGCACCACGCCCACGATCCCCGAAATGACGACGGCAAGCACGCCGATGGTGAGCGACACCTGGCCGCCGTGCAGCACCCGGGAGAGGATGTCCCGGCCCAGCTGGTCGGTGCCGAACAGGTGGCCTTCGCTCAGCGGCGGCAGGAAGCGGGAGGTGATGGCCTGGGCGTCGACGTCGGGCAGCGGCAGCACCTGCGCCAGGACGATGGGCAGGACCACGACGGCGGTGAGGAAGCCTCCCAGCACCATCTTCACCTTCGCCGAGCGCTCACGCCGCGCCGCGGAGGAGCGGCGAAGCAGCTGCTTGGTGACCGCCGTCGGACGCTTCATTGCCTGGGCGGCGAGCGGGATTTCGTTGATGGTACTCATGCCACGGACACCTTTCCGAGCCGGACCCGGGGATCCAGCAGCGGGTAGCACAGATCGATCAGCAACTGGACGCCCACGGCGAGGACTGCGGTCACCAGAACCGTGGCCTGGATCAGCGGGTAGTCGCGGGTTTCCAGTGCCCTGACCACCAGGGAGCCGAGGCCGGGCCAGTTGAACACCACTTCCACTACCACCACGCCGTTGAGCATGCCAGCGAACCGGGTGCCCAACGCGGTGAGGATGGGGATGGAGGAGTTGCGCATGGCGTAGGCCCACGTCAGCTTCTGCTCGCCGGTGCCGCGTGCCCGGGCCACTGTCAGGTACGGGGCGGCCATGTTGGTGCCCACCTCCCTGCGGACCATGCGAGACACGAGAGCGATCTGCAGGATGGCCACCGTTGCCACCGGCAGCACCACCCCTGACCAGCTGGTGAAGCCGGAGGACGGGAAGATCGGGAACACCACTGCGAACAGGGTCAGCAGCATGATGCCGATCCAGAAGTCCGGCATGGACTGCCCGGCGATGGTCAGCACGTTGACGCCGAGCTCCCGTTTGGTGTCGGCCCGCTTGGCCATCCAGACGCCCAGCGGGATCGCCACCACGATGGCCAGCAGGATGGCGAGCACGGCCAGGAAAATGGTGTTGGGAAGGCGTGACATCACCACTTCCAGGGCTGGTGCCTGGAAGGAGTAGGACTTGCCGATGTTGCCGGCTCCGAGGTCCCGAAGGAAGATGCCGTACTGGGTCAGCAGGGGTTCGTTGAGCCCCATGGAGATCCGGATTTTTTCGAGGTCTCCGGTGGAGGCCAGCGGCCCGGCCAGGGCATAGGCCGGGTCGCCGGGAGCCATCCGGATCAGGACAAAGACTGTGGACACGGTCAGGAAGATCGTGAGCAGGCTCTGCCCCAACCGCTTGGAGACGTAGGTGAGCATTGGCTAGCCGTTCACCGTAACTGTAGACACCTGGTAGGAGTTGGTGGGCCGCAGCTCGATGCCCTCCACCCGGGTCCGGCGGGCCAGCACGGCGTTGGGGATGAAGGCCCACATGCAGGGCCACTGGGCCCAGATGTCCTTCTGGACCGAGGTGAGCAGCTCGGTGCTCTTGGCCTGGTCCGTTTCGGAGGTGGCGGTGATGATCTTGCTGCTGATCTCAGGGAAAACGAAGCCGTGGTAGGTGTCCCGGGTGGCTTCCTTCTCCGCGGTGCCGGCGTACATGCCCTGCAGGTTGGTAAGGGCCAGGCCGGTCTGGTTTCCGTAGCCGTTGCCCAGGATGTCCCAGTCGCCCGCCTTGCCCTGGCGCCAGGAGGAGATATCCCCGCCCGGCTGGAACTGCTGCAGCTCGGCGGTCACCCCGATCTCCTTCATCATTTCCACCAGCGCCTCCATGATGGACACGTCAGCGGCGAACTCGCCGGTTTCCCAGATCACCTTGACGGCCAGGTTGGAGACGCCCAGGTCCGCCAGCATGGACTTGGCCTTGGCGGGATCGTACTTGTACTCGCCGGTTTCCACCGCGCCGGCCAGGGTCTGCGGGACAACGCCCTTGGCCGAGGTGACGGTGCCGCCCAGGATGCCGTCCACCACTGACTTGCTGTCGAACCCGTAGGAGAGGGCCTCGCGGACCTTGGGGTCTGACATCGGGCTGTCGGCAGGCTTGCGGAAGTTGTAGAAGAGCTGGTTGTAGCGGGTGCCGGTGACGGATTCGATCTCAATGCCGTCAACGGTCTTCAGCTGTGCCACCGAGTCCGGGGTGATGGAGTCGATGACGTCCACTTCACCGGAGCGAAGGGCCACCACGCGGCTGGACTCCTCGGACATGAACCGGACATTGATCTCGTTGACGGAAGGCTTCTCGCCCCAGTAGTTCTCGTTGACGACCAGCTTGTAGGTGCCGGTGCCGCGGTCCGCGGAGGCCACCTTGTAGGGGCCGGTGCCCACGCCTTCCTGAAGCTCTTCGGGCTTGTTGGCCGCCGCCGGGGTGATCAGGATGTTGGACATCAGCGTATTCAGCACCGGCAGCGGGGCCTTGGTGTCCAGGGTGAAGGTCAGTTCGTCCTTCTTGTTGACGGTGGGCCATTCCGGGAACTGAGGCGCCAGGAAGGAGCCGTTGACCTGGCTGTACATCTCCAGCGCCTTGGCCACGTCCTCCACGGCAACGCTGGTACCGTCCGAGTACTTGATGTCATCGCGCAGCTTGACGGTCCACTGCGTGGGACTGGTCAGTTCGAAGCTTTCGGCCAGGACATTGCGCGGCTTGAGGTCGTCCCCGATCTCCGTCAGTGCCTGGCGGACTGCGCGCTGGACGGTGACGGCGGCGTCGAACTGGTTGAGTTTGTTGTCCAGGCTCACCAGCGAGCGGTTCAGTCCCAGGGTGAGGGTGCTGGAGCCGGTGGCTCCTCCACCCGGAGCGCTTGGGGCCACGCAGGCCGTGACGGCGGGGGCCAGCACGGCGCCCGCTCCGGCCAGGGCGCCCCAACGGAGGAGGGAACGCCGGGAGAGGGAACGCTGTGCCACTTCGCCGAGGAATCCGCTGCCGCCGGCAACGCTGTCCGTTCGAGTCATCTTTGACCTCCAAGTAAGGGGCCGGCTCCTGCCGGCCGAGGCGTTGCATCCTGCTGATACTGGCGCCGCGGTTGTTACTCCGATCACAATGCCATGATTGCGTGAAGTGCGCAAGTAAGTTAGCGTGTTTTGTGCAGGACCGACTATCCAGACCCGGCACCACTTTCAGCCAACGCCAAAGGAGGCAGCGATGCACCGCATTCTGGCCATTGCTGATGATCTCTCAGGCGCGGCTGAGACTGCCGCTGCCCTGTTGAGGGCGCCATTCTTGATCAAACCCTGTGCGCAAAGTGCGCAAAGTGGGAGTACTGCCCCGGGAAAAGCCGACGACGGCGCCCCGCGGGTTTTCCTGCTCCCCCACCTTCCTGAGGAGCTTGGGTCAGCCCTGGAGCGGGTCACGCCCGGCGCCGACCTTGTGGTGCTGGACACGGATAACCGGGCGTTTCCGGCCGAGGCGGCGGCGATCCGTCTGCGCAAGGTCCTGGACTCACCGGCGGCTGGGGATAGTGCCACGCTTGTTTTCCTCAAGGTCGACTCCCTGCTCCGCGGCCCCGTGGCTTCCCAGCTTTCAATCCTCGCTGAGGGCGGTCCCGTGATTCTCGCTCCTGCGCTGCCGCCGCTGGGCCGGAGCACCAGCAACGGCGTGATCCATCACCAGGGCGTTCCGCTGCATGAGACCTCACTGTGGCATGCCGAACCCACAGCTCCAGCGGAAAGCATCGCTGCCGCCCTGCATCCCCTGCCCACGGTACTGGTGGATCTGGCTACGGTGCGCAGCGGCTCCGAACTCCTCAGCGCCGCACTCCAGGAAGCCAGCGCAAGCCCTAACCCAGTGGTAATCTGCGATGCGGAAACGTCCGCCGACCTGGACGCGATTGCCACCGCAGCCCTCAACATTCCGGGCCTCCGGTTCGCCGGCGCTTCAGCCCTGGGAGCCGCGCTGGCACGGACCGCCGGCCAGGCACCCAAGGCAGGCGCCGCCGTCGTACGTTCCTCTCCCGGCGAGCGCAATACCAAAGGCTTTCCCCTGCTAGTGGTTGGCTCGGCGTCGGGCCCGGCACGGGAGCAGCTGCAGGCACTCGCCAACGACGGCGTCCCTGTGATCACCCTCTCGCCGGCAGATCTGCTCGCTGGAACTGCCGGGCTGGCTCCGCTGGCGAAGGCCCTCACGTCGGGCGCCGCGGCGGTGACAGTGGATGCGTCCGCGGTGGATCCGGCGTCGTCGTCCCGGATCGCCGCGGCACTAGCAAGGTCAGTCGCGCCCCTCGCAAAGGACCGGCCGCTGATCCTCACCGGCGGGGAAACGGCGCGGTCAGTGCTGGACGCCCTGGGCGTGCAGGAGCTGAGCGTGCTCGGCGACATCGAACACGGCGCCGTCCTGTCCCTCACCCCCACTGGAGACCCGGTGGTGACCCGCCCCGGAAGCTTCGGCGACAGCAACAGCCTCCGCACCATCCTGGCTGCATTGGCCAACTACCCCAAACTACGCGCGGTGCCGGACCTCTCCCCCGCCGCACGCTTCCCCCTGACGACGGCGCCCCGGCCGTCCCTGCCCGGAATAGGACTCCCCATGAACAACACTGATTCCTCGGAACTCCCCTACGTGGCCGTGACCATGGGAGACGGCGCCGGGGTGGGGCCGGAGGTAGTGGTGGCTGCCGTGCTGGATCCGCAGAGCAACGCCGAGTGCCGGCCCGTGGTGATTGGCGACGCGCTGCGCCTGCGCCAGGCCGCGGACGTCCTGGGGATCCAAGCGGACATCCAGAGCATCGAGAACGTGGAGGACGCGGTGTTCACGCCGGGCCGGGTGAACGTGATCGACCTGGCGCTGCTGCCGGAGGACCTGCCGTGGGGGCAGCTCTCCCCCGTGGCGGGGCACGCCGCGTATGAGTACATCCGGGTGGCCAGCGAGCTGGCGATGGCCGGGAAGGTGCAGGCCATCTGCACCGCGCCGCTGAACAAGGAGGCGCTGCATTCGGCCGGGCACATCTTCCCGGGGCACACCGAGCTGCTGGCGCATCTGACGGGCACGGAGGAAGTGTCCATGATGCTCTCCACGCCCAAGATCCGGGTGATCCACGTGACCACGCACATCGGTCTGGTGGACGCGATCCGCAAGATCAACCCGGACCTGGTGGAGCGCACCATCCGCCGCGGCCACGAGGCGCTGGTCCGCGCTGGCATCCCGAACCCGAAGATCGGGGTGTGCGCCATCAACCCGCACGCGGGTGAAAACGGCCTGTTCGGGCAGGGCGAGGAAGCGGAGAAGATCGAGCCGGGCGTGAAGGCCGCGCAGGCTGCCGGCATCAACGCGGCGGGCCCGCTGCCGGCGGACACGCTGTTCTTCCTGGCCGGCCGGGGCGACTACGACCTGGTGGTGGCCATGTACCACGATCAGGGGCACGGGCCGGTGAAGGTGCTGGGCATCGAGGCCGGCGTGAACATCACGGTGGGCCTGCCGGTGATCCGCACGTCCGTGGACCACGGCACCGCCTTCGACATCGCCGGCAAGGCGATCGCGGATTCCCGGTCCATGGTGGAGGCGCTGCACCAGGCGGCGGAGATGGCCACCCGGCCTGCCGTGGCCGTGTAGGCGTTGCTGCGGGGACTGGGCGGGGGCCGGAACTAGCATGGTTATCACTGCCACGGGAAGGAGGCCGGGAATGCTGAGCGCAAATGCGCGGCGCGAGGAGATCTACCACCTTGCCGTGACCACCGGCCTGGCCTCCGTGGAGGAACTCTCCGCCCGGTTCGAGGTGACGGCCTCCACCATCCGCCGTGACCTGGCTTTGCTGAACGGGCAGGGCCGGCTGGCCCGCACCTACGGCGGGGCCATGGCCCTGGGCGCGCACCCGGAAGCGTCGCTGCGGCAGCGCACCGGCGAGGCGTTCGAGCAGAAGCACGCCATTGCCCGCTGGGCGGCGTCCGTGATCCGGCCCGGGGAGAACATCCTGCTCGACGCCGGCTCCACCGCCGGTGCCCTGGCCCACGAACTGCGCGGCTTCGAAAAGCTGTCCGTAACCACCCCGGGCATCAACACCATGCAGGAACTCGCCGACTCCGAAGGCATCGAGGTGGACTGCCTGGGCGGCCGGCTCCGCAGCGTTTCGCAGAGCTTTGTAGGCCCGCTGGCGGAGGCCGCCCTGGAGCGGATGAGCTTCGACCGGGTGTTCCTGGGCGCCGACGCCGTCACCGCCGAGGACGGCATCTGCGAAGCAGACCACGCCCAGACCCGCCTCAAGGAACTTATGGCCCGCCGCGGCCGGGAAGTCTACGTCCTGGCGGACTCATCCAAGCTGGGGCTGCGGCCCTTCCACGCGTGGGCGCGTCTGGCGCTGCCCTGGACCCTGGTGACGGACGACGGCGCCGACCCGGAGCAGGTGCAAAAGTTCCGGGAATCGGGGGTAACGGTTGAGGTCGCCACGGTCGGTCGTGGTTGAGTCTGGGCCCACGGCCGCCGGGTTCCCTAGCCAAGCTTGCGAGGTTAGGGTGCGGGTGGGGAGCGAAACCAGCCCCAGTCGGTACGCTGCTGCTACAACGATGAGCCATTGGCGAAGGACTCTTCAAAGGTTTGCTGATCTTCACCGGCGAGAACCCGCTTGAGGCCGCCAAAGCCTTTGCAGCTGAAGACCCCTACGTCATCAACGGTGTCGTCACGTCGTGGAATCCCAGCCAGTAGACGACTGTGCTCGGAAACGAAGCGGCCACACCCGTTCGCCCTGAGTCTCAATCCCCCGTCAACAGGACGGGACCGGCGCTACTCGGGTTGTCCTCCGCCCAGAGCTCCGGCTTGTCAGACGGGAACATGCGTATCGTGTCCACGCAGCGCTGGTCATTCAGCAGTACCACCTCAACGTCGCGAGACCGCATAAGCTCCGGTTCGTCGTCGGATGTCCGCGCTTCCCCCACCACCACGCGCGGAACCTTGAACTGAATGATGGTCTCGGCACACGGGGCCAGAGTGGAGTAGAGCGTTAGTCCATGGGCGGTTTCAACAGCCCCAAATTGCGTTCCGCTGCCCTAAGTCCATCTGTGCTGAGCAACCCATGGTGCCGTCATCGGGGTGGCAGCGACAAAGATTAGGGTCTAGTCATCAAGTCGGTATCCGTTAAGATATCGACGTGCTCACCAATGGACGATTGGCTCACTGCATTCACAGCCTGTGATACGTCGTCAGCAAAAAGCACAATCGCCAGAGACTCTTTTGCCCGCGAGACGCACACGTAGAACAAGCGCCGTGTCCGTTCAACCGCGGAGTCCTTCCCTTGGGCCTGATTCTCAAGGTCCCTTGTCGACGGTTGTCTTAGCCCGAGGAATTTGTCATAGGAATAGAGCGGATATGTCCCCTCGTCGTCGTCGAGCACGACTACAACTCGCTCGAACTCGGAACCTTTTGTTCCATGCTGTGTAGAGTATGGAGATTCTTGATTCACGTACTTGTAGTAGCCCTCAAGCTCAGAAAAGGTACAGCGCGCCATAGCGTTTAGAACGCTGGTAGTTTTCTCATCCAGAACGACATCCTGGAACTCACTGAGCGGATATAGGTACGCCGCCATACGCGGGTCGAGTTCTAGGAGCTGCCGATCAGCCGAAAACTTCAATATATCACCGAGCGTCGCCGCTTTTTCGGCGCCGTCTGCAAGTTCCCTTAGCTCCGTGACTGCGGAGTAACCGGCAGTCAGCGCGGCTCGGACTTCCCGTGAGGCACGTCCGCTCTTGATTAGAGGGCTGTTCTCCTTTAAAACGGCCAGCACCTCCGGTGAGCTGGGCTCGTCAGCTGAACAAAGCGGAAGGATTACGTCGCGGAAGGGCGCTAATGGCCACGCCAAACCTTCGTTAAAGGCATCCCCAAGGCTATCGGCTTTATTGTCGTTGAATGCGGAGTAAAGTGCATCAAAACCCAGCCGCCTAGCAGCCATACGGTGCACGATCATAAGCACTTGCGAGCCGCCTTCGTGGGCTGCCCGTGTCCAGTTTCCTGAAGAGCTATGTTCATCCAGCCAAGTCCGCACCCGCTCCAGATTCTCGCTTCTATGATCATCGGTCGGAAGTACAAAGCAAAATGCCTCGCCCTCGGACTGCGTCGCTGTAAGTCCAGTTACTTGTTGGAGCGTGTCGCCTTCCGAGCGGACCGCGTTAATGCAAGTCAAGACTCGCCGAGACGATCGAAAGTTCTCGGGCTTGTCGATGTTGCGCCATCCAAGTTCGAGGGATATGGATACCACTCCCTGCTGGTAGATCTGCTGCATCGGGTCTCCAAAGAATCCCAGACACATTTCTCCGTCGGCTAATGCCCAAACGCGCTTCAAGCACTCCACGACTTCCGGGAAAGTGTCTTGACTCTCGTCTACGAATATGAATGGAAACTGACGTGCCACCAGCCGAGCCAATAGGTTTTGGGTGAGGATCATTTGCGGAACCATTTTGAGGATATCTGCATGACCGAGAACGCCCCGCGCATAGTCACTGCCAGTCCCATATGTCCATCTGATCACACCACCAACGGCGGCCTGTTGCTGTCGACGTTTGGCTAGATCCGACGCGTCCTTATCCTTCGTAGCCGAGCGGGTTCGAGATGTGTATTGTTCCTGCTTTAGAAGCAGGTCTGCAATCTGTTTTTCAATGTTCGCTGAAACCCAGGTACTGATGTCCTTCTGAAATGGCTTGACTAGCGACCAAAGGAAGCTATGAATCGTCGAAACTGACGCAAGGGAGTCATTCCCGATGTCGTCATGAATCTCTCGGGCCGCTACCTCTGTGTAGGTTATGCACGCAACCCTCTGGGTCTTCGCGCGTAGCGACGGCCCGCGGGTCGCCGTAACGTGGGCCAGAGCCTTAACCAGTGACGTTGTCTTACCTGAACCTGCACCTGCCACCATCGTAAAACCAGTCAAACGGTCACCGTCGAGAATCTCCCTTAGCTCACGATCAGCATCGGTGTCTGGAGAGTCTGTTCTAGATGTCACCTCGACCACCAGACTGCGTCGTTAGACCCCGCGCCTCCACAGGAGCCACAACTTCGAGTTTCTCCTGCAACCATTCCAGCCCCTCCACAATGTACATAGGAGATTCCCAAGTTGGGTTTGCAGTGGCTATGACGCCGAGAGCGAAGCTCGTCTTGTCGAAATTCTTGACCCGGGTAAATAGCCTGTCATGCAGTTCTTTGATCGAAAGATCAGTCGCTTTGGGAATCTTCAGGCCCAACTGCTTGCCGTCAGCGCTCTGCGTCCAGTTAAGATTCCGTAGCGCGAACGCTTCTTCCAGGGTCCGCCCTGCCCGCTGCTCGGTCTTACCCTGCCAGCTAATCGTTTCTAGAGTCTGATACGCCACTCGGACAAGCCCAGGCAATCCATCTTCGGTGGCCGGCGCTTTCGCATCACTTCCAGCAGCTAACAAATCCTCGATGCTGTCGATCTTCGGCAGCCATTGCTTCAGGGTCTGGTTTGACGTCACTGCGCCTACCGTGTCCACCTCACAAGATGACCCAGCCGTTGCTTCCTCATCATCAACCCGGGCCGCGGAGGGCGCATTGACGCTGTCCAAGTCAGTAATGACTAGCGTCGGAAGGCCAAGGAAACCTAAGAGACTCTCGAACCTGTACGCGAATGCTCCTCCAACTTCGAGGATGGTCAGGTGGCACGACCGCAGGCCTGGCACGAAGCGCTCGATGACGAGTGGTAATAACAATCTCTCAACATTGCCCTCAACCAATACGGCGGCATCGGCAAAAAACAAGTCGCAGTGGGTGAGCTTGATGTACTGCTGCAAGAACTCTCGCGTCGCGACTTCTTCTTCTCGATAAAACGTAGACAAATTCCTAACGTCACTTAAATGCAATCCGTCAAGCGAAGTGGCTCGGCAGAAATACCGAATAGGTTTGAAGTTGCTCTCGTAGATGATGTGAGGAGAGTGTGTAGTCACCACTAGCTGGGTGTGAAAAGCTACTTCCGGTTCAGGCAAGATTTCTAAAATTTTTCGGATGAACACCTGCTGCAGCTGTGCGTGAAGGTGAGCTTCCGGCTCCTCTATAACAATCAGATGGATTGGCGGACGGTCCCCGGCTGAAGCTGACCAAGCCTGATGAAAATCGAGAACCTCAACCACCATATAAATAAGGTTCTTGAAGCCTAGGCCATTATACTGATCCGGCAGCGTATGCCGGACCGCGGTTCCGCCTTCGGCCACCGTCGGTAGTTCGTAATGGACTTTCGCACTCGTATTTAGAATGCCATGAGCGTTGAACGATGCCTTGACAACCAGCCCTGGGTTGGCGACGCCGGGGTAGCCGACTTCTCCAAGCCGATCGAGAGTATCCCCGAATACTTCAGCAAAATGCGCGTTTAGCCGCGCTTCAGAGTCGGCGATCGCTCCCAAGGCATCCAGATCACCTTCGAGTTTTTGCAGGTTCCGCTCGTAGAACCGACTCAACCGCTTCGAAAGTTCTTCACTTCTTCCGGGCGATTCGGTGTCTGATAGATGCCGCTGCGCGTTTAAGAAATCGATCCTGATGATTGATTCGATCACCCTCGAGGCACCATTACTACTCGTGCCCAAGAAAAATGGCACATAGCCGTCTTCGGGAACGAGATCCTCCGTGCACCGTTTAGCATCAAGTACGAAGTATTTAATTTCGTATTCCTGTTGCAGACGCTTGGTCAGATACTCGAACATACTCTGCGGCCAAGGCGAATAAGAGCTTTCATTACCGTTCGACGTTGATTCGGCCGTGGCACGTGCCTCTAAGTAGTTAGCGACGAGCTTCTCGCCCTCGCGGGGTGCATAAACCATCCGAACGCCTACAGGTTCTCCGTCCCAGTCCAAGCTCGGCAAGAGATCCAGCACGCGGTGCAAGTTGTCATCGTCGACGTTGAACCAGAGATCGAGGGAGATCTGCGGCAGCTCAACCTTCGTGTCTCCCAAACTCGGATCAAAGGAATCGAAAGATTCCCAGCAATCCGCCGAGAAGTCGTATATTTGAAAAGGAGTTCGCGATTGCTGTCCGAGAAATTTTTGGAGCACGTGGGTCGCCGACGTCTTTCCGCTGTTATTCGCACCCACGAAGATCGTGCGATCGGGTTCGAGGTCCACCCTGACGTTCTTCAGGCGCCTGAAGTTCCCAATCCGGAAACTCTTGATATGCATGTGCTTCTCCAGCCTCCACAGGTTTTACCTCGACTTTCTATGAGGTCGCCTTACCATCATCGCTGAATGTTTTGCCGTTACCCAAGTCCGTGGCCACTTACCGAAGCGTACTGGCAAGCACGCATTACAAATACGGCCTTCTGCGGTTCGGGGGGATTCGATTTTCACCTGCGCAGCCCTCAGTGCCGGTAAGGGCATTGGGCTGCCTATCAATGATTTCTCGCTCAGCAAGAAGCTTCCCAGGTTCAGGAACGCGACCTTCGTTCAGTGTGGCGTCGACTCGGGGAGCTGATGCCCCGATAGGTCAGCTGACGAAACCTTGAGTGCATTGTCCCCTACCCTTCGTTGCGCCGGGGCAATAGCCCAAAGCTTCGAGCGATGCTCTACCGCAGTCCCGCAGAGCATGAAGCGATGGGATAGACCGCTAAGTTATCTGGGCTTGATCCCGCCTTCATTCATCGACTACCTCTCGGCCTGCGCAAAACTACGCGAGGGACACGGCCCGAAGCTACCGAAAAACCGTCGAATCCAAGGGGCACAGGGGATGCCCGGCTCCGACCGTGGCCTCCATCCGGAAAACGTAGCCCACGAAGTATTCCTGCGTTCGTCGCTCCACAGACCGAGAACGGCGTACTCCAGGCTCATCCTACGGCGGTACTTAATCGCGCCCGCAACAGATTTGTCGGCGGCACCTGGTATCTTTGAGTGTCAAGCATCAAGGGGTGGAAGTGTTTCCAGTTATCGATCTCTTCGCCGGGCCAGGAGGCCTGAATGAGGGGTTCTCAAGCGTAAGAGACGAGCGGGGCGACTTCGCGTTCCAGACACTGGCGTCGTTCGAGATGGACACGTTTGCTTGCCAGACGCTGCGCTTGCGCGCAACCTACCGGGAGCTCGTCCGCTCCGAGGGCGACTTGCGGCCTTACTTTGATTACATCGAAGGAAAAAGAACGTGGCAGTCTGTCCTCACAGGCGATTTCAAAAGAGCTTATGAAACTGCAAAAGCTCACGTGTACCAAGTCGAACTAGGAGAGCGCAACCGCCCGGCTGTGGACAGCTTCATCGAGCAGCAACTTGGACCGGAGAAAGAGCGAGGACACTGGGCGCTTATCGGCGGACCGCCGTGTCAAGCATATTCCCTCGCTGGGCGGTCGCGAAGGACCGGAGACGAGTTGTTCGCTGCCGACCACAAGCATTTCCTTTACCGCGAGTACCTGCACATTTTGAGTAAGTTTATGCCCAGTATTTTCGTAATGGAGAATGTCAAGGGCCTGTTGTCATCGAAGGTTGGCGATAGCAGCATGTTCCAGACAATTCTGAGTGACCTTAAGCGCTTACCCAGCGGTGTCAGCTACGAGATCCGCTCACTAGTCGTTGATGCGGCCCCCCAAGATCTGGAGCCCTCGGACTTTATTATCCGATCAGAAAATTACGGCGTACCCCAGAAACGGCATCGGGTGATTCTACTCGGAGTCCGCAGTGACGTGACCGGGAGTCTTCCTAGACGAGTTCTAAACAAAGCAGACGGGCCAGTAACGGTACGAGCGGCAATTCAAACGATGCCGGGTCTGCAAGCGAGGATGTCGAAGCGGCAGCCTACCATTGATCGCGATTGGCCGGCCGTGCAGAAGGAGGCTTTGGTTGAGGTGCGGCTGAGGGATGTGGAATCCAAGCCCGAACCAGTTAAGGCCGGCACACTCGCAGTTGATGAGTACGAGGCTTGGCTTCATGAGGAACGGCTTAGCGCGCCGATCCAACACCAACCACGCATGCACATGGTGTCAGACTTGGTCCGATATAGAGTGATGGCAGAATTAGCAGAGCACTTGGGCAAAAGTCCGAAGTACACCGATCTCCCAACGTCGTTACATCCCGAGCACAGCAATGTTGGCAAGGCAAGCACGCCATTTACCGACCGGTTCCGAGTTCAAATATGGGATGCTCCGGCCACTACGGTGGTCTCCCACATCGCAAAAGATGGCCACTATTATATTCACCCGGACCCTAAGCAGGCACGAAGCCTCACCGTACGCGAAGCAGCCCGCCTCCAGTCCTTCCCCGACAACTACTTCTTCGAAGGCTCCAGGACACAGCAATTTCACCAAGTGGGAAACGCTGTCCCGCCTTTGCTCTCTAGGCAAATCGGAAACGTAGTAGCCGACATGCTTCGTTCCCTTGAAGAGTAGGCCATTGCCATCTAGACGGGTGGCCCGTCAGTAGCAAGAGTCCGTTCCTGCGCGAGCATTTCCATGGGGGGCTTCCACCACGGGTATGTCCAACGCGGCCGCGGACTCCAGGAATAACAAGGTGACGAACTCGTCAATCTGCTCAGGCGTCATCACGAACACGGACTGGACTGCCATCTTGCGGAGAAGACGTTTTGTGGCATCTCGGAATAGTTCCATCCGTCTCCCCGTGTTCGATTCTGAGGCTAACGTCAACAGTCGTGCACCCATAGCACGGGAGAGTGGCGGGTAGCCGCCGATCCGAGGCTTCTCCAGCAGGTTGACCACCTCATCTTCACCCAGCCTGCGCGCTAGTTCGGCACCAAGGAGGTGAACCCTCCACCACAACCGGCCGATGGTGGTCCTGGTCATGTCGAACAGGCGATCCTCAGAAATGTTCCATTTCTTCGTTTGAGTATGGAAGCGTCCATACCGCCAGAGGACAACGTCTGGTACAACTGCAGTGTTAATGAAATTCCAAACATCTATCGATGATGCGTCGGCAGGCATGATAGTCATCTGAGCATGAAGCTCTGGCCCGACGGATCGATCGAACTCCACGAGCACTTTGCTGCTCACAGTCGAGGGGAATCCAAATTCCTCGGCAATGCCGAGAATCTTCCCGCGCAAGCCAAGTAACTCCGCGGAACCGGCACGTTGTCGGGCAAGTGGGTAGTAATTAGCATGAACAGTGCGAAGGTCAATAGCAGCACCAATCTCTCGCAGACTCTGCCCGCGAAGCATCTCCCACGATTGAGCTGCATGGTAGAGGGGCATACGTGGATAGCACAGCAATGTTTGAATATCTGCCACTCTAATTTGCCCCAACTTTCGATTGGAGCTCAGCCTCAACGCGACCGGGATCTTCGCGGTACCGCTGTCGGACTTGGTCCAAGGATTCACCCAAGAGCCGGACCACGCTGCTTAGTACGTATCCTAGAGATTCCTCCGGATAATCCGTTTGCAGGCTCAACTCGTCGCTGCTGATTGCCTCACGAAGAAGTTGGCGCATAAAGTCTACCTGGAGAAACCGCAGCCATGCGTCCGACTCCGAGGGTTGTGGGTCCTCGAGCATTTTGGAAATGAATGGGTTGTCTGCATTCAGCCATAGCCAAATTGCGGCCGAGGCACTCGCAGCCAAGTCGCGCGTTGTTAGCCGGAGCCACCAAAGCGATGCGCTTGAACTGGCTATTCCATGCTCAGCAAAACTCACCGGAAGCATCGGCAGACGGGGAGCAGTGCCCTCTAGGACAATTCTGCGGTCACTTCGAAAGACCGTGTTGCCTATTCTTTTCGGAGCAATGGAACTTTCCACGCCGTGCCCGGTAGCTAACACGGATATCTGGAATTCTAGGGCCAGAGTACCGGCAACCTGATTTCCTGGAAGAGTCAGATATACCTGCTGGCGCGTACCGCGAACGTCGATTACCTCCGACGTCGTGATTAGAGGCGTGCCGGAGGAACGGGCGATAATGACCGCTCCTAAACGAGCGTCCTGTGGCAGTCTCAGCCGCAACAAGGCATCCTCTAGCTTCAGGTTAAAGGAACATTTGATGAAGATGTCGTCATAGTATGTCCAATCTTCAGCCAAGGTCTCCCCCGCAGACAGAGGCGTCTCGCCCACAGAAATGTCCCAAGAGAGCGCAGATACCTCTTCTATTGGCAATGTCAGGTGCCCGAAGCTAACTCCTCGCAACTTCAAGCTCCTCTGCAGTGGCCGTGACGCGGATCGCGGTTTCGGCAGGCTGGGTGAAGACCGCTGTGATTTCATCTTCGCTCGGCACCGCCATGGTCAAAACGTCCTCCGAGGAGAGCGTTCCATTTGAGGACAACCACCCTAGGAAACGCGGCATTTCTGCGTCGGCAGGGCTGGCGGACTCATTTCCCCCAGACTCCGTCACGACGCGAGCCTCCACACGTACCGCGACAGCACTTCCAGGGCGCCCTCCGGTGACAGCGAACCCATACCTCACTACCATCTCGCCGTCCATAACATCCAATGAGGACTCACCGAGTTGACGTATGGTCGCCTTACGCGGGCGTCTTGCACCTAGGTCATAAGACGCTGCCGCTTCTTGGCGTTCGGCTCCACTACCGGCGAACCCGGACAGCAGGCTGCCTAGGGCAGCTGACACCCTTGAGGCCCCCTTGGAGGCGACACCACTGCCGGCTTTTGCGCCTTGGACCGATAGCACCCGGAACGTTTCCCGAATTTTGTCTATGGCAATCCTGACAGGGTTCGGAGCGTTCTTTCCCACGGAGGCTTGCTGATAAACCCAGTCGTCGTGCGTCACCGGCTCCGATTTGGCGAACTTTTCGTTCATGTCAGGCGCCGAAATGAATACCCCGAAGACGGGCACACCATTCGGCTGAGCCGAAACGGGCAAGTATTTGACCACCATTCTCGGATCCCGCATAAGGGCAACCGTGTTCTCAAGTTCCGATCCAGTTGTCACAGGGGCGTGGCTGATACGGTGCGTTAGGAGTCCCAGATTTTGACTTGGCCGCATGCTTCGAATCGGCGTGGACGTAGTCTGCCAATTGCTTTGATAGCCAAGGTTCAAGATCCGCTGACGGCCCTCCATGTATGCCGAAGCAAACTCACGATACACCGGGTGGCCTAGCGGCTCGGGGCTAGGGATCGAACGGCTGTCGGCTGTGAAAACAAACCGAATATTTGGTCCCTTCCCCATATCCAGAGCGTGTGGCCACGCCCATTTCATTGCTGCATCAGCGATCGCTGCCACTCGATCGAGGCCGTTCGTGACCCCAGCGAAGTCCGGTGCTACAACCATGATGCTCGTGCCGGTGTCGTGCTCCATCGGAATTCGCATGCCCAGACTCTCTGCAAGCTCCCGGGCGCTGCGACCAGTGAGTGGATCTACAATGCCGTCTGCTCCGGGTACCCCCCACCAGTTCCGCCCCGTGTACCGACGTCCGTCGTCGTCATAATCGCCATCACCGCCTGACACACCGATCAGGCGCGGCTCAATCGAGCCGTTGTAACGCGCTTGGGAATAGACCAAGCAGAGGCCGACTTGGCTGGCTCGATACAGCACGCCTTTTCCCAGCCCATAGGTTCCGCCCTCGAGGCCTTTAGCAGTGGAACGACCCAAGTTTCGGACGAAATCGACAAAGTCCCGCCGTTCGCCCGACGCTCCGGAAACATCGGCTCGTATGGGGCCTCCCAAGCCGCGTGTTCCGGTATCAGAGATGACCAACACTCGTATTCGGCGATCAAAAATGTGTTTGTGCAGATCAGTAGACTTGCAATGAGGGGGCAGTTCGCCAAAGATATCGCGTGTCACAATACGAGTTTGCTCTACCGAAAGTTCATACTCATCCACTGCAAATGAGATGCTCCCGCTCTTTTCTGTTCGCGCATCCCAACTGTTCTGAAGAGACTCTCGGAGAACAAGATCCCACAGCCCGAGCGAAGTGCGCCCGATCGCGTTGTCCGCGGAGCGGGCGTCCAAGCCCCCATCGGCACCGTACTGCTGCCTATACAGCGACAACATCAGTCTTCAGCGTTCCTTATGACAACCGTGGACAGATTGAGGTCGGTCTCCTTCATGTGCCCAAGGTCGATGGAGTAAGAAATATTACTGAGCCGCTCGATGGTACCGGACGGAATTAAAGTTTCCCCGGTAATTCGTGGAAATCTGGCGTCAATAAGATATGAGCTCTCGGAAAGCTTTGAAAACTTTACTTCCTTGTACGCGGACGAGTCGCCATCGGAATAGTTTGCGCTGCCTAGCAAAGTCAGAAGCTCAAGCCGGGGAAAACCTGAATCAATCAGTTCCTCAACCATGGCGGGAACAGATTTACCATTTGGCGTACGCTCCAGCTGGAGGGCAAGCAGATAGAGCTCCCCCTGATCTGGTGCAGACAATTGGCGGCCACCATGGATTGTTACCACCATATTGTTGTGATTGGTCGTCGCTTTCACTTCAATGGAGCAGTCCGCGAATACGAAATCATGTCGATTGCCGTTTGGTCCCTGCCACGCATATAGAGCTTTGGGTCCATGAGTTCTTACCAACTCTTGCAGGACTGAGAGCTCGGCCATTATGCCTGCCAACTGCGCGGGCCCCAAGAGGGCTCCCCGTTCCGCCTCAAAGAGATTTCTCCAACGCTCCAGGGTCGCCAATACTGCGTTTGGTGCAGTCTCGGGGTCCAGTTCCACGGCATGCAGAACGTCGTCCGCCAATAACCCGAACTGATGGTGCAGCATTGGGTCGATGCATCGAAGAATCATAAAAGGCTGATTCAATCCATCAACAGACAGCTCAAGTGTCTGCAGTGCCAACGACTTGCTATGCCAGTCGAGAGGACCTCTCTTTACTTCTCCCACTGGCACTAGCAACGATGGCCGACCGCCCGCGTCCACGGCACAGAGCACCTCTCCGTCCGCTGAAGATATGCCAGATTTTCGGGAATGGAAGCTTCCTGCGGCAGAAACATCCTTAGCCAGGTACTCAAAGACGGAAGCCGAGGATTCTCTCATGCTTTCACCAGCTCGTCTTCGATTGCCTTTGCTTCATCCAACTTGTCGGCTGCCTCCAGTTCCTCTTCCAAGGCTTCTAAGTATTCGGTGTCCACCTTCGCTGCCACATAATCGACCACTGATCGAGGATTGCGTGAATCTGGAAACATGAAACAGAGCCCAATGACATCAGCCGCCGCGAACAGTGGAACTCTACGGTTCTCGGCTGGCTTCAGCTCGGAGCCGTCTAGCTCAGGGTCGGATTTCTTGGCGATCGGATAGATGCACAAGAGACCCTTTCGATCCGTCGCCTGCCGCAGTTGACGAAATTGGAGCAACTGGCGGTCAGTGATTTTATCGGTGGACTTGAGATTCAGTGACTTACGGATGAAGTCCAATCCGACATCGAGATCAGCAACCCGGTCAGACGTCGATGCGACTGCCTTCAGATTGGCCGTACCGTCCTCGCTGGGGATATACATCTTTTTGCGGCGCAGAAGGCGGACGTTCCCGACCAGGCCAAGATCGAGCTCCTCGTCACCGTGAAGGGGCTCCATGAGCACAACGTCCCAGCGCTTCAAATCACCTTCGGCACGTTCCTTCTCGATGTAGCGCCTGATCGCGTCTTTATCAATGGACTTAGCCGCGTCGTGAACCCTATAGCTATCCAAGAAGCCCAGAATCTCGTCAGCCGAAACATCACGGAATCCACGTCGAGCCGCGTTAAGTTCATGCTCGTGATGACCTTCGCTTATCAGGCGCTCAAACAAGTCTCTGGTTGCCTTGATGTTGCCTTCCAGCCAGTCTTTGTCTTCTTCGTTGAACATGATTGTCTGGACCCGACGACCTGAATAACTCACCTGCGCTTTGACAGCGGAACGCATTTTGGCGGCCGACGTTACTGACATCTGTGGATGTGTCCGGATCTTGACGGGAAGCTCAGCCGGGGTCTTACCCTCCGCTTCGTAGACCTGGATCTCTTCACGAATCTCGGCTTCGACTATGGACAGCATGAGGAACCAGCTCTTCAGTTCAGAGGTCATCCAGATTCGGATCAGATCTTCATAGCCCACGCGGTACCCGAACCAGCGTCCCATTTGAAGCAGAGTGTCGTATGCCGTTGAGGCACGGACGAAGTAGCTCGACGTGAGGCCTTCAAGAGTCAACCCGCGGGACAGGGTGTTTCCGCCGATGACAATGGCGGTCTGCGGATGCTCTTTGTCGTAAACCAAACGGTCGTTCGACTGATAATTATCCACAATAACTTTGGTTGCCCGGGCTGTCTTGACTAGCTGCGGGATCAGATCGTCGAATGCTATCGACTGATTTCCAAAGGCGTCAGCCTTCACACGGGCCGATTCGGCCTCCCAGAGTTCCCGAAACAGGTCGACGGCGCTTTGGCCCCCGTTTATCAGCTCGGCCGTGAGCCCGTCCAAATGATCGACGACGGCTTCGGCAGTCTTCTCATGGGCGCCTGCCAACATTGACGTATGGATAAGCATTGAAGAATGCGCAACTTTTCCAGCGCGGAGGCGCCTGGCGGCGGTGGCTAGCAGGAACCACCGGATAGCAGCGTCCATTCCATCGGGTACTTCAGGTGACCACTGATCCAAGAGCGTCTTGTTCCTTGGCGGACGAACGGCGTCAACCTCCGTGTCGGAAATCAAGCGCACCACGTCCAAGCCATCATCCACGGAATCCTCTAGGCTCTCAGCTTCCAACTGACCAAAGATCCGCTCCGCCCCGAAATAGTTCGCGGGGCGCGGTAGGTCCACAATGAAGTCTCGCGGGTATAAGTCCTGCTCGACGCTTGGGTCGATAAGCAGATTAGCGAATGGCGTCGCTGTATATGCGATGTATGCCGCTTTTGGGTTCGCAAGGAGGTCTCGGATCAGACTATTGATGGTCGACTGGCGCTTGGTCCCTACATCAATGGACGCTTGGTCCGCCTCGTCGTCGATGATGAGTATAGGACAATTCTGACGAGTAGTTGCGGACGCGGTTTTGATCCATTTATGAAGACGCCGAAGCCTGGAGGGATTCTTTTTAACGACGGCGATAGAACGCATGGATGGATTGCTTAGAATCGCGTCCGCCGGCGTGGTAACACTGAAGTCAATGTCGACAGAAGTCAGCGGATGCCAGATTGAACTGCACGGTTCAATTAAGTAATCGTTGAGCCTATCCTGAGTCTGCGTGCGCAGGTTTTCGGTTGTCCCAGTGAGGACGATGATGAGTCGGTAACCAACATCCGCCGCTTTCGCCACCACCGACATGAAGTTCGTCGTTTTGCCGCTTTGGACATAGCCAAGAACTAGTCCTCGGGTGCTGATGGACTCCTTGCCTGGAGGACTGCCCAGACCGATCACTTTGGAGGAGGCCGAATCTACCCCCTCGACTGCCGCTTCCGGTAGTTCTTGTAGCAATCGCGATCTCAGGATCGGCCAAATGACATCGTCCTGGCGAGGACCGGAGTACCAGAATCCGACTTTCCGCTCCTTTTCGGCCAGAATGCCAGGATCGGGTATCTCCTTGATGAGGTTCAGCCGTTTTTCGTAGGCGACACGCCCCGCATGCACCAGACCCTCCGGCGCGTACAACAACGCCGTCTGAGCACCCTGCATCGTCATTCCGCCAGCCACTAGCGTGGCGAGCGTGTCAGCCATCTTCTCGACTTCACTGTCGGAATACTCCGTTGACCCCATCTTTCCCCCATAATCCGTGAGTGTTCTCAGCAACTCTTGTCAGATGGTAGCCGCCGGATTCGCCCGAACAACAATGCCGCACCGTAAATGAAAGGGCCGTTCGGATCGCTGTGCATGTGGGATACATTCACAGGCTCGTTCCGACCGACTGCCGCAAATTCGGTGGGCGATGGTTTGCCGCATGCTCTTGTTTCTTTCGAACTGTTTGGGTCAATCCGCGA
Source organism: Pseudarthrobacter sp. NS4 (assembly GCF_024758005.1). Classification (NCBI taxonomy): domain Bacteria; kingdom Bacillati; phylum Actinomycetota; class Actinomycetes; order Micrococcales; family Micrococcaceae; genus Pseudarthrobacter; species Pseudarthrobacter sp. NS4. The sequence continues at coordinate 1,195,315 of NZ_CP103288.1, read as the reverse complement.
TGTTGTTTCCAACCCCAAGCTACAACCGCCGCTGCCGGAACATCGGAAACGACTCCCGCACCCGCTCCACCGTCTCCAGCGACACCTCCACCGTCCGCACCCCGGGCTCCAGCCCAAGGTCGGCCTCCACAACCCCCATTGGGTCCACGAGCACGCTCCGCCCCACCGACACCGGCGGCGCCTGGCACACCCCCGCCACGTACACGCTGTTCTCAATCGCCCTTGCCGCGTTCAGCGCCAGCCACTGCTCCGTTTTATGCTCGCCCGGCACCCAGGACGAGCAGACCAGCAGGACCTGCGCGCCGGCGTCGGCCAGCGACCTGCCCAGTTCGGGGAACCGCAGGTCGTAACAGGTCATCAGCCCGAACCGCACTCCCCCGTGCTCGAACACCACCGGTGCGGTGGACGGGCCCGGCTTGATGAACGTGGACTCCCCGAAGCCCTGCGCGTCGAAAAGGTGGATCTTCCGGTAGAAAGCCAGCCGGCCGCCGTCGGGCCCGAAGGCCACCAGCGTGTTGTACGCCCTGCCCGGCTCCTCCGAGGTTTCCACCACGCCCGCCACCAGCGCGATGCGGTGGCGGCGGGCCATGGCGGCGAGCTCCCGGCAGACGGGACCGTCCAGCGGCTCGGCCACCGCGGGGAAGGTGGCGTCCACCTTTTTCTTCTCGTAGGTGGCGTACTCCGGGAAGGCGACCAGCGCGGCGCCGTCGCGCGCTGCCTCGGCGGTGAACCGGTCGATCGCGGCGAGGTTGGCCCGAATGTCGGCACCTGATTCCAGCTGCCCCAGCGCAATCCTCACGGCTCTTCCTCCCTCGGCCCCGCGGACCAACAACAGACTGACAGGCTCAGGCGGGGGCCTCGACCGTTGCCTTCTCCGTGGCGGTTATCTCCGGCGGCGAGGCCTTGAACCCGGGGGTGATCAGGGCCAGGACCACCATACCCAGCACCAACCAGGACACCCCCAGCGTTGCGGCCCATCGCGTACAGCAGCTAAGGGGGACTCGAGCGTCATTAGGTCTTGTTCTGACCTGCAAAGCCACACTGGAGAGTGGTCTAGAGAGACTAATCTTCTTCCTCCAGTAACGGCTCAACGTGGAGACTTCTGATCTTGAGGTCATCCCAGTCCAACCCTTCAGCCAGCTCCTGCTCCTGCTCCTTGGATATCGGCTGAGAAAGAATTACGCGCACCCGACCACTAGGGCCGCGCCTCACTGCCACCGTGGCGTATCCCAATCTCTCGACGGCGCGGGCCGTCCTCGAGCCTAAAGACTCGTGCGGTGCCCCAGCAGCAGTTGCAGCGGGGACGTAAACAACCGTCGGTTCCTGCTGGCCAGCTGTACTCTTGTGAATTTCATTCCTAAGCCGTGCATCGGATCGAGCGAGACCGCGGATAGCATTAAGAATTTCACTGAACATGTCGGTTTCGTCTGCCGCTGCCGGCCGGGGCGTCGGTGCAGCCGCCGGATCGGCCTCGCTCGGAAGGTCCTCGTCGATTTTTTTGAGCATCGATTCGAGCGCCGGCCAGCAGACATCGAACGCTCGCTCTAAAGCGTCGAATTTCCTAGACTCCTCACCAAGAGCCTGATTGATCGATAGGACTAGTTGATTAATGCCGTCTTTGGTGGGCAGCACGACTTGATAGCTCGACAAAGGCCCCGTCAACTTCGCCACATTAGGGAAGTCGACAAGAAGGGGAGCTACACGTGACTCCAGACCCCCAACCCGTTTCGAAAGAGCACCCGCCTCAAAATTCAGCCACTGGGAGTGCTGGTTCCAAGGAGTCACAACGATGATGCCAAAGTTGGTGTTGTCCAACTCTCTATCCAACTGCTGGTTCCACTGCAAGCCCGCCATCAGTCCGCGTGAACTAATCCAAGGGTCAACGGCATTGAGAACAGTGGGGAGCCACTCGTCAAGAGCTCGGGCCACCGCATGACTCTTCGTATCGACTCCGGACCAACTAAGAAATACCTTCATGACAGTCGCCTGCTCCCTGCAAGGAATGTAATTTCGCTCAACATTAGCAACAGGGGCCCTCTAGGCTGACTTCGTTTCGAGCCCACCTTTGCCGTTCCGTATCCGATCCATCGAGGCGGGAGAAGGACCGCTAGCACCATGTGCTCGAACTAGACCTAGTCATGAGGAGCCATCTCCGATAATCTTCCGCCAAGGGCTGGGACAACTCTTCGTAGGCCGCTTAGAAGGAAAGTTCCGTGGGTAAGATGAAAGGCAACCGTCTCAACACGGCAGCCAATGTCGGAAGCTTCATCACGTCACGACAACAGCTCGACATTCAGAAACAACTAGCAGCCCAGGGAGCTATTCAGGCACAACTTGCTGCTGCTCAGCTCAACCAGCTCCGCCAGCAGCAGTTAGCTCAGCTCAACCACTTGCGACAGCAGCAGTTGGCCAACGAGTACGGCAACCTCTGCAAGTGGGCAGACGCTGAGTTTCAGGCTGGCCGGATGACCAAAGAGCAAGCCGAGTTATTCGTGGCGGAGCAGTGGCATAACCGTATGGCTCCCCCGCCCCAAAGCTCTTCGCTGGTCACCTCGTCGCTTCGCAAATCTCTTGTGAATTCCTTTGGTAGGGGTCCTGCTCCTGGCTGGTACGACGAAGGCCAAGGCACTGCACGCTGGTGGAACGGAACAAGATGGACAATTCATGTATGTTCGGTCCAAGAAGCCCTAGCCAAGGAAAAGGCCGAGGTGGCAATTCCACAGCCTCCGTCAAGGGCCGAGGTGGCATCACAAGCCGGGTGGTATCCGACATCTACAAAAGGCGTTCTGGCCTACTGGGACGGGCAGTCATGGACGGGTCAAACCAGATTGGATAACTGAAACCCGTGCCGAATGGGCGACTCCTGGAAGGGTGGCGAAATTCGTGCCCTACAGCCGCCGCTGCCGGAACATAGGAAACGACTCCCGCACCCGGTCCACCGTCTCCAGCGAAACATCCACAGTGCGCACGCCCGGTTCCAGTCCGAGGTCGGCCTCAACAACCCCCATTGCGTCCACTAGCACGCTCCGCCCCACCGATACCGGCGGCGCCTGGCACACCCCCGCCACGTAGATGCTGTTCTCGATGGCCCGCGCCGCGTTCAGCGCCAGCCACTGCTCCGTCTTGTGCTCGCCCGGCACCCAGGACGAGCAGACCAGCAGGACCTGCGCGCCGGCGTCGGCCAGCGACCTGGCCAGTTCCGGGAACCGGAGGTCGTAGCAGGTCATGAGCCCGAACCGCACTCCCCCGTGCTCGAACACGACCGGGTCGGTGGACGGTCCCGGCTTGACGAACGTCGACTCCCCGAAACCCTGCGCGTCGAAAAGGTGGATCTTCCGGTAATAAGCCAGCCGACCGCCGTCGGGCCCGTAAGCCACCAGCGTGTTGTACGCCCTGCCCGGCTCGTCTGATGTTTCCACCACGCCCGCCACCAGCGCGACGCGCTGGCGGCGGGCGATATCAGCGAGCTCCCGGCAGACCGGACCGTCCAGCGGCTCGGCCACCTCAGGGAAGGTCGCGTCCACCTTCTTTTTCTCGTAGCTGGCGTACTCGGGGAAGGCGACCAGCGCGGCGCCGTCGCGCGCCGCCTCGGCGGCGAACCCGTCGATCGCGGCGAGGTTGGTCCGGATGTCGGCGCCCGACTCCAGCTGTCCCAGCGCTATCCTCACGGCTGTTCCTTCCCTCGGCCCGGCGGCCACACGACTAACTGCCAGCGTCAGGCGGCTGCTTCGACCGTTGCCTTCTCCGTGGCGGTCATCTCCGGCGGCGCCGCCTTGAAGCCCCGCGTGATCAGGGCCAGAACCACCACACCCAGGACGAGCCAGGACACCCCCAGCGTAATGGCGTTGCTGTCCAGCCGGGAGAGCAGGTAGGCGCAGATGATCGCGCCGACTACCGGGATCACCACGTAGGACATCGGGTTCAGCTGCTGCCCGGCCCGGCGCTGGCGCACATAGTGGAACACCACCGAGGCGTTCACCAGCGTGAAGGCGGTGAAGGCACCAAAGTTGATGAACGACGTCGACGTGGCCACGTCCAGGAAGATCGCGATCAGCCCCACGATCCCGGTGACCACCAGGTTCGCCACCGGGGTGTGGAACTTCTCGCTGAGCCGGCCGAAGACCGCCTTGGGCAGCACGGAGTCCCGGCCCATCGCGTACAGCAGGCGGGACGCACTGGCCTGCGCGGCGAGGCCGGAGGCGAACTGCGCCACCACCAGGCCGGCCAGGAACACGGCGCCGAACAGCTGCCCGCCGATCTGCAGCGCGATGGAACTGGCCGCGGAGGCGGAGTCCTCGAACACCCCGCCGGGGTGGACCAGCTGGGTCACATAGGACACCACCACGAAGATGCCGCCGCCGATCAGCGCCACGAGCATGATGGCGCGCGGCACGGTCCGGCGCGGGTTGATGGTTTCCTCGGTGAGGGTGGTGACGGCGTCGAACCCCAGGAACGAGTACGCGGCGATGGCCGCGCCGGCAGAGATGGTGGCGAAGCTGGCGGTGTCATTGAAGAACGGCTGCCCGCTGGCCAGTGCCCCGGCGCCGTTGGCTGACACCACGTTGCCGATGGCCAGCGCCACAAAGAACACGAGGACCAGCAGCTGGAACGCCATCAGCACGTAGTTGGCCTTGTCCGCCACCTTGATGCCCAGGACGTTCAGCAGCGTGGTGATGAGGATGAAGCCCACGATCCAGACGCCGATGGGGATGCCGGGGAACTGGGCGCTCAGGTAGGAGCCGCCGATGAGCCAGATGACCATGGGCAGGAAGAGGTAATCCAGCAGGACGGCCCAGCCCACCAGGAACCCGACGCGGGAATCGATGGAGCGGCGGACGTAGGTGTAGGCGGAGCCGGCCACGGGGAAGGCGATGGCCATCCGGCCGTAGCTGTGCGCGGTGAACAGCATGGCCACGAGCGCCACGAGGTACGCGGCGGGCGCGGCGCCGCCGGTGGTTTCGGCGATGATGCCAAAGATCCCCAGGACGATGATCGGAGTTAGGTACGCCAGCCCGAACAGGACCAGCGAGGGCAGCTTCAGCGTGCGGGTGAGGGTTGTTGTCACGGTGTTTCCTTACGGCTTGTAGGACGGCGGTGTCCAGGTGGCCGGATTGATCCGGCCTTGGTAGACGGAAAGTTCGACGGCGGGTTCCCCCTCGCCGAACTGCGACCAGGGGCGGTTGAGGTTCTCCGTGCCGTGCGTGCGGACACGGTCGACGGCGGCAAGGTCCAGTTCCGCGGTGAGCAGCTGCGGCTGATCGTCTTTGGCCTCGCTGAGGGTATTGCCCTCCGGGTCCACGATGATGCTCTTGCCCTGGCCGGTGGGGCCGGCGCAGTTGACGCTGACCATAAAGACCTGGTTGACGATGGCGTTGGCCTTGGCGAGGATCAGTTCCTGCCTGCGGTCCGGGGTGGTTGTTTTGACGACGTTGAGGATCACGTCGGCACCCATCCAGGCGAGCTGGCGGGACACCTCCGGGTACCAGGCGTCGTAGCAGATGTTCAGGCCCACCCTGCCGATGCCGGGCAGGTCCACGGTGGTGAACCGGTCGCCGGGATCGTAGGGCTCGAACGGGCGCCAGGGGAAGATCTTCCGGTAGTAGCCGGCGAGCTCCCCTTCCGGGGACAGGACCAGCTGGGTGTTGAACAGCTGCCCCTCCGGGCCGCGTTCGCAGACGCTGCCGGGGACCAGCCAGATGGTGAGGTCTTTCGCCAGTTGTTTCAGCTCTTGGACTCTTGGGCCGTCCAGGGGTTCGGCACTTGCCTGGAGCATTTCGGTGCGCTGCAGGTCCGGGTCTTCATCGCCGAAGAGGTGCAGCTCGGGGAAGACGACCAGCTTGCTGTGCGGCTGGGCTTGGAGGGCTTCTTTAACCTCGTCCGCGAAGGCCGAGACTGGTTCGCCGATGAGCCGCGGCCGGGACTGGGCAGCGATGAGGGGAAGGATGCGTTGCATGGGTTTGTCTCCGCGTTGGGGTGTGATCCGGGTTATATTAGATCAGAATGATCTAATAAAGGAAAGGGGGCAGGTGTGGGCCGTAAAGTAGCGGACATGACCCGTCAGCTGGAGGACACCGCCGAGCCCCCGCGCCTCGGCGCCGGGAAGATGCCTGGGGTGGAGCGCCGCAGCGCGATGGACGCCGTACGGATGCGGATCGGCATGGCGATTTCCCTGGGGCTCCTGAAGCCGGGCGAGCGGCTGCCCGACCAGGAGGACGTGGCGCTGGGCCTGTCGGTCAGCCCGATTACTGCACGCCGCGCGTTGGCCAGCCTGGCGGAGCAGGGTGTCGTGGTGCGCCGGCGCGGCCGGGCCGGCGGAACCTTTGTAGCGGATTCGCCGCCTACGGATGTTTTGGCGGAACTTTCTGCGTCGCCGGCCGAGTCCCAGGCCGTAAACCGGCTCGTAGACCGGCGGCTGCTCTTCGAATGCGCGGTGACGCACTATGCCGCTGTTAATGCCTCGTCTGAGCAATTGGATGAGCTGGAGCGGCTGACCCGCGACATGGCCGAAGCAACGGACTGGTCCGTCTACCACCAGGCGGACGAGCGGTTCCACCAGCTGGTGGGGACCGCCTCAGGAATGGGCACTGCCGCCCACGTTTATCAGGAGACGCTCGCCGAGCTCTACGACTACTTCATCCCATACCCCATCGAGAAGCTGCACAAGTCCAATAAGGACCACATCGCCCTCGTGGCAGCCCTCCGTGCCGGGGACGTGCAGGAGGCAGTGGAGGTTTCCCGGAAACACGTGGACATCCTGCACCGGACGATGTTTATGGGGCTGGCGCAGGGCGATACCTAACCCGTCGACTTCATTCCCTGGGCAACTGACAGAAGCGGATACCGCAGCACGCCCGCAAGGTGCATGTGCGGTCCGCGGAGCCGAGCAGCAACATGCGCTACTGATCCGCTGCCCAGGGAAACGGCAAAGCCCCACAGGAAATGTCAGAGCCCGCTGTTAGCTTTTCCCGTGTGTACATCGTCCGGGCCCACCTCGACGAGTACCAGCAGGAAAGGAGTACCAGTGATGCAACCGAATTACGTCAAGGTCGAGCTCCATTGCGGGACCAGAGGGAGCAGGATTCCCCTGTGCGTCCGAGTCGATAGAGGGGTCCCTCCCCAACTACGATGCCCGCCGTCAGTAGGTGCTGCCGGCTCGTCACCTGCCCATCACACCTGCCACAAATGCGAAGCGCTCCTTACCGAGGGCGGAAACCGCCTTTCCGAACAGGTCAAGCAACTCATCGCCCGCGGGTGGGACACCCACCTCCGGTCCGGGGCCGTAATAGTTACCTGCTAACCGCTCCTCAGCAGCCCTGGCGGCGTGGGCGTGCGCACCGGAAGCGAGACTCTGCCCCGATAGGGGCTAACGTCCCGCCCGCTGCTTCTATCCCGTCTAGCAAGCTAGAGCCTGAAGTTGCGCATCCTGCAAGACAGAATCGCGGAGCTCTCCACGAAATCGAGACTCCACTGAGACGTAGAACTCAGGCTGTCAGCCGCTCCGTTGCGTACTTGTTGAGGGGCACGCCGTGATTGGCAGCGTCAATCGCGAGCTTGCGGTGGAGTTCCGGGGGTACCCGAAGGTTGAGCCGCCCACTAAACTTTTGCGTCGCGATGGGCTCGGGCACGGGCTCACCCGACTGCGTAAGTTCATCGATGACGTCGGACACTAACCGTTCAATGCCGCGGAGCGCCTCGAACTGATCCTCGTCCAGCCAGGAGAGGGAGGGGAATTCGAGAACAGTGGCGACAAACTCATGATCCTCCGGCGACCACTGGACCGAGTACCGATACTGCGCCACCGCAGATGGCGCAGCAGCTGCTTTTCGAGTGGACATCTACTTCTCCTTGCTCCGATCGATGGCGGCTATGGCTTGCTTCACCTGGTACGGCTTGGCCTTGCCATTTTTGTTCTGCAAATTAATCCTGGGATCCCCTGCCCAGGGCATTTTGAAGATTGCGTTGTGACTTCCAGAACCTGACCTAGGTTCACCAAAGTAATGCGTACAGAGTTTGAGCATGTCACTGTAGGAGACGTTCTCAGGTGAGTTTCTAGCTTGCTTTTCGATCTTGTCGATGCTCGCCACATGCACCATGGTGCCACTTTTGGCACCAGTTCTCAAGGTGGGCTGCGCATTGCGAAGTGCGCGCCGAGCGTTCCTGTTGCGGTGGTTCAACCAGTTCGCCACCGCCAGGAGCGCCACAAGTCCGATAGTGCTCAGAAGCTGGGGAGGGGAATCCTCGCCGATGAAGCCCACCGTGAAGATCGCCGCGAGGATGAGCAGGCCAAAGCACGTGAGCCACGGGAAACCTGCCATCCGCAGCGGAAGACACACCGGCAACCAAGCGGCTGGTGCGGGTGGATATCATGGGCGCTCCATCAGGACCTTGAGCTTGGCGAGTGCCTTCTGGTCGTCCCGTTTGAAGAGCAGCTTCAAAAGGGGAACGGCGAACCGGGCCAAGCCCGCCACCTGGAAATCCACGTTGCTGATGAGGCGGCAGGAGTTGGGGCCAGTGGGCTCAACCAGATAGGAGGCTACTCCGATCATCTTGCCCGAGGGGATCTCAAAGGCGACGAAGCGGCCCGGCTCATAGGCCGTGAAGTGGTTACGTCCCACGATCTTCATCCCGGCAAACCGCCGCGTTAGTTCATGCTCGGTGCCTACGCCGAGAGGACCTGGAGTGACGCGTCGTATCTCGTCGATGCCACTCTGCCACTTGGGGGCGTTCGTGTTATCCGCGACGAAGTCGAAGACTTTTGAGGCCGGTGCCCGCAGCTCGGTGATCGTTTCCAGCTGGAATCTTCTCATGAGCTGCCCTCTCTCAGTGGCGGAAGCATGCCATTTTATGCGGGCCGGTTCCGCCTGAACGGGAAAGGACGTCGCGGGGTCAAAGTAGCCCTTGGCAGGAACCTGGTCAATACCAGCGTATGTTCAGTAGAAACTCCGCGTCGGCAGGCGCTGTCCGGCGGTTCCGCGGCGGGCGCGACGAAGACCGTTAACTGCTTCGCGTCTTCGGCGCTGATCGCGAGGCTACTGCGGGAAGAACACGGTAACGAATTTAAACCGTTCCAAGCCGCTACTGATCCCCAGATCATTGCCGCCGGCCCTGCCTGGTCCTTTTGCCCGTCCCACGTCTTGCTTTCGTTTCTGGCTGTAGGCCTTGCTGGTGCCCTGGAGGCCCGCCGGGATCTTGCTAAGTGCCGGAACCAGGCGTGGGCAGCACTGGGCGCCCGCCGCTGACAGGTGGCGGGCCCCATTCGGGACCCGCCTCTGCCGGTTCAGTTATTGCCTGGTCCTGGGCAGCGAAAACCCGGTCGATTCCTGTCGGCTCTCAGTCGACGAGCACCGGCTGCTTGTCACCGTCCGAAGTTTCGACAATGGGCGGAACCTTCCTGTTCCGGTGGTTCACCCAGTTGGCCACGGCCAGAAGCGCCACGAGTCCGAAGGTGCTCAGGAGCTGGGGGCGGGAATCCTCCCCGATGAAGCCCACCGTGAAGATCGCCGCGAGGATGAGGAGACCAAAGCACGTGAGAAACGGGAAACCTGCCATCCGCAGGGGAAGCTCCGTCCCTTCGCGGTCCGCGCGGAGACGCAGCGCGAGCTGGGCGAGCAGCGCGGACGTCCACACCAGCAGGCAGGTCGAGCCCACGATGTTCAGCAGGACGCCGAGGACCATCTCGGGGAACGCCAGCTCCAGCACAACCGTAACGACGCCGAAAGCTACGCTGGCCAGGACTGCGACAACGGGGACGCGCGCCTTAGACACCAACGCGAGCAGCCGTGGCGCTTCCCCCCGTTCCGCGAGGGAGTACGCCATCCGTGAGGCGCCGTAGAGGTTGGCGTTCAGCGCGGAGAGCAGTGCTGCGACGGCCACCAGGGTTATGGCGGTGGCCGCGCCGGGCATGCCGGCGGCCTCCAGCACCGCGGCGAACGGGCTCTTCAGCCCCTCAGAACCTACGGGAACAACGGCCGCGATAATGAAGATGGCACCGATGTAGAACACCAGGATGCGCCACAGCACCGTCTTGACTGCTTTCTTTACACTGCGGGCGGGCTCGGCGGTCTCAGCTGCCGCAACGGACACGATTTCGGTGCCGCCGAATGCGAACGCCACCACGAAGAGTGCCGTCGCAATCCCGGCGAAACCGCTCGGGGCAAAGCCGTCTCCCATGAAGTTGGACAGGCCCGGCGACTGCACACCGGGCAGCCAGCCGAAGAGAAGGGCAGCGCCCACAGCCAGGAACCCGACGATTGCCGCCACCTTGAGCAGGGCGAACCAGAACTCGAACTCGCCAAAGTTCTTCACGCTGGTGAGGTTCACGGCGGTGAGCACCACGATGAACACTAACGCCATCAGCCACACCGGCAGGGCCGGGAAGATGGTGGCCAGCAGGCCAGCCGCACCGAGCGCTTCAGCTGCGATAACCACCACGAGCTGAATCCACCACAGCCAGCCCACCGTGGCACCGGCCACCGGCCCGTAGGCCTTGGCGGTGTAGACGGAGAAGGCACCACTGTCCGGATTTGCGGCAGCCATCTCGCCGAGGGCAAACATCACCAGGATGATGAGGGTGCCGGCCACGAGGTAGGAGATCAGCACTGCCGGGCCGGCCGCCTGGATGCCGGCGCCGGAGCCGATGAAGAGGCCCGCGCCGATGGCGCTTCCGAGGCCCATCATCGTGAGCTGGCGGGGTTTGAGCGCCGCGCCGAGGGCGCGGTCAGACGTCATTGTCTGTGGTTCCATGGGGATTCCTCTGATGTGTAGGTGGAACGGGTTGGGGCTTGAGGGTCGAAGAGTTTCAAGCCACGTGGGCTTCGAGGAGCCGGAGCACGCGGTCGTTGGAGGCGGCATCGGCAACGGTGATCCGCACGCCGTCGCCCTGGTACGCCCGGACCATGATGCCCGCGTGGTCGAAGGCGTTCACCAGCCTCGCCAGGAGGCGGCCGTCGGCACGGATCCACAGGAAGTTGCCCTGGCTCGGCTGCAGTTTCCAGCCCTGGGCTTCCAGCTGTGCAGCCATCCGAGCGCGCTCCAGCTTGACGGCGGCGACCCGCATTTCCATCTCCTCCCCCGCGTCCAGCGAAGCGATGGCCGCCTTCTGGGCCAGCGCGCTCACAGAGAAGGGAAGGGCGGTCCGACGCAGCCCCTCGGCGATGGCCGGCGCCGCCACGGCGTAACCCACGCGCAGGCCAGCCAGTCCGTACGCCTTGGAGAAGGTGCGCAGGATGCAGACGTTCGGGTACTCGCGGTAGAGCGCCAGGGAGTCGGGGCCGCTGCCCGCCTCGGCGTATTCCACGTAGGCCTCGTCAATCACCACCAGGATGTCCGAGCGGACAGCACCCAGGAAGGCCTCGATGCGGTCGTGGCTGATCGGCACGCCGGTGGGGTTGTTGGGGGTGCACAGCAGGATGACCTTGGTGCGGTCGGTGACAGCCGCGGCCATGGCATCGAGGTCGTGGCCCTCAAGGTGGTCCAGCGGGATGCGGACCGGCCGGGCACCCGCAAGCTCCACCAGGATGGGGTAGGCCTCAAAGGAGCGCCACGCGAAAATCACCTCATCCCCGGTGTCGCACAGTCCGGTGATGATCTGCTGGAGGACGCCCACGCTGCCGGGTCCCACGGCAACCTCTGCGGCGGTGACGCCCAGGTGCCGGGCGATCCGTTCGCGGAGTTCGACGGCGGCCATGTCCGGGTAGCGGTTCATCCTGCCTGCCGCTTCGGCCACCGCAGTGATGGCTGCGGGCAGCGGGCAGTAGTGGCTTTCGTTGCTGGCAAGGGCAGCGATGTCCGCACCGGCGCTGCGCCGGCCCGGGACGTAGGACGGAAGGCCGGTGACCGCGCTTCTAAGGGTGGGAAGCGCAGCGTCCGGTCTGGTGAGGAGTTGATCGGGCGTCATGAGGACCGATCATGACTGTGAGCCGGCCCACATTGCAAGATACGCTTTAGCCATTGGGACTTTTGCTCAACTTCTACTGTGTGTGGTGAAAATATGACCATCGTGAACTCTCGCACCCTCGATTCGCTCGACGGCAGGATCATCCTTGCCCTGGACAAGGACCCCGAGGCCAGCGCCCTGGCACTCTCCCGGACGCTCGGCGTCGCACGCAACACGGTCCATGCCCGGCTGGCACGACTGGAGCGCAGCGGCGCCCTCCGCTCCTTCAGCCGCAGGCTGGACCCCGCCGCACTCGGCTACGAACTGATGGCCTTCCTCTCGCTGGAAATCAGCCAGACGCGGTTCGGCTCGGTGGAAAGCGGGCTCGCCGCCATCCCGGAGGTCATCGAGGTGCACGCCACCACCGGGGACGCGGACCTCATGGCCAAGGTAGTGGCCCGCGGCACCGCCGACCTCTACCGCATCACCAACCAGATCCTGGAGATCGACGGGATTCAGCGGACCAGCACCGCCATCTCCGTCATGGAACTCATGCCGCCCCGCTACGACGGCCTCATCAGCCGGCTGTCAGAGCAGGAATCCCGCACTTCGGACTAAGAGGGGTGACACGGGCCCTAACTGGGCAAATTGTCACTTCTCCCAGCATCTGCTGCCAAAAGTCCCAGCAGTATGAGGCGCTGTTGCAAATGTGAGATGCAGGCCACACGATGCCTGCATGACTACTCTCACCGTCTCCGGCCGCGTGGCGCAGGTTCTCAGCAGCTATGTCAGCGACGTCTTCGGCGTCATGGGCAACGGCAACGTCTACTTCCTGGACGCCGCGGAGAAGCAGGGCCTCCGCTTCACCCCCGTCCGGCATGAGGGCGCCGCCATCGCCGCGGCCGACGCCTACTACCGCGCGTCGGGACGCCTCGCCGCCGGCACCACCACCTACGGCCCCGGCTACACCAACGCACTCACCGCCCTCGCGGAGGCGGTCCAGGCGCAGATCCCCGTCGTGCTCGTCACCGGGGACGCCCCCACCAGCGGCGCGCGTCCCCAGGACGTGGACCAGACGGCCATCGCCGCAGGCCTCGGCGCAGCCACCTTCACCGTCACCCGCGACGCCGCCGGCGCCATCACGCAGCAGGCGGTGGAGTACGCACTCACCAAGCGCACCGCCGTCGTCCTTGCCATTCCCTACGACCTCGCGGCCCTCGAAGCCGGGGACGAGGAGCTTCCGGCGCCGCACGCACCGAAGGTGACGGACGACGCCGACGGCGGCCTTGGGCAGGCAGCCCGTCTGCTCTCCGGTGCCAGGCGGCCGCTGATCCTGGCTGGCCGCGGAGCGCACCTCGCCGGCGCCGGCCCGGAACTCCGCGAACTCGCCGACCGGATCGGCGCACTGACCGCCGGAACCGCCCTGGCACTCAACCTCCTGCCGGGCGAGGGGTACCTCGGCGTCGCCGGCGGCTTCGGCACGGACACCGCGGCCGGGCTCATGGGCGAGGCCGACGTGGTCCTAGTGGCCGGGGCGAGCCTGAGCCCCTTCACCATGCGGTTCGGGCACCTGCTCGGCCCGGACAGCACGGTCATCCAGGTCGACACCGCACTGCAGCCGACGCACCCCCGGGTGGACCTGTTCGTCAGCGCAGACGCGAAGATGGCTGCGGCACGTCTCCTGCAGTTGCTTGATGGTGAGACTGCGGCGGACGCCTGGCGGGCGGAAGCCCGGAAGCGCCTGGCCGAAGGACCGGCCCACCACCTGGGCTCTGACGAAACCCCGGACGGCCGGCTGGATCCGCGTTCCCTTGCCAGGGCACTGGATGCCGTGCTGCCGGAGCGCCGCACGGTGGTCCAGGACGGCGGGCACTTCATTGGCTGGGCACCCATGTACTGGAACATCCCCCGGCCGCAGGACCTGGTGATGGTGGGGACCGCCTTCCAGTCCATCGGGCTGGGACTCGCGAGCGCCGTCGGGGCAGCCCGGGCCGTGGAGGACGGCCGCACCCTGGTACTGGCCTCCGGCGACGGCGGCTTCCTGATGGGCCTGTCCGACCTTGAATCGCTCATTGGCGCGGCGAGCAGCGCGGTCGTCGTGATCTACAACGACGCCGCCTACGGAGCCGAAATCCACCAGTACGGCTCCCAGGGCCTGACCGAAAAGCCCATGCTGATCCCCGAAGTGGACTTCAGCGGCATCGCCCGGGCCCTCGGTGCCGAGTCGGCGATCATCCGTTCACTGGCGGACCTGGCCGCGCTCAAGGACTGGATCGACGCGGGCGCACAGGGAACCTTCGTGGCCGACTGCCGGATCACGTCGAGCGTCCGGGCCCCATGGCTGAGCGAGTGGATGAAGGCGTCCCATGCAGCCAAGGCGGCGGTGGCGGGCTAACTTAGCCAGGGGCACACGGCTGCAGCTGCTCCGAAGAGCCGGCCTGCCCGACAAACCGGACTTCGCACTATCGCCCCGGGCTATCGGGGAACAAGCCGCCACAGGGACGTGACCTCGGCCGCGCGCGCCACGAACAGAGGATCGTCACGGTCCGAGGCCTTCGGATGAGTTGGCTTGGTGTCGAGCCGTTCCACCACCGCCAGCCCGGCCGCAGCGATGGCGGTCAGCAGATCGTCACGCGACCGCAGCCCAAGGTGCTCGGCCAGGTCGGAGAGGACAAGCCACCCCTCACCTCCGGGTTCCAGATGGTCGGGAAGTTCGTTCAGGAAGCGGAACAGCATCCTGCTGCCGGGGTCGTAGACGGCGCTGTCCAGGGTGGAATGCGGCGTGGCCGGAATCCAAGGCGGGTTGCACACGACGAGCGGCGCCCGTCCCGGCGGGAACATGTCGGCCAGGACAGCTTCAGCACGGTCCTGGACACCGAGGTTCCGGAAGTTCTCACCGGCGCAGGCGATGGCACGCGGTTCGATGTCCGTCGCTACGACGCGCTGGACGCCACGGCGCGCTAGGACGGCAGCGAGCACCCCGGTCCCGGTTCCGACGTCGAACGCCAGCGTGTCAGAGGGCAGCGCAGCGGCGGCCACGAGATCCACGTACTCACTCCGGGTGGGGAAGAACGTGCCGTAGTGCGGGTGGATGCGGTCCTGCAGGGCGCCGACGTAGACGCCATTCCGTCGCCACTCGTGGGCGCCAATTGCCCCGATAAGCTCGTGCAGCGACACGATCGAAGATTCGCCGATATCACCGTACGCTTCAGCGGCGGCCTGCCGGATGTCCGGTGCGCGGCGCAGCGGCACCACTGGGCCCGGATCAAGAGGAATCAGCAGCAGGCCGAGAATGCGTGCACGATGCGAGCGGGACTGGCGATGCCGATAGAACTTTTCGGCCGGAGTTCCTGCGGTCTCTTTCTTTCCGGCGCCTACCCGCCGGTCCAGGGCGTTGAGGATCTGCCGCGCATTGTGGAAATCACCGTGCCAGAGCATCGCGATCCCCTGGGACGCCATCCGGTACGCATCATCGGCCGTCAGAGAGTCGGAGACCACTTCGACGCGCGTCGGCGCCGGTCTGCCGTTCGCCGAACGCCATCGCGCGGGCAAGGGGACCGGCGTCGGCGTTGGCACGGGAGCTGGTTTGTCGCTTCTGATTAAGGATCCATTCCAAGATTCCAGGGCCGAACGCAGGCTGACGATTGCGGCAGTGATTCGACGACGTCCAGCGGCTACTGCCCAGATTCCAGACCGTCATCCGGCCGCGGACCGCGCTTAGTCGAGGGCCGCGGGGCCCTTGACCTACATTGTCAGGATACAGGGGCCAACAGGATCAGCTCCGCCTTGTCCGGCCGCCAGGCATCGGACGCCGCCGTCCTAAATGTCCCCGTGGTGTTCGGGACATGGAAAAGCCCCGGCACGTTCAGCGTGCCGGGGCTTCCCTACCGCCAGGCGGCTGACCCGCTCAAGGGGCCGTGATCTTTGCCGCTATCCGGCGACCTGGAACGTCAGGGTCTCCGTGAAGGTCCGGCCGTAGACGTCGGTGGCGGTGACAGTGGCGGTGTGCTCGCCGGCCGCCAGGTCGGCGGGCAGCTGCAGCCGCCACAGGTGCATCATGCGGTCCGCCAGGCTTCCGCCGTTGACCAGCTGCTCCTGCACTGCCACGGGGTCGGAGTATTCAGCACCGACCAGCTGGCCTTCGCCCTGCATCTGCTGGGTGCGGACAGCCTCAACTGCCTGACCGCCGTCGATCTCTACCTTCACCGTGGATCCGGTGCTGCCCATCCAGAAGTTGGTGGTCAGCCAGGTGGTGTTGGCCAGGTCTTCCCGCGAAACCGTCAGCGGGTCGGTGAACTGCGGGGCGTTGCCCCTGCTGCCCACGTTCTGGGCGAACCACTCGCGGTAGCGCGGCGTGTTCAGGCCCAGGGACATCTGCAGTGAGTCGTCTTCGCCGCGGACGGTGAAGCGCTCCTGGAACTCGGTGTTCTTGATGTCCAGGGTCAGCACGCCCGGCAGGCCGCCGTCGCGCTGGTATGCCAGCGGGTAACCTTCGGCGGTCTGGCGTCCGGAGTACCAGTCGCCGGAGATGGCGCCGGCGGTGATGTGGGTGAACGGCAGAGCGTCGATACCGAACAGCTCCGACCAGCCTGCCAGGGAGTCGCCTTTCCGGAGGTTCTCGATGCTGTGGGTGTGTCCGCCCAGCGCGACCACCTCGCGGCCTTCGAGGATCTTGTAAATTTCCTTGACCTGCTCCACCTGGTGCTTGCTGCTGCCCTGGTCGGCGTAGTCCAGCAGGGGGATGTGTGCGGCCAGGACGATCAGCTGGTTCTGCGGCACCTGGGCGATGTCGTTGCGCAGCCATTCAAGCTGCTGCTCATCCAGCGAACCGGTGTAGTCGCCCTTGGCGGCCGGAAGCTTGGTGGGGAACTCCACCGTGTTCAGCGCCACGACGTGGGCCTTGCCGGCGTCGTAGGAGTAATACTCCGGACCCAGGTTGGCCTTGAACGTGTCGAACGTGTGCTCGCTGCTGGTGGCATCGAAATCAAGGTCGTGGTTCCCAGGGAGGAAGCGGGCCGGGCCGTTCAGCATGCCGGCCAGCTCCCGGGTCTGCGGGTACAGCGAGAGGTCATCACCCACCACGTCGCCGATGAACAGGGCGCCGCAGCCTGCGTAGTCGGTGCGTGCGGCCAGGTCAGTGAAGGCGCCGGTGCGGGCGTATTCCACTTCGTCCTGGCTGTAGGTCTGGACATCGCCGCCGATGACGCAGTGCTGTTCGGGCGACTGGGTCAGGCTGCTCTTGGCGAGCGGGAAGTTCACCTGGTCCGGCAGCGGTCCGGTGGGCTCGAGACCGCCGAACTTCAGTTCCGGGGAACCGGCCGGCAGGTGGTGGTAGAAGAACTGGGCCACGTTGTCCTCATCCACGGGAACCTGGTAGCCGCGCGGCTGGGTCATGAACACGGTCATGTTGTCGAACGCCGGCAGCTCGTAGCGGCCCTGATTGTCCGTCTTCGTGACGTCACGCCCGTTGGACACGGTCACCCCCGGCAGGCCGCGCTCGTTTCCGTCCTGCACGGAGTCCTGGTCCTCGTCCACGAAGGCGACGCCGTCGATCACCTGCTGGTTCTCGTCAGGCCCTTCGATTACGTTGACGCTGCCGCGGTAGGCGGTGGCGGCCCAGTCGGGGGTCTCGGCGGCGTTGCCGGTGGAAGGGTTCAGGAGCGAGGCTGCGGCAATGACGGCCAGGGTGCTGGCGGTCAGGGCCAAAGGCCGGGCGGGATGGAACTTGGACGGTCTGGCAATCAAGTACACGAAGATCCTCCGGGTCGGGTGAATGCTGCCGGCGGTTTCAGCCGGCGCGTCCACCCTCACAGGACCGTGTGAACGCTCGCCCACCGGTAGACCACGGGAAGGGGACATGCACGTAACCACTCGTCGAGCCAGTCATGGCCGACGAGGCGCCTGCCGTCGTCGTGCTTACATCTTTGTGAGCCTGCCCCGCACACCGGCGCCGCCAGTGCTCAGCCGCAAAGACGGAGAAGGGACAATGCGATACTGGGCCATGGCATTAGGCATGACGCGGGGTGGAACGCTGCTGCGGTACGCCGTGGTCTCGGTCCTGCTGATAGCGGCCCAACTGGTCAGCTTGTGGTTCCATTCGGCCGGGGTCTACCAGGGCAAAGCCAACGTCCCGCTCAGGGAATTTCCCGGGGACGTAGACGTCTTCTTCGTTCTGACCTTCGCACCCACCATCGTCGGCCTCAAGTACCTCGTCTACGACGTCGCCGTCAGGGCATTCACCAAGGATTACCGGACTCCTGCCCTGCTCCTCTGTTTCGTTGCCGGCTATGCGGCAGCGCTGGCTTTCGACGTGGCGTGCCTGTTTGCGGCGTCAAAACCCGTGGCAGACGCGGGGTTCGCCATCCTGGGCACGATCATGCAAAGCCCGCTGATCCTCCTCGCAGCCGGGGGCATCATCGCGGCGGCTGTCCTCCTCAAGGACCGGCCCCCGCAGGCCGGGGCTACTCCTTCCCCCGGCCTCTAACCCCTGGGCAATCGGCGTCGACCTAAAGATGGCCCCCATCCGGTACCGCGGATGGGGGCCATCTTTCTACAGGCTCTGGAATCGGATCCTACTTCGCTGGCGCCGGAGTCACGTTCACAAAAGTGTTGCCCGTTGAATGCTGATCAAACCGCCAGGGATTGGCGTTGTTCCGAACGCTCTCGAACGCCACATCGCGGAACGTCGAGTTGGTCAAACCCTTAATGTTCGTGGGGTTGACGTTGCGGAACACCACGTCGTCGAAGGTGAAATTGCTCAACGTCGCCGTCCCTTCGCCAAGGGCGGGTCCTGCCTGGATGTCGATAACCGGCTTACTGTCCGAGACCGCCATGCCGCACGTGGGCGAATTGTTGCCGTCCACCGACACGTTGCGGACAACCACGTCCTTGAACGTGGCGGAATCGGCGGCAACATAGCCTGTGGGTGAGAGGTTGTAGCTGAGCGTCATGATGAACGCGCTGCTGCCCATGCAGGCCATGGCGGTGTCGCGGAAGAGGAAGTCGCGTCCGCCTCCGGCCATGTCGGAGGTGCTCTTCATGCGCAGGCCGCCGGTCTCCACCTTGTACATCACGTTGTCCTCGGCGAGGACCCGCTGCACCCAGGCGGCGGTATTTGAGCCGACTGCCACTCCCCCGTGGCCCATGCGCATGTAGTTGTTGAAGATCCACACATCCTCGCTGGCCCGGCCCTGTGCCCCGTATTTGCCCTGGCCGGCCGCGAAGTTGACCTGGTCATCGCCGGTATCGAAGAAGTTGTTCACCACCATGCCGTTGTGGGTTCCCCCGAACTCAACCCCGTCACCGTTGTTGGTGTTGTAGGTGGTGTGCTTCATGGCGTTCACGGTGGTGTTCTCGCTGTCCAGGATCATCACCCCATGGAAGGCCGGATTGTCCGCGGTGACCCCTTCGAGGTAGAGGTTCTCCACACCCATAAAGGTCATCAGGCTCGAGCGGTACTGGCTGTACAGCACGGAATCTTGCAGGTTTTCCGGCTTGTTGACCACGCCGGTGAGGGATTCCGGGTCTTCTTTTGCATTGCGGAACTGGTTGGCGGCCAGCAGCCCGTCCTGCAGCACCTTGCCTGCATTGCTGGCAATGTACTGCGGGAGCTCGTTGCCTGCCTCGTCCACGATCGACCCGGCAGTGGTGCGCTTCCAGCCGTTTCCGTCCACCACGCCCTTGCCCACGATCCTGACGTTACTGGCAACGGCGCCGGGCTCCCTCCCCTCCATGGACCTTCCGTTGTCTGCCGGCAGGACATTGATCAGCGACGGCGGCCGCCGTCGTACTCCTCTTCCAGCGCCCCGGCGTACCCTGAAGCCATGGAATCCGAGGTCCGGAACCTGTCCCTGCGCACCGGCATCACGGTGCCGTGCCTGATCCAGGGCAACGCGGCCGCGAAACCGTTGCTCCTGCTGCATGCATGGGGCGAATCCCGCCGCTGCTTCGACCGCCTGCTGCCCGGGCTGACCGGCTTCCGGGTCTATGCCCCGGACCTTCGCGGCCAGGGTGAGGCGGACAAACCGGAGGACGGCTATTCCCTGGCGGAACAGGCCGAGGACGCGGCGGCCATCCTGGACGCTGTCGGGGTGGAGACGGCGTTCGTCCTTGGTTCCTCCAGCGGCGGTTACGTGGCCCAGCAGCTCGCTGTGGCGCATCCCGGGCGGGTGGCGGCGATGGTCCTGGTGGGGTCGCCGCTGAGCCTGCAGGGGCGGCCGGCCTTCGCCGAGGAGGTGGACCGGCTGGCCGACCCCATCGATGAGGACTGGGTCCGGGCGTCGCTCTCCTGGTTCACCCTGCACCAGCCGGTTCCGGACTGGTACTTGGAGGACCGGGTGCGCGACGGCGTCCGGATGCCTGCCCACGCGTGGAAGAAGATCCTGGCCGGGCTGGCCGCCGCCCCGCCCACCGAAGCCGGCGCCATCCGGACGCCCACGCTGATCCTCTACGGCGGCCAGGACGACCTGCTGCCACGGCAGGACCAAGAGGTCCTGGCGGAGCGAATTCCGGGGGCCGTGCTCACGGTCTATCCCGACGCCGGGCATCTGGTCCTGTGGGAGTGCCCGGACCGGATCCTGGCCGATGCCGCGGCCTTCCTGCACGCCCTGGAGAACATCCCGGCCGGCCCCAACGACTCCGGGCCCTTCTATCACGGCACCAGGGCCGGCCTGCGGCCCGGGGACCTGCTGGTTCCCGGCTACGCCTCCAACTACGGGGGACGGAAGACCGCGAACCACATCTACTTCACGGCCACCCTGGACGCCGCCACCTGGGGCGCCGAACTCAGTGCGGGCGAGGGGCCCGGCAGGATCTACCGGGTGGACCCCACCGGCCCTTTCGAGGACGACCCCAACCTGACCGACAAGAAGTTCCCCGGCAACCCCACCCGGTCATACCGCACCCGCGAACCCCTCCGCGTGCTCGGCGAGGTCCCGGACTGGCAGCCGCACTCCCCCGAGGCGCTGCAGCACATGCGCAACCACCTGGAGGAACTGAAGCGGCAGGGCATCGAGGCCATCGACTAATGGAACGGCGTTTTTGGTCCCCACTGCCCCCGCCGCTCCACGCGAGCTGGTAACGGGCCAGCTCATCAGCCACGAACATGCGAGCTCGGGAACGGTCAGGATCCTCGAGCCCGCTGATGGGAGCCGGATTCTCCGGCTGGAAGGCCTGGATACGTCTGATGGGGCCGACGGCGGTGGCTGGTTAGTCAAAGTCCTGCGGGCGTCCCCGCGCCGAGGGGCCCGCGCCTAAACCGTGATGACAAACGACACCGCGGCGACGAAGGCCGGAAGTGCCAGGAGGGCGGCCAGCGCGAGGAACGCCCTCCCAGCCCACAGATACCTGGGAGACAACATCCTGTTTCGACCACCCGCCATCACGCCTGGCCATGCCAAGACGAGCAAAGCGCCAAGCAGGATCAGCACTGCCGCCGGCGGAAAGACGATGATCGTCAGGAGCGGCAGGTAGGCCGGAACCGTCCGACGCGTGAACAGCGGCAGCCGTTGGCTGTACCAGCCAGCCGCAGCTGCCACGATTGCCCCGGTCAGAACGGCGAGGAGGATAAAGAGCAGCACGGACAACCATCCCGGGCCGATGAACGTGAAGTCGACGTTGCTGGTCCTGAACGGTTCAACACCCGCCCCGAACACGACGATTCCCAAAAGCCCTGCCAAGGGACCGGAGAGCCTTCCGTGCGGAAGCAACCGGTGGATGGTGAGGTAGATCAGCGACGCTACAAACGCCGTCGGCATTCCACCGAACAGCAGCAGCGCCAGAGTGCCGTCTAAAGTAATGAACCCGACGTTGGCCTGGGCCTCTGTTAGGCGGCCCTGCGCCGAATCCGGGGAAGTGGCCGCCAGGATCCGCATCAGAAGACGACCACCGGGCCAGGTCATGAGCAAACCGGTGATCAAGGCGGCAAAGCACCAAAGATCCGCCCACCAGAAGTATCGGCGCATTGCAGCAGCCCTGGCGGCTCGACCATCCCGGTATGGCCCGCCGCCGGCGGGCGGTTTGATCGCCATGCCGCCCCAACGGACGATCAGCCACATGCCGGCCAGGAACAGCAGCACCGAACCCGCGATGATGGCAATTGTCATCGGACGCCGCCTGGGGCCATCGCCACATCTGCCTTTGTGGCCATGCAACTTTCCGGGAACATTTTTTCGGCCTCCGCGGTCACCACGGCTAACAGTTAGGGCATGCAGTTTCCTCCACGGCCCGGCCCGCGTCAATGCACCATCTGGAAGCAGGTACCGGCGTTTTGCACCTGTGGTGCACCCGCTCCGTGAAACCGATTCCTGTCACTTGATGCGGGACTCCCCTACTGGGCCCTAGACTAGGTTTTGCTGCTCTGGGAGGCAGCAATTGGGGGTGCGGCTTTGGCCGCCGTGATTGAAAGGCGGCGGCGTGTTTCGCACCGCGTCACTGAAATTTGTTGCCGGAATCTCCGCTGCGCTGGTCGCACTCAGCGGCATTGGGCCTGCTGCTGCTCAGTACAATCCTGTCGCGTACATCGAGGGCGTGGTGTCTGCCCCGCCCGGCACCACGCTCGACCAGCTCCAGGTTCAGCTCCATGACATCCAGAACTACCAGGGACATACCGCGGTTCCTGTTGGAGCAGACGGTCGTTACAGGGCGCCCTACAGCTGGCTTCAGCACGCGAACATCAAAGTCCTGGGTGGTGCCAGCGGCTTGGCCGACACCTGGTACGGCAACGTTTCCCGGCAGGAGGACGCAACAAACATTCCTGTTGGCGGCAGGACCGTAACTGGCGTGGACATTGTCATGTCCTCCGGTTCCGCCATCACCGGGGTTGTCTCGGCGCCTGCAGGTACTGACCTCACTGCCCTGACCGTCGTTGCCGCCAGCGAGTTCATGTCGCCCCACCGCACGACGTTTCCAGCCACCATCCGGTCTGTTGGAGTTGCCCCCGACGGCAGCTACCGAATTGCGGGCCTCGGCGCCAATACCTACACCGTTCAGGTCCAGGCCGGGACTAACCCCTTGCTGGAAACCTGGTATGGCAGCGGATCGGACGAGCAAGCAGCCAAGCCAGTGCACGTCGCAACCGCGACAGACACTTCCGGCATCAACATAAATATGCTGAAACCGGCCAGCGTCAGCGGCACTGCCGTGTTTCCGCCGGGGTCGACGCCTGAGCCCGGCTTCGTCACTCTGTACTCCGAAAACGGCAACAAAATAGCCAGGACTACCTTTGGCCCCGATGGCGCATTCCACTTCCCCCAGGTATCGCCAGGTCCCATCAAATTATCCTTCGGCGGCAGCGCGCCACAGTCCGGTTTCGCCTCCATGTGGTATCCCACCGCGGGCCAATTTGCCTCAGGCGAACCGCTCAACCTGGCACCGGGTGAATCGCGTACAGACCTGAAACTCATCATGACACCGGCGGGCTCGATCACCGGGACCGTTTCCGGGACCGAGGGTGCCACGGTGGGAGTCAGGCTCCTGGACTCGCTGGGCCGCCTTGTCAGTTCAGCCCAGACCGACGCCGCCGGCAAGTACGTCTTGGGACGGATCGGGCCGGGAGCCTTCAAGGTGCGGTTCGGTGATGTGGGGTACCGCTCCACCTCGGCACCACTGATGCCACAGTTTTATCCGGGAATTGCCGAAGGTGCCCGATACACCGCAGGTGCGGACGTAACGGTTGCCCCAGGACAGGCAACGGCTGGAATTGATGCCGCCATGACCCGGGGTGGCGCCATTTCAGGCCTCATCCTCGACACCCAGGGCGTGCCTCTCGCGTCGCACTCGGTCAACACAGTTTCGCTGAATGGTTCAGTGGAGGAACGCTCAGCCTGGACGGACACGGCCGGCAGATTCTCCATCTCCGGGCTTTCCGACGGTGACTACATCCTGGAAACAAACTTCGACCCCTATTCCAACAGCCTCTACCCTCTCGGCCATCTGTATTCCGGAAATGTCCGTGAGCGCCCAAAGGCCCAGACACTCTCCATCCGCAACGGCCAGCCGGTGGACGCCGGGACGCTCTCCTACGCCACGGCGGGCCGGACGCCGTCCCCGGACGCTGGCAAGTTCACGCCGGTTTCCCCCACCCGGATCCTCGATACCCGGACAAGGCTCCTTCCCGTAGGCCCCAACACCAAGCGGATCGTGGAGGTGGCAGGAAAAGCCGGCATCCCCGCCGATGCCAGCGCGGTGGCCCTGAACCTCACTGTCACCGAGCCGTCGTCGTACGGGCACGTCTACGCAGTTCCTTTCGGGGCACTGACGCCCGACACCTCCAACGTCAACTACGACCAGCAGGAAACCGTACCCAACTACGTTATTGTGCCCATCAAGGACGGCAGGATTGCCCTCGGCAACGAAGGGCAGGGAGCTGCCCACCTGATTGCCGACGTCGCGGGCTACTTCACCGGCGGCATACCAGCCGACGCCGGGGCCTACCATCCACTCACGCCGTTCAGGGCGGCCGACAGCCGCGGTACGGGCGGGACTCCAGGCGGCCAGCAGTTCGATGTGCAGCTGGCGGGCCTGTCCAAAATGCCCAGTGACGTCGGGGCTGTTGTGGTGAACCTGACAGCAGCCCGCGTCTGGTCCTGGGATCCCAGATCGCAAACCAGTTATGGCCACTTGACCGCATTCGCCACCGGAACCGCCCGGCCTGCAACCTCCAACGTGAACTACGACTGGACCACCGGTGACACCCCAAACCTAGCCGTCGTTCCGGTGAGCGCGGACGGGAAGATCAGCATTGCCAACACCTCACCCGGATCGGTGGGCATCATTGTTGATGTGATGGGGTACTTCAGGAACGGCGAAGCCACCACCGCCGGTACCTACCAGTCCGTGGCACCCAAACGCCTGCTCGATACCCGCCAGACCCCTGCTCCCGTAGGTGCAGGCAAGGACATACATGTGGCCGTGGCCGGAGCGAACACCATCCCGACGGGCGCGAAAGCGGCAATGGTGAATCTGACTGCAACGGAACCGAAGTCGTACGGCCACCTGACGGCGTATCCCGCGGGCAAGGCTTTGCCTTCCACCTCAAACGTCAACTACTCACAAGGCCAGACGGTAGCCAACTTCGCCGTCGTCCCCATCGGGGCCGACGGCAAAATCAGCGTCCGCAACACGTCCGGCGACCAAACTCACGTCATCGTGGACGTGGTGGGGTACATCCTGGGGTAATGCCCACGGGACGGCGGGAGCTGGCGGGACCGCGGCCTCTTGCTATACCTAGAGCTGCTATGGTCCAATGCCTTACAGCTATAGGTATAGGGAGGCGCCATGCGCATCGATAAGGACTTAGTGGCGGCCTCGGCCACCCCGCTCGTGCTGGGGATCCTGATGGAGGGCGAACTGTACGGCTACGCGATCCTCAAGCGGGTGGGTGAGCTGTCCGGCGGAAGCATGCAGTGGACCGACGGCATGCTCTATCCGCTGCTTCACCGGCTGGAACGGTTGAACTACGTGTCGTCGTCGTGGGGCACCTCCGACGCGGGGCGCCGGCGCAAGCACTATGCGATAACGCCGGCGGGCCGGAATGCACTCGCCGACCGGCAGGTGCAGTGGTCCGTCGTCTCTGCCGCACTGCGTCAGGTCTGGCAGGCGGCCGGGCAGCCGCCCGCCCTGGCGGCGGGAGGGGCATGATGGAGACGCACCCGGAACTGGAGGCCCAGATCGAGCAGTGGCGCGGCTATGTCCAGCGCCGGAAAGCGATCTCCGCCGCGGACATTGACGAACTGGAGGACCACCTGCGCGGGCAGATCGCCGACCGCCAGGCGACCGGGCTCGACGACGAGGAGGCCTTCCTCGTCGCGATCAAGCGCCTGGGCAACCTCGACGCCGTCTCGCGCGAGTTCGCCCGCGAGCACTCCGACAGGCTATGGAAGCAGCTCGTGCTCGTCCCGGAGGACGCCGACAACGCAGCTACGCCTTGGCGCGAGGTGGCGGTGGTCCTCGCTTTCGCAGTAGGGGCAGGCATCGCGGTCAAGTCCGGGCTGTACTTGCTCGACGGCGGCGCAGCCCAGGTGCGCAACCTCGGCCTGCTGGTCTTCCCGTTCCTCGCAGGCTACTTCGTGTGGACCCGTCGGCTCAGCCCGCGTGTTGCAGCGATGCTCCTCATCCCCTTCGCCGCGCTGGCGATCGTGGTCAATGCCTACCCCTTTGCCTCCGGCGGCTCCACGGAGCTTCTTGCCATCCTGCACGCCCCAGTCGTCCTGTGGCTGCTGGCCGGGGTGGCATATGCGGGAGGAAGGTGGCGTTCGGGCAGCAAGCGCATGGACTTCGTCCGGTTCACGGGCGAGCTCGGTATCTATTACACCCTCCTTGCCCTGGGCGGCGCCGTTTTGGTGGGACTTACATTCGCGGCCCTCCAGGTGGCAGGGGTTGACCTCGAGCCGGTCCTGGCGGAGTGGATCCTGCCGTTCGCCATGCCGGGGGCGCTCATCATCGCCGCATGGCTCGTCGAGGCCAAGCAGAACGTGGTTGAGAACATCGCCCCCGTCCTCACCCGGGTGTTCACGCCCCTGACCATCGTCATGCTGTTGACCCTCCTGGGCGTCTTCACGGCCGCGGGAGGACTCGTGGACGTCAACCGGGACCTGCTGATCCTCATGGACGCGATCCTCGTGCTGGTCCTGTGCCTGCTGCTGTACTCACTTTCCGCCCGCGATCCGCTAACACCCCCCGGCCTGCCGGACGCCCTGCAGTTGGTGCTCGTCGTCGCGGCCCTCGCAGTGGACGCCGTGATGCTGACAGCAATGCTTAGCCGCATCGCCGAATTCGGTTCCAGTCCCAATAAAATCGCCGCCCTCGGCCTGAACCTCCTGCTGCTGGTGCATCTGGCCGTGGCGGGCTGGCTCAACGCCGGATTCCTGCGCCGGCGGCGCCCCTTCACAGCGCTGGAGCGCTGGCAGACGCGGTACCTGACGGTCTACGGCGCGTGGGCTGCGATCGTGGTCGTGGCCTTCCCGCCCATGTTCGGCTTCTCCTGATCGGTTGCCCCAGCGGACCGCTGCACGGCGCGGCAAAATAGGGGCATTTCTCCCCTTTGCACCGCCCGACGCCGGGACTAGCCTGATCCGCACCAGCGTCCACCGCAGCGAAGGAGCCGTCATGGCCGGGTTTGTGCAGATCATCGAATTCAAGACCTCCCGCATCGAGGAGATCGAAGAGCTGGGCCGTCCCTCAAGAACCGGAGGAAGCACTCCGGCCACGTTCCGCCGCATTATTGCCACGGCGGACAGGGACCACCCAGGAACCTATTTCACCATCGTCGAGTTCGATTCCTTTGACTCGGCGATGGAGAATTCCGGCCGGCCCGAAACGTCGGAGTTCGCTGCCAAGATGGCGGCACTGTGCGACGGACCCGTGACCTTCCACAACCTTGATGTCATGTGGGAGGACACCGGAGACGGTGCGGAAAACGGCTAGCAACAGGGCATGGCTGCTGTCAGTCCGACGGCCACCCCGTCATAGGGGTGGCCGTCAGTTTCAGTGCTTTGTTGGGGTTAGTGCTCCGCTTCTGCGGCGGCCTTCTTGGCGCTTTTTTCGGCGTCTTTCTCGGCACGCAGCGCCTGCGCGTCGTGCTGTTCCTCTGCTTTCTCCTGGTGGATGACCTCGGCGAAGAGCTTCTCCATCTCCTTGGCCACCCCGGCAGCTGAGGCCGGGTTCTGGCCGGTCACCAGCCGGTCATCAACCACCACCTTCTCCTCAAAGACATCAGAGGAGACGTGTGTTGCGCCCTGTTCCTCGAGCCGGTCTGCCAGGAAGAACGGGATGACCTTGTCTTTCCCTGCGGCAACCTCCTCGTCGTTGGTGAAGGCGGCCACCTTCCGGCCCTCGACGAGGCGAAGTCCGTTCTCCAGTTCCACGTTCAGCAGGCCGGCCGGTCCGTGGCAAACCGCGCCTACCAGGCCGCCATTGTTGTAGACGCTCGCCACCAGATTCTGCAGGCCTTCGCTGTCCGGGAAGTCCCACATGGTGCCGTGGCCGCCCACGAGGTAGACGGCGTCGTACTGGTCCGGATCAACGACGTCCACGCGGGCCGTGTTGTAGAGACCGGCGCGCGTGGTCTCATCCTCCGTGAAGGCGACCTGGATGGGATCCTTCGAGTCCACGTCGTCGCGCGGGGGCTGGCCGCCCTGGATGGACGCAAAGTCGACGAAATGCCCGGAATCCTTGAACACCTTCCAGGGATGTGCAGCCTCGGCCACGTTGTAGCCGGTCTTCTCTCCCGTATCGCCGATCTCGGAAACGCTGGTCAATACCATGAGGATTTTCTTCATGAAGTGCTCCTTTTCGTCCACCTCCCACCCTACGCCCAGCCCAATCTGGGCCCACGGCTTTGACAGGAGTCAGATCGTGGCGAGGGCGCCCCTGGCACTTTCCACCAGAACATGGGTGCCTGCCTGAACATGTACCACTTCGCCGTCAATCTGGCACGGAACAGCATTCCGCGTCGTGAAGGCATAGCTGCTGACGCTGGGTTGATGCCCCAGTCCCAGTGTGACGGCCCGAAGGGTCATCAGCGCCATCTTCCATAGTCCGGCATGGGGCAACGCCACCACTTCGAAGTGACCATCGTCCGGGTGGTGCGACTCGCTCACCGTTCCATACTTCGCCATCCTCGAAATGTTAGCCAGGATCAGGCTGTCGAACTGCGCAGTTGCCCCGTCATCCCGCACGAGCTCAAACGGCCTCAGGTTGGAAAGCGTCCGGGCCACGGAGAGGAGTTCGAGGACTTTCCCCTTCCCGCCTTTTTCGATCCCGATCGCCATCAACGGCGTGAGCCCGAATCCCACATATGAGTGGGCGTACTGGACCTGCTCCCGCTGTGCGCCGCGGAACGTTATGCGCAGCAGGTCGATGTGACGGACGTGGCTCCCGCGAATGGCCTCAGTAAACGGCCTTACCGGCCTGCTCCTGTGATGATCGTTGGCGTTACCTGCAGGAAGCACAGTGCACACCGCCCTGCTGGCGGGAACGTCCATCACGCCGTTGACAACCTCGTTGTATCCGCCGTCGCCGCTGACTGAAACTATGAGCGGCGCTCCTCTCACGGCCACGGACCGCGCAAGATCGCGGGCGTGCCCGGCAAAGTCCGTCGGCAGCAGTTCAATTGGCAGACCCGGCAGATCAGTGGCAAGATCACGCTGCAACTCATCAATCCGCGTGGCCATTCCGGCTTTGCCCGCATTGAAGATCAGAACCACGCGGTCAAATGGCACGGCAGGTGCCAGGCCATCAGCCATGTGCCCATCCTCCCCGGTTGTGGTTTAGTCCAGCCTAGCCGCGCACACCCATTTCACCATCGTCG
Source organism: Pseudarthrobacter sp. NS4 (assembly GCF_024758005.1). NCBI lineage: Bacteria > Bacillati > Actinomycetota > Actinomycetes > Micrococcales > Micrococcaceae > Pseudarthrobacter > Pseudarthrobacter sp. NS4. The sequence goes on along the minus strand of NZ_CP103288.1, from coordinate 1,166,132 downwards.
AGTTCGATTCCTTTGACTCGGCGATGGAGAATTCCGGCCGGCCCGAAACGTCGGAGTCCGCTGCCAAGATGGCGGCACTGTGCGACGGACCCGTGACCTTCCACAACCTGGATGTATGTGGGAGGACACCGGAGAAGGTACGGACAACGGCTGAAAGCAGGGCATGGTTCCCGTAAGCCCGGAGCGGATGCCGTTATCCGAACAGCGCCGCAACCCTGGTCAGAGTCTGAAAGACCCCGTAGGCCAGCGGGATTCCCACCAGCGCCCAGGCCACGGTGAGTTTGCCGGGAGATACTTTCGCGCGCGCCTGGGCGCCGGGGGTATGTGCTGTGCTCATCTCAGGCCTCCAAGGCAGGTTCGTGTGCCCGTCCGCGGTCGGGGCGGGGTTCGTGGAATCGTGCGTCAACGGGCTTGACCATCAGGTTGGCCAGGAAGCCGATCACCAGCAGCACCACCATGGTCAGCAGCGCGGGCTGGTAGGACACAGCGTTGAGCTGCCCGGGCTTTCCCTGTGCGTCCAGGAAGGCGTTGACGATCAGCGGCCCGGCAACCCCGGCGGCGGACCAGGCGGTCAGCAGCCGGCCGTGGATGGCGCCCACCTGGTAGGTCCCGAAGAGGTCCCGCAGGTAGGCCGGAACAGTGGCGAACCCACCGCCGTAGAAGGAAATGATGACAAACGCGAGCGCCACGTACAGGACGGAGGTGCTGGAGCCGGCCAGCGCCAGCACGGTGTAGAGGACGGCGCCGACACCCAGGTACACCATGTAGATGCGCTTGCGGCCGGTGATGTCGGAGGTGGAGGACCATACGAAACGGCCCACCATGTTGCCGATGGAGAGCAGCCCCACGAAGCCGGCGGCGACGGCGGCACTCACGGTGGAGACGCCGTCGGGCTGGCGGAAGAAGTCCTGGATCATCGGCGCGGCCTGCTCCAGGATGCCGATGCCCGCGGTCACGTTGCAGAACAGGACAATCCAGACCAGCCAGAACTGCCTGGTCTTGATTGCGTTCTTTGCTGAGACGTTCTCCCTGGTGACGAGCTTGGCGGCTTTGACCCTGGAGGGGTCGAATCCGGACGGCTTCCAGCCCTCGGCAGGGACCTTGATGGTGAAGGCGCCGAACAGCATGTACGCGAGGTAGACGACGGCGAGGGTCAGGAAAAGCCTGCCCACGGCATCACCGCTGGCCACCCAGTCCGCGGCGCCGGAGTTGGGATCGTACAGTTTGAGCAGCGCCGTGGAGACGGGGCTGGCGATCAGCGCGCCGCCGCCGAAGCCCATGATGGCCATGCCGGTGGCCAGGCCCGGCCGGTCCGGGAACCACTTTATCAGGGTGGACACGGGCGAGATGTAGCCGATGCCAAGCCCGATGCCGCCCACCACGCCGTAGCCGAGGTACACGAGCCACAGCTGCTGCGTGAAGATGCCCAGCGATCCGATCAGGAAGCCGCCGGTCCAGAACATGGCGGAGGTGAACATGGCCTTGCGCGGCCCGTTCCTGTCCACCCAGGTGCCCATGACGGCGGCGGACAGACCCAGCATCACGATGGCGATGGAGAAGATCACGCCGATCTCGGTCAGGCTGGCATCGAAATGCTTGACCAGCGCCGTCTTATAAACGCTCGTGGCGTAGGCCTGGCCGATGCAGAGGTGGACGGCGAGCGCCGCGGGCGGTACCAGCCAGCGGTTGAACCCCGGCGGGGCAACAGTTCGTTCTCGGTCCAGCCAGCCCATAATGCTCCCTTGCTCTTCAAAGGCGTGTCCTATTGCCGCCCCGGCGCATACCCCTCCAGAGGAAAAAGTCCCCTTATAGCGCCGCGGCCTCCGGCAATCATGATGCAAATGCTCAGCAAACTTACCTTCTATGCGGCAGGCGGTAGAAAGTGCGCGGCGAACGGTTAGTCCGTTTTCTTGAGTTGGGAAAGGACGGAAGCTGAATTGTCGGCGCGCCGTCGTCGTACGCCCACCGTGACACCGACGGAGGCGGCACTGACCAAAACCAGGGCTGTGATCTCGCGGGGGCCAAGCGCCTGGCCCAACACCAGCAAGCCGGCGAGTGCGGCCACGGCCGGGCCCAGTGCGGAGAGGACGCCGAAGACGCGGGTGGATAGCCGCCGCAGCGCGAGCATCTCCAGGCCATAGGGAAGCGCGCTGGACAGCAGCGCCACACCCACAAAGACCGGCAGCACCAGCGGTGAGGCCACCGCTCCGCCCATCGCAGCCGTTGCGCCAAAAGGCAACGCGAGGACCGCGCCGATCGCCATGGATACTGCCAAGCCTTCGACGCCGGGCACCAGCCGGCCGACGCGTGCACTGGCGAGGATGTAAACAACCCAAAAGGCGCCCGCGCCGAGCGCGAAAAGGATACCCGCGAGCGAGAGGTCGCTGCCGCCGTCGAGCCCCAGGAGAACAACTCCCGCGAACGCCAACAGTGCCCATGCCGCGTCGGCAAGGCGCCGCGTCTGCACAAGGGCAAGCAGAAGAGGCCCGGTGAATTCAAGCGTCACGGCGACACCTATCGGAATCTCACCGATGGCCAGATAGATCAGGGTGTTCATTCCAGCCAGCGCGACGCCCAACACTGTTGCGGCTGCCCACTGCTCCCGCGTCCATCCGCTGACCTTCGGTCGCACGGCGACCAGCAGGATCAGGGCGCCGAAGATCAGCCGGAGAAGCGTTGCGCCTGTGGGACCCACAACTTCGAACTGAGTCTGGGCCAACGCTGCACCGAACTGAACAGATAGTACAGCGGTGACCATCAGCACCGGAGCGGGAACGGAGGAGGTGCGCATACCTTCATTCTGCATGGCTTACCCGCGGCGCTTTACCAGCGCGCGTTCTTGGCTCAACGTGGAGGATGGTTCCCCGGAAGGAACCGCGCTCAGCGCCTAGTCTCGTACCTGCGGAGGACCACGCCGCCGGGACACGTCCGCGTCTCCACCAGGTCCAGGTTCACCCAACTGTCCAGCGCGGTGAAGAACGGCGCGCCGCCGCCCACCAGGATCGGATAGGTGGCCAGCGCATACTCGTCGCGGGAAACTCCCCGGTGCGCGCGCTGACTCGCTGGTAGTCCCCGTGCTCGCGGCGCAGCACCGGGTAACCTTTGTCGCCGCTAAGACGCCGGCTACTCCCCCATGCCCGGGTGCACCGGAACAAAATCAATCTTGTTGCCCGAGTTCGACCGGCCCGCAGGCGTCCTGGAGTATCCCCGCGCGTCGAGGTCGTTCTTCGCGCGGAACTCGGCGAGCGCTGTGTCGTAGGCGTTGTTGAGGGCCTGGCCCGAGAACTCACCGGTGCTGCCGTCGTTGAAATTGATGGTGATGCGGACGCTGGCGGGGTAGCGCCGGTTCATCCGGATGAAGCCATCTGCGTCCTGCTGGAGAGTGATCAAGGAAGTCTGCTTTCGTTGTGGGGCCAGACTCCAGTCTGGCTCAGATTGCGCCGTGCAGATACCAAAACCACCAGCCAGGCAGGCTACATATTATTCGCCAGAGTGTGCCGCAAAGCCGCCGAAGAGACGGCCAAATGGACTAGCACCGGTACTTTGTGCGACACTTCACACGTTTTGGTGTGGTGCGCGCCACTACGTCCACCCGACCGCGCGCAGCACCAGCCGCATTGCCCCACGCTCTTTCATGGAGGGAACCCACACCTATGAGCGATGTCCTGTCAGCCATCAATAACGTGATCTGGAGCGACTGGCTTGTCTATCTCTGTCTCGCCACCGGCGTCTACTTCTCCGTCCGCTCACGCTTCCTGCAGGTGCGGCACGTCAAGGGAATGATCCAGCAGCTGGTGCGGGGTGAGAAGTCAGCCTCCGGAGTCTCCTCGTTCCAGGCGTTGGCGATGTCCCTGTCCGGCCGCGTCGGCACCGGCAACGTCGCCGGCGTCGCCACCGCCATCGCCTTCGGCGGACCGGGCGCCCTGTTCTGGATGTGGGCGGTCGCCTTCCTGGGCGCGTCCACCTCGTTTATCGAGTCGACCCTTGGCCAGATCTACAAGACCCGCGACCCGCTGACCGGCGAGTACCGAGGCGGCCCGGCCTACTACTTTTCCCGCGCGTTCGCCCACACCAAGGGCGCCGGTTTCTTCAAGGTCTACGGCTACGTCTTCGCCGCCGTGACTGTCCTTGCCTGCGGGGCCCTGATGCCGGGTGTCCAGGCCAACTCGATGGCCACCGCGATCAGCGGCGCATGGACCCTCGAGCCGTGGACTGTCGCCGTCGGTTCCGTCATCCTTTTGGCCTTTGTCATCATCGGCGGCGTGAAGCGCATCGCCAGCGTTGCGGGGTTCGTCGTGCCGTTCATGGCCGCCGGCTACATCATCCTTGCCCTGATCGTCGTCTTCCTTAACGCCGGCCAGCTGCCGGAAATCCTTTCGCTGGTGTTCCGCAGCGCGTTCGGCATGGATTCCGCCCTCGGCGCCGTCATCGGCCTGGCCGTGATGTGGGGCGTCAAGCGCGGCGTCTACTCGAACGAGGCCGGCCAGGGAACCGGCCCGCACGCCGCGGCCGCCGCCGAGGTGTCGCACCCGGCAAAGCAAGGCCTCGTCCAGGCCTTCGCGGTGTACATCGACACCCTGTTCGTGTGCTCGGCCACCGGCTTCCTGATCCTCTCCACCGGCGCCTACCGTGTCTTCTCCGGAGGCACCGAAGACGGCGAGGTCCTCGTGGAGGGCGGCCTGCTTTCGGCCACGGCCACCGTCGGGCCCCAGTTTGTGCAGACCGGATTCGACTCCGTCTTCCCGGGTTTCGGCGCCGCGTTCATCGCGGTCACGCTGATCTTCTTCTGCCTGACGACTGTCATCGCCTACTACTACATGGCGGAGACCAACCTGCGCTTCCTCGTGGGCAACTCCTCGAACAAGCTGGTTCCCGGCGTCCGGGTCAGCGTGGGCCGCATGACCACCATGGCCCTGCAGGTGGCGATTCTCATCGCCGTGGCCTACGGCTGCGTGAACACCGCCGCCGACGCCTGGACGATGGGTGACATCGGCGTCGGCCTCATGGCCTGGCTGAACATCCTGGGCATCCTGATCCTGCAGAAGCCCGCATTCAAGGCGCTCAAGGACTTCGAACGGCAGCAGAAGCTCGGCCTCGACCCCGTCTTCGACCCGAAGCCCCTCGGCATCGTTGGGGCCACCTTCTGGGAGTCCTACCAGCCGGCCATCCGCGAGAAGGAATCCGCGCGGATCTAGTGCGCAGAGCACCGTGCGCCGCGTCGTTCACGCGGCGCACGGTCACCCCCTACCGCCACCCGGACGGCCGGTGACGTAAACGCGGAACTGCCCCCGGCGCCGTCGTACCTCCCGCTGCGTCATCAACCCGCACTGATTCCGGGAGCATACCCGCACTGTGATAATCCGGTAGGTATGTCTTCTTTATCCGAATCTTCCACGCCGGCATCCGCCGCGGAAGAACGCAGCGCCCGCATCGCCGTCACACTTTTCCCCGTACTGATCCTGGCCGGAGGCGCCGTAGCACTTGCCGCCCCAACAGCCTTCACCGGGCTGGGTCCCTGGATCACGCCCCTCCTGGGACTCATCATGTTCGGCATGGGGCTGACACTTACTCCCCCTGACTTCGCCGTCATTGCCAAACGCCCTGTCCCGGTGGTGATCGGAGTTGTGGCCCAGTACGCCGTCATGCCGCTCCTGGGCTGGTTAATCGCAGCTGCACTGGGGCTCCCGCCGGCGCTGGCCGCGGGCGTCATCCTGGTGGGCTGCTGCCCCGGCGGAACTGCTTCGAACGTGGTGTCCTACCTGGCCAGGGGTGACGTCGCCCTGTCCGTGGCGATGACCACCGTGTCCACGCTGATCGCTCCCCTGCTCACCCCGGTGCTGGCACTGTGGCTGGCCGGCCAGTACATGCCGGTGGACGCCGGTTCGATGGCGTGGTCCATCGTCCAGATCGTGCTGTTCCCCGTGCTGCTGGGGCTTGTCATCCGGTTCTTCCTGCCGCGCCTCGTCAACCAGGCCCTGCCTGCCCTTCCCTGGATTTCGGTACTCGCCATCACCGTTGTGGTGGTTGCGGTGGTCGCCGGAAGCGCCAAGGCCATCTTCGCAGCCGGCCTGCTGGTCCTCGCGGCCGTTATTCTGCACAACAGCCTGGGATACGCCCTCGGTTACGGTGCCGCCCGTTTGTTCCGGCTGCCGATTCCCTCCAGGCGCACCACTGCCGTTGAGGTGGGCATGCAGAATTCAGGCCTTGCAGCAGGGCTGGCACGTCAGTATCTGACTCCCGAAGCAGCTCTGCCCGGTGCTATTTTCTCGGTCTGGCACAATGTTTCCGGCGCGGTGCTGGCGGCTTACTGGCGCCGTCGCAGCGCTCCTGCCCTGCGCGGCGGCGAGCCGGCCCCGGTGGCTGTTACGGAGTAAGCGCCAACGGTCTAGGCAGCCACGAACTTCCGCAGGCGTGTCCGGCGGGGCTCTTCCTTGCGGGTCCCGCCGTGCAGCTGCTCTTCCGAGGGGGGCAGCTCCTCATCCGTGGTGGAGCCCGTGTTCCCGGCGCCGGCGCTGAGCCCGTAGTAGCTGTAGAGGCGGTCTTCCTCCTCCGGCTCCAGGTGACCGTCCGGGGCGATGCGGGGCGCGTCCCTGACCTTGTCCTTGCTGTAGGGAACAAGGATGTCCTTGCCGTCCTGGGTTGCGGAGTCCAGTGGGGCGAAGGATTCCTGGTTTCCAAAGAGCCCGGTCTGGACCGTAACCCAAGTGGGCTCTGAGGTCTGGTCATCGAGGTAAATTTGTCCGATGAATCCGATGTTGCTTCCGTCGGAGTCAACGACGTTGCCGCCGGCGGCGATCAGTGCAGAAAGTTTCTCGGTGCTAATCATGGTTTCTCCTTCTCGTACTGCTTGTCGCGGCTCTCCCCATCCTTCCCAGGGCCAGCGAAGGATGGGGAGACACATCGGTTCTTCAGTAGCGCAGGAGGGCTACCGCATCCGTTTCCTTGGGGAGTTCATCCACTGACATAACGTGGACATCCCCTCCGTTTTGGAGTGTGTTCATGGCAGCGATGCCTAAAAGGTCCTCCCCCTCGGATTCATATTCGGGCCCTGTCTCGAGGGCGTCAGCCTCGCTGTCGTAGTGCCCCCAGACCGGCTCGCCGTCGTGAAGGAGTAAGGTGCCGATCCGGCCCTGGTGTGACGCCCGTACTATGTCCTCGAGACGGCTCGTGGCTGTGTGGTCGCCCCGGCCCAGGAGTTCAGCTGCGCTGGCCAGGGCCTCAACGCGTCCGCTGTCCAGACGCTCCTGTACCTGCGGGTAGGCCAGGCCGTGCAGCGCCGAAGCAGCGAGTGCGTGCGGATTGATCTCAACCACCCCTGCCAGGAGCTGGCCAAGGTGGCTCGCCTGCTGGAAGTGCCCACCAACTTCAGCATCGGCGACGAGTACCAGGGGCTGGGGGTCCGCGGCGAGGCGGCTTTCCACGGCCTTGGCCACATCCGCGACGTATTCCAGCAGGCGCGCTTTCTTGAAATCGGGTGGGCTGTCCCCGTAAACCTGCGCATTCGGAATGTTCGCTGCTCCTACATTTGGACGCGCGGGAGGGCTTGCCTGCAGCGGGTTTTCATAATCGTTTTCCACTGAAGACCTCTCGGGAAGGCCGGCAGTTTTTTCCTCAACCAATTCGTGCCGGGACCCGCTGAAGAGAGCAGCTTTATCGGCCGTGACCGTCAGGACGGAGAAGTGCCCGTCGGCCGCCAGTATGGGCAGCAACGGCCTTATGTGAAATTTCGCACCGACAACCACGCGTTCCTCGAGGGCAAGGGGCACCCGGTATTCATTTGTTCTATTCTCATTGATGAAAAGAGCCAATCCAGTGCTCTGGTGCTGCCAGAAATCACGGTCATCCAAAAGATCCGTGGCGGGCTCAAGAATGGTATCGGCGTCTGCTTCGGACATGCCGGCCGCAGTGAGCTTTGACCGGGCGCCGGCCAGGAGGTTCTTCAGGCGGATGGGGTCCTGCCGTACATCTTTCCCTTTGGGATGAGTCGGCATAAAAATCGATACAGCAGTGGCTGACTTGGTGGTCATGAGTCGGGTCAGGTCGGTTTGCGTGAACAACTTAGGGTCCTTTCGGCAAGCGTTCGATGCCGCTCTTTGGGAGGGCTGACTGGAATGGCGGAGCCGTCACGAAGCCCCGGGCCCTCCCATCGGCTGGTTCCCTTTGCGCCTGTCCAGCTTGCCCAGCTTGCTGGTGAGGAGATTGGAGAGCTTGTCAGCTGCTCCCGCGTAGGCTTCCTCCAAGGAGTCTGCGTTATGAGAGACAGCCACCGGTTGTTGTCCTGCTACCCGCGCCTCCATCGTGCACCGTTTGTCCCCGCCGCCTGATTTGTCTGCGTTTTCATCGGCAAGGTGCACCTCCACCCGTGTGATCTGATCGACGAAGCGGGAAAGCGTATTACTGACAGTGGATTCGATCTCGCTGGTCAATCCTTCACTGCCGTCGACGCTGCTGTTTGTGCTGACCTGAATTTGCACGGGCGATCTCCTTCTCTCGTCTTCCAACAACATGCAGGGCAAGTCGTGAACACCGGGTGAGTCGATCCGCCGGTACTCGCCTGCGGGCCCTGGCTGGTTACTGGCTGGTCATTCGATCCTAGGTGGGAGGAAGGAGTGTGGCCAGCAGGCCCAGCCCGAACACCTCCCAGCACCGCCCCCTGAGTAACGGGCCGGTAAAAGGCCCAGGACGGCCGTTGCGATCAAATTACGGGTGTTGAGCTGCTCTCAAGGGTCCGCGTAGCGTGGAAAGTGAGGAAGTCGACGAAGGGCGTGGAAACATGCAAACCGATCCTCTAGTGGCCGAACATTCAATACCACCCAGGCCGGCAAGGCCGCCGTCGGTAGGTCCCCGCCCGGCTGCTAAGACAGGCACCTCCGAGCCGCCCCAGGTCACCCGGGCCGGTGTCATCTGGGTCGCGACAATAGCCACGCTTGTGCTCCTGATTCTGATGATCGTTCTCATCCTTCAGAACCAGGGCTCTGTGAGCATCCAGTATCTCGGCCTTGCCGGGGCCCTGCCACTGGGTCTGGCTCTCTTGATCGCCGCCGTTTGCGGAGGAGTCCTGGTGGCCATTGCCGGAGCGGTCCGCATCGGCCAGCTGCGTATGACCGCGAAGCGCAGTCGCCCCGATGCACGCCCGCCAGCACGGGAACGCGGTCCCCGGCACCGCTAAAGAGACACCGCTAAAGAGACACCGCTAAAGGCCGGCTTGCGCTATTGCGGTTTGACCCCGGAGGCAACGATGTAGGAATCGCCCTCCCACTGCTGGTGAAGGGCTTCATCCAGGTCGATCCCGGTCTCCTTCTCTACTTCCGCTGCATCAAAACCCCTGTAGACGATGCCGGTGACATTGACCCTTTCGGCTGGTTCCGCACCGGCAACGTCGGCTTTGTGCAGGATCAGAAGTGGATCCACCAAGGGTTGGTCAGGATGGCGTTCATGGCTTTTTCCTCTCACTTCCTGGGCGTTCCGGGGTAGTAGTTCCGGGGTTATAGGGGAAACCGCCGTAGACGTAGCCCGGGTTCCAGTACGGGGAAAAGCCGTAATAGCCGTAGACACGTTCGTAGTAGGACCGGTCTTCAGCCAGTTCGGGATCGTACTCCGGCGCCCCGGCAACGTGCTCACGGGTACGGTCAATGAACACCACACCGTCCTGAATGTTGGTCACCGCGTCCACGGGGATGAAGGTTTTGTCCTTGCCGATTCCCAGGAACCCTCCGGAGGCGACGATGAGGAACCTGACTTTTTCCTCCTCGACATCGACCAGGAGTTCCTCCACCTGGCCGATTTCCTCGCCGGATTCGGTCCTGACGGTGTAGCCGCGGATGTCGTCTGCCGTCCTTGCGACCGTTTTGTCCGTGTCACCCAGCTTTACCAGTTCGCCTGAATGTTGTCCCATCGTGGTGCTCCTATCGCTCTTCCGTGGCCGTAGCGTGCGATCATCACTCACGTTCCACGCTAGGCGGGGCTCCGGACCCGTTCAACACACGTGACTGAAATGCAACAGGCCTCAGGACGTCATTGATTCCCCTGTTACTGGAGTCCATGCCCTCGGCAATGGCACGCCGCCCTGTCGGCAACCGCCGTGCGACTGAATCTATTGCTGTCAGCAGGGTTCGTGGGATAACCGGATCTGGCCGCCCCCCCCAATTGCGGCCAGTCCGGTCCGGTCAGGTATTAGCGGAGGACGCCGCACACTGCGGGGTCGGTAGCTTCGGCGGGCAGGTCGTCGCTCAGTTCGCTGCCGCCCTCGGGGTCACTGAAGTTGTAGGTCCCGTTGCCGTCGTAGTCCAGGCCGTGGATAACCAGGACGCCTTCGCCGTCCCGGATGGAATCGGCGATCTGCTTGGCTGTTCCGAGCCCGCCTGCCCCCGGGTAGCCGGTTCCGGCGACGTCGGTGAATTCAATATTGTCCCGGCTGTAATTGAAGACGCCGTCATGGGCTACGGGGAACCGGGCTACATCCAGGAAGCTGGCAGGCGTGGTGTCCCCGGTCGTGTTCAGCGACACGACCACGGGCCCGTACGCTGGTACACCTTCAACAGTATTGATGCGTCCGTCCTTGTTGGCGTCCTGGGCCAGGGTGGGGCACTCGTTCAGGGCGTCGTTGCCGTAGTGGATGTGCTGGGCGTGGGGTGCATCCGGGGTCAGGCCAGTGGCGTGAACCTCGATGTGTTCGATCTTCTGGTTTTTCACGACGGCGGTGGCAGTACCGGAAGCACCGGAACCGTTCAATTCAGTAAGGACGGCTGTGAGCGTCACTGGCTTGTCCATCCCCTTATCGTTCTGGGCCAGGACAGGGCCTGCACCCATTGACACTGCTGTCAGCACCGCTGCTGCTGCTCCGCCAAGAACCAGTTTCGATTTTCTTTTCATGTTTTCGCTCCCTATCCAGGGGCTACCAATGGGTTCAGTAGTCGCAAAGTGATTCGCACCACAGGCCCGGCCAGGATGGGTGATCACGAGGTGTTTGTTTTCCGTTTCATCAGGCCATACCGTGAAGGGACGCCCAGCCGAAGCAGGTGCAGCCATGCGAACTACCTGGTCATCGCGCTGCTTGCTGCTGTGCTTCCTCCTCGTAGGGATTCTCGGCAGCGCCACTGCGCCGCCGACGGCCGCGGCGCTGGAAGCCGGGCCCGCTGTCGTCCCCGACCAGGCATTTGAAGCGGTGGACGCCTTCGTGCAGGAGCAACTGGACGCCATCGGCCTCCCGGGCGCCGCCGTCGTCGTGGTCCAGGACGGCGTGCAGGTCCACTCCGCCGCGTTCGGCCGGGCGGATGATTCGGGCCGTCCGATGACCGCCGACACGCCTGTACTGCTCGCCTCGACCACCAAGTCCCTCACCGCCATCGCCGTGATGCAGCAGGTGGAGGCCGGCCGGCTCCGCCTGGACGAGCCGGTGCAGGCCTACCTGCCCTGGTTCACGATGCGGGACAGCCGAGCCTCCGGCATCACCGTTCGCCACCTGCTGCACCAGGCCAGTGGCATGGCCGCCAAGGACACGGCCTTCGAAGGCTCTTTCGCGCAGCATCCGGAGGCCATCGAAGAAGGCGTCCGCAACCTCGCCGATTCCCCGCTGGCGGGAGTCCCGGGTGAAGCCTTCGGCTACGCCAACGCAAACTTCAACATCCTGGGCCTCCTGGTCCAGGAAGTGACCGGACAGCCGTTCGGGGACTACATGCGCCAGCACGTCTTCGAGCCGCTGGGGATGGACCACAGCCACCCGGCCCGTTTTGCTGCCCGCGCCGACGGTGCCGCCGCCGGGTACTCGCTGTGGTTCGGCACCTTCTGGCAGCAGACGGAGGTGCCCGCTCCGACTACCGGGATGCCGTCGAGCACCATGTATTCCTCGGCAAATGACCTGGGCCGGGAACTCATCATGCTCCTCAACGAGGGACAGTACCGGGACCACCGCGTCCTACAGCCCGAAAGCGTACAGACCATGCTCCGGCCAGAGGTCCCCGTGGACGGGTCAAAGATGTACGCGATGGGGTGGTTTACCCGCCCGCTCGTGGAGTCCGTCGGACCCGCTGAACCCGTTAATGAAGCAACCCTGCCGCTCCTCGCGGAGCACCAGGGCGAATGGGGCAACTCGCACACCTACCTGGCGATGGTCCCGTCCTCCCGCCTGGGTGTCGCGCTGGTCATCAACGCGAATGACACGGCGGCGCCGTCCCGCTTGAAGGCGATAGACACCAACATCCTGCGCATTCTCCACGGGCAGGCTCCGGTGCCGGCAGTTATCCAGGAGGACTGGCTGCAGCGCTACAGCTGGGCAGTGTCGCTGGCACTGTTGCTGGCGGAGCTGCTCAGCCTGTGGCTCGCACTTCGGGTTTTGCTCACGACACGTGGAACATCCGGCGGCGGCGGGAGATGGCGCCTGCCGGCTGTGGGCCTGCCAGCGCTCGCCCTGGACGGCCTCGCCCTGTGGCTGTGCTTCATCTACGCCCCCGCCAGGTTCGACACCGGCCTGGCCGTCATCATCCGCCAGTTCCCTGACGTCGGCGTCATGCTGGTGCCGGTGCTCGGCCTTGCCCTCTTCTGGTCAGTCCCCCGGACCCTGTGGCTGCTCCTCCGCCTGAAGGCGCATCCCCGGGAGCGGTAGGATCTGCAGCGCCTACTGGCAGGCGACCCCGTCCGAGTTGCCGTCCAGCCCTGCCCGGTAGCCGGGCTGATCCGCGTACAGGGGTGCGGCACCTGCCGCCCGGACGGCATCGCAATTCGCGTAGTAGACAGGAGCCGGGGCGGCGGACCCAACGGTTGCCGGCGCAGGCTGGCCGGGGCAGCCGGAGAGGATGCCGGCGATGGCGTCGTGCTCGGCCTGCGTCACCCACAGGCTGTACCGCGCTTTCACGGAGACCTGCCTGGCGACGTACTCGCACCGGAAGCCCTTGTTGGACGGCAGCCAGGTGGCCGCGTCGCCGTCGCCCTTTTGCATGTTGGTGGGGCCGTCCGTCGCCTGGAGGTTCAGCGGATCGTTGGCGAGCGCCGTCCGCTGTTCCGTCGTCAGCTGCTGCGCGCCCTTTTGCCAGGCGTCGCTGAGCGCCACCACATGGTCGATCTGCACGGCGCTGCTGGTGGTTGTGCCGCGGAGGAAGTTGATGGTGCTGCCCGTGTAGGGATCCGCGAGGACTCCGCTCTGGACCTTGCACGGCACGCTGTTGGTGAACGTCAGCTCAGTCAGGTCCCGCTGGAGGATGTCATTACGGGTGTCGCGGCCGTTCCGGTCAACGTCCGCCCACGTGGGACCGAACAGCGCCCGCTCATATCCCGTCTTGGGCGCCCGGCCCTTGATGGGCAGGGTGGCCAGCAGCTCTGCGGCCTCCTCGGTAGTGGCCGCGGACCCGGCAGCTGCCGTGGAGCTGACCGCGGTGAGGGCGGTGGCTGGCGCACCTGCCGTGAAGAGCGAAAGGAGCATGGCAAGAACGACGGCGGCCGTGCCGCCTTTCGCGGGCAGCCATGCCCGGGAGCCGGAAAAGGAGGTGTGGTTGGACATGCGGTTCCCCAGTTGTGTGTTCACGAAAATTAGCAGGCGCAGCTGCACCGTGGCTTGTTTGGCCACGATGAGCCTATTGGCCTGAGCCGGCCAAAAGTGCCTGTTTCAGCGGAACTGGGGCAAATTTGCTGGAGTCCTGTGCGGATCCTGCGTTGGCGTGAAGGGACGGTCCAATGAGCTCGTCCGGAAGTGCCCGGACAGGAAGGTTCACGCTTTGTCGAAGGCACTGGCCGGGGCGGCTGAAGACTCCAGTACGAAGTGGTGCACCCAGGTCCGAAGGGTAGTGGGCTCCACTCCGTAGCTTGCAGGGAGGTCGCCCATGTCCAGCCTTGAGTCGTATGTCTCCAGCAGCGCGAGAAAGCCGGTGAGCAAGTCCGGCATACCGGAAACGGGCTGTCCCGGGGGAACGGTTTGTACCGGAATTGGCCGCCCCAGTTCGAGCTCGAAGGCCGCCACGACATCACGCCAGGAGACCGGCTCCGGGCCGCCGAGGACAAGCAGCCGGCCATCCCGCTCCGGATGCTCCACGACGGCAACCACGTACTGTGCCACGTCATGCATTGCCACAAGGGAGTGCACACGCCTGCCCTCCCCCACGAGGGTCACCGACTGCCCCGCTAGAGCCGGTAATCCAACCACAATGACCGGCAATTTATCCATAAAGAGGTTGGGCTGGATTATTGTCCACGACATCCCGCTGTTGCGAAGCAGCTGCTCGGTCTCGCCTTTGGCGGCCATGAAGGGATTGGCGTTGCCGGGGCTGGCGCCGAGGTTGGACAGGAAGACGAACCGACGGACGCCGGCATTGCCGGCTGCCTCGATCAGGTTCCGGTTGCCGAGGCGGTCTACCGACTCCACGGTGTCCGTGCCGCCGCGCGCGGAGGAGTTTGCGGTGGTCACTACCGTGTCGACACCGGCACAAGCCGCCAGGAGTGACCCGGGATCTTTGAGGTCACCGGCCACAGGTTCAGCGCCCGCCCTCACGAAGGCCTCGTATGCCGAACCTTCACGCACCAGGATGCGGACCTGGAACCCTCTTTCGATGAGTGCTTGAGCAATAAGGCCACCCAACTGGCCGGTGGCCCCGACGACAAGAATCATGATGTTTCCTTCTCCCTTGACTCCTGAGCTGTGCCCAGCACACGGCTGACTGCTGCGTTGACGTCACCGGTGGCATACTCCACCGGCTCGAGATAGAACCGGGCCGAGGAGATGAGCTCGTCGGCCACGGCGAAGATGACTACTCCCCGCATCAAGAAAGGAGCCCCATCGGTTCGGGTCCCGGACATCTCCCACTCGGTCCACAGGGCGTCACCGTGCCCGACGCTGCTGGGCACCCGTGCGGAAATATCAGGAACCCGGGAAAAGATCTCCGTCCAGTTTTGACGCACCTGATCCCGTCCGCGGAAGCCGCGTTGGGGGTGGGCGGGGGTCTCATTGAGATAGTCGCTGGCAAAACATGCAACGAGCTCGTCCAGCTTGTGGGCGTTCACTGAGAGGAGTAAACGCTCCAACACTTTTCCCGCGGCATCTGCTGTGGGCATCATTCCGACTCCCCGAATGAATTTGATACAGTCAGCTGTATCTGATATCTAAGCATGGAATGGATAGTGGGAAACGTCAAGGGTAAGCGTCGCTACGACTCCAGCGGGCGGGTGGAGCAGGCCCGGAGGAACAGGGATGCCATCCTTCAGGCAGCAGAGCGGCAGCTTGTTGAGAGCGGGTATGCAGGCGCGACGATAGCCGCCATCGCCGCGGAAGCCGGTGTTTCGGTCGAGACCATCTACAAGGCCTTCGGCGGGAAGGCGGGGCTGGTCCGCGCCCTTTACGAGCGGGGCCTGGCCGGAGCCGGACCGGTCCCTGCATATGAGCGCTCCGACGCCATGCGGGAACGCGAGAGCGATCCCATGACGGTTATGCGGGAGTGGGGTCTCCTGACTGCCGAAGTGGCTTCGCTGGTCACGCCGATTCGGCTGCTGATGCGTTCGGCCGCCGTCACCGATCAGGAAATGGCGACCCTGCTCGATGATATTGACGGCGAGCGCCTTCAACGGATGCGGCACCACGCCCGTTACCTGAAGGACCGTGGTTACCTCCGTGAGGGCGTCTCCGTGGACGAGGCAACCGACATACTTTGGGTCTGCAGCTCCGCCGAGCTCTACGAGCTGCTCGTGTTGAAGCGGGGCTGGTCATTGTCACGGTTCGCCCAGTACGTCACCCACTATATGGTCTCCTCCCTGCTCCCCGGGAGGCACCACGAAGGACCGCTGCAAACGGCGCCTTCGTAGACACTGAAACATCACGCCCCAAGGTCAGGCGCCGCCGTCGCGGTTTCCGACGGCGGCCCTCCTGGGGCCGTCCGCAAGCCTCCCCACCTCCCTGATGATGGCCTCGCCGGCCTGGCCACGAGCATAGTGATCCCGCATTGAAACAGCCGCGTTCGCACGGAGGCGTTCAATGGCAGGACCTCCCTGGTACGCCCGCCGCAAGCAGTCCCCAACACTTGCAACTGAAGGTTCAGCCCACACCTGGCCGCGGAAAAAGGGCCATTCCACCGCTGCTGATTCCGGCACCTTCGCCAGCTCATAGTCGATGAGAAGCGCATTATTGAAGTTCATAAAATCGAGCTGGCCTCCCCAGGCAGTACCGATGGTGATCAGCCCTGAGGCCATGGCCTCCATGAAGGGCCGGCCCCACGATTCTCCCCGCGTAGGCAAAACAAAGGCATGTGCCGAAGCATAAAGTTTTTGCATATCCTGCTGTGAAAGCGGATAAGGCAGCAATGTGACCTTGGGAGGACGGTACGGCCGGAACCGGCGGGTCAGCGAGGTAATGCACGAACCGATATCCGCTGTCAGGGGGCCGAACGGGTCAACCCGCAAGAGAAGTTCAACATCATCGTCCGCCGTGAACTCTTCCAGGTATGCCTGCAGAAGAACATCCCACCCCTTCCGTTTCTGCCACCGGAAGATGGAAAGGAATTTGAATCTTCCCTGGCCCGTATAGCCCTCGGCACTCTTCTTCGGCCACCCTTGGTCCATGAACTCCGGCACGACCACAATTTTTTCCGGATCCACACCGGCATCAGCGAAAGTCCGGGCATTGAAGCTGGACGGAACCCATACTTCATCCACTTCCGTGAGTCGTTGAAGCCATTCCGGAGGCACTGAGGCGGTCTCGAACATAGCCCGCCAGACAACCTGTCCGGCGAGGTCCTCCCACCCGTAGTCGTGCCACGGCAAGTGCACAATAGTCAGTCCGGAACCTGACCGCTGGATCCCGTCGGTTCCCTGTCCTGATCCGTTGTCCGGACGGGGAGGAACCGAAACTGCCTGGACGCGGTAACCCGCTCTCCGCAGGACCCTGACAAAACTTCGGCCTTCAACCGAATATCCGCTGCAGCCTTCAAGTCGTCCACGCCAGTGGACAGTTCCTTTGTCCATCACCTGATGCTCCGTCCTACGTGGTTGAAATCCGGATATGTCCTGCCGGTGCCGGTCAGCACGCATGATTGAGCGCTTCCACGGCTGCCTGCTCCATCTCCATCGACTCCGGATCGCCGAAACCGGCCGGGTCCGGCTTCGGGGCGCGGGCCACGGCCATCGCGATCTGCCGGGAGCCGTCAGCGCTGATCAAAGCCAGCACCGCGTACCCCGGCACCACCCCGGTGTGTCCGTAGTAGTCGTTGTTGGAGCAGGAGTCGTAGTGGCGTAAAAGGCCGAGACCGTACTGCTGGTATTTGGGGTGGTGCATCTCCGCCACGCTTCCAGGGGCCAGCAGCGTCCCTTTCTGCAGGGCGGCGAAGAACGTGTTGAGGTCGGGAACGGTGGAAATGAGGCCGGTGTCCGGTGAACCATGGTGGACGGGAGCCAAGGCGTTGTCCACCAGCTCGCCGCTTTCCGTCCGGGAGTAGCCGTGGATCAGCTTTTGCGGCCCCGGCTCGTCACCTGTCATCAGAGTGTCGTGCAACCTCAACGGCTCCAGGCTGTCAGCACGGATGACAGCCCCGATTTCCTGGTCCCGCAGCTTTTCGACGAGCAGCGCCAAGGCAGAATAGTTGGTGCTTGAGTAACTGAAAAGGCTGCCCGATCCTCCGGTCCATCGATCAGTCGCGGCGACGGCCAGGCGCTCCTGATGGCTCCTCTTGCCAGCCTCCGGACCACCCGCCTTGCGGAGGTTTCCCCAGTACTGCGGCATGCCGGACCGGTGGCTGAGCAGGCTGCCTATGGTGATGGGGCCGGGTGGCTTGATGATGTTCTCGAAGTCCGGCAGGTAGTCCTGAATGGGGTCATCCAGCCGGACTTTCCCTTCCTCCACCAGCTTCATCACCGACACAGCCACCATTGTCATGGTGATGTCCCCGGCGTGCGTCTGGTCGGTCAGCCGAACAGGTTCGTTGGTGTCGAGGTTCCGGACACCCTCGGCTGAGGACCAGTCACCTATGCGGGACTTCAGTTCGATCACGACGGCGGTGGCTCCCCTGGCGCGAGTGTCTTCACTGTACTTTTCCAGGACGGCGGCATAAGCCGGAGCAGGCGAGGCGGTGGCAGTCGCGGTGACGGACGCCGTCGGGGACTGCCCCGCCGGCGGCTCCGGCGCGGCCGTGCAGGCTCCGACGGCGAGAATCACCAGGGCGGCAGTCGCGGCAACAGTGCGGAAGAGGGTGAAACGTCCTGCCTGCATCGCGTTAACCTCCGCTCCAACTTCCGGCACCTCTCCTGCCATCTTCCGCCCCTAGCGTGGAGGGGTCTACCGCCATCAACCGGTCCCCGTCAACACTGGAGGAAACCACCCATGCGCACAGTCCTGACCGCCGCGGCAGCCGCCGCCCTGATCGCCGCCATGGCGACCCCCGCCGTCGCCGCCCCTGACGCTGAAGCCGGCACGCCGTCGTCGAACGCTGCCGGAACCGCCGTATCCGCTCTCAAGACGAACGAACGCAACGGCTCCTTTGACCTGCAATCACACCGGGGCGGCCGTGGCGAATGGACCGAGGAGTCCCTGGCCGCGTTCGCGAACTCCCTGGCGCTGGGCGTGACCACCCTGGAGCTGGACACCCACCTGACCGAGGACGGCAAGGTGATCGTGTGGCACGACGACACCATCCAGGCCGCCAAATGCGCGGACACCGCTCCCGCTACCGCCGGCGACCCTGAGTTCCCGTACGTGGGCGACCGCGTGGCCGAGCTGTCCCTCGCGCAGATCAAGACGCTCAACTGCGGCTTCGCGCAACTGCCCGGCTACCCGGATCAGGACGTCATCGAGGGCAACCGGATCGCCGAACTCAAGGACGTCTACTGGCTGGTCCGCGACACCAACGCCGCCAAGGTCCGCTTCAACGTGGAGACCAAGGTGGAGAGCACCCAGATCGGCGGCGCCGGCATGGAGTCCCTCACCCGCACCGTAGTGACAGAAATCCAGGCCTCCGGCATGGCGGACCGCACCACCCTGCAGTCCTTCGACTGGTCCTCGCTGAACCTCACCAAGGAACTCGCGCCGGAACTGCCACTGGTGGCGCTTTCCTCCGGCGACGCCTGGATGGGCGTTGGCCAGCCCGGCGCCAGCCCCAACCTGGGCGGCATCGACATCGACGACTACGACGGTTCCCTTCCCAAGGCCGCAGCCGCCCAGGGGTACGACGTCATTTCCCCCGCGTTCCGCTCCGTCACCCCGGAAATGGTCGCCGAAGCACATGCACTGGGCCTGCCCGTCATCCCCTGGACCGTGAACACCACCGCTGACATGGAGCGTCTGATGGACCTGGGCGTGGACGGCATCATCACTGACTACCCCACCCGCCTGCGCACCCTCATGGAGGAACGCGGACTGAAACTGCCCAAGGCCTACGAGGTTAAGGGCTGACTTTTCCCATTGATGCCGGCCCGGCAGCTGCTTTTCCAAGCCGCTGCCGGGTTTTCCGCTTGGTCTACGCGAACCGGGCTTGAAAACTTTAAAACTTTTTCAATCCCCGCCGATCCGTCCCCGCCACCGCCCCGAACTACCGGTAGCCCCGGTGCAATACACCGGGGGTGATCTTGTTCGTAGAGCTTCACCGGCAGAAGGACTACAGATATGAGTGTTATGAACTACTCCCGGTTCCTGTCCGAATGCATCGTCCCGGCGCCGGGCAGGCAGCCCGGACTTCCCGAAGACGAGTTGTACGGGGTGTACGTCAGCTGGTGCTTCCTGAACAGGGAGCAGCCCGGCCCGGACGGTGCGCTCAGTGCTGCCATGGAACAACTGGGACACACCAGGCGAGGCGGCTCTTCCAGCCGATATCCCGGGCTTGCTGTGACAGGGCCGGCAGCCCTGGACTACATCCTCTCCAGCCAGCCCAGTCTCGGTTAGGCAACCGAGACACGCCGCACCAAAACCACACAGGCCCCAACCGCAGTACGAGAAGGAGAACAGCAATGATCAGCACTGATAACCTTTCTGCACTCACCACCGCCGGCGGCCACGTCGTAGGTTCCGACGGAAGCAAAATCGGCTCCATCGGACAGATCTACGTCGATGACCAGACCTCCGAACCCACCTGGGTGACGGTCAAGACAGGGCTTTTCGGGACCCACGAATCCTTCGCGCCGCTGGACTCCGCTTCCCAGGACGGCAACAACATCGTGGTTGCGCACACAAAGGACAAGGTCAAGGACGCACCCCGCGTTGCCCCTGACGGGCACCTGGAGCCGGAAGAGGAAAACGAGCTCTACACCTACTACGGGCTCAACGGCGGCGCTGCCTTTGCCGGCACCGGCCGGGACACCGACGAAACCACCGGACGCGGCACGGTTGGCCACGACACTTCCGGCCCCACCACCGACGACGCGATGACCCGCTCGGAAGAACAGCTCCACGTGGGAACCCGCAAGGAACGGGCCGGCCGCGCGCGCCTGCGCAAGTACGTGGTCACCGAGAACGTCACCAAGACCGTCCCGGTGCAGCGCGAAGAGGTCCGCCTGGAGCGCGAGCCCATCACGGACGCGAACATTGGCAACGCCATGGACGGGCCTGCCATCAGCGAGGAAGAACACGAAGTGGTCCTCCACGAGGAACGCCCCGTGGTGCAGAAGGAAACTGTCCCCGTCGAACGCGTTCGCCTGGACAAGGAGACGGTGACCGAAGAGCACACCGTCAACGAGGAAGTCCGCAAGGAAAACATCGAGCTCGACGACGACGGCCGCGCCCGCCGCTAACGCCTCACCTCAAGCCGGGCTACTCCCGGTGCATGACCCAAACGCCAGTGGTCCGTCCTCCAGCCAGGAGGGCGGGCCGCTGGCCTTTCTACGCCGCCAGCCGGGCCACGGGCTCCGCGGCTGCGGCCTTGCCGTTCCAAAGGGGTAGCCCGGTTCGTTGACAGCCATCCGCCGCAGACGTGCAATTAAAGTGGCTCCAGCAGCAGCCGAAGCCAATCCACGAAGCGGCCTCCGCTTCCGTGAGGCCGCCCAAAAATTGGAGGTCCACAATGGGACAGGCACGCGAAGTCATGGATCGCCTCACCACGGCCATGAACGAAAAAGACAGAGAGACGCTGGCCGGATGCTACGCCGCTGACGCAGTGGCCTCTACCCCTGATCAAGGCGAGCTGACCGGGCGCGACGCGATTGTCAACTACCTTTTTCACTTCTGGGACGCTTTCCCGGACGTCAAGTATGAGGCCGTGAACGTGCACGAAGCCGGAAATGTGGCAATTGATGAGGGCATCGTCACCGGGACCAACACCGGTTCCCTCATGATGCCCACCGGAGAAAACCTGCCGCCCACCGGGAAAGAGATCAGGGTCAGGAGCTGCGACATCGCCAGGGTCGAGGGTGGGGAGATCACCTCTCACCACTTCTACTTCGACCAGATGGAGTTCCTGGCTCAGCTCGGACTGATGCGGGAGCTGTCCTCGCATTGACGGGTTGTGCGCCCAAGAAACAACAAAGGGGGATGCCGTGGACACCCTGCGAAAAGGGTTTCCACGGCATCTTGTCCCCGCCGCGCTGCCTTCCGGGGTCAGCCCTGGGTGCGCTGGGAGAGGTTAAGGATGTTGCCCTCGCTGTCCAGGAACCATGCCGCCTTGCCCCAGTCGTCCGTGGCAAGGCCGTTCTCCGTCTTCAGCCCGGGCATGTCGTAGTCCTCGAATACCACACCCCGGCTCCTCAGTTCCTCCATGTCGCGCTCGATGTTCTCCGAATTCCAGCCCAACTGGGTGTTCTTCGCCGAGCCTGCGTTGTCAGTCTGGTAGATCAGGAAACTGGTTCCGTTGCCGCAGCGGTACAGGAGGCTGTCCTCCCCCATCGCCTCGGAAGATTCAAGTCCGAGCTTGTCCCGATAAAATTCCTTCGCCCTGTTGATGTCCTTCGCGGGCAGGACAGCTATGACCGCAGAATCCTTGAGCATGATGAAATTCCTTTGTGCATTGTTCGCGTCGGCGGCGATGCTCTCCCCCGTTGCGTTCCCGGAATATTGCTAGTCCGGGGCCGCGTGGCCGCCCTTTCCGCCATAGGCCGGGCTGGCCACCTGGGACTCTGCTGCACTACGCCAGCCGTCATCGTCGCGAAAGTCCCCGAAGCTTATGGGGCCATTATGGAACCGAATTGCGGCTACGGAAATAGGTGATTCTGACTACCTTTGGCCTTGGTTCAAGCCCTTGGCGTAGGCTGCCTGCCCTGCATGCTGGAGGCAGTCCGCGATAGTGCTTACCAGGCGTACGCCGAGGGTGACCGGCGGGTCCCAGCGGGTGTCCACCACACGGTCCAGATCCTCACCGCCAAGGGTCTGCACAAAATCAATGGTCTGGCGGTGGACCGCGCCGTAGTACTCCATCAGCAGCTCTGCCGGCGCCTGCACCGCGTCCACTTGGTCAGTTGAATGGCCGTAGCCAGTGTCAGTTCTGGACAGCGGCAGGCCGAAGCGGCCCACGAAGTCCTGCGAGATCCAGACCTGCTCCAGGCCCGCGGCATCCGCCACCTGCGCGTCTTCCACCCGGGCCAGGTGCCAGGTCAACCACGCAATCGAGTTCCCCGTGCCCGCCGGCCGCCAGCCCAGGGACCCGTCGTCGAGCCCTTCAAGAACTGCTTCCACTGTCTCCCGGATCCTGCCGAAGGCGTCCAGCAGCAGCTCATTGGATTTCATCATTTGCCCCCT
Organism: Pseudarthrobacter sp. NS4; assembly: GCF_024758005.1. NCBI lineage: Bacteria > Bacillati > Actinomycetota > Actinomycetes > Micrococcales > Micrococcaceae > Pseudarthrobacter > Pseudarthrobacter sp. NS4. Next base: position 1,143,511 of record NZ_CP103288.1, on the reverse strand, counting down.
TACGCTTTGGCAGCACGGATGGCCCTGCGCACGGCGCCGCCCAGCACTGCAATGACCGGGACCACGCACACAAGCGCCACCACCGTGTTGGGGCGGAACGCTACCTGGTCCCCCACCTTCCGGTACACCCCCAGCGGCACAACCATGCCGCCGCCCCCTCCGCCGGAGGCGCCCTCCTGCCCTGCCTCGCCGCCGCCTCCGAATCCAAAGGACACCAGCGCGACGGGAATGACTTCTTCCCCTCCGAGCTGGACCGGGGAACCGTAGGCCCTGGAGACGCCAACGTTCTTGAATGCTTCGAGCAGGGATGCAAAAGTGTCAGCCATGGCTCCCACCCTACGAGCCTTGGCCAGCCAGTGACAGACCCGCAAGGAGTTCGGCTGGCGGACGATCAAAGGGAACCAGTAGGCCCGGCTGCCCGGACCATCCGGATCTCGGGCAGGTTCTCCCATTCCGGCGGCAGCAGTGCGCACCTCCCGTCAGGCCTGAACCCGTTCTTAAGATAGAAGGCGTGCGCCCGCGGATTGTCCTCCAGCACCCAAAGGTAAGCCGGCATCTCCCCCACCGCGGCAGCCAGCAGCACCGCGCCGAGCCCCGTGCCGTACGTCCGTCGCAAGGTATAGATCGAGTACAACTCCAGGGGTACCGGACCGTCATCATCGCGGCCTGGACCTGCGTCGGCAAATCCCACAATGGTGCCGTTCGTGTCTTCGCAAACGATCCGCGGGGCGGAGCCGGCAAGGAACTCCCGACGGCGTTGCGCCCGTTCGTGAACAGAGGCCCGGCGGGCACGGAAGAAATCTGAGGACAACAGGTGCGTGTAGCACTCCTCGTGAGCCAGCGTATGCATCCGCACCAGCGCCTCGGCATCCTCGGGGACAGCCTGGCGAAGAACATAATCCATACCCCAGCCTAATCAGGGACGCCCGTCTACTCGCGCCGCCGCGGCCTCCAGACGCTCTCTCACTTCCTGCAGCACTCCTGGGGACGCTCTTTCACCTCCTGCGGTTTTCCGGGGGACGCTCTGTCAGATCCTGCGGTTTTCCGGGTGGCGCTCTCCCAGCTCTTGCGTCTCCGGGGGATGCTCTGTCATCGGGAAGGAGTTCGACGGCGGGTGTTGCCGTTGGGTGTTACCCGCTGTGAGGGAGGGTGGTGGCTTTTCCGGCGGGATGTGCCAGAGGGTCCGGGGTGTTAACCGGTCGTGGGTGCGGGGCCGGGGTTTTCCGGGCGGGGTGTGGGTGGGGGGTTGTGGTGGTGGTTAAAGTGGGAGAGCCTCCAAACGTGTGTTTGGAGGCTCTCGACCTAATGGTTGTCCGGCGGTGACCTACTCTCCCACACCCTCCCGGGTGCAGTACCATCGGCGCTGTGGGTCTTAGCTTCCGGGTTCGGAATGGGACCGGGCGTTTCCCCCACGCTATGACCGCCGTAACCCTTTGACCCGTCACCGGCCCCTTGGGGGTGGTGTGGGAAGTTTGTGGTTACAACAATTGTGGTGTTGTTATTCAGTTGTGTTCCCGTGGCAACGAACCGTGGTTTGGTTTGTTGTTTGGGAACCACATAGTGGACGCAAGCAGTCTTGTTTATCTTTTTACCGACCCCGTGGTGCAAACGCTTTTGAAGGATCGTTTGCGGGGTGGTGTGTGGTGTAAGTTATCGGCCTATTAGTACCGGTCAGCTTCACGAGTCGTTAGTCCTCGCTTCCACATCCGGCCTATCAACCCAGTGGTCTGGCTGGGGGCCTCTCACACACGAGGTGTATGGAAATCTCATCTTGAAGCGAGCTTCCCGCTTAGATGCTTTCAGCGGTTATCCCATCCGAACGTAGCTAATCAGCGGTGCACTTGGCAGTACAACTGACACACCAGAGGTTCGTCCGTCCCGGTCCTCTCGTACTAAGGACAGCCCTTCTCAAATTTCCTGCGCGCGCAGCGGATAGGGACCGAACTGTCTCACGACGTTCTAAACCCAGCTCGCGTACCGCTTTAATGGGCGAACAGCCCAACCCTTGGGACCTACTCCAGCCCCAGGATGCGACGAGCCGACATCGAGGTGCCAAACCATGCCGTCGATATGGACTCTTGGGCAAGATCAGCCTGTTATCCCCGAGGTACCTTTTATCCGTTGAGCGACGGCCATTCCACAATGTACCGCCGGATCACTAGTCCCGACTTTCGTCCCTGCTCGAGATGTCTCTCTCACAGTCAAGCTCCCTTGTGCACTTACACTCGACACCTGATTGCCAACCAGGCTGAGGGAACCTTTGGGCGCCTCCGTTACTTTTTAGGAGGCAACCGCCCCAGTTAAACTACCCATCAGGCACTGTCCCTGACCCGGATTACGGGCGAAGTTAGATGTCCAAAGTGACCAGAGTGGTATTTCAACGATGACTCCACCCGAACTGGCGTCCGGGCTTCAACGTCTCCCACCTATCCTACACAAGCCACTCCGAACACCAATACCAAACTATAGTAAAGGTCTCGGGGTCTTTCCGTCCTGCTGCGCGTAACGAGCATCTTTACTCGTACTGCAATTTCGCCGAGTTTATGGTTGAGACAGCGGGGAAGTCGTTACTCCATTCGTGCAGGTCGGAACTTACCCGACAAGGAATTTCGCTACCTTAGGATGGTTATAGTTACCACCGCCGTTTACTGGGGCTTAAATTCTCAGCTTCGCCGTGAGGCTAACCGGTCCTCTTAACCTTCCAGCACCGGGCAGGAGTCAGTCCGTATACATCGTCTTGCGACTTCGCACGGACCTGTGTTTTTAGTAAACAGTCGCTTCCCCCTGGTCTCTGCGGCCCCGATCCCCTCCCACCAGCAAGTGGTGTTCAAGGTTGGGGCCCCCCTTCTCCCGAAGTTACGGGGGCATTTTGCCGAGTTCCTTAACCATAATTCTCTCGATCGCCTTAGTATTCTCTACCTGATCACCTGTGTCGGTTTGGGGTACGGGCGGCTAAAACCTCGCGTCGATGCTTTTCTCGGCAGCATAGGATCACCAAATCCCCCCAAACGGGGGTCCCATCAGATCTCAGGCATCATGAACAGCGGATTTGCCTACCGTTCGCCCTACATCCTTAGACCGGGACAACCATCGCCCGGCTTGGCTACCTTCCTGCGTCACACCTGTTAATACGCTTGCCTCCCAGGATCAGGTCCTGCGCTCCACCAAAACCCTTCCACCACAAGGGCGGTCAGGCAGGTATCGGGCAGTTAGTATCCCCTGTTCAGCATGGACGGTTTTTCGCCGGTACGGGAATATCAACCCGTTGTCCATCGACTACGCCTGTCGGCCTCGCCTTAGGTCCCGACTTACCCAGGGCAGATTAGCTTGACCCTGGAACCCTTGATCATTCGGCGGACGGGTTTCTCACCCGTCTTTCGCTACTCATGCCTGCATTCTCACTCGTGTAGGCTCCACCGCTGGTTTACACCGCGACTTCACCGCCCACACGACGCTCCCCTACCCATCCAAACGCCTGAACCACAAGGGCTTAGCTAATATTTGAATGCCACAACTTCGGCGGTGTACTTGAGCCCCGCTACATTGTCGGCGCGGAATCACTTGACCAGTGAGCTATTACGCACTCTTTTAAGGATGGCTGCTTCTAAGCCAACCTCCTGGTTGTCTGAGCAACTCCACATCCTTTCCCACTTAGCACACGCTTAGGGGCCTTAGTTGGTGGTCTGGGCTGTTTCCCTCTCGACTATGAAGCTTATCCCCCACAGTCTCACTGCTGCGCTCTCACTTACCGGCATTCGGAGTTTGGCTGACGTCAGTAACCTTGTAGGGCCCATTAGCCATCCAGTAGCTCTACCTCCAGCAAGAAACACGCAACGCTGCACCTAAATGCATTTCGGGGAGAACCAGCTATCACGAAGTTTGATTGGCCTTTCACCCCTACCCACAGCTCATCCCCTCCATTTTCAACTGAAGTGGGTTCGGTCCTCCACGACGTCTTACCGTCGCTTCAACCTGGCCATGGGTAGATCACTTCGCTTCGGGTCTAGATCACGCCACTGCAACGCCCTATTCAGACTCGCTTTCGCTACGGCTGCCCCACACGGGTTAACCTCGCGACGTAACACTAACTCGCAGGCTCATTCTTCAAAAGGCACGCCGTCACAACTACAAGGCTGCTCCGACGGATTGTAAGCACACGGTTTCAGGTACTGTTTCACTCCCCTCCCGGGGTACTTTTCACCTTTCCCTCACGGTACTGGTCCGCTATCGGTCATTAGGGAGTATTTAGGCTTATCAGGTGGTCCTGACAGATTCGCACGGGATTTCTCGGGCCCCGTACTACTTGGGATACTCTCACAGGCGGCACAAACGCATTACGGTTACGGGGCTAACACCCTCTCTGGCCGGCCTTTCAAGACCGTTCACCTATGCGCGCACATCACACCCCACCAGCCCGGCAGAACTGGTATGGAAAGTCCCACAACCCCGACCATGCAACGCCCGCCGGCTATCACACATGGAACGGTTTAGCCTGATCCGCGTTCGCTCGCCACTACTAACGGAATCACTATTGTTTTCTCTTCCTGCGGGTACTGAGATGTTTCACTTCCCCGCGTTCCCTCCACGCACCCTATGTGTTCAGATGCGGGTCACCGAGTCACTCGCGCGCTCGGCGGGGTTTCCCCATTCGGACACCCTGGGATCACAGTCCGGTTATCGACTCCCCCAGGCTTATCGCAGATTCCTACGTCCTTCTTCGGCTCCTAATGCCAAGGCATCCACCGTGTGCTCTTAAAAACTTGACCACAAAAGATCAAAAAACTAATTCACGAGAGAACCACGAAAACCAACCACACCCCAACACCCCAAAGGGCATCAACAGCGCAGCCAGATCCAGGTTCATATTCTTGGAAATTGCTTCTTATAAAAGATGCTCGCGTCCACTATGTAGTTCTCAAACAACAACCCCAAACCACACACCCCACACACACAAACGCGCATGACCGGTGCAGCCAGGAAACCAGAAACAAACAAACCCGGAAACCACCACAGCCAAAGCCGCAGCAACCCCGGTCCTGTTGCCTCAGGACCCAACAGTGTGCCAAACACTACCCCGCAACCCGCACCAGCCGCGTTCCAAAACATCCACAAGGAATGTCCGTACTAACAAGCCGGTCCGTGCCACCAGGCACCTATTTGTTGATATTCCACCCATGAGCACCCGCCGCAGAACAATCGTCTGCGCAACGGGCATTACTCCTGACAAACCCCCGCACCCCGCATACACGAGGCCGGCGCTTGTAGGTGCTCCTTAGAAAGGAGGTGATCCAGCCGCACCTTCCGGTACGGCTACCTTGTTACGACTTAGTCCCAATCGCCAGTCCCACCTTCGACAGCTCCCTCCCACAAGGGGTTAGGCCACCGGCTTCGGGTGTTACCAACTTTCGTGACTTGACGGGCGGTGTGTACAAGGCCCGGGAACGTATTCACCGCAGCGTTGCTGATCTGCGATTACTAGCGACTCCGACTTCATGGGGTCGAGTTGCAGACCCCAATCCGAACTGAGACCGGCTTTTTGGGATTAGCTCCACCTCACAGTATCGCAACCCTTTGTACCGGCCATTGTAGCATGCGTGAAGCCCAAGACATAAGGGGCATGATGATTTGACGTCGTCCCCACCTTCCTCCGAGTTGACCCCGGCAGTCTCCTATGAGTCCCCACCATCACGTGCTGGCAACATAGAACGAGGGTTGCGCTCGTTGCGGGACTTAACCCAACATCTCACGACACGAGCTGACGACAACCATGCACCACCTGTGAACCAGCCCCAAAGGGGAAGGACTGTTTCCAGCCCGGTCCGGTCCATGTCAAGCCTTGGTAAGGTTCTTCTTCGCGTTGCATCGAATTAATCCGCATGCTCCGCCGCTTGTGCGGGCCCCCGTCAATTCCTTTGAGTTTTAGCCTTGCGGCCGTACTCCCCAGGCGGGGCACTTAATGCGTTAGCTACGGCGCGGAAAACGTGGAATGTCCCCCACACCTAGTGCCCAACGTTTACGGCATGGACTACCAGGGTATCTAATCCTGTTCGCTCCCCATGCTTTCGCTCCTCAGCGTCAGTTAATGCCCAGAGACCTGCCTTCGCCATCGGTGTTCCTCCTGATATCTGCGCATTTCACCGCTACACCAGGAATTCCAGTCTCCCCTACATCACTCTAGTCTGCCCGTACCCACCGCAGATCCGGAGTTGAGCCCCGGACTTTCACGGCAGACGCGACAAACCGCCTACGAGCTCTTTACGCCCAATAATTCCGGATAACGCTTGCGCCCTACGTATTACCGCGGCTGCTGGCACGTAGTTAGCCGGCGCTTCTTCTGCAGGTACCGTCACTTTCGCTTCTTCCCTACTGAAAGAGGTTTACAACCCGAAGGCCGTCATCCCTCACGCGGCGTCGCTGCATCAGGCTTGCGCCCATTGTGCAATATTCCCCACTGCTGCCTCCCGTAGGAGTCTGGGCCGTGTCTCAGTCCCAGTGTGGCCGGTCACCCTCTCAGGCCGGCTACCCGTCGTCGCCTTGGTAAGCCATTACCTCACCAACAAGCTGATAGGCCGCGAGTCCATCCAAAACCACAAAAAGCTTTCCACCAACCACCATGCGATGATCAGTCATATCCGGTATTAGACCCAGTTTCCCAGGCTTATCCCAGAGTTAAGGGCAGGTTACTCACGTGTTACTCACCCGTTCGCCACTAATCCAGGAGCAAGCTCCCTTCATCGTTCGACTTGCATGTGTTAAGCACGCCGCCAGCGTTCATCCTGAGCCAGGATCAAACTCTCCGTTGAAGTAAAACAAAAACAGACACAACATGGCACCACGGGAAAACGCGGCCACCACACTGCAAAATTTGAAACCAGCTGTAAAAACCAGACCACCCACAGGGGCGGACGATCCAGTCAATTCAACCAATTCATAAAACAAATCGGTATCAACAAACTTGGCACACTATTGAGTTCTCAAACAACAGACACACCCGGCACCACCCAAACCAACGTTCAGGATCGCTCCGGAGCAACCTCTCAAACCTACCCGATCCCCCACCCCGACGCAAACCCATATCTCAGGATTCTCATCGGCAGGAAAACCATCCCCACCACTTTCCAGCGCCCTAAAGAGCCACCAGATTTTGGTTTCGATTTCGGGGGTTTGGCCGCTATTTTTCCGCATCAGCGGCGGCGACTCAGAAAACAATACACCCACTCCGGGCCCCCGGCAAATCGCATCCCGGAAGGCCCGGAACCCCCAAATTCCGGGGCAGAACGGGCCGCCGGACGACATTGGCGACTGCCGCCGTCGTAATTGGTCTTTGTGTCCTGCAGCACAGCAGGTGGGCCTGCCCGCCTACTCCCCCATTCCCGGATGTACGGGAACGAAGTCGATCCTGTTGCCCGGGTTCGTCCGGCCTGCGGGCGCCCGGTCGTATCCCTTGGCGTCGAGGTCGTTCTTCGCCCGGAAATCTGCAAGGGCTGCGTCGTAGGCGTCATTGAGCACCCGGCCTGGGAAGTCAGCGGAACTGCCGTCGGTGAACACGATCTTGATGCGAACACTGGCGGGGTAATGCCGGTTCATCCGGATGAAGCCGTCTGCGTCTTGCTGGAGGGTAATCAAGGGAAACTGCTTTCGTTTGTGGACCATCAGTTTCGCGCACATCGCACAACAAGGACAGGTTGCCGCCCCGCCGGGACAGGAGCATAATCGTTAGCAGGACTAATTAGCGCCGCTAAGTATTACCGCCAGGAGGCGCACCCGTATCCATGACCACCACCAAAGCAGAGAACCAGACGGCCAACCCCACCACGCCCGACACCTTGGCCATCGACCTCCGCACTGCCGTAATGCGCACCTCCCGCCGGCTCCGCGTTGAGGCAACCGGGGAGGTCATCACTCCCGGGCAGTACACCGTCCTGGCCCTCCTGAACGGCAACGGCCCCAGCACCCTCCGTGCCCTCGCCGAAAGCGAGCATGTGCAGGCCCCGTCCATGACCCGCATCGTGAATGCCCTCGCCGACCAGGGGTTCGTCACCAGGTCCGCCCATCCTGACGACGGCCGCCAGGTCCGGGTGGACATCACCGACGCCGGCAAGGACGTCCTGGCCGAAGCGCGCAACCAGCGGACCGCATGGCTCGCCCAGCGCGTGGCCGGACTAAGCGAGGAGGACCGGCTCATCCTCAGCCGCGCCGCCCACATCATGCAGGAGATGAGCGGCCGGTGAGTGCCATGTTCCGCGCACTTGAGAACCGCAACTACCGGATCTGGGCCGGCGGCGCCCTGGTGTCCAACATCGGCACCTGGATGCAGCGGATTGCCCAGGACTGGCTTGTCCTGACCGTCCTCACCAACTACTCCGGCGCCGCCGTAGGCATCACCACGGGACTGCAGTTCCTGCCCATGCTGCTGCTGGGCCCCTACGGCGGCGTGCTCGCGGACCGCTACCGGAAACGCGTCATCCTGCTCTGGACCCAGCTGGCCATGGGCCTGACCGGACTGGCCATCGGACTCCTGGTGGTCACCGGTTCCGCCCAACTCTGGCACGCCTACCTCGCCGCCCTCTGCCTCGGAATCGCCAGCGCCATAGATGCCCCCGCCCGCCAGGCGTTCGTCTCCGAACTGGTGGGACAGGACAACATCTCCAACGCCGTCGCCCTGAACTCCGCCTCCTTCAACACCGCCCGGCTTACCGGCCCCGCCGTTGCCGGGGTGCTCATCGCCTGGGTGGGCACCGGTCCCGTTTTCCTGCTCAACGCGGCCAGCTACGCCGCCGTCATCATCTCCCTGTTCCTCATCCGCACCTCCGAGCTTGCCCCCGCCGCCCAGGCAGGACGCGGCAAGCACCAGGTGGCCGAGGGCGTGAACTACGTGCGGCGCCGCCCGGACCTGGTGCTGATCATGGTCCTGGTGGGCATCCTGGGTGCCTTCGGCATGAACTTCCCCATCACCAACGCACTGATGGCCACCACCGAGTTCGGTGTAGGGGCGGGCGAGTTCGGGCTCCTCGGCTCCATCATGGCCGTCGGAACCCTCGCCGGCGCCCTGCTCGCGGCGCGGAGGGCCGGACCGCGGCTGCGGTTCCTGCTCGGCGGGGCGCTGGGCCTCGGCGCCTTCACAATGCTGGGCAGCGTGTCACCGTCGTTCTGGCTCTACGCGGCCGTCCTGATCCCTGTAGGCCTGGCCTCCATCACGTTCCTGAACAGCTGCAACACCAGCATCCAGCTCTCGGTGGAACCGCAGTTCCGCGGCCGTGTGCTGGCACTGTACCTGGCCATCCTGCAGGGCGGGACCGCCGTGGGTGCGCCCCTGATGGGCTGGATCGCCGGCGAATTCGGGGCGCGCTGGGCCGTGGCCTTCGGCGGCATCGTGGTCCTTCTGACCGGGCTGGCCGCCGTGATCGTGGTCAGCAGGAGGAGCCGGCTGACCTTCCGGGGCGCCCTCCTGATCGCCTTCAGCGGAAAGCGCGAACCCGCTGTCTAAGGAACGTACGACGGCGGCGCGGGACTTCCGCCGTTGCGTCAGCTTCAGGGCGGGCAGGCCGGCGACGGAGTGGTCAACGATGCCCGCCATCAGGCTCAGCTCTTCCTGGCGGACACAGCCGAAGCCAGGGACTTGAGGCCGCGCTCAAAGTCGGAGCCCACCAATTTGTCCATATTCATAAAGAGGGCAAACACCTTGGCCGCCCCCTTGTTCTCGCCGGTCATCAGCCAGGTGACCTCCGTGCCGCCCTGGACCGGGGTGAACGTGAAGGTGGTCGGGTTCAGGGCCTTGAAGGGCCGGGTGAACTGCAGCGTGATCATGATGGAGCTGGGTGAAATTGACTCCACGATCTCCATGGTGCCGCTGCCTGCTTTGCGGTTGCCGCTCCATTCATAACCGGCCCCCACGCCGGAATCCGGGCCATAGTAGCGCCGGCTCATGCCGGGATCCACGGACTCCCATGGGGACCACCTGGTCCACTCGTGGAAGCTGTTGACCAGCGGAAAGATCTCTTCGGCGGGGGCGGGGATGACCGCGCTGCGGCGGACTTCAAAAGAGGACATGGCCTCAGCTTAGGAGCCGGGGCCACCCCTGAACAGGTTGCCGCACCGCCGGCGGCTAACCGCAGGACTTAGTCTCGGGACGACCCGCCCAGCACTATGTTCACCGGCTCTTTGCCCTCAAGCAGCAGTCCGATCTGCTTCTTGATCAGCCGCACCATCCGCGGGAACATCGCCGAACTCGCCCCGCCCACGTGCGGAGTGATCAGCACGCCGGGCGTGGTCCACAGCGGGTGGCCTGCCGGCAGGGGTTCCGGGTCCGTGACATCCAAGGCAGCGCGGAGCCGGCCCGAGGAGGTCTCGGCCAGGAGGGCCTCGGTGTCAGCAACCGGACCACGGGCAACGTTCACCAGCAGCGCACCGTCCGGCATTGCGGCCAGGAACTTGGCATCCACCAGCTGTTCTGTCTCCTCGCTGAGGGGAACGCTGACCACCACGATCTCGTGCAGCGGCAGTTGCTCGTACAGCGCGTCAGTCCCGTAGATCGTTCCGGTGGAGTCCCTGCGCTCCCGGCTGGCCATACGCGTAACGTGGGCTTCGAAAGGCAGCAGCCGTGCCTCGATGGCCTTGCCCACTCCCCCGTAGCCCACCAGCAGTACGCGCCGGTCCGCCAGGCTGGGGCGCTGGGTGTTGTCCCACGTGCCGCCGGCCTGGTTCCGGACGAAATCCGGGATCCCGCGCTGGCTGGCGATCATCATGCCCAACGCAAGCTCCGCCGTCGACGTCTCATGGACCCCTGCCGCGTTGGCGAAAACGCAACCTTCGGGCAGAACGTCCGCGACGCCGTCGTACCCGATCGACTGGCTCTGGACCAGCCCGACCTCGACGCCGTCCAATGCGGCCAACGCGGCCGGCTTGCCCATATACGCAGGTACCAAAAGGTCAAAGCGCCCCTCCGGAGCGGGACCGGTCAGGTCCCAAAGAGCGAACTCGACGCCGTCAATGGGCTCCAGCGCGTCCAGCAGATTCTCATCGGGCAGGGACACCCGCAACCGGGCCGTCACGCTGCAACCACCAGCTTCACTGCAAGTCCAAAAACGTCCATGTCGCCTTCCCTTGGTGGTGGTGCCCGGCCGGCTCGCACGGGTCCTGTACTTCCTGTACCAACGTACTGGCTGACCCCACACCGGCAAATGCTCTGCCCACTGTGCGGACCCCTCGCCGAGGACCAATTGCGTCATTTCCAGGGGGCGCGATCCTGTAAATTTAAGGGAGGAATTTGTCCGGCCAGCAACGCCGCGTTCCACCCCTCCCCTTGAATGGATCCTTCCCCCATGTCTTCCGCGATTTCCGCGCCGGCACCTGCCCGTTTTCCGTATGCCGCCCTGGTGGTCCTGGCTACCATCGCCTTCACCGCCATCACCACCGAACTCCTTCCGTCGGGGCTGCTGCCGCAGATCAGCGCGGGCCTAAACGTGTCCGAGCCGGTGGCCGGCTACCTGGCTGCTGCCTATGCCGCCGTCATTGTTGTGACGGTGATTCCGGCCGCCAGGCTGCTGGCAGGGATACCCCGGCACACCCTGCTGGTAGGGCTCGTGCTGACTTTCGCGGCCAGCAATGCGTGGGTGGGGCTCGCCCCGGACTTTACGACGGCGATGATCGCCCGGCTGGTGGGCGGCCTGGCGCATGGGCTGCTGTGGACAACCATGGCACCGTTTGTGACCAGGCTGGTCCCGCCGAACAAGGTGGGCAAGGCCCTGGCGATCGTCTTCAGCGGCAACAGCCTGGGCCTGGCCATCGGCGCACCGGTTGGCACTGCACTGGGCGGTCTCCTCGGCTGGAGGGCTGCGTTCCTGGTGCTGGCAGGGTTCGGACTGCTCCTGACGGTCCTGGCGTTTTTCCTCCTGCCGCGCGTGCAGCGCATTTCCGGCGCCGTCCGCCCGTCACTCCGCCGTGCGGTTGCCGAACGGGGCGTTAAGGCGGTGGCCATCGCGTGGCCGCTGCTGATCCTTGCCCACTTCGCGCTGTTCACGTACATCGCGCCGTTTGTCCGCGAAGCGGGGCTCCCGGACTACGCCATCAGCCTCTCCCTCACCGTCCTGGGCGCCTCGGGCCTGCTGGGCATCTGGGTGGCAGGCCTCACCGTGGACTCGCACCCGCGCCGTTCGCTGCTGATCACGACGGCGGCCATCGCCGTCTCGATGTTCCTGTTGCCGCTGGCGGTGGGTAACCTTCCGGCCGCCCTGGTGCTGATGACGGTCTGGGGTGCGGGTATGGGGGCGATCGGCATCTACAACCAGTCCGCCATCCTCCGGGCCGGCGGCGAGTACCGGGAGGCGGCCAACGGCCTCACAGTGCTCACCATCCAGCTGGGCATCACCATCGGCGCCCTCTACGGCTCCGCGGCGCTGGTAACCGGCGGGGCACTGCTGGTCCCCGTCGCCGCTGCCCTGCCGGTGGTGGCCGCCCTGGTGATTACCCTTGCGGGCAAGAAGTACGCGTACCCGCCGGGACCGCGGGAACAGGTCTGGCTGGAGCCGCGGCCCGTTCCGGAGAAGGTCGACGAGAGCGCCTAACCCATCACGTCCGCAGTCGCCAGCACGATGGCGCGCTGTTCCGCGTAGTGCCGGGTCAGTGAGGCGGCCAGGCCGCTCAGCCAGCCCCCGCCGTCGAGCTCCACATCCATCACGGCCGGCGCTTGGGCCAGTTGCTGGGCGGCGAAGGCCGCCCGGTGCAGCAGGAGGTCCTCCGGACTAATTGAATGGCCTGTTGTCCTCCGATAGCCATCGAGGAACGCACTCAGCAGTTCGGGGTGCCGTGGCGAGCCGGGCCTCGGCCCCAGGAGGTCCCGCACGGCAGAGGCCACGTCGGCAGCTGCGGGCATAACGCCGGATTCGTCCAGGTCAAAGCAGGTGGGCTTTCGCGCATGCCAGCGCAGGTCGTCCAGCTCGAAATCCCCGTGGCCGACGACCAGCGGGGCCGGCTCTTGGCGAGGCACCTTTCCCAGCACCCGCGCCGCCTCTGCGAGTTCGCCGTCCGCCTCATGTCCGGCCAGCAGTGCAAAAGGGTCCGACGGCGGCAGCACCTCCTGGGCTGCGTCCCCGGCCTTTTGGTGAAACCCGGCAAGCGCCGTTCCCCAGGCCGTTGCACGGTCCGGGTCGAGCTCATCCAGGTCCAGTTCCTCCCCGTCGACCCGCTGGAGCACGCAGGCCACCATCTCACCGACAGGTGTCTTGACCCGCTCGACAGCACGCCCGGACGGAGATCGGACCAGGCTGGCCACCGGGGCACCTGCCTCGCTAAGCCGGGCATGGAGGCGTGCGCCCCGCTCCAGGTTCCACCCGGAGGGCCGGTCCGTCGGAGCGAAGCGGGCGTACAGCACGCCGCGTGCGTCCCCGCCGGGCGGAAGGACGAACACGTGGGCCGCGGATGACCGCCAGAAGCGGAGGTTGCCGTCGGGAATGCCCCAACGCTCGCCCACGGCGTCCGCGACCGGCGAGCGCCACTCGTCGTCGACCGTCTTCCGCACATTCGCAATATGACTCAAAGGCAGCATGCAGCCCATCCTCGCAGGTGCTGGATTATGCGGCGCTGTTGTTGGCCGTTTCGATGGTTCCGTGCACACTCGACGTTCAGCGACGTCTGGAGCGCGGGGAAGCATCGAAACGGGCCGGACACGCCACCGCCGCTCCCGATTTCAGCCCTCCGCAGCATCTTGATAGTCGTTAAAGGATGCAAGACCTACTTCATCCCGCCATGCCCTTTCTCGCTGTGACGATGGCGGTGGCCGCAGGACTGATCCTGTCCTGGCTGCTCCGCAAGCTGGTCCTCCGCCTCAACCGCAAACGCCCGGAACTGCAGGCTACCTCCCGGGTGGCACGCCAGCCGCTGAGGCTGGCCCTGTGCCTGATCGGCATCCGGGTGGCGCTGGGGCTGACGGCCTCCGCCGGAAGCTGGCACGGCGCCGTCGACCATTTCCTGCTGATTGCACTCATCGGTTCCCTCGCCTGGCTGGCCGTAGCGGTGCTGCTCATCGTGGAAGCGGTGGTGCTGGGCCGGCACAGCGTGGACGTGGCGGATAACCGGCGGGCGCGGCGGCTGCGGACGCAGATGATCCTGGCCCGGCGGATCGCCGTGGCACTGGTGGTGGTGCTCGCCGTCGGGTCCGTGATGCTGACGTTCCCGGCGATTCAGGCGCTGGGTGCCGGGCTGCTGGCTTCCGCCGGCGTGATTTCAATCGTCGCGGGCCTGGCTGCCCAGACGTCGCTGGTGAACGTGTTCGCCGGCATGCAGCTGGCCTTTACCGACGCCATCCGCGTGGACGACGTCGTGGTGGTCCAGAAGGAGTGGGGCCGGATCGAGGAAATCACCCTCACGTACGTGGTGGTGCACATCTGGGACGACCGCCGCCTGATCCTGCCTTCCACCTACTTCACCACTACGCCCTTCGAGAACTGGACCCGCCGCCAGTCCGAGGTGATGGGTACGGTGGAGTTCGACCTCGACTGGCGCGCCCCCGTGGAGGACATGCGTGCCGAGCTGCGCCGAGTCCTGTCCGGCACCGGGCTGTGGGACGAGCGCGTGGGCGTCCTGCAGATCATCGACGCCACCGGCGGCTACGTCCGGGTCCGCATCCTCGTCAGTGCCGCGGACAGTGCGGCGCTCTTTGACCTGCGCTGCCTGATCCGCGAGGCGATGGTCACGTTCCTGCAGCAGGGCCATCCGCAGGCCCTGCCCCACCAGCGCTGGGAACATGCAGTGTCCGACGGCGGCTCCACCGCCCAGCGCAAGGCACCTTTGCGCGGGCTGGGTTCACCCGCAGCCAGCGGTGCCCGGCCGCCGGCCGACCCGCACGAGTCCCAGCTCTTCACCGGATCCATCGAGGCGGTGGAACGCTCCCGCGCCTTCACCGGCCCCGGTGACGAGGTATTCGAGGACCGCGACAGAACCTTGGCATCAAAGAACTAGGACCGCTTGTTATGTGACCATTTGGTCACCTATCATTGGAGCCATGGACGACGTGTTCAAGGCACTCTCCGACCCCACCCGCCGGGACCTGCTCGATGAGCTGTTCCGCGAGGACGGCCAGACACTGAGTGCGCTCGAGGCACGGTTCGACATGACCCGGTTCGGGATTGCCAAGCACCTCCGGCTGCTGGAGGATGCAGGCCTGGTGGTGTCCCGCCGTCGCGGGCGTGAAAAGCTGCACTTCCTGAACCCGGTACCCATCCGGCTCGTCCACGACCGGTGGGTGAGCAAATATGCAGAACCATGGGCCGCTGGCCTCAGCGACCTCAAATCCAGATTGGAAAGTCCCATGGAAAAGATCTTCGAAATCTACATCAAGACCACACCGGAGCGGCTCTGGGAAGCCATCACAGACAGTGAAATCCGCAGCAAGTACCAGTTCGGGAACACCATCGAGTCGGACTGGACCCCGGGCGGCAGCTTCACCATGAACAACGTCAAAGCCGGAGCGCCCCTTGGCGAAGGCGAGAACCTGGAAGTGGACCCGCCCCGCCGGCTCGTCCAGACCATGCGCGCCCTGTGGGGCGAGGACGTCAAGGCCGAGGGAACCTCCAAGGTCACGTGGGATATCGAGCCCGTGGGTGATTCCTGCCGCCTCACCGTCACGCACAGCGACCTCCGCGAAGGAGCCAACGAACAGCTCTACGGCGGCTGGCCCATGATCCTCTCCGGCCTCAAGACGTGGCTGGAAACCGGTGAAAAGCTGACCACGCCCGGGTCGCTGATGTATACGTGAGGATCGCCGACGGCGGCGAGGGGATGGGCGACTATCCGGCTGACGGCCGGTTCCGCCCGTCCCAGCTCCGGTGCCTCAGGTTGCGCGTGGCCACCAGCGAGCCGCCGATGAACAGGACGCCCAGCACCACGGTGGCGACGCCCACGTAGAACCATCCGCCCTGGCCGAAGATCATCAGCGCCACGCCCAGCAGGCAAAGGCCTTTGGCGGTGATATCCAGGTACAACTGCACCTTTGGATTGTCCATCCCTCCACGATAAACCCACCCGCGGTCGGTTGTCCGGGATCGTCGTAACACCGCGCGGCCTACGGTTCGCGCTGCCGCCACAGAAGGCTCACACCGAACGTCACTGCGCACAGGATCAGCATGGCGATGACCATGCGCGCCCAGCTCGCCTGGTCCACGCCGGTGCTGGCAAAGACGCCGATCATTACCGTG
The DNA here is from genome assembly GCF_024758005.1 of Pseudarthrobacter sp. NS4. Taxonomy (NCBI): domain Bacteria; kingdom Bacillati; phylum Actinomycetota; class Actinomycetes; order Micrococcales; family Micrococcaceae; genus Pseudarthrobacter; species Pseudarthrobacter sp. NS4. The sequence goes on along the minus strand of NZ_CP103288.1, from coordinate 1,127,321 downwards.
GCGGCGATGGCACCAACGTACCGGCAGGTCTGGTAGATGCCCGCCGCGACCCCGCGCTCCTGCGGCCGGGTGGAGACGAACATTCCCTGATTCGAGGCGATGGCCACCGTCCCGTACGGAATCCCCATCAGCGCTGTGAGCACTGCCACCAGCGGAATAGCCAGGCTTCCGGTCAGCAGCCACATCAGGGCAGCCACCGCGGTGAGGAGGACGACGCCGGCAAGCAGCACGCTCCGCACGCCGAACCTTCCCATCGCCCTGACCGCCCACGGGGTGGCTACGACGGACACGGTGGCGAGGGGAAGCATCAGCAGGCCTACGACGCCTGGATCGTAGCCGCCGGCTTCCTGCAGCAGCTGGGGCAGGCCGAAGAAGACAAAGTAGTAGACACTGCTGAACACCGCGAAGCCCAGGTACACCAGCAACAGCGGCCGGTTCCGCCCGAGCAGCCTCAGGTCCAGGAACGGCCGGTTGAAGCGGAGTTCGCGCCAGGCAAACACGGCGGCAATCCCGGTTCCGACAGCCAGCATCCACCAGCGGTATCCGGGGGCCACATTCAGTGCGGCCATCATCACGAGCAGAAGGGCGACGACGAACGCCAGGATGCCGGGAATGTCCGAGTCCCGCAGGAGCGCGGCAACACTCCCCCGTTCGCGGGCTTCGTCCGGCGGGGCCGCCTGCCGCACGATCAGCAGCGCGGCCAGCGCCAGCGGCACGTTGACCAGGAAGAGTGCCTCCCAGCCCACGAAACTCACCAGCAGGCCGCCGACGACGGGCCCGACGGCCGCTGCCGACGTGTTGGCCATCTGCAGCCGCCCCAGCGGACGGGCCGACTCCACCCCGGCGCGGTGGGCTATGGCACCCACCATCACTACCGCACTGGGATAGGCGGTGGCCGTTCCCAGCGCCATCACCGCCCGCGCGACGCAGAGCAAGGCAAAGTTTGGGGCCAGCGGAGCGAGCGCGCAGGTGACGGCCACCAGCACCATGCCGAGCATAAACATCCGGCGGGGACCGAACCGGTCTGCCAGCCTGCCCATCACGGGCTGGCCCGCGGCCGAGGCGAGATAGAAGGACGTGACCACCCATGTCACCGCGGCAACGTCGAGCCCGAAGTCGGCGCGGAGCACCACCAGGGCCACGGCGATCATCGAGGAGTTCAGGGGGTTCAGCGCCGTGCCCAGGCTGAGACCGGCGACGGCCAGGGCAGTCCGGGGTCTGTTGCTCACGGTAACAGTGTGGTGCACAGCGCTGCGCCTGCGCGACTTTGAGACCCGGAGCGGCTACTTGCCGGCCGGCGCCAGCGGGAACAGGGCGTCCTACACTGCGCGCGTGAGCTCCGTCGTCCTGAGGGAGTCCGGGCCTCAGCCACGTTTAAACCACTTGAGGATGTGACCTGCCTGAAAGACCGCTACCGGGTGCGTGCCGAAAGTGCCGTGTCCAGGAACTCGAGGTGCGCGGGGGCAACGCGGACGGTGTTGCCCGCGTACTCAGGGTGCTTACTGAGGAACTTCTTGATGAACGGGCATACCGGCACGACGCCCACGCCCGCCGTCACCGTCTCATCCAGCGCCGCCGTGGCCAGCCGGCCCGCCAGGCCCTGGCCACCGTATTCCTCGTTGATCACCGTGTGGTAAAAAATCCGCTGGGGTGAGCCGGCGCCGTCGTACTCCTTGTACACGACCTTGCCGATCACGTTGCCGCCATCGAGGATCTCGAAGCGCCCGCGCTCGATGTTGTGGCGGACGGTGATGTCACTCAAGGGATCTCCTTCGATGCGGTTTTAGGGGCTCTGCAAAGCCTAACCCCGGCAGGCCTGCCCTTATTTCCGCAACTCATGACCCCGAAGCGTCACCGTCCGCCACTTTCCTTAGCTCAGGTAGCCATTCGGGTTCAGGACGTACTTGGTGGCTGCTCCGGCATCAAAGGCGGCGTAGCTTTGTGGCGCCTCTTCCAGCGGGATCGCCTTGGCGTTGACGTTCTTGGCGATGTTTACCCGGTCGTGAAGGATGGCCATCATCAACTGCCGGTTGTACTTCATGACCGGACATTGTCCCGTAGTGAAGCTGAGGGACTTGGCCCAGCCCGTGCCGAGGCTCAGGCTCAGCGAACCCTTCTTGGCGGCTTCGTCAATCCCGCCCGGGTCCCCTGTGACATAAAGCCCCGGGATGCCGAGGGCGCCGCCGGCAGTGGTGATGTCCATCAGCGAGTTCAATACCGTAGCGGGTGCTTCCTCTGCCTCCTTGCCGTGGCCCTGGCCCCGGGCCTCGAAACCTACGGCGTCCACGCCGCAGTCCACTTCCGGGACTCCCAGGATCTGCTCGATCTGCTCCGCAGGCCCGCCCTTGGTCAGGTCCAGAGTCTCGCAACCGAAACTCCTCGCCTGCGCGAGCCTGTCCTCGTTGAGGTCTCCCACGATGACGACGGCGGCGCCCAGCAGGTGTGCGCTGGTGGCCGCTGCCAGGCCCACCGGACCGGCGCCTGCGATGTACACGGTGGAACCAACCTCCACGCCGGCGGTGACTGCCCCATGGAAACCGGTCGGGAAAATGTCCGAAAGCATGGCCAGGTCCAGGATCTTTTCCATGGCGCGGTCCTTATCAGGGAACTTCAGCAGGTTCCAGTCTGCGTAGGGCACCAGGACGTAGTTCGCCTGGCCACCTACCCAGCCGCCCATGTCCACGTACCCGTACGCACTGCCCGGGCGGTCCGGGTTCACGTTCAGGCAGATACCGGTCTTGCGTTCCTTGCAGTTCCGGCACCGGCCGCAGGCAATGTTGAACGGGACGGAGCAAAGATCCCCGACTTTGATGAATTCGACGTCACGGCCTACCTCAACCACTTCGCCGGTAATTTCGTGGCCAAGGACCAGGTTGGGCGGAGCGGTGGTCCGCCCACGCACCATGTGCTGGTCCGAACCGCAGATGTTGGTGGCCACGGTCTTGAGGATCACACCATGGTTGACAGGACGTCCCACGTTCGCCGGGTTGACCCCTGGGCCGTCCTTGAGTTCGAAGCTGGGGTAGTCAATGTCAATCAGTTCAACCTTGCCCGGCTCTTTGTAGGCAACGGCTTTGTTCCCTGTCATCTCTGTCTCCTGTTATCCCGCGGTCCACCCTGTAGCTACCGCGCTTCATGAGTGATGATGCGTTCCCCGCCGACAGGGCGCTTTCGCTGGATCTCCGAATGCCATGCTGGCCAGCCACCGGACAGCTTCCTTTTGGGTGGGGATTCGCCCAGTCTAGGCACGGGTGGCAGGAAGGTCTAGGGTTGCCGGCGGTGCCAACAGCACGGGTTCCGATGACTTTCGCGGCGAAGCCTTGTAGTGTCGGCACCAAAAGACAGCCGGGACCTGTTGGGCCCCCTGAACCGAGGAGCGAAGCATGGCAGTCAGCGACGAAGAAGCACGGGTATTGGACCAGTGGAGCAACCGACTGGCCCAGGCATTGCAGATCCTGGACATGGATGTGGACAACGAGTTGCTCCTGGACCTGGCCCGGAAGTCCGCGGAATCTGTAATCCACCCGGCGGCGCCGGTCACCACGTTCCTTGTGGGTTATGCCGCAGGCCTGGACGCGGGAACTGGCAGCGCGGGCACGCGGGAAGCCTCCCGCGCCTCTGTGGAGAAGGCGGCCCGGGTGGCCTTCCAGTTGTGCGACGACGGCGCAGACGGCGGCCCCGCCAGTAAGGGATGGGCGGACACCGCCCAGTAGCAGGCGGGGAGCGAATCCAGCCCGCCCGCTTAGCCGGCCGCCGTCGCTTCCTCCTCCAGGACCGTAGCGGGCTCGAGCCGCACGATGACGGCCTTGGACGCGGGAGTCTGGCTTCCTTCAGCCACGCTGTCCAGTGGCACCAGGACGTTGGCTTCCGGATAGTACGCCGCCGCGCACCCCTTGGCGGAAGGGTAGGACACAACCCGGTAGTTCCGCAGCACCCGCTCCACACCATCGGTGTACACGCCATGGATGTCCACATGCTGTCCGTCGGCCAGGCCCAGCTCGGTCAGGTCAGCGGGGTTCACGAACACCACCTCGCGGCCCTTCTTGATGCCGCGGTACCTGTCGTTATGGCCGTAGATGGTGGTGTTGAACTGGTCGTGCGAGCGCATGGTCTGCAGGATCAGGGTGCCCGCGGGGCGTTCCACATGCTCCAGTTCGTTGACGGTGAGAATGGCCTTGCCTGTGGGGGTGTTGAACGTGCGGGAATCACGGGGCCCGTTGGGCAGCACGAACCCGCCTTCCTGCCGGATCTTCCTGTTGTAGTCCTCGCATCCGTTGACCACATGGGAGATGTGGTCGCGGATGAGGTCGTAGTTCTTTTCGAAGCCGGACCAGTCGGCCGACGTCCGGTCACCCAGCGTGGCCGCGGCGAGCCGGCAGACGATGGCCACCTCGGACAACAGCCCGGGGGCTACCGGCTCAACGGTGCCGTGCGAGGCATGGACCGCGCAGACGGTGTCTTCCACGGAAACGAACTGCGGCCCGGACTCCTGCCGGTCGATCTCCGTCCGCCCCAGCGTGGGCAGGATGAGGGCCTCGGCACCGGTCACTCCATGTGAGTGGTTGAGTTTGGTGGAAATCTGGACGGAAAGCTCAGTCTTTTCCATCGCTTCTTCGGCAGCGTGCGTGTCCGAGATGGCTCCAACGAAGTTGCCGCCCAGCGCGATGAAAGCCTTGATGCCGCCATCGCGCATTGCCCGGACTGTTTGGATGGCGTCGAGTCCGTGGTCGCGCGGCGGCTCAAAATCGAACTCCTGCCCGAGGGCGTCCAGGAAGGCGGGCGGCATCTGCTCCCAAATGCCCATGGTCCGGTCGCCCTGGACGTTGCTGTGCCCGCGGATGGGCGAGGCGCCGGCCCCCGGCTTGCCGATGTTTCCACGCAGCAGCAGGAGGTTAATCATCTCCTTGATGGTGGCCACGCCCTTTTTCTGCTGGGTGATGCCCATGGCCCAGGTGATGATCACCTTGTCCGCGGCGAGGTAGCGGTCGGCGAGCTCGTCGATCTCCTCGGTGCGCAGCCCGGTGGCCTCCAGGACCGCGTCGTCGTCCAGCCGGGACAGGTGGGCTCGAAGTTCCTCCAGGCCGTCGCAGTGCTCCGCAAGGAACTTGTGGTCCAGTACCGTCCCGGGGTTCGCGGCCTCCGCATCGAGGACCCGCTTCGATACCGCCTGCAGCAACGCCATGTCCCCGCCGATCCGCACCTGGAGGAACTGGTCCGCCAGGTCGGTCCCGCGCCCGATAATGCCCTTCACCTTCTGCGGGTTCTTGTACCGCATCAGCCCGGCCTCGGGCAGGGGGTTGACCGCCACGATCCTGCACCCGGCCTCCTTGGCTTCCTCCAGGGTGGTGAGCATCCGCGGATGGTTGGTGCCGGGGTTCTGGCCCATGATGATGATCAGGTCTGCCTTGGCGAAGTCATCATAGGAGACCGTTGCCTTGCCCACGCCGATGGTTTGCCCCATGCCCCAGCCGGACGACTCATGGCACATGTTGGAGCAGTCGGGCAGATTGTTGGTGCCGTAGGCACGGATGAACAGCTGGTAGAGGAAGGCCGCCTCGTTGGACGTCCTGCCGCTGGTGTAGAACGCTGCCTGGTTGGGATCCGGGAGGGACTTCAGCTTGTCCGCCATGATGCTGAACGCCTGCTCCCAGCTGACCGGCCGGTAGTGGTCCTCCCCCGCCGGCTTGTACACGGGCTCCGTCAGCCGGCCCTGCATTCCCAGCCAGTATTCGGACCGCTGCCGCAACTCGCTGACCGGGTGCTCGTCCCAGAACTCCCGCCCGATGACAACAGGCGTGGCCTCCCAGGTCACCGCCTTAGCCCCGTTTTCGCAGAACTCGAACGTCTTGCGGTGGCCCGGATCCGGCCACGCGCAGCTCATGCAGTCGAACCCGTCCTTCTGGTTCAACGCCAGCAGGGTTTTCCGGGACCGCTCCACGCCCATGTGCTTGATGGCCGGCTGCATCGAGTGATAGACGCCGGGCACGCCGGCCGCCCAGGTTTTGGGGTGGCCGGTTACTTCCAGTTCAGATTCGTCGGCTTCTTCGACCTTCGGGTTCTTCCGCGTCACGCTGCACACTCCTCGGCTCTTTCCTGGTCCCCAAAAGCGACGGCACACGTCGGCGGACCAGCTTCATCCCACACTTATTCACCCCGTCATGGAAGTCAAGGGAAGGACGACGGCGGTGACCGGCCCGCGCTAGGCTGGTTCCCGAGGCTGAAGCAAGCGGCCCCAGGAACTTCTTGTGCGGAGCCCTTTATGCCCGACGACCTTGCCCTCGCCGCACTGGCGGCGTCTTCCTTTTCCCTGCCGGACCTGCGGGACGGCCAGTTGGCCGCTATCAGCGCGCTCGCCGGCGGCCGCGACGTCCTGGCCGTTATGCCCACCGGCTATGGCAAATCCGCCATCTACCAGGTCGCGGCACAGCACCTCCACACCGAAACGGGACGCCCCGCCGTCGTGGTTTCACCGCTCATTGCCTTACAGGAGGACCAGCAGGACGGCCTGGCCGATGACCTCGGCGCCCAGGCCGCCGTCGCCATCAATTCCTCGCACAGCGATTCTGAAGTGGAGTCCGCATGGCAGGCCGTCGAATCGGGTAAGGCCACGTTCGTGTTCCTTGCACCGGAGCAGCTGGCCAAGCAGGAAACCTTGGACCGCATCGCAGCCCTGGACATCTCGCTGTTCGTCGTGGACGAGGCGCACTGTGTGTCCTCCTGGGGCCACGACTTCCGCCCGGACTACCTGAACCTGGGCAACGTCAGGGAACGGCTGGGCAACCCAACGGTGGCCGCCCTTACCGCCACTGCCTCCCTGCCTGTCCGGGACGAGATCGTGGAGCGGTTGGGCATGGAGGATCCGCTGGTGCTGGTCCGTGGCTTCGACCGGCCCAACATCAGCCTGGACGTGGTCCGGCACCAGGAGGACAAGGGCAAGCGGAACGCCGTGCTGGAGCAGGTGGCCGGGCTTGCCCGTGACGGGCAGGGGCTCGTCTACGCCGCCACGCGGAAGGATACCGAGAAGTACGCCGCCAGGCTTGCCGGGGAAGGGCTGCAGACGGAGGCGTACCACGCGGGCCGGTCCGCCGCGGACCGGGAGCGGATCCATGAGCAGTTCCTGGATGACCAGCTGGACGTCGTAGTGGCCACCACTGCCTTCGGCATGGGCATCGACAAACCCAATCTGAGGTTCGTGGTGCACGCGGATATTCCGGAGTCGCTGGACGCCTACTACCAGGAGATCGGGCGGGCAGGACGCGACGGCGGACCTGCCTCCGCGGTGCTGCACTACCGTGCCGAGGACCTGGGGCTGCGGAAGTTCTTCACCACGGGTTCTCCGGATCCGGAGCGCCTGCTGGCGGTGCTGAAGGTCCTCAAAGACGCCGGTGCGCCCACACCCAAGCCATCCCTGGCTGAGCTGACCGGTTTCCCGCCCCGCCGCGTCACCGGTTTGTTGAACCAGCTCGAGGAGGCGGGCGCCGTCACCACAGGCAAGCGCGGCATCCGCCTTGCCTCCAAAGCCAAACTGCCCGCACTGGTGGACCGCGCCGTCGGACTCGCCGAGGCCCGCCAACGGGTTGAGCAGTCCCGCCTCACCATGATGCGCGCCTACGCCGAGACGGACGGCTGCCGGCGGCAATTCCTGCTGGGCTACTTTGGCGAGGACCTGCCCGGACCGTGCGGGAACTGCGACGGCTGTGCCGCCGCGGCCGGCCAGGAGACGCTTCAGGTTCAAGGGATGCACGACGGCGGCGCTTCCCCGGGCGCTGCCGGCGAGCCGTTCCCGCTCCAGTCGGCCGTGGTGCACAAGGAATGGGGGCCCGGCCTGGTGATGCGGCACGAGGACGACGTCATCACCGTGCTGTTCGAGCAGGAGGGGTATAAGACCCTGTCCCGTACCGCCGTCCTGGAGCATGCACTCCTGAAACCTGCTTAGGCAGGGCCTGCTTGGGTAATCTTGAAGGAGACTCCAACGAAAGGCCTGCCACGTGGAAGTACCGTCCTATGTCTGGACCCTGACCATTGCGGGAATCGTTGGCCTGCTGGCCTTCGATTTCTTCTTCCACGTGCGCAAGGCCCACACGCCTTCGCTCAAGGAAGCGGCCATCTGGTCAGCCATTTACGTGGGCATCGCCGTACTCTTCGGGCTCGGTGTGTTCCTGCTTGGCGGGCCGACCATGGGCACCGAGTACTTCGCCGGCTACATCACGGAGAAGGCACTGTCCGTGGACAACCTCTTCGTGTTCCTCATCATCATGGCCAGCTTCCGGGTGCCCCGCGCAGACCAGCAGAAGGTGCTGCTGTTCGGTATCGTCTTCTCGCTGATCGCCCGCACAGGTTTCATCCTCCTCGGAGCCGCGCTGATCAACAGCTTCGCCTGGGTGTTCTATATCTTCGGACTGATCCTGCTCATCACCGCCGGCAACCTGCTCCGGCCGGAAGGCCACGACCAACACTCCGAAGGCCTGGTGGTCCGGCTCGCCAAGAAGTACCTCCCGGCGTCGGCCCATTACGACGGCGACAAGCTCTTCACCATGGAGAACGGGAAACGGGTCCTCACCCCAATGCTCCTGGTGATGGTGGCCATCGGCGGCACGGACATCCTGTTTGCCCTCGATTCCATTCCGGCCATCTTCGGCCTTACCCAGAACGTGTTTATCGTCTTCACCGCCACGGCGTTTTCCCTGATGGGCCTGCGGCAGCTGTACTTCCTGATTGACGGCCTGCTGGACCGGCTGATCTTCCTCGCTTATGGCCTGGCGGTGATCCTGGGATTCATCGGCGTGAAGCTGATCCTGCACGCGCTGCACGAAAACACCCTCCCGTTCATCAATGACGGCGAACACGTCAGCGTGGTGGAAGTAAGCACCGAGGTTTCGCTCAGCGTAATCCTGGGCGTCCTGCTTGTCACGGTCCTTGCCTCCATCTTCAGCCCCAAGGGCAAAGCCAAGAACGCCGTAACCGGGGCCAAGCGCCACGCCATCGAGTACCTGGACCTCAACTACGAGACGGACATGGTGGAGCGGGACAAGCTCTTCGCGAAGATGTGCCGCGAAGAGGACCAGATCCGGAAGCTGCCCGAGAAGTACAAGCGGCTCATCCGCAACGAGACCGAGTTCCTGGACCTGCTGCGGAAGGCCCACAACGAGCACGACAAAGCCCAGGTGCGTGCAGACGCAAAGAGCTAGGACGGCTTTTGTCGGCCCCTCTTGCTACGTTTGAATCAAAGCCAGGGGAACCCTCCTCAGGCTGTGATCACAGCCCGGCTGTCAATGGGGAGGCCCCGTGTTTCTGCTCGAAGCTGCAACTGCCGGCGCCCCGCCGGACCTGGTTTTTTCCGCCAGCGACCTGGTCGCTGCCAGCGAGTGTGAGTACCGCACGCTCCGGATCATGGACGAAAAACTGGGCCGGGCTGCCAGGGCAGAGTTTCCCCCCGACGAGATGCGGGTCCGCGCTGGCGAGCTTGGCGATCGCCACGAGCAAACGGTGCTGGCCAGCCTGATCCGCAAGTACGGCAGATGGGACGCCAGCCGGGGCGCCGGTGTCTACTCCCTCGAACGTGGCCAGAACCTCCGCGGTGAGCTTCAGGCAAAGCATGCGGAGACCGAGCTCGCGCTTAGGTCCGGGGCCGACGTGGTTTTCCAGGCCACCTTCTTCGACGGCGAATTCCTCGGCTACGCGGACTTCCTGGTCAATGAAGCCGCAGGCACCGGCAACCCCGGGCGTTATGAAGTCTGGGATACAAAGCTCGCCCGGCATGCCAAGGTGGGCGCCCTTCTCCAGCTCGCGGCCTACGGCGACCAGCTCCTGGGCATGGGCCTGGAGCCCTCCCCGGTCGTCACCCTGGTGCTCGGCACCAGGGTGGGCGACGACTGGCTGCGCAGCAGCCAGTCCCTGCCGGACCTGCTGCCCGTTTTCCGCGAGCGACGGCGGCGCTTCCGCCACCTCACTGCCCGGCACCGGAAAACTGATGGCCCCGTGGTGTGGCAGCAGCCCGGAATCGTCCACTGCGGCCGATGCGACTACTGTGCCGAGCAGGTGCAAATACACCGTGACCTGCTGATGGTTGCGGGCATGTCGGTCGTGCAGCGCAGGAAGCTTCACACCGCCGGCATCACCACCATCGACCAGCTGGCCGCCATGCCTGCCGCCGACGCCCACAACTCCGTGGTCCGGCTCCGCGCCCAGGCCCGGATGCAGCTCGGCCTGGATGTACCAGACGGATCACGGACGTTCAGCAAGGACGGCCAGCCGCACACTGTCTCCTATACCGTCTTGCCGGACAACACCATAGGATCCCTTCCCGCACCCAGCCCCGGGGATATCTTTTTCGATTTCGAAGGGGACCCGCTCTGGCAGGATCCCGCCACCGGTGCATGGGGCATCGAGTACCTTTTCGGCGTAATCGAAGCGCCGGTGCACGGAGCCGCCGGCGATCCTGTCTTCCACCCCTTCTGGGCCCACTCACGGAATGGCGAGCGCAGGGCCTTCCTGGACTTTCTTGAGTACGTGGAGGAACGCCGCAAGCGGTACCCGGACATGCATGTCTACCATTACGCGCCCTACGAAAAAACGGCGCTGCGCAACCTTTCCCTTGCCCATCAGGCGGGTGAGGACACAGTGGATGAGTGGCTTCGGCAGGGCCTGCTGGTGGACCTGTACGCCACTGTCCGGCATTCGCTGCGCATCTCCGAGGCTTCGTACTCCATCAAGAAGCTCGAACCGCTGTACATGGGCGATAACCTCCGCTCCGGGGACGTCAAGGATGCCGGGGCATCCGTAGTGGCCTACGCCGCGTATTGTGCGGCCCGGGACGCCGCCAACCAGGACGAGGCTGGGAAGATCCTCACGTCCATCTCCGACTACAACCGGTACGACTGCCTGTCCACTCTTCGGCTTCGGGACTGGCTCCTGGAAATCGGGGGCAGGCCTGCAACGACCGCTGAGTCCGCCGGACGCCCCGGGGCCGCCGACGCGGATGACAGTCCTGCCACATGTGAACGTCCCGCCGAGGGTGGGCGCCCCGCCGCGGCTGATGAGACTCCCGAGGAAGCCAGGCTCCGCGAATACCTGGCGGGGTTGCCGGACAACCGCCCGTGGTCGGACGACGAACGGGCCATCGCAATGGTGGCGGCGGCCACCGGCTACCACCGCCGCGAACGGAAGCAGTTCTGGTGGCAGCACTTCGACCGGGTTGAAGCACCCCTCGAAAACTGGTCCGACCAGCGGAACGTGTTTGTTGTGGAGTCCGCGGAAGTCTCCTCGGACTGGGCGCTGGCAAAGCCCCGGGAGCGGATGCGCACCCGGGTCCTGCGGCTGCGGGGCACCATGACGGAAGGATCCGATTTCCGGGCTGACTCCAGTTGGTGCCGGCTGTACGACGCTCCCCCACCGGAGGGCATGGCCGCCCCAGATGCCGCTCCCGGGGCGAGGGCCTATTCCTTTGGCACCAGGATCAGCGAACTGTCACCGGCGCCGGACAATCCCGAGCACACCGTGATCATCATCGCCGAACGTGAATCGGGCAAGGTGGCCGCTTACCCGCACCTTCCGGTGGCCCTGACCGAGGATCAGCCGCTGTCCACCGCCAGCATCGAAGCCGCCATAGCGGCCATAGCCAGTTCAGTGGGAGCGTCAGTGCCCTCGCTGCCCGCCCAGCCCGGCCTCGACCTCCTGCGCAAGCAGCCGCCGCGTTTCCGCACGCTGCCCGGCCCGGTGGAAGTCCCCCACGGCGACGACGGTACAGCCGACTACGCCGCCGCCATCGCGGAGTCCCTCCGGGACCTTGACCATTCCTATCTTGCCGTCCAAGGACCTCCAGGCACGGGCAAGACTTACGTCGGCGCGCACGTGATCGGCCAGCTCGTGGCCGGGGGCTGGAAGATCGGCGTCGTAGCCCAATCCCACAACGTTGTCGAGAACCTGCTGTGCCGGGCCATTGACACGGGCGGCGTTGATCCTGCCATCGTGGGCAAGAAGCTGGCCGCGCCCCACGATGTGCCCTGGAGCTTGACGTCCGACGGCGACGTCGCGAGCCTGCTGTCATCCCCCGGAGGGTGCCTGGTGGGCGGAACCGCCTGGACCATGACCGGCAAGGAAGTCCCGGCCGGCTCGCTGGATCTGCTGGTCATCGACGAGGCAGGACAGTTTTCGCTCGCCAACACCCTGGCGGTGTCCCGTTCCGCCACGAGGCTGCTCCTGCTCGGGGACCCGCAGCAGCTGCCACAAGTGACGCAAGGGGCGCATCCCGAGCCCGTGGACGAGTCTGCCCTCGGATGGCTCGCGGCCGGCCACGCTACCCTTCCTGCACGGCTGGGCTATTTCCTGGCGGACAGTTGGCGGATGCACCCGGAGCTGTGCGCTGCCGTATCGCGCCTCAGCTACGAAGGAAAACTCCAGTCCGCCCCGGCAGCGGCCCTGCGGGAACTGGAAGGTTTGCCGCCCGGCGTGGAAACCGTATTCGTCGACCACACCGGCAACACCACCGGGTCCCAGCAGGAAGCGGCCGAGGTGGTCCGGCAGGCCAGGCGCCATCTTGGGTTGAAATGGGTTCCGGGTGGGGACGGCGAGGCACGTCAGCTGGACCAGCAGGACCTGCTGGTGGTGGCCGCGTACAACGCCCAGGTGCACCTGATCCGGAAAGCCTTGGAAGAGGCCGGCCTGCCGAAGATCCGGGTGGGGACCGTCGACAAGTTCCAGGGCCAGGAAGCACCGGTGGTGTTCGTCTCGATGGCATGTTCAGCCGTGGCGGAGGCTCCCCGCGGTGCGGAATTCCTGCTGAACCGGAACCGTATCAACGTGGCGGTGTCCCGGGGACAGTGGCGGGCGGTCATCATCCGCTCCCCCGGGCTCACCAGCTACATGCCGCACAAACCTGCAGCGTTGGAAGAGCTGGGCGCGTTCATCGGCCTCAGTCCGCGGGCATAGCCAAACGCTGCCAGCCCGGCGGGCCATCGTCAGCTGGGCCAGGTTCCAGCCGACTGTGTCAGCGGGCCCTGAAGCCGCGGAAGCCACCCTCTGCTGCAGACAACCTGTCCTCCACCCGCTCCACCTGCCCGGGCGTCCGGTCCGAGTTGAGCCAGTCGAGGAGTTTCCGGACCTGCGGTTCGGGACCTTCGGCAACCACGGACACCGAACCGTCGTCGAGATTCTTCACCTCGCCCGCCAGGCCCAGTTCCTCCGCCTGGCCCATGGTCCAGAAGCGAAAGCCGACGCCCTGCACCACGCCGAACACACGCGCGTCCAGCCGGACCAGGTCCGGCGGCGAACCGTCATGGCTGGCCATGGTGCCCTCCTTGGATATCAGCCGCCTCTTCCAACCAGGTAGCAGTTGATGTCGTTTTGAGGCGTCAAAACGACACCTGCTGCTACCTGGTTGGGGGACGTTAGTTGATGGTGATGTCGCGGGTGCGGTGGTCGTAGCGGATGGTGACAGTGCCGCCGTCGTGGTGCAGTTCGTGGTTGGGGCCATCGAACGTGCCGAACGCGCCGTAGTTCTCGTCCCAGGACCGGTTCAGCGCAATCTTGAAGGTGTAGGTCCCAGCGGGCAGTTCGGCGCTCTTCTTCCACTGCTGGTCCAGGAAGTCGAACTCCATCTGGGCTTCGTCGTACTGCGGCGCCCAGTTCTCGGGCGCGCCCAGGATGGTGTTGAAATCGCCTGCCACGGCGACGGCCTCGGGCTGCGGGTGCGTCTCAACGTCCGGGCCCTCAAACGGCTCGGCAGCGGCAGGTTCGGCTGCAGCCGTGGCCTCGGCGGGGGTCTTGCCCTTGCGCACTGCCTTGACCACCGGCTCGACTGCGTCCTCAAGTACCTTTGCTGCCTTGCCCACGGCGGCGGCAGCCTTCTTGGCAGGAGTCTTCCTGGCCGTCGCCTTCTTGGGAGTTTCCTCCTTGGCCGGTGCCTGCAGCGTGGCCGCGGCGGCGGAGACCGGACGGACAAAACCTTCCGGGGCGGTGGGAACCGGGGTGTCGGCGGGGACGGGAGCGCCGGTATCCAGCGCGGTGGCAAAGGACACCGGATCGGGGAAGGCGACGGTGGCGCGCATGCCGTCCTCGGTGATGGTCCAGCCGGAACGGCCCTTCACCAGCCAGCCGGCCTTGACCAGCTTGGCGGTTGCAGAGGTGAGGGTTTTATGGCCGCGGGGAATACCGCCGCTCAGCAACTCGGCCTCGTGCTCGTTGAACGGCACGCGGGCCGTCGCCTCCGCGAGGACCTGGCCCGCGTTCAGTGCATCGCCTGACCACACGCCTTCGGTCAGGACATCCAAAACGGTCTTGAGTCGAAGGAAGGTGTTTTCTGCGGTGGACTTGGCCATGATTCCCCTTTTATGAAAGCGATCGGTCTTAGGCATCTTGCCAACTGCCCGTTAAATCGCGCGACTTTAATTGGTTAACTCTGCGTGTCGTGACCGACTATGAAGCGGCCATCGCAACAAATGAGGCTAGGGTCTCGGGTGAAGGGCTGGCTGCACAACCCCTGAAGTGCTGGCATGGGTGCCGCCCTGCGCTCCCCAGACACGCCTGCGGCACCCAGTTTACCGGCACAACGGTGCGCTTGTTGCTCCGGACACAGCACGTCAGGACGTAACTTCTCCGCCGTTCAATTCCTCCAGCAGCTCCGCCTTCCGTTCCTCGGATGCAAAGGACGAATGAATGGAGTTCGCGGCGAGGCGGGCCTTGTCGAAATGTGAGAGTTCGAACACGGCCTCGAGCTGGGCAAAGTTGTCATCCACGTAGCCGCCGAAGTAGGCGGGATCGTCCGAGTTGACGGACACATTCAGCCCAGCTGCGAGCATGGCCGGCAACGGATGGTCAGCCAGGGTATCGACGGCGCGCAGCCGGACGTTGGACAACGGGCAGACGGTCAGCGGAGTCCGCGCATCAACGAGGCGCTCCACCAGGTCCGGATCCTCCATGCAGCGGATGCCGTGGTCGATGCGCTCCACGCCCAGGACGTCCAGCGCCTCAATGATGTACGACGCCGGTCCCTCCTCGCCGGCGTGGGCCGTCAGCCGCAGGCCTGCTTCCCGCGCCTTGGCAAAGAGCCGTTCGAACTTGGCCGGAGGGTTGCCCACCTCGGCGGAATCCAGGCCGATGGCTCCGATGGGTGCATCCATGGCCAGCAGGCCGTCCAGGACTTCCAGGGCCGAGTCCTCGGGAAGGTCACGCAGGAAGGCTGCGATCAGCATTGTGGAAATACCGAAATCCTCCTGGGATGTAGCCAATACCGAGGCAACACCGTTGACGCAGGTTTCCAGCGGGATACCGCGCGACAGGTGCGCCTGCGGATCCATCATGATCTCTGCGTGGCGTACGCCGGCAGCAGCGGCCCGTTCCAGGTAGGCATGCGTCATGGCCGCGAAGTCTTCCTCCGTCTGCAGCACCGCCATATTGGCGTAGTACAGATCGAGGAAGGACTGCAGGTCGGTGAACTCGTACCTTTCGCGGAGTTCGTCCAGCCCGGAATAGGGCAGGGTGATGCCGTTGCGCTCCGCCAAGGCGAAGATCAGCTCCGGTTGCAGGGTTCCTTCAATGTGCAGATGCAGTTCGGCCACCGGGAGGAGCGGGGCGTGTGCTTCCAGTTCAGCTGCGTCCAGTTCTGTTTCAGGCACGGCAGTGGCGCCCGCAAAGTTATCCATCGGGTCAGGATAATGCCCAGCACCGGAATCGCCACTAGAGTCGACCCAATGCAGAACGCCCAACATGCTGATGACCTGCAGTACCCGGACCCAGGCTCGGCCGCCGACGGTTTTGTCCGGGTCCGCGGAGCCCGCGAAAATAACCTCCGCAACGTGGATGTCGATGTCCCGCGCGACGCGATCGTGGCATTCACCGGCGTTTCAGGCTCCGGGAAGTCGTCGCTGGCGTTCGGCACCATCTACGCCGAAGCCCAGCGGCGTTACTTCGAATCCGTAGCGCCGTACGCACGCCGCCTCATCCAGCAGGGGCACAATCCCAAGGTGGAGCTGATCAGCGGACTGCCGCCCGCCGTCGCGCTTCAACAGCGCCGTGGCGCGCCCAGCAGCAGGTCAACGGTGGGGACTGTCACCACGCTCTCCAACTCCCTGCGCATGCTGTTCTCCCGGGCCGGCACCTACCCGGCAGGCAGCACCCAGCTGGACTCGGATGCCTTCTCCCCCAATACGGCCGCGGGTGCTTGCCGGGAGTGCCATGGCCTGGGCATCGCACACACCGTGACCGAATCCTCACTGGTCCCGGACCCGTCCCTCAGCATCCGTGACGGTGCCATCGCTGCCTGGCCAGGCGCCTGGCAGGGGAAAAACCTTCGGGACATCCTCACCCATCTGGGCTACGACGTCGACGTCCCGTGGCGCAAGCTGCCAAAGAAACACCGCGACTGGATCCTCTTCACGGAGGAACAGCCCGTGGTGGAGGTGACTCCGCAGCGCGACCGCGTGGCCAAACCGTACAAGGGGCGGTTCTGGAGCGCCAGGAGCTATGTCCTCCATACGCTGGCAGATTCACAGAGCGCCTCCATGCGCGAACGCGTGCTCGCATACATGGAGTCCGGCCCATGCCCGCGCTGCTCAGGAACAGGACTGACCCCAGAGGCACTGGCCGTAACGTTCGCGGGCAGGACCATCGCCGAACTCAACAGGCTTCCCATGGTGGAGCTCGCGGACGTCGTCCGTCCCACCACTGAATTGGACGACGCCGGCACGGCCTCCCGCACGCAGCTATCCGGAGAGTCCAACGAGGTGGCGGTGGCCATCACCCGGGACCTGCTCCGGCGCATCACTGTCCTGCTGGACCTCGGGCTCGGCTATCTGGCGCTTGGCCGGGCCACTCCCACCTTGTCGCCCGGCGAAATGCAGCGGCTCCGGATTGCCACGCAGCTGCGTTCCGGCCTGTTCGGTGTGATCTACGTGCTGGATGAGCCCTCAGCCGGGCTTCATCCGGCCGACGCCGAGCCCCTGCTGGAGGTGCTGGAGCAGCTGAAATCGTCCGGCAACTCGGTGTTCGTGGTGGAGCACAACATGGACGTTGTCCGCCGCGCTGACTGGCTGGTGGATGTCGGCCCACGCGCCGGCGAAGGCGGCGGCGAAGTGCTCTACAGCGGACCGGTTGACGGTCTGGCCGGGATTGAGGCGTCAGTCACCAGGCCTTTCCTGTTCGACGACGGCGCGTCGGTTCCACGCGGCGGTGCCGGTGCCAGGCCGGTCCGGGAGCCGGAGGAATGGCTGGAGTTGAAGGACATCACCCGGCACAACCTGCGCGGCCTGGATGCTGACTTCCCTTTGGGCGTGCTGACCGCCGTGACCGGTGTTTCAGGTTCCGGGAAGTCCACCCTTGTGAGCAAAGTACTCGGCGGGGTGGTCGGCTCCAGCCTCAAGACGCCGGTGGAGCAGGACGAACCGGCGGAGCCCCTGGAGCTGGGAACCGTCGTCGGCAGCCACCGCATCGACCGTCTGGTGACTGTGGACCAGAAGCCCATCGGAAGGACCCCGCGTTCCAACCTGGCCACATACACCGGGCTTTTTGACGCCGTCCGCAAGGAATTCGCCGCCACGGAGCAGGCCAGGGCGCGCGGCTTCGGTGCCGGGAGATTCTCCTTCAACGTGGCGGGCGGGCGCTGCGAAACCTGCCAGGGCGAGGGGTTTGTCGCCGTCGAACTGCTCTTTTTGCCCGGCAGCTATGGCCCGTGCCCGGAATGCGCCGGGTCCCGTTACAACCCTGAGACGCTTGAGGTCGAGTATCGCGGCCTGAACGTGGCCGAAGTCCTGGCCATGACGGTGGATGCCGCCGCCGAATTCCTGGCCAGCGTCCCCGCCGCGGCGAGGAGCCTCAAGAGCCTGCAGGATGTTGGCCTTGGCTACCTGCGCCTGGGGCAGCCGGCCACTGAGCTCTCCGGCGGTGAGGCGCAGCGCATCAAGCTGGCCACGGAGCTCCAACGGGCGCAGCGCGGCCACAGCCTCTACCTCCTCGACGAACCCACCACCGGCCTCCACCCGGCTGACGTGCAGCTCCTGATGGCCCAGCTCCACGGACTGGTTGACGCCGGAAATTCCGTGGTGGTTGTCGAGCACGATATGGCAGTAGTTGCCGGCGCCGACTGGGTTATCGATCTTGGGCCGTCGGGAGGGGACAAAGGCGGGCAGATCATGGCAGCCGGGACGCCCGTTGCCCTCGCACAATCCACCCGAAGCCGCACCGCTCCCTATCTGGCAGCGGCCCTCGGTCAGCCAACCACCAGCCGACGTCCAGATAAGATCTCGATTTGATAACGCCAGCGTCATGTCCTAGCGTGAAAGGCATGCCCGTCCAGCGGGCGCATGAATGCCAGGTGCTGCCTCCACCAGAACTGCCCAGCGGCAGCCACCGAAGTTGACCTCTATTTGTCAGGGGCGGGCAGTGGCGCGATGATCTCCGGGGACGGAACCAGCGCCGGTGGCCTTCAGGAGCATCACCGAAATGAAAAACACATCATTCCGTACTGCCGCGCGCCGTGGAGCAACGGTAGCCGTCATCTCAGCAGCAGGCCTGGCTCTCTCCGGCACGGCGGCAAACGCCACCACCAGCACTTCCACATGGGACGCGCTGGCGCAGTGTGAAAGCGGTGGCAACTGGGCCATCAACACCGGCAACGGCTACGCCGGCGGCCTGCAGTTCAGCCCCAGCACCTGGTCTGCTTACGGCGGCACGGGTTCGCCTGCTGACGCCAGCCGTGAGCAGCAGATCGCCGTAGCCCAGCAGGTACAGGCGTCGCAGGGCTGGGGAGCATGGCCTTCCTGCTCAGCCCAGCTCGGCTTGAGCGGCGGCGCCACCGGCACCGCGCCGGTCCAGCAGGCTCCGGTCCAGCAGGCTCCGGTCCAGACCGCCCCCGTTCAGTCCGCTCCGGTCCAGGCAGCCAGTGTTGCCCAGGCACCGGTTGCCAAGCACGTTACGTCAGTTGCTTTGTCCGGCGAGACCTACACACTGCAGGCCGGCGACACACTGAGCATCGTCGCCGAGAAGCTCGGCATCCAGGGCGGCTGGCAGCATCTTGCGGACGCCAACCTGGACACCATTGCCGATCCCAACCTCGTCTTCGAGGGCCAGGTCATCCAGCTTCCCGCATAGAAGCGCGGATGCAGCTGCAGGCCAGCTGCCCCGGCCTTCACAGGGCCCTACAATCAGGTCGGCGATAGACAAATTCCGTTGACCAAGAACGACGCCGGCACGCCCCCACAAGGGGAGTGCCGGCGTCGTTCTTTAATTCCTTGTGAAGCCGTTGCCCGGGGCGGGCTAGTGGGCGGCTGGTATCTCCCGGACGATCCGCACCTTCCAGGCGGAGTCGTCGGTGGTGTCCAGCAGGGCAACGGTGCCGTGGGCCAAGTTGAGGGCGACGCGTTTGACGGCGAGCAGCTCCAGGTAGAGGTGCTCGTTCATCCGGGCTGGGGTGTCGATCATATATTTCACCGCATCGCGGACCTTGCGGTAGTTTGCGCTGCTTTCCCTGTGCTTGTGCAGCTCAAGAGCTGAGCGCTGCTTGAGCCGCGGCTCGTGGCGGTTCAGCCAGGTGACGGCGGCGTGGACCGCAACCACAAGGGTGAGCGAAACGCCGTAGATCCACCAGCCGCTGGAGAGCAGGAACAGCGGCAGGTTTCCGATGGCCACAAGCGCAATCACGATGCGGAGGGCGGCGATCCTGCGCATTGTCAGGGCGACAGCGGCCATGCCGTCGCGGAAGCGATGCTGTTCCTTGCGCGCTGCGGCGGGATCAATAGTAAATTCATCAAGGACCAGGATGCCCTTTGCTTCCGGACTCAGCATCTGCCCGTAGCGGGGCGCGCTGGTGTGGGTGTTTCCGGTGGTCTTTTCAGGTGTTAATGTCATGAGGGGGCTTCCAGAACGCTGGGGTGGTTGCCGAGATCTTAGTGGTTTTTACATCCATTCGTATGCATGCGTCCACTATTTGGACACCCGCAGTGGTTCCCCTGTGGTCCCCGGCACTGCAATTGGAACATCCGCCTGCTGCCGTCAGACTGAATAAATGCAAACCTTCCTCCCGTACCCTGATTTCCGGCAAAGCGCCGCAGCCTTGGACACCGCCCGGCTCGGCAAGCAGCGGGTGGAGGCGCTCCAGACGCTCCGCGCCCTGGTAATTCCCGGATACGGCTGGCAGACCCACCCGGCCATCCGCATGTGGATGGGCTACGTGCCGGCACTCACCATGTACGGGCTGGCGATGGTGGACGAGTGGACGAAGCGCGGGCACCCGGACAATACCCGCGCCAACATCACGGAGTTCGCGCCGCAGGCGGCACACCCCGATTATGTGGCCAAGATTCCCATGCCGCCATGGCTCGGCGATCCCGATTTCCACCTCAGCCACCGCTCCAAGCTGGTGCGCAAGGAGCCGAAGTTCTACACCTCCATCTTTACGGATGCGATTCCGGAGATGGACTACATCTGGCCGGAGCCGAAGCACGAGTTCCTCCCGCAGGAGCCAGAGGGCGACATCATGTGGATCCTGCGCGATCCCCATGATGACGTCGATCCCCAGACACTGAACACCGTGGCCCTTCCGCCCGTGAATGGCAGCATCGCTGCCGCGGCCGGCATGGACGATGACTACTCCCCCGTGTACCTCGACGACGGTTCCCGCCGCCCCTCGCGCCGGCCGCGGAAGGCGCCGCCCAAGAAACTGGTGAAGAAGCCCACCCGTAAGCGCCTGGCCCAGGAGGAGGCTTTCTCAACCCTTCCGGGAAAGACGCCCGTGGCCGTCCCGTTCGAGCACGGAACCAAGTTCGCCGTAGGCCAGGTTGTGGGCCGCCCCATCACCCTGGAGGATGGCAGGTTCGGCCGGAACTTCACGGTCACCGAGATCATCGACCGGTCTGCGTTTGCCTACCCGGCTCTCCTGCAGGATCCGCGCGTGTTCTTCCCGGTCGAAGCGCCGTAGCCCATGACAATCCTCCTGGCCGGCTGCGGGGATCTCGGAACGGAAGCCGGGCTGCGCTTCGCCGCTCTCGGCCACCGCGTGGTGGGCTGGCGCCGCTCACCCGCAAAGCTGCCCGACGCGATCGAAGGTGCAGCGGCGGACTTGAGCACACCTGGCCTTCCGCCGGTCCCGGCGGGCGCCACCGCCGTCGTCATAGCCGTTGCCGCCGACTCGCCCTCTGAGGAGGACTACCGTGCGGCGTACCTTGGCGGGGTGACGCACGTCCTGGACGCTTTGGAGCGCGACGGCGTCAAGCCCCAGCGGGTGCTTTTTGTATCCTCGACGGCGGTCTACGGGGATTCCGGCGGGGGCTGGGTCGACGAAAGTACCGCTCCTGCGCCTACCGGCTTTTCCGGCCGCGTCCTGGTAGAAGCGGAGGAACTTCTCCGGGCCCGGCTGGTTGGGACAGGTACAACACCCGTGTCCCTCCGGCTGGGCGGCATTTACGGTCCGGGCCGGACGCGCCTGATCGACCAGGTGCGCACCGGATCGGCAGTAGTTCCTGAGGACATCCGCTATACCAACCGCATCCACCGCGACGACGCCGCGGCCGCCATCGTCCACCTGGTCACCATGCGCGGGGAACCTGCTCCAACCTATGTGGGCGCGGATAACGACGCCGCCGAGCTCGGCACGGTACTGCGCTTCCTGACCGCCGAAATGGGGCTGTCCGAGCCGCCTGTTGGTGCGGCGGGACCTGCGCGCGGCGGCAACAAACGCTGCAGCAACGAGCTCCTCAGGAGCAGCGGTTTCAGCTTCACTTTTCCTTCCTTCCGGGAGGGCTACCGGGACATCCTTGCCGGAAACGGCGTGCGTCATCCCTAGCCAACGTCGGCCGGGCCGTATCTGCGTCTAGGCTGGCTGCTTAGGTATTCGGGTCCGGATTCGAGTCAGGGATTTGGCGCAGAGTGAGGCAGGAAGCCATGGATTTTCGGCACATCATAGAGACCGTTGGGGAGTTGGTCGATTTTGCCGGCGTCGCCGTCATGGTGATCGGCGCCTTGGTTTCCATCCCTTTGGCGCTCCGTGGGTACCGGCCGAAGAAGCTTCGCGCCGGCAACGAGGAGCTGAGCTTCTACCGCTTGTACCGGCAACTGTTGGGCAGGTCGATCCTGCTGGGGCTCGAACTGCTGGTGGCCGCCGACATCATCAAAACCGTCGCCATCACGCCCACCTTCGAAAGTGTGGGGGTCCTGGCGATCATCGTGCTGATCCGGACGTTCCTCAGCTTCTCGCTCGAGCTTGAAATTACCGGGCGGTGGCCGTGGCAAAAGGAGCCCAGCAAATCCGGCAATCCTGCTAAAGCAGCGGCGGGATAATCGCGCTTTATCGGGTTTTCCACATAGGAATATGACTTGATCTGGTTTTCCACATAGGAATATGAGCAGGATGTTTTGTCGGTGGTCTTTGGCAGAGTTGTCCTATGGAAGCCATTGGGGATCAGCTTGTGGAGTTCGGCGGGTCCGCCGCTGCGCTTCCCCGCGCCCTTCGTGGTGATCGCATACACGGCGCACACGACGCCGGCGCACGGCTTAGGCAGTCCAGTCGCCTTCACGCCGTCCCGGCCAACGTCACTGCCCGCGAATCCGAGCCCTGTGGCGGAGCCGCTGCCGCGGCTGAACCCGCGACCTCACCCGCTGTCGCTGTGCCCCCACCGGTGGCAGGCACCGCCGCGGCTGAAAGATCAACAGCCATTGGTGCCCGTGGGGAACGGCCTGACTTGGCCGCATTCGGAAACCAACTGGCGGCCGCTGCTGTTGCTGCCGGGGATGCGTTGGCATCGGCTGACTACGTTCAGGCGGCGGATTTCGCCGGGCAGGTCGAAACCCTGTCCCGTACCGTGGAGTACCTGCAGCTGATCGCCGCCTCCACCGTAGACCGGACCCGCACCCAAGCAATTACCGCCGCTGCGGCCTCCCGCACCGGCCAGGGCAGGACGGGTCGACCGGGCAGTACCGGCCGGGGGTGGGTGACCGGCTGGGACGCCAACGGTGTCGAGACCCTGAACGAAACAGACGCCAACTGGCCCGCACCCACCGCTCAGCCCACACGCGCGGAGCTGGGCAGCCCAGTGACATCCCCGGCCGATGACGGGTGCAGGAACACCGCCGAGTTCCTCCGGCTCCGGCTCCGGATCCCCATCCGGGAAGCCCGCCGCCGCCTCACCCTGGCCCACCAGACACTGCCCGGCACCACCCTCGCCGGCGAACCCACCCCACCGGCACACGAGCACCTGGCCGCCGCCCTGACCCCCACCAACCCCAGAGAGCCGGAATTCACCTCCACAGAACCAGACCTGCCGGCCGGACCGGTGGTCTCCTCGCACGCCGCGACCATCATCACCGCCACCCTGGACCGGCTAAAGCACCACACCAGCACCGAAACTGGGGTTACCCGCAAATCGTGGACAGTTGATCAGGCGGCTTGTGCCGGCTGAGGTTTATTGCTGGTGAGGAACTGTTCGTGTTCCACTGGCGTGGTGTAGCCCAGGGCTGAGTGGAGCCGTGAGCGGTTGTAGAACTCCTCGATCCAGCGTCCGGTTTCCCGGATCGCGTCCTGCCTGGTTGCCCACCGGCGCCGGTCGTAGAACTCGGTCTTCAGGGTGGACCAGAACGATTCCTGCATCGCGTTGTCCCAGCACACGCCTGTCCGCCCGACGGACTGCCTGATGCCCAGTCCGGAGCAGACGGCGTTGAGCTGGGACGAGGTGTACTGAGTGCCCCGGTCGGCATGGAACACGACCCCGGCCGGGCCGCCACCGCGCAGGATGTAGGCCATCCGCAGCGCCCGCTCCACCAGGCTGGTGGTTTGGACCGAGTCCATTGCCCATCCGATCACGCGCCGGGAACAGGCATCCCTGACAGCACACAAGTACACCCAGCCTTCACCGGTGCGCAGGTAGGTGATGTCCGAGATCCACACCGTATCCAAGGCCCCGGTATCCCACTTCCTGGCCACCAGATCCGGGATCGAATGCACCCGCGCGTCACCGATCGGCGCTACCGGCCGGAACCGCCGCGGCGAGATCCCTTCCAGACCCTGCCGGCGCATAGAGGCGGCCACACTCTTCCGGTCAACGCCGGTCCCGTTCCTGGCCAACGCGGCCTGCACCCGCGGCGCCCCATAGGTCCCGTACGATTCGGCGTGAGCCCTCCGTACCATGGCGTCAAACTCCGCCCGCTCTGCATCCTCGCCGGTGACTCTGACTCACGGCGCCGGCGCCAGGCGTAGAACCCGGAGCGGGACACCCGCAAAAGCCTGGCCATCCGCTGGACCGGGTAATTAGCCTTCTCGGCCTCCATCAGCTCGAAGCATTCCGATTCTGCTGCTTGGAGGCGAAGAAGGCTGCGGCTTTTCCCAGGAACTCGTTATCCATCCGCAACTGCGCGTTTTCCCGGCGCAAACGCTCCAGCTCAGACTTCTCCGTCTCAGCCGCCGCGAACTCCTCAGGAGCCGCCAACCGGGCCCGTTCCTGGGCAACCCACCGGCCCAGCAACTGCTCACCCAGGCCCAACTCCCGGGCCACCGGCGCGACCGGTCTGCCCGTATCGATGACAAGGCGCGCAGCCTCCCGCCGATACTCCGGAGTGAATTTACGTCGTGTCGTGCTCACAAGAACACCTTCCCGCAGAATCCCAGGATCCCGCTACTTCAGGTGTCCACCAACAGAGGTTAACCCCAAAACCCTGGACCGGATCGAACACCACCTCACCACCACCGCAGCTGCCGCCGACCCCGACTTCCTCACCCGCCTGGCCCAACGCTGGACCGACACCATCGACGCCGACGGCACCGAACCCACCGAAGAAGCCCTCCGCCACACCCAGGGCGCGTTCATCCGCAAACCCCGCCACGGCCTGCACCACCTGGAAATCTTCGCCACCACCGACCAATACGAACACCTCCTCACCGTCATGAACACCGCCACCAACCCCCGCACCACCACCCCCAACACCAGTGCCAGCACCACCAGCACAACCCAGGCTCCGGACTTGGGCCGGGACGTGGGCCAGGAGCGGGACGTGGACCTGGAGCGGCGGACCCGCCCGCAGCAACAACTCGACGGGATCGTCTCCGCCGTCAAAGCAGCCCTCACCACCAACCTGCTCCCCACCACCGGCGGCAACCGGCCCCAGATCATCGCCACCATCAACTACCAGGACCTCCTCCCCCACCTCCCCGACCCCGGCAACGGCGCCGGCGCCGGCGCCGGGACAAACACAGACACAGGCACAGGCACACGAACCCCCACAGGCACAGGGGCCGGGACCGGGGCGTTCGTGTTCACCGGCCCCGTCGCTGCCGTCACCCTCCGCAAAATCGCCTGCGACGCCGACATCATCCCCGCCCTCCTCGGAACCCACGGCGAAATTCTGGACCTCGGCCGCAAAACCCGCCTCTTCACCCCCGCCCAACGCCTCGCCATCACCGCCCGCGACCAAGGCTGCACCTTCCCCAACTGCACCATCCCGGCACCCTGGTGCGAAGCCCACCACATCACCTACTGGTCACACGGCGGACACACCACCACAAACAACGGCACACTCCTATGCACACACCACCACCACCTCATCCACAAAGAACAATGGACCATCACCACCACCCACGGCACCCCAACCTTCATCCCGCCACCCCACATCGACCCCACCCAAAAACCCCAACAAAACCACTACTTCAAACCCCCACCACCACCCCACCCCAGGGAATGAACGGGTTCCTGTTGCGGTCTTTTCCGCTACGCGTCTCCGGGCGATGGCAGGCATCTCCCCTGAGAGACTCTCCTCGCTCCTCTGGATTTCGTTGGGTCGAATACCTGCGTCTATTAGGCTTCACCCATGACTGAATCCACGGCTGCCAAAGCCTCAGAGCTGCTTCGCCTCCACCAATTGCCCGAGATCCTCCAGGTAGTGAATGTCTGGGATGCCATCACGGCGAAGGTCATCACGGATGTGCCGGGAACTACGGCTTTGGCCACGGCGAGCCACTCCATTGCCGCGTCATTGGGATACCAGGATGGCGAGAACATCCCTGTCGAGGAGATGATCCAGGCTGTGGGACGCATCGCCGCTGCCACCCACCTCCCTGTCAGCGCCGACCTTGAGTCCGGCTACGGCAATCCGGCTGAGACCACGCGCCGGGCCATCGGCGTGGGCATCGTCGGGGCCAACATCGAGGATCAGATGCGGCCCCTGGCTGAGGCAGTGGAACAGATGGCCGCCGTAGCCAAAGCTGGAGCGGCAGAGGGTATCGACTTTGTCCTGAACGCACGGACCGACGCTTTCCTGAAGGGCAAAGACCGCGAGCCCGGCCACGTCCTGGCCGATGCCATCGAGCGCGGAAAGGCTTTCCTTGATGTTGGCGCCACTACCGTCTTTGTGCCGGGACTCCTCAATGAACCAACTGTGGTTGCCCTCGTGGACGGCATCGGCTGGAACAAGGTTTCCGTGATCAATGTCCCCGGATCCCTGCCTCCCGCAAAACTGCAGGAGTTGGGTGTCGCCCGCATCTCCTACGGTCCCTGGACCCAGCGGGTGGCCCTGACAGCACTGGCAGATACGGCGGCGAGCCTGCTTTCCGGCGGCACCCTTCCTGAAGGCACCCGCGCGCTGAACTAGCTGTTCCGGACGGTCACGACGCGAAGGAGGGGCCCTGCCCATGGTTAAGCATCTGAATGCAGCAGCCCTATGGCCGGCCCCTCCAGAGCTTCCCTCGCCCACCATGTCTGACCAGCGCTGGACCGACGCAATCTTCCTGCATTGGCGGATACCGGAACCCGTGGCTGCCCGCTTCATGCCGCAAGGCGTGCAGCCGGACAACTTCGACGGTACGTCGTGGGTGGGCCTGGTCGGATTCCGAATGAAGAACGCCGGAATCGGACGCGGCCCCGGGATTCCGTACCTGGGCAGCTTCAACGAGGTCAACGTGCGGCTCTACTCGCGGGAACCCGATGGAACCAGGGGGGTAGTCTTCCTGAGTCTGGATGCGAACCGGCTGCCTGTGGTCCTCGCGGCGCGGGCAGCACAAGTACCCTACGTCTGGTCACGAATTCACTACCGGCAGCTCCAGTCCGCGGACCCGCAGGCCCCCTCCACGGGCTATGCCGTCAGCCGCTACAGGCGTGGAGCCAGCAGCAGGTTCAGCGTGGTTCCCCGGCTTAACGCCCCGGCACAGGACGCACTGTCCATCCACGTGACGGCGAGGTTCGGCATGCACGGCAATATCGGGGGGCGGACATTCTATATACCAAATACCCACAAACCGTGGCCGCTGTACGCCGCAGAACTTCACGACTTTCAAGATGATCTGGTGAAATCGGCGGGAATCAGTGTGAGCGGCCCGCCGGAATCGGTCCTGTATTCACCAGGCGTGCGGACACAATTCGGCCGTCCGCGGGTAGTGATAGACCGCGGCCAGCTGCCTGGTACTTAGGCGTCCTGCCAGCCACGACCTTCGCTGAACGTGGCGACAAGCGTGCCCACGCCGGCCTGGAGGGAGTTGGACGGGTCAAAGTAGAGTGACGCCTCGGACGCACGGCTATGAGTGATCAGCTGTTCGGCTTCGAGCTTTGCTTCCGGTACGGTGGCCCCGATGATCCCGGTCCTGGCAGGAAGTTCCGGGGCATGTACAACCTCCGCGTCGGTTTCCGACAACGGAATCGTGGTCCCGGAGTTGATCTCATCATGGGGAAACTCAAACTCGGCATCAGGGGACGCTGCAGGAATCGTGTACTCCAGGAAATAAGTCATGCACCCACCTTTGCAGAAAGCCACCACTCACCGAAAGTCGGAGCTTCCTGCAGCTCCAATTGCATATTCCCACGTCAACGCCATACTCCTATACTTGCGGGATGATGATGTCGCTGTGGTTTGGCGTCATAGCATCCAGCGCGTTGGTCCTGGGTGCCTTCATCGGCGTTCGTTTTGAACTGCCTAAACGGCTCCTTGCCATGCTGCTGGCCTTTGCCGCTGGGGCGCTGATCACAGCACTCGCCTTCGAACTGTTCGAAGACGCGTATGAACACGGCGGGATCATCCGCGCAGCCATCGGCCTCATGGGCGGTGCTGTGGTGTTCACGGTCCTGAGCGCACTGCTGGACCGGTGGGCACAAGCAGGAGAGCAGGAGCAGGCCACACCTGCTGACGAATTCCAAGGCAGTGCCAAACTCGATACGGATGCTGCGGCCGAGGATAAACGTGCCACGTCTGCCTCAACACGCGGTGCGGCCGGGCTGGCACTGCTGGCCGCAGTCACCCTGGACGGCGTGCCGGAGAACGTTGCCCTGGGAATCTCGCTGGGCGAAGGTACCGGTGGCCTTGCGCTTCTCGCGGCGATCTTTGTCTCCAACTTTCCCGAAGCGCTGGTGGGGTCAGCCTCCATGCGCAGCCAAGGACGGTCCACGGGAAGCATCATCGGACTGTGGCTGGGATGCGCTGCCCTACTGGTTATAGCTGTAGTTGTCGGTGCAGGACCGCTGTCCGGGACGGACCCGGAAGCCATTTCAATACCCTTGGCTTTCGCTGCCGGTGCTGTCATCGCTTCCCTGGCCGACACCCTGATGCCCGAAGCCTACGAGCACGGTGGCCCCGCCGTCGCGCTCAGCACTGCAGCAGGCTTCGTCCTGGCCTTCGTGCTTTCGCTGACCTGACCTGGCCGCCCTGACCGCCGGGCCCCGCCCATCCGGTAAAGACCGCCAGCAAGCCGGAACCGGCTATTTACCCAGGCCGGCTTTACGCAGCGCCTCGGCCATGGCCGTGTTCACGGGTGCGGGCTTCGGGGATGAGCCGCGGCCTCCTGCCGCGCTCGAGGGCTTCTGTCCTCCGGACCGCTGCGGATCCTGCCGCCCGCCGCGCTCAGCAGACTGGTTACCCCCACGCCCGGAGTTCTGGTCCTTTCCGCCGCTTTGGTTCTGGTTCCTGCCGCCGGGCCGGCCGGGAGCCGCCCCGCCAGCGGAGGGTTCGTCGTCGAGCCTCAATGTAAGGGAAATTCTCTTACGGTCCGGGTCCGCCTCCAGAACCTTCACGCGGACCACCTGGCCGGACTTCACCACCTCGCGGGGATCGGACACAAAGCGGTTCGCCAGGGCCGAGACGTGGACCAGGCCATCCTGGTGGACGCCCACGTCCACGAATGCGCCGAAAGCCGCGACGTTAGTCACGGTCCCCTCAAGCACCATTCCGGGCTTCAGGTCGGAGATCTTCTCGATGCCCTCAGAGAACGTCGCAGCGGCGAAGGCAGGGCGCGGATCCCGGCCCGGCTTGTCCAGCTCGGCCAGGATGTCCGTAACGGTGGGCAGGCCGAATGTATCGTCCACAAAGTCCCGGGGATCCAGGGACGAGGCCGGTGCCGAACCGGCAGCGACCAGAATCTTGCGCGCCACCGAATAGGCCTCGGGGTGCACACTGGAAGCGTCCAATGGCTCCGCTCCCCCGGTAATCCTCAGGAAGCCGGCGCACTGCTCGAACGCCTTGGCGCCCAGCCGCGGCACCTTCTTGAGGTCGGCACGCTTGGCGAACCGGCCGTTCTAGTTCCGGTAGGCCACGATGTTTTCGCTCAACAGGGGCCCGACGCCGGCTACCCGGCTGAGGAGTGCGGGTGAAGCAGTGTTGACGTCCACGCCCACGGCATTCACGCAGTCCTCCACCACAGCGTCCAGGCTCCGGTCCAGTTTCGATGCCGTCACGTCGTGCTGGTACTGGCCCACCCCGATGGACTTCGGGTCGATCTTTACCAGTTCAGCGAGCGGGTCCTGCAACCGCCGGGCGATGGACACGGCCCCGCGCAGGGAGACATCCATGCCCGGCAGCTCTGCGGCCGCGAGCGCGGACGCAGAATATACCGACGCGCCGGCTTCGGACACCACAAGTTTCTGGGGCTTCCGGTCCACGTCCGGCAGCCGCTTGATCAACTCAGCGGCGAGCTTGTCCGTTTCCCGGGAGGCGGTGCCGTTGCCGATAGCCACGAGTTCGACGGCGTGCTGCCGCGCCAGCCGCACCAGGGTGGCCAGGGCTTCGTCCCACTTCCGCGCAGGGGCGTGCGGGTACACCGTATCGGTGGCCACCACCTTGCCGGTGCCATCCACCACCGCCACCTTCACACCCGTGCGGAGTCCCGGGTCCAGGCCAAGCGTGGCTCGGTTTCCGGCGGGGGCGGCCAGCAGCACGTCACGCAGGTTGGCTGCGAAGACACGGACCGCTTCATCCTCTGCTGCGGCGAACATCCTCCCGCGGAGGTCCGCCGTCAGCCGGGCAAGGACCCGGGACCGCCAGGCTATCTGGGCAGTCTGCATCAGCCAGGCATCGGCGGGACGGCCGCGGTCGGCAACCCCGAGGCACCGGGCCACTGCTGACTCGTAGCGGGCGCGCGCGGCGGCGAGGGCGTCGTCGTCCGCGGGATCCGCTTCGGCGAGGTCGAGCTCAAGGACGCCGTCCTTTTCTCCGCGCAGCAGCGCGAGCACCCGGTGGGACGGCATTCCGGCGGGAGCCTGGGCGAACTGGAAGTAGTCGGCGA
The DNA here is from genome assembly GCF_024758005.1 of Pseudarthrobacter sp. NS4. Lineage (NCBI taxonomy): Bacteria > Bacillati > Actinomycetota > Actinomycetes > Micrococcales > Micrococcaceae > Pseudarthrobacter > Pseudarthrobacter sp. NS4. Next base: position 1,096,870 of record NZ_CP103288.1, on the reverse strand, counting down.
ACTTCTGGCCCTCGGCTTCCTTCCCCTTCTTCACGCGCGACACCATCCGGCCCTGCGTCCACAGCCGCTCGCGCAAGGTGGCGGCGAGGTCGGGGTCCTGGGCCACCCGTTCCACGAGGATGGCGCGGGCGCCTGCGAGCGCGGTGGCTGCGTCCGCGATGGCGTGTTCAGTGTTCAGGTACTTAGCGGCTTCGCGCTCCGGGGTGAGGTCCGGCCGCTTGAGCAGGGCCTCGGCCAGCGGTTCCAGGCCAGCCTCGCGGGCAATCTGCGCCTTGGTACGGCGCTTCGACTTGAAGGGCAGGTAGATGTCCTCCAGACGCGACTTGGTATCCGCAGCGAGGATCGCTTTCCTGAGCTCCGGCGTCAGCTGGCCTTGCGCTTCTATCGCTTCCAGGACAGCACGACGTCGGTCCGCAAGTTCGCGGAGGTAGCGCAGGCGGTCTTCGAGCTCCCGGAGCTGGGTGTCATCCAGCGTCCCGGTGACTTCCTTGCGGTACCTGGCGATGAACGGGACTGTTGACCCGCCGTCGAGCAGCTCTACCGCGGCCTTCACCTGCCAGGCTTTGACGCCCAGTTCTGTAGCGATTTGGGTGTAGATGGCGTCGTCCGGCTTTGGGGCAACAGTTGGAACGGAGGTGGGTGCTTGCGGCAGTTGGGTCACCAGAACATCTTGCCTTACCCACCTGCCCGGCTCCACTGCCGGCGAGCGAGCAGCAGTTGCGCGGCGGCCGGATGATGCCCGGCAAGGGTATTCCGCTCCCGCCCGGGAAGTGCTGTAGTGGAGGTGCCGTCACAGGCACCCACAGCTCAAGGAAGAGGCAGCCATGCGCGAACTGCTTGTCGTGTTTCAGGAGGGGTTCGAGGAAGCCAATATCACCGTGACAGTGAACGGTAAGCAGGCGTGGCGGGACCTTGGGGTTTCCACCAACCCGCTCCTCGGCATAGCGTCCGAGGTTTCCGTGGAGCTGCCGGCGAAGGGCGCGCACGTGGGCGTGGAGGTCACCAACCGCGGCCTGAAAGCGATCACGAAGGTCAGCGGCAAGCCCAAAAGCGTGCTCGTTTCGATCGAGGACGGCAGGCTCGTGATGAAGGAAGGGACGGGCCGGGAGGCGCTGCTATAAATGGGGTTTTAGCTCTGGAAATCTTGTCCATTTGGACCCTAGCAAAAGTCCATTCGCTGGAGTAGCATCTGATCACCGCCGGCTTCCAGAGGGGCCCGGCGGGCCAAATTAATAGATGCCGAAGGGTCGTCGGATGGCCTGTGGCACCTGCTGCCGGGACAGCACACCGAGCAGCCAACGACGGCGACACCCAAAGCAGGGTGCCGCCGTCGTCGCAGTTAAAAGGGTGCTTAGCCCTGGTACAGGGGATAATCCGTGTACCCTTCAGCGCCCTCGGCGTAGAACGTGGACGGGTCCGGCTGGTTCACTGGAAGGTTTTCCTTCCAGCGACGGGCCAGGTCCGGGTTTGCGATGGCGGGACGGCCCACCACCACTGCGTCGGCGTGCCCCTCAGCCACCAGGTCGACGGCTTCCTCACGGGTGGTGACCAGCCCGAATCCGGTGTTGACCAGGAAGGTTCCGCCGAAACGGGCGCGGAGGTCCTGGACAAGCTCACCCGTCGGCTCGTGGTGCAGGATGCTCAGATAGGCAAGGTTGAGCGGGGCGATGCTGTCCACCAAGACTTCATAGGTGGCGCGGACGTCGGCGGCATCGGTCTCTGCGATGCCCTGGACGTTGTGCTCCGGGGAGATGCGGATGCCCACCCGGTTCGCACCCAGCGCTGCCACCACCGCATTGACTGTCTCGATGACAAAGCGGGCACGGTTCTCCGGGGAGCCGCCGTAGCTGTCGGCGCGGACGTTCGAGTTGGGGGCCAGGAACTCGTGCAGGAGGTAGCCGTTGGCTGAGTGCAGTTCCACGCCGTCGAAGCCGGCCTCGATGGCGTTCAGCGAGGCGTTGACAATTTCCTGGATCACCTGGGGCAGTTCGTCGGTGGTGAGGGCATGCGGCACGGGATAGGGCTTTTTCCCGAATGGAGTGCGGACTTCACCTTCGATGGCGACGGCGCTGGGCGCGACCAGGGGGTGGCCACCGGTGATGTCCGGGTGCGAGACGCGGCCGCCGTGCATGATCTGCGCGAACATCCGGCCGCCCTCAGCGTGCACGGCGTCGGTGACCTTCTTCCACCCGGCGACCTGTTCTTCGGTGGCGATGCCGGGCTGGCCCGGGTAGGAGCGTCCCGCCGGGCTGGGGTAGGTGCCTTCGCTGACGATGAGTCCGAGGGAGGCACGCTGGCGGTAATGCTCGACGACGAGCGGGCCGGGGACGCCTTCCTCACCTGAGCGGAGCCGGGTCAACGGCGCCATGACCAGGCGGTTGGGAAGCTCAAGTTCGCCAAGGGCGAGGGGGGAAAACGGGTCTTCGCATTTAGGCATGGTTCGTCTGTTTGATTCGGTAGGGTCGGTGGCCGCCGGCGGCAAGTAGGCATCTGAGTCTGTAGTTGGGGAAATTACGGAACCCACGGGCGATACGGCGGGTGGTTTCGATGACGCCGTTGATTGCTTCTGTGGGGCCGTTGGAGGCGCCGCGGGTGTCGAAGTAGGCCAGGATCGCGGCCTTCCATTGTTTGAGTGTTCGACCGAGCCGGGCGACTTCCGGGATCGGACAGGACGGGAACGATGCGATGACCTCGTTGACGAGCCCCCTGCCGCGTTCCGGGCGGGAGTGGTAGATGTTCCGTAGCTTCTGATAGCACTGCCAGGCCAGGGTGACTTCGTGGCCGTGGTCCCCGGCGGTGAGTTTCGCATCGAGCCTGGCGGCCTGCTTCTCGGTCAGATGTTCCGCGCCGGTCTGCAGAGTCCGCCGGATACCGTAGAGCGGATCTCCCTTGCGGCCCCGGTGGCCCAGGGTCTCCTGCTGGACCCTGCGGCGGACCTCGTCGACCATGGCCGATCCCAGTTTCACGACGTGGAAGGCGTCCAGGACGGTGATCGCTTCGGGCAGCTCGTCGCGGATGGCGTTGGCGTAGCCGCGGAACGGATCCAGCGCTGCCGTCTTGACGCCGGCGGTGAATTCCTCGCCGCGGTCTTTAAGCCAGTCGGCGTAGGCCTTCCCGGACCGGCCCGGGACGAGGTCCAGCAACCTGGCATGCACCACGCCCTTCTCGTCGCGGGTGTGATCCACGATCCCGGTCACCATTCCGGATCCCGGCGGACCGGTGTGGGACCAGACATGCTCATCGACGCCGAGCGCGTTCACCCCTGTCAGCCGGCCGGTCGCTGCGATCCGTCGGGTCGCCTCTGCCTTGATGGCGTCCCAGGCTGTGTGCCAGGAGACGCCGAGCTGGTGGGCCAGGGCCGATACCGAGGTGTCGAAACGCTGCAGCGCATCCGTCGCCCATGCCGCCGCGCGGGCGGTCAGTTTCGCCCGTGGCCCGGCCAACGGGTGCTCTTCGGTGAACGTGGTTCTTCGGCAGTCCGGATCCGGGCAGCGCCAGACACGCTTGGCCCACAGCAACCGCACCGGCCGCCCGAAACACGGGGTGTCATGGAGCCGGACCTGCCGGCGGCCATGCCCGACCGCGACGACACCGCAGTCCGGACACCCGCTAAGAGTTTCGGATGTTTCAACGTGCAGAACCAGGCCGGTCCCGACCGCCGTGACCGAGCAGACGTGGATGCCGTCGACACCAAGAAGCGCGTCTGCCCGCTCGCACCAGCGCCCGCCCGGGCAGGAAGTAGCATTGGGCATATCAGGGTCTCTTTATTTACTTGGAAGCTTGGTCGCTACCAATTCAAAGAGGCCCTGACCCCTCTCCTCCCGCACCACGCCGCAGCGGCATCAGGACACGCTCCTGCCCTCGGCGTCAGATGGCCCTAACCATGCTCATCTGCGAAGGGCCGGGAAAACAGCATGCGCAGTTCCTTTCGAAGGCGTAAGTCGTACTGCTCGTGCCAACTGGGGCGCGCATGCAACTATTCCGGATGCGGCGGGAATCACAGGGCCGTCGGCGGGCTTCTAGCGCGGTGTTGCTACTCCCGGGCAGCCCTGGCCTTGCGGGTTGGCGTTGCAGTCGTCGGCGTAGTTGCGGGTCAGCGAACGCCAGACACTGATGGTCTGCGGCGGTGCACTGAACTGGCCCTGGCCCGGGATGGGCAGGGGCGGTCCGGCGTTGACTGAGTAGGTTCCCTGGAAGGTGGTGGTCAGCACCACCTGGAAGTCTCCGGTATCGCCGTAGGCGTGGCTTGTCCTTGTCTTTTCACCCCAGCGGTCCTGCGGGAGCGGGCCACCCATGGAGGGTTGCGGGCCGAGCACCGTGCCGTCCCCGTAGTTCCAGGTGTATTGGACGGGCGTCGCGACCACATGAACCTGCTGGCCGAACATGGTGATGTCGAACTGCTGCTCGACGGCCTCGGCGTAGAAGTTGGTCTCGGCACCTCGAAGCGTGTGCGGGCTGGGCTGCGCCACGACAGACCCGGCGTTCACCGGCAGGTTCTGGAACTCCCGCTGGATCTCCGCGGCGATGCGCGGCAGCAAGTCCTCGGGCTTTGCGTCGTAGAGGCAGGTAGGTCCCGAATGGAACGCCCACACAGCACCTGGCACTCCCCGGGGCCGCGAGAGCCAGGTGACCGGGATGCCATCTTCGGCGTCAGGCCCGTCCTTGCATTCGATTTGCCTGGCGAGGCAAGGAGTGTCGAAGTCTCCCCCACCGAGGTGGCACTGGAGCTCGTACTTGTACTCGTTGGGGTCAGTCGACGGCACCTTGGGATCAGCTGGAATAAATTCGTTTCGTTCACCGTCCCATATGTGACCACCTACTCCGAGACCCGGGTTCCATGCGCCACCGAATTCCGGATCGCTGCTATCGTCACCCTGTGCCGGCATTGCACCTAGCCCGATAGATATCGTTGCTGCCAGGATGAGGCAAAGGATTCGGGAACCGGACATTTTCTAGCCAACAATACTTCCGAGCTCAACCGCGGACCATGCCCCATTTTCGTAGGCTAGGAATAATAGGTTCCCTTGGTCGGGCGCCGGAGGGTCCGTCCTAGCTACAGTCCCATCAGCTCGCATATACGACAAGGGCTCCTGATGGACCTGGACGGCGACCTGATACCTGCCGTCCTGGCCCTTGACGAAAGTCGTGTTTGTGACTGGCGTCGATAACTTACCCCCTACCAACCAGCGACCATCCGAGTGCCAACTCACAATGACCTCTTTGACTGTCTGGCAAGCCACGCATGACGGCGGTTCTAAACTTTCAAAGTTAGAAACGTCGCCCGTTTCATAGGAATAACTCAGCATATTGAACCAATATTTTGCGAACGCCTCAGCACCCTCCTTCGTCTCCGTCTTTGCCACCTCGGGCAGGACGGGGACCGGGACGTTTTGGGCTGGACCGGATGCGTCGGCCGGTTTGTAGGGTGCGCTGGGCGTCGCGGTCGGGCTGGGGGAAGCATTGGGCGAAGTTGATTCTGTAGCAGCAGGGGACGACGTTCCCGGATCTGCTGGTGCTCCGCCCGCGCATCCAGCCACCGCGAGGGAAGCGGCAAGTACAAATACAACTGCGCTGGACCGCATGCCACGGGACATAGAAACGTTGTGAGATGTCATGGCCGCTATTCCCCCAGTAGTTTCAAGACGGCTTGCTCGGACAGTGCCTTAAGGGTAACCCACGTCACAATTCAACGATCAAACTTATCCACAGGCGCCATCTCCGGTTCTACCACCCAGACAGGACAGGCAAAAGTCATAAAGGAAGCCGGTGCGACGGCGGCCGCCAGGCGGCAAAGCAGGGTCCAGCAGCTGCGCTGTTTCTGTTCGGTGCTCATTTCTGTGCGTCGCTTTCGTTTTATGGACGTTCTGGTGCGGCTAATCAGCAGGAAAGACAGCGGCGTCACGGAACTTTCCAATGCGTTAAGTGTTGACTTACGCTGTCAACAAAAGTGGTGAGCCGGCGTTGTTGCCCTCCCACAAAAACGGTCGGGGAATGCAGAACTACCGTCAGGATGAGAACTTCCTCGAGCCTAAGAACCCTCAATGACGACGCACCCCCAACTCCTGCAGCACCCAGTTCTGGAGACAGCCCGGCAGCAGGTCCTGGAAGAGGGCATCGGCCTCTCAGAGTCCCAACTGCTGGAGGTCCTTCGCCTTCCTGATAATGCACTGCCCGCCGCCCTCGAGCTGGCACACCAGGTCCGGCTCCGGCACTGCGGCGAGGACGTGGAGGTGGAAGGCATCATCTCCATCAAGACCGGCGGCTGCCCCGAGGACTGCCACTTCTGCAGCCAATCCGGTCTGTTCGACAGCCCGGTCCGCGGCGTCTGGCTGGACATCCCCGAGCTGGTCAAAGCCGCCAAGGAAACCGCCGCCACCGGAGCCACCGAGTTCTGCATCGTGGCCGCCGTCCGCGGCCCCGACATCAAACTCATGAACCAGATCAAGTTCGCCATCGACCGGATCAACGAGGAAGTGGACACATCAACATCGCCTGCTCGCTGGGCATGCTCACCCAGCGGCAGGTGGACCAGCTCGCCAGCTGGGGCGTCCACCGCTACAACCACAACCTCGAAACCGCGCGCAGCTACTTCCCCGAAGTGGTCACCACCCACACCTACGAGGAACGACTGGAGACCTGCGCCATGGTCAAGGACGCGGGGATGGAACTGTGCTGCGGCGCTCTGATCGGGATGGGCGAAACCCTGGAGCAACGGGCCGAACTCGCCGCCCAGCTGGCCGCCCTGGAACCGCACGAGGTACCACTGAACTTCCTCAACCCCCGGCCCGGAACACCGCTGGAAAACCAGCAGATCATGGACGGCAAGGACGCGCTCCGCGCCATCGCCGCGTTCCGGCTGGCCATGCCCCACACCGTCCTCCGCTACGCCGGCGGCCGCGAACTCACCCTCGGCGACCTGGGCACCCGCGAGGGACTCCTGGGCGGCATCAACGCCGTCATCGTCGGCAACTACCTCACCACCCTCGGCCGCCCCGCCACCGCAGACCTCAACCTCCTGGTAGACCTCAACATGCCCATCAAGGAACTCCAGAAGACGCTATGATCCCCAACCGCTCCCCAGGCTCGGCAAGCTCAACCACCGGAAGCTTTTGCGGCCTCTGCGGCATGGCCTCGGAAAGAAAAGCGTCCGACCGCGGGAGCGCGCCGTCGTCGGACGCCCACCGGGAATGCGAGGCGAGGCTTGACTTGGAACCCCCGCGCTTTTGTACGTGCTGCAGACGACGGCTCAAGGTGCAGGTCTCGCCGCTGGGCTGGTGGGCGCGCTGCTCCCGGCATGGAATCACTACCTCCGGAACCGGAACTGTTCACACCTGCAACCACAGCACCCTCTGGCGTGTTTCTACATGACGTAGAAGAATGGCGGCATGATGTTTGAACATGCAGACGGCAATCCCGTCCTGGAACTCGACGATGAGCAGTCCTGGCGCCTCCTGGAAGGCACCTTACACGGCCGGTTGGTGGTTTCTGTGGCAGGCGAGCCGGACATCTTCCCGGTGAACTATGTGACGTCGGACCGGAAGCTGTATCTGCGGACGGCGCCGGGCAATAAGCTCGCCCAGCTGACCATCAATGCCACCGTGCTTTTCGAGACGGACGGCATCCTGTCCGACGAAGCCTGGTCCGTGGTGCTCCGCGGGAAAGCCAGGGTGCTCAGCAATTCGGCAGAAGTGGCAGCCGTGGAGGAACTAGGGCTGAAATCCTGGGTGCCCACATTGAAGGACTTCTATGTGGAAATCGAGCCCCTCTCCGTGACCGGGCGCCATTTCCAGCTCGGCGAGCAGCCGGAGCCCTGACAACGCGTTCCTGCCCGGCTCATAGACTTGAAGCATGGCGGACAAGCTCACTCCTGAGCAGCGCAGCTGGAACATGTCCCGGATCCGGGGCAAGAACACGAAGCCCGAACTGCTGGTACGCAGGTTGCTCCATGCCAAGGGCTATCGCTATCGCCTGCACGGCAGGTCCGGCGCCGCCCGGCTGCCCGGCAACCCGGACCTGGTTTTCGCCGGCCGCCGCAAAGTCATCTTCGTGAATGGCTGCTTTTGGCATTTCCATGACTGCCGCGTGGGCCAGCACGCCCCCAAAGCCAACGCGGAATTCTGGGCTGCCAAGCGCTCCCGGACGAGGGAGCGTGATGCCGGCCAGCGCCACCAGCTCGAAGACGCCGGCTGGGAAGTCCTCACCATTTGGGAATGCGAACTCAAAGACGGTTCGGCGCTGGAAGCCCATCTGGTGCAGTTCCTGGAAGGCAGGCAACCATCTTGAGGCAATCTTTAGCCTTTGCCGCCGCGGTTCTTGATTCTGGCTCCAAAGGATGAACCCGTTGTCCCGATTGGCGGACGTCCCAACCAACAGTCCGGAGCAGCGTAATTCCTTCCTGCCAGCTAACTACGCCGCGCCAGCAGCGCGGACTTGAGCGCGGAAGCCGAAGAATCGCTGCTGTTGATCCTCCAGTCAGCCTGCCTCCTTCTGCAGGTGGAACCACACGAAACCCATCACGTCCGGCTGGGCAGCCAGGTAGGCTGTGCCGGGGTAGAGCCCGGCCAGGCCGGTGGACCCCCAGTAGGGTACGTTCGGCGACCACACCCACTGCACATTGGTTGCTCCCGTGGCGGCGACCCCGTCGTGGACGTGCTGCCAGGCCGCAACGTAGTCGCCGGCCTGGTTTCCGTTCACCCTTCCGCCCACGGATACCAGTCGCCGTTCATTTCATGGGCGAAGCGGATCATCACGGGCTTGCCCCACACTGCGGGGGCTTGGCCTACTCCCGGATCCGCGGATCGAAGTCACCGGCGGCAATCCGGTCCAGCGTAGGCAGGCTGGTTTACGCCCCCGCCCCAGGCCCACGGTTCCCAGGTAACCAGCGGAAGCGCGCCGCGGGCGCGGACAGCGTCCATCTCGGCCAGCGGTGGCGCCTGGAGGAAGCCCTTGTACATCAGGATTATCGAGGGGCTCTCCCCCGCCAAATGGGACACTTCGTCCAGTTCCGCTGCCGCCATTGCACCGCCCGGCGTGGCCAGCCCACTGGAAGGTGGCCGAACCCACAGTCACCGTGCCCGTGGTGGAGGCCTTGAAGCCGGTACCGGAGACCGTGACGGCAGAGCCGGCCGGGCCCGATCCGGGGTTCAGCGTGACCAGCGCTGCCGGCCCAGCTGACGGCGGCTGCAGCCGCAAGTTTTTAGGTGCAAAACGCGCTGAATCAAGTATTGGGATAAAACCTGCACTCTTATCAAGAAACCCACAATTCTCGTCTGAAAACCTGCTGGGCAAAGACGTCACACCTAACCTGAAAGCAACAAAATGACCCACCCGCCCGCACTGTCGCCGGAGTGGAATTCCCCGGCTGAAAGGAGCGCCATGAGCGCCTCGGATGGTGCCCCCCGGCCGCTGGTGGACAAGTCCGTTCTCGACCGTCTCCGCGAGGAGCTGGAGGAGGACGAAGGGTATTGCAAGGTCTTCGTGGGGAACTTCATCAATTGCCTGACGGACCGGATCGCCCGCCTCCGGCTGGCCCTGACCACGGGAGACCTGGAGGGATCAGTGGACGCGGTCCTGAGCCTGAAGACATCCAGCCAGATGGTGGGGGCCGAGCGCCTCGCCGGGCTGGCCATGGAGTTGGAAGGCGAAATCCGCACCGGGGCGCGTGAGGAGGCAGCCGCCGTCGTCCTGCCCAGGTTGGCTGCGACGTTCCTTCGTCCCATCAACCAATGCGGCCGGCAAACCATGCACCGGCTGCAGGCTCAGGCCCCTTCGGGTGCCAGGCGGTAACCCACCCCGCGGACCGTCTGCAGCCAGCGCGGTTGCTGCGGCGAATCGCCAAGTTTCTTGCGCAGGTTCCCCATGTGGACCTCGACGGACCGTTCGTCAGCCTCGCTGATGTAGCTGCCGACGTCGTAATCCTCGTCCCGCAGCCGGCGCACCAGGTCCGCCTTGGTCCGGACAGTCCGGCCCGCCTCAAGCAGGGCGTGGAGCAGTTCGAACTCGGTGCGGGTCAGGTTCATCTCCTTGCCGTCCACCACGACGGTCCGGGAGGCGTAACTCAATTCCAGCCCGTTATGGCTGAAGTTTCCATGCTCGGAGCGTTCATTGGCGTCCGCTGCTGCCTCGGCCGGGAGGGTATCGGCTGCCTCCGGAGCTGACCTGGGGCGGCGCATCATCGCTGCGATGCGGGCGCGCAGCTCCCTGGGGCGGAATGGCTTGGTGAGGTAGTCGTCGGCACCGGACTCAAGCCCGATGAGGGTGTCCAACTCCTCGGTGCGGGCCGTGAGCATCACGATGTAGGCGTCCGAGAATTCACGGATCTGCCGGGACACTTCAAACCCGTCAATGTCAGGCAGTCCCAGGTCCAGCGTGATCACGTCCGGGTTGAGGTTCTTGGCGATCAGCACACCCTCGGCACCGCTGCTGGCCACGGTCACGTCAAAACCGGCCTGGCTCAGCACTGTGCGAACCAGTTCCCGGATGTCCTGGTCATCCTCGATGACCAGCCCCACACGTGCATCACTCATAGCGCCCCCTCAGCAGCCAACGTCAGAAGTATAGCTGGCTGCGGATATCCTGCTGGTATGGCCTTGCACCCCCTGCCCCGTCAGTCGTCACGCCATGACTAGTCCCACGGCGTGGTCCTCAGGGAGGCTAAGCTTCTTCCGCCGGCCCTTCCACGAATACCGGCTGACGGACCGCGTGGCGCTGAGCCAGATGCCGCTGTTCGTGACGACGCTGCTGACGGCGTTCCTGGTGTGGACATTCTTCCCGGCCACGATGAACAACCCGTTCTTCGTCACGTTCCTGGTGTCCCAGCTGGCCCTCATGGCCCTGTGCTACATCGTTCCGTGGGACCGACTCCCCTATACAAGCTTCCTGGCCATCCCCCTGCTCGACTTCGTCTCGATCGGTTTTGGCCGCGAGGGCGGACAGGAAAGCCTTACCGGCATCAGCCTCCTGGCCGTCTTTCCGGTCATCTGGTGGTGCGCATCCGGCTACTACCCGAGGGTGGCCCTGTGGCTTTCCTTCCTTGCTCCTCTGGCCATCATCTGGGTTCCGCTGTTCCTGAAAGGGAACTTCACCGCCCAGGACTTCGCCCGCTCGCTGCTCCTGCCGGTCATGATGCTTGGCATTGGCGTGTCCGTCAGCGTCCTGACACTGAGCATGATGCGCCAGCAGCGTGAACTCGAAGACAAGGACGCCCAGCTGCAGGCCAACCTGCGGACCAGCCAGCGCCAGGAGTCCCTGCTCAACACCGTCCTGGACACCGTCCACCTTGGCGTTCTCGCCGTCGACGCCGATGGCCATGACGTCCTGATGAACCGGAAGCAGCGTGCCAACCACGAACTCGCCCGGCCGAAGGACATCGAGGACCCGAACGAGTCGCAACTCCTGGTGTTCGGGCCTGACCGCAAGACGCTGGTTCCCGTCGAGGAGCGCCCGGTCCGCCGTGCCGTCCTCGGCGAAACATTCACGGACTATCTGGTCTGGCTGGGCGTAGAGAACGAGCAGCGGGCTTTTGTCACCACTGCACGGGCAATGAAGGATGCCGATGGCAAGTTCGCCGGCTCCGTGATCGCCTTCAGCGACGTGACCGACCTCGTGAATGCCCTGACGGCCAAAGACGACTTCGTTTCCAGCGTTTCCCATGAGTTCCGGACCCCGCTGACATCCATTCTCGGTTATGTGGAGATCCTGCTCGCTGACGAGCCGGAGGAATCGCAGCGGGACATGCTGGAGATTGTCAGGCGGAACTCTGAACGGCTCCTGACCCTGGTTTCCGACCTGCTTTCCAGCCGCAATGGCCAGCTGATCGTCACCCCGCACGCGGTGGATGTGGCGGAACTTGTCCGGGCAAGTGTTTCCTCAGCCGCGCCCAGGGCGGCTGCCTCCGGCGTGGTGCTGGAGGCGGACGTACCAGAACGGCTCGAGGCCCACGTCGACGGGCCGCGCATTTCCCAGGTTCTGGACAACCTCGTATCAAACGCCATCAAGTACTCCCCCGGCGGCGGGAACGTCCTGGTCAGGCTTGCCCAGGACGACGGCTACCTGGCGTGCCACGTTACGGACACGGGCATGGGAATGACCCCGGAAGACGCGTCTGAGGTTTTCGCCAAGTTCTTCCGCACCAGCAGCGTCCGCCGCACGGCCATTCCAGGGGTTGGCCTGGGCCTCCCCATCAGCAAGGCCATCGTCGAGGCACACGGCGGAACCATCGAGGTGGACAGTACGCTGGGCAAGGGCACCACGTTCACGTTCCGGGTTCCGGTCTAGTACCGCCAATGCGTACGACGGCGGCGGGCCAGTCCGGCGTCAGCCGCTCCGGGCCTGCCTGACAACCTCTCCCCATGACTGGCGTGCCAGCTCCCTCACCGAGGCCAGGATGTCAGCGGGCGCCATGGACAGGTCCAGCGGGTACTCCACGATGTCGATATCCGTGTTGAGGATGCGGCGGAGTTTCATCTCCCCGGCGCCGGCGTAGACCAGCCACGCTGTGGGCACGGCCAGCGCAGTGCTGTGGGCCAGCATCTGGTAATGATCGGCTGTCAGGGAGGCGCCCGCGTCGGACGCTGCCTTGTACTTTGCGTTGTAGACCACCACGGGGCGGCCGCCGAGCAGGTGCACCGCATCGGGGCGGACCGACAGCCTGTCCGCGTCCCGCACCGCTTCGCTGAGCATTGCGTCGTACCGAAGCCGGAGTTCCCCCGGGTAGGCGGCCATTCCCTCGCGCAGGGCAGTACCCACGAAGTCCTCAAACACCCGGGCCATGTCCACAACGAACGAGGCAGTCTGCTGTCGCCCCTCGCCGGCCTCCGCTGAGGCGTTGCGCAGGATCAGTTCAGCCAGCCGGAGCACCGCGTGGTAGCGGAGGTTCATCCTGGTGGGCTTCCACGGCGGCAGCGGAGCGCCTGCTGGAAGCCGGGTGACGGCGTCGAGCTTTCCCTTGAGCAGGCGCAGCCGGCTCAGCACCTCCGGGCGGACACGCGGGACCTGGCCCATCCGTTCAAGTGCCGCGCGCAGGATCCTGTTCTCCGCAATGTCCTCGGTGAACTCGTCATAGGACACTTCCAGGGGAACCAGCATTCCCGGCCGGCGGGAGATCTGGTCCGAAATCCGGATGCGCCCCTTGACGGTCCGCAACGACTCATCAACGGTGAGGTAGCCCTGCAGGACGCCCCGGCCCAGGGCCCGCTCGGCCAACTGGGCCAACGATTCAGCAAGGGCGCTCCAAAGGTCCAGATCCTCGACGGCCGCCACGGCATCCGGCCGGAAGCCCTGCTCGCCGGTGTAGCTGAGCAGGAACAGGAGCCGGCTGAGCCCCAGCCGGTCCTTGGGGCGCACGTCCAGCTGCACGGTGGGTGTCCGGACCGAACCCACCTTTCCCACGGGCTCGATCCGGTACAGGCCCATACCCATCGGCGAGGCTTTGGCCAGGCCACTGGAGTTCAGGAAGGATGCACTGGCAGGATCCAGCCGCTCCACGATTCCACGGGACAGTTCGTCCAGGACCAGGTGCCGCAAGGAAGATCCGGAGCTACCCGGTCGCAAGGCGACCCAGCAACCGGTCCAGCCCGAAGCGCTCCTCAAGCTGCGCCCTGGTGAGCTGGCCGTGGTAGTGCTCCTCCAGCAGCGGCATGAGCTCGTACTTCCAGATCCGGCGCAGCCCGGCCGGCGTCTGGGCCGCCTGCTTCATGAAATAGGACGGGCCGATCATCAGGTCACGGTCCCACTCGTCAATGGCACTGTTCAAAGCATCCATCAGCAGCGCCGGGGTGGTGTCCAGCCGGCGGGCCTGCAGGAACCGGAGCAGTGAGCCCTTCACCGGCTCCGTCTGCGGGTGGAGTTCGATAAAGGAAAAACGGCGGCGGATGGCGGCGTCCATCATGGCGATGGAGCGGTCCGCGGTGTTCATGGTGCCAATGATGTACAGGTTGTCGGGCAGGGTGAAGGGTTCGTTGGGGCTGTACTGCAAGTAGATCCGGTCGTCGCGGTACTCCAGCAGGAAGTACAGTTCGCCGAACACCTTGGCCAGGTTGGCACGGTTCATCTCGTCGATGATCAGGAAGTACGGCTTCTTCCCGTTCCCGGGCTTGGCGGCCTCCTCAGCGAGGCGGCGGAGCGGGCCGGCGACCAGTTTGAAGGACACCTGGCCCTCGTCCGTCTTGTCCGGCCGGTAGCCCTCGAAGAAGTCCTCGTAGGCGTAGGACGGGTGGAACTGGACCAGCTTGACGCGCTCATCGGTGGTGTCGTCAGCAAGCTCGGCCGCGAGGTGCTTCGCCAGGTAGGTCTTGCCGGTACCGGGCGGACCGTAGAGGACCAGCTGCCGGTTCTCTTCCAGCAGGTCGGCAATCTCCTGCAGTGGTTCCAGCTCCATGTGCAGCGAGTCAGCGAATTCCTGCGTCAGCTGGCGGAACCCCTCCTGGACCGGCGGGACGACGACGGCGGCTTCAGTATCGCCGTCGGGTTCTGTTTCCGCTTCGGCCGGCAGGAGGGCCTGCAGGGCCTGCGCCACGCGGGTGACGTCCACCACGATGCCGGCGGTGGCCAGCTGCCGCTGGACGTGCCGGGGCAGGCTGGCGGTGGGATGTCCTTCGTCGAACCAGCGGACCTTCCGGCGAAGCCGCCGGTTGTCATCGTTGTAGTCGGGTTCGCCGAGCACGCCGCCCAGCCGCACCGTGCCGTTGTGCTGGTACAACACCAGGTCGCCCGGCTTCATGACGGTGAGGAAGGCAAAGACAGCGGTTTTGGTGTCCTCGCGTTCCACGTAGCCGAGGTGCTTGTAGTCCTCGTCCACGGCGTGCTGCACCACGCCCGCCGCGACGCCGGGGCCGAGCAGCCGGAGATGCTCGACGTCGAGCGTCACCTTTTCTTCGCCTTGCCAGGCAGTCAGCAGCTCGGTGTTGTCGCCGTGGGTCCGCAGCAGCCAGGCCCGGTGCCCGGGGTCGCCCACTTTGCGCCACTGGCTGACCAGCTGCCGGGCGTACCAGTCAATGCGCTGGCCCGCCTGCTCATCGAGGTGCAGGCGGATGCGGTGGATGTCGGCGGTGATGTCCTCTTCGCTGTCCCCCTTGGCCCCGCCGATCAGGGAGGCGAAGGCATCACGGATTTCCTGCCGTTCCACATCCGCCACCACGGGTTCGAAGTAGCTTGGCCAGGCCAGGAACTCGATGCTTCGGCGGATGGCGGGCTGGTCAGCGGGAGTGGCCGCGGCAAGGCGGTGGAAGTTCAACGGGTCCTGCAGTGCGCCGGTGATGACTGCCGGCGGCTGCTGGTCCACATGCTGCACAAAGCGGCACAGCCAGCTCAGGTGGTCCCAGATGGTCCAGTTGAATTCGGCCGTCCGGTCCCGGATGACGCCGTGGTCAGTCATGCCCTGGTAAAGCTCGCCAGGCAGCTCGAGTGGAGGCTGCAGCCAGGACGCGGCCTCGGCCACCCGGGCACGTTTGACCTTGAGGGACTTCACCTCGTGCG
This sequence comes from Pseudarthrobacter sp. NS4, assembly GCF_024758005.1. Classification (NCBI taxonomy): domain Bacteria; kingdom Bacillati; phylum Actinomycetota; class Actinomycetes; order Micrococcales; family Micrococcaceae; genus Pseudarthrobacter; species Pseudarthrobacter sp. NS4. The sequence goes on along the minus strand of NZ_CP103288.1, from coordinate 1,081,396 downwards.
CCAGCGGCAGGGACTGCAGGAAGAGCAGCTCGACCGCCAGCTGCTTCACCTCGCGGGGCGCCCCGTCCAAGTTATGCCGAAGGTTGGTCATCATGGGCGCCTTGGAGTCCGGCGCGCCGCGTTCCAGCCGCTCCAGAAGCTCTGCTGCCGCCTCCGACGTCCACGTCAGCGTCTGCCCGTCCAACGCCGACGGCTTGCCCTGCAGCCCCGGCCCCAGGACGAACCATGCCGCGTCCTCGATCTCGCGGGAGATGCCGAGGGCGCGGGTCATGGCAGCAGTGGAGGCGGGGGTCATGGATTCAAATTTACAGGGTGAAGCTGGAAGGCTGCTCAATGGCCGCTGGTTGGGCAGTTCCGGCAGGATGTACTGGCCGCCCGATGCCCGGCCTTCGAAGTGTGCCTTACTTGGCCGGGGCAGCCCGTTTCCGGCCGAAGGTGAAATAACCCACGGGGCCAATGAAGTTGATGAAGGACGCCGCCCGCCACGCAGCCTTGGGACCGTTGATCATTGCCGCCGGGCGCTTTGAAATGTCCCGCTGCGCCGCCACCAACAGGGAAATCTGCGCGATGCCCACCAGTATGGTGCCGGCCTTCGCGGACGGCGACATTTCTTTCCAGGTCTTCTTCTTGGCCATGATGCTCCTTTGTTGTGTGTCCAGTTTCAGGTGTGGGGCCGGGCAGGGCAATCCCTGCCTTGGTAGTTCAGTGAGTGTAGGGAGCCAACCGTTCCTTCTGTTCGGAAGTCAGCCGTTGCACGCGGCCGGTGGTTTCGTCCACGAAGGCCAGATGGGTGCTGGCCTTCACGCAGTCCTCCCCGGTGACGGGGTCCTGGATGAGGTAGTGGATGTCGAAGCTCGCCCCTTTGACGGCACCCACCCACACCTGCACCACGGCAGGAACGTTGCGGTAATCAAGGGTCCTGACGTACCGGATCCTGTGGTCCACCACCAGCGCCATAGTCCCGTCCGGGACAGCGTTGAAGAGCGACACGTGCGGTTCGATGCCGGGAAGCCCTGCTCCCTTGGGAGGCCCAAAGGCCCCAATCCGCGCTTCCTCCAGCATCCGGACGATCTGTACGTTGTTGATATGGCCGTAAGCGTCCATGTCTCCCCAGCGCATCGGGACCAGGACCTCGATCCGCCGGCTGCCGTTCTTCCCGTTCTCCTGCCCCATGTGGCCGTCCTGCGCGCTCAACTGTGCACCGCCGTCGAATCATCCACCGGGACCTCCCCGGCGTCGACCCCGGCGAACTGCGACATGTAGAGCCGGTAATAGGCGTCCCCGGCAGCAAGGAGCATCTTGTGGTTGCCCTGTTCGACAATCCTGCCGTTCTCCATGACCAGGATGGTATCGGCATCACGGATGGTGGACAGCCGGTGCGCGATCACAAAGCTGGTCCGGTCCGAGCGGAGCGCCGCCATCGCCTTCTGCACCAGGAGTTCGGTGCGGGTGTCAACGGAACTGGTGGCTTCGTCGAGGATCAGCAGCGAGGGGTTGGCCACGAATGCCCGGGCTATGGTGATGAGCTGCTTTTCGCCGGCGCTGACGTTGTTGCCCTCTTCGTCAATGATGGTGTCGTAGCCCTCCGGCAGTGCCCGCACGAAACGGTCCACGAAGGTGGCCTTGGCTGCGGCCATGACCTGCTCCTCGGTGGCGTCGAGGTTGCCGTACCGGATGTTGTCGTAGATGGACCCGCCGAACAACCAGGCATCCTGCAGCACCATGCCGACCTTGGACCGGAGTTCGGACCGGCTGAGGTGGGTGATGTCCACTCCGTCCAGGGTGATGGCGCCGGAGTTCAGCTCGTAGAACCGCATCACCAGGTTCACCAAAGTGGTTTTTCCGGCGCCGGTCGGTCCCACGATGGCCACGGTGTTTCCGGGTTCCGCCGTGAAGCACAGGTTCTCGATGAGTTTCCGGTCCTCGGTGTAGCTGAAGGTCACGTCCTTGAAATCCACGTGCCCGTCGGTCCTGGCCGGAAGGCGCTCGGTGGCCGTCTCAGGGTCCTGCTCATCGGCATCCAGGAACTCGAACACGCGTTCCGCGGACGCCACGCCCGATTGGAGCATGTTGGCCATGCCCGCCATCTGGCCCAGCGGCTGGGTGAATTCGCGTGAGTACTGGATGAACGCAGTGGCATCGCCCAATGACATCGAGCCCGAGGCCACACGGAGCCCGCCTACCACCGCAATGCCCACGTAGCTGAGGTAGGAGACAAACTGCATCACCGGGAAGATGATGCCGGACACGAACTGCGCCCCGAAACTGGCTTTGTAGAGTTCTTCGTTGCGTTCCTCGAACCGCTCCAGCATGTCCGCGTCCCGGCCGAACACCCGCACCAGATCATGACCGGAGAAGGATTCCTCGATCTGGCCGTTGAGCGAGCCGGTGTTCTTCCACTGCACGGCGAAGAGCTTCTGGCTCCGCACCCCGATCATGCCTGCAGCCACGCCGGACAAGGGCAGCGCGATCAAGGCGATCAGCGCAAGCTGCCAGGAAACGATGAACATCATGATCACGATGCCGATCACCGTCAGGACGGAGTTGATCAGCTGGGCGAACGCCTGCTGGAGAGCCTGCTGGACGTTGTCGACGTCGTTGGTCACGCGGGACAGCACGTCGCCGCGCTGGCGGGTGTCGAAGTAGTTCAGGGGCAGGCCGTTCAGTTTCTTTTCGGTGTCGTCGCGGAGCTGCCGGATCACCTTCATGACGATGCGGTTCAGCACATAGCCCTGCAGCCACAGGAAGATGTTGGCCACGAAGTACATGAGCAGGACAATCGCGATGAGCATGGTGAGCTTGTCGAAGTTGATGCCGGTACCGGGCACCAGCTCCATCCGGGAGACCATGTCCGCGAAGTTGTCCTGTCCCTGTTGGCGCAGCCCATCCACGAACTGTTCCTTGCTGGCGCCGGCGGGAAGCTGCTTTCCCACCACGCCTGCGAAGATGACGTCCATGGCCTGGCCAAGGATCTTCGGGGCGATGACGTTCAGGACCACGGCGACAATCACCATGCCAACCACCACGTAGATGCCCAGGGCCTCAGGCTTCAGCAGTCCCATCAACCGCTTGGCGGAGGGCCAGAAATGCTGGGCTTTTTTCGCGGGCATCCCGCCGAACATGTCGCCGTCCGCCTCGGAGGGCTTGTACTCCTCCTCGAAAAATTCGTCGTCCTCAACCAGCTCCACGTCCAGTGCATCCGGGGAAGGGGCCGTTTCTTGAATGGACGTGGAGTCCTTTTTGCGGGGGCTCATGCCATTTCCTCCACGCTCAGCTGGGATTCAACGATTTCCTGGTAGGTGGGCGAGGTTTCCAGGAGTTCCTCGTGCGTTCCGCGGTCCACGATCCGGCCGTTGTCCAGCACCAGGATCTGGTCAGCCTCGGTGATGGTGGAGACCCGCTGGGCCACGATAATGACGGTGGCGTCCGCGGTGGTGCTCTTCAGCGCTGCACGGAGCCGGGCGTCGGTGGCGACGTCGAGGGCCGAGAAGGAGTCATCGAACAGGTAGACCCTGGGTTTGGTCACCAGGGCCCGCGCGATGCAGAGGCGCTGGCGCTGGCCGCCCGAAACGTTGGTTCCGCCCTGGGAGATCCTGGCGTTCAGGCCGTTCTTCTTTTCCCGGACGAACAACTCGCCCTGGGCCATCCGGAGCGCTTCCCAGAGTTCCTGGTCAGTGGCTTCGGTCTTTCCGAACCGCAGGTTGTGCTCGATGGTGCCGGAGAAAAGGTAGGGCCGCTGGGGTACCAGGGCCACGCGCCTGGTGATCTCGGCGCGCTCAAGCCTGCCCACCGGGACGCCGTCCAGCAGCACTTCGCCTTTGGCGGCATCGTAAAGCCGGGGCAGGAGGGACAGGAGCGAGGTCTTGCCCGCACCCGTGGACCCGATGATGGCGATGGTCTGCCCGGGCCTCGCGGTGAAGCTGATGTTGCTCAGGACCGGTGATTCGGCTCCCGGGTAGGCGAAGGTGACGTTGCGGTACTCAACCACGCCAGTCAGCGAAGCCGGGGATTCGGGCTCTTCGGGATCGTGGATGGACGGTTCGACGTCGAGCACCTCGCCGATACGGTCGGCGCAGACAGAGGCGCGCGGGATCATCATGGCCATGAAGGTACCCATCATGACGGCCATCAGGATCTGCAGCAGGTACTGCAGGAAGGCCGTCAGCGCGCCTACCTGCATCTCCCCGGAGTCGACCCGCTGGCCGCCGAACCACAGCACGGCGGCCGTTGACAGGTGGAGGATCATGCTGATGGCGGGAAACATGAGGACAAACAGGGCGCCGATCTTCAGGGAAACGTCGGTCAGTTCCCTGTTGGCTTCCCCGAACCGGTCCGTTTCATAGGGTTCGCGGACGAAGGCCCGGACCACCCGGATGCCGATGATCTGCTCACGCAGCACGGCGTTGATGCGGTCGATCTTTTTCTGCATGGACCGGAACAGGGGCATCAGCCGGACCACCAGGTAGCCCACCACCACGGTGAGGAGCGGCACCGAAACCCACACCAGCCACGAAAGGTTGAGGTCCTCCCGCAGCGCCATGATGATGCCGCCAATGCACATGATGGGCGTGGCCACCATAAAGTTCAGTGCCATCAGCATCAGCATCTGGACCTGCTGGACATCATTGGTACCGCGGGTGATCAGAGTTGGAGCGCCGAAGGCGTTGACGTCCTTGGCTGAGAAACTGGTGACCTTGCGGAAAACGGCACGGCGCAGGTCCCGGCCCAGTGCCATGGCCGTCCTGGAACCGAAATAGACGCCGGCGATGGCTGTCCCCACCTGGATGAACGCCACCAGCAGCATCACGGCACCGGTCCGCCAGATGAAGTCCGTGTCCCCGCGGGAGACCCCTTCGTCGATGATCTGCGCGTTCAGGCTGGGAAGGTACAGCGCGGCAATGGTGGACGCCAACTGGAAAACGATGACAGCCACGAGATACGGCGTATACGGCCTGGAAAACCGCCGTATGAGGGTGAGGAGCATGCCCACGGGTCCTTAGGGATGAGTTCGGTAGGAAGGTTAAGTACTAGCAGCCGGGCTGACATCCTTAGCCTCCCCACTCTACGAAACTCCTCCCCGCCGTGAAACAGCATGGACAAAGATCATCCGGGGGGAGTACCCCCTCAGGTCACTTTCCCGCTGGGGCAAGCTCCGGCGTCGTACCTTGTGCCGCCGGTTCAGGCTGGATGTCAACCGTCCGGCGCAGCGGCTTTTCCTTGATGAAGAGCACTGAAAGCAGCGCCACCACCGCTACCGCGGCGGAAATCAGGAAAACTTCGGCCGTGGCGTCACCGTAGGCGGCCCGCATGATCTCCCGGACGGGTTCGGGCATATGTGCCAGGTCCATGCTGCTGCCCGCGCTGCCTCCCTGGACCGGAATACCGGCGGCTGCCAGGCCCTCGGTTGCAAGATTGCTGACGCGGTTGGCCAGGACGGCGCCGAGGACCGAGACGCCGATGGCGCCGCCCACTGAACGGAAGAACGCCACCGAGGCACTGGCCGTGCCGATGTCCGAGGCGCGGACGGTGTTCTGCACCGCCAGGACGAGGTTCTGCATCAGCATGCCCAGGCCAAGGCCAAGGATGGCAGTGAAGATGCCCGCATGCCACAGCTCGGTGGTGTGGTCCATGGTGCCTGCCAGTCCCAGGCCGCCGATCAGCAGGATGGAGCCCGCGATCAGATAGCCCTTCCACTTGCCCGTACGGCTGATCAGCAGCCCTGATGCCACCGAGCCCACCAGGTTTCCGGCAATCATGGGCAAGGTGAGGAGCCCGGCTTCGGTGGGAGTGGCGCCGCGGGCAACCTGGAAGTACTGGCCCAGGAAAGTGGAGGAACCGAACATTGCGATGCCAACGGCCACGGAGGCGAGGATGGCCAGTGCCGTGGTGCGTTCGGAGATGATTTTGAGCGGAATGATGGGCTGCTCCACCTTGGATTCAACCAGTACCAGCAGGGCGAGCAGGAGGAGTCCGCCGCCCACCATCAACGCCGACTGCCAGGAGATCCAGTCGTAGTATGCCGGGTTGCCGGCGAAGGAGATCCAGATCAGCAGCAGGCTCACGCCGGAGGTCAGCAGGATGGAGCCCAGCCAGTCGATCTTGGCAGGGCGGCGGACGTGCCTGATTTTGAGGGTGACCTGCAGCAGGATGAGAGCGACGACGGCGAGCGGCACGCAGACGAAGAAAGTCCAGCGCCAGCCGAGCGGGCTGTCCACGATGAAGCCGCCCAGCAGCGGCCCGCCGGCGGTGCCCACTGCCATGACCGCGCCCATGTAGCCGGAGTATTTCCCGCGGTTCCGGGGCGGGATCATGGTGCCGATGATGGCTTGGGCAAGTGCCGTAAGGCCGCCCATGGCTACGCCCTGGATCACGCGGGCACCCAGCAGCAGCGGGATGGTTTCGGAGAGCCCGGCCATGACGGAGCCGGCCACGAAGATGATGATGCTGAGTTGGACCAGGACCTTCTTGTTGAAGAGGTCGGCGAGTTTGCCCCAGATGGGAATGGTGACGGCGTTTGCGAGCAGTGCAGCGGTGATCACCCAGGCGAAGTCGGTCTGTGTTCCGTTCAGGTCGGCCATGATGGTGGGCAGCGCATTGGCCACGATGGTGCTGCTGAGGATAGCGGTAAAGAATGCGGCCAGGAGCCCCGTGAGGGCCTCCATGATCTGCCGGTGGGACATCTCCGGCGCAGTTGTCGGCTGGCCCTTTGATTGATGTGCAGATGTATCAGGTGCGGCGGTCCGGCTTGCCATCAAGATGCTCCTAGAACGGTGGTTTTTGTGGTGCCGGCCGCCGTTGCCCGGACTGATTTCTTAAGTGACTCCGTGAGCTTGTGCAGGGTTTTCGCCGTGGAACCGGCGTCTTCCTGGCTCCAGTCGCGGAGGTAGTCCTGCAGCACGGCTGTCCGCTGCTCCTCGATGTGCCGCAGCTTGTCCGCGCCCGGCGCCGTGAGGGCCACCAACTGGGCACGGCCGTCGTCGGGATCCGGCCGTCGGACCACGAAGCCCTGCTCCTCCAGGTCCGCGATGTGGCGGCTAAGGACCGGCGCGCTGACTCCAAGGCGCTCCGCAAGGCTGGTAGCGCGCGACTCCCCCTCCCCCACGAACCGCAGGACGCCCTGGAGCGCCACCCCTGTGTCCTGGCCGCACACGCTGGCCGTTGCGATGCACCGCATCGCACGTTGGAGGTCGAAGATCTGGTACACGAGATCGGCTGCCGTATCAGGGGATACTGCCATGCTTCCAGGACTCCTCAGTTGTTTGCCTGAAGCAACTATATCCCAGATTGGTTGCTTTAGGAAACTATCTATTCGCGACCTGGCGGCCGGGGCATGCAAAAGGACCCGGCTCCGTAACGGGAGCCGGGGTCCTTTCGGTTGTTGCTTGTTGTATCAGCCGTCCAGGTGGGTGGGGGCGAACATTTTCAGGAGGGTTTCGACGACGACGACATTTGGCCCGTCGGCGGCGAAGCCCGCCCTAAGCGCCTCCCCCACCTCTTCGGGTGCAACCCGGGTGGCTGGGACGCCGAAGGCCTCTGCCAGCTTGACGAAGTCGGGGCGGGCGAGTTCGGTTGCGGTGGCTTTGCCGAAGGCGCCCACCATGTATTCGCGCAGGATTCCATAGCCGCCGTCATCCACAATCAGCCAAGTGACCGGCACGTTGTGCTGCCTGGCGGTCGCCAGCTCTGAGATGGAGTACATCGAGGACCCGTCACCGGACACCGCAAGCACACGGCCCGGCTTGCCGACGGTTTCCAGGCCCACGGCGCCGCCAATGGCTGCCGGGAAGCCGAAGCCCAACCCGCCGGCACCCTGCGCCGAGTGGAACTGGCCTTCGCGGGCATCCCAGCAGGACCAGCCCCAGTATGCGGAGATGGTCATGTCCCAGAACGTCTGCATGTCCGCCGGCACCGCTTCACGGATGTCGGCCATGAACTTCAGCTCCTTGCCCAGGTCCTGGGACTCAAGCCGTGCCCTGACCTTCGCCAGCGAATCCTTGACCAGGTCCTCCGGCGGGCTGCCGTGCCAGCTGGCATTGGTGGCCCGCTCCGAGGAAAGGACCTCGTCCAGGGCAGCCAGGGCCTGACCGGCGTCGGCCCGGATTCCCAGGCCGGGGCGGTTGGACTCCAGCACCCGCGGCTCCGCGTCGATCTGGATAATCCTGCCCCGGGGCTCAAACGTGAAGTAGTTGGATGTCACCTCGCCCAGGGACGAACCGATGACCACCAGGACGTCGGCGTCCTCGAGCAGGTCGGTCATATGCCGGTCCTCGATCCAGGACTGCAGCGACAGCTCATGGTTCCAGGGGAACGCTCCGTTGCCCCCGGGGGTGCAGATCACCGGCGCACGCAGCTTCTCCGCAATGGACAGCAACGACTTCTCCGCCCGCCCCCTGCGGGTTCCGCCGCCTGCGATGATCGCCGGGCGTTCGGCAGCTTCCAGCCACTTCACGGCCTCCCGGACCAGCTCCACCCGGGGCGGGTTGTCCGCGGCCTTGGCCAGGGCGTCCTCCACCGGTGGAACCATGATCGGATCCAGCAGCACGTTTTGCGGAATCTCAATCCACACCGGACCCTGGGGTGAGGAGATCGCCTCGGTCCAGGCATCCTGGATGGCTGACGGGATACCCGAGGCATGCTGGATCAGCCGCTGGCTCTTGGTGACATTCGCGGCCGATGCCTTCTGGTCATCAAGCTGGTGCAGCATGCCCTTGCGGCGGGCGCCCAGGCCCTCCAGCGGGATCTGGCTGGCCACTACAACCATCGGCACGCCCGTGGCATACGCCTCCTGCAAGCCCGCGAGCGAAGTCAACGCGCCCGGCCCGGTCGAGAGGAAGAGGACCCCCACTTCGCCGGTGGCACGGGAGTACCCGTCCGCCGCGAAGGCGCTATTGTTCTCCACCCTCGAGGAAACGAACTGCAGGTTGCCCCGGCCCATTGCGTCAAAGAGGCCCAGCGCGTGCTGGCCCGGGATGCCAAAGACGGTCTTCGCGCCCAGCGCCTCCAGCGTCTCGACGACGAGGTCCCCGCCATTGCGGGCCCCCGTCCCTGAGTTGTTCCCATTGGGGGCGGCTGCTGTTCCGTGATCGAAATCGATCATGGCACTACTTCTTGCCGGCCGCTGCGAAGCCTGCGGGCTGCCGTGCCTCCTGGCCGAGGGCTTGCGCCGCATAGCCGGTGGCCGCGCCCAAGCGGTCGCCCGGGACAGCATTGTCGGCCATCAGGGTCACCAGTTCATAAGCAACGTGGCTGGCAGCGACACCCGTGATCTCCGCGTGGTCATAGGCCGGGGCAACCTCAACTACGTCGGCACCCACCAGGTTCATCCCGCGGAAGCCGCGGATGATCTCCAGGAGTTCGCGGCTGGTGATGCCGCCCGCTTCAGGGGTACCGGTACCGGGAGCATGTGCGGGATCCAGAACGTCAATGTCCACGGAGATGTACAGCGGGCGGTTGCCGATCCGGTCGCGGACCTTGGCTACGGTCTCCAGGACGCCCTGGTAGTAGACATCGGCTGAGGTGACGATGCCGAACCCGAAGCGGTGGTCGTCGTCGAGATCCTTCTTGCCGTAGAGCGGACCACGGGTGCCGATGTGGCTGATTGCCTCGGTGTCCAGGATGCCTTCCTCGACGGCCCGGCGGAACGGGGTGCCGTGGGTGTATTCGGCACCGAAGTAGGTGTCCCAGGTGTCCAGGTGTGCGTCGAAGTGGAGCATGGCGATGGGCTCACCCGCGCGCTCGGCGGCGGCACGGAGCAGGGGCAGCGCGATGGTGTGGTCGCCGCCGAGGGTTACCAGCTTGCTGCCGCCGGCTGTGAGGTCGAGGGCGTTTTGCTGGACGGTTTCTATGGCCTCATTGATGTTGAAAGGGTTGACCGCCATGTCGCCGGCGTCGGCCACCTGGACGCTTTCAAACGGGCTGACGTCCCAGGCCGGGTTGTAGGGGCGCAGCAGGCGGCTGGCTTCCCGGATGTGGTTGGAGCCGAACCGCGCGCCAGGGCGGTACGAGACGCCGGAGTCGAAGGGAACGCCAACCACCGTAACGTCGGCCTTGGCCACCTGGTCCAGCCGCGGGAGGCGGGCGTAGGTGGCAGCACCTGCATAACGGGGAATTCGGGATGAATCGATGGGGCCAAGGTTGCCGTTGGCTTCGATGCGCAGCTCTTCCAATGGAGGCCTCTCCTTCGAGGAGTTGAATAACTGATGTGACTGCCATCATACACCTTGGTTTTCCTATGCGCACCAAGTGTTTACCCACACAGCTTAAAGCTGGGGGTTCCCGAACGTTCCTGCCCAGTTCCCTGCTGCCGGTTCCAACCCGGCCACCGGCTTCCGCGGAAACGCGGCGCTGCCGGACCGGGTCTTGCGCTGGTGGCTGAAGCAACCGGGGAGGAATGAACAACGGAAACGGCGGGGGTTGCACACATACCTCCGGCCGCGCATTCCCCGTCCGCCCCACCCCCTGGAATGGCTCCATGGCCATCTTCGAACATCTGAAACGGAGCGGCGGCGTTGCCCGGGCCGCGCAGCTCCTCGGGCCGGATACTCCCGCCGGGACAAGCCCATAGTGGAAGTGGACGCCCAACACCTGTTCCGCAGCAACGGCATCGAATTCGAGGCCCAAGTGCTCCTGCCGGGCATTGGGCGGGTGGACTTCCTGCTTGCCGGCTTCCTGATCGTAGAAATTGATGGCTTTGCTTTCCACTCGAAGCGTGTGGACATGCTGCCCGCAAGCCGGAATTCGGGCGGAAACCCGCGGAAGAGGCAGACCGGGATGGCCAGAAACCGGGCAGGAATGCACCCAACGGCGGCGGAAGGAAGCGGCTAACGGCTTGCCGCGGGGACCAGCACCCAGAGCACCTCGACAGGCTTGTCCGTCGGGTTGACCCAGGTATGCGGCTCGCGGCCGGGGAAGGTTACGGTGTCCCCCGTATTGAGGTCGTACTGCTCATTGGTAAGGATCAGCCGGATGCTGCCCTTGATCACGTGCAGGACATCCACGTCGCAGTCAACAGCGTAGAGCTCGGACTCACCGCGCCCATGCGGCTCAATGCAGGCCTGGATGATCTGGATGCGCCGTTCCGAACGGGCTGTCAGCAGGCGCTCCACAATCCCCTGGCCACCAAGGGATATCCGCGGCCCTTCATTGCGCTTGGTGAGATGCGTTTCGGGCGCGGCAAACAAGTCGCCGATGGAAATGGAGAGGACCTGGCACAGCGTCACCAGCGAGGCCACGGACGGGGATGTCAGGTCACGCTCAACACGGCTGAGGAAGCCCTTGGTGAGCCCCGTCGCATCAGCCACCTGCTCGATGGTGAGCCGCTGGGACTGCCGCGCGGCCCGGATCCGGGATCCAATGGCAACCGGAACGTTGCTCGGTTCAACTGGCAGTGCCTTCATCTACGAACCTTTCATCGCCGGCAGCCCGGCCCCACTCTGGAGCAATACTAATGGCCAGCCTCTTCTGTGACGCGTCCATGGCGCGCGGCCGGGCCCAGCTGATCCGCCCTTGACTGTTACTGCCGTCACAGCCTAACCTTTGGAAAACACATGTTGCCTATAGGGCAATTGTTGAGAGTCTCCTCTCACCCCAATTTTTAGCAGCGCCCGTCCGGCCGTCCCCCGCCCCGGATGCAATCCCCGGCTGCCCAAACCGCTCTCCAAGGAGCCCCACATGGACGTAAGTGTCATCAACATCGCCATTGTGGCGGTGTACCTTCTCGCAATGCTGGCCTTCGGCTGGTGGGGCAAGTCCCGTACCAAGAACAACAGTGATTTCCTCGTTGCCGGCCGGCGGCTCGGGCCCTTCCTCTACACCGGCACCATGGCAGCCGTCGTCCTGGGCGGTGCCTCCACGGTGGGCGGTGTGGGGCTTGGCTACAAGTTCGGCATCTCCGGAATGTGGCTGGTGGTGGCCATCGGCTCGGGCGTGCTGCTCCTGAGCCTGCTCTTCGCCGGAACCATCCAGAAGCTGAAAATCTACACGGTGTCCCAGATGCTGACCCTGCGCTACGGCAGCAGGGCAACCGAAGCCTCCGGCATCGTTATGCTCGCCTACACACTGATGCTCTGCGCCACGTCCACCGGCGCCTACGCCACCATCTTCGTGGTGCTGTTCGGCCTGGACCGCGCACTTGCCATCGCCATCGGCGGCGCCATTGTGCTGGTGTACTCCACGGTGGGAGGCATGTGGTCCATCACCCTGGCGGACCAGGTGCAGTTTGTCATCAAGACCGTCGGCATCTTCTTCCTGATGCTTCCCTTCACACTCAACGCCGCCGGCGGCTTTGACGGCATCCGCAGCCGGGTGGATGAAAGCTTCTTCCAGATCGACGGCATCGGCCTCCAGACGATCATCACCTATTTTGTGGTCTACACCCTTGGCCTGCTGATCGGCCAGGACATCTGGCAGCGCGTGTTCACGGCCAAGACGCCCGGAGTCGCCCGCTGGGGCGGAGCCACTGCCGGTATCTACTGCATCCTCTATGGTGTCGCCGGCGCCCTGATCGGCATGGCCGCCAGCGTCGCCCTCGCCAACATCGAGATCGCCGCGAAGGATGACGTCTACGCCGAAGTGGCCCAGAACCTGCTGCCTGTTGGCATCGGCGGGCTGGTCCTGGCTGCCGCCGTCGCCGCCATGATGTCCACCGCCTCCGGCGCCCTGATCGCCGCCGCCACCGTTGCCCGCGCCGACGTCCTGCCGTTCGTGGCCAGCTGGTTCGGCAAGGACGTCAACACCGGAGACTCGGACAACCCGGAGCACGACGTCAAGGCGAACCGCATCTGGGTGCTCACGCTGGGCATCATCGCCATCGTCATCGCCGTCATCACCAAGGACGTCGTCGCCGCCCTGACCATCGCCTACGACATCCTGGTGGGCGGCCTCCTGGTCGCAATCCTGGGCGGCCTGGTGTGGAAGCGCGGCACCGGTCCCGCTGCCGCAGCCTCCATGGCAGTGGGGTCAGTGGTCACACTGGGCACCATGGTCGTCCTGGAGATCAACGCCAAAGCACCGCTGGACGGCATCTACGCCAACGAGCCCATCTACTACGGCCTTCTCGCCTCGGCCGTGGTCTACGTCGCGGTTTCCCTCCTCACCCCGCCCACCGATGCCCAGGTGATGCGGAACTGGCAGCGCCGTGTCTCCGGCCAGGCCGCTGAGGAAACGCCGGTGGAAGCAGTCGCCGCTCCCTGACGGGAGCTTCCAGCACCCTCCACAGGGTCCACGCACGACGGCGGCGCCTCCTTCGCATAACAGCGAAGGAAGGCGCCGCCGTCGTATGTCCTATTCGGTTTCGTCGGTTTCGCGGACCTCGTCCGGATCCAGCGGGACGACGCGGTCCTCGGCGTCGATCACAACGGGAGGCACCTGAACCACCGGTTCCTCCTCGTCCAGGAATTCATCCTCCGTGTCCCAGTCGTCCTCAACTACCGGTGCATCCTCGGCGTAGTCGTAGGCGGGGTCCGCTTCTACGGCGTCCAGGTGCGGCATGTCCGGGTGCTGTCCGGTGGTGCTCATGATTCAACCTCCGTTTGTTCGCCTGACGTGCTCTTTCAGTGAGGGCGCTGGCTGCGCCACACTTTCATCACAACACCGCGAAGCAGGCGGGTCAATAGCCCATCTGCAGCCCCGGCACGCGGGCTGCAGACTTAGCGGATTGAGGCGGACCGAAACCTTTGAGCGAGGTTTACCGGCCAAAAAAGCCCGTATTTTCGCAGTAAGCTGGCACTGCAATGGGGCCGTTACATGCCCTATCCAGCCCAGGAGTCTCCGTGTCACAGCACGCCCAGTCCAATTCCGCCGCCTCCAACGCCAATGCCGGGAATTCCTCCCCGTCCCAGGCTGAACCGCATCGTCCCAAACCGTCCGCGGCGGACATCAAGCGGTGGCGCCAGTACCTTGCCGACGAGCGTGCCGAAGCCGCCGTCTACCGTGACCTTGCGCAGAACCGCCAGGGCGAGGAACGCGAAATCCTCCTGGCCCTGGCTGAAGCCGAAGGCCGGCACGAAGCACACTGGCTGGCCCTGCTGGGGGAACAGGCGGGCAAGGCACGGCCGGCATCGTTCCGCAGCCGGTTCCTCGGTTTCCTGGCCCGGCACTTCGGGTCGGTGTTCGTGCTCGCGCTGGCCCAACGCGCAGAAGGCCGTTCCCCCTATGCCAGGGACCCCAACGCAACCCCCGCAATGGCCGCCGACGAGCAGATCCACGAGGAAGTGGTCCGGGGCCTGGCCACGCGAGGCCGCAACCGCCTGGCAGGCACGTTCCGCGCAGCGGTGTTCGGCGCGAACGACGGCCTGGTCAGCAACCTGTCCCTGGTGATGGGCATGGCCGCCTCGGGCGTCGCCAGCAGCGTGGTGCTGCTGAGTGGTATCGCCGGCCTGTTGGCGGGTGCCCTGTCCATGGGTGCGGGTGAATTCATTTCCGTCCGGTCCCAGCGGGAGCTCCTGGCAGCCACCCGACCTACCCAGATCACCCTGGCCGCTGCTCCGAAACTGGACATAGAGCACAACGAACTGCTCCTCGTGTATCTCGCCAGGGGCATGTCCCATGAAGCGGCGGAGCACAGGGTGGCAGAGCGCATGGGGCTGCTCTCCTGCGACTGTGATCCGAGCCTTTCGCTGCAGCCGGAACTGCCGGATGACGAGGACCAGCATGAAGCTGTCGGCACCGCATGGGGTGCGGCGCTGTCCAGCTTCTGCTTCTTCGCGTCCGGAGCCATTGTCCCCATCCTGCCGTTCATCTTCGGCCTGACCGGAGTAGCCGCCCTGGTGGTGGCCGGCGCGCTGGTGGGTATTGCCCTGCTGGCCACCGGCGGCATCGTGGGCCTGCTGTCCGGCACGTCTCCCCTGACCCGCGGCCTGCGCCAGCTGGCAATCGGGCTGGGCGCCGCCGCCGTGACCTACCTGCTGGGGCTGGTCTTCGGCACTGTGGTGGGTTAGTGGAAAACCGGCCACCGCGCCACGCAGGCTCCAGGGCCCGCAAGGAAGGCGCAGGGCCACGTTACAGCTTCCTCCTGACCGGGGCGCTGTGCGCGGCGGCAGTCTTTGGCGGCGCACTGGTGTTGGACGATCCGCGCGTCAAGCACTTCCTGGACCTTCGCATAGGCCCGGGCAATGGGCAGCAGCGGAGTGCCGGACCCGGCGATGCCGCACCGTCCGGCGAGGCCGGTGCCCAACCCCCGTCGGAGGTGAGCATGGAGACGCCTCCACCGGCTTTCGAGGAAGAAGACGCTCCCCTCGGTGCCCCCAGCCCGCCTGCCGTGGGCAGCGACTCCTACCGCTTCCTGGCGGTCAACGGTGACGGCAGCCCGGTGGGATATTCGCCCTGCCGGCCCCTCCATTACGTAGTCAACCAGGACCTCGCACCGGCCGGCGCGGAGTATCTTGTTCCGGAGGCCATCGCCACGATTTCGGCGGCAACCGGGATCTCGTTCGTCTATGACGGCACCACCGGCGAACAGCCGTCGCCGCAACGTCCGCCCTACCAGCCGGACGCGTACGGCGAGCGCTGGGCACCGCTGCTCATCGCCTGGACCACGCCCGAGGTGGCACCTCAGCTCAAGGGGAAAGTGATCGGCACCGGCGGCAGCACCCATTTCAGTTACGACGACGGGCCCAGGACTTTTGTGACCGGCGGCCTGGACCTGGACGCCCCGCAGATCGCCAACGAACTGAAGAACCCGGACGGGCACCTCTACGCCACTGCGGTGATCCTGCACGAGCTGAGCCACGTGATGGGCCTTGACCATGTGGAAGACCCCCGGCAACTGATGTATCCGGAAATCGGCACACCCGAAGGGCTTTCCGCGGGCGACATGAACGGTTTGTTCGAGCTAAGCAAAGCCCAGTGCCGGAAGGACCTCTGACTAGCCCAGCAGGACCTCCACGGCTTCCTCCACGGTATCCACCAGGAAGATCCGCTCCTCCATGGGCCGCCCGGCTGCCAGGCTGCGGAGCATGGGCCACGCGGGGTACTGGTGCTCCCAGTGGTTCCTGCCCACCAGGACCATGGGCGTGACCTTTTCCGGGGCGCCGTAGTAGTTTTCGCAGGCATCCTGGAAGATTTCCTGGACGGTGCCGGCAGCTCCGGGCAGGAACACGATGCCTCCCCGGCACAGTTCCAGCAGGATGGCTTCCCGGATGGCGTTGGCGAAGTATTTGGCGATGTGGGTGGCAAAGCAGTTGGGCGGCTCGTGGCCGTAGAACCAGGTGGGAATGCCGAGTGACGGGGTCCCTCCCGGGAAGCGTTCGACGACGGCCGCCGCCGTGCGTGCCCAGGCGGACACTGAGGGACGGAATCCTGGAACGGACGCGAGCATGTCCAGCGCGAGCTGCACCCCGCCGTCGTCCGCCCCGCTCAGGTAGGCGCCCAGGTTCGCCGCTTCCATGGCGCCGGGTCCGCCGCCGGTGGCGACGGAGCAGCCGTTCCGCACCAGCAGCCTGCCCAGCGTTGCCGCCTTGGCATAGTCCGCGCTGCCCCGCTGGGCGGCGTGCCCGCCCATGACCCCCACCATGGCCTGCCCGGACCAAGGGCCGGAATGGGTGAGTTCGTCCAGTGCATCACCGATTGCGTGGTCGTGCAGCGCGGAGGCCAGGGTAGCGTCCACCCGGTGCCGCTGGCCGGGCTGGATGCTCCATTGGTAGATCTGCGCGTCCGGCAATTCCTCGTAGGGCGAGTCCGCAAGCCCTGCATAGAGCTCGGCGGGCGAGTACAGAGTGGAGCGGTAGGGGTTGAAGGGGACTCCCGTGAGCCGTGGAAAAATCAGTGCTCCCCGGCGGCGGAGGCTGTCTTCCATTCCCCCGTCAAAGGTGCAGCCAAGGAAAATGGCGCCCTCCACATCCAGGTTGTCGAGGGCGGCGGACCGTCCTCGCAGGTCCAGGGATTGTGCATGCCAGCCCTGCAGGTGCACTGCCCCGGCTGCCAGCATACGGTCGAAGCTTTCCAGGTCTTCCACTTCGAGGCTGCGGGGGCTGGGACCAAGGTTTCCTGAAAGATTCATCGCTGCCGCCTTCTGCTGCTCATCCATCCAGCGTAGTCAACAGCAATTATCGCGGGGTCAGGTCCTGCCCGTCCGGCGCACCGGAACGGGCGGAATCTGACCCCGCGTGGGTAAAGGTGGTGGGGCGCCCGTTAGACGCGGGCGGGCTACTCCTTCCCGGAGCTACTGATGCCCCTTGACCCGCCATTTCCGCCTGCTACGATCGAAGACGGAACTATGTCCTATCAAGAGAACATATAGCGGCAAAGCGGCCGTTCCCGCCTTACCGGGCCGGGTTGAAGCCGCAAGCAAGAACAGGAACGAAACGTGGCGAACAACCTGGGTCTCATCATCGACCGCTCCTCCCCCGTGCCCCTCTACCACCAGGTGGTGCAGGGCATCGAAGCCGCGATCTACAGCGGGGTCCTCGAGCCGGGCAGCCGGCTGGACAATGAGATCGACCTGGCGGCCCAGCTGAACCTGTCGCGTCCCACTATGCGCAAGGCCATGGATGAGCTGGTCCGGTCCGGCCTGCTGGTGCGCAAGCGTGGAGTGGGTACCCAGGTGGTCTCGAGCCAGGTGCGGCGCCCGCTGGAGCTTTCCAGCCTTTATGACGACCTCACCAACAACGGTAAAAAGCCCACCACAGATGTTCTCAGTTTCGCCCACGTGGAGACAGACGAGGCCACCCTGGCCACGCTCCAGCTGCCGGCGGGATCGAAGGTCTACCACTTCACGCGGCTGCGGAAGGTGGGCGGCAAGCCGCTGGCACTGATGGAGAACTGGGTGCGGGATGACATTGCGGACATGGACGAAACCATGCTCGTAGCGGAAGGCCTCTACTCGATCCTCCGCCGCGGCGGCGTCAACTTCCGGCTGGCAACCCAGCGGATCGGCGCCATGATCGCCAATGAATACCAGGCGTCCATGCTGGAAACCAGTGAAGGTTCCGCCCTGGTCACCATGGAGCGCACGGCGGTGGACGATACCGGCCGCCGCGTGGAGACGGGCCATCACGTCTACCGGGCCGATTCCTACAGCTTTGAAATGACACTCGTACAGCGCTAACCGCAAGGAGCACACTTCATGACCAACTGGATCTATCCGCTGGGCACCGCCGCCGACGGTAAATGGGACGTCTCGATCGGAACCTCCGACTCCTCCCTCACCGTGAACGGGTGGGAGCATACGGGACTGAAGGTCGCCACCCTCACCGCAGGGGCCGACGTCGTACTTCCGGCCGCCGCTGAGGAACGCATCGTGGTGCCCCTCAACGGATCCTTCACGGTGACGGTGGACGGGACGGGCTACGGGTTGAACGGCCGTGCCTCGGTGTTCGCAGGCCCCACCGACGTCCTCTACTCCGGTACGGAACGGAGCATCACCATCAGTTCTGCCGACGGCGGCCGGGTGGCGGTTGCCACGGCCCCTGCCCGGGCTTCCTATCCAACCCGCCTGGTAACGGCGGCCGAGACGCCGGTGGAACTGCGGGGGGCCGGCAACTGCTCCCGCCAGGTCCACAACTTCGGCACTCCCGCCGCGCTGGAAGCCGACCGGTTCATCGTCTGCGAAGTCCTCACCCCGGCCGGAAACTGGTCATCCTATCCCCCGCACAAGCACGACGAGGAGAAGGACGGCGAGACGCACCTCGAGGAGATCTACTACTTCGAGACCCGCGTGGCGGCCGGTTCCGCGGCGCCCGCCAACGCCGACGCCATCGGCTACCAGCGCGTCTATGCCTCCGACGAGCGCCCCATCGACGTCTCCGCAGAGGTCCGCACGGGCGATGTGGTCCTGGTCCCCTACGGCTGGCATGGTCCCGCAATGGCGGCACCCGGCTACGACCTGTACTACCTCAACGTCATGGCCGGTCCGGGCCCTGTGCGCGAGTGGCTCATCAGCGATGACCCGCACCACGGGTGGGTCCGCCAGAGCTGGGATGGCCAGGAAATTGACCCCCGGCTGCCGTTCGGCGGGTAGGCGGGGCGCCCCGGGGCTGAGTTCCGCGAGGAACTCAGCCCCCAACCGCTGTAGGCAGCTCCACCCTTACCGCAACCCCGCGTGCAAGCGACTCCTGGGCGGCGTCGGCCACGCGGGAGGCGGCCACAGCGTCCCCAGGCGTGCAGGGATTGTCCCGCTGCCCCAGGACAATCTCAACGAAGGCGGCCATTTCGGAACGGTAGGCCTGGTCGAAGCGCCCGGCAAACGTCCGGTGCGGCTCACCCGATGGGAAGCCGACGCCGGGTTCGGCCGATGCCATGGCGGTCTTCTCGTCCAGGCCCACCATGAGCGACCGGCTGGACCCCTGAATTTCCAGCCGCACATCGTGGCCAGCCCCGTTGTAACGCGTCGCCGAGACCGTGCCTACCGTCCCGTCGTCGAAAGTCACCAGCGCCAGCGCAGTATCCACGTCCCCTGCTTCACCGATGGCCGGGTCCCCGTTGTTCGAGCCCTTGGCGTAGACCTCGACTATTTCACGGCCAGTCAGCCAACGCAGGATGTCAAAGTCGTGGACCGAGCAGTCGCGGAAGAGCCCACCGGAGGTTGCCAGAAACTCCACAGGCGGCGGGGCCATGTCGCAGGTGACCGCACGCAGGGAGTGGATCCACCCCAGTTCGCCTGCCTGGTAAGCCCTCCTGGCTTCCAGGTAGCCGGCATCGAAACGGCGCTGGTGGCCAATCTGGACCACGCCGTTCTTGTCCCGGATGTAGTCCAGCACCGGCAGGGCGTCCGCAACGTTCATAGCCACCGGCTTTTCGCAGAAGACCGGGATGCCGGCGTCCACCCCCGCCTTGATCAGCTCGGGATGGGTAGCGGTACCGGTGGCCACCACCAGGCCATCCACGCCCGATGCCAGAAGTGCATCGACGGAGGAAAGGTACTCCGCACCCAGGTCCGTGGCCACGCCCCGGGCGTGCTCTTCGGCCACGTCCGTGAGGCGAAGCATCACGTTGATCCCCTTCGGATTGAGCACTCCGTTGAGGGCGGCGATGTTCTTGGCGTGCATCACGCCGATCCGGCCCACACCCACCAGGCCAAGTCTTATGTTTTTCATGCATTTTCCTCTGCATAGACGGTAAAGGCGGTCCGGAAGGCCTCGAGGGCAGCGTTGCTGTCATCCTTCGCCCACGCCTCCATGCCCACCGTGCCCTCATAGCCGGCCCCAGCAAGGGCCCGGGCCACAGCTGCATAATTGATTTCCCCCGTGCCTGGCTCGCAGCGTCCGGGAACGTCCGCCACCTGGATTTCACCGATGTACGGCAGGGCCGACCTCACCAGTTCGATAAGGTTCCCCTCCCCCAGCTGCGCGTGATAGAGATCCAGCATCAGTCTGGCGTTCGGGTGCCCGGCGGCCTCCACCAGGGCGAGCGTGTCCTTGGCCCGCGCCAGTGGAATACCGGGGTGGTCGACGATGGTGTTCAGGTTCTCCAGGCAGAACGTCACACCATGCTGTTCGCCCAGGCGGCCCAGCCGTTGAAGGGTACGAGCGCCTGTGGCCCACATGCGGCCGGAGGAACGGTAAACAGGGCGGGCGGCCCGGCCCTGCACTAGCTCCGCGGGGTGGACCACCATGCGGCTGATGCCGAGCTCGAGGGCGGTGGGGATCAGTGATTCAGCTGTCCGCACCACGTCATCCGCCGTGTCCGGATCCACCAGGCTGCCGGACGTGTAGCCGGTCATGGAGGAGAAGACTGCTCCGGTCGCCGTCAGCGCCTGGAGGTCCTTGTCCCGGGAATCCCACAGTTCCACGTCAAATCCCGCCTCGTGGATCCGCCGCACCCGTTCCACGAACGGAAGGTCCAGGAAGAGCATCTCCGCGCAGACCGCGAGCCGCATCAGATGGCTGCCTTCTCGGTGACGGCCACTGGGGTGCCGCGCTTGACCGATTCGATGCAGGCAAGGGCCATGGCCAGGGCGCGGCGGGCGTCGGCGGCGCCGGGCGTAAGGGTGACATCAGACGACGGCGAGGGCCCGCCGTCGCGCTTTGCCCGCACGGCCGCGGCGAAGTCTGCGAGTTCGTCCGTGTAGGCCTGGCGGAACAGCTCCACGTTGAGGCGTGGCGTGTTCGCCGAGAGTCCCCCGGCGGTATAGCGCCTGGCCGCCGTTTCGGTGGCCCGGCCGGCCTGCACCATGCCTTTGGAGCCGAAGACTTCGCCGCGGACGTCGTACCCGTACAGTGCACTGAAATTTGCTTCGGCCACCGCCACGGCACCATTGCTGTACCGGATGGTCACCACAGCAGTGTCCAGGAAACCCTGGTCGCGCAGGGACGGCTCTACGAGCGCATCCGCCACGGCATACACCTCCACGGGTTCGGCCCCCTCGTTGAACCAGTTGAGGGTGTCGAAGTCATGGATGAGCGTTTCCAGGAAGATGGTCCACGCCGGAACCCTGGCGGCGTTGGCGATGCTCCCGGTCCCGGGATCACGGGTTAGCGAGCGCAGGAGTTGAGGGCTTCCAGCAACTCCTGCGGCGAGGTCTTTCTTCGCTGCCCGGAAGTCATCGGCATACCGGCGGTTGAATCCAATCTGGAACAGGACGCCGGCCTCGTCCACCGCAGCGAGCGCGGCGTCGAGTTCCGTCAGGGATTGGCCAGCCGGTTTCTCGCAGAAAACGTGCTTCCCGGCGGCGGCGGCTTGGGCTATCAGCGGTGAGTGGAATCGTGCCGGGCTTGCGATGATCACGGCATCAATCTCCGGATCGGCGAAGATGTCGTCGGCACTGGCCGTCACCTTGGCGGTACCCAGTTCCAGTGCAAGGTTCCGGGCGGATTCGATGTTGGGGTCCGCGATGGCGGCCAGGACCGCACCGGGGACGCGTCGGGCAACGCTCTCGGCATGGAATGCACCCATCCAGCCGGAGCCGATGAGTCCGATCCGTACCGGTACGGGCGCTGCCGAGGGGTGCTGGGAGATGTAAGCCAATGGCTCGTCCTTTCGATGGTGCGTGCAGGGCCAGGCCGGCGTGCGTCGAGTCATGAGGGGCCACAACCACCACGTCCACCTCGCTCGAATTAATGAGCTCGGAGGGATCGGTGGTGGTGCGAGCTGACTTCGGCCCCGCTGATGGCGGTGGAGAGGTTCCTGATGTGGTCTGCGCCCATGGCGCCGGCGCCGATGACACCAACCCGGATCGGCATGATTTTTCCCGTCTGCCCGTGGTTACCTTCTGAGCCCTGGCATGGCGGGCGGGGGCCCGTCCGGTTTTCCGGCAGGCCCCCGGTTCGGTCCATGCTAGGCGTGCCGGGGGCTGCTTTCCTTTGTCGTCTCTGCAGTGTGGGTCACGTCCGCGACCTCTGCCTGCACTTCCTTGACGACGTCGCCGTGTCCGCCGAGCTGTTCCAGTTCGTGCGCAAGCTCGGCGAGTTCCGCCCCACCTGCCATCTGCGCGGTGAGTTCGTCCAGGGTGATGTCTTTCTTGTCGTAGTAGCCGATCGATTTGCCCCGCTTGAGCAGCAGGAACCGGTCCCCCACAGGGAAGGCGTGGTGCGGGTTGTGGGTGATGAAGATGACCCCGAGTCCACGGTCCCTGGCCTGGAGGATGTAGCGCAAAACCACGCCGGACTGCTTCACGCCGAGCGCCGCCGTCGGCTCGTCCAGAATGAGGACCTTGGCGCCGAAGTAGACAGCCCGGGCGATGGCCACACATTGGCGTTCACCGCCGGAGAGCTGGCCGATGGGCTGTTCCACGTCGCGGAGGTCAATGCCCATTTCCGCGAGTTCCTTCTTGGTGATGTCCTTCATTTGCTGGACATCCATGCTCTTGAAGGGTCCGAAGCCGCTGGTCAGCTCGGAACCCAGGAAGAAGTTGCGCCAGATCGGCATCAGGGGCACAACGGCGAGGTCCTGGTAGACGGTGGCAATACCTGCGTCCAGGGCATCACGGGGCGAATCGAACTTCCGCTCCTCGCCCATGATGTTCAGCGTTCCTGCGTCATGCTGGTGCAGTCCGGCGATGATCTTGATGAGCGTGGACTTGCCGGCACCGTTGTCACCGAGAACGCAGGTGACACGGCCGTTATCGACTGCCATGGTGACATCCCGAAGCGCCACGATGTTGCCGTAGTGCTTACCGACGCCATCAAGTGAAAGCAGGTGCACCGGCGTGTGGGTGAGTGGATCTTTTTCATTCTGCAGCAGGGTTTGCTGGTCGATCTTCTGGGCATTCATTCTCCGGACCCCTTACTTCAGTTCCGCGCGGCGCTTGACGATGAGGTTGACGATGGTGGCGAGCAGCAGCATCAGGCCCAGGAAAAACTTGAACCAGTCCGGATTCCACTGCGCGTAGACGATGCCCTTGTTGGCCATGCCGAAGATGAACGCGCCGATCGCGCCGCCTATTGCCGAACCATAACCGCCGGTCAGGAGGCATCCCCCGATGACGGCGGCAATGATGTACAGGAACTCGTTTCCTACGCCCTCACCGGACTGCACCGCGTCGAAGGCGAAAAGGTTATGCATGCCCAGGATCCAGCCGCAGAAACCAACACCCATGAACAGCCCGATCTTGGTGGCCTTCACGGGAACGCCTACGGCGCGTGCTGCGTTCGAGTCACCGCCCACGGCGAAAATCCAGTTGCCTACCCGGGTCCGCATCAGCACCCAGGTGGCCACTGCCACCAGGGCAATCCAGATGAATACCGTGATCTGGACATCGATTCCGCCGATCGTCACTGATGACGCGAACACCGCGCGGGCGGAGGCGAAGCCATCCATATCCGAGATCGAGGGGGAAGACACCCCGCCGCCGATCATGCGGGTCAGGCCCAGGTTCAGGCCGGTCAGCATCAGGAACGTGGCCAGCGTGACAATGAAGCTGGGCAGTTTGGTCTTCATCAGGATCCAGCCATTGATGTATCCGATGGCCAGGGAAACCAGCAGCGCCAGGGCCACGCCCACCCAGACGTTGGTGCTGAAGTACCAGCTGAACATCGAGGCAGTAAGTGCCGAAGTGATGACGGCGACACCTGTGGAAAGGTCGAACTCACCGCCGATCATGAGCAGTGCGACCCCGACCGCCATGATTCCGATGGTTGAGCTGCCATACAGCACGGTGGCGAAAGACGAAGGCTGCAGGAACGTCGGGGAAACTGCGGCGAAGAAAACGAAGAGGACGATTGCGCCTACCAGTGCGCCGACCTCAGGGCGGCCAAGCAGTTTCTGCAGGGGGTTGCGCTTACCGACTCGTTCATCGGTCACGGGGAGGGAGGTCTTGGTTAGGGTCTGAGTCATGGGGTTTTCTCCTGCTAGGGCGGGTTCCGGAGCCGCAAGGGCCCCGGAACCCGGCTCAAAGCATCCTTAGCGGATGCCTTCCTTGGCGAACTTGAGGACGTCAGGAGCTGCTGCCTGATCAATGATCGACGGGCCGGTCAGTACCGGAAGCCCGCCACCTACGTGGATGCCGCCCCTCTTGACCTGCCAGAGGGCGTCGATGGCGCCATAGCCCTGGAGCCACGGCTGCTGATCGACGGTGAAGGCCACCTTGCCGTCGATGATGGCCTGGGCCAGGTCACCGTTCATGTCAAAGGAGGCAACCTTGACCTTGTCCGTCAGGCCCAGGCTTTCCACTGCCTTATTGATGGTCAACGTGAAGGGTGCACCCAGACCGATGATGGCGTCTGCATCAGGGGTGGCCTGCAGCTTTGCCGTGACCGTTGAGGAAACCTGGGTCATGTCGGTTCCCTGGACAAACAGGTTCTCGGTGGCCGGGATCTTGGACTTGACGCCGGCGCAGCGGGAATCCAGGGCCACGTTGCCTTGTTCCATGATCACGCAGATGGGGCGCTTGGCTCCCAGCGAGGCCAGCTTTTCCCCGACGGCGGCGCCCGCGAGGTTCTCATCCGATCCGAAGTGGGTGAAAGCGCCTGCCTGCTGCCAGACATCGGCGCCGGAGTTCAGGCTGACGACGGGAATGCCGGCCTCGGTAGCTTTCTTCAAGGCGTCCTTAAGTGCATCCGGCTTGGCCAGGGTGACGGCGATCCCCTCTACTTTCTAGTCAATGGCCTGCTGGATCAGCTGGGCCTGGCGGCCACCCTCAGGGTCGGAGGTGTAGAGCAGCTCCACGTTGTCCTTGGCAGCCGCTTCTTCGGCACCCTTGCGGAGGATGTCCCAGAAGGTGTCGCCGGGAGCGGCGTGGGTGATAAGGGCAACCTTCATGCGTTCTGTTGTAGCTACCTGGCCACCGCCGGCTCCGCCGCCGGCCTCCTCGGTCCTGCCTCCGGTGCTAGAGCATGCACTCATTGCCAGCATCGGCACGATAGCCGCTACAAGTGCTGCTTTACGCCAAGAGAATCTAGCCACGTGTATCTCCTTTGATATAGCTCCGGACTGCCACTGTGCAGCCAACGGATACGCCTACATCGATCATGGTGATTTGAACCACACATGTCAAGACTTTGTCCTGACATTAGTATGTACTCACGTAAGTTACGCGCAGATGCCTGTGAAATCCCGCGAACTCCACGGCACACGGCTACTGACCCTGTCCGGAAAACAGTCAAAAGGGGCACCGTTATCGGATTCGACGACGGTGCCCCCAGCGGGTTTCGAGACTTAACTTGGGCTAATGGTTAGCTCCGCTTGCGACGGCTTCCGGTTTCGCTCCCGCCACATTCTTGAAGTAGTGCTCCAGGTCCTCCAGGCTCTTGCCCCTGGTTTCCGGAACATACTTGGCGGCGAAGGCGATGGCGCCCACCCCCAACACGGCAAATACGAAGAACGTGTTGGACAGCCCGATGGCGGCCAGGAGCTGCGGGAAGCCGAAGCCAACCAGGAAGTTCACGATCCACAGCACGAAGACGGAAGCCCCCATGCCCAGGCCGCGCATCTTCAGGGGAAAGATCTCGGAAAGCATCAGCCATGTCACAGGCGAGATGGCTCCCTGCTGGAAGGCCAGGAAGGTGACCGTGAGGGACAGGATGACGAAACCGCGGGAAGGGCCTTCCGGCAGGATCAGCGAGAACAGGCCAATCAGCAGCAGGGCCGACGTCGTTCCCACCTGTCCGGTGATCAGCATCCGCCGGCGGCCCACCTTGCCCAGCAGCCAGATGCCCACGAAGGTGGCGAGCACCGAGATCACGCCGTTGGCAATGTTGGCCGTCAGGGCTGCTTCCCGGCCGAAACCGGACTGCGAGAGGATCTGGGTGCCGTAGTACATGATGGAGTTCACACCGGTGATCTGCTGGATTACGGCCAGGCCCAGGCCCACCACAAAGATCCGGCGCAGCCACGGAATGCTCAGGTCCTTCCACGAGCCCATCTTGGACTTGTAGTCCTCCACGGCCATCGCTTTGACCTCTTCGAACTCTGTCCGCGCATCGGCCTGGGACCGGATGCGCTGCAGCACGCTGAGCGTTTCGCCGAAGCTGCCCATCGAAGCCAGCCAGCGCGGGCTTTCCGGCATGAAATTCATACCGATCCACAGCACGATCGCGGGGAGCGTTGCAATGACCAGCATCCACCGCCAGATGCCGCCGGCTTCCCCGAAGGTGTTCCCGAGGTAGGCGTTGAAGATGAAGGCCAGCAGCTGGCCGGTGACGATCATCAGCTCGTTCTGCGTGACGATCCTGCCGCGGCGCGCACTGGGAGACACCTCCGCGAGGTAAACGGGAACGGTCACGGACGCGCCGCCCACGGCAAGGCCCAGTACGAACCTGGCGGCGATCATCACCTCCGTGTTCGGCGCGAAGGTGCAGGCGAGCGTTCCCAGCAGGAAGACGACCGCCAGGACCATGATCATCTTGCGCCGGCCGTTGCGGTCAGCCAGCCGGCCTCCGAACAGGGCACCAAAGGCTGCACCGAACAGCAGGGATGAGGTGACCAGGCCCTCGGTCAGCGGCGTGAGCCCCAGGTCCTCCTGCATGTACGGCAGGGCGCCGTTGATCACGCCGGTGTCGTAGCCGAAGAGCAGGCCGCCGAACGTGGAGATGATGGTGACCGTACGGAGCGCCTTCTTATGGTTGGCCGGAGCCTTGACGGTGGTGGCAGCAGGAGCAGGGCCACTCATGCATTGGCCTTCCGGACATACTGCTGCATGGTCTCCAGCTGGTATCGGGAGACGTCCTCCGCGTTTTCGTCCTCGGCGAAGACGCTGGAAACCATGACGGTATCGTCCCGGTCCAGGAAGCCGATTTCCTTCAGGCCGCCGAAGAACTCGTCCCAGTTGACGTCGCCGTCGCCGATTTTCAGGTGCTGGTGGACACGGACGGGGTTGCCCGGCGGGTTGGTGATGTAACGGAGCCCGTGCGAGGCATGGTGGTTCATGGTGTCGGCCACGTGGACCAGCCGCAACCTGTCCCCCGCCGCCCGCATGATGTCCAGCGGCGCGTTCTTCATGTGGAAGCTGTGCGAGGCCACGTACACCATGCCAACGTTCTTCGAGTTGAGCCCGCGGATCATGCGGATGGCGGCGAGGCCTTCCTCCACGAAGTCGTCCGGGTGCGGGTCGATCAGCAGGTCGATGCCCTCACGCTCGATGATCGGCAGCAGTTCCTCCATGGAACGGTAGAAGGCCTGCTCGGACTCTTCGGCTTTTTCCGGCCTGCCGCTGAACTCGGTGTTGATGGTGCCGACACCGAGGTCCACCGTGATCTGGATGGCACGCTTCCAGTAGCGGACCGCTGCCTCGCGGGCGTCCTCGTCGGGTCCGGACCAGCGGAGCACCGGCAAGACTGAGGCGATTTCGATTCCCGCATCCTTGCAGGCCTTGCTCAGCTGGCCTACCAGTTCATCGTCTGCTTTGGGGTGGTTGTAGAAGGGGATGAAGTCCGCGTGCGGAGTCATCTGCATGTATTTGTAGCCAAGGTCCGCAACCACCTTAGGGAACTCAAGCAGGCTGTGGGTGTGGTGGAACGGCGTAGGATCAAGTGCGATTTTCAAGGGAAAAGACTCCTCCGGGTGGCTACTTGTAGAGGTCGGGCTTTGTGGCCAGCTTTACAGCGACCTTTTCGCCGTTCTTCTGTGCTTCGACGCCCGCTTCGCAGCAGGCTGCAGTGGCGTAGCCGTCCCAGGCGGAGGGGCCGCCAATTTCGCCCTTACGTGCCGCGTCTACCCATGACTGGATTTCGACGTCGTACGCCGCGCCGAAACGCTCCTCGAAGCCGGGGGTGATGTTTCCGCCCCAGCGGCCGGCGCTGCGGGTGTAGGGACCCTTGTCGCCGCCGATGCTGACGACGCCTTCTTCGAAGGATGCCTGGGTAGCCACTTCATAGCCGAACTTGGCGTTGACATAAATCTCAACGTCGGCCAGGACGCCCGATTCGGTCTCGATCAGGACGTGCTGTGGATCGTGCTGGCCGGCCGGGGCGTTCCTGGTGGCCTTGCCCAGGCGGACCTGGATGCTGGTGATTTCCTCGCCCGTGAAGAAGCGGATGGCATCAAACTCGTGCACCACGGAGTCGTGGATCAGCATTTCGTTCGTGAAGCCAACCGGCGTGGTGGGGTTGCGGTGCTGGTGGTGCAGCATGAGCAGCTCGCCCAGCTCGTGGTCGCGGATGATTTGGCCGAGCGCCGCATATTCGGCGTCGAAGCGGCGCATGAAGCCCACCTGGATGCGCTTGCGGCCCAAAGCCACCTCGGCCTGGACAACGTTCCAGGAGGATTCGGCGTCCGGGGTCAGCGGCTTTTCGCAGAGGATCGGGATGTCCTTGGCGAGCGCCTTCAGCAGGATGTCCTCGTGCAGGAAGCCGGGGGTGGCAATCAGTACCGCATTGACGTCGCCGTTGTTAAGGGCTTCCTCGGCGTCGGCCAGGGCAACAGCGCCCGGAATGCCCTCGATGGCGGCCTGTGCACGGGCCAGGTCCACGTCAACGACGGCGGCAACTTCGGCTCCGTGGATGCGCTTGTGGAGGCGCTGGATGTGGTCGGCGCCCATGCGCCCTGCGCCGATAACGGCTACGCGGAGGGTTTCAGTCATTGTTTCGTCCTTCGGTGTCTGTAAACGGATGCGGTCAGCTGACGGCGGTGCGGGAACCGCAGGACAGCAGGTAGTTGCGGGTGCGCTTGGCGATGGGCATGGGAACGTCGAAGGCGACGGGGTACATGTCCTGCTCCACGATGCCGAAGATCGGGCGGTCCAGCGCTTCCACGGCTTCGATGACGGCGCGCAGGTCTGGCAGTCCGTTCGGCGGCTCGGTCATCACGCCGGCCAGGTTGGCTGCGGCCCAGGTCATGTTTTCCTCGTTGACCTTCTTGAGGATCTCCGGGTTGATCTGCTTCAGGTGCAGGTAGCCGATCCGGTCCGGGTAGTTCTTGATCAGCTCCAGGCTGGAAGCACCGCAGTATTCGGCATGGCCGGTGTCCAGGCACAGGTTCAGGTACTTCGGATCCGTTGCGCCGAGCAGCGTTTCGATGTCCTCCTGGGCACCCACGTGTGAATCGGCGTGCGAATGGAACTGCTGCTTCAGCCCAAAGTCCTCCAGCAGGGTCTTGCCCAGGCGGTTGTGGCCGGTAAACAAGTCGCTCCAGGCTTTGTCGCTCAGCGTGCCGCTTTCCACTGCCTCGCCCGTAACGTCGTCACGCCACATGGCCGGGATGACCACGATGTGCTCGCCGCCCAAGGCTGCCGTGAGTTCGGCCACCTTGCGGGCCGGCTCCCAGGCGGTCTCCCACTGGTCAAGCCCGCGATGGAAGGCGGTGAACACCGTGCCGGCGGTGACCTTTAGGTCGCGCTGCTTCAATTCCTCCGCCAGCCGCGCGGGATCGGTGGGAAGGTAGCCGTAAGGGCCAAGCTCAATCCACTTATAGCCGGATTCCGCCACCTCGTCCAGGAAGCGCTCCCACGGGGTCTGCTTGGGATCGTCAGGGAACCAGACACCCCAGGAGTCCGGAGCGGTGCCGATGATCAGCTTGTTCTCAGTCATGACAGCGTTGTCTTTCTCTTTGCTGGTGGGGCCCGCCCGGCAGGGTTCCTGGGCGGGGGCGAGGGCGGCAGTGGGGACTAGTTGGACGGGAAGTTGTAGGAGGCGCCGGAGGCGTGGGTGGGTTCGGGCCAGCGGGAGGTGATGACCTTGCCGCGGGTGTAGAAGGACACGCCTTCGGGGCCGTAGATGTGCTTGTCGCCAAACAGCGAGGCTTTCCAACCGCCGAAGGAGTGGTAAGCCACCGGGACGGGCAAGGGCACGTTGATCCCGATCATGCCTACGGTGACGGAGCGCTGGAACTTGCGCGCGTGGGCGCCGGAGGAGGTGAAGATGGCGGTCCCGTTGCCGTAGGGGTTGGCGTTGATGAGGTTGATGCCGTCTTCCAGGCTGTCCACGCGGACCACGACGAGGACGGGACCGAAGATTTCCTCGGTGTAGGCAGTCATTCCGGTTTTGACGTGGTCGATCACGGTGGGACCAACCCAAAAGCCGTCCTCGTGGCCGGGGACCACGAGGTCGCGGCCGTCAACCACCATGGCCGCGCCGGCGGCTTCTGCTTCCGTGACGATCCTGACGATGCGCTCCTTGGAGGCCGGGGTGATGACCGGGCCCATCTCTGCCTCAGGAGCGGTCCCGTTGTTGACCTTCACGGCCAGGGCGCGCTCTTCGACCTTCTTGACGATCAGGTCCGCGGCGTCTCCGACGGCGACGGCAACGGAGATGGCCATGCACCGCTCCCCTGCGGAACCAAAGGCTGCGGCGGCCAGGTGGTCGGCGGCGTTGTCCAGGTCCGCGTCGGGCATGACGATGGCGTGGTTCTTCGCACCGCCCAGGGCCTGGACGCGCTTGCCGTGCTTCGTGGCGGTTTCGTGGACGTACTGGGCGATCGGCGTGGAGCCGACGAAGGAGATGCCGTCCACGTCAGGGTGGGTCAGGAGCCCGTCAACGGTTTCCTTGTCGCCGTGCAGGACCTGGAACACCCCATCGGGCAGACCGGCGTCCTTCCACAGCTTGGCCAGGAGCATGGAGGCGGAGGGGTCCCGCTCGGAGGGCTTGAGGATGAAGGCGTTGCCCGTGGCGATCGCCATCGGCGCCATCCACAGCGGCACCATCACCGGGAAGTTGAACGGGGTGATGCCGGCCACCACGCCAAGGGGTTCACGGAAGTTGAACACGTCGATGCCGGTGGAGACCTGGTCCGAGTAGTCGCCCTTGAGCAGCGTGGGGATGCCGCAGGCGTATTCGATGACTTCCAGGCCGCGGCCAATTTCGCCCTTGGCGTCGGAGATGACCTTGCCGTGTTCGGCGGTAATCAGGGCGGCGAGGTCGTCCACGTGGGCGGCGACGAGTTCGCGGAACTTGAACAGCACCGCGGTGCGCTTGGCCAGGGAGATATCGCCCCAAGTATCGGCCGCCTTGCGGGCAGCGGCCACGGTGGCGTCCAGGTCGGCGCGGTTGGCCAGGCGCAGTTCTGCGCTGACCTGGCCGGTGGCAGGGTTATAGACGGACGTGGTGCGCCCGCCCGCGCCGGCAGTTTCGGCGCCATTGATGAAGTGGTTGATGACGGTGGTCTCGGTGGTGGCAGTCATGGGACTCTTCCTTGAGTGGTGGAAAGGGCGGCGTCAGCCGAGCAGTTTGCGCTGGCGGGACTTGTGGTCGGTGTAGGTCTGGTAGGCCTGCTGGGTGGAGTCCAGTTCGGATACCTGGGAGACGGGAACGTCCCACCATGATTCGGAGCTGGGGGCGTCCAGGAGCGGGTCGGACTCGACGTGGATCAGGATGGGTCCGCCGCGCTCCGGTGCGGCTTTGGCGTCACGGATGGCCTGTTCGAGCTCGGCGATGGCCTTCTCCCCCGGCTCGATCCGGATGACCTTCACGCCGAGGGATTCGGCGTTCAGGGCCAGGTCAACCGGAAGGGTTTCACCTTCGTCGAAGCTGTGCTGTTCCTCATTGAGCGACCGGTACTGGGTGCCGAAGCGCTGTGAACCGAGGGACTCGGAGAGCGAGCCGATGGAGGCGTAGCCGTGGTTCTGGATCAGGACCACGATCAGCTTGATGCGTTCGGCGACGGCGGTGACCAGTTCGGTGTGCATCATCAGGTAGGAGCCATCCCCCACCATCACGACGACGTCCCGCACGTCCGCGCGGCCCCCACCAGCCGCCGTCGTACTTGCCACCGCTTCCGCAAGGGCTGCGCGCTTGACGCCCAGCCCGCCGGGAATTTCGTAGCCCATGCAGGAGTATGCATATTCGACGTGGTAGCCGAAGGGGTCCCGGACGCGCCACATCTTGTGCAGGTCCCCGGGCAGTGAACCGGCCGCGCAGATCACCACGTCACGGGCGTCCATGGCCCGGTTGGTGGCGCCAATGATCTCGTTCTGTGCCGGCAGCGGGGTGTGCCGGGTGTCGAATGCCTCGTCCACGGTGGCGTCCCAGCGCTTCTTCTCGGCCGACACCTGCTCCTCAAGGTCGGCGCCGACGCGGTAGCCGCCCAGTGCCTCATTCAGCTTCACCAGCGCCTTCCGGGCGTCTGCCACGATCGGCAGCGTGGTGCCGTGCTTGTACGCATCGATCGGGGCGACGTTGATGTTGATGAACTTCACGTCGGGGTTCTGGAAAGCGGTCCGGGAGGCGGTGGTGAAGTCCTCGTACCGCGTGCCGATGCCAATGATCAGGTCCGCCTCGGCAGCGATGGCGTTCGCCGCCGTCGTACCCGTGGAACCAATGGCTCCCAGGGAGAACGGATGGTCCCAGGGCAGCACGCCGACGCCGGCCTGGGTGTTGCCCACCGGGATGCCGGTCAGCTCGACGAACCTGGCGAGTTCCTCGTTTGCATACGCGTACAGGACACCGCCACCGGCGATGATCAGCGGCCGCCTTGCGGCCCGGATGGCGTCGGCGGCGCGCCGGATGTCGTCGTCGTCCGCGTCCGGGCGGCGAATACGCCACTCACGCTCGGCCAAAAACTCCGCCGGGACGTCGAAGGCCTCGGCCTGGACGTCCTGTGGCAGCGAAATGGTGACCGCACCGGTCTCTGCGGGGTCCGTCAGGACCCGGAGCCCGTGGTGGAACGCCGAGAACAGCTGCTCGGGCCGGTTGACGCGGTCAAAGAACCTGGACAGCGGCCGGAAGGCGTCATTGACCGTGAGGTCGTAGGCGTAGGGCTGCTCCAGCTGCTGCAGCACCGGGTCTGCGGCGCGGGTGGCGAAGGTGTCGCTCGGCAACAACAGGACCGGCAGCCGGTTGGTGGTGGCCAGCGCGGCACCGGTCAGCAGGTTCGAGGACCCGGGACCAATCGAGGTGCTGATGGCGAAGGTCTGGCGGCGGCGGGTATGCCGGGCGTACCCCACCGCCTGGTGGACCTGGGCCTGCTCGTTGCGGCCCTGGTAGTAGGGCATGATGGCGGGATCCAGCTGCTGGTACTGCTTCAGGGCCTGGCCCACACCTGCCACGTTGCCGTGGCCGAAGATGCCGAATGTGCCGGGGATCAGGCGTTCGCGGTATTCCCGGTCGCCCACCTGGTCCACCGTGTACTGCTTGGAAAGGTATTCAACGACGGCCTGTGCCACCGTCATTCTGCGCGTTGCAGTTCCCATGGGAGGTTACTCCGATACTTCAGTGGTGTGGTGAAGGAGCGAGGCAGCCGTGGCGACGGCGCCGGCGACGTCCCCGTCCGAGGGGTAGAGCAGGGTGCGGCCCACGGTAAGGCCCTGTACGCCGGGCAGGGCCAGCGCGGCCTGCCAGGTCGCGAAGACCTCGTCCTGGGTCCCGTCCGGGTCGCCGCCCAGCAGCACGGTGGGCATGGTGGTCGCGGCCATGACGCGTTCCATCCCGGCAACGACGGGCAGCTTCATCCAGGTATAGGCGCTGGTGGATCCCAGGCCTTCGGCGATGGCGATGGATTTGATCACGGCGTTGGTGGACAGGTCGTTGCGCACCCGCCCGTTCTCGCGGATCGAGAGGAACGGCTCCACCATGGCAATCAGCTTGCGCTCGGCCAGCGAGTCGATGGCCTTCGCGGTGGCTTCCAGCATGGAGACGGTGTCCGGATCGCCAAGGCATATGCGGGTGAGCATCTTGCCGCCGTCCGCCCCGAGGGCCTCCAGGGCTGCTGCGGTATGGCCGGTGAACCGGTCATCGAATTCGTTGACCAGGCCGGCGAGGCCGCCGCGGTTCATGGAGCCGAACACCAGTTTGCCCTCAAGCGCCCCGAGCAGCAGGAGGTCATCCATGATGTCGGGGGACGCCAGGACGCCGTCAACGGCCGGGTTCGCCAAGGCAATCTGCAGCCGGTCCAGGAGCTGGCGGCGGTCTGCCATGGCCACCGGGTCATCTCCGACGGCGAGGGCGCCACGGGCCGGGTGGTCTGCCGCCACGATGAAGTTTTGCCGGCCGGACTTTACGCCCGGGTGGCGGCGGCGCGACCGGGCCGCGCGTGCCACTGCCTCCGGATCTTCGAGCCGGATGATGCTCAGGTGCTCGTAGCGGCGCGGGTCGTCATTGAGTGCCTGGTTGGAGGCAATAGGGGTAAGTGTCACAGTGCTGCTCCTTCGGTGGCAAGCTGCGGAACGGCGCGGCCGCGTTCGGCGAGCAGCGAGTTGACCTCGTCCGGCGTGGGCATAGCGTCGGCGCACGAAAGGCGGGAAGCCACGATGGCGCCGGCGGCGTTGGCGTAATCCAGGACCTGGGCCAGCGGCCAACCGGAAAGAAGTCCATGGCAGAAGGCGCCGCCGAAGGAGTCACCTGCGCCGAGGCCATTGACGGTCTCTACCGGAACGGGGGCGGAGACGACGCGCTCGGTGCGGGTCTTGGCCATCACGCCCTCGGGGCCAAGCTTGACGACGGCGATCTCGACGCCCGCGGCCAGCAGCCTGTCGGCCTGCTCGTCCGGAGTGCCCTCGCCCACCGCTACGGCACATTCCTTGTCAT
Source organism: Pseudarthrobacter sp. NS4 (assembly GCF_024758005.1). Taxonomy (NCBI): domain Bacteria; kingdom Bacillati; phylum Actinomycetota; class Actinomycetes; order Micrococcales; family Micrococcaceae; genus Pseudarthrobacter; species Pseudarthrobacter sp. NS4. Next base: position 1,046,633 of record NZ_CP103288.1, on the reverse strand, counting down.
TGCCGATTGCAACGGTCACGTGCGGCAGGACCTTGGCAACCTCGGCCCGGGCTTCTTCCTCCGATGCCCAGAACATGGGCCGGTAGTCAAGGTCAAGGATCGTGAACTGCCCTTCGGCCAGGCCGGTCCGGGGACGTGCCTCGTGCGCCCTGATGTGGGCCTCCCGGCTGGGCTCCTGGCACAGGCCGGTCACGGTGGACCAGAAGATCCCGGCGTCGCGGATGGCGTCCAGGTCCAGTTCGTCGGCCTTGATCTGCAGGTCCGGTGCCGTGGGAAAGCGGCCGTAGAAGTACAGCGGAAAGTCTTCGGGCGGCTTGATGGCGCAGAATGTGACCGCCGTCGGGTATTCCTTCACGGGGGACACGAAGGCGTCATCGACCTTGAACTTGCGCAGTTCCCGGTGCAGGTAGTTGCCGAAGGCGTCGTCCCCGGTGCGGGTAATAACGCCTGTGCGGCGGCCGTGCCGGGCAGCGGCGACAGCCACATTGGAAGGGGAACCGCCGAGGTATTTCCCAAAGGACGTGACGTCCTCCAGGTCCACCCCAATATCGTTCGGGTAGATATCAACGCTGATGCGCCCGATCGTGAGAAGCTCGTGGGTCACGGTGATCGTGGACCTTTCTGGTGTGGAACTCTTCCTTTGAGGATCAGGAGCTCCGGGACTGGCAGGCCGTGGTGGAGGCCACAGGCACTACTTTGCCCTAGATCCAATGTCCTGTCAAAGGTTTGTACTGACATACTTACATCGCAGTTTTGCGGTCTCCGTCAACTCTGGAACGGAGCCGAAAAGCTACTTCTTCGGGACCGACAGTTCACCCGTCATGTACTGCGCCCGGCCGAAGCCGAAGGACCAGTCCCCCGCAGTGTTTTCCACATAGCCAATGAAGACATCCTCACCCGCAACCCCCACCCCGGAAAGCTTTTCAGCGACGGCAGCGAACAGGCGCTGCTTTGCTTCCTGCGAGCGGCCGCCCTGGGTAAAGATCTGGATCATCACCACTCCCCCGCTCCGCTCGAATCCCAGGCCCGCATCCTGGGCGAAGATCTGCCCCTGCGGGTGCTCGGTGAGGATATGGAAGTAATCACGCTCCGGAATGCCGTACTGGGCGAGGATCGCGTCATGGATTCCCCGGCTGAGTTGCTGCAGGTCCTCCGCGGAACGGCCTTCGTTTACGTCGATACGGACAAGAGGCATTAAGTTCTCCTTCCAAAAGTTTGTACTGACATACTAACAAACCGCCGCCAAGGGAAACAAGAGGGGAAGGGGTATTGAGGAGGGCGCTGAATGGTCTTACTCTTAAACAACTAAGACGTTGATAAACGAGTTGGTTGATTACGAGGCAGCGATGGTTTCCGAAAGCGCGGCACTGGACTCGGCCTTCATGGCCCTGGCCGACCCCGTCCGGCGAAGCATCATTGCCCGGCTCAGCCGGGGCCCGGCAACCGTCAATGAACTGGCGGAACCCTTCGAAATTTCCAAGCAGGCAGTTTCGAAGCACATCCAGGTGCTTGAGCAGGCGCAGCTGGTCACCCGTACCAGGGAGGCCCAGCGAAGGCCCGTCCACCTGAACCCCGCACGGCTGGAGGCACTCACCGCATGGATTGACCAGTACAGGTTGGTCCGCGAGGAGCAGTTCCGCAGCCTCGATGCCGTGCTTCAATCCAGCGCCGGGCAAAGCGGCGCCAAGGCAAAGGAAAACCGATGACCAATCCCCTGAAACTCACCGTCCCCGAAGGCCTTCCCTTCATCGACTACGAGCGTGAGTTCGATTTTCCCGTCCCGGCTGTCTTCCGCGCCCACAAGGAACCGGACCTGATCGTCCAGTGGCTGGGCCCGCGGGGCATGAAGATGGACCTCGACCACTACGATTTCCGAACGGGCGGCAGCTACAGCTACCTGCACACCGGGCCGGACGGTGTGGCCTACGAGTTCAAGGGCATCTTCCATACGGTGCGCGACAACGAGTTCGCCATCCAGACCTTTGAGTTCGGCGGGTACCCTGACGTGGTCAGCCTGGAGTTCATGACATTTGAGGACCTCGGAAACGGGCGGTGCCGGCTGCGGGGCCACTCTGTCTACCCGACCCTGGAGGCCCGCGACGGCATGGCACAGTCCGGCATGGAAGGCGGCATGACCGAAGGCTACGAGCGGTTGGACGAACTGCTCAGCGGCGCCAAGGTGTGAAAAACAGGAAAAGTACGACGACGGGTGGTCGCTTTCCTGGGAAAGGGAACCACCCGTCGTCGTACTTTAAACAGCAACGCGGGGTCACTTCCCGCCCATCCAAGCTTCCGGAATGGGCGGGAAGTGACCCCGCGTTGTTTTGTGCGTAGAGCCTAGAGGGCTGCGTAAACCTCGCGCAGCAGTGTGGCGGTCTCGGACGGCGTCTTGCCGACCTTCACGCCGGCAGCCTCGAGGGCTTCCTTCTTTGCTTGGGCAGTTCCGGCGGAACCGGAGACGATGGCGCCGGCGTGGCCCATGGTCTTGCCTTCGGGCGCGGTGAAGCCTGCAACGTAGCCAACCACCGGCTTGGTGACGTTGGCCTTGATGAAGTCGGCTGCGCGCTCTTCTGCGTCGCCCCCGATTTCGCCGATCATCACGATCGCCTTGGTTTCGGGGTCAGCCTCGAACGCGGCCAGGGCGTCGATGTGGGTGGTGCCGATGATCGGGTCGCCGCCGATGCCGATGGCGGTGGAGAAGCCGAGGTCGCGCAGTTCGTACATCATCTGGTAGGTCAGGGTGCCCGACTTGGAAACCAGGCCGATGGGGCCCTTGCCCGTGATGTTGGCCGGCGTGATGCCCACCAGCGCTTCGCCGGGGGTGATGATGCCGGGGCAGTTCGGTCCGATGATGCGGGTGACCTGGTTGCCGTCCGCGTCCACCGTGGACTGGGCGAGGGCCCAGAATTCGGCGGAGTCCTGGACGGGCACGCCTTCGGTGATGACGACGACCAGGCCGATGCCGGCCTCGATGGCTTCGACAACAGCGTTCTTGGTGAATGCCGGCGGCACGAAGACGATGGAGACGTCGGCGCCGGTTTCTGCCATGGCTTCCTTGACGGTGCCGTAGACGTTGATTTCGGTCTCGCCGTGCAGGACCGTGGTGCCGGCCTTGCGGGCGTTGACGCCGCCAACGATGTTGGTGCCGGCCTTCAGCATCAGGGCGGTGTGCTTGGTGCCTTCGCCGCCGGTGATGCCCTGGACGATGACCTTGGAGTCCTTGTTCAGATAGATAGACATGTGGCTGTCCCTTTACTTAGCTGCGTTGGCGAGCTCGGCGGCCTTGTCGGCGCCCTCGTCCATGGTTGCGGCCAGGGTAACCAGCGGGTGGTTGGCCTCGGCCAGGATGCGGCGGCCTTCCTCAACGTTGTTGCCGTCGAGGCGGACTACCAGCGGCTTGTTCGCCGAGTGGCCGAGCTCGGCCAGCGCGCCGACGATGCCCTTGGCAACGGCGTCGCATGCGGTGATGCCACCGAAGACGTTGACGAAGACGGATTTGACCTGCTCGTCGCCGAGGATGACGTCGAGGCCGGCAGCCATGACCTCAGCGGAGGCTCCGCCGCCGATGTCCAGGAAGTTGGCGGGCTTGACATTGCCGTGGCTCTCGCCGGCGTAGGCGACGACATCGAGGGTGGACATGACCAGGCCTGCACCGTTGCCGATGATGCCCACTTCGCCGTCCAGCTTGACGTAGTTGAGGTCCTGCGCCTTTGCCTTGGCCTCGAGCGGATCGGCAGCGTCCTTGTCTTCGAGCAGGGCGTGCTTGGCGTGGCGGAAGTCGGCGTTTTCGTCGAGGGAGACCTTGCCGTCCAGGGCGACGATTTCGCCGGCGCCGGTCTTGACCAGCGGGTTGACCTCGACGAGGGTTGCGTCTTCCTTCTTGAAGACGTCCCAGAGCTTGAGGATAACGGCGGCCACCTTGCCGCGCAGTTCCTCAGCGAAGCCTGCGGTTGCGACGATTTCGTCGGCCTTGGCCTGGTCGATGCCCACGGCGGGGTCGATGGCGACCTTGGCCAGCGCCTCGGGACGTTCGACGGCGAGCTGCTCGATGTCCATGCCGCCCTCAACAGAGCACATGGCCAGGTAGTTGCGGTTGGCCCGGTCCAGCAGGACGGAGAAGTAGTATTCCTCGGCGATATCCGCACCCTGGGCAATCATCACCTTTTTGACAGTGTGGCCCTTGATGTCCATGCCCAGGATGTTGGTTGCGTGCTCCAGTGCCTCGTCGGCGGACTTTGCGACCTTCACGCCGCCGGCCTTGCCGCGGCCGCCGGCCTTGACCTGTGCCTTGACGACGGTTACGCCGCCGATCTTCTCGGCAGCTGCCTTTGCTTCTTCTGGGGTGTGCGCCACGATGCCGGCAAGCACGGGTACACCGTGCGCCTCGAACATATCGCGCGCCTGGTATTCAAACAGGTCCACGGTTTAGTGTCCTTCTACGTCGAAGTAGTTTCTGTACAGTCGGACACCATCGGAGACGATGACCGGGCTGCGGAATGCATGCACCGGCGGCCTGTCTGGAAACGAGCCACGCGGCGTAATGCTCCATTGGGAACTCTAGTCCTTTGGAGGGACCGGGCCGTCCCAGACTACCGCTTATGTGAGTAAGGACACTATTCTATGAGGCGTAGAAAAACCGCGGAATTACGGGGATTTTGAGGCCTCCGCCGGCGGGGGCGGGGCACCGGCAGCCGGTGGGGCCACCAGCTCGTAACGCTCGGGTGAAACAAAGAAACCGACGCCGGCTGAGACGTTTCCGCATGCCACGCCCCCGTTGTAGGCGGAACAGCGGAGTCCGTTGCGTTCGAGGTTCTGCCCCTCTGCCAGGACGGGCAGCTGTGTAAGCGCTCCAGTTTTTTTGCCGTTCGGCCCGTACGTTGCCTCCATTCGTGTGACGCCCGAGCGGCATTCACCGTACCTTGCGTCTTCAGGCGTCACCAGGGCAACCCCGCCCAGATAGCCGAGGTTGGTTCCGGCGCAGTCATCCACGACGTCGTCGGGGCCGGGTTTCGGGTACCTGGCCAGTTGGCAGTGGGCCACGGGAACTGTCGCCAGTCTGTTGTTCGCGGTGTCGCTGAAACTGTTCATTTCATACGGAAGGTTCAGGTGCTCCCCGCGGGCGGACGTCAGCGAGCACGCAACGCTGCGGTCATCGGTGATGAAGGAGAGTACGTCCTCGCCGTTGGAAAAGTCCTGCGGGTTGGCCAGCCCCGCCTTTTCCAGTTGTTCCATCGGAGCGGGTGGCGGCGGCGGCACGTAGCCGGGGTCCTCCGTGGTTACGGTGCACGCTGTGGCGGCCACCACGAAAAGGGCGGCGAGCATCCCCCAAACAGTCCGTCGCATGGCCCCCATTATGCTTTACTACGGCGTTCTCCTGGAGCTGAGCACGCTTTCGACGACGCGTGCTGCTGCCTCGGCCGGGTCCTGCCGGGCGAAGTCCTGCTGCATCTGCTGCGCCCGGTTCTTCCATTTCGGATCGGCCAGGATGGAATGCACGGCCCTGCGGATCTTTTCCGGCGAGGGGGATTCGGTTCGGAGGTTGATGCCTGCCCCGGCATGTTCCACACGGGCGTTGACGTCGCTCTTGCCTTCGTTGATGCCGGACACCACCAGCGGGACACCCTTCGAAAGGGCCAGCTGCACTCCGCCGTACCCGCCGTTGGTGACGAAGACGTCCGTGGACTCAAAGACGGCGGCAAAGTCCACATAGTCGCGGATCTGTATGTTTGACTGCGGATAGCGCTGGTTCAGTTCGGCGGTTCCCCTGCCGCCTGTTGCCACAATGACCAGTGCACCCATGTCCTTCAGCCCTTCCAGGGCGGGAATGATGAGCTTCTCCTGGTCCGCGTTGTCCACCGTGCCCTGGGTGACCACAATGGTGTTGCCGTATCCCTGCGGCAATGGCTCCCCGGCTGGGGCTCCCGGGCGTCGGTAGGGCAGGAGTGCGCCCACGTAATGGACCTTGGGGTTGTGGTTGCGGCGCGGAAAGTCCAGGGACGGAGTGCCCGCCTGGATAATGGCGTCCGAGCACCGGTACGTCTCGTCGGTCAGCCTGCCCCCTTTGGGTACTTCCTGCCCGTAAAAGGAGTGCTGCCTCCGGTAGCTTTGGTCCGCGGGGCGGAGGATGACCTTGTCCGACAACAGCCCGGCAACTGCCTGCAGGGCCTTGTCAGCGGGGTTGCGGGCCGGCCGGAAGCCGAAGAACAGTGGGGGTACGAGCGGATCACTTTCCATGTTCGGGATCACCACGACGCTCACCACGGGCCTGCCCATGAGGTGCGAGACGAGCCGCTGGATAAACATGGAACTGTCCACCACAAGGGCATCGAAGGGAAACTCCTGGTCCAGTTCCCGCAGGTCCTCCAGGAAGTTGCTGATGTTGCTGGCGAAGATTTTTTCGCCGTCGAACCCGATGGCCCGGGGGCCTTTGAGCCTGGCCCTTTCCGGATACAGCTCAAAGAGGTTGTCAGCGCGGTGCTCGATGGCACGTTTGAAGGGAAAGAGGGGAATCCCCAGGTCCTTGAGCTTTCCGGCAAACACGGGACCCGTGTACCAGCGGACGTCGTGGCCACGCTCCTTCAGCTTCATGGCCACTCCGGTCATCGGATTGAAGTGGCCGTCAATTGCCTGGCTCGCGAACAGGATGTTCATGGTGCCACTCCGACATGTCGAGTACGGCTGCTGGGGAAAGGTTCCTGAACTGTAGTACCGCCGGCGGAAGCGGGCAAGGGCTTCGCCCCGCCTGTGTCCTCAGGCGTCGAGCTTGGTCAGCGGCGCGTATCGCAGCAGCAGCCGCTTTTCACCGACATCGAATTTCACCTTGGCCACCGTCTTGTCCCCTGCGCCTTCCAGGGCGAGGACGGTCCCGTTGCCGAAGCTCGTGTGGTTGACTTTGTCCCCCACGCTGACGGCCACGATTTCCTTTTGCGGCTGCACCCGGTTCCGGGCGATGACGGCGGGAACATCGGAGTTGAAGCCGGCCGAAGGATCAGCCGCTGCGGCGCGGGCCGTGCCGGCACCCCAGAAGGATCCGCTGTAGCGGCCCGAGCCGATCGATCCGCCGCCCCAGCCGCCGGCCTGCCTGCTGGTGCCTTCACGCTTCCACTCCAGCAGTTCGGCGGGAATTTCCTCCAGGAACTGGCTGGCAGGGTTGTACTGGCTTTGGCCCCACATGCTGCGGACCTCGGAGCGGGTGACGTACAGCCGCTTCCGCGCCCTGGTCAAGCCCACGTACGCCAGCCGGCGTTCTTCGGCCAGTTCCTTGGGGTCGGTTGCTGAACGCTGATGCGGGAACAGGCCGTGCTCCATGCCGGTCAGGAACACCACGGGGAATTCGAGCCCCTTCGCAGTATGGAGCGTCATCAGGGTCACCACGCCAAGACGCTTTGCCTCAGCCACCGCGGAGTCGATGTCGGCGCCGGGCGCATCCGGGATTTGGTCGGCGTCCGCCACCAGTGACACCTGCTCCAGGAACGCCTCCAGCGACCCTTCGGGGTTGTCGCGCTCATATTCACGGACGACGGCGACGAGTTCCGCCAGGTTCTCCACCCGGGACTCGTCCTGGGGATCGGTGCTGGACCGCAGCGCAGCCAGGTAGCCCGTCTGTTCCAGGACAGCTTCCAAGGCCGCGGCGGCACCGGAGCCGGCTGCCACTTCCGCGAGGTCGTCCAGCAGCTTCACGAAGCCAAGGACTGCGTTGACGGAACGGGTGGCCATGCCCGGGGCCTGCTCGGCCCGGCGGGCGGCAGCCATGAATGATGTGCGTTCGCGCTGGGCCAGGGCAGCGACGGCCCCTTCGGCGCGGTCGCCGATCCCGCGCTTGGGTTCGTTGAGGACCCTGCGGAGGTTGACGTCGTCGTCGGGATTGACCAGGACCCGGAGGTACGCGAGGGCGTCCTTGATTTCCTTGCGCTCGTAGAAGCGCGTGCCGCCCACCACCTTGTAGGGCAGGCCCACCCGGACCAGCACGTCCTCGATGGAGCGGGACTGGGCGTTGGTCCGGTAGAAGATCGCGACGTCGCCGGGGCGGAGGTTGTCCTCGTCCTGGAGGCGGTCAATCTCCTTGGCGATGAACTGGGCTTCGTCGTGCTCGTTTTCGCCCACGTACCCGATGATCTTGTGGCCTTCGCCCTCCGCGGTCCACAGCCGCTTTTCGGGGCGGTTGGGGTTGCGGGAGATCACCGAGTTGGCTGCACTGAGGATGTTCTGGGTGGAGCGGTAGTTCTGCTCCAGCTTGATGGTCCGGGCCTCCGGGTAGTCCTTTTCAAACTCCACGATGTTCCGGATGTCCGCGCCGCGGAAGGCGTAGATGGACTGGTCCGAGTCGCCCACCACGGTGAGCTCCGATGCCCCGGGCCCCTCCCCCACAATTTCGCGGACCAGGGCGTACTGGGCATGGTTGGTGTCCTGGTATTCGTCCACCAGTACATGCCGGAACCGGCGCCGGTAGGACTCCGCGAGCGCAGGGAACGCGCGGAACATAAAGACGGTCTCGGCGATGAGGTCGTCAAAGTCCATAGCGTTCGCCTGGCGCAGCCGCTGGGTGTAGCCCTTGTATACCTCAGCCACAGCCTGCTCGAAGGGATCGTTGTAATTTGCCGCTGAGGCATAGGAATCGGCATCGATCAGTTCGTTCTTCAATGCCGAAATCTTGTGCTGGATGGCTTTGGGGGCAAACTTCTTGGGATCCAGGTTAAGCGCTTTGGATACTTGGGTGACGAGCCGCAGAGAGTCCGCGGAATCATAAATGGAGAAGTTCGATTTCAGGCCGACGTTGGCGGCCTCCTGGCGCAGGATCCGGACGCAGGATGAGTGGAAGGTGGAGATCCACATGATCTTGGCGCGGCCGCCGACAAGCGCTGTAATGCGCTCCCGCATTTCCGCGGCGGCCTTGTTGGTGAAGGTGATGGCCAGGATCTCGCCGTGGTGGGCGCGTCCGGTGGCGATCAGGTAGGCGATCCTGTTGCTGAGTACGCGGGTCTTGCCGGAACCTGCGCCGGCCACAATCAGCAGTGCGGAACCGGCGTGCTTGACCGCTTCCTCCTGCTGCGGGTTCAGGCCCTCCAGGAGCTGGGCCGCGTCGAGGCGGCGGGTGGCATGGTGTTGCCCGCCGGACTCGCCTCCCGAGTGCTGGCCTCCCGAATGCTGGCCGCCCGCCTGCGGGCCGCCCAGGTGCCCAGCGTCCGCGTGGTTTCCGGACGGCACGCTGCCGCCCGGACCGGCCGCGGTGGCCACGCCTTCAGGACGCGTCCTGGTACGGGTGCCTGCTGCGGGAGCGGCTTTGAACGGTCCGTCAGAGTACGGGTCAAACAACATATCCATGGTGCCTACAAGTCTAGGCGGTGGGACCGACACCCAGTTCCAGGCTGTGGATTACGGGCGCCAACGGCCGGAAGTGTCAGGCGACCGAGCCGGACTCGAGGGCTGCGCGCAACTCGCGTACCGCCGTCGTTCCTCCCGCCATGAACCATTCCAGGCCGTTCACCCGGACTGTGTCCACCGCGCCGCCCGCGGCGCGGACAATGGCCTTGCCGGGCAGCCAGTCCCATTCGGGGCAGCTGTGCTGGAACCAGCAGCCCAGCTGCCCGTCCGCCACCCTGCCCAGGTCGCAGGAGCCGGAACCGAGCATGCGGAGCGCAGCGGCGGAGGTTGCCGCTGCATGCCACGGCATGGCGCACAGCGGGTCCATGAGCCACGTCGGATGGATGTAGGTGGCGGCGCCCAGTTGGGCGACGGCCGTTGCGTTGCGCTCTCCCCGGTTGTTGTGGAAGACGGTGAGCGGCTCCCCGTTAAGGGTGGCCGGGTGGGCAGGTCCGCCCAGCCAGAGCTTGTCCTCCTCCGGCTGGAAGATGGCTCCGAGCAGAACGTCGGAGCTGTCTTTCAGGGCGATGGCGGAGCACCAGTACGTGGAACCGTGCAGGAAATTGTAGGTGCCGTCCACCGGATCGATCACCCAGGTCCGGCCGCTGCTGCCCTGGACGGAAGCGCCCTCTTCGCCCAGGATTCCGTCCTCGGGACGGCAGCGCTGGAGCTGTTCCAGCACATAGGCTTCGGCGGCATGGTCGGCGGCCGTTACCACATCCGAGATGGACGTCTTCTGCTGCGACTGCAGCCCGGCCATCCGCATCAGCAACGCCAGTTGCCCTGCCTCGCGGACCAGGGCTGCCGCCAACTGGTGGTCGTCCAATGATGGGTCAAGTTCAGCTGCACTGTGCCGGCCAATGGTCATGGCTTCAGTTTATGGGGCGGGATAATGGTGCCATGGCCAAAACCCCTGCCCAGCGGATTAAGAAGCACGGTTCCAAGGCGGTGGTGCCGCAGCACCACCTGCCACCGGTTGTGAACCCCACCACTGCCCGCACCCCGGAAAAAGCCCAAAACAACAGCAACCTCATTCTGATTGCCGGCGTGGTGGTCAGCCTGTTCCTGTTCTGGTACCTGCACCTGCTGACGCTGGACCAACTGCGGCAGCTGTCGGGCGGCCTGGCCATGCCCGATTCATTGGTCGGTGGTTTTGACCCCGGGTACATCGGCCAGTTGCAGGCTGCAATGGATGCTGACGCGCGCGGCCAGCTCAACTACGTCCACAAAACAGCTGGAACGCTTTTCCCGCTGATCTTCGGCTTCACGTGGTTGCTGCTGATCGGCACCAATGTGGCCCGGAAGGCGCTCCGCTGGGCGCTGTGGGCGTTGCCGCTGCTGTTCGTAGTGGTCCGCCTCTGGGCCAACGTGGCCATAGACGGCATGATGGCGGCGGATGCACCCGACGCCGGCCAGGTGGCCCTGGCGTCCGGCCTCACCGTTGCCGGCTGGGTACTGCTGGTCCTGAGCCTGCTGGCGGGAGCCGCAGCAGTGGTGCTGAACGCGCGGAAGGCAAAAAGAACTACCTGACAGCTGCTGCCGCCCGCACCTGCTTCCGGTGCCGGTGCACACGCTGGGCAACAACTAATCCCGCCGTCGCCATCCCCAGCGTCACGGGGTAACCCATCAGCCGTTCCAGGGTGCCCGGCTCAGGGATGTCCATGCGGGTCAGGGCTCCGGTAACCAGCGCGGCCAGCGACACCCCGCCGCACACCAGGATGAACCAGGCCATCCCCGATTTGTGCAGCCAAAGGATGCCCAGCACCAGCAGGGCCGCGGCGCCTGCGAGGAAATACATGACAGCTCCGGCAAAGTGCCAGCCGGAACCCACGTCCTCCGGCACGAGCCCCACAATGACAGTTCCTGCCCCGGCCGTACCGGTCAGGATCCGCACCCAGACAGCTGCCAGCCAGGGCTTCCTGCGGCCGGGCCGGACCCGCACACCGGCGCGGGCAGCCACGCACAGCAGCCCCGAGCTGAGCAGCAATGCACCCAGCAGCATCCCCATCCCCTGCACCACGAATGAGGCGTTCATCAGCCAGTTCAACGGGGAGCAGACCTCCCGGCCGTCGAATATGCCGCAGTTGATTGCACCGAGGTCGCTGATGTAGCCGGTCCGCAGGTCGTACGGCCTGGGACCCGCCCAGGCCCCGATCACTGCCGCTTCGGCCGCAAAGTACTGCAGCACGCTCAGAACGGACCACGCCCCGATGTACTGCCGGGTGGAGGTGGTGTCGGGAATGAAGGCCACCGCGGGAGTGGCGTTCGGGACTGAACTCATGCCTTGAGCGTAGTACGGCCCCACACCTTGTATGCTTGTATCCGTGTCCGGCCGGACCGGCCCTGCCGATCTTCGGACGCCCGCCCTCGTAGCTCAGTGGATAGAGCACGGCTCTCCTAAAGCCGGTGTCGTTGGTTCGATTCCAATCGAGGGCACTTGAATGTTCGTTCCCCGGAGTTTGACCTCCGTGCCTACCTGCTGGGTACCCATGAGCCCGGCCCCGCCGGTCCGCCGGCGGCTGGCCGCCCAAGCCTTGGGCATTGGACTCTTGAGCGGGACCTGCTGGACCGGGCGGACGGCACCCGCGGAACCTTTTCCGGCGTCGTACTTTTTACCCCGACCGACGACGGCGGCCTGGCCCTCCGCGAAGAAGGCACCATGCGCTGGCCCTCCTTTACCGGCCCCGCTTCCCGTGAATACCTGCTGGGGCCGGCCGGGCGCCCGGATGCCCTGGACGTGTTTTTCCCCGACGGGCGGCCTTTCCACCGGATGAGCTTTACCCCCGAGGCCAACCTGGACAACCACTGGTGCAATCCCGATACCTACCGCGTGGCCTACGCCTGGGAGGGGCCGGACGCGTTCAGCTACAGCTGGGACGTCACCGGGCCGCGCAAGGACCTGCTGCTGACCTCCCGCCTCCTGCGGGGTGTTGCCAGGTGAAGGCGCGGATCGTGGTGTCCGCCGTCTGCGTGTTCGACCGCGCGGGCCGGCTCCTGACCGTGCGCAAGCGCGGCACAGGCATGTTCATGCATCCCGGCGGCAAGCCGGAAGCCGGTGAGACAGCCGCCCAGGCCGCCGCCCGCGAGCTGGCGGAGGAGGTGGGCATCGTCATCGACCCGGGGGATCTGGAGCTGATGGGCGTCTGGATCGCCGACGCCGCCAACGAGGCCGCCACGGACATCGAAGCCACTGTATTCCGCGCGCCGGGAACATGGCAGGCACACCCGTCCGCGGAGATCGCGGAGATCCGGTGGCTGGACCTGGCGGCCCTTGATCCGCGCGCAGCATTGCCCGCGGACCTTGCCCCGCTGCTGACAAACCACATCCTGCCCGAGCTGGCCGCTGCGCAGTCGGCGGCTTTGGGGCATGGCGGTGGCCCGCCCGGCGGTGCCCGGCTGCAAACCCGCCGACCGGACGCCTAAAGCTCCGGAACAGCCTCCTGGGCCACCGCAGTGGCCTCGGCGAACTGGGTCCGGTACAGCTCGGCGTAACGGCCTTCAGCAGCCAGCAGCTCGGTGTGGGTTCCGCGTTCCACGATCCGGCCGTCCTCGACCACCAGGATGGCGTCGGCGGCCCGGATGGTGGACAGCCGGTGGGCGATGACGACGGCCGTCCGTCCCTCAAGTGCCGCTCCCAGGGCGGCCTGCACGGCTGCCTCATTGGTGGAATCAAGTGCGGCTGTGGCCTCGTCCAGGATCACTACCCGGGGCTGGGCGATCAACAGCCGGGCGATGGTGAGGCGCTGGCGCTCACCGCCGGACAGCCGGTAGCCGCGCTCCCCCACCACTGTTTCCAGACCGTCCGGCAGTGACCGGATCATGGTTTCCAGCCGTGCCTGCCGGATGACCTCCCACATGTCCTCCCCGGTGGCGTCCGGCCGTGCCAGGCGAAGGTTTGAGGCGATGGTTTCATGGAAGAGATGGCCGTCCTGGGTGACCATTCCCAGTGTGTCGCGGAGGGAGTCGAAGGTGGCGTCGCGTACGTCCAGGCCACTGCCGGGCGTGGTGCCACCCAGCCGGACTGCCCCGGAATCCACGTCGTACAGGCGTGCCAGCAGTTGGGCGACGGTAGATTTGCCCGCCCCTGAGGATCCCACCAGGGCCACCGTTTGGCCCGGCTCCACGCGGAAACTGATGCCGTGCAGCACTTCCTCGCCGCCGCGGGTGTCCAGGGTGGATACCTCCTCCAGCGAGGCCAGCGAAACCTTGTCCGCTGAGGGATAGGCGAAGCGGACGTCGTCGAATTCCACGGACACCGGACCCGGCGGAACAGGTACGGCACCCGGCTTCTGCTGGATCAGTGGATTGAGGTCCAGGATCTCAAATACGCGTTCAAAGCTGACCAGGGCGGTCATTATTTCCACGCGCGCGTTGGACAGGGCTGTGAGTGGTGCATACAAGCGGGTGAGCAGCAGAGCCAGTACCACCACATCACCGGCGGCCAGCTCGCCGGTGATCGCCAGCCATCCACCCAGCCCGTAGACCAGGGCAAGGGCCAGGGCGGAAACGAGGGTCAGTGCCGTGACAAACGTGAACTGCAGCATGGCCGTCCGGACGCCAATGTCGCGCACACGTCCTGCACGTACTGCGAACTCCCGGGATTCCTCGTCGGGCCTGCCGAACAGTTTGACCAGCGTGGCACCGGGAGCTGAAAAGCGTTCGGTCATCTGCGTGCCCATGGCGGCGTTGTGGTCGGCCGCCTCCCGGCGCAGGTCTGCGAGCTTGGATCCTATCCGCCGGGCCGGGATGAGGAAGACGGGCAGCAGGATCATGGCGAGGACCGTGACCTGCCACGAGGTGCCCAGCATGACAATCAGTGTGAGGATCAGCGCCACCACGTTGCTGACCACCCCGGAGAGGGTGCCGGCAAAAGCCGACTGTGCGCCAATGACGTCATTGTTCAGGCGGCTCACCAGGGCACCGGTCCGGGTCCGTGTGAAGAAGGCAATCGGCATCTTCTGCACGTGGTCAAAGACCCGGGTGCGCAGGTCCAGGATCACGCCCTCCCCAATGGTGGAGGACAGCCAGCGGTTCAGCAGGCCCACACCCGCCTCCGCAACAGCGACGGCGGCGATGAGCACCGCCAGCCGGATCACCTCCCCGGCGCCGGCCTTGGCCACAATCGCGTCCACCACCTGCCCCGCCAGGACCGGGGTGGCCACGGCCAGGAAGGCCATGACCACGGACAGTGCCACGAAAGCCAGCAGTTTCCCCCGGTGTGGGCGGGCGAAAGCAAGGACCCGCTTCAGTGTGGCTTTGGAGAACGGCTTCAAACCGGTCTTGGCCCGGGTGATGTTGTGAAGGGAGCTCAGGGCAACCCGTTCCATGCTCATCGATATTGCTCCGCGCTCAAATTACTGCCCACACTGCCGTTCGGTTCAGATGCTGCTGCTGATGTGCTGCTCGGTGACCCTGCCGCTGTCCACATCCCAACGTACATCGAGGCGCACGTTCTCCAGCAGCCTCCGGTCATGGCTCACCAGCAGCAGTGCGCCGTCATAGGTTTCCAGCGCCTCTTCAAGCTGCTCGATGGCAGGCAGGTCAAGGTGGTTGGTGGGTTCGTCCAGGACCAGGAGGTTCACGCCGCGGGCCTGGAGCAGGGCCAGCGCTGCCCGGGTCCGCTCGCCGGGCGAGAGGGACTCAACCGCCCTGGCCGTGTGGTCCGCTTTCAATCCGAACTTGGCCAGGAGGGTGCGGACCTCTGCCGGATTCAGGTCCACCAGGACGGCCTCGACGGCGTATGCGAGGGTCAGGTGGCCTGCCAGCAACCCGCGGGCCTGGTCAATCTCGCCGATGGCCACCGAAGCACCCATCGAGGCGCTGCCCGAGTCCGGTGGAGTGATACCCAACAGCAGGCGAAGCAGGGTCGATTTGCCGGCTCCGTTGGGGCCGGTGATGCCGACCCGCTCCCCCGCGTTGAGCTGCAGGTTCACCGGTCCCAAGGTAAAGCTTCCCTGCTGCACCACCGCGTCACGGAGGGTCGCCACCACGGCACTGGAGCGGGGGGCCTTGCCGATGGAGAACTGAAGCTGCCATTCCTTCCGGGGCTCTTCCACTACGTCCAGCCGGGCAATGCGGGATTCCATCTGCCGCACCTTCTGGGCCTGTTTTTCTGAGGACTCACTGCTGGCGGCGCGGCGGATCTTGTCGTTGTCCGGGTTCTTCTTCATGGCGTTCCGGACGCCCTGCGAGCTCCATTCACGCTGGGTCCGGGCACGTGAGACAAGATCGGCCTTGGTGGTGGCGAACTCGTCGTACCTTTCCCGGGCATGCCGGCGCGCGACGGCGCGTTCCTCCAGGAACGCGTCATAGCCGCCGTCGTAAACCGCCACGTCGTTCTGGGCCAGATCCAGTTCCACCACCGTCGTGACGCAGCGGGCCAGGAACTCGCGGTCATGGCTGACCAGGACAACACCGCCGCGAAGGCCCTTGACGAAGTCCTCCAGTTTGGCCAGGCCCGCAAGATCAAGATCATTGGTGGGCTCGTCCAGGAGCACCACGTCGAAACGGCTGAGCAGCAGCGCCGCCAGCGCCACCCGCGCCGCCTGGCCGCCGGAGAGCCCGGTCATGGACGCGTCCGGGCCGGCCTCCAGGCCGAGGTCCGCCAGGACGGCAGGGATGCGGTCATCGAGGTCGGCGGCGCCGGAAGCCATCCACCGGTCGAAGGCGCGGGCGTAAGCGTCGTCGGCACCGGGTGCGCCAGAGCCCAGTGCTTCTGCGGTTGATTCCATTTCTGCCGTGGCCTGGGCACAGCCGGTGCGGCGTGCGATGTACCCTGCCACTGTCTCACCGGGGACCCGCTCATGCTCCTGGGGAAGCCAGCCCACAAACGCGTCCGCGGGAGCAAGGCTGACATTGCCTTCCTGCGGCTCGTCGACGCCGGCGAGGAGCCTCAGCAGGGTGGACTTGCCGGCGCCGTTGGCGCCAACCACTCCCACCACATCGCCGGGTGCAACAGTGAGGGAAAGCTTGGAGAAGAGCCGGCGGTGGTCATGGCCGCCGGCGACGTCCTTGGCAACGAGCGTTGCAGTCATCGATCGGTCCTTTCACCGGTGTGCAGCCGGTTTCCTGCCGGAAGCGTCCCGGCATTGCCTTGCGAAATCACCAGGGACAAGGTGTTCGGGCCCGCAGGACATAAAGAACCCGCTGGTCCGGACTTGGGGGGTGTACGGACCAACGGGCTCGACCATCAAGCATAGTCGAATCGGACCCGCCGGTAAAATCGGCTGCATGAGGGCAGCTAAAATCAAGTCAAGTGTCCGTTCTGCAGAGAGCTCTTCATGACCCTCCCCGCCAAGGCGTTCCAGCGCTGGCTGCACGGCATCGCGCCGGACGCCAGCACGGCAGATGTCTGCAGGGTCTCAGGGATCAAGCGGACCACGCTTGCGCAGCAGCTGGTCCGCGGGAAAGTATCCGTGAGCACCGTGGTCAGCATCAGCCGCGCCTACAACATCAATCCGGTAGCGGCCCTCGCCGATTTCGAGCCGTACCGGGAGCTGGGGGGTCCCGCCCGTCCTCCAACCCGGTGTGAGCTGGTCAGCCAGATTTCCACTGCCGACCTCCTTCGCTCCCTGCTGGCGCGCCCTGCCATGGAAACTGCCGGGAAATCCGGCGAAAGGCCCCCGGCGCTGACCCCGGCACCCCACGCCACCTCCGTCAAGAACTGGGTGGACGCCATTGACGACGGCGAGGTGCGGCACCGGGTCTCCGCCGCCACGGGGGTGGCTCCCCAGAACTATTCCGCGCAGTTGAGTGCCAACCGGCTGTCCGCCGAACTGGCCGTAGCCACTGCGCTGGCAGCCGGCGTCGGACCTGTGGACGGGCTGGTGGCCACCGGCCTGATCACCGAGGAGGAGGCCGGCTGGCCTCCCGGCGCCCGGCAGGCGGCGCTGGACAGCCTGTCCGACGGCGACCTTACCGCCCTTGCCGGTGACAGGCTGCAGGCCCTGGGCAAAGTTCTGCGCCGGCAGGAACAGGACCAAGCGCAGACGGAAAAGATATGGGAGAACCTGGGATGATAGCAATTCTTCAGTGGAGCACACTGGCCATCTGCGGCCTGATCGCGTTGGCCCGAATA
The DNA here is from genome assembly GCF_024758005.1 of Pseudarthrobacter sp. NS4. Taxonomy (NCBI): domain Bacteria; kingdom Bacillati; phylum Actinomycetota; class Actinomycetes; order Micrococcales; family Micrococcaceae; genus Pseudarthrobacter; species Pseudarthrobacter sp. NS4. The sequence goes on along the minus strand of NZ_CP103288.1, from coordinate 1,029,196 downwards.
CCCAGTGCGCTGCGCGGGGAGAACAGAACCGTGTTCTACATCTTCGCCCTGATGACCGTGGCTATTCTTCTGAGCATCCAGGGGCCCTACGTCGCGATTGACCAGGCCCTGGGCGGGATCAACCTGGCTAACCTGCTGCTGCGCTTCGTCATCTTTGCTGCCATCTACTTCGTGGGCATCCGCGTCACGAAGGGGTTTGGTGCCGATGGTGCTTACCGGTTGATCACAGGCAAGGCCGGAATGGCCGTGTTGCTCACCATCTCCCTGGTGCTCATGGCGGTGTTCTTCATGATGGATACGGCAGGTTCCTCGGCAGGGCTTGTGGAAATAGCCAGAACGAATGTCCGTAACGGAGTGCTGGTTGAGTACTACGGCGCTGCCGGCCGGGCATACCCGTCCTACGTTTCGCTGGTCCTGCTGCCGGCCATGCTCCGTGCTGTGCGAAGCCGCCTGCCTGTTTTGGTGCGGCTCGCAGCGGGGCTTCTGGCAGCGGGCGCGATTGCCATCGCCCTTTCACTTCTTTTCCCGGTCATCCCCAGGGACTGGGCCGCCATAGAGTACGTCATCAACTACACGGCGGTACTGTGCTTTGTGATCGGCCTGGCACTGATTTGGGCAGCAAGGGTGAAGAGCGGCAGGAGCACCAGCCGCAGCCGGACATCTACCGAAATGTAACCTCATCACCTTTCACAAAATCATTAGAATGTGAAACAATCATGAATGTGTGAAGGTGGGGCGGACGGACGTTTTAGAACGGGGATAAATTCTTGGACGTCTGCCGTCCCGGGGGCCTTCGCACATCATTGGGGGGATGAGTGGTGGCGGGCCGTTGGGGACCGCCCCCACTCAGCCTATTTAAGGCCTTGTTCGCTGATTTAAGGCCTGGTTCGCCGAGCCGCGACGTTCAGACTGCCGCCCGGACGAACCTCAGGGTGACGAGCTGGAACGGGCGCAGGTGCAGTGTGGCGCCCTTCCCATCCGGCTCCACCCCCGGGGCTGGAACCTCACGTTCCAGCAGGTCCACCGTTTGTATCGCCCCTGCCTGGAAGTTGCCGGTGATCCTTCCGGCTGAACGTTGGCCCAAGGACTCGTACAGCCGGACGATCACATCTCCGGACCCGTCCTCGGCAAGCTTGACGGCTTCGATCACCAAGGCGGGATTGGTGACGGAGAACAGTGGTTCAACCGGGGAAGCGCCGCGGACCAGACGGGGCGCCAGGTTGGTGCGGTAGCCCTCCTGGACAGCGTCGGCAATATCGGCGCCCGGCCGGATAGTGACGTTCAGCTCGTGACGCCCACGGTCTGCTTCCGGATCCGGGAACTTGGGGGCACGCAGCAGCGACAGGCGCACCGTGGTGGTGGTGCCGCCGTCGGAAGCCCTGACGCTCCTGGTGACATCGTGCCCGTAGGTGGACGAATTGGACACCGCCACGCCGTAGCCGGGTTCGGCCACATGGATCCACCGGTGGGCGCAGATCTCAAACTTCGCCGCTTCCCAGGAGGTATTGGTGTGCGTCGGCCGGAAAACGTGCCCAAACTGGGTCTCCGCGGCGGACCGGTCCGCTCGGACGTCCACTGCGAAGCCAAGCTTGAGCAGCTTTTCGCGTTCCTGCCAGTCCACCGAGGTGGAGATGGACAGCGAGGGGCTTCCGGGCGCAAGGGTGATGCGCTGGGTGAGCGGCGACGCCCCGGCCAGCCGTTCGACCACCACGACGGCGGCGCCGCCATGCTCCTCCAGCCGCAATGACTGTGCGCTGGTCAGGGCTGTGACGTTGCGCCGGTAGAACTCATCAATGTCCCAGGCATCCCACTCGTTGGGGGTGTCGCGGTACAGTTCGAGCAAGTTTCCGTACTCGCCCGGAGCGATTGCTTCACGGCCGCTGGCGTAGTCGCGCAGGGAGACGATCAGGCCGTGAGCGTCCAGGACAGCCCGGATGACCCCGTTATCCAGGACGTAGCCGCCGGCATCGGCAGTAGCACTAACGGCGCCAGGAATGGTGACGGGTTCCGCTGCCGACAGCGGCGCCACTCCCTCCCTGGCATGGGGTGCCGCATTCAGCAGGAACTGCCGCTCCCCCTTGCCGAGCACCGCGGAAGCAGCCTGCCCGATAAGTGCTTCAAGGGCGGTTTCAATCGCCTGGTAGTTCCGCTCCGCATCGTGGTGGACCCAGGCGATGGAACTGCCGGGAAGGATGTCATGGAACTGCTGCAAGAGCACCAGCCGCCACAGGCGTTTCAGTTCGGCCGCCGGGTAGGCGAACGCACCGTCAGTCCGGACGGCGGCCGTGGCGCACCACAGTTCCGCTTCGCGGAGCAGGTGTTCGCTGCGCCGGTTCCCCTTCTTGGTGCGGGCCTGGCTGGTGTACGTGCCGCGGTGCAGTTCAAGGTACATTTCGCCCACCCACACGGGCAGCGCAGGGTAATCCTGTTCAGCCTGCCGGAAGAAACTCTCGGCGGAACCGATCCGGACCTTCGGGGAGCCCTCCAGGTTTGCGGTGCGGGCTGCCGCCGCCAGCATTTCGCGGGTGGGTCCACCGCCGCCGTCCCCATAGCCGAACGGCACCAGCGAGACTGTCCCGCGGCCGTGGTCGCGGTAGTTCCGTTCGGCATGGGCAAGTTCGCGTCCGCTGAGTTCGGAGTTGTAGGTGTCCACCGGCGGGAAGTGGGTGAAGAGCCGGGTGCCGTCGATGCCCTCCCAGTTGAAAGTATGGTGGGGCATCCTGTTGGTCTGGTTCCACGAAATCTTCTGGGTCAGGAACCAGCGGCTGCCGGCGGACTTGACGATTTGCGGCAGGGCTGCGGAATACCCGAACGAGTCCGGCAGCCAGGCTTCACGGCAGTCCACGCCGAACTCGGCCAGGAAGAAGCTCTTCCCCTCCAGGAACTGCCGCGCCATGGCCTCGCCGCCGGGCATGTTGGTATCCGATTCCACCCACATGCCGCCCACGGGTACGAACTGCCCGGACCGGACCTTTTCCCGGATCCGGCTGAACAGCTCGGGGTAGAACTCCTTGATCCAGGCAAGCTGCTGGGCGGAGGAGCAGGAAAAGACGAAGTCAGGGTTTTCGTCCATGAGGGACACCACGTTGGAAAACGTCCGGGCGCATTTGCGCATTGTTTCCCGTACCGGCCAGAGCCACGCGGAGTCTATGTGGGCGTGGCCGGTGGCAACCAACTGGTGGGCTGAGGCGTAGGCGGGCCTGGCCAGGACTTCGGCGAGCGCGTCGCGTCCTGCTGCGGCTGTTCCGGCAACGTCGTCCGGATCCATCACGTCCATCATGCGCTCAAGTGCCCGGAGGATTTCATGCCTGCGCGGCAGCTCCAGCGGCAACTGCTCCATGAGTCCCGCCAGGGTCCAGACATCCTGCTGCAACTCCCACACGTTCTGGTTCAGCTCGGCAATGGCAATGGTTCCGAGCCTGTACTGCGGGGCTGTTCCGGCCGTTGATTTGTCCCCATACGGCGTAGCGGCGAAGGTCCAGCCCTGGGCAACATCGGGGTTGGCGGCGGCTTCGACGTAGAAGTCCACCGCCATGCCGCCACCCAGCAGCTTCAACGGGATGTACCGGTTCCGCGGGGAGACGGCCTTGATGATGGTGCCGTCCGGGCGCCAGGCAATGCCCTCGCACTGGAAGCCCGGGGTTTCGATGGTGAAGCCAATGTCCACCACCACCTCCACCGTGGTATCCGGCGCGGTGCCCCACGATTCGGGGACTTCGCCCCGAAGGTGAAGCCACTTGGTCCCCCAGGGCTTTCCCCAGGGTGCGCCATGTTCCTGCGGCTGGAATTCCTGGCGCATTGCCTCCAGCGCGGGGACCGGTTCGTCGGGGACGTCCCAGCTGCTCAGGGAGAGGGGAAGGGTCCGGCTGTAGATGGCAGGGATGATGCGCTCACGCACAAACCTTTCCAGGCGGACTTCCGTGATCCGGCGGTCGTCATGCAATGTAGGCCTTCTTATGAGTTTGCAGCTGGACCAACGTGTCCATTCGATGGACAAATCTACCCGCTAGTAGCCTGATAACCAACCCCTCCGCGGAACGCGCGCGAAACCCCACGGCGAAAGCTCAGGCGGGTGGCATGTTGACCACAGGCCTGGCGATGCGCTCATCGCCGGCATAGATATTCAGGCTGGTACCGCGGCTGAAGCCTGCCAGGGTCACTCCGCTTGCTTCGGCTAGTTCAACGGCCAGGCTGGAGGGCGCGCTGACGGCGGCCAGCACGGGAATGCCTGCCAGGGCGGCTTTCTGCACCAGCTCGAAGGATGCCCTGCCCGATACCTGCAGAACCGTTCCCCGCAGCGGGAGGAGTCCTTCGCGCAGTGCCCAGCCCACCACCTTGTCCACCGCGTTGTGCCGCCCCACGTCCTCGCGGAGGCAGAGAAGCTCCACACCGCCGTCGTCCTTTACCTTGAACAGCCCGGCCGCGTGCACTCCCCCGGTCTCGTCGAAGACGCGCTGGGACTGGCGGAGCAGTGCAGGAAGTGAGGCAAGGACCTGGGCATCCACCGTCACAGGATCGGACTGCGGGCTGTAGTGCGAGGATTTCTCCACCGCCTCGATCGAATCCGTCCCGCAAATGCCGCAGGAACTGGACGTATAGACATTGCGCCCGGTGGCGGGGAGCGGGACGTCCGGCCGCAGCTGCGCCTCCACCACGTTGAATGTCTGGACCCCGTTTTCGTCTTCGCCGGCACAGAACCGCAGCGAAACGAGCTGTTCTGCGGTCCAGATAACGCCCTCGGACACCAGGAACCCGGCCACCAGGTCAAAGTCGTCGCCAGGAGTCCGCATGGTGACGGAGAAGGAGAGCCGGCCCAAACGGATCTCCAGCGGTTCCTCCACAGCCAGGACGTCCTCCCGGTACCGCACCGGGAACTCGAGGGCATTCTGTGAACCGTCCAGCACATACTTATGCACCTTGCGGCGCTGGGTTACGCGTCCCATGTCCCACCCTGCCTTTCCATAACTCCATCATGACACCGCGGGGAGCCGGCAGGCACCGAGGGTTCAACCAAGGAGGGCGCTCCAGTCCACCGGGCCGTCCGGGGCGGGCTTGGCAGCAGTCCGGGCAGTCCGGCCGCCGCTCCGGGGCTTTGCCTTGGCCGGGGCTTCTGCAGGCCCGGGAATGGGAGCAGACCAGGGTAAAGCGAAGGCAGGCACTGCCTCACCCAACTGCACCCCGTGCGGCGGCACCACCATGACGCCGTCGGCGGAGGCGAGTCCCCGCATCATGCCCGGTCCCGTATGCTGCGCTGGCGAGGCCATGCCATACAGGAGACTGAAGGGCATCAGCCGGGTGCGGCCCGGCTCGGGGTCGATCACGGTTCCGCACGGCACATCCTGCACCGCTGGCATCGGACCGTGGCCCAGTGCGGCCAGCAGCGGGGCGCCCACGGTGGACAGCGCCATCATTGCCGCGAGCGGATTGCCCGGCAGGCCCAGCACAAAGCGGCCGTCCGGCAACTCAGCCAGGACAGCCGGATGCCCGGGACGCATCGCCACGCCGTCGATGATCAGCCGCCCGCCCAGCTCAGCAACTGCGCGGCGCAGGTGGTCCGTGCCGGAGCGCCCCGTCCCGCCTGTGGTGATGACGACGTCGGCGGGCAGGTCAGGCGCACCGGGCACCTCCGGAACCACGTCCTCCAGGGCGGCGAGCCATTCCGGATAGGAATCTCCGATTTTCTGCTGTCCGCCGGCGATGCCGCCGAGCATCGTGACGACTGCCGGCAACTGGGGACCGAACGTGTCACGCACCTGGCCCGGGACCGGGAGCCCGTGCGCCACCACCTCGGAACCGGTCAGCAGCAGCCGCACAAGGGGCTTGCCCTGGACGCGCAACTCGTCGTGGCCGGCCAGGGCAGCGAGTGCCAGATGCGCCGGATTCAGCTCCACGCCAGCCTTGACCAGGATGTCCCCTTCCCGGGCTTCCTCCCCCGCCTTCCGGATGTGCTGGCCATTGCGCGGTTCGCCCGGACGGGCGGTTCCGCCGGCCGCCAGGACGGGCAGCCCGTCGTCGTCCTTTTCCATGACGGCGCTCTCACTGCGGAGTACGGCCTTGGCGCCGGGAGGAACGAGGCCGCCCGTCACAATGGGACTGGCCTGGTGCGGCGCCAGCCTGGTCCCCGGCTCCACCGGGATCCACGGATCGGTTCCGTTCACAGCCCATCCGTCCATCGCTGAAGACGCGTAGTGCGGCATGTCCTGGAGAGCCACGATGTCCTGGTCCAGGCGGCGGCCAAGGGCCAGCTCCAGCGCCACGGGCCCGGCAGGAATAGGCGTGGCGGCGTCGAAGGCCGCCTGCCGGGCTTCTTCCCAGGTGTGGGCGAGGTGATGCGGTGCTTCCTGCCCTTCGGGCTTGCCGGTTTCTTCCTGGGATTCCCCGGTCATTCGCCGGGAGTCCCGGCGGCTTCAGCATCGTAGTCAGCCGCCAGGCTGCGGGCCACGGCCAGGGCCGCGTCCATGGAGGCGGCGTCCGCCGTCCGGTCCGCTCCCGAGGCAAGGCCGGCGGCAAAACCTGCAATGAAGGTGGTGAGCGGAGCAGCGGGGCGGACCACGGAATGGGCGGCTACGCCGGCGAGCGAGAGGATGGCGTTGACATCCACCTGGACGTCCTCAAGTTCATAGGCCTGAAGCAGGGACCTGCACCATTCCTCCAGCGTTTCATCCTGGCTCTTCACGAACTGCCTCCCAAGTTAACTGCGGCCGCGCCGGCCAGGTGCGGTGTCCTGGTTGCCGGCGGCAATCCCTAGTGCGGAGGCATCGTCCCAGGTATCCACGTCTGCTGTGGACGCATCAGGGACGGTGACAAGCCGCACGTCCAGACTAGCAAGGAGCGACCGGACAGAGCCGTTGATTAAGCCCCCCTTGGCTGCAAGATCCCGCACGGCTTTATTTAGCCCGGCTGTGCGATAAAGGCCGGCCAGCGGCTGGATCCTGCCCTCCGGAGTTCCGTCATCCGTCCGGGCCAGAATCGCGTCTGCTTCCATGCTTTTCCCAGACAGCAGCTCCGAGCGCAGGGCCTTGACAGCGTCGGACACCAGGGGCATGTCGCAGGCCAGCACCAGCGTGTATTCAGCACCTCCCCCATCAGGCTTCAGGGTTTCGAGTCCGGCCGCAATGGCAGCAGCAGGCCCTGCAAATTCCGGCTTCTCCCGACAGGAGAGGACGCCCTGCGGCAGGCGTCCGGGGTCGGGCCCCACCACCACGACGCGACCGGCACCTGAAGCGGCGGCAAGGGCCCGCTGCAGGAGGGTAGCGCCGTGGTACACCAGGTTCTGTTTCGGCACACCACCGAGCCGCGAGGACCGGCCTCCGGCCAGGATCAAGGCATCAAAGTACGGGGCGCTCTCTTCCACTGTCCCAGCCTACCGGCTCCCCGGACGTGGCTGGCCGGCCGTACAGCGGGTACGTCAGGCAGCGCGTTCGGGCAACAGGAACGGATCCCACGCTGGCGTGGGCTTTTCCAGTTCCTTGATTTGCCAGATGGCGCCGCGTGGAGGCTCCGGTACGAACCGCAGTTTCCAGCCCATTTCAGCCGGGGTATGGTCGCCTTTGACGTTGTTGCAGCGAAGGCAGGCTGCCACGAGGTTCTCCCATGAATCAGCACCGCCGCGGGACTTGGGATGCACGTGGTCGATGGTGTGCGCCGCTTTACCGCAATACGCGCATTTGTGCCCGTCGCGTCTCAGCACCCCCCGCCGGCTGACGGCTGTGGCCTGGTTGTATCTGGGACGGATGTAGCGGTTCAGGAGAATCACGGACGGGCGGCCCAGGATTTCCTGGGGACCCACCACGGGATCGTCCCCTTCGGCCACCACGCTCGCCTTGCCTGTGAGCACAAGCACCAGCGCCCGGCGGAAAGTGATAACCGCCAGCGGTTCATATCCAGCATTCAGAACGAGAGTGCGCATGCACGTACCTCTTCACGGCCGCACCCGTCAGGGGCACGAGGGCCGGCTGCCCTCGGCATGTCCGGGCTATGGATCGACACCACAAGAGTAAACAAAGAAGTGCACTATCGGGTAATCCGGCTGGTGCGCTCTTGCGCATCAATTCGGGCGGGAGGCGGCCGCCGGCCGCGTGTCCAAGCTCCATTAAACGAAAAGGACCCCTGCGATGAGGCAGGAGTCCTTTGGTTCCGTCAGTTCAGCCGGACAGCAGTCCGGTGTCCCAAGGGCACATTAGTTCACGCGGATGAACACCGGGCCGGAGCCAACATTGGCGCTGAAGACCACGGTCTGGTTGCCGTTGTACCCGCCGTGCACAGCCTGGCCGTTGCCGGCGTAGACAGCGATGTGCGCCATACCGGCGCCACCGTCAGCGTAGTAGATCAGGTCGCCCGGCTGAGCCTCGGCAGCGCTCACCGTGCGGCCCAGGGAGAGGTAGCCTGCGGGCCAGTCGTGGAAGTTGATGCCCACGGCGGCCAGGGAGTTGGTGACCAGCATGGTGCAGTCCTGCATAACGCCCAGCTGGGCGTAGGCAGCGGACAGGATGGCTGCACCCTTGCCGCTGGCGGAAGCAGCAGGAGCGGCAGCGGGGGCTGCGGCGGTGGAAACCTTGGCGGTCACCTTGGGAGCTGCAGCAGGCTGGGCAACGGCGGGAGCCGGCTCGGCCTCCTTGACCTCAACAGGTGCCGGTTCTTCGATAACAGGAGCCGGCGTAGTGGTCACGGCAGGCTTTTCGAAGGTGATGGCAATGGTGGATGCCGCAGAAATCGGAGCCTCGATCGCGGACTCAACTTCCAGTGTGGAAGCCGGTGCGGAGTCCCGCTGGACGTTGGCGTCGGCAGCGTTGGCTGCGATGCCACTGGTCAGGACCAGGCCCGAGGCGGCGGCGATTACCGCGGCCTGGCGGCCTACGCCGCCGGCGTTCTCGCCGACAGCCTTGGCAATGACAGCGATTGAGTTGGTTTTGGTGACCTCGGCGCGGTGCCGTGCGGTAGCACGAGTAGTCATCAGTTCTCTCTTTCGTTTTCCTCGGGCCTGTGGGCAGCCGAGAGTTTTGGACGCGCCGGCATCTTGGGGGTATGTCGGCGGGTTCCGAACGGGGATGTGGTGATTTAGCGAAAAGCGCAGGCAAAGAAATAGTTCCTGGGGCCGAAGCCCCAAGAACTATTAGTTGCCCATGGTGTAGAAGGAGGAGGATCCGGTGGCGGCCACAGAGTGAAGCAGCGTGCCCTGGGAGGGGTTGAGCGCGCTGACCATCATGCCGTTACCGACGTAAATTCCGACGTGGGCTCCGCCGTTCTGCATGACCAGGTCACCCGGCTTGGGGGTGGAGGTAGGGGTCATGGCCGTCCAGGCGTTGACGCGCGGGATGCTGATGCCGGCCTGGGCGTAAACCCACTGGGTGAAGCCCGAGCAGTCCCAGCCGTTGGGGCTGGTGCCGCCCCAGACATAGGGGCGGCCGATGCCCGTGTAAGCGATGGCTGCGATGCCTGAGGTAGCTGCAGAGCTAACGGCCTCTACTGCCTTTTCCGCGGTGGAAGCGGTGGACACGGTGGTGGCCGTGGAACCGTCGCGGGTGGCAGCGGCAGTGGACTGCGTGCGGACCGGCTCGATCTTCGGAGCAGCGGTGGTCTTCACCACGGGGCGCTCGAAGGAAACGGTGGCGGTGGGCGCTGCGGTGACGGCCAGGGCAGTCTGTGCGGAACCCGACTCGGTGGAAGCGGAGACACCAGCCGTGTCCGCCGCGTTGGCCGGCAGTCCCATGCCAAGGACAAGGCCGGATGCGGCTGCGACAACGGCAGCCTGGCGACCTACTGTCCCGGCATTGGCACTAACAGCCTTGGACATTGCGTCCAAAGGGTTGGTACGAACCGTTTGCGCACGGTGGCGCGCAGAATTATGGCGTGAAGACACGAAGGTAGCCTCTCCCAATGCCTGCGAGGTGAGCTGTCGGATTCGGATGGGAGTCACCCGGCCGCGCGGCTTCCAAAGGAAGCTTTGCGACTTAACCCCAAGGCCTTCAGAAACGAAGACCAAAATTGGTTCCCCCGCCCCTGCCAGACGATGAAATGCGAACGGACCTTGAGCGGTGGCAGAGTTAGGCAATCCGCACAAGAGCGTCAACTTCGGAAAAGTTGACGCGAGTTAGACGGTACAGCAGTTTTGCGTGAATGTCACATTCAGGTCACGGCTGGTCACGACGATTTGAGAGATGACCATCATTTGACTAAAGCCACCCTGTGGGATCGACAACTTCGCCGTTGATCTGGACCTCGAAATGGAGGTGGCAGCCGGTAGAGGCTCCGGTGGTGCCGCTGAGCGCCAGGACGTCGCCGCGCGAGACCGTCTGGCCTTCCTTGACGCTGAACGATGACAGGTGGTTGTAGGTGGTCTCCAGGCCGTTGCCGTGGTCCACAACGACGCGGTTTCCGCCGCCGTACTGATGCCAGCCAACGAACGTCACGGTGCCGGTGGCAGCAGCGAGGACGGACGTGCCGCACTGGGCCACGTAATCCTGCCCGCGGTGGAAGTCACCGGAGCCGCCGGTGATGGGGCTGATGCGGTAGCCGAACGGCGATGCCGTGGAAAGGGTGGCCAGCGGGGCGCCAAGGCTTCCAGCGGAAGCGGCACGGGAGACCGCACCGGCTGATTGCGCGCTCAGGAGTTGTTTGAGTTTACCGTCCGGGTCAGCCTGCGTGACAACGGCTGACCGGCTGAAGTCAATCTGCGCTCCCGGCTCGGCAGAGATGGCCGGCTGCGGGGTGGCGGCGAAGGCAGCGACGGGTGTGGCACCGGTGTCGGTGGCCATGACCGGACTGGTGGCCGGAACAGTCACGGTCAGCACCAGGCCTGTGGCCGCAAGCGCGATCCCGGCTTTTTGCCCGATGCCGCTGGCCGAGGCAAACTCGGTGATCTGCCGGAAGGGACCCCGACGGCGGCGCGCATCACGGTGGAGGTCGCGGGGGCGCTCCGTGTTGATGACTTCGACGACACGCGGCGTCGATGAGGGGCCCGCCGCACGGCGGCGCCCCTTGGAGGTCTGCATGGACAAGAAGGATTCCTCTCTTGAAAGCCTGCGAAGTTAGCTGTCGGATTCGGGTCAGAGAGTTCAAAGACCCGGTCCGCCGTAAGCAAGCTTCGGCACAGAGATATCCCCGGAAGGTTCCTTCACTGGAAGAGGCTTGCTGCTGACGGACTTCACCCCAAGGCAGTCCCCCGCTGCCGCTTGTGGTTCCCCCGCCTCTGCCAGTTATGACTCGTGCTCCTGATCCGCTGGCAGAGCTCGGCTCCAGATCAGGTAACGCTTTAGTATCAACGCTCGGATCAACTATAGAGGGTTAACCCTCAAAGTAACAATTCCGTTATCATTGCGTAAGTCCGCTTGATGGAGTAGCCCGCGCCCGGGATGGTCCTCTACCGGACCGTGACGAAAACGTGCGCGGCCACTTCCGGCGGAAGTTCCAGGGCGCCTTCAATGCCGGCCACCCGCACGGAAATGTAATCCCCTACCCGCTCCAGCGATACCGCCGCCCCGGGACGGATGCCCCCCTCGTAGAGCTGAACCAGCAGTTCGGGCTCCACCTGGATGGGTTCGGCAAGCCGGCTGACGGTCACCACCGAAGCAGGACCGTAGGACTTCATCGCTTCAAGGAGGCTGACGGCGCCGTCTGACGCGGCAAGCCCCGGCTGGCCCCCGAGGGCGGCGAGGCCCGGGATAGGGTTGCCGTAGGGCGACTGGGTGGGGTGATCGAGCAGCTCGTAGATGCGCCGCTCCACCCGCTCGCTCATGACGTGTTCCCACCGGCAGGCTTCATCGTGGACGTAAGCCCAGTCCAGGCCGATGACATCCGCCAGGAGCCGCTCGGCCAGCCGGTGCTTGCGCATGACCTCCGTAGCCCGCTTGCGGCCGCTTTCGGTGAGCTCGAGGTGCCGGTCGCCGGACACCACCACCAGGCCGTCGCGCTCCATCCGGCCAATGGTCTGGGAAACCGTGGGCCCCGAGTGGCGCAGCCGTTCTGCAATACGGGCCCGGAGGGCAACAATGTTTTCTTCCTCAAGCTCCAAAATGGTGCGAAGGTACATTTCCGTAGTGTCGATCAGATCCGTCATCCAGCTCAGCTCCTCGAGCGCAGTACCTTGCGTTGTCCCACCGTATCGCCTTTCACTGCGACGTAGTCCGTTGGCAAGCTTAGCCTATTTTGACTTAGTCCGAATAGTTGGCGGGCGCCGGCAAGACGTCTCAATGGCTGGACTATGACGGTCCCGGTTCCCGCCGAAACAGCTGTTCAGGCAGAATGGGAAGGCCTGAGTCGCAGTCATTGCCGACTGCCCGCCGGCAACCATTCACCCGCCCGGACCAAAGTCACATCACGCCGAAATTGGAGCACCTGTGAGCGAACCCAGCATCACTATTCCCGCCGACCTCCTGCCTCAGGACGGGCGGTTCGGCGCCGGACCTTCCAAGGTCAGGCAGGAACAGATTGATGCGCTGTCCGCCGCATCAAAGAACATCCTGGGCACGTCCCACCGGCAGGCCCCGGTCAAGAACCTCGTTGGCTCGGTCCGCGACGGCCTGAGCCAGTTCTTCCGCGCACCGGAAGGTTACGAAGTTGTCCTGGGCGTGGGCGGCTCCACGGCGTTCTGGGATGTTGCCAGCTTCGGACTGGTGGAGAAAAAAGCCCAGCACCTGTCCTTTGGCGAGTTCGGATCCAAGTTCGCGGCGGCAACAAACAAAGCCCCCTTCCTGGAAGCGTCCTCGATCCTCAAGTCCGAGCCGGGCACCCGTCCCGCGGCACAGGCCGAACCAGGCGTGGACGTCTACGCCTGGCCGCAAAACGAAACGTCCACCGGTGTTTCCGCTCCCGTGCAGCGGGTTGCGGGAGCCGATGAGGGCGCACTGGTGCTGGTGGATGCCACCTCGGCTGCGGGCGGCCTGGACGTCGATGTAGCCCAAAGCGACGTCTACTACTTCGCACCGCAGAAAAACTTTGCGTCCGACGGCGGGCTCTGGCTGGGCCTGTTCTCCCCCGCCGCCGTGGAACGTGCCGCCCGGATCAAGGCCGGCGGCCGCTGGATCCCGGACTTCCTGGACCTGCAGACGGCCATCGACAACTCACGGCTGAACCAGACCTACAACACCCCGTCCCTGTCCACCCTGGTGACCCTGGACGCCCAGGTGCAGTGGCTCAACTCCAACGGCGGCCTGGACTTCGCTGCAAAACGCACAGCGGATTCGGCCGGACGCATCTACTCCTGGGCCGAGGGCTCGGAGTATGCAACCCCGTTCGTCACCAATCCTGATGAACGTTCGAACGTCATTGCCACCATCGACTTCGACGAGTCGGTTGACGCCGCCCAGGTGGCCAAGGTCCTGCGCGCCAACGGGATCGTGGACACCGAACCGTACCGGAAGCTGGGCCGCAACCAGCTGCGCATCGCAACCTTCGTTGCCATCGAGCCCGACGACGTTTCCGCCTTGCTGGCCAGCATCGACTACGTGGTGGGCGAACTGCGCAAGTAGCCCGCCAGGGGCGCTCCCTTAACGTCCGACGGCGCCGCCCGGGTCCTGCCCGGTCGGCGCCGTTTGCGTGTCCCCGTCGGCTGGGAGGCGCAGGCAACTAGTCCGTGCCGGCGTCGTCCCCCGGGTGCTGCTCAATGAAATCATTGTCCGCGGCATCAGAGCCCGTGGCGTCGAACTCCGGGATCTCCGGGTCCTGCCCGGCAGGCCCGGTCCCTGTCATATCCCCATCCGGCGCCGGTTCGCCGGTTTCCGGCGACGCCTTGCCCTGTTCCGGGGTGTCCTTTTCCTGTTGCTGCGCGTCCTCGGGACGGACGCGTTCCGCCCATGGAACCCATTCGGGGGCAAGAATGGAATCTTCGGACGGCAGCAGCCCCAGCTCGCTGACGGTGACCACCTTTGAACGGGAGTTGCGGGTGACCACCGCATACCAATGCCAGCCAGCGTAACCGGGCAGCTTCGACTCAAAAAGGTGCGTGACAAGCCGGTCGCCTTCGCTCTTGGCGGCGACGTGGCGCCCAATATCGGAGGCGGCGGTGATGCCCTCCAAGGCGGTCCGGGCCGTCTCCACGGCAGCAGCCAGGAATGCGTCCGGCTTTCCGGTCCGCCATACCGGCACACCGGCCGGGCGCTTGGAGCCGATTTTGGCAGCGGCGGCGGGGACAGGGCTTTCGGCATCCGCCGGCGTCGGGCCCGCCTGGCCCTGCTCCGGCGCCGCCGGCTGTTCAGCTTGCGGACTCATCGGTGCTAAACGTCCAGCTCGTCGGCAACCTTACGCAGGGCAGCCGCGATCGCCTTGCCCTTGTTGCCTTCCGGGTATTTGCCTTTGGACAGGGTTCCGGAAAGGTTATCCAGTACGGTCACCAGGTCCTGGACCAGCGGAGCGAGGTCCTTTGCACTGGGCCGCTTCGCCTTGGCGATGGACGGCGTCTTGTCCAGGACACGCAGGCCCAGGGCCTGCGCACCTTTCCGGCCGTCGGCCACGCCGAACTCGACGCGGGTGCCGGCCTTGAGCTCCGTTACGCCCTCGGGAAGCGACGATTTGGGCAGGAAAACCTCCTGGCCATCCTCTCCTGCGAGGAACCCGAAGCCCTTGTCCTTGTCATACCACTTGACCTTGCCGGTAGGCACGTAATCAACCTTCTTCGTTCTGCTGTCGTGAGACACGGCCAGCCGCCACCGCATCCGTATTGTTGTACGGGTTCAAGGTATGGCAGCTGCGAACCGTGTTGGTCTGTATCTTTCAAGGTTATCCTGCCCGGTGCCCTAATCCTGCTTCCAACGGCGCCCAGGCAACGGGTTCACGCCCGCCACCGCAGGGGCTGTAGCGTTACGTCCATGACACCCTCGCGTTACCGGCGGCCCGTTATGATCGCCGCCGCAGCCATTGCCGTGCTCTCCCTGGCAGCAGTTGGAGCCGTGATGGCGCTTGCCTTCGCAGGCAATGTTGCGCCGGCCTGGGTCACCTATTCTGCGCTGTACGGCCTGCCGGTGGCATTCCTCCTCATGCTTTTCCTTGTTCTGGACAGCGTTGCCGGGCGGCGCCGGGCAGGAAAGCCTGACCAGCGGTAACGTTGGACTGATGTCCCTCATTCGCGCGCTCAGCAAAGACCTGGAGGCACGCAGCGACGACTCGTTGCGTGTGCTGTTCGATGCGCGGCCGGACCTCATCTCCCCCGCCGTTCCGGACTTTTCGGCCCTCGCAGCGCGGGCAAGCGCGCGGGTCAGCGTGCAGCGGGCACTCGAACGGTTGAACAGGCCGCAGATGCAGGTCCTCGAAACCCTCCACCTGTGCACCAACACGGATACTGAACACAGTGCCTCGGCCGCGAGCCTCCGGAAAATGATCTCCGGCTCCACCGTCGCCGTGGTGGAACGGATCCTGGCAACCCTGCAGGACCTGGCACTGGTGCACCGTGCCCCGCCGCCGCACGGCACGCCTCCTTCCAGCGCCCGGCAGCGCTTCTACCTCCCGGTCGGCTGCCTCAAGGACGTGGTGGGCCTCTATCCTGCAGGCCTTGGCAGGAGCTACACGGAACTGGTCCGCCTCCAGCCGGCGTTCGCGCAGCGGGCAGTCCAGCTGGTCTCCGAGCTGCACCGCAGCGGCGTCGCCATCCAGGACGCGACCACTCCCATGGAGGCAGCCCTCGCGCTGCAGCACTGGACCTCCTCGCCGGAGGCGGTTCAGAAAATCCTTGCCGGGGCCCCGGAACGGACGACGGCGCTGCTCGCCAGGTTCCGCAACTGGGCCATGGGTGCCGTCCCCCAGGCGCAACGCAAGGCGTCCATCACGACCGAGGGCTCCGACGTCGGGCCCGTTGACTGGCTCCTGGCCCGCGGCCTGCTGGTGCCGCTGGATGCGGCACATGTCGAGTTGCCGCACAGCGTGGGGCTGTCGCTGCGTGGTGGGGCGATCATCAATGACTTCATGCTCTCGCCGCCCGTCCCGGAGCTGGGCCGTACCAGCGCCCTGCTGCGCAGGAACGCGGCGATGAGTGCCATCTCGGAAACCCTTCGGCTGGTGGGCGAGCTGCTGCATGCCGTCAGGGATCAGCCGCTGGCCACGCTGCGCAGCGGCGGGGTGGGTGTACGCGAAGTGCGCCGGCTGGGCGAACTGCTCGGGGTCGACCAGGGACGCGTGGGACTCCTGCTGGAATTGTGCGGGCTCGCAGGCCTGATCCGGCTGGACGTGGATTCATCGTCCTGGGTACAGCCACCGCAGCTGGAATGGCTCGTCCTGCCCCGCCAGGAACAGTGGTTGTGGCTGGTGAACGCCTGGCTGGCGAGCGAACGTGTCCCGTCGCTGGTGGGCCAGCCCGTTAATGGTGCCCAAGGGACAACGCCGCACCGAACGGCGTCCGGCAGCACCATCGTGGCGTTGTCCGCTGAGCCGCAGCGGCCTGATGCTCCCGTAATCCGCAAACGGATCCTGGAAATCCTGCATGAGCTCACCACCGAAGCGGCAGCCCCGGACGGCACTGCCCCGGTGCTCGACGCCGCCGCAGTCCTGCAGCGGGCCGAATGGGCCCAGCCGCGGATGGCGCGGCGTTTCACTTCACTGATCCGCGGGGTCCTCGCCGAAGCCGAAATGCTCGGCCTGGTGGGCTCCGGTGCCTTGAGCCAGCTGGGCAGCGCTTTCGCCGAGGACCGGCCGGACGCCGCACTTGCCATCCTGGGCGAGCACTTGCCGGCTGCGTTGAACCACGTGCTCCTGCAGGCCGACCTCACCGCCGTTGCGCCGGGCTACCTTGCTCCCGGGCTGACGGAAAAACTCCTGGTCATGGCCGACGCCGAAGGCCAGGGACCCGCCACCATCTACCGGTTCTCGGACAACTCCATCCGGCGCGCCCTCGACGCCGGCTACGACGCCGCCGGCCTGCTGGAGTTCCTGCGGGAACACTCGGCCACCGCCGTGCCCCAGCCACTCGAATACCTCGTGGAGGACACTGCTTCCCGGCATGGCAGGATGCGGGTAGGCCCCGCCGCCAGCTTCATCCAAAGCGATGACGAAACCGCGCTTGCCGAGATCCTGTCGGGGCCCAAAGCCGCCGCACTGGGCCTGGTCCGGATTGCACCCACGGTCCTGGTGTCCACCGCCCCGCCGCATCAAGCAGCGAATATCCTGCGGAGCCTGGGCCTCTCCCCCTCGGTGGAAGGAACGGAGGACCCTGCCGTCAGGCTCCGCCGCGCCCCTGTCCCGCAGGAAAGCCTTCGGCCCGTCTATACGGCACCGCGTACGGCACCGGCAGCTGAGGACGTGGACGCCCAGCTGGCGGTGCTCCGCCAGCTGGGTTCCGCCGTCGGGCATCATGCCTCCGGGGCCCGCGCCGGCTCTGGGGACCAGTCCGGTGAAGCGGCCACCCAGCTGGGGCTGGAGACCCTGCAGCGCGCCATCAGGCTGAAGCAGCGGATCAGCATGAATGTGGTCGACAGCCTGGGGAATGCCAACCTGGAGATCGTTGTTCCCTTATCGGTGAACGGCGGACGTGTCCGGGTGTTTGACCCCGCGAAGGAAACAGAACGTGTCCTGTCCATCCACCGCATTATCGACATTGAGGCCGCAGAGGAACTGCGCCAGTGAAGGACTTTCCTGCGTGAACGACGGACCCCTGATCGTCCAGAGTGACAAAACCATCCTCCTCGAGGTGGACCATGAGCTGGCCACGGAGGCGAGGCACGCCATTGCGCCCTTCGCCGAGCTGGAACGGGCACCCGAGCACATGCACAGTTACCGGCTGACGCCGCTCGGGCTCTGGAATGCCCGCGCGGCCGGGCTGGATGCCGAGAAAGTCCTTGACACCCTGCTGAAGTACTCGCGGTTCCCGGTCCCGCATTCGCTGCTGATCGACGTCGAGGAAACGATGTCACGGTACGGGCGGCTGCGACTGGAAAAGGACCCCCAGCACGGACTGGTCATGCGCACGGACGACTACCCCGTACTGGAGGAAGTGATCCGGGCCAAGAAGATCCAGCCCCTGCTGGGGCCCCGGATCGACGGCGAAACCATTGTGGTCCACGCGTCCCAGCGCGGGCAGCTCAAGCAGCTCCTGCTCAAGATCGGCTGGCCGGCGGAGGACTTGGCGGGCTATGTGGACGGCACGCCGCACCTGATCGCACTGAACGAGGACGGCTGGAAACTGCGTCCCTACCAGCAGCTCGCCAGCGAGAATTTCTGGGCCGGCGGCAGCGGCGTGGTGGTGCTGCCCTGTGGGGCCGGCAAAACCCTGGTGGGGGCGGCAGCGATGGCTACCGGATCAACCACCACCCTGATCCTGGTCACCAACACCGTGGCCGCACGGCAGTGGAAGGACGAACTGCTGAAGCGCACGTCCCTGACGGACGACGAGATCGGAGAGTATTCAGGCGCCGTGAAGGAAGTCCGGCCGGTAACTATCGCCACCTACCAGGTCCTGACCACAAAACGCGGCGGGCTGTATCCGCACCTGGAACTGGTGGACGGCCACGACTGGGGCCTGATCATCTACGATGAGGTCCATCTCCTGCCTGCTCCGATTTTCCGGATGACGGCGGACCTCCAGGCCCGCCGCCGCCTGGGGCTCACCGCCACCCTGGTGCGGGAGGACGGCCGGGAGGGCGAGGTGTTTTCCCTGATCGGCCCCAAGCGCTATGACGCGCCGTGGAAGGACATAGAGTCCCAGGGGTATATCGCCCCCGCCGACTGTGTGGAGGTCCGGGTGGACCTGCCGAAGGACGAGCGGGTTGCCTACGCCATGGCTGAAGACGCGGACAAGTACAGGCTGTGTTCCACCTCGGAATCCAAAACCAGGGTGGTTGAGGAACTGGTGGCCCGGCATGCAGGGGAACAGCTGCTGGTGATCGGGCAATACATCGACCAGCTGGATGACCTGGGCGAGCGGCTGAAAGCGCCGGTGATCAAGGGCGACACGTCGGTCAAGGTGCGGCAGAAGCTCTTCGATGCCTTCCGGGCAGGAGACATCCAAACCCTGGTGGTGTCCAAGGTTGCCAACTTTTCCATCGACCTGCCGGAGGCGTCAGTGGCCATCCAGGTGTCAGGTTCCTTCGGATCCCGGCAGGAGGAGGCACAGCGGCTGGGAAGGCTGCTGCGCCCCAAGAAGGACGGCCGCTCGGCCCGCTTCTACTCCCTGGTGGCCCGGGACACGCTGGACCAGGAGTTCGCCGCTAAGCGCCAGCGGTTCCTGGCCGAGCAAGGCTACGCATACCGGATCATGGACGCCAAGGATGTGGGGCAGCCCGGCTAGGGTTCCAGTGCCGGCCTGGGGTGCACACTGGTGGGTATGCGTTCGAAAACAAGCCGAGTGGTTCCGTTGCCGGGCCAGGAGTCGGTGTGGGATTACCCGCGCCCGCCACGGGTCGAGCCAAGCCGGGAACGGATCCGGATATATCTGGGTGGGGAACTGATCCTGGACACCACGGATTCGATCCGGGTCCTGGAGACAAGCCATCCTCCCGTCTACTACCTGCCCCGCTCCGCCTTCATGCCAGGGGCACTGGAGCCTGCACCCGGAAGCAGCTTCTGCGAGTTCAAAGGTTCGGCCCGCTACCTCACGGTCCGGGGCGGCAGTACGGTCGCGGAAAAGGCGGCGTGGTTCTACCCGGATCCCGTTGCGGGATACGAGGAACTGGCAGACCGCGTGGCGGTTTACCCGGGCAGGATGGACTGCTGCGAGGTGGACGGCGAGCGCGTGCGTCCGCAGGCAGGGGGCTTTTACGGCGGCTGGATCACGGACCGCGTGGTGGGTCCGTTCAAGGGTGAACCGGGGACTATGGGGTGGTAACGCCGCAGGACACCCCAGCAGGGCTTTGAACAGATAAACAGGAACAATTCGTGTTGCGGGGCCTGGCATTGCCGGCCATCCCTTCTCCGCAGCCGCACGGTTCGTTCATGGAACATCCAGACAACTCCCAGAGACTGGGAGCATGATGGGAGTATGAACAAGAACGGTCCAGAAGCGAAGCTCCTCGTTGTCGACGACGAACCCAACATCCGCGAGCTGCTTTCCACATCGCTCCGGTTCGCCGGGTTCGAAGTGGTGTCCGCAGCCAACGGCCGGGACGCGCTGGCGGCCGCGGATACCCACGCCCCTGACCTGGCAGTGCTGGACGTCATGCTTCCGGACATGGACGGGTTCACCGTCACACGGAAGCTCCGCGCATCCGGCAAGCACTTCCCCGTGCTGTTCCTGACCGCCAAGGACGACACCGAGGACAAGGTCACCGGCCTTACAGTGGGCGGGGATGATTACGTCACCAAGCCCTTCAGCCTCGACGAAGTGGTGGCGCGGATCCGCGCCGTCCTGCGGCGCACCCAGCCGTTGCTGGACGACGACGCCGTCATCCGGGTCGGCGACCTGGAACTCGACGACGATGCACACGAGGTGCGCCGCGGCGGCACGGTCATCGAGCTCTCGCCCACGGAGTTCAAGCTGCTCCGGTACCTCATGCTCAACCCCAACCGCGTGCTGTCCAAATCCCAGATCCTGGACCACGTGTGGGAGTACGACTTCAACGGTGACGCTTCCATCGTGGAGTCCTACATCTCCTACCTGCGGCGGAAGGTGGACATCGACCCCGAGGCCCCGGCACTCATCCAGACCAAGCGCGGCGTGGGCTACGTGCTGCGGACGGCAGAAAAGCGCTGACCTTGCTGGAGCGGTGGAAGTCCTCCTCCCTGAGGACGCAGCTGGTTGCCATGATCATGGCCCTGCTGATCGTGGCCCTGACGGTGACCGGGGCGGGCACGCTGACGCTGCTGCACAGCTACCTGCAGGGGCAGGTGGATGAGAAGCTGTACGCCGCGGTCAACCTGGCCCAGGAGCAGAGGTCGTTCACGCAGCTGCAGGCTCCCAATCCAATCGTTCCCACCGACTATTCGCTGATTCTCTTTGCCCCCGGCGAGGAGCCCTATCCGTTCGGTGGCGACAGCGAGGACCATCCGGACATCAGCTCCATCACCGTGGAGCAGGCGCAGGCGCGCAAGGCCGTCCCCTACCAGGTCCGCGGCACCGACGGCGAGAACTGGCGGGTTGTTGCGGTGCCCGTGCAGAACAACCAGACCACGGCCGTGGTGGTTATTGGCCTGTCGCTGCAAAGTGTTGACGACGTCCTTGAGCACGCCACGCTGGTGGTCATCGGGGTTGGCCTGCTCACCCTGCTGCTGGCCTCCCTCATTGCCAGCTGGACGGTATCCCGGTCCTTCCGGCCGCTGGCGAGGGTGGAAAAGACAGCAGCGGCCATTGCTGCCGGTGATCTGTCCCGCCGTGTGGACGTCGAGAACCCGGCCACCGAACTCGGCCGGCTCAGCAGCTCCCTGAACGCCATGCTCGCCCATATTGAGGCCGCCTTCGCCGCCCGTACCGCCTCCGAGGCCAGGATGCGCCGGTTCGCCGCGGACGCGTCCCATGAACTGCGGACCCCGCTGGTGACTATCCGCGGATTCTCCGAGCTGTACCGGCACGGCGCGTTGACCACCGTGGATGACGTGGCCACTGCCATGGGCCGGATCGAGAGCGAAGCAAAGCGTATGGGGTCCATGGTGGAAGACCTGCTGCTGCTGGCGCGCCTTGATGAGCAACGGCCGCTCCAGCAAAAGCCGGTGGACCTTCAACTGGTGGCCCACGACGCGGTGGTGGACACCCAGGCCAGCGACCGCTCCCGCGTGATCTCGCTGACCGGGCTCGACGGCGGGCCCGCCGTCCCTGCGCCGGTGCTGGGCGACGAAGCAAAACTCCGCCAGGTGGTGGGAAACCTGGTGGGCAATGCCTTGCGCTACACCCCGGAGGGCAGTCCCATCGAGCTCGCCGTCGGGGTGCGGACTGTTGACGGCGAAGCACGCTCCATCATCGAGGTACGTGACCACGGGCCGGGCATTTCGGACGAGGATGCTTCGAAGGTCTTTGAGCGCTTTTACCGTGCAGATACCTCCCGGACCCGTGAAACAGGCGGCAGCGGCCTGGGACTGGCCATTGTGGCTGCGATTGTGGGATCGCACGGCGGTTCCGTCCGGGTGGAAGATACCGACGGCGGCGGAGCCACATTTGTCGTCAGCCTGCCCTGCCGCGATGAACCGCCAACGCATGCAGGCGCCAAGGGCGGCGACGGCGAGGTTATCCACATATAGCCTCCCGCCGTGGCACCGGGAACAGGCGTCTTCATAGGCTCGTTGCAGCAGCCCGGAACAGCCGGGCGGGGAAGCACACACTCCCCCGTACAGTGAAAGGCACCGCCATGAGCATCATTTCCGTCGATACCGAAATGCTCCAACTGAAGTCAGCCAGCGTGCAGGCCACGGTGGACAGGATCAGCGCCGACGTCCAGGCCATGAAGCGCGGACTGGACGAGCTGCAGGGCTCCTGGCGGGGTTCCGCAGCCACGAACTTCCAGGCTTTGATCGCCGAATGGACCCTGACCCAGGGCAGGGTCGAGGCATCCCTGGCTTCCATCAACACCGCGCTGGCATCAGCCGCCGCCACCTACGCTCAGGCCGAGCAGGGCAACACGCAGCGCTTCAGCTGAGCGGCAGCGCCGGGTTTCCGCAGGACTGCCGGGCAAGGCTGACGCACCACTGCCGCCGGCTGCAGTTAGGCTTCCGGTGTTCCCTGATGGAACCGCAGCCGCCACCGGCCGCCGTCCAGAACCCACAGCGAGCTACGGAGGGTGGTACCTGAGCGCGCGAAGCTACGGTAGGTCAGCAGGACCGCGCCTGTGCCGATGCGGTCTGCCCCCAGGATCTCAATGTCGGTCCGCTCCCCTGGGTCTTCTTCCAGCGCCATCATCATGGCGTCCCGCGTCCAGACCCTTCCGGAGCTGCCGATTTCCATAAAGTCAGGGTGCAGCAGGACCGCCGTGCGCCCGATGTCACCGCGCACCAACGGCCCCAGCAGTTCGCGTTCCAGTTCCTCCACCAGGGCCTCGGGCGAAGGGGCCTGCCGGGTTCCGTCGGCAACGTCGAAGGGGTCGGTTTCGAACTGGCTGAACAGGTCGGGCTCGTCCGGACCGCCCATTGGCGGGATTTCTACCGGCCGGGATGTTGCCGGCCGGCGCGTTTCTGTTGCCTGTCGGGTTGTACCGGAGGCAGACGAGGGCACCGCACTTGATCCGCGGCCCGCGGCAGACAGTTGATGGGAGCCGGGAAAACCGGGGCCGGATCGGGCTGCCACGCCCTGCTGGTAGGCCGTGGCAGCCGCCCTGGCGCGCTCGTCTGCGGCTTCATTCAGCTCATGGCCCGCGTGTCCCTTGACCCATTCGAAGGTGTACTTCCGGCCGGCAAGTTCGCGGTCCAGTTCCTTGAGGAGCTCAACATTCAGGACCGGTTTTCCATCGGCCTTCCGCCAGCCCTTGCGCTTCCACCCGGGCATCCACTTAGTGATCGAGTTGATGACGTACTGGCTGTCACAGAGGATGCGCAGATCCTCCTGCGGAAGGTGGGCGGTGGCCCGGAACAGGTCGAGGACTGCCATCAGTTCGCCTTGGTTGTTGGTCCCGTGGGGCCAGCCACCGGCGCGCCAGCAGTCATCATTCACATACCAGGCCCAGCCCGCCGGACCCGGGTTTCCCAAGGCCGAACCGTCAGCCGCTGCAGTAATCGTCACCGGTCCATCCTGCCAGACCGGCACGACAATCGGGCGCGCGGCGGGCGTGACCTTCCGCAACAGACCCTGTCGCCACCCCAGCATTCGGAGCAAAAGGCTGCAAAGCCCACCGGGAAAGCGGTTACCGAAAATCCTTGACGGACGGGCCGGAGCGGGGAACAATCGCTCTTATCGGAAAATGAGAAAACGCTTTCTGGACAGCGGCAATGGTCGCAGCAGCAGAGCGGTATCAGGAAGGCACATCAATGACGATTCGGACTGTAAGCCGGCGAAAGTTCCAGCTCGGCGCAGCGGCCTTGGCCCTCTCCATCCTTGCCACCGGCTGTGGCGCGCCCGCCGGTTCGGGAAACAACGAGGAGGTCACTCTTCGTTTCGCCTGGTGGGGCAACGAATACCTGAATGCCCAGACCGAAAAGGTCATCGGGGCCTTCGAGGCGGAGCACCCCAACATCAACATCGAGTCCGAGCCCGGCGAATGGGGCAGCTACTGGGACAAGCTGGCCACCAAGACGGCCGCAAACGATGCTCCGGACGTCATCCAGATGGACCAGAAGTACATCGCCGAGTACGGCGGCCGGGGCGCTCTCCTGGACCTGTCGAAGCAGGACGGCATCGACACGTCCAAGCTGGACAAGGAAGCCCTGGCCTCGGGCCAGTACGACGGCGCACAGTACGGCCTGAGCACAGGCCAGAACGCCTACGTCATCATGGCCAACACCAAGGTTTTCGAGGCGGCTAACGTGCCCGTCCCCGATGACACCACCTGGACCTGGGACGAGTTCATGGACACCGCGTCTAAAATCAGCGCCGCGGGTGACGGAAAGAACTACGGTGCCGCCTACGGCAGCAACGAAGCAGACCTGATCATCTGGCTTCGGCAGCACGGTGAAAATCTGTACTCCGGGGACGGCAAACTGGACTTCGACACCGCCACGGCAGCCTCTTTCTGGGAGCGGCTGAAGGAGCAGCGGGATTCGAAGGCCAGCCCGCCGGCGACGGTGGCCACCGAAGATTCGGGCGCCGGCCTGGAGGAAAGCCTCTTCGGCACCAACAGGGTGGGCATGGCCTGGTGGTGGACCAACCAGCTGGGCTCGCTGGAGTCCACCACGGGTAGCAGCATCAAGATGCTCCGCGCGCCGAGCATCGATGGCTCCGCCGCGAAGAACGGCATGTACTACAAGCCCACCATGTTCTGGTCCGCCTCGTCGCGCTCGAAGCACCCCGAGCAGGCCGCCACCTTCATCAACTACCTCGCAAACAACCCGGAAGCCGGCGGGATCCTGATGACGGACCGTGGCGTGCCCACCAACCCGGACATCGTTGAGAGCATTACCCCCGCACTGAAGCCTGCGGACACCACCGTGGTGTCATTCCTCAAGGACATTGCCCCGGACATCAAGGAAGCACCGCCGGTTCCGCCGGTAGGAGCCGGCAGCGTCCAGAACGTGATCAAGCGTTACACGGACGAAGTGCTGTACGACCGCCTCACGCCGCAGGCCGCTGCGGAGGCTTTCAAGAAGGAAGTCGAAGCGATGCTGTCCGGCGCGCGTAAGTAGCCGGGAGCCCGGCCGGCCGGGGCACTCCAGGGACCGGCATCCGCTTAAGCAGGAAACCAATGCGGCCCCCTCCGAAGAGGGGGCCGCATTTGTTGTATCAGCGGGACAGGTCCCGGCGGGAAGGCTAGAAGCCGCCCATGCCGCCCATGTCGTCGCCGCCGCCAACGGGAGCGGGGTTCTTCTCGGGCTTGTCGGCCACGACTGCCTCGGTGGTGAGGAACAGGCCGGCAATGGAGGCTGCGTTCTGCAGGGCAGAGCGGGTCACCTTGACGGGATCGTTGACGCCGGCTGCGAGCAGGTCGACGTACTCGCCGGTGGCTGCGTTCAGGCCGTGGCCTGCGGGCAGGCCGCGGACCTTGTCAACCACAACGCCCGGCTCGAGGCCGGCGTTGAAGGCAATCTGCTTCAGCGGAGCGTCGATGGCAACGCGGACGATGTTGGCACCGGTTGCCTCGTCGCCGGAGAGCTGGAGGTTGGCGAATGCCTTCGCGCCGGCCTGGATGAGGGCCACGCCGCCACCGGCGACGATACCCTCTTCAACAGCGGCCTTTGCGTTGCGCACTGCGTCCTCGATGCGGTGCTTGCGCTCCTTGAGCTCAACCTCGGTTGCGGCACCGGCCTTGATGACTGCTACGCCGCCGGCCAGCTTGGCCAGGCGCTCCTGCAGCTTCTCGCGGTCGTAGTCGGAGTCGGAGTTCTCGATCTCGGCGCGGATCTGGGAAACGCGCCCGGCGATCTGGTCGGCGTCGCCTGCACCCTCGACGATGGTGGTCTCGTCCTTGGTGACGACAACCTTGCGTGCCTTGCCCAGGAGTTCCAGGCCGGCGTTTTCCAGCTTCAGGCCGACTTCCTCGGAAATGACCTGGCCGCCGGTGAGGACGGCGATGTCGGCGAGCTGTGCCTTGCGGCGGTCACCGAAGCCTGGCGCCTTGACGGCGACGGACTTGAAGGTGCCGCGGATCTTGTTGACGATCAGGGTGGCCAGGGCCTCGCCCTCGATGTCCTCGGCGATGATCAGCAGCGGCTTGTTGGACTGCATGACCTTTTCCAGGACAGCAACCAGTTCCTTGACGTTGGAGATCTTGGAGTTGACGATCAGGATGTACGGATCCTCGAGGACCGTTTCCTGGCGTTCTGCGTCGGTCACGAAGTAGGCGGAGATGTAGCCCTTGTCGAAGCGCATGCCTTCGGTGAGTTCCAGCTCCAGGCCGAAGGTGTTGGACTCCTCGACCGTGATGACGCCTTCCTTGCCCACCTTGTCCAGGGCTTCGGCGATGAGGGCGCCGATTTCGTCGTCGCCAGCGGAGATCGAGGCCGTGGCGGCGATCTCTTCCTTGGTTTCGATTTCCTTGGCGGAGTTCAGCAGTTCAGCGGTGACCGCCTCAACGGCCTTCTCGATGCCGCGCTTGAGGGACAGCGGGTCGGCGCCGGCGGCAACGTTGCGCAGGCCTTCCTTGACCAGGGCCTGGGCCAGCACGGTAGCCGTGGTGGTGCCATCGCCTGCGACGTCATCCGTCTTCTTGGCAACTTCCTTGACCAGCTCGGCGCCGATCTTCTCGTAGGGATCGTCCAGCTCGATCTCCTTGGCGATGGAAACACCATCGTTGGTGATCGTGGGGGCGCCCCACTTCTTTTCGAGGACGACGTTGCGTCCACGCGGGCCGAGGGTGACCTTAACGGCGTCGGCGAGGATGTTCAGGCCCCGCTCAAGGCCGCGGCGTGCCTCTTCATCAAATGCAATGATCTTGGCCATAACGGCAATAGTCCTTTCGGGACAGTCGTTAAGAATGAACCTTCGCTGCAGTGCCCGCGACGGACGATCCTTTGCCATCGGCCTCTGTATGCCTCGGGCTGGGGATCTCACTCCAGTTAGGTGTTTCTTGGCTCCTCGACCGGTGCCGCGCGCCGCCGGGCAAAACCAGGCCTTGCTTAGCAGTCGGTGCGTCAGAGTGCTAACTCAATAATTAGCACTCCCCACGTGAGAGTGCAAGCGAAAGAGCCGCAAACCCGCCGCCTGGCACGCTTATTCGCCCACGGCGATCAGTCCGCGGCGCGGCCTGCTGTTTCCCGGCCGGTGGCCGCTGGAATGTTGTCCGCCGCGTAGGTGAACACCGTGAAGTTCGCTGTGGTGATGTCACCATTGGTGTCAAACGCGATGGGGCCGGACTCGCCGTCGTAATTTATGTCTGTGCCCGCCGCCAGGCTGGTTACGCACTCTTTGTAGGAGGGGCACGCGGCAGCCGGCGTCTCCGCCGAAGCACCCGCAGTCCCACCGGACACGCTGATCAGGTTCGCCGCGATGGAGCGCCCCGCATCATCCTGTGCCTTGGCTGCCGCCAGGGCGGCCAGCGAGATGGCGTCGTAGGTCTCCGCAGCGAATGATACGTCCTTCAGTTTTCCGTCGACGGCCAGCAGCCGCTCCTGGAAACCGGCGGAAGGAAGCTGTCCGGGGACAATCGCGCGGGCGCCCTCGAGCGCCTTGGAACCCAGTTTTGACCCGTACCGGGCGAATGCGCCATCACTGAGGATGATGCGCGCACCGGTGATGCCGGCGTTGTTCAGCTCAGCGAGCGCACCGTGGGCCCCATCGCGGGCTATCAGGATCACCGCGTCGGAGCCGGCGTCCCCTGCCGCGCCTGCGGCTTCTCCCGCCTCCCCCGGCTTGAACTCCTCCGTCACGGCCACGTCCAGTCCGGCCTGTTTGGCTGCCTGGGAAACAGCGTCCGAGACGTCATTTCCGTAGGAGCCTTCCTGGTACAGCACCGAGATGGTGGCGGCACCGGCGTCCTTGGCGAGTTTGACCAGCACGGGAGCCTGGGCGACGTCCGCGGCGGCGGTCCGGAAGTAGTAGCCGCCCGATTCGATACCGGTGAGCCCCGCGGCGGTGTTGGCGGGGGAGATCAGCGGCGTGCGCGCCCTGGAGAGTATGTCGATGACGCCGGCGGCATGGCTGGAATCGGTGGGACCGATAACAACGTCCGCTTCGGCCACCACAAGGGCTTGCGCCTGGGACGTCGCGTCCAGCTCCGCTTCGACGGGAAGAAGTTCCAGCGGCCTGCCCTTGTGGCCACCCGCATCGTTGATCTCCTTGATGGCGAGCCGGGCCGCGGCCAGCTGGGGAGCATTCAGGAAACTGCTGTCACCGGTGTTGTCCAGGACCAGCCCCACCCGCAGGATGCCGTCGCCGGATGCTTCCACTGCTTCCAGGCGCGCATTGCCGGTAACGCCGGAGCAGGCCGTTGCCGGCAGGAGCGCGCAGATGGAGAGGGCAAGCGCCGGACGGATGTACGCGGCTGGGCGGAACACTTGCTTCACTCGGCCGGCCGGACGCTTTCGGCCTGTGGGCCTTTCTCGCCTTCGCCGACTTCGAGCTCCACCCTCTGACCCTCGTCGAGCGCACGGTAGCCTTCACCCTGGATCGCGGACCAGTGGACGAAAATGTCGTCCCCGGACCCGTCAACGGTAATGAAGCCGTAGCCCTTTTCCGCGTTGAACCATTTGACGGTTCCCTGTGCCATGATGACCACTCTTTCCGTAAAGACCGGGGAAGCCCACGGCGCTGTGTGCTGCCTGGCCCCGGACCGAAGCCTGGAATTCACTCTAGCCAATCCCGGTGCGGAGCTGGAGGCAGTGTGTTGCAGTGCCGGCAAAAGTTATTCAGGCGTGACCGGCGCCACGGGGCGTGTACTACCGGTAGCCCGGGCCCAGCACCACAACCAGTGGCACCTGGAACTCCGTGCTGTTCACTACCGTGGACACGCCAAGGAGTTCCGCAAGCGCCTGGGCGTTGGCCAGCTGATCGGCTCCGGCGTAGAAGATGATCGAGCCCTGCTGCGGTGCTCCGGCCCAGTTGCCCACCTGTCCCAGCGTCCAGCCGTCAGCCTGGACCGTACCGCCTACCCGGCTTGCCAATCCTGAGATCCCGGCGGCGTTGTAAACGGCAACCGGCTGTGCCTTGTCAAGGAATACCGGATCTTCAGCCGGGACGGTGGGCCCGGGTTCAGCCCGGGTACTTTGCGCGGGCTCGTCCGAAGCAGACGGAGCGGCTTCGGCGGACGGCTCTACCGGGCTCTGTGGCGCGGCTGCCGCGGTTGCGCCCGTGCCGGCCAGCGGCGTCGCTTCCAGGCTCGCGGATGCCTGGTTGTCCGCAGCGCTGAAGCCCATCTTGGGAAGGATCAGGAAGGACACCACCCCAATGGCCAGCGCTGCGATGCCGACCGCCAGGATGGGCCACAGCCGTACCCGTGAAGGGGCAGAAGCCATGCGGTGGACACCTTGTCGCGACGCGGCCTCGGGGACCTTGTCGAATTCATCGCGGGCGTATTTGGTCATGGGTGACATCCTTGTGGAATTGCTGCTGGGAGGGCGTGGGGCTTCCTAGGCGTCGGACCCCAGGCGCCGTGCGGTACGTGCACGGTGGCGCGACGTACGTAGTCTACGCAATCTCTTGACAAGCATAGGATCGTGCGCCAGCGCATCCTCGCGGTCGATCAGTGCGTTCAGCAGCTGGTAGTAGTGCGTTGCGGAGAGGTCGAAAAGTTCCCGGATGGCCTGTTCCTTGGCGCCGGCGTACTTCCACCACTGCCGCTCCAGGGCCAGTATTTGCTGCTCCCGCCCGCTTAGCGGCGAGTCCCGAAGGGTGAAATCCGCCAGGACGGAGTTCCGTGGCTCCTGCTCCGGCAAATCTTCACGGGCCGGTTCCGCCACGGCTCACTCCTTCGCTGGTTACGGTCAATGTGTCACCCCCATGCTACGGACGAATAACAGCGTTGTCATTTGCGCTGCTTCCTGAACGGAAGCTGTGTCCGCCGGGGCGCCCCGGCCGGTTCCCCTGCAAGAATGGGACGGTGTTTGAATCAGATGCCTTGTTCGAACTGGAGCAGGAACCGGCCGGTGCCATCGGTTTCGCGGAGCTTGCGCGGCGCCCGCTGGCGGACCTCGTGGCCCCGGACTGGGCCGACGCACTGGCCACCGTTGAAAGCGAACTTCGGGCCGTCCTGGCGTTCCTGGCAGCGGAAGTCGCGGCCGGACACCAGGTCCTGCCGGCGCCGTCCAACGTCCTGCGCGCCTTCCGCCAGCCCCTTGCCGGCGTAAAGGTCCTGGTGGTGGGGCAGGATCCCTACCCGACGCCGGGCCACGCCGTCGGCCTTTCCTTCTCCGTGGATAAGCGCATGCGGCCCATCCCCCGCAGCCTGGCGAACATCTACCGTGAACTGGAGGCAGACCTCGGCATCCCGGCACGGACCCACGGTGATCTTTCCGCCTGGGCGGAACAGGGGGTGCTGCTGCTGAACCGGGTGATGACTGTCCGCGCCGGATCCGCAGGCTCGCACCGCGGCAAAGGCTGGGAAAAAATCACGACGGCGGCGGTCACCGCTGTTGCCGCCCGCAGGTCTCCGGACGGATCACCGATGCCGCTTGTTGCGCTCCTGTGGGGAAAGGAAGCCGAATCCGTCCGTCCGCTCCTGGGCAGCGCACCGGTCGTGGCAAGTGCCCACCCCAGCCCGCTGTCCGCTTCCCGCGGCTTCTTCGGATCCCGGCCCTTCAGCCGGGTGAACCAACTGCTGCGGGAGCAGGGTGCACAGGACGTAATCTGGGAACTGCCGCCGGCCCCTTAGCTTAGGCTTGCCTTATGAGCATTGTTCCCGCCGCCACCAGCGCAAGCAAGAAGAGCCGTCCCCAGGTCAACCTGGAAGTAGTGCGCAGGGAAGAGCTTTCTCCGCACATGGTCCGGATTGTTGCCGGCGGTGAAGGCTTCGGGGATTTCGTCAACAACGGCTTCGTGGACCGGTACGTGAAGATCGTCTTTCCGCAGCCCGGCATTGCGTATCCCACGCCCCTGGACCTGTGGAGCATCCGGGAGAGCATGCCGCGCGAACAGTGGCCCTATACGCGCACTTACACCCTCCGTTGGGTCAATGAGCCGGCCCGCGAACTTGCCATAGATTTTGTGGTGCATGGGGATGAAGGGCTCGCCGGGCCCTGGGCGGCCAGGGCCCGGCCCGGCGACGCACTCACCTTCACCGGCCCGGGCGGCGCCTACAACCCGAACCCGGAGGCCGACTGGTACCTCTTTGCCGGTGACGAGGCAGCGCTTCCCGCCATCGCCGCGTCGCTGGAAGCCCTGCCGCCGGAGGCTGCCGGCCTGGCCTTCCTGGAAGTGGATTCCCACGCCGACATCCAGCCGGTGTCCGCCCCCGCCGGAGTGAAGATCACCTGGCTGCCCCGCAACGGTGTCCCGGCAGGGTCCAGCGACCTGCTGGTCAAAGCGGTGGCGGAAGCAGAATGGCCGGTGGGCACGGTGGACGTTTTCGCCCACGGCGAGCGGGGGTACATGAAGGCGCTGCGGGATGTCTTTTTCGCACAGCGTGGCTTGGAGCGCAAACAGGTGTCGCTGTCCGGCTACTGGGCGCAGGGCAGGGTGGAGGACGCGTTCCAGGCCGAGAAGAAACTGCCGGTCGGGCAGTTCTGACGCCCCGCGGGCCGCGCCGTGGTCTAGCGGCGGCGGGCCCGGCGCCGCTCGTTGCTGGCCAGGCTCCGGGTCAGCGGACGCGCCAGCGTATCGCCCAGGACGATTCCGCCGGCAATACCCAGCACGATTGCACCGGCGCTCAGCATGCCCCCGGCGCCGAGCAGGATTTCCGCTTCTTCAATGGTGAG
This sequence comes from Pseudarthrobacter sp. NS4, assembly GCF_024758005.1. Lineage (NCBI taxonomy): Bacteria > Bacillati > Actinomycetota > Actinomycetes > Micrococcales > Micrococcaceae > Pseudarthrobacter > Pseudarthrobacter sp. NS4. The sequence continues at coordinate 997,426 of NZ_CP103288.1, read as the reverse complement.
CACATACATTGACCGGAAAATGGTCAGGCCAGGGAGCAGGATCAGCGCCGCAGGGACGGCAACCACCAGTTGGGGCGCACCCAATTTCAGGGCCACCACGCGCGCCAGCAGGCCGATGACCACGGCGGCGATGGCCGGCGAAAAGCGGTCACCGATGCCCAGCTGGCTGGCGCCGAGCAGGACCAGGTAGCCTGCCACTCCCACAGCGGCTGTGGGCAGCAGCAGCTGCCAGGTGGTCTGTTCCGTGATTCCAATGGCCATCACTGCCACTGCCACCAAAATGACCAGGACCCACAGGTCGTATGCAGGCGGGAACGTCTGCGTGACGTCGATGCGCTGCATGCCGGTCAGTTCGCCCACCACGAAGGCGACGGCGATGCCGGACACGATGGCACCGAAGGTCAGCAGCGTTGACAGGAACCGCCCGGCCGCCGTGACCGGGAACCCGTTAATAGCATCCTGCACGGATGACACAAGGCGCCCCGTCGGCAGGAGCAGGAGGATACCGCCCACCACCACAATGGCCGGTGACGTGGTCAGCCCGAACTGCCAAAGCACCAGTGCAAGCTGTGTCACTACAAAGGAGCAGCTTGCCGTGATGAAGAAGTCCGGCACGCGCCACCGCCCGAGCTGGCGGGCCAGCAGGCTGATCCCGATGTTGGCTGCGAACGCGATGGCCGAGGATACCGGTCCCCCGCCAAGGACTCCCACGAACACAGCCGCGAAGGTACCGAACGCGACGGTGACCATCCAGCGGGGAAACGGCTTGGGGCTGGTGATGGCCTCGTTCAGCCGGCGGATGGCCTCATCACGGCCCACTCCCCCGGCAACGATGTCCGTCACCAGCTGGTGCACCTTAGCCAGGCCGGCATAGTTGTTGGTCCAGGAGCGCACAACACGCAGCAGCGCAATAGGGGTCTGGTCCTTGGGGGCATAGTTAATCCCCACGGACTGGTTGGTAATGTCCACTTCGATGTTCTTCAGCCCCAGCGCGGCGGTGACGGCGATGATGCTCGTCTCCACCTCCAGGGCACCGGCGCCGTACCGGAACATGGTTTCAGCAAGGTGCAGGGCGAAGTCCAGGGTTTTCCGGGCCGACGTGTCAACGCCGCCCACCTGGATCGTGGGGTTCGCGTAGGGGCTCCCGGCAAGGCGGTCCACGATGTTCAGCGGCGCCGTCGGAGGGGTCTCACTCTGGACCAGGCGGCGCAGCATTCTCTTGGCAGCGGCGTCCTGCCGCAACTGGGCGGAAGTCAGGGGCTCTGTCTTGGGGAGGCCATCGGTGTGCGGCCTGCCTTTGGGGTACTCGGGCCCGGGGTATTCGGGTCGGTCGGTCATGGGTCCCTCCTCCCGGTGGGGTGGTGTAGACGGCGGATCAGGCGGAACGTTTCAAGGGCAGCTTGCCCAGCACTGTCCGGGCAGTTGCCACGGCTGCCCGCACCAGCCGGTTGGCATGGAAGGCAGCGGGCCGCACGGGCATCACGAAGTCGCCCACCAGTTGGACCACTTCACCGCCGAAGCCCTTCTTGAACTCGTAACCGCCATGGCCTTCCTGGTCCTGGCCGGAAATCCCGAAGGTCCCGTAGAAGTTGTAGCGCGGGTACCCCTTCTCCAGGGCGTGCAGCATCATTCCCCAGTACAGGGACGTGGCGCCGTTGAAGTAGATGTAGTCCTGCACGGTGCCGCCGATGACGCACACCACTTCATCCCCGTAACAGACAAAGTGGATGGCAGCCACGGCGGCCACACCCACCGAATCAGGGAAACGCTCAATGTCCTTCAGGCTGCGTTCGTAACTGTCCACCAGGTCCTGGACCACCTTGAGCCGGTTGGCCTTCTTCTTGCTGCCGGTCTCTTCCACTTCACGGCGCAGATCCGCGGCCGTGGCGGATTCGGCTGCCAGGCGGTCGGTAATGGACTTGCGGTAGGCCGGGATGTCGATTTTGGCCATCATGAGCTTGGTGAACTCGGGGGACGTGGTGCGCAGCAGGTGCTCGTAGTAGGCACGTTCGCGGTAAACGAATCCCTTTTCATCCCCGGCCTGGCTCAGGGCGCCGTAGAAATCGTCGAGGGTTTCGAGCGTGGCCTGCTCCAGGAACACACCGTTCTTTTCCGCCTTGCGGATGGCTTTGCGGGTACGGTAGCTGGTGCCCATGATGAGCTCTTCCGCGTCCTGGATTCCTTCAAGGCTCTTGATGAACATCCAGTTCACGTTGACGAAGTTCATGTCCAGGCCCTGGTGCTGGAACCCGAGCCCCTCGAGGTCTGCCACGAGGGGGCGGTTGTCCTCCACTTCGGGGTGTTCCGCGCCATCCTCGTCGCGGGCAATGTATTTCAGGTTCGGCGAGATCCGCAGTTCGGCCGCCTTGCGTTCTGCCGCGCGTTTCCGGAGAAGTCCGACGACGGCGCGCACCAGTTCCGGGTCGCTGTAGTCCATCAGGGGGCCCTTGGCGCACTCACACACTGTGTATCCGAGTCTGGTGGTGGCGTAGTTCAGCTTTCCTGCCGCCACCAGTTCACCGCCTCGCCGGACGCCGAAGAGTTCCACCTGCTGACCGCGGGCGCGTTGAAAGCGGGCGAAATCGACCGATTGCAGGAAGCTGTTCTGCGGGTGCTTCAGGGCAAAGGTTTCAAATTCGGCATCGCTGAGGACCGCGAACTCGAGGTCGGTGGCGGTAGGAACTGGAATCAAGGGATTTACCTTCTTCGTAACTCTTCCCGGCCTGGGGGCAGGCGCGGGGCGGGACGGTGTTCGGGCGGAGGATCACTGACCGGTTGGCGTACTGAGCGGACGGACCCAGGTCAAGGTACGGCAGGCTGGCTGGCTGGCTGGTCAGTAGAACTGCTGGCCGGTGCGTGCCGTTTCAATCCTGCGGAACACCTTTTCTGCGCCCTTGACCCACAGGCGCTGCCTGAGGGGAGCCAGGACGTAGTCGTGGCAGCCCACAAAATCAGTGACGGTTTTGGTGAAGCTGGTCTTGAACATGCCCATGCCATAGAGAGTGTGGCTCTTGTCCTTGATACGGGAGGAAGGCGGGGTTCCGCAGAAGTCGTACTCGGTGCAGCCGAGTTCCTGCATGCGGCGGATGGCCGCCCACTGCACCAGGTGCGAATCTCCATACTGTTTGCGGTTCTGCGTGGAACCGCCGTCCTTGTAGGTCGCCTTGGCGCCATAGTTGATCACGAACGCGCCCACGCTGGGTTTCCCGTCCTCGTACGCGAAGAAGAAGTGCCCCTGGCCGCGGTTGCAGAACTCGTCCCAGAATGCGGCGTAGTAGTCGTAGCTGCGCAGGGGCATGGAGCCCTTGGCCTTAACGGTGTCCGCCATGAGGTCGTAGAGTGCCCGGTACGTTTCGGGGCCCTGTTCCTTGCGTACTACTTCGCAGCCTTCCCGTTCTGCGCGCCGGATGGCGTTGCGGGCGCGCGAGGAGATGGCTTTGAAAACGGCTTCTTCGGGTTCGGAGATATCCAGCAGGGCGGTGGAATCGTTGGACTGGATGTTGGGCGCCTTGACCAGTCCTGCGGCGGCAATATGTGCTTGGGCATCGTCGGAGTCGATGATGTCCGGTTCGATCTTGATGGTGAAGACGTTCAGTTTGCGGCTGCGGACAAGGGCGGCGCAGGCTTCAAGTGCTGCCTTCAGGTCTTCCGCCGCTGCCAGGTCGGGGCCTTTGATGAGGTACCACAGCCGGCCGAGCACGGGGAATTTCTTCTCCAGCACCAGGTTGTAACTGGCTGTTTCCTGGCTTTCCAGCACCAGGAACCGGACCTTCCAGCCGCTGCCGTTCTTCACCGACGCGTAGGCGGCCGACTGCAGCATATTGCCGCCGTTCGGGTTGGCCGTGACGTGTTTGTCCCAGTTTTCAATTTCCTCGGCTGTGGCAAAACGTGCGGTGAATTCTCGCAAGGGGGCCGTGTCCAATCGGGTTGATGCGCGGTTTCGGTACTCGTGGCTGCGTGCGGACATGCAGCCTCAAGTCTAAAGCCTGCGGCGGTCCCGGCTTTCCGCCACAGGCGGTTGTACTGCCTGCCGTCGTCCGGGAATGCCATGCCGCCTTGACTCGGGCCGGGTGGTTGGCGAGGGTGGGAGGATGCAGCCGAACCGGGAACAGTACGCACCGTTGCTGGGAGGTGCCCGGCCGTACAGCGCTAGGATGCAGGGGGCGGTGCTGGTTGCTTTCCTGGCTGCGTCGTTCCTGGTCGCCGCAGTGGGCGGCCTGTCCACCGTGAACAACGTTGACGGGTGGTATGCCACAGCGGACAAGGCCCTCTGGTCCCCGCCCAACGGCCTGTTTGGCCCGGTGTGGACGGTGCTGTATGCCGCGATGGCGGTCGCTGCCTGGCTGGTCTGGCGGAGTCGCGCGGAGCAGACCAGAACCGCGCTGACCTTCTACGGCATCCAACTGGGTCTCAACCTCGCCTGGACCCCGGTGTTCTTTGGCCTGTATCCCTCGCTTGGCTCCGCGGCGCTGTGGCTGGCGCTGGCCATCATCGCGGCCCTGATCGTCGCCGTTACCATCACTGTCCTGTACTTCGGTCCCATCAGCCGGACAGCGGGGTTGCTCCTGTTGCCGTACGTGGCGTGGCTGGTGTTCGCGTCCACACTGAACTGGTGGGCCGCAGTCCACAACTAGGAGACAGCCGGCACGGTGGTCAGCATTCGACGACGTTGACGGCGAGGCCGCCCATGGCGGTTTCCTTGTATTTGGAGCTCATGTCCTTGCCGGTTTCGCGCATGGTGATGATGACCTCATCGAGGGACACCCGGTGCGAGCCGTCGCCCCAGAGCGCCATTTTCGCGGCGTTGATCGCCTTCGCGGCGGCGATCGCGTTCCGTTCAATGCACGGGACCTGGACCAGCCCGCCGATCGGATCACAGGTCAGGCCCAGGTTGTGTTCCATCGCGATTTCCGCGGCGTTCTCCACCTGCGCCGGGGTTCCGCCCATCACCTCGGCCAGGCCCGCGGCGGCCATCGACGACGCCGAGCCGACCTCGCCCTGGCAGCCCACCTCGGCCCCGGAGATCGAGGCCTGTTCCTTGTACAGCACCCCGACCGCGCCCGCGGCCAGCAGGAACTTCACCACCACATCATCCCGGTCCTGCTGCGTGGCTTGGTCCATCCCGGGCGCGAAATGCAGCGCGTAAAACAGCACCGCCGGAATGATCCCCGCCGCACCGTTCGTCGGGGCGGTCACCACCCGGCCGCCGGAGGCGTTCTCCTCGTTCACCGCCAGGGCGATCAGGTTAACCCATTCCTGCCAGTACTTCTGTTCATAGAAATCCTCGTCCTGGCTTTCACCGCCGGGCCGCGCGCTTTCCTTCTTCAGCCGGTCATACCAGTCCGGGGCACGACGGCGGACCTTCAGCCCGCCCGGCAACACGCCTTCACGCTTCAGTGACGTGGCAACGCAGGCCTCCATCACCGAGTAGATGTGCAGCAGCCCTTCCCGGATCTCCTCCGGGGTACGGCTGTCCTCCTCGTTGACCCGCATCACCTCACTGATGCCCAGCCCGGTGTTCCGGCAATGCTCCAGCAACTCGGCGGCGGTCCGGAACGGCAGCGGCAGCTCCTTCTTGGACTCATCCAGTTCCTGCTGCGCCGCGTCCTCCTCGCCCTCCCGGACAATGAACCCGCCGCCCACCGAGAAGAACGTCGCCGTATGCAGCACCTCACCCCCGGCGCCGGTGACGGTGAACGTCATCCCGTTGGTGTGCCGCGGCAGGATGGTCAACGGCCGCAACACCATATCCTTCACCCCATACGGCAACGGCACAGCCCCGGCCAGCCGCAGCGTCCCGGTCTCGGCGATCGCGGCCAGCCGGGCCTCGACCTCATCGGGCAGGATCAGCTCCGGATGAAACCCCTCCAACCCCAGCAAAACCGCGGTCATCGTCCCGTGCCCGTGCCCCGTGGCCGCGAGCGACCCGTACAGGTCCACCCGCAACCCCGCCACCTCCGCCAGGACCCCGGAAGCCTTCAACTCCTCCGCGAACACAGCAGCAGCCCGCATCGGCCCCACAGTATGGGAACTCGAAGGCCCGATCCCAATGGAAAAGAGATCAAAAACACCAACAGCCATGACAAAAATCCTTACTAAAACACTGCGGTCGGGTTGGTAGCTGAGCTGCTACTGGTAACTCAACGCTACGCGCTTGCAACCCCGTCGGCACCGTCCAGGTTGCCACCGTTTTTCGACGCGTATTCCTGAGCGGACAACAACGGCCCCTCGGACTCTGCCGCGACCTTGAACAGCCAGCCGGCGCCGTAGGGATCGTTGTGGGTTGGTGGCGAAGGGAACCGGCCATCCTCTGCGTGCTCCCCACCGGCGCCCAAACCTCGCAAGCTCGGCGAGGGGGTCGGTGGGAGCAGCACGCGGGAAAAGTCCGGCTTGGCAGCCCGGACCCAAGATGACCGGCAAGAACTACTTTTGGCGCTTGTAGAACGGCAGGTCTACGACTTCGAAGGGCTCTGCCTTGCCCCGAAGGTCGATGTCCAGGGCGGTGCCGGGTGCGGTGTATTCGACGTCGACGTAGGCCAGGGCAACAGGGTAGCCGAGGGTGGGTGAGGGCTGGCCGGAGGTTACCTCCCCGACGGTCACACCGTCCTTGAGTACCGGGTAGTGGGCGCGTCCGGCGCGGCGGCCGAGTCCCTTGAGCCCCACGAGCCGGCGTCCCGAGGTGGTGCCGGCGCCGGCTTCCTTCCTGGCGGCCAGCGCGGCCTTGCCCACGAAGTCACCTTCCTTGGTGAGTGCAACGACCGGACCGAGTCCGGCTGCGAACGGGTCGCCCTGCAGGGAGAGTTCGTTGCCGTACAGGGGCATCCCGGCTTCGAGGCGCAGGGAGTCCCGGCATGCCAGTCCGGCGGGCGTGAGCTCTCCCTCGTCGGCGATGGCGATGAGGGCCTGCCACAGGGCGGGAGCGTCAGCGTTGTCCACGAAGATCTCGAACCCGTCCTCTCCGGTGTACCCGGTGCGGGCCAGCAGGAGCTCCTGCCCGGCGCCGCCCACCAGGAACGGAACTTCCACGGCGGCGTAGTACTTCAGGTCGGTGACGTCGCTGTGCCGGGCGGCCGGGACGAGGCGGAGCAGCAGTTCCTGTGCCTTCGGACCCTGGACGGCGATCAGTGAGGTCCCTGCGGAGGCGTCCTGGACCTCGACGTCGAAACCGGCGGCACGCTCGGCCAGCGCGGCGGCCACCACCTCTGCGTTGCCTGCGTTGGGGACCACCAGGAACACGTCAGTGCCGTCCTCCGCTGCCGGACGCCGGTACATGATGAGGTCGTCAATGATGCCGCCGTCCTCATTGCAGATCAGGGAGTACTTGGCCTTGCCGACGGGAACGGCGGAGATCTTGCCCACCAGGGCGTAGTCCAGGAAGGCGGCCGCATCCGGGCCGGTCACCCAGACTTCGCCCATGTGGGAGAGGTCGAACAGGCCCGCGTTCTTGCGGACCGCGTGGTGTTCGGCCAACTCGGAACTGTACTTGAGCGGCATCTGCCAGCCACCGAAATCCGTGAAGGATGCACCCAGTTTTTTGTGCTCGTCGTAGAGAGCTGTGTACTTCTCACTCATGTGCGTAAGTCCTTAGTTTTCGAAGTTTTCGAAGTCTTCGAGGGGAGGGCAGGAGCAGATGAGGTTGCGGTCCCCGGCTGCGCCGTCGATCCGGCCTACGGGCGGGAAGTACTTGTCCTGTCGAAGTGAGGAGACAGGGAAGGCGGCCTGCTCGCGCGGGTAGGCGCGGTCCCAGTCAGAAGTCACGACGGCGGCTGCCGTGTGCGGTGCCCTGCGAAGGGGTGAATCGGCTACCGTGTAGTCGCCTGCTGCGACCTGGTCGATCTCGGCGCGGATGGTGATCATGGCTTCGATGAAGCGGTCCATCTCGGCGAGGTCCTCGGACTCGGTGGGTTCCACCATCAGCGTCCCGGCAACCGGGAACGCGAGCGTCGGTGCGTGGAAGCCGAAGTCGATCAGCCGCTTGGCCACGTCCTCGGCAGTCACACCGGTCCTGGTGGTGAGTTCACGCAGGTCCAGGATGCACTCGTGCGCCACGAGACCGCCTTCACCGGTGTACAGAACCGGGAAGAACTCGTTCAGGCGGGACGCGACGTAGTTGGCCGCCAGCAGCGCCGACTTTGTCGCTTCGGTCAGGCCCTCGCCACCCATCAGCTTCACGTAGGCCCAGGAAATCGGAAGCACACCAGCGGAACCGAAGCGGGACGCGGAAATCGGGACGTCCTTGCCTTCGGTCCACGACGTCGCGTCGCCCGGCATGAAGGGGGCCAGGTGGGCCTTGGCTGCAACCGGTCCGACGCCGGGTCCGCCGCCGCCGTGGGGGATGCAGAAGGTTTTGTGCAGGTTCAGGTGGGACACGTCCCCGCCGAACATGCCCGGCTGCGCCAAACCGACCAGGGCGTTCAGGTTCGCGCCGTCGATGTACACCTGGCCGCCGGCGGCATGGATGGCGTCGCACACTTCGCGGACGTCGGCGTCGTACACACCATGGGTGGACGGGTAGGTGATCATGATGCACGCCAGCGCGTCCTTGTGCGCATCGATCTTGGCATACAGGTCGGCATGGTCAATGGTGCCGTCCGCGGCGGTGGCAACGACGACAACCTTCATCCCGGCCAGGACCGCCGAGGCGGCGTTGGTGCCGTGCGCCGAGGCCGGAATCAGGCACACATTGCGCTGGGCATCGCCGCGGGAGTGGTGGTAGCCGCGGATGGCCAGCAACCCCGCCAGCTCGCCCTGGGACCCGGCGTTGGGCTGGATGGACACCTGGTCATACCCGGTGATCTCCGTCAACTGCGCCTCAAGATCGGCAATCAGCTCACGCCAGCCCTCGGTCTGGGAGTCCGGGGCAAACGGGTGGATGGACGCGAACTCCGGCCAGGAAATGGCTTCCATCTCCGCGGTCGCGTTCAGCTTCATGGTGCACGAACCCAACGGAATCATCGTCCGGTCCAGCGCCAGGTCCCGGTCAGACAGCTTCCGGATATAACGCAGCAACTGCGTCTCCGAACGGTGCGTACTGAACACCGGGTGCCCAAGGTAGCCGCTGGAACGCTCGACGGCCGGGTCCAGGGCAAAACTGCCGGTGGACCCAACGGCCTCGGCCCCGAAGACGGAAACGACGTCAGCGACGGTGGCCGTGGTGGTGGTCTCGTCCACCGAGATACCCACGGTGTCGGCGTCGATGCTGCGCAGGTTGATGCCCTTGGCCTCGGCCGCGGCAACGATGCCGGCGGCCCGGCCGGGGACCCGTACGGTGACAGTGTCGAAGAAGGAGGTGTGCAGGACCCCGGCGCCGGAAGCCTTCAGGGAAGCAGCCAGTGTGCGGGCGTGACGGTTGGCGGTCTGGGCGATGGCCTTCAGTCCCTCCGGACCGTGGTAAACGGCGTACATCGAAGCGACGATCGCGAGCAGCGCCTGGGCGGTGCAGATGTTGGAGGTGGCCTTCTCGCGCCGGATGTGCTGCTCCCGGGTCTGCAGCGCAAGGCGGTAGGCGGGGACACCGGCGTCGTCCCTGGAGACACCCACCAGGCGGCCGGGCATGGAACGCTCCAGGCCCTTCTGGACCGCCATGTAGGCCGCGTGCGGCCCGCCGAAGAACAGCGGCACGCCAAAGCGCTGGGCTGAACCGACGGCGATGTCCGCGCCCTGCTCACCTGGCGGGGTGATCAAGGTCAGGGCCAGCAGGTCCGCGGCCACGGTCACGAGCGCGCCGCGTTCCTTGGCATCAGCGATAACGGCTGACTGGTCCCAAACCCGGCCCGAAACGCCGGGCTGCTGCAATACGACGCCGTTGATGGCACCTTCCGGCAGGCCGGCGGAAAGGTCGGCAATCTCCACCTCGAAGCCCAGCGCCTCGGCGCGGCCCTTCACGATGGCGATGGTCTGCGGCAGGCAATCGGCGTCGAGCACGGTCTTACCGTCCCTGGCGTCCTTGTTCTTGTTGGCGCGGCGCATCATGAGTACCGCTTCCGCAACGGCGGTGGCCTCATCGAGCAGGGAGGCGTTGGCGACCGGAAGGCCAACGAGGTCCTGGACCATGGTCTGGAAATTCAGCAGCGCCTCAAGCCGGCCCTGCGAGATTTCCGGCTGGTACGGCGTGTAGGCGGTGTACCAGGCCGGCGCCTCCAGGACGTTGCGGCGGATCACCGGCGGCGTCACGGTGTCGTAGTAGCCCTGGCCGATCATCTGGACCGCAGTCCTGTTTTTGGCAGCCAGCTTGCGCAGCTCGGCGAGGGCTTCCACCTCGCTCAAGGCGGGCGACAGTTTCAGCGGGGTTTCCTGCCGGATCTCCTTGGGCACCGCCTTATCCACCAGGGCATCCACGGTGTCGTAGCCGACGGCTTTCAACATGGCGTCGACGTCGGCCTGGCGGCGGGCACCGATGTGCCGGTCAACGAAGGTGGCAGCGGCCGGGGTGGCGGAAGCCGGGGAAACGGTCACGAGGAACTCCATGATTCAGGCGGCGAGGGTACGCCACAGCGATTCGGGTTCCTCCCCGCTCTGTATTGGACCTGAGAGTTTCCGCGTTGCCTGCTTGCGCATGGCTCCGCTTGCACCGTCGGTGAGCACAACAACCCATGGTTTCCCGAAGACGGGGTTAACCAGGCCGATTGCCTGCTACTTTCCAGAGGTGCCTCGCCGCGGCGGTACATGGGCCTGTGAGATTCCTGGGGAGGGTTTGCTCCTACGGCGCCTGCTTGTACTTTCGGCAGAACTCTCCCGCCGCAGATCAAAGGCTATTCACTTGGATTGCTGCAAGTGGCCGGTGACAGCCCTCACAGCCTCCAATTGTCCTACGCCGCAGCCCCGGGGGCAAATGGCAGCCTATCGGCGGAGGCGTTCCAGGGCAGCAAGCAGATCGTCCACATCTGCCGCCGCATCCCCTTCCGGCGCTGGCCCTACGGACAGCATGGCATTGAAGTACAGCCCGTCCCCCATGTACAACACGGCCTTTGCCAGGGCCGGTCCCACGTCGGCAGCAATCTCGTTGAGCCAGCGTTGCTGGATCGCGGCGAAGCGGCGGCGCGTCTCCTCGTGCGCCACCTCGGCAAGCCTGGTTGCGGCGACTATCGCCCGGTCCAGCGGGGTGTCCGCCCAGACGGAGGATCTGATGAAGTAGGCCGCTGCACCTTCCTCCGCACCCGCCATCGCATCAGCGTCGGCCCGGGCCAGCTCATCGAGGCGGTCCAACAGCACCTGGATCAGGGCTTCCTTGTTGGGGAAGTGGTAGAGGAGGCCCCCCTTGGATACCCCGGCCTTTGCAGCGACGGCGTCAAGGGTGGCTGCACGCTCCCCCACTTCGATCAGGAGGGCTTCAAAGGCGTCAAGGACCGCTTCGCGGGCTACGGGTTTCCGGGGCATGCCTTCAATCATGCACTCCTTCCCGTACCATTCATCAACGGCCGCGATTGAAACTATACCGTCCAGACGGTATAGTTACAGCATGACGACTTCCGCTGCCACGAACAGGACGCTCCGGGTTCCGTCCGCAGACCCGGTCTCCTGGAAGTCCCGGCGCGACTGGCTGGCCCTGGGGCTGCTGATGTTCCCGGTCCTGCTGGTTGCGGTGGACAACACCGCACTGACTTTCGCCCTCCCTGCCATCGCACGGTCACTGGACCCCTCAGGCGTCCAGCTTCTGTGGATCGTGGACGCGTACCCGCTGGTGCTGGCAGGACTGCTTGTGTCCATGGGAAGCCTGGGCGACCGCATCGGCCGGCGGAAGCTATTGATCATCGGGAGCATCGGATTTGCCGCACTGTCCGCGGCCACAGCCTTTGCCCCGAGCCCGGAGTGGCTCATCGCGGGCAGGGCAGCGCTGGGATTCTTCGGGGCTATGCTGATGCCCTCCACGCTGTCCCTGATCCGCAACATCTTCCCGGAGCCCAACCGCCGGAGGCTCGCCGTCGCCATCTGGGCAGCAGGATTCTCCGGGGGCGCCGCCCTGGGACCGATCTTTGGCGGCTGGCTGGTGGAACAGTTCTGGTGGGGCGCCGTCTTCCTCGTTGCCGTACCGCTCATGCTGCCCCTGCTGGCCTTCGGACCGCTGTTCATTCCGGAGTCAAGGGACCCGGCGCCGGGGAAAGTGGACGTCCCCAGCATCGCGCTCTCGCTGCTGGTCATGGTTCCCGTGGTGTACGGAATCAAGGACATCGCCACCGAGGGCCCGGGACCGGCGGGCCTGGGCAGCGTGGCCTTCGGGCTGGCCATGGCAGCCGTCTTTGTCCGCCGGCAGTTGACGCTGGCCAGCCCGCTGCTGGACATGTCCCTGTTCCGGAACCGGGTATTCAGCATGGCCATCACGGCCAACGTGCTGGCCCTGTTTTCATTCAACGGCTTCATCCTCTTCCTGGCCCAACACCTGCAGCTCCTCGAGGGCATGTCCCCATCCTCGGCGGGGGTTGCGATGATTCCGGCACTCGTGGCCACAGTGGTGGCCGGCCTCGTGGTGGTGCCGCTCGTCCGGCGGGTGCGGCCCGGCTTCGTGGTGGGAACCGGGCTGGCGCTCAGCGCTGCCGGCTACAGCCTGGTCGCCTTTGGGAACCACAGCGGCGGGCCGGCGCTCCTGCTGGCCGCCTTGCTGATCCTTGCGCTGGGCGTGGGCACAGCCGAAACCATCTCCAATGACCTGATCCTTGGCGCGGCCCCGCCGGAGAAGTCGGGTGCGGCCGCAGCAATTTCCGAAACGGGCTACGAGGTGGGCGCACTCATGGGAACAGCGGTACTGGGCTCCATTCTCACAGCCTCCTACCAGCACAACCTCCGGTTGCCTGCGGCGTTGTCGGAGGCGGCGCCGGCCGGTGCCGCCCACAGCGCCGGCGAAACCCTGGCGGGCGCAATGGAAGTGGCTTCAGTCCTGCCTGCTCCCCTGGCGGACGCCGTCCGGGAGGCCGCGGCAACCGCTTTTGATTCCGGGGTTCACATCACGGCCGCCATCGGGCTGGTACTGATGTCCGCAGCGGCAGTGCTCGCCGCCGTCGTGCTTCGGAAAGTCCCGAAAGCCGTCTAAGGCGAGGCGGGGCAGCAGCCCCGTAGGGGACAACGAAAAAGCGCCCGGCGCCGGAGCATTTGGCTCCGGCGCCGGGCGCCCTGTTTTAGCTGCCGGTTAATCCCGCCGGGCTACTTTGCGTCCGGGGCGGTAACGCTGGCGGTTGGCTTCATGTTTTCCGCATTCACCATCCAGGCGAACTGCTCCAGCTTCGCGATGAACTCGTGCAGCAGATCCGCCGTGGTGGGATCCTCCTCGTCCACCTCGTCGTGGACCTTGCGCATGGTGCCCACTGCGGCCTCGAGAGCGGCGACGATGCGCTCAATGGCGTCCTTGGTGCTGATCAGGCCTTCCGGGAACTGTGCCAGGCTGGTGGATTCGGCAACCGTGGAGCTGCGGCCGTCCGGAAGTGCGTGCAGCGCACGCATGCGCTCTGCGGTATCGTCGGCGAACTGGCGTGCCGCGTCCACGATTTCGTCCAACTGCAGGTGGAGGTCCCGGAAATTGGTGCCCACGATGTTCCAGTGGGCCTGCTTGCCCTGGACGTGAAGTTCGATCAGGTCTGCGAGCACGGCCTGCAGGTTGTTGGTCAGGGTCGGTGAAGCTTTCATACATCCTCCTCGATTGGTCCAGTAATGCCGAACCTACCAGCACCGCAGGGCGCCGCAGCGGGTATGGCTGCGATTTCTCAGTGAGCTTACTAATTGGCGCCAAGGGACATAAACGAACGTGATTCATATTTCCTCTTGCACTGGAAGCCTGGCACCCCCATACTAAATGAACGCCATTCATATAGTGACCGTCGTCATAAATCTTCCAGAAAGTGGTGCCATGACAGAGACACTCCGCACCAGCACGTCCTCCCCCGGCCCCGGCGGGGAAGCTCCCGCTTCATCCGGTATCACCGCCAAGGGACTGAAGGGTGGGCAGCTGGGGCTCCTCGCCGTCGTCGTCCTCGGCATTTCCACCATCGCCCCCGCCTACACCCTTACCAGCGCATTGGGCCCTACCGTCAATGAGGCCGGACTCCAGCTGCCTGTAATCTTCCTGATCGGCTTCATCCCCATGATCCTGGTCTCGCTTGCCTACCGGGAGCTCAATGCCGACTCCCCGGACAGCGGGACAACGTTCACGTGGGTCACCAAGGCCTTCGGCCCCTGGGTGGGCTGGATGGGCGGCTGGGGCCTGCTGGCAGCCAACATCATCGTGCTGTCCAACCTTGCCGGTGTTGCCGTTGACTTCTTCTACCTCTTCCTGTCACAGCTCACCGGATCCCCGGAACTGGCAGACCTGGCAGCGAACAAAGCCCTGAATGTGTTGACGTGCTTCGTGTTTGTGGCCCTGGCCGTCTGGGTCAGCTACCGCGGGCTGCACGCCACCAAGCTGGTGCAGTACGGCCTGGTGGGTTTCCAGCTGCTGGTCCTTGGGCTGTTCGTCGCCATGGCATTCGCCAACTGGTCCAGCTCCGAAACGGCCATCCCCTTCAGCTGGGAATGGTTCGACGTCACCAGGATTGAAACCTTCGGCCAGATCGCCGCAGGCATTTCACTGTCCATCTTCGTGTACTGGGGCTGGGACGTCTGCCTCACCGTGAACGAAGAAACGGCGAACGGCAGGAAAACCTCCGGCCTGGCCGGAACCCTGACCGCCCTCATCGTCCTGGCGATCTACCTGCTGGTGAGCATCGCAACCATGATGTTTGCCGGCGTCGGAGACACCGGCAACGGCCTGAACAACACGGAGATCCACGAGAACATCTTCACCGCCCTGGCTTCCCCCATCATGGGCCCCTTCGCCATCCTGATGTCCCTGGCGGTTTTGTCCAGCTCCGCCGCTTCACTTCAGTCCACCTTCATGTCGCCGTCGCGCAGCCTGCTGGCTATGGGCCACTACGGCGCCCTGCCGAAGCCGTTCAGCCGGATCAGCAGGAAGTTCGCGACGCCGGGCTTCGCCACCGTTGCGGCCGGCGTCATGTCGGCAGGCTTCTACGCAGTCATGCACGTGGTCAGTGAAAACGTCCTCAATGACACCATCCTGGCCCTGGGCCTGATGATCTGCTTCTACTACGGCCTGACCGCGCTGGCATGCGCCTGGTACTTCCGGCAGAGCGTCTTCACCAGCGCCCGCAACTTCGTCCTGCGGCTCCTGTGCCCGGTGCTGGGCGGGGTGGGCCTGTTCGTCGTGTTCCTGCAGACGGCCGTGGACAGTTGGGCGCCTGAGTTCGGCAGCGGCTCCGAGGTCTTCGGCGTGGGACTGGTCTTTGTCCTGGGCGTCGGGATCCTGGCCCTTGGCGCGGTGTTCATGCTCATCATGGCCCGGATGCGCCCAGGCTTCTTCCGCGGCGAAACCCTCAAACAGGACACGCCCGCGCTGGTTGTCCCGGAGTAGGACCAGGTCCCGGCACAAGCACAGAGGTGCCGTGCCCCCCAAATTCCGGGGGCACGGCACCTTTCTGTTGTGGCCGGTCCGTCAGGGCCGGCGTGCTGCTGTCACCAGAAGTGCGCTACATCAAGCACCAGGCGGGAGCCGGAACCCGGTCCGTCCAGGGTGAACACCCGGAACGGAAGGCGGGCACGGACACCCACACCGAAGTTGGTCTGCCCCTCAAAGCTTCCGGCGTAGACCACCTGGCGGAAGGTCTGGTAGCCGGAAACGTTGGAGAGTTCCGCCTTGTTGGCAGGGTTGTACGTGGCGTTGCCGTTGCCGTCATAGGAGGGTGCCTTGACGGTGACCTGCAGCCGGGCGTTTCCCCGGACAGGGACCGTGAATCCGGACCCGTCCTGGACTACCTGGGGTACGTATCGCACGGTGTACCCCGCTGCCGGGCCGTTGAGGTCCACCACCATCCGGTCGAAGCAGTAGTGCTGCCCGGTGCGGACGTTGGTGATGGACGCGGTGCTCGTTGTGTCACTGGTCTTGGTCAAGGAACCCCAGACCAGCCCGCAATACGATGTGGTTGCCGAGGCGGGCCCCGGAACCACGATTCCCAGCCCGACGGCCATGAGGATAGCCGTGAGCCAGATAGTGAGTTTTTTCATTGAAGTGCTTCCCAAGGAAGGAGCGGTTGGACAGCTCAAGCGTAGGAGTGTCAGAGGCGTGAAACGAGGCCTGTGGCCGCTTCGGCACGCAACCGTTAGGGCGGCCCGGCGTGCATCACGCGGACGTAAAACAAGGGGCCTTTTTCGGGCCTCCTTGACCCTTTTGGTGCCCTTTCTGCATCCTCCCGTTACCGCGGATAACGACGCCGGCGGGAGACGAGGAAGCGCCGGTCACCCAGGGAGGGTGGCCGGCGCCGGGATTGCCAGGAAGGACTTAGCCTTCGCAGTCACGGCAGTACTTCGCGCCGTTCTTTGCACGGGCAACCTGGGACCGGTGACGGACCAGGAAGCACGACGAGCAAGTGAATTCATCAGACTGCTCAGGAACAACAATGACGGTCAGTTCTTCGTTCGAAAGGTCAGCGCCCGGCAGGTCGATGCCTTCAGCGGTGTCATTCTCGTCAAGGTCGATGACCGCTGTCTGGGCGTTGCCGCCACGTGACGCCTGAAGGGCCTCGAGCGAGTCAGCCGGAGTCTCTTCTTCCTGCTTGCGTGGAGCATCGTAATCGGTAGCCATAGCGTGTTCACTTTCGTTGCTGCGCAGCGCCATCTCAGGCACCTCAGTGAAGCAGTTTAGGGCATGATTCGACGACGGTCGCAACAGTGTGGTGGGCGCGCGCGTGCTCGCGGTCTCGCGGGCGTTAATCCATGGCGGTTTTCCCGGGGTGGTCCTACGCTGGAATCCCTCCGGCCGACCGCGGCCGGAGCCCGGCCCGGAAGGACGCAGGATGGCAGTACGGCTCAACCGCAAGGCACTGGCCCATGCCCGCAAACTCATCGAGGCGGGAAAGGTCGAACGCGATGTCCGTGATGACTGGAGTGAACACGCGCCCTCCAAGGACCAGGAGAACTCGTTCATTGACAAGCACGGCTTCGGAAACTTCGCGGAATGGCACCTTGGCCGGGACGACGAAAAATCCAAGGAGACCAAGGGCAGCGTCAGCTTCCCTTTCGGGGACTTCAGCAAAGTCCACCGCTGCGCCGTCATCTCACTGGAAAGCAGGGCGGCCCAGCACGGGCACGATGACATCAGGGATGCGGCAAAGAAGCTGCTCGAACTGATGGATTCGGATTGAACCCAGCGCTGCCGGCGGTCCTTTGACGGTCGTTACGGCGTTGCAGCCACGTCCGAGGCTGTGTCTGCCTGCGAGCGCTGCCGGCGGCTCATCAGGATGAAAGGGGCGGCCAGCAGCTGCACGGCGCCGCTCACGGCCAGTGATGCCGGGTAGCCGTAGAGGTCTGCGGTCCGGCCGAGCAACGGCTGTACCACTACGCCGCCGCTTGATCCCATCAGGGAATCGAAGCTGAGGACCGTTGCCCGCTGTTTGGAGGCGATCATGTCGTTCAGGTAGGCCTGGCGGACAGGAGTGCCGGCTGCACCCACCACTGCCCACAGGGCCAGGAGGACCAGGGCAAGCCAGAACGCGCTGGTGAACAGCAGCATTACCAGGATCAGTGAGCTGAGCAGGTTGCTGGCAATCAGGACCGTGGTGCGTTTCCGGACCAGTTTCCGGATGCGGGGAGCCATCCATCCGCCCAGGATGTCCGCTCCCGCCACGATGGCTGCCGCCAGTCC
The DNA here is from genome assembly GCF_024758005.1 of Pseudarthrobacter sp. NS4. Classification (NCBI taxonomy): domain Bacteria; kingdom Bacillati; phylum Actinomycetota; class Actinomycetes; order Micrococcales; family Micrococcaceae; genus Pseudarthrobacter; species Pseudarthrobacter sp. NS4. The sequence goes on along the minus strand of NZ_CP103288.1, from coordinate 979,749 downwards.
CGCAACGGCGTATGCCCGGGGATCCCCGAAGAGCTGCAGCAGGTACGGCTGAAGTGCGTAAAAGACGTAGAAGCCCACTCCCTCGGTGAACGGCGCCGCCAGCATGATGAACCGCACGGGCGGATGCCTGAAGCCGCCGTCCACCGAAGCTTTGAGCACGGCCCGCGTGGCCCGGAGGGGGTGGGGAGACCGTTCCGGGGTGAAGCCCACGTCGCGCATGAGCAGGAACGCCACTACGAACATGGCCACCAGGACTCCCACGCGCACCAGGAAAGGCACCCCCAGGTTGGTGGCCTGGGCGAGCGCCCCACCGGCCACGGAGCCGGCGAGCATCGCAATGCCGGAGACCATTTGTCCCCGCCCGAGCACCGACTCCAGCCCGCCTTCATATCCGGAAAACCGCAGGGCATCCACCAGCCAGGCTTCCACCGCCCCCGAAAAGAAGGTGAATCCCAGCCCGAGCAGTACGGACACGCCTGCCCACCACCAGAACGGTGCCGACTGCTGCCAGAGCAGGTAATACAGGAAAGTGGACAGGGCCAGGGTGACGGTGCCCAGCAGGAACGAAACGCGGCGTCCCCAGCCGTCCGCCACCACGCCCGTTGGCACTTCGAAGAGCACCATGCCCGCTGTGAAGAAGGCATTGGCGGCAAAAGCCTCCAGGTTGCTAAGGCCGGCGTCCAGCAGGAAAAGGGTGTTGATCCCCCAGATGAACGAGGTCGCCAGGGTGTTGCCCAGTGTCAACGTCAGGTAGACGCGCTGGATTTTCCTGGCGGCCGCGTTCATGAAGGTGCCGGGTCAGGATGGGCTGAAGCTGGCGGGTACCGGGTCGTGGCGCAGGTATCGGCGGGTGAACCTTCCTGTTCCGGCGGTCAATGCCCGCAGTTCGACGGCGTAGCGCAGCAGTTCCTGGTCCGGCACCTCTGCGCTGATGTCCGTCAGCCCGTCCCCGGTCGAGGTGGTGCCGGTGAGCCTTCCCCGGCGTGCGGACAGGTCGCTCATGACAGAACCTACGTGCTCGTCCACTACGGTGATGCTCACGGCCGACACGGGTTCCAGGAGCTGGATTTTCCCCGCGGCGGCCGCCTCGCGCAGAGCCAATGCCCCGGCCGCCTGGAACGCGGCGTCCGAAGAGTCAACGCTGTGGGCTTTGCCGCCCGTCAGGGTTACGCGGACGTCCACCACCGGAAACCCTGCGGAGACCCCCTTCTCCATCTGCGCCCGGACGCCCTTTTCGACCGATGGAATGAAAGTCCCGGGAATGACGCCACCCACCGTCTTGTCCACGAATTCGAATCCCCCACCGCGGTCCAGCGGCTCCACTTCGATATCGCAGACTGCGTATTGTCCATGGCCGCCGGACTGCTTTACATGGCGTCCGTGTCCCGCCGACGGGGCAGCAAAGGTTTCCCGCAGCGGCGTCACCACGCCTACGGTATGCAGTTTCACGCCCTGCTCCCGAAGCCTGTCCAGCACCACTTCAGCGTGTGCCTCGCCCATGCACCACAGGACCAGCTGATGTGTTTCGGCGTTCCTCTCCACCCGGAGCGTGGGATCACCGGCTGCAATTTTTCCAAGGCTCCGCGCGAGGGCGTCCTCATCGCTGCGGGAGTCAGGTTCCACCGCTACCGGCAGCAGCGGTTCAGGCATCTCCCAGGTGGCGAGCATCAGCGGCTTGTCCCGCGCCGAAATGGTATCTCCCGTTTCAGCACTGCCGAGTTTGGCCACGGTACACATGTCCCCTGCCAGGCAAAAGGGCACTGGCCGCAGGCTGGCACCGAGCGGAGAGTAGAGGTGGGTAACGCGTTCGTCCGTGTCGTGGTCCTGGTGGCCGCGGTCCGCCAACCCGTGGCCGCCAACGTGCACTGCTGAGTCCTCGCGGAGGGTTCCGGAGAACACCCGGACCAGGCAGATCCGGCCCAGGAACGGGTCGATGGAGGTCCGGACAACTTCGGCTGCCAATGGTCCCGAGGGGTCACAGGCCAATGACCCCCCGGGCTGGCCGGCCAGGTCGGTCACGCCGGGCAGGCTCCGCTCGGTTGGTGGGGGGAAGGCCCGGACCAGTACTTCCAGCAACTCAGCCGTGCCAAGTCCGGTCACTGCGGACGTCGCAAGGACCGGGAAGAAGGAACCACGCGCAACGGCGGTTTCCAGATCGTCAATGAGGACGCCGGTATCAATGTCCTCGCCTTCCAGATACCGGTCCATCAGGGTTTCGTCCTCGCTCTCCGCGATGATCCCCTCGATCAGCTCACCCCGGGCAGCCTCGGCGGCCGCCAGCTCCCCGGCGTCTGCCACGCGCGTGGCGGGCATTTCCCCGGAGGCATAGTCGGAGACAGTCCGGGACAGCAGCCCGAGGAGGGCGCTGACATCCCCGCCCGAGCGGACCGGGAGGTAGAGCGGCAGGACGCTGTCGCCGAACGCTTTCCGGCACTCGGCGAGGACGACGTCGTAATTTGCGCGCGGATGGTCCATCCGCGTGATCACGACGGCGCGTGGCAGCCCCGCGTGCCCGCACTCGCCCCACAGTGCCGTGGTGGTGGCGTCGATCCCATCGACGGCCGAGACAACAAAAAGGGCGGCGTCCGCTGCCCGCAGCCCCGCACGCATTTCACCGATGAAGTCGGGGTAGCCGGGGGTGTCCAGGAGATTGACTTTAATGTCGTCGATGAGCAGCGGCACCAGCGAGAGCGTTACGGACCGCTGCTGGTGGACTGCGGCAGGATCGGAATCGCTGACGGTTGTCCCGTCCGCGATGGATCCCTTGCGGGTGATCATGCCATTGGCGGACAGCAGGGCTTCGATCAGCAGCGTTTTTCCTGCGCCCGAATGCCCCACAAGCGCTATGTTGCGTATCCCTGCCGGATCCTCTGCCGCGATCCCGGCAGAACCATCGCCGCGGCGTGCTTCAGGTCCGTTCCGGCCGCCGGATGTCCTCGCTGTGTCCTTTGTGCCTTTCACTGACATGGGAACCTCCTGGCGTCCTTGCCGTGCAACCCGTCCTAGCGTGTCCTCTGATTCGACACCCTGGGAGGCGTTAGGGCAAGAGCGCCGGCGGACCAGGAGGGATGTGTTCCCTTCCTACAGGGGAATGGCCGGCGGGACGGCTATTTCCTTGCCTTGCGGGTGGCTGCGTCGTTGGCCTTCTGCAGCGCCTTGACCAGTTCGCCCTTGTCCATCTTCGAGCGGCCCTTGACGTCCAGTTCCTTGGCAAGCTTGTAGAGGTGCTCCTTGGAGGCGTTCGCGTTCACGCCCCCTGCGGTGGGTTCGGAGGACTGGATGCCTTCCTCCGCGCGTTTGTCCGAGGGGCCCCGCTCTTCCTTCGGTTCCCAGTGGTCGCCCACCTTTTCGTAGCTGTGCTTCAGGGATGCATATGCCGCCCTGGCGGCCCGGCTTTCGTCATTGTCGTAGGACTCAAGGGCGGAATCGTAGGTTTTCGCGAAGGTGTCCTGGGCTTTCTGCTCAGAGCGCTGCAGCGTCGAAGGAAGCTCGTCCTTGCGGGCGTGATCATTCCTGCCGGTCTTCGGCATGGCAACCATCCTCCTTTTATCAGCAAACTGATTATTCGGATGACACCAGCTTAACGCCGGGGGCCGGGCTTGCGTCCGCCGTATCCCGGCGCTTCGGGACGGCGCGGTTCTTCTTGGAGCCCCCTGTCGGATTCGAACCGACGACCCCCGCTTTACAAGAGCGGTGCTCTGGCCAACTGAGCTAAGGAGGCATGCCCCTGCGGGCAGGCGCCTGAACGGCGCTAGATAAGGGTAGCCCAACTCCCGCCGCTGGTAAAAACGTCCCGCAGACGCCCGCACACAGGAAACCGGCCACGCAACCGTTCCACAGAAAAGGGCCCGCCCCGGAACACATCCGGGACGGGCCCCCAGCAGGGAGTCCTGCGCGCTTTAGGCCTTTGCGTCGATGGCGGCCTGGATATCGGCGTTCAGGTCCGTGCTGCCGTCCCACTGCTTGCCGTCGATGAATACGGTAGGCGTGCCGGTGATGCCGGTGTTGGACGCCAGTTCGGTGGAGTACTTGACGTAGGGACGGAAGGTCTTGTCGTCGACGCAGCTGTTGATGTCCGCACCGATGTCGCTGGCCAGGGATTTCAGCTTGTCATCGGACAGGCCTGCCCCGCCTTCTGCAGGCTGGTTGGCGAACAGGACTCCAACGTATTCGGCGTACTTCTCCGGAGCCTGGTCCGCTACGCATGCGGCCGCGTTAGCTGCCCGTGAGGAGTAGTTGGTGGTGGACAACCGGTCAAGGAAGCCCAGCGGGCGGTACTCGAGGGAAATCCTGCCTTCGTTGCGAAGGCCTGTCAGGGCCTCGTTATAGGTGTCCTCGAAGCGCTTGCAGACCGGGCAGATGAAGTCGATGTACGCCACGATCTTCACGGGCTGGCCCTCTTCGGCCTCGGCACCGGGGGCAACGACGGGGCTGGGCAGCGTCTCCGGCTTGGGCGGCAGGTTGGCCATGTCCACGGTGGCGGCGTCCGTTTTCTTGACTTCGTTGTTCGCCAGCAGGGTAACGCCACCGTTGATGTTGGCGTTGGCGGGCACGGGTCCCTGGTCAGCAATGGGGGTGTTCTGCCGGATGCTGGTGGTGACCACCAGGGCCACGACCGCCAGGATAGCCACCACGGCCGCCACGATGCCCCAGCCGATCAGGAGCTTATTGCGCTTGTCTTTTTTCAGCTGGGCTTCGCGGATCAGGCGCGCCTTTTCGCGCGCCTCCGCAGTTCGCTCAGCTTTCGACTTACGTACTTCGTTTGCGGGGCTCATGTGTTCCTTGGGTCGATCGACGTGGGGGGACCACTCAGTGGCAGCTACCTCATTTTAGGGGAGAAAGCTGAGAGCTTGCGCTTTCAAGTATTCCTCCGGTTGACTAACGGACGAATAGCACGGATGATTCCGTCCCGTTAGGGTGGGCTGAGACGCACAAGCAACCCCAGGGGGCCGCAATGCAATCACCTGTCCAGGAAAAACCCGCCGCCACAGCTGCGCACGGCGCCGCCGGTTCAAGCAACGGCGGAGAGACCAAGTACGACTTCATGGTGGTCTCCAACAGACTGCCCGTTGACCGTTGCGCTCCGGGCGAGAGCGGGGATGACGGCTCCGGCTGGCGCCGATCCCCCGGCGGGCTGGTGACGGCACTCGCGCCCATGATGACCAAGACCGACGGCGCCTGGGTGGGCTGGCACGGGGCGCCGGACGAGACGGTGGAACCGTTCAGCCACGGGGGCATGGACCTGGTGCCTGTACAGCTCAGCACGGATGACGTGGAGCTTTATTACGAGGGCTTCTCCAACGCCACGTTGTGGCCGCTGTACCACGACGTCATCGCGCCGCCGGAGTTCCACCGCACCTGGTGGGACGCCTACCGCAAGGTCAACCAAAGGTTCGCCGACGCCGTCGTACGCTACGCGGACCATAAAGCGACTGTGTGGATCCAGGACTACCAGCTGCAGCTCGTGCCGCGGCTGGTGCGCGAAGCGCGGCCGGACCTCCGGATCGGGTTCTTCAACCACATCCCGTTCCCGCCGCCGGAAATCTTTGCGCAGCTGCCGTGGCGGCAGGCCATCATTGACGGCCTGCTCGGCGCCGACCTGGTGGGCTTCCAGCGGACCAGCGATGCCGGAAACTTCATGCGCTCGGCGCGGCGGTTCCTGGGAGCCAGCGTCAAGCAGCAGCAAGTGCACGTGAAAGGCCAGAACGGCGACATTACCCACATCGCCCGGGCGCAGGCCTTTCCGATCTCCATCGACGTCCAGCAGATCAGCGAGCTTGCCGCCAAGCCGGAGATCATCGAGCGTGCCCGGCAGATCCGCCAGGACCTGGGCAATCCCAAGACCATCCTGCTGGGCGTGGACCGCCTGGACTACACCAAGGGCATCCGGCACCGGTTGAAGGCGTTCGAAGAACTCCTGGCCGACGGCAAACTCTCCGTGGGCAACGCCACCCTGATCCAGGTGGCCTCCCCCAGCCGCGAGCGCGTCGAACAGTACCGGCTCCTGCGGGAGGAGGTGGAAGGCACCGTGGGCCACATCAACGGCACCTACGACACCATCGAAAACACTGCCGTCCGCTACCTGCACCACAGCTATCCGGTGGAGGAGATGGTGGCCCTTTACCTGGCCGCAGACGTCATGCTGGTCACGGCGCTGCGGGACGGCATGAACCTGGTGGCCAAGGAATACGTGACCGCCCGGACCAACAACGACGGCGCCCTGGTCCTGAGCGAATTCGCCGGCGCCGCTGACCAGCTCAAGCAGGCCCTGCTCATGAACCCGCACGACATCGATGGGCTTAAAGGTGCCATCATGCGTGCGGTGGACATGTCACCCCGGGATGCCGCCCGGCGAATGCGGGCCATGCGCAAGCAGATCCTCGAACACGACGTTGACCACTGGTCCGCCGATTTCCTGCATGCCCTGAACGAAAAGGTGGTCCGGGATGACTCCTGACGGCCGTCCCAAGAATCCGCTGGCACTGTCGCCGGAACTCCGCGAAGCCATCCGGCGCATCGCCCGCACCGAGCACCTTCTGGTGGCCATGGACTTCGACGGAACCATGGCGCCCATCGTCGGACATGCCGATGACGCACGCCCACTCCCGCGTGCGGCCGCAGCCTTCGCAGGACTTGCCGTGCTTCCGCGGACGACGACGGCGCTCATCTCGGGACGCGCCCTCGCCAGCCTGCGTGCCGTGGCGTCGCCACCGGTGGACTCGCTGCTCATCGGCAGCCACGGGGCAGAAGCGTGGCTGGGACCGGGATCCACCGGGCTGACCCTGGATGACGGGCAGCAGGCTCTGCTGGCCGAGGTCCGGGCCATCCTGGCGGAAATCGTTGAGGAAGCCCCTGGCACCATGCTGGAGGACAAGCCGGCTGGCGTGGTGCTGCATACCCGGCTCGCCGCCGACGACGTGGCCCAGGACGCGGTGGCGGCTGCACGCTCACTGCTGCAGGACCGCAAGGGAGTCTTCCTGAAAGACGGAAAACGGGTTCTTGAAACGTCGATCGTCAACGCTTCAAAGGGCGAGGGCGTGACGTTCCTGCGGCAGATCACGGGAGCCACCGCCGTGCTGTTTGCCGGCGATGACACCACCGACGAGGATGCCCTGGCCCGGCTCAACCCCGGAGACGTGGGCGTGAAGGTGGGGCTGGACTTCACCCAGGCGCAGTATCGCGTGGAAGCTCCGGTCCATGTGGCAGAGCTGCTGGAGGCGCTCCTGCAGGCCCGGAGCATCGCCGTGGCAGAAGAGGATCCGCAGGCCGCCTCCGGCTAAAAGTGGGCAAGCCCACCTGTGACGTCCGTAACATTTACGACAATAAGTGAAGATTCTGACATACTCTTGGTTGTGATGTGGCGCACAGACACCGTGCGGCGTCACTGAGTGCGCTCCGGCCGAGCCGGAACGCAACAAGCAACACAAAACTGAACAAACATGAACCATTCACAACGGATCGTCCGGCACGTACCTGCCGGTGAAGGGATTGATAACTGTGGCTACAGTTACTTTTGATAACGCTACGCGTCTGTACCCGGGCACAGAAAAGCCCGCCGTCGATAAGCTCAACATCGACATCGCCGATGGCGAATTCCTGGTCCTCGTTGGACCCTCCGGCTGCGGCAAGTCCACCTCCCTGCGCATGCTCGCAGGACTTGAGGACGTCAACGCAGGCCGCATCCTGATCGGCGACCGCGATGTCACCGATGTTCCCCCGAAGGACCGCGACATCGCGATGGTTTTCCAGAACTACGCGCTGTACCCGCACATGACTGTGGCCGACAACATGGGCTTCGCCCTGAAGATCGCCGGCGTCTCCAAGGAAGAGCGGGCCGAGCGCGTCCGCGAAGCCGCCAAGCTCCTCGACCTCGAGGCCTACCTGGACCGCAAGCCGAAGGCCCTCTCCGGCGGCCAGCGCCAGCGTGTTGCCATGGGCCGCGCCATCGTGCGTAACCCGCAGGTCTTCCTGATGGACGAGCCGCTGTCCAACCTGGACGCCAAGCTCCGTGTCCAGACCCGTACCCAGATCGCATCCCTCACCCGCCGCCTGGGCGTCACCACGGTATACGTGACCCACGACCAGGTCGAGGCAATGACGATGGGTGACCGCGTGGCTGTGCTGAAGGACGGCCTGCTGATGCAGGTGGACACCCCCCGCAACCTTTACGACAAGCCGAAGAACGTTTTCGTGGCCGGCTTCATCGGTTCCCCCGCCATGAACTTGCTCGAGCTCCCCGTCGTCGACGGCGGCGTCCAGTTCGGCGGTACCGTCTACCCCGTACCGCGCAACGTCCTCGAAGAGGCCCACGGCAGCACCGTCACTTTGGGATCACGCCCCGAGGACCTGGAGCAGGCCGCGCACGGTGAAGGCCTCCAGGTAGAGGTGGACGTCGTTGAAGAACTCGGTGCTGACGCCTACGTCTACGGCCACACCACGCTGGACGGCAAGGACCACGACATCGTGGCACGCGTCGACGGCCGCCGCCCCCCGATGAAGGGCGAAACCATCTACGTCCGTCCGCAGTCGGGCCACGTGCACCTGTTCGACACCAAGACCGGCCTGCGCCTGGGCGACTAATCCACCTAAATAACTGACGGCGGCCCTCCTTTCCGGATGGGCCGCCGTCGGCTTTTAACCAGGCTGGCGGAAGATTAGCTGGCCGCCTCCAAGTACGGAAGAATTGAGTTATGACCGAGGAATACAGCGCCCAGTGGCACGATGAACCCACCGACTACGCGCAGATCGGAAAGCTGCCGCGGTTCGTGGCTGCCAGTGCCGATGACGGCAAAGTCGCCTCGGTCTCCAGTTCCCTGAACATCACCGCGGCAGCCGCTGATCCCGAACTCCTGGACCTCCCTTGGCACATTGCGTTGGAGGACTGGCCCGCCGAAAACCTCGCGGCCCTCCCCCGCGGCATCTCCCGCCACATCGTGCGTTTTGCCCACCTCGGCGGATCAGTCATCGCCATCAAGGAAACCTCCGAGCACGTCGCCCGGCACGAGTACCACATGCTCCGCAAGCTCGCCCGGCTGGACGTCCCCTGCGTGGAACCGGTGGCGGTCATCACCGGCCGTACCACCCTTGACGGGCGCCCGCTGAACCCCGTACTGGTCACCCGGCACCTCAAGTTCTCCATGCCGTACCGTGCCCTGTTCTCGCAGATGCTCCGCAAGGACACCCTTACGCGCCTCATCGACGCCCAGGCGCTGCTCATGGTGCGGCTGCACCTGATCGGCTTCTACTGGGGCGACGTGTCCCTGTCCAATACCCTGTTCCGCCGTGACGCCGGCGCTTTCGCCGCCTACCTCGTGGATGCCGAGACCGGCGAGCTGTACCCGGACCTCTCCACCGGACAGCGCGAATACGACCTGGAAATCGCCCGGGTAAACATCGCCGGCGAACTGATGGACCTGCTGGATGGCGGGCTGATCGAGGAAAAGGTGGACCCCGTGGCCACCAGTGAGCTCATCATGGACAGCTACCGCCGCCTCTGGGCGGAACTGACGGAAAAGGAATCCTTCGAACTCGGCGAGCGCTGGCGCGTAGGGGCACGCATCCGACGGCTCAATGAACTCGGCTTCGACGTCGAGGAATACGCCATCAAAACCACGCAGAACGGCTCCACCATCCAGCTGCAGCCCAAGGTTGTGGACGCCGGGCACCACATGCGCCGCCTGCTGCGGCTGACGGGTATTGACGCGCAGGAGAACCAGGCCCGCCGCCTCCTCAACGACATGGATTCCTTCCGCGCGGACAACAACCCGGACATGGACGAGGAATACAGCGCGCACCTCTGGGTCAGCCAGGTCTTTGAACCCATTGTCCGTTCCATCCCCCGCGACCTGTCCGGCAAGCTCGAACCGGCCGAAGTGGTGCACGAGGTCCTGGAGCACCGTTGGTACATGTCCGAAAAGCAGGAACGCCACATCCCGCTGGCCGAGGCCGTGCAGTCCTACATCGACTCCATCCTGCGGCACCGCAGGGACGAAGCCGCCATCATGCTCAATCCTGACACCGGTCTGCTGAAGATCCTTGAGGTGGAAACCGAGGAGTCCCGCTACGGAGCGGAAGAGTCCATCGACGAATACCCTGACGCGGACGACTAGCGCTAGATCGCTTTCCCGGGGTTCAGGATGCCGGCAGGGTCGAACAGTTCCTTGATTCTGCGCTGCAGCTCCCGCAGCGGTTCCGGCTGCTCCTGGCCCAGCCACCGCAGCTTGTACTGGCCCACACCGTGCTCCCCCGTAATGGTGCCGCCCATGGCCAGGGCTGCGGTGATGGATTCATCCAGGACCTGCTGAAGCCTTGCCATTGCTGCAGCATCAACACCGCTGGCATACCGGTCGATCCAGAACGTGGGGTGCAAATTGCCGTCCCCGGCATGCGCCACCACCTTAAGGTGCACTTCCTCGCGCGCTGCCATGGCTTCCAGTGCGGCAACATAGTCCACCAGGCGTGAGCGCGGAACGGCGACGTCCTCGCCCACCCGGTATTCGTCGTCCACCTCCACGCCCCTGCTGTGCCGCCGGAGCTCCACGAGGCGTTCGGCTTCGGCACTGGCTTCAGTGGTGACGACTGCCCCGCCTGCCCGCAGCACTTCGCGCACGACCTCGGCCTCGGCGGCGGCGCCGAACCCGTCCGTTTGCACCAGGAGCAGGGACCGGCCCCGGGCGGTCAGGTCGGAACCGTGGATATCATCAAGCTGGGCCAGGGTGCCGCCGTCGAGCAGTTCCATGATGGCGGGCTGGACGCGGGCCTTCCCTACTGCCAGAACGCCCGCTGCCGCCGAACGGAAGTCAGGGTAGAAGGCCGCCACGGTATGCACGTCCTTCGGCAGGTATTTCAGGCGTACGGTGACACCCACTACGATGCCCAGCGTTCCCTCAGACCCCACGAACAGCCCGGTGAGGTCATAGCCGGCCACTCCCTTGAAGGTTTGGTGACCGGTGTGGAGAAGCGAACCGTCCGCCAGCACCACGTCGAGGGCAAGCACAGAGTCCCTGGTCACGCCGTACTTGGCGCAGCGCAGCCCGCCGGCGTTGGTGGCCACGTTGCCGCCGATGGTCGACGTCCGGAAGCTTGCAGGATCCGGCGCGTACATGAGGCCGTGCACGGCCGCTGCCTCATTGAGCACGGCGTTGACTACTCCCGGCTCCACCACGGCTGTCTCATCGTCCGGACTAAGCGCGAGGATGCGGTCCATCCGTTCCAGGGACATGATGACGCAATTCTCTGTTGCATGGGCACCGCCGGACACTCCGGTTCCCGCGCCGCGCGCCACCACCGCCACACCGGCAGCGGCGCACGCCTGCACCACCGCCTGTACATCGGCTACTGACTCCGGGAAGACCACAGCCAAGGGCAACTGGAAGTCGATGATGGGCGCCTGGTCCACGGCGTACCGGTGGAGTGCAGTCTCTGTCACGTCCACCTGCCCAGCGGCCAGGATGCCTTCGAGCCCGTCAACCACACTTCCCACCTAAGCCTCCACGCGCCGTCGGACATGTCCACCCAGTTTAGGGGCGCAGCCGGGAGCGGCCTGCCTTAACTTTCAAGCCCTGACTGCAAGCGCTTCCACGGCTGACCAGCATCAACACCTAACAGTGACGTATGGCATAAGAAATACTCATGGAAGCGTTTTCATTTTTCGCAATCCCCGGGTCTATGCTGTCACTCATGTCTGTCGAAACTGTGACCACCGACACTTCATTGGAAGCCGGGCCCCTGACGCTCATCCATGCTGCCGACAGTATTCCGGGCTGGTGGCGCTCCGCCGTGATCTACCAGGTGTACCCGCGCTCTTTCCGGGACCTTAACGGTGACGGCATTGGTGACCTTGCGGGCATCACGGAGGAACTGCCGCAGCTGGCGGACCTCGGCGTGGACGCTGTGTGGCTCTCGCCTTTCTACCGTTCGCCGCAACGGGATGCCGGCTACGACGTCAGCGACTACTGCGACGTAGACCCGATTTTCGGAACGCTCGGCGATTTCGACGTCATGATGGCCGAGTCCCACCGGCTGGGCCTGCGGGTCATCGTGGACCTGGTCCCCAACCACTGCTCGGACCAGCACGCCGCTTTCCAGGCCGCCCTTGCGGCACCTGCCGGAAGCCCCGAGCGCGAGATGTTCATTTTCCGCGACGGCACCGGCCCCGAAGGCCACGGGGCGCCCAATAACTGGCAGTCCCACTTTGGCGGACCCGCCTGGACCAGGGTTGCCGGTCCGGACGGCCAACCGGACCAGTGGTACCTCCACCTCTTCGATTCGTCACAGCCGGACTTCAACTGGGACAACCCTGCCGTCCACGCCGAGTTCGAACGCGTGCTCCGGTTCTGGTTGGACCGCGGGGTGTCCGGTTTCCGCGTGGACGTGGCCCATGCCCTGGTCAAAGCTCCGGGCCTGCCTGCCTGGGGCGGGCGCGCAGACGGCGGCAGCAGCGACGGGTTCCCGGGCCATGAAGCGCCCATGTTCGGGCAGCCCGCCCTGCACGACATTTACCGCAACTGGCGGCAGATCCTTGACCAGTACGGCCCGGACCGCATCCTCTGTGCGGAGGCCAACGTCGACCCACTGCCGCGGCTGGCAAACTGGGTCCGGCCGGACCAAATGCACCAGGCCTTTAACTTCCCCTACCTTCACGCCGGACTCGATGTCCACCGGCTGCGCGCGGTCATTACGGACTCATTGGTGGCACTGGACGCCGTCGGCGCACCCAGCACCTGGGTGCTGTCGAATCACGACGTCGTCCGGCACGCCAGCCGCTTCGGTTACAACGGGCAGGGTCCCCGTGGCGGGGACGGAATCGGGCCTGCGGATCCCCAGCCGGATACCGCACTCGGCCGCCGGCGTGCAGCGGCCGCTTCCCTGTTCATGCTGGGTCTTCCAGGGGCAGCCTACCTGTACCAGGGTGAAGAGCTCGGACTGCCGGACGGTGTCGACATCCCGGAGCACCAACGCCAGGACCCCACCTTCGCCCGGACGGGCGGGGAACGCCTTGGGCGTGATGGCTGCCGCGTACCGCTGCCGTGGCGGGCCGCCGATCCCCACCTTGGCTTTGGCTCCGGAAACGATCCCTGGCTGCCCTTTCCACCATCCTTCGCCGCCTTGGCGCGGGACCTCCAGGCGGCCTCCCCGTCGTCGCACCTTTCGCTGTACCGGGACATTCTCCGTCTTAGGCGCGAGTTGAACCTTGGCCGGGGATCGCTGTCCTGGGCTGAGGACTGGTGCACTGCTTTCTCCTTGGGCTACGTCAACGGCACTACGCTGGTGCTTATGAACCTCAACCACGAGCCTCTGGAGATGCCTGCCGGGCACATCCTCCTTCGCAGTGACCTGTCCGGCGCCGGCCAGTTCCTCGCTTCGGGCGAGACGGCCTGGCTCCGGCTTGGAACGGATTCCGCAGCAGAGTGAGCACGGCGGGCATCAAAGAGGTAGCAAGCAGGGCCGGCTTGTCAGTGGCCACTGTGTCGCGGGCGCTCAGCGGCAAGGCGAACGTTTCCCCGCGGAGCCGCGAGCTGGCCCGCACGGCGGCGCAGGAGCTCGGCTTCGTCCCCTCCTACCATGCCTCCAGCCTTGCCTCAGGCCGCAACCACAACATCGGGCTGGTGGTGCCGTATGTGCACCGGTGGTACTTCTCGACGGTGCTGGAGGGGGTCTCCGAGGCCCTGCTGGACGCCGGCTACGACCTGACGCTGTACAACGTGGGCGACCAGCCGGAACGGCGCAGCAGCGTGCTGAGCGATTTTTTGCTGCGGAAGCGCCTGGACGCCGTGATTGCGGTTGCCCTGGTGCTCAGTGAAGACGAAATTCAGCAGTTGCTTGCTGTCCACCGTCCCATTGTCGGCATCGGTGGAACCCTGCCGGGCGCTTCCACAATCAGGATCGACGACGAGCGCCTGGCCCGGCTGGCCACCGACCATCTGATCCGGCTCGGGCACACGCGCATCGCCCACATGACCGGCGATGCGGAGCTGAACCGCGACTTCAAGCTGCCGGGCATCCGCCAGGCCGGCTATGAGTCGGCCATGGAGGCTGCAGGATTATCGGTGCATCCGGAATGGCAAGTCGCAGCAGATTTCACTATCCAGGGAGCCTACGCCTCCGCCCGCCGCCTGCTTGGTACGGCAACTGAGCGACCCACCGCTGTCTTCGCGGCCTCTGACGAAATGGCCATGGGCACAATCCTGGCCGCACGCGACTTCGGGCTGCAGGTCCCACAGGACCTTTCCGTGGTGGGCATGGACGGGCACGAGCTTGGCGAGACGTTCGGGCTCACCACCGTCAGCCAGGATCCGCGGGGGCAGGGGCGCCTCGCTGCGAGGACTGCCCTGGAGCTGCTGGATGATGCCCGGAAAGAGTCCGACGGCGGGTCGGCGCCCCGCGTTGCTGCTGACCAGGAATACCCGGCCGAGTTTGTGGTCCGTAACAGCACCGCCGTGCCGCCGGCAGGGGCTACCAGGGAGCTGTAGGTCCCTGGCCAACCCCGAACCGTGAAGAGCCTGCTCTCCATGCGTCGGGCCCGCAGGTCAGCGATTCCAGGCGGCTGTCCATGTGCAGCTCCCGGTCGCGGACCTGGAGCCTTTGGTTTTTGGCCATTTAGGGGTTGCGGCTGACGGGGAGTATCGCCTCAGGCATCCCCGTCGGCCCCGGCTGGAACTCCCATGAAACGGGCATATCTGGCCAGGATCACTGGCCACGCCTCGAGGTACTTGGCGCGGACCGCACCAGGCTCTTCGGCGCCTTCCCAGCCTTCGTGGAAGATCCTGACCTCAGTTCCGTCTTCCACCGCTCGAAAGACAACGAGCAGTTCGGTGGACCAGAGTGCTGTAGAACCGGGGTGCCAGGTGGCGTGGAAGGAGAGCGGTGGCTGCCAGTCATCAAGGGTGCCCCATATGGTGGTGCGCCCGTCATCCGCCGTCTCAAGGATGAGGTTCTCCTCGAACTCCACATAGGACCCAGCCCCATAGACCCCATGGGACTCCAGGGGCCACCACAGGTGAGTGTGGTCGGTGAAGCCGGCGAAGGCATGGGCTACGCTGCCGGAAACAACTACCGTCTCGACCACGGGCTCCAATGGCTCAAAGGCCGATCCGCTGTTTCCCAACGGTTCCTGGCTATGGCTGAAGAGGCTGTTCATGGTGATCAACTCTACCCGCGTCCCGTTGTTGCTTTGTCGGTTGTGGTTGTTTCCCGGGCTGCTCGGGTGCAGGTTGTGGTGGTTAAAGTCGTAGGGCCCTGACATTGCTTGTCAGGGCCCTACGTAATTTATGTCCGGCGGTGACCTACTCTCCCACACCCTCCCGGGTGCAGTACCATCGGCGCTGTGGGTCTTAGCTTCCGGGTTCGGAATGGGACCGGGCGTTTCCCCCACGCTATGACCGCCGTAACCCTTTGACCCGTCACCGGCCCCCTGTGGGGTGGTGTGGGAAGTTTTTGGTTACAACAATTGTGGTGTTGTTATTCAGTTGTGTTCCCGTGGCAACGAACCGTGGTTTGGTTTGTTGTTTGGGAACCACATAGTGGACGCAAGCAGTCTTGTTTATCTTTTTACCGACCCCGTGGTGCAAACGCTTTTGAAGGATCGTTTGCGGGGGGGTGGTGTGTGGTGTAAGTTATCGGCCTATTAGTACCGGTCAGCTTCACGAGTCGTTAGTCCTCGCTTCCACATCCGGCCTATCAACCCAGTGGTCTGGCTGGGGGCCTCTCACACACGAGGTGTATGGAAATCTCATCTTGAAGCGAGCTTCCCGCTTAGATGCTTTCAGCGGTTATCCCATCCGAACGTAGCTAATCAGCGGTGCACTTGGCAGTACAACTGACACACCAGAGGTTCGTCCGTCCCGGTCCTCTCGTACTAAGGACAGCCCTTCTCAAATTTCCTGCGCGCGCAGCGGATAGGGACCGAACTGTCTCACGACGTTCTAAACCCAGCTCGCGTACCGCTTTAATGGGCGAACAGCCCAACCCTTGGGACCTACTCCAGCCCCAGGATGCGACGAGCCGACATCGAGGTGCCAAACCATGCCGTCGATATGGACTCTTGGGCAAGATCAGCCTGTTATCCCCGAGGTACCTTTTATCCGTTGAGCGACGGCCATTCCACAATGTACCGCCGGATCACTAGTCCCGACTTTCGTCCCTGCTCGAGATGTCTCTCTCACAGTCAAGCTCCCTTGTGCACTTACACTCGACACCTGATTGCCAACCAGGCTGAGGGAACCTTTGGGCGCCTCCGTTACTTTTTAGGAGGCAACCGCCCCAGTTAAACTACCCATCAGGCACTGTCCCTGACCCGGATTACGGGCCGAAGTTAGATGTCCAAAGTGACCAGAGTGGTATTTCAACGATGACTCCACCCGAACTGGCGTCCGGGCTTCAACGTCTCCCACCTATCCTACACAAGCCACTCCGAACACCAATACCAAACTATAGTAAAGGTCTCGGGGTCTTTCCGTCCTGCTGCGCGTAACGAGCATCTTTACTCGTACTGCAATTTCGCCGAGTTTATGGTTGAGACAGCGGGGAAGTCGTTACTCCATTCGTGCAGGTCGGAACTTACCCGACAAGGAATTTCGCTACCTTAGGATGGTTATAGTTACCACCGCCGTTTACTGGGGCTTAAATTCTCAGCTTCGCCGTGAGGCTAACCGGTCCTCTTAACCTTCCAGCACCGGGCAGGAGTCAGTCCGTATACATCGTCTTGCGACTTCGCACGGACCTGTGTTTTTAGTAAACAGTCGCTTCCCCCTGGTCTCTGCGGCCCCGATCCCCTCCCACCAGCAAGTGGTGTTCAAGGTTGGGGCCCCCCTTCTCCCGAAGTTACGGGGGCATTTTGCCGAGTTCCTTAACCATAATTCTCTCGATCGCCTTAGTATTCTCTACCTGATCACCTGTGTCGGTTTGGGGTACGGGCGGCTAAAACCTCGCGTCGATGCTTTTCTCGGCAGCATAGGATCACCAAATCCCCCCAAACGGGGGTCCCATCAGATCTCAGGCATCATGAACAGCGGATTTGCCTACCGTTCGCCCTACATCCTTAGACCGGGACAACCATCGCCCGGCTTGGCTACCTTCCTGCGTCACACCTGTTAATACGCTTGCCTCCCAGGATCAGGTCCTGCGCTCCACCAAAACCCTTCCACCACAAGGGCGGTCAGGCAGGTATCGGGCAGTTAGTATCCCCTGTTCAGCATGGACGGTTTTTCGCCGGTACGGGAATATCAACCCGTTGTCCATCGACTACGCCTGTCGGCCTCGCCTTAGGTCCCGACTTACCCAGGGCAGATTAGCTTGACCCTGGAACCCTTGATCATTCGGCGGACGGGTTTCTCACCCGTCTTTCGCTACTCATGCCTGCATTCTCACTCGTGTAGGCTCCACCGCTGGTTTACACCGCGACTTCACCGCCCACACGACGCTCCCCTACCCATCCAAACGCCTGAACCACAAGGGCTTAGCTAATATTTGAATGCCACAACTTCGGCGGTGTACTTGAGCCCCGCTACATTGTCGGCGCGGAATCACTTGACCAGTGAGCTATTACGCACTCTTTTAAGGATGGCTGCTTCTAAGCCAACCTCCTGGTTGTCTGAGCAACTCCACATCCTTTCCCACTTAGCACACGCTTAGGGGCCTTAGTTGGTGGTCTGGGCTGTTTCCCTCTCGACTATGAAGCTTATCCCCCACAGTCTCACTGCTGCGCTCTCACTTACCGGCATTCGGAGTTTGGCTGACGTCAGTAACCTTGTAGGGCCCATTAGCCATCCAGTAGCTCTACCTCCAGCAAGAAACACGCAACGCTGCACCTAAATGCATTTCGGGGAGAACCAGCTATCACGAAGTTTGATTGGCCTTTCACCCCTACCCACAGCTCATCCCCTCCATTTTCAACTGAAGTGGGTTCGGTCCTCCACGACGTCTTACCGTCGCTTCAACCTGGCCATGGGTAGATCACTTCGCTTCGGGTCTAGATCACGCCACTGCAACGCCCTATTCAGACTCGCTTTCGCTACGGCTGCCCCACACGGGTTAACCTCGCGACGTAACACTAACTCGCAGGCTCATTCTTCAAAAGGCACGCCGTCACAACTACAAGGCTGCTCCGACGGATTGTAAGCACACGGTTTCAGGTACTGTTTCACTCCCCTCCCGGGGTACTTTTCACCTTTCCCTCACGGTACTGGTCCGCTATCGGTCATTAGGGAGTATTTAGGCTTATCAGGTGGTCCTGACAGATTCGCACGGGATTTCTCGGGCCCCGTACTACTTGGGATACTCTCACAGGCGGCACAAACGCATTACGGTTACGGGGCTAACACCCTCTCTGGCCGGCCTTTCAAGACCGTTCACCTATGCGCGCACATCACACCCCACCAGCCCGGCAGAACTGGTATGGAAAGTCCCACAACCCCGACCATGCAACGCCCGCCGGCTATCACACATGGAACGGTTTAGCCTGATCCGCGTTCGCTCGCCACTACTAACGGAATCACTATTGTTTTCTCTTCCTGCGGGTACTGAGATGTTTCACTTCCCCGCGTTCCCTCCACGCACCCTATGTGTTCAGATGCGGGTCACCGAGTCACTCGCGCGCTCGGCGGGGTTTCCCCATTCGGACACCCTGGGATCACAGTCCGGTTATCGACTCCCCCAGGCTTATCGCAGATTCCTACGTCCTTCTTCGGCTCCTAATGCCAAGGCATCCACCGTGTGCTCTTAAAAACTTGACCACAAAAGATCAAAAAACTAATTCACGAGAGAACCACGAAAACCAACCACACCCCAACACCCCAAAGGGCATCAACAGCGCAGCCAGATCCAGGTTCATATTCTTGGAAATTGCTTCTTATAAAAGATGCTCGCGTCCACTATGTAGTTCTCAAACAACAACCCCAAACCACACACCCCACACACAAACGCGCATGATCGATGCAGCCAGGAAACCAGAAACAAACAAACCCGGAAACCACCACAGCCAAAGCCGCAACAACCCCGGTCCTGTTGCCTCAGGACCCAACAGTGTGCCAAACACTACCCCGCAACCCGCACCAGGCGCGTTCCAAAACATCCACAAGGAATGTCCGTACTAACAAGCCGGTCCGTGCCACCAGGCACCTATTTGTTGATATTCCACCCATGAGCACCCGCCGCAGAACAATCGTCTGCGCAACGGGCATTACTCCTGACAAACCCCCGCACCCCGCATACACGAGGCCGGCGCTTGTAGGTGCTCCTTAGAAAGGAGGTGATCCAGCCGCACCTTCCGGTACGGCTACCTTGTTACGACTTAGTCCCAATCGCCAGTCCCACCTTCGACAGCTCCCTCCCACAAGGGGTTAGGCCACCGGCTTCGGGTGTTACCAACTTTCGTGACTTGACGGGCGGTGTGTACAAGGCCCGGGAACGTATTCACCGCAGCGTTGCTGATCTGCGATTACTAGCGACTCCGACTTCATGGGGTCGAGTTGCAGACCCCAATCCGAACTGAGACCGGCTTTTTGGGATTAGCTCCACCTCACAGTATCGCAACCCTTTGTACCGGCCATTGTAGCATGCGTGAAGCCCAAGACATAAGGGGCATGATGATTTGACGTCGTCCCCACCTTCCTCCGAGTTGACCCCGGCAGTCTCCTATGAGTCCCCACCATCACGTGCTGGCAACATAGAACGAGGGTTGCGCTCGTTGCGGGACTTAACCCAACATCTCACGACACGAGCTGACGACAACCATGCACCACCTGTGAACCAGCCCCAAAGGGGAAGGACTGTTTCCAGCCCGGTCCGGTCCATGTCAAGCCTTGGTAAGGTTCTTCGCGTTGCATCGAATTAATCCGCATGCTCCGCCGCTTGTGCGGGCCCCCGTCAATTCCTTTGAGTTTTAGCCTTGCGGCCGTACTCCCCAGGCGGGGCACTTAATGCGTTAGCTACGGCGCGGAAAACGTGGAATGTCCCCCACACCTAGTGCCCAACGTTTACGGCATGGACTACCAGGGTATCTAATCCTGTTCGCTCCCCATGCTTTCGCTCCTCAGCGTCAGTTAATGCCCAGAGACCTGCCTTCGCCATCGGTGTTCCTCCTGATATCTGCGCATTTCACCGCTACACCAGGAATTCCAGTCTCCCCTACATCACTCTAGTCTGCCCGTACCCACCGCAGATCCGGAGTTGAGCCCCGGACTTTCACGGCAGACGCGACAAACCGCCTACGAGCTCTTTACGCCCAATAATTCCGGATAACGCTTGCGCCCTACGTATTACCGCGGCTGCTGGCACGTAGTTAGCCGGCGCTTCTTCTGCAGGTACCGTCACTTTCGCTTCTTCCCTACTGAAAGAGGTTTACAACCCCGAAGGCCGTCATCCCTCACGCGGCGTCGCTGCATCAGGCTTGCGCCCATTGTGCAATATTCCCCACTGCTGCCTCCCGTAGGAGTCTGGGCCGTGTCTCAGTCCCAGTGTGGCCGGTCACCCTCTCAGGCCGGCTACCCGTCGTCGCCTTGGTAAGCCATTACCTCACCAACAAGCTGATAGGCCGCGAGTCCATCCAAAACCACAAAAAGCTTTCCACCAACCACCATGCGATGATCAGTCATATCCGGTATTAGACCCAGTTTCCCAGGCTTATCCCAGAGTTAAGGGCAGGTTACTCACGTGTTACTCACCCGTTCGCCACTAATCCAGGAGCAAGCTCCCTTCATCGTTCGACTTGCATGTGTTAAGCACGCCGCCAGCGTTCATCCTGAGCCAGGATCAAACTCTCCGTTGAAGTAAAACAAAAACAGACACAACATGGCACCACGGGAAAACGCGGCCACCACACTGCAAAATTTGAAACCAGCTGTAAAAACCAGACCACCCACAGGGGCGGACGATCCAGTCAATTCAACCAATTCATAAAACAAATCGGTATCAACAAACTTGGCACACTATTGAGTTCTCAAACAACAGACACACCCGGCACCACCCAAACCAACGTTCAGGATCGCTCCGGAGCAACCTCTCAAACCTACCGGCTGGCCTCACTCGTGTCAAACCGGCGTCCGCGACGATCATCAGCCATAGGCTTTTGTGTCGGTTTTTCCGCCTGACTCTGTGGAGCAGCGCGGATATAAACTTTACCACCACTCGTCCTGGATAGCCAACTCCACCCTGAGCCGATCTGTGGCCGGCAGGGCGGAGGACACGGAAAAGCCCGGAATCACGCGGATTCCGGGCCTTCCAGAAGCTCCCAGCCAAGGAACTAGGCTGTGGAGGCTCCCCCAGGCCTGGCTGCTCCAGGCTTGGCTGCTCCAACGTTTGTTGCTGCGGGCTTGAAGTACGCAGCACCCAGCGGAGGCAGTGTGACGGCCAAGGTGGCCGGCTGCCCGTCCTGGCCCTCGTCCGAGGCCTTGAGCTCCCCGTCGTTGAGAACACCGGATCCGCCGTAGGTGGTGTGGTCCGTGTTCAGCACTTCCGTCCACGCGCCCGCCGTCGGCACTCCCAAGGTGTAGCTGACGTGGGGAGCTCCCGAAAAGTTGATGGCACACACGAGGGGGTTGCCGTTGGTGTCCCAACGGATGAACGACAGGACGTTGCGGTCGGCGTCTCCCCCGTTGATCCACTGGAACCCGCCGGGCTCGTTGTCCCGGGTGTAGAGGGCCGGAGTGGAGGTGTACAGCTCGTTGAGGTCCTTCGTCAGGAGCTGCAGACCCTTGTGTGCCGGAATGTCGGCAAGCCACCAGTCCAGCCCGTGTTGCTCGGACCATTCCGCTTCCTGGCCGAACTCCGTGCCCATGAAGATGAGCTGCTTGCCGGGGTGCGCCCACTGGTACGCAAGGAAGGCGCGCAGGTTGGCGAGCTGCTGCCAGCGGTCGCCGGGCATTTTGCGGAGCATCGAGCCCTTGCCATGCACAACCTCATCGTGGCTGATGGGCAGCAGGAAGTTTTCGGTGAAAGCATAGACCAGGGAGAACGTCACGGTGCCGTGGTGCCACTTGCGGTTAACGGGATCCTCGGAAGCGTACTTCAGGGAGTCGTGCATCCAGCCCATGTTCCACTTGAGGCCGAAGCCGAGGCCGCCGTTGCTGGTGGGGGCTGTCACGCCGGGGAACGCCGTGGATTCCTCGGCGATCATGACCGCCCCGGGGTGGGTCTTGTAGACAGTGGCGTTCACTTCCTGCAGGAAGGAGATTGCCTCCAGGTTTTCCCGGCCGCCGAACCGGTTGGGCTGCCACTGCCCGTCCTCGCGGGAGTAGTCCAGGTAAAGCATCGAGGCGACGGCATCCACCCGCAGTCCATCGATGTGGAACTCATCCAGCCAGTACAGGGCGTTGGCCACGAGGAAGTTGCGCACTTCGGTGCGGCCGAAGTCGAAGATCAGCGTGCCCCAGTCGGGGTGCTCACCCAGGTTGGGGTCGGCGTGCTCGTAAAGGGGTTCGCCGTCGAACTGGGCAAGTGCCCAGGCGTCCTTGGGGAAGTGTGCAGGGACCCAGTCCAGCAGCACGCCGATGCCTGCCTGGTGCAGGGTGTCAACCAGGTACCGGAATTCGTCCGGGTGTCCGAAGCGGGAGGTAGGCGCGAAGTAGGACGTGACCTGGTAGCCCCAGGACCCGCCGAAGGGGTGTTCAGCAACGGGCATGAACTCCACGTGGGTGAACCCCAACCACTTGACGTACTCCACCAGTTCCTTGGCCAGCTCGCGGTAGCCCAGTCCAAGCCGCCACGAGCCAAGGTGCACCTCGTAGACGCTCATGGCCGAGTTGTGCGGGTCCCGCTGGGCGCGGGCCTCCATCCATTCGTCATCCTTGAAGGCGTAGGAGGGTTCCACCACCTTTGATGCCGTGAGCGGGGGAACCTCGGTACCGAAGGCCAGGGGGTCGGCCTTTTCCACCCAGTAACCGGACTTGGTCCTGATTTCGAATTTGTAGCACGCCCCTGCCAAAACGCCGGGGATGAAGATCTCCCACACTCCGGAGGACCCGAGGGAGCGGAGGGAGTGTTCCCGTCCGTCCCAGCCGTTGAAGTCGCCTTTGAGCCGGACAGCCTGGGCGTTGGGGGCCCAGACCGCGAAGGACACGCCGTCCACGTCTCCCATTGGGGACTTGTAGTGCTGGACGTGGGCGCCCAGCACCTCCCACAGTTTCTCGTGCCGGCCCTCACCGATCAGGTGCAGGTCCACCTCACCAACGGTGGGCAGGTAGCGGTAGGGTTCGTCGACCGTCACGGCCTCAGCGCCCGGGTAGGTGACCGAGAGGCGGTAGTCCGGAACGTGGCCATGCTGGAGCGGTTCAAGGACGGCCACCCACACGCCGTGGGCCTCATGCTCCATAGGAACTTCGCCAGCCGCCGTGATGACCGTGACTGCTTCCGCGAGGTGCTTGACGGTGCGGATGGTGACGTGGCCATGGTCGTCCAGGTGCGCGCCCAGGACGGAGTGGGGGGCGTGGTGTTCACCGTTCGCGATCCTGCCCAAGGTGCCGTCATCTACCTGCAGCGGCGCTCCCGGCCGGTCAGTTTGTGCTGAGCCTGTCATTTCGTTACCTTCCGATGCTGCACCGGCCTGGTCGCCGGCGCTGTTACCGCTAAGGAGCCGCCTGGAGGCGTTCACTGGTATAGCCAGCCAGTCGGGCCTGTTACGCATTTCATAAACTACTTCGTATAGCGCCTTGTCCAGCCACAATGCCACAAAGAGGGGCGAGTTCCGGTCAACGCTGCCAGGCGTGATGCCCGCATAACCGGCGAGGAACGCCTCAGCACAATCATCTACCCACGCGGCGGGCACCTGCGCGCCATCCTGTTCGCGCTGGGCGGCACCTGCTGCATAGTCGAATGACCGCAGCATGCCGACGACGTCGCGAAGGGGAACGTCGGGGACGTTCCGTTCGGCGATGGGCCTCAGGGGCTCGCCTTCGAAGTCGAGGATCGCCCAGCGGGCACCGTCACCGGCAGCTGTGGTGCCGGCTGCATGGGGGACCTGGAGAATCTGGCCGAGGTGCAGGTCGCCGTGGATCCGCTGCAGTGGGCCGACGGGAACGCTGTCGAGGCCCTCCAGCAGCTCGTTCAACGCCTCGTCATAGGGCCCGACGGCGGGACCGGCTTCCGTCCAGGCCTGCCGGACGCGCTGGGCTACTCCAGGTGCGATCACCGTGCCGGGTTCGCTTTCGGCCGACTGTCCCAAGGCTTCGGCAAGGCGCCGATGGACGGTGGCGGTGGCGGCCCCGAGGGCCCTGGCCTCTGCCGTAAAATCCGTCCCTGAACGGGCAGCATCCACAGCGAGGCGCCAGGCATCCCGGCCACCGGCAAGGAACTCGTGCGCCACTGCCAGTTCGCCCTGGACAGTGCGTGAGCCCTTGTCGCCGGATGCGGTCCTGCCCTGTGCCAGCCATTCCCCGCGGACCCAGCCAAGGGTGGCGGGAACTTCAGAGGTGCCGGCGGAGGTCAGGGCCGCACCGACTTCGACCTCGGGGTTTGTCCCCTCGGAGAGCACGCGGAAGAACTTCACGATGGTAGCTGATTCGCCGTCGTCCACTATGACTGAACTGTTGGACTGCTCGCCGGACAGGACTTTTACAACGCCGCGGGCAGTTGGAAGCCGGTAGTTCCCGGGAACCTGGAAGCCTGTTGCGGTACCGCTGGGGGCTTTGGACTCCTGCCGGATCAGCTCCAGCCAGGCGCCAACAAAGTCGGGATCGTGGACCGCATCGTAAACCCAGGGCCGGGAGGGATCGGTCCCGGCGGCCTGGCCCACAAGTGCCCGCTCCATGCCGGCGGCGGGCGCGGCCCGGAAGCTCAGCGGAACCTGGACCACGGCGGTCCGCTGTCCGCCGTCGGCGCCACGGGTGGTGACGTTGATCAGGAACACGGCCAGGGCTGCGTGCCTTGCGGGATCGTCCAGTCCCAGGCTGCCTGCCTGGGACATTTCGAAATCCGGGGATTTGACCGGAAACCAGCGTTGGTTCGGAAGCCATTCCTTGAGGAGCGCGGTCAGGGCGGGGGTGAGTATGGGCTGGTTCATCTCAGTTCTCTATCGACAGAATTGGCATGGCCTGGGTATAGGGCGACGAAGGGTTGGAAGCCGCTGACCGTACGCGCAGCCAGAAGAAATCGTGGCTGCCCAGGGTCAGCGTGAGCGTTCCGTCGTCGTTGATTCCGGGGAAAGTCTGTCCGCCGAAGACGTCACGGAGCCCTCGTCCGGCGTATTGCGGAACGCGGAGCCTGGCGGCCACCGGATGCTGCGAGAGGTTGAACGCGCACAGGATGGTTTCTGCAGCCGCCCCGGCGGCGTTGTCGGGCGGCAGTTCCCGAAGGTAGGCGAGGACGGCGTCGTGGTCGGCTTCCACGTGCTTGAACCCGCCAAGGCCGAAGGCCGGGTGGTTTTTTCGGACGCTGAGGATCTGCCGGGTCCAGCGCAGCAGGGACCCGGAGTGCGAGGACTCGGCCTCCACATTCGCCATGCTGTAGTTGTACACCAGCGACTGGATCGGGGGCAGGTAGAGCTTGCCCGGATCAGCGTGGGAGAAGCCTGCGTTGCGGTCCGGGTTCCACTGCATGGGGGTGCGGACGGCGTCACGGTCCTCCAGCCAGATGTTGTCTCCCATGCCGATCTCGTCCCCGTAGTACAGGAAGGGGCTGCCGGGAAGGGACAGGAGCAGCGCGTTGATCAGTTCGATCTCCGCCCGCGAGTTGTCCAGCAGCGGCGCCAGCCGGCGCCGGATGCCGATGTTGGCGCGCATCCGGGGGTCCGGCGCATACCAGCCCAGCATCGCCGCCCGCTCGTCGGCCGTGACCATTTCGAGGGTCAGTTCGTCGTGGTTGCGGAGGAAGGTCCCCCACTGCGCGCCTTCCGGAATGTCGGGAGTGTCCTGCATGGTCTCGATGATGGGCGCGGCCTTCTGGTCCCTGAGCGCGTAGTACAGCCGCGGCATGATCGGGAAGTGGAACGCCATGTGGCATTCCGGCTCCTCGTCGGTTCCGAAATACTCCACCACTTCGTTGGGCGGCTGATTGGCTTCGGCAATGATCACGCGGCCGGGATAGCTTTCGTCCACCATGGCCCGCAGCTTCCGGAGGAACTCGTGCGTGGCCGGGAGGTTCTCGCAGTTGGTCCCCTCTTCCTCAAACAGGTAAGGGATGGCGTCCGCCCGGAAACCGTCGATGCCCTGGTCCAGCCAAAACCGCACCACGTCGAAGAGGGCCTCGATCACCTTGGGGTTTTCGAAGTTCAGGTCCGGCTGGTGGCTGAAGAACCGGTGCCAGAAAAACTGGCGCCGGATGGGGTCGAACGTCCAGTTCGATTCCTCGGTGTCCACGAAGATGATGCGGGCGTCCTGGTACTTCTCGTCCGTGTCGCTCCACACATAGAAGTCGCCGTAGGGGCCGTCGGGATCCTTGCGTGACTCCTGGAACCAGGGGTGCTGGTCCGAGGTGTGGTTCAGGGGCAGGTCGATGATTACCCGGACGCCCCGGGCATGGGCCTCCGCAACCAGGCGCTTGAAGTCGCTGATGGTGCCGAACTCGTCCAGAACGGAGTTGTAGTCGGAGATGTCGTAGCCGCCGTCCCGCAGCGGTGACTGGAAGAACGGCGGCAGCCAGAGGCAGTCCACCCCCAGCCACTGCAGGTAGTCGAGCCGGTTGATGAGTCCGGAAAAGTCTCCGGAGCCATCGCCGTTGGCATCCGCAAAAGCCCTTACGAGCACCTCGTAGAACACGGCCTTCCGGTACCACAGCGGATCATGCTGAAGACCTGGCGCATTTAGCTCAAACGTGCTCTTTGGAGTGAAATGCCGGCCGGAACTTTGAGGATTGAAACTCACTGATGCATTCTCCTCACGCTCAGGATGTGTGCGGGCTCTACATGCGGGTCGAGGCGGACGTAGTTGTATTCACCCCATTCCCAGCTGTCACCGGAAATGAGGTCGTCCACGTAGAAGCCCCCGTTGGGGGTGAGGTCCTGCGGGTCGAGCTCAAGCGCCGCCAAGTCAAGTGAAACCGTGGATTCCCTGGTTCCGTGGGGATCCACATTGACCACCACGATGAGGGTGTCCTTGGAGCCGTCAGGGAGTGTCTTGTGCTTGGAGTACACCACCGTGGCGTCGTCGGTGCTCTGGTGGACCGTCAGGTTCTGCAGGTCCTGCAGTGCCGGGTGGTCACGCCGGAGGTGGTTCAGCCGCGTGATGTACGGTGCCAGGGTACGCCCGGATTCTGCTGCGGCGTCCCAGTCACGTGCCTTGTATTCGAACTTTTCGTTGTCGATGTACTCCTCCGCGCCCGGCCGGGCCACATGCTCGTGGAGCTCATAACCGGCGTAAACGCCCCAGAGCGGGCTGGCGGTGGAGGCCAGGACCGCCCGGATCCTGAAGGCAGCCGGGCCGCCGTACTGGAGGTACTCCGTCAGGATGTCCGGGGTGTTGACGAAGAAGTTCGGGCGGAAGAACGCCGAAGATTCGTGGCTGACCTCGGTGAAGTAGTCCTCGATCTCCTTTTTGGTGTTCCGCCACGTGAAGTAGGTGTAGGACTGCTGGAAGCCGGCCCTGCCAAGAGCGTGCATCATGGCCGGGCGGGTAAATGCCTCAGCAAGGAACACCACGCCGGGCACTGTTTTGTTCACTTCGGCAATCAGCCATTCCCAGAACCACACGGGCTTGGTGTGCGGGTTGTCCACGCGGAAAATCTTTACGCCGTGACTCACCCAGAGCAGGACAATACGCAGAATTTCCCGGGAAAGCCCCTCGGGATCATTATCGAAATTGAGGGGATAAATGTCCTGGTACTTCTTTGGGGGATTTTCTGCGTAGGCAATGCTGCCGTCCACGCGGGTAGTGAACCATTCCGGATGTGACGTCACCCAGGGGTGGTCCGGGGCGGCCTGCAGGGCGAGGTCCAGGGCAACTTCCAGGCCCAGCTCGTTGGCGCGCGCCACGAAGGCATCAAAGTCTTCAAATGATCCAAGGTCCGGGTGGATGGCGTCGTGGCCACCTTCCACGGCACCGATGGCCCAGGGCGAACCGGGATCGTTGGGGCCGGCCACCAACGTGTTGTTGGGCCCCTTGCGGTGCTGCACGCCGATGGGGTGGATGGGCGGCATGTACAGGACGTCGAAGCCCATGGCTGCCACAGCGTCCAGCCGCTTGGCAGCGGTGCGGAAGTTTCCGGAGGTCCACGCGCCGGTGGAGTGGTCCTTGACGGCCCCCTCGGACCGGGGGAAGAACTCGTACCAGGCGCCGCGCCCGGCGCGGTCGCGTTCCACCAGCAGGGGGTACTCTTCGGAGGCCGTCACCAGCTCGCGGATGGGCTGGCGGGCCACAATGTCAGCCACCCCGTGGCTGAATCCGGCGGCGAGGCGATCCTCCGGGCTAAGCGACTGGTCCGCCAGCCTGTCGGCGACCCAGCGCAACGTTGCCCGGTCCGCCTCGCTGCGGGATTCGTCGCCGGCCGCTTCGGAGAGCAGCGCCGCACCTTCGGCGAGCATCAGTTCAACGTCGATGCCGGCGGCAATCTTCACCTCGGCGTTGTGGTGCCAGGTGCCGTAGCGGTCGTGCCAGGCCTCGATGAGAAAGGACCAGTTGCCCGTTTCCGACGGCGTGAGGATGCCCTCCCAGCGGTCCGTTCCCATGCCCCGTTCCCCGCGCGGCGGCGAGAGCCGGACGCGCTGGCGCTCCGCACCGGACGGGTCCAGGAGCACGGCGCTGACGCCCAGCTGGTCGTGACCCTCCCGGAAAGCGGTGGCTCCGACCACGATCCCTTCGCCCGGCAGGGCTTTCGCGGGGAACTTTCCACCCTCGACGACGGGCTGCACTGCAGTGATCGGAAAACGTCCGAACCGCAGTCCGTCGGTGATGCGTCCCGCCGGCATTTTCGTTGATACGGCACTGGTTCCTGAGTTAGTCGTCACAAGCTCGACGTTAGCGAGAAATGACGAAGAATGCTAAGCCTGCTCACTAATTTCGCTGTACCGCGCCTCATTTCCTTCATGCCCTTGTCATTTACGCAAAAGAAACCTAAAGCTGGTTCCGGCCGCCCATGTTGTCCGTTAGTGTGACGCAGGTGAAGGCAATCCGCAGGTTTACGGTCCGTACAGTCCTCCCCGAACCCATCCGGCCACTGGCCCGGCTGGCAAGCAATTTGCGCTGGTCCTGGCACCGCCCCACGCGCGAACTCTTCGCCGGGCTGAATCCCCGGCTGTGGGAGGAAAGCGGGCAGGATCCCGTGGGTTTCCTGGGCCTGGTCAGCAGGGAAGAGCTCCAGCAGCTGGCCGCCAACCAGTCGGTTGTGGAGCGTGTGCGCGCCGCGGAAGAAGACCTTGACCGGTACCTTGAGGAGCCGCGCTGGTACCAGGGACTGGGTCCGGACGCCCCGGCCGCCATCGCCTACTTCTCGCCCGAGTTCGGCATTACCGAGGTCCTCCCCCAGTACTCGGGCGGCCTGGGCATCCTGGCCGGCGACCACCTGAAGGCGGCCTCGGATCTTGGGGTGCCGCTGATCGGAGTGGGGCTGCTGTACCAGGCAGGCTATTTCAAGCAGTCCCTGTCCCGGGACGCCTGGCAGCAGGAGACGTACCCCGTGCTGGACCCGGACGGCCTGCCGCTGACCCTGCTCCGCGAGCCCTCCCCTGACGGCAACGGCCGGCCCCTGCAGGTCACCCTCCCGCTTCCCAACGGACGCCGGCTGCTCGCGCACATCTGGCGCGCCGACGTCGGACGTGTTCCCCTGCTGCTCCTTGACTCCAATGTTCCGGGTAATGATGACGCCGCCCGCAGCATCACCGACCGGCTGTACGGCGGCGGCGGGGACCACCGGCTGCAGCAGGAACTGCTGCTGGGCATGGGCGGCGTCAAGGCCCTGCGCGCCTTCCAGCAGCTCACGGGCTCGCCGGCGCCGGAAGTCTTCCATACCAACGAGGGCCATGCCGGTTTCCTCGGGATCGAGCGCATCCAGGAACTCATGTCCGGGGACCAGTCCCTCACCTTCGATGAAGCCCTCGCGGCAGGCCGCGCCTCCACCGTCTTCACCACGCACACCCCGGTTCCGGCCGGCATCGACCGGTTCGAGATCTCCCAGATCAGCCACTTCTTCCACGCCGGGCTGGCGCCGGAGGTGCCTGTGGACCGGATCCTGGAACTGGGCCGCGAAAACTACGCCGAGGGAAACCCGGCCGTCTTCAACATGGCGGTGATGGGCCTGCGCCTGGCGCAGCGCGCCAACGGTGTGGCCAAGCTGCACGGCGTGGTGTCCAGGGGTATGTTCTCGGCACTGTGGCCGGGCTTCGACCACTCCGAGGTGCCCATCACGTCCGTCACCAACGGCGTGCACGTGCCCACCTGGGTGGACAGCCGCATCTCCAAGCTTGCCCGCGACCAGTTCGGCAGCGAGGCTGAGGCGAATGGCCGCTGGGACCTTGCCTACAACGTCAGCGACGCCGACGTCTGGGCGCTGCGCCGCGAGATGCGGTCCGCGCTGGTGGATGATGTCCGGCGCCGGCTGCGGGCAGCGTGGAAGAAGCGCGGCGCGGCGGATGCCGAGCTGCGGTGGACGGACAAGGTCCTGGACCCGGATATCCTGACGATCGGGTTCGCCCGCCGCGTCCCCACCTATAAGCGCCTGACCCTGATGCTGCGCGAGCCGGCGCGGCTCAAGGCGCTGCTCCTGCATAAGGAGCACCCCATCCAGCTGGTCATTGCCGGCAAGTCCCACCCGGCCGATGATGCCGGCAAGAAGATGATCCAGGACCTGGTCCGTTTCACGGACGACCCCCAGGTCCGGCACCGGATCGTGTTCCTGCCCAACTACGACATCGCGATGGCCAGGACGCTGTTCCCGGGCTGCGATGTGTGGCTGAACAACCCTCTGCGGCCCCTGGAGGCCTGCGGCACGTCCGGCATGAAGGCCGCGCTTAACGGCTCGCTGAACCTGTCCGTCCTGGACGGCTGGTGGGATGAGATGTACGACGGCGAGAACGGCTGGGCGATTCCCACCGCCAACAACGACGCCTCCCCCGAGGAGCGAGACGATATCGAAGCGGCTGCCCTGTATGAGCTGCTCGAAACCCAGGTTGCGCCGCGCTTCTATGGCAGCACGGTTTCGGAAGATGCCGGGGCCGCCGGACCTTCGACGTCAGAGGCCGAGAAGGTGCCAACGCACTGGGTGTCAATGATCAAGCACACCCTGTCCCACCTCGGCCCGGCGGTTTCGGCCGAGCGCATGCTGCGCGACTACGTGAACATCCTTTATCGTCCCGCGGCTGAAGCGGGACGCAGCGCAATCGCGAATTCCTACTCCCAGGCCCGCTCCCTTGCCTCCTGGACTGCCAAGGTGCGCTCCGCGTGGCCCCAGATCCACGTCGAGCATGTGGACTCGGTGGGCGTCTCGGAGGATCCGCAGATCGGGGACACGCTCCAGGTCAATGCCTACGTTGCCCTCAACAGCCTTGTTCCCGAGGACGTGTGGGTGGAGGTGGCCTATGGCCAGGCGGAGGAAAGCGACACCCTGACGGATATCACCCTGATGGAACTGCAGGTGAAGGAAGACCTCGGCAGCGGACGCTATTTGTTCAGCGGCTCGCTGGTCATCGACCGCTCGGGATCGTTCGGCTACACCGTCCGCGTCCTGCCGCGGCATGAGGCACTGGCTTCCAAGGCCGAGCTGGGGTTGATCGTTAACGCGTAGCGTGGCGGGCCTTGGCCCGCTCCCGGAACCGATGCAGGAGGACGTTATGACTGAACGGACAGTGGCCGATGTAATCGTGGACCGGCTCAGCACGTGGGGCGTGAACCGGGTCTTCGGTTACAGCGGGGACGGAATCAACGGCTTCATGGGGGCGCTCCGCCGGGCTGAAGGGCGCATCCAGTTCGTCCAGGCCCGGCACGAGGAGACAGCAGCGTTCATGGCCGTGGGCCACGCAAAGTACACAGGCGGGGTGGGGGTGGTGACCTCCACCCAGGGCCCCGGCGCCGTCCACCTCCTCAACGGGCTCTACGACGCAAAGCTTGACAGCGTTCCGGTGGTGGCGATCGTCGGGCAGCAAAGCCGGACCGTGCTCGGCTCGGCCTACATGCAGGAAATCGACCTGGGCGCCCTTTTCAAGGATGTTGCTTCCCAGTTCGTGCAGCTCGTAAGCACACCGGAGCAGGTGCCCATGGTCCTGGACCGGGCCTTCCGTACCGCCAAGGCGACATCATCGCCGTGCGTGGTCATTGTCCCGCATGACATCCAGTCCGCGCCCGCTCCTCAGCTGGAGCAGGAACACGGCATCGTGGTTACCGCGCCGACGTGGAGCGCCGCAGCCAAGACTCCCCGCGAGGAAGACCTGGACGCTGCCGCAGCCCTGCTGAATTCCGCGCAAAAGGTTGCCCTGCTGGTGGGCCAGGGAGCCCGTCACGCGGTCGATGACGTGGTGGCCGTGGCCGAAAAGCTTGGCGCCGGGATTGCCACCAGCCTGCTGGGCAAACCCTACGTGGATGAGAACCTGCCCTTCGCCGTGGGAACCATGGGGCATCTGGGCACCACCGCAAGCGCACACCTGCTGGGCAACTGCGATGCCCTGCTGATTGTGGGTTCGAATGATCCGTGGACCGAGTTCTATCCGCCGCCCGGAGCTGCCCGTGCCGTACAAATCGACATTGATGAGAAAAAGATCGGCAACCGCTATCCGGTCGAGGTGGGCCTGGCCGGTGACGCGGCCTCCGCGCTGAAGGCCTTGGGCAGGAAACTGGATGCCCGCCCTCCCGGCCAATGGCGGGCGGACGTGGAACAGGAAGTCGCCCGCTGGCGCGAACTGGCAGCAGAACGTGCGGCTGTACCGGCCAAACCGGTGAATCCTGAGCGGGTGGTCCGGGAGCTCAATGGCCGGCTTCCGGGGAACGCGCAGCTAAGCATCGACGTCGGCAGCTGTGTTTACTGGTATGCCCGGCAGCTGGTGCTGCCCCTGAATGTGCCGGCGCATCTTTCCGGGACCCTCGCCAGCATGGGGTGCTCCATCCCCTACGGGATTGCCGCCAAACTGGCACATCCGGACCGGCCGCTGGTGGCCCTGGCCGGGGATGGGGCCATGCAGATGGCGGGCCTTGCGGAACTGGTGACGGTTGCCCACCGGTGGCGGCAGTGGGAGGACCCCCGGTTTGTGGTGTGCGTCTTCAATAACAGGGAGCTGACGGAGGTCACCTGGGAGCAGCGCGAGTCCGAGGGCGAACCGAGGTTCGCGGACAGCCAGGAACTTCCTGATTTTCCGTTCGCGGGCTATGCGGAACTGCTGGGCCTGAGGGGTATCCGGGTGGAGGACCCGGAGCTTCTGGGTGACGCCTGGGAGCAGGCGTTCGCCGCGGACCGGCCAGTGGTGATCGAGGTCCTGACCGATCCTGAAATCCCCCTCCTGCCGCCGTTCCCGGCCGGCAAGGAAAAGGCTGACAGCATGCGCAAGGGATTGGCTGCAGAGGACGACGGCGGCAGGGCTGCGGGGCTGCTCGACACTTACGTCTCGCACGAGGAGCGTCCGGACGCCTGAGAACCAGGGCGCCGGTGCGGATCAGAGCAGCACTGCAGGGCGGATCAGAGCAGCACGGCAGTGACGGCAAGGTCCTTGCCTGCGTACTTCTCCGCGTCCTGGAGGATTTCGCAGATAATGCCGAATGACCTGTCGCTCCGGAACGGGGCAGCCACCTGCCACAGGACGGTAACCGGGGCATTGCCGTTGTCCGTGATGGCGTCCGCAAAGTCGTGAAGTGAATCATTCAGGGCGTCGAGGTTCACACCGTAGTGTTCGGGGAAGCTGAGGACCTCGCCAAAGGTTTCCAGGACCGCCCTCTTGCTGTCCGCAGGGGGGACAACCAGGCTTCGCCGTCCGGCGTCGGCCACCTGTTCCTGCAGCTCGTCCAGGGTCCAGGTATCGCCGGAGTAGATCTTCATGGGTTTGTCAGCTGCCTTCCGCTATGAACTTGAACGACCCGTAGTGGTCATCGGTGTAGTACTTGTCGCCGCCGTCACCGGCAACAATCCTGCGTGCTCCCCGGTCCGATTCCCCGGGAGTGGGCACCGTGTACTCGCGGTAGTAGCCCCTGTCCTGCCTGGGCAGGATGCGCTCAAAGTTGCCGAAGGTCTGGTCGTCCTGGCTGTACCGGTACGGGCCGCCGGCCCGGATGAGAGCCAGCGTCCTGCGCCCTTCGGGCGGCAGTTCCGATTCCGGGATCGATGGGAGCCCTGAAGGGTTTTCGGCTGCAGGTGCCGGGGCTGTAGCCGCTGGCCCGGACGGCGTGGCGGCCCCCGGTGCTGCCGTTGCGCCGGAAGTGGCCTCCGGCGTCGTGGTTTCCGTCAGCTGGCCCAACAGGCCGGAGCCGCCGAAAACAACCAGCGCCAGCATAATGAGCGCGCTCAGCAGCAAGGGCAGGATGGAGCGGTTGCGCATTCTGCTATTCCTGCCTAAGTGCGGTAGATGCTGATGGAGTTGGCCTCAACCAGGTCCCTCTCCCCCGAAGCGACAACGCCGCCTTGCCGCAGTTCGTGCAGCGGCGAGGTGGTCAGCCGCAGTTCGAACATGCGCGGGGCAGTACCTTCGGCGGTAACGCGCGGCAGGGTGACCTGCACGTCCGTGGTACTCCCGTTCACCACTACCAGCCCTGCCAGTGCGCCGTCATCGGTGCCGAGCAGGAGCTGCATCACGCGGTGCTGGGGATCATTCCAGCGCTCCATGGACATGGGCTTGCCGCACTGGTCGAACCAGTAGAGGTAGGACTGCTCGTCGCGGACCGGGAAGTCATGGGGCTGGGCGGCCAGGAACTCCTTGCGGAGGCGGATGTACCGCTTGGTACTGCGCAGCATTTCGTGGGATTCCGGCGTCCGGGTCCAGTCCACCCAGGTGATGGCATTGTCCTGGCAGTAGGCGTTGTTGTTCCCCTGCTGGGTCCGGGCCAGTTCATCACCGGCGGTGATCATGGGGACGCCCAGCGAAATCATCAGCGACGCCATCAGGTTGCGGCGGGATTGTGCACGGCTGGCCAGGATGTCGCCATCTTCGGTGGGCCCCTCCACGCCGTGGTTGTAGCTTCGGTTGTCACCGTGGCCGTCCCGGTTCTGCTCACCGTTGTCCTCGTTGTGCTTCCGGTCAAAGGAAACGAGGTCGTTCAGGGTGAACCCGTCATGGGAAGTGATGTAGTTGAGCGAGGCCAGCCGGGAGCGCCCGGAGGCCTGGAAGAGGGCGGCCGAGCCGGACAGCGAGTCGGCGAGTTTTGCCACGGACCCACCCTGGCCGCCGCTTTCGAGGGCTGCACGGTCTGCCAGCCAGAATGAGCGGAGGGAGTCGCGGAAGTGGTCGTTCCAGTCAACCCAGCCGCCCGGAAACCGCCCGGTCTGCCAGCCGCCGTAACCCACGTCCCACGGCTCGGCAATCAGTTTCACATCCGACAGGACCGGATCCGCCGCGAGGGCCACCAGGAACGGATGCCGGGGATCGAACTCGTTGGCCGCGTTCCGGCACAGCGTCACAGCCAGGTCAAAGCGGAACCCGTCAATGTGGAACTCGTCAACCCAGTAACGCAGGGAATCCAGGACCATCTGGACCACCCGCGGCTCACCAAAGTTCAGGCTGTTTCCGCACCCGGTGGTGTCCAGGTACTTGCCGTGTCCATCGGTCCGGTAGTAGGTCTCCTCCCCCAGCCCGCGGAAGCTCACCGTATGGCCGTGAGGACCGCCTTCGGCAGTGTGGTTGTAGACGACGTCCAGGATGACTTCCAACCCCGCGGCGTGCAGGACCTTGACCATTCCCTTGAACTCGTCCTGCACAGCCTCCGGGCCCGCCGTCTGGGCCGTACGGGTGGCGTAAGCAGGGTGCGGCGCGAAGAAGGCGGCGGTGTTGTAGCCCCAGTAGTTGGTCAGTCCGAGGTCCTGCAGGTGCGGTTCATCGAGGTGGAAATGCACTGGCAACAGCTGCACGGACGTGACACCCAGGGCCTTGAGGTGTTCGACGATGGCGGGGTGGGCCATCCCGGCATAGGTGCCGCGGAGCTCTTCGGGCACGTCCGGGTGGAGCATGCTCTGCCCGCGCACGTGGGTCTCGTAGATGATGGTGTTGCGCCACTGAAGCCGCAGGCGTTCATCCCTGCCCCAGTCGAAATCGCTGGCCATCCGAACGCTGGTGAGGAACCCGTCGCGCTGGTCCACGGCGCGCCCGTAGGGGTCGAGCAGCAGCGGCTGGCCGCCGTCGTCGTCAATGTCCTTGGTGGGCACGGCAAGGGGGAAGGCTTGCTCCGGGGCCGCCGGGCGGAAACCGTACCGTGAGCCGTAGGGCAGGTCCTCCACGATGCCGTGATGGACGCCGTGGGTGACGTTGGGCAGCGCCTGGACGCGCCAGTCCCCGCCGGGGGCGATGTAGACGATTTCCAGGGTGGGCACACCCGGGGCGTAACAGGCCACGTTGGCCCGTCCCCCGGCCGCGTGGCGGGTACCGCCGGAATCCACGCGCGGAACGCTCACACCGAGGGGGACAGCCCTGGAGGCGTCCATGGTGGAAGCGGTGTCGAAGAGCGGCATGACCATCACCTAAATATTAGCCGCCAGCGGCACA
Organism: Pseudarthrobacter sp. NS4; assembly: GCF_024758005.1. Classification (NCBI taxonomy): domain Bacteria; kingdom Bacillati; phylum Actinomycetota; class Actinomycetes; order Micrococcales; family Micrococcaceae; genus Pseudarthrobacter; species Pseudarthrobacter sp. NS4. Next base: position 943,226 of record NZ_CP103288.1, on the reverse strand, counting down.
TGACCTGCCCGGACGCAAGGATAACGTCGGGTAAATACCCGCTGGTTTGCGGGACTTGTGGAAACTATGTGGTGGCGCGCTGGCGCGAGACCTCATACAGGGAGATGCCCACCGCCATGGAGGCGTTCAGGGATTCCATTGCCGAGTCGATGGGGATCGAAACAATCTGATCGCAGTTTTCGCGGACCAGGCGGCTCAGGCCCTTGCCCTCTGAACCCACCACGATGCATACGGGTTCCGTGGCAAGTGTGAGGTCCGGCAACGAAACGTCCCCGTCGCCGTCCAGTCCCAGGACAAAAATGCCCATGTTCTTGAACTGCTTCAGGGCGCTGTTGAGGTTGGAGGCCCGTGCCACGGGGACGCGGACAGCTGCACCGGCACTCGTCTTCCATGCCGACGCCGTGACACCCACGGAGCGGCGTTCAGGGACGATGACGCCGTGGCCGCTAAAGGCGGACACTGAACGGATAATGGCGCCAAGGTTGCGGGGATCGGTGATGCCGTCGAGGGCGACGAACAGCGGTGCGTTGCCGATATGCCCCTTCTTCCACTTATCGACCGTTTCTTCTGCCAGTTCGTAGGCGTCCGCGTAGTCATAGGGCGGGATCTGCAGGACAAGACCCTGGTGGATGGCGTCATCGGTCATCCGGTCCAGTTCGGGCTTGCCGGTTTCCAGCAGCGGGATGCCACGCTCGGCCGCGAGCTTCAGGGATTCCTTGACCCGGTCGTCCATCTCGATCCGGATGGCGATGTGCAGCGCCTTGGCGGGGATGCCGGCGCGGAGTGCCTCCACTACGGAGTTACGGCCGGTAACCACTTCCTCGGTGGCGCGCCCCTTGGGACCGGATTTCGCTGCTCCGGCGCTGCGGGCACCGGTGCCGCGCTTGGCGGCAGACCGCTCAGCGAGCTGCTTGGACTTGTGCGCCTTGTGGTACGGCCGGTCCTCTGCCTTGGGCGTAGGACCCTTGCCCTCGAGGGCCTTGCGGCCATGGCCACCGGTTCCGATGGTTGGGCCCTTCTTCGCTTTAACCGATCGGCGACCATTGTTGGCCATGATGTTCCACCCTTGATTGTGTTGACTGAATCTGCATACCAGTCTACTGACCGAAGAAAAATCGGCTCACCACGTGGAAAAGCACGGCGGACAGCGCTTGGAGGTCAGTCGCGTTTCAGGCTCCAGGTGGCCCCGTCCGGCCCGTCCTCGACCACCACGCCGGCTTCCTTGAGGGTGTCGCGGATTGCGTCCGAGGCAGCCCAGTCCTTATTGGCACGTGCTTCAGCCCTGGCCGCAAGCTGCGCCTGGACCAGGACCTCCAGGGCGGCCGCCTCGCGGGAGTCGCCCGCCGGACCCGACGCCACATCGTTCAGGCCGAGCACCCGCAGCATGTCGTGCACCTGGTGCAGCGCCTCGCGGGCGTCCTCCAGCCGCCCCTCCGTCAGCGCCGTGTTGCCGGCCCGGACAGTTTCGTGGAGCACGGCCAGGGCCTGGGGCACGTTCAGGTCATCGTCCATCGCGCGTTCGAATGCACCGGGCACCTTCCCGTAGGCAAAACCGCTGGTCCCGTCACCGGCAAGGGCACGGACGGCGCGGTTGATGAAGCCTTCAATGCGTTCGACGGCGGCAGCGGCCTCCTGCAGCGACGTGGGCCGGTAGTCCAGTACCGAGCGGTAGTGTGCCTGGCCCAGGTAGTAGCGGACCACCCGGGGCGGGGCCAGTTCCAGCATCTCGGCCGGGCTGATGGTGTTGCCGATGGACTTGGACATCTTTTCGCCCTCGTAGGTCACCATCCCGTTGTGCATCCAGAAGTTGGCAAATGGATGCCCTGCCGCCCGCGACTGCGCCATTTCGTTCTCGTGGTGCGGGAACCGCAGGTCCAGTCCGCCGCCGTGGATGTCAAACTCGGTACCCAGATATTTGGTGACCATGGCAGAGCATTCCAGGTGCCATCCGGGCCGGCCGGCGCCCCAGGGGGAAGCCCAGCTGGCGGTGGCGGGTTCGCCCTCCTTGGAGCCCTTCCACAGCGCGAAGTCGCGGGGGTCCTTCTTCCCGCGGGGGTCGGCGTCGGGGGCTGCCTGCATGTCATCGATGTTCTGCCGGGTGAGAGCGCCGTACTTGCTCCAGGAGCGCACGTCGAAATACACATCCCCTGATTCATCCAGTGCGGGGTAGGCATGCCCACGGTCTATCAGCTGCTGGATCAGGGCATGCATTTCCGGGATGTGCCCGGTGGCGCGTGGCTCGTAGGTGGGGCGGGAAACACCCAGGATGTCGTAGGCCTTCAGGAACTCCTGCTCGAAGCGGTACGCCAGAGCCCACCATTCCTCTCCTGCCACTTCGCCGGGACCGCCGCCGAAATCCGGACTGAAGGACTCCGCCGACTTAGCCAGGATCTTGTCGTCAATGTCGGTGACGTTGCGGACCACGGTGACGCGGTGGCCGCGGTACTCCAGCCAGCGGGTGAGCTGGTCAAAGGCGATGGCGGAGCGGATATGGCCCACATGGGGCATGCCCTGCACTGTGGCCCCGCAATAGTAGAGGCTTGCCCTTCCCGCTATGAGGGGGACGAAGTTCCGGACTTCGGCGGAGGCAGTGTCATAGAAGCGCAGGGTCACCGCTCCAGATTAGCCGATGCCGCTGGAGGGCCGCGGGTACACCAGCGCGGTGGCGACTGCGGAGATGCCTTCACCGCGTCCCGGAAACCCCAGGCCGTCGCTGGTGGTTGCGGTGACGCTGACAGGGGCATCTGCCGCGTCGCTCAGGACCTGCTGCGATTCCTCGCGGCGGGGGCCGAACTTGGGCCGGTTCGCTACGAACTGGACTGCCACGTTGCCGATCTCGAAGCCGGCAGCCCGGACGATGCGTGCAGCTTCGGCCAGGAGGGTCACTCCGGAAGCCCCGGCGAATTCAGGCCTGTCCGTGCCGAAGTGGGTGCCCAGGTCGCCGATTCCGGCCGCTGAGAACAGGGCGTCGGCGGCGGCGTGGGCCACCGGGTCACCGTCCGAGTGCCCGGAGAGTCCGCGCTCCCCCGGCCACAGGATTCCGCCCAGCCACAAGGGGCGTGACGCATCCTCGGAGGCGTAGGCGTGGACATCCAGGCCTATTCCGGTACGGGGGACGATCATTTGGATATTCTCCATGCCTAACCCTCCACCCATCGGACGCCCAGCGGGCCTTCCAGCAGTCCTTCGGCCAGGATCAGGTCCAGCGGAGTGGTGATCTTCAGGGACTGGGTGGAGCCGCGCACCACGTGGACCGGGGTGCCGGTCATCTCAACGAGCATCGCGTCATCGGTGACCGCTGCTGCCTGCCGGGAGTCCAGGCTTTGGGCTGCCTCGTGGGCCCGCTGCAGTGTACCGAAGTGGAATCCCTGGGGCGTCTGCACCGCACGCAGGGCCTCGCGGGGCGCGGTGCCGGTAACAACCTCCGGCGCCAGCGCGCTGCCGTCACCCGATGTGGCCGCCACCGTCTTGACCGTGTCCACGACAGGAATGGCAGGAATAACGGCTTCAGCGCCTGCTGCGAGGGCGTCAGCGACGCGGTGGAATACAGACTCCGGAGTCAGGGCGCGGGCGGCGTCGTGCACCATGACGGCCTCAATGCCGTCCATCAGGGCACCCAGCCCGGCCCGGACTGAGTCAGCGCGGGTGGCACCGCCATCGACGATGGTCAGGAGCGGGCCGCCGTCGGCAAGTTCTTCCCGGAAGTCCTCACAAAGCCGCCGCAGGCCGTCGTCGCCTGCGGGCAGGGCAACGCAGACCTGGCTGCCGATTCCGGCCGCGACGATGCCCCGCAGGGCATGCATCAGCATCGGTTCTCCACCCAGCGGCACTGCAGCCTTGGGCATGCCGTAACCGAGTCGTTGCCCGGAACCTGCGGCCACCAGGATCACCGCGGTGACCAGGCGGTTAGCTGTATCGCTCATGCGGACTAGCCTACGTCCCTGCGGGCTGCCATGCCTGAAACAATCCATGCCGGGAGTCGGAGCCCGAAGTTTCAGGGCAAAAAGAAGCCCCGGCGGCACTTTCGTGCCGCCGGGGTTCAATTCTTAGGAAGCCAGGACCTCGTCGAGAACGCTTGCCGCCTTCTCTTCGTCGGTCTTCTCAGCCAGCGCCAGTTCTGAAATCAGAATCTGCCGGGCCTTGGCCAGCATTCGCTTCTCGCCTGCGGAAAGGCCCCGGTCGTGATCCCGGCGCCAGAGGTCCCGAACGACCTCTGCTACCTTGATGACGTCACCGGAAGCAAGCTTCTCCAGATTTGCCTTGTACCTGCGTGACCAGTTGGTGGGCTCTTCGGTGAACTCGGCGCGGAGCACATCAAACACGTGCTCCAGGCCTTCCTTGCCCACTACGTCCCGGACCCCAACAAGGTCAACGTTTTCTGCTGGAACTTCAATGGTCAGATCACCCTGAGCCACCTTGAGCTTGAGATACATTTTCTCTTCGCCCTTGATGGTGCGCATCTTGATTTCTTCAATCTTCGCAGCACCGTGGTGAGGGTAAACTACTGTCTCGCCGACCTCAAATACCATGTGGACATTTCCCCTTTCCCGCAGACCAGTTTATCACGATTCAGGCATATGACCGGCCGCTGAAAGGGCCCGGAACCGCGGAAATACGCGGAAAATAGGCCAAATCAACCCCTTGGGACCCCTTGACGGATGCGGATAATAGTGCATCGACAGAGCGCTGCCAAGGGTGATGTGACGGCGCCGAATCCTCGTTTAGGGGCCTTTGCGGATAGGCTATGCCTGAATAATCTTTCAAAACTCTCGAGGAGTACGTGACGTGCGTTTCACTGCGATGAACCGGGCCCAGCGCGCCAAAGTGGCACTGACGGCTGCCGCCCTCGGCGTCGGATTGCTGACGTCAGGCTGCGGGTACATCAATTCCCAGCAGACAGCCGAGCAGTACCAGTCGTCAGACGGCATCATCACCGACCTCGGCCCGCTGCAGCTCCGGAATATGCTCATCATCTCCGCGGGCGAGGACCAGCCGGGCCGCCTGCTCGGTGCTGTTTACAACACTTCAGCCGAGGATGTGAAGCTCACGGTCAACGGCGCCGAAGGCTCGCAGACCGAAGTTCCGGTCAAAGCCAACTCCTACACGCTGCTGAACGACAGCTCGGACGAAGCCATCCTGAGCACCACCGGCGGTATCCCCGGCTCACTGGTTGACCTGGAGATCACCGAAGACGGCACCAACGCCAGCAACACCGTCAGGGTCCCGGTTTTGGACACCACGCTGGAAGAGTACAAGGAATACCTGCCCGCAGGCAGCACCCCGTCGCCGACTTCGGCTACTCCCTCGCCGTCGGCTTCCGAACTCGGCGGCGGCAACCACTAGGCTGCAGGCCCGGAAAAAGGGTTTGACATAAAGGGAGGGGCCGGTCGGCCCCTCCCTTTATGTTTTGCCTTCTTGACCTGGGCCGCCCCTCTACGGCTCGAACTTGTATCCGAGGCCGCGCACGGTAACGAGGTACCTGGGCGCCGAGGGATCGGGCTCGATCTTGCCGCGGAGCCGCTTCACATGGACATCCAGGGTCTTGGTGTCGCCCACGTAGTCCGAGCCCCAGACACGGTCAATGAGCTGGCCGCGGGTCAACACCCGTCCGGAGTTGCGCAGGAGCATTTCGAGGAGCTCGAACTCCTTGAGGGGAAGCAGCACCTGCTCCCCGTCCACGCTCACCACGTGCCGCTCGATGTCCATCCGGACCGGACCGGCCTGGACCGTGGAGGAGATCAACTCCTCCGGCTCACCCTGGCGCCGCAGCACTGCCCGGACCCGGGCCACCAGTTCGCGGGACGAATAAGGCTTCGTGACATAATCGTCGGCTCCCAGCTCCAGGCCCACCACTTTGTCGATCTCGGAGTCCTTGGCGGTCAGCATGATGACCGGAACGCTGGACCGCTGGCGGAGCTGGCGGCACACTTCGGTTCCGGAAAGTCCGGGCAACTGGAGGTCCAGCAGCACCAGGTCCGCGCCGTTCCGGTCGAATTCGGTGATGGCGTCCAGGCCGTTGTCCACGACCTCCACCTCGAACCCTTCCTTGCCCAGCAAATAGGACAAGGGATCGCTGAACGACTCCTCGTCCTCCACAATCAGAATCCTGCTCAAGCGCTAGCTCCTCGTTCTTTCGCGCCGGCGGCGCGGGGTATCTGGGTGACAGTTGGCTGACCGGTTCCCTGCCCTGCCCGGCCCGGCGCAGGGGCCGCAGCAGGCGGAAGCTCCTCGTCGCCGTCGTTCCCCTCCATCTCCGGAAGGCGGAGGGTGAACGTGGACCCCTGGCCGGGCTGGGACCACAGGGTCACCTCGCCGCCGTGGTTTGATGCCACATGCTTGACGATGCTCAAGCCCAGGCCGGTGCCTCCGGTATGGCGGGAACGGGCGGAATCCACCCGGTAAAAGCGTTCAAAGACGCGCTCCTGGTCCTCAGCGCTGAGCCCTTCGCCCTGGTCCGTCACGGAGATCGAGACCAGGCCTTCCCGGGAACGGACCCCGATGCCCACACGCGTGTTTGCCGGGGAATAGCGGATCGCATTGTCAATGAGGTTGCGCAGCGCCGTGACCAGCAGGTCCTGGTCGCCGAAGACCTTACCCTCTGTCCGGCCACCCACAACAATGGTGATGTTCTTGCTTTCCGCGGGCAGCTGCGACCGGTCCACGGCCTCCGCGATGACGGCATTGATGTCTACCGGGCGGCCCTCCTGGGCCACGCTGGCGCCCTGCAGCCGGGAGAGTTCGATGATGTCCTGCACCAGGGCGGCGAGGCGGCCGGATTCCTTGTGCATGCGCTTCGCAAAGCGGCGGACAGCCAGTTCGTCATCCGCGGATGATTCCAGGGCCTCGGCGAGCAGGGAAATGGCTCCCACCGGTGTCTTCAGTTCATGCGAGACGTTGGCGACGAAGTCGTTCCGGATCTCCTCAGTGCGCGTGATCTCCGTACGGTCGTCCGCGAGCAGGAGAATGTATTCCTCACCGAGCATCGCTGCCCGGACCTGGACAATGATGGTCCCCTGCCCCAGCGGACCGCGCGGCAGCTCCAGCTGCTTTTCCAGGATGACGCCGTCGCGCCGGACTCCGGCCGTCATATCCAGCAGTTCCTCATGGACCACGGTATGGCCGCGGACCAGTCCGTAGGCGTAGGCGGCAGGACTCGCGCGGACCACGCCGTCCACGGCGTCCACCACAACAAAGGCGCGTCCGACGACGGCGAGCACCTCCGCGGCGCCGGGCGGCAGGGCCAGCTCCTCGGCGTCCACATCCAGAAGCCGGCGCTGCTTCTCGCTCACCCGGTAGGCGAGCACGCCAAATGTGCCAAGCGCCAGGCCGACGAGGCCTGCGACGAGACCGATGAGCATAGGATCCACAGATCCACCTTATGCTCTAGAAGAGAGCGTTCCGGCGCGTCCGGACCGCCTCGACCGACGGTTCAACTAACGTTCACCTTCAAGGGCCTAACCGTTTACCGAAGACTGGCAGAGTAGCAGGTTGGAGCTAAACGGCGACACAATTCCTGCTGCCCTGACGCGGCCCGCGGGAGTTTCAAGGAAAGGACGCCTACGTGCGTAAGGTTTTTCAGGAAGAGCTCACCCAGGTGGGTGAACAGCTGGTGGAGATCTCGCGGCTGGTCAGTGAAGCGATGGACAAGGCGACTACTTCCTTCGAAGTGGCTGACGTGGACCTCGCCCAGGACGTCATTGCGGCGGATGCCCGCATCGACTTCCTGCAGAACAGCCTTGATGAGCGGGCCATTGACATCCTGGCGCTGCAGGGTCCCGTTGCCAGCGACCTCCGCATGATCGTGGGCTCCCTGCGCATGAGTGCTTCGCTGGAGCGGATGGGCGACCTCGCCCGGCACATCGCCCAGCTGGCCCGCCTCCGGTTCCCGTCAACGGTTATTCCGGCGTCCATGACGGAGACCTTCAAGCAGATGGCCGAGCTGGACCAGGTCATCGCGGACAAGCTGACCGTCCTGCTGGAAACGCGTGACCTCGAGGTTGCAAGGGACATCCTGAAGGCAAACAGCGCCATCAATGATCTGCACCTGAGCGTCTTCAAGGCCATCGCCGCTCCGGAGTGGACCGAGTCGCCTGCCACCACCGTGGACGTGGCCCTGGCCAGCCGGTACTTCGAGCGCTTCGCAGACCACGGCGTCTCCGTGGCCCAGAAAGTCACCTACCTGGTGACCGGCGCCTGGCAGCCGAACGGCATCGAACACAGCTAGACCCTTCGGAGTAACGAACGACGACGGGCCGGTCACCTGAGGGGCGGGTTCTGGCGGTCGTTGCAACACCCGGAATTTTGGGAGTTGCAACGACCGTGTCGTCTTTAACGAAAGAAGCTGTCGGCCGGAGCAAATGCACGCCGGAGCAGAAGGATCAGTTCTTTGTTGCTTTCGACCGCGTCAAGAGCACGACTGATCGAAAAGCGCCTAAAAGCAACGCCGAGATGTCCTCGACCGCCTGCGTCAGAGCAGCCATGGATAGCGGGCCTCCGTGCCCTTCGTCCTCAATGACGATGAGTCGGCTTGAATCCCAGCCCCTGTGCCGACGCCAGGCGGTGACGACTGTGCTGCTGACATCCCGTCTGCCGTGAATGAGGTAAGCCGGGATGCCCTCTAATTCGTGAACTCGCTATCGCCGTCCTCGTGCCCCTCATCGCGGCCATTCTCGGCGGAAGCCGGCATGCACTTCCACCGCAAAGTCGCCCAGGCCGGCATCAACCACCGGACCGGCCTCAACGGCTAACCGAGCGCTGCCTCACCGGGCGACCGCCCCCCAAAAAATTCACACTCCGATCCCAGGGCCTGCCCTTCACCCTGCTGCACCAGACAGCCCGTCCCACCGCCATACCCGGGGAGCTCCACTTGCCACAGTGGCTCTCACCGGAACGCTGGCATTCGGCGGTGCCGGAATTGCCCAGGCAGCCACCACCCAGAACGCAGGCGCCATCGGCGGCCTCGTCGCCGCCGCAGTGAACGCGGACCGCACGGTAGACATCGACCAGATCCAGCTGGTCACCGTAAACGGTGACATCCTGAGCAACATCGACGTGGACGTTCCCGTCAACAACGTGCTCAACGGCATCACGGTCAACGCCCTGAACAACAACAACATCGACGTCCAGAACGTCGTGGATGTGACCGTCGTAGACAACGTGCTCGTCGTCGTCGTCGACGTCCTCTAACACGGCACCATAACGTAGGCAGCTTCCTGCTGCCACAACGAGAGAGGGCCGCCCCAACACCGGGGCGGCCCTCCTTCGCATCTTGAGGGTGTCACCGATTTGAGAAATAAGCATGCTTCCTATTAGGCTTGATGTCATCTTCTCCGCCTGTCCCCCATCAGGCGGAGCGGTTGCCAGGGAAGCCCCGCATTACCGACTCGTGGTGCGGGGCTTTTCGCTGCCTGCGCTTGTGCGGCAGCTGGGGAAGAAGGACAATGTGCCTCGGAGCGGCCCGTGCTTGCGGAGCTGTGGATAGCACGCTCTACGCGGGAGTCGAACGGAACCTCCGCGCCACCTGGACATGCCGAGGCAGCGCCGCGGGTGGCCAGAGCTGTGTCTAAAGCGCGTCCGCCATTGTGCGGTAGGACCCTCGCCGGCGAAGTGACGTTACTTTTGCGCGTCTGGCGAGGCTGATGGCGGCTGCGGGAGGAAGGGACGGTATGCCTGCAGTGTGCCGTCCAAGCCCGGAGTGGCTACTCTTCCTTCTCCTAACCGGCTGTCAGCGAGATCGGGACCCTGGAGCCGGGGATACGTCCCGGATTCGGCTGAGGTATTTCAACGGACGCCCACGCAAAACGCTCGGCTGGGATACCCCAGCCGAGCGTCTACGTGATCTACTCTTGACGAACTAACCGCCAACGGTGTTGCAACGACCCCCTGAATCCGCCAGGTGACCGGCCCGCCGTCGTTATTCTTTAGCCCTACCGCTTGCCCTGGTTGGCTACCGCCAGGATGGCCTGTTCGGCAGCTTCCGGGTCAAGGTAGGTGCCACCCGGCTTGATGGGCTGGAAGTCCTCGTCCAGTTCGTACACCAGCGGAATGCCGGTGGGGATGTTCAGGCCCGCGATGGCGTCGTCGCTGATGCCGTCCAGGTGCTTGACCAGGGCACGGAGGGAATTGCCGTGCGCCGTGACCAGGACGGTCTTACCGGCCTTCAGGTCTTCCTTGATGTCCGATTCCCAGTACGGCAGCAGGCGGACCAGCACGTCCTTCAGGCACTCGGTCCGGGGAAGGGCATCCCCGAGTCCGGCGTAGCGGGGATCGTGGGCCTGGGAAAACTTGGAGTTATCGTCCAGGGGCGGCGGCGGAGTGTCGTAGGAACGGCGCCATTCCATGAACTGCTCTTCGCCGTATTCTGCGAGGGTCTGCGCCTTGTCCTTGCCCTGGAGCGCGCCGTAGTGGCGTTCGTTCAGGCGCCAGTCGCGCTTGACCGGGATCCAACCGCGGTCGGCCTTGTCCAGGGCAATGTTGGCCGTGTTGATGGCCCGCTTCAGGAGGGACGTGTAGAGCACGTCCGGGAGAATGTCGTTCTCCACCAGGAGTTCGCCTCCGCGTGCGGCTTCCTCGCGGCCCTGGTCATTCAGGTCAACGTCCACCCAGCCGGTGAACAGGTTCTTGGCGTTCCATTCGCTGTGGCCGTGGCGCAGCAGAATCAGCTTGTAAGTCATGATTTTCATCCTAGCCGAGCGCCCTTACCACCCGCCCAGCGTTACAAGGCCGCCGGTCCGGCACGGCCATTTGCCGCTGCAAGGATAGGGTGGGTCGGTGGTGCAAAAGGCTGAACGGGTGACCGCCCCGCAGATTTCCGGCAGGAACCCGAGCGGCAGGCAGGGCAGGCCGGTGGGCAACATTACCCGCGGAACCACCAACCCCAACCGCATGCGCCGCCTCGACCGGTGGCTTACCGGACCGCAGGCTTGGCGCCTTCGCGCCGCGGCGGACCCGCTGGTGGTGGACCTCGGCTATGGGGCAACGCCCGCCACCGCCGTCGAACTTTATGATCGGCTGTCGGCCGTCCGGCCCGACGTCCAGGTCTGCGGCATCGAAATTGAACCGGAACGCGTGCGCGCAGCGCTGCCGCTCCAGCAGCCCGGCCTGACCTTCCAGGTGGGCGGTTTCGAACTCCCCGTCACGGGCCGTCCGGTCCTGGTCCGGGCATTCAACGTGCTGCGGCAATACGAGGAGGCCGACGTCGCGGGGATCTGGCGACTGGTGCAGGACCGGCTGTCCGCTAACGGACTTTTCATTGACGGTACGTGCGACGAAATCGGACGCCGGGTGACCTGGGTGGCTCTCGACGCCCACCGGCCGTTGTCGCTCAGCGTGTCCGTCCGGTTCGGAAGCTTCGATCTGCCTTCCGAGGTGGCCGAGCGGCTGCCGAAAGCCCTGATCCACCGCAACGTTCCCGGCGAGCCTGTCCATAAACTCATGCAGGCGATGGACCGGGCGTGGCTGGAATCGGCTCCCCTGGCGTCCTTTGGAAACAGGCAGCGCTGGCAGGGCATGTGCCGGTCGTTGCGCGACGCGGGCTGGCCGGTCCAGGACGGGCCTGCGCGGTGGCGGCTGGGCGAGCTGACAGTGGATTGGGAAGCGGTTGCCCCGCTCCCCTAATGGGGGAACCGCTGGTGGGGCCACGCCGGCAGGTTCCCTGGGCGGGCTTACGAGCCGAGGGAGCCGGTGTTGGGGCCACGCCGGCAGGGTTCCCTGGGCGGGCTTGCGAACCGAGGGAGCCGGTGTTGGGGCCACGCCGGCAGGGTTCCCTGGGCGAGCTTGCGAGCCGAGGGAGCCGGTGGGGATTACCAGGGTCCGTAGGGTCCCATGTTGCGGCTGCCGCCGCGGCCGGCATCCTTGACGGCAGGCCGCACGTCGGCGAGGTACACGGAAGCGGCAACAACAGCGGCCAGCCCGAAGAGGCCCAGGGTGCCGAAGATACCGCCGCCGCTGCCAAACAGTGAGATGACGCCAATCAGGGCGGCGCCGCCGGTCAGCGCCAGCCAGAACGTCTTGGTCCTTTTACCGGTTGCTTCAAAGGCGTTGGCCCGGTGCCGGGCACAGTCCGCCACAGCCCACAGCTCAAGGCCCAGTGCCACCAGGGCAAGGAGAAAGAACACCGCGTGCTCAACAGGTCGAATAATCAGTTCACCGTCCACAAGCCAAGCCTAGCCTCCCAGCGTGTCCAGCGCCTGCTTCAGGTCGGACCAGAGGTCTTCGACGTTTTCTACACCGACACTCAACCGGACCAGGTTTTCCGGCACGCTGACGGGTTCGGCAACATGCCGGCGCCTGCGCTCGATGAGGGACTCAACGCCACCGAGGGAGGTTGCCGGCAACCACAGCTCCACCGCCTGAACCAGTTTGTCCGCGGCTTTGGCGCCGTCCAGCCCCGCGACGGGCGCCACCTGGACGCAAACAATGGACCCGAAGCCCTTCATTTGGGTTTTCGCCCGCCCGTGCCCCGGGTCAGTCCGGAGTCCAGGGAAGCGGATGGATTCGATCCGGGGATGCGTGCTGAGCCGTTCCGCCAGGACCATTGCCGTTTGCTGTGACCGTTCCACGCGGAGCGCGAGCGTTCGCAGGCCGCGCAGTGCGAGCCAGGCTTCGAAGGGGCCTGCGATGCCGCCGTGGATGGTCCGGTGGTGGAGCAGCGCGGACCGGATGTCGGCATTGGAGGTCACCAGCGCGCCCAGGACCACATCGGAGTGGCCGGCCAGGTATTTGGTCACCGAGTGGAGGACGACGTCGGACCCCAGCGCCAGCGGTTGCTGTACCAACGGGGTGGAAAAGGTGTTGTCAGTGACCACGATGGCTCCGGCGGCATGCGCTGCGGAAGTCAGGGCCTTGACATCAGCAATTCCCAGCATGGGGTTAGTGGGGCTTTCCAGCCACAGCATGGCGGCAGGCCGGGCCCTGGCGTCCTCGGGCGCCAGCGCCGCTTTGACGGCGTTGGTGTCTGCGATGTCAACAGTCCGGAGGTCAATGAATCCCTTTTGGGCGAGCTCCGCGGCCATCACCAAAGTCCCCGAATAGCTGTGCGTCGGCATCACCAGCACGCCGCCGGCGGGAATCAGGGACAGGGCGGAACTGACCGCTGCAAGGCCGGAAGCGTAGAGGAGAGCCGGCAGTTCGGCACCCTCCAACTGGCCAAGTGCCTCTTCAAAGGGGTCCCAGGTGGGATTCGAATACCGCCCGTAGCCGCGGTCCCCCGGGTCGAGCGCGTCGGTGCCGAAGTAGGTGGAGGAGAGGACGAGGGGCGGGTTGACCGGCTGGTCCCTTTCCCGTGGCGGGCGCCCCGCCGCAACCACCACTGTCTCTGCTGAAAGGGCAGCCGCCTGTTGTTCGGAAAGACTCATGGTGAAAGCGTACTTGTGTACCGGCCAACCGCCGGAAAAGGCAGTATCCGGCGGCACGGCCCTTCCACAGGCGTCCTGCCCCAGTCGGTGAATGTCAGCAGGGGTCGGTAGGCTTGAGACGTGAGCAAACAAGGGCCCGGACTTTTCATCGCGTTTGAAGGCGGCGATGGCGCCGGCAAGTCGACCCAGGCGGCCCGCCTTGCGGAGGCTCTTGAATCCCGGGGACTGACAGTACTGCGCACCCGCGAGCCCGGAGGAACGCCTATCGGCGAGAAGCTGCGTTCCCTGGTCCTCGACCATGGCCATGGCCATATTGATGCCCATACGGAGGCCCTGATCTTTGCCGCATCCCGGGCCGCGCATGCCGCCCAGGTGATCCGGCCGGCGCTGGAGCGCGGCGAGATCGTTCTGACAGACCGCTATATCGATTCCTCTGTCGCGTACCAGGGGGCCGGGCGGGATCTGGGCGAGGACGCCGTGAGGTCCCTGAACGAGTGGGCCACTTCCGGACTGCAGCCCCACCTCACGGTCCTGCTCGACGTGGATCCGGCGATGGGGCGGCAACGCCGGACCGCCGGTAACGCCGCGGAGGACCGGCTGGAATCCGAGGCAGACGAGTTTCATGGCCGGATCAGGAAAGCCTTCCTGGAGTTGGCCGGGAGGCGCTCCGATTCGTACCTTGTGCTGCCGGCACACCTGCCCATCGGCGAGCTGGCTGCGACGATCCTCGCGCGGGTGGATGCCCTGCTGGCCGCTCTTGCGGTGGACTCCGTCGGCGCGGTTCCTTCCGCGGCTGCCGACGGCGGCGGTAACCCATGACCGTCTGGGATGACCTGCAGGGCCAGCCCGCCGTCGTCGAACAGTTGCGCCAGGCCTCCAGCGGCGACGGGCTGACGCATGCCTGGTTGTTTACGGGCCCGCCAGGTTCCGGGCGCTCAAATGCGGCCAAGGCGTTTGCCGCGGCGTTGAACTGCGACCAGCAGGACGTCAGCCTGCGCGGCTGCGGACGCTGCCCGGCCTGCCTGACGATCCTCGGCGAAACACACTCCGACGTGACATTCGTCCGGACCGAAAAGGTCACCATCACCATCGACGAGGCGCGCGAACTGGTAGCTACCGCCGGGAACAGGCCTGCCGCCGGACGCTGGCGGATCATTGTGGTCGAAGACGCGGACCGCATGGCAGAGCGCACTACCAACGTGCTTCTCAAGGCAATCGAGGAGCCCACTCCCCGGACGGTATGGATGCTGTGCGCGCCCTCCCCCGCTGACGTGCTGGTCACTATCCGCTCGCGCTGCCGCAGTGTGGCGCTGCGGTTGCCGCCTGCCGCGGACGTTGCCGCACTTCTGGTGAAGCGCGACGGCGTGGACCCTGTCCTGGCGGAACGCTCCGCCCGTGCCGCGCAGAGCCACGTGGGAATCGCGCGCCGGCTGGCAAGGGATCCTGCAGCGAGGGAACGCCGGTTGGAGACTGTGAGGTTCCCGCTGGGGCTCCGGGGAGTCACCGCTGCGGTCATGATGGCAGACAAACTGGTGAAGATTGCCACCGCCGAGGCGAACAGCTCAAACGAGGAACGCGACGCTGCCGAGAAGGCCGCGCTGCTTGCCACGCTCGGCGCACCCGAGTCCGGCACCCTGCCTCCGGCCATGCGGAGCCAGCTGAAACAGCTGGAAGACGACCAGAAGCGCCGGGCAAAGCGCTCCATTACTGATTCCCTGGACCGCACCCTGACGGATCTGCTGTCCTTCTACCGTGACGTGCTGATTATCCAGCTTGGGAATGCTGTGGAGCTGGTAAACGTTGAGCTGAGGAGTGAATTGGAGGAATTCGCCAGCCGCTCCGCTCCAGAGGCCACCCTTTCCCGGATGGACGCCATCAACAAAGCCCGCGAACGCATCACCACCACCAACGTTGCACCGCTGTTGACCATTGAGTCCATGGCAGCCAGCCTGATCTAGCCCCTCCAAGGAGACCCGATGACTGCCCGCCCCCTGCCCGCGCGCCCCCGATCCCTGGTGATCGGCGGCCGTGCCGCCGGTGCCATGCTTTTGGCCATGGTGCTGGCCTCGTGCAGCCTCCTCAGTGGCGGAGACCGCAACGAGGAGACAGCCACCGCCAAGGCGGACCCCTCTATCGTGGCATCCGCCCCGGAGGGGTTGGAGCAGTTCTACTCCCAGGAAGTGGTGTGGGAGCCCTGCGAGAAGGAGTTCCAGTGTGCCAAGGTGACCGTGCCGATGGACTACGAGGATTCCGACGGCGAGACCATCCAGATTGCCGCGCTGCGGGCTCCCAGCACCGGCAAGAAAACCGGAAGCCTGCTGGTTAACCCAGGTGGCCCCGGCGCATCCGGCTACGACTTCGTCAAGGATGCGGCCGGGACGCACTTTTCGCAGTCAGTTCGCGACGCCTATGACGTCGTGGGTTTCGATCCCCGGGGCGTCAAGCGCTCTGCTCCTGTTACCTGCATGACCGATGCGGAGCGGGACGCAGCGCGGGCCAAAGTCTACGTTTACGAGACTGATGCCGGCCTGTCTGCTGTCCGGGCGGACAACAAGGCCATCGCTGAGCAGTGCGTCGAGCAGACCGGTGAAGTGCTGGCGCACATTGATACGCAGAGCGCCGCCAAGGACCTGGACATCCTTCGCGCTGTTGTCAACGATACGAAGCTGAATTACCTGGGCTACTCCTATGGGACGTTCCTGGGCTCCACGTACGCGTCCCTTTTCCCGGACAACGTGGGACGCATGGTGCTTGACGGGGCCCTCGATCCCTCGATCAGCAACGAGGAGCTGACCAGCGGCCAGGCGCGCGCGTTTGAAAAAGCCATCCGGGCCTATGTTGGCAGCTGCCAACAGCAGGACGGGTGTCCGCTGAGCGGCGACGTCGACTCCGGGGTGCAGCAGATCCGTGACCTCATCGGCGCCGTGCAGCAGACGCCACGAACAGCCAAGGACGGCAGGGTGGTCAACGCCACGATGTTTGTCAGCGGCCTCATCACCCCGCTGTACAACGACCAGAGCTGGCCGGCCCTGACCCAGGCCCTGGAAGCAGCCATGACGGGGGACGTCAGCCTGATGCTGCGCCTGGCCGACCTTGGTGCTGACCGCTCATCCAACGGCACGTACACGTCCAACTCGACGTTTGCCTTCAACGCCATCAACTGCCTGGACTACCCGATGGAGGCCGACCCGGCTGCCATGCGGGTTGAGCAGCAGCGCCTGATGCAGGAGTCGCCCACACTTGGATATTTCTTTGCCTACGGCGGCACCAGCTGCGCGGACTGGCCGTACAAGAATGTGCGGACGCCTGCACCGGTTGAATACACCGGCGAGTCTCCGATCGTGGTCATTGGCACTACGGGTGATCCCGCCACCCCCGTGGAATGGGCCACGTCCCTGCGGAAACAGCTTGGCAACGCCACCCTCATGACGTGGGAAGGCGAAGGGCACACCGCCTACGGACGTTCGAACAGCTGCATCGAGGACCCGGTGGACAGGTACCTCGTGAGCGGCGAGATACCTGCCGACAACACGGTGTGCTGATCGCGTCAACCGCCCGGACGCATCCCATTTTGACCCGGGCGCGGGGACTCTATTACAGTTGACTCTTGCATGAAGCGCCCGGTTCTTCCGGGGATTTCGTGCGGTGCTTCCTTAGCTCAGTCGGTAGAGCGTTTCACTCGTAATGAAAAGGTCATCAGTTCGATTCTGATAGGAAGCTCGGGATAAACCCCTAGAACTCAAGGGTTCTAGGGGTTTTTCGCTGGTTAAGCCACGGCCTCCATCTGAGCTGCAGTTGAGAATCAAGCAAGTTTTAACTGAATCCTGTAGCCAGTGAGTTGAAAACAAGGTCCTAAGCATGCTTATGATGTTCTTGGCCGAGTGCGAACGGCTGCCAACCAGAGGAGGAAACACCATGGGACTAGGCGACAAGATTGAGAACGCTGCTGAAAAGGCCGGCGGCAAAGGTAAGGAAGCTACAGGCGACGCCACAGGCGATGAGAGCCTGCGCGCCGAGGGTAAGACTGACCAGGCCAAAGGTGATTTGAAGCAGGCCGGCGAAAAGGTCAAGGACGCGTTCAAGAAGGACTGAACTGACTGACGGACAAGGGCGCACCCAGCGAACGGGGTGCGCCTTTTCTGTGCCTGGACAAGACCGTGGTCAGGTACTCAACGCCCGCGCTCCCGATAACCACGTAGCCGGCACTTCGGGAAACGGGTAAGCCTGCTGATGGAGCTGGGCCCTAGACTTAATCATGGACACGATCCCGGCGGTATTCCTGGTATTCGGGGCGGCTTTCGCCTGGCTGGGCCTGACGTTCTTCGTGATCCACCATTTTCGGCGCCGCCGGGGATCGTCCCTGGTAGCGACGGCTCCCCCTGCCCCTGACTCCGACGACAACCGCCGCCACAGGCCCTGGCGCCGCGTCCGGCCGCTGGCGGGGCGGGCCCCGGCACGGCGTCGGAGATTGAGCGTCAGGAAGGTCCGCGGCTAAAGGCCTCCGCCGGCTTGAGGTTGACCGTTTTGAGAAATGCCGCAATTGCGACAGCGTCCTCTTCCTGGCAATAAACCCGTCCACCCCGTATGGCTGGATCTGGACGGTCACGAGGCTGCCCGCTCCCGCCCCGGCACGCAGGAAGGTCCGGATTCTTCCCGGCACGTATCCCCTTCACCAAAAGCAGGTACTGGCTACTCGGGCGCCACCTGGACCTCAATCGTATTGTGGTAAGCGGAGCCGGCGGCGAAGGTGTACGGCTGAGACCACGTGCACCACCCCCAGCCGCCGCCGGTTCCTCCAAGTGCAAAATGTCACATCACGGCTCACGCTCGAGTCGCTCAGCGTTCAGCCGAATGCCTCCGTTAGCGTTGTCTGGTGCAAAAGCTGCCCAGACCTGAAGCGAAGCCCCCCGTCAAGGGATACATGCACCGCGCAATCCGGCCGACGAGGGTGCGGCTGGGATTTTGCTTCATGCTGGCCCTGCTCCTGGTCGTGACGGGGCGGGTGGTGGTGGTCCAGGGCTTTGACCCGGAGAGCTTCGCATCCAAGGCCGCCGACCGACGGACCCAGGTTTCCATACTCGCGTCCGAGCGGGGTGCCATCCTGGACATGCACGGAGCAGTGCTGGCCCAGAGCATCGTCCGCTACGACATCGTTGGCGCACCGAACATCAACACGCCGTTCGACACGTTTAGGCGCGTCAACGACGACGGCTCCGTCACGGAGGTCACCCGGGACGAGGGTTTGCGGGAACTGGCGGACCTCTTGGGCCAGCCGGAGGCCACCATCCGCGAACTGCTGACCGGCGATGGACTTTTCACCTACCTGGCCCGGTCCGTCGACCCGGGCCAGGAGCGGGCCATCATGAAGCTGGCGATCCCGGGGGTCGAATCCCGCCCCGTCAAGAAGCGCTCGTATCCGCAGGGCGCAGTGGCGGGTAGTATCGTCGGCTACACCAACGACGAGGGCGGCGCGGCCGGGCTCGAGCTGACTCTCAACGACACCCTCGATGGCGAGGACGGGGAGAGGACGTACCAGACCGGCGCGGACGGCATCATCATCCCCACCGCCCCGCTGACCGTCAGCCCTGCTAAAAACGGCCAGTCCGTGAAGCTCACCATCGACACTGACCTTCAGTACGCCGCCCAGGCAGCCATCGAGAGCCAAGCGGCGAAGCTCAGTGCGGAATGGGCCAACATCATCGTCATCGAAGCCAAGACCGGCAAGGTGAGGGCCATGGCCGAGACGGAATCCGTGGACCCCAACGACCCAGGAGCGACGTTGCCGGCCAACCGCGGCGCCAGGTCCATCCAGGCCGCCCTGGAACCTGGCTCTACGAACAAGGCAATCACCGCGGCCGCGGCCATCGAAGAAGGGCTCGTCACCCCAGCGTCCAGGCTGGTCGTACCGCCGGGCTACACAGTCAATGGACAGTTCTTCAAGGACTCCTTCGAACATGGAACCGAAACCCGCACCTTTGCCGGCATCATCGGATCATCGATGAACACCGGCACGGTGATGGTCGGTGAGCAGCTGACCAGGCAAGAGCGCTACGACTACCTGCGGAAGTTCGGCATCGGGGAGAAGACCGGCATCCCGCTCCCAGGTGAATCATCCGGGCTGCTGGCCGCGCCGGACTTTTGGGATGGCCGGCAGGAGTTCGCGGTGCTCTTCGGTCAGGGCGTCTCCCAGACGCCCCTGCAGACCACCATGGCCTTCCAGGCGATCGCCAACGACGGGGTGCTCCTGAAGCCTCAGCTGGTTGAGTCCTACATTGATCCCGACGGCACCGAGCGTCCTGTAAAAGCTGAACCTGGCACACGGGCCGTCAGCGAGTCCACCGCCCAACAGACCCGGGACATCCTGGAAAGCGTGGTCACCGCCGGCGGGGCCAAGGACATCAAGGTCCCTGGCTACCGGGTCGGAGGGAAGACCGGGACAGCCGAAGCCGCCGCGGATGACGCGATCGGCCTGGACGGGTACACCGCCTCATTCGTCGGCATGGCACCCATGGAAGACCCCGAATACGTCGTCATGGTCAACGTCCACCGGCCCCAGGGCAACATCTTCGGGATCTCGACCGCCCCGGTCTTCAACAACATCATGAGCAGGATACTCACCAAGTTCAGCGTCCCCCCATCCACCACTCCCCCGGTTAGCCTGCCCCAAAAGTACTAAGCGGACCCGGGCGCGGGCGGTACGTGAAGCCGCGCCAGCGCCCTACTGATGGATCCACTCAGTAGAAGGAAATGAGTTCCACAAGTTCCCCGACTCTGTCCTCCGGGTAGTTGCGGGCGATGTCCGCCTGGGTGAGGATGCCCACCAGGTCGTGGCCGTCAATGACCGGCAGCCTGCGCACCTGATGCTCTTCCATTGTCCTGATCGCTTCTTCGATGGAATCGTCCGCGCCGATCGTCACCGGCTTGCCCTGGCCAAAATCGCCGGCCTTTGCATTCCGCGGATCACCGCCTTCAGCGAAGCATTTGATCACGATGTCCCGGTCCGTGATCATCCCCTTGAGCCGGTTGTCCTCCCCGCAAATTGGCAGTGCGCCCACATCCAGGTCTTTCATCTTCCGCGCCGCTGCTTCAAGAGTTTCATTTTCACCGATGCATTCAACGCTACCGGTCATAATTTCACGTGCTGTGGTCATGGCGTTCTCCTTAGCTTTGCGCCCGAGTGGGCGTTAGAAGTTCCCCGACCTCGGGGTTTCCTATGACTTCCGCGCGTCAGGGCCCGGCTTCTTTGCCGCCTGATGCTGTGAAGTCCATGAAATTTCTGCAAGTCCGCTGTGAGCTGCCTGCCAGCAGGATTCAGCTCTTCCTGTTGCTCCTATAGGCTGTCCTCCTGCCCTCGCCGGCCGCGGTCCGCCACGCTGGGAGTACGGTTTGTTCCATGTGCTGACCGCCGCCAGCAGCGCGGAATGCTCCAGTGTAAATCCGCGAGGGGCGTCCCAACAGACCCTAATCCTCGTCCTCTTCCTCATCAGGAAGCAGGCAAGCGACACCTAAGATGGCGATCATGGAAGAAGAGGCCCTGGCAGACATCGCGAACGGGCTTTACGCCAAACCCTTGGACGACTTCGTGGCGGCCAGGACCGCCGCAGCAAAGGAGGCCGCGGGGTATGACAAAGAACTGGGCGCCGCCGTCCGGGGGCTTCCCAAGCCATCGGTCGCAGCCTGGGCTGTGAACATGCTCGCCCTGCACCAGCCTGCGGTCCTGGACGGGCTGGCTGACCTGGGCTCCCGGATGCGTGACGCGCAGGCCCAGCTCGATGCCCCCGCCCTCCGCGAGCTGGGTCGGGAGCGCCGCACCATGCTTTCCGCCGCCGTCGACACCGCCCGGTCTGTCGTCCAGCAGCAGGGCCGGGCCATCAGCGACACCATAGCCAACGACGTCGAAGAAACGCTTCGTGCCCTGACGGCCGATGAAGGAGCCGCCGCTGCTGTCCGAAGCGGCCGGCTCCTGAAGACCCTTTCGGCGGACGGAGTGAACGCCGCCGACCTTGAAGGGGCGGTGGCGGTTCCCGGGGGAATGCCGGCAGCGCCGTCCACCGCTGCACCGGCCGCTCCCCCGGTCCGGAGGCCTGTTCCGTCAACTGACAAGAAGCAACGCACGACGGCGGAACGCGCCTCCCGGCCCCCAGCAGCCAAACCGCGGCTTGAGGCAGTGCGGCAGACACCCAGGCCGGCGTCGCCGCCCGCGCTCGAAAAGGCTAAAGCCGCCCTCGCGGAAGCGCAGGCGGAAGAGGCGAGGACAAGCGGGCTGGCCCAGGAACTGCAGGAGCAGGCGGACGAGGCCCGGACCGAAATTGCCGCCCTGCTGCAGGAAACAGCGGAGCTGCGTGACCGCCTGAAGGCTGCGGAGGAACGGCTGGAACGGTCGCGTAAACGGCTGGCCTCCACCGCTGCCGAGGCGAAACAGGCGGCACGGGCAGCCGACAAAGCCGGGAGGACGGCCATGCTGGCCCAGGAACGGGTCCTCCGGTTGGGCAATATGTGAGATGTAGCCCCACAGGCAGACGACGACAACTGATCAGAGCACCAAGCCCAATGCGAAGGGGCCGATGAGTACCGTAAAGATCGTGATGAGTAGAACACCCACGACATTGAGCACGAGTCCTCCGCGGATCATCTCGCTGATCTTGACGTTTCCGGTGGCGAAGACGATGGCGTTCGGAGGAGTTCCCACTGGGAGCATAAATGCGCAGGTGGCTGCCAGTGCCGCGGGAATGAGCAGCGTCATCGGATCGATGCCGATACCGACGGCGACCCCGCCCAGGATGGGGATGAAGGTGGCGGCCGTCGCGGTGTTGCTGGTGATCTCGGTAAGGAACAGGACGATGAGGACAACCGTGGCCAGCAGTAGAATGATCGGCAGCGCTCCGAGGCCGCTGACCCGCTCACCGAACCATGCGTCCAGGCCGGTAGCCGCCACCGCTGCAGCCAGCGAGAGGCCGCCGCCGAACAGCAGGAGGACACCCCAGGGCAAGCCTTCCTCGGCGTCCTTCCAGTTGAGGGTCATATTCCCCTTCTTGTCGCCGGGGATGATAAACAGCAGAGCACCGGCCGCAATGGCAACCACGGTGTCATCAAAGAGGTCCAGGAACGGCAGCTGATCACCGAGATCACCGATGTTGGACAGCAGGCCCGGAACGATCCAGAAGAACGCGGCGCCCGCGAAGACGGCGCGCACAATTTTTTCGCCTTGGCTCATCGGCCCGAGGGCAGCGATTTCGTCATTGATCAACTGCTTGCCGCCGGGCACATCGGCCAGGTCAAAACGGAAGATCACCCGCGTGAGGAGCAACCATGCGAGCCCGATGAAAACGATAACGATAGGGACGCCGAGCATCATCCATTGGGCGAAGCCGACGGTCCTTCCGAGTTCATCGCTGATGTACCCGGCGACGATGGCGTTGGGAGGACTGCCGAGCAGGGTGCCAAGTCCGCCGATCGTGGCGGACCATGCCACGGCAAGGACCAGGGCGACGCCGAAAAGGCGCACTTCACGGTTCTCGATGAGGTCACTGACGGCCCTGCCGGACCGGAGTTCCTCACCCATGCTTTTGCCACCAGGGCTGACGGCGGCTTCTGCGCCGTGCTTGCTGTTCTCCACAACGAGGGTCAGCACGCTCAGGGCGATAGGCAGCATCATCAGCGTGGTGGCCGTGTTGGACACCCACATTGAAAGGAATGCGGTGGAGATCATCATGCCCAGGATGATCTGGCGAGGATGGGTGCCCACCCTTCGCAGGGTCAACAGCGCGATCCTGCGGTGCAGATTCCACTTCTGCATGGCAATCGCGATCAGGAAGCCGCCGAGGAACAGGAAGACGATCGGATTCGCGTATGGGGCGGTGGTTTCGGCAATGGTACGTTCCGTCAGCAGGGGCATGAGGGCGATCGGCAGCAACGACGTCACCGACAGGGGTATCGCCTCAGTCATCCACCAGACCGCCATAAGGGTACCCACGGCCGCCACCACGCGGGCGTCGTTGGAAAGGCCGGAGTCACTGAGAAGGAAGTAGACGATGATGGCGAGTGCCACTCCGAGTCCGCGGACAAGCCAAGTACGGCTTGTCTTGCGGGGAGGCCGGCCTTCGCCGGGTTCCTCATCAAACTCACCTTGCTCGGGAATTACTCTCCTGGACTGTTCGCTCATTTCCGGCCTCCGCACGCCGTTGTCTGAGTAGGTGGCAACAAGCTAGCAGGAGGGCCAGCGGGACAACAACCCCCTGGCGGTGCTGAAAGGCCAGTTCCCTGATGCCGTCCGGCATCCGATTCAGCCACAGCAACAACACGCGGGGCTGATTCCGGGAAATGTCAGACCCCGGTTGCACACTGGATTTATGGAAAACCAAACCGTACAGGAATTTCACGTCACCTACTTCGACGCCGATTGCGGCCGGTCCCGTGCTGAAACTTTCGACACCATGGCAGAGGCGCAGCGGTTCGCCAACAGGCACTGCTCCGGCGAGGACAGCTGGGCAGTTATCGACGCTGTCACCGTTGAGCAGGTCCAGATCGCTGCCTGATCCATCCGCAGGTACGGCTTAAAGCAGAAACCCGCACTGCCTCGAAAAAGCCAGGGAGTGCGGGTCCGTATCGCTTAGCGGAATGCCATCGCTTAGGCGAAGTCGGAAACGGCGGGGTCCGGTCCAATCCGGCCTTCGCCGCGGGCGGTGCGGTCCAGGGCGTTGATGGCTTCGACGTCCTCAGCGTCCAGGGATACCTCAAGCGCGGCGAAGTTTTCCCGGATCCGTGACTCGGTGACAGACTTGGGGATCACCACGTTGCCGATGGCCAGGTGCCAGGCGATAACCACCTGGGCCGGAGTTGCCTGGTGCTTCGCGGCGATGGCCGCCACCGTCGCATCCCCAAGAAGCTCCCCGCCCTGCCCCAGCGGTGACCAGGCCTGGGTGAGGATGCCCTTCGAAGCTCCAAATTCGCGCAGCTCACGCTGGCTGAAATAGGGGTGGAGCTCAATCTGGTGGATGGCGGGAACCACGCCCGTTTCATCGATCAGCCGCTGCAGGCCCTCCGCTGTGAAGTTCGAAACACCAATGGACTTGACCCGCCCGCGCTTCTGAAGCTCGATCAGCGCCTTCCAGGTGTCCACGTACTTGTCCTGCTTGGGCTGCATCCAGTGGATCAGGTACAGGTCCAGGGTCTCCAGGCCGAGCCGGTCCATCGATTCCTCGAACGCAGTCAATGTGGGCTCGTACCCCTGGTCCGCGTTCCACAGTTTGGTGGTGATGAAGATCTGCTCAGGCGAAAGGCCGGAACCGGCAATCGCGCGGCCGACGCCGGCTTCGTTGCCGTAGATCTTTGCGGTATCGATGTGGCGGAAGCCCGCTTCGAAAGCCTGGCGGACTACCTTCTCAGCCACTCCGTCCTCAACCTGCCACACGCCATAGCCGAGCTGGGGGATGGTGTTTCCGTCATTGAAAGTCAGCGTAGGTGAAAGAGTCATGGGTTTATCCTGCCAAACGATCAGCGGTGCCCAGAGGATTCCAGGCCGGGCTAAGCCACACGCTTAACGGGGAATATCCTGGCTGGTTGCCTAGGAGGCGGACTCGTGAAGACGCTTCTCGGCGTCGGACACCTGCTGGAAGACCGCCTCGGCGCGGCGCCGCACGGACGCCGCACCAACGGGCACGGGTCCGACGGCGAGCCGCAGCATGGCGGCCGCTTCAGCGGTGGTGGCCAGGGAGTTCCCCGCCTTGGACAGTTCCCGGTGCACGCCTGAGAGGGCAACCGGAATATCCAGTCCCTCGCTGGGCGACCGACGCTGCGCTTCCATGCAGACAGCCCTCACCCGTTCCGACAGCGCGGCCAGTTCATTGGCAATATCCACCAGCTCCCCGTACAGCTGGTCATCCTCCACGCCTTCGAGCACCTGGTGGAAGCGGTCCAGTCCCCGATGGAAGCGGTCGTGCGCGCGGCGCCACAACCCCTTCCCCAGTTCCGCATCATCCTTGTGCCCCTGCCTGGCGGCGCTGAAAAATCCCAAGCGCAACCTACAGATACTGTCCGGGACCGTGGTCCGGGTCGTTCTGCTGCCCCGGACGGGCCGGAGCCCCGGGCCGATGGCCGGCGGGAGCACGCTGCGGCTCGCCGTTTTCGCCGATCACCACGCCAGGGGCAATCATCGTGCCTGGCGGAAGCTGGCGCAACTGAAGCTGGGCGGCTGCGTGCTCGCGGGCAGCGTGCTGGGCGGCGATGGCTGTCTGGATGCCGTGGAACAGTCCTTCGAGCCACCCCACCAGCTGGGCCTGGGCGATGCGGAGTTCGGCGTCGGAGGGGGTGGCCTCGTCGGAGAAGGGAAGGCTGATCCGGCCCAGTTCCTCCACCAGCTCCGGGGCCAGCCCATCTTCCAGTTCCTTGATGGAACGTTCATGGATCTCGGCCAACCTGCCCCGGGCCGCGTCATCCAGCGGAGCAGATTTCACCTCCTCCAGGAGTTGCCGGATCATGGTTCCGATCCGCATCACCTTGGCTGGTTCATCCACCAGGTCCTGCAGGTTGCTGCCCTTGGGCTTGCTGCCGTCCGGCTGGACAGCCTGCGCCGGGACGGGTGGTTGGCTGTCGTCGATGGGGGTGCCTTCTACCGGGAGGTCCTCAGGTGCCTGAGTGTCTTTCGGATCGCTCATGCGTTCATACTCTCACGAGCGATCCGTCCGGGGTCCACTCCATGAAGGACCTGGCCGGGTTGTCCGCTGCAGGCTCAATCAACAGCACCGGCCCTGCGGATTGGCGTCCTGCCGGTCCGTCCGCTCGCGCCAGAACTCACGCTCACTGAGCGGCGGTTCCGCGTGACCGGCTGCCCGGTGGTGTTCCAGATACCTGGCATAAGCGTCGGCTCCCATGACGCCACCCAAGTACCGTGCGAAGCCCTTGAACCCCCTGGAGAGCGCTGCAATTCCCGTGCTCATCAGTGGTGTCCTGAACGCTCGAACCGGAGCTCAGCCGGGACCTTCTCCCATTCCGCCATCAGCTTCCGCTCGGCGGGAGTGGGAATGAGGCCGGCAGGTGCGAAGACACGCGACGGGAGGGCGGGGTCCTCGTTGTCCTTGGTAGGAACGCCCGCCGTACGGTTCCGGAAGGCCCTGGCCGTGGCGATCAGCGCCGTCGTAATCACAATGATGCTCAGGACCACGAAGATCACGGAGAGCCAGCCCTGTATGGCGGTGTTGCGCACCACGGCTTCCATGGCGGTCACTGTCCTGGCGGTGCCGAACTCGGTCTTGCCCTCGGCGAGGGCCTTGCTGAAGGCCGCGTTGTTGGCGAAGTAGCCCACGGCCGGCGTCTGCGAGAAGATCTTCTGGTAGCTCGCGGTGATGGTGACCACCGCTGCGAAGGCCAGCGGCAGGGCGACAATCCACAGGTACTTGAAGGTCCGGCGCTTGGCCGCGATGGCCAGGCACACGGACAGCGCGATTGCGGCGAGCAGCTGGTTGGCGATGCCGAACAGCGGGAACAGCGTGTTGATGCCGCCCAGCGGATCGGTGACGCCCATCAGGAGCACCGCACCCCAGGCCCCGACCATGATGGCGGTGCAGAGCCAGGCGCCGGGACGCCAGGAGTGCTCCTTGAACTTGGGGACGAAGTTGCCGATCGAGTCCTGCAGCATGAACCGGGCAACGCGGGTGCCGGCGTCGACTGCCGTGAGGATGAACAGGGCCTCGAACATGATGGCGAAGTGGTACCAGAAGGCCATCATGGCGGTGCCGCCGATGAACTGCTGCATGATGTGCGCGAGGCCCACGGCCAGGGTGGGAGCACCGCCGGTGCGCGAGACGATGCTTTCCTCGCCGACGTTGGCGGCCGTTTGGGCCAGGAATTCCGGAGTGAGGTTGACGCCGGTCAGGCCCAGGCTGTTGACCCACGCCGCGGCTGTTTCGACCGTTCCGCCGGTCAGTGCCACCGGGGAGTTCATGGCGAAGTAGAGGCCCCGGTCGATGGAGATGGCGGCAACGAGGGCCATGATGGCCACGAACGACTCCATCAGCATTCCGCCGTAACCGATGAAGCGCGTCTGGCGCTCCTTCTCCACGAGCTTCGGGGTGGTGCCTGAGGCGATCAGGGCGTGGAAGCCGGAGAGGGCGCCGCAGGCGATGGTCACGAAGAGGAACGGAAACAGTGCGCCGGGGAACACGGGACCGTTGTCCCGGCTGGCGAACTCGCTGAACGCGGGCACCGAGATTTCAGGCCGGACCACGATGATGGCGAGCGCCAGCATCACGATCACGCCGATCTTCATGAACGTGGACAGGTAGTCGCGGGGTGCCAGGAGCAGCCACACGGGCAGGATCGCGGCGATGAAGCCGTAGATGATGAGGCCCCAGGCGATGGTCACCTTGTCGAGGCTGAAGATGTCCGCTCCCCACGGGGTTTCGGCCACGATGCCGCCGCCGATGATGGCCGCCATCAGCAGGACGAAGCCGATCAACGAAACTTCCATGACCTTGCCGGGCCGCAGGTAGCGGAGGTAGACGCCCATGAACAGGGCGATGGGGATTGTCAGGCTGACGGAGAAGACACCCCAGGGGCTTTCACCCAGGGCATTGACGACGACGAGGGCGAGGATGGCGACAATGATCACCATGATGAGCAGGGTGGCGATGAGGGCTGCGGTGCCGCCAATGATCCCCAGTTCCTCACGGGCCATCTGGCCCAGGGAACGTCCGCCACGGCGCATCGAGAAGAACATCACCAGGTAGTCCTGCACCGCACCGGCCAGGACGACGCCGATGATGATCCAGATGGTGCCGGGCAGGTAACCCATCTGGGCCGCGAGCACGGGGCCCACCAGGGGGCCGGCGCCGGCGATGGCGGCGAAGTGGTGGCCGAACAGGACGTTGCGGTCCGTCCGGACATAGTCCTTGCCGTCCGCCTTGTACTCTGCGGGGGTGGCCCGGCGGTCATCCGGCCGGGTGATGTACCGCTCGATCACCTTGGAGTAGAAACGGTAGCCGATCAGGTAGGTGCAGACCGACGCGAACACGAACCAGATCGCATTGACGGTCTCTCCCCGGATGATGGCGAGCATGAACCACGCCACGCCGCCGAGCAGGGCGATCGCGGCCCACAGTGCGATCTTGCCCGGGGTCCACTTCTTCTCTTCGGCCTCCCGGGCTTCCTCATCCACGGCAGCAGGGGGAAGGCCCGGATCTGTGGCTACAGCACCCTCCCTCCGGGATGAACCATTCCGATGATCAGGCGCTCCGGCCATGTCTCCTCCTTGAGATGCGGTGCAGGTCTCTTTGACAAGGCACCTTACCAATCGCGTCTCCAGATGGGGATGGGTTTTATCGTCCGCCACGGGCCTATGCGATGAACGGCAGGCGAGGGGCGCCGAACGACGGAAAGGCTGCCCCGCAGCCCCTGCTCGGCGGGGCAGGCAGCCAGGTGCTAGGCCAGCAGCCCGCGCCGGGACATCGGCAGCGCTGCCCGGGTAAAGACCCATGCAAGGGCTGATCCCGTCAACGGGACCGCCAGCATCAGCGCGAGCAGGTGCAGCCAGGGAACCTCCACCGCGGTCCGCATGTCCGTAAAACCGACAATGAGCACCGCCGGAAGGGTCCCGGCCAGGCATCCGAGCACCCCGCCAAGACCGGAGGTCAGAAGTGCCTGCGAGGCTGCAAGGGCCTTCCTCAGGCGGGGGGATGCACCCACACCGGCCAGGGTCACATGGTCGTTGCGGGCATCAGCCAGCGATAGTCCGGTGGCAATACCCGCCGCGCTGAGCGTTATGAGCGCGCTGGCGGCGACGATGGACCAGGTCATCCATGGGTTGTTCTGTGAAATGCCGGGTTCCACCCAGAACCCCGTGCCGGGCTGCTTGTAGACCGCTGCTACGGCGGCGGCACCCGCGTCCGCTTCGGCGGCCGAGGGGAACCGGTCCAGTTGGACCAACAGTTCCGCGGGCGCAGGGCGCAGATCCAGCCGCTCTGCGGTCTCCGGCGAGATAACGCCGTAGTAGGGCACAGCTTCAGCAGGTTCCAGGACCATGGCGGGCAACGTGAAACTGCTGACTGTGTCGTGAACGGTGGACGGGTCCGACGCGGAGTCACTCCAGGTGCGGAGGTCCTTGGCCTGCAGCACGGTCTTGCCGTCCCGGACGAAGATGGGATTGGTCACCACCATGCCCCCTGCCTGCAGAACCGCCAAAGCCTCGGGGCCGGCTTCCCGGCCCAGTACAGCACTGATATCGTCCGCGCCTCCCACGACAACAGCCCGATGGGAGCCGGACCATTGGGCAAGCGATCCCTGGCAGCGCCAGTCGGCAGGGTCCTTGATGCGGCGCTGTGGGGTCATGGGACACTCGTTGCCCTCGGGTTTTGCCAGGGAATACTGCACGCAGTTGGAGGTTTCTGTCCTGGCCGGCGCTTCCGGGTGGGGACTTGGCCCATCACCGCAGTTACGGGGGTAGGCAGGCGCGGTGATGATCTGGGTCCATGCGACGGTACCGAGGGCGCGCTCCACGGCTGCAGAAAGCTCGGCCGGATCCACCGTGACAGGCGGTTGGGTGCTGCCGTCCGCCAGTGGGGGCTGATCCACGGCCAGCGGCAGAAAGGCCTGGTTCTCCAGCGCGTTCCACGAGTTGTTTTCCCTCATCCAGGTCTGCTGGCTCGCGGACAGCACAAGGGCGGCACTTGCGAGCGTGGCTGCGGCAAGCACCGCTGCCACTGCCGGGACGGTCCGGCCGCGGTTCCGGGCGGAGTCCCGCGCAGCCATCCTCAGGGACAGGGAGAACCGCTGCGTCCGCGAGGTCAGGAGGAGAATCAGCCATCCGGTCAGCAGCACGAGTGCCGCCACAGCCAGCACTGCTCCGCCGATCAGCAACCCGGCCACCGTAGGCAGTTGCTCCGCCTGCCGGTCCGGGTCCGTGGCCGACCGCCCCAGCAACCACCCGGCAGCAAGAAGGCACGCTGCGCTCACAAGCAGCACTGCGCCGGTGATGGTGGTCCGCTTTCCGTCGCCTGCCGGTGCCCGGCCGGATTTGAGGGCACCAAGCACGGCTTGGCGCGCAACCTGGCTGGCGGGGGCCAGGGCAGCAAGAATGCACGCAGCCAGTCCCATCAGCATGGCAACCGTGGTCAGCAGCATATCGGGATGCACTCCAGCCAGGCGTGCGGAGCCCGTGGAACGGACCCAAAGGACAACCACCGCTGCGCTGGCCAGCCCCACGCCCGCCCCTGCTGCAACCGCAATGCTGCCGAGCCAGAGCCCTCCCGCAGTGACAACGGAACGGACCGTGGGTATGTCTGCCCCCGAGGCCGCCAGCAGTGCCAATTCCCTCACCTGCCGCTTGGCGCCCACCGCGAAGGCCGCGCCGGCGAGCAGGCCCACTTCCAGGAGCGCAAGGGCTCCAAGGAGACCGAAGGTGGCGTAGAGGGTCGTCGTTTCCGAGGACTGATAGCTGGGCTGTGCACCATTGGCCACCCGCTGGTCCCTGGGCGGAGGATTGAGCACCACGCTGCGGGAGAGCACTGCAACGCCCCGGCTGTTGGCCTCCCTGATCTGGTGCCACGTCACCGGTTCCTGTCCGACGACGTAATAGGACATCGAATGCGAACGTTCGTCGGCCAGGGCATCTGCCGGCCCCTGCCCGGGTCGAAGGTACAGGAAGCTGTTGTTGTCAGATGCGTCGGCGTCGCGGATGGTGCCGACGGGGACAAAGGTCCCGGCCGACGTCGTAAATTGGGCGCCAAACTCGAGGCTGAAGCGCGCCAGCAGCCCGGGAGACACCACAACTTCGTTCTCCGACTCCGGGGCCCGGCCGTCAAGGAGTGTGAATTTGCCGGCGAAGGCAGGGTGGAGCGCGTCCACCTCCCGGCCCTGAAGCGACACCAGTGCCTCCCCCACTGCGGTGGTCAGCTGAAGGTGCCGTTGGGGCAGCACCTCATAGCCACCGGGGACGAGATCACGCGGATCGCTTCCCTCGAAGTCCGGATCATGGTTCCCCGTGCTGGAGACCACCATGGTGTCGTTCAGCGGGTCCTGGAGGGACTCACCGTTGGGAACGGGCAGGACGCTGAACCTTGCCTGCGTGTTGCCGAGCTCGTAGCGGACGATTTCCTCAGGCGTCCGCTGCGAGCTTTGGTACAGGGTGGCGGCTCCCGTCATCCCGGCCACCGGCAGCATGATCAGGAGCACTATCAGGAGCGAGCGCCCACGGTGCCGTCGGATATCCCGCCGGGCCATGCGGAGGGCAACCCGGAGACTGCTCCGGCGCCCTCCCGGGGCCGGAGTGAGGTCCAGCGGCATCAGAGGCCGGCCTGCGAGAGCAGCATGGCCGGATCGTGCATGGCGGTGGCCTGGTCCACGATCCGGCCGTCGCGGAGGAACACAACCCGGTCTGCCCAGGCAGCGTGGCGGGCCTCGTGGGTGACCAGCATGACGGCGGCGCCCGCGTCAGCCCGGGACCGCAGCACCTCCATGACTCCCTGGCCGGTGGTCGAGTCCAGTGCACCCGTCGGCTCGTCAGCCAGGATCAGGCGCCGCTGCCCCACCACCGCCCGTGCGATGGCCACCCGCTGCTGCTGGCCACCGGACATCTGGTCCATGAAGCGGTCCGCGAGTTCCGGAATTCCCACCTGCCGGAGGGCGTCCGTTGCCTGCCGGCGGGCCTTCTTCGATGCTGTGCCGTCCAGTTCGAGGGGCAGCGCGACGTTTTCGGCGGCGGTCAGGGTGGGAACCAGGTTGAAGTCCTGGAAAACGTAGCCCACGGCACGTCGCCGCAGCCGTGCCAGCTCATTCAATCCCAAGCCGGCGAGGGGAGTCGACTCCACAAACACAGCGCCCGACGTCGGCCTGTCCAGTCCCCCGGCCAGCGCCAGGAGTGATGACTTTCCGGAGCCTGACGGTCCCATCACCGCGACAAACTCGCCCGCACTGATGGCAAGGTCCACGTCCCGAAGCGCCGCGACCGCCGTCGCGCCTTCACCGAATGTCCTGCTGACCTTGGCAAGTTCCAGGACCTGTTGCGGCCCCCGGACGCTCACCGGCGGATGTCCGCGTTGAGCGGGACGGCGTCTTCCGTGACCCCGTTGGACGATTTGCGTGCCGCACCGGCCGACACCGCCTGCTGGACCATCCTGGCCTCGCACAGGTCGAGCCAGCGGACCTCTGCTTCCGTCTGGAAAATCAAGGAGTCCAGGACCAGCAGCCAGGCGGTATCGCCACTGCGCTGGCTGGCGGCGGCGTCCCTGCGGGCTTTCGTGTAATCCTGCAGGGCCCGGATGGAAGCCACCCGCTGGGCCTGGATGATGGCCTGGACATCAACGCCCGGAAGGGTGACGGCGAGCGCCAGCTTGATGGCGAGCTCATTCCGGGGCGGGTTGTTGCGCTCTACCGGCGCGGCGAACCAGCCCTGCACCTCCGCCTTGCCCGCGGCGGTGATGCTGTAGACCACATGACCATCGCCGTCATCGCCTTCCTTGGCAACCAGGCCGTCCCGCTCCAGCCTGTCCAGGGTGGTGTAGACCTGCCCGATATTGAGGGGCCAAGTGGCACCGGTCCGGTTCTCGAACTCGACCCGCAACTGGTAGCCGTAACGCGGCTGGTCCTGCAGCAGGGCGAGGAGGCTGTGGCGGATGGACATGCTGCTCCTTTGGGCTGGTTACCGCCGGTATGCACGGACCCCCAAGACCCGTGCATACCGCGTATATGTCAAAGAGTAACGCAGTGATGCCCGTCGCACAATACCGAGTATGCGGTGGCCTACATCAGCAGGAGGATCTTGCCTACATGGTCCCCGCTGTCGAAATAGCGGTGGGCGGCACGTACCTGGTCCAACGGGAACGTCTTGTCCACCAGCGGGCGGATCCGGCCGTCGCTGACCAGCGGCCAGACCGCGTCACGGACAGCATTCATAATCGCCCCCTTTTCTTCCACCGGACGGGGCCGGAGCGCCGTGGCCACCACTGCTGCACGCTTCTTCAGCAGCTGCCCCAGGTCAAGTTCGCCCTTCGTGCCGCCCTGCAGGCCGATCACGACCAGGCGCCCGTAGTCTGCCAGGGCGTCCACATTCTGCGACAGATACTTGGCTCCGACGACATCGAGGATCACGTCGGCGCCCTTGCCGCCGTTTTGCCGGCGGAGGCTTTCCGGAAAATCCTCCTCGGCGTAGTTGATGGCAATGTCAGCACCCAGGAAGGCCTTGGCGGTGCTGACTTTTTCGTCCGTACCCGCGGTAGTGGCAACCCTGGCACCGAATGCCTTGGCCAGCTGGATGGCCATGGTGCCGATGCCGCCTGTTGCGCCATGGATGAGGACCGTCTCGCCCGGCTGCAACTGCGCCGTCATGATCAGGTTGGAGTAGACCGTCGCGGAAACCTCCGGGAGCGAAGCAGCCGTCACCAGGTCAACGCCTTCGGGCACCCGCAGTACCTGCTCAGCGGGGACCGCCACCTGCTGGGCGTACCCGCCGCCGGCGAGCAACGCCACCACCTTGTCACCCAGCGAGAACGCCTTGGTGACCCCAGGGCCGAAACCGGCGATCCGGCCGGATACTTCCAGGCCCGGGATTTCGGACGCGCCGGGCGGCGGCGGGTAAAAACCCCGTCGCTGCTGCACATCCGCCCGGTTGAGGCCGGCGGCAACGACGTCGATCAGCACCTCGCCGGGGCCGGGCTCCGGGGCATCCGCCTCGCGGACCTCAAGGACTTCCGGGCCGCCCGGTTCCGATATGTAGACGGCTTTCATGGACCACTCCCGTTTCTGACTGAATACTGGCTGCAACCAGTGTGCACCGGACGCCTTCCGGTCTCTGTTTTGTTGCAGGCAAGTGCCTATGAAACACTACTAGTTGAGGAAGGTTGTCCGAGCGGCCGAAGGAGCTAGTCTTGAAAACTAGTGTGCGGTAACCCCGTACCAAGAGTTCGAATCTCTTACCTTCCGCGAAGAAGACCCCTGTCCGCCGGCAATGCTGGCCGGCAGGGGTCCTTTGCTTTAAGCCGGCCCCCTCCATTCCGCTTGAGACGGCCGCGTTTCCCGGCCCTGTTGCCACCCCGTACATTCTTTGGACTAAATCCACGGAAGACCCCTTTTCGGGAAGCTACCGGCCGGTATTCTTTTTTGTGATGGCCGGCACATGCCTTCGCCGGCCACCACCACCAGCATCACCGGAACCGGGCTACGGGGGCTCCAGGCCGGTGGGCGGCACGTTCCGCTGGGGAACGTCCCTCCGAATGCACGCACTAGCCACCTCGCGTTCATTCAGCGCTGTTGTGATGTGCCGGAACACCACTTGACCAGGAGCAGGATCCGGGGCCACTTGTCCGTCGGTACAACCCGGGCATACTCCAACGGGTCCCCCACCGGGGACACCCTTATGAAAGTAAGAGCGGATGCATCAAATACCTTGGAAACTAGCGCTGGGTACAGCGTTGTCCGCGGGGCTCATTGCAGCTCCCCTGGCAGCTGTCCCGGCAGCCGCGGAGGTCTCGGCCGCGGCGGGAAGCTCGCCCGTTGTGATCAACGAGGCCTACCTCAGCGGCGGCAGCAACGGCGCCGCCTACAAGAACAAATTCGTGGAGCTCTACAACAGCTCGGACGTTCCGGTCCCGCTGGACGGCTGGTCGCTGCAGTACCGCTCCGGCACCGGCACCGCAGCTCCGACGGGCGTGGCCGTCCTGTCCGGGTCCATCCCGGCCAAGGGCCACTATCTGGTGCAGGGCGGAAACAACGGCACCAGCGGCGCCGACCTGCCCGTCCCGGACCTGGTGTCAGGCGCCCTGAACTTCGGCGGCGGCGCCGGTACCATCGTGCTCGCCAGGCAACCCACCGCCGTCGGGCTGTCCTACGGTTCCCAGGTGGAACCCGCAGGTGTGGCGGACCTCCTGGGCTACGGCACTTCCAACACCTTCGAGACGCACGCCGCCGCGGCACCCTTGGGCAACACAGATGCCAAGAGCCTCAACAGGGCCGGCGGAGCGGACACCAACAGCAACGCCGCCGACTTCACCCTCAGCGCAGCCATCACCCCCACCGCCTCCGGCGGAACTGCCCCGGCCCCGGACCCCACGCCGGACCCCACCCCTGATACGGTCACCAAGACCATCGCCGAAATCCAGGGCACCGGTGCCGAAAGCCCGCTGACCGGCGCAACGGTCACCACCACCGGCAAGGTCACGGCAGTGTTCCCCACCGGCGGCCTGAACGGCTACTACCTTCAGACAGCCGGCACGGGCGGCGACCTCACGTCCGCCAACCATTCGGCATCGGACGGCATCTTCGTCTACTCGCCCGCCACCGTGGGTTCGGTCCAGGCCGGGGACTACGTGCAGCTGACCGGCACCGTGGCCGAGTACTACGGGATGACCCAGCTGAACGTCACCTCCGCCGCAGGGCTGGCCAAGCTGACGGAAGCTGCTCCAGAGGTAAAGCCGACCACCTTCACTTTGCCCGCCGACGAAACCTTCCGGGAATCCCTCGAAGGGATGCTCCTGGCACCCCGGGGGCCGCTGACCGTTACGGACAACTACAGCGTCAACCAGTACGGCGAGATCGGCCTGGCAGGAGGCACCACTCCCTTGGTCCAGCCAACTGCGGTGGCGCCGTTCGGTACGGCTGAGCACGCCGCCGTCGTGGCCGAAAACGCCGCCCGCGGCATCAGGCTTGACGACGGGTCCAGCACCAATTTCCTGAAGGATGCCGGCACCAAGGCGGCGGTCCTGCCCTACCTGACCACGGATGACCCGGTGCGGGTGGGCTCGCCTGCCACCTTCACCACCAACGTGGTCCTGGGCTACGCGAACAACGCCTGGAAGCTCCAGCCGCTGACGCACCTGACCGGCACGAACAAGGCAGCCGTCCAGCCGGCCACGTTCGGCGCCACCCGCACGGACGCTCCAGCTGCGGTGGGCGGCAACGTCAAGATTGCTTCCTTCAACGTGCTCAACTATTTCCCCACCACCGGCGACACCCTGGCCGGATGCACGTTCTATGAGGACCGCGCTGGCAACCCCATCACGGTCCGCAGTGGCTGTGGCGCACGCGGGGCGGCCAATGCCGAGAACTTCCAGCGGCAGCAGGACAAGATCGTTTCAGCCATCGCCAAGGCGGGCGCAGACGTTGTCACCCTGATGGAAATTGAGAACTCCGCACAGTTCGGCAAGAACCGGGACGATGCCCTGGCCAAACTGGTGGACGCCCTGAACATCGCCACGCCCGGTATCTGGGACTACGTCCGTTCCCCCGCAAACGCACCCCCGCTCAGCGATGAGGACATGATCCGCACCGCATTTATCTACAAGAAGGCCGTCGCCGAGCCGGTGGGCGAATCCATCATCCACAATGACACGGCCGCCTTCGCGAATGCCCGCAAGCCGTTGGCGCAGGTGTTCAAACCCGTGGGCGGTGGCGCCGGCACCGAATTCATCGCCATTGCCAACCACTTCAAGTCCAAGGGATCGGCGGCAACGCCGGACGACACGGACAAGGGCCAGGGCGCCTCGAACCTGGCGCGTACTGCCCAGGCAAAGTCACTGCTGGATTTCGCCACCTCCCTGCAGTCCGCCAAGGGCACGGACAAGGTATTCCTGGTCGGTGACTTCAACGCCTATGCCAAGGAAGACCCCATCAACGTCTTCACCTCCGCAGGCTACGTCAACCAGGACGACAAGGCACGCAACGCCGACGGCTCGGCCAAGCACTCCTACCTCTTCGGCGGAATGGTCGGGTCCCTGGACCACATCCTGGCTTCGCCCGCCGCTGATGCCGTGGTCACGGGCGCGGACATCTGGAACATCAATTCGGTGGAGTCCGTGGCGCTGGAGTACAGCCGCTATAACAACAACGTCACCAACTACTACGCGCCGGACCAGTTCCGGGCCAGCGACCATGATCCGGTGGTGGTAGGCCTGAACCTCGAGTCCGGGCCTACCAGCGTTGACCTGAACTTCCTGGGCATCAACGACTTCCACGGCCGGATCGATGCCAACACCGTCCAGTTCGCGGGTACCATCGAAAAGCTCCGCGCGGCGGCAGCCCCCGGCGCAACGGCGTTCCTCTCTGCCGGTGACAACATCGGCGCCTCCCTGTTTGCCTCCGCCGTTGCCAAGGACCAGCCCTCCATCGACGTGCTGAACGCCCTCGAGTTGCGGGCCGCGGCCGTGGGCAACCACGAATTCGACGGCGGCTGGGCGGACCTGAGGGACCGCGTCATCGCCGGTGGAACCAATGCGAAGTTCCCCTACCTGGGAGCCAACGTTTACCGGAAAGGCACTACTGAACCCCTGCTGCCGGAGTTCACCGTGCTGGAGCTGAACGGCATTAAGGTGGCAGTCATCGGCACCGTCACCCAGGAGGTTCCATCACTGGTGACCCCCGCCGGCATCGCAGACCTTGAGTTTGGTGATCCGGTAGACGCCATCAACCGTGCTGCTGCCAGGATCTCGGCGGAGAACCTTGCCGACGTCATCATCGTGGTAAACCACGACGGCGCCGGCTCGGGAACCGTGGAAGGCGCCACACTGCAGGAAGAAGTGGCAGCCGGCGGCCCCTTCGCCAAGCTGGTCACCGGGACATCGGCGGAGGTTGACGCCATATTCACCGGCCACACCCACAAGGAATACTCCTGGGATGCCCCCGTTCCGGGAGGGGACGGCAGGACCCGCCCCATCGTGCAGACCGGTAACTACGGCGAGAACGTGGGACAGATCCAGCTGACGGTGGATACGGCCACCAAAGAGGTCACGGCGTACAAGGCCGGCAACGTCAAGCGCACCACCGAGCCCGCCGCTGACCTGATCGCTGCCTACCCGCGCGTTGCCGCCGTCGACACCATCGTTCAGAAGGCCTTAGCGGACGCGGCGGTCATCGGCGGCCAGCCGGTAGGCTCCGTCACCGCGGACATCACCACCGCCTTCACCACAGACGCCACCGGTGCCGCCAAGCGCGACGACCGCGGCAACGAGTCCACGCTGGGCAACCTGGTGGCCGACTCGCTGCTTGATTCGCTGAAGCCGGCCGAGCTGGGCGGAGCGGAAATCGGCGTGGTGAACGCCGGCGGACTGCGAAACGAGCTGTACTACGCACCCGACGGCGCCATCACCTACGCCGAAGCCAATGCTGTGCTGCCGTTCGTGAACAACCTGTGGACCACGTCCCTGACCGGAGCCCAGTTCAAGACGCTGCTGGAGCAGCAGTGGCAGACCAACGCGGACGGCACGGTTCCCAGCCGCGCCTACATCCAACTGGGCCTGTCCAGGAACGTGAACTACACGTACGACGCAGACCGCGCGGGAGGTGACCGCATCACGTCGGTGCGGGTCAACGGCGAGCTGCTGGACCCAACGAAGTCATACCGGGTGGGCACGTTCAGCTTCCTGGCCACCGGCGGCGACAACTTCCGGATCTTCACGGAGGGCACCAACACCCGCGACTCGGGGTTGGTGGACCGGGACGCCTGGATCGGTTACCTGCAAAAGAGCAGTCCCGTTTCACCGGACTTTGCCCGGCGTTCGGTGGCCGTCACCAACTCCACCCCCGGCGAGGTCAAGCCCGGTGAGGTGGTTGCCCTCACGGTCTCCAAGCTGGACCTGACGTCGCTGGGCAGCCCTGCCAACACAGCGCTGTCCGCTGTGTTCACGGACTCGGCCGGCACGGTCACGCAGCTGGGCGCGGTGCCTGTCAGTGCGGGCACTGCCAGCGTCAGCCTCGCCGTTCCGGAAGGCGCGGCTGACGGCGGGGCTACCCTGGTGCTCACCGCTGCCGAATCGGGCACGGTGGTCACGGTGGACGTGCAGGTGGCGACGGGTGGAACCGTGCCGCCCGTTTGCACGGCGCCGGTCAAGCCGTCCCGCCCGGCGGACGTGGCAGGGCAAGGCAACTACGGCCAGGCCATGGCCGCCTACCGGGCCTGCCTGCGCGGCTGAGCTGCTGATGGGGTTCAACCCGGCAAAGCCAGACCCCATTCGACGCTCTCTCACATTTTGCGCGTTTTTACCCAACGCTCTCTCACCCATGAACTGGTCGCAGGTGGGAGAGCGTTGGGCGTTTAAGCGCCAGAGGTGAGAGAGCGTTGGGCGTTTGGCTGCAGGATGTGAGAGAGCGTCCGGGGGTTAGAGGTCCAGGATGGCTGCGGCGATCTCGTCGGCGTCACGCAGGGTCCGCTGGCCGCTGCGGTATACCGGCCCCCCAGGCTGGATGGCTTCGGCAGCAATAGCGGTTCCCCATTGGGTGGAGGAGAGCTGCAGGCCCAGCACATACAGGCCCTCCGTCACTGACCCGTTCGCCGCAATCGGACGGTATGGGTGGGGTGCCACGTCCAGGCCAGTTGACTGCACGGGTGCTCCCTCCGCCGTCATCATGAGCCGGGGGCGGACCAGTCCGTCCGCCAGCAGCTGCTCCAGCACCGGCGAGTCATTGGCCGAGACCCTGTTGCCCGGCGCGAGCGCCTCCACCATGGTCCGGGCCGCCGCCGGTGCACCCTCAACCCACGGCGAGGACGCAGTAAACATCCGGGACCTGCGGTCAACAACGAACTTGGGATCCGGTCCCACGAAGCTCACCACTCCGGCCCGCGCCAGTGCAGCCAGCTGCTCAGAGCGCAGCGCAGGCGGTCCGCTGGCCAGGCCTTCCACGAAGGACTCGAACCAGCCACGCAGGCCGGCGACCCACGATTCGTCGGTGATGCCGCCGTCGGCCACTGCCGTCTTGAGGACAGCGCGTCCGTGATGGAGGGCACCGATGGCCATCTTCACGGGGTCGTCCTCGCCCAGGGCGGAACGGCGGGCATCGTCAAGCAGGTACTCCACCACGGCGGCATCGAGGTCCGCCCGTGAAGCAAAGGAACGCCCCGCCAGGGGCGCCGCGAGGCCGGGGAGGTCCAGCCGGTGCCTGGGCCCCACATGGATGGCCAGCACGCTCTCCACGCTGTCCTCCCAATTGCCTGCCGCGTGGGCGTGGGGGTGCAGCGCTTCATCCAGCGCCGCAAGGAACGCGGCAGCATCCGGGACCGCGCCCGGCTGCGAGCGCACCAGGGTGGAGTAATAGGCCCAGATGCTGTCACGGTGCAGCAGGGGCCACAGGTCGTGGTCGAACCCCGGCCGGATGCCGGCCTTCCGGAAGCGGTCCAGCGCTGCCTCCGTGAGGTAGCGGAGGGTGACCGACGCCGGGTAGTAGCCTTCCAGCGCCGCCTTGGCCCGGTAGGGGGTGCCACGCCGGGACGCGGCAATGATGCGCGGTTCCTGGCCGGACGGCTCGTAGTCCAGGCGCCCGCCGCTGCTGACGAACTTTCCACCGCGGCCCTCGGTGAGCTGGACCATGGTGTCGAAGAAGTTCAATCCCATGCCGCGCACCAGGACGGGTTCGCCGGCGGGGATCTGCGACCAGTCCACGTCGGCGGGCACTGCCGGCGGCAGGTACCGCAGGCCCAGATGCTCCGCCGAAGCCTGGAGTTCCCGCTGTTCGGGATTCAGCCGGGACGGGATGTGGCCCAGCGCCAGGACCACTGAATTGGTGCGGAGCGTGTTGCCGGTGGCCAGGCCGACGTCGAACATTCCGTCTCCTGCGGGGCGCACCGACAGGGCCGTCGTTTCATGGAAATCGATGGTGACGCCATCGGGCGCCTTGTCCAGCAGGTCCTCCAGGGTGCAGCGAAGGTACCTGCCATACAGGGCCCGGCTGGGGAAGTCATTGGATCCCAGCACGGCAAGTTCCGCCCGTTCATCCCCCGTAAGGAACGGTAATGGGTCGCGCTGCTGCCGGACCCGCCATTGGTCGAAGGTGGTGCCCGCCACCGGCGCCGGGAGTGCCGGGTCCTCCGGAATGAGGGTGGGATAGAAGGACTGCGTGTTCATCAGGAACAACCGCGGCTGCTCCGGCTGCCATACATGACCGGGACCGGCCGGGAAGGGATCGATCACATCGATGTGGAGCCGGACGGGGCCGGCCGCGGCGTGGGCAGCCACGTGGGCCAGCAGGCGTTCCAGCACGCTGGTGCCCCGGGGTCCGGCACCAATAATGGCGGTCCGGGTGCTCTGCGTTATTTCCACGGCATCCAGAGTATCCGCTGAGGGCTGAACGCTTGACTTGCCAGCCCCCGGGGATGTTGTTTGGATGGGGCGCATGACCACCACTGCAGCTGATTCAGCGACCGCCCCAGGTTCCGGCCAGGCCTCCCACGGCAGCGCCCCTGTGGGCACCGCGCCCGAGCCCACTGACGAAAATGTCTGGCTCGAAGAGATCTACGGCGAAGAGCAGCTTGCCTGGGTCAAGGAGCAGAACTCCCGCACGGAGGACCTTCTCGAGGACGCCGACTATGTAGAGCTGGAGGGCAGCATCCTCGAGGTGCTG
Organism: Pseudarthrobacter sp. NS4; assembly: GCF_024758005.1. Lineage (NCBI taxonomy): Bacteria > Bacillati > Actinomycetota > Actinomycetes > Micrococcales > Micrococcaceae > Pseudarthrobacter > Pseudarthrobacter sp. NS4. The sequence continues at coordinate 901,563 of NZ_CP103288.1, read as the reverse complement.
GACTCCACGGACCGCATCGCCATGGTGGGCAAGCGCGGCGACTGGTACTACAACTTCTGGAAGGACCAGCAAAACCCCAAGGGCCTGTGGCGCCGCACCACCTGGGAGAGCTACTGCACAGACTCGCCCGAATGGGACGTCCTGCTGGACGTGGACGCCCTGGCCGCCGCCGAAGGCGAGGAGTGGGTGTTCCACGGCGCAACGTTCCTCCGCCCCGCCCCCGGTGAACCGTACCGGCTGGCCCTGCTGGCGCTCTCCCCTGACGGCGGGGACGCCAACCGTTACCGCGAATTCGACGTCGAGGCCCGCGGCTTTGTGGACCCTGCCCAGGGCGGCTTCGACCTGCCGACGGCGAAGGGCAACGTGTCCTGGCTGGACGCGGACACGCTGCTGGTTGCCTCCACCGCGGAAGGGCTCCCAAAGACGGCGTCCTCCTACGCCCGGACCGCTGTCACCCTCAAGCGCGGCGCCGGCCTGGCCGGCGCGCCCCGGTTGTTCGAGGTCCCCGAGGACCACATGATGGCGGTGGTGGCGCACGACTCCACACCCGGCTTCGAACGCACCTTCGCCGTGGACTACATTGACTTCTTCAACCGCACGAACCTGGTGCTGCGGGACGGCGAGTGGGTGGCATTGGATGTGCCCACCGACGTCAATGTCAGCGCCCACCGTGACTGGCTGTTGTTCCGCCCGCAGCAGGACTGGGTCCTGCACGGGACCACCTATGCCGCCGGGTCGCTGCTGGCCGCAGGGTTCGAGGACTACCTCGCAGGCGCCCGGGACCTCGCCGTCCTGTTCACTCCGGATACCAGCACCTCACTCCAGTCCTGGAGCTGGACGCGGAATTTCCTGCTGCTCAACCTCCTGAAGGACGTCTCGTCCCAGATCCGGGTCCTTGACCCGTCCCGCCGCGTCGACGGCCCTGATAGTCATGACGGCCCAGGGGGCGCCTGGGCATCCACTCCCCTGGATGCCTGCCCGCCCCTGCACGACGTCAACGCCTACGCCGTGGATGACGAGGACGCGGCTGCGGCCGAAGGCGGTGCAGGTGACGACTTCTGGCTCATCGCCACCGGCTTCACCACGCCCAGCACCCTGATGCGGGGCACGCTGGAACGCAGCCACGGCGACGCCGGGACCCCTGGCGTGGTGAGCCGGCACGCGACGGTGAAGACGTCGCCGTCGTTCTTCAGGGACAGCGGGTACGAGGTGCAGCAGCACTTCGCCGTCTCCGATGACGGCACGCGTGTCCCCTATTTCCAGGTGGCCGCACGGAACCTGCCGCTGGATGGCCAGAACCCCACCCAGCTGTCCGGTTATGGCGGGTTTGAGATCTCGCGAACGCCTGCCTACAGCGGCACGGTGGGCAGGGCCTGGCTGGAGCGCAGGACGAACGGACTGCCCGGGGACGCGGGGGAAGCGCCGCACTCCCGAGGCGGCGTCTATGTGGTGGCCAACATCCGGGGCGGCGGCGAATACGGGCCGTCCTGGCACCGGGCAGCCCTGAAGGAGAACCGGCACAAGGCATACCAGGACTTTGCCGCGGTGGCCCGCGACCTCATCTCCCGCGGGGTCACGTCCCGCGAAAGGCTCGGCTGCGTAGGCGGCTCCAACGGCGGGCTGCTGGTGGGAAACATGCTCACCCAGTATCCGGAACTGTTCGGTGCCATCTCGTGCGGCGTTCCCCTGCTGGACATGCGCCGCTACACCAAGCTGTCCGCGGGCCACTCCTGGATTGCCGAATACGGTGACCCGGACGTGCCCGATCAGTGGGACTACATCCGGACGTTCTCCCCCTACCATCTGCTGAAGGACGGCGTGGATTACCCCGAAACGTTCATCTGGACGGCGACCTCGGATGACAGGGTTGGACCTGTCCAGGCCCGCAAGATGGCGGCCCGCATGCTGGCCATGGGCATTCCCAACGTATGGTTCCACGAGGCCCTGGAGGGTGGCCACGCCGGCGCGTCCGACAACCGGCAGGCCGCTGCGCTCCAGGCGCGCAGCCAGCATTTCCTGTGGAAGGCACTGGCGGGCAGGACGTCGTGACCGCAGGTTTGTCTGTGCGGCCGGCCATCGCTGGGGACGTGGAGCCGCTGGCCGAGGTGCATCTCCAGTGCTGGCGGGAAACCTACCGCGGCATGCTGTCCGACGCGTTCCTGAAGGCAGTGGACCCCGCCGGCCGGCTGGCGCTGTGGCGAGGACTCCTGGACCGGCCTGAGCCGGCCGCGGCGTGGATCGCGTGCGACGGCGGAACGATCGTAGGATTCGCCGGCGTCCGCCCAGGGCCTGCTGCCTGGTCCTGGCATGAGGCGCCGCCCCCATCGGCGGACCTTGAGGTGTGGGGGTTGTACTTGTTGGCCTCGCATCAAGGGCTTGGCCTGGGACGGCGGCTGCTGGAAGCCGCCCTCGGCAATGAGGCCGCGAGCCTCTGGGTGGCTGCGGACAACGGCCGGGCGATTGGCTTCTACCGCAGGTTCGGCTTTGAACCCGACGGCGCCGAGGACGTGATTCCCAGCTGGGAGAACCTCCGCGAAATCCGGATGGTCCGCCCGCCGCAGACTTCCTCCTGATGTTGCAGGCTTCCTGCCGGCGCCCCTTTGGAGCCGGCGGACAGCCGTTTTGCACTGCATGCCCCGATCTGCGTATCCTTGGTGGGCTAGGAATAGCAATTGGAGACGTGCCAGAGCGGCCGAATGGACTTCACTGCTAATGAAGGGTCGGGGTTAAACTCGACCGGGGGTTCAAATCCCCCCGTCTCCGCGTTTGGCCCCGGTCCCTGGACCGGGGCCTTTTGCGTTGCGGAGGCAGGCGTGCGTCCGTCCGGAGACCGGACAGGGCACCCCGGAGACACTGCTGCGGTGGCACGATAAACGCATGGCAGCAAGCACCCACGTCACCGGATCGGACGGCATCCGGCAAGAGTGGAACCCCCGCCTGGCGCTCCTGGTGGCGGCAGCGTTCTTTATGGAGTTCCTGGACGGCACGGTCCTCACCACCGCCATCCCGAACATCTCTGCCGACTTCGGGGTCCCGGCAGCCGACGTGAACATCACCATGACTGCCTACCTGCTGACCGTGGCTGTTGGCATCCCCATCAGCGGGTGGCTGGCAGAACGGTTCGGGGCGCGCCGGGTGTTCTGTCTTGCCATTGCAATCTTCACGGCCGCGTCCCTGGCCTGTTCGCTGAGCGAGGACCTTACTGCGCTGACCCTCAGCCGCATCGTCCAGGGGGCCGGCGGAGCCATGATGGTTCCGGTCGGGACCCTTGTGGTCCTCCGCGGTACGCCCAAATCAGAACTTCTCCGCGCCACGGCCTTCCTGGTGTGGCCGGGACTCCTGGCCCCCGTCCTGGCGCCGCTGGTGGGCGGTGCACTCACCACATACCTGTCCTGGCACTGGATCTTCCTGATCAACCTCCCCCTTGGTGCGGCGGCATTCATTGCCGCGCTCCGGCTGGTGCCGGACTCCCCGGGAGACGCGGGCCGCCGGCTCGACTGGGCAGGGCTGTTCCTTACCACCGTGGGAGTCGGCGCCCTGGTTGTGGGGCTTGAACTGGCCAGCGCCCATCCGGAGTCACCCTGGGCCGGGATCAGCGCCGCATCAGGAGCGGCCTCACTCGCAGCCGCCGTGCTGTGGATGCGCCGGGCCCGGAATCCCCTGTTCGACCTGGACGTGTTCCGCACGCGGACCTTCCGTGCCATGGCTACAGGCGGCTTCGTGTACCGGCTCACGATCAGTTCGGTCCCCTTCCTGCTGCCGCTGATGTTCCAGGCTGGATTCGGCTGGTCCCCAATCCACGCCGGCATCATGGTGGCAGCAGTCTTCATCGGCAACATCGGGATCAAGCCGGCCACCACGCCTTTGATCCGGCGCTTCGGGTTCAAGGCCATGCTGGTGTTCGCGTCCCTGGGGTCGGCAGGAACGTTTGCCCTCTGTTCCCTCCTGACGCCTGGGACTCCGCAGGCTTTGATGTTCGCCCTGCTCGTCTGCAGCGGAGCCTTCCGGTCCATCGGCTTTTCTGCCTACGCCTCCGTGCAATACGCGGACATCGTGCCGGCGCAGTTGACGTCCGCGAACACAGTCTCCGCTACGTTGGTTCACCTGGCCACGGGCGCGGGCATTGCCCTGGCGGCCCTGCTGATCCGCATCTTCGACGGGCTGGCCGCCTTCCCGCAGGACCCTGCGGGGCCGTTCCGCGGCGCGTTCCTGGCCATGGCGGCACTGATGCTCGCCAGCACTGCGGACAGCCTCTTCCTGCCGCGCCATGCGGGCGCCGAAGTCAGCCGGCCCCGGCCCAGCCAGGCCGAAGTCAGCCGGCCTGGGCTAGAACCAGCGGAAGAACAGCGCCCGCCCCGGCCTGCCGAAGGACACGGCCCGCGACTGTAAGGGTCCACCGGCTGTCCGCCAGGTCATCGATGAGCATCACGCTTTGCCCCTGGATGCCGCCAAGTGCCGCTTCCAGCTCCGGACCAACCACCAGGCGGTCCCACACTCCGGCCAACCGATAGGCACTGTTGCCGCCACGGGCTCCGGTGGGGCCACCATGCGCCAGCTGCAGCTCGCCAAGGTAGGGAATGCGGCCAATCTCCGAGATCCCCCTGGCGAGGGAGCCAACAAGCTGCGGCTTGCTCCGTGACGGGACACTGACGATGGCGGCAGGCCTTCCCGCGCCGCTCCATCCCGGCGTACGTGGGTCACCGGTACCCCATTCCCGCAGGACCTGCACGCAAGCCTGCAGCATGCCCGGGTCAACCGGCCTGTCCTCTGCGCCTGCAGCAAACAGCTCACGCAGGGCACCACCCCACCCCAGATCGGTCAGCCGGGCCAGGACGCGGCCCTCCGCAAGGCCTTCCGCCGGCTTGAGCTTTCCCTTCACCGGGACGCCCAGCCGGTCCATGCCGCTGGGCCACTGCAGCCGCGCCTCGAGCACACCGCCTGCCCTGCTGAGCGTCTGGTTTGCCGCCGCTGTGGCGTCTGCTGCCACATCCGCCGGGAACCACTGCCCGGCGCAGTTGTCGCACCGCCCACAGGGGTGGGCTGTCTCGTCGTCCAGCACGGACGTGATGTACTCCATCCGGCAGCCGGCCGTGTCCTGGTAAATCACCATGGAGTCCTGCTCGTCCACGCGGGCTTCAGAGATCCGTTCGTACCGCTCCGCATCATAGACCCAGGGCTGCCCCGTGGACCGCCAGCCACCGCCGACTCGTTCGACGGCGCCGTCCACCGAGAGGACCTTCAGCAGCAGTTCCAGCGGAGTGCGGCGGAGGTCAACCCGGGCTTCCAGGGCAACTGTGGAGAGCGCAGTGCCGGCCTCGCCCAGGGCGGTGAGGACAGCAGCGGCTTTCTCCTCGGAGGGCATGGATGCCGTGGCGAAATACTGCCATATTTCGCGGTCCTCCGAGCCGGGCAGCAGCAGGACATCGGCGTTGGCGGCACCACGGCCTGCGCGGCCCACCTGCTGGTAGTAGGCGACCGGAGATGACGGCGCGCCGAGGTGGACCACAAAGCCCAGGTCAGGTTTATCGAAGCCCATTCCCAAGGCTGAGGTGGCCACCAGCGCCTTAACCTGGTTGTCCTTCAGCAGTTGCTCGGCGCGTTCCCGGTCCGCGGGGTCGGTGCGGCCGGTGTAGGCAAGCACTTCATGTCCCGCTTCCGCGAGGAGCCGGGCTGTGTCCTCTGCGGCAGACACCGTCAACGTATAGATGATTCCGCTGCCTGGAAGGTCAGCCAGATGCGTCAGCAGCCAGCCCAGGCGCTGTTTGGCGTCCGGGAGGGACAGGACGCCAAGCCGTAACGAATCCCGGCCAAGGGCGCCTCGAATAGTGAGGACACCGGCACCAAGCTGTTCTTCGATATCGTGCACCACCCGTGAGTTCGCGGTGGCAGTGGTGGCAAGCACCGGGACCGTGTCCGGCAACTGGGTGATCAGGTCCGCGATCCTGCGGTAGTCGGGGCGGAAGTCATGGCCCCAGTCAGAGATGCAGTGGGCCTCGTCAATCACCAGCAGTCCGGTCCGGCGGATCAGTTCGGGCAGCTGGTTTTCACGGAAGGAGGGGTTGGTCAGCCGTTCCGGCGAAACCAGCAGGACGTCCACCTGGTCTGCGGCAAGCTGTTCGCGGACGTTGTCCCATTCCAGCTGGTTGGCGGAGTTGATGGCCACGGCGCGCACCCCTGCCCGGGCGGCGGCAGCCACCTGGTCCCGCATCAGGGCAAGGAGTGGCGAAACGATAAGCGTGGGCCCGGCGCCGCGCCGCCGCAACAGCAGGGAAGCCACGAAATAGACTGCCGACTTCCCCCAGCCGGTGCGCTGGACCACCAACGCCCTCCGGCCGCCGTCGACCAGTGCCTCGATGGCCTCAAACTGCCCTTCGTGGAAGCCTGCTTCAGGATGCCCCACCAACTCGCGAAGAACGTCGAGGGCCTGGGCGTGTGTTGCTGTCGAGGAAGGCAGGTCAGTGGCTGCTGGTTCGGAAAGTACGGTGGCGTGCTGGTTATCGACCATTGATTCAGTATCCCAGCCACCTCCGACACTCAGGAGCACTGCGGCTGCCATGTGGATATTGACAGCCGGCCAGCCGAAATCCTTCACACCGGATGTGCTTATCCACAAACATAGCCCTCCCTCAATTGCCGAGCCCGGGCTTCACCGTAAGATAAAGCCCGTGACTAGCGAACAGACAACGGCTTTTGACCTTTCGGCATCCTTCAAGGCGTACGACGTCCGGGGCATCGTGGGCGAGTCCATCACCGCCGAAATCGTCGAAGCCGTGGGGGCCGCGTTCGTGGATGTCCTGCAGCTCGAAGGCCAAACCATCCTGGTGGGCGGGGACATGCGTCCTTCCTCCCCCGAGTTCAGCAAGGCCTTCGCCAATGGCGCAGCCACCCGCGGCGCCAACGTGGAACTGCTGGACCTGATTTCCACCGATGAGCTTTATTTCGCGTGTGGTTTCCTCAACCGCGCGGGTGCCACCTTCACAGCCAGTCACAATCCAGCCGGCTACAACGGCATCAAGATGTCCAAGGCCGGTGCTGTTCCCATCTCCTCCGAATCGGGCCTCAAGGATATCCAGGCCCTCGCCGAGCAGTACCTGAACACTGGCTCCATACCCGCATCGGGCAGCCGCGGCCAGATCGGTGTCCGCGACGTGCTCAAGGACTATTCCGAGTACCTTCGGAAGCTGGTGGACCTGTCTGGCTCCCGGCCATTGAAAGTGGTGGTGGATGCAGGCAACGGCATGGCCGGCCTCACCACCCCCGCGGTTCTGGGCGACACCCTGCTCCCCAAGCTGCCGCTGGACATCATTCCCCTGTACTTCGAGCTGGACGGGTCCTTCCCCAACCACCCTGCCAACCCGCTGGAACCGGAGAACCTCCGCGACCTGCAGGCGGCAGTGCTGGAGCACGGCGCAGATATCGGCCTGGCTTTTGACGGGGACGCCGACCGTTGTTTCGTCGTGGACGAGAAGGGCCAGCCTGTTTCGCCGTCGGCCATTACCGGCATGGTGGCACGCCGCGAGATTGCCCGTGCGAAGGCCCAGGGTGAAGCCACTCCTACGATCATCCACAACCTCCTCACCTCGCGCGCGGTATCAGAACTCGTAGAGCACGATGGCGGCCGCGCAGTGCGTACCCGTGTGGGGCATTCCTTCATCAAGGCGGTTATGGCGGCGGAAGGCGCGGTCTTCGGTGGAGAACACTCAGCGCACTTCTACTTCCGCGATTTCTGGAATGCAGACACGGGCATGCTGGCCGCCATGCACGTACTGGCCGCCCTGGGCGAACAGGACGGCCCCCTGTCCGAACTGGCCCGCGAATACGAGCCCTACGTCAGCTCCGGGGAAATCAACTCGGAAGTTGATGACAAGCCCGCCGCCGTCGAGCGGGTACGCGCGGATTTCGCCAATGAGGACATCACCATCGACAGCCTGGACGGCAGCACCTTCACGGCCAACGACGGCAGCTACTGGTTCAACCTGCGCCCGTCCAACACCGAACCTTTCCTCCGGCTTAACGCCGAAGCCACGGACCGCGGCACCATGGAACGCATCCGGGACCGGGTCCTGTCGATCGTTCGGGCTTGAACCGGATGGCAGAACATACCAGGCCAGCAGCGGAGGAACAGTCCAGCTGGCGGGAGTCAGTTCCGGACAGCACGGCAACAGACCTGGAAAACCTCCTGGGCACGGGCGTCAGCGCCGCCCAGGAGCAACTCCAGCGAAACGGCGGTTTCATGCCCTTTGCCCTGACGGTGCAAAACGACGGCGAGGTGCGGCTCGTGGCGGTCTCCCCTGCCGACGCAGCGGAGGGCACGGACGGTGACTTCGACGCCGACGCGATGATCAGCGACCTGCAGGCGCTGCTCCGGCAGAACCGGGACGACTTCCGCGCTGCCGCCGTCGTGTGCGACATCCTGCTGGTGGAAGACGACTCTGACGCCATTCACGTGGCAGCGGAACACCGTGACGGGTCAATCTTCGCAGCAGTGCTGCCTTACGCTGCCAATACGGCCACCCGGACCTGGCAGTTCGGGGAGCTGGGCGCAGACACCAGCGAACCCGTGATCTGGGTGGACTAGACCGCGGGCCCGGCATGAAGATCAACGCGTTCGCGGACGTCAGCCTGCGGGCACTGATGGTGCTTGCGGCCATTCCCGGCGACGAGCTGCTGACGACGCAGAACGTCGCGGATGCGGTGGGCACCCCCTACAACCACGTCAGCAAGGCCATGTCCAAGCTGCGGATCCTGGGCATGATCGAAGTGGTCCGGGGCCGGACAGGCGGTTCCCGGCTGAGCCACGCAGGCCGGACGGCAACGGTGGGACAGATCCTGCGGCAACTCGACACCCGCAGCGATCCCGCAGAATGCGTCGCACCCAGTGGCAACTGTCCGCTGATCGACGAGTGCAAACTTCGTGGCGCCCTGGCCCGGGCCCGGGAGGCGTTCTACCGGGAGCTCGATTCAGTGTTGATCGCGGAGCTTCCGGGCTCCCGCCAGATGGCACCCGTCTTTGACATGATCGGCCTTCGCCCCGGCCTCCGGTAACCCGTTCGCCCCCAACGCTGAACCGCTGCTGCAACGTTCCGCGCGATTTGATTCCATCTTCTACACGCTGTAGAAATTGGGGTCTGAATACAAGCATTCCAAATGCCTGTATTCGCAGATGGCCGGACGAAGGCCCCGGCCGCTATCTCAGGAGTCCGCATGCTCTCGGAAAAGTCCCGCCCCGTCATTGAAGCCACCCTGCCGCTGGTCGGGTCACGGATCGGCGCGATCACGCCCAAGTTCTACTCCCGTCTTTTTGCAGCGCACCCGGAACTGCTGGATGGACTCTTCAGCCGCTCCAACCAACGCTCGGGCAACCAGCAGCAGGCCCTCGCCGGCAGTATTGCGGCGTTCGCGAGCCACCTGGTCAGCAACCCGGGAACACTTCCAGAGGCCGTACTGTCCCGGATCGCCCACAAGCACGCTTCCCTGGGCATTACCGAGCCGCAGTACCAGGTGGTCTATGAGCACCTTTTCGCCGCCATCGCAGAGGACCTCGCGGAGGTCATCACCCCGGAAATTGCCGAAGCCTGGACCGAGGTTTACTGGCTGATGGCCGATGCCCTGATCAAGATCGAGAAGGGGCTTTACGCCAGCCAGGCCAACGACCGCATGTGGATGCCGTGGCGGGTGGCAGCGAAAACCGCCGCCGGCACGGGTGCCATGACCTTCACCCTGGAACCGGCGGATGACACCCCGGCGACCCCCGCGCTCCCCGGGCAGTACATCAGCGTCAAGGTCGTGCTGCCTGAAGGCCTGCGGCAGGTACGCCAGTACTCGCTGTCCGCTGATGCCGGCACCAGCCGCACGTTCACCACCAAGCTGGACGACGGCGGCGAGGTCTCCCCCGTGCTTCATCACAACGTGCAGGTGGGCGACATCCTTGAGATTTCCAATCCGTACGGCGAGATCACGCTCAAGGACGGCGACGGTCCCATCGTGCTGGCGTCCGCCGGCAGCGGCTGCACACCCACCGCATCCATCCTGCGTTCACTCGCCGAAACCGGGACGGACCGGCAGGTCCTGGTACTTCATGCGGAAAGCACCCTGGACAGCTGGGCGCTGCGCAGCCAGATGACGGACGACGTCGAACGCCTCGACGGTGCCGACCTTCAGCTATGGCTGGAAAAGCCCGAGGCGGGAGCCAGGGAGGGCTTTATGTCGCTGCGGGAAGTGGACCTCCTGGCCGATGCATCCCTCTACCTCTGCGGCCCGCTGCCCTTTATGAAGAATATCCGCAGTGAAGCCATCAACGCCGGCATTCCGGCTACCCGTATCCACTACGAAGTCTTTGGTCCTGACATCTGGTTGGCCAGCTGACACCAGCCGGCCCGCCCGGGCAAAAGGCGCCGCAGCACGACGACGGCCCCTCACCTTTTTCACAAAGGTGAGGGGCCGTCGTCGTACTGAAGAATCAGCCCAGGCGTTCCTTCAGCCCGGCCAGCTCCGACTGGAGTGCCTCCGGCAGCGAGTCACCGAAGTTGGCGAACCACTCCTCAATGGATGCAAGCTCGGCGGCCCACTCCGCGGGATCGACCTTTACGGCTTCCTCCACCTGCGCCGGAGTCATGTCCAGGCCTTCGAGATCGATGGCATCACCGGTGGGGACGAACCCGATGGGGGTCTCCACGGCATCTGCTTTGCCCTCGAGGCGCTCGATGGCCCACTTCAGGACGCGGGCGTTGTCGCCGAAGCCGGGCCATGCAAAGCCGCCCTCAGAGTTCCGGCGGAACCAGTTGACCAGGAAGATCCTGGGCAGGCGCTCCGGGTTTGCCTTGGCGGACAGGTTGACCCAGTGATTCAGGTAGTCACCGGCGTCGTAGCCGATGAAGGGCAGCATGGCCATGGGGTCGCGGCGGACAACGCCCACCGCACCGGCTGCCGCAGCAGTGGTTTCGGAGGACAGGGTGGAGCCCATGAAGATGCCGTTGGACCAGCTGCGCGCCTCGGTGACCAGGGGGATGGTGGTCTTCCGGCGGCCGCCGAACAGGATCGCCGAGAGCTCCACGCCGTTGGGGCTGTGGTACTCCTCGGCGAGCATGTCGATCTGGTCGATCGGGGTGCAGAAACGCGAGTTCGGGTGGGCTGCCGGCTTGTCCGAGTCGGGGGTCCAGGAGTTGCCCTGCCAGTCAGTCAGGTGCGCAGGCACGTCGTCGGTCATGCCCTCCCACCAGACGCCGCCGTCGTCGGTCAGTGCGACGTTCGTGAAGATGCTGTTGCCCTTGGCGATGGCACGCATGGCGTTGGGGTTGGTGCCCCAGCCGGTGCCGGGGGCAACGCCGAACAGGCCGGCTTCGGGGTTGACTGCCCGCAGCTCGCCTTCCTTGCCGAACCGCATCCAGGTGATGTCGTCGCCGAGGGTCTCCACCTTCCAGCCCTCAATGGTGGGATCGAGTAGTGCGAGGTTGGTCTTGCCGCAGGCGGAGGGGAAAGCCGCGGAGACGTAGTAGGTCTTCTGCTCCGGTGAGGTGAGCTTGAGGATGAGCATGTGCTCAGCCAGCCAACCCTCGTCACGTGCCATGACCGAGGCGATGCGCAGGGCGTAGCACTTCTTGCCCAGCAGGGCGTTCCCGCCGTAGCCGGAGCCGAAGGACCAGATGGAACGTTCCTCGGGGAAGTGGACGATCCACTTGTCCGGGTTGCACGGCCACGGCACATCGGCCTGACCCGCCTCCAGCGGGGCACCCAGGGAGTGCAGGGCGGGGACGTAGAACGCGTTGGTCTCGGTGATCCGGTTCAGGACATCGGTGCCGATGCGCGCCATGATGCGCATGGAGGCAACAACGTAGGCGCTGTCCGTGATTTCGACGCCGAACTTCGGGTCCTCGGCGTCGAGGTGGCCCATAACGAACGGGATGACGTACATGGTGCGGCCGCGCATGGATCCGGCGAACAGCCCGCGCAGCTTCTCCTTCATCTCGGCAGGGGCCATCCAGTTGTTGGTGAAGCCCGCGTCGCGCCTGTTTTCAGAGCAGATGAAGGTCTGTTCCTCAACCCGGGCCACGTCGGCGGGGTCCGAGAAGGCGGCGAAGGAGTTGGGAAACAGCTCCTGGTTCAGCCGGGTCAGGGTTCCGGCTGCAACAAGCTCATCGGTGAGACGGGTGTTTTCCTCTTCGGACCCGTCGACCCAGTAGATGCGGTCCGGCTGCGTAAGCTCAGCAACCTCTTCTACCCATGCCAGCAGGCCGGCATGTGTGGTGGGTGCATTCTCAAGCAGCGGTTTCTGCGCCAGATCGCCCATTTCGGTTCCCTTCCTCGGGTTCATCGGTGTGTGCTAAATGCTATGGTCCGGACCACCGCTGATTTTTGGGAGGATGTCTGGCAAATACCTGCACCGAATACCAATTCCGCGCGAATTCAAGGAAAAATGACCGGAACGAGGCGGATTAAGTGACGAAGGTCACCTATACCGGTCTAGTCGCGCAGATTACACCCGCTTCGATTTGGCACTACGGCCAACCCTCGCGTAAAGTAATTCGAGGTTCAGGGAGAGCGGTTCTTCTCCAGGAACACGAGATGCGCCCATAGCTCAGCTGGATAGAGCGTCTGTCTACGGAACAGAAGGTCAGGGGTTCGAATCCCTTTGGGCGCACAGAGAAGGTCCGCACCGGTTCGCCGGTGCGGACCTTTGCTTTAAGCATTGTTACCTCTGCCGATGATCTCCGGGCTCCCCGTTATGCCGGCCCCCCCACTGCATGCAGCCAGCAGATCCCGCACCACATCCGGGCGTAGTCTTTCCCCATGACGCCCGAAGCTGTTGAACGCGAATTTGATGTTGTGGTGATCGGCGCAGGTGCCGTGGGGGAAAACGTTGCCGACCGGGTGGTGCAGGGCGGCTTGACCGCGGTACTGGTGGAGGCGGAACTGGTGGGCGGTGAATGTTCCTACTGGGCGTGCATGCCGTCCAAGGCACTGCTCCGGCCGGGCACCGCGCTGCATGGGGCCCAGACCACGCCCGGTGCCAAGGAAGCGGTGACCCGTACGCTCGACGCCGCCGCGGTCCTTCAGCGCAGGGATTACTTCACCTCCAACTGGCAGGACGACAGCCAGGTTTCGTGGGTCGAGGACACCGGGATCGAACTGGTGCGCGGCCATGCCTGGCTGACGGCGCCGAAAACCGTTGAGGTTGCCGGGCTGGACGGATCATCCCATCAGCTGCACGCACGCCACGCAGTAGTGCTGGCCACGGGGTCCATGCCCACCATGCCCCAGATCGAGGGACTGGAAGACGTGCAGGTGTGGGGTACCCGTGAGGCCACATCCGCCAAGGAGGTTCCGGAACGGCTTGCCGTCCTGGGAGGTGGAGTCGCGGGGACCGAACTGGCCCAGGCCTTTGCCCGGCTGGGATCGGCAGTCACACTCGTTGCACGCAGCGGGCTGCTCGGAAAATTTCCCGAGGAGGCGGCCAGGCTGGTCGCAGCCGGCTTGCGAGCGGACGGCGTGGAACTCCGCCTCAATACCGCCACGGAACGTATCAGCGGGAACGACGACGGCACGTTCAGCCTGGCGCTGGGCGATGGAACCAGCATTACTGCCGACAAGGTCCTCGTTTCCACCGGCCGCCGCCCTGCCCTGGAAGGCCTGGGCCTGGAGAGCGTCGGATTTGAAGCGGACGAGCAGGGGCATCTCGCCCTGGCCACGGACACCTCCGGCCTGGTGCAGGGAACACCCGGCGACGAACCTTGGCTCTACGCTGTGGGCGATGCCGCCGGCAAGAATCTCTTTACCCACCAGGGAAAGTACGAGGCACGTGCCACCGGTGACGCCATTGCCGCCAGGGCCAAGGGGGAACTTGCAGGCACTCCGGATAACTGGAGCCGGTACGCCCAAACTGCCAACCAGCACGCGGTGCCCAGCGTTGTTTTCACGGACCCCGAGTTGGCCTCCGTGGGCCGCACGCTGGAGAAGGCGCGGAAAGATGGATATAACGCCTCTACCGTGGAACTTCCCATTCAGGTTGCAGGGTCATCGCTCCACTCCGAAAACTACGAGGGCTGGGCCCAACTGGTTGTTGACGAGGACCGCACAGTGCTCCTCGGGGCAACCTTCGCCGGACCCGGTGTTGCTGAACTGCTGCATGCGGCCACGATTGCCCTGGTGGGCGAGGTGCCGCTGGACCGGCTCTGGCACGCAGTCCCCTCCTACCCCACCATCAGCGAAGTGTGGCTCAGGCTGCTGGAGAAGTACGGACTCTAAGCTATACGCCACGGCATACCCGGTGGATGAATCAGTGCCGCGGGGCAGCCTGGAAACAGCCATTTTTGGTGCCTGCTTTGTGGTGGGCCTGGACCGCCAGACGTACAACCCGGAGCGCACCCGTGACCAAAGCGTTGCAGCAATCATGGCCATCATGCGCGGCTACGTGCTGAAGCCGGATGCTCCTCAGGGATGATGGTGCACATGCGCCACATGGGGAACAGCGGAAAGTTTGCGGTCATCACCGGCATCGTCGCGGCCGGGTTGCTGGTGCTCACCGGGATGACCCTCGCCGGGCCGGTCTTCGTGGCGTTCCTCGGCGTCCTGGGGCTGTCCTATCTATCGGCCGTCGCTGAGGTCCTGGCCCGGGGGCGGCGCTTAGTCCTGCTGGCCACCGGGGCAGGCACCAGCCTGGCGATCGGCTTCGCCCTGGCCTTCATCAGTACCTGGGAGCTGGCATACGACGGGCAGTCCTCGTTCGTAGGCACTCCCCTGCCCACCAATGATCCGGACAACTATTTCCTTGCTGCCGCTGCCTCCTTCGTGGCAACGTTGTTGGTCCTGTTCCTCGGCGCGGCCTGGCCTGCGGGAAGCCGTTTCGGCAGCTCGAGCGGAAGGCGCTCCCCTGGCACGCGCCGGCCGGCGGCGGCGGTCCGGCCTCCGGCCACCAGAAGCACATCGGTTCAACGGGCGTCCGGTACCCGCGTTCCGGCACGGGTACCGCCAGCAGCCAAGCGGCCGTCGTCGTCCGCTTCACCGGCCCGGAAACCTGCACCCAGGCCGGGCGCGGGCTCGGCAACACGGCGCTGAGGCCGCCGGCCGCCAACGGTGACGACCGCCGTCGCAACCCCGCCCAGGAGCAGCAGCCCGCCAGCCAGTTCGGCAGGGGTCGGCACCTCTTCCAGCGCCAGCCACGCAGCAGTCATGCCCACCACGGGGACGAGCAAAGTAAACGGAACAACGGCCGACGACGGGTGGCTGGCGAGGAGCCGGTTCCAGATTCCGTAGCCCACCAGGGATGCGAACACAGCAGTGTAGAGCGCGCTGAAGACAGTGGGCGGCTGCAGGTTGCCGAGCGTCGAGAACACGTCGTCCGGGCCTTCAACGAGCAGCGAAAGCGCGGCAAGGGGCAGCGGAACCACCGCGCCTGACCACACGACCAGGCCCAGCCCGGAGGCGGCCTTGGCTTTGCGGGCGATAACATTTCCGACAGCCCAGGAGAGGGCCGCGGCCAGCACGATGAGAAGCGGCAGCAGCGGTGCCACGGCGCTGCGGCCCACTGCCACGACGGCGAGGCCGGCAACGCCCAGGACCACGCCGGCGAGTTGCCTGGTGTTCGGCCGCTCGCCCAGGAATCCGGCGGCCAGGAGGACCGTCAGCAGCACCTGCGCCTGCAGCACGAGGGACGCCAGGCCCGCCGGCATGCCCAGCGCCATGGACAGGTACAGGAGGCCGAACTGGCCCGCACTCATGAATAGCCCGACGCCGATGATCGCCTTCCAGCTGATATCCGGCTTCCTGATGAAGAAGATCCAGGGAAAGACCACCAGCAAAAAGCGCATTGCCACGAACAGGAGCGGCGGCACTTCGTGGCCTGCAGGGTGCAGTCCAACGTCGATGGCCACGAAATTCAGGCCCCACAGCACGGCAACGAGGACAGCAAGGAGGGAATCTCGAAGGTTCACGGTCCCACTGTGGCAGATGTACCGGCCCGGGACCACGACGGCGGGCACGGCAGCCCTCGCCGCTAGTGGGCGCGCGGAACCTTGAACTTGGTGATGCGTGCATCCTGTCCGTCGAGCTCGGCCCAGGACTTCTCCGTCTCCAGCACCGTCAGCGCGCTGGTGGGATAGCGGGTAGCGGCGTCCATGTAGGCGTCGTGGTCGGAATCCCGTGAGGCGAGGTGCATGGCCAGGTCCTGCACGCCCGGCAGGTGCGAGATCAGCATGAGTGTGGTCACGGTGTCCGGCACATGGTTGATGACGGTGAGCATCCGAAGGGCGGAGGCAGCGTACAGTCCGTCCTCCAGCTTGGGCGTGGGGGCCTTGTCCCCCAGCTCGGAGCAGACCCAGGTGCAGGTCTGCCGGGTCCGCAGGGCGCTGGAGCACAGGATGAAGTCGGGAACGATGTTGTGCTTGAGCAGCCAGCGCCCGGCAAGCGGCGCTTCCCGGTGCCCGCGTTCCTCCAGCGGACGCTCATGGTCAGCCACGCCGCCAGGCCAGTCAGCTTTGGCATGCCGCATGATCACAAGCCGTCGAAGATGGTGCTCACTCATGCCTAAAGCCTAGTCCGCCGCTAAAAAAGCCGCGGAGGCACGAGCTAGATCGAGTATTCCGGAGCGGCCCAGACAACAACTTCAGGGTGCTCGTAGAACCGGTAGCCCTGGCCGCGGACGGTGCGGACGGTGTTGGCGAGACGGCCAAGCTTGGAGCGGAGCCGGCGGATGTGGACGTCGATGGTGCGTTCGTTGGGCACTTCTTCGGCGTTGCGCCACAAGCCCTCAAGCAGTTCGTCGCGGCCCACGGTGCGCGTGCCGTTCTCGACCAGGTAGTTCAGGAGTTCGAACTCCTTGAACGTCAGGTTGAGTGATTCACCGTCAAGGTGGACTTCACGACGGGCAAGGTCGATGAGGACGCCGGAGGGTCGCGGTTCCTGCGGCTGCTGCGGGCGCTGCGCCTCGGTGCGCTGGCGGGAGTTCACGGTGGGGTCGCCGAAGGTGGAACGGACGACGTCGAGCGCGGAACCGGGTGTGCCGGCGGGGGCGACGGCCACGGCTGCGTAGCTCTCCGCCCCGGTCACGAGGGACTGGGCGTAGGCGCGGATTTCCTGGGCGAGCTTGGCGATGGAGGTGCCTGCTGCTGCTGCGGTTTCCTCGTCGATCCCCATGTACAGGACGAACCCGCGGGCCACGTTGTCGTTTGCTACGGGGCGTACGGCATTCGGTCCGGCTACCACGGGAGTGGGGGCCGTGACGGGCGCCGAGTCGGACGGCGGAACGGCGCGGAGCTGACCATAGGAGTTGGGGTTGTATCCCTGGGGCGCGTAGCCCTGTGCAGGGAAGGTGCTTCCGGATGAAGGAGCAAGCGACGGACGGGGTGCGAAGCCGGGACGCAGGCCCGACGGCTGGCCGGCCTTGGCGGCGTTACGGACAGAGATGTGGACGTATCCGGATGCAACTGACATGAAATGCTTACCTCAATGTGAATGGCCGCCATCGCGGCTCGAATGCTGGGTTTTCCCGCAATGCGAACTGGGGAGGGGCGCCCGACGCTGGGCTGGGGGCGAATGCCTAAGAACTTCGGAGGGTGGGAAGGTCAGGCGTGCATTCGACAACAGCGCATGTCGGCAGCAGCTGATGTGCTGGGCCAATATTCTGCGGCTGCAGGTGCTGTTGAGTTCTTGTTCACATTGGAAGTGTGCAGCGTAACAATGGCAACTTGCAAGTAACAATGGACCGGGTCGTCCGCATGGTGAGACAAAATGCTCCATTGTGGTGCAGATCACGATTCTGGATGAGGCGAAAGAATAACGTTCGTTATCTGGTGGGAGCCTCTCATCCGCCCCTTTCCTGAAACTTTATTCGACATGTGGCCTTTTTTGCTCGCCCTTATTCAACTGAGTGCTCGATGCCAAAATGCCCGCACCTACAGGAGTACGTGTCCAGCGGCGCGCGGAGTTGGAAAAGAAAAATTTCCGCAGCAGCCCCGGAAATCTGTCGTAGCCGCCGGATGAACTCCTTCCAGAACCCCGCACCGGCCTTCCACAGCACGGATGGAGTGGGACAGCAAAAGCAGTACCAGCCCGGCCGGCCCGCTTGGGATTCACAGCCAGGAACACACGAAGCCCACAGCCCGGCTCAAACGAATGATCGGAGAGTCGTCCCATGGCCAGTTCGCACTCCGTGACCAACAACCTTCCCACGCCCTCCCACCCCGGACGGCTCCCCTATCCGTGCCCTGGCGGTGGACGACGAACCCGGGCTGGGCTTATCCATTCTGCAATCATCCTGAAAGAGAGGGCGGGCGGTAACGGTGGCATCACAGCCGGGCGGGCACCCACTTGGAGATGGCCGGCACCTTCTGCTCGATCGCGGGCAAGCCGACGCGCCGTCGTCGTGATCTCCGTTACCTAAATGTGACTTAAGTGCTGCACTCCTGTACCGTCGATTGGGTGCGGTTCCCGACGGGGCGCATATCCGGATGACGCCAAACTCTGCCACTTCCCGGATTCCGGTTGACCAAAGGCAGAGGCGGGGGACCCACCGTCCCGGGCACTGACTGCCCTTGGGGTTAAGCCAGCACGTGATCTTTCCGTGTGGCCGGATGCCCTCATCCGAACCCGACAGCTAACTCCGCAGGTGTGAGAGGCGATCCACCATGTTCAAATTCCCGGTAAAACCGCGCCCGAAAAACGGGTCAACAAGCAACGAGCGCCCTGAAGGCAAGAACTTCACAATGGGACAGCGCGCGGCAGTCCTCGCAGCGTCCTGTGCGCTGCTGGTAGGAGTAGGTGCCGCAGGCCAGGCCACCGAGTCGCTGACGACAGTTGCTTCCACCGAGCAGTCCTTAACGACAGATGCGCAGATGAGCATCGAGAAGAGCGAGATCCGCTCCAACCCGGCCGAGTCACCCGCTCCCGCCGGGATCGACGTTGTGCCCCAGGCTGCCGAGCCCGCTCCGGCGCCCGAGCCCGCTCCCGCACCCGAGCCTGCTCCGGCACCCGCCCCCGAACCCGCTCCGGCCCCGGCACCCGAACCTGCTCCCGTCGTCGCGGTTAATGATCCCGCCGGTGCCCAGGCCTACGCTGCCGGCCAACTGGCTTCCTATGGCTGGGCCCCGGACCAGATGCAGTGCCTGCAGACGCTGTGGACCAAGGAGTCGGACTGGACCACCACGGCCACCAACCCCAGCAGCGGCGCCTACGGCATCGTGCAGTCCCTGCCCGCAGAAAAGATGGCGAGCGCCGGAGCCGACTACCTCACCAACTACCGCACGCAGATCAACTGGGGACTGAACTACATCCAGGAGCGCTACCAGTCCCCGTGCGGCGCCCTGAACTTCCACTACGCCAACAACTGGTACTAAAGCCGGACAGGTTCCCGGCACCAGGTTCGGACTGACCTGTTGAAGTGGCCTGTTCTGTTGCGATGGCTGCGGAGGCGGCCGGGCAGGGTTGCGGACCTCAAAGCCGGAAAGAAATAACCGGCCGGCCCGGTCCGTCCGCATCCACTTCTGCGGTGATGCTGCTGTAGTCCGCGATGTGCAGCACGCCGTCCGGGAGCGGTCCGGTGTTCGGCCCCACCGCCACGGTGCGGATCCCCGCTGCCAGCCCGGCGGCAATGCCGGCGGGGGCATCCTCAAAGACCAGCGCCTCGGCGGGCTCTGCGCCCAGGAGGGCTGCGGCCTTCAGGTAGCCCTCCGGATCCGGCTTGCCCCGGCTCACCAGTTCGGCTGTCACTGCCGTAGCCGGCATCTGGAGTCCTGCAGCGGCCATCCGGATGTCGGCCAGCACGCGGTCGGCAGAGGTGACCAGGGCAACGACGTCCCCTGGCAAGGCAGCCAACAGCCGGGCCGCTCCGGGCAAGGCCAAAATGCCCTCCGTCCGGACACGCTCCATTGCGCCGAGTTCGGACGCCAGGGCAAACACGTCCGCACCGGCGGGCGCAAAGCGCCGGACGGTGTCGATGGCCTGTACACCGTGCGATGTTCTGAGGATCTCCTCGAAGTCCAGGCCGTAGCGCACCGCGAATTCGCTCCAGACCTGTTCCACCACTGCGGTGGAATCAACCAAGGTGCCGTCCATGTCGAAAAGGACGGCACGGCAGGTCAGGGTCTGTTGGGCAGTGGAGGCAGGCAGGCTCATGCCTCCATCCTGCCCTACCGGCCAGGGATGTACTGCACCGCCCATTTATTCCCGTCCGGGTCTGCGAAGTAGACAAAGTGGCCCCAGTCCTGCACATCCACGTCTCTGACGTCCACCCCGTTGTCCTTCAGGTGCTTATGGGCTGCCTGGATGTCGCTGACCACCAGCTGGAGGTTCGAGCCCGTTCCCGGCGGCGCCCCGCGGGGAATGCCGGCGTGGCCGCCCTTAGCCTGCGATGCCGTACAGGCGGTCGCCCGCGTCCCCGAGTCCGGGAACGATGTAGGACTTTTCGTTCAGCTTCTCGTCAATGGATGCCAGGACGATGGTCACGTTGGCGCCGGACAGTTCCTCTTCCAGCTTGGCCAGGCCTTCCGGCGCTGCCAGCAGGCAGATGCAGGTCACGTCCGATGCCCCGCGCTTGAACAGGAACTTGATGGCTTCGCGCAGGGTTCCACCGGTGGCCAGCATGGGGTCCAGGACGAAGATCTGCCGGTCCGTGAGGTTCTCGGGGAGGCGCTCTGCATAGGTGATGATGTCCAGCGTTTCCTCGTCCCGGGCCATCCCCAGGAATCCCACCTCAGCAGTGGGGACCAGTTTGGTCATCCCTTCGAGCATGCCCAAACCTGCGCGCAGGATAGGAACCACCAGCGGAGTGGGCTTGGTGAACGCGGTGCCCACGGTGGTGCTGACGGGGGTCTCGATGGTGACGGGTTGGGTGCGGACCTCACGGGTGGCCTCGTAGGCCAGGAGCGTCACCAGTTCCTCGGTCAGCTGCCGGAAAACCGGGGACGGAGTGTTTTTGTCCCGGAGAACGGTGAGCTTATGGGCGACCAGCGGGTGGTCCACAACGAGAGTGCGCATGCGACAAAACTATCATCCGGCATTATCCCTCCCGCGCTCTGTGTGGCCGCCGTCATGGTGCAGGGACTCAGCCACGACATCGCGCACCACCGGGTGCTCGAACGTGGGTGCAGGGCCGGCATGCTCCCGCCGTCGGGTCAGATGGAACAGCCGATGGGCGAGGATCACGATTCCCACCCAGGCGAGGCCCAGGAGCCAGCCGGCCATAACGTCGGTCAGCCAGTGGTGGCCCAGGAACACCCGGCTCAGGCCCATCGCAATGATGAAGACGACCCCTGCCGTGATGGCGGTAATCCGCGCCCAGAGCATCTGGAACTGCAGGAACATGATGTAGAGCAGCACGCCGATCACCACGGTGGTGTTCAGTGTGTGGCCGCTGGGGAAGGACGGTGAGGTCTCGTAGGGCGGGACCGCCTCCGTATGGTCCGGGCGGGTCCTGCCCACGAGCCGCTTGCCCATTGCGGTGGCCGTTGTCGATACCGCTGCCGCGCCCCCTACCAGGATGATGGGCCGCCACGTCCTGCTCAGGAAGGTGAGCCAGGCCGTGAGGAGGCTCGCCAGGACGGGCATACCGATGCCGCCGCCGACATTAGTGAAGCCGGTGACGAAGGCATCCGTTTCCGGGTTCCGCAATGACTGGAAATATTCGAGGGCGGGAATATCAAGGCTCGCCAGCCCTTCCTCGTCCACAACGTCGGAGTACACCTCGGTGCCCAGCATGGCAAGGGCAATCACCAGGGTCCCGCCGACGATCAAGGTCAGCCACAGGGCGGCATACGGCTTGATCCACTTGTCCACGCGGTCTCGGACCGTGCTCATTGTGCCTCCCGGCGGATGTGCGTCACGGGCTCTGGTGTCCTTCGAAACTATCATTGAGCCATGGTCTCCGCTGGAAAACACGACACGTGGATGGGGCTTGCCCTCGCAGAAGCCCGCCGTGCACTTGCTACAGAGGACGTGCCGATCGGCGCCGTGGTGTTGGGGCCCGACGGCGCCGTGCTGGGTTCCGGACGGAACCAGCGGGAAGAGCTTGGAGACCCCACCGCCCACGCCGAGGTGGTTGCGATCCGCCAGGCTGCGGAGCGGCTGCGGGAGCGTGCACTGCTCGGCGGCGGCCCGGCTGACGGCTGGCGGCTGTCCGACTGCACACTGGTGGTCACCCTGGAACCGTGCGCCATGTGTGCCGGAGCGATTGTCCTGGCGCGGATTCCCCGGGTGGTGTTTGGGGCCTGGGACGAGAAAGCCGGGGCCGCAGGCTCTGTGTTCGATGTCCTCCGCGAGCGCCGCCTTAACCACTGGGTAGAGGTTTACTCCGGGGTCCGGGAAGCCGAGTGCGCGGCGCTGCTGCGCGAATTTTTCGCCGGGCACCGCAGCAGGCTCTAGCTTCTGCAATCGCCCGGTCCGTCCGCCGACGCTGCCGCCCCCGCGGCTGGTGCAACCCGGCCGGGTCAGGCTGCCTGGGTGACTACGCCAAAGAGCTGTTCCGCACGGTGGATGAGGTGTTCGGGGACGTCTGCAGCAGTTCCCCAATTCCTGCCGCGGCCAAGGAAAACGGCGGTACCGCGCGGCACCACCACATCATCCACACCGCACTCCTGCATAAGTCGGGCGGCCCGAACATTGACGGGTTGGTTCGCGGAGTGGCCTTCGGCGTTCAGGTAGACGCACCAGTCACCGCGGATGACATCCTCCAACACGCCGCAAACCAGGCCTTCGAGGACCTCGGGATTGTATTCCAGAAGGTCAACACGGACCGCTTCAGCGTGCTCGGCCGGAATGATCAGTGCTGTGTAGTTCGTCGTGTTCACCATGATTATCTCCACCAGAGTTAACACCGGGTGGAGCCACGGTGTTCCCGCCTTCGCACCGGTTTCCGGTTCACAATGGCTACAGGTCAGGCACCCCGTCCCGCTGGCGCGCGGAAAGCGCCTCCAGAACTGTCTTCGCCGTCTGGTTCCAGCCCGGCAGCCTGTTCCGCGCTTCCGATGCTGCTTCCCGCCAGGCTTCCCTGGTTTCGGCATGGTCCAGCCAGTTGCGCAGTACATCGGCCAGCTTGGCCGGGCTCTGGGGGTGCCCCGGCAGAAGAGTTACAGCTACACCGGGAAGCCTGGGACCGCCGTCGTCATCTGTCAGCCCGGCCAGCCCCAATGCTTCCACGGCTCCTGTCCCCTCGCGCACCACCACCGGGATGGACCGGGCAAGCGACTCGGTGACCACCATTCCGAACGCCTCTGCCCGGGACACCAGGAGGCTCAGGTTTGCAGCATCCCACTCGCGTTCAAAGGCTTCACCAGTAAGCTCGCCGGTCAGCCTGATCCGATCCTCCAGTCCGTACGCCGCGACGGCAGTCCGCACCTTTCCCGCATACTCGGGGTCGGCCTGGTCCGAACCCACCAGCGCCGCCGTCCACTCCCGGTCCTGGATCTGTGACAGGGCTTCGACTGTCAGCAACTGGTCCTTCGTGGGCAGGAGCGCCGCGATGACGACGATGTGGGGCGGCTGGGAACCGGACGCTTCAGGAGCGTGATCAACGCCGGGCAGTGCAACCGCCATGCCGGAAAGGCCGTAACGCTCCCTGAGGACCGCGGCGCTGCTGCTGCTGGTGCAGATAATGCCGGAAGCAGCCCGAAGGGCCCGGGCCTCCCAGTCCAAGGGGCGGGGATCGGCACTCTCGGCAACAGTCATGTGGACCAGCACCCACGTTTCGCGCCCCGCCTTGGCGGCGTACTCCAGTTCGTCCGGGACGCCTACGGCCACCAGCCCGTCGACGATGACCACGGCTGGCTCCCGTCCTGGCTCCGGTTCCCAGCCACCCAGGAGCGTGCCCAGCCGGCGCCGCTCCTTAGCCGAGGCTTCGGGCCAGGATCCTTCAACTGCCAGCACCTCGACATCGGCACCGTGGGCCTTCAGCCCTTGGACCAGCCGGGCGTTGTAGGCGTTACCGCCCGAATTGTGGAGGATATTGCCGGGAACCAGCAGGCGGATGGGGCGCATGGCTTAGGCGGACAGGTCGAGCGAGTAGGTGGCCCAGGCGTCCGGGTTCTCGCGGAGGGTTACGTCGATACCCTCAAGGTCACGGCCGTCGTCGTCATTTTTGATCTTTTCTGCAACGGACTCGGCAATATACAGGGCAAGCGCCTCGGTGGTGCTGAGCTTGCCGGCAAAGTCCGGATGTTCGTCCAGGTTGCGGTAGTTCAGCCCGGCCAGCACTTCCTCGATCATCGTGCCGGCGGCGCCGATGTCGAGGACGATGGCGTGGTCATTGAGGGTACGACGGCGGAACGCCACCTCTGCCACGAAGGTTGCCCCGTGCAGGGCCTGGGCCGGGCCGAAGGCCTCGTGCGGAAGGCTGTGGGCGATCATGAAGTGGCGGCGGACGGTCAGGCTGAACATGGTTTACCTCGTGGATTGGGAGTCGGCGGGCGGTGAGTCCTGGTTGCTTTCAGGGTCCTGAGGGCTTCCAGCGTTTTTATGGTTCTTGGCGTCCTGGGGGTACTCGATGACGTGGCAGAGCGCCTCCAAAGTGCCGTGGGAAAGGCCCTGCACCACTTCGGGCAGCTCGTCGAACGGCGACGAGCCGGTGAGGAAGGCCTCGAAGACCGGATCAACCAGCAGGGATACGGCAAGATCGAGGCGGTCTGCGTTGGTCCGGCGGTGGCGGCGGGCGCGCGCAACCACCCCTACCTGGCTGGCCCTGATGGAGAGGCGCCGAGCGTGGAAGTCCTCCCCCAGCGGCAGAGTGACCTCACGGTTGGCGTACCAGGACATCTCGATGACGTCCCCTTCGTCGCCGACCAGCTGCAGGCTGCGTTTCAGGCCCTCCTGTGATGCGGAGCAGTGGAAGACGATGTCGCAGTCGGCCAGGGCCTCATCCGGTTGGGCGAAGTCCACGCCCAACGTGTCCGCCAGCTGTTTCCTGCCGGGGTCCAGGTCCACGAGCTGCAGGCGGCCTAACGGAAAGGTGCGCAGGAGCGTAGCCACCATGCCACCCACCAGGCCAGCACCTACTACTGCTACCCGGTCCCCCAGGCGGGGTCCAGCCTCCCAGAGTGCGTTGACTGCAGTTTCCACCGTTCCCGTTAGTACGGCGCGTCGGCTGGGCACACTGTCAGGAATCCTGGTCAGGTCCCCGACCGGAACGACGTAGCGGTCCTGGTGCGGGTTAAGGCAGAACACGCGCTGGCCTTTCCAGTCTTCCGGCCCCTCTTCGACGACACCCACCGACAGGTATCCAAACTTCACCGGCCCGGGGAACTGGCCCTCCTGGTGCGGAGCCCGCATTTCCTTGGCGACCCGGGGCGGGACGGCGCCGTGGTGGACCACCAATTCGGTGCCCTTGCTGATGCCGGAGAAGAGGGCCCGGACCAAGGCTTCACCTGGGCCGGGGGCCGGCAGCTCCTCGGACCGGAGCTCGCCGTGTTCACAGGCTGTGGTCCAGTAGGCGGTCGCGTGGACGGGAGTTTGCGCATTAGTCATTGTGCTGATGAATCTAGCCGGACTGATGCGCAGGGGGAAAGTCGGACAATGGGGTTGAAGCTTGCAGGAAATAGGAGCCGAAGGGCAGTTGCCATGCCTCACGCCCGTGCTGGTAAGGCATTCCAGCCAGCACTTCTGCGCCTGTGGGCGATGCGCCAGACATGCAAGCGGCACGACTGAGCTCTCTATGACGACAGATACTCCACAATCTTTTCCTCCAAAACGCTTCGGTCCGCGGGCAGGCATCCTCGAGGCCAGTGGGGTGGTTCCCAGTCCTGGTGTTCGCTTTTGTATTGTCTGCCGGTGGGTGAGGTCCAGCCGGGTGGTTCGTTTTTGGTGGCTGGTGTGGGTGTCCATCCGCTGGCGTGTTTGAGGCGGTGATGTTTGGGACAGGGCTGGCCGAGGTTGCTGATCCCGGTGGTTCCGCCCTGGTGCCAGGCGAGGAGGTGGTCTGCTTCGTTGTCCAGGGAGTGGTTGGAGCAGCCGGGGAACGGGCACTTGGCGTCCCGCATCTGCAGCCAGCGCCGGATGGTCTTGGTGACCCGGTAACTGCTGCGGCCGATTTCCAGCGGCGCCCCGTCCCTTGGGTCAACCAGGACCCGGTGAAACGAGTCTGCTCCGTGCGCGACCAGTTTCCTTGCCATCGAGGCCGGGATGGGCCCGTGCCCGTCGAGCATCGCCGGTTCATCGGTGAGACCGAGCAGGGAAAAGACGGGGACGGTGACCAGGACCTGGGCGTTGGCCACGGGCACGTCGGCAGGACCTGTACTTCCGCCGAACGGTTCGTCATCATCCCCGGGCGTGCTCTGGTGGCTGGGTCCGTTGCCCAGGAGGGCGGCGGCGAAGATATCAGCCCGGAGCTGGGTAAGGGTGCGGGCCTCCTCCGGGCCCTGCAGGCCGCGGGCGGTCGCGTTGGTGCGGTTCCAGATGGCCGTAGCGGTGTTGGCAGGCAGGTAGGCGTTAACCCAGGCCATCCCGTCCTGGTCCGGGCGGCACTCGACGCGCCGGTCCACCACGGCCTTGGCGTGGCGCTTCTCAAGACTTTCGGGGTGGTGGCGTTCGCGCCAGGTCCGGGCCTTGTGCCGGAACCGGTGCGGGACCAGCTCCCCGGCAGGGCAGCCGCGGGCCGGGTTCGGCGCGTCCGGATCCAGGAAGTGCCCCTCCAGCGCCGCGGCCCCGGCAGGATCCAGGGCGGCGGTTTCCTCGACCATGGCTTTCGCGTGCGCCCAGGACAGGGTCCCGTCCTGCAACCCGGCCAGGGTCAACGGCAAGGTAGTGGTCAGCACCCGGGACTGGTTCAGCAAGGCACCGGCAGCCGGGGCGCTCACCGTCAACACGCCCGCGACCTCAGCGACCATCGACATCTCCCGGGCCGTGGCCTCATACGGCAATACGGCGGGTCCCGCCATAGAGTTCGCTGCTTCTGCGTACTCCGCCGCCAGACGCACCTTCAACGCAGCAGTCCCGGCCTCAAGCCGGGCAACCCCCTCGAGCCCGTCAAGGCTACGATCCGCCTGCTCCCGCAACAGATCAACAACGGCACCAGCACCAGCGGCACCGGTCCCGCGGATCACAGCAGCAAGCTCAGCAAGGGACGCCTCCAGGACCTCCAACGCCTCAAGTGCTGCTTTGTTTGCCATATCCAAATCCTGTCAGGGGGGTCTGACAATCCGAGTTCACCACCAGTCACCGGCGTTTTGGCCGCCCGTTTTGGGGATGTACGCCTCGCTCCGGTACCCTATTGAGGTTGGTGACGTGTCCGAGCGGCCGAAGGTGCAACACTCGAAATGTTGTTTGGTGTAAAAGCCAACGTGGGTTCAAATCCCACCGTCACCGCCAACTGAGAAGGTCCTGCTTCCCTTGTAAGCCAAGGGAAGCAGGACCTTTTGCTTTGCTTGAAACATACTCGTTGGCAAAGAATTGGCAAAACTCTTTACGGCGGGCTCGCCTAGCCGCCAACTTTGCGCTTCAGCCCAAAGCAAGATGTTCCAGTACTCGCACCACAAGGGACTGCCCCCGGTTTTGTTGACTCCTTGACCTAGCGAGCTTGTGCTCGTGGAAGGATGTTGACCATGCCGACGCCTTATGGGGCGGAGTTCCGCCAGGATGTTATTGATGTGGCCCGGAAGGGCGAGGCGCCGCTGGCGCAGATTGCGAAGGATTTCGGGCTTTCGGTCACGACGCTCAAGCGCTGGATTGCCATTGCCGAGCGTAAGGAATCCGGGGCCGGCCCGGCGGCGGCGGAGTCGGCCGAGGTGCGGGAGCTGAAGAAGCGGAACCGCCTGTTGGAACAGGAGAACGAGATTCTGCGCCGGGCCGCGGCCTATCTGGCCAGGGACATCAACCCAAAATGATCTACCCGCTGGTCACGGATCTTGCCGCCGACGGTGTTCCCGTGGCGGTGACCTGCAGGGTGTTGAAGTTCAGCAAGCAAGGCTATTACCGGTGGAAGGCCAGTCCGGTGACGGAACGCGACTGGATCGATGCGCACCTCGTCAACGCCGCCCTGGACATCCATGCCGAGGACCCTGCCTTCGGGTACCGTTTCATCGCCGACGAACTCCCGGAGAAGGGCATCACAGCGGGTGAGAACAGGGTCCAGCGCCTGTGCAGGGACCACGGCATCTGGTCGGTGTTCTCGAAGAAGCGGGGCCTGAACCGCAGACCCGGGCCGCCGGTCCACGACGACCTGGTCGAGCGGGATTTCACCGCCGCAGCGCCGAACGAGCTGTGGCTGACGGACATCACCGAACACTCCACCGCAGAGGGCAAGCTCTACCTCTGCGCGGTGAAGGACGTTTATTCCGGAAGGATCGTCGGCTACTCGATGGACTTGCGGATGAAGGCCTCGCTGGCCGTCGCTGCGCTGGAGAACGCAGTGCGGGCACGCTGCCCGGCAGCGACGGTCGTGCACTCGGACCGGGGGTCCCAGTTCCGGTCCCGCCGCTTCGTCGAATCGCTCCGGCACCACCGGCTCACAGGCTCGATGGGCAGGGTTGGCGCGTGTGCGGACAACGCCGCGATGGAATCGTTCTTCTCGCTGCTGCAAAAAAACGTCCTGGACCGCCAGCGGTGGCCCACCAGACAGGACCTCCGCCTCGCCATCACGACCTGGATCGAAAGGACCTACCACCGGCGGCGACGGCAAAGACGGCTGGGAAAACTCACACCTATTGAATATGAAACAATCAACCGGACCGAGCTCACAGCGGCCTAAAACCCCGAGTCAACAAAAGCCGGGGCAGTCCCTGGCGTCTACTATGCCGAGTCAGGTAAACCGATCGCTGGACTCGGGCCCGCAGTGAGTAGAACTTTCGTCTCTTCGCGAAGTCGGATAGACGTATCTCGACTGCAACTTGTGATGAATGGTGTCGAAAGTGGGCAAGAGGTCTCACCGTCGCAAGCTCTCCTGGCTGATGCTTGGCACCTGACAGAGGGAACGGATAGACCGGATGGCAAGCGCGCTGTCATCCTTGCAGCAATTGCCTGCGAAATCAGAGTCCAGGAACATGTCCGAGCGGCCGCGAACGAACTGAACGCTGCGATGCTTCACCTTCTACTTAGCAAAGGATCATCGTTTCACTACCTTTTTCTAGATCTGATGCAGGCAGTATGTGGAATCCGTCTTGATAAGGCCGACCTCGACCTATGGAAACATGTCCAGGATCTGTCGGCCAATAGGAATTCACTGGTCCACCAGGGCGTCCCAAGTCCAACAAGACCTATGCGTCTTGGTGCCCCTGATATTGCTCAGCGGGTTTTCGATTGGCTTTCCAGTCTAGAAATGAGCGTGCGCAACAATGGCCCGGAGCTCATCGAGCCCTCCGAGCCCACAGCCAAATAGGCTCAAGTCTTATGCGGTGATACTCACTGGCGCCATCACCAACCCGGACGGCAGCTTTTCACAATCGATCACCACAGACCGCCATATGTCAGTGCAGGCGTCATTCGACGGTCGGTTCAACGGTCGAGGACCGCCGGGGACGACAGATTCACCCGGGTGATTCGGTGACTGTGAACGGCGTTACCGTGACCGTAGTGCCGGGGTAGCCTGCCCAACGACTTGCCCTCAACAGATCGCATGTGACGGCAGATAGAGGTGGATCGGCACAACTGCTAGTCCGAGCCTTCGGCCTCGCACACTGCAACGAGGAAATCTGACGACGGCGTCCAAGCCCTCAGGTCCCAGGTAGCCAGGCGTACCGGGACGGTGAAACCGGCGCCGGCCGCGTCAGCAAAGAACTTCTCGAAGGTGTAGTCGTGCCCTGCGCCGAAACCGACAATCAGGCGCCCGCCCTTCGCCAGATGGCGGTGTAAGCGGGTAAGAACCTCCTGCGACGTACCCGGGGCCAGGAAAGCGAGGACGTTTCCGGCACAGACGATCACGTCGAAAGGTTCCGCGATGCCGCGCGCAGGAAGGTCCAACTCGGTCAAATCCCCCACCAGCCAGGCAGATTCCGGATGGGCCGTCCGGGCAGCTTCGACCAGCTCAGCGTCGGCGTCAACCCCAATCACCGTATGGCCCCGCCGGGCAAGCTCACCGCCGACCCGTCCCTGCCCGCAACCGGCGTCGAGGATGCGGGAACTTCGGGCAGCCAGCGCGTCAATACAGCGTGCCTCCCCGTGCAAATCTACGCCTTGCGCGATCAGCTCCTCAAAACGCCGGATATAGGCCGCTGAGCGGTTGGGATCCTGACGCTTTCCTGCCTCCCAGAGCGATTCTTTTGCCACATTCGAGAGTCTAGTCCGCGATGGCGGGGCCGCATTGAGTACCTTTCCCCTTTCGGGCGTCAAGTTTCTGTTCCCTTTCGAGGCGTCAACTGCTTTCCTACGGCTTATCAACGCCTCGCCGGGCGAATTGGGTCGGTCCCGCCAACAGCCATTCCACGACTTCCACTTTCGCTGCCCGTGGCCTGAAACGCTATCGTTTGGGCTATGACCGTACCGTTTCGTTCCCGCCATCATAGGGAAATACTGCTTGCCGATTGGCGCGACGGCGAGGATTGGCTGCCTGGTACATGCGCGAAACCCTAGGGATGAAGGGGGCAAGGACTACAGGTTCCGGCAACGATCAGGGCATTGACGTTGTGTCGGACTTGGGCGTAGCCCAGGTGAAGCACGTCGGTGTCCCTATCGGGGGCCCTATGGTCCAGTCAGCACTTGGCGCCGGACACGGTAAGGCCACCGTGCTCTTCTTAGGTCAGTGATGAATACGCTCGCACCTTGAAGGGCGCAATGCCATCGTTTAGACGCCTAGTCTGGATTTATAGTTCGGGGGTCAGCGAGCCGCGGAAAACAGGAGCATTGCAACCTAGATAATTGAGCAATGCCTACCGATACGAGCACAAGTGTCACTCCGCAGACGGAAGACCTGCAAGCATCTCTTGCTGCTCGTTCCGCACTGCCGTACCTGTTCTTAGGAAGCGGCGTCTCACGGAGATATTTAGGCCTCCCCGACTGGGAAGCATTACTTCGACACTTCGCGGATGAGATCGGCGAGGACTTCGATTACCACCTCGCATCAGCAAACAATGATTTGCTGGCCGCGGCAACGTCTGTAGCTCTGAAGTTTCACCCCCACTGGTGGAATGACTCTATCTATGCGTCCCAGAAAGCCGTCTATAAGGCCCAGGTGAAGGACGAAGACGGAGGCTTGAAAGTTGCTATCGCAACGTATATCCAGGATCGCGACAAGCTTGTGCCTGGCCGCCCGGGGGTAGACGACAACAACCTAGCCGCTGAGATTGAGGAGTCTCCTAACCCACATGCCTCGAAACGCTAAGGTTTCGAGACAAATCGATGTCGCGGATTGTGAACAGGAGTGCTGAGCAAACGGGCACTTGTGCACAGGAGTACCGGCCAGTCGCTAATCACAACCCGTCTGCACAAACCCCGGCATTCAGCGGGATTTTGTGCAGTTGGCTTCTGAAAACGACAGACGGCTTCGGGTTGGATGTGCGGCTTCGTGTTGTTAGCTTCAGAGGGTGTGCTGATGTCACGGCCCAAATGGCCTGAAATGAGAATGTCTTTGCGGGGCGAGGGCGTGCAGGCCGGCATCAATAGGGTCAGTAAGCAAGCAAGGGGATCAGGATGGTCTATGACCGCGAGCGTGACCAGCGGGATCGTGCCGTCTATGCCGAGCATCAAACGGCAGTGGCTGCCGGAGAGAAGCGAGTTCTCCGCAGGACAAAGACTGGGGAGTTGTACAGCTACCCCTGGGACGAAATTGGCTTCACTCCCGGCCGAGGCCACGCCCAAGTCAGTACCTGGTGGGGTATGGGGATTCTCCTGGTGTTCTCAGTGCTTTTATTCATTTGGGGCTGCTGGATGCTGCTGTCCCCAATATGGGATGGAGAAGGGCCTTTTTGGGGCGCATTGTGGATCATAGGCATGACAGGGTTTCTCACGCCCTACGCGTTAATCCTGGCCCGCGCTGAATACCGGGGAAAACAGCTGCGAAAACTCCGCGGCTCTCCTGAGCCCGGCACGGGCAACCTCAACGCCCATTTCCCGGATCTGGATCAGAACGCTCCCGACCGGCCAAAGACATCCACATGAAAGAGCAGTCGCGCAGCTCCTGGAGACTGGCGGGGTTACTTCTCGTCCTGCTTACCCTGTCCTCCTGCGCCAACTGGGAAAAAGTCGGACGGGAGGTAGAGAGCTCCTGGACTGAGACCCTTTCGTCGGTGGAAGGAGTCACAGCCGTCGAGGTGGAGTTCCGAAAAGGGGGCGGGGTAGCGGGTGAGTTTCTAGATACACGGATTTACACCGACACCAACGACTACACCGAGATGCAGGCAGTTCAGTACCGTGCCTGGGAAGCGATCATTCCGAAGATTCAGGAGGACGGGCGGAACAGGTTGCGCTGGGAGGTCTTCAGTGCAGACAGGGCCTCTACTATTTACCTGAATGACCTCGGGTTTGAAACAAACCACGGTAATGACGGCATATACAAGCGCTACTGGGAACAAGAAGGAGTCAGGGAACGCTATGACGGACCGAAGTGAGCGGCGATGAGTGAATCCGAAGAAATCATTTATGCACTCATCGGCATGGTGGTGCTTCTTGGCTTGATGTACCTACCGCTGTGGTACCACTTCAAGGTCAAGCTTCCCCGCCGGGATATACCGAAACTGAACGCCGCACTGGAACACGTGGAGCAATTTGGTGTGGACATCCAGCCGGGCGAGGACCTCAAACCCCACGCGGAGCGCTGGGGGCTGATGAATGCTGCAATGAAGTATCCCAAAGCGTACAAGGTGGATCGCCAGCGGTTAAAGACAGCGATCGAACAGTACGACCCCTGGCGCGCTGAAATCAGGAAAGCCCACTACGGACCCGGTTCGCCCGTCCTGGACTTCCCCAACAGCCTCTGAATCTGGTTGTCGTTTTCAGAAGTCGTCTGCACTGATTGGAGAAGTTCCCGCGTAAGCAGGAGAATGCGCCGTCCCTGCCAGCCTCCGGCTCCCAGGGAGAGGCTTTATTCGTTTTCCCTCGGTTGGGTTGCATCGAAGAAACGTAGGTTGTCATTGACGTGGGCCGCGCCCAAGCCAGTTCCTTTTCCACGGATGAAGTCGAGATCTTCGCGGGAGAGGACCATCTGGCCGTGCTCATCGATTTCGATGGATTTTTCGGAGTTTTGCCGGATCCGGGCTGTGATCGTGTTCGGAACGAGCACACATCCTGGATTGTCGAGAAGCCAGTGGCGTGTCTCTGAATCAAGTCGGTCCCACTCCTCTTTGAGGGTCATCTCCTTCAGCCCATCCTCACCATTTCCCCCTGAAACGGAATCCCAGGTTAGAGGGATTCCGCTTACAGTACGTCCGGGGTCAGAGAAAAAACAGTGCTCCCACGGCTCACAAGGCCCAGGCGGAGGCCGGGGATATTCATGGCGGGAACCTCTCATAGGACTGCCAGTGTGTTCCGGGCAAGGGGGACGACGAGAATCGGGCAGTGCTGGCGGCGGTTACTGTCCCTGACCGCGAAGTTGTGCCTCTCCCGCGGAGGTGCGATGCAGCGAGACAGGGCAGGATGATTTACGACGGAACGTTTATTGAGCTACGAGAGGTAAAGCCTTGTCTGAAAAAAATAAACCGGGCCAGTCCCCCGGACGCCGCCGGGGAGAACCGAACCGTGTGCCCTACTACAAGCGCGTCGAAAAGCAGGAGGACGCCGAGCGCAGGCAAGCGGCAGCAGAAGGCAGGGAGCCGGTTCTGAGGCGGGGTTTTTACCGCCGGGCCGTAGAGGAAGACGCCGCCCGACAAGGACTCACCGTCGAGGAATACGGCGTCTACAAGGGCTCGGCCGGCAGCGCGGTCAAACCGGTCAACTCCGCCGGAGGCCTGCTGGCCATCTCGATCGTGCTGACGGTCATCACTTTGTTCTGCACGGTTATGTTCATCATGCTGCTCCTTGGTGGGGAGCCCTTCAACTGGGGTGAGATCGCCTTTGGCCTGGTGATGGTCTACATCTTTACCCCATGGAGTTGGTGGTACTACTACGTCGAACGGCGTGCAGAGAAGCTGCGCAGGGAACGGGGTAAGACGCTCATCCGGCCTGAATAGCGCCCGGCAGGCGACGCGAGGGACCAGCGAACGTAGTCGTACCAATGTCTCAGCGTAGGAGCAGCGGATTGTTGGTCTCCTACCGGGTAATCCCCTCAGTCACCGGCACACCGGGAACAGCGGGGAGGCCCGCCGTGGGGTCAAGGACATGGCATTACACGGCACCGATCGAGGGTATGCAAAATTCGGTCGGCTTAGGCGGCAGTAAACCCGGGGCTTAGTGCTGGGGTCGTTGTGAAAAGGGTGAAAAGCCCATTACCCGGGTGAAGCGGCGCTGCCACTTCAGGCGCCTGGCCCCAACGAACGCTCCCCACAGGCCGACCAGGCCGAATGTCCCTACGCCGAACGCCCCAGCCCAGATCGCCCCTTCATCGCCCGTCCGCAGCCATGAACCGTAAGCAACTCCCCCCGCCGCCAGCCCCATCAGGATGACCGCTACCCCGAATAAAAAGGTTCCGATGGGCTTGCTGAAGGGATGGATGCTGTTGGGGTAGTTGGGGTGCGCCCACGGGAAGGGCTCCTTCAAATCAGACGGGACATGGTGATCCCACTGCCCTGGACGGTGCAACATGCTCACAGTTCAGTTCATCCTTACTTTAGTAACCCGGCTCAGGCCTCTGCCCGACCGATCTTGAAGCATCGCCAGTCTGCCACGGCTAAAACGTCAACTCCTGCGGAACCAAGCCGCCACCCCCGCGAACCCACTACCACCCGAGCTAAATTGCCCTAGCATCCGGGCCGCCCTCAGCCGACCGGCAGTATCCAACTTCCTGGGGGGCCGGGACAGCCCTAACGTGTATTCTGCAGCGTCACCGAAGGCATCAGCACAATGGCCCGATGGCCGCTTTTCGATGCCCTAAGTTAAAAGCCGCTTCCGCCGCCGTCGCTAGGACTCGCGTTGCGATAAGTCCCGCCTTCCCGGTAAACCCTGCCACGCTGGGACTGGAACGTCCCCCTGTGGGCGGGTGGCTTGTCTTTGGCCCTCTTGTCTTGGTGGACGCTTCTACATACGACGCCAATCGCAAGTGCAATCGGCACCGCTAAGAAGGCCAAGGCAATATAAGTGTCCATATGGATCCGTCCCCCGTGGATCGGCATGATACTAATCTGATGTTTGGATGCTAGTACGCATAGTTGAGTTGCGCCGCACCGCGCCGCTAAAGGAGAAGCGGGTCGTCTATGAGGCGCCTCGCCCCTGACCCGGAATTCGTGGTGATGTACCGGAAGGGCATCCCAACATCAGGAAGGGCATCCCAACATCAAAGGTCGCCGCAATCGAAAGAGTAGCGAAACCCGTCCCCTACCACCTACGGATGCAAGTAGGGTTTTCTCGTGGCCGGGCCGCAATGAACCCATCTATGACGGAGACCATGTCCCATACATCTGGATTTTCCGGCGCGCCCCTGGTGTTGGTGAAGAGGAGGATTTGCAGAATGAGTATGGACCCACGCCCGCTGCAGTATTGGCTTTCCCCGCAGCTCTCGCAAGCTGGGCAGAGTGAAACAACCGTTCTGCGGGTGATGGCCAATAACTACTCCGCGCGCCGCGCCACTTACCTCATGATGGCCGGCTGGGGCAGTTGGCTCCTCGTCCTTGCCGTATTGCTGGCAGCAGCCAACCTTGCACCAGCACTGTGGGGTTCGCTTGCAGGAATAGGGCTGGCCCTTGGCGGCACAGCCCTCCTGCTCCGGAGTCATCACCTGAAAAATCCCTTGGCGTCCTACCGGCGCTGGGTATCCTCGCGTGCCCCGCGTACCGTCAACGGAGCCGTCACCGCACTAGCCCTGTTCATGATCTTCATGTGCGGCTTTATCCTGTTTTCGCTGTTCTACGGCGCCAGCCGCTCCATAACGGCCGGCGACGTTATTGGCTCCGTAATGGCCGGGCTGTTCATGGCCAATACGCTGCTCGTCCCCGCGTGGCACTCCGAACATGCCGGGGCGATCTTCAGACGGCACATCCAGAACAGCCCCGAAGCCCGCCGCCAGCTCGAAGACCTGGCATTACACGGAACGGACCCCAAAGGCCCGGAGAAGTTCGGTCCGCTGTAGAGAGCAGCACAGTGAAAAGCCCATAACCCGGGTGGAGCGGCGCTGCCACCTCAGGCGTCTGACGCCGACGTACGCTCCCGACAGCGCAACCAGGGTGAATATCACCAGCAGAACGTTTCGGCCCAAATTCCCCCGTCATCACCCGTCCGCAGCTATGAATCATAAGCAACTCCACCAGCCCCAGCCCATCGAAATGATCGCGATCCCGAACTGGACAGTTCAGACCGGGTTGCTGAAGGAGTGGAAGCTGCTGGGGGTAGTTCGGATACGCCCGTGGAAAGGACCCCGTCAAATCAACCGGGACATGGTGACGGGAATTCGCGCCAACAGGTTCGTCGAACGTAACCCGTCACGTACCGCCGACAGAACAACCGCCAGATAGTTGGGGTCGTGTCAGGGGACGTTCTTGTGTCACTTCATTGACTCAAGAGTTACTTCTTGCTTGCACAAGTCCACCCGAGTTAGTCGAAGCCGAGCTGTTGCGCAGGGCCCTGTATGCGGTCCACGAAAACTCTGCGAGCAAAATGTCGGGTGTACACCTGACAGTCTCTCAACCCTTGGGATAAGCGACGTCTCAACGACGGAAGGACCGTGACGATGGCAGTGCCCTAACTGTGGTGGAACCGTGCAAGTTCCTCCGCGGCCGGCGATTCTCTTATCTATGATTCCTAACCTTTGGGTAGATCGGGGCATTTGCCGTTAGTTATGAGACATCGGAGCATACGTGCAGGACTCCCCGCAGCGCACTCCAGCTATGTACCGCCGTGGTCTCAGCTTTCCTGCCACCGGTAGATGTGCTGGTAGACCTTCCGGCACTTTCCGCGTATGCCTACAGCGAAAGTTTGCCCGGTCGGCCGGGCGTTCGTGTGCGTCGTGCTCATTGGTTAATGGCATGTCGCCATAGGCGCGGCGAAGCCAGGCCAGGGCCTTCCTTGCAGAGGTGAAGTACGCGACCGGGCATGGCAGGGGCCGGTTCAGGGATGGGTGGTTAGGTGGTTTGTGAGGCCGGTGAGCAGGATGCTTAGTCCCTGGTCGAGTTCGGCGGCGCCGTCGTACTCGGCCAGGACCGGGCCCAGCGCGCGGAGGTGCGGAAAGTCCTTGGCTGGCAGGCGGTGGAGGCCAAGGCGCAGGATGGCTTCGCTTTCTTCCGGGTCCACGATGTATTCCTGGAGTTCGTTCAGGATGTGCCCGTAGAGGAATCCGTAGTACGCCCGGTAGACGTGGAGGGCTGTTGCCGGGGTGAAGCCGGCCTCGATCAGCAGCGCCAGGATCTGCTCCAGTGGGCGCAGTGTCCCCAGCGGGCGAAGGCCCAGAGGTGTGGACAGGGGCCGGGTGACCAGCAGTGGCACCACGTTGGGGTGCCGCAGGGCCAAAAGCCGGAGATCATGGGCGATCCTGCGCAGCTGCGCCTGCCAGTCGGGGTCATCGGGAAAGATGGCCAGTTCATCGAAGACCATTTCGGAGATCCCGTCCAGCAGGGCTGCCCGGTTGACCGCGTAGCGGTAAAGGCTCATGGGGTCGCGTTGTAGTTCCTGGCCCAGGCGGCGCATGGACAGGGCCTCCAGACCCTCCTTATCCACAAGCGCCAGCGCTGTGGAGAGCACGAGCTCCCTGCTCAGCCGCGCTTTCCGTGTCCCGGCTGGGTTGGTGGATTGATCGGGAAAGCCCATGTTGTATCCGTCCTGTCGCGGAGTCAGGTCCGCCCATCGGGACGATACCTAAGCTTGCTTATCAATTAGTCTACGGGTAAAGTCTACAGTGTAGAGAAGTTGTCGACATGGTTTCAGTAAAGGGATCAGGGTTTGCATGGCCGCCACGGTCGCTCACATCACCGTCTCAGGAGAACCATTGACTACGCACACCCACAACGAGCACTCCAGCACTGTCCGCAACGCCAACGACATCAAGATCTCGACCC
This sequence comes from Pseudarthrobacter sp. NS4, assembly GCF_024758005.1. NCBI lineage: Bacteria > Bacillati > Actinomycetota > Actinomycetes > Micrococcales > Micrococcaceae > Pseudarthrobacter > Pseudarthrobacter sp. NS4. The sequence continues at coordinate 863,590 of NZ_CP103288.1, read as the reverse complement.
GGACCCTTGAGTTCGCGGTCTATGTTGCGGCGGTCATCGCCACGATCATCACCGCAACAGTTGTCGGGGACGACGCCAGCGAAAACGGTGTCGACGTGTTCAACGCCAATGACGCAATGCAGTACATCACCTTCCTCACGGTTGGCCTGATGGTGGCCCGCGGCCTGGCGAAGGCCGGCAACCGGGTCAGCAACAACCACGCCTAACACGCGCTCTTCCGGCCCCCGCGCCGGGAACTGACTGATCCTGGCGCGGCCCCTAACGGTGCTGCGCCAGGAATGTCCTGTCTTACCCTTGTTTGGCCTGCCTGGGACGAAGAACCCGATACTTCCGGCAGTACCGCTTGGTGTCCCGTGCAAGGGCACCGGGTTTGAGGCCGCTGTAGCCGAACGGCGGATAATTTGCACCGTGTTTGAAAAGAGCCGTTCATGGCACATTCACAGTTCGACCAGTTCCTCCAGGAAGCTACCTACCGCGACCAGGATTCCGCCTCCACTCTTGATGCAGACTCCTTCTACGGCCTGTACACCAGCTGGTGCCACGTCTCCCACAGCACCCTGCGGACAGAGCACACCTTTTGGGCCGCAATGAAGCACCGCGTCAGGCCCGGACAGTGCCTTCGCATGAAGGGCCCAGCGGCGGCGGACTACATTCTGAACAGCTACCGGGCTGTCGTCTAACCCTGATGACCACAGCTACGAACAGTTACGTTCCCCGTGGCGTGCACCAGCCGCGCGGCCAACATCCCTGGTGCCCGACGTGCGACACCGACCAGCACCTTTCGGTAGAGTCGCCGGCGGTCCCAAGCCGGCAGGCAGACACCCTCGCGGTGGCCATCCACTGCTCGAAGTGCCGCCGGTCAAAGGTACTGGAAACCACGGCAGCACATGTCGCAGGCCTTGCCCAGGCGGTGCCGGTTTCGGGTGCAGCGGCACTAACCTCTCACAAGCCCCCGCCCTATCGGGCAGAAGGTATATCCAGATGACGAACGACAGCCACAGCACTGCACCCGGCCCCACTTCCGCTGACGGGCCAGAGACCCCCACCGCCGTCGAGGACCTCGATCTCACCCCACGCGGCCTCGCCGACGCACCCGCCCTACAGCAGGATCCCGACAGCCTCGTCCACACCGGAAACAGCTAGGCACCAGCCCCCCCAGCCGAGGCCAAATCAGGACTGGACCAGGTGCCGGGGGCGCGACTCATCAATCAACCACAGCGCATAATGACCGCGGAGCGCATCATGACCACTGCACGGACCTTCGAATCGATCGTCATCATTTTCAACCCCAACAGCACCGGCGACGCACCTACACTCGCCGAACAACTGCGGACAGAGCTCGGTGAGCTTCTCCCCTATGCTGCAGAGATCAGGCTTCAACCCACAGCTCATGCTGGCCATGCCGTCGAGTTGGCAAGGGATGCTGCCCGCACCGGTCGGGACGTGCTGGTCGTCTCGGTCAGCGGGGACGGGGGCTATAACGAAGTCGTCAACGGTGTGATGCAGGCGGCAAACCCGCACGCGGTATGCGCCGTCTTGGCTGCGGGCAACGCCAACGACCACAGCCGCATTATTGCCACCCAGCCCCTGGAGCGCGCCATCGCCGCAGGTGCCGTGCGAAAGATCGACCTCCTGCGCATCATCAAGGGCGCAACAGCAGACGCGCCCGCGGAGTACGCCCACTCCTACATCGGTTTCGGTCTGACCCCGGTCATGGCGATCGACCTGGAAAAGGGCAGCAAAGGCGCCCTGAAGGAAATGTTCTCCGTCATGCGCACCTTCTCCAAGTTCAAGCCGTTTGAAATCCGCCCGACAGAGGGCAAACGCCAGAAGTTCGACAGCCTTGTCTTCGCAAACATCGCCGAAATGGCCAAGTACGCAACCCTCAGCGAAGCCGACAACCAGATCTCGGACGGCAAATTCGAAGTCGTGATCTTCCCCCACAGGTCAAAGTTCCAGATCCTGCTGACGGCACTGCGCGCTGCCACCCAAGGCCTGGGACACCAGCCCAGCGTCAGCAGCTACGCCTTCACCACCCTCAAACCCATCCCGTATCAAATCGATGGAGAAGTGAAATCCGTTGAAGCGCACACCCGGGTCACCATCGAATCCGCCCCGGCTGCCCTCGCCACCTTGGGATAACGAACAAATCGAACCACCCCTTTAGGAATAGGACAACCGGTGCACGCCGCAACCGACCAACAACCAGATACTGAATCCATGCCTTACCGTCTGCTCGTGCCCGGGAGGGGCCCGCGGCTGACGCCCAGGATCGTCACCACCAGCTCCTTGACTTCCCATGTGCATACCCTGGCCGGCCGGTCGGGTTCATCGGGCCCGGTCTTTGTGCTGCTGCACGGCATCGGCATGTCCCACCGCTACTACCGGCGGCTTCAGGTCCTTCTGGCCCGTCACGGGAGCACCCATGCCATCGACTTGCCCGGTTTCGGTGGAACGCCCACACCGGACCGGCAGCTTTCAGTCGCCGACTACGCAGCCCACACCGCGGCGACACTGGAAAAGATGGGCGCCTCCCGCGTGGTGCTGATCGGGCACTCGATGGGCACCCAGTTCGCGACCGAACTCGCGGTTCAACGCCCCGATTTGGTCTCCCACCTCGTGCTCCTGGGACCGGTGGTGGACCCAACCCGGCGAACAGTCTTCCAGCAGAGCCTGTCCCTGGGTCTTGACTCGCTGCTAGAAAGCCCAGCCGGCAACGCCACAGTCTTTACCGACTATGCCCGCTCCGGCCTGCGCTGGTACCTCACCGAACTCCCCGTCATGATGACCTACGACCTTCAATCCAGGCTTGCCCTGGCGAATCAGCCCGCCCTGGTGATCCGCGGATCACGGGACCCTGTGGCGCCCCTGCTCTGGTGCCAAAAACTGGCAGCTACCGCCCCCGACGGGCGCTTCCTGGAAATACCGGGCAAACCCCATATCGTTCAACACGGCGGCGCCGCCGCGACAGCCGCAGGCATCCTGGCCCTAACCCGCCAGCAATGACGCTTAACCACGGGACTCACAGACCACTTCCGGATTTCGAGGAACTCCAGTGGCGGGAGAGGCGCCGTCATCCCCAACTGAAATGGTTCTTGGCAACCCCCATGTTTTCGAGGTAGGAGGACGGTCAGCGGCTAGGTCCGTGCGTCAATCTCCTTTTGGACGACTGCGGCGAGTGTCCGCAGGACCTGCTGATCGGATGGGGGGAAGGCCCGGGGCTTCTGGTCGATGACACATAGGGTCCCGATGTTCCAACCGCGGGGCCCGTGCAAGGGATAGCCGGCGTAGAAACGGATAAAAGGCTCCCCGGTTACGAGCGGGTTGGTGGCAAACCTCTCATCGGTCAGCGTGTCGTTGATGATCAGCATCGCGTTCCCTTCCACCGTTGCGGTGCAGAGCGCGACCGCCCGGGGAGCCTCCAGGAGGGGCCCGACGACGGACTTGAAGTACTGGGCGTCTTCGGCGATAAGTGACAACGACGCAGCGCCCACATTGAAGTACTTCCTGGCGGCACTAACTACCCGGTCAAAGACATCCTCAGCACCGCTATGAAGAAGATCCGATTCCCGCAGGGATTCCAAACGTTCCGCTTCTGCCCGTTCCGGGGTCAGCAGGAACCTGCCGACAGCTCCCAGCGCTGAAAGCGCGTGCTCTTCACTCATGTTTTGACGAGTAATGCGCCTCCCGGATGTGGTGCCCGCGTTTGAAGCCACTGTCGAAGCCCGCCGCCGTCCCGCTTTGAGCCCCGCGCCCGTCGTAGCACCACCACCGCGGTCGAACTTGGGCAGGGCCCGGGCACCATTGAAGTAAGCGTCCACCTCGAATGCTGACCACCGGGATCGACCGGACTGTGAAGGCCAAAGTATCCGGGGATCCAGACCGACCGCGGCAGCGAGCTCACGTCGCCGCTCAACCTCTTCATTCACGCGCTTCATGTCCACACCGGTCCACCTCCAACTACGTCGCGTACATGAGACCAAACCCCCGCAACTGCGTCAAAGCGCACTAATAAGGTTACTTACTACGTTGGCTTGAGGTAACCCTTCCGGCACGCAGGGAGGACATTGTGCTGCTGGGCGTACAAGTTCACGCCCACGACTGCGACAAAAAGTATCCCGGAATTTTCGCAATTCATCTCTGGGGCGGCTGTACAGAGGACATAAGAACCTGACGCAGGACAGCGTGTGCCCGAACCGCGCCAGACCAGCTGTCGAGCCGGCATAAAGGGCTGAGTCAGCCCCGGAAGTCGCGCTCAGAGGTGAGCCGGCAAAGACCAGGGTCCCGCAGCTACTCACAGGGTCAAGAGAAATTTTCGGCGCGGGACAGCCGGATATCCGCCTGTCTCCCGTCTCATCTACGGATCCTTTAGTAAGACGTCCAAGCAAATTCACCGATGATTTCAATGCCCGAGTTCCAGGCAGTTCCAAGGAGCACTGACCGTTGCAACAATATGTCTCACCTCGGCCATTCTCACCAAAAGGGAAAGTAGCCTTTGATGAACTATCGGGAGTCCGTTTGGGGCGTATTGGATATGCCAGGGTCAGCACCGCTGACCAGAACGCGGACCTGCAGCAGGCAGCGTTTAAGGTCGCAGGGGTGTCACCGGATCTTCACCGACATGGCGTGCGCAGATCAAAGGCCAGCCGGCCCGAGTTGGGAGAAGATGCTCGATAACCTGGTGGACGGTAACGAGTTCGTTGTCTGGAAGCTGGACTGCCTGGGGCGCAATACCCGATAAACTCTCCGTTGACGGGTCGGTGCTCGATCCACTCTCGCCCAAGCCTTGGGGCGCGTCCGATGGCCAAGTCATTGATCGCCAGGGGCTTCACTGGCTTGTCGGATACGAGCCCGCGACATGAGCGACGCCCAATTGCTTGCTCAGCTGGCGGGTGAGCGAAGACATGTTCTTCGAACAGTCGACGGCTTTGAGAACGATGCGATGCGTCCAATTTTAGTCCCGTCCGGCAGGACAATGACGCAGCTGCTCAACCACCTGGCCTTCGACGACGAGATGTTTTGGATTTCGGCCGTTCTCGGTGGTGATGACAGGGCAATTGCCGAACTTCACAACGGTTGGACGTCCGAACCGATGACCGGAGCCGAGGCCATCAACATCTACAAGCGTGAAATCACTCGAAGTGATGAGGTTCTTGCGATGCTCGATTTGGATGCCCCTCCCCGCTGGTGGCCTCCAGCCACCGTGTTCGACGCACCACCGATGTCCAATGGGCGTGAGGTCGTGTTTCGCGTGCTCACTGAGACTTCCGTCCACGCGGGCCACCTCGACATCGTTCGAGAGCTAATCGACGGACATCAGAATCTCGTAGTGGAATAGTCCCCGACCTCTGGACGCTTCAGACCGCAGCCCATTTGCCGCCGGGTCTGCCCACGCGGTCGAAGTTGTCGGGCCCTGGGCCGTGCCTGGTTCCCCTGAAGCTCGTGTCTTTCCTTAGTTCGACGAAGCTAAACAACGTCGACGTCGCCAGGTACGACCGCTAACACCCACGACTCCTAAACTTCTCTCTGGACCGATATAACAGCCATAGGTACTATACCTATAGTCTACTAAGGAGCTTGGCTATGGGTACCAGACCTGACGGCGTCACCCCGATCATTAATCAAGGACTCGCCCGGTACACCGGTGCCCTGTTCGTCGGTGTACTGGTTGTCCAGGGATACACCGCCTTCGTGGCTGATGGACGAGTAACAGCCGGCACGGCGCTGCTGCTCGCTGCGGTGGCCCTCTACATGGTGGTGTTCACGGTGAGGTATGGAACCGCATTGCGCCAACGCGCGTACGGGGCCTACTTCGCACATGCTGTCGCCTACCTGATCATCAACGGCAGTTTCTGGGTGCACGCCTGGATCCTGATGCTCAGTGGACGCGATGAGATATTGCAGCAGGGGTGGTCCGGTCCTCTGGTGTCGATGAGCGTGCTGTGGGGTGCCGGGCTTCTGGTGCACACGATCGGCGCCATGCTCAGCAGGGGCTACGAGCATGTCGAAGTCTGAGCCGGCAGCAGTCGGACCCGACCTTGAACTCTCTGACTATGAGCGCAAGGTCCTCGCTGCATGGACTGACACCCACAAAAAGAGCACACTGATGCTCTTCATCTTGCTTGCCCTATCCGAAGAACCGCGGTGGTCCGGACAGATCCACGACTTCATTACCGACCTCAGTGAAGCGCACCTGGCGGTGGACGAGCAGAGTCTGCACCGGGCCCTACGGCGGGTGGAAGGACTAAACCTCATCACCCATAGTCAGGAATCCGTGGCAGGCACCGGCGCCAAGCGCAAGATCTACGAGCTCACCGCCTCCGGTGAGCGGGTCCTGGCGAGCTACCTTCAGGGGCCGATGTTGTATGTGAACACCGAACTCTTCCGGGATTCAATCGCTGCCGCCTGCCACATCCAATCGAGCTGATTGATGAGGGCAGCAGTAGACTCCACACATGCTGAGACCAACCAGCGGAATCGTGAGGGCTTGGGAAGGATGCCTGGTCCTGAATGTTGAACCGCCGCCCAGGACGTTGGCTGAGGCCGTGGCATCGCCGGATGAAGAGCGGGGACTAAGCGAAATCCTGATGGAGACCGGCATCAATGCCGGCCCGGTGGACGTGGAATTTGAAGTTCTTGCCGCTGAACCAGCTGAGCCCAAAGAACCAGCTGAGCCGGCCGACGACGCCCAGGACCCAGCCGACCAGGACGTAGCGTCCCCTTGGGAAGACGTGTGGGAGGATCTCGACCTTATGCTGCCGGAAGGCAGGGCTTACCTTCACGGCCCCGGAGAAGCGGAGGTCCTCGAAGTCGGCACGATTGAGAAGCCGACGCTGTACCGTTTTCGGGTTTATGCCACCGGCCGGGACCTCATGAGGGACCTGGTCGCTACAGAAGTAGTTGAGCGGTACCTGGTGCAGGCCTGGGAAGCTGGATAAGCGTGGGCTCCGGGGATCCGTTTCCGGCCTGCCCGATGGAAGCATCCAAGCCCGTCTTCAGCGGGTCTGGCTATCTGGTCGGCTTCGGAGTGGCTGAATTCGGCATGCAGAACATCTTCCCGTCAGTCCAGAAGCCGCCGTTGATGCAATGGAGAGGCACATCCTTGTCATTGATGTGGAGCGTGGCATTCTTCATCCTGTCGTATTTCGAGTTATTGAAGGTAAGCTCCACGCTGCCATCAGGAGAGGTGCACCTGTATTCGACGGTCCAAGGGCTTACGTCCTCGCACCTGTTGAGCTTCTGCGTCATACCGTCGTTGTCGACGTACTCCCAGTCTTTGTCGCGATACTCGCCAATCTGGATTACAGAGTGCGGAACAGCCAGGGCATCTTCACGCGTGAACGGCCGCTCGTCGCAGGACGAGGCCGTCAGCGTGAGCATTGCCAGGGCGGCCAAGCCAGCTGTTGTGGCGCTGCGATGCAATCTCACCTGGGCACCCCCTCTTACTCGCCCAGCCCGGAGAGCCCGGGCAGCCACAATGCTAACCTGCCGCCGCTGGGATCTAGGCAGCGCCCCTGAGACGAGCATGGGGCGTACGCCGCGTCACCAGGGTCAGTGTTTCCTCGGCATGGGCACGGCTGGTCCTGGCCTACCCTTGTGTCCACGGGGGAATTACTGTGCTGAAGAAGAACGACCAGTGGGGTTCGCGGCTGTTTTACGGTGGCATGGTCGCCCTGATGCTCGCGGCCTTTATGTGGTTCGCCCGCAACAACCTGGTTGGGTCGTTGCCCTTTTTGGCGATCGCGGTGACCTACGCAGTCCTCGTGGTGCGCGTCGCCGCACACTCGTTCCGGGCGTTCACGGCGATGCTCTGGACGTTCCAGCTGAATTTCTGGACCTTGATCTCGATTGACGTCGAAGGGGTCCTGGACATACCAGCGGCGGGGCCTGGTTCATCGGGTTCCTCGTCGGCTGTACAGCCGGCGCGCCCGTATGGTCCAGTCCGCGTGCCGGGTCAGCACTAAAACAGTCCCGCCCGCGCAAGCCCGAAGCCGACGGCAGCTTCTCCGGAGGCTGGCGACTGGCGGTGATCAACGCCGCCTGCGCGCTGGTATTGCTCAGCATCGGAACTGCTCAACTGGTACTCCTGTCCCCGACGGCGCCTGCTGTTGCGGTGCTTATTGCTGCTGTTATTGCGGGCTGGGCTGTCTTCCGGTTCCCGCCTCCACTACAAATCAGGTACGCACTCATCATCCTGGGCCTGCCTGTTGTTTTCTTCGCGTTGATCTTCGTCGGCGGTGCCACCAACCAGATGGCTCTTCCCTATGCGTGGGCCTACGGAGCCCTGGCCGGCATTTTGATCGGCGGGCGGTACTGGAGCGGTCCCCGGTTCGGCGCTCCCCGTCCACCGTTCAACGGCCCCGGCTCGCGGCGACGGCGGCGGAAACGCCGACCACAGTCGAAGAGCGTGGCAAGAACGCGCTCAGCGACTTCCTGAAGAATCCCAAGACAAAGTCACTGAGTCCTGGGTGGAACACAGACAAGGCATTCGACCTCCGGCTCATCTCCGAATAAGAGAGATTGAGATGATTACAGACATAAACGCACTGACTATCGACATGCTCCGGTTTGCTCTCCTGCTGAGAGTCATTGACCTCCCCAATCTGGCTCAGAACTATGAGAGCCAAACGCTGAAGCTTCGATGGTCCGATCCCTCAAGCCAGGACGTTGAAGACACTCGTGAATGGGTCCGCCTGACGATCAAGGGAGGGGCCGGAGGACTCGGTGACATGTTCGTTCACCGGAGGGACGAAGGCACCTAGAACAGGCGTTGAACTAACACCGTCTGTGGGCCTCTTGTCATTTTCCTGGTGTACTTGCGCAGCAACTCATATCAGGGGCGCTTGAATGGTCCTGATGACGCCGTCGCCGAGGTTGGCGAGTGCGCGTCCTGGTATGCCACTCTGGGCAAGGTGTGTTCGGGTCAGGGATACGCCGATCTGTCCTCCCTGGAGAGTGGTTGTGGGGCTGAGTAGCGCTCCCCTGCGGTTGTTTTTCATGTCGATCTCCCAGCCGCTGAAGACACTGGCACCGAAGTCTTCGGCGCTTGCGGCTGCGATGAGCGCGCGTCGCGCCCCTCGGGCTGATCGGAGGTAGGTTCTGAGCCATTCGCGCGCACCCGGGTCCTGGACCAGTTCCGCGTCGTCGATGACCAAAGCCAGGCTTCCCGGCTCTGCCACGATGGCCGTGAGGTCCGCAGCGTCGAGAGTGAGTAGATCCAATACCGCCCGTGTGGCGGGCAACTGGGCTTGTTGCCGCAAGGGCGAGGCTTGGGATGCGATGATGACAAGCTCTGCTCCGTTCCGGCGAAAGGACTCCGCCGCCGCGAGAGCCATGGTGCTTCGTCCGCTCCCGGGTGTGCCGACGATGAGGAAGCTGGGCTGGCCGGATTGCAGGTCGATGCTGACAGGGTCCAAGTCGTCACCACCTACGCCGATCACGGCAGTTAGTGGCGACATGTGCCCTGTGCGGTTGGTCCATACTTCGTCGAAATGGATCCGGGTGGGCAAAGTCCGCAGCGCCAGTGGCCGGTGTAGGGCATTTTTGTTCGCGGTCAGCTCTTTTGCTTCGCGGGCGATGCTGTGGAGCGCTTGGCTTTGGGCTTGCCCTGCGGGGTTCGGTGCGAGCAGGGCGATTTGGGATTCGCTTCCGGTGTCGGCTGCGAATGCGCGACCGGCGGGAATGGTGTCCGGGAGCTTGCGGGGTTGCAGCCCGCCCATCGCATAGTCGCTGCGGTCGGAAAACTTCAGCATGAGTTTCCAGTCGACCAGCGAGGACATCCGCGGCGTGAGGAGCTGTTTATCGCCGGTGATGACACAGTGAACGCCGGCTGAGGGTCCTTCACGCAGAATCTTCAAGACTTTCTCAGCAAGAATGCTGGTTCCGCCATCGCCCAGAGTGGTCAGGAATCCATCCCATTGGTCAAAGAGCACAACAATGTGCGGCAACCGTTCCCCAGGGCCTGTGTTGGATCGTTGTTCAGTGAGATTCGAGAAGCCGACCTCCGCGAAGTCCCGTTGGCGGGCCGAAATCTGTGCCAAGAGGTGATCCAGGACCCGTTCGACGCGTTCGGGCTGCGCTCTGGTGGCCACCGCCCCGCAGTGTGGAAGACCGGTCAGCGCTACGAGGCTTCCATTGCCGAAGTCCAGGCCATAAATATGAACGTCGTCCACGGCAGCCGTTTGGGCGGTTGATCCTGCGATCGTGCGCAGGGCCTGAGAACGGCCGCTGCGCGCTGAGCCCGTGAGGTACAGGTGACCAAAATCCTGCAGGTCCAGCGTCAAGGGCCGCTGGCGCTGCTGGTTGGGTAGATCCTCCAGACCGAAAATGATTGGAGCGATCCATCCGGGTGGAGCATCATCGGGCCGGGCCGGCGCGGCGATATCAGCCAAAAGGATGTTCTCGGACAATGGTGGAAGCCACGGGGTGCTCTGGGGCTCAATCTGCAATTGCCGGGCCGCCTGGGCAATGCCCGCAACAAGGACCATGAGGTCCGTGGTTTCCTCCTGGTCGTTCTTCTCAGTCGTTGCCGCAGGTCGTTGCTGGCCCAGTTGCGACCAAGGCATTGGCACCACTACAGGTTCAGGTGCTATGGATGCATTGTGGCCCGGACGTCGCCCGCCGACTCTGGCTGTCTGCAAGGGGCGCAACACTTCAGCACCGGTCCTCGAGTACGCGCGTCCGGGTGTGGACTGGGAAATCTTCGCAGCATCCGGCGCGGCGAGAATGTCTACGCTGTCCGCAACGTCGCTGACGCGCAGGGCGATGCGCAGGTTGGTATTGGCACGGATGTCAGCGGTTATCGCCCCGCTCGGGCGCTGTGTCGCAAGTACAAGGTGGATGCCCAGGGAGCGGCCCCTTTGAGCGATGTTCACAATGCCGAAGATGAAGTCCGGCAGTTCCGTTTTCATGGCAGCGAACTCATCGACGACCAACACAAGCCGCGGCATTTTCGAAACAGCGGGATCCCGGTCTGAAATGATCGTGTAGTCCTCGATGTCTTTGGCTCCTACGGCTGCCAGCATGTGCTCGCGGCGGCGAAGCTCGGCCCCCAGGGACTCGATGGCCCGTTCCACCAGGTGTGCATCCAGGTCAGTGACTGTCCCGACGGTGTGCGGCAGAGCCACGCAGTCTTTGAATGCAGCACCGCCCTTGTAGTCGATCAGTACGAAGTTCAGGGAGTCCGGGGTGTTGACCAACGCCAGCGACGCCACCAGTGTCTGCAGGAACTCGGACTTGCCGGCCCCTGTGGTACCACCAATCAGGGCGTGCGGGCCGTCGCGGCGCAGATCAACGCTGAAGGGTCCGTCCGCGTCGAGGCCCAACAGCGCTTCCGTGCTTCGCGGCGAACGGGACCAACGTTCCACAACAGTTCCCACAATGTCCGGTTCGACCCCGGCAATCTCCATGAAGCTGGCGGAGACCGGGATCAGACCCTCGGCATCGTCCCCGGCGTCACGAAGCGGAGCAAGCCCACGTGCCACCCACTCCAGCCACGCGGCGCTGACCTGGTCCGCGCAGACCTCCTCACGATCGGGTTCACGCTGCTGCCGCAACGCCCATTGCCCGTCCGGGTTCATCCGGAAAACAGCGTTACATTCCTGGGGCAGCAGCCGTTCCTCGGTGTCCAGACATACTGTGTACACCCCGACCGCAGGTCCATCCTGCAACAGCTGGGCCAGCCCGGGGCGTCCCCGAAGATCCCATATACCGTCGATGAGCACCACCACATCAGGATCAGCGAATTCGATCCTGGAATCCGTACCTCGCACCCGATTCCGTTCTGCAATTATCGACGCGAGCTCGCCAAGACGCGCAGTGATGCTGACCGAATCCGAACCCACCAAGGCAAACGACCGCTCGGGCGTTGGTGACTGTGTGTGCGGCAGCCAGCGGACCCAGTCCCAGGCAGTGCGAGCATCAGATGCTGTGAGCAAGTACAACCGCACATCCCGTGGGCTTTGGGCGATAGCCAATTGCGCCATGACCCATGCTCCCGTCCGCCGTACGCTCTCCTGATCAGCGCACATGCCCATCACCCCGTGCCTGGGCAAAGCGACTGTGACCGGTACATCACGAGCATCCCAGGTGACCTGACGCTTGTGCTCGACCTGCGCGGGATCCTCCAGGACCACATCTGAGGGCATCGTGGCCACACCCAGCCGCACGGAGAGATGGTCAGGGTTCCTGCGTCTGCGCTCCCACAAACGCGTGCCCGGAGTCGTGGCAATCAGCCCGGCTGTCGCAGGATCCGGGCTGACCAGTCGTGCCTCCTTCTCATAAGCGACCAAGGCTTGTCGTGCGTCCGCCACAATGGTGCGTTTCGCGTTCCGGTAGGTCCGTAACCGATCCCGGTAGCTTTCCCTGCCGGCCCTTTTGGACTGGAAGTAACTGGTAATCATCAATACTGGAGACAACAACCCGAACAGCAGGTACATTGGCCTGGCCGTGGCAATGGCCAGGCCTGCTGAGACCGCCAAAGGAGCCAGCGCCATCATGATCGGAAGCGAGCGTTTGCTGTCTTCCTGGGGCTCACTCGGGAGCCGGAACTTCGTGCTTCGGGACGGTGGGAACAACCGCGGGGGCCGGTTGAAGTCCAGTTTCCCGGGATCGTCGGAAGCCTTCAGGGAAGCGCCCTGGACTGGATCGAGCGCGATAGCCAACAACATCGAGCCGACCCGAAGCAGTTCGCCGTCAGGCCAGCGCACTCTGTGCGGTACCGGCTCGGAATTCAGCATCAGCTCTACATCGGCGTGAGCTCTCTCAACCCACACGCCATCGGTTTGGACGTCGACGATGGCGGCCAGATAGGGCAACCCGTCACCCGTAAGCACCACCGAGCAATCAGCGCCAGCACCGATACTCAGCCGCCCGGTACCGACCACGTGCACCATCCCCGCATCACCGGCCACCACCAGGATTCGCGCAGCGCCGGAATCAGACAACGCAATGGCAGAGCTGACCGGCAGATCGGTAGCGGCACTAACAACCGCCCCATCCCGAACACCGGCCTCAGCCCATGCAACAGCAGTGTCCCCGGTTCGTGGGGCGGCCCAATTTCCAGCTGCTGCTCTCAATACCCGGGCGGCATCGGCATCGGGTTCCGCTTCCACGACTACATCCACTGCACGCGAACCTGAAGCGTCGACGACGGTGAACTGCGTATACAAACGAACCCCCAAAGAGTAACGGACAAGCGAAGCAAGCACGAAAGTCTACCGAAATGACAATGAAGCGACGTCCAGAACGATACCGGCCTCCCTCAAATCCAACGGCGCACCAAAGTACGGAACAATCGCTGCGGGTTCAGCCCTGTTGAGCCCTAGGTCTGCCTACGGTACCGACATGGAGGTAGGGACGCCGACAATTACGGATTGATCAGAATCTCTGTCGCAAGCGTCTCGGTGTCTCTTTTGCCATCGTCTACAGCAGGCTGTCCCTTTTGAGGCTTTGTCTGTATTTGGGTCTGGCTTGCATTGAGAGCCCTTAACGGGGCTTACAACCAGAAAATTGACAATCTTGCAGTACCAGAGGTCGATAAGAGTGCTTTTCCCTTCCTGACATTGTCATGACGTCATCGACGCATTTTTTCATTCCTCGAGATGTGACTGGCAACATCACGCAATGGTGCAGGTCCACGGAATTTCCCCTGGTGATCATCCGCTAGTGTCCAGGTAGATGAAGGATGCGATGACCAGCACCAGCACAGCCAAGACAGGGAAAGCACCGGACAGCACGATGACGGTAGTTGAGAGCGCGGGGCGTGGACTCTTCCTTGCCTTGGCTACGATTGCCAGAATAAGGGCCAGCAGAATCAACGGACCCCATATCAGGGCAGAATAGATAGGGTATCCAGATAGCCCAAGCAGCATCAGTATCGCCGCCTGTGGCCGCGCTGGAAACTCTGGCACCCTCGAAGCAGGCCACCAGATACGTTACCAACCCGGCCAGCCATGCAGCGGCCCGGACGCGGTAATGCCGTCCCGGGCCCCCGCCCGGGCACGTTTGTTGGCCTTGAGGGCAGCCATGTCATTGCCGGCCGGGTACCTCGGTAAGTTCGTCATTCGCTCCCCTTCTCGACTGCCGGACAGTGCCCGGCTCGTTGCCCGTCCGATTCCTCGTCGGGGCACGTCGGCTCGACGCCCGGGTTAACCTACTTGGCACTCTTAATGCCGCACGAGCACCAGTCAGGAAAAAGAATCATCCTGTGCTTCCTGAGTTCCGGCTGAAGGAGAGGACGTATCGCCTGTTTCACCGAGCGGAATTGTGTCTGTTGTTGTCTCTTTCGCCAAGGGGTCGAGTGTGCAATCACTCTGAACCGTGACATATGAGCGGGTCTTGCCGGGAGTGAACTGCACAACAATCCCGCTTGGAGTGGTGGCATTTACTTCTCGAGCCGTGGTGTTTCCACCCATATTGGTGAAGATGTTTCCAATGGTGTAGCCCTTGGCTTCCCAGTGCGACTTCATTTCGCGAATGGCCTTGTCTGAATCTTTTACTGGCCCGCCCTGCCCGCTCACGGTGTAGCGATTTCCGTCTTCCCCACCCTTGACCGCGCAAGCTCCGGCATTGTAGCCGGCAACGTTCCGGCGGTCCCACTTAGGGAAGGCTGCGCCGGAGTGCTGCACGATGTCGTCGACGGTGTCCAGGAAATCAGCGAAAACTACCTTGGCCGGGCGGGTTCCGCTGATGGGCTCTTCAATATTGTTGGTGGTCATGGTTCCTCCGGGCTGGCTATTTGTAGGAGCGCAGCCAGTCAGTACCAGGGCAGACACGATCGTAAACGCGGCGAGCACGCTCCATGCCCGTCGGGCGTAGGGGGTCATGCTGTGCTCGTCATGACCCGGCTGAACCAGAGGACGTATTGCCTGCTTCGCCTAGCGGGATCGTGTCTGTTGTTGTCTCTTTCGCCAGGGGGTCGAGGGTGCAATCACTCTTCACATTCACAAAGGAGCCAAAAGTGGACGCAGTAAATTGCACGGAAACACCACTGGGGGTCGTGGCGTTGATTTGGACACCCTTGCCGGCTGTGGTTTCGCTCTCGTCAAAAATGTTGCCAATTTTGTAGCCTTTGGCTTCCCAATGGGATTTCATGGCTTCGATCGCGGCTTTCGGGTCGCCGATCGCCCCGCCCTCTCCTTGCACCGAGTATCGGTGTCCGTCCTCCCTTGACGTGATTCCGCATGGTTCGGTGCTGTATCCAGCAGTCTTTTTCGGGTCCCATCCCGGAAACGTTGTTCCAGAGTGTTGGATGGTGTCATCGATCGCCTCGCGGAAGTCAATGAAGACTTCCTTAGCTGCCCTGGTTCCATTGACGGGTTCTTCATTGCCGTTGGTGGTCATGTTTCCTCCGGATGGGGTATTTGTGGGAGCGCAGCCAGTCAGCGCCAGTGCTGATGCGATGGTGAACGTGGCAAGCATCCGGCATGCCGGGCGGGTCGAGCGGGTCATGGTGGTTAGCCTTTGGTCAGGGTTGCGGGGTCTTGGTCCGATTCGTCAGGAAAAGTCCGCCAAGGGTCAATGTTCACACGGATCAAACTATCTTCGTCCGGAAGTACCGGGGCCCATTCTTGTTTTAGGGGGACCAGTTTTGGAATCTGGTCTCCGTGTCCGGTGGAAGCCAAGGCAATGTTATGAGCGGACTGTGTTCCCAGGTCGAGATAACCGTGATCCGTGGTGGTAACAAACACCCCGAATGTTTCTGATGAACCCTTCGCTCCATGGCCGGTGACCATTTTGTATGCCTGCCCCGTCACCGGGTCGTAACCGCCTTCGGATGAGAAGTTATGGCCACCGAAGTCAGGATCTGACGGGCTAACTCTCATCCACTCATCTTGTTGCATCTGTTGGCCCAAAGCTTGGCTCCCGCCAATGCCAAGGTAGGGTGCCACCCGGTCGTTCGAGGCTTGGGTCACGTAGACCGCTGGTTGGTGATCCGGCCCTGACTTTACATGCAAAGCGGATGCGTTTGGCACGGCGTGGGGGTCGATTCCTGCAGATCCAAACATCGTAACCGTGTCAATGTTGAAGTGTGTCTTCGTCAGCGCGTAAGAGGCGGTTGTTGTCCCGTAGGAGTGTGCCACAACGTTCACTTTCGGCAGGCCAGCGGTACTGCCGTTCCGGGTGGTGTGAAATCCATCCAGCGCAGCAGCCAGACGGTCCCCACCTGCCAGAGCTTTGTACGGAGTCAACACTTCCGGACTTAGCGGCATCGCCGGCGTGTCATACCCAACCCATGACACGACTGCCGTCGTCGTACCCCTCTGGCCACGAAGAACCAGTGCTTGCCGCTGTTCATCAAAAAGGTCTTGCGCGGAACCGGTCCAGGATTCCAGTCCGTCGTCGACGGTAGTGCCCATTCCGGGGATGTTCCAGGTGACGTTGCCTGCTGTGTCCATATCCCCGATGGCCAGTGCTGCCAAGGGCTTGCCGTTGTTCAGTTCGAAGGTGATAACCGTTCGATTTGCGATTGGATTCCCCGCCAAGTCCCGCTTGGGTTCCAGCTGCTTCTTGATGGTGTCGAGGGTCTTCTTTGTGGCGTCGGTGGTGTTCGGGTCGTTGTAGATGGCGTCGATGTTGGTGCTGTTTGCTTTGGCTCTATCGGAGTAGGGAACGCCGTTAAGGTTGCCGATGATGCCTGGCACAGCAGCGATGAGCGCGGCTTTACTTGCCTGAGGCAGTGATGCCCACCAGTTGGCGGCAGCCAGGACATCTTCGCCAACGGGGGCAGGGATGGAGTTCCTGGCTGCGTCCGGATTCCAGACGCCGTAGAGGGCCAACTGGGCAGGCGTCAACGAGGCCAGCAAGGAGAGGTATTCTGCCCGGGCGTCTACGTCCCCGGTGTTGACTTTGTCCCTGAGGCTGTTCAGCTGCTTCAGCTGCGGGTCTTTCCCCGGGTTCAGCAGAGCCGTCAGAGCACCGCTTCCGACGGGAACGCTGCCGTCGAGATGGGCCTGTTGAGCTGCGTCCGAGGGTGCCGGAACATGAAGGGCTTCGGCTAACCGGTTTCCCTCGTTCTTGTAGCGGGCTCTGAGGTCGTCGGCCTGGCGCTGGATTTCGGCCAGGGATTGGTTGGCGCTGGCGAGAATGCCATGTCCCCGACGCCGGTCCATTTCCCACAGTTCCTGCAGGGGGTTGGGGCGGGCAGGGGCGTCATTGAACAACGATGGGGGTGCCTGGACACGTAACAAGGCGACCCCTTGGGCCTGCTCCAGTTGCGCTTGTTCGGCCTGGACGCGCAATCGGTCTGCCTCTGCCTGGAAATCTTCCAGGCTTGAGGCCCAGGAAAGATAGACATTGGCGTTAGTTTCACAAGCGCCTTGATAGATGCCGATCAGAGCAGCGTCGCGATGCAGCAGAGTCCGGACAGCCTCTACCGTGGAACCGGCACCTTCGACCGTGGCACTTTGGAGAACAACACGGGCATCTCCAAGCCGTCCGGCATTCTGTCCCCAAGCCCGTGCCGCCTCCTGCATGTCCTGAACGTTCCCCGGTGCCGGATCAGCCCCACCCAGCACGGACCAGTCTCCTGGCCTGCCCATCAGGGCTTCCCGCCTGCGAGTGCGCCCGTAAGTGCCTCGTCGACGCGACCAAATTCTTGTCCTGCCGCGATGCATTGTTTGCCGTCGATGGTTACCGCTTCGGTCAGCGGGCCGATGGCCGACTGCCATGCAGTAGCAGTCTCCTGGCCTTTGGCTACGAGTCGGCTGTAGCCGGCATCGCCGACGCTGATACGACTGGCATCCCCAAGGAACCCGCTTGCCTGTGCCAGTACCCCGCCGGCAGCATCGAGCGCCGTGCTGCTGATTTTCAGAGAACCCATTCCGCCCCCACATCAATCCATCCGTCGTGTTGCTGAATACGGCCTTCGCCCCTTTGGCCCTGCCACGAGGAATCATTCAGGCGCAGCCTCGGGAGCCAGCCGGTTCCTGTCTTGGTACCACCGTCCAGGCAAACTCCGGGGCGGAGGACTTCAGGCCCCGGCACTGATGTGTCGGGGCCTGACTCGCTTCGAATGCTACCGGCCGATCTGGCTGGCCAGTTGCTCGTCGGTGCCGCGCAGAGTCTCAGCCGCGTGGTGGAGGTACCGGGAAAGACCATCAAGGCCGCCAATGGTCTGCTGTGCTCCCTGGGTGAACAGCTGGTATTCGGCTTCATAGGCCTTCGAGGACCGATCAGTCACATAACCGCTCGCGACCAAGGCTTGGATCTGCTTCTGAAGCTCGCCCAGCTTCGCCTCGAGATCCATTTTGCCTGTTTCCAGACCTTTCGCGGCAGCTTCGAGTTCATCAAAGGTGACATTAAGGTTCGCCATGACTGAATTCCTTGATTTATGAGGGAAAAGCCTATTACAACATCGACTTTATAAACTGTTGGTGCGGTGAGCAAGCCGAGGCCGAGATCTTCTCGCATATGAGACTTCTTTGGGACGTGGCACCGCCCTATGTCGTTACACTCGAAAGGATTCCCTCTCCCTGTCCTCGAATAGAAAGTGTTGTTGTGCCTGAAGGCCTCGTTGCTGCGTCACTGCCTCGCCGTGCTGCGTCCTATATCATTGACTTGGCCATTTTCGCTGTTCCCGCCTGCCCGGCTGTTCTGCTGCTGATCCCCGCGGGCTTTACGCCTGTGCCGGGACCGGGAATCCTTGGACTCGTCACGATCACAGTGATCGGCGCAGTGTACGGGCTGGTTCTCTCAACCATGCTCGCAAGGACCGGCCAATCCATTGGAGGCCGCCTCCTGGGACTGCGGGTCCTCGCCGAGGACGCCGCAACGCCCGTAAACCGCGGCCGGACACTCAAACGTGGCCTCGCGTCCCTGGGCGGGTTGCTGCTTGCCGCCGTCGGGCCACTGATCTTCGTGTTGGAGTTCCGGAAAAGGCACAGCGATCAGGACACCTGGCTCCATAAGCTGGGCGAATCAACAGTCATAGACATCAATAGAGGCACGGATCCTCTCAACCCTTCACCCACTTATTACTCGCAAGTGGTCGAGGACTGGGTCAAGGCCGGAACTGCCGCGCATATTACTCAGGTCTTCCCTCCACAGCTTCCGGTCTGGTCAGAGAATGCACAACCTTCAAGTGTTGCCATCCCGGAGCCGTCCCCGCCCCAGCCCGAGTCTCGACCATCGAGCGCGCTCCCCCGTCGGCCGAGGTGGCTGGTGCCGGTTGTCCAGGGCATCGTGTCGGCCATCGTCATCGGTGCGCTCTCCATCAGCTCTGCCTGGGGCGTTGCGTTCCTGCAACCCTTGGAGCGCCCGACCCGACCCAACCAATTCAGCGCCGCAAATCTCGCCCTCATCAAACCTCCGCTCACAGCAGGCACGGGCACTGGTTTCCCCGGATACCCGGAGGGACCCGTCTGGCGCAAACCTCTCAGCGCTTCAGCGCAGGTCACAGCCGCGCAGGCCGGCACGTTCATCTTCGACAACCGATCGCTGACCATTCTGGACAACGCCACCGGTACCGTCCTCAGCGAGCAGTCAGTCGATGGTGAGGTCTTGTTTGCCCAGGAAACACAAATCAGCGATGAGCCCGGCATGGTCTGGCGCATCGGCGACACTCTTCACGGCTGGATGCCGAGCCTTGGCAAGGCCCCTGCGATCGCGGCAAAAATACCCGCTGATGCGGCAATATCCACAGCCGGGACTGATTTGCTGATCACAACGGGTGACGGGAAACTATCGACTCTTACCAAAGCCGGGCTTGTCGCATTGACGGCCATCGAGGGAAAGACTGCACTTGGCGTGGACGGGGACAAACTCCTCAGCGCCAAATTCTCAGGTTCACTGACCCTGAGCAGTCCTGACGCTAAAACGCGTCAGGACGTACCACTGAATGCCCCGGAAGAGAACCAGAACGTCATGAAATGGGTGACCGCCGGTCACGGATTGGCTGTGATTCTGTGGTCGGTCTTCCCTGAGAGCCGCGACCCGCAGAATCCAGTGACGGTGGCGGTGTACCGCGAAAGCACGGGTGAACTTCTTTCCAGCATGGAGATCAGTTACTCAAGGGTCGAAGAAGATCCTGTCTGGGTCCGGGGAAACGGGTTCGTGTGGGCTGCTTTCGCTGGCTATGCATATAATCAATCGACTGGATTACCAGTATTGGATCTCAAGGCCCAAGGCATCAAACGATCCGGCATTCTCGCCGACGGTGCCCTGGGGGCCAACGATGAGGGCCCTGTGTTCATCCAGCAAAACAAGGTAACTCCCTACAACGGGGTCACACCTCTGGCCATCACCCCCAGCGGGGCGATTGTCAAAACCAGAGACAACGAAATACAAGTATTCGCTGCCAGGTGACAGGGCTGCGCCGCAGGACTGACTAGAAGGGGACTAGATCATCGTGGGAAGAGCCGCGCCAAAAAACGTCACAGCATTGCGGATAGGTCTGGCAGCGTTGACCGTCAGCAGCCTCTTTGGCTTGCCGGTTGTCGCCTCACAGGCGGCGACAACTGCCACCGTGGTGGCAACACCTACTCCGAGCGCCAGTGCACCGGCGAGTGGAAACCTCCCGGCCACGACTCCAAGCGCGGTTCCTTCCGCACCGGCCACGGCCACTCCCCCTGCCCCGCCGTCACCCTCGCAGCTCCCGACACCGCCGGCACCATCAGGGCCTATCACCGTTAACGTTGATCAGACCTCAGCCCAACCCGGCGGCACTTTCACCGGAACCGTGCAGGGTCTCGATCCTGTGCTTCCCGCGCAGGCAACACTGCACAGAACCTACGCTGCAAACCCTGCGATCACATCGAGCTGTGCCCTCACCCCGCAACCCGCACACCAGGTTCTAACCTGCGCCCTGCCAGGCAACCAGCCCCAGGGTGCCTATGAAATCGTCGTAACTCAAACCGACGCCGGTGGTAAAACACGGACGGGCGTTTCTGCTCCGGTCTACGTCGTGCAGACAGCTGTCTACGATCCCCGCGTCACAGGCCCGAATCTGCCGATCGCTCCGGGGACGCCCGCCAACATCAAAGGATCAGGATTCGTTCCAGGCGGAACTATTAGCCTCACTACGAGTAGCGTGCTGCTGCCCGGTGGGACAGCAACTGCGGACGCGGGTGGGAACTTCGACTACGCCCTGATGTCCAGCCCTTTCACCCCTGAGGGCCAGTATCTCGTGAGCATTGTTGATGACACCACTGGTGTCAGTGCCCAGCTTTCGGTTTACGTGCTGCGGGCAAACGCTTCGCTTTCGTCCACTGTAAGCACAGGTGTCGTGGGCGGGTACACGACCACGATTAGCGGCACAGGATTCTCAGCCGGTTCCTATGAGCTCGACCTGACTCTCTACAGCTCCGACGGGATCAACATCATAGCCCAGCTGGCGCAAAACGTTGCGGTAAAGGACGGTGCCTTGGCCGGCACAGCGGTCACCATCCCGGCAAACACACCGGCCGGTTTGTACCAGGTCGCGGCTACGTCCGGGCAAGCCCGTCTCGCCGCCACCTGGATCGCTGTATTCCCCAAGCCCAGTGTCGTGACTCCTGATGAACCGGTCCTGCCAGTGGTCACCCCCGTAGTCCCCATCGTTCCGGTCGCTCCGTTACCGACCGACCCCACGGCAAAAGCTCCGGATCCGGCCCCGGTACCTCTGACCCACAAGATCATCGCGGCACCCACGACAGACCCGTTCACCCGGCTGCTTACCAACAGGCTCCCGGACCTGAATTCCGCGACCCCTAACGCCGCCACAGGCGGTCTCCTCAGCCAGGATCCGAGCCTCGAGGCGAACGGGCAAGACGGTGGATCACAAATCAGCCAAAGCCCGCTGGACGGGGCCACGGCAGAAGAGTCAACCCAAGCAAGCGCACCATCGGACTTTCCGTGGTGGCTCTTGATTCTCGTTGCCGTCATCGCTGCCGGCCTCGGCCTCGGCGGCGGCTACGGCATGGCCGCCACAGGCCGGAAGTGACGCAGAATTCCATCATCTGGCGCTCGGATCAGCGTCCGCGGAAGGGCGGAGCCATCTTCGTGTCCCGCGAAGGAGTTGACCATGAGACGCCAACTGATGTCCCGCTCGTGTTGTTGATCGGCACGCCGATGGGATCACGCGCCACGACGACGCCGTCCTTCACGATGAAGCACTCGACGATGTGCCCCCTCGGAAGGTAATAGCGGGGACACGGTGGCGGTATTTGATGCGCTCCGGACCCCTAACAACCCCGCTGGAGAGCGGACGCTGGGGGAAATAACAGCTTCGGTGAGCGACCGCTTGGTCGCAACATGCACCGTTACCGGCGCGGAGGAAATCCCGGCAGGAGCTTCCGAGCCAAACAAATGTGAAGTTGCCTATCCCGAATCCCATCGACTGACTGCCGCCTTGTAGCCACCGGTCGCAGAGTGCTGCGCAGCGGCTAGATACAGGGCCTACGACGTGAGCTTGTGATCCCATCCGG
Organism: Pseudarthrobacter sp. NS4; assembly: GCF_024758005.1. Classification (NCBI taxonomy): domain Bacteria; kingdom Bacillati; phylum Actinomycetota; class Actinomycetes; order Micrococcales; family Micrococcaceae; genus Pseudarthrobacter; species Pseudarthrobacter sp. NS4. Next base: position 841,187 of record NZ_CP103288.1, on the reverse strand, counting down.
GGGCTTTGGCATCCAGTTCCTTGATCCGTTCGGGGTATTGCTGCCGGTTCGTGGGGCGCCGGTACCGGGCGACGATTGCCGCCAGGCGCCGCTCGTCGAAGTCGGTGGAGCTTACATGTGGCGGCCGGCTGTAAGTTCTCGTGAAATCAGCTACTTCGTCCAGTCGGGACTGCCAGGTTTGTTCGCGCCGGGGCGTTGCCGTCCGGCCGGAACGGTCCGGCTTCGTCCAGGATCCGCGTCGGCCTGAGCTTGGCCTGGGCAATCAAGCGAGAAGCGGAGAAGATCACCCCGTATGTCCCGTTGGGGCCGACGGATCTGCAGAAGGCCTTACTGGAAGGAATGTCCCATGCCCGCCGCTAAGACACATGTGAGGATTTTCGCAGCCGCAACGGCCGTGCTCATGATGGGAATGACAATAACCGCATGCGCTGAGAAGGAGCCAGGGAACACAATGTCAGAGAAGGCGACGCCAGAACAGACAATGACTGCCCGGGAGGGACGGGACCGTGTGGTCGAACTCGTCATGAATACCACCAAACAGCTCGACGTCACCGGTTGGTGGCCCCGTAACGGCGTAGCGTGGGCGCAGGAGTGCTCCCCGGGAGAGGGCGAGGAGGGTGCCAGTTATGGCTATGACCGGTGGGCACCCCAAGGAACAGCGCATATTGAGGACGCGAAACGCGTAGCGGAGTATTGGGAGTCCCTCGGCATGACCGTACGCACCGTGAACCCGACAACACACCCGACCGTCTTCGCCGAGGGCGGGCCCGTCCTTCGGGCCAGCTTCTACACTGATGCATCTGACCAGTCGTACAGCATTGGTGCCACTGCCCCGTGCTCACCGGCAGACGCGGTTGCCTTGAACGACGAGGACGAAGCAGAGCGGAAGCAAGGCAAAGTACTCCCCGGAGACGAAGGCCTCGTCGTTGAAGAAGACCCGCCGCAATAACTCCATGAGGTAACCACGCCGAGCCCCGGCACAAAGCGCCGACTGTCCGTCAGGCAATCCTCATTGGCCTGTGGTCCTCAGCGTCCATCTGACGCTCCTAGAGCTACTTCGTAGAGGCGCCGCTCGTAAATCTGGCGGTGGAGATATCGACACCAAGGCTGTAGGTCTCTGGGCCATCGACAATGGCTACCAGGTAAATGCACGCGGCCGTATTCAGTCGGACATCATCGAAAAGTACCAGGCTGCGAATTAGGCCAGTACCAGCCAGGAAATAGACATTGCCGGAGGGAGATCCGCTACTGCCGGATAGGACTTTTCTACCCCCAACTCCACAAACCCAATCAGGATCAGAACTCATTAGAGTTCTGATCCTGATTGTTTTTATCTGACGATCGACGGCAGCTTCATCCGGGCCAGAGCCTTTACAGTCGGGGAAGTCCCACGGTTCAACTGCTCGTCGAGGACGACCTTCAGCCGTGCAGCGAGGATTTCGCGACGGAGCGTGGCGAACGCCTGCTCCTTGCGCGTCGGGTCGTTTCCCCGTGGATATCCGTTAGATTCCTCCTTGCTGCTTCGGTTCTCTCCCGAGACCGGGGGATCCTTGACTGGGCTTGGGCGGCTTAATTCTTGTTTAGAAGGGTGCCCGATCAGGGGTCCACCCCCCTCCTGCCGAGCGCAGCCCCGGAGTTGCTCCAGGAGATGCCGGATCTCGTTGTCCCGCATTTTCGTGCAGGACCCTTCCCAGACAGCATCGAACAGGGACTTTTCCTCGGAGCCGGCCAGATCAATCTTGGCCAGAACCTCGAGGATCCCCATGCCGTAGGAGTACATCGTGTCGTTGGTCGAGGCAGTGGCAGTCAAAGCCCACTGGGCGCGCCTCCACCATTCGGTCATGGCGTCACTGTCACGCGTCCGGTGCATGTTTCTTGCCCCACTTGCGACCTTGTGCTTGAAAGCACTCTCTTGACGTCGCAGGTTCCGCAGTCCGACCACTGTGACCACGATGGCGTAGTCAGGAGAGCGACGGGCGCCAATACTGCGACGTATGTCCACCACCATGGATCGAGCTGCACAAGCCCCTCCATGGCAGGAACAACTCTGTCGCCGATCTCCTGCATCTGCTGATCATTCATCGCGCCACACCCCCTTTTCACTCCGGCCGGTAAGGGCTCGGGGTTTCCTCATCAAGGATCTTGGCTACTGCCCGGAACGCTTCAGGGTCCACCTGACCCAGAACCTGGGAAGCGAAGTCACGAACTTGGGCGCGCCTCTTCGTCCGCACCTGTTCAAGCTTGGCTTCCACTTGATGGGGCAGTTCCCCGTCCTCTTGGAGAAGGTATTGCGGGCTAACACCAAATGAGAAGCTCCGCTCTACCCGGAATCTGTCGCGGCCGGTGGAATAGAACAAAACTTGCAAGCACCCTAGTGGATGCGCCGGTGGCTTCATGCCTCCGTTTGAGGATTGCTCTATGACTTTTCAAGTGCAGGCTTTTCCAGGGAGCCGGACGGATCTTCCGGGATGGGCGAAGGTCTTCCGCATTGTCCTGGTAAGCAGCGCCAACAATTCGCTACCGACTACGCCTGATTGAATCCCTCGTCAGGATGCATGCGTTGGCGGCGGCGTGACGTACTGGAAACGAGTATGAGCCCCGTCCATGCGGACGGGGCTCATACTCGGTTCTACGTTGCGGGTTACCAGATCCGTCCCAGATAATCATGCATCCAGACGTACTGGGGCCAGGCTCGGCAAAGCCTGCCGCAAGTGAAACCCGACTGGCACGTCAGCGCCCTTTGCCACTAATTGATCGGCGCGGGCGGCCGTTCGTCGCTGAGCACAGCCAAGGTGTTGTCTGCGGCGAGCATCGCCATTGCGGTACGGGTCTCGACAGTGGCGGAGCCGAGGTGCGGCACGAGCACTACGTTCTCGAGCTCGAGCAATCCGGGGTGCACGCTGGGCTCGTTCTCAAAAACGTCGAGCCCGGCACCCGCGATCTGCCCCTCGCGAAGGGCAGAAGCGAGCGCTGCTTCATCGACGATTGGCCCGCGCGCGGTATTGACGAGGTATGCCGAATCCTTCATCGCCGCAAGCTGCCCGGCGCCAATCAGGTGGTGCGTAGCCGGCCCGTAGGGGCAGTGCAAGGAGACGACGTCGGAGATGGCCAGCAACTCATCGAGCTCGACCCGCCGGGCGCCCAGCTCGTCGGCGAGCACGGGGTCGATCTCACGGCGTGACTGGTAGACGATTTCCATCCCGAAGGCCTTGGCCCGGCGAGCGGTCGCCTGGCCAATGCCGCCCATACCGACGATGCCGAGGGTCTTGCCCTGCAGGCTGCTGCCGAGCAGGAAGAACATGCCCCACTTCCATGCCTGGCCGGAGCGGATGAGCCGCTCCCCCTCGCCGAGCCGGCGGGTCGCTGAGAGGATGAGGCCGAACGCGATGTCGGCCGTGGCCTCCGTGAGCACGCCCGGCGTGTTGGTGGCGACCACGCCCCGCTCGGTGCAGGCGGGCACGTCGATGTTGTCATAGCCGACGGCGACGTTCGCGACGACCTTGAGCTGCGGCCCGGCGGCGTCGAGCAGTTCGGCATCGACTCGTTCGGTGAGCAGGCTCACCACGGCATCGGCCCCGGCTACCCGGCGCAGGAGCTCCTCGCGGCCAATCGAGCCAGGACCTTCCCAGGCATCGACTTCGTGCTCGGTGCGCAGCTTCTCGAGTGCGGCTTCGGGTATACGTCCCGTGACGACGACCCGGCTCATGCCGTCTCGATCCACTTGCGCAGGCGGCCAAGGCCGTCGTGGATATCGGCGACGTCGATGCCCGAGTAGGCGAGCCGGATGTACTGCCGCTCCTCGCCGGGCTGGCGGCGGCCGAAGTGCTCACGCGTGCAGAAGGAGACGCCGGTTTCGTACAGCGCAGCTGAGGCGAAATCGCCAACTGCCGTGTAACCCATGCGCTCCATGACCTCGGTGACGTCCGGGAACAGGTAGAACGTCGACTGCGGCACGGCGACGTGCATGCCGGAGATGTCGTTCACGAGTTCGCATGCGGCATCCCGGCGCCCGCGCAGGATGTCGAGCATCTGCTGTACGGGTTCCTGGGTGCCACGCAGCGCTTCGATGCCCGCCCATTGCACGTAGTGCGTCGTGCAAGACTCATCGTTGGTGTTGAGTGTGCTGAGAATTTTGGCGATCTCGATCGGGGCGACGGCGCAGCCGAGGCGGGAGCCGGTCATGGCGAACTTCTTGCTGAAGGTGTAGAGGATCACCGTGCGCTCGGCCATGCCGGGAAGCGACGCGATCGACTTCGAGACACCCTCATAGCGCGTCTCGAAGTACGCTTCATCGGAGAGTACCCAGAGGTCGTGCTCCTGCGCGAGCTGTGCGATTGCCTCCCGCTCGGCGGCAGTCGACTCGGCCGAGATGGGGTTCTGCAGGTCGTTGTAGATGATTGCGACAGTATTCGGGGTGATTGATGCCCGGACCTGGTCGAGGTCGATCGCGAAGCCCTGGCTCGTGGGGAGGTAACGGTAAGGCACAGCCGTGCCACCGAGGTACTCGATCTGCGATTCGTAGATCGGGAAGCCGGGGTTCGGGTAGAGCACTTCCTGGCCGGGGTTCATGACCGCCTGCAGGAACTTCGTGATAACGGGCTTGCCGCCAGTCATCACAACGACGTTGTCCGGGGAGAACTCGATACCGCGGCGGGCCCCGATGTCTTCGGCCAGAGCTTCGCGCAACTGGGGGATGCCGGGTCCGGGGCAATAACCCGTATAGCCGTCGGCGATGGCCCGATTCATCGCTTCAACGATGTGCGGGGCCGTCGGTATGTTGATGTCGCCGAGATGGAAGGGGTACACGCGGTTCCCCTTCGCTTTCCAGGCGGCCGCGGCCTGGGCGACGCTGAAGGCGGTTTCGGTGCCCAGGCGTTCGAGCCGGTGCGCGAGTTGCTGCATGCTGTTCCACTCCTCATCGAGTTAGCGATTGATCCTCGGGGATTCAGATCTAGTATAAGACTAATATATCAAAGAGCGAAATAAGATATACAAGCCCCGTCCGAGAAGGAGCTTGTGGGCTTTGAAGTCCGCTGCCGCAGAGGTGCAGGGCTGTCTGATAGCGGCCAGCAGCGCGCGTCTTACGTTTGTCTCCAGCTACTACGCATTTCCACGAGGCGGAGCAGCCAGGGAAAGTCCGTGGCCCGCTCTGCAGGCGGCTGCGCAACCAGCTCGGGATCCGGGGTGCGCGTTGTAGGCCGAGCAGGCATCAAAGCGAACTTCAGGCGCCCTTGGAACTACTCCGCACTATGACCAATCGGGGCGTCAGGTGACAAGGGTAACTGCATGAACTCGTACAACTCCCGCCATGCGTTATCCAACCGCATCTCGGCCAGGACGGTCTCCTCCTTGCCGGCAGCCGGACCGCGCTGCCGCAACTCATAGAGCTCGTTGTACAACGCTTCAACCTGGTCCAGACGCTTCTTGAATTCCATGTCAGCCATCGCAAAAGACTAACCGAACGGCAGCTAAACGGGCAGGGGCGAAGGGGTTAAACACCGGCGCAAGGAGAGCTTTACCGCCCTAGAGCCGCGTATCGGAAGAGCCGCAGAACCCGTTCTCATTGAAGGTGCCCTGGAACTCCTATTTGCCCTGGATCTTCTCCAGCGGCACGGATGGCCTCTCGCGTGCCGGCATGCGACGTCGAACTACCGCGGCTTGGCCCCTGCGGCAGGTGCAGGAGTTACGACGGCGGCAATCCCGGCAAGTGCCTCGGCCACGATCTGCTGGACGGGGGCGGCGATGTCGACGACGATGCCGGCTTCGTCCTTTTCGAGTGGTTCCAGTGTGGCGAGTTGGGATTCGAGCAGCGCCGGCGGCATGAAGTGGCCGGACCGGCCCTCGGTGCGTGCCTTCAGCACTTCTTTGGTCCCGTGCAGGTGCAGGAAGACGGTGGCCGGGGCCTGCTGCCGGATCGCGTCCCGGTAGCTGCGGCGCAGCGCAGAGCAGGCCAGCACCAGTCCGCCGTCCCCTGCATTGGCCAGTGCGGAACCCACGGTGGCGAGCCAGGGCCAGCGGTCCTCGTCCGCCAACGGTGTCCCGGCCGCCATCTTGGCCACGTTCTCCACCGGGTGGAGCGAATCACCGTCCAAAAAAGACACGCCGAGTCCGCGGGCCACGAGGTCACCGATGGTGGTCTTGCCGCACCCGGAGACACCCATGACAATGATGCGGTACTGGGTCACCGCCTGCGCCTCACCAGTCATGGACGGTGCCGTCCACCAGGCGGTTATAGGGCAGGTAGGCCTGCTGGTACGGGTAGGCCGCGGCGGCTTCCTCGTTGAACTCCACCCCAATGCCCGGGTTGTCCCCGGGGTGGAGGTAGCCGTCCACGAAGGTCATGGACTGCTCGAAGACCTCGTTGGTCTTCTCCGAGTGCTGCATATACTCCTGGATCCCGTAGTTATGGATCGCCAAGCCCACGTGCAACTGCGCGGCGAACCCGACCGGGGAAATATCGGTGGGCCCGTGGAAACCGGACTTGATCTGGTACTGCGCGGCGAAATCCATCACCTTCTTCAACGGCGAGATCCCGCCGAAGTGGGTGGACGCGGCCCGGACGTAGTCGATCAGCTGTTCCTTGATCACCGTCTGGAAGTCCCACACGGTGTTGAAGATTTCACCGATCGCCAGCGGGGTGGTGGTGTGCTGGCGGACCAGGCGCAGGCCCTCCTGGTTCTCGGCCGGGGTGCAGTCCTCCAGCCAGAACAGATCATACGGTTCCAGCGCTTTTCCGAGCTTGGCGGCCTGGATCGGGGTCATGCGGTGGTGCCCGTCGTGCAGCAGCGGGATTTCCGGGCCGAACTCGTTCCGGACCGCCTCGAACACGCTGGGCAGGTGCCGCAAATAGGCCCGGGTGTCCCAGTCCTCCTCCAGCGGGAAGGCACCGCGGCCGGCGGGCTCGTAGTCGTACCGCTCCCCCGAGGCCTGCGCCTGTGCGGCGACACCGTAGACGGCGTTGATCCCCGGGACGGCGGTCTGGATCCGGATGGACTTGTAGCCCAGTTCCAGGTGCTCGCGGACCGAATCGAACAGCGACGGCAGGTCCGCCCCGGAGGCATGCCCGTACGCCCGCAGCCCGTTCCGGGACGCCCCACCCAACAGCTGATACACCGGCATACCCGCCATTTTTCCCTTGATATCCCACAGCGCCATGTCCACCGCGGCAATCGCCGCCATCGTCACCGGACCCCGCCGCCAATACGAGCTGCGGTAGAGGAACTGCCACGTATCCTCGATCCGGTGCGGATCCTTCCCGATCAACAGCTGCGCAACATGCTCCTTCAAATACGCGGCCACAGCCAGCTCACGCCCGTTCAACGTGGCATCACCAATACCCGTCACACCATCCTCAGTGGTGATCCGGAGAGTCACAAAGTTACGCGAGGGACTGGTCACAAAGACTTCCGCGGCAATAATTTTCACAGCTGGGTCCTTTCAGGTGAGGTGAGGCAGTTACAGGGTTCAGTAGCTGGGAGCGCTTCTGCGAAGGTGCCGGTGAGGCTTTCAATTAGCTGCACGACGGCGGCGTCAGCTGCCAGGACCGGGTCAACAACGGCCAGTAGAGCCCTGACCCGCTCTGTCCCCGAAATTGCGTTGGCGGCAGCCACCTTATCGCCCAAGGGATCCTGGAAGCCGGGAAGTGCGGAGCTGCAGTCCATCCACGCCGCGATCATGAGCGCCGCTGCCGCACCGGACCGGCCGGCGGCCTGTTCTGCGAGCAGCACCGGGACGGCCCGCATGCGGAGCTTGGTGCTGCCATCCATGGCAATCTGGGCCAGGTTGTGGGCAATCCTGGCGTTGCTGAAGCGGGCAAGGAGCGCGGCACGGTACTCCGGAATCTGCAGCTCATCACCGGGAAGGTTGGCCTCGGCTTCGTCCCAGAAAGCTTCCACCGCCTGGCGGCAGACCGTGTCCGCCAGGGCTTCGGCCACGGTGCTGTGGCCACGCAGCTGCCCGGCGTAGGCCAGCAGTGAATGTGCGCCGTTGAGCAGCCACAGCTTCCGGTTCTCGTAGGGTCCGATGTCGTCCACGAACAGGGCGCCGGCGTCTTCCCAGCGCGGCCGGCCGGCGGGGAACTTCCCGCTGACTACCCAGCTCGAAAAGGGTTCTGCCACCACCGGTGACGTATCGCGGTAGCTGCACGCGGCCTGGACGTCAGCCACATCCTCATCGGTGGTGCGCGGGGTAATCCGGTCAACGGAGGTACTGACGAAGCTGACGTTGGCGTCGATCCAGCCGGCCAGCCCGGCATCCAGCGCGTGGGCGAATCCGGTCACGGCCTGCTGTGCAACAGTGCCATTGTTGGACAGGTTGTCGCAGCACACGACGGCCAAGGGCCCCGATCCCGCATCGCGGCGGGCGGCGAGTGCCAGCACCAGCCTTCCCAGCGGCGTGGCCGGGTGCCCGCTGCCGGAACCCAGCAGCGCAAGGTCGGTGACGACGTCGGGCGCTGCTGTATCGAGCTTTCCATCAGTGCCCAGGCCGTAGGCGGCCTCGGTGATCGTCAGGGTGACCACTGCCGTGGCGGGCGCAGCCACCAGTTCGGCAAGCCGCTCCACGTCGGCTCCGTCCACCGCTTCAACGATGCTGCCCACCACGGTGAAGGAATCGCTGGTGTCTGCCCGTTCCACCAACGTGTACAGCCCGTCCTGGTCAGCCAGGGCAGCGGCAGCATCCGGGCGGCGCCCGGTGAAGGCGGCAATCCCCCACTCCGCGGCGTCCCCTGCCTGCTGGGTGTACCAGGCCTGGTGTGAACGATGGAAGGCGCCAAGGCCCAGGTGGACAATGCGGACCGGGGCTTTCGGGGCAGGGCGGAGTGCGCGGTTCAGCCGCGGAAGTTCCGCGGCTGCAGCGGGGCGGGCCGGGGTTCGCAGTTCAGTGTTCACAGCTTGAACACCCGCCGGGGTGAGGCATCGACGATGTCGATAATGAGCTCGTGCGCGCGGTCCTCGCTGACACGGTGTTCCGCCACGAGCCGGGCCAGGAACGAAGCCTCGATCCGGCGGGAAGCATCGTGCCGTGCCGGGATGGAGCAGAAGGCCCGGGTATCGTCGATGAAGCCGGAGGAACGGGAAAAGCCTGCGGTCTCGGTAACGGCGGAACGGAATCGCAGCATCGCGTCCGGGGCGTCCAGGAACCACCACGGGGCACCGATATAGACAGACGGGTAGAAGCCTGCCAGCGGGGCGAGTTCGCGGGAGAACACGGTCTCGTCCAACGTGAAGAGCACCAGGTGGAAGTCCTTCGCGGTGCCGAAGTCCTGCAACACCGGGCGGATGGCCTCGGTGTAGTTGACCGCGAACGGAATGTCGTGCCCGGTGTCCGCGCCGAGGGCGTTGAACGTGGGCTCGTGGTGGTTGCGGTACGAGCCGGGGTGGATGGTCATCACCAGGCCGTCCTCCACCGACATCCGTGCCATTTGGTACATCATGTGCGCTTCGAAGTCATCGCGGTCCTGCGGTGTCGCCTTGCCGGAGCGGGCACGGTCGAACAGCTTCGCAGCTTCAGGCGGGTTGAGTTTCAGGGTCGCCGGGGTGCGTACGCCGTGGTCCGCCGAGACGGCGCCGTGCTCCACGAAATAGCGGCGCCGGTTCTCCAGGGCGGAGAGGTAAGCGCCATAGCCCGTGCCGCCGTCGCCCGCTGCCGCGATGAGCCGGTCCACGTTCTCCAGCCAGGAGGGGTGGGCGATGTTGAGGTAGGCGTCGGGGCGGAAGGTCGGCAGGACGCGCCCGTGGAAGGTGGGGTCCTGGGCGATGGCCTTGTGGCTTTCCAGGGTGTCCAGGGGATCGTCCGTGGTGGCCAGGACCTCGATGTTGAAGTCCTTGAACAGCTCGCGGGGCCGGAAGCCGGGCTCCTGGAGCTTTGCCGAGACCGCATCGTAGCTGGCATCGGCTGTTTCCTCGCCCAGCTCCCCCGCCAGGCCAAAGACACTGGAAAACTGCGTCCGCAGCCAGTACCCGGACGCAGTGCCCTCGAACAGCGGCCACGCCTTGCAGAACTCCCGCCACACGGAACGGCTGTCCGGCCGGAACGTGTTCGATTCCCGGAGCCGGTCCAACGGAACTCCACTGGCGTGGATCAGCCGGGTGACGTAGTGGTCAGGGCTGACCAGCAGCGCTGCCGGGTCCGGAAAGGGCGTGTTCTGCTCAAGGACTGCGGCGTCAACGTGCCCGTGCGGGGAAATGATGGGAAGGTCCTGGACGCGCTGCAGAAGCTCGCGCGCAATGCCGCGGGTTCGGGGATCAGCGGGCAGGAGCCGGTCTGGGTTGGCGGCAATCGACTGTGACATAGGTCAATGGTCCGGTCTCCAACCGCTTTTTGTCAACCGGTTGCCAAATGTTGCCGAAGCAGCTGGGCTGCTGTTGGTCCGGCATCAGCCTGCAGGCAGGAGCCTGCCGCTGGAGCCCCTCACAACCAGTTCCGTTTCCACCCTTAAGGTCTCCGTGGACCCACCCCCGTTGTGCAGCAGTTCGAGCAGCCGGCTGGCGGCTGCGGAGCCGCACTCCCCCAGCGGCGAGCGTACGGTGGTCAGCGGTGGTGTGGTGAAGTCCGCCCCGAAAATATCGTCAAAACCGACGATGCTGATCTCGTCCGGCACCACTATGCCCGCCGCCTGGAGTTCCTGCATCAGGCCTATGGCCAGAAGATCGTTGTACGTCAGTACCGCCGTGGCACCGGTGGCGCGCACGTCGCGTGCTACTTCCCTGCCGCCGTCGACCGTTGGTTTGCTGGACTCCACACGCACGGCCTCAAGCCGTGACCACTCACACGCGGCCTGGACACCTTCCCAGCGCCGCGCTGACATCCAGGACCGGGCAGGGCCAGCTACGAATGCGAGCTTTTTGTGTCCGTTTCCGGCGAGGCTGCGGACCGCCTCGCCGGTGCCCTTCCGAACATCGGGGATGACGCACGGCACGCCCTCCACCTCGCGGTTGATCACCACCACGGGCTTATCGCCGGCAAGGGTCCGGATGTCGTCGTCGTTCATGCGCGGGCTTGCCAGGATAAGACCGTCCACGGTGGACATCATGCGCCGGGCTGAAGTCAGTTCAGTGATGGCGGACTCTGCGGACTCGGCCAGCACCAGGGTGTAGTCACGCTGGGTGCCGGTGGTCTGGGCGCCGCGGATGATGTCGAAGAATGTGGGGTTGGTGATATCCGCGACGATGAGGCCGAAAGTGTGGGTCCTGCCGGTGGGCAGGGCCCGGGCGAACGGGTTGACCTGGTAGTTCAACTCGGCGGCGGCGTCTTCGATGAGTTTCTGCGTCTTTGCACTTACCCTGCCAGGCTTGCTGAGGGCCCGGGAGACCGTGGAGGGATTGACGCCGGCCACCTTGGCGATGTCATAGATGGTGGCGTTGGCCTTACCGTCCCGGGCCTTTTTTACGGCTCCGGACGATGCCGCAGCCCCCTGCGTCTTGGGTTCAGTCACTGGCCCATCCTAGCGACGAACACCCCAACGAGGTCGCAGCAGGTGTCGTTTTGAGGGCCCAAAACGACACCTGATGCTACTTACTTGGGCAAGGGGTTGCCGAAAAGTTGGGTTGCGGCATGTATGACGCCGCGGGTGAGTTCACCTACCGCGTTGGCCTGCCCGGCAAAAGCGGCGTGGGCGGCGCATTCCTGGTGATCGTCCCGGGCCAGTGCGCCATCTGCGTCTGGAGCCCGCAGCTGGACGCCAAAGGAAACTCCCTCGCCGGCACCGCAGCCCTTGCCGATCTTTCGGACCGCACGGGCTGGTCCGTTTTCTAACCCCCAGGTGACGAAATGCAGTGGTAAAGCGGACGGCGGCGGAAAGTTTCGCCGTCGTCCGCTTTCTGTCAGCAGGCTGTTAAATCAGCAGGCTGTTAAAGCCGGTCCGTCCCGCCGTCGCCGCCCTTGTGGCCGGCCCCGCGGAGGTTTTCCTGGACCTTGCCGAACAAGTCCTTGATGGTGGACTCGGCATTTGTGATGACGTCGACCTGCAGGTAAACCTCGTGCGTCAGGGGCAGGTCGTACTCATCCTTCAGGTGCGTGCCGCCCGCAACGCCGTCAAGGGAGAGGTAGACCATTGCCTCGGTCCGGGCTATTCCGGCAATCCTGCCGAACACAACGGTGAATTCGTTCGGCTGAAAGCTGACGGTATGCCCAACATGGGAGCGGTCCAGCTCACCTGCGGGAATGGCCTTCTCTGACTGGCTTCCGGTGTAGTCCATGAACTTCTCCTTAGATCGCCTGGCGCTTACGCAGGCAGTCTAGCGCCGCCCCGTTTGGCTGGCCTACCCGCCAGCCTGCTGGAGGGCCGCACAAACGGCCGGCCGCGGCTGTGGCCAGTCCTCCATTGATGCGGCCGGGTCCAGCCCTGTTTGATGGCAGGAAGCGGTGGTAAGGCCGCTACCGGAAACAGAAAGAAAAACCGTGTCTTCAATGGCGAACCGCGTCACAAATTCCGCCCGCTGGGATGACGTCGAGATCGGCGACAGCGTGGAACTCCAAAGGAATAAAGCCCCCGTCTTCACCGGTATGGTGGATGCCCGCACTGCAGACGGCGATGTGGTGTGGGTCGTCGCCCCTGCCGGAGGCCGCCGGCTGTTCCACATCGCTGACGGCTACGACCTCGCGGCTTCACCGGCATGACGGACAGCTGCCCCGAAAACTGCCACTACTGCTGCGGACCGGAGGCGGACTGAAGCGGGCGCCTGCTGACCCGACCGCCGGCTGACTTGGGACTGGTGCCCGCTCCTGCAAGACTGGGGGCGGACCAGCCCGACTTAGCCCGCCAGGAGGCCGACATGACTCCGCAGGACCGCGCCGCTTCCCGGGGCAACCGGGTCACCGAGCTCTTGGAAATCGGGGTTCCCGTGGTCCTTGGCCCCTTTGGCGGCGTCTCCTCCGTGCAGCTCACCGCAGCAGTGAGCGACGGCGGCGGGCTGGGTTCCTACGGCCTCTACGGTTACGACGGCGCCGCGATCCAACGTACGGCGGCGGACCTTCGAGCCGCCACGGCCAGGCCGTTCGCCCTCAATCTCTGGATCCCCACGGGCACCGAGGCCGCAGCGGTGCCGCAGGCCGACTTTGACCGCTATGTGGACGCCCTCCGGCCCTACTTCGAGGAGCTCGACCTACCACTGCCGAAGACGCCGACGCGGTACCTTCCCGACTATGGCGAACAGGTGGAGGCCACGCTGGAAGCCCGGCCCGCCGTCGTCAGCTTTGTGTTCGGCGTCCCTGCACCCGAGGTCGTGGAGGAAGCCCACCGCCGCGGCATCAAGGTGCTCGGCACCGCCACCACCGCCGAGGAGGCGGTAGCGCTGCAGGAGGGCGGCGTGGACGCCATCGTCGCCAGCGGGATGGAATCCGGAGGCCATCGCGTCTCCTTCCTGAGACCGGCGGAAGAATCCCTCGTGGGAACCTTCGCCCTCGTCCCCCAGGTGGCGGATGCCGTGGCTGTGCCGGTCATCGCTGCCGGGGGAATCGCAGACAGGCGCGGTTTTGCCGCTGCCCTGGCGCTCGGCGCCGACGCCGTGCAGGTGGGCACGGCGTTCCTGGCCACCCGCGAGTCGGCCGCCGTCCCCGCCTACCGCTCGCTACTCCACAGCGCCGCCGCCGGCCATACCGTCCTCACCCGTGCGCTGAGCGGCAGGCTGGCCCGAGGCATCCCCAACAGGATCACGACGGACCTTGCCGGCGCCGGGCCCGTTGCCCCGTTCCCGGTGCAGAATTGGCTGACAGGCCGCTTCCGGCCAGAGGCGGCCGTCCGCGGAAATACGGAGTTGATGTCCCTTTGGGCGGGGCAGGCCGCCCCCTTGATTCGATACGACACTGCCGCGGACGTCCTGGCCGAACTGCTCGCCGGCCTGCCGGATTAGTCGCCCACACCCTTTCCATCCGGCGAGGCTGGTGCCCCGAATCACCGATAGAATCTGGACGGCCGGAAGCCCGGCCTGATCCGCAGTTTTACCGCCATCAGCGCCACTGCGCCGCGCCGGGAAAGGAGTATCCGTGCCCACGCACCCACGGACGCCTTTCCACTTTTTCCGTGCCTCCGCCGTGGCTATCGGAATCCTCACATTGGCGGCCGGCGCCCACGTTGCCGGTGGCGCCCAACTGCCAGCCCCCGGGATCATGCTGGCGGTGCTGGCCCTCACTGCGCTGGTAAGCACCGCCGCCACGCGGTTGCGGCTGGCCTTTCCTGCGATGGCAGCGCTGCTTGGTGCAGGGCAGGTTGTGTTGCACGAGCTGTTCACGATGTCCGGCCCCCCGGTCCTGACCGCAGCACCGGGGCTCTCACATGGCGACCATCAGCACGGCGGGGGCATGACGGTCCCGGCGGAACTTGCTGCCCTGGCCGGGCACCTGAACCCCGCGGACCCCGGTTCCGCACCCGTGATGCTCGCTGCCCACGCTATGGCGACGCTCGGCTGCGCCCTCCTGTTGGCCAAGGGTGAGGCCGCCCTCTGGGCCCTCGCCGCCTGGCTTCGTCCGCTTGGCTCCCTCCCTTGGGCGGTAGCGCCCGACTCCGTTGCCCCCGTTGCCGCAGCCTTCCCGCCCGTCGCCGCGCCCGGGTGCCCGTGGCGCAACCTCAAACAGGACAACCGACGCGGCCCGCCTTCCGCCGTCGTTATGTCGTCCTAACCCGCAGCGGGTTTCCTTCCGGCTGCGGGCCTTCATACTTCCCGCACCCCGGTTCCGGGCGTGCGGCAGAAAGGCAACCATGAACACCCCATTCCTTCGCCGTTCCCTGACCGCCGCCGCAACTGCCGGCGGCGCCGCGGCGCTGCTGCTCGCCGCCGCGGGCGGCGCCTCGGCCCATGTCGGCGTCACGCCGGACAAGACCTCCGCCAACTCCTACGCCCTGCTGACCTTCGGCATTCCGCATGGCTGCGACCAGTCCGGCACCACAAAGGTGGCCATCACCTTGCCCCAGGAACTGAACGACGCCCAGCCCACCGTCAACCCCAACTGGACGGTGGAAAAAGTCACCGAGCAACTGCCGGAGGCCAAAAAGCTTGCGGACGGCACGTCCATCACCAAGCGCACCAGCCAGATCGTTTACACCGCCAAGGCGCCCCTTGCCCACGAACTCCGCGACGCACTGGTCCTGTCCGTAAAACTCCCCGACGCAGCCGGGACAACCCTGCATTTCCCCACCCTCCAGACGTGCGAGACCGGCCGGACGGACTGGTCGCAGATTGCAGAGGATGGCGAGGACCCACATTCACTCGAGGCGCCGGCTCCGTCCGTCACCGTCACGGAGGCAGCCAGCGCTGACGGCCACGGGGAGGGCGGGGCCAGCCCGGCATCGCACTCCACGGAGCAGGCCATCACCGACAGTGGAGCCGGGGCCCGCAGCTGGGCAGGGCTGGGGGCAGGCATCGGGGGCCTGGCCCTGGGTGGGGCAGCCCTGCTCCGCAGCGGTGTCCGCCGGAAGGCTACAGACAGCACCCACGCCAAGTAATTCGATGCATTTGGTGCCCGGATCATCACGATCCGGGCATCAAATGCGCACCGGGGACGCCACGTCGTTGACGCGGGCAACGGCTGCCGCGAAGGTGGTGCCATGAGGTCTCAGAAAATCTTCCAAGGGATAGCCATGTCGACGGCGGCCGCAGCGGCTGCCCTGATGCTCACCGCGTGCGGCCCCAGTGAGCCACCAACGCAAACGCAAACGACGACGGCCCCGGCAGCCAGGGCCACCAGCTCAGCCGGCTCACCCAGCCCGGAGGCGTCCTCCGCGTCGCCCGCCACGTCCGCTGCGCCGTCGTCCGCTGCCCCCGCCGCACCCGCGCCGGTGACTCCCGCGCTCTGCAAAGCGGCGGCGCTCTCCGCGGCCACGGACGCATCCGGGGGCGGTGCCGCCGGCAGCGTCTACATGAAGCTCAACCTGACCAACACCGGATCTGAACCCTGCCTCCTTAGGGGCTTTCCCGGAGTGTCCCTGGCCGCGGACAACGCCGGCGCGCCCATCGGCGCGCCCGCTACCCGCGATGGCTCTGCTCCCGTTGCCGATGTCCTCCTGGCGCCAGGCCAGACCGGCTCCGCAGTGCTGCGCTACACCCAGGCCGGAAACTACATGGACTGCGCCATGGTGGACGCCGCAGGCTACCGGATCTATCCGCCCGAGGACACCGCTTCCCTGTTCCTGCCGCAGCCCACCAAAGCGTGCAGCAATGCCGACATCACACTGCTGAGCATCGGCGCATTCCAGCCGGCCTAGGGCCTTTTCCCCACTTTCCTCAACAGTCTCAGCAAACAACTGCAGCCGGTCCGGCAAGATGCCGGCCGCCTGCAGTTGTTATGTCCGCCGCCAGGCTTGCTACTGATCCCTGGTCCGCTGGTTCCTGCTTGTTGACTGTGGTTGCTAGTGCGCCGTGGTGGTGCGTCCGGCACGGGCAGTACCGCGGGAAAGGGCGAGGCCCAGGCCCAGCATGCCAATGCCCAGGACGAAGTGCAGCCAGTTGTCCGCCATATTGACGGGGACGAAGTTGGCGGCAGTGTCCAGGCCGATCAGGAGGCCGTACAGCCACAGCACCAGGTAGATGGCGCCACCTATCACCAGGTAGTTCTTGGACTGAGCAGCACTGCGGGCCATGGCAATGCCGGCCACGCCGAACAGCAGGTGGACTATGTTGTGCAGCACTGATACCTGGAAAATACCCAGCAGCATGGCCTGGGATTCATGCCCAGCAAGCCCCATGGTCTCGTAGTTGCTGGTGATTCCGGGGATGAATCCCAGGACGCCCACCAGAAGGAAGACCGCTCCCACGGCAAGGGCTGCCTTTTGTATGTTGGTCCGGCCTACGGTGCGACCGTCGCTCATGCTTGTCATGATTTCTCCTGCTCTTTGTCGTTAACGTTCACATCATGGCTGCCGGGCTGTGCCTGACCATAGACTTAAACCCCGACAAAGTAAGTATACTTAGCAAATGCGCGACCGATAGGTCAGGGTCTATAACAGACCCATCACAAAACGGCCCCACCAGCGCATTTAGACCGGAGGCAGGTTGAGTTCATGACGTCGATTTGGTTGGACCGCACTGACACGTTCACTTCTGATCCGTTCGAGCCCGACAGCAAATACGACACGGTAGTGGCCGGCGCCGGACTGACCGGACTGGTCACTGCCCTGCTGTTGGCACGCTCCGGGCAGAAGGTACTGGTCCTGGAGGCACGGTTCCCCGGAGCCGTGACTACCGGCAACACCACCGCCAAGGTGACGTTGCTCCAGGGCACCTTCCTGGCCCAGCTTGCGCGCCAGTATTCGCAGAAACAGGTGCAGGCGTACGTGGACGCCAACCGTGAAGGCCAGGCATGGCTGCTGCGCTACCTTGACGAACACCGGGTTCCCTACCAGCGCCGGGATGCCTACACCTATGCGGCCACCGCACAGGGCACGGAGAAACTGCGGGAGGAGGTCAGTGCCGGCACCACCGCCGGGCTGGACATGGAGTATGTACGCGACGCCGGACTCCCGTTCGCCGTGCACGGCGCCGTCCGGCTCCCCGGCCAGGCCCAGATCAACCCGGTGCAGGTCCTGGACACCCTGATGGAAGACATCCGAAGCCGCGGCGGCACAATCGTCAGCGGTGTCCGGCTCCGGGACGTGACCGGGGACGCCCCCTCCGCCGTCAAAACGAACCGCGGCAGTGTGCGTGCGGACAGGGTGGTGCTCGCCACCGGCATTCCGGTCCTGGACCGCGGCCTGTATTTCGCGAAGCTGAAGCCAAGCCGCTCCTATGCGGCAGCGCTTGAGCTGCCGGAAGGCCAAGCCCCCCCGCCCGGGATGTACATCTCGGTGGAGCAGCCCACCCACTCGCTGCGCGACTATGAGGTGGACGGCAAGAGGCTGCTGCTCGTGGGCGGCCACGGGCACCACGTGGGCCGGACGCAATCGGAAAAGGCCCATCTCGCCGGCCTGCTCGACTGGGCCGGCCAGCACTACCCCGGAGCGGTAACCACCCACACCTGGTCCGCCCAGGACTACCTTCCCACCAACCTCATGCCCTTCTTCGGCAAGCTCCCCAGGGGCAAGGGACAGATCTATTTCGGCACCGGCTACAACAAGTGGGGCATGACCAATGCGGTTGCCGCAGCGGTGGGGATCTCCGCGGACATCCTGGGCGGCCAGGTGCCGTGGGCGGACACCATCCATCACCGCGTCACCTCCCCCTCCGGGGCCTTGTCCGCCGTCGCCCTCAACGCCGGAGTGGCCGCCAAGCTCGCGTCCGGCTGGGGCAAAATGGCTGCTGAAGGAGTGGCCACCGAAGGCGGCAAGGCGCTGAAAAAGGGCAAGGAACAAGCTGCGCCCCAACCAGCGCCGGTGGTTCCCGCCGAAGGCCGGGGCGAGGTCTACCGCGAGGGAACGCGGCCCGTGGCGGTCTCCACTTTGGAGGGCACCACCTGCAGGCTGTCAGCCGTCTGCACGCACATGGGTGGCATCGTGCACTGGAATGACAGTGAACAGAGCTGGGACTGCCCCCTGCACGGCTCCCGCTTCACCAGCGACGGCAAGCTCCTGGAGGGCCCCGCCACCAAGGACCTTCCGCAGGCCGGGAAGGCTTGAGCAAAGGTTCCGCAGGCTCCGGCTCCCCTGTCGGTGCCTTGGGGCATGATGGAGGCATGAACCAGGAACAGCCCGCCGCGGGCGGCAGGCATTCCGTTGCGGCCATACCCATGGGCCAGTTCAGCATGCCCACGCGTGACTGGTTCCTTGGCGCCTTTTCGGAACCCACACCCGCCCAGACAGGGGCCTGGAACGCCATCTCCTCAGGCTCGCACGCCCTGGTGGTCGCTCCCACCGGTTCCGGTAAAACCCTGGCCGCCTTCCTTTGGGCGCTGGACCGCCTTCTCTCCGCTGCCGCGGCACATCCGGAACCGGTCGCAGCCGAACCTGCGGTTTCCGCTGCCGGCCCACAGGCCGGGGCAAAAGGCCGGCGTCTCCGGGCTCCCAGGAGGAAAACCCGCGTCCTCTACATCTCACCGCTGAAGGCGCTGGGCGTGGACGTGGAACGGAACCTTCGCTCCCCGCTGATCGGCATCACGCAGACCGCCAAACGGCTGGGGCTCCCGGCGCCCCTCATCACCGTGGGCGTCAGGACCGGGGACACCACGACGGCGGACCGGCGGGCACTGCTCAGCAACCCGCCGGACGTCCTTATCACCACGCCGGAGTCACTGTTCCTGATGCTCACTTCCAGGGCCCGCGAGACCCTCACCGAAGTGGACACCATCATCATCGACGAGGTCCATGCCGTGGCCGGAACCAAGCGCGGCGCCCACCTCGCAGTCTCCCTTGAACGGCTGGACGCCCTGCTGCCCAAACCCGCCCAGCGGATCGGACTCTCCGCCACCGTGGAACCCCGGGAACTCGTGGCACAGTTCCTCGCGGGCTCGGCTCCGGTGGAGATTGTCGCTCCGCCGGCGAAGAAGAACTGGGACCTGACGGTGTCGGTACCCGTGGAGGACATGTCCGACCTCCAGGGCGCGGCCGGCGCGTTCGACTCCGGGCCTGCGTCCGGACTCCAGCCGCAGGCATCCATCTGGCCACATGTGGAGGAGAAGATTGTTGACCTGGTACTGGCCAACCAGTCCACCATCGTCTTTGCCAACTCCCGAAGGTTGTCCGAACGGCTGACAGCGCGCCTCAATGAGATCTACGCCGAACGCCAGCTGGTGGCCGTCGGTGGCGGCTGGGACGATGCAGGTCCGGGAGGGCTGGAAGACGAGGGTGCGTCCCGGCCCGGCGTCCCGCCGTCGGGCGTCCCCGCCTCCACTGCCACCCCGGCGCACATGATGGCGCAGGCGGGGAGGTCGGCGGGAGCTGATCCGGTGCTCGCCCGCGCCCACCACGGTTCCGTCTCAAAGGACCAGCGGGCACTCATCGAGGACGACCTCAAATCCGGCCGGCTGCGGTGCGTGGTGGCCACGTCCTCACTGGAGCTAGGCATCGACATGGGCGCCGTTGACCTGGTGGTACAGGTCGAGTCACCGCCATCCGTGGCCAGCGGGCTGCAGCGGGTGGGCCGCGCCGGCCACCAGGTGGGCGAAATCTCCCAGGGCGTCCTGTTCCCGAAGCACCGAGCCGACCTGGTCCACACCGCCATCACTGTGGAACGGATGCTCGGCGGCAGGATCGAGCGGCTGAGCATCCCCGCCAACCCACTGGATATCCTGGCCCAGCAGACTGTTGCCGCCACCGCCCTGGGGAGCATCGACGTCGAGGAATGGTTCTCGACGGTGCGCCGCTCCGCACCCTTCGTTTCCCTCCCCCGTTCAGCGTTCGAGGCAACCCTTGATTTGCTGGCGGGCCGCTACCCGTCCGACGAATTCGCCGAGCTCCGCCCCCGGATCATCTGGGACCGCAACGCCGGCACCATCGAAGGGCGGCCCGGTGCCCAGCGCCTCGCCGTCACCTCCGGCGGCACCATCCCGGACCGCGGCCTGTTTGGGGTCTACATCATCGGGACAGAGGTGGAAGGTTCGGCTTCGCCTTCTGCCGACGGCAAGCCTGCGCCAGCTCCCAAGGGAGGCCGGCGGGTGGGCGAACTGGACGAGGAGATGGTCTACGAGTCCCGGGTGGGGGACGTCTTTGCCCTCGGCGCCACCAGCTGGAAGATCGAGGACATCACCCATGACCGGGTGCTGGTGTCCCCCGCATTCGGCCAGCCCGGCAAACTCCCCTTCTGGAAGGGCGATTCGCTGGGCCGGCCGGTGGACCTGGGCCGTGCCCTTGGCGCGTTCGTCCGAGAGCTGTCCGCGTCCGATGCCGGACCCGCCGCGGAACGCTGCAAAGCCAGCGGCCTCGATGACTACGCCGCCAACAACCTGATCCAGTACCTGTCAGAACAAAAGCAGGCCACCGAGGTGGTCCCCAGCGACACCACGCTGGTGGTTGAGCGGTTCCACGATGAACTGGGCGACTGGCGCGTCATCCTGCACAGCCCGTTCGGCATGCCGGTGCATGCTCCGTGGGCCCTCGCCGTTGGACAGCGGCTGCACCAGCGGTACGGGCTGGACGGCTCGGCCATGGCCGCCGATGACGGCATCGTCCTTCGCGTTCCCATGATGGAGGACGAACCGCCCGGCGCTGAGCTGTTCCTCTTCGATCCCGAGGAACTTGAGCAGATTGTCACCGCGGAAGTGGGCGGCAGCGCCCTGTTCGCATCGCGGTTCCGCGAATGTGCCGCCCGCGCCCTTTTGTTGCCGCGCCAGACCCCCGGCAAGCGGCAGCCCCTCTGGCAGCAGCGGCAGCGGTCGGCCCAGTTGCTGGACGTCGCGCGGAAGTACCCCACGTTCCCCATCGTGCTGGAAACCGTCCGGGAATGCCTGCAGGACGTCTACGACCTCCCGGCATTGAAGGACATCGCAGCCTCAGTGGAACGGCGGGAGCTGCGGATCGTGGAGACCACCACGTCACAGCCGTCACCGTTCGCCAAGTCCCTCCTGTTCGGCTACGTAGCCCAGTTCCTGTACGAGGGCGATTCCCCGCTGGCCGAACGGCGGGCCGCAGCCCTGGCCTTGGATTCCACGCTCCTCAACGAACTGCTGGGGCGCGTTGAACTGCGGGAGCTCCTGGATGCCAAGGTCATAGAGGCCACGGAACGGGAGCTGCAGCGGCTGGTCCCGGACCGCCGGGCGCGGGGCCTCGAAGGCGTAGCCGACCTGTTGCGGCTGCTCGGTCCGCTGGCGCCGGAGGAGGCCGGTGCTCGGCTTCAAGGGGAGGCCGGGGAAGCGGACGCGCCGGCCGGTGTTGAGCTGGCCACAGCCCACTTGCTCGCGCTGCAGCGGGCCAACCGGGCCATCAAGGTCAATATTGGCGGAGTGGAGCGCTTCGCCGCCGTGGAGGACGCCGCCCGGCTCCGGGATGCCCTCGGCGTGCCTCTGCCCATGGGTGTGCCGCTGGCCTTTATCGAGCCTGTGGCCGATCCCCTGGGAGACCTCGTTTCCCGTTATGCCCGGACCCACGGCCCATTTACCGCAGGCGAGGCAGCAGCACGGCTTGGGCTCGGCGTGGCGGTGGTGGGCACAGCCCTGAAGCGGTTCGCCGCGGACGGACGGGTGGTGGAGGGTGAGTTCCGCCCCCATGTGACCGCCCCGGAATACGCCGCCGGCCCCGCTGACGTCCATGCGCCGGGAGAAGCCCACCCGGCAGATGGGGCGCCGGCAGAACCCCCGCAGGCCGAGGCGGCTGACGTGGCCGGCCCACCGCCGGCAACACCGGAGCTTCCCCACACTGCTGTCAGCGAATGGTGCGATGCCGAGGTGCTGCGGAAGCTCCGCCGTCGTTCGCTGGCTGCCCTGCGCGCGGAAGTTGAACCGGTGGACGCCGCTGCCTACGGCCGTTTCCTGCCTGCCTGGCAGCACGTCCGGGTTCCTGGCAGCGGCCGGGGGCAGCCGTCGCTGCGTGGACTGGACGGCATCGTCACCGCCATCGACCAGCTCTCCGGCGTACCAGTTCCCGCGTCAGCCTGGGAACCGCTCATCCTGGCCAGCCGGGTGTCCAACTACCAGCCGGCCATGCTGGATGAGCTGATGGCTGCCGGCGAGGTTCTGTGGTCCGGGGCCGGAGCCCTGCCGGGGAACGACGGCTGGATCAGCCTGCACCTGGCCGATTCAGCCGGGCTGACGCTGAACCCGGCGCCGGATTACCAGCCGGGCGACGCCGGGCAGCGACTGCTGGACCACCTGCGGAACAACGGCGGCGGCTATTTCTTCCGCCAGCTGACGGACGTCGCCGGCGGCATGGATACTGTACTCAGCGACCAGGAAGTGGTGACGGCGCTGTGGGAGCTGGCGTGGGCCGGCCGCATCACCGGTGACACGTTCGCCCCCGTCCGGGCGCTGATAGCAGGCGGGCATACGGCACACCGCCAGGTGGCCCGCGCACCGCGCGCCAGGGCACCGCGACTGAGCAGGCTGGGCCGCTCCCACGGCACCGGGCTGCTGGGTTCGGCCGGCATTGCCGGCGGCCGCTATGGCACCTCCGGTGCCGGGGCTATTCCTCCCATGGCCGCCGGACGCTGGTCTGCGCTGCCGGAACCGGAACTGGACGCCACCATCCACGCACGGGCCACCGCCGAACTCCTGCTGGACCGGTACGGCGTGGTCACCAGGGGTTCCGTGATGGCGGAGCAGATCCTGGGCGGCTTTGGCCTGATGTACAAGGTGCTGGCCAGGCTCGAGGAAGCAGGACGCTGCCGCCGGGGCTACTTCATCGAACACCTCGGGGCAGCCCAGTTCGCCGTACCCGCCACTGTGGACCGGCTGCGCTCCTACGCCGAGGACACGCAACTCGCCAAGCCGGATCCCGTTGCCCTCGCACTTGCAGCCACAGATCCAGCCAACCCTTACGGCGCCGCCCTTCCCTGGCCCGCCCTGCAGGACGACGCCGGCACCGGGCACCGTCCCGGACGAAAGGCCGGGGCGCTGGTTGTCCTGGTGGACGGGGCACTGGTCCTCTACGTGGAGCGGGGCGGGAAGACACTGCTGGCTTTCAGCGAGGACGAAGCCGTCCTGGCTGCAGCGGGCGCGGCGTTGGTGGGCGTCGTGACACGCGGGGCGGTAGACAAGCTCATCATGGAGAAAGTCAACGGGCACGGCATCCTGGACACTTCCGTGGCGGCCGCCCTCAGCTCCGCCGGAGCCTACTCCACCCCGAAGGGGTTGCGGATCCGTGCCTGAGGGGGATTCCGTCTGGCGTGCGGCAAACCAGCTGCACCAGGCCCTGGCGGGGCAGGTCCTGCTCGCCTCCGATTTCCGCGTTCCACGGTTCGCCACGTTGAACCTGGCCGGCTGGACCATCATCGAGGTGGTGCCCCGCGGCAAGCACCTCCTGATGCGGGTGGCGGGGCCCGGTGACAAGAGACTCACCATCCACTCGCATTTGAAGATGGAGGGAACCTGGCAGGTCTATCCGCCGGGAGGCAAGTGGCGCAAGCCCGGCTACACCGCACGGTGCGTGCTGCGCACCAAAGCTGCGGACGCCGTCGGATTTTCCCTGGGTCTCCTGGAAGTCGTGGCCACAGCGGATGAGGACTCCATTGTGGGGTTCCTTGGCCCGGATCTTCTGGGCCCGGACTGGGACCCGGATGAGGCCGAACGCCGGGTCAGGGCTGCGCCGGAAATTCCCGTCGGCGTGGCCCTCCTGGACCAGCGCAACCTCGCCGGCATCGGCAACATCTACCGGTGCGAGGCGTGCTTCCTCTCCGGCGTGCATCCCGCCACGCCTGTATCCGATGTCGCGGACCTGGGGACCATGATGACCGACGCCAAGCAGTTACTGGAGGTCAATCTGGGTCCCGGCCGCCGCGTCACCATCCTGAACGCCCGCGGGATGCCGGTGGGCAGGATGGCCGGGCGCCCCGGATACTGGGTCTACCGGCGGGAGCACCAGCCATGCCTGAAATGCGGGACGCCGATCCGCCGCGGCCTGTTGGGCAGGCACAACGGCGAGGAAGAACGGGACATTTACTTCTGCCCGCAGTGCCAGCCGGTTCCGTCCTGATCCTGCCTGTCCCAACTCCGCGTCCACGACGTCGGGTCATGGAACCGGCGCGGGAGCTTTCCCGGCAGGCCGCGGAACGGCGGTGGGAACCATAAACCATGGCAGCAGCAGCTGGACCAAGGGTCCGATGGCCAGCGCGTAGACAACGGTTCCTACGCCCACCAAACCGCCCAACAGCCAGCCGATGGCAAGGACGGAGATCTCGATGAGGGTGCGGGACAAGCGGACCGACCAACCCGTGCGCCGCGCCAGCCCGGTCATCAGTCCGTCCCGCGCTCCCGGTCCGAAGCGGGCACCGATGTAGCAGGCCGAGGCGACGCCGTTCAGCAGGACCGCCCCGGCAAGCATCCCAAACTGGGCGACCGGATGGGACACGGCCGGGATCAGGGCCAACCCGACATCCGCAAACACGCCCACCAGGACGGCATTGCACAAGGTTCCGAAACCCGGCCGTTGCCGCAGCGGGATCCACAAGAGCAGCACCAGGAAGCTCACAATGATCACCACCGCACCGATGCTCAGGCCCGTCCGGTTGGCAACTCCCTGATGGAAGACGTCCCATGGATCCAGTCCCAGGCCGGCCCGGATGAACAGGGCCAGGGAAATGCCGTACATGGCAAGGCCGGAGAAGAGCTGGATCAGTCTGCGGGTCATCATGGAAACAACTGTTCCATGCAACTGGCATTGAATTGAATAGCCAGTTTGAGATACTGGCTCTATGCCCTCCTCCCTGAACACCGCAGGCTTGAACGCAGCAGCGATGTCCCGCCTCCTCGGGGCATGGAACACCGGGGCGGCTCCTGCCTACCGTGAACTGGCGGACGTGGTGCGCCTCCTCATCCTGGACGGCCGGCTGCCTCTTGAAACCGCCGTACCCAGCGAGCGCGCCCTTTCTGAAGCCCTTGGCATCAGCCGGACCACTGTGACCGCCGCTTATGCCAGCCTCCGCGAACAGGGCTTCCTCAGCAGCGGACAGGGCAGCCGCGGCAGGACACGCATTCCCGAACTCACCCCTTCCGGACCGGCGCTCCTGGGCCCGGCACCACCAAGGGGGCTCCAGTCCATGACCGCTCCCGGGCTTGCCGCCCCGGAGGGCCTGATTGACCTTGCGTACTCGGCCCTCCCGGCCAGCGGCGAGGTTGTGCACCGGGCCTTCGCTGCAGCACTCACCGAACTTCCTGCGCTGCTGCCGGGCTTCGGATACGACGCCATCGGCCTGCTGCCCCTGCGCGAGGCGATCGCGGACCGTTATACAGCGGAAGGAGTGCCAACCCACCCTGGGCAAATCATGGTCACCTCCGGAGCCCAGCATGCGCTGACCATCGTAATCCGCACCCTGGCGGACCGGCAGGACCGGGTCCTCGTGGAGCACCCCAGCTACCCCAACGCGCTGGATGCCATCAGGGCAGCCAGGTGCCGTCCCGTTCCTGTCGCCTTCGCGGCGGCGGGCTGGGACCTGCCGGCCCTGGAGGCGACCCTGGCCCAGCAACGCCCCCGGATGGCCTACGTGGTGCCGGACTTCCACAACCCCACCGGCATGGCCATGCCCGACTCCCAGCGACGACGGCTGGCACGTGCCGCGGCAGCGGCGGGAACGGTGCTGGTGGTGGATGAGACCCTGAGGGATTTGAACCTCGACGGCGTCGCCACCACTCCGGTAGCAGGTTTCAGTTCCGCCGTGGTCACCATCGGCTCGCTCAGCAAATCACACTGGGGTGGTCTCCGGACCGGGTGGATCCGGGCTTCGGAAGGGATGATCCAGCGGTTTGCCGCGGTACGGACCACCCTGGACCTGGGCGGCCCGATGATGGAACAGCTTGCCGCCGCCCACCTGGTCCGGGCACTGGAGGAGCCGTTGCCCGCCCGGCTGCAGGCGTTGCGCGACAACCGGGCAGCCCTGCTTGAGCTGCTTCGGGAACATCTGCCGGAGTGGACAACCACCCGGCCCGCAGGTGGCCTCTCGGTCTGGTGCCGCCTGCCCGCGCCGTCAAGCACGGCCCTGACCGTCATCGCCCCTGATTATGGCATCAGGCTTGCGGCAGGACCGCGGTTCGGGATCGGCGGCGCCTTTGAACGCAACCTCCGCCTGCCGTTTACCCTGCCGCCCGGGCAGCTCGAGGCAGCGGTGCTGGCGCTGCGCGCAGCCCAGGACCGGCTCGATGCCGCCCCCCAGCTCCGGCGCACCCTCAAGAATGCGCCCGCCGTCGCCATCGCGTAAAGCTTTCACGGGGCGCCGGGATATGGCCGAATCCGGGCTGAACCAATTTCCGGAGTCCGGGTCCCGATCGGATCCGGCAGGCAATGCGCCCCCGGTAGAATGGACCGGTGATGCAATCCCCCCTCCCTGTACGCGACGGCGTCAACGCCACCCGCCTGCGCCTCCCCGGAGAGGGCCCGTGGGATACGGCGATGGACTACATGATGCACCGCTGGGGGCACATCGATCCGCAGGGCATCGAGGACAGGTTTGACGCCGGCGAGATCGTGGGTGAGGGCGGTATTCGGCTTGACCGCAGCACTCCCCTGCAGGACCACACCTTCATTTGGTACTACCGCACGCTGCCACCGGAGACGCGGATTCCCGTGGACATCAGCATCCTCCACCAGGACGGGCATCTGCTGGTGGTGGACAAGCCCCACTTCCTGCCCACCACTCCGGGCGGCACCTACATCCAGGAGTCTGCCCTGGTACGGCTGCGGAACCAGTTCGGCCTGCCGGACCTCATTCCCATGCACCGGCTGGACCGCATGACAGCCGGGGTGCTCCTCTTTTCCACCAACCCGCAGACGCGCGGAAAATACCAGGTGCTCTTCGAAAAGCGGCAGGTCCAGAAGGAGTACGAGTGCGTATCGGCGGCCGAACCCGCACCCGGGCATCCCGCCGTCGAGTTCCCGGTGGTGGTGCGCAACCGGATGACCAAGTCCCGCAGCTATCTGCTCGCGGAGGTGACCGCAGGCGAGCCCAACGCCGAAACCCGGATTGAGCGGCTGGAAACGTTCGACGGCGGCGCTGCCGCGGGTGCCCCAGGCAGGGCCGGCGGTGGCCGGCTTGCCCGGTACCGCCTGGAGCCGCATACCGGCAAGACGCACCAACTGCGGGTGCACATGGCGTCCCTGGGACTGGGCATCCTCAATGACGCCTTCTACCCGGACCTGCTGGACAAGGCCCCGGACGACTACGCCAGGCCCCTGCAGCTCCTGGCCCGCGGCATCCGTTTCATGGATCCCATTTCCGGACAACCGGTGGAGTACCGCAGCAGCCTGGAACTCAGCGAGGCGTCCCGGGCCCCCTGAGCGCGGACTGCGGATCGCCTGAAATCAAAGGCCGTCCGGCCTGCGAGAAAAACCCGGAAGCCCGCCCGGCGAAAGTGCGGTAACTTGTGGCAATGGACTTCGGCAGCGCTGACAGCTGGGGGACTGCGATCTATTTCTGGATCATCCCCGTAGTCCTCGGTGACGCCATCTTCCCGCCCATCCCATCCGAAATGGTGGTTATCACCGGCGGGGCGCTCTCCGCTGATGGCCGGACCAATGTGTTCCTGGTGGGGGCCCTGTCTGCGGTGGCGTCCTGGCTCGGCGACATGGTGGTCTTCCAACTGTTCCGGAAGCGGCTGAGCCACGTACTCGACCGCTGGAAGTGGGGACGCCGGGTCCACCAAGGCATCCACGATGCGCTCGCCAAAGCGGGACGATCATCCACCTACGGCGCAATCATCGGTGCCAGGTTCATCCCGGGCGGGCGCCTGGCCACGTCGGCCGCGGCCGGCATCGCCAACGTTTCCGTCCGCGGCTTCAGCCTCTGCGCGGGGCTGGGCGCCCTGCTGTGGGCATGCTGGCTCGTGGGCCTGGGCTACTACACAGGTTCAGCAACCGGGCTGCCGTTCTGGGCCAGCTCGCTTATCGGGGTGGGGCTCGGTCTGGTTGTCGGCGCCGTCGTCGGAATTATTGTCACCCGGCGCCGCGGCAACCGGTCTCCCGTGGAGGAACCCGGGCCCCTGGGCTGACAGGCACTAAACAGGTGCCCAGCGGCCGCGGCTGCGGCGGAGCACGCTGAGGGAGCCGGTGAGGGCAACGCGTTCGACGGCGTCCCGCATCATGGCTGCCGATTCCCGCGCCTGCTGGTTCTCGCCGCTGTATTCGGTCGCCTCCACGAGGAAGCGCAGGTTGAGCTGCGGCACGCCGCCGGCGATCTGCAGCTGGTGCGATTCGACGTGATGGCGTGTCCCCAGGGCCTCGACGGCGGCCTCCATGACCGACTCCGGCGGGTTGCCCGGCCGGAGCCCGGTGATCTTCAGGCGGGTCTGGAACGAAGGCATGCCCTCCACCCTATCCAAACCCTCTTGCACCTTTCGCCGCAAAACCCCAAACCCTCTGGCACGCCGCGCCAGAGGGTTTGGGGAAAAGCCGCAAAAGGTGAGAGAGCGTCTGGCTAGCCGGTGTTGCGCAGGCCCGCCGCCACGCCGTTGACGGTGATGAGCATGGCGCGCTGGAGCCGTTCGTCGATCTCCGCCGGGCTGATGCTTCCGCTTTCGGTACGGATGCGGCGCAGGAGCTCCACCTGCAGGTAGCTGATGGGGTCCAGGTACTGGTCACGGACTTCGAGTGAACGCTTGAGCGTGGGCTGCGCATCCAGGAGCACGCGCTCTCCGGTGAGGTTCTGGACCTCGGCGACGGTCAGCTCGTACTCTTCCCGGATGGTCCGGAAGATGTGGTGCAGTTCCTTGGGCACCAGGGTGTCCACGTAATAGCCCGCGATGTCCAGGTCGGTCTTGGCAAGGGTCATCTCCACGTTGGACAGCACGGAGCGGAAGAAGTGCCAGTGCTCCATCATCTCTACGAGCTCCGCGGAGTTGCCGGCCTCGCGGGCCGCCTTCAGCCCGGACCCGACGCCGAACCAGCCAGGAACGATCTGGCGGGACTGGGTCCAGCCGAATACCCACGGGATGGCACGGAGGCCGCCGAGTCCCGCTCCGGAATCGGGGCGCTTGGACGGGCGGGAGCCGATGTTCAGGGAGCCGAGCTGCTCCACCGGGGTGGACGCCATGAAGTAGGCGGGCAGGTCGGGGTGGTCCACCAGGTTCCGGTAGCGGCCAAAGGCGGCATCGGAGATGGTCTCCATGACGTGCCCGTAGCGTTCACGCTGGTCCGCCGAGGTGCGGGGGTCGCGGTGCAGGGCTGATCCCTGCAGCACGGCGGCCAGGGACAGCTCGAGGTTTTCGCGGGCCAGCTCCGGCAGGGAGTACTTGTCCGAGATGACCTCGCCCTGCTCGGTGAACTTGATTTCACCTTCCAGGACGCCGTTGGGCTGGGCCAGGATGGCGTCGTAGGTGGGTCCGCCGCCGCGGCCCACGGATCCGCCGCGGCCATGGAACAGGCGGACGCGCACCCCGTGCTTGGCGGCCACGTCCCGGAGCTTGCGCTGGGTCTTGTGGATCTCCCACTGGCTGGTCATTACGCCGGATTCCTTGTTGGAGTCCGAGTAGCCCAGCATCACTTCCTGGATATCGCCGCGCAGCCGCACGAGTTCCCGGTATGAAGGATCGGAGAGCAGCTGGTCGATGATCTCGGCCGAGGCACGCAGCTCTTCCACGGTTTCCAGCAGCGGCGCAAACCCGAGCTTGGCGTAGGGCTTCTCGCCGAAGAGGTTCACCAGGCCGGCTTCACGGGCCAGGACGGCGGCTGCGAGGACATCGTCTGCGCCGCGGGTCATGGAGATGATGTAGGTCTCGATGACGTCCGGCCCGTAGGTGCGCAGGGCGCGCCGGATTTCCCGGAAGACGTCGTAGGTGCCGTCGGCGGCGCCGTCGAGCTTGATCGGGTGGCCGGACAGCGGGCGGCGCGAGGCGAGCTCGGAGCCCAGCACCTCGAAACGCTCACCGCGGCTCAGTTCGGCGTACCGCAGGCCCGGTCCGCCGATGCGGTCCATCAGCTGGCCTACCGCGTCGTGGTGGTGGTCGGCGTGTTCGCGGATGTCCAGGGTGGCCAGGTGCAGGCCGAAGGATGCGACGGCGCGGCGGACCCTGGCCAGGGCGCCGTCGGCGGCGAGGGATGCCGAGTGGTTGCGGAGCGAGAGTTCCAGCAGCTCAAGGTCGGCCAGCAGTTCGTCGGTGCCGCTGTAGTCACGTCCGTGCTCATGGCTGGACCCTGCAACAACACGCTTTCCCGTGTTGATGAGCTTGGCCTTGATGCAGGTGAGTTTCAGCCGGTAGGGCTCCTGGGCGTTCAGTTCCAGGACCCGCTTGTCCAGGCCCGGCAGCTTCTCCAGGTCCGCATCGATGGAATCCAGCAGCTCCCGATCCGCACCGGCGAGCGCGGTGGAGTTGGAGAGGATGGAGATCAGTTCACCGATCATGCCGATGCTGATGCGGATGGCGTGCTGGTTCTGGATCTGCAGGATCTCGCGGGTAACCGCCGCGGTGACGTTGGGGTTGCCGTCCCGGTCACCGCCGATCCATGAACCGAACCGGATGGGGGCATCCTGGGACGCCAGGCTGACTCCGTGTTCGCCCAGCAGTTCGGACAGTTCCGTCAGCATCTCCGGCATGGCATCTGTCAGGATGCCGCCCAAGTAGTAGATGGCGTTGCGGGCCTCGTCCACAGGCGTGGGCCGGACCTGCCGCAGTTCATCGGTCTGCCACATCTGGTCGATGATTTCAGCGAGCTGCCGGTCCTGGCGGCGGCGTGCCGTGGTGCCCTCTGTTGTGGGCTGGGCCAGCACGTCCGAGAGTTTACGGATTTTGTCCAGCACCGAGCGGCGGGAGGCTTCCGTGGGGTGGGCCGTGAAGATGGGCCGGACATCCAGGTTGTTGACCACTTCCTGCAGAACCGCGGGTCCGGCCTGGCCGGCAATCTCAGCTACGGTCTTGGCCAGCCAGCCGTCCTTTTCCGCACGGGTCCGCAGCCCGCGGACGCGGTGGACCTGTTCGGCGGCGTTGGCGAGGTGGAAGTAGAACGCGAAGGCACGCACCAGGTCCGTGGCCTGCTCAATGGGCAAGGAGCCGAGAAGTTCGCGGACCTGGGCAACGACGTCGTGCGCGCTCCAAGGCCCTGTGGCATGGGCGCCGCCGCGGGCGGCCTCCTTGGACTCCTTGGTGAGGAGGCGGACCTGCTCCACAAGGTCCAGGAGTTCAGGCCCGTGCTGGCGGACGAGTGATTCGCCCAGAAGGGTGGAAACGCGCCGGACGTCTGCCCTCAGTTCAGAGGCAAGGTCAGTTTCGGGGTGTGCTGCAGTGTGAGCCATGGAAGCTATCTTTCGAGTGTTTCGGACTTGGCTCGTACACTGCGCTGGATACTGTGAGCCACGTTACTAGCTAAAGATGCTACCCGCAGGGCGGGGCCGCGGGTCAATCCGTCTCAGAAAATGTCGTCCGCCGGGTAACCAACATGGCGCTTCACCCGCTCGAGCTCCGCGCGGAGCTCGGCCACCTCGGTACGGTAGGCGGCGGACTCCGCATCCCGCCGTCGGGCCCGCCCCGCATTGATGGTCACGGCCACGAGCCCCAGCGGCACAAGAACGGCCAAGGCCCACCCGGCCGCCGCAAAGTAGTCCAGCGCCACGGGAAGGGCAGAGCGGAAGTCGACGAAGTCGTTGACGCCGTCGGCCACGCCTGCCATCATCCCGTCCAGGGGTTCCAGGAACTGCCCCACTACCGGCGTTTCCGAGAACGACGGCGGGTGGAGCCTTGCCTCCTTGTCACCGCCCCAGCGCCCATCCGCCAAATGGTTCAGGACGTAGATGCCGGCGCCGACGCTGGCGGCCATAAAAACGAGGACGGCGGCGAGCGCCGCAAGATCCGGGCGCTTGGGGCGCCACAACAACAGCGCCACTCCGCAGGCCAGGGCCGCGATCCAGGTGAGCGCCTTGAGCCACTCACTGCTTACTCCCGCAAGGATATCCACATCACCTATTCAACCGCGCGGACCGCCTTGAATGTTAAAGTGCGCTGTGCGCAGGACCGTGTAGAGCCGCAACCAGAGGGGCAGCAGCATCCCGGCTCCGGGTTTTTGCCAGCCCTCCGGAATGAAGCCGGGCCCGCGGCAGTTGTACCGGGGCAAGCACCGACCGGAAGGAATCATGCCCACCATCCCAGCAGCCAAGGTGGAACGCTGGCAGCGCTTCCGCGACAACCGGAACAAAGCCCTCGCGGCACCCCACGGCTGGCTCACCCTCACTTCCTTCCAATGGCTGGAGGCATCCCCCGCCGCCGTCGAACTGGTTCCGGGCCTCTGGTCCACGGACGGTACGACGGCGGCACTCACCGCGGTGCCGGCGGACGGGTTGACGCTGGTCCAGACAGGTGAAGCGGTGGACGGCACCATCACGGCCGTCCTCGCAGGCGAAGAGTCCCTGATGTGGGTGCGGTTCGGCGGCGCGGACGGCGCCCAGGTAGTGGTGGAGCTGGCGATGCGCGGCGGGCGCTATGCAATCCGCACCAGGGACTCCAGCTCGCCCGTTTTCACGGAGTTCGACGGCGTGCCCACGTACGCCTACAACCCGGACTGGGAAGTAACGGCGCGCTTTGAGCCCTACCCGGAGCCGGTGGACGTGCCCATCGCCACGGCCAACCCGCTGGTGGACGGCATCCATCGGACAGTGGGCGAGGTGGTGTTCACCCTGCCCGGCAGCCGTCACGAATTCCGCCTCCAGGCCGAGGAGGAGAAGCTCGGCGCCCTCACTGTCACCTTCCATGACGAGACCAACGGGGACACCACCGACGACTGGCGGAAGCTTTCGGCACCGCGGCCCAGGCCGAACGCGGACGGCACTGCCACCGTGGTCCTGGACTTCAACCGGGCAATCAATTATCCGAGCGCCTTCACGCCTTACGGCACCTGCCCCATGCCCGTACGGAACAACAGCCTGGACATCCGCGTGGAAGCCGGCGAAAAGCTGCCCTTCGCCCCTGAGTGAGCCTGGCACCGGTGAGGAGCCCGGCACCGGTGAGGAGCCCGGCACCGATTGTCGAGCCTGCTGAAGTCCGGTACAGGCAGGCACAACCCGCCGGTGTCAGGCGATGGCCGACACCCCGGTGACGGCGCGGCCAACAATCAGGGTGTTGATCTCGAAGGACCCCTCGTAGGTGTAGATGGCTTCGGCGTCGGAGAAGATCCTCGCCATCCGGTAATCGGTGAGGATGCCGTTCCCGCCAAGAATGGAACGGCCCATCGCCACGGTTTCGCGCATCCGGGCGCTGAGGTACGACTTGGCCAGGGCCACCTGGGGCATGTCTGCGGCGCCGGAATCCTGCAGCCGGGCAAGTCCAGCCATCATTCCCATGCTCGCCACAGCGTTGCCAAGCATGGTCACCAGCTGCTGCTGGATCAGCTGGAACTGGGCCAGCGGGCGGCCGAACTGGTGCCGTTCGACGGCGTACTGCCGGGCGACGTCGAACGCCGCCAGCTGCTGGCCCACCGTCTGCCATGCCACCATGATCCGGGAGCCACGCAGGAGTTCTTTGGTGTCCTCGAAGCTGCTGATTGCGGCAAAGCGGTCTGTTTCCGCCACCCTGACGTCCTCGAACACTATGTCAGCGTTCTGTACTGTCCGCAGGGCAATCTTGTTCTCGATCCGGCTGCGGCTGACGCCCGGCAGCGTGGCGTCCACAATGAAGCCGCGGACCGATCCGTCAGCCTCGTCCCGGGCCCACACCAGCATGTAGTCGCAGAACGTCCCGTTGCCGATCCACCGCTTGGCGCCGTTCAGCACCCAGGCGTCCCCGCCGCCGTCGGGCCGGCCTGTCGCGGAGGAGATCCTCCTGGCTCTCGTTTCCATCCCGCCGGCCACGTCCGAGCCGTGGTTCGGCTCGGTGAGGGCGAAGGCGCCGGTGATCCGCAGGTTGGCGGCGTCCGCCAGCAGCCGCTGCTGCTGTTCCGGCGTGCCGAAGGCGTAGAGGGACTCCACGAAGAGGTCGTGGTGGACCAGGAAGAACGTGGCAATGGAAGTGTCCACGCGAGTCATCTCGGCGATCACCAGGCCGGCGAACAGGTGGCTGTAGCCGCGCTGCGCCGGGGTGCTCAGTTCCAGGGCGGCCAGTTTCGGCAGGATCTGGGCGGGGAACTCGGCCTTGTTCCACCACTCCCCCGCATACGGAGCGATTTCGGCCGCCAGGAAGGCCCGCAGTTCGGCAAGCTTGTCCCGTTCCGGCTGGCTGAGCAGGGATTCGTAGGCGAAGAAATCGGCCGCGGGCAGGTCCGGCAGTTTGCTTCCGGCGGCGCTCATTTCGGCCCCATCCGGATGGCGCCGTCCAAGCGGATGGTTACACCGTTCAGCATGGCGTTGTCCACAATGTGCGCCACCAGCCTGGCGTATTCCTGCGGTTTCCCCAGCCGCGACGGGTGCGGCACCTGTGCACCCAGGGATTCCTGCGCGTCCCGGGGCAGGCCCGCCATCATTGGCGTTTCGAAGATTCCGGGCGCGATGGTGACCACCCGGACCAGCGAGCGGGCCAGCTCCCGGGCAAGGGGCAGGGTCATGGCCGCCACGGCGCCCTTGGACGCCGCATAGGCCGGCTGCCCGATCTGCCCCTCGAACGCGGCCACGGAGGCGGTGTTGATGATGACGCCCCGCTCGGGCCCGCCCAGGTCAGTGATGGCCGGCTCTGTGGCCACCATGGCCGCGGCCGCCAGGCGCAGCACGTTGAAGGTTCCCAGGAGATTGACCTGGACCACCCGGTTGAATGCCTCGAGGGGCAGCACTCCCTCACGCCCCAGCACCTTTCCGGGGGTGGCGATTCCCGCGCAGTTCACCACGATCCGCAGCGGCCCCAATCCGGAGGCGGTGTCGACGGCGGCCTGCACCTGATCCTCATTGGTCACGTCGGCCGGGGCAAAGACGGCCGTCCTTCCGTCCGCTGAGCGGTTGAACTCCTCCGCGAGGGCTGACCCGGCGGATTGCGGAAGGTCCAGGAGCACTACGGACGCGCCGGCGTCGAACAGGGTCCGGGCGGTCGCGGCCCCCAGTCCGGACGCACCCCCGGTGATAAGCGCGACACTGCCAGTGATGTCCATCCATCCTCCTTGATGTGGCCCCCGTCCCCGCGGCAGGACCACGGAGTAACAGTTAGTGAATGTTAACTGAAATGCACTCCGCCCGCACTATCCGCCGCTTCCGGGGAGGCCGGGGCACCCCGCTAGGGTGGAAACCATGACCTCCAGCCACGCCCCTGATCCGGTCTGGCAGGACCGTGCCAACCACGCCGCACAATCAGTGACCGCACTCTTCGGACGGAAGCTGCTGTTCGTGCCTGGCACCCACCTGGCCGCCGTGACCTGGAACCCCCGGCAGCCGACACTGAAATGGCAGGCGGCGCTGCAGCGGCTGGGTTCACTCGCGGCCCTGCAGGTTCCGTGGCACTACTGGTGGCAGGCCCACTACGTCGACTGCCTGGTGGATACAGGGAGGCGTCAACGTGGCGGGCAGGAACCGGCAACGGAGGCAACGACCGCGGCACGATTCAGCGGGCCTCTTTTCCGGCCCCAAAAGCCCGGCGCCGGCAGGCTCGCCTCCCGGCTGTTGACGGGGATCAGGCTGCGCAACGCAGGCACCTACGTCAACAACTACTACGACGACATGGCCTGGCTTGCCCTGGCAACCCTCCGCCTGGACGCGTTGGCTTTGGAAACGGGGCAACCGGGACGCCGGCGCAATGCCGCCGTCCGCAAAACGCTCGCGCTCCAGTTCGATGCGGCCAGCACGGACCACATGGGTGGCGGCGTCTTTTGGAGCAGGAAACGGGATTTTAAGAACACCCCTGCAACGGCTCCCGTGGCACTCTTCTATGCCCGCAGCGGCCAGCAGGCAAAGGCACAAGCACTAGTCGATTGGCTGGACAGGACCCTCTTCGATCCCGCCCAGGGCCTCTACCTGGACGGCGTACGGCTGAATGCCGCCGGGGAGGTCCAGGTGGACCGGGCGGTGTACACCTACAACCAGGGTCCGGTACTGGGCGCTCTTTTGGAGCTTGGTGGGGACGCGAACCTTGCCCGGGTGGCCGAGGTGGTGGATGGGGTGAACCGGCTGCTGACCGTGCCCGCCTTGGCCAGGAGGGCCCATGGCGGCAACGCGGGTACCGCTTCCGGTGGCACCGTGCTGCGCTGTGACGGGACGGGCGACGGCGGCCTGTTCACCGGCATCCTCTGCCGCTACCTTGCGCTCACGGCAGCAGATCCCCGGCTTCCCGAAGGAACCCGCACCACCGCCGCGCGGCTGGTCACGGATACCGCCCAGGCCTTCTGGGCTGGAAGGCGCGTCCTGGACGCCGGGGAGGCACCGGAAAACCAGCGGGGCAAAAGCATTTTTTCCCATAACGCCGGGCACCCGGCGCAGGAGACGTATCCGCCGGGCACCGCCGTCGAGCTGTCCACCCAACTGCAGGCATGGATGACGCTTGAGGCGGCTGCGGTTATGAACTCCGGCCCCTCCGGCCCGCTCCCTACCGGATCGCCGCGAGGGGCGTGACGGTGCCGGCCGTGAGCGATACCGGGCCTCTCCCGGCCGCCAACCGTGCTTCCTTCCTGCCCTCCGGCGGGAACACGAGCGAGGTCAGCGTCCGGCGGCCGCCGTCCACGAACACCTCGACGGAGGACCGGTCAACATAGACCGTGAGGCGCACGGTGTCGCCGCCGGACGCGGCGTCAACGGCGCGCAGCTGCCGGTACTCGTCTGGCCCGGTGCGCTTACCTTCTCCGGCCGCCCGCTCCGGTTCCGCGGCAACAGCATCGCCGTCCCGGACGATGAACGCCTTGCCGGCTTCGAAGTCGTAGCCCACTGTGGCGTAGGTCCTGCCTCCGCTTTGCAGGAGCATCCTGGCTTCCCCTGTTCCTGAGGCCGGCTTTTCCAGCTCGATGTCGGCCTTGAACGCACCGCTCTCCGGCACCGGCAGTGCGGGCAGGCCATCCAATGGACCGCCGGGCACCGGGGCCGGCTCCCCCTCCAGTGCTTGCAGCGCGGGCGTCGGCGTGGACACGAGGGCCGGCCGGCCGCCGTCGGACGACAACCTGATGTCCCGCACCACCGAGGCTGCACCGAACCAGCCTTCGGTGGGAAGTTGCCGGGCGTAGGCCCAGTTGTTCATCCAGCCGATGGCGTGCCGGGAAGCCTTCCGCTGCCCGTCCGTCAGGCGCGGATCATCCCAGGTGACGGCCGCGTAAAAGTCGGAGCCGGCGTCGAGCCACTGGTGGCTGCCCTCGGGCGTGAAGCCCTTGCCGTCCCAGCTGCCGGTCCAGTACGCCAGGCCGGTGGTGCGTCCCTCCTCCGAGCCGTTGGCGCTGGCCGCCAGGACCCAGGTGCGTTTGGCGGGATCGCCGTCCACGTCCATCTGGAAGAAGTCGGGGCACTCAAGGATGCCCAGTCCGTCCCGTCCGAAAGCCGAGACGTAGGTCCACTGCTTGAGGTCCGGAGAGGTGTAGAAACCGATCTTGTGGCCCTCGGCGAGCAGCATCAGCCACTGGTTGCCGGACTCGTCCCGCACGATCCGGGGATCACGCCAGTGCTCGGCGCCCGGATTGTCCATCACCGGGTTCTGTTCGTAGTTCTGGAAGCTGTAGCCGTTGTCCGTGGAATAGAACAGGGACTGGCGCTGGACGCCCTCGTGCTGCTGGGTGAGGACCGCGATCACGGCACCCCTGCCGAAACCCGCTGTTCCTTCCGTGTCCACCACCGCGGAGCCGGTCTCGATGTCACCCAGTCCGTTGCGGAACTTCTCAATGGCAACGCCCTCGTTCTTCCAGTGCACCAGGTCGGTGCTCGTGGCGTGGAACCATTCGGTGCCGTTCCCCTCGGGGTAGTCCACGTTGTAGAGGTAGTAGTAGTGCCACAGCCCGTCCAGGAAAAACGGCCGCTGGGGATCATTCATCCAGCGCTGGTCCGGGGTGAGGTGGTAGGCGGGGCGGAACCCCGGGTCCTCTGCCGGTACGTCCAGCCGCGCCGCATCCGGTTCCGGCCACGTCTTTTGGCTGCCCAGATCGGCGAGCAGGGCGTCCCGGGCCTCCGGGCTGATGCAGTCCGGAAGCTGTACTTTTGCGTGGTCCTCCTCCACAGCGCCGGCAACGTTGCTTCGAAGGTAGACCTTGCCGTCAGCCCGCACCCCGGCCAGCCAGCCGGTGCCGCATTCGATGCTGCGGACGTCCTCCGCCCCGTCGGCCCGGATGTTTCCGCCGCGTTCAACCAGGGTGGCATCGTTGCCCTTGATCCAGAGCGAGGCATAACCGCCGCTCCGGTCCTTGGCTGCGGTTTGGGCCGCCGCCACCTCATCCAGCACCCGCCCGGCGGCAGTGGCTGCGCCGGGCCGTGCGTTCCCGGTGACCACCAGGGAGACGGCCAGGACCAGGACCGCCGCCACAGCCACGGCCCACAGCAGGTGGTGCCGGCCAGGGGCGAAGCGTTTGAGTGCGGGGAGTACGTTTCCGAGGATATTTCGAGGCATGGTTTCAATCCGTCGCTGAACGCACAAGTGCCGTCCCCCGGATCGGGGAACGGCACCAGCGCAAGTGAACCGTCTACTTTACCGGTTGGACGGGCGGAACCCAATTTTGCCTGTTTACCGTCCGCGCGCGCGGTCAGGACGCATCCCCCGGACGCCTTTTCTGGGGATAAGGAGTCTCCCCGCGTGCCAGCATCTCCACAAAACCGGCGATCCTGCGCTCCCGGGTGGCGGCCTGCCTGGC
This sequence comes from Pseudarthrobacter sp. NS4, assembly GCF_024758005.1. NCBI lineage: Bacteria > Bacillati > Actinomycetota > Actinomycetes > Micrococcales > Micrococcaceae > Pseudarthrobacter > Pseudarthrobacter sp. NS4. Next base: position 802,039 of record NZ_CP103288.1, on the reverse strand, counting down.
CGAGTTGGTCCGGAAGATCAAGGCGTAACGGTTGGTCCTGGTGAGGACATCGAACATCGCCTGGGCTGCCGGAACCGCAGCAATGGCGGCGGCAAGATCGGCCGGCACTTCCGCCGTCGCCTGCCCGGCATAGGCGGCGTCCCACCGTCCGTCAGCCTTGGCGGCCTCGACGGCTGCCCGGCCGGCGTCGGCCATTTTTCCCGCTTCCTCCAGCCGCGCCACGTAGGTAACGTTCCTGGCCGACCAGATGCTGCGGGGTCCCCGGGGCGTCATCCGCTGGTAGGAACTCCCGTCATCCCGGCGCCGCGCCTGGCCGTCAATCCAACCGAAGCAGAGGGCTTCGTCGAGGGCTGCCGCGTAATCAAGTTCGGTGACCTGCCCGCCCTTCTTGTGCAGGACCAGCCATACTCCGGGGCTGGTGCTGTGGTTCGCCTCCAGCCAGGAGCGCCAGGCGGCAGCATCGGGCACCAGCAGTTCCTCGAGTTCAATGCCCATGAGCCTATTCTGCCCCTGAAGTGCAAGGGCATGTCCTGAAGCCCGGTCTCCGTGGCATGATGGCCATAACGTCCCCTTGCCGACACAAAGGACACCCATGCTCCGCGTCCGTCCCCTGCATTTCACGTCCAGGATCGACTCCTGGCAGCGGCTCCTCGCGGCCCTGGGCCTGATCCTGACCGAGGGCGACGGCGGGTGGCGCGTCTTCGACTCCGCGGCAGGCCGGCTGGCCCTCCACGCCGTTCCGGAAGGGGCTGCAGAGGACGGGACCACGGCATTGGCCGTGGAGGTTGGCGACCTGGCTGAATTCGCCCGCCGCACCAACCTCGCCGCCGGGGACGACGCGGCCACGCCCGCGGACCTGGTTACCGCCGAACTGGTCACCGCGGACCACGGCGAAGCATGCAGGATCACCGCACCTGACGGGTTCAGCTTTTTGGCGGACAAAGCCGCCCACGGCGCCCAGTGCGCCGACGCCGACCAGGCCCTGGCCGTCGTCGGGGTCTGGTTCACGCCGGATCCCGACGCTGCCGCCCGCACCCTGCGCCACATCGGGGCCAGGCCGCGGCCGGTGCCTGACAACGACGAAACCGCGGACTTCACCGCGAAGAACGGCGGGGTCCTCCTGGTGCGGCCCGCGTCCGGGCCGCCGCGGTCCGGCCTGGGCTTCGAGTACGACGGCGGGCTGGAACCGCTGCGGAGCCGCCTCGCCTCAGCCGGGTTCGACGTCAGCCTCACCGAGGAAGCCTTCGGAAGCACCCTTCACGTTGCCAACCCGGACGCAGCCGGGGCCGACGCGCCCTCCGTGCCCGCGACCGTCTGGATCTCGCAGCACCGTCCCATGGGGTAGAACTTAACCATGAACGTGCGCACACCTGACCCGAATCCCGGCTGGCTCTCCGAAGAAGACCTCTTTGAGGCGCGCGGGCGGCTGCCCATGGTGTACGTGGAAGCAGTGCCGGTCAGGCTGGACCCCCTGGGGTACGTGAACGAAGTGGGCACCCTGCTGCAGGCCGACGAGGACGGGACCATGATCCGGTCCCTGGTGTCCGGCCGCGTCATCTACCGTGAAACCATCAGGGCGGCCCTGCTGCGGCACATGGAAAAGGACCTGGGGCCGCTGGCGTTCCCCCAGCTGCCCATCAGCCCGGTGCCCTTCACCGTGGCCGAATACTTCCCGGCACCGTCCCAGACCGGCTTCACGGACGAGCGGCAACACGCCGTGTCCCTGGCCTATGTCATCCCGGTGACGGGTGAGTGCGAGCCCCGCCAGGACGCCCTGGAACTGACCTGGATGACCCCCGAGGAAGTCCTCAGCCCCGGCGTCCAGATGGAGTTCGCCGGCGGCCGCGGCGGGCTGATCCGCCAGGCGCTGGCCTTCGCCGGCGTAGGCTCCTGACACCCTCGCGGGAACCTGGGGGTCCCCGATTTCAGGTGCCTGCCTTTGTAGACTGTAGGGCGGACCGCAAGAGAACTTAAGGACTCCCATGACCGAAACACCAGCCGCCAGGCACCATCGTGAACAGCAGGCTGGATCCCTGACCACCGGAAGCCTCATCCTCCTGCCGGATGGTGAACGGATGGCCGAGGTCCACCAGGTGGAGCTTGAACGGGACGATTTCGGTGCCCCCGCCCTGGTGCTCGCCAGCCTTTCCGGCGGCGGAACACTGCGCATCGCCGTCGGCAGCACAGTGACAGTTGTTGAGGGAACGCCCGACGACGTCGCGCACCTTCCGCTGGCACCTGCCCAGCCGCTGGGGGTGGCGCAGTCCCCGGAGGCAGTCCAGTCCCCGGGCGCCGGGCAGTTGACGGAACCAGCGCGGGAGCAGCCCGGCGAAACGCCGGCGCCGGCAGCGGGTGGGCCCGCCGTCGTCGTGCCTCCCCTTCCTCCCGTCCCGCCGGCCGCCAACGGCCCCAGCGAAGAGGAACTTGCCCTGATCCCGGCCCCGAAGGGTACCCCGGAAGCCGTGGTGGAAGCCGCCGCGGAGGCGCATCCGGATGCGGTGGGTGTCCTGCTGCTGACCGACCGGCTGGCAAAGGGCGTCAACTTCAAGTCCGGAAGCTGCCTCAAGGACCTCAGCGACCTCGCACACGAACTGTTCATCGCACTCAAGGACGCTGAAACCTCGCTGTCTGTCGCGGACCTCCTCACCGTCCTCCCCTACGACGGAAACCCCGGCCGCTGGACGTCCGTGGAGGCCTCCCTGGCGCTGGCCAGCTACATCTGCCGGCAGGACGGCCAGAATGAGCGGGCAGCGGTGTACGAAAAGCTGATCCGGACCCCCGAGAACCAGGAAACGGACCCTTTCAAGGCCCGGATGGCAGCCAAGGTCCGGCAGCGCTCACTCAACGAGCCCAACCTGTACGACAAGGAAATTTTCCGCGCCATCGACAACTCCAACCACGACGCCGAGCGGGAATGGCGCCTGCTGCGGCTGGAATCCCTGCTGTTCCTGCGGGCGCACGGCGGGTCCGAAACCATCGGCATGAGCGAACTGCAGCGGCGCATCAGCAACGAGCTTGAGGCCGTCCGTTCCTGAACAAATAACCCCTACCCGGCGCCCTGCCTTGGGCTGTACATTCGGGGCTATGACGAACAATCTCAGCGTAGTGATCAACGCCGACGCGCCGCAGGTCTGGACCATGCTGCGTGAACCGTCCAAAGTCGCCCAATGGCATGGCTGGCAGGCCGAGGACCTGGACGCCGAAATCAAGGAGATCTACTTCTCCGGCGACGTGGAGGAATCCCCGGACCACACCAGCCTGACCGTCCATGGCGGAGACACCTTCGAGCTCCATCCCGTAGCCAATGGAACCCGGGTCAGCGTGACGCGGGGGGCCCTGGACCACAACTCGGAGTGGGCCGCCTGGGATGAGGACATCACCCAGGGCTGGCTGACGTTCCTGCAGCAGCTCCGCTTCGCGCTGGAACGCCACCCGCACGGTAAACGCCACACCCTCTTCCTGCAGCTTCCCGGGCCGGGCTCGGCGATTGAGAAGCTCGGAATGTCTGACCTCCCTGCACCCGGGGAGCCTTATCAGCTGACCCTGGGCACCGGCGAGGAAATCTCCGGCAAGGTCTGGTACCGGACCAGCCACCAGGTGGGGCTCACGGTGCACAGCTACGCAGAGCACGGCGAGGGGCTCCTGGTGGTGGCCGATCATCCTGCCATCAAGGACGTGCGAGAGGAGGGTGAGGGCTCCCTGATCATCGCCTCCACCTATGACCTGGGCGCCGCCAGGCTTGATGCGATCCGCACATCCTGGGACTCCTGGCGGTCTGAGAACTACCCCACGTCGGAACCGGTCAGCTGACGGGCCTGGTTCGTTTCCTGGCGCCGCGCTGATTGCTGGCACACTGGTACGGTGCCAGCCAACCCTGCCTCCGCTTTGCCTGCTGACCCTGCTTCCGGCGCTGACCAGTCCCAGTTCTCCTTCAAAGTGAGCACCCGCCTGGCTGAGTCCTGCCCGCCGTCTGCCGGGCAGGTGGCCGGGAACGGCGGCTACTTCCTGGGCCGCACGGGGACCATCACCACCCCGCACGGTCAGATCCGCACCCCGGCGTTCATCGCCGTCGGGACCAAAGCCACGGTCAAAGCCGTGCTGCCCGAATCCGTGGCGGACCTGGGCGCGCAGGCTCTGCTGGCCAACGCCTACCACCTGTACCTGCAGCCCGGAGCTGACGTCCTGGATGAGGCCGGCGGGCTGGGGGCCTTCATGAACTGGTCCGGACCCACTTTTACGGACTCGGGCGGGTTCCAGGTGATGAGCCTGGGCTCGGGCTTCAAGAAAGTCATCGACATGAAGTCCGTTGACGCCTCCGGGCCCGACGACGCCGTGGCGCCGGGCAAGGAGCGCCTGGCCCACATCGATGACGACGGCGTCTGGTTCAAGAGCCACCTCAACGGTGACAAACACCGGTTCTCCCCTGAGATCTCCATGCAGGTCCAGCACCGGATCGGCGCGGACATTATGTTCGCCTTCGATGAGCTGACCACGCTGCAGAACTCCCGCGGCTACCAGGAGGAGTCCCTGGAACGGACCCGGCTGTGGGCGCTGCGCTGCATCGAGGAGCATTTCCGGCTGACCTCCGCCAGGGTGGGAAAGCCGTACCAGGCCCTGTTCGGCGTGATCCAGGGGGCCCAGTACGAGGACCTGCGCCGGAAAGCCTGCCGCGACCTGGGGGCCATGCCTTTTGACGGCTTCGGCATCGGCGGCGCGCTGGAGAAGGAGAACCTCGGCACGATTGTCCGCTGGTGCAATGAGGAACTGCCGGAGGACAAGCCCCGCCACCTGCTGGGCATTTCCGAGCCGGACGACATCTTCACCGCCATCGAAAACGGCGCCGACACCTTCGACTGCGTCTCCCCCACCCGGGTGGCCCGCAACTCGGCGTTCTACACGCCTTTCGGGCGGTTCAACCTGTCCGGTGCCAAGTACAAGCGCGACTTCGGGCCCCTGCAGGAGGGATGCGACTGCTACACATGCACGCATTACTCACGCGCCTACATCCACCACCTGTTCAAGGCCAAGGAGATGCTGTCCGCCACCTTGATCTCCATCCACAACGAGCGGTTCGTAGTGAAGATGGTGGACGACGCGCGCCTGGCCATCGAGTCCGGCACGTTCTTCGACTTCAAGGCCGAGACCTTGGGGCAGTACTACTCCTGATCCGCCGAGTTCGCGGGAAGCCTTCGGAATCGCCGGAGTTATACAGCGATCCCGCATGCGCTCCCGCGAACTCAGATTATGCACATACCGACGTCGGCACCTTGAGGGCTGCCAGCCAGGCGCCGAGGCTTGTTCAATGGCTACAGAGCTCCTCCCTGCGACCGGAAACCTTTGGCGCACCCGCCAGTCTTGCCGGGGATCGGCCAGCGCGCCCTGACGGCCCACGCCCACGCAACACGCACGACGACGACCGGCAGCTTCGTCTACAGCCACACCTCCGCAGCGCGGCTCCACGGGGTGTATCTCTGGAACGTGGACAGCCGCATCCACGTGAGCCAACCGGTGCGGGCCTCGAACGACCGTCATGCATGCGAAGTTGTTTGCCGTACCGCCGGAGTGGATGAATATGACACAGCAGTTGTCGGCGGGCTGCGGACCACCAGCCTGGAGCGGACCGTAGTGGACAGCTGCCTCCTGCTGCCCTACCGGCAATCGCTCATACTCATGGACCATTCACTTCGCCTGGGCGCGGACCGGGATTTCCTGGAGCACAGGGCTGCAGCCCTCGACGGCCGGCGCGGAGCCAGAACCCTGCGCCGTGTCCTGTCTGCTGCGGATCCCCTGGCGGAATCCCCCGGCGAAACCCTGACCAGGGAGCTACTTGTAAGGTTCAAACTTGAGCTTCCCGTTCCGCAATTCGAGGTTCGCACTCAAATCGGCCGCCACCGGTTGGACTTCGCGTGGCCGAAGCGCAAGGTGGCCCTTGAATATGACGGCAGGTCCAAGTATTTCGACTACCACCCCACCAACGAGGTCCTGTTTGAGGAACGCCGGCGCGAAAAGCACTCACGGAGGATGGCTGGACCTTTATCCGCCTGGAATGGAAAGACCTGTTTGACGAGGCCGAATTCAAGTACCGGGTGCTTCGGGCTCCGAACCGGGGTGCCCAGTGGTGATCGCACCAGTCTCCATTTCGACGGTTCCCTGCCCACACGGCGTCGCGGGACGTCGTCTTCGTAGGGAACCGTCGAAACGGGTACAACTAGCTGGTCGCCGTGCCGTAGCTCGGCTCCCGCTTCTTGATCCAGCCGATCACCAGGGACGTCACCGGGACCAGGATGAACTCCACCAGGGTCTTGTACACAAAGCCAACCACCACGTAGTTCACGAAGGTTCCGAAATCCGTAATGCCGATGACGGACGCGGCGATGCTGCAGAAGATCAGCGTATCCACGAACTCGCCGGCACCCGTGGACCCCATCAAGCGGGCCCACAGGGACCTTTCCCCGGAACGGGCCTTCATCCTCACCAGGATCCACGAGTTGATGGTCTGCCCGGCCAGGAATGCCAGGAGCGAGGCCAGCACGATCTGCGGCACCGGGCCCAGGGCCCCCTCAAGGGCTGCCTGTTTGGATGTCCCGAATTCATCATCGAAGCCCGGGAGGGCAATGATCACCCAGTAGCAGAGAGAGGCGAAGACCGACAGCGCGAACGTGGTCAGGATGGCCTTGCGCGCCACTTTGAAGCCGTACACCTCGCTGATCACGTCACCAAGGATGTACGCCAGCGGAAAGAGGAAGAAGCCGCCGTCCGTAACGATGGGCCCCAGGACCACGCCCTTGGACGCCCCGATGTTGGACAGGATCAGAACCACCGCCATGACCGCCAGCATGATGCCGAAGTACGGGGACCCGATGGAGGCAAACCTGGCAGCGGTTCCGGTGGGGCTGGTTTCGGGCAGGGCGTTCCGGCCTGAGGAAGATGACATGAAGGAGTCCGTTCAAAGTGGTTCGCGCGGTCCCGGAGCTGTGCAGGAGACCGGCTGTATTAGCACTGTCGGACCATTCTCCCACCAGCGGCAGGGTCCGCAGCACGACGGGCAGCATCATTGCAGGCAACAACAGAAACTGAACATGTTGAAATGTGTGGAATACTTTTTGAACACGTTCAAAAAAGGGAACCATGGCGGCAAAAGGCGAGCAGACACGGCAACGTGTGGCAGATGTGGCGCTGAGGATGTTCCGCGAGGTGGGCTTCGCAAAGACCACCATGCGCGCTATCGCTGCCGAGGCGGGCATCTCAGTGGGTAACGCCTACTACTATTTCGCTTCCAAGGACGATCTGGTCCAGGAACTGTACCTGCAGGTCCAGGAAGAGCATGCGGCAAGGGCAAGGGCCGCCCTGGAAAGTGCCACCGATCTCACCAGCAGGCTCCGCGCTACCCTCCACGCCGGCCTGGATGCCATGGCGCCGTACCATCGCTTCGGGGCCGACTTCCTCACCACGGCCATCCGCCCCACGTCCCCGGTGAACCCCTTCGCTGCGCGTTCCGCACCGGCCCGGGAAGCTTCCCTCAACATCTTCCGGTCGGCGGTGGATGGCGCGCGGCCGCAGGCACCAAAAAGACTCCGCGGCGAACTTCCCGAACTTTTGTGGCTCGGCTACATGGGCGTGACGCTGTTCTGGGTCTACGACACCTCCGAGGGGCAGCAGCGCACCAGGAAGCTTGTGGACGGGGCTGTTCCGCTGATTGCCAAAGTGCTCTCGCTGGCGCGCGTCCCGGGAGCCGGCAAGGCCCTGGACGATATCCTCAGGCTCAGCCGGAGTATCCGTGCATAGCCCCCGGACAGCAACAAACCACCGCAGGAGAAGAATGGCCAGGTCCAAGACAGTCGTGCTCGCCGGGGCTTCCGGGTTCATCGGCAAGTACCTCCGCACCCGCTTTGAGCAGGACGGCTGGACTGTCCACACCATCGGCCGGGCGCCCACCACCGGGAGCAAAGGTGCCACCGGGACAACGTCGGCATCATGGGACGACGACGCCGCCATCATCCAGGTGCTCAACGGCAGCGACCTTGCCATCAACCTTGCCGGACGGTCCGTGTCCTGCCGCTACAGCGCGCGGAACAAGGCGGCCATCCTTGGGTCCAGGGTCTCCACAACGGCGGCACTCGGCCGGGCCATCGCGCAATGCCCGCAACCGCCGTCGACCTGGTTGAACGCCAGCACAGGCACGATCTACCGGGACGCCCGGGACTCCCCGCAAACAGAGACTGACGGTGAATTGGGGACTGGATTTTCGGTAGAGGTAGCCCGCGCCTGGGAGGCGGAGCTGGAGGCTGCCGTCACGCCAAAGACACGTAAGGTTCCGCTCCGGATAGCCATTGTGCTGGGCCGGGGAGGAGGCGCGCTGCGGCCCTTCGCCAACCTCGCGCGGCTCGGGCTTGGCGGGTCCATGGGCAAGGGTACGCAGAAGTTCAGCTGGGTGCACGTGGAGGACCTGTACCGGTGCGCCCGGTTCCTGCATGCACGGACGGACATCACCGGGCCCGTCAACGTGGCATCGCCCGATGTGGTGAGTAACCGCGAGCTGATGCGGCTGGTGCGACGCGCTTACGGGGCACGCTTCGGTGTTCCCACCCCTGCCTGGCTGCTTCGTGCAGGGGCAGTCCTGATCCGCACCGAAACAGAGCTGGTGCTCAAGAGCCGGTGGGTCCAGCCCCAAAAGCTGCTGGATACCGGGTTCGTCTACAGCCAGCCTGAACTGGGCAGGGCACTGCTTCAGATCGCCAAGGGAACAGCGTAAGCGGCTCCGGCGAAAACAACGGCGCTTGTGGCCCTGAACACCCCCGATCCCTTTCCGCTGTACGGCAACACAAGGAAATCGCCCGCCGGCGGCTGGCAGGACGGGTGCATGACTTCCGTTTCCGCGAATGCAACATCGTCCGTAACCGCCCCGCCTGTGGTGCGCGTCCCTCGGCACCCGTAGCCCTGAAATGGGCGCGGCGTGGCGGAGGGCCGTGCAAAACCGAAACCCTCTCTCACCTTCCGCGGAATAAACCGAAACCCTCTCTCACCTTCCGCGGAATAACGCAAAGCCCTATCGCACAGATTGAGAGAACGGCGCGGGAACTTCTGCAAAATGCGGGAGAGGGTTTCGGGAAAAGGGGCAAGACGTGAGAGAGCGTGCTTCAGCTCCCTGAGTGCGCCTGCAGGAAGCTGTACACCTCGGTCTCGTCCACGCCGGGGAAGGCCCCCGGCGGCATCGCGGCCAGGAGGTGGGAGTGGGCCCGCGCCGAGGGCCAGGCGTTGCCTGCCCATTCTGATGTCAGCGTTTCCGGCGGGCGTTTGCAGCAGGTGGGATCCGGGCAGTTTGAGGTGGCCCGGGCCGTCGTCTCGCGCCCGCGGAACCACTTCACATGCTGGTACGGCACCCCGATGCTGAGCGAAAACTCACCGCTCGCCGACCGTTCGGTGCGGGCCGTGCACCAGTAGGTGCCGGACGGCGTGTCGGTGTACTGGCTGTAGGCACTGAACTTGTCCGGGACGTCGAATACGGCCCGGGACGTCCATGCTTTGCACGACGGCTGCCCTTCTATGGCGCCCGTGTGGTCCTGGGGAAAGTCCACGCCGTCATTTTCGTAGGCCTTGTAGATGATGCCGCTCTGGTGCGTCTTCTGGAAATGGGTGGTGATGCCCAGATGCTTGGTAGCCAGGTTGGTGAAGCGGTGGGCCGCGGTTTCGTAGGAAACGGCGAAAGCGTCCCGGATGTCCTCGACGGCGATTTCCTTCGCGGCTTTGGCTTTTTGCAGAAATTCCACGGTTGCCTGTTCCGGCAGGAGAAGCGCGGCTGCAAAATAGTTCGTGGCGACGCGCTGGGCCAGGAAGTCACCATAGTTGCGGGGCGTTTCGTGGCCGAGCACGTAATGGCCCAGGGCCTGCAGGAGGACGGACCGTGGGTCGTGGTCCTGCCGCTGGCTCTGGGTCAGGTAAATTCTGCGGTTCTTCAAATCGGTCACGGAACGAGTGGAATGGGGCAGGTCGCCCACGTGATGGAGGGTAAACCCCAGGTGCGCGGCGATGTCCGCGATGACGTGCTGGCTGAGCGGGCCGGTGGTGTACCCCACCTCCTTGAGGACCTTCTGTGCCTCGGACTCGTATTCCGGAAAATAGTTGCCACGCTCCCGCATCATGGCGCGCAGTTCGCCGTTTGCGCGGCGGGCTTCCTCCGGCGTGGCCACCTGCTCGTTCATCTTGCGTTCGAGCTCATGCAGGAGGCCCACCTGCGCCTCCAGGACGTCCACCGGCAACCGCGAGCTGATGCGGATTTTTGGCAGGTTCAGGGACTCGTAGAGGGGTCCGCGCTGGTAGCGTTCGAGCTCGATTTCCAGGGCGGCGCGGCGGCTGGGAGGTTCTGCTCCGAGCAACTGGTCGATGCTGACGTTGAGGGCCGCGGCCAGGTGCTGCAGCAGGCCAAGCTTGGGTTCCCGCTTGCCGTTCTCGATCAGGCTCAGCTGGCTGGGCGCTGTCCCGACGGCGGCGCTGAGGGCTTCCAGCGTCAGGCCGGCCTGTTTGCGCAGATGGCGCACGCGGCGGCCGAGGCTGATGACATCCAGTTGGGCGGCCGGGGTGGACGACGGCGGCTGTGAAACTTCCCTGTTCCAGCTTGAAGGCGACATTTTTGAAGAATACGCGAAGAAGTGCGTTTCTTTCCAGCCTTTTCATCTAGAAACCCCTTTGAAAGTGCTGAAAAGTGGTGTTCACGGAAAGAAACACCGCACCGGGGGCAGCCGGCGGGGACTGCAAAGGAGCAGTTCCTGCCGGCGTAAACCGCCCCGGAGCTCAATCAAGGAGATCAACGATGACTGCAGCATTTGAGCCCACCCAGCAGACGCCCGAACAGCAGGCCGCCGCCCTGGAGCTTGAGTGGGCCGCCAACCCCCGCTGGGAAGGTGTGACCCGGGACTACAAGGCCTCCGACGTCGTCCGTCTCCGGGGACGTGTCTCCGAAGAACACACCCTGGCCCGCCGCGGCGCAGAGAAGCTGTGGAAGCAGCTCACCCAGGAGCACAAGGAAGGCAAGTACACCAACGCCTTGGGCGCCCTGACGGGCAACCAGGCCGTGCAGCAGGTCAAGGCCGGCCTTCGCGCGATCTACCTCTCCGGCTGGCAGGTTGCTGCGGACGCCAACAACTCCGGCCACACCTACCCGGACCAGTCCCTCTACCCGGCCAACTCCGTGCCCACCGTGGTGCGGCGGATCAACAACGCCCTCCTCCGCGCTGACCAGATCGAATTCTCCGAGGGCGTGCAGACCGTTGAGGACTGGCTGGTCCCGATCGTCGCCGACGCCGAGGCCGGCTTCGGCGGGCCGCTGAACGCCTACGAGCTCATGAAATCCATGATCCAGGCCGGCGCCTCCGGTGTTCACTGGGAAGACCAGCTCGCCTCGGAAAAGAAGTGCGGCCACCTGGGCGGCAAGGTCCTGATCCCCACCCAGCAGCACGTCCGGACCCTGAACGCCGCCCGCCTGGCAGCCGACGTCGCCGGGACCCCATCCGTGGTCATTGCCCGCACCGACGCCGAAGCAGCAACCCTCATCACCTCCGACGTCGACGAGCGGGACCAGGAGTTCATCACCGGTGAGCGCACCGCTGAGGGCTTCTACAAGGTCCGCAACGGCATCGAACCCTGCATCGCCCGCGCCAAGGCCTACGCCCCCTACTCGGACCTGATCTGGATGGAAACCGGCACCCCGGACCTGGAGCTGGCCCGCAAGTTCGCCGAAGCCGTCAAGGCCGAGTTCCCCAACCAGATGCTCTCCTACAACTGCTCACCGTCGTTCAACTGGCGCAAGCACCTGGACGATGCCACCATCGCCAAGTTCCAGCGCGAACTCGGCGCCATGGGCTTCACCTTCCAGTTCATCACCCTGGCCGGCTTCCACGCCCTGAACTACTCGATGTTCGACCTCGCCCACGGCTACGCCCGCGACGGCATGAGCGCCTACGTCGAACTCCAGGAAAAGGAATTCGCCTCCGAATCCCGCGGCTACACCGCAACCAAGCACCAGCGCGAAGTCGGCACCGGCTACTTCGACGACATCGCCACCGCGCTCAACCCGAACGCCTCCACCCTCGCACTGGTCGGATCGACCGAAGAGGGCCAATTCCACTAAATCTTTCCCAAGTAAGTAGCACTAAGTGTCGTTTTGGAGGCTCAAAACGACACTTACTGCTACCCAGTTGGGTCCTGCACCAGGAGACAGAAATGAACAGTTTCACAGACAGTTTCACCATCAACGGGATAACCCTGACCGCGCAGCCGGTTTGCCGGCAGAACGAGGTTCTTACTCCGGATGCCCTGGAGTTCGTGGCCAGGCTGCACCGGGCGACGGCGGCGCGGCGCCAGGAACTGCTGCAGGCCCGCCGGACCAGGCGTACTGAGATTGCCGCCGGACAGGACCCACGCTTCCTCCGGGAAACCGAGGACATCCGCAATGACCCGTCCTGGCGGGTTGCTCCCCCGGCACCCGGGCTGGAGGACCGCCGCGTGGAAATCACCGGCCCGGTGGACAAGAAGATGACCATCAACGCCCTGAATTCCGGCGCGAAGGTGTGGCTCGCGGACATGGAGGACTCCTCCACCCCCACCTGGCGCAACGTCATCAAGGGCCAGCTGAACCTCACCGACGCACTGGAGCGCCGGATCGACTACACCAGCCCGGAGGGCAAGGAATACAAGCTCCGTCCCGCCGGGGAACTGCCCACCATCGTGGTCCGTCCCCGCGGCTGGCACCTGCCGGAAAAGCACATGCTGATCGACGGCGAACCGATCGCCGGCGGCATCGTGGACTTCGGCCTGTTCTTCTTCCACAACGCCCGCCGCCTGCTCGCCCAAGGCAAGGGCCCCTACTTCTACCTGCCCAAGATCGAAAACCACCTCGAAGCCCGGCTCTGGAACGACATCTTCATCCTCGCCCAGGACCTGCTCGGCATCCCCCAGGGCACCATCCGCGCCACGGTCCTGATCGAAACCATCACCGCAGCCTTCGAAATGGAGGAGATCCTCTACGAGCTGCGTGACCACGCCGCCGGCCTGAACGCCGGCCGCTGGGACTACATCTTCTCCCTCATCAAGAACTTCCGCACCCGAGGCCCCCGCTTCGTCCTCCCGGACCGCGCCCAGGTGACCATGACCCAGCCCTTCATGCGCGCCTACACCGAACAGCTCGTCCGCGCCTGCCACAAACGGGGTGCCATGGCTATTGGGGGCATGGCAGCCGCAGTGCCCAACCGCAAAGACCCCGAAGCGAACACCAACGCCCTGGAGAAGGTCCGTGCTGACAAGACCCGCGAGGCCAACGACGGATTCGACGGCTCCTGGGTGGCCCACCCGGACCTGGTTCCCGTCTGCCGGGAAGTGTTCGACTCCATCCTGGGCGAGAAGCCGAACCAGCTGGACCGGCTCCGTGAGGACGTCACCCCGGACGACCGCGCCCTGATCAACGTGGCCGCGACCACCGGGACCATCACCGAACAGGGCATCCGGAACAACATCGAAGTAGGCATCCGCTACATCGAATCCTGGCTCCGCGGCAACGGTGCAGTAGCCATCCACAACCTCATGGAAGACGCCGCCACCGCCGAAATTTCCCGCTCCCAGCTCTGGCAGTGGATCTACGCCCGTGCCATCACCGACCACGGCGAAATCATCAACCACCACTGGGTGGAGGAGCTCCTGGACGAGGAGTTTGCCCGGCTGGAACGCTTCGACGGCGACCGCTTCGAAGACGCCCGGGACATCTTCGAAGAAGTCACCCTCGCCCGGGACTTCCCGTCCTTCCTCACCCTCCCCGCTTACGCGCGGTACCTGACGGAGGCCCGCGAGAAGGCAACCGCCGAGGAACTCGCAGCGGCCTAACCAGCGGGCAACCCGTCCAGACTTCCGTCCGCCGGGCCGGCACGCCCTCCGCAACAGGCACCCCGAAATCCGGGGAGCCGGTCCGGCAACGGAACACCCTTGAGCAAAGAGACGACGGCAGGAGGCACCACCTGTTGCACTCCCCGGACGCTCTCTCCTTTATTGCGGGGAAAGCCAGGACGCTCTCTCACTTTCTTCTGGAAAGCGAGAGAGCGTCCTGGCATTTGCTGCAGGATCTGAGAGAGCGACGGAAGCTGGGTGAAAGAACGTACGACGGCGGGCCAGGACTCAGCGGCCCTTCGGCACCCGCCGGACGGAGAGGGTGGTGCTGACGAAGAAGGTCAGCACCGACACCAGGATGACCAGCAACGCCGGTGTCCATGATCCTGACGCATCGTGCACGAAACCCACCAGTGGCGGTGCCACGGCGGCAAAGGCGTATCCCAGCCCCTGGACCGTGGCGGACATCCGCCCGGCCGACGCCTGGTCGCGGGCCAGCCTGATGATGGCGATGAAGATGATGGTGATGCCGCCGCCCTGGGCGGCCCCGCCGAAGGTGGACCACAGCCACCAGAGCTGGGGCGCCAGCAGCAGGCCGGCCGGCACGGCCGTCCACAACGCCCCCACGGTGACCGCCACCGCCGTCGTACCCATGAATTTGGCGGCGAAGGGCACGCCCAAGGCACCCACGATGGCCAGGATCTGGAAAATTGAGGACCCGGCGCCGGCCTCGGAGAGGGACATGCCCAACTCGTCATGCAGGTAGGTGGGCAGCCACGCCGTGACTCCGTAGTAGGAGAAGGCCTGTCCGGCGAAGCCTGCCGTCAGGCCGGCTGTGGTCCAGCCCGCACCGGTCACCGATGGCAGCCTGGTGTCCCCGCCGTCCTCCGGCGATGCCAGGAACGCATTGCGCGGACCCACCGCAAGGGTCCAGACGATTATGGCGGCGACGGCCAGGACAGCGACCGAGCCGAGCGCGAACCTCCACCCCGCGAGGCCCGCCAACGGCGCGGTGGCCACGGAGGTCAGGAATGACCCGATGTTCAGCGCGGCGGTGTAGATCCCCATCGCCGTCCCCTGCCGGGCAGTCGCGAAATCACGGCGGATGATCAGGGGCGCCGCAATGTTGCCCACGGTAATGGCAAGGCCAATCATCACCGTTCCAGCCACCACCAGAACCGGTCCACCCGCCGAGCGGACCAGCACGCCAGCCAGCACGCCGAGGATGGTCAGGGTCACGGCCAACTCGGCACCGAACCTCCTCGCCGCCAGGGAAGCCAGGGGCGCTGCGAGGGAAAAGCAGAGTACGGGGATGCTGGTCAACAGGCCAAGCATGACCGGTGAGAAGGCCAACTCTGCCTGCATCAGGCCTACCACGGGGGCCACCGCAACGAACGGGCCCCGGAGGTTCAACGCCAGCAGCCCAATGCAGGCCAGCAGGATCCAGCTGTTGGGAATTCGGGAGAGGATCCGGCCGCTCATGCAGCGGAGAACGGAATAGGCGGCAGTTTCATTACTCCCATTGCTATCACGCCGATTGATCGCGGGTTGATCGCGGGTGATCGCGGGTTGGTGCGGGCAACCGGATGATGTACTGCCTTACGATGAAGTTCACGCCAGGAACACCGGGACGAAGGACAGCGCCATGCAGCACCGCCTTGCCATCCTCGACGATTACCAGGGCGTGGCCCACGGCTTCGCGGACTGGTCGGCGCTGGAAGCGGAGGGCGTCACCACAACCACGTTCCGGGAACCCTTTGCGTCACCGGACGCACTGGTCTCGGCACTTGCGGACGTCAGCATTGTGATCGCCATGCGGGAGCGCACTGCGTTTCCCCGGGAAGTATTCGAGAAACTGCCGGCCCTCCAGCTGCTGGTGACCACCGGGATGGCCAACGCCTCCATTGACGTTGCCGCTGCCGCGGAGCACGGCGTGACGGTCTGCGGCACACCCGGTTCCGCCACCGCTGCCCCCGAGCTGACGTGGGCGCTGCTGCTGGCCGTCGCGCGGCACCTGCCCGCAGAAGAGAGCTCCCTGCGCGCCGGGACGTGGCAGTCCACGGTGGGATTCGAGTTGGCGGGCAAGACCCTGGGCATCGTGGGGCTTGGCAAAATCGGACGCCGGATCGCCGGTTACGGGAAGGCGTTCGGGATGGACGTGGTGGCCTGGAGCCAAAACCTGACGTCGGAGGCCGCCGCGGACGCCGGGGCACGGCTCGTGCCGAAGGAAGAACTGTTCCGCGTGTCGGACATCGCCACGCTCCACCTTCGGCTGTCTGCACGTTCCGAAAACACCGTGGGTGAAGAGGAGCTGCGGCTGCTTGGCCCCGAAGGCATCCTGGTCAACACGGCCAGGGGCCCCCTGGTGAACCAGGACGCCCTGATCCGGGCTCTCACCCAAGGCTGGATCCGGGGGGCAGCCCTGGATGTGTTCGACCAGGAGCCACTGCCGGCCGGGCATCCGCTGCTGGCCGCTCCAAACACCGTGCTCTCCCCGCATCTTGGATACGTCACCCAGGAGAGTTACCGGCAGTTCTACGGCGGCGCTTTCGAGGACGTGACTGCCTGGCTGGCCGGCTCGCCCATCCGTACCATCCCCGCATGATCGGGGAGTCACCACATGAGCCATACCATCCGCAAAGCAACAGCGGACGACGCCGGGGCGCTGGCCGCGCTGGCAGCCGTCACCTTTCCGCTCGCCTGCCCGCCGTCGTCGTCGGCTGAGGACATCGCCGCCCACCTGGCCAACACCCTCAGCGAACAGCACTTCGAGCGCTACCTCGCGGACCCGGACATCACCATCCTGGTCCTCGACTCCGGCGACCGGCTTAACGGGTACAGCCTGCTGGTGAACCGCCCGGCGGCGGACCCTGATGTGGCATCGGTACTCACGTTGGTGCCGTCGGTGGAGCTCAGCAAGTGCTATGTCCATCCGGAGCACCACGGCCTCGGTGCTGCGGCCGAACTGATGCACGCCAGCCTCCGGGCAGCAGCAGATGCAGGCGGGGCCGGGGTGTGGCTCGGAGTCAACAGCCAGAACGCCCGGGCCATCCGCTTCTATGAGAAGTCCGGTTTCCGGAAGGTGGGCACCAAGTCCTTCCAGCTGGGCACCACCGTGGAGCACGACTTCGTCCTGGAGCTGGCCTTGGACGAGCCCCCTATTTCCTCCGACGCCGGCACCATGGAGCGGTGCTAGCTGCCGGCTTTGGCCGCCTCCCGCCCTTCGCCGAACTCCGCCAGCAGGGATTCCAGGGGCGGGCGGGGCTCCCTGAGCAGCTTGAGTCCCGGCGGAAGACCGTCGATGTTGCCCTCGGTCCCGCGGCCCGTGATGGTTACCCGGGCCGCATCCAGCAGCACGTTCTCGGCCCGGAACTCGCCGATGTCCTCAGGAAGGATGGGCGCCAGGTGCACTACTTTCCGGGTGAAATCGGGGTCGAAGCGCAGGAGTATCCTGGCAAGCTGCACCGGCGCCGCAGCTGCCCAGGCCTGGGGTGAGCATGCTGTGGGGTACGGGACCGGACCGGCGAACTCGCCGCGGTCGAAGCCGCAGAACAGCTCCGGCAGCCGCCCGCCGAAATGTTCGGCAGCCTCGAAGAGGCCGGTTGCCACCCGCCGGGCCTCCTCCACGAATCCGTACCGCATCAGGCCGGTGGCAACCAGGGCCGTGTCATGCGGCCAGACCGAGCCGTTGTGGTAGCTCACCGGGTTATAGGCGCCCATGTCAGAAGCGAGCGTGCGGATGCCCCAGCCGGTGAACATCTGGGGCGACATCAGGTGTTCCACCACCGACGGCGCCTTATCCTCGTCCACGATGCCCAGCCAGAGGCAATGGCCAATGTTGGACGTGAGCCCATCCACAGGACGCTTGTCCTTGTCGAGGGCGACGGCAAAGTAGCCCTTGTCCGGCAACCAGAACTTTTCGTTGAAGGCCTTCTTCAACTCGGCCGCACGCTCCGCCCAATGGTGCTCCAGTGCCCCGTCACCGCTCCAGCGGGCGAGCAGGGAACGGCCGATGTAGGCCGAATAGACGTAGGCCTGCACCTCACACAGGGCAATGGGCGCCTCAGCCATGGTTCCGTCCGCGAAGTTGATGCCGTCCCAGGAGTCCTTCCAACCCTGGTTGACCAGCCCATGGTCGTTGGGCCGCAGATATTCGACAAACCCGTCGCCGTCCCGGTCCCCGTACTGCTCAATCCAGTCCAGGGCGCGGTCGGCATGGGGCAGGAGCGATTCGATGATGTCCCCGGAGAGCCCCCACCGGCTCACCTCCCCAATGAGTGCGACAAAGAGCGGGGTGGCATCTGCCGTGCCGTAGTAGGCGGTGCCGCCCAATGACAGCCCTGCCGTCACGCCCAGCCGGACTTCGTGCGGGATCCTGCCCGGTTCCTCCTCCGAGTCCGGATCGACGGTGGAGCCCTGGAGTCCGGCCAGGGTCTGCAGCGTGCCGGCAGCAAGATTCGGATCAACCATAAGACACATGTAGGAGGACAGGATCGAGTCACGGCCAAAGAGCGCCATGAACCACGGCGCACCCGCTGCCACGGCGGCACGCTCCGGGTGGTGGACATCAAAGATCCGCAGCGAGCCAAGATCCTTCTGGCTGCGGTTCAGCACGGCCTGCAGTTTACTGTCCGTCACGGTGATCAGGGGGACGTTTTCTTCCCAGTCCCGGTGCCGGCGTACCCCTTCCCGGTGGTGGGGAAGCCCGGTTTCGGTGAAGGCTTCGGGCGGAGCCTCGCCATTGACCAGGGGTACCACGATGATGCTGGTGGCCCATTTGCCCCGGGCCGGTATTGTGGTCCGGAAGCGAAGCCCCTCGGTGCTGACCTCGGCACCGCGTGCACGGACAGCGGTGCCGCGCTGCTGGCCGTTGCGGACGTGCTCGATCATCAGATGGCCGTCGCGGACCGTCCGCACGGCATTGTCCGGGGTCGGGGTCCGGCTGCCTTTTACGTCGAAGAGGTCAGCCTGGTCCGCGTCGACCTGCAGCTCTATGTCGCAGTCCACCGGTTCCGCGGAGTGGTTTTCCAGCGTGATGTCGTCCTGCAGGCCGGGGCCGATGTGACGGACCTGGCGGACTACCAGCGGGCTGTCAAACCTGCCGTCCGGCCATTTGGCCCGTCCCACGAACGTGGCTTGGAACGGTTGCGGCCGTTGCGCCACAAGCGGTTCGCGGAGCGCGCCGTTAATGCGCAGGACCCAGCTCGAAATAATGCGGGTGTCCTGGAAGAACGCTCCGTTCGTGCCGCCGTCGGACGTGATGTCCCCGCTGCCCGACGAGATACAAAACGAGGACCCTTCCACCACTGTCACCGACCCGGATTCGGATGCGGCGGCCTCAGTATCGGCGTTCCATGCGGTCATGGAAGGGCTCCCTCCTCAAACGAATGGGATGCTGCCGGGAAATCCGGCCACAACTGCCCTTAAAGATTCTGGTGCACGCGCGGCGCATCCGGAACCCCCGCCGGGGTACTCGCATCAATTAGTTCCGTGAACAGCTGCAGGTGGTCCGCCACCATCCGCTCCATGCTGAACCGCTCCAGCACGGCCGCCCGGCAGTCGGCCCTGCTAAGCCCTGCGGCGGCTTCGACAAACCCGGCCAACTGCTCCATGCTGCCCAGCCAGCCGGTCCGTCCGTGCTCAACGATCTCCGGGGCGGAACCGATCAGCGTGCCGACCACGGGCGTCCCGGTGGCCAGTGCTTCGATCATCACCAGCCCGAACGGCTCGGACCACTGGATCGGGTTCAGGAACACAATGGCTTCACCCATCAGCCGGTACTTGGCTGCATTGTCCACTTCCCCGACGAAATCCTCGTTGGGTCCAAGCATCGGTTCGATGACGTCCCGGAAGTAGTCAACCTCGTCCGGCTCCCGCATCTTGACGGCGATGCGCAGCGGGATGCCCGCCTGCCGGGCAATCATGATGGCCTCCAGCAATCCCTTGTCCGGGCAGGAACGGCCAACGAAGCACAGGTAGCCCCCGCGGCCCGTCCCTACGGGCACGGACCGGATGTCCATGCCGTGGTGGATGACCCGGGTGACAGGCACTTCGGGGGCATGCGAGGCCTGGTCGCGGGAGATGGCAATGATGGCGCCCTTTCGAGCAATGGCCCGGTAGATGTCCGTGGCCTGGATGGTGAGCGGGCCATGGATGGTGGTGACAAGCGGGATATGGTCCGGCCTGTGCAGGTACAGCGGTCCGGCCAAAGTGTGGTCGTGGATGATGTCCACGTCCTGCAGGCCCTGGTAAGCCCTGATTACGTGGCTGAACTCGGAGAGGGTGAAGCCCATATCGTCAGGTGTGGAGGGCCGCATGCCGTCGATGACCGGCACCGGACAGGTGCTGTCCGAGGGAGCGGCGAGCAGGACCTCATGCCCGGCGGCAGTGAAGCCCCGGGCCAGGGTGTCCACCACTCTCTCGGTCCCTCCGTAGGCTGGTGGGGGAACAGGAATCCATGGTCCCGCTATTAGTCCGATCCGCATTCCTGGCCTCCAGGGAAATAAAGGCCGGGCTCCCCAGCTGGCCGGGCACAACCGCATCCGGGCCTGTACGGCCCTTGGTATTGGCTTTCTACGGCGTCTGCTTCACCTAACTCTGACTATTGCCCACGATCCATCCGGCCACAAGTCCTACTGTGGGGTATCTAACACCGTGCACCCGGAATGGCAGCCGGGACCGGCAGGTTATGCCCAGCATGAAGATTGAGATCTGGTCAGACGTCGCGTGCCCGTGGTGCTACATCGGCAAACGCCGCTTCGAAGCTGCCCTGGCCTCCTTCCCCCACAAGGATGCCGTCGAGGTGAAGTGGCGCAGCTACCAGCTGGCCCCCCCCTTCCGGAGCACTATGACGGCACGGAACTGGAGTACCTGAGCACCCGCAAGGGCATGCCTCCGCAGCAGGTCTCGCAGATGTTCGACCATGTTGCGAAGCAGGGCAGGGACGAGGGCCTGAACTACAGTTTCGATTCTGTGGTGGTAGCCAACAGTTTCACAGCCCACCGCCTGATCCACCTCGCGGCCGCGCATGGCAAGCAGGACGCTGCCAAGGAGCGCCTGCTCAGCGACCACTTCGAGCACGGCAAGGACATCGGCAGCCGCGAGTACCTGACGTCCCTCAGCAAGGACCTCGGCATCGGTGCAGGCGAGGTGGACGAGCTGTTCAGCACGGACAAATACGCCGATGACGTGCGTTTCGATTTCGAGGAGGGGCGGTCCCTGGGCATCAGCGGCGTCCCGTTCTTTGTAATTGACCGCAAGTTCGGCCTCTCCGGCGCCCAGCCCACCGGGACGTTCACGGCCGCGCTGAACCAGGCGTGGCAGGACGCCAATCCCCTGGTGCTGGTCAATTCCGGTGAAGGGGACGCCTGCGGCCCGGACGGCTGCTCCGCCTAGCCGTTGCGGCAGGTCCGGCACTCCGTTTACTGACACATAGCGGTAAAGTGTCTGTATGCCCCGGATTTCAGCGGCCAGCAATGCCGAGCAACGCGCAGATACGCAGCGCCGTATCCTCACCGCCTTCGGCGAACTCCTCTTCTCCCACGGCCTGCCCGGCCTGACAATGACGGACGTGGCGCGCCATGCCGGAGTGGGCCGCACCGCCGTCTACAACTACTACGCGGACATCGAAGAGCTGCTGATCGCCTACGCCCTGGAAGAGACAGAGAAGTTCCTCGCGGAGCTGCGCGACTCCCTCGGCCGACTGGACAACCCGGTGGAACAGCTGGCCCTGTACGTGCGCGCCCAGGTGGTGGACCTCAGCCGTCGCCACCTGCCGCCCGGCCCTGCCATGGGCGCGGTATTGTCGCCGTCGTCCTTCGCCAAACTTGCCGACCACGTGGGCGAGCTGAGCGTGCTGCTGCAGGGCATCCTTCGCCAGGGGATGGAGCAGGGCTACCTGCCGGTGGCGGACATCGGCCAGCAGGCGCAGCTGATCCTTGGCACGCTGTCCTCCAGCGCGGCCAGGGGCAGCGACGAGCCCGGAGAGCTGGAGGCGCGGGTGGCCAGGACGGTGCGGTTCATCCAGCTGGGTGCCGGAGCAAGGTTCGACGACGAGGGCCGCCCCATCCGGCTGGCCCCGCTTCCCTCTGTGGCTGGCTGAGTTGCCCTGTCAGTTTCCGTCCCCTTGCAGCCGGTTTAGGCACCCAAGTGACAGCGCAACTGCTGGAAGGCTTCAGGGCGTTGCCGGCGCGGACGGTATGACGGGCCACATGTCGTCGTCGGCGATGCGGCGGCTTTCCCGCGGGCAGCTGAGCTTGCCGGGTGTCTGGTCCACAAGGTCCGGTGGAGTGAGGGCGCTGTAGTCCTGGGAGAGGATCACGTCCACGCTGCCGTCCGTCCTGCCGTCCTGGAAATAGTCCGACCCGGGCAGGTTGCGCTGGACGCTAAAGGCCGCAGAGTGCCCGGCGGCTCCGGAAATCACTGCCGCGACGCCCCGGTAGCCGGCATCAACGTTGGACACATCAGCCACCATGAATTTGCGGGCAAGGAACTCGTCGGCCACCGAACGGGCCAGCCCGGGCCGGCTGGTGGAGTTGTACACATTGAGGTTGATCTGCTCGGGCGGCGTGTAGTCGAACGTCCCGGCCGGGCAGGTGGAGACGGTTTCCTGCGCAGGTTCGGCGGTGGGGATGGCCAGCTTCCCGTTGATGATTGCCAGGGCTGCGATGATTGCCGCGGCGATCAGGCCGATCAGGAGCACCAGGACCACGCCGTGAAGGACGCGGCGGCGCACACGGGCGGTATCGTCGGCGCCGCGGGCGGCTGCTTCGAAGGTGGCGCGCAGCTCCGGGCCGCTGACTACGTGGTGGCCGTGCAGGATGCTCGGGTCCTTGAGCCGCTTCCTAGCCATCGAGCACCAGGACCCGGGCGTGGATCGCCGTGCGCTGGTGCAGCGCGGTACGGACTGCGCGGTGCAGTCCGTCCTCAAGGTAAAGGGTTCCCTGGTACTGAACCACGTGCGGAAAAAGGTCGCCGAAAAAGGTGGAGTCCTCGGCCAGCAGCGCTTCCAGGTCCAGGGTGCGTTTGGTGGTCACCAGTTCATCCAGCCGGACCGGCCGTGGCGGCAGCGAAGCCCACTCCTTGGGCGTGCTGTAACCATGGTCCGGGTAAGGGCGGCCCTCGCCCACAGCTTTGAATATCACCATGCCACCCTAGGCATCCTGCCGGCCCAGCGAAAGTACCCAGCCCGGGCGGCGGCAGGTTGTAGCCAAACGGTGACCATACGTCATACGCGGTGATCTTTCGGTTGCCCGCACGGGAGCTGCCGGCGCTGCTGACAGAATGGAGCCATGACAGCATCCGAGTCCCTCGCCGTATCCATGCCCGGTGTCCGCCTGCCGTCCTCGCCTCCGTTGGCACTCCTGCTGGATGTTGACGGGCCGGTGGCAAGCCCGTTGACGCGGGACGTCAAACCGGAAATTGTCGCCGACCTGGTGGCACTGGCTGCGGCCGGCATCCCCGTCATCTTCAACACCGGGCGCTCCGACGCCTTCATCCGGGAACAGGTCATGGAACCCATGATCGAGGCCGGTATCCCGGCCGGCACCATCATCCACGCCGTCTGCGAAAAGGGCGCCGTCTGGTTCAGCTACACGTCCGCCGGGCCCGGGCCCATCCACGTTGACCGGGAACTGGCCGTTCCCGCAGCCTACGGGGACGACATCCGGCGCATGGTGGCGGAGGACTACGCCGCGCACATGTTCTTTGATGAAACGAAGCGCGCCATGGTGTCCGTGGAGCAGCACATCGAGGTACCCGGCGCCGACTACCTCGCGGAGCAGAAACTCTTCGACGCCGACGCGATGGAACTGATGACCCGCCACGGGCTGGGAGTGGTGCGCCTGGACCACCACGCCCCCAATTCCGACGACGAGGTGGACTACCGGGTGGATCCCACCATCATCTCCACGGACATCGAGTCGGTGCGGCTTGGAAAGGACCTGGGCGCCAGCCGGGCTGTGGAGCTGCTTGCCGCGCAAGGCATCACCCCGGCAGCCTGGCGGACGGTGGGCGATTCGCGCACCGACTATGCCATGGCAGACTGGCTCCACCACAACGACCACGCAGTCAAGCACGTGGACGTCCGCCCGGCCGACGGCATCCCGGACAAACCGTACCCGGTCCTGACGGCCGGGGATCTGGGGCTTGAGGCTTCCGTAATCCACGACGACGCCGGCGGCGCTTTCCTGCGCAGCTGGCGGGAAGAGCTGGGCCCCTAAGCCGGTTCCCCGGCGCGGGCTGCGCCCTGTCCGAAACCTGCTGTTTCCGCCGCGCGGCTATCATGCAGGTAGAAACGCTTACTTTGACGAGCACGGAGACGACCATTACAGAAGCACCGGTTCAAGACGAGGTCTACTACGGCGGCCAGGCATCCGTAGAGGAACAAATTCACGCGGAAATCACTTCCCCCGAAGCTGAACAGCGGCTTAACCCCCGCCCTGATGTCATCACGCATAAGGGCCGCATCGCGCTGATCAACCACAACAGGACTCCCTACCAGGCCATGGTGGAGGACCTGCTGTTCGTACGCAATGTTCTTGCCAACGCGGAACTGGAGTACCTGCTGGTCAGGGGCAACAATGACCGCCCCGTCATTGCCCTGGACTGGAAAGACAGGAAGAAACTACGGGCGGCCCTGGTGGAAGCCTGCCGGGACGAGCCTTTCTATTCCATGACCGTGGATGCCAAGAAGAAAACCTCCTTGCTGGTTGCGGACGGCGAGCTCTCCTCCAATC
Source organism: Pseudarthrobacter sp. NS4 (assembly GCF_024758005.1). NCBI lineage: Bacteria > Bacillati > Actinomycetota > Actinomycetes > Micrococcales > Micrococcaceae > Pseudarthrobacter > Pseudarthrobacter sp. NS4. The sequence goes on along the minus strand of NZ_CP103288.1, from coordinate 777,434 downwards.
AGGAGGCGCGCATCTTCCGCCTGTACAGGCCCCGCGTGGAGCCCGCCGGCGGCTTCGAATTCGGTGCTTCCGCAGGTGTGCAGATTGAGCTTTGGTCCTTCAAGTCCAATGAGATCACGCTGCCGATCGAGAACTCCCTCACGCGCAGGACCCTGCTCCGGCAGGATGCCGTCCGTGGCACCGTTGAGCGCTACGGCCACACTTGGCCCACCATCGAGAACATGTTCGCTGACCACGCCAGTGACATCAGCTTCGACATCGATCTGGTGTTCTCCTGGGTTGATGGAAGCTCCCCGGAGTACATTGCCGCCCGGCGTGCCCAGCAGAAGGACGTCGTCCTGGGCGAAGGCGACGACCACGAAGCCCGCTTCCGGCAGATCAACGAACTCAAGTACGCACTCCGGTCCGTTTACATGTTCGCTCCCTGGATCCGTCGCGTCTTCATCGCCACCGATTCGCCGGCACCTGAATGGCTGGCGGAACATCCCTCGGTGACCATCGTCCGCAGTGAGGAGTTCTTTTCTGACCCCTCAGTGCTTCCCACGCACAACTCCCAGGCGGTGGAGTGCCAGCTCCACAACATCGAAGGCCTCTCGGAGCACTTCCTGTACTCCAATGACGACATGTTCTTCGGCCGGCCGGTCAGTCCCGACATGTTCTTCACGCCGGGCGGCATCACCAAGTTCATCGAGGCGGAAACCCGGATCGGCCTGGGTGAGAACGCCGCAGAGCGCAGCGGATTCGAGAACGCGGCCCGCGTCAACCGCAAACTCCTGTGGAACCGGTTCGGGCGGATCACCACCCGGCACCTTGAGCACAGTGCCGCTCCGCTGCGCCGCAGCGTTGTGGCCACAATGGAGCGCGAGTTCCCGGAGGAATTCCGGAAGACGGCGGCCAGCCGGTTTCGGGCGGCGGACAACATTTCCGTCACCAACTCCTTTTACCACTACTACGCCCTGCTCACGGGCCGCGCGGTAACCCAGACAGCGGCGAAGGTCCGCTACGTGGACACCACTATGCGGTCCGGGCTCAAGTACCTGCCCAAGCTGCTGTCCAAGCGCAACAAAGACTTCTTCTGCCTGAACGACGGCAGCTTCCCCGAGGTGGATGCCGACGAGCGCGCCGACCTGGTCACCGACTTCCTGGAGAAGTACTTCCCCATCAAGGCGCCCTGGGAAAAGTAGAGCCCCCTAGAGCGGCGCTATGGCAGCCCCTGGAGCTGAAGGCCGGGTCCCCTGAGGGACCGGCCTTCAGCGTAAGTCATGGCTGTCGGCGTAAGGCGTTCCCTAGCGGCCGGACGGCACTCCGGGCTTGAGGGTGCTGCGTTGCTTCGCGGTCTCCGGGATCCGGATTCCGGCGGCGGCCAGCCGACGCTTTGTCTCTTCGGGGGAGACATACTCGCCCACCGTCGTCGACCTGCCCATGGGGACAACCGAGTGCACGATCGTGTGCTCGTAGACATGGACCAGGTTGAAGGACTGTCCGCTGTCCTGTCCCCTGGTGCCGCCAACCGGAACGTTGAGGTCCTGGGTGTAACAGCTGGCCGAGGCCACGGACACGGGGATGCCGGCGAAGCTCGCCGTCGTTGAGTAATGCAGGTGGCCGGCAAGGATGGTGCGGACATCCGAATTGCGGACGACCGCCTCCAGCGAAGCCTGGTCCCGCAGCTCAACCAGGACCGAAAGATCCAGGACGGACGGAACGGGCGGGTGGTGCAGCGCCAGAACCGTGCCGTCGGGGGCGGGAGTGTCCAGTTGCCCCGTAAGCCAGTCCAGCTGGGAGGGGCTCAGCTCGCCGTGGTGGAATCCCGGCACGGATGTATCCATGGTGATGACACGGAGCCCATTGATGAAGTAGCTCTTGTCCACGGGGGCGTCATTTGCCGGCTCGTCCAGCAGGCCCTTCCTGAAGTTGGCACGGTTGTCGTGGTTGCCCATCGCCCAAATGACTTCTGCGCCGAGTTCTTCACAAGCGGGCTCAACGATGGCACGGAGTTTGACGTAGGCCTCAGGGTCTCCCTTGTCGGCAAGGTCCCCGGTGAAGATGACAGCCTCCGGCCGCGCACCGGATGCCTTCACCTCTTCGAAGAGTTGGATGAGCCGCGATTCGCTGTCGACCACGCCGTAAAGGGGGTCGGGCCCTGCCATCAAGTGGGGATCACTCAGGTGGAGTAGGAAGTGGCGTGGCCGGGGGTGTTCGGCCTCGATGTGCTCCATTGCTGCCTCTGTGGTCGGTGGGAAACGGCGCTTCCCTTGTACCCTTCAGTAATATTTATCCAATCAGACATTTGGCAAACTTTGGGCAAATCGCCGTGGCCGATGTGGAAAAAGGTAAAAGAACTGCGCTTTTGCAGACCTGATGCGTGAAAGCACTTCTTTTCAGCCGAGAGCCTTATCGATGGCGTCGATGACTTGTGCCGAGTCCGGCTCCAGAGTGGGAGCAAAGCGGTCCACCACCTGGCCGTCGCGGCCCACCAGGAACTTCTCGAAGTTCCATTTCACCAGCCCCGGCAGCAGGCCCGTCTTGAACTTTGTGAGCTCCGCGTAGAGTGGATGCTGGTCCTTCCCACGGACCTCGGCCTTGACCGTCAGGGGAAAGCTGACGCCGAAGTTGCGCTGGCAGAACTCTGCGATCTCACTGTCGCTGCCCGGTTCCTGTCCGGCAAACTGGTTGCAGGGAACCCCCAGGATCTCGAATCCGCGGTCGCGGAATTTCCCGTAGAGCGTCTCCAAGCCGGCGTACTGGGGTGTAAAGCCGCAGTTGGAGGCCACGTTGACCACCATCACCACTTTTCCCCTGAATCTGCCGAAGTCGGTCTCAGTTCCGTCGTTGAGGGTCAGGGGTATCGGGTACAAGGGTGCCAAAGGTTGCGTCCTCAGGAAGTTGTCCATGCCGGAAGTTCGTTGCCAGCAACCCAAGGTACTGGTCGGGGCTGGGAGTTTCCTGAACTGTTTCCTCGGCTTTACGGGTTCTGCTACAGGGTCGGGGCCGCCGAAGCCGATGTTTCGGTTGCCGGGCTGGTCGGTTCGGCAGTGGTGGTGGGAACCGGCTCAACCGTCCACGTCTCAACCGGAGTAGGTACCGGCTCAACCGGCGACGGTGCCGGCTCAATCGGGGCAGGCACCGGCACAACCGGGGCAGGCACCGGCACAACCGGGGCAGGCGCGGGCACAACCGGGGCAGGCGCCGGCTGAACCGGGGCAGGCGCCGGCTGAACCGGAGCAGGCGCCGGCTGAACCGGAGCAGGCGCCGGCTCAACTGGGGCAGGCGCCGGCTCAACAGGCAATGGCGCCGGCTCAACAGGCAATGGCGCTGGCTGGGTGGGCGACGGCGCTGGTTCTGTAGGCGACGGCGAAGGCTCAGTTGGCGACGGCGACGGCGACGGCGACGGTGACGGTGACGGTGACGGTGAAGGCGATGGCTCAGTCGGCGACGGTGACGGTGACGGCTCAGTCGGCGACGGCGACGGCTCAGTCGGGGTTGGCGACGGCGACGGCGGCGGCTCAGTCGGGGTTGGCGACGGCTCAGTCGGGGTTGGCGACGGCTCAGTCGGCGACGGCGACGGCGATGTCGAAGGCTCAGTGGACGAGGGCCATGCCGGTGACGGCGCTGGCCCGGTGGGCGCGAACGCCGGCACTAGCGATGCCGGCGGAGGTGGGGCGGCCGTCGTGGGAGACTGTGCCGCTGCTCCCCGCAGAGGCGCTGTGCTCTTTCTGAACGGAAATGTCCAACGGGTCCCTTCATCGGAGGGCCAAACAAAGTCGGGGCCGTACGACAGTGCCTCCGCGGGGCCGGCACCAGCGACGGCATGAAGGCCAACCAGCCTCCACTTCAGCGGGCTCGTGTGCCTGCCGTTCAGGATTGTCTCAAAATGCAGATGGCAGCCTGTTGACCATCCGGTGCTCCCCACCCGGGCGATGACCTGTCCCACCTGGACTGTGTCCCCTCGGCGGACCGCCACCGACTCGAGGTGGTTGTACGTGGTGACCAGTCCGTTGCCGTGGTCAATTTCAACCCTGTTGCCGCCGCCCCATGGATGCCAGCCAGCAGCACGCACCTCTCCGGAATCCGCAGCGTATACCTTGGTTCCGCAGGGAGCCGCATAATCCTGACCCAAATGGAAATCGCCGGCCGCCCCGGTCAGGGGACTGACCCGAAACCCGAAGGGCGAGCTGGGGTTCAGGAGCTCCAGTGGGGCCATCAGGTAACCGACGGCAGGCCTCCCTATACCCGAAAATCCCACTGCCGCTGGCGCTGGCATATCCGGAATGGAACTGCTGATCATCGACCGCGGAAACGACAAAACCGCATGTGGGTCTGTAAGAATCGCGGGGGGCAGGGCGCGCGCACCATGGCTGTCAGGCGCCGGCAACACAACGCCCGCGGGGCCTGTGGCCTGCACTTCAGGACCGGAAGCTGCGCGATTGCCTGCTGGTGCCGGAACACTGCCCTTTGGCAACTCCGAGGCCGAGGACATTCGTGGCGCGTGATAGCCGCCCGAGAGGTTGACGGCGGAAAAGGAAACGGCCAAGGCACCGGCGGCTGCCAGGACGCGGGTAGCGGGAAGATATGAATTTTGGGCTTTCTTGCCCGTGCCGGATGCCCGATTCTTGCCCAATGAACTGACTCCCCGAAGGTGTCCCACCCGCACGCTGTCTTGACGGTATCTCCCATGTGAACACAGAGCCGATGCGGTGTGAACCCTGCACCTCGACTATGCGGTTTTTTTGTGGATATCACCCGGAAAATAAGGGGGTTGCCCCTAATGGGTACCCTCCCCCAGGGGGTCCTGTTGGGCAACAATGGGGTATGCGGAGTTTCCTTCGGAAATGGCAGGACGAGCTCAAAAAGACGTTTACGGGGGAGGCCGATGCGCCGCCAGGCTGGGCACTGCGGTTGGAAGAAGGCGCTGACCCCGGTTACCACCTGCCCGGCTCGGCGGTCTGGGCGGTGCACGGTTCCATGTCCCCCATCGTGGCGGGAATCCGGACCCTGCTGATGCAGTCCCTCCATCCGGGAGCCCTGGCCGGCGTCCACGAGCACTCCAACTTCCGCGAAGACCCATTGGGCCGGCTCGCCCACACCATCCGCTGGATTTTCACCGTAACGTACGGCTCGAAGGAAGCGGCCGAGGACGCTTCGCGTATGGTCCGCCGGCTCCACGAACAGGTCCAGGGGAACTACAGCGACAACCAGGGAGCGCTGCGCAGCTACAGCGCCAATGATCCCCAACTGGCCAGCTGGATCCATATCGCCTTCACGGACGCCTTCCTCACCGCACACAAGATCTGGGGCGGGCCAATCCCGGGCGGGCCCGACGAGTACGTTAGGGAGTGGGCGCAGGCGGGCAGGCTGATGGGAGTGGACGAGCCGCCGTTGACGGAGGCAGAGATGCGCAGGGAGCTGGACCATTGGTATGCCAGCGGCGAACTCCGCGTTGACAAACGTGTGGCTGAGACCGTGGAATTCATTCGCAACGCGCCGCTGCATCCAATGCTGCGTCCCGGTTACCGCATCCTGTTCGCGGGAGCGGTGTACAGCCTGGAGCCAAGGTATCGCCGGATGCTCGGGCTAAAGGTTCCACGGCTGGGTCCCTTTCCCCTGCCGGTGAGGCTGGCCACCAAGGCGGTACTCGGCGTCGTCCGCCTGGCCCTTGGCCCGCGGGGACCCAGCGAACTTGCAGCCAGGGCGCGGCTGCGTCGCCTCGGCCTGCCGGCGGTAGACGAAGGTTAGCCTTCGGAAATTCAGCGGCTGGCCTTAACGCAAGAACCCGGTCCCAAGACTGCGGGACCGGGTTCTTAACCGGCGGAGAATGGGGGATTTGAACCCCCGAGGGCGTTAACCCAACACGCGTTCCAGGCGTGCGCCATAGGCCGCTAGGCGAATTCTCCAGCTGCTTCTGAATCAAAAGCAGATACTAGAGTACCTGATGTTTTGCGCATCGCCCAATCGGCCGCAAGGACACCATTTTTGCTACCGCGGCCGCTGCCCGGCAGCCGCTTCCCCGCAGCTTTAACGCAGAAATGGACGCCCCCAACGCGCCCATTCCGTTGGTACTCCGTTGAACTGCCGGGTCCGGCGCCGTTTAGCCAGGCCACACAGTTCACAACCTTGAGATTGCCCCAATCGGTGTACATACCCATGATCGTGGGTGGCGCAGGGATAAGCAATGAAATTCCATGGAATCCGCGGAATCTTCCGGCACGATTAAGCCCATGACAGAGCTTCATGCCCTGGTGGCCTACACCCCCGCAACCCATACGGACCTGGTCCTGAGGGCAATCGGCGACGCCGGAGCAGGCAGGATCGGAAACTATTCCCACTGCTCTTTTGTCTCGCCGGGAACCGGCCGCTTCACGCCGCAAGCTGGAGCGGAGCCTTTCCTTGGGGAAGTGGGCAGGCCCGAAATGGTGGTGGAGGACCGGATTGAATGCGTGGTCGAGGAGCCTTTCCTGGAAGGAGTGGTTGCCGCTTTGCGCGCAGCCCACCCCTACGAGGAACCGGCTTTTATGACCTGGCCCGTGCACGGCTGGCGGTGAGGAACGGCGGATTCGAGTCGGGCGGGATGTTCGGGTAAAGTGTCTGACGGCCCCTCATGTGGCGTCATCCTGTTGAACTCCCCCAGGACCGGAAGGTAGCAAGGGTAGGCGGGCTCTGGCGGGTGCATGGGGGGTCTTTACTATTCCCCCACAGGGCGGCAGGATGTCAGCCCGGATTGGTAGGGTTTTCTCTGTGACAGTTACTACCGCCCTCTACCGCAGATACCGTCCCGACTCGTTCGCTGACGTTATCGGTCAGGAGCATGTCACCGAGCCGCTGATGACGGCGCTACGGAAAAACCGGGTCAACCACGCATACCTCTTTTCCGGTCCCAGGGGCTGCGGAAAAACCACCTCCGCCCGCATCCTGGCGCGCTGCCTGAACTGCGCCAAAGGCCCTACCGACACCCCCTGCGGCACCTGCCCCAGCTGTTTGGAACTGGCCCGCGGCGGCTCGGGATCACTCGACGTTATCGAGATCGACGCCGCGAGCCACGGCGGCGTGGACGACGCGCGGGACCTCCGGGAGCGGGCCACCTACGCCCCGGTCCGGGACCGCTACAAAATCTTCATCATTGACGAGGCCCACATGGTCACCTCGGCCGGGTTCAACGCCCTGTTGAAGATTGTTGAAGAACCGCCGGAACACATCAAGTTCATCTTTGCCACCACCGAGCCGGACAAGGTTATCGGGACCATCCGCTCCCGCACGCACCATTACCCCTTCCGCCTGGTGCCGCCCGAGCCGCTGATGGCCTACCTGGAACTCCTGTGCAACCAGGAAAACGTTCCGGTTGCACCTGGGGTCCTGTCGCTGGTCATCCGAGCCGGTGGCGGGTCCGTCCGCGACTCGCTGTCCGTCCTGGACCAGCTGATGGCTGGCGCCGGTCCCAACGGCCTCGATTACGAACTCGCCGTCGCCTTGCTCGGCTACACCCACGCTTCGCTCCTGGACGATGTGGTGGAGGCCGTTGCCGCGTCCGACGCCGCCACTGTGTTCCGGGCCGTGGACCGCGTCATCCAGACCGGCCATGACCCCCGGCGGTTCGTGGAGGACCTGCTGGAGCGGTTCCGCGACCTGATTATCGTGCAGGCCATGCCGGAGAGCGCCCAGGCCATCCTGCGGGGAATGCCCGCGGACCAGATCGCCAGGCTGCAGAACCAGGCCCACAACCTGGGCGCCGCCGAACTGTCGCGGGCTGCTGACGTCACCAATACGGCGCTGACCGAGATGACAGGCGCCACGTCCCCGCGGCTGCACCTTGAGCTGCTGTGCGCCCGGATCCTGCTCCCCAGTTCAGAGCAGAACGAACGCGGCATGGCGGCGAGGATTGACCGGGTGGAACGGCGCCTCAACTACGCCGGGAACGACGTCGGTGCTCCCGCTGGCCCGGGTGCGGCCGGCGCCGCAGCCACCGCATCCGGTGGGGGCTCCCCCGTTTCGCAGCCGGCGGCGGCAGCTGCTGCAACTGTGGCGATGCAGCCCCAGGCAGCCGCGCAGTCCGTGCCGGCGCCACCAGTAGTGGGGGCCGGGGCCAACACCAGGTCGGCGCAGTCCCCCGAAGCGCGCCCGACCCAGCCGGAACCTCCCGGGCTTCCGGTACCGCCGCTGTCGCCGGGCGACGATTCACCCCAACCGGTCATGGCCGGACCGGCACACCCGGCAGCAGGCCGGGATGTCCCCGGACCCGCTGGCGATGCAGCTACGGCTGCCGCCGGCCGGGAACCTCTGACTGCTCCCCGCGTGAGCACCAGCGACTGGCCGGTGGAAGAAAAGTCGGCCGTCCGGCCGCCGGCTGAACGCCCTGCTCCGGCACGCCCCGCCCCGGAACGCTCCGATCATGCACCTGCTGCTCCTCCGGCTGCACTGGCTCCTGCCCGGACAGAGGGTGCCGCGGCTGCCCTCCCCGCCACCAACGCCGGCGCCGCCGCCGCGCAGCCCGTTGCTCCCGCAGCCATGGGTGACGTCGAAGTCCTGCGCCGGGCCTGGCCGGACGTACTGCAGACGCTGTCCAAGATCAAGCGCAGCACATGGGCACTCGTGGAACCCAATGCCCAAGTGAGTGCCTTCGACGGAACCGTGCTCACTCTTTCATTCACAACAACCGGACTAGCGGGCGCCTTTGGCCGTGCCGACCACTCAGAAAACCTGCGCCAGGCTATTCATAAGACGGTGGGCATTGACTGCCAGATCCATGCGGTGGCTGGTGGCTCCGGCCAGGCGAGCTCTGAGCCAAACCCAAAAGCACTAACCAGCCAAGCAGCTCCGGCCACTTCAGCTGACGTCGCCTGGGGCCTGGCACCCGCGCCTGCCCCGTCAGCCTCTGCCGCACCCACGGCTGCCCCAGCCCCCTCCACCGTTGCCGAGACGGCCCCCGCATCCGCACGCACGGCTCCTGCTTCGGCCGCGCCGACAGCTTCTGTTTCGCCCGCACCCCCACACTCGGCAGCCGGTCCCGGCCCGGAAGGACCCCGGCCCGCAGCCACCCGTAAGGGGAGCGGATCAGGAAGCAGCGCGGTGGCGGGCGCTGGAGGTGCCGCCGCAGCCGGTACCGGTCACGCGCACGCCGATCACGAGACGTCGGTCCCCGCCCGCCCGCCACAGGAAGCACCTGGGCGGCCGGCTGCAGGTTCCACTCAGCAGCCTCAGAGTGCGGCGCCTGCGGCCACTGGTGCAGACCCTTACACCGCACTGGCCGGTGACTACTCCTACTCAGACGATGACTGGGGTCCGCCGCGGGACGAAGACGCTCCCCCGCTGGATGAGGAACCGCCCTTGGATTGGCAGCCTTCCGCGCAAGCGGGGAGCAAATCCACGTCTGCTGAAGCCTCAGCCCGGAACCCTGTCAGTGCGGGCAGCCAACAGGAAACCGGCACCACGTCCGGAGCGGTCGAGCCCAAGCGTCCCGCGGCACCTGATGCTGTCCACGATCCCTGGACCCGCGCCGTCGAGCAGGCCCCGGGTGTCTGGGTGGTTGGAAACGAGAGCAACATAGGCAGGACACCTCCCGCCACTACCCCGGAGGAGGAAAGCGGGAGCGTCCCAACGCCCCGTTACGAGCCCGCCACGGCCCAGGTCCCGCCGTCCATCCCGGTGACGACGCCGGGGACGCCCACAGAGCCCGACTGGGGCCTTGCTTCAGCCCCTGCCCCCACCGATGCGGACCGGTCACAGTCGATGTCATCCTGGGCGACCACCCCAGCGCCGTCATCTCCGATGCAGTCCTACCCGCTGACGGGCTCGTCGGAAAGTAAGCCCGTCAGGGCACCCGAGTACGCCATGGCTTCGGCTGTGCCCACTGCCGGTCCCGCCGCGGCTGCTCCGTCCCGGCCGGCCCCTGCCGCATCTCCGGCTCCCACGATTTCCAGGAGCAGTGCGCCTTCTCCGGCCGTGGCCCCTGCGGCCGGGACGGGAGAAACCCGGCAAAGCCTCTACCAGCGGCTGTCGAACAGCCCTGAAGCCGAGGCCGGGCGTGCCAAGGCACCTGCCCGGGCGGTTGCGGCAGCCGCCACCTACGTCCAGGACATTCCGAGCGCTGATGACGAGACCATCGAGGAGTCCGGAGTGTTCGGCCGGGCGGCCGTGGAGCGTATTCTGGGCGGAAAGCTGATTGAGGAGCGTTCCCCTGACGGAAGTCCCATTCCGCCCCGATACTGACGGGCCTGACCGTCCTGAAGCGGGCGTTACTGTTCCGCAAGCTTTTGCTTTACCCGCTGTCCACATCAAGCTAAAGAGGAAAACGTGTACGAAGGTGCTGTCCAGGAGCTGATAGACGAGCTCGGACGCCTTCCCGGCGTGGGACCCAAGTCCGCACAGCGGCTGGCATTCCATATCCTCGAAGCAGATCCGCAGGACATGAAACGGCTGGTGGACGCCATCACTAGCGTCAAGGACCGGGTGAAGTTTTGCACGGTCTGCGGCAACGTGACGGAACAGGAACTCTGCAATATCTGCCGCGATCCCCGCCGCGACCCCGCCGTCATTTGTGTGGTGGAAGAGTCCAAGGATGTCCTGGCCGTGGAGCGCACACGCTCGTTCCGCGGCCGGTACCACGTGTTGGGCGGGGCTATCAATCCGATCGCCGGCATTGGCCCCGAACAACTCCGGATCCGGGAACTGTTGACGCGCCTTAACGACGGCGCCATCCAGGAAGTCATCATCGCCACCGATCCCAACCTTGAGGGCGAGGCGACGGCAACTTACCTCGCCCGCATGCTCAAGACCATCGGCATCACCGTGACCAGGCTCGCGTCCGGCCTCCCGGTGGGCGGCGACCTTGAATACGCGGACGAGGTCACCCTGGGACGTGCATTCGAAGGCAGGCGGAACGCGCTGACCTGACCCGCCGGCCAGGTTCGGCCCCGCTAGGCGATACGCGTGCCCAGGGCAAGGCGGTGCGCAGGCGTCCTGAGAACACGCCAGCCCAGCCACAGCAGGAGCCCGGACAACAAGAGCTGAAGGCCAAGGCCGAGGGGCCACAAAGGTGTTTTCTGCGCAAGGTAGGTGGGCTGCACCGTGCCGTTCGCACAGGGGACGGTGCCTTCCGGACCCGCCATGGCCTGGCGTGCTGCCTGGCTGATGCCCTCGATGGCCCCCACGGACGAAGAACCCTGCTGGGTTGTGCGGTCCGGGTAGGGAATGGCGTCCGCCACCACAACAAAGGGGTTCATTCCCAGCGTCCACGCCACGCGCTCGGTGTGGACGGCCGGTTGTTCGCGGAGCGGTCCCGAGCAGGTGTACGTCGGTTCCAGGCGTCCGGACTGCAATGGTGCGTATTCACGGTACTGCGGATTGTTGGCCATGACCGTTCCCTGCGTCAGCCCTGTGCCGAGACCGAAGGAAATCAACGTTCCAAAAACCAGGCCGGCCACCGCCAGGTAGGTCACCACGATGGAAAACAACGGCCGGCCGGCGAGCGCGGATATCCCCACACCCAAAGCGCACACGACGCCCACTTCCACGGCAAGCATCACCAGTGACACCAGCACGTGGCCCGGTGTCAGTCCGCCGAGTGCCACCCCGATGACCAGGAACGGTGTGCTCGCCGCGAGAAATGCCAGGGCTGCCAGCCAGGCGGCAAAGAACTTTCCCAACAGGATCTGGCCGGGTTCCAGCAGGGTCACCTGGAGTATCGCCAGTGTTCCGCCCGCACGGTCGCCGTTCACGGCATTGGCCGAGAGAGCAGGTGCCACCAACAATGCGAACAACAGGACGAACGCAAGCACCACTTCGAAAATCATGGAGCCCGGTCCGGTGGCTCCGGGAGGAACGTAGCCTTCGTAGGCACGTTGGGCAGCCTGTGAGGCGTTCCAGCTCGCCCATGTCAGCCAGGTGACCAAGGCCGTCAGGACGAACCAGATGGCCAGCATGATGTACCAGCCACGCGAACGCAGCCGCTGTTTCAGTTCCAGGGCCATCACATGGCCGATGCCGGCGAAGTAGGCTCCCGCCTGGCCGGAGCGGGCGGTTTCCTGCCGGTTGTCTGTCTGATGGCTCATTGCCGGTCCCCCTCGAGGTTCATGTACGTCTCTTCAAGGGCTCCGGAGGCAGGAGCAAAGGAGTTGATTCCGACGCCGGCAAGCACCAGGTCCCGCAGGAGCCTTTCCGCGTCGCCTTCGGTCCGAAGCATGAGGCTTACCCCCGGGCGGCGCCCGTCCTCCCGCCGGAACACCAGTTCCAGCTCAGTGAGTTTGCCGGCGAGCGCGGAGATGTCCGATGCGTAGATGGCGTACCGGCGGCCGGCGGCGGCGGCCTCCTCAGTGGTCTGCTGCCGGACAGTTCGTCCTTTGTTCACAAAGACGGCGCCGTCCGCGATTTCATCGAGCTCACTCAAGACGTGAGAGGAAACCACTACCGCTTTGCCCTCGGCGGCAAGCTGCCTCAGCATGATCCGCAGCTCAACCCGCGAGCCCGGGTCCAGCCCCGATGCAGGCTCGTCAAGGAGCAGGACAGAGGGATCGTGGATCAGCGCCCGTGCAAGGCTGAGCCGTTGCTGCTGCCCGCGGGACAATACCCGGGCGGGCTGGTCGGCCAGGTCGTCCAACCGGACCTGTTGAAGCATCTCGGCGACCCGCTGCCCAATGCGGGAAGCGGGGAGCCGGTAGAAGCGGGCAATTTGGGTGAGGATTTCGCGTGCGGTCAACGACTCCCAAACGCCCAGGGTGTCAGGCATCCAGCCGAGCCGGCTGCGGACCTCGACCCGGTGCGTGTTGGGATCAAGCCCGCCTACGCTGATGGTGCCCTCATCCGGGGCGAGCAGCGATGCCAGCATCAGCAGGAGCGTCGTCTTGCCTGCGCCGTTGGGCCCGATCAGGGCCGTGACCTTGCCGGCCGGGGCATGGAAGTCCATGTGCTCGACGGCGTGCACCGCGCCGAAGCTGCGGCTGACCCCCGTGGCCGTTATCCCGCCGTCGGGTCCCTGCCCATCCGGCCCTTCCGAAGTTTCCGGCATCATTGCCATTTATCGCACACCTGTCCCCCAGAGTTTCCATGCATTGACCCCTTGAGCGTACGCCTGCCGTCCTTCCCCGCTCCTCCCCTTATGGGCTGAGATTCGGTCACAATTCAACACCACAGCGGGGGCGGCGATAAACTGTCGGAGGAAGTCGCGCCGTCCTGGCGTCAGGCTGCCTGGCCTCCAGAACTCCAATTGATCCAGTGAAGGTACGCGCATGAGTACGCCCACTACCGAAGTGCACAACGCAACGCAGCCCACGGTGCTGCCCACCGGCCGTGCGGTGACTAAACAGCTCATCGTGCAGAAGTTCGGTGGATCCTCCGTGGCGGACGCTGACGGCATTAAGCGGGTTGCCAAGCGAGTGGTTGACGCGCAGGAAGCCGGCAACGAGGTGGTGGTTGTGGTGTCCGCCATGGGCGACACCACCGATGAACTCCTGGACCTTGCCGCACAGGTGACCGATTCTGCCCCCGCCCGTGAAATGGACATGCTGCTGTCCGCCGGCGAACGCATCTCCATGGCGCTGCTGGCCATGGCCATCAACAAGCTGGGCGCCTCCGCCCAGTCCTTTACCGGTTCCCAGGCCGGCATGATCACCGACGGCATCCACGGTAAGGCGCGGATCATCGACGTCGACCCGCACCGGATCCGTACCGCCCTCGACAAGGGAAACATCGCCATTGTTGCCGGGTTCCAGGGCATGAGCCGGTCCACCAACGAGATCACCACCCTGGGCCGCGGCGGTTCGGACACCACCGCTGTTGCGTTGGCTGCCGCACTGGAAGCCGACGTCTGCGAAATCTACACGGATGTGGACGGCATTTACACGGCCGATCCCCGCGTTGTCCCCTCTGCCCAAAAGATTGGGACCATTTCCAGCGAGGAAATGCTCGAGCTTGCAGCTTCCGGCGCCAAGATCCTGCACCTGCGGTGCGTCGAGTATGCCCGCAGGTTCGGCGTGCCGCTGCACGTCCGATCCTCATTCAGCCAGCATGAAGGCACCTGGGTCATCCCCAGCGCCGAAGACAAGATCACCACACAAGAGGGAGTTGCCTTGGAGCAGCCAATCATCTCCGGCGTTGCACACGACCGTTCCGAAGCCAAGGTCACAGTTGTCGGCGTTCCGGACATTCCCGGCAAAGCGGCTGCAATCTTCCAGGTCATTGCTGATGCCCACTCAAACATCGACATGATCGTGCAGAACGTATCCACCCACGGCACCGGCCGAACAGATATCTCGTTCACGCTGCCCATCGTCGAAGGTGCCGACGCCCTGGCCGCCCTGCACGCAGCGCAGGACCAGATCGGGTTCGAGAGCATCGAGTACAACGAACAGATCGGCAAGCTCTCCCTGATTGGCGCGGGCATGCGCTCGCACCCCGGTGTTTCGGCAACATTCTTCAAAGCGCTGTCCGGCGCCGGCATCAACATCAACATGATCTCCACTTCGGAGATCCGCATCTCGGTGGTAACCCACGCAGACCTGCTCGATGAAGCGGTTCGAGTGATCCACAAGGCCTTCGAGCTGGACAGCGACAACGAGGCAACGGTCTACGGCGGCACCGGCCGCTAATCCCACAGAACCACAAGCGGCAAAAAGCCGGGGCGTGTTCCGAACTTCGGAACACGCCCCGGCTTTTTAGTTGGCTGACGCGGAATTCCAGCTAACGGTTTAAGCTTCCCGCTCCAGGTCTTCCCGGCGGACAGCGTAGTGATGGCCGGATGAATCCGTTTCAACCAGGAAGTGCGAAAGTTCTTCTTCCGAGGCCTGTTCAAACTCATCGTGTTTGTGCACCACCGGCGTATCGGCGTCCAGCCGGGCGGCAGGCCCAAAGACGAAGCGGAGCCTGTCCGTGAGGCCCATAAATCCACTGATGACATGTGCCACTGTTTTCCACCCCCTTCCCGCATTCCGGGGGAAAGTGCCGCTGCCTCCTGCCGGAGCCAGTGCCCTTATTTTACGCCGGGGTGGAGTAAAAGGCTCCGCTGCGGGGCCGGCGGCAGATGTGAGGGCGCCCGGAGGTGGCAGGGCGGACAGGGCGGGACGGACGCGTCCGGCGGGCAACCGTCAACCGGTCAGCGCAGCGACTTGTCGTCCGGGTTCCTGGGCAGCACGTAGGTGCTGCCGTCGGGCCGCGTAACGGTCTCCCACTGCCGGCTTTCAGCTTCGCGCTGGGCAAGCAGCCTGCGGTTTTCCTCTGTCATGTCGTGGACGAGGGAGGAACGGTTGGCCGGACCGAAGATGGCCCGCAGCTTGCCGGTTGCCCGCATAAACCGCTGCGAAGCGTTGCCCTTGTCCTGAGAGTTCCCCTTGGCCATGAACGGTTCCTTCCGCTTTATCCTGCTCCTGAGATGACTGTACGCTAATCATTAGTGCACTAACAATTGGAGGCGCAGTGACAACGGACACCACTCTGGACACCACGCAGGACGATGACCTGCTCCTGGAACACCAGCTGTGCTTCGCACTGACCGTTGCGGCCCGCAGTGTGGTTGGTGCCTATAAGCCGGTCCTGGAGAGGCTTAACCTCACCCACCCGCAATACCTCGTGATGCTGTGCCTCTGGGAATCCAGCCCCCGGACAGTGCGCAACATCAGCGAGGCCCTGGCACAGGAACCGGCCACAATCTCGCCGCTGCTCCGGCGCCTCGAAGCAGCCGGCTTCATCACCCGACGCCGGGCGGACGGAAACGAGCGTGCCCTCGCCGTCGCACTTACCCCGAAAGGAGCTGCGCTGCGGCAGGAGGCCCTTAGAGTACCGGGAACAATGATGGAACGGCTCGGGCTGACCCGGGAGCAGGTCACCGAACTCCACGCAGCCATGATGGGTCTCATTGCGGCCACCTCCAGCAGCACTTCCTGGCCGCCGGGATCCACGGAAGCCGCCGATCCGGCCAGCGGGACAAGCAGGAACCACATCCGCCTTGCGGGTAGAATCAAGGGATGAATGAGGCGTCGGGCGATGCGTAATCTGCGACTCCAGGCTGCAGCGCTGGCCATCGCGGCAGGGATGCTGACATCCTGCACCCCCGCACCGGAGGGTGGGTCCCCTTCGCCTTCGCCAATGCAGACCTCCCCCTCCGCGACGGCTCCCGGGACTCCTGTACCCTCACCCGACGCAGAGACCTCCGTTCCGGCGCCCGCGCCGGAACCCCCACAGCCACCCGCTGCAGGGCCGGGCCAGGGCAATGCCGAGCTGGCCATCATCATCATCCCGGCCGAAGGCGAGCCCGAGGTGAGCCACACCCTGGTGTGTGAAGCAGGCATCCCTGCCGCCGAAAGCAGCCACCCCGCACCGGAAGCCGCGTGCGCAGCCCTTAAGCAAAACGCCGCATTGCTCAGCGATCCTGCTCCCGGCACCGACCAGGCATGCACCCAGCAGTACGGCGGACCCCAAAAAGCTACCGTAACGGGCATGGTGGACGGCGTTCCCGTGGACGCTGAATTCGCCCGCACCAACGGCTGTGAGATCAGCGCCTGGGATGCTGCGAAGGATGTACTTGGTGCCGCCGGTGGAGCAGCTTAGGCTCCTGGCGGCGGACGAACGGCAGGCACGGGAAGCAGCCCACCACCAACGCGTTGACCGTTACGCGGATCCCTACCTGGCACGAAGGTCCGCCGGCCGGAAGCACCCTGTGGAGGACTTCCTCTTCACTTACTACACCCAGAAACCAGGACAGTTGCGGCGCTGGCATCCCGGGGCCGGGGCTGTCCTGGTGGGTGACGCAGCGGCCGCGCGCAGGAGCTGGAAACATTACCGGGCGCTCGACGACGCCGAGCTCGCCTCCCTGGGGCTGCCGGCGGAAAGCACCGCGGTCACCGTTGACCGAAACGCCTTCCTCGCCGACCGCCGCGACGCCGTGGCATTTGCCGGCATCATCCTGCGGGGCACGGCAGCCCGGCCGGCCCAGTTCGGCTGCTTCGGACTGCACGAATGGGCGATGGTTTACCACCAGGACAGGTTCGACCAGCGCCACGAGTACCTGCAGCTCCGCCTCGGGCCTGCCGGCACGGACAAGGTGGTGGAGGAGAACCGGATCCGCTGCACGCACTTCGACGCCTTCCGTTTCTACACACCGGATGCCACTCCCCTAAACGAGCTTGCACCCAGCCGGGAAACACAGCGGCACATGGAACAGCCCGGCTGCCTGCACGCCAACATGGACCTGTACAAGTGGGCCTACAAACTGTTGCCCCTGCTTCCCAGCGAACTGGTCATGGATTGCTTCGAATTGTCCTGGCGGATCCGCGCCATGGACATGCAGGCCTCCCCGTACGACCTGGCCGAATGGGGCTACCCTGCAATTCCCATCGAGACACCGCAGGGCAAGGCCGCGTATGTGGAGTACCAACGGTCCTTCTCGGCGGAGGCTGCCGTGCTGCGGGAGAGGCTGGCAGTTGTGCTGGCGGAGGCATCGGCCGGTGTGCTGGAATGATCGACCTGACCATCCGGCTGCGTGAACATCCCGATGCCACCGAGCATGTGTTCCGCCTCGTGGCAGACGGCGGACGGCCGGTGGGTCAAAGCACAGTGCCGGACCCACAGGCGGCGCTGGCCGCCGTGGAACAGTTCGGTGAGCAGATTTTCTTTCCGGAACCGGGGCCGCCAAAGCTCTGCACGCAGCAGTATGGGGGACCACAGGTTGCAGTGGTCAGCGGCACCTTCAATGGGCGGCAGGTGGAGTCCGCCTTTTCCCGGACTGATGGCTGCGAGATATCCCGTTGGAACACCATGGCACCACTGCTGGGCGGCGCCGCCACTTGAGCCCTTCGGCCGGCCGGGAAAAGCAAAGGGCCCCGGACGGTGTTCGCCGTCCGGGACCCGCTTTCCTCCCAGGATGCAGTTGTCAGGCTGCCGGTACCGCCTGCGCCAGGGCCAGCGCAGGAGCCCCGGCCGGAGCTGCGGAGGCTGCCGGGCCAATCTGGACGCTCACCCAGGTGCGGATGCCGTTCCCGCCCAGGCTCAGGCGTGAGAGATAGGACCCCTGGGACAGCCCGGACCAGGACAGCGTGGCCGACGTGGCGGTGCCGTTCGGTGCGGCAATCGGGTTTGGCTCCACCGTGAGGTTGCCGGCGTCGCCCGCGAAGGACACCGCCTGAACGGACGCCGTGGCAGCGCCGCTGTCCGGGGTGGAGTACAGGTTGGCCACGATGTAATACGTCCCGGCACGGGGAGACTCAAGGTCCAGGAATTCGCTGGCGGAGGCGGTGGCCACCTGGGTGGCGGTGAAGCCGCCCAAAACGTTCGGTGCGTACACCACGATGTCCCAGTCGACGTCGTCGGATTGGGCCTGGACGCCCAGCCGGGCGAACGATGCTCCCGCAGGAACATCTATCTGCAGCAGTGCATTGTGCGCATCGTTTGTGGGCGCGTACTCGCCGGGCGTCTTCGTGATGGCGGTCTGGCCCAGGGGCGCCAGCCCCTCCACGCCCACGGCGATTGGGCTGTCCGAACCGGACACAAGTTCCATCGTGGCGCTTCCATTGCCGGTTGCGGAGCTGAAGGAGAACGACGGAGCGATCTGCGCATCGACGGGCCGGATGGCTATCGGTGAGCTCACCGTACGGGGACCCTTCCATGCCAGGGTTCCGGTGCTGAACTTGCCGACCGGGGCGCTGCCGTTCCGGATCGTCAAAGTTACTTCACGGGTCTGGCCTGCCCTGGCGAAGTTCAGGGCCTTGGGTTCCACCTGGACGTTGAAGTCGGGCATATTGACTTCCGGACGGTACATGCCTGGTACCAGGGCAGTCAGCTGACGCTTGACCTGGACTTCTCCCACGAGGCTGCCCAGTGCGATGGAGGGCAGGTTGAGGTCCCGGGCGGCGATGGTGCCGGCCTGCGGCGCGCCGGTGTCCACTCCCTGTCCGTTGAGGAAGCCGAGCCAGTCCTTGATGCCCGAGTTGTAGACCAGCCCGGGGTCGAGGACCCGGGTGGAGTCGATGTGGCCGGCGCCGCCCTGGAAGGGGTCGTTGTTGGCGGAACCGTCCGGGTTAACCAGCGGGTAGGCCGTGGTCATCATCGCCGACTTCACCATGGCCGGGGTCCAGGCGGGTTGCTTGCTGAGCACCAGGGCACCGAAGCCTGCGATGTGGGGAGCCGCCATGGACGTACCGGACATAAAGCCGAACTGGTCGCCGTCGTTGCCGATGGTGGAGACGCCTGCCAGGACGTTGACCCCGGGTGCTGCAATATCCGGCTTCAGCAGGTCACTCCCGGATGCGAGGGTGGGGCCGCGGGAGGAGAAGCCGGCGATCTGCGGGGCCGGAGCCGGCGGTTCACCGGTCAGGTCGCCCTTGACCAGGCTGACCGTCAGTGCCGGGTTCGCCTCCAGCCTGGACTTCAGCTGCAGGCTCTTGGGAGCGTTGACGTGAACGGTGGGGAGCACGTGGTTGTCGGCGTCCTCGGAGCTGCTGGTGAGGTTCACCAGGATCATGCCCACGCCGCCCTTGTCCTGGACTTCCTGGCTCTTCGCTGTCCGGTCTACAACTCCCCGGTCACACACCACTACTTTGCCGGCCACCTTGGCTGGATCCAGGGTGCCGGGAGCGCAGAGGTTGGGGTTCACTGCTCCCGCCGCGGCCGCGGCCTCAGCGACCATCACCGGCTTGTCTGCCACTTCAGTCTTCATGATGGATGCGCCGCGGTACTGCGAGCCGTCGGAGACCTTGACCGTTCCGAGCAGGTCGCTGGGGAAAGTCGAGGCGGCAACGGTGGTTAGCCAGGGTGAGGCATGGTTGACCGTGGAGACGGCGGGGCCTGAGTTCCCGGCTGATGCGGAAACAAACACACCGGCCGCGGCGGCATTCAGGAAGGCCAGCGCAACAGGATCTGTGGTGCTGTTGTTGTTGCCCGAAATGGAGTAGTTCAGGACATCCACGCCGTCCTTGATGGCCGCTTCCACCGCTTCGACGGAAGCGGACGAGTAGCAGCCGCCGGTGGCGGGGTTGGTGTCTTCCCAACAGATTTTGTACACCGACACCTTGGCGGCGGGAGCAACACCTGAGCTCTTGCCGAAGCCGGCGCCGTCGATCACCTGCTCAACGTTCGCGTTGCCGGCGGCCGTGGTGGCGGTGTGGGTTCCGTGGCTGCCAACATCAACGGGGGAAATAAGTTCTTCCGGTGCACGGTTTTCAGGGGCAACGTACTGCAGGAAGGAGTCGGCGAAGTAGCGCGCACCGATGACCTTTGAGTTGCACAACGAACCGTCGAATGCAGCACCGGTTCCCTCGCCCTTCTGGCATTCGCCTTCGAAGGTGGTGCCGTCAGCCTTCAGCATGGCAATCCGGCCTTCTGCCGTGCGGTACGGAACGCCCACCTGCGCCGGGCCCTGGAGCGGCTGCACCGGTTCGCCCTGCAGGAACGGGTTGTCGGGTGCGTAGCCGGAGTCGATGACTCCCACCACCACGCCCTTACCCGCGTTTGCCTCCCCGCCGAACTGTTTGGCCCAGATGCCATCGGAGCCCGTGAGCCTGAGGAAATCCGTGGTGGTGTAATCGGGGGCGTTCTCCACATCGGGCGCCACCACCAGTATCCGGTTGTCCTTCGAAAGGGCCATGGCCTGGGCAGCGGTGAGTTCGGCACGGAATCCGTTGAGGGCTGCGGTGTACTGCTTGTCGGGAGTAACGCCCTGGGCAGCCGCCACATCCCGCTGCTGCTTGCGGAGGTGTGAGTCGTAGGCCTTGTAGTTGGGGCTGCCGGCGTCCAGCTTCCTGCCCTTCCGGGGTTTGGTGGCAGCCAGGCCGGGAATATCACCTTCATAGGCCGCTGCAGCCGCCCCTGCCAGCACCACAATGTAGCGGCCGTCCTCGAAGTGGGCAGCGGCCGGGCTTGTTGTTGCTGCCTGCTTCTCCTGGCTGGCCGGCGCCGCGGTGGCGGGACTCATAGCCATTGACGTCAGGAGAAGCGGCAACCCGACGGCCAGCGCCGCCGCCTTCCGGAGTCCCCCGCCCCGGATGGTGCTCTTTCCAGTTGATCCCACCTGCACCCTTTCACGATGTACCGGCCCAGCCATGGTTGGGGGCCCGAAACGACAGGCGTGGCACATCCAATTACAGATCTTGTCAATGAATATGACCAGCTCGTTCAAACAGTACAGAGTGATAGCCAGATATGACATAGGACATAAACGTAAATTTTGGACGGGTCACAGGGCAGTGCGGAGATGAGCCAGACACGAAAAAAGGGCGCCCCGAAGGGCGCCCTCGTCACGGCGTTGAAGAACGGGCCTCGCTACTGCCGCGGCGTCCGGACCACCTCGCTGATCCACTGCCGGGTCTTCTCATCAAGCGGACCAGCCACCCGGTTTTGCCGCGCCAGGCGGTCAGCCTTGACCTTCTGCAGCACCATCCGGCCCAGACCGGCGAACACGGCCGCGGCAACCATCGGCAATAGGACGGACCTCGATTTCTCTGTCATCCAGCAATCCTAATGAAGCGGCTCCGGCAACTCCAGAACCACTGGCCGGTGGGGCCGTCGAACGCTGCATGCTGTAACGGCCAGGGGGCCGATTCGGCCGAATACAGGCGCAGGCATTCCGGCCGGTAGAATGATATGGCAAGCTCGCGGAGCGCCCGTCCTCACTGTCCACCAACAGTCATCACAACCCGGTACGGCGTGAGACGGCACCACTCCGCTGCGCCCTTACCCAAGCTCACGCACAGGAGTTACCGGATGCCCCGGATCGTTGTTGACGTCATGCCCAAGCCCGAGATTCTGGACCCGCAGGGGAAGGCGATCGTCGGCGCTCTCCCCCGGCTGGGCTTCACCAGCTTCAGCTCTGTCCGCCAGGGCAAGCGTTTTGAACTGACGGTCGACGGCGAGGTGACCGAGGACATCCTGGCCCAGGCCCGCGACGCCGCAGAGACCCTCCTCTCCAACCCCGTGATCGAGGACGTCGTCAACGTCGAGGTCGTCGAGGCCTGAGATGACTGAACTTCCCCTGATCGGCGAAGCCGTTGCAGCCGCGGCCGAGCCGCGCCTGGCAGGCGCGCGCATCGGCGTCGTTACCTTCCCCGGCACCCTGGATGACCGCGACGCCGCCCGCGCCGTACGCCTGGCCGGCGGCACCGCCGTCGAACTCTGGCACGCCGACACTGAGCTTGGTGACGTTGACGCCGTCGTGATTCCCGGCGGATTCTCCTACGGCGACTACCTCCGCGCCGGCGCCATTGCCCGCTTCGCACCACTGATGTCCAAGATCATCGACGCAGCAAACTCCGATGCCAAACTGCCGGTCCTGGGCATCTGCAACGGCTTCCAGATTCTCACCGAGTCGCACCTGCTTCCGGGTTCAATGATTAAGAACGACCATCTGAAATTCATGTGCCGTGACCAGGTGCTGCGCGTCGAAAACAGCAACACCGCCTGGACCGTGGACTACGAAGCGGGCCAGGAGATCACCGTCCCGCTGAAGAACCAGGACGGCCAGTACATCGCGGACGACAAGACGCTGGACGCGCTTGAGGCAGAAGGCCGCGTGGTGTTCCGCTACGTGGGCTTCAACCCGAACGGTTCCCGCCGCGACATCGCCGGCATCTCCAACGCGGCCGGCAACGTTGTTGGCCTCATGCCGCACCCCGAGCACGCCGTGGAGGTGGGCTTCGGACCCGAATCCCTGGACGGCATCGGCGGTTCGGACACCGACGGACTGGGCTTCTTCACTTCCGTTTTGACCAAGATTGTGGGAGGCGCCAAGTGAGCATCGAAACCACCAAGAAGTTCAACATCGACACAGTCGAGAACGCCGCGAAGACTCCTGATACCGAGCTGCCCTGGGCCGAGCTGGGCCTGAAGCGCAACGAGTTCGACGAGATCATCAAGGTCCTGGGCCGCCGCCCCACAGGCGCCGAACTGGCCATGTACTCGGTGATGTGGAGTGAGCACTGCTCCTACAAGTCTTCGAAGAACCACCTGCGCCAGTTCGGCGAAAAGGTGACCGCGGAGATGAAGAAGGACATGCTGGTGGGCATCGGCGAGAACGCCGGCGTCACCAATCTGGGGGACGGCTGGGCCGTCACCTTCAAAATCGAATCGCACAACTCGCCGTCGTTCGTGGAGCCCTATCAGGGTGCCGCCACCGGCATCGGCGGCATTGTCCGCGACATCATTTCCATGGGCGCCCGCCCCGTGGCAGTCATGGACCCGCTGCGCTTCGGCGCCATCGACCACCCGGACACGGCGCGCGTCATGCACGGTGCCGTTGCCGGCATCGGCGGCTACGGCAACTCCCTGGGCCTGCCCAACATCGGCGGCGAAATGGTGTTCGACTCCGTCTACCAGGGCAACCCGCTGGTGAACGCGCTGGCCGTGGGCGTTATGCGCCACGAGGACATCCGCCTGGCCAACGCGTCCGGCAAGGGCAACAAGGTGGTCCTGTTCGGTGCCCGTACCGGCGGTGACGGCATCGGCGGCGCGTCCGTGCTGGCCTCCGAGTCCTTCGACGACACCAAGCCGTCCAAGCGCCCCGCTGTCCAGGTGGGTGATCCCTTCGCCGAGAAGGTCCTCATCGAGTGCTGCCTCGAACTCTTCAAGGGCTCCCTGGTGGAGGGCATCCAGGACCTGGGTGCCGCCGGCATCTCCTGCGCCACCTCCGAACTTGCCTCCAACGGTGACGGCGGCATGGCCGTCGAGTTGACCTCCGTGCTGCTGCGCGACCCCACACTGACCCCGGGCGAGATCCTGATGTCCGAGTCGCAGGAACGCATGATGGCCGTGGTCACCCCGGAGAACGTTGAAGCGTTCGAAGCCGTCATGGACAAATGGGCTGTGGAATACGCCTGGCTGGGCGAGGTGACGGACAGCGGGCGCCTCATCATCACCTGGGAAGGCGAGGTGATTGTCGACGTTGATCCGCGCACCGTGGCTCACGACGGCCCGGTCTACGACCGTCCGTTTGCCCGTCCCCAGTGGCAGGACAACGTCCAGGCTGACTCCTTCACCGGGTCTGTGCAGGACGCCGGCCGGCCCTCCGCACCGGCTGAGCTTGCCAAGGCCGTCACCGAACTGGTGGCGTCGCCGAACATGTGCTCCAAGTCCTGGATCACGGACCAGTACGACCGCTACGTCGGAGGCAACACCTCCATGGCGTTCCCGGACGACGCCGGCGTGGTGCGCGTGGATGAGGAAACCGGCCTTGGCGTTGCCCTGGCCACCGACGCCAACGGCCGCTACACCTACCTTGACCCGTACCACGGCGCGCAGCTGGCGCTGGCCGAGGCCTACCGCAACGTGGCCACCTCTGGTGCCGTTCCCATGGCCGTCAGCGACTGCCTCAACTTCGGCTCTCCTGAGGACCCGGACGTCATGTGGCAGCTGGCCGAGGCCATCCGCGGCCTGTCCGACGCGTGCATGACGCTGGGAATCCCGGTCACGGGCGGCAACGTCTCCCTCTACAACCAGACGGGCACCACGCCCATCCACCCCTCCCCCGTGGTGGCTGTGCTGGGCAAGCTCGACGACGTTGCCCGCCGCACGCCGTCGGGCTGGCGTGAGGACGGCCAGGCCATCTACCTGCTGGGTACCACGGCTGCCGAACTGGACGGTTCGGAGTGGGCCAACATCCGCGGCCACCTGGGCGGGCTGCCCCCGAAGGTGGACCTCGACACCGAACGTGCCCTGGGCGAAATCCTGATCAACGCGTCGCGTGACGGCATGATCGACTCTGCCCATGACCTGTCCGAGGGTGGCCTCGCGGCGGCCCTCGTGGAATCCTCGCTGCGCTACGGCGTCGGTGCCCGGATCGCACTGCAGGATGTCCTGGACCGGGACGGCGTGGACCTGTTCACGGCGCTGTTCTCCGAGTCCCAGGGCCGTGCTGTCGTGGGTGTCCCCCGCTCGGAGGAAGTGCGGTTCACGGACATGTGCACCGCCCGCGGCTTCGCCCACACCCGCATTGGCGTGGTGGACGCGGCCAGCGGCACCCTGGAGATCAACGGCGTTGAGAGCCTGTCCCTGGACGCGCTCCGGGAAGCCCACGAGGGGACCCTGCCGAAGTACTTCGGCTAGTCCCCACCGCCTCCCTCGCCTCGCAAGCTCAGCCAGGGAACCCTGGCGGCGTGGGCCCAGCGCCTCCCTCGCCTCGCAAGCTCAGCCAGGGAACCCTGGCGGCGTGGGCCCACCGCCTCCCTCGTAAGCGGAAATCCGCGCCCCCTTTCCGGAGGGGCGCGGATTTCCGCTTTAATCGTGCTGTGGGCAAGTTGCCGCGGTTTCTCAGTCTCCTGCTGTTACTGATCCTTGTCACGCTGGCTGCAGCACCAACACCACCATCGCCGCCGGACGCGGCCTACCCCAACAGCATGGCCGCCCTCGGGGATTCCATGACCAGGGCCTTCAACGCATGCTGCCGTCAGGGTGACCAGCTACCACACTCCTGGTCCACCGGCGACGGTCCGAGCGACGGCGTGACCAGCCACTACGAACGGCTGCTCCAGTTGACGCCCCATATCCGGGGAAACAGCTTCAACGAGGCCAGGAGCGGTGCGACTGTCTCCGACCTTCCCCGCCAGGCTGCCGTTGCCGCCGGCCGGCAGGTCCAATATGTCACCATCCTGATAGGGGCCAACGACCTGTGCGCCCCTTCTGCAGACAGCATGACGTCTGTGGAGGACTTTACGATCAGTGTGAACCAGGCGCTGGCCGTCCTGGACAGCATGCGGCCGCGCCCGCAAGTATTCGTCAGCAGCATTCCGGACCTCCATCAGTTGTGGAACGTCCTGCACACCGATCCTACGGCCCAGTCCGTCTGGTCGGCGGGGCAGGTCTGCCAATCCATGCTTGCGGCAGGCAATACCGGGGAAACGCGCCGGCAGGTTGTCGAGCGGGAGAAGGCCTTCAACAGTATCCTGGCTGCCGCTTGCGGATCCTACAGAGAAATCTGCCGCCACGACGGCGGCGCCGTCTACAGCTACCCCTTCAGCGCAGCGGATGTCAGTGTCCTCGACTACTTCCACCCAAGCATGCTAGGTCAGGCCAGGCTCGCCGGGATAACCTGGGACGCGGCCTGGGAGGACCGGTAGTCAGTCTTCGCTGTGCAGCTCCCGCTGGCGCGCGCTGAGCAGTTGGATCTCAGGGCGCCCGGCCACAAGGCGCTCGACGGCCGCCAGCACCTCCACTACATGTGCCCGGTCCGCTGCCACCAGTCCGGCGCCCACCTGGCTGCGCCGGTACTGATCGTGGTCACCCACCTCGGCGACGGAGACGTCGTAGCGGCGCTTGATCTCAGCCAGCAAAGGCCTGATGACGGAGCGCTTCTCCTTCAGGCTTTGAACGTCGCCCAGGAGGATGTCGAATTCGATCCAGCCGATCCACATGGCTTCAGCCTACCGACACCATGCTGCAGGCTTAGATGGTGAGTTCGCCCATCCGGTCCCAGTCATCACCGTCAAGCTGGCGGCTGATAATCCTGGGCGTTTCCGCGAGGGCCTGGGGCATGTCGGCAATGGCCTGTTTGAAGTGTGCGCTGTTGACATGGTCGCCCGCGGCGTCGTCCTTGAAGGCCTCCACCAGGACAAACTCATTCGGGTCCTCCACGCTCCGGGACCAGTCGAACCACAGGTTGCCCGGTTCCTCCCTGGTGGCCTGGGTAAAGCCGGCCACCAGGTCGAGCCAGCGCCCCGACCAATCCGGCTTGACCTTGAACTTGACGACGATAAAGATCACGGGGGCGTTCCTTCCGCGGCGAGTGTGCGTGCCCCTTCAATGTACCGGGATGTAACGTAGCGCTGCGCTGCGCGGGCCACCGGCCCGCCCACGGCATAGAACCAGTTGGCGGGCCTGCTGAAGGCCTGGATCCGGAGGAACACTTCGCCCTGGCTGTCAATCTCGACTTCAAAGGATTCCTCGCCGCGGGCCGGGTGCCCGGGCAGTGTCCCGTAGCCGAATCCAGCCGACTGCGGCGCCCCGTCCGGCGCCGGGTGCCGGACCCAGACCACCTCGCACGGTGCGTCCAGCCTGAAAGGCCCGATGCCGAAGCCGCTCACCACCCGCGTTCCGGGCACCGCCGTCGGCGCTTCCGCACGGACACGAAGCCCTGCCCGCCGCTGCAGTTCCCAGCCCAGGATGCCGCGTGCAACCCTCCGGTACAGCGCCAGCCCGCTGCCCAGGCGGACCTCCTTCCGTACCCGGGAGTACACCCCCGGAGCGTTGCCCTGCTGCGTGTTCCCGATTCCGGGGTAGTTGAGCCCGCCTTTCGCAGCCCGCTTCCTGTCACTCATCCGGTGCCCACCCCAACTGCTCCTGCTGCTTCCGGCTTAAGCCCGCCACCACAAGGTCGTAGGAGTCCTCCACCATGTCCCTGACCATGTCGTCCGGCAGCGTCCCGTCGAGCCGGACACCATTCCAATGCGTCTTGTTCATGTGCCAGGCACCCGTGATTTCGGAGTGGGCAGCACGCAACTGCACGGCCAGGGAGGGTTCGCATTTGAGGTTTACGTAAAAGTCCTGGAGGTCCATTGAGGACAGGGCAAAGAGCTTGGCCTCGTGCCGGGCACCGCCGGTGATGCGGGCACGCACCTTGAACACTGCCGTCTCCGGGCCGAAAGGATAGTCCTCGAAGGCGCCCGGGAATGACAGGCAGATTTTCCTTAGCGCGTCAGGGTCCATGAAGTCAGCCTATAAAGCAGGGCACTGCGGTGCTAGTCTGCGAGGATGTCACATGATCAGGGGATACCTGTTCTGGACCTGAGCACCGCGCGGCAGCCCTACGGGTCTTTCAGTCCGGAATTCATTGAACAGCTGCGGTACGCCACCCATAACGTCGGTTTCTTCCAAATCACCGGTTACGGTGCGGCGCCGGGCCAGCCCGAACATCTCCTGGATGTCATTCGGCGCTTTTTCAGCCTGCCCCTGGAGGAACGGATGAAGCTGGACAACCGCCTGTCACCCCACTTCCGGGGATACACCCGGATGGGCACGGAGGTGACCCAAGGCAGGGCGGATGCGCGCGAACAGATTGACTATTCTCCCGAGCGTGAGCCGGTCAGTGACTATCCGGCCGACCAGCCGTACTGGCTGCTCCAGGGCCCGAACCTGTGGCCGGACGAGTCCTTCCCCGAGCTCAAACCGGCGGCGATGGAGTGGGCCGAGCTGATGTCCATGGTTGGAATGGAACTCCTTCGTGCCATAGCGGTTTCCCTGGAACTGCCCGAGGACTACTTCGACGAGCCCTTCCGTGATTCACCGGCCTGGATGGGCAAGCTGGTGCACTACGTCGGCGGCGTGGTCGAGGCAGCCGGCGACCAGGGAGTGGGCGCGCATGCGGACTACGGATTCGTCACGCTCCTCCTGCAGGACGAGGTGGGCGGGCTGGAGGTCCAGCCTCCAGGCGTCACGGAGTGGCTGCCTGTGGAGCCTATCCCCGGCGCCTTGGTAGTGAACCTCGGCGAGATGCTGGAAGTGGCAACGGAGGGATACCTGGCGGCCACCATCCACCGGGTCCAGGCACCGCCCCCGGGCGTCGACCGGTACTCTGTCCCGTTCTTTTGGTCCCCGCGGCTGGATGCCGTGATCAAGCCGGTCCCCCTGCCACCGGAGCTGAAGGCGGCTGCGAGGGGCATTACGGACGACCCCGCCAACCCGCTCCTGGCCTCGTTTGGCCTCAACATGCTGAAGGGCCGCATGCGCGCCCACCCGGATGTTACCGAGCGCCACTACCCCCAACTGATGAGGCGCTGAGCCTGCCGGTCCCGGAACGGTGCCGCAGGATCAGAGATTGAACTTCCAGGCCAGCTGCGCCGGGCAAACGTCCATGACCACGTCCAGTCCCGCAGCCCTGGCACGCCCCACCGCAGCCTCATCGATCACTCCAAGCTGAAGCCAGACTGCTTTGGCGCCCACCGCAATCGCCTCATCAACCACCGCTCCCACTCTGTGTGAGTTCACAAAGCAGTCCACGACGTCGATCGGATGCTTTTCGGCCGGAATGTCAGCCAGGGTGCGGTACCCCTGTTCGCCGTGCACCGGATCGCCGGGCAGGTTGACGGGGATGATCTCCATCCCCAGCCGGTCCCTGATGAACAGCGAGGTGTCGTAAGCGGCGCGCCATTGGTTGGTGGTGAGGCCCACGATGGCCCACCGCCCTTTGGTCCGCATAAGGCGTTCAAGGACAGCAGGATCGTTGGTGTGGCCCATTCGCTTAGCCTACCCGCGCGCAGGTTCCACTGAGGTGGACAACCAGGGCCTTCCAGCCCGAAACTACCGCTTGAACTTCTCCAGCCAGCTGTTGCCTGGTGATGGCTTGCCTGCTGCTCCGATTGCATCCCCGGCCTGGCGTACAACTTCCTTGACCGGCTTCCCGGCAGCTTCAACCGCCGGGCCCGCCCCGTCAGCCGGTTGTCCTTCCCCGCCAATGACCCTGCCGTGCCGGGGCGGCTGCCCCGCCTCGCCGCCATCCGCCACAGCAGCTTCAGCAGCCGCCCTGCCCTGGTCCTGGCCGGGTGCCTGGCCGCCGTCGTGGACACTGCCAGGAGGCGTGTCCGCCGCTTCAGGAGGCGCCGGCGACGGCGGGGGCGCCACAACCTGCTGTTGCCCGGCAGGCTGGTCCTGCCGCAGCTGATGAATATCAGCAGGGCCAGGTCCCGTTGGGCGCGGTTCCGTGGCAGGCTGCCCGCTCATGGCATCTTCCGCGCCCTTTGCGGTATCAGTCTGCAGGAACCCGCCTGCCGCTGCCTGCGCCGGCAGGCTCCAGGAGGGCGACCAATCCTCCAGCAGCTGCTGGACCGAGGAACTCCCGGCGTGGCCGGGGGCGGGGGAACTGGCAGCGACTCCGCCTATTCCCGTACCCATGCCTGCTATCAGGGCAAGGCCCAGGACCATGGGCCGGTGGCGGCGCAGCTGCCGCCGCGACGCCAGCTCGTCACCAGCATCGCTTTTCCCATGACCCTGCCATCCGTCCGGCAGCTCAAATGGAGCGGCCGGTGGCTCCTCACCGGCGCCTGCCAGCATGCGGGCAAGCTGACCGGAGGGAGGAGGCACCTGAAGGGCTGCCAGTGATCCCAGTGAAAGAAGTGCTCCGCGGAGTTCGGCGTCCCCGGCGTCCCCGGCGTAGCCTGCGTCGAGGAGCATGTCATCCACCATGTCCCGCAGGCTGTCAGCATGGCGTGTCATGGCTTGAGGTACTCCTTTACGGCCGAAAGTTCCCTGAGCTTGAGGAGCGCCCGCCGCTGAAGCTGTTTCACGGCACCGGCGCTCTTGCCCATGGCGTCTGCCGCCTGCTCCACGGTGAGCCCGCCAACGAGGCGGAGTGACAGGACTTCCCGCTGGTCGTCGGCAAGCCCGTCCAGCAGCCGGAGGACTTCCTGGGGCGACATACTTTCCAGCGCTTCGGTTTCCGCCGACGAATCTTCCCGCTGGTCCAGCTCAGGCTCAAACGGCAGCTTCACGGGAGTGCGGCTTTGCCGGCGGTGGTCATCGACCATGCGGGCGTGAGCCACCGAAAAAATGAAGGTACGAAGCCCTGCGGCACCACCGTGCACGCCGTTCAGCCGAGGCAGGACGGAGAGGAACACCTCCTGCATTGCCGCCTCCGGATCCTCGACTCCCCGGGCTGCGAGATACCCCAGAACCTGTGATGCATAGGTCCGGTAGACGAGGTTGAACAGAGCTGGCTGACGGGACTCGTCCCGCAGAGCCTCCTCTGTCAGTGCATCGGTCACGGACATAGTGCTTTCAGTCATAGAGGGATTGTTTGCCGGGGAAACCATCCACTGGAATGCCTTTTCCCTGCATACTTTACCCCCCGGTAACCACTGCACCGTGACGCCACGGGCGCTACCGGCCCCGGCACATGGCAGCGTTCCCTGCCGCCGGAGAAATGCAAGAGCCGGCCTGGAACGTGATGGGGGACAAGTTCCAGACCGGCGCTACGTAGAGGTAATCGCCAGGGACGGCGAAAGGGTTACGCGTTTTGAAAAAAACTTCTAAAACTTTTTCCTGGGCGGTTCAGCGGGCAGCCGTGGTCAGCATGGCGCACCCCCTGCCGGCGCGGCCCCCTGGAGCCAAAAGAAGCGGCGGGCACCCACCAGGGTGACCCGCCGCCGTCGTGCTTTGGTATTTCAGTCGTTGATGAGGTCGTTCACCACGATGGTCTGGTCACGGTCCGGGCCCACGCCGATGGCGGAAAACCGGGTGCCGGACAGCTTTTCCAGGGCCAGCACGTAGTTGCGGGCGTTCTCCGGCAGGTCGGCCAGGGTGCGGGCGCCGGTGATGTCCTCGGTCCAGCCCTCGAAGAATTCGAAGATGGGCTTTGCGTGGTGGAACTCGGTCTGCGTCATGGGCATCTCGTCGTGCCGCACGCCGTCCACGTCGTAAGCCACGCATACGGGGATCTGCTCGATGCCCGTCAGGACATCCAGCTTGGTGACGAAGTAGTCCGTGAAGCCATTGACCCGGGAAGCGTGCCGCGCCAGGACGGCATCGTACCAGCCGCAGCGGCGCGGGCGGCCAGTGTTCACGCCGAACTCGCCGCCGGTCTTCTGGAGGTACACGCCCATCTCGTCAAAAAGCTCAGTGGGGAACGGGCCGGCGCCGACGCGTGTGGTGTACGCCTTGATGATGCCGATGGAGCGGGAAATGCGGGTGGGCCCGATGCCGGATCCCACGGAGGCGCCGCCGGCGGTGGGATTGGAGGAGGTCACGAACGGGTAGGTGCCGTGGTCCACGTCCAGGAACGTCGCCTGGCCGCCTTCCATCAGGACCACCTTGCCCTCGTCGAGTGCAGTGTTCAGGACCAAAGTGCTGTCGATGACCAGCGGGCGGAGCCGCTCGGCAAAGGACAGGAAGTACTCCACGATCTCATCCACCAGCACGCTACGGCGGTTGTAGACCTTGACCAGGAGTTCGTTCTTCTGGCGCAGCGAACCTTCCACCTTCTGGCGGAGGATCGACTCGTCGAACACGTCCTGGACACGGATGCCCAGCCGGGCAACCTTGTCCATGTAGGCAGGACCGATGCCCCGTCCGGTGGTCCCGATGGCGCGGCTTCCGAGGAAGCGCTCCGTCACCTTGTCCAGCACCTGGTGATAGGGAGCAACAAGGTGCGCGTTCGCGGAGACGCGGAGCTTGGAGGTGTCGGCGCCGCGGGCCTGGAGGCCTTCGATCTCCTGGAAGAGTGCTTCCAGGTTAACAACGCAGCCGTTGCCGATAATGGGGACCGCGTTGGGGCTGAGAATGCCTGCCGGCAGCAGCTTGAGTTCGTACTTTTCACCGCCTACGACGACGGTGTGCCCGGCGTTGTTGCCGCCGTTGGGTTTGACAACGTAGTCGACGCGGCCACCCAGAAGGTCAGTGGCCTTGCCTTTTCCTTCGTCGCCCCATTGGGCTCCTACGATCACAATTGCTGGCATGGGATCCTCCCCCATTCGTTCGGGCTGCCCGGTCCGGCCACAAAGTGGCTGGCCGGCGAAGCGCCGTTCATGAGAATGCCCCGAATGGACCGGCCTTCGCTGGTCCGCGGGGCAGCACAGCGACGCAAGAGTTCCGGGGCTCTTACCACCCAAGTTTAGCCGATGGGCGACTTTATCCACTCGCTGGACCGCCGCGGTCCTTCTTGCAGGGTAAAGGACCGCGGCGGACTGTCAGCGGTGGTGCTACTCGTCGTCGGCTTCCTCACCCGGCCGGGAGGTCTGGGTGGCGAGGCTGTCCCAGAAGGAGGTGTCAGCGGCGGCGATTGATCCGTCTGCAATGGCGGCGGCGGTAGCGGTGAGCGTGGTGACCGTCTGCTTGATCAGGTACCCGTTGCTCCGGAGGCCCAGGGCGTAACCGTCCAGGTAGTGGTCGGACATGCCGCGCATTTCAAACAGCAGCGTTGCGATCCCGTACTCGACGGCGATGCCGTTGCGGCTGATGGTTTCGGCGCTGCCGCCCGCGTACTTGCCCAGGTGTCCCCAGCCGGTGGAGTCCACGTTGTGGAACACCACCGCGCCCAGCTGCTTGGACTTCTCCACCACAGCAGGATCGGCGTTCGGCGTCGTGGGGTACAGGATGGAGCCGGACACCAGCTTTCCGTGGCGTTCACTGCGGGTGCCCTGATGGTGCAGGTCGATCATGTAGTCGATCTTGTACTTGCGCATCACGTTGTTGTGCAATGCCTGGGTTTCCGGCTGGATCTTGGCCACGTGGTCGCGGTTCAAGTCCACCTCCTCCGCGTTGTAGCGGGTCATGTGGCGGTCACCCTTGGCCAGATAGCCGTCGAGCGGGAAGTTCACGTCCCCCATGGCACCATCCGCGTTGAGCATGGGCACAATCAGGATGTTCACGCCATCCAGGATGTCGGCGGACTTACCCGGCCCCAGGTGCTTCACGAATTCCAGGGCGCCCTCGGTGGTGAGCTGCTCGTTGCCGTGCTGCTGCGTCAGGTACAGGATGGTCGGCTTGGCCGGGTCCGAAATGTACTTGACCAAGTGGATGTCGCGTCCCTTGACCGTCTGTCCGATGACCTCGAGTTCCATGGCGGACTGGCGGGCGTCCTGGTCCTTCAAGAAGGAAACCATCTGGTCATAGGTGGCCAGCTTCGAGGTCGTGATCTGGCCGTTCCCGTCATAGTTGGGGCCTTCACCAACGGCCTTGGCCAGCGGGGCAGGTCCTGCCACGACTGCCAGTGCCAGGACTCCGGACACGGCCACAGTTCTGAAAGTTGCCAGGGATTTTCTCACGTGCTTTACCTCTTCCGAGTGCGTTGGTTTGCCACCAGCCGCCATGTCCCCCATTGCGGCTGTGACATCAGCCAACCAACGTGGACAAATACTGTCAATGGACATGACAGGAATATGCAGCCAGTTATTACGAATCGAAAGTCTGCCGTCCGGCCCACCGGGCGCGACACAAAGCGAAGCGAATTTGCCACCGCCCCCCGTGCTGGATTTAAGTGTGAGTACCCATCCGGAGCGGCTGAGAGACCTGGATCGTTGAAGCCGCAGCAACCCCACATTCAGCAGGTATCCTGCCTGTGACGGTGCTACTGCCAGGACCGATGGAAAGGAAATTCCAGCATGTCCCTCAACACTGACCATATCCGCGTCACCCACGCCGGTTCTTTGCCCCGCACCCCGGAACTGATCGCCGCCAATGCCGCTAAGGAATCAGAAGGCATCACGCCTGCGTTCCTGGAACTTCTCGAAGCTTCAGTTGCCGATGTCGTCAAGCGGCAGAAGGACCTCGGAGTGGATATTCCGAACGACGGCGAATACGGGCACAGCATGTCCAATTCGGTCGACTACGGCGCGTGGTGGAACTACTCCTTCGCCCGGCTGGGGGGTCTGGAGCCCACTGACGTGGACCGCTGGAAGGATGCCACAGTCCATCGGTCTTCCCCCGGGCATATCGTGCTCACCTCGTTCCCGGACCGACGGGACCGGCTGGCGTTCAATGACGCCTATACCGATCCGTCGTCCGGGATCCTGGCACACCGCAAGAGCGTTACCCAGCCCAAGATCACGGGTCCCCTCACCTATACGGGGCAGGACCTGGTGGCCTCGGACATCTCCAACCTCAAGAAGGGCCTGGCAGCCGCCGGACTTACGGAGGGCTTTGTGGCGTCCCTTTCGCCTGGTTCCTGTGCCCGGGTCGCCAATGAGTACTACAAGTCCGATGAGGAACTGCTCTACGCGTGTGCTGACGTCATGCGGGAGGAGTACAAGGCCATCATCGACGCCGGTTTGACGGTTCAGCTCGACGACCCCTCACTCGCTGAAAGCTGGGACCAGATTAATCCTGAGCCGTCCCTGGAGGACTACCTCAGGTTCATCCAACTGCGGGTTGAGGCAACAAACTGGGCCTTGCGGGACCTGCCTCAGGAACAGATCCGCCTGCACGTCTGCTGGGGATCCTGGCATGGACCGCACACCACTGACATCCCGTTCGGGGACATTGTTGAATCGGTCCTGCAGGTCAACGCCGGCGGGTATTCCTTTGAAGCGGCAAACGTCCGCCACGAACATGAGTGGCGGGTCTGGGAAGACACCAGGCTCCCCGAGGGCAAGGTCATCATCCCGGGCGTCGTTTCCCACGCCACCAATGTGGTGGAGCACCCGGACCTGGTGGCGGACCGCATCGTCCGTTTCGCGGAGGTAGTGGGCCGCGAGAACGTCATTGCCTCCACGGACTGCGGCCTGGGCGGGCGCGTCCACCCGCAGATCGCCATCGCCAAGCTGGAAGCACTGGGCGAAGGCGCCCGCCGGGCCACAAAGCGCCTCTGGTAGCGCCCTGCCCGTTGCCGAAAAAACCCGCCGGTCCCTGCCCCACTTCGATTGGGTGCACGGGACCGGCGTTTCGTTTCGCGGGGCTTGCTAAACTGATACAGGCTGACCCGGAATCGGCCCACCCCATTTCAACCGCCGCTGATGTGTTTCGCTTTCGTGCGCCTGCATCTGCCGGCGGCAGCATCGCCAATCCCCGCAGGAGATCAAGCACTACATGACAGCCCTGGCACCCGAATCTTTCCATGAGCAGCTCCTGAGCCGCCGATACGAACCCAACGTCGCCGCCGTCAACGAACTGTGCGATTCCCTGCAGGACGCCAAGCCCGGCACGGTGGTGCCCTACGTCGACCCCATGCATGATGTGGACGAGTGCCGCATCATCAGCCTGTACTCAAACATCGGCGAGGCCGACAAATCCGGCTTCATCACTGCCGGGGACCACGACGCAGCCACCCGGATGCTCGGTATCCAGTGGAAGCTGGGCCTGCGCCCCGAGTTTGTGATGCCGTGGAACGTGCACCCGTGGCACGTCCCGGGCGACGTCAACGGGAAGTTCACCCCGGACCAGATCCAGGCTGGCCTCAAGCCGTTGCTTAAGTTCCTGGCGCTGGTCCCCCGCGCCTCCGTGATCGTGGCCCACGGCACCGAAGCCAACCGCCTCGCAAACCTTCTGCTGAAGACCGAGGTGCCGCTGCTCTGGCGCCGCGGGCTGAAGACCTACAAGGTGCGCTCACTGAGCGGCCGGGCTTTCGCCGGTTCCCCGGCACGCCAGGAGGAGTACCTCGAAGACATGCGCGTGGCCTACGCCGACGCCATGGCCCGCACGGGGTTGCAGAAGGCATAGCCCCACTGCCCACGCGCTTAACGACGGCGGGCGGTCACCTTCCAGAAAGGTGACGGCCCGCCGTCGTTCCCCACCCGCACCCTTGGCCCCGCAAGTCCACGCCGGCTCCCTACCTTCCCAGGCTCGGGCCGGGGCCCTCGCCGGAGCGGCTCCACGGCCAGGGAACCCTGCGGGCGTGGGCCCATCTTTACAGCTTCGCTTCGATGGCTGCCTTGGCGGTCGGGTCCGAATCGTTCAGGAACTTCTCGATCCGCTCCGGCTCCTCCGCCTCACCGATGGCCGCAGCTGCCCGGCCGAGCGAGTACAGCGCCCGCAGGAAACCGCGGTTGGGCTCGTGCTCCCACGGGATGGGGCCGACGCCGCGCCAACCGTTGCGGCGCAAGGAGTCCAGGCCGCGGTGGTAGCCCACGCGTGAGTAGGCGTAGGAATCGATGGTGCGCCCGTCAGCCCAGGCCTCTTCCGCCAGCACGGCCCACAACAGCGAGGATGTAGGGTGCTTTTCCACGAGGTCCAGGGCTTCCTGCCCCGCTTCCAGCTGCTGGTAGACATCAGTCTCGGCAGGCAGGAGCGTGGGCTCGGGGCCCATCAGGTTCCTGCGGAACTCGTCGGACATTCCTAGAAGGTCTTTCCGGCCGAGCCGAGCTGCTTGGTGGCCTCGACAACGCGGGCGGCGAGGCCGGCTTCGGCGGACGCGCCCCAGACGCGGGGATCGTAGGTCTTCTTGTTGCCCACTTCGCCGTCGACCTTCAGGACGCCGTCGTAGTTGCGGAACATGTGGTCGGCAACCGGACGCGTGTAGGCGTACTGGGTGTCGGTGTCGATGTTCATCTTGATGGTGCCGTAGGAGACGGCGTCGGCGATTTCCTGGTCCGAGGAGCCGGAGCCGCCGTGGAACACGAGGTCGAACGGGCTGTCCTTGCCGATCTTGGCACCCACCTGCGCCTGGATGTCCTTGAGGATCTCCGGGCGGAGCTTGACGCCGCCGGGCTTGTAGACGCCATGGACGTTGCCGAAGGTCAGTGCGGTGATGTAGCGGCCGTTCTCGCCGGAGCCCAGTGCCTCAATGGTGGCCAGGGCGTCCTCGACGGTGGTGTAGAGCTTTTCGTTGATCTCGTTCTCAACGCCGTCTTCCTCGCCGCCCACGGTGCCGATTTCAACCTCGAGGATCATCTTGGCGGCAGCGGTACGCTCCAGCAGTTCGCGGGCGATGCGCAGGTTTTCCTGCAGCGTCTCCGCGGAGCCGTCCCACATGTGGGAGTTGAACAGCGGGTTGCGGCCGGCCTTGACCTCGGCCTCGGAAGCGGCCAGGAGGGGCAGGACGAAACCGTCCAGCTTGTCCTTGGGGCAGTGGTCCGTGTGCAGGGCAATGTTGACGTTGTAGTTCTTGGCCACTTCGCGGGCGAACGCAGCGAAGCCGAGGGAACCTGCAACCATGTCCTTGGTGGAGGCGCCGGACCAGTACGCGGCACCGCCGGTGGAGACCTGGACGATGCCGTCGGACTCAGCTTCGGCGAACCCGCGGAGCGCGGCATTCAGCGTCTGCGAGGACGTCACGTTCACGGCCGGGAACGCGAAGCCGCCTGCCTTCGCGCGGTCGATCATCTCGGAGTAGATCTCTGGGGTTGCAATGGGCATGCTGACTCCTATGGCTGAGTTTCGTCTGTGGGCTGGTAACCCGTAGACCGCTTTACGGCTAGGCACCATCCTAGCCATTTCCGCGGATGGAGTGCTGTGGGTTACGCCCCACCCGCACCCGCACCCGCAGGGCCGCTACACGTGCTGGTTGAAAACGTGCCGGCGCACCCAGGCATGCATGGCGATTGCCGCCGCCGAGGCGGCATTGATGGACCGGGTGGAGCCGAACTGCTCTATGGACAGGGTGGTGACTGCAGCGTCATGGACTTCCGGGCTCAGCCCGGGGCCTTCCTGGCCGAATACCAGCACGCAGTCCCTGGGCAGCTCATACGTCTCCAGCGGAACCGAGTCCGGGAAGATGTCGATCCCGATGATGGCCAACCCCTCCCCCTGCGCCCAGGCCACGAAGTCCGCAACCGTGGGGTGGTGCCGGACGTGCTGGTACCGGTCGGTGACCATGGCCCCGCGCCGGTTCCACCGCCGTCGCCCAATGATGTGCACCTCTTTGGCGAGGAACGCGTTGGCTGTGCGCACCACCGTTCCGATGTTGAGGTCGTGCTGCCAGTTTTCGATCGCGACATGGAAGTTGTGGCGCCTGGAGTCCAGCTCCGCCACGATCGCCTCGTGTTTCCAGTAGCGGTACCGGTCCAGGACATTGCGCCGGTCTCCGTCGGCCAGGAGATCGGGGTCCCAGTGGTCACCTTCCGGCAGTTCACCTTCCCAGGGCCCGACGCCGACTTCCGGTTTAGGCTCTGCCGGCTCCTCTGGCGCCTCCCCGGGTACTGGGTTTGGCTGGTCTGTCATGCCGGGCGTTTGGTTCACCCCTCAACACTAGACTGGACCTTTCGGGCTTTCATCACAGGCGGAGGTAGGCGTGGCAGAAGCGGACAAGGTCAAGGGAAACCCGGCGGTTTACCGCAGCGGCCAGGACATCGAGTGCTGGCTGACGGACATGGACGGCGTGCTGGTCCACGAGAACCAGGCCGTGCCGGGTGCCGCGGAGCTCATCCAGCGGTGGGTGGACACGTCCAAGCGCTTCCTGGTGCTCACCAACAATTCCATCTTCACTCCCCGCGACCTTGCCGCCCGGCTCCGGGCTTCGGGACTCGAAGTACCCGAGGAGAACATCTGGACGTCCGCGCTGGCTACCGCCCAGTTCCTGAAGGACCAGGTGCAGGGTTCCGGCTCGGGCAACCGCGCCTACACGATCGGTGAAGCAGGGCTGACGACGGCGCTGCATGAGGCCGGCTTCATCCTCACCGACCAGGACCCGGACTTTGTGGTGCTGGGCGAGACCCGCACGTATTCCTTTGAGGCCATCACCACCGCCATCCGGCTTATCCTGGCCGGCGCCCGCTTCATCGCCACCAATCCGGACGCCACCGGTCCTTCCAAGGACGGCCCCCTGCCTGCCACCGGCGCGATCGCCGCGCTGATCACCAAGGCCACGGACCGCGAGCCCTACGTGGTGGGTAAACCGAACCCCATGATGTTCCGGTCGGCCATGAACCAGATTGATGCGCATTCCGAGACCACCGCCATGATCGGCGACCGGATGGACACGGACATCGTCGCCGGTATGGAGGCAGGGCTGCACACGGTCCTGGTCCTGACCGGCATTACCCAGCGCGAGGACATCGCGGCCTTCCCGTTCCGGCCCAACCAGGTCCTGACCTCCGTGGCGGACCTGAAGAACCAGATCTAGAACACGGTCACCCTGGACCCGCCGCGGGGAAGCGGGAAGAACCCGTCCAGCAGCTCTTCCAGGATGGGCCGGTAGATGTTCGGGTTCCAGCCCGGGCTGGCGTGTGCGGGGGCGGCACCTGTGGTCTGCAGGTCAGTGGACACCATGTTGTCCTTGAATGCCACCGCCCACGCTTCGACCGCAGTTTGGTAGCGCACGGTCCGGTCCCGGGGGTTGCCGATGTACGCCATCTTGGCGCTGCCGAGCTTGCCGGCAAATCGGGCACCCTCGAAATAGTAGATATAGGCGGATTCCGCCTGGATGAGCACGCTGGACGGCGCGATCGGTGACAGCTGTTCCAGCGTCTGGTCCATGATCTGCCGCCAGCTGCGTTCATCCTTGTGGATGACCCGTTCGCCCAGCTCGTAGCCGCCGCGCAGGGCGGACGGGAAACGGAAGCCCCGCTCGTAAAGGAACACCACGCCGTCGAACCAGCTTTGGTCAAGGACGTCGTGCTTGCTGTACGGGCTGGAGTCGAGCACGATGAACTCGACCTCCACACCATGGATTTCCAGGAGCCTGGCGGCCACCTGGGTCGCCACCATGCCGCCGAAGCTGTGTCCGTAGAAGAACAGCTTGGTGAGGTTCTCGGCACGGACGTACTCGATCAGGGTGATCACGAGGCTGTCAATGTCCAGCCCCTGGTTGGAGTACCCGACGGCGGCCAGCCGGGCCCGCTTGTTAAGCGCACCGCGCAGGGAGTTCAGGATCCACTGCGCCTCTTCCCAACTGGTCTTGTAGCCGGGGAAAAGGAACCAGCTGGCGTCCGGGTAGTAGGCGTCGGCAAACTCGTCCGGGACCGCGAGGATCCGGTTGGTCCGGCGCTGCGACTGAACCTCCCGGGTGAGCAGCATGTCCGCGGCCAGCAAGCCTGAGGCGCCGGCCCCTGTGAGGAAACCGCGCCGGGAGAACTGTTTCAGGGCAGCGGCTTCCGCCAGCAGCCGGGCAGCGGAAGCCCCGCGCCGGCCCTGCGGATTTACTTCCCCCTCATACGGCACGCCTCTACCGTAGGCACAACCGAAGACGCTGCCGCAAGAAGCGGGGTGTAACCATTCAGTGACGCTGCCTCAGCTGGCAGCCTGGCCCTCGGCCGAAGGAAATGCCGATTCAGCCTGCTGCTGGCGCCGCTGGATTTCCTGGCCGATGTCCTTGTAGCGGCCCAGCAGATCCGGGCCGGCGAAGGCCTCGGGGTTGTCCAGCAGGGCGAAGAGGGAGTCACTGGCCATCAGCAGCTCCTCGTCGGTGTATTCCGCCAGCGGCCGGCCGACCAGCTCCTCCAGCCCCGCCGTGGGCTCGGCCGGGAGCCCGTCAGGTCCTTTGGCCAGGAGGGCTGCGTCATCATCGACGATGACCAGGGGCTGCGGGTTCAAGCCCTGAGGGGATGCCCAGCTGTCAGTGGCAGCAGTGAGGTGCAGGGACACCCCGGCGCCATATATGCCGGGCAGCGTGTTGGAGTCCATGGCGTTGAGGTCGCTTCGCAGTCCGGCCAGTGCAGAGGACTCCACCAGGGCAGCCTTCGAGAGGTCAACGCTGATGTGGGAACGGATGCCCATGCGCCTGACACGGCGGATAATGTGCACAAGGTCGGGCCGGGACTCGTGGTTCAGGCTCCCCCTGACGTCGATTCCAACCACGTCGCTGGGAACGTCGAGGTTGACGAGGGCATTCAGGGCGCGGTCCATAGGTACTCCAAAAAAGGGTGTCTATGGCCGACGGCTCAACCACGGTAAGCGTATCCTCCAGCGGGAGCAGGACACAACCCGTCAGTAACAAACAACCGGCCGGCTAGGCCGTCTGGTCGGACTCCATCTTGCCGGGTTCCTGATAATGCGTGCGCGCGGCTGCACCGCCAACCGAATCCACCAACGACCTGGCAATATCCCGCAGCTTGGTATTGCTGTTGCTGGATGCCTCAGTGAGGATGCGGACTGCAGCCTCCTGGCTGCACCGGTTCTGGGCCATGACAATGCCCACGGCAATGTCGATGGTGGTCCGGGACTCCAGCGTGGCACGGAGGTTTGCAGCACTGTCCGAGTGAAGCGAGAACCGCACCGCCAGCCGCAGGGCCTGCGAGATTTCCCGGGTGTAGCCCCGTGCCCGCGTGGTGGCCTGTTCAGTAAACTTGCGCGGGACGTCCGAGTAGAGGTTCAGCGCGGCCTTCGCCTCGCCCTGCAGGTCAAAAGGCAGCGACAGCACCGACCGAAGGCCGTGCGAGGCCACTGCGTTGGCGTAGTCGGGACCCCAGCGGTTCTCCTCGAACAGGTCCGGAACGTGGACTTCGCGTTCTTCCTTCGCTGCCGTTAGGCAGGGCCCCTGGGATAGCGAGTACTGGATCTCGTCCACTTCACGGGCGGAATCGCTGCTCCAGCCGATGGTGGCGGCCTTGCGGTCGCGGAGCAGTGTGATGCCGCAGAGGGCATCCTCTCCGTCGCCGGCCATCTGGTGTGCCGAGAAGCGTGCAAGCTCGTTGAGGAAGTCCTCGAAATCAGCGCTTTCCAGGATCAGGTTCTGGACCTGGTCCGTGGCGCTCAAAGGCGTTTCTGGGGTGAGCATGGGCAGTTCTCCGAACGGGGTACTCGAGGGGTTACCGCAAATAATAGGGCACCCTCAAGTATTGATCCAATTATGTACTGCCCTGGCCGCCGCAACCGGGCCTGCGGGTCCGGCTGCGGCGGCCCGGAAGACTAGGAGAGCCCCAGCTCGTCCTTGCCGAACGCGAACAGATAGGGAACGCCCGTTTCGGCTTCGATCTTTTCCTTGGCGCCCGTATCGCGGTCCACAATCACGGCCACCGCAACCACGTTGCCGCCGGCCTTGCGGACGCCTTCCACCGCGGTCAGGGCGGAGCCGCCGGTGGTGGAGGTGTCCTCCAGGACAAGCACCTTGCGGCCTTCCACGGACGGGCCTTCCACCTGGCGCCCCATGCCGTAGGACTTCTGGGCCTTACGGACTACGAAGGCGTCAACGGCCCGGCCCGCGTCAGCGGCGGCGTGCATTACGGCAGTGCCAACGGGGTCCGCGCCCATGGTCAGGCCACCCGCGCACTCGAAGTCGATGCCGGCCTCGTCCGCAAGCGCCAGCATCACCTGGCCCACCAGCTTGGACGCTTCGTGGTGCAGCGTGATTCGGCGGAGGTCGATGTAGTAGTCCGCTTCGGCTCCGCTGGAGAGGATCACTTTGCCGCGGACCACGGCGAGTTCTTTGATCAGTTCGAGCAGGCGGGCGCGGGCGGCTGCAGAGTCTACTGCAGTCTCACTGGGGGAAGTCATAGGCTCCAGTTTAGTAGGGGCGGGCCGGCGCGCACGCTTGAGCAGCGTTGACACCGCTGGCTAGGCTGGACCACATGCGCGAACTCCAGGCCACCATCATTGAAGAAATGGGCGTGCAGCCCCGGATCGACCCCGCAGGGGAGGTGCGCAAACGCGTCACGTTCCTCAAGGACTACCTCAAAGCCACGCAAACCAAGGGTTTTGTGCTGGGCATCTCCGGCGGCCTGGATTCGTCCCTCGCCGGGAAGCTTGCCCAGTTGGCGGTTGAAGAGCTCGAAGCCGAGGGTGTTGAAGCCAACTTCGTGGCGGTGCGGCTGCCCTATGGCGTCCAGTATGACGAGGAGGACGCCCAGGCGGCACTGGATTTCATCCAGGCGAAGACTGAGTGGACGTTCAACATCTCCGCCGCCGTGGATGGTTTCGAGGATGAGTTCGAAAAAACCGTGGGGAGCGAAATTTCCGACTTCCATAAGGGGAACACCAAGGCGCGCACCCGGATGATCGCCCAGTATGCCCTGGCCGGGGAGCACAACTACCTGGTGGTCGGCACGGACCACGGTGCGGAATCGGTGACCGGCTTCTTCACCAAGTACGGCGACGGCGGCGCGGACATCCTTCCATTGTTCGGCTTGAACAAGCGGCAAAACCGGCTACTGCTGGCAGAACTGGGCGCCCCGGCCCGGGTGTGGGAAAAAGTTCCCACCGCGGACCTGCTCGATGACAAGCCCGGCCGCACGGACGAGGAAGAACTGGGTCTCAGCTATGACCAGATCGATGATTACCTGGAG
This sequence comes from Pseudarthrobacter sp. NS4, assembly GCF_024758005.1. Classification (NCBI taxonomy): domain Bacteria; kingdom Bacillati; phylum Actinomycetota; class Actinomycetes; order Micrococcales; family Micrococcaceae; genus Pseudarthrobacter; species Pseudarthrobacter sp. NS4. The sequence continues at coordinate 733,965 of NZ_CP103288.1, read as the reverse complement.
GGCCGCAACGTTCCGGAGGAAGTTGCGGAACTGATTGAACAGAAGTACCTGCGCACCCGGCACAAGCGCACCGTTCCCGTCACCATTTTCGACACCTGGTGGCAGCACCAGGGCCCGGAGGAACCGCGGGTGGGGCTGTAGCTCCAGCAGCTGAAGCCCCAACGGGCGCTGGATTTTCCCACTTTTGGGAAGCACGACGGCGCGCCGCACCGAAAAGGGCGGCGCGCCGTCGTCGTACCCAGGCAAAGGCGGGGAGACTCAGCGGGACGGCCTGCCGCTGTCACCGCCGCCCAGTTGCTGGGTGATCCGGTGGGCCTCGGCCATCAGCAACCCGCCCAGTTCTTCCTGCCGGTCCGGCCGGAAGCGCGGCTCGATACCGGTCAGCGACAGTGCCCACGCGGGCCGGCCTGACCGGTCGAAAACGGCGGCACCCATACCCCAGCTTCCTTCCAGCACCAGCCCGGGATTCACCGAGTATCCGCGAAGTCGGGTCTGCGCGAGGTTCTCCCGGACGAGCTCCGGGGTATGGCCGGCAGCGAATGTTCCGGCATGTGCCGCCCACCCGTCCAGCAGATCCTCCTGCTCGGATTCCGGAAGGAATGCCATGATGGCTGTCCCGGCGGAGGCCACGCCCAGGGGAAACCGGACGCCTTCGTGCAGCACAAAGGAGCGGACCGGGAAGCTTCCCTCCTCGCGCAGCAGGCAGACGGTTTCCGTGCCGCGGCGGATGGAGAAGAAGGCGCTTTCGCCGGTGGCTTCGGCTAGCCGGCGGAGGCTGGGCCGGGCGATGTCCTCAAGGGGAAACCGCGCGGACGCCACGGAACCCATCAGGAGGATTTCCGGTCCCAGCACCCAGTTGCCGCTTGCTGCGTCATGGTCCAGCAGGCCTTCGGAGGACAGGGAGGACAGCAGCCGGTGAACGGTGGGCCGGGTGAGGCCCGACTCGCGCACCAGGCCTGCAAGCGACATCCCGTCTGCGCTCCGCCCCACCAGCCGCAACAACCCGGCAATCCGGCTGACCACCTGCGCGCCCTGAACGGGAACATTGCTCATTTTCCACCTCAATTGTCCACATTATGGATTTCATCAAGTGTAGCGTCCACACTGTAAAAGCCGCGGGGAGTAAGCAAATATCCGTCCTTGACACCCTCCTCGAACCGGCTCTAGTCTCGTCTCCCAGACGCACCGTCCACAAAATGGACGTATCAGACTCTCGACGAGGAGACGCCATGACAAAGCTCCAGCCTTCCGCAGCCGCTGCACTCGGGGAGGTGCTGCGTGACGGAATCACACTCGCCGTGGGCGGTTTCGGCTTGAGCGGCATTCCGGCCGACCTCATCGAGGCCGTGCGCGATTCCGGCGTCAGGGACCTGACCGTGGTGTCCAACAACATGGGCGTGGACGGCAAAGGCCTGGGCGTCCTGATCGAGTCCGGCCAGGTCCGGAAGGTCATTGCCTCGTACGTGGGCGAAAACAAGCTGTTTGCAGAGCAGTACCTTGCCGGCTGGCTCGAGGTGGAGTTCACGCCGCAGGGAACCCTGGCTGAGCGCCTCCGCGCCGGTGGCGCCGGCATCCCCGCTTTCTACACCAGGACGGGAGTGGGCACGCTGGTTGCCGAAGGCAAGCCGCACGAGGTGTTCGACGGCGAAACGTACGTCCAGGAGCGCGCCATCCGGGCCGACGTCGCACTGGTGCACGCCCACACCGCGGACACCGACGGCAACCTCATTTACCGCTACACCGCCCGGAACTTCAACCCGGTGGTTGCCACAGCAGGCAAGGTGACCGTCACGGAGGCCGAGGTCATCGTGGAGCCCGGCGGACTGGACCCGAACCACATCGTGACGCCGGGCGTCTTCGTCCAGCGCCTGGTGCAGGCCGCGTCACGGATCAAGGACATCGAGCAGCGCACCGTCCGCCCTGCTGCCAGCCGCAGTGCCGAAACTGTTCCGGCCTGACCCCCACCACTAATTCAAGGAGAACCCTATGGCCTGGACCAGGGATGAAATGGCTGCAATCGCGGCCGAGGAATTGAACGACGGCGACTACGTGAACCTGGGCATCGGCATCCCCACGCTGGTGGCCAACAACCTGCCCGAGGGTGTCCGCGTGGTCCTGCAGAGCGAGAACGGCCTGCTGGGCATGGGGCCGTTCCCGTACGAGGGCGAGGAGGACGCTGACCTGATCAACGCCGGAAAGCAGACCGTGACGGTGCTGCCCGGTGGGAGCATCTTCGATTCAGCCACGTCCTTCGGCATGATCCGTGGCGGGCACGTCAAGGTGGCGATCCTTGGTGCAATGCAGGTTTCGGGTAACGGGGACCTGGCCAACTGGACCATCCCCGGAAAAATGGTCAAGGGCATGGGCGGTGCCATGGACCTGGTGGCCGGGACCCCGCGGGTGGTGGTCCTGACGGAGCACAACGCCAAGGACGGCACCGCGAAAATCGTGCGCGAATGCACGCTGCCGCTGACCGGGCTGAGCTGCGTGGACAGGATCATCAGCGACCTGGCGGTCTTTGACCTTTACCGGAAGGACGACGGCGGGCGGCGGCTCACGCTCACCCGCCTGGCACCGGGAACAACCCTCAGCGAAATTCACGAAAAGACCGAAGCGGAATTTGATATCGCCCTTGAGCGCGAAGGAGCCAACGCATGAGCCTGAAGGAACAGTTCGGCAAGGATGTCCTGATCACCGGATGGGGCCACAGCCGGTTCGGGAAACTCACCGAAGAGACCCTGGAGTCCCTGATCGTCCAGGTGGCCACCGATGCCATCAACAGTGCAGGAGTGGAGCCGGGGCAGATCGACGAAATCTATCTGGGCCAGTTCAACTCCGGCATGATGCCCCTGGCTTTCCCGTCCTCGCTGGCCCTGCAGGTTTCACCGGAGCTGGCCAACGTGCCCGCCACCCGGGTGGAAAACGCCTGCGCTTCCGGCTCGGCAGCCTTCCAGCAGGGGGCCAAGTCTTTGCTCGCGGGCACCGCGAAGACCGTCCTGGTCATCGGTGCCGAGAAGATGACCCACGCCGGAGCCGACGTGGTGGGAGCCGGCCTGCTGGGCGCCGACTACGACATGGCCGGAAAGTCCTCCACCACCGGCTTCACCGGCCTCTTCGCCGAGGTGGCCAAGCACTACGGAAAGCGCTACGACGCTGACGGAAACCTGGGTGACGTCCTGGGAACCATCGCCGCCAAGAACCACCGCAACGGCGTGGACAACCCCTACGCCCAGCTCCGCAAGGACCTTGGGGAGGAATTCTGCCGCACCGTCTCGGACAAGAACCCGATGGTCGCCGACCCGCTGCGCCGCACCGACTGCTCCCCCGTGTCCGATGGTGCCGCCGCCGTCGTACTTTCCGCCTCGCCCACCCAAGGGACGCAGGCCTCCGTGCGGCTCGCCGGATTCGGCCAGGCGAATGATTTCTTTCCCGCGGCGCGCAGGGACCCGACCGCGTTCGAAGCCACCCGCGTATCCTGGCAGCGCGCCCTGGCGATGGCCGGCGTCGGACTCGAAGACCTGGACTTCGCGGAAGTGCACGACTGCTTCACCATCGCCGAACTGCTCATGTACGAGGCCATGGGCCTGACCGAACCCGGCCAGGGCGCCCGCGCCCTGCAGGAAGGCTGGGTGTACAAGGACGGAAAACTGCCCATCAACCTCTCCGGCGGCCTCAAATCGAAGGGCCATCCTGTTGGGGCAACGGGGGTATCGCAGCACGTCCTTGCCGCCATGCAGCTGACGGGCACGGCTGGTGCCATGCAACTCGCCGGTCCGCGCCGCGCCGCCGTGCAGAACATGGGCGGGGTGGGCATCGCCAACTATGTCAGCATCCTGGAGGCTGTGTAAGCGCGGGACCTCCCCTTCACGGCACGACGGCGGCGCGTCGCACCCAAAGTGCGGCGCGTCGTCGTGGTTCCCCGGCAAGGGGGACCCAGCGGGCGTTGACCTGGCAGCATTCAGCCGTGGGCGCGGATCAGCGCAGCGATCTCCGCGAAACCCAGCCGCTCGGCGTTCTGCAAGGCGGTCCTGCCCTCCGGGTCACGGATTCCCGGGTCCGCCCCTGCTTCCAGGAGCAGGCGCACCACTTCCTGCTGCCGCGGCCCGCCATTGTTCAGGAGGATGGCTTCCTGCATCGCGGTCCAGCCGAGGTTGTTGACGTGGTTGACCGGAACGCCGGCGGCGATCAGGATCCTGACCGTCTCAACGTGGCCGTGCTCGCTGGCCGGAATCAGGGCTGTGCCGCCGTAGCGGTTGATGCTGGCAACGTCCGCACCCGCTGCCAGGGTTAGTTGCAGGACCTCGTTGAAGCCCTCCGCACCCGCATAGAGGAACGCCGAATCCTGGATCGCATCCTTGGCGTTCACGTCCCCGCCACGGCCAATCAACTCTTTCACCAGAGGTGCGTTGCTTGCCTTGGCGGCGGCGATCAGCTCCTGGTCGAGCTGTGCCTGGGATTCGGCTGAAAGGGCCGGACGGGTTGGGGTGGCGGGCGGCGCCGTCGAAGACTGCTCCGCCCGAGTGGCCGGACTGGCAGGGACAGTGCTGGGGCGCGCCGGGGTGGCCGCGGCGGATGAACCTGGCGCCGTGGCTTGCGGCCCGCCCGGGCCCGCCTGGCAGGCGGCAAGGAACACAGCCAGCCCGCCGGCGATGAGCACTGCCGGAGCCCTGAAACGCCTCATACGCGAAGCCTACTTCGCGGTCCCGGCTGCGGCGATGGCCTCCGCACCGGCGGTGGCGCACGCCTCGTCCAGCGCACCGTCGGGAGCCCCGCCAACACCGATGCCGGCCACGGAGACGCCATTGACCTTCAGCGGAACGCCCCCTGCCAGGAAGAGGGTACCCGGGAGGTCCGCGATGGACGGGCCGGTTCCGTTGATCCGCCTGGACAGCTCACTGGTGGGGGTACCGAAGGCTGCAGCCGTGTACGCCTTCTGCCTGGCAGCCTCGATGGTGTGCTCGGCCGCGTTGTCACCCGGAGCAGCGCCTGGACGGTGCCGAAACGGTCCACGAGCGCCACGGTGACGAAGGGAAGCTTGTCCGCCTGGCACTTCGCCAGCGCAGCACTGACAGCAGTTGCGGACGCCCCGATGCTGATCCGGTTCTGCTGCACAACGGTCTCCGGCACCGGCTGGATGTCCACTGCCGGGACGGCCACAGGCGCTGACCCGGTTCCGGCGTTGGCGGCGGCCGTGGCCCCGGCGGTGAGGACGAGTGCGCCGGCGGCTGCTGCGGCAAATGCTTTGTGGGACTTCTTCATGGTGTCTCCTTGGATCGGCAAAGGGTCAAAAACGGGTACGTCCCAATCCTTTCGGGAGCCGCCGCACCTGCCATCGGGCCTTCGGCTGGTCACTGCTCCGACCAAAGGCCAGCCGTATCAGCCAAATGGCTGAGAGACCAGCAACGGCGGGGGCAATAGCATGGAAGGCAGCGTTCCCCACCACCAGAACGGGACTTCCCATGCCTACCCGAGTTCCCGGCACTGCCCGAGTGTCCGGCACTGCGCCGGCCACTGCTGCCGCACGTGGAGACCAGCCCGTCCGGAATGCGGCCCGCCTGGGCCTGGGCAACATCGACACCGCGGTGCATCTCGGTTTCGCGGTGCTCCTCGTGGCATCCGTGGTCCGTTACGTCATGCGGCACAGCCCCGCAGACAACCTCTTGATCCTGGGCCTGGCGGCGTGCGCCTCGGTGTTGTACGCCGTCGTGGCAGTGCTGGCCCGGCGCGGCAGGCCCGGGATGGCATGGATGGCCGCCCTGGTGGCAGTCTGGGCTGTCCTGGTGGTCGCGGCGCCGAGCTTTGCCTGGTGCTCGTTCGCACTCTTCTTCCTGTGCCGGAGCGCCCTGGCCGGAAGCCCTGCGTATGTCGCGGCGGGAACGACGGCGGCCACCACCGCAGCGGGGCTGTTCCGGATGAGCAACGGCACGGATCTTGCCATGCTGTTGGGTCCGCTGGCCGTGGGCCTCATGCTGACACTGGTCTACGACCGCATCCAGCACGACGCCGAGGAACAGCGCCGCCTGCACGCGGAGGTTTCGCACGCCCAGGGACAGCTGGCCGCCAGCGAGCGCCGGGCCGGTACCATCGCCGAACGTGAACGGGTCTCCCGGGAAATCCACGACACCGTCACCCAAGGGCTTGCCAGCAGCCTGCTCCTGCTCGAGGCAGCGGGACGGGAATGGCCAAGTCCGGCCGCCCGGGCGGAACTTCGGCAGGCGACGGCACTCCTGCGGGGCAACCTGTCCGAAACCCGCAGCCTGGTCCACGAGCTCGCCTCCCCCGGCCTGGACGGGTCGCCGCTGGCCGAAGCGCTGCTCGTCGCCGCGAGGCAGTACGTGCCGGAAGTCCGGCTCTTTGTGACCGGCGAGCTGCGGCCGGTGTCCGCGGATGTCCGCCATGCACTGCTGCGGGTGGTTCAGAGTGCGGCCTCCAACATCAAGCTGCATGCCTCCGCCACTGCAGCCACCGTCACCCTAGGCTTCCTCCCGGAGGCCGTCACGCTGGACATCCACGACGACGGCGCCGGCTTTGATCCCGCGGCGGCAGCACCGCCGTCGGACGCCGGAGGGTACGGACTGCGGGCCATGCGGCAACGCGTGGAGCAGCTGGGCGGGATATTCTCGGTGGAAAGCACCCCGGGGGAAGGCACTGTTGTGGCGGCCCAACTCCCCGCGCCGCCGCCAGTGGGTCAGCGACCGGAAGGCACCGCATGAGCGTGATTACTGTTTTGCTGGTTGATGACCACCTGGTGGTGCGCAGCGGGCTTCGTGCCCTGTTGGGGACCCAGCCGGATATTGAGGTGGTGGCGGAGGCCTCGTCCGGGGAGGAAGCACTCGAACGTGTGCAGGAGCATTCCCCGGCCGTGGTGGTCATGGACTTGGCAATGGGTCCTGGAATGGACGGCATCGAGGCCATCCAACGGATCCGCGGGCGTAACAGCCGGCAGGCGATCCTGGTGTTCACCACCTACGACTCCGATGCCGATATTGTTCGGGCAGTGGATGCCGGCGCCATGGGGTACCTCCTGAAGGATGCCGCACCGGAAGAAATATTTATGGCGATCCGGGGTGCCGTCCAGGGCAGGAGTGTGATGAGCCCGCCGGTGGCTTCCCGGTTGTTCCAGCAGTTGCGCAACCCGGATGAGGTCCTCACTCCGCGTGAGGCCGAACTGCTCAGTCTCCTCACCGAGGGCCTCAGCAACCGCGAACTGGGCCAGCGCCTTTTTATCTCCGAAGCCACGGTCAAGACCCACCTCGCCCACATCTATGCGAAGCTCGGCGTGGAAACCAGGGCGGCTGCAATTGCCACTGCAATACGCCGCGAAGGCATGCGTTGACGACGCGAAACCGTGTTTACCCTTGCACGCAGGCTCTCAGCACCGTACGTTGGGGACAGCGGGGGACGTTCTCCGCACACTCCGGGCTGATAACCCGGGGAGAGAATCAGAGTCACACGAAGGAATGCAGCCATGGCAACAGGCACAGTTAAATGGTTCAACGCCGAAAAGGGTTTTGGCTTCATTGCCCCCGATGACGGGTCCGCTGACGTTTTCGCCCACTACTCGGCAATCGCCTCCAGCGGCTACCGCTCACTGGACGAGAACCAGAAGGTCGAATTCGATGTGACCCAGGGCCCCAAGGGTCCGCAGGCAGAGAACATTCGCCCGCTCTAAGACTTGGGCAACCTCCGGCACCTGGCGGAGGGACCCCCATCCAGCGGCTTCTCCAGCATATGTTGGAGGGGCCGCTGTTTTGCGCTTCCGGATCCCGGCCCAGCTCACCTCAAGCGCTTTTTTGGGATAATCGGAGCATGACCGGACAGGGCCAGGACAAGGATCCGTGGGAAGAGTTTGATTCCCTTGGGCCTGCCGCGCCGGACCGGGTTCCCGGGCATCCCGGCGGCGAGCCCCTGGGCTTTGGCTTCCGGACAGGAGTGCGCAGCGCCCGGGTTGCCGTGGGGTTCGCCAGCTACACCCTCGCAATAGGCACCATCCTGGCGCTGACCGGCTGCATTGTCTTTATTGCCCAGGAGCAGTGGCTGCTGGTTGGCCTGATGCTCCTGGTGGAAGCCGTCTTTATCCTGGCGTTCAGCCGGCTCGTGGCCCAGGCCCGAAACCGCCGGCCCCGGGACCGCTCGCGGTGGAATCGTCCCGCGCGCTGACACACTTCGTTCCGGCCACCTCCCTTATCCCCCTCTTGACCTTGACGTTGCGTCAACCCGTACGCTCGGAATATGGAAGAAACGGGCGCTGGAACAGGGAGGGACTGGCCCATCCAGGACGTCGCCAGGATAACCGGCACCACGAGCCGCACGCTCCGCCACTACGACGACATTGGGCTGCTGAGGCCAACCCGGGTAGGCGGCAACGGTTACCGGTACTACGACGCAGCTGCCCTCCTGCAACTGCAGCGGATCCTGCTCCTTCGTGAGCTGGGACTGGGGCTCCCCGCTATCGCCGAGGCTTGCCACCAGCAGACGGACGCCGTTAAAGCGCTGACCCGCCACCTGGAGTGGCTGCGGCAGGAGCAGGAAAGGCTGTCCCGGCAGATCCTGTCCGTCCGGCAGACAATCGAAACAGTAGAAGGAGGAGGAGAACTCATGGCAGAGAAGATGTTCGATGGCTTTGACCACACCCAGTACAAAGACGAGGTGGAGGATCGCTGGGGCAAGGATGCCTACGCCAAGGGTGACTCATGGTGGCGGGGCATGGGCGAGGCAGAGAAGCGGGAATGGAAATCCCGTTCCGAAAGGCTGGGGAAGGATTGGCTGGCCGCCGCCCGTTCGGGCGTCGCCCCGGACAGCATCGAAGCCCAGGACCTCGCCCGAAGCCACGTCGCGTGGTTGGAGTCCGTTCCCGGCACGCCGGCCTCGGAGAGCGGTGGGGACATCAAGGGCTGCGTCGTGGGGCTCGCTGACATGTATGTCGCGGATCCCCGGTTCGCTGCCAACCATGGCGGCGAGGAGGGCGCGGGGTTTGTGCGGGACGCCCTGCACACCTACGTGGAGAAGAACCTTTAGCCGATCGGCGGCCGGCTACCGGGGATGGCCGGCTGGCCGGGGACCGTGCCGGCTGGTCAGGCGAGCCGCTTCCGCAACACAACTAAGGCACCGGCCAGGGCCGCAGCACTCATGATGCTGCGCTGGGCAGTCCTCCGCCGGCCATGCCAACCTCCGGTGACCGAACCCTTCCGGAGTGTTTCGGACGCCATGTGAAGGTTTCCGGCGGTCGTTGGGGCTGATTGCCGGCGGGAAAGCTGGTTGCCGTCCACTTGACGGGCAATGGCGGCTTCCACCGCTCCCGGCATGACCCTGTGCTGCAGGACCAGCAGCCGCCCGGTAAGTCCTCCCACCACGGTTTCCCGGCGTGGGCGCACGATGAGCTTTACTACTGCTTTGGCCACCCGCTCCGGTGTATAGACCGGAGGCATCGCCTTCGCACGGCGGCCAGAGTAGTTGGCTGCATGCTGGTAGAAGGGGGTGTCGATCGTGGCCGGGAGTACGGTGCATACCTTCACTCCGGACATTCCGTCGAGTGCAAGCTCCGAGCGCAGGCTGATGCTGAGTGCACGGGCCGCAGCCTTGGACATGGAATATGCGGCGGAGTACGGCAGTGGGGTCTCGCCTACGACGGATGCAACATTGATCAGGACGCCGGAACCTTGGTCGACCTGGCGCGTCAGGGCGGCCCTGGCGCCGTTCACGTAGCCGGAAATGTTAACGTCCAAAACGCGTTGGAACTCCGTTTGCGGGATGTCTGCCAGCCGTCCGAATGCGCCAACCGCGGCATTGTTGATCCACACGTCCAGCCGCCCGAACTCCGATACTGCGCGCGCCGCCAGGTTGTCCACCATCCCGGGGTCCGTAACATCGGTAACCACCGCGATGGCTTTGGCCCCCCGTTTCCGGCATTCCCCGGCCACCGCTTCGAGTGCCTTGGAACTGCGTGCCGCCAGGACCAGCCGTGCGCCCTTGTCCGCGCAGCGGAAAGCAGTGGCGCGGCCGATGCCGCTCGAGGCTCCGGTAATAACAACTACTGACTTCTTGACGCGCATTGCGATTCCCTTCCCGCATCCACAAGGGAGCAGCACCAGAACAGTAAGTAGGCTTACCTCTTTGATGCTAGCGGGACTGCGCCCCGTGGGACAACGCTCCATGCATGTCCTGCACAACTCAGGTGAACGCCGAGATACCCGTGACCGCCCGGCCCACCAGAAGCGAGTTGATCTCGTAACTGCCCTCGTAGGTGTACAGGATTTCGGCGTCCCCAAACAGTTTGGCCATTTCGTAGTCGCTGCTGATGCCGTTGCCGCCCAGCAGGGAACGTCCCATTCCTACGGAGGCGCGGGCCAATCGGGTGGTAGTGGCTTTCGCCATCGCCGCCTGCGGCATGTCCAGTTTTCCTTCCGCCTGATTCCGTGCCAGTTGCACCATGAGCGAGAGCGACGCGGAGGCGTTGCCCAGGATGTCGGCGAGCTGTTGCTGGACCAGCTGGAACCCTGCAAGCTGCCGGCCGAACTGACGGCGCTCAAGGGTGTATTTCCGGGCGACGTCGAAAGCCGCGAGCTGAATGCCTGCGGCCTGCCAGCCCACCCAGGCGCGCGAATCGCGCAGCAGCCCATTGGCTGACGCAAAGTCCCCTGCCCCGGGGAGCAGGTTGGCAGCCGGAATACGGACGTCCTCCAACAGGATGTCGGCATTCTGCATGATCCGCAGGCCAATCTTGTTGGAGATCCTGGTGGCCTTGTAGCCGGGACGGTCGGTCTCCACGATGAAACCCTTGATATGCCGGTCCGCCTCATCCCGGGCCCAAACCAGGGCGAAGTCGGCCATGGTCCCGGCACCGATCCAGCGTTTGGCCCCGTTCAAAATCCATTCGGAGCCCTCCAGCCGGGCGGAGGTCTCCAGCGCCCTGGAGATGTCCGAGCCGTGGTCCGGCTCCGTAAGGGCGAAGGCCCCCAGCCGGGTGAAGCTTTTGAGCCCTGGCAGCCAGCGGCGCTTCTGCTCGTCGGACCCCAGCTGGCTGATCATGCCCACGATCAGCTCATTATGGATTCCTGCCAGCGCCGAGAGGGAAACGTCGGCACGGGCCAGCTCTACGTACATCAGCCCCTTGAACAGAACCGAGCTTCCGTCCAACTGCAGCGCGCCCAGACCATGCCTGCCCATGTCCGCCAGTAGCTCGAAGGGGAATTCCTCGCGGTTCCAGTATGCGATCGACGCCTGCCGTACGGAGCCCTGGAGAAACTCCCGGAGGCGGGCATACCGTTCCCGCTCAGCTGGAGGCAGGAGCTCCACGACGTGCATCAGGTCTGCGTCCGGAAAGGGCGGCTCACCGCCGCCACGTTCATGGGGCTGCACGGGCACTGGTCCCTTCCCTCGCCAAACCGTTGGATGTCCTAGTATATTCACAGGCTTTTCGGAAAGGGGCTGGTATGGGCACTCCGCTGTCCCGCGATCCCATCGCTGAAGCCCGGCGCAACTGGGAAGAGCATGGCTGGGCAGAAGTGGCAGGGCCCATGGCAGCCATCACGGCTGTTATGCGGACCCAGCAGATCCTCCTGGCAAGGATCGAGGCAACACTGAAACCGTTCGGCCTCACGTTTGCCCGCTACGAACTCCTGGCACTGCTGAGCTTCACAAGGAAAGGCTCACTCCCCATGAAGAAGGCCAGTGCCCTGCTACAGGTCCACCCCACCTCCGTCACCAACGCGGTGGACAGGCTTGAACGTGCCGGGTTGGTGGCCCGCTCGCCGCATCCCACGGATGGCCGCACCACGCTCATTGAACTCACCGGCGAGGGGCGAAGCGTGGCGAAGCGTTCGACGGCGGCCCTGAACAATGAGGTGTTCAGGGATCCCGGGTTCAGCCCCGGCGACGTGGACCAGTTGATCCGGATCCTGGGAGATTTCCGGCGGAATGCGGGCGACTTCGCGGAGTAACGGAGGGCGGATCAACGGAGCTGCGTCCAGGCGTCAGCGGCGTTCCCTCGCCCGTTTGACCCGCCTGACAACAAGCAGGATGACAGTGAGGGCCAGCGCTGCGTAGACCGCGTAATTGAGGAACCGGGAGTACTCCTCGATGAGCCGGTACTGTGTGCCCAACAGGTACCCCAGTCCGAGCAGGGCGCCGTTCCACAGCCCACTGCCGGCCAGGGTATACAGGCTGAATGTCCCCAGCGGCATGGCGGCGGCGCCCGCCGGAAGGGAGATCAGGCTGCGCACGCCGGGAAGCAGCCGGCCGAAGAAGATGGACGACCTGCCGTGGCGGCGGAACCACCCGGCCGCGTGTTCGAAGTCCTCGCGGTCCACCAGGGGAAGTTTGGACAGGCCCCGGATGGACCGCTCCAGTCCCAGCTTTGCCCCAAGCCAGTAGAGGAACAGCGCCCCCAGGTAGGCCCCAAGGGTGCTGGTGAAATAAACGAGGAGCAGGTTCAGGGAGCCCTGGTTGGCGAGGTAACCGGCCAGCGGCAGGACCACTTCGCTCGGAATGGGCGGCACCACGGTTTCGGCGAGGGTGAGGGCACCCACACCCCATTCACCGAGGCTCTCGATGGCCCGCGCGGCCAGGCCGACCAGTCCGCCGAGCCCGTCATCAGCCGGGCCTGCAGCGCCCGTGGCTGCTTTCCACATATGCCTCTCCCCCCATCCCCGCTGCATCGCCTGCGCGTTTTTTGCGGGTCTTTTCTACCTTACGGTCCCGGGCGCAGGCTGGCAGCCCTTGGAGCACCTACCCCTTCAATTCAGGCTTGGCCCTGACGTGCATCCGTTCCCCCTGTGTCCCGAAGAGGCTGAGGAATTCCACGGGCCGGCCGTCCGCCCTGCCGAACCAATGGGGTATCCGGGTGTCGAATTCGGCGGCTTCTCCTGCTGCCAGGACCACGTCCCGGGTTCCCAGCACCATGCGCAGGTTCCCGTTCAGCACATACAGCCACTCGTAGCCTTCATGGACCTGGGGGTTGGGCTCCTCCAGGCGGCCGGCGGGCAGGATGTGCTTGTACGCCTGGATGCCCCCGGGCTTGCGGGTCAGCGGAATGATGGTCATACCCCTCCGCACGATCGGCCGCAGGTGCACGCGGGGATCACCGGTTTCCGGCGCGCCCACGAGTTCGTCCAAAGGCACCTGGTGGGCCTTGGCCAGCGGCAGGAGCAATTCAAGGTTGGCCCGGCGCTGCCCGGACTCGAGCCGGGAAAGAGTGCTCACGGAAATCCCGGTAGCTTGGGACAGCGCTGTCAGCGTGACGTCGCGGGTCAGCCGGAGTGCCTTCAGCCTCGGCCCGACAGCCGCCAGGACGTCGTCGAGGTTTTCATCCATGCAGCCATTTTGCCATAGCAGCAAAATCGTTTGCCACCTGCGCCGGTGCGGAAGAGCATGGAGTCATGACTGAATCAAGCAACTTTTTGTACGACGTAGTAATAGTCGGGGGTGGCGCTGCCGGTCTGAGCGCGGCCCAGATGCTGGGCCGCACCCGCCGCTCCGTGGTGGTGGTGGACGGCGGTGAACCACGTAACGCCCCGGCCCGGGGAGTCCACGGGTTCCTGTCCCGCGACGGGGTCAGCCCTGCGGAACTGCTGGCCATCGGGCGTGCCGAGGCGGAGCATTACGGGGCAGTGATCATCCAGGGTGAGGCAGTCGCTTCCAGCGGCGACCTGCACCTGGGCTTCGAGGTAACGCTCGACGACGGAAGGCAGCTCCGCGGCCGGCGCCTCCTGGTGGCCACGGGCCTGGTGGATGAGCTGCCCGAGATCCCGGGGCTTCGGGAACGCTGGGGCAAGGATGTGCTCCACTGCCCCTTCTGCCACGGCTGGGAAGTGCGGGACCAGGCCATCGGCATCCTTGGCAGCGGCCCGTGGTCGGTGCACCAGAGCCTGCTGTTCCGGCAGTGGAGCAGCAACATCACCCTGTTCCTCAATGACAAAACCCTTCCGTCCGACGCAGAGCACGAACAATTGGCCGCCCGCGGGGTCAAGGTAGTGGCAGGCGCCGTGGAAAGTGTCAGGGTGGAAAACAATGCCCTGCGCGGGCTGGCGTTGGCGGGCGGGCCGGAGGTGGCCGTGGACGCCGTTGTGGTGGGGGCCCGTGTCCATGCACGCGTGGCGGCGTTCGCCGGCCTGGGACTCTCAGCCTCGCCGCACCCCATGGGCATCGGTGACTACCTCGAAACTGACGCCGATGGCGCCACGGCGGTGCCCGGCGTATGGGCGGCGGGAAACGCCACCGATATGAAAGCCCAGGTGCTGGCATCCGCGGCGGCCGCGGCGTGGACCGCCGTCGCTATTAATAACCACCTGATGGCGGAAGAACTGGAGCGCGACGTCAGCGCCTACCGGCAGTCCCTGGCGCTTACCGGTGCTTAAAGTCCGGCTCGCGCTTCTCCGTGAACGCCGCCATGCCTTCTTTCTGGTCCTCCGTGGCAAACAGGGAATGGAAGAGCCGACGCTCGAACAGGACCCCCTGGGCGAGCCCGGTTTCGAAGGCGGCGTTCACGGCCTCCTTGGCCGCCATGGCCACGGGCTTCGATTTGCCCGCGATAACCTCCGCCGCCTCGAGTGCCTTGGCCACCACGTCCCCGGCAGGAACCACCCGGGACACCAGACCGCACCGGTCGGCTTCCTCCGCCCCGATGAACCGTCCCGTAAGGATCAGGTCCATGGCCTTGGCCTTGCCCACTGCCCGGGTCAGCCGCTGGGAGCCGCCCATCCCGGGAAGCACGCCCAGGTTAATTTCCGGCTGCCCGAACTTGGCGTTGTCGCCGGCGATTATCAGATCGCACATCATGGCCAGTTCACAGCCGCCGCCAAGGGCGAAACCTGATACGGCGGCGATGGTGGGAATGCGCAGCCGGGTGAAATCCTCCCAGCCCCGGAACCAGTCGGCCGCGTACATGTCCATGTAGCCCTGGGCCGCCATCTCCTTGATGTCGGCACCGGCGGCGAAGGCCTTCCCGGATCCGGTGATCACTACCGCGCCTGTCCCGGGATCAGAGTCCATGGCGGTAACGGCGGAGACCAACTCCTCCATGGTGGCTTTGTTCAGTGCGTTCAGCGCCTGCGGTCGGTTGAGCGTTACCAGCCCTACCCGGCCCCGCTGCTCCACCAGGATGTTGGCGTACTCCGTCATTCAGGGCTCCCATCGTCGTGCGCTGTTGCGGCCGTGGCGGGCGCCGGCGGCACCGCGTGTGCCCCATCGGGGGCGCTCGGGGCCTGGTTCCCGGACTTCTCCCGGATGTCTGTAATGATCGCGGAGAAGTCCCGGCCGGCGCCGCCTTCCGCGGCAAACCTATCGTAGATTTCGGCGGCGAGCGGGCCCATCCGGCCTGCCACCCCGGTGCTGCGGAGGGCGTTGACCGCGAGGTTGAGGTCCTTGGCCATCAGGGCACCGGCAAAACCGGGCTGGTAGTCCCGGTTGGCCGGGCTGGTGGGAACCGGACCGGGCACCGGGCAGTTGGTGGTCAGGGCCCAGCACTGCCCGGAAGCTGCCGAAGCAACATCGAAGAGGGCCTGGTGGCTCAGGCCCAGCTTTTCGCCAAGGACAAAGGCCTCGCTGACGGCGATCATGGACACACCCAGGATCAGGTTGTTGCAGACCTTTGCCGCCTGGCCTGCTCCGTGGGCTCCGCAGTGCACCACGCGTTTGCCCATCACGTCAAGGAGCGGGCGGACCGCGGCGAAGTCCCGGGCGTCGCCGCCCACCATGAATGTCAGTGTTCCCGCTTCCGCCCCCACCACGCCGCCTGAAACGGGGGCGTCCACGGAGCGGTGGCCGGCGTCGATGGCCAGGCGGGCCGCTTCGCGTGCTTCATCCACATTGATGGTGGAGCAATCCAGGAACATGGTTCCGGGGGCCGCTGCCGCAAGCAGCCCCGGCTGTGCGGGGGTTCCGCGGTAGGCGTCCAGCACGTGCTGCCCGCCGGGGAACATGGTCAGCACCACGTCTGCACCGGCCAATGCCCCGGTGGCGCTGCCGGCGACGGGGATTCCCTGGGCCCTGGCTGATTCGAGGGCGGCGGGGACAACGTCGAATCCGGTCACGCCATAGCCGGCCTTCACCAGGTTCGCGGCCATGGGGCCGCCCATGTGCCCGAGGCCCAGGAAAGCAACGGCGTACTTTTCAGACATGGTTTGTCTCCTTTGGTTGCAGTCCTCCGGCTGCGCGAAGGTCCAACTCCCTGCCTTCCAGCGGTTCGAAAAAGCGGGCAACGTCTTCCGGGAGCACCTCGCCGAGTGTCGGTGGCTTCCAGCGGGGGGTGCGGTCCTTGTCCACCACCTGCGCGCGGATGCCTTCGCGGAAATCGGGGCCGGACAGGAAGCGGAGGCCGGCCCGGTATTCCTGGGCCAGCGCCTCATCCAGCGTCAGGCTCTTCGCCCGCCGCAGGGATTCCAGCGTGACCTTCACGGAGGTGGGTGACTTTTCTTCGATGGTGGCGGCCGCCAGCGCGGCGTCCGCGCTGCCTTCTCCTTTCCAGGCGCGCAGCCGGCGGACGATGTCCTCGGCCCCGGCCCCGGCGTAGCAGGCATCGATCCAGTCCCTGTGTCCGGCCAGCGCGGAGGGTGGAGGTTCTTCATTGAAGCGTCCGACGGCGGTTTCCGGGCTTTCGCCCTCCAGCGCGGCGACGAGTCCGGGCAGCCGGGCCGAGGGGACGTAATGGTCGGCGAGGCCCAGGTACAGCGCGTCCTGCCCACTCAGGTGCGCACCGGTCAGGGCCGCGTGGGTCCCCGCCTCGCCCGGTGCGCGGGCGAGCAGGAAGGTCCCGCCCACGTCGGGAGCGAATCCGATGGTGGTTTCCGGCATGCCCGTACGGGTGCGTTCGGTGACCACCCGGACGGAGCCGTGGGCGGAGATTCCCACGCCTCCGCCGAGCACCAGCCCATCCATCAGCGGGACGTACGGCTTGGGGTAGCGCGCTATCAGGGAGTTCACCCGGTACTCGGTTTGCCAGAAATCCGCGGTCCGGTTACCGCCCCGCAGCATATCCTCGTAGATCGCCACGATGTCGCCGCCCGCGCACAGGCCACGCTCGCCGGCGCCACGGACCAGGACGGTGGCCACGCCGTCGTCGTCCGCCCAGGCAGTCAGCTGTTCCAGGAGCATGCCCACCATCCCGGCGGTAAGTGCGTTGACCGCCCTGGGCCTGTTGAGGGTGATCACTGCCAAACGGCCGCGGCGTTCGAACAGCACTTCTGCGCTGCCCGCAGCCCCTGGCGGTATGTTTGTTCCGCTTTGGGAGGCGCCGGTCATCAGCTTCCCTCCGGCATCACGAAGCTGGCCCCATGGCGTATTCCGGACGGCCAGCGCGTGGTGACGGTCTTGGTCTTGGTATAGAAGCGGAAGGCGTCCGCACCGTGCTGGTTCAGGTCCCCGAAGCCGGACGCTTTCCAGCCCCCGAACGTGTAGTAGGCCAGCGGCACAGGGATGGGGACGTTAATTCCCACCATGCCCACGTCCACCCGGGTGGCGAAATCGCGGGCAGCATCGCCGTCGCGGGTGAAGATGGCAACACCGTTGCCGAACGGGTTGTCAGTGCACAACCGCAGGGCTTCGTCGTAGCCCGGCGCCCGGACAATGCTGAGGACGGGGCCGAAGATCTCGTCCCGGTAGACGGCCATGTCCGGGGTGACGTGGTCGAAGAGGGTGGGTCCCACCCAGAAGCCGTCCTCATAGCCCGGCACCCTGAGTCCCCTGCCGTCCGCCAAGAGGGTGGCGCCGTCGTCCACGCCCGCCCGGATGTAGCCCTCGATACGTTCCTTGGCGGCGGCCGATACCACCGGCCCGAAGTCCGAGTCCGCTTCCAGGCTGTGGCCTACCTTGAGGGCCTTGACGCGTTCCTGGAGCCTTGCGACCAGCCGCTCAGCGGTCTCCTCTCCCACCGGCACGGCCACGGAGATGGCCATGCAGCGTTCACCTGCGGAGCCGTACCCGGAGCCGATCAGGGCGTCCGCGGCCTGGTCCAGGTCGGCGTCCGGCATAACCACCATGTGGTTCTTGGCCCCGCCAAAGCACTGGGCCCGCTTGCCGTGTGCGGCGGCCGTTGCATAGATGTACTGGGCGATGGGAGTGGAACCCACAAAGCCCACCGCTTTGACGCGCGGGTCCTCCAGCAGGGCGTCCACGGCTTCCTTGTCGCCGTTGACCACGTTGAACACCCCGTCCGGGACGCCCGCCTCGCTGTACAGTTCTGCCAGCCGGAGCGGTACCGAGGGGTCCCGCTCGGAGGGCTTGAGGATAAAGGCGTTGCCTGCAGCCAGGGCAGGGCCTGATTTCCAGAGCGGGATCATGGCGGGGAAGTTGAAGGGCGTAATGCCGGCCACAACGCCCAGCGGCTGGCGCAGCGAATGGATGTCGATCCCCGCCCCTGCGTCGCTCGAGAAGTCACCTTTGAGCAGATGGGGAGCTCCGGCCGCGAACTCCACTACTTCCAGCCCGCGCTGAATATCTGCCCGGGAGTCCGCAAGGGTCTTTCCGTGCTCAGAGGACAACAACCGCGCCAGCTCATCCATGTTGCGGTTCACCAGCTCAACGAAGGCGAGCAGGATCCTGCCGCGCTTTTGCGGGTTGGTCGCCGCCCACTCCGCCTGCGCCTTCCCGGCAGTGGCTATGGCGTTCTGCACCTCGTCCCGGCCGGCCAGCGGAACGCGGGCCCGGACCTGGCCGGTGCATGGATCGAAGACGTCGCCAAAGCGTCCTGACGTTCCGGCCGCCTGCTGACCGCCGACGTAATGGGAAAGCTCGCGCACCATGGCTGATGCTCCTTCGCATGTGGTCCAGGTCATTTCTGGTTGCGAATATACTCGGACTTCCTACTAAATTCCATCCGCTTGTTCCCGCCTGTCGGAGCTTCAGGCCGTGCTTTTACCTGTGCTTTACCTCCGGCGGTGCGCCCACGGTAAGTTAGGAACTGTGAAGATAGCTACCTGGAATGTGAATTCGCTCCGTGCCCGCGCAGACCGCGTTGAAGCCTGGCTTCAGCGCAGTGACTGCGACGTCCTGGCCATCCAGGAGACCAAGTGCAAGGACGACAACTTCCCCTGGGAACTGTTTGAGCGAATGGGCTACGAGGTGGCCCATTTCGGAGTGAACCAGTGGAACGGGGTGGCAATCGCATCCCGCGTGGGCCTCGAAGATGTGGAACGGACCTTCCTTGACCAGCCCGCCTTCGGCAAGGCCGGCAAGGACCCGGTGCAGGAAGCCAGGGCCATGGCTGCCACGTGCGCCGGCGTCCGGATCTGGAGCCTCTACGTCCCCAACGGCCGGTCCCTGGATGATGAGCACATGCCGTACAAGCTCAAGTGGCTGGAGAGCCTCAAGACGCATGCACAGGGACTTGTCACTGAGAACCCCCAGGCCCAGGTGGCGCTGATGGGCGACTGGAACATCGCACCCTTCGATGAAGACGTCTGGGACATCGACCTGTTCGTGAACAACAGGTACACCCACGTCAGCCCGCCGGAGCGGGCTGCCTTCCATGCCTTCGAATCCGTAGGCTTCACGGATGTGGTCCGGCCGTATACCCCCGGCCCCGGCGTCTACACCTACTGGGACTACACCCAGCTCCGCTTCCCCAAACGCGAAGGCATGCGGATCGACTTCGTCCTGGCCTCTCCCGCCCTGGCGGGCAGGGTCACCGGCGCTTCGATCGACCGCGAGGAACGCAAGGGCAAGGGCGCTTCGGACCACGCCCCCGTGCTGGTGGAACTGGCGGACTGATGACGGATACCTGGACCCACGCAAGGAGACCGTGATGACGGGAAACCTCTACCGGGGCCAGGCCGGCCTGCCGTTTTCCTCAACCCTGCGCGTCTACGAACCGCTGGACGCGTTTCCGGAACAGCAGCGCGCGGCGATCCAGGCAGCTGGCGCGCACACCGCCTCCCGTGCCGCCGTCGAGAATGCTGAGCTCCTGGCGTCACTGGGCCGGATTACCCGCTCCGGCGGCGACCCGTTCCCCACGGGCCGCACCGACCTGGTCCGTGTCACTACCGCTCCGGCCCCCCAGGGCGAAAAGTCCGACGACGGCGCTGACGCGGAGCCGGTGCTCCTGTACTGTCCCAGCCAGCTGGTCCTGCGGGCCGGCCTCGCGGCCAACGCCCTGATGGAGGGAATCCACGGACCGCTCGCCGAACTGTTGATCCCGGAGGAGCAGCGGGACCGGCACCAGGAACGGATTGACCAGGTCAAAGCCCGCGACGGGTCAATCCGCGTGCACACGCGGGCGTCCACCTGGGGGATCCCGTTCAGCTGGTTCTCGCTGTTCATGGAATCGGACCACAAGGATGTGGTGGAAGCTGCAGGCCGGATCCTCACGGTCCGGGTGTGGGCGCCTGTCACCGAAGCGCTGGAACGCGCACGGTACGCGGTGGCTAACCTCGCGTTGGCTGCTCCGGATCTGGACATGCTGGACGATCTGGCCCAGCTCACGGAGTGGCTGGAGCAGTTCCACGTGGAGTCGATGGTGGAGCTGGACTATGGCGCGGTGGCGGACAAGGTATATCCGGACGAGTCACCGATGGACATCCGGCTGGGCATCGAGTGCCTGGCCGAGGGCGACATGACCGGGGCGGCCGCCGCCTATCGAAGGCTGGCGTCCCGGTGGATCCCCATCCGGCAGCTGGCCCGGGCGTCCTGAGTGCTGTTAGCCCTGCGGCGGGGCAGTAGTCCGCCGGACGATCAGTTCGTGCGGCG
The DNA here is from genome assembly GCF_024758005.1 of Pseudarthrobacter sp. NS4. NCBI lineage: Bacteria > Bacillati > Actinomycetota > Actinomycetes > Micrococcales > Micrococcaceae > Pseudarthrobacter > Pseudarthrobacter sp. NS4. The sequence goes on along the minus strand of NZ_CP103288.1, from coordinate 713,289 downwards.
CGACGGCGGACTGGACTGATCCCACCTGGCCGTCCAGTTCGTCGAGGAGCATTTTGGTGGCCAGCTCCGCCTGTTCATCCGGCCGCTGCCCCACGGTGGTCAGTCCCATGGCGTCGGCAAAGTCGTGGTTGTCGATGCCGACCACTGAGAGCTCCCCGGGCACATTGACGCCGGTTCGGGATGCTTCAAAGATGACCCCCATGGCCATCTCGTCCGAGGCGCAGAAGATGGCCGTTGGCTTGTCGCCAGGCCTTGACCAGAGGCGGCGGAACGCCTCCTGCCCGCTCCGGACGGTGAAGTCACCCCATTCGTCCCACTCCGGGCGGGTTGGCAGTCCGGCAGCCGTCATGACGTCCTTGAACGCAAGGATGCGCACGCGGGGAACGTCGAAGTTCAGGTCGGTCTCGTCGTCGCCGTGCAGCAGGGCGATGTCCCGGTGGCCCAGGTCGATCAGGTGCCGGACGGCCGTTGAGGCAGCGGCGTAATCATCGATGCCGATGTAGGCACACTCTTCGACGTGGCCGCCCACCACAACCAGCGGGATATCAATCTTCTGCAGATGGTCCAGCTCTTCGTGCGTCAACGCCATACAAAGGACCAGTAGGGCGTCGATCTGCTTATAAACCATGGTCTTGCTGAAAAGCCGTTCGCGGTTGCTGCCATGCCCGCCCAGGTTGAACAATGAAAGGTTGTAATGCCGGGCATGGAGTTCCCGGTCAGCCCCCTCAATTGCTTTGGAAAAGAACCAGCGGCTAACGAACGGAGCCAGGACGCCGATGGTCTTGGTGCGGCCGGTGGCCAGGCCGGAAGCCGAGGATGAGGCCACATATCCCAGGTTTTCGGCAACCTCGAGGATCTTCTCCCGGGTTGCCGGCGAAACCCTTGGCAATCCCCGCACGGCCCGGGACACTGTGGCAGTTGAGACTCCGGCTGCCGCCGCAACGTCTTCGATACTGACGCCGGTATGGCCGCCCCGTTGGGACCTCTCAGTTATGCGTGCCACCATGTCCCCTCACGTCCGTGCAGCGTAAGGCGTTCGCCCTCCGTCGACCCCCAAGCAATCGTATTTCGTGCGCCCCTCAACCTTGCACTGCTAACCGTGCCGGTTGGCCCGACGGAGTTGCCGGGCTCCTGGCAGTCGTACCAGGAGCCCGGCAGCCCTACCTCCGATCCGGCAACCGTCGCCGGAGCCGCACCATTCCGTAGAGTGCCAGCAGCGTGGCCAACAGCCCCAGCGCCCAGCCGAGCGCCGGTTGCAGCGTAATCTCCATCCACACCGTTACCACGAGCAGCACCAGGGCCCAAAAGCCAAGGAATCCGATGATGATGTCGAAGTCCTCGCCGCTACGGGCCCTGCGGCGCTCGGGCCGGATCAGGCCCTGATCCTGATTGCCCCGCCGGGCCGAACCGGTCACTTGACGGCGCCAGCGGTCAGGCCGGCGATGATCTTACGTTGAAGCACCAGCACCAGGATCACCAAGGGGATGGTAACGATTGTTCCTGCGGCCATGATGGCCGTGTAGGGGATCTGGTTAGGCTGCGCCCCCGCGAAGCTGGCGATGGCTACTGTCACCGGCTGCGTCGCATCGTTGGACAGCTGGCTTGCAATAAGGAATTCGTTCCAGGAGGAAATGAAAGCCAGGATGGCCGTGGTGAAGATGGCCGGCGCGGCCAGCGGCATGATCACCTTCCGGAACGCCTGCCCCTGTGTACACCCGTCCACGCGGGCTGATTCCTCCAATTCCCACGGCATCTCACGGAAGAAGGATGTCAGGGTGTAAACGGTCAGTGGAAGCACGAACGAGATGTTAGGGATGATGAGGGCCTGGTAAGTACCCATCCACCCGATGTTGGTGAAGAGCTGGAACAGCGGGGTGATGAGAGCGACGCCCGGGAACATTGAAGCGCCGAGGATGAAGCCCAGCACCAGGAACTTGAACCGGAAATTGAGCCGGGCCAAGGCGTAAGCCGCAAAGACTCCGATCACCAGGGACACGACCGTTACGACAGAACCAATGATGACGCTGTTGAGCAGTGCCTGCCCAAAGCGGTTGCCGAAGGACGTATCGAACGCGGTAGCGAAGTTGTCCAGCGTGACATGGGTGGGCAGCAGAGAAGTGTCGTAGGTGAAGCCCACTTCGCGGAACGCCGTCACCACCATCCAGTACGCAGGCGCAAGGCACCAGATCAAAATGACGGCGGCACTGATGTAGGTCCGGCCCTGCGCCCATTTCTCCCGGTTCTGGGCGGTCTTCCGCCCCTTGTCCTGCCGCGCGCGCAGTTCCGTGGCTGCTGCCGAGGTCATTTCTTCCCCTTACCGGTTGCGCCGCTTTGTTCCACAACGTTCGCCCCAAGGAAGCGGACGAAAATAAAAGCGACCAGAAAGATGATGATGAAGGTGATGGTGGACAACGCGGCTGCTGAGTTGAACCCTTGCCTGATTTGGTTGATCACCAGGATGGACAGCGTGGTGGTGTTGTTGGCACCGCCGGTGAGGATGTAGGGGAGGTCGAACATCCGAAGTGCGTCCAAGGTGCGGAACAGGATGGCCACCATCAGCGCCGGCTTTACCAGGGGCAGCGTGATCAGGCGGAACCGCTGCCAGGCAGTGGTACCGTCCACCTTCGCCGCTTCATACACGTCCGCGGGGATCATCTGCAGGCCGGCCAGGATCAACAGCGCCATGAACGGCGTGGTCTTCCAGGTGTCGGCGATGATCACGGCCCATTTCGCCGGCCACTCGCTGCCGGTCCAGAGGATGCTGGCGTTAAACATCTTGTTGGCGATGCCCTCGAAGGCGAAAATGAAGAGCCACAGCTGGGCCGTCACGGCGGTGGGGATGGCCCACGGAACCAGGACAGCGGCCCGGACGAGGCTCCGGCCCTTGAAGGTACGCGCCATGATCATTGCCATCCAGAATCCCAGGATGGTTTCCAGGGTGACGGTGACAACGGTGAAGAAAAACGTGGTTGCGGTAGCGTCCCAGAACTGGCCGCCCAAGGTGCCAGGCGGGCAGGCGACGGTGCCGCCGCCGGGCGCGGCACACTGCTGGCCCAGCCAGTTCACGTAATTCTGGATACCGGCGGGACCACCGGCGGTGAACAGGCCGGTTGCCGGATCGAGGCCGGCGTCCTTCTGCAAGGACATGACGATGGCGCTGATGATCGGGTAAACGATCACAATGCCCAGCGCGATGATGGTGGGGGCAAGAAGCCATGCGGCCCACTTGCCCTGGCTGAGGATCTTGTTGTCTTCCCCAACACCTTTAGGGCCGTGGTGGACCGGGGTCCCGCCCGACGCCGGCCCTTTTACCGGCGTCGGGCCCAATTCTGTTGCCATGATGGAACTACGATCCTGCGCCAGCGGACTCGATGGACTTCTGCATATCGGCCAGGGCCTGTTCAGCAGACTTCTCGCCCTTCAGGGCCGCGTAGGAGTTCTCCTGGATAGCCTGGGTGACCGCCGGGTAGAACGGGGTAACCGGGCGGGGTACGGCGTTCTCGATGGAGGTCTTCAGGACGGGCAGGTACGGCAGCTTGGAGACGAGTTCCTGGTCTTCGTAGAGGTCACCAAGGACGGGAGCGAGCGAGCCCTGGGTGGCGAAGAACTTCTGCTGTTCTTCTTCAATCAGGAACTTCACGAAGTCCCGTGCCGTCGCCTTGTTCTTGGAGTAGACGCTGATGGCGGCATTGTGCCCGCCGAGGGAGGATGCACCAGGGCCGTCCTCGCCTGGCAGGGCTGTCATGCCTAGGACGTCCTTCACCACTGAGGAACCTTCAGTGGTGGCCAGATTGTAAACGTAGGGCCAGTTGCGCAGGAAGAGCAGCTTGCCTTCCTGGAAAGCGCGGCGGCTTTCCTCTTCCTGGTAGGTGATGGCTTCGGCCGGGATGTTCCCGTTCTCGAAGGCCTCAACCAGGTTGTTCAGGCCTTGCTCGGCCTCAGGAGTGGTCAGGCTGGGGTTGCCCTGGTCATCCAGCACGGAACCGCCCGCAGAGTTGATCGCCTCGGAAACGTTGACCGTCAGGCCTTCGTACTGCTTGAACTGGCCGGAGTAGCAGCCCATGTTGTTTGCCTCGGCGATGGAGCACATCCCCATCATCTCGTCCCAGGTCTTGGGAGGTTCAGGAACCAGGTCCTTGCGGTAGTAGAGGATGCCGCCGTCAGAGGAAACCGGAGCGGTGTAGAGCTTGCCCTGGTAGCTGCCGGCTTCGATGGTGGGCTCGAGCATGCCGTCCGTCTCGATTGCCATCTCGCCTTCGAGTGGCTGGAGCCACCCACGTGCAGCGAATTCAGCAGTCCAAATGACGTCGACGCTGGCGACGTCATAGTTTTCGTTCTTGGCCTGGAAGTTTTGGACCAGGTCGTCGTGCTGCTGGTCCGCCTGGTCTGTCTGCTCCTTGAACGTGACCTGTTCGTCCGGGTGTGCAGCATTCCACTTCTCCAGGAGGGGGCGGACCACGTTGCTGTTGTCCTTGCCCTGGACGTAGGTGATGGGACCGCGGCCCTCGAGGTTGGCTTCGGCGTCTGCGCCGCCACCGGTTGTTCCGCCCCCGCCGCCGCCGGCACAGGCGGACAATGTCAGGGCCAGGACGCCGGCAGTAGCAGCCGGACCTAGGAATTTAGGGGTTTTCATTGGCTTGAAGCTCCTCGCTGAGTGACAAGTAAGTCGACAGTGTGCTTGCTGGTGAGGTTGATGTGGTGACCATCACAGTAGTAAGGAAACTGCGGGTTATGCAAGCGTTTACATCAAAAAGTTATCTGAGAGGAACCAAATGTCCAACCCGTGCGTTCCTGTCTCCGGCCCCACGCGAGTGGTAAGCGGATGCTGTCGTTTACAGACCTACCCGCGGTCCGGGGTTCGCGTCGCCGCCGGTTCTCTCGGATACTCCGGGGCCCTCTCCAGCGGACCTGAACCTGTCGAAGAGTGGGAAGCAGTGCGGGAGGTTTCCTTGGACTACGCCGTCTGCCTCTGGAAAGAGTGACGTCTCAGCGGACCCGCTCGGCCCGTCCGAAGCGGGTCCGCGCGCCCGCCCCGATATGGACCAGGACAGGTATTTCCCTGCCAACAACCGTTTCAAGCGCAGCCAGCAGCCCGGAGACTTCGGCGGCCAGCAGATGCGGGGCCACCCCTTGGCGCGGCAGGAGCCTTACCTTCAAGGCAGGCGCCCCTTTGATGTCATAGGTGGTGACGGTGGCGCCCGCCAAGTCCGGACGTCCGGCAAGGGCATGCTTGAGGGCCTGCTCAGCCACTCCCCCGCCTATCTGAACGTCCCCGGGAACCTCGCCGGGATCGTACTCGGCAGCCAGCAGGTTTGCGCGTCCCTTGCCCTGCTGGGCGACCCACGCCACCATGAGCCCGATCAACAGCAGCAGAACCAGTGCCAGCACAATCCACAGCCAGCTTTCAGCGCGGCCGGGGAATCTGGTGGCGTTGAACGCCCGGTTGATCCCCTCCCACACTCCCGGGGACCAGGACCGCCACCAGGCCGCAACTGGCGGCACCGCGGCCAGCAGCATCAGCAGGATGCCGACCCCCAGGAGCATCAGGCCCAGGACAGAGAGCAGGATCCGGTTGAGGAGGGTTGGTGTGCTGTTCATGCGCCGATCACCCCTGACGACGCCACGTTAACGCGGATGTCCGGTGATGGATCCAGCCCCATCTGGCCAAGCTCGTCCTGGATGGCAGCCAGAACTGTACCCTCATCCACTGGTACTCCGGACGTGGGCCTGACGTTCACCAGGACCTGCCGTCGGGAAACCACCACCATGACCTGCTCGGGCGTGACGTTCGCCGCCAACCGGGCGCGGCGGGCCAGGGACGAGGCAATGACTTCATCGTCAACCACGACGGCGGGTCCTCCCCCGGATTGGACGGCGCGGGAGAGAACATGGCGGGCGCGCCGGCCGGGCAGAATCCCGTTAAGGAAAAAGACCAGGCCAGCCATGGCAAGCACCGCCCCGATGGCGCCGAGCAGCAACGGCGGTATGCCGGCGGGCAGCGCGACGATACGCTCCGCCGCCACTTGCGGTTCTATGAGCCACGCCGGCTGGCCGATGGCATGCACGCCGGCTTCCAGGAGCCCGTACGCGGCCAGCAGCATGACCAGGACAGCAGCAACTATGGCCACCGCCGCACGCGTTGAATGCGTCTCCCGGTGCACCACCCGGCGCATGTCAGGACCCCGGCCGTCGGGACCGCCCTCCGGATTCGGAGCCCGCCGGGCCCCGGCTTCCACCCTGCTGCTCACTGGACGCGGCCTCCTTCACTGACGGTGGCGCCGCTGATCCTGATATCCACCCGGCTCAAGCGGGCGCCGCTGAGCTCCGTGACAGTTTCCAGGATGCGGGCCTTGGCCTTGACGGTACGGTCCCAGATGGAGCCGCCGGTACGCTCCACCTGCCCAGGATCCAGGGCCACGGCCTTCAAAGGCGGGATGCTGATAGGCGTGACGAGGAACAATGCCAACAGGCCGTCGTCGTCCGCCCAGTCCGCCCGGACATCCTGGGCCTCAACTCCCAGCGCGTTTGCCGCCGCCGCCTTGGCAAGGCTTGTCAGTGCCTGGGTGCTGATCCGGTTGTGGCCGTTTAGCGCCTGCCCCCGCACCGTCGGCACCGGCGTGCTCATGAGGATGAACGCCGGCCGATGATGGCGTCGAGGACGCCGCGCAGGTCCAGCTTTCCTTCGGCGGCGCGGCCCAGGAGTGCCCCAATGGCCATGAAGAGCAGGGAAACCAGGAATCCCCACAGACCAAACTGGAGGGACATGAAAGCGACAAAGGCACCCATGGCGATGCCTGCCACAGTGAGATTCACAGCAGCGCCTCCCTTTCAGCGGCACCCGGGGCAGTTGGTTTCACGGGAGGGGGAACGTAGACATCGGTAACTTCGACGTTTACCTCGATAACCTGCAGTCCCACCAGTTCCTGGACGGCCCGGTACACGGCGGCGCGCACCTGGTTGGCGAGGGCGTGCAGGGGCGTGCCATAGCTCGCCACGAGGGTGATGTCCACGGCCACCTGGGTTTCGCCTACCTCGGCATGGACCCCGGCCGCATGGTCTGCGCCGCCCACGGCGTCGCGGATGGCCCCCAGCGCGCGGGACGGACCCGAGCCCAGGGAGTAGACGCCGGGCACGGAACGGGCGGCGATCCCTGCCACCTTTGCCACCGCGGTTTCCGAAATCACTGTGCGGCCCTGGCCTGGACCAGCGACGGGAACCGGCGCGGCGGCACTGTGGATGCCCCGGTCGGGTTGTGGGTTCTGGTATTCCATCAGGCACTCCCCCTTCTGTTGTTCCAACCCTATCCCTAGCCTGCAGTGATGTGCTGTTAAACACAGGCGGGGACGCCACGAAGGACGTCCCCGCCTGGTTTGTGCCGCCGGTTCGGCAGCGGTGGTACGGCTGGTGCCACAGTTTATTTGTAGTGGCCTTCGCCGCCGACGCGGACGTTGGTGGGCAGGTAGCCGAACGGACCCAGGCCGTTCTGGCCGAAGCTGCGGTCCACCTGGGAAACGCCGTTACGGAAGTTGATCTTCACCGTTGGCGAGAGCGAGCCACCGCGAACGCCGTTGACGTTGTCGATGAAGGACTGCACCAGCCCGCCGGGCTGCACGTAGTGCGAGTAGGCCTGGAACTGCCGGCCGTTCTGGTTGGGGGTCGGTGCCTCCGGCGATTCCGAGGGCAGGTTCAGGTCGGTCGGTGAGCCGAGTGCCAGGCCGCTGTTGTTCATGGGCTGGTAATCGGAACGGACACCATCGCCCACGAAGCCGTAGACGCCGTCGGGGCCACGCATGCCGGCAGCGTAGGTGAACTGGTGGCTGATGGTGAACAGGTAGTACTTGTTCTTGCCGCCTTCATTCTGGATGAAGATCTGCGGACGCTCTGTCTGGTCGTTCACGCAGTTCGCGGAAAGGATGGGCGGCAGGAACGACCACTTGGTGAGGTCCTTGTTGTCCGCCACGGCCAGGCCAACGTTTGCGGTCTGGTAGTAGGCGCCGCTGCTGTTGACCTCGTCAACGGACTCGGCATTGGCATCGCCGGGGCGGTATCCGAGATCCTCGGGCTTGCACTCGTACTCGCCGCGGGTTCCGCCGGTGTTGCCCTCGAACACCATGAAGGTCTTTCCGGGGTGGGCAGGGTCGGCGAACGTGTAGGGGTCGCGGAAGGCGAAGCCCGGGTTCTGTTCCTTGGTCTGGTACATCTCCCCGTCAGGCTCAAGCAGATTCGTGTGCTGGAACCCATCGAAGGTGACGCCATTCTTGTCTGCGTGGATCTTGCCCAGGGCCTTGGCGATGGACGCGTCCGGGGCGATCCCGCCGCCGCCCGCGTTCCGCTCGGCCACGTCGTAGAAAGTGGTGGCCGTGTAGAACACGTTGACCTGGTTCCCCTGCATGAGGCGGGTAGAGCCGGACCATTCGGTGTTGCCGATGGAAGCGCCGTCTGCGAAGACGTGTCCGCCGTAGTTCCACTTGTCCTTGGCCGGATCCGCGTTGGTCTTGCGGAAGAAGTAGCCGATGCGGGCGTTCCAGTGCCGCTGGTCGAAGCCGTAGCCGGCGTGCCGGTCGGCGACCAGGGAGAAGACCACGTCCCACCCCTTGTAGCTGATCTGGTTCGCGTTTTCGTCGGTGAGGGACCAGGTGTCCCAAACCCAGACGTCCTCGTTCATGGTGGGGAAATCCTCGGGGATTTCCGGCATGGTGACGTCCGGGCTCATGGAGTTCTCACCGGGCGCCACGGTGGAATCGCTCTGTGCCATGATCTGCCTGGCATCCGCGCGGGTCCACTTCGAGGTGAAGTCCGACGCCGGGTCATGCGCCTGCTGCGTGTGTTCCGTGGGAAGGGGGAACCCAGGGGTGGGCGCCGGCATCTGCTCGACGGCCGGCGGATCCGCAGGCTCATTGGCCTGGGCCGACGGTACGGCCAGAAAGGCCGAAGCCGCAACGGCCGCCGCCAGCGCTGCGGCGGCTGGGCGCCACCGCAACATTCGGGGTGATTGGGGGTGCTTGTGCATTTTTGCTCTTCTCGCGGAGGTGAAACTGTTCGTGGAAGACGGGCGGATGCCCGGGTTCCCCACACTCCGGCTAACCCCGATAACTCTGCAGGCGTCATCGAGGACGCCGTTGTATCGGGGGCGGGACCTGGGAGGGCCCCGGTGCGGGCCCGGGTGATCTCTGGAGACACCCGGGCCCGTTGTCCACGCTAGAGGGCTGCGAAACGCCATTCCAAACCGTGTTTCAGGCTCAACATCTCTCGTCCACGAATCTATGCAAGCGCTTACGCATTACAAGCCGCGCGCGTGCCATAACGGTTTTGCAAGGTCAAATGTTTCATGCGGGACCTGGTTTAGGTGAAAGCCCACTCCATTCCGCTGGAGGATCCGCACGGCAACCAGCGGAAACAAAAGAAGCACCGGTTCCGAAGAACCGGTGCTTCCCATGCGGGCCGCAGTGGAGGGGCCGCGCTCACGGCACCTTGTCATGCCTGCATTTGACTGTGCTGCCTACTTGGGTTTTTCCTGACCGGGGACGCCATGGCCGGCTGGAGTGCCGGAAGCCTCTGCAGCGTGCTCTGCAGATGCGAGCCGTTCGCTCAGTTGAGCTTCCACCACCTCAGTGACCTGGTCCGCCAGATGCTCCTGGTAGTGTTCCTGCACCGATTCGTGGATCTGCTCGGCAACATGCTCCTGGTAGTGCTCCTGGACGGAGTCCTGCATACTGTCCTGGACCTGCTCGGTCACGTGGGCGGTCATCTGCTCGCGGGCCAACTTACGTTGTGCACGCATGAGTGCTTCGTGTTCCAGGTGGAAGACCCTGGCCGTTGCGACGCACATCAGGATGATCACCACGCTGAACGGCACGGCTGTCAGGATTGCGGCAGTCTGAATCGCCTGAAGCCCATTGGCAAGAAGCAGGGCGATCGCGACAGCCGCCGCAGAAAGGGCCCAGAAGACGCGCAGCCAGTTCCTCGGCTCCACGTCGCCGCCCGTGGAGATCATGCCCATGACCAGGGAGCCTGAGTCTGCCGACGTGATGAAGAAGATGGCGATCAGGAGGATGGCACCCACCGTGAGGAAAACCCCGCCCGGCAGGCTGCCCAGCAGATTGAACAGGGCACCTTCCGTATCCACGCTGCCGTCGTCACCGATCAACCCGCCGACTCCGAAGAGTTCGCGGTAGATTGCGGCGCCACCCAGGACAGAAAACCACAGGAAGCCCATGGCAGTGGGCACCAGGAGGACGCCGGCTACGAACTGCCGGACCGTGCGGCCCTTGGAAATGCGGGCAATAAAGATACCGACGAACGGCGCCCAGGAGATCCACCAGCCCCAGTAGAAGGTGGTCCAAGCGGCCTGCCAGGCCTCACCTTCAGCGCCGGAAAAAGCCAGGGTGTTGAACGTAAGGCCTACAACATTCTGGAAGTAGTGCCCGATTGACTGCACAAACTCACGCAGCAGGAACAGCGTGGGTCCGGTAAACAGCACTACCAGCATCAACAGGGCGGCCAGGACCAGATTGGTGTTGGACAGCCACTTCATGCCTTTGGCCACCCCCGACACAACGGAAATGATGGTCAAGGTGATGATGCAGAGGATCAACCCGATCTGCGTCATGGTGGTGGCCTGGACGATGTTGGCCTGCTCAAGGCCCGCCGAGATCTGCAGGACCCCGAGGCCAAGTGATGCGGCAACGCCGAACAGCGTGCCGACCAGTGCGACGACGTCAATCAGGTTGCCCCACCCGCCGGCAACGCGCCGGTGGCCCAGCAGCGGCTCCAGGGTCCACCGGATGGAGATGGGGCGGTGCCTGCGGTGCACCGCATACGCGATCGACACGCCCACCACCACATAGATGGCCCAGGCGTGCAGGCCCCAGTGAACGTAGGTTTGCGTCATTGCCTGTTGAGCGAGCACCAACGGCGACCCTTCAACACCTGGCCGGGGTGAGGCAAAGTGGTTCAGCGGCTCGGCAACACCGAAGAAGACGAGGCCTATTCCCATCCCGGCAGCGAACAGGAGGGCGAACCAGGACATAACGGAGAACTCCGGCTCATCTTCATCCCTGCCCAGCTTGATGTCGCCGTAGCGGCTGAGTCCGATCCAGAGGGAAAACACCACGAAGAGCGCAACGGCGGCAACGTAATACCAGCCAAACCAGTTGATGACATTGCCCTGGATGGTGCCGAAGAGGTCGGTGGCGGCGGCCGGGAAAATCGTGGCGAAGAGGACAAAAACGATGATGATGCTGGCCGCGGGCCAGAAGACCCACTTGGCTACTTCGTGGCTGTGGGCTCTGGCCACCTTCTCCTTTCCCTTTGCAGGGGGCGGCGGTGCTTTCCCTTCGGGTTGGCTAATGGTCCTGGTGCCTGATGTGGCGGACATTCCCAGTTTCTCCTTATGCGCTGTATAACGCTCAGACTGCTCTGTCTAGTTCGTCTCTTGTACGTTCGTCTGTTCTATGTTGTCTCATGGGCTGGCTTCGCAGCCTGCAAGTTTACGGAACAGGCTCGGATGCAGTGGCGGAAAACGCCCGATTCGGCGTCAACGATGCTGGATTGATACGTGCACAACGGTTGGCAGCCTATTTTAGGCCCGCCAAACAAGAAAAGCACCAGTTCCGAAGAACTGATGCTTCCCAGTGGTGGCTCCGACCGGCGTCGATCCGGTGACCTTTCGATTTTCAGTCGAACGCTCTACCAACTGAGCTACAGAGCCTAGGTGACTAGTCACCATGAGAGCCGGAATTGCTTCCGACAATCAGAGCGACCCTGACGGGACTTGAACCCGCGACCTCCGCCGTGACAGGGCGGCGCGCTAACCAACTGCGCTACAGGGCCTTGCGTTTCTTGCTTCCACAGTATCTCTACCGCTTTTTTCAAGGCTTCCAGCCTACCAGACATTTTTTGCCTGCCTGACCAGTTCCTTGCGTACCCCCAACGGGATTCGAACCCGTGCCGCCGCCGTGAAAGGGCGGTGTCCTAGGCCGCTAGACGATGGGGGCCAGAACCCGTTCGGAACAAAATAAAAGGCGTAAAGCGAGGCTTTCCGTCTTTGTCCTTTGCGTTGCTCCGAACTGGACTCTAAAACTATAGGGCCTAGTCGGGGATTATCCAAAATCGGCTAAAAACACCGTGCCTGAACAGGGAGGACAGGTGAAGATGGACTGATGGATGCCGTTGCAGCACTCAATGAGATTGCCTTCTGGCTGGAGCGCGGACGCGCCGCCACGTTCAAGGTCCAGGCCTTCCGAAAGGCTGCCGCGGCCATCAGCCCGCTGACGCCGGAGGAAGTAGCTGCGCGAGCCCGGACCGGCCGGCTGAAATCAATGAAAGGTATTGGAGACCGGACCCACCAGGTCATCCAGCAGGCAGTGGGCGGCGAGGTCCCCGACTACCTGGCGGACCTTCGGGAAAAGGGTGCCAAGCCGCTGGCAACCGCCGGCGCCGCCATCCGAAACGAACTGCGCGGTGACCTGCACAGCCACAGCGACTGGTCCGACGGCGGCTCCCCCATCGAGCTCATGGTGGCAGCCGCCGGAGTGCTGGGGCGGGAGTACCTTGCACTCACCGACCATTCACCGAACCTCACCATCGCGAACGGGTTGTCTGCTGATCGCCTCACTAAGCAGCTGGACGTGGTGGCGGCCATCAACGCCGATGGGCAGTCCAGCGCTGGCGGAGAGGTGGACAGGAGGGTGCGGCTGTTGACCGGCATCGAGGTGGACATCCTGGAATCGGGCGAGCTGGACCAGGACCCCGCCCTGCTGGATCGCCTCGACATCGTGGTTGCCAGCGTCCACTCGAAACTCCGCGCCGACCGGAATACCATGACGCGCCGCATGCTTGGCGGGATCCAGGCCAGGCATACCAACGTCCTGGGCCACTGCACCGGGCGCCTGGTTGAGGGATCGCGGGGAACCAGGCCCCCGTCGGAATTCGACGCCAAGGAGGTGTTTGCCGCCTGCGCCGAATACAACGTGGCCGTGGAGATCAATTCCCGGCCGGAGCGGCAGGATCCGCCGGATGCCCTGATCCAGCTCGCACTGGAAGCCGGGTGCCTGTTCTCGATCGACAGCGACGCGCACGCGCCGGGACAGCTCGACTTCCTGCAGTATGGTGCCGAGCGCGCCGCGCTGAACGAGGTCCCGCCGGAGCGCATCATCACCACCTGGCCGGTGGAGCGCCTGCTGGACTGGGCAGCCGCGACGTAGGTGCTTCCAGACTGCCGTAGGTACCCAGGAACAGAGTGCGGCGGAAGTTTGGCAGGATGTTGACCAGACGTGGCCGATTTCCGCCAGCCCGCGGCTACTTCCCACGGATACATTGGCTTCATGCCGTCAACCACCCCCGTCAGCAAACCCGTTCCCGCACCTGCTGCAGAGGCCAACGCCGTCAAAGCATTGGGCGTCGCAGCGATGGTGGTTACCGTGGTGCTCTGGGCCTCGGCCTTCGTGGGCATCCGGGCCATCGGACCGCATTTCTCCCCCGGCCCACTGACGCTCGGCAGGCTGGCGATTGCCGCCGTCGTACTGTCGGTGCTGGTCTTGCCGCAGCTGCTCAAGAGCCGGCACCTGCCCAAGGGCCGCGAATGGTGGCCCATCCTTGCCTACGGCGTGATGTGGTTCGGCGGGTACAACGTGGCGCTGAACGCGGCGGAGCACGTGCTTGATGCCGGCACCAGCGCCTTGCTCATCAACGTCAACCCCATCCTCGTGGCCATCATGGCAGGCGTCTTCCTGAAGGAGGGTTTTCCCCGGTGGCTGCTGATCGGAAGCATGGTGGCCTTCGCCGGCGTGGCGCTGATCGCGCTGGGGTCCGCGCAGCCGTCCGGTCCAGGGGAAAATGCTACGGCGGATATGGCTGGCGTCGCCCTTTGCCTCCTGGCAGCTGTGCTTGCAGCCGTCAGCGTCATCATCCAGAAGCCTGTCCTGCGGAAATTCCCGGCAGCCCAGGCCACCTGGTTCGGAATCCTGGTTGGCGCCCTGTGCTGCCTGCCTTTTGCCGGGGAATTGGTGTCTGAAGTGCAGGCCGCCCCACCCGGGGCTACGGCGGGCCTGGTGTATCTGGGCATCTTCCCCACGGCGATCGCCTTCACCACCTGGGCCTACGCCCTCTCGCTCGTTGACGCCGGCAAGCTGGCCGCCACCACCTATCTGGTGCCCGGGACCACGGTCCTGATTTCGTGGCTCGTGCTTGGTGAGATCCCAACTGCGTGGGGCTTGGTGGGCGGCCTCATTTGCCTGGTGGGAGTGGCCCTGACCCGTCGCCGGACCCACGCCGGAAGGAAGCACACCGGGCAGGTTCGGCAGGGGCAGGTTCGGCGCTAGAGTCGAGGTATGCCTGCCAGCCTTCCGCCCGGCCTTCCCATTGTTCCCGAGGGTCCGCATGAACCGCTTGGCTTCAGGATGTCCGCTGATGAATTCGAAGCCGCGGTTTCCGATGCCCTGGACAGCATCCCGGATAAACTGGCAAGGGCCATGGACAACGTGGCGGTGTTCATCGACGACGACTATGTGCCGGGCCCGGGAGAAGATCCGGACGCTGTCCTGCTGGGGGTCTATGAAGGCGTTCCCCTCACCGAACGGGACTCGTGGTGGGATGCAGGATCATTGCCGGACCGGATCACCATCTTCCGTGAGCCCATCCTCGAGATCTGCGCGTCCCGGGAGGATGTTATCCACGAAGTGGCAGTGACCGTGGTCCACGAGATTGCGCACCACTTCGGCATCTCGGACGACCGGCTGCATGAGCTGGGCTGGGGCTAGCCTTGTAGGCATGGGACACGACCACAGCCACACGCACGGCATCACGGCTACGGGGCGGCACCGCAAGCGGCTGGTGGCCGTCCTGGCAATCACTCTTGCGGTCGTCCTGGTCCAGGTGGTGGGGGCCATCCTGTCGGGTTCGCTGTCCCTGTTGGCCGATGCCGGGCATATGCTCTCCGACGCGGCCGGGGTAACCATTGCCTTGATGGCGGCCTGGATCGCCGGCCGTCCGGCCAGCGACCAGCGCACCTACGGTTACCAGAGGGCCGAGGTGCTCGCCGCCATGGGCAACGTGCTGATCCTGATCGTGATCTCCGTGGTCATCTTCAGTGAGGCAATCCGGCGGATTGGGTCCGCACCCGAGGTGCAGACCGACATCATGCTGTTCGCCGCCATCCTGGGCGCCCTGGCGAACGTGGCATCGCTGCTGATACTCCACGGCCCTCACCGCGAAAGCCTCAACGTCCGCGGCGCGTACCTGGAGGTCCTCGGCGACCTCCTGGGCTCCTTCGCCGTCATCGCAGCCGCAGTGGTGATCAAGCTGACCGGCTTCAACGCTGCGGATACCATCGCATCGGTGGTGATCGCACTGTTGATCCTGCCACGGGCCTGGAGCCTGTTGCGCGACGTGGTGGATGTGCTGCTGGAAGCCACTCCCAAGGGCGTGGAGGTCCAGATGATCCGCGAGCACATCCTCTCCGTGGAGGGGGTCACCGATGTGCACGATATCCACATCTGGACCATCACCTCCGGTGTGCCGGTCTTTTCCGCCCATGTGGTGGTGGAGGACGGGGTGCTCAATGCGCGCGGCGCTGACCAGTTGCTGGACAAGCTCATCGCCTGCCTCGGCTCGCACTTCGATACCGACCACTGCACCTTCCAACTGGAACCGGCAAGTCACTCTGAGCACGAAGCGCACCAGCACGCCTAGGATCGGCGACACGCCTTCCGGTTTTCCCGCTAATGACACTGTTGTGGTTTATGTTACTGATGTGACTCTTGTTGCCATTGTGCAACCGGTCACGTAACCTCGGGACTGCTGGGGAGCAGCTGAGGGGCACCTGCGTGCCACAACCGGAACCTCACTCCCAGCCTTACCCGTTGCGAGGTTTCTGCAGATGGCTCTACCCCGATCCGGCCGTAAGGCGGCCGTGCTGTGTTCCGCCGTCGCCCTTTTTGGAAACATACTGTCCGCAGCCGTGGCTGTACCGGCAGTTGGTGCCCCTGCGCCGCATTCACCCGTCGTTTTCATCCCTGCCTCCCCGAAAATTCCGAGCCCGGAGGATATCGCGGCCGCCAAATCCAGTGAGGCGGCCACCGCGGACCAGGTGACGGCAATAGAGCGCATTCTGGAGGACGCCGCGGGCGCCCAGCAGGCTGCATTCGCCGTGGCAATGCAAGCCAACAACGCGTACAGCGAAGCCCTGGTGGAGTTGCAGGAACGATCGGAGTCAGCGTCGGTTGCAGCCGCAAGGGCCTCCGCCGCGCAGGAGCAGCAGGACAACTCCCGGAAGCAGATCGGGCAGTTCGCCGGGGACCTCTACCGCAACGGCGGGTTGAACCCGACCCTTGGCACCCTGGCCACCGGCGGCGGGGAGACATTGCAGCAAGCCGCGACACTGGAGGCACTCTCAGCCAGCCGGAGCCGGGCCTTCGCCGCCGCCGATGCGGCCGCGAACGCCTCCCGTACGCTGACTGCCGCGGCCGAGGACGCCAGCAAAGCAGCCGATCAAGCGGCAAAGACGGCCGAGCTCCGGAAGACCCAGGCGGAACAGGCCAACGCAGCCCAGGCCAAGGCCGTGTCCGACGCGAAAGCGCAGCGAACGCTCCTGGTGGAGCAATTGGCGCAGCTCCGGAACACCACCGTGGCGTTGGAATCGGCCCGGGTGGATGCGTTGGACCGGGAGCGTGAAGAAACGCGGCTGGCGGCCGTGACAGCGGTGGCGGAGAGGGCCGCGCAACAAGGCCCGGCCAAGGACAATCCTGCCCCGGCAGCGGCACCCGCCGTTCCAGCTGCCGCAGCACCGGCACCTGTTCCTGCCGCACCGGCAGCTCCGGCACCGGCAGCCCCCGCACCCGCTCCAGCTCCGGCACCCGCACCTGCCCCGGCAGCTCCTGCTCCCGCACCCGCACCGGCAGCTCCGGCACCGGCAGCCCCCGCACCCGCTCCAGCACCGGCACCTGCCCCCGCACCGGCAGCTCCCGCTGCAGCTCCACCAACCGGCGCAGGCCCCCATGAAGCGGCCTTTTCAGCTGCACTGGGCAAAGTGGGTTCGCCGTACCACTACCAGTGGGGCGGCACCGGCCGTTACGGGTATGACTGCTCCGGGCTGGTACAGGCAGCGTTTGCCTCGGCCGGCAAGTACCTGCCCCGTACCGCTGCCCAGCAGTATGCGGCTGCACCAGTCCATGTTCCTCTTTCGCAGGCCCGGCGCGGTGACCTGCTGGTCTGGGGATCGGCGCCCAACTTCTACCATGTGGCCATCTACCTCGGGAACGGACAGGTAGTGCAGGCGCTGAACCCACAGGAAGGTATCGGCGTCACGCAGCTCAGTTCCATGGCCGGCATGCAGCTGCACCCGTACGCCGCCCGCTACTGATACCCCGCCAACCGTTTTCCACCGTCGTGCCTTGCCCGTGCCGTGCCCGAGGCGTGTCCTCGGCCTGGTTCAGCTCAGGACGTCCTTGGTGACGAACCGCCCGTAGGCGAGCGCCGTGAACACGGCAATGTAACCGGCCTGCAGCAGGGCATTGCTGGCGAACGAATCCCACAGGATGGGCTGGCGAAGCATATCGCCAAAACCGAACCAGTAGTGGCTGAACAGCCACGGGTGCAGCCACTCAAGCTGGGGCAACTGGTCGAGGACCTGGGACACCACCGAGACCACAATGGTGGCGGCCATCGCGCCCACCGGAACCACGGTCAGTGTGGACAGGAACAACCCGACGGCAGAGAGTCCCGCCAGGGACACCGCCAGGTACGCGGCGATCAGGAGAATGCGGACCGCAGCTTCAGCCGGCTGGATGACGTTGCCGGACAGCAGTGTCACCGGGCCTACCGGAAAAAGCGCTGCGCCGATGGCGGCCCCGGCAAGAGCCACCGTCAGGGGCGCGACAACGCAGAACACGAGCGCCCCCGCGTACTTGACCAGCAGCAGCCGCACCCGCCCGGCAGGTGCAACGAGCAGGTACCTCAGCGTCCCCAGGTTAGCCTCGCCCGCAATCGTGTCCCCGGCTACCACTCCCACCGTGAGCGGGAGGAACAACGGCACCGAAACCAGCATGGCTGTGAAGGCAACAAACAGGCCGTTCTGGCTGATCCGGTCCAGGAAGGCTGGACCGCGGCCCGCCGGAACCGCGGAGGATATCCGCACCGCGACGGCGATCAGCACCGGAATGGCGGCCAGCGCCAGCAACAGGGCCCAGGTGCGGCGGCGCCCAAAGAGCACTTTCAGTTCCGACAGCATCAGGGAGGAGCCGGACTCGCGCGCTGCGCCGGCTGGCCGTGCGGCCGCTCCCGGAACTTCTGCAGGAATGCTACTGGGCAACGTCAAACCCCTCCCCCGTCAGGGCAACAAAGCGGTCTTCCAGGCTTTCACGTTCGACGGCGAAGCCCCTGACCCGGACCCCCGCCGCCACCAGGTGCGCCACAATGTCCTCCGGGGGACGGCCATCAGGACTGCCACCAGGGGAGGAAAGGCTGGCCAGGAGGACCTCGCCGTCCGCCTGGCTGCCTCCTGCCTCCGCCGCCAGACCAAGCCCGGCAAGGGAAGCGCGCGCAGGCGCGGTGTCCGGTGTCAGCAGGCGGATGCGGGCGCTGCCGGCCCGGCGCAGTTCAGACAGCGGTCCTTGCGCCACAAGCCTGCCGGCGCTCATAACGGCGGCGTGCGTGCACATCTGCTCCACCTCGGCCAGCAGGTGGCTGGAGACGAAAACAGTGGCGCCGTCGTGGGCCAGCGAACGGACCAGGTTGCGTACTTCGCGCGTGCCCTGCGGGTCCAGCCCGTTGGTCGGCTCGTCCAGGACCAGCAGGTCCCGGTGGGACAGCAGGGCGTTGGCTATGCCCAGCCGCTGCTTCATCCCCAGCGAATAGGCATGCACCTTTTTCCCGGCGGCATGCGCCAGCCCCACGCGTTCAAGGGCCCGGTCCACCCGGGCCTTACGGGTGGCCGGTACAGTGTGGCGGCTGGCGGCGTCCAGGCGGTGAAGGTTTGCTGCGCCGGAGAGAAAAGGGTAGAACGCGGGCCCCTCCACGAGCGCACCCACACGGGGCAGCACGTCCTGGAGTTTGCCCGGCATCTCCATGCCCAGCATGCTGACCCTCCCTGCTGACGCCGCAGCCAGGCCCAGCAACATCCGGATGGTCGTGGTCTTTCCGGAACCGTTGGGGCCGAGGAAGCCGAAAACCGAGCCCGGCGGCACGGCAAGATCCACACCATCCACCGCAACCTGCTGGCCGAAGCGCTTGGTCAGGCCCCGCGTCTCGATCGTCAGTCCGTTGGGTCCGGGGCTGGAACTCCCGCCCGCTGGGTTCACGGAGCCGCCGACGCGGCGGCCTGGAGCCTGTCCGGCGGCACCATGCCCGCATAAATGCGGCCGTCGTCGGTGATCAGGACGTTGAAGAGGTTGGTGGACAGCAGCCGCCCGCCGGGAACGACGACGGCGGCCTGGGACAACAGCGGATCCTGCAGCAGGGAACCGGCCAGGTTTCCGTCCGCTGCCGCGGCCGGGATTCCCACCACGGTTTCCCAGCCTTTCCCGGTCACGGTGGGCCGGGCCGGATGCTGGTGGATGGCTGCCAGCTGGTCTGGGGTCATGTGCATGCCGGGAGTGCCGTGGGCCAGCGGCCCGTGGCCCGGGTCCGGGGCCTGCAGTTCCTCCACGGTGCTGCCCGGCGGCGGGGCGAAGGAGAAGAGCGAATCGTCCGGTACATCAAAGGAGAGACTGGTGAATCCGGCACGGAAGGACGGCGAGTCCGCACCGCGTGCGGTCACCTGGACGGATAGGGGCATCCCGGTGGCCCCGTCCACCGCAATGGCAACCTTGCCCACCAGCGTGGCATCGGTCCGGGGCTCCAGCACCACGTTGTAGGCGGCCCTCCCGGCCACCTCCACGTCGTCTCCAACAGACACCGCAGTGGCGGGCTCCAACTTGGCAAGCAGATGCTCGGCGAGCTCCTGCGGCGTGGGCGCGGCAGTATTGTCCCGGGCAGGCGGACCGGCGGGTGGGGTTCCGGGAACTGCGGGGTCGGTAAGCGGCAGGTGGTGGGCGTAGGCCGGCAGGGTGAGGTGTGCTGTGGAGTTGTCCTTTGAGGAATAGAACCACAGGTCACTGCCGCGCCGGACGATCTCACGTTCAGCCATCCGGTCCATCACCTGGACACGGAACTTGGTTTTGCCGTCCATATACACCCGTGCCGTGTGCTCACCCGCCAGCAGCTCGAACACCGAGGCTGCGCCCCCTGCCGACGCAGGCCCCGAGCTGGGACCTGCAGCGGGGAGCGCAGGCAGCCCGAGTTCGGAGGACTGCTCGATGGTGCCGGAGAACGTGTGTGTTGCGTGCCCGTCCAGCAGCGCGAGAACTTCAGCGGGGGTCTTCTCGGGAAGGGGGTCGCCGGCACGTGCCGGGATGGTCCCCGCCAGCACGCCGGCGGCGATTATTGCAGGTGCGGCGATAGCTGGCAGCCAACGGAACCACGCACGCCTCATGCCGGGCGGCCTCCACTCATGGAGGGTGTCGCCAGAACCTGTGTCGCCGGAACCCATGTGGTCGGAGCGCATAGCTCAAGGGTACGCCTGCTACGGCGGGTAGACACGCGCCCGGGCCCCCTGCCTCACGGGGTTCCGACGGTCACGCAGGCACTACGGTTCCCGCCCCTCCGTCGACCGTTATTCGCTGGCCGGTGACGATCCTGCCCGTGGCGTCCGGCACCCCGACCACTGCAGGAATACCGTACTCCCGGGCCACCACGGCGCCGTGCGAGTTCGCGCCACCCATCTCCATCACCAGCCCGCCGGCCGTCAGGAACAGCGGGGTCCAGCCGGGGTCGGTGGACGGGGCAACCAGGATTTCGCCGGGTTCAAGACGGGCCCCCACCGGGTCCAGGATGACCCGGGCGTTAGCGGTGACGGACCCTGCTGAGGCGGGGCTTCCCGTCAACGCACCCGGAACCCTGGTCCTGGCGGCCGGTTGAAGCGCCTCAGGCTCCGTACCGTCCGAGAGCAGCACCCTGGGAATGTGCCGCCGCCCGAGTTCCCAGGCATACGCCGCCCGCCGCTCCGCAACGAGTTCCCGCATATCCTGCCCGTTGGTCGTGCCGGCTTCCCGACGAACTGCCTCCCAGGCCTCGCCAAAGTCGAGGAAGAAAATGTCGTCCGGCTGGTCCAGGCTGCCGGCTTCAGCGAGCAAGTTTCCCACATGCAGAAGTTGCCGGCGGACCTCGGCGAGGCACAGCACGAGTTGGTACTTGGGCAGCTCCCGGAGTCCGGCAAAAAGCCGGGCCCTGCGCAGGGCGCCGCTTACCATAAGGGCATGGACGGCACTGTGGCCCCGGGCCTGGGCGACGAGCCGTTCCACCTGCGCGTCAGCCGCCTCTGCTGCCTTGCTGAACTGGACGTCGGGGGCGAGGCCCGGATCCTCCAGCCGAAGGTAGTTGGCCAGGACGCCAAGGATATGGGAGGGATCATCGGACCAACGGGGCAGCCCGACGTCGATCTCGGCAACCGACCGGTGCCCATAACGGTCCAGGAACCTGGTGAGGCCTGCTTCAAGTCTGGGCGGAACTCGTCCGGCCAGGAACTCCTGCGCCAGGAACGATGGCTCCTGAGTCATCAGGGCGGTGCGCGATTCAGCGTCGTCCCTGATGCCCACGGCAAGGCGCCACAGCTCAAGATCCATCTCCGTGGTCACATTGTTGGGCAGTCCGCGCAGCACCGGTTGCAGTTCGTCCCACCGGTGCCCGCCCAGCAGTTTGCCCGCCACTGCCAGCATGGCGAACCCCAGCGCCGGAAGCGGCAGGATGGCGGGAACGATGGAAAACAAACGGATTCGCAGGAGCCATTCGGCATGGTCGAGGCGTTCGCCGGCGCCGGCTCCGGCGGGTGGTTCCAAGGCCGCGTCGAATGCGTCTGTAAAGCCGTGCAGCCGGCGGAGCGCGGCGGTAGGCCGGACCACTCCGCGGAGGACTGATCCGGGGGCCTTGGCGCGGACAGCTGCGGGCACAATATGGCGGAATAGTCCCCAGGCGGTCCTGCGGTTAACGGAGAAGGCAGGATCGTCAAAAAGCTGCCGCAGCACGCGGGCCGACCGGGCCTCCATGATGTCGAATATCCGGGGCAGGATCCGCCTGCCCACCGTGCTCCGCAGTGGAGTGGTGAGGTCAAAGTAGGTCCGTTGTCCGGCTTCGGCGTAGGGGGACGGCCCGCGGCGGGGTTCGGGAACGTCGAAGCCTGCCGCCGTTGCCACGGATGAGGCGATGAGCCGCAGGGCGGCCCGTCCCATGGGCGTGATGGGGCGGGTGAGCCCCTGGGCAAGGCTGAAGCAGAGGTACACCCTGGTGCCGCCGGCATCCCGGTTGCCCTGGGCGGCTCCACTCCCTTGCGCGCCTCCCGTGGCCCGGGGAACCGGATACAGCGTGGTGATGGGCCTGGACTGGGTCAGCCATAGCGCGCCGCTGTGGTCGATGGCCCACTCGATGTCCTGCGGCACACCGAAGTACTGCTCGGCGTGCCTTCCCAGACCCGCCAGCGTGGCGGCCTGGCTGTCGGTAAGGCAGGGAGACCCTGACGCGTCCGGCATGTCGACGGTCCCGGTCCCGCCCCCGGGAAGGGCCCGGACCGCCACCCTCTTGTCGCCAAGCTTCCGCTCCAGGATCCGGCCCGTCACGGCGTCCACCACGTAATGGTCCGGATTCACCGCTCCGGAAACCACCGCTTCACCGAGTCCGGGGCTGGCATCCATGACGGCGTGCCCCCTGCGCCCGGTCACCGGATTGGCAGTGAACAGGACGCCGGCGGTTTCCACCTCCACCATCTGCTGGACGACGACGGCCAAAGCCACGTCCGCAGGATCAATCCCCAGGCTGGCACGGTAGGCAGTGGCCCGCTCCGTCCACAGCGACGCCCAGCATTTCCTGACTGCTTCAAGGACGGAGCCCACCCCCACCACGTTGAGGTACGTGTCCTGTTGTCCGGCGAAGCTTGCGAACGGAAGGTCCTCCGCTGTGGCCGACGACCGCACTGCCACCGGCACATCCGGTCCCAGGCTTCTATAGGCCTCTTCTACTGCGGCGGCAATGCCGGCAGGAATGGGGGCTGTCAGGATCGCGTTGCGTGCGCGCGCCGCGAGGTCAGCAAGCGCTGACGGTCCAGGAACGCCGGACGCAGGTTTCAGGGCGGCATGGACGCCTGCGAGCGCCGGAAGCACGTTGCGCGGAGCCCCGGTAACCTGCCGATAGGCCTCCGTGGTGAGACAAAAACCATCCGGCACCGGCAGCCCGGCGGACATGAGCTCACCCAGGTTCGCAGCCTTGCCTCCCACCATCGCGAGCATTCCGGCATCGATGGAGTGCAGGTTCCGGACCAGCCCCGCGCCGGCAATGCCTTCGGGCGCCTCCGCCTCCTGCATGTCTGCGCCTTCCCTGGCCGGGGCTTCAGCGGATCAGGCGGCGCCGAGGACCGGTCCGAACCGGGCACGATCTGCCAGGCGGGGATCCTCACGGTCCGGGACCACCATGACGGGGCCCTTGGCGTGGTGCAGCACGCCGTCGGACGTCGAACCCAGAAGCATGCCGGTAAACCCGCCGCGGCCGCGGGTGCCCACAACGATAAGTTCCACGTGCCGGCTTTCCTCAACCAGCACGTCCACTGGCGACCCGTCCCGCAACTGCGATTCCGCGGGAAGGGTCGGGTAGTGGCTCCGCAGCCAGGCCATCCCGGCATCCAGGGTCACCTGGATATCCGCAAAGAGCGCCTTGCGGTCCATGGGAGCGGGCACCCAGGCCAGTGAGCCGCTGTATTGGGGCACTGCGCACACTACACGCAAGGTGGCACCCAGCCGTTCGGCCTGGTCCGCAGCCTCCAGGACGGCAACGCGGGCCTGTTCCGATCCATCCACGCCTACCACCACCACGTTTTCCACGCGCTGGTGCCCGGTCTTGGCCTGTTCGGCCTTAATGCGCCTGTCCTCGGTGGTTTCGCCCAGCCGGTCCGAACAGATCAGCGGCACTGTCACCGTGGGGCATTTGGCGTGCGCGGGCAGGGCGCTGCTGACCGAGCCAAGAAGCCGGCCGACAAAACCGCCCCGGCCCCGGGTACCGAACACCAGGAGCTCCGCGGTTTCAGACATCTCAAGCAGTACGCCGGAAGCGTCCCCGTTTTCCACCGAGGAGCTGACCTCGATATCGTAGGAAGCAACTTTTTCAAGGGCCTGCTTCACGATGGCCTCGGCCCCCTCGCGGATGACGGAGTCGTCCACGGTGGCGTAGCCGCCGTCCAGCCCCGACGCAGCGAAGATGGGCACCGAGTAAGCAGTGACGATGTGCAGCGGTCGACGCCGGCGCTGCGCCTCGCGGGCTGCCCACACGAGGGCGCACTGGCCATGGTCCGAACCATCAACGCCCACAACGATCCCATCGGGCGCGGCAGAAGTGCCACCACCGTCCCGCTCCGGGTCCGGGTCCGGATGCAACTCTCCTGCGCCCATGGGCCGCCTCCTTGCGCTACTGCCTGATGTTGCGGCTATTCTGCCAGACACGGAGCGTTCCCCCTGCACCCGGTCAGCAGCAGCGGCCGCTGGAGAAAAAACCGCCTCCGTTTCTCACTATTCTCCGTCCGCGGCGCCTTAGCAAGCCTGTTCAGGGCCCGGTTCCACGCGTTATCCACAAGCTTTCCACAGAGTTTGAACAGCGCCCCGGAAAGCGCGTTCACCTGCAGGAGAATGTTTGCGTTTTGGGCTATCCCTGACCGGAAATGTTCTGTAGTCTTCAGGACATTGTTGGTCCGGGACGCCTCCTGCCATTTCCTGTCAGGGGCTGCCGCCAACGTGCTGCGACCGGACTTTGGGGGAAACGGAACGCGCGCCGGCGAGGATGCCGGCACCTGCCGAAACTTCGAAGGAGGGAAACTGTAGTGTCAAGCATGCCTGGGAGTGCCGGGACCGAACAGACCACCACCGTGATCATTGGCACGGGCCTTTCCGGCCTGGCCGTGGCCGCCGAACTGCGCCGCCGCGGCATCGACTCCATCGTGGTGGACGGGCTCGACATTTTGGGCGCGGCCCAACCAGCGAACACGGCTTCACTGCAGCGCTGCGATGCGGCGGACTCCGCCACCCTCCGTGAACGGAACGAGATCCTGCGGCACCTGCGCAATTACGCCGCCAGCCACCACGTGGACGTGCGGAACACCACGCGCGCCGTCCAGCTGACCATGGTGGGGCCCTCCGCCGCCGGCGCTGCCGCACCGCAGTGGGAAGTCCATACCCCTACCGGCATCCTGGTGGCAGACCATATTGTCCTGACCCGGTGTGCCCACAGCCAGCTCCGGCGGATGATCAATGACTTCGGCATCACCGTCGGGCGGAACCTGACTGCCGCCATGCGTGCCATCGGCATCTACCTGGTGGGCGTCGGCGAGCTCATCACGCCCTCGCCCAAGGAAGTCCTGCGCCAGGCCAAGACAGTCGGGCAAGCGATCTCCACCAAAGTCCACCCGGACACCGGGCCCTCCCCCGCAACGGGGAGCTTTGCGATGCTGTCCTGCTAGTACTGCTACTCCCCGTCCGCCGGCTCCCCGCCGCCGTCGGACAGCCGGCGCCTCGCCAGGATGGCCAGTGTAGCGAGCAGGCCCAGGGCCACTGCCGCGAAGATCACAATGCTCCACTGGAACGGCTCCTCCGCGTTCACAGGTACGGCCGGCTCCGCCGTTACCCCCGGTTCAGCGGTGCCGATGCCCGGAACTGTCGCGGCCGCCGTCGGGCCCGTTGCCTGGGCGGTCCCCTCCGCGGCGCCCGTTGCGGTGAACCCGAAGGTGCCCTCGATGGGATGCGAGTCAGCGCTGACCACCCGCCACG
Source organism: Pseudarthrobacter sp. NS4 (assembly GCF_024758005.1). Taxonomy (NCBI): domain Bacteria; kingdom Bacillati; phylum Actinomycetota; class Actinomycetes; order Micrococcales; family Micrococcaceae; genus Pseudarthrobacter; species Pseudarthrobacter sp. NS4. Next base: position 687,460 of record NZ_CP103288.1, on the reverse strand, counting down.
ACACAGTGTATTCACCGGCCGGGCCTCCCGCGCGCAGCTTCTGTGACGCGACGTTGTCGATAATTTCCACCGGCCCCTCGGCCCATTCCGTGCCGGAGGCGTCCTTCACAGAGATGGAAGCGCCAAGGCCGAGCGGATTGTTGTTGAACGTCACCGAAACCTGCTCCGGCGGGGTGGGCACGGACGCACCCTGGGCAGGGCTGCTGGATTCGGCGGCGTCGTGGGCGGCGGCAGGGCCCGCAAGGCCCAGCGAAGCTCCGGCGAAAACGAAGGAACCGAGCAGGAGGCTCAGCAAGTGGCGGCGGATGGGACGCATGCGTGGACTGCTCCTTGTGTTGGCTTCCTTACAGACTAGGGGAATTTGGCGGCCGCCCAACCGCCGCCCCCATAGGATGCAGTTATCCCCACAGACTTCCCCGGAGGACTAATGCTTAAGCAAGGCTCTGCCCTGGACCGGTATTTCATGATTACCGAGCGCGGCTCAAACCTCTCCCGCGAGATCCGCGGCGGTTTCGCCACCTTCTTCGCCATGAGCTACATCGTGGTGCTGAACCCCCTGATCCTCTCCGGCCCGGACTCGAGCGGCGCCACCCTGGGGTTCACGGCAGTTGCCGCGGTGACGGCCTTCGTGGCGGGCATCCTGACCATCCTGATGGGCGCGTGGGCCAAGCATCCCTTCGCACTGGCAACGGGCCTGGGCGTCAACGCATTCGTGGCGGTGACCGTTGCCACCAACCCTGGACTGACCTGGCCGGACATGATGGGCCTGGTGGTCCTGTCCGGCATCACCATGCTGATCCTGGTCCTCACCGGGTTCCGCACAGCCGTATTCAAAGCGGTTCCGGACGGGCTTAAGACGGCGATCGTGGTGGGCATCGGCCTGTTTATCGCGCTGATCGGGCTGGTCAACGCCGGCTTCGTCAGGCGCATACCCGACGTCGCCGGAACCACTGTTCCGGTGGGCCTTGGTTTTGACGGCAAGCTCCTGGGCTGGCCGACGGCGGTGTTCGTCTTCGGCCTGGTCCTCACCATTGCCCTGGTGGTGCGCCGGGTCAAGGGTGCCATCCTGATCGGCATCATTACCTCAACCATCATTTCCGTGATTCTGGAAATGACACTGCGCATCGGCCCCAGCATCGACGGCGAAACGTTTAATCCCCAGGGCTGGTCCCTGGTGGCCCCGACTTTCACCGAATGGGCTGCCCCGGATCTCTCCCTGATCGGCAAGGCAAACCCGTTCGGCGCGTTCGAGCACCTGGGCGTCGTGGCCGCCACCCTGCTGGCCTTCGTCATCCTGCTCAGCATCTTCTTCGACGCGATGGGCACCATGGTGGGCCTGGCGAACGAAGCGGGCACGGTGGACGAGCACGGAAACATTCCCGACGTCGACCGCGTCCTCCAGGTGGATGCGCTGGGCGCGATCGCAGGCGGCGGAGCGTCCGTGTCCTCCAACCAGATCTACGTTGAAGCCGGTGCCGGCATCGGCGAAGGCGCCCGGACCGGCATCGCCTCGATTGTCACCGGCCTGCTGTTCCTGGTGGCCATGTTCTTCACCCCGCTGATCAACCTGGTCCCGTTCGAAGCCGTTGCGCCGGCGCTGGTGGTGGTGGGCTTCATGATGGTGTCCCAGGTGGGGAAGATCGACTGGCAGGACTGGGGCATCGCCATCCCGGCCTTCCTCACCTTCACTTTGATGCCCTTTACCTACTCGATCGCCAACGGCCTGGGTGCCGGCTTCATCGCGTTCGTCCTGATCCGCACCGTCCAGGGCCGGGTGAAGGACATCCACCCGCTGATGTGGGCGGTAGCCGGGGCATTCCTGCTGTTCTTCGCTGTGGGGCCCATCGAAGCAGCCCTGGGAATGTAGCCGGGCTTCCCGCACTACACGGGCGTATTGGGGGCGAGGCCTTCGTCTCCGGCAACTGCCAGGGCCTTCTTTTCGCGCAGCTTGTCCAGCCGGTTCATCAGCGGCGAGGTGGTGGCGCCATGGATCACGATGGACAGGGCCACCACCAACCCCACGATCGCCCACAGCGACTCCGCCTCGCCCCCGAACTGGCCCTTCCCCAGCCCATAGGAAAGGTAGTAGAGGGAGCCGATCCCCCGGATCCCGAAGAATGACAAGGCAATACGCTCGCGTGGGCCGGTCTTGCCGCCCAGCAGGCCCACCCACGCTGCCAGCGGCCTGATCACCAGCAGGAACGCCAACGCAACGAGCACCTCGGTCCAGCCGATTCCTTCAAGCAGCCCGCGGGCGATGGCGCCGCCCAGCAAGACCAGGACTACTACCGTCAGGAGCCGTTCCACCTGCTCCACGTAGGAGTGCAGGACGCGGTGGTAACCGTGCGTGTGCTCAGCGGCGCGGATGGTCACGGCGCAGACAAATACAGCAATGAAGCCGTAGCCTTCGACCATTTCGGTGACACCGTAGGCAAGGAACGTCGCCGCAAGTGCTACGAAGCCCTCCGAGTGGTTGGACAACCGCAGGCTTTCCACCCGGGCAGAGAAGAAAAGCCGTGCGAGGAACTTGCCGGTGAGGAAGCCCAGCACCAGGCCGACACTGATCCGCCAAAGAACGTCCACGCCGAACCACTCGGGGAACCACGCCAGGGGTGACGACCCCACCACACTGATTGCAATGGCAAGGTAGACAAACGGGAAGGCCAGCCCGTCGTTGAGGCCGGCTTCGGAAGTGAGGCCAAAACGAACCTCGTCCTCCTTCTCTGCGCCGTCATCGTGGTCTGCCGGCTCACCCACCTGCACCTCGGAAGCCAGAACGGGATCCGTGGGTGCCAGGCTCGAGGCCACCAGCAGCGCAGCCCCGAGCCCAAGGCCCAGGAATCCCAGCCCCAGCAGGGTAAGGCCAATGATGCACAGGGGCATGGCAACGCCCAGCAACCGCCATGTGGTGGCCCAACGCTTACGGCCCACGGGCCGGTCCAGGGCCAGCCCGGCGCCCATGAGGGAGATGATGACGCAGATTTCCGTGAAGTGCACCACAAAGTCGCTGTGCGCCAATGGGTCCGGGTCCGGAAGCGAGGGAATCATGGCAAAGGCTGCCATCCCTGCGCCAAGGAAAACCATGGGCATTGACAACGGCATGTTGCGCAGGAGTTTGGGGAGGATAGCGGCGATGAACACAGCCGCGCCCGCGGCAGCAAACATAACGCTAGGGGCTTCAAACATGGTGGTGCTCTCCGGCCTGGAATCGTTGAGCCTGAACATCTGGGGCAGGCATGGTTAGGCGTGGGGGTCCCGGGGAGGGATTGCTCCACAATAGCCGGTTCCGATATCCACTGCCCATCGTCTTGGATTCCAGACATCACGACGGCGGTGTTACTGGTTTTCGCGGCCCGCATAGGGTGAGCTTGAGGCATGCCTGCCGTGAACCCTGCCGTCGATGTCCCGCCACAGGCTTGGACGGGCAGGTTCGACGGCGACGGGCCGGAGCACCGCCGCTGGTGGCAGGCGGTCACCCCCTGCACTGGCGCGGGAGTCGATGAGGCGGTGGAAGACGCCCCTGCTGCCTCTGCGGACGCACCCAAACCCGCTGCCCTGCTGGGCTTTGCCAGCGATGAAGGGGTGCGCCGGAACAAAGGCCGCACCGGTGCATCTGCCGCACCTGCTGCCCTGCGAAAAGCCCTGGGCCCCCTGGCATTCCATCTGGACCGTACCGTCGCAGATGCCGGTGACGTCGTAGTGTCCGGCGGAGCGCTCGAAGCTGGCCAGGCACGCCTGGGCAGCGCCGTCACGGAACTGCTCGACGCCGGACACCTGACCGTGGTGCTGGGCGGCGGCCACGAAACCGCCTACGCCAGCTATTTGGGAGTCAGCGGCTCCCAGGCAGTGCAGGACGGCCTGCGGCTCGGCGTCCTGAACCTCGATGCCCACTTTGACCTCCGGGACGAGCCGGTTCCCAGCTCCGGAACCCCGTTCCTCCAGATGGCCCGGGCCGAAGCAGCCGCCGGCCGGGACTTCCGGTACGCCGTCGTCGGTATCTCTGAAGCCAGCAACACCCGGGCCCTCTTTGACACTGCAGGGCGTTTGGGGGTCCGCTACCTGCTGGACGAGGACTGCGAGGCGGAGCGTGTCCGGGCATTCGTGGCCTCTTTCCTGGCAGACATCGACATCCTGTACCTGACCATTGACCTGGATGTGCTTCCGGCGGCGGTGGCCCCGGGAGTCAGTGCGCCCGCTGGCTACGGCGTGCCACTGCCGGTCATTGGTGCCATCTGCAGGCAAGTGGCATGGAGCGGGAAGCTGCTCCACCTGGACATCGCGGAACTGAACCCGGCATTCGACATCGACGGCCGGACAGCAAGGGTGGCGGCACGCCTGCTGGACACGTTGCTGCGCTGAGGCACAGCCCGCCCTGCCACAAAAAATAAGTATGCTTTCCAATACCGGATGTCATATCGGTGGAAGGGAGCCGGCGGAATGCGGGGTCAACGATTGGTGGCCGGACTGCTGTTGGCCGCGATGATGTTCCTGTCGGGCTGCGGGACCTCCTTCCCTGCCGATCCCGGAGGAACCCTCGAGAAGGTGCAGGGCGGAACCTTGCGGGTGGGCGTCAGTCCACATCCGGACCGGGTCCGGATTACGGCGTCCGGCAGCGGCAATGATGTCCACAATGATGCCGTACAAGGCCCCGATGCGGACCTGGTCAGGCGCTTCGCAGCCCAGCTCGGCGCCGGGATCGAGTGGAAACAGGGGACGGAACAGGTCCTGGCCGAAGAGCTCAAGCATGGCGGGCTGGACCTGGTGATTGGCGGACTTGATGACAAGACGCCCTGGGTAACCCACGCCGGGCTCACCCGGCCCTATGCCGAGTCACGTGACCAGCGTGGAGATCTCCACAAGCACGTCATGCTGGTGCCACATGGCGAGAATGCCTTCCTTTTGGAACTGGACAAGTTCCTGATGGGTGTGAAGGAGTCACAGTGAGCGGCATCAAGAGCAGCGATGCAGTGCGGTTCGGGCACACGAAACTGCCGGAGGAACAGCAGAAGGCACTCCGGAAAGCGGCCAGGCTTGAATGGGCCACTATGGGTTTCCTGGCGGTCACCACAACCCTTGTGTTCCTGGTCCTGGGCAATCCCAGGCCATGAAAGCCGCCTGGATCGAGGACCTGCTCTCCTTCCTGCCGCCCATCTCCTTCCTGCTGGCCACCCGCATCATCCGAAAGCCTCCCTCGGAGGACCACCCCTATGGTTATCACCGGTCCACCGGCGTGGCCCACCTGGTGGCTGCCGTTGCGCTGACCGCCATGGGCGGCTACCTCCTGGTGGAGTCCGCCTGGGCCTGCTGAAAGCCGAGCACCCGACCATTGGAGGCATCCAGCTTTTCGGCAGCACTATCTGGCTCGGTTGGCTGATGATTGCCGTCATGATCCTCACCGCGGCGCCCCCGGTGTTCCTCGGCAGGGCCAAGATGAAGCTAGCGGAGAAACTGCACGACAAGGTCCTTTACGCCGACGCGGATATGAACAAGGCTGACTGGATGACGGCGCTGGCAGCGGCAGCCGGGGTGGCGGGCATCGGAATCGGCCTGTGGTGGGCGGACTACGCTGCGGCGTTGGTGATATCAGCCAGCATCCTGCGGGACGGCTTCAAGAACACCAACGCCGCCGTCTCCGCACTTATGGACAAGCAGGCCATGACCTACGACGACGGCGAATCCCATCCGCTGGGCCGGCAACTGGACACCTATCTGCGCAGCCTGGACTGGACAGCGGACGCCAAGTCACGGATTCGCGATGAAGGACATGTATTCCATGTGGAGTCGTTCGTGGTTCCGGCGGCAGGGACCATGCCCACCCTCGACCAGCTCGAAGCGGCACGTGAAGCCTGCATTGCCATGGACTGGAAAGTCCAGGACATGGTGATCGTTCCGGTGGCGGAGCTGCCCTCCGAGTTCCTTCCCGGTGCCACGTCCGGCGGCGAGCGCTGACGCAGGCGGACGTCGGGGCGTCCTGGAAGCCGGTCCTTACTGGCCTTTCAGGACGTACCGCCGCTCCGGACGCCCTACTCCGTACTTGAGCCGGACCTCCAGGGTGCCCTCGTCGTGAAGGTACTCGAGATAGCGGCGGGCACTGACACGGGAGGTTCCGAGCTGCTCGGCCAGCTCCGCGGCCGAGAGGTCGCCCGGCGACGCGCCCAATGCAGCCTCCACCAGTTTCAGGGTCTCCACGCTGCAGCCCTTGGGCAACGGCCGATCGCTGCGGTCCAGCCCGAACACCCGGTTGACGTCCGACTGCTCCGCGACATCCTTGGACGAGTCGAGGCCGTGGTACGCGTTCCGATAGTGTTCCAGCCGCTCCTGCAGGTCGGTCTGCGAAAAGGGCTTGATCAGGTAGTGGACGATACCGCCGCGCAGTGCCTTCCGAACGGTTTCCACTTCACGGGCAGCGCTGATGACCAGCACATCCAGCTCCGGGGCAACATCACGCAGCTTCTGCATGAGGTCCAGTCCGTTGATGTCCGGGAGGTGAATGTCCAGCAGGACCAGGTCCGGCTGGAGCCTTTCAGTTTCGACCACTGCCTGCGCTCCGGTATGCGCCGCACCCACCACCCTGAAGCCGGGGGTCCGCTGAATGAAGCCGGCGTGGACCTTGGCCACCATGAAGTCGTCATCGACTATCAGGACCTTGATCATTTTTGTGCACCTCTTTTGAATCGTGCTGTAAATACCGCGCCGTTGTCGTTGGCCACCGTCAGGTCGCCGCCTGATCTGCGGCAGACTACACGTGAGAGGGCGAGGCCGAAGCCTCGGCCGCCCTCCCGCCAGGAATCCTTCGTGGTGAATCCCTGCCGGAAGATGTCGTCTACGGCGTCCGGCGGAACGCCCGGGCCATTGTCCCGGACGGTGACGGTGACCTGGCCGCCGCTGTCCTCCACGAGCACCCGGACGGTGGCCTGCCCAACCCCGGCAACGGCGTCGAACGCGTTGTCCACCAGGTTCCCCGCCACGGTGGCCAGGTCCCGGGAGAGGTCATCACTCACGGGAGCCAGGGCGGACTCGGGATCCAGCTGGAGCGTTACGCCGCGTTCCGTTGCCAGGCTTGACTTGGCAATCAACAGGGCGGCCAGGGCAGGGTCCTGGATCCTGCCCGTGACCTCGTCATTTAGCCTGGTCCGGTCCACCGTGGCTCCGTTGACGAACTGCACTACCGAATCGTATTCCCCGATCTGGATCAGGCCCGAGATCACGTGCAGCTGGTTGGCGAACTCGTGCGCCTGGGCGCGGAGGGTGTCGGTGGCGGTGCGGGTGGCTCCCAGCTCCCGCTCCAGGGATGACAGCTCCGTCCGGTCCCTCAGCGTGGTGACCGAGCCGATGTCGCGGCCCCGCGAGCGGATGGGGACACGGTTCGCAACCACCAGGCGCTCCCCCACCAACACGAGCTGGTCGGGGTCCGGCTGGTCGCGGGTCAGCACCACTTTCAGTGCGGGATCCACGGGAAGCGACGCGACTCTCTTGCCCACGCAGTCTGCCGGCAGTCCCAGCAGTTCCCGGGCGCTGTCATTGGCCACGGTGATGCGCTCATTTGGATCGAGGGCCACCACGCCTTCCTTGAGCCCGTGCAGCATGGCCTCCCGGTTTTCCACCAACCCGGTGATCTCGCTGGGCTCCATGCCCAGGGTCTGCCTCTTGACGCGCCGGGACAGCAGCAGTGACCCCGCAACTCCCAGGACGCTGGCTACGCCGAGATAGGTCAGGAGGTTGGGAACGGCGTCACCGAACCGTTCAAGGGTGGAGGGGTAGTTGCGGCTGACGGAGGCGATGCCAATCATCCGTCCCGCATCATCGAGGACTGGTACATGGGCAGAGAGGACGGGAGACCCGCTTCCACCCACCACACCGGTCCAGGCCCGCCCTTCCATTACCCGGCTCGCACCCAGTTCCAGGGGTCTGCCCACCAGTCCCGGGTCCGAGGCGACAACCACGCTGCCGTCCATTTTGGCGAGTGCCACATGTGATGAACCCGAGACAGTCCGGACGGACTCGGCAACCGCGGGAAGAGCCGCCCCCACACGGGGTTCTGCATCCGGCAGCAGTTCCCGTACCGTGGGGTTGCTGCCCAGGGCTTCGGCGGCGGAGAGGGCCCGCCGGCCTTCGATCCGTTCGAACGCAGCGGCGGACTGGGCCAGGGAAATAGCAACCACAGCCACCAGGACGGCCAGGACAATCAGCAACTGCAGCACAAGGTACTGCCCGGCGAGGGACATTCCTCTTCGTCGAGTCACTGCGTGGATTCCTTTAGTGGTGGTTCAAGTACCTGCGTGAAGACACGCGTGCAGGAGTGCGCAGCCGGCCCCTCCCGGCGTATCGGAACTATACCGCAGGCAGCACCAGGCTACGGTTCAGCGGCTTTCCAGAGCCGGCAGCAACAGCCCCGATGGATCCCGGAAACGTGAACGCAATGAACTTAACTTTCTCTGCGTACACAAGAGTGACCGGCATCACGGCAGAACCTAGCATCGAAATCACCAGTCAGTCTTGCTGATCATTTTTCACGAGAAGAGGAACACCATGCGCCAGAACCGCGCATTGCGGATTGCCGCCGTCGCCGCCGGCATCGCCCTGATGGCCACCGGCTGCGGTGCCACCGGCGGCAGCTCCACCAATACTTCCAGCCCCGGCGCTGCTGCCGGGCCGGTGACCGGTCTCCAGATCATGGTCCCCAACACTCCGGGTGGCGGCTACGACACCACGGCCCGCGTCGCGGCCAAGGTTCTCGACGATGAGAAGGTTGCCACCAATACCGAGGTCTTCAACCTCGCCGGCGCAGGCGGAACTGTCGGCCTGGCCCGAGTCGTCAACGAAAAGGGCAATGGTGACCTCACCATGCTCATGGGCCTGGGCGTGGTGGGCGCGAGCTACACCAACAAGTCCGAGGCCAAACTGACAGACACCACCCCGCTGGCCCGGCTCATCGAAGAACCCGGCGCCATCATGGTCAGCAAGGACTCGCCCTACAAAACCATCGATGACCTGGTCACCGCCTGGAAGGCAGACCCGGGTTCAATCGCCGTAGGCGGCGGTTCCTCACCCGGCGGCCCGGACCACCTGCTCCCCATGCAGCTTGCAGGAGCCGTAGGAATTGACGCCACCAAGGTGAACTTCGTGTCCTACGACGGCGGTGGAGACCTCCTCCCGGCCATCCTGGGCAACAAGGTGGGCTTCGCGGCCTCCGGTGCCGGCGAGTACCTGCAGCAGATCAAGTCCGGCGACGTCCGCGTCCTGGCAACCAGCGGTGAGGAACGGCTCGAAGGTGTGGACGCACCGACCCTGAAGGAATCCGGGATCGACCTGGTGTTCACCAACTGGCGCGGCATCGTGGCTCCTCCGGGAATCAGCGACGACGACAAGGCCAAGCTGATTGCCGCGCTTGAGGAAATGCACGGCACAGATGCCTGGAAGGAAGCCCTTGTGAAGAACAGCTGGACTGACGCCTTCATCACCGGCGACGAGTTCGAGTCCTTCCTGACCGAGCAGGACAAGCGGGTGGCGGACGTCCTCACGAAGCTTGGCCTGGCGTGAGCTCCTCCCCAACTTTGACTTCCAGGCTCAAAGGCCGCTCCGAGCTGGGGGTTGCCCTCCTGCTCGGGGCGGTGGGCATCCTTGTCCTGGTGGACGCCATCGCCCTGGTAACCCCGTACTCCCAGTCGGATCCTGTGGGTCCGAAGACGCTGCCGTACATCGTGGCCGGCCTGCTCCTGGTCTGCGCCTTCCTGCTGGCAGTCAATGTGCTGCGCGGCGGGCAGGGCGAAGCCGAAGGCGGCGAGGACGTGGATCTCTCACACCCCGCCGACTGGAAGACCATCCTGCCGCTGGTGGGAGCCTTCCTGGCCAACATCCTGCTGATTGATTGGGCCGGATGGGTGATCTCGGGGACCATCCTGTTCTGGGGCAGCGCCTGGGCCCTGGGCAGCCGGCACTATGTCCGTGACGGACTCATTTCCCTTGCCCTCTCCGTGCTCACCTTTTACGGTTTCTACCTCGGCCTCGGCATCCCGCTGCCCGCCGGCCTCCTGGAAGGGATTCTCTGATGGATGTCTTCGCCTCCCTCATGGACGGTTTCGCCACCGCCCTGACCCCGATGAATCTCCTCTACGCCGTCATTGGCGTGATCCTGGGTTCCGCCGTTGGCGTGCTCCCCGGCCTTGGCCCGGCCATGACCATCGCCTTGCTGCTTCCGGTCACCTATGTCCTGGAACCCACCAGCGCCTTCATTATGTTCGCCGGTATCTACTACGGCGGCATGTACGGCGGGTCCACGACGTCCATCCTGCTCAACACACCAGGGGAATCGTCGTCTGTTGTCACTGCCATCGAGGGCAACAAGATGGCGAAAGCCGGCAGGGCGGCACAGGCTCTCGCAACGGCAGCCATCGGCTCATTCGTCGCCGGCACCATCGGCACTGCACTGCTGGCTGTCTTCGCACCGATCGTAGTGGCGTTCGCAGTCAGCCTGGGCTCGCCAAGCTACTTTGCCATCATGGTGCTCGCACTTGTGGCAGTCACCGCCGTCCTTGGATCTTCCCGGCTCAGGGGCTTTGCCTCGCTGGGCCTCGGGCTGGCGATCGGCCTGGTAGGCATGGACTCCGTCACCGGCCAGCGCCGCCTCACCTTCGGCCAGCCCCTGCTCGCCGATGGCCTGGACATCGTGGTGGTGGCAGTGGCCATCTTCGCCGTGGGCGAAGCACTGTGGGTTGCCGCGCACATGCGGCGCACTCCCTTGCATGTCATCCCGGTAGGCCGTCCGTGGATGGGCAAACAGGACTGGAAGCGCTCATGGAAGCCCTGGCTCCGCGGAACGGCGTTCGGTTTCCCCTTCGGCGCACTCCCGGCGGGCGGAGCCGAGATCCCCACGTTCCTCTCTTACGTCACGGAAAAGCGCCTCAGCAAGCATCCGGAGGAATTCGGCAAGGGCGCCATCGAGGGTGTTGCCGGGCCGGAAGCGGCCAACAATGCCGCGGCTGCCGGCACGATGACCCCCCTGCTTGCCCTGGGCCTGCCTACCAATGCCACTGCTGCCGTGATGCTTGCAGCGTTTGTCCAGTTCGGCATCCAGCCGGGGCCGCTGCTGTTTGCCACCGAGGGACCGCTGGTGTGGGCGCTGATCGCGAGCCTCTTCATCGGTAACTTCCTGCTCCTGCTCATCAACCTGCCCCTGGCACCAATGTGGGCGAAAATCCTGCAGCTCCCGCGGCCATACCTGTATGCAGGGATCCTGTTCTTCGCCACCCTGGGTGCCTACTCGGTCAACCTGCAGGCGTTCGACCTGATGCTCCTGCTGGTGCTCGGCGCACTGGGCTTCATGATGCGCCGCTTCGGACTGCCGGTGTTGCCACTCATCCTCGGCGTCATCCTTGGGCCGCGGATCGAAGGCCAGCTTCGCAAGAGCCTCCAGCTCAGCGCCGGTGATCCCGCCGGTCTTCTGGGCGAGCCGATCGCCGTCGTTATCTACATCATCCTGGCGCTGATCCTGGCCTGGCCGTTGCTCTTCAAGCTGATCCGGCGCGACCGTCCGGTTGTTGCCGCAGCGGCTCCGGCCGCTCCGGCCGCACCTTCAGGCAGCTCAGCTCATGCAAACCTGCCTGTCCACTCAGATAGCTCTGTCCATCCAGACAAGAAGGAGACGCCATGACCATCGTGGTGGGCTATGTCCCGACCCCCGAGGGCGAAGCAGCCCTGACCCAGGCCATCACTGAAGCCCGGAAGAACAACACCAAACTGCTGGTCATCAACTCGTCCAAGGGGGACGCGCTGGTGGACAACCGTTACGCCCAGGAGCCAGAGATCCAGAGTATCGAGGACCGGCTGGCCATCCAGGGCATCGACCACGTGATCAAGCAGCCGGTCCGTGGACACGATGCCGCCGCCGAGGTGTTGGATGCCGCGGAGGAGAACAACGCCGAGCTGATCGTGATAGGCCTGCGCCGGCGTACGCCGGTGGGCAAGCTGATCATGGGCAGCGTGTCGCAGCGGATCCTGCTGGAGGCCGACTGCCCGGTCCTGGCGGTGAAGGCCGGCTAGACAAACTCAGTTCGCGCGGAACAGCTCCTGGCGCTGTCGGCCCAGGCCTTCCACCTCTACCTCCACCACATCGCCCGGCTGGAGGTAGGGGAAGCGGCCGCTCAGCGCCACCCCCTCTGGAGTCCCGGTGAGAATCACGTCGCCGGGCTCCAGCCGCATGTACTGGCTGCAGTGGTGGACCAGGGTGGGGGCGTCGAAAATGAGTTGCGAGGTGGTGGAATCCTGGCGCGGTTCACCGTTGACCCAGCTGCGCAGCTGGAGGTTGCCGCCATTGATGTCAGCCGCCGGCACAAGCCACGGGCCCAGCGGCGTTGAGCCCGGCAAGGTTTTGCCCTTGGTCCACTGGCCGGCCGCCCCGGGAAGCTGGTACTCACGCTCGGAGAGATCGTTCGCCGTGACGTAGCCGGCGATACAGGCGGCTGCTTCTTCCTTGCCCCCGAGGTAGCTGGCTTCCCGGCCGATGACGATGCCGAGTTCAACCTCCCAGTCGTACTTATTGGATCGTGGCGGGACGGCAGCGGGGTCGTAGGGTCCGGCTACGGTGTTGCTGGGCTTGAGGAAAACCACCGGAATCTCGGGTGGTGCTGCGCCCGATTCCGCTGCATGGGCTGCATAGTTCATGCCGATACCCACCACAGTTCCCGGCCTGGCCACTGGAGCGCCCACCCGGACGCTTTCGGCACTGTCCAGGACCGGCAGCGTTCCGGCTGCCAGCGCATCCCGGACCTTGTCCAGCCCGCCGGATGCCAGGAAGGCACCGTCCACGTCCCCGGTCAGGGGAAGCAGGCTGAAGTACTGGCGGGAGCCATCGGCAGCAGCCAGCATCACGGCCGGCTGCTCCTGGCCAGGTTCGCCCAGGCGCATGATCCGCATAGTGAATCTCCTCTGATCCGGGTTTCTGTTATGACAGATTCCCATCGTGGCGCCCCACTCCCCACGCCGCCAAACCCACCGTTTGTGACTGACCGGCAGGTGCTGGGCAGCATCCGGCCCGGGTCTCGTGGCGCCTCGAAACAACGGGGGGAGACAACGGTCATCTGACATTTGCAGCCGTGGCCGGTAGACTGGTCCAGCCCTCCGGCACCAAACAGAGAAAGTTCAGGACATGATGACAGCCACTTTGGAACACCTTCCGGCCGTTGCAGACTCCGAAGAAGCACCGGCCACCCGGTCCATCGACCTGGAATTCTCCAGCGCCCGCGAGGTACACGCCGGGCTGGAAGAGGCGGTTTCCGAACTGATCGAGGTGGCAGCCAAGGACGCAGGCTGCGGAATCCTGGTGACCAGGCTTCACCCGGGACGCTACACCGTGGCCCTGGACCAATCAGTTCCGTTCGGCGAAACCTACGAGGCCATCGCCGCCTGATCCGCCGGGCCACAGCAGGAACCCATACAACACAAATCCCCGCCCTGCCCAAGGCAGTGCGGGGATTCGTCGTTATATCTTCAGTGGCTGCTAACCGCGGCGGACCTGCACGCCGTCGGACTTCAGGAAGAGCTGCTTTTCCGCCGGACCCGCCGGCACAAGCCACAGAACGTTTCCGCTCTGGGACACCTCTTCCACCTCCCCGGCCGCGACCACATGCGCATGCTTGATGATCTCGACGCGGTCACCAACCTGGAGGGCCTTCCAGTTGGCTACCACGGCGGAATGGGCGTTGCGGTTCGATAAAACTGCCCCACGTGCTTTCATTTGAACTTCTACCCCTTTGTATACGTTCTGCGCCACAGCCTCTTTGATGTGACTTTTACTACATCTTCAGTTCTACTACACTCCCCGGCGTACAGCTGACCGTGTTGCCGGAAATTCCACTCCTTGGACAGGGGCAGCGCAGATGCTGAAGATGATTCGGCGTCAGGCAAGGGCGCCGACGGCTGATTCGGCTGCCCTGCGCACCTCCCCTGAGGCCACCAGCCGGTCTGCCGCTTCAAGCTCCGGCGAGAGGAAGCGGTCCGTTCCCGGCCCATCCACTACCTCGCGCAGTGCATTGACGACGGCGGTGCCCGCCGCTCCCGGCGTCAGAACGCCGCCGGAGAGCTGGGTGCGGATGTCCAGCGCCCGTGCCGAGGTGACCAGTTCAATGGCCAGGACGCGGCGCAGGTTTTCAACGGCCTTGCGAAGCTTACGGGCAGCGTGCCACCCCATGGACACGTGATCTTCCTGCATCGCGGAGCTGGGGATGGAGTCGACGGATGCCGGGACTGCGAGCCGCTTGTTGTCGGACACCAGGCCGGCCTGCGTGTACTGGGCGATCATAAGCCCGGAGTCCACTCCGGGATCAGCCGCAAGGAAAGCCGGGAGACCGTGGGAACGGGCGGGATCCAGCATGCGGTCCGTCCGCCGTTCCGCGATGGAGCTGAGGTCAGCTACGGCGATGGCCAGGAAGTCCAGGACATAGGCCACCGGTGCCCCGTGGAAGTTGCCGTTGGAACTGACGCGGCCGTCGGGCAGTACCACGGGGTTATCGATGGCCGCGGCCAGCTCACGGGATGCCGCCAGTTCGGCGTGGTCGATGGTGTCCCTGACGGCGCCGGCCACCTGCGGGGCGCAACGGAGCGAGTAGGCGTCCTGCACGCGGGAATCGCCCACCCGGTGCGAGGCAACGATGGGCGAACCGGACAGGACACGCAGCATGTTGTCCGCGCTTGCAGCCTGTCCGGGGTGTGGACGCAGGGCGGCATGGAGTTCGGGCAGGAACACCTGGTCCGTCCCCAGCAGCGCCTCGACACTGAGCGCGGCGGTGATATCCGCCGTCGTCAGCAACTGGCGGAGGTCTGCGATAGCCATCAGCAGCATGCCCAGCATGCCCTCGGTGCCGTTCACCAGGGCCAGGCCTTCCTTCTCAGCGAGGGTGACCGGCTCAATGCCGTGCTCGGCGAGCAGCTCCGCAACGGTGCGCTGGCCGGCGGCGCCGACCAATTCGCCGTCGGGCCCCTCCGCTTCCCCTTCTCCCATCAGCACAAGGGCGCAGTGCGAAAGCGGGGCAAGGTCCCCGGAGCAGCCCAGGGAGCCGAATTCACGCACCACCGGTGTGATGCCGGCGTTGAGGACATCCACCATGGTCTGCAGGACCACGGGACGGACTCCCGTACGGCCGGAGGCGAGGGTTTTGGCACGCAGGAACATGATGCCGCGCACCACCTCGCGTTCCACTGCCGGGCCCATGCCCGCGGCATGGCTGCGGATCAACGATTTCTGCAGCTGGGTTCGCAGCTCGTTGGGGATGTGCCGGTTGGCGAGGGCACCGAACCCCGTGGAGATGCCGTAGGCCGGGACGTCGCTGGAGGCGAGGCCGTCAATGTGGGCGCGCACTTTGGCAACGTTGTTGAGGGCTTCCGGGGCGATGGCCACCTTGGAGTTGTGGCGTGCGACGGCGACAACATCTTCGGCCGTAACGCCGCTGGAGCCGAGGGTGACGGTCAGCGGTTGATGGGATGGGGCCATGCGAACAGGGTTCCCTGGCCGTGGGCCCAGATCGGCGAGGGACCCGGCCTGAGCTTGCGAAGGCTGGGAGCCGGTGGGGCCGTGCGAGGTTAGGGAGTTCGTGGAGAGTGTCACTTGTGGTTCCTACTTCTTGGATTCTGCGGAATCTGCGGATTCCTTCATGGGGATGCGGACGCCGCGTTCCTGGGCCACGTCGAGGGCGCGGTCGTAGCCGGCGTCGGCATGGCGGATGACGCCCATGCCGGGGTCGTTGGTCAGGAGGCGCTCGAGCTTCAGGGCGGCGAGGTCGGTGCCGTCCGCGACGGAGACCTGGCCGGCGTGGATGGATCGGCCGATGCCCACGCCGCCGCCGTGGTGCAGCGAGACCCAGGTGGCACCGGAAGCGGTGTTGAGCAGGGCGTTCAGCATTGGCCAGTCGGCGATGGCGTCGGAACCGTCGGCCATGGCCTCTGTTTCGCGGTAGGGGGAGGCGACGGAGCCGGAGTCCAGATGGTCGCGGCCGATCACGATGGGTGCCTTGACCTTGCCTTCCTTGACCAGCCGGTTGAAGAGGAGCCCGGCCTTGGCGCGTTCGCCGTAGCCCAGCCAGCAGATGCGGGCGGGCAGGCCTTCGAACTCCACCCGTTCCTGGGCGGCGTCGATCCAGCGGTGCAGGTGCTTGTTCTCCGGGAAGAGTTCCTTGATGGCCTCATCGGTGACCCGGATATCTTCGGGATCCCCGGACAGCGCCACCCAGCGGAACGGGCCCAGGCCCTCGCAGAACAGCGGGCGGATGTAGGCCGGGACGAAGCCGGGGAACTCGAAGGCCCGGGTGTAACCGCCCTTGCGCGCCTCGTCGCGGATGGAGTTGCCATAATCGAAGACCTCGGCTCCGGCGTCCTGGAATTCCACCATGGCCTGGACGTGCCGCGCCATGGACGCCTGGGCCTTCTTGGTGAAGCCTTCCGGGTCCGCTTCGGCTTCGCGGTGCCATTCCTCCACGGAGACGCCCTCCGGGAGGTAGCTCAGCGGATCGTGGGCGGAGGTCTGGTCCGTCACGATGTCCACGGCCAGTTCGCCCGCCTTGTGCCGGCGCAGGATCTCAGGAAACACCTCGGCAGCGTTGCCGACGTAGCCGACGGACCAGCCGCGGCGCTCTTCCTTGGCTTTGAGCACCTTGGCAATGGCGGCGTCGAGATCGGTTTCCACCTCATCCAGGTAGCGCTTTCCGGCGCGGCGGCGCAGGCGGGTCTCATCGACGTCGACAATGAGGCAGGCGCCATCGTTCAGGGTGACGGCGAGGGGCTGGGCGCCGCCCATGCCACCGCAGCCGCCGGTGAGGGTAAGGGTGCCTGCGAGGGTGCCGTTCTCATCGCCCGTGAGCTTGCGCGCGATCGCGGCGAAGGTCTCGAAAGTGCCCTGCAGGATGCCCTGGGTGCCGATGTAGATCCAGGAGCCCGCGGTCATCTGCCCGTACATCATGAGGCCTTCGGCCTCGAGCCGGCGGAACTCGGGCCACGTTGCCCAGTCCCCCACCAGGTTGGAGTTGGCCAGCAGGACGCGCGGGGCCCACTCATTGGTGCGGAAGACGCCCACGGGTTTGCCGGACTGGACCAGCAGCGTCTCGTCCTTCTCCATGGTTTCGAGGGTGCGGGTGATGGCGTCGAACGCGGCCCACGAACGCACTGCACGGCCGGTGCCGCCGTAGACCACCAGGTCGTCCGGACGCTCGGCAACCTCCGGGTCCAGGTTGTTCATCAGCATGCGCAGCGGTGCTTCGGTCTGCCAGCTCTTGGCGGTGAGCTCGGTGCCGCGGGCTGCTTTGACCGGGCGGGCACCGGTGGTGAAATCGGCGGGTGCCATGATGGGCTCCTTTTCATCGTGCGTCTGTGGTGCAGGAGAAGTTCTGTATCAACTAAAGCCCTTGGCGGGCGGGCTTTATAGGGGTTTCGGAAGGACGGTGTCCGGTATGCCAGACGCTCCTCCCACCGTGTTCGCACTGTCTCCATGGACGCCCGAAAGGGGTTGAACAGGAGCCATAACTGGCAGCGCAGGTGGCAGGAGGGTCGGTTACTTTCCGGGGCGGCCGTGGATGCGGACCGAAAGCTCGTCTGCGACCTTTTGGACGCGTGCTGCCAGGACCGGCCATTCGTCGGCCTGCAACTTGTCCTCCAGGAAGGTGACCGCAACAGCCGCCGTGGGCCATCCAAGGTGGTCTGTCACGGCGGCGGCTATGGAGCCAAAGCCGGGAGTGACCTCGCCATGTTCGGTGGCGTATCCGCGTTGCCTTACCTGGTCGAGGTGGGAGGACAGGGCCGAGTACTTCATGATGGCCCCTTCCACCTCGTGCCGGGCGGTGAAGGCAGCGGCGTTGGGGTACAACGCCCGCACCTGGGACTTGGGCAGTGCCGCAAGGATGGCCCGTCCGCTGGCGGTGAGGTGGCTGGGGAGTCGAACGCCGACATCGGTCACCAGGGAAGGGCGGTTTTTAGCCCGCTCCTCCACGATGTACAGGACGTCCCGGCCGTGGAGCACTGCCAGGTGCGCGCTCTCCCCGAGGGCGTCCACGAGGGAGGCGAGCAATGGGCGTCCGAGGCGGGACAACGGTTCCTGCCGCGAGTATGCAGAACTCAGCTCGAAGGCACTGATGCCGAGCCCATACCGCTGCTCTTCATGGAGATGGAGCACAAATCCGTTTGCCTCCATCACGCCCAGCAGGTGGTACACACTGGACCGTGGCAGGCCCAGGGAAGAAGCAATTTGCGACGCCGCCATGGGTCCCCGGCGTGATGCCAACAGTTTGAGGATGCGCAGGGTGTTCTCGGCGGCCGGGACTTTGGATGCCACCTTAGGTGCCACGCTTGTTGCGCCGATGGCTTGCGGTCCTGCTTCCGTAGCTAACACCGTATGCTCCTTAATGCCTCACGTGGCCCCCGACCTATCCGGGATCCCGTACTTAACCATGCACCCTCACCGTCGCCAACGGCCGAACGAAGACTGTGCTTCTGTCTGATATTCCAGACAGAAGCGGCTTTGGAGTGGGTGGGCGCTGCAGCAGGCCTGGACGTGCAGCCTGGGTGTACATGTGGCCTGGCCGCATTCGGTCCTCAAAGCTGGCTTTTGGGCAGAGTTCGCGCAGCTTTAGAGTCGGAGGACTGCTTCCGAGGCCAGGAACAACTCCCAGTCCCCGAACGGGTCGACGGGCAGGACTTCAGGTACGTCATGAAGGTCCTCCCACCGGAGCTCTTCAGGTGAAAAATCATCGGCGGTTAAAAGGTCGCCGGGTGCAACATCCGCCCACGGATCAGAATGAAGCGGGGAATCCTGAGGCTGGAGTGCCGGCAGCTGCAGGTGCACAGCCGCTGGAAGGTTGGCAGCAGGAAGTTTCCAGGGAGGCGAGGTTTCCGATTCGCGGAGCGCTGGTGGCCAGTGTGGTGGTTCCCAGTCCTGGTGTTCGCTTTTGTAGTGCGGGCCCATGGGGGAGATCCAGCCGGGTGGTTCGTTTTTGGTGGTTCGTGTGGGTTTCCAGGCGCTGGTGTGTCGGAGCTTGTGGTGTTTGGGGCAGGGCTGGCCGAGGTTGCTGATCCCGGTGGTACCGCCCTTGTGCCAGGCGAGGAGGTGGTCGGCGTCGTTGTCGAGGGAGTGGTTGCTGCTGCCGGGGAACGGGCATTTGCCGTCCCGCATCTGCAGCCAGTTCCGCATGGCTTTGATGACCCGGTAACTGGTCCGGCCGATTTCCAGGGGCACGCCGTCCCTCGGGTCCACCAGCACCCGGTGGAAGGAGTCCGCACCCCCGGCGACGAGGTCCCTGGCCATCGAGGCGGGGATCGGCCCGTACCCTTCGGGGGTCGCCGGCTCGTCGGTCAGGCCCGGCAGCGAGAACACGGGAACGGTGACCAGCACCTGCGGCCGGATCGAAGATAACGGCCCGGGACCTGCGCCTTCCCCGTCCCCGTCGCCGTCGGCGTTGGCACCGGCAGCGGCAGCGCGGGCATTGTTTCCGCCGGTATTGTTTGCGCCGGTGAGGAGTGTTGAGGAGAATTCGTCGGCCCGCAGCTGGGAAAGTGTGCGGTGCTCGTCAGGTCCCTGCATTCCTCTGGAAAGGGCCGTGAGCCGGTTCCAGATCGCTTCGGCGGTGACCGCCGGCAGGCAGGCTGAGATCCAGGCCATCCCGTCATGGTCCGGGCAGTGTTCCACCCGCCGGTCAGCGACGGACCTGACGTGGCGCTTCTCCAGGCTCTCCAGGTGGTGGCGTTCGCGCCAGATCCTGGCTTTGGCCTTGAAACGGTACGCCGGCATCTGCCCGACCGGACACCCGCGGTCGGCGTTGGGCGCCTCGGGGTCCAGGAAGTGCGCCTCCAGGGCGGCGGCCGCGGCAGGGCCAAGGCTCAGGGTTTGCTCGACCATGGTCCGGGCGTACTGCCAGGAGATCGTCCCGGCCTGCAGGGCGGCCAGCGTGCGGGGCAACGACGTGGTCAGGGCATGGGACTCGCCCAGCAGGGCACCCGCGGCCCGGTCACCGATGGCCAGTACGCACCCGACCTCGGCCACCAGGTTCCGCTCCTGCGCTGTGGCCTCCTGCGGCGACCGGGCTGGAGAATTCAGCGACCTGGTGGCCTCGGCGAGCACCGCCACGGCCTGGGGGGTGTCAGATTGTTTGTGTAGGAGAGCTGTAGTCGCTGGATGATTGGAGAATCATTGTGGCTATGACGAAACCCCGTGAAGAGCTGGCGGAGGACCTGGCCCGTCGTGCAGCGGCGGCCGGCAGCATGGATGCGCTGAAGGCTTCCGGCGCGTTTGATGAGCTGATGGCGCAGATCGATTCCGGCCAGCTCGAACTCGATGGCAAGGACGGTTTCATCCAGCAGCTGATCAAGGCCTCCCTGGAACGCGGATTGCAGGCCGAGCTCTCCGGGCATTTGGGCTATGACAAGGGCGATCCGATCGGCCGTTTCCTGCCCAACTCCCGGAACGGGTCGTATGCCAAGACGCTGGGGACCTCCGCCGGGGACGTGGATCTGGCCGTGCCAAGGGACCGCGACGGGTCGTTCACCCCGCATCTGGTCCCGAAAGGTGCCCGCCGCACCGGGGGCCTGGATGACATGATCATCAGCCTTTACGCCGGTGGGATGACGGTGCGGGACATTGCCCATCATCTGCAATCCACGCTGGGGACCGAGCTTTCACACGAGACGATTTCCAAGATCACCGACGCGGTCCTGGATGAGGTCATGGAATGGCAGAAACGGCCTCTGGAGCCGCTGTATCCGATCCTGTACCTGGACGCGATCGTCGTCAAAGTCCGGGACGGACACCAGGTGCAGAACCGTGCCGCGCACATCGCGGTGGGCGTGGACATGGACGGCATCAAGCACGTCCTGGGCATCTGGGTCGAAGCCACCGAGGGCGCGAGGTTCTGGGCCGGGGTCTGCGCCGAACTGGCCAACCGCGGCGTGAAGGACGTACTGATTGTCTGCTGCGACGGACTCACCGGCTTCCCCGAGGCCATCGCAGCGACATGGCCGGCCGCGACCGTCCAGACCTGCGTCGTGCACCTGATCCGGGCCTCGATGCGCTTCATCGGCTACCAGGACCGCAGGAAGGTCGCTTCCGCGCTGCGGCCGGTGTACACCGCCCCGACAGCCGAGGCCGCCCAAGACGCCCTGGACGCGTTCGAGGCCTCCGACCTCGGCAGGAAATACCCCGCAACGGTCCGGACCTGGCGCAACGGCTGGGAGAAATTCATCCCATTCCTGGCCTTCCCCCCACCGGTTAGGCGCATCATCTACACCACCAACGCGATCGAGTCGCTGAACTACCAGCTACGCAAGATCATCAAGAACCGCGGGCACTTTCCCAACGACCAGGCTGCCGTGAAACTCCTCTGGCTGGCCATCTGCAACATCGAAGACAAACGCGCCAGCGACCGCGCGAGACTCGAAGGCAAGGCCCGGGGAAACCGTTCCAAGACAGTCGAAAAACTTATCGAAGGAACCTTCACGCAAGGATGGAGTGAGGCCCTTGGCGTCCTCGTCCTGAACTACCCCGACAGACTCGGGCCCTACCTCAACCGATAAGACTCCACCTCACTTACACAAACAACTTGACAGGCTCACGGCCTGCGCTTTTACTGCCGCCAGCTTCGCTTCCGACCGGGCCACCGCGGCAAGGGCATCCAACGCCCCATCAGCAAGACGCTGCAGCCCATCATTGGTCCCGACCGCAGCCCAGCACCCGGCTCCCTCATCAGGTCCGCCAGCAGCACCGGACGGGGCAACCTCCCTGCCCGTCAAGACAGCAGCAAAGGCAGCGACCGAAGCCTCAACCGCTTCCTCCGCCTCCACCACCACCGGGTTCATTTCCATACCCAAAGCATCCCCGGAGGGTCTGACAAAAACGCAGGGTGTCCATGTCCTCTGAAACGAGAGAAGGAGCTACATCCCAATACCGTCAGAGCCCCGCAGCCGCGTCAGACGCTGACAACAACTTTGCCGCGGCTTCGCCCCGCACGCAGGTAGGTAATGGCGGCCGGAGCTTCAGCAAGGGGAAAGACCTTGTCCAGCGCCGGCTTCACGCTGCCGGCTTCAATCAGCGAAGTCAGGGCCTCAAGATCCAGGTGGGTTTCCTTAGAGACGAGCCCTTTGAATTTCTGGCCGGAGAAAAGCGAAACAAAGGGCGCACCGAGTGAGCGCTCAAAGCCGCCGGTCAGCTTGCCACCCCTTTCGCCTCCAATGAGGACCAGCGTCCCCTTTGCCGCGAGCACGCGCCGCAGGATGGACAACGGCCTGTTGCCGGCCGTATCCAGGATGACGTCGTACCGCACCCCGGCGCTGGATATGTCCTCCTTGGTGTAGTCGATAACTGCATCAGCGCCCAGGGACCGGACAAAATCCACCTTGCCGGTACCGCAGACTCCGGTTACCTCAGCCCCAAAGGCTTTGGCCAACTGAACGGCAAAGGACCCCACTCCCCCGCCCGCTCCAATAACCAGCACCTTCTGGCCCACGGTTACCTCCCCCGCATCCCGGACAGCCTGAAGGGCAGTGACGCCGGAAATGGGTGCCGCGGCCGCTTCCTCGAACGTAAGATTCGCGGGCTTCGGCGCCACTTTGTCCTCCTTCGCGCAGACATATTCCGCGAAGGACCCTTCACAGGTTCCGTACACTTCATCACCTGCCCGGAAGCGGCTTACCCCCGCTCCCACAGCCTCCACAATGCCGGCCACTTCACGGCCGCGCACGGGAACCTTGGGCTTCCTGAGTCCATAGCCGAAGAGCCGAATCAGGAACGGCAGCCCGGTCATCAGGTGCCACACCCCCTGGTCGACGCCGGCCGCCCGCACCCGGATAAGTACTTCACCCTTCGTTGGCACGGGCCGGGTTACGTCGCGCAGCTCGAGCTCATCTGCTGATCCATAGACGTCCTGCACGACAGCTTTCATGCTCGATCTCCTTCGACCTGCTGGTACAGGGATACATCCTCAGGCAGTTCTGTCTCATTCGTCGGGCTCAAGAGCAGGCCCCAAACGTAAGGAAAAGCCGGCATCCAGTCAAGGCCTGACCGGCAGCAAGTCCTGAGCTCCAAGACAGGCAACTGACACGCCCCACTCCAACATCGATCCCAACGACGCAAAAAGGTGCCCGGTCCCCGCGGGGACCGGACACCTTCCCATTTCCGTCTAGGCCGAAGCTGCGGCGGACCGCAGAGCCTCGGCAAGTGACGTGGCCGGGCGGCCGATCAGCTTGCGAAGGTCACCCGTGCTGACCAGGAGGTCGCCGCGGGCAATACCCAGGTCTGAATCTGCCAGGATCTCTGCGAAAGCTCCGGGAATACCAACACCCTTCAGCAGGCCGGCGTAGTCCTCGGCAGGCAGGTTGTTGTAGGTGATGCCCTTGCCCGTCGCGGCGGTGATTTCGGCCGCGAGATCGGCCATGGTGAACGCTTCGTCCCCGCCCAGCTCATACACCTTGCCGGCCTGGCCGTCGGCTACCAGCACAGCTGCGGCTGCGTGGGCGTAGTCGGCCCGGGCCGCACCGCTGACCTTGCCGTCGCCGGCGCTGCCTGAGAGGGCGCCCTGCGCCAGGGTCCCGGGCAGTTGGTCGGTGTAGTTCTCCAGGTACCATCCGTTGCGGAGCAGAACGAAGGGGACACCGGATTCGCGAAGAACGGCCTCGGTAGCCTGGTGCTCGGCCGCCAGTTTCATGCCGGTGGTATCGGCGTTGGCAATGCTGGTGTAAGCAAGCAACTCCACGCCTTCGGCCTTGGCGGCCTCAATGACAGTGCGGTGCTGTTCCACCCGCTGGCCTATGTCCGTGCCCGAGATCAGGAGTACCCGACGGGCTCCCTTGAGGACCGCGGCCACGGAGGTGGGGTCCGAGTAGTCAATGGCGCGGACCTGGACGCCCTGCCCGGCGAAGTCCGCCAGTTTGTGCACCGAACGGCCGGTCGCGACGATGTCGCTGGCGGGAACGTTGCGCTCCAGCAGAGCCTCAATGACGTGGCGGCCAAGCTGTCCGGTAGCTCCTGTTATAACGATGCTCACGAGTAATCCTTTCGGGAAGTACGGGGTTGTCAAAGGGCATAACCAGGCAATGGCAGCATTACTTCCCAGAAAAGAGTACGCACTTTGAAGTAAGGTACTGACCCCGCGGTAAGCTGGACGCATGGAAGCAACAACGCATCCGTCTCCCCTGCCCATGAATTTTGCCGACGGCGTCTTCCCGGCCGGGTGCCCCAGCCGGACCCTGCTGGACCACATCACCAGTAAATGGGGCGTGCTGATCCTGCTGTCATTGTCCGAAGGCGAGCAGCGGTGGAGCGAATTACGACGGCGGGCCGAAGGCATCAGCGAGAAGATGCTCGCCCAGACGCTCAAGACACTTGAACGCGACGGCCTGGTCAGCCGGCACGCCCAGCCGGTCATTCCGCCGCGGGTGGATTACAGCCTTACTGAGAAGGGCTACGAGCTCAGCGCATTGCTCGTTCCGCTTGTTGGCTGGGCGTTCGACAACGCCGAGGACATCATCAACGGACCCCGCTGACCTCTACCAGCCCACTTGATCCCGAAAAGGCCGGTACTCGGGTTGGCAAGTAGTGGCTTCCCAAAAAACGAGTACCTGTTACTGGTGTGACTGATGTGAATAGCGCATAGCTTTGGCGTAAGGTGCCGGCCGGAATAGGAGGACCATCCTCTGCTGTGAGACTTCCGGCAACCAGCACCGCCAGGAAGCGGCATTTCGCCGTCCGAGGAGTTGGTACGCATGGTCAAGGGCTCTGTAGAAGATATGTCCGGCATGGGCCGCCCCATCAGCCTGGCTACCGCCGTGATGAGAACGTGGGGCAGGACCCGTAACAGGGTGCAAAAGCGCTTTGGGCCGCGCTCGCCCTACCGCATAGGGGACGCGGTAGTAGGCGACGATCCGTTCAACGGCAGGCGGGAGGGCGTCATCGTATCCCGGCAGGGAACGTCGGTGGGGGTGGAGACTGCCCACGGCGTCTTCTTCTACGACCATCGACAGCTGAAGCAGCTGGACTAGCCGCGGTGATGCGGCCAGCCCGGCTGCGGGATCTTCAGGCAAGGCGTCCTCTACCGGGCGGACCAGCCACCATCCATGGTGTAGCTGGCGCCGGTGACCATGCCGGCATGGCTGGACGAAAGCCAGGCAACCAGCGACGCCACTTCCTCAGGCTCCACCAAGCGCTTGATGGCTGACTCGGTGAGCATGACCTTGGCCAGTACCTCGGATTCCGGGATGCCGTGTACCGAGGCCTGGTCAGCCAACTGCTTCTCCACCAACGGCGTACGGACGTAGCCGGGATTGATGCAGTTGGAGGTTACCCCGTGCTCTCCGCCCTCCAGGGCCGTCACCTTGCTTAGTCCTTCCAGGCCGTGCTTCGCGGAGACGTAGGCACTCTTGAACGGGGAGGCGCGGATGCCGTGCACCGAGGACACATTGATAATGCGCCCGAACTTATTGGCATACATGTGCGGCAGGGCTGCCCGGATGAGCAGGAACGGCGCCTCCAGCATCAGGGTGAGGATCCGCCGGAAGTGGACGGGATCGAACTCCTGGATGGGGCTGATGCGCTGGATCCCGGCGTTGTTCACCAGGATGTCGCAGTCCAGGCTCAGGGTGGCGAGTGAGTCCACGTCCAGCAGGTCCACGGCCCAGGCGGTGCCGCCCACCTCATCGGCGAGGGTTGCGGCACCGGCGGAGTCGACGTCGGCCACCACCACCTTCGCCCCGCGGGACGCAAGTTCCCGCACGCACGCAGCGCCGATGCCGCTGGCACCGCCGGTGACAAGTGCCTTGCGCCCATTCAAGTTGTGTTCCATTCCTGTTCCCATCGTGCGCGTAGTCAATCGGTGCAACGGCCAGGCCGCTCAGTGCCTGGCAGCCGGAAGCCGTCCCTGACTTTCCTGAGTATTGCTGCACAAACATGTCGCTTCAATGACCAAAGCGGCACCAACTATGTGCACAATTGCAGATATGAACGCCAATCCGGACGACCTTCTGGTCCTGCTCGCGGTATCCCGCTCCGCCAAATTTACGACGGCGGCCCAGACATTGGGCCTGAACCACACCACCGTTTCCCGCCGGATCGCCGCGCTGGAGAAGGCGCTGGGCGGAAGAGTCCTGGCGAGGGCGACAGGTGGCTGGGAGCTGACCGAGCTTGGCCAGCAGGCAGTGCGCGTTGCGGAGCAGGTGGAGGCGGTCCTGGGCACGCTGGGGCCGGCGGGGAAGGCACCGGACCCCATTACCGGCGTCGTGCGCATGACAGCCACGGACGGGTTCAGCGCCTATATCGCTGCCCCTGCCGTGGCGCGGCTGCGCCGCGAGCACCCCGGGTTGAGCGTGGAGGTGGTGACCATGACCCGGCGGGCGCTGCAGCAGCGCTCCGGGCTGGACATCGAGGTGGTGGTGGGCGAGCCGCAGGTGCACCGTGCAGAGGCTATCCGGCTGGGCGACTACATGCTGGGGATGTATGCCTCGCGGGCCTACCTCGCCGAGCACGGGACACCGGCCGGCGTTGCGGAGCTCAATGGGCATCCCCTGGTGTACTTCGTGGACTCGATGCTGCAGGTGGACGACCTGGACGCGCCGCGGCGGCTGGTTCCTGCCATGCGGGACGGGCTGACGTCAACCAACGTCTTCGTCCATGTGGAGGCCACCCGGGCCGGAGCCGGCATTGGGTTCCTGCCCTGCTTCATGGCTGACCTTCACGATGACCTGGTCCGGCTGCTGCCCGGCGAGATCGCCGAACTGCTCCCCTACTGGATGGTGCTCCGGCCCGATTCTTTCCGGCGGCCCGCCGTCGCGGCTGTGGTCCAGGCGCTGCGGGAGCAGATGGCCGCGCACCGGGAAAAACTGCTGGGCAGGGGCTAAGCGTTTCCGGGAGGTCCGACCCCCGGGGCGGGATCGTGGCGGACCGGCGACCCTGTGGCGAAAGCGCGGACCTGCGCGTCGTCCCACAGGTGCGCCGGAACGGCCCCGCCCAGGAGCCGGCGGGCAAGCTGCGGGTCATCCGCGAAGGGAACATCGCTGCCGGCCATCACCATGTTTCCGTAACGCCGGCCCTTCAGCATGGCGGGGTCCGCGATGATGACGGTGTGTTTGAAAGTGGCCGCGATGGTGGCGGCGTCCTCGCGCGCGCTCTTCAGGTCCAGGGCGTCACCGGAGTTCACCACATAGAGGCCGCCCGGGGCCAGGACCCGCCGCACATGCTGGGTGAACTCCGCGGTGGTCAGGGAACGGGGAGTCAGGGCACCGGCAAAGACGTCCCGAATGATGAAGTCCCGTGTGTCGGCCGTGAGGGTTTCCGTCACCTCACGGGCCTCCCCCACCCGCAGGCGGAGCAGGGGCGCCTTGGGCAGGTCGAACCACCCGCGCACGTATTCTGCGAGCTTCCCGTCCAGTTCCACCACCACCTGCCGGGCGTCCGGGTAGACGGCGGCGAAGTAGCGCGCAAGCGAACAGGCGCCGCCGCCCAGGTGCAACCCGCGCAGCCGTGGGGAGGGGCCGGCAGTCGCTAAGGACGGGCCGGCAGGAGATGTGGACGACGGCGGCCAGCGCGACTCGATGAGCGCCGCCATCCAGCGCATGTACTCGAAGTCCAGGAAAAGCGGGTCCGCGAGGTCGATGTGCGAGCTCATGACGCCGTTAATCTTCAGGAGCCAGCCGGTGGAATTGTCCTGGTCCGCAATCAGCTCGCAGTCACCGGTATCGATGTAATAGACACCCTCCACAGGACCGTTTGGCCTGGTTCCCTTCGGCACTTCCACGACGCCCGCCGTCGGACGGCCTGCCCGGCCTCCTGACTTCCCGCGTTTCGCCATTACCCGTGCCGCGCCTCAGTCATGCTTCAACCCTAGACGAACGCCCCCGCCACCAGGGCCCCGGGCACAATGCCTCACGTCGCCGTCGCGGCGCCCTGCCCGTCCCGGATACGGTTCACGACGGCGGTGGTGGACCGTTCCGCCACATAGTCCAGGATGGCCACCCGGCCGCCGTACTCCTCAACTGCGGGGGTTTCCGCCAGCATTTCCGGGGTGTAGTCCCCGCCCTTGGCGTACACCTCGGGCCGAAGCTGCTTGATGAGGGGCGCTGCCGTGGGCGTGTCAAAGACCGTTACGTAGTCCACACAGCTCAGGGCCGCCACCACGGCTGCGCGGTCGGCCACTGAGTTGATGGGCCGGCCCGAGCCCTTGAGCCGACGGACCGACTCGTCACTGTTGAGGGCCACCACCAGGATGTCGCCCAACTGCTTGGCCTGGTTGAGATAGCGGGTATGGCCGCTGTGCAGGACATCGAAGCAGCCGTTGGTCAGCACAATCCGTTGCCCCTGTGCCCTGTGCACCTCAATCTGCCGTTCCAGTTCGTCCGCACCCAGCGCCGTATCCGCGAATGCCCGCAGGTAGCGGCTGAGCTGTTCGGTGCTGCAGACCGATGTGCCCGGCTGGTGCACCACCACGTCGGCAGCGGACTGCGCCAGGTCCAGGCTCGCCGTGAGCGGAAGTCCGGCCGATCGGGCCAGCGTAAGAGCTGCAACGAAGGTGTCGCCCGCGCCGGATGCCTGCTTCTCCGCTGCCGGGCGCGCCCACGTCCGGTGCCTGACGCCATCGGAAGTCAGGAGCACTGTGCCGTCGCGGTCCAGTGTGACCACCACGGCCCGGGCACCGGTGGCCGCCAGCAGCGCGTCGGCGTGTCCGCCCACGGCTTCAACCCGCTCCTGGCCGTCGGGAAGCCGCCTGTCCAGCATCCGCGCGGTTTCCTGGGCATTCGGCGTCACCAGGTCCGGACGCAGCGGCGCCCACGGGCGCGGGTCGTGGGAGTCGACCACGACCAATGGGCTGCGCCTTTTACCGTCCCCGCGCCGAGGGCCTGCGGCAAGGGCGTCCACCAACACGGCATGCACCGGATCCGCCAGGACGCCTGTTCCGTAGTCGCATACCAGCACAGCGTCCTGGCGTTCGACGGCGGCACGCACCGAGGCCGCGAGCGCGGCCAGCGCATCGTCCGGCACGGTTTTGGCGGAGTCGTCGAGGCGGAGCATCACCTGGCCGCCGCTGCTGATCCGGATCTTGGTGGTGGTCACCATGTCCGGGTGGGAGTGCAGGTGGCGGACGTCGATGCCGGCGGCCACCAGCTGGTTCTTCAGGTCCACTCCGGCGTCGTCGGACCCGATGATCCCCGCCACCGAGACCCTGGCACCCAGGGCGGCCAGGTTCATGGCGGTATTGGCGGCACCACCGGGCACTGATTCCCGGGCCTGGATGTCCACCACCGGGGCCGGAGCCTCCCGGCAAAGCCGTTCGATGCTGCCGCTCCACCAGCCGTCCAGCATCACGTCGCCGATCACCAGGATGCGTGGTTCTTCCGCTGCCAGCCTCCCTGGGAGCCATTCGGACAACGCCCGCTGGCTGGAGAGGTCCACGGTTTCCGGGGACATGCTCATTGCTGGTCCTGTTCTTCAATGGCTTCGTCCCCCGCGGATTCTTCCGGCCCGGCCCCGCGCATGGCAGCAGCAGGAGGAGCCGCGATGTGCACCACCTTCACCTGACTGAACTCATCCAGCAGTTCGGGCCCGTAGCCGAATCCGTGCCCGCTCTCGCCGCGTGGCTGGGCCGCCCCGCCGGGCGCGCCGCCGAAAACCTCGTTGATCTTTACGGTGCCCACAGGCAGGGACGCAACGGCCTGCTGGACGTGGGCCATGTTGCCGGTCAGGACTGTGGCGGCCAGGCCGTACTTGCCGCTGCAGGCCAGGCGCAGGCCGTCGTCGAACGTTTTGACCACCTGTACCGGGGCAACCGGGCCGAAGGTTTCCTCCGTCATCACCTGCATCTGCCCGGTGCAATCAAGCAATACGGTGGCCGGGTAGAAGGAGCCCTGCCCGTCCGGAAGGACACCGCCCTCCACCACCCGTGCACCCTGGTTGAGGGCGTCCGTGACCTGGGCGTGGACTTCATCCCGCATCCGCAGGTCAACCAGCGGAGCCACCGTGCCGTTGCTGTTGCGCAATGCCGCTTCCGCTTCAAGCGCAGCGCAGAACTCGGCGGCGATGGCCTCGTGCACATAAATCCGCTCGACGGCCACGCAGATCTGGCCGCTGTTGCTGAAGGCACCGATTGCAGCCTGCTCAGCCGCCCACGCCGGGTCCACGTCGCGGTCCACCAGCAGGGGATCATTTCCGCCGTTTTCCCTGATGACGTGGGCTCCGGTCAAGGCGCCCGCACGGGCGATCCGGGCACCGGACGCACTGGAACCCACATGCGCCAGCACATCCACTTCCGCCTGGGACAGGAGCGCACCGACGTCCGCTCCGCCGGAGAGAGTCAGGAACACGCCCGGCGGGAAGGCCGGCGCCAGGACCTCGCCAAGTGCCTCCCCCAGGCGCGGGCAGCGCTCGCTGGGTTTGTGGATGACGGTGTTGCCGGTGACCAGCGCTGCACCGATCAGGCCGCAGGCCACGGCCACGGGATCGTTCCACGGAGTCAGGAGGACGGCCACGCCCCTCGGTTCCGCCACTGTGTAGTCAGAGGCAAGCCGGTTGCCCCGCAGGCTGTGGCCGCGGTGCACCGGGCCCAGTTCAGCGTACTGTTCCAGGGTGGAGACACCGGCGGCAATCCCGGCCAGCGCTTCCTGGACCGGACGTCCCGTTTCGCTGGCGTTGAGCCCGGCCAATTCCTCCGCCGCAGCGTCGAGGGCCTTCGCGGCGGTGCGGAGCGCGGCACCCCGCTCGGCCGGGGCTGTGGCAGCCCAGTCACCGGCGGCGCTTCGCGCCACCTCCACGGCCTGGGTCACCGCAGCGGGTCCGGCTTCCGGCACAGTCCACAGGACTTCGCCGGTGCGCGGGTCGCGGATGGTGATGCCGGAGCCCTCGGCTGATTCCCGGCTTGTGGTCACTTCGGTGGCAGTTGTAGGCATGGTTTTCCTCCCGACGATTCCGTTTTAGTCCGTTTGCGGGCTTAGGGCCAGGAGCCCTCTTCCTCGTGGCAAATCAGCATTTCGCGGACTTCACACCCGGTCGGCTGCGACAGCGCGAACATGATGGCCTGGGCCACGTTGCCGGGGTCGTTGAGGCGTGAGTCGTCCTGGGGCTTGTACTGCTCGGTGCGGTCGTCGAAGAAGCGCGTCTTCATTCCGCCGGGGATCATGGTGGTGACGCCGATTTCCCCGCCGGTCTCCGCGGCGAGCGCGTGGCTGAAGCCCACCACCCCGAACTTGGAGGCGCAGTACGCCGTTGCATCGGCCACCGCGCGCTTGCCCAGCGTGGATGCGACCGTCAGTACCCTTCCATGGGTGGATTTGAGGTAGGGCAGGGCGGCACGCACCACCGATACTGTGCCCATCAGGTTCACCCCGATGACCTTTTCCCACTCGGCGGCTTCGACGTCGGCCAACTTGCCGCAGCGGTCGATGCCGGCCGCGGTCACAACGGCGTCCAGGCCGCCCATGGATTCGGCGGCTTCCCGCACTGCCTCTTCCACAGCCAGGCGGTCCGAGACGTCCACTTCAAACGCCTTCACGGCGGACACGTTGCTGATGTTGCGGTCCAGCACCACCGGTGTTCCGCCTGCCTTCAGGACGGCGTCGACGACGGCGGCTCCCAGTCCGGAGGCACCTCCCGTGACCAGTACGCGGCCAGGGGTTTTGGAGTCTGCAGTCATGGTGTTCCTTTCGATGGGGAATACAAGAAATTTGTCAGCTCACCTTGGCGAGCGCATCGGCAAGTCCCGTGGTGGAACGTGCCGGATGGAAGGGCACGGTGAGGCAGCGGCCGCCCCAGCTTTCCACCAGGTCTGCCTCGGGGAGACGGGCCCCTTTGTAATCGCCGCCCTTGACCCAGATGTCCGGGCGCAGGCGCTCCAGGGCGGCCTCCGGGGTGTCTTCCTCGAAGACCAGCACCGCGTCCACGCATTCCATGGCGAGCAGGAGTTCGGCCCTGTCATGCTGGCCGATGATGGGACGCTCGGGGCCCTTGAGCCGCCGCACCGAATCGTCCGAGTTCAGGCAAACGATCAGGCAGTCCCCCAGCTCACGGGCTGCGGTAAGGGACCGGACGTGTCCGGCATGCAGGAGGTCGAAGCAACCGCCGGTGGCCACCACGGTTCCGCCGTTCTGCCGGATCGAGCGGGCCAGCAGCAGCGGTTCCGTGGATCGGCGCCGTGCTGCCGCGGAGGATTCAGGTTTCCGCCCCGCAGGTTTTGTTGTGCGGTCCGGAAGCGCTGAGACCCCTCCCGCGGCCAGGAAGTCCGCGGCGTCATGGACCGCCAGTTCGGCTGCTTCCTCAAGGGTGCGCCCGGCCAGGAGGTGCACCGCGAGCCCGGCTGCCAGGCGGTCGCCCGCTCCGCACGGATCCCCGGCTTCCACGCGCGGGGCGGGAACGGGGTGCGGGGACGGGTGGTTCCCGCGCAGCAGGACCGCGCCCTGCTCCCCCTTGGTGACCAGGACTGCCCGGCTGTGCCATTGGTCCAAAAGGATCCGGCCAACCTCGGCGGCCTGGTCCTGGGGTGAACCGTCAGGCTGTGCATCGTCCTGCGGGTCCCCGGCCTGCGGTTCCTGCTTAGCGGCGTTGGCCGCACCGCTTTTCCCGGGTTGCGCATCATCCGGCATCCGGGACTGGGCGGCTTTGATCGCTTCGGCGAGGTTCGGAGTAACCACGGCGACCCCGGGCACGGGGTCCGGCCCGGCGGGATGGGGGTCCCAGATGATGGGAACCTGATCCGCCAGCCGGGCCAGGAGTTCCCGGAGCTGCGGGTTGGCTGCCACTCCCCTGCCGTAATCGGCAACGATGATCACTCCAGCCTTTTCCACGGCGCGGAGCATGGCGGGGCTGACGTCGGGAACCGGCGTCTTTTCGCATCCCTGGTCGAAACGGACCACGGGGTGCGATCCCGCCCGGACCCGTGTCTTGACCGGCGAGGGGTAGCCGCTGGGGCCTGACACCAGGCGCACTCCGGCAAGGTGCTCCTGGAGCTGCCGCCCGGCGTCGTCGTCGCCCAGCACGGTCACCAGGGTGACAGGCCAGCCGTCCTCGGCCAGCATCCGGGCCACCAGTCCGGCACCCCCGGCGCGTCGCCGGACGCCGGAAACATCCACTACCGGAACCGGGGCGTCGGGGCTCAACCGCGTGGCCTCACCGGACAGGTCCACGTCCAGCATGACGTCGCCAACCACCACAATCCTCATGGTCGGCCACCTCCCTTGGGCAATCCGGCTTTGCCGGGTACGGGCGCAACGGCGGGACTGCGGCGGGCCACCTCCAGGTCAAAGGCGCGGCACAAGGCGTGCAGCGCGATCAGGTGTCCTTCCTGCGCGTTGGCGTTGAGGGCCTCGATCATGACGGCCTCATTGCAGGCGTCGGCCAGCGGGTTGGGTCCCGCACCGGTCAGTGCCCAGGTAGTCACGTTGAGCCGGGACGCCACCTCGGCAGCCCGCAGCAGGTTGGGGCTCTTGCCGCTGGTGGACAGGAGCATCAGCACATCGCCGGAGCGGGCATGTGCCCGCACCTGCCGGGCGAAGACGTCGTCGTAACCGTAATCGTTGGCGATGGCGGTCACCGCCGACGACTCGGCGTGCAGGGAGATAGCGGAGAACGGGACGCGCTCGCCGTCGAACCTGCCTACCAATTCGGCGGTGAGGTGCTGCGCCTCGGCAGCCGAACCGCCATTGCCGGCGGCGAGGAGCCGCTGGCCGCGGAGCAGGCGCTGGGCCAGCTCCACACCCCAGGCGGCGAGCCTGCCGGACTGGTTTCGCAGCGAGTCGAGCGCCGGCAGCACGTTGTCCAGGTGGATCCGGACGGCATCGGCGCTGGCAGCATCCACGAACGCGGAACCTGGCAATACGCCAGGCAACGCGGACGGCGTGGTCAAAGCCCGCAGGTCGGCTTCCCTCAGGGACCATTCAGCAGTCACAGCACGGCTCCTTCCATGGGAACGACGCCGGCCGGGGCCTCCGCCACGGCAAGCTGGTAGGCCTTTTCGGTTTCTGCGGCCACCCGGTCCCAGGAATACCGGGTACGGGCGCGCTTCTGGCCCGCTTTGCCAAGCTCCGCCTGCAGGCTTGGGTTTTCAAGCAGCATGGCGAGGGCGGAAGCGATGGCCTCCGGGTCCCGTGGCGGCACGTGCAGCCCGGTGCCATGGTCCACCACTGTGTCCCGCAGGCCGCCTACGGCCGCCGCAACAACGGGAACACCGCAGGCCATGGCCTCCAGCGGGACGATGCCGAACGGTTCGTACCAGGGCGCGCAGACCACTGCATCGGCGCTTCGGAAGATCCCTGGCATTTCACCCCGGGAAACCTGGCCGTGCAGCGAAACGTGGTCCAAAACTCCCAGCTCGGCGGCCAGGTCCAACAGGCGCCGCACCTCAGGATCGGCGTGCAGCACGTACGAGTCCCCGCCGCCGCCCACAATCAGCAGTTCGACGTCGTCGAACCCGGCCTCGCGCAGGTACGGCAGGGCGCGGATCACCAGGTCCACGCCCTTCCGCGGCACCAGGCGGCCTACGGAAAGGATGCGGTGGCGGCGTTTCCTGGTGTCGACGGGCCCGTCTGCCGAGAAGAAGCCAAGGTCCACGCCGCAGGGGGCAATCGAAATCTTGCCGGTGGCGATGCCCATGGCCTTGAGTTCGAAGACCTCGTCCGAGCAGGTGGCTATGATCCTGTCCGCGGAACGCCCCACACCGGGTTCCAGCCAGCGGCGTTCCGCAGGGCTGGTGTCCTCGGCACCCTGGTGCCGCCGCTTGACGGTGCCCAGGGCGTGGAAGGTCTGGATGACCGGGACGCGGTATCCGGCATCGGGCCGCCGCGCTGCCTCCAGCGCAGCCAGCCCGGACATCCAAAAGTGCCCGTGCACCACATCCGGCGGCCGCTGCCCCCAGTCCCTGGCCACGCTCTCCGCGAGCTCTCCCATATAGGGAAGCAGCTCGTCCTTGGGGACATGGCGGGCAGGGCCCGCATCGATATGGACCACTTCGAACCGCCGGCTTACCTGCACCCGGGAGGGAAGCTCCGTTGCATCCCTGCGGGTGTAGACGGTGACGTGGTGGCCCCGTTTGGCGAGTGCCTCGGAAAGCGCCGCAACATGGACGTTCTGCCCCCCGGCATCCACCCCGCCCAGTGCCGCCAGCGGACTGGCGTGCTCGGAAATCATCGCGATTTTCATGGGGTCTTCCTCTCTCGCGCCGGGACAAGGATCCGCTCGTCCCGGTGCTCGTTGACGGAGTGCCGGGGCAGGCTGCGCAGGTCCGCCAGGAGCTCATCCCAGCGGTCCTGGAACTTGCCCAGGCCGTAACGTTCCAGTGCCGCCTCACGGGCGGCAATGCCCCGCCGTCGGGCTTCATCCGGATTGGTGACCAGCCGCCGCGCGCAGCGGAGCAGCTCGTCGATATCGGCGGAGACGGCGCCGGCCTCGGGCGGCACCGCCCGCGGCGCTTCGGTAGTTGCCAGGGCAACCACCGGCATTCCCAGGTGCATGGCTTCCAGGAGGGACAGTCCCAGGGAAGTCCAGCGCATCGGGTGTACGTAGACGCGGCAACGCGCCAGTTCACGGTGCAGTTCCTGCGTCCGCAGGTCCCCGCGGGCCGTCAGGCGGGATTCCCCGATCCCGGTGGCGGCTGCGAGTCCGTCCGTCTTCATGCCAAAGACCTGCAGCGGCGCGACTGAGGCGAATGCTGGAAGCAGGTCGGTACCCGTGACCCGGCCGCGGCGTACCGGCTCATTGACCACCACGCCCAGTTCGGCGAGCTCCCCCGTGTAGAGCTGGCCGGGGTCCGGGATGCCGTGCTCGATGACCAGGGTGGAAGCGGAACCGTTGTCCCAGGCGAGCCTGTTGAAGTGGGTCACGTGGACGATCGGGATGCTGTGCTGGTCCGCAAGCGGGTGGGTGGTGAATGGGAAGTCCCCCTTGGGTGTGTTGTGTTCGACGTACACCGCGGGCAGGTCGACGCCGGGGGTTCTTCCGAGTATCCGGGTGACCTCCCCGATTTCATCGGGGCGCTGGAGTACGACGGCGTCAACGGCGTCGGCGTCGAGCGTCGCCAGGTCCACCTCCCGCACTGAAGCCGGCCAGTCCCTGCCCGCACGGCCAAGCCCCCAGGCACCACCTTCCGGCAGCACGGGAAGCAGGTACTCGTGACGGCCACGCACAAAGGCGTCCGTCCAGGAACCGTGGACATGCCAGAGCAGGATTTTCATCTGTTGCGGGCCTTTCTACGGGTACTGACGTGGGTACTGAAGGAGCTCACTCCGCCGATCAGCCGTTCCACGGCTGCCACCACTTCCTCAGGAGAGACGGAGTCAAGGCAGGGGTGGCCCGGGACCGGGCAGACGCGGGCACGGGTCATCCGGCAGGCTGCGTTCTGGTCGCCGAGCAGTTCCAGCGGCACCCCGTAGGGTGCCCAGCGGATAGCCGGCACCACAGGTGCGAAGAGGCAGGCGACTGGCGTCCCCACGGCGGCCGCCAGATGCGCCGGACCGGTGTTGCCTGTGACCACGGCCTGTGCCCCTGCCATGACACCTGCCAACATGTGCAGGTCGGTACGTCCGCCGAGGTCCAGTGCGGAGGGACCTGCAACGGTTGCGGTCAGGGAGGTTTCACCCGGGCCGCCGGTTACCACCACCCGGTGGCCCGCACCCTGCAGGAGTTCGACAGCGGCCGCGTGGTGCAGCGGCGGCCAGGCCCTGGCCGGAACGGCAGCACCCGGATGGACCACCACATAAGGTTCGTTCCCCACCAGCCCCCGGGCATCGGGCACGGATGCCAGATGGAGCTTGCCGTCGTCGCCGGCGGGCAGCCGGAACCCGGCGGCCTGGGCGATGCCCAGCGCGCGTTCCGCCTCGGGCTGGTCCTCCGGAAAGTCCTCACCTGGCTTCAGCCGGACATCCAGCAGGGAGCCGGCGTAGTCGGTGGACGCGCCGGTGATCCGTTCCACGCCGGCAAGCCTGAGCAGCAATGCCAGCGGCAGCGGGGACTGGTGGAAGGAGGTCAGGATGACGGCTTCGGTAATCCTGGAATTACGGACGTAATCGATAAGCCGGTCTGCATGTGGACCGGTCATCTTTGGCGCAGGATTCATGATCCAGGGGCTGTCCCAGCTGTAGACCTCCGCAGCCCCGGGCAGCAGGCCGGCCACAGCCTCCCCTTGACGGCCGCACAGCATCACCACGTGGTTCGCGGCGCTGCCGTCAAGGATCAGGCCGTTTGCCACAGCACGCACAGCAGGCCCTGCAAGCAGGACATCGCCCATGCTGTCCAGCCGTGCCACCAGGACGCGGCCCATCAGGGCGCCCCCTGCAGCAGGCCGACGGCTGCCGCCAGGTCACGGGCCACCAGCCGCGCTGCAGCCACCTCCTCGGCCCGGGTCACCGGAGTGGGAACCAGCACGCCTGTTGCTCCAGCAGCTTCCGCAGCCCCGACGTCGGCCCCGATGTCCCCGATCAATGCGGCCTCGGATTCATGGATGCCGAGTTTCCGGCAGGCGCTGTGGACCATGCCGGGTGCGGGCTTCCGGCAGGCGCAGCCATCCTGCTCGGAGTGCGGACACACTTCCCACACGTCAAAGGGTCCCAGGAGTTCTTCCACCCTGGCGTTGACCCCTGCCACGTCAGCCTCTGTGATCAGGCCACGCGCAATGCCCGACTGGTTGCTGATGACGCCGGTTGCTATGCCCTCGGCCCGGAGGCTGTCCAGCACGGCTTTGGCGCCCGGCATCGGCCTGACCGACGCGGGGTCCCCGTTGTAGGGCACATCGATCACCAGGGTCCCGTCCCGGTCGAACAGGACAGCCCGGAGTTTGGAGGTTACGGAGCTTCCCATATCCACCCCGTTCCCCACTGCTGCTTCTGCTAAACAGGACCGCGGGCTTTTCTCGGCTTTCGGATGGAGAAGTTCCGAGCCGTTGAACAGGCAAGATAGGAATTTCAGTGACTGCTGCCGCCGCTTTTCAGCGGGACGGGGAGCTGCCCTCCTTCAATGGATTCCGGTGCTCCGGCCGCTACCTGGTCCTGGATCTGGCACCGATTCTTCGGTCCGCGTCTGTACCTGTCAACGCGGAGTTTGCGGCACGGCGGGCAGCCCCAAAGGAAGCAGGGGCGCCCGCATCACCGGCGGCTGCACTGGAGTGCGAACTGCTTTCCAGCCGGCGCTGGAGTTCCACGAGCACCCGGGCCAGCCGGCGTGAAACCTGCATCTGGGACATGCCCAGGCGCTTGCCCAGCTGCACCTGGGTCTCTTCACAGAAGTAGCGGCGGTAGAGAAGTTCCCGGTCCGCAGCGTTCAGGTCCTGCATCGCCTCACGCAGGCAGGCGAGCTCTTCAAGCCGCTCCAGGGGCGTATCAGGACAGGCCAGCACTTCGCCCATGGACGGTGCGTCGGAGTGTGGGTTAACGGCATCCAGCGAGTCCGGATGCATGCTGCTCGATGCGGAGATGGCCTCCTGCACCTCTGCCGGGTCCGTCCCCAATTCGCCGGCCAGCTCGGCCACGCTGGGGTTCCTTCCCAGGGTCTGCGTCAACTCCGGTTCAGCACGGAACATCCGGGTCCGAAGGTCCTGGATATGCCGGGGCGGCCGGACAACCCAGGTCCGGTCACGGAGGTACCGCTTCAACTCTCCGGTGATGGTGGGGGCAGCGTAGGCGGGAAAGCTTTCGCCCTTGGACTGGTCGAAGCCGCGGGCTGCCTTGACCAGGCCAAGGTAGGCCACCTGGTTCAAGTCCGCGCGTTCACGTCCGCGGGCTTCGAAGCGGGCGGCCAGGGCTTCAGCCAGGTCGAGGTAGCTCAGGACCAGGTCGTTCTCGAAGGTCTGCCGCAGCCGTCCTGACTTGGCGGGCAAAGGGTTATTTTGATGAAGTTCTGCCTCCTGCTGGGGCACTGGCGTAGCATCCACGGCAAGCGCGGCAAGGTATTCGGGCATTGTCGTTGGTTCCCTCGGTCTGGTTCCGAAGCCTGCGGCAAGACTTAGCAGTAGGAAATCATAAGGTTGCTTATAAAACAATCCTCGCCCGCTATAGGCTCAGCTTGTAAGCGGAATTGCCTACCCCTGCCAAGGAGCTTTTTCATGCGCATCGCCATCACCGGAGCAAGTGGAAACGCCGGAACAGCCCTCCTCCGCAACCTTCAGGGCCAGCTGTCCAAAAAGCCGGGAAGCCTGCAGGTAAGGGGCATCAGCCGCCGCCTTCCGGACACTTCACAGGCGCCATACGCAGGGGTTGAATGGCACACCCTGGACGTGGGCCTTGAGAGTGACCGCGCAGGACTGGAAGCAGCGTTGGCAGGAGTGGACGCCGTGGTTCACCTCGCGTGGCAGATCCAGCCCAACCGGGACCTGGACCAGCTGTACCGCACCAACGTGACCGGCACCAGAAACGTCCTGGAGGCAGCCAAGGCCGCTGGCGTCAAGCAGATCGTCTGCGCCTCGTCGGTGGGCGCTTACAGCAAGGGCCCCAAGGACCGGCGCACCGATGAGTCGTGGCCCGCGGAGGGTATGGCGGGCTCCCATTACAGCCGGCACAAGGCCGAACAGGAAAAGCTCCTGGACCTTTTTGCGGAGGCGGAGCCGGGGATTTCCGTGGCCAGGCTGCGGCCCGCCCTGATTTTTCAGCGGGACGCAGGCAGTGAAGTCGGGAGGTATTTCCTGGGGCCGGTGTACCCGCGGCTCCTGCCGGCCAAACCCAAGGTCCCACTCCTGCCTGCGCCGGATAACCTGATTTTCCAGGCGGTCCATGCCGATGACGTCGCGGAGGCCTACTGGCGGGTCATCGACCAGCGCGCCAGCGGCGCATTCAACATCGCGGCCGAACCTGTCCTCACGCCCCAGGAACTCGCCAGGATCCTGGGAGCCCGGCGGATTCTCCCCATCCCCATGGGATTTCTCCACAAGGCCGCGGACGTCGCCTGGAGGGCGCGGCTTCAGCCCACGGATTCAGGATGGGTTGTGATGGCAGCCGGGGTTCCCATCATGGACACCAGCCGCGCCCGCCGGATCCTTGGATGGGAAGCGAAAATTTCCGCCATCGATGCCGTCAGGGAAGTCCTTGAGGGCATGGGAAAGGGGAAGGGCGTGAGCCCCTCCCCTGTCCTCAAGCCGCGTCGGCCCTAAGGCTGTCGGCCCCTATAGCTTAGACCGCGGCGCCCATCATCATCCGGGCCGCCCAGCGGGCGCTAACGCATACTCCGGCTAGATGCCGCTTCGCGGGTTTTCCCTGTCCGTGCGGACGGCTTCATCCCGTGCAGCGTCAGCGGCAGCGCCGCCGTGGACCGGGTTGCGCCCGTCGTTCGCACCCTGGGTACCGCTCCGGGGACCCTCGTCGGCACGGCGGGCTTCGTCACCAGCCGCCCGTTCCCGGTCCAGGTGGGAGCCACCCTCAGAGCGTGCTCTATCCCCTGCCCCGGCGGCGTCGGCACGGGGGCGGGCGTTCCGCCTGCTCCCGTCCTTCCCGATATCAGGATCCACCTCGTCCGCCTTGCGGGCGCGGTTCGCAACATCGGAGCGAAGTGATTGCGCTTCCTGAGCAGTCGAATCTGCTTCCTGCTGGAGCCGCGCTGCGTCCACCTGGGCCTGTTCAGCGTCCGCACGTGCGCGGGCTGCCTTTGCCTCACGCTCACGTGCGTCAAGTTCCATCTTTTCCGCCTCGCGACGAATTTCCGCTGCCTTTTCCCGCTGCCCTTCTTCCCGTTTTTGCTGCATTGCTTTCCGTCGCCGTCCGGTTAGCAGCAGCAGCAGGATCAACGCCACCACAACAATCGCTACTACCACCCAAACCCATGGAGCTATTTCCAACATTCCCACCACTTTCCACTTCGATGTGACCGGGCAGGCCTGCGCCGTTCCGGATGACACTTTTTGGAACCGTTATAACTCGCTTAGCAAGGGTACTTACCTTTTATTAGTAATCATGCTTATTATTTTACGGCCAGTATTGCTGGTTCTTGATCAACAACCGGCCTTCTTGGAAAGAGAGAGCGAAGATGACAGAGAACCAATGGCCCGAGGACCCCGCTTACACGGCTCCCCCGGCCTCTACAGGAAATCCGGGCGAGCGAACAGCCACCACCTTTCCAGCCGCCGCCACGCCGCAAGCCGGAGGTACGCAGACCGGTGACACCTCAGGGGCGTCCCGCAAGGACGCGGCGAAGGAAGAAGCAGCAGACGTAGCACGTACGGCCAAAGGCTCCGCCCAGAATGTAGCCCAGACTGCCAAGGAAGAGGCAGCCAACGTTGCCTCCGAGGCGAAGTCCAGCGCACAGGACCTCCTTGGCCAGGCAAAGTCGGGACTGAGCAGCCAGGCCGGTACCCAGCAGCAGAAGGCCGCCGAGGGTATCCGGACCATCTCCAGCCAGCTGCAGAGCATGGCGGACGCACCGGACCAGCAGGGCATGGCCAGCGACCTCATCCGGCAGGCTGCCCAGCGCAGCGAATCCGTGGCTTCATGGCTCGAGAACAAGGAACCGGGCGACCTGCTCGGCGAAGTCCAGAGGTTCGCCCGCAACCGTCCCGGCACCTTCCTGCTGCTGGCAGCAGGCGCAGGCGTCCTGGCAGGCCGCCTCACCCGCGGCCTCACCGCCGGCGCCACCGAGAGCTCCTCCCCCAGTGGCCAGTCCGCCGGCCTGGCCGGACAATACTCCGGCACCGGGTATTCCGGCACCCAGTATGGCGATCAGTACAGCGAGTCCTACGCTCCGGCCGGCGGCACCGTTCCGCCTCCCCCGGTCCAGCTCCCCGGCCCCGCTACCACAACGGCAGGGTACGACGGTGGTGCTCCCGGCAGCAGCTACAGTGACCCCACACGTCCCGCCAGCGCCCTTGACAGCCCCCAGTTGGTTGAAGAGCCATGGTCCGGGAACGAGATCGCTGACGACCCCCTGGGAAACCGCACCCTGGCTGATGCTCCGATGGACGACGATCCACTGACCCGTGACCGGCGCGCAGACGGCCAGTCAGGCGGGCTCTGATGAGCAGCCAGATTCCGGAGCCTCCTCCGAGTGAAGCGCATGTGAAGGCCGATAACGCCTCGTTGGGTGAGTTGCTGGGTGATGTGACCCGGGACCTGTCCACGCTGATGCGC
The DNA here is from genome assembly GCF_024758005.1 of Pseudarthrobacter sp. NS4. Taxonomy (NCBI): domain Bacteria; kingdom Bacillati; phylum Actinomycetota; class Actinomycetes; order Micrococcales; family Micrococcaceae; genus Pseudarthrobacter; species Pseudarthrobacter sp. NS4. The sequence continues at coordinate 645,433 of NZ_CP103288.1, read as the reverse complement.
CAGGAATTGGAGCTGGCCAAGGCAGAGGCCAAGCAGTCCGCCACGAAGGCAGGCAAGGGCGCGGGCATGCTCGCCGGCGCCGGCGTGGCCGGGCACTTCGTCCTGGTCTTCCTGTCCCTGGCGCTGATGTTCGCCCTGGGCGCCCTGATGCCGCTGGGCTGGGCCGCCGTGATCGTCGCCGTGATCTGGGGCATCATCGCCGCCGTCCTGGCAGCGATCGGCCGCAAGAAACTCAAGCAGATCCAGGGCATGCCCCAGACCGGCGAAACACTTTCCGAGATCCCCCCAACCCTAAAACCAGGTGAGGTAAACCGATGAGCGATAACCCGGACGCAATCCGTTCAGATATTGAAGCCACCCGGGCACGCCTGGGCACCAACGTGGACGCCGTCGCGGACAAGGTCACCCCAGCCAATGTCGTCCAGCGGCAAACCGACAAGGTCAAAGACGCCGTCACCGGGGTGAAGGAGAAAATCATGGGAGCAGCAGACAACGCCACCACCCGGGTCCAGGACAAGGTCTCCTCCGGCACCGGGCAAACCAGCGGCGCCCTGCACAGCACCGGTGACACCCTGCACGGGGCCAAGGACAACGCCGCCGCCAAACTTTCCGGTGCCGGCGAAACCGTCTCCGCCAGGCTCTCCGACGCCGGGACCGCGATCTCCCAGGCACCAGACCAGGTCAAAGCCAAAACCCAGGGCAACCCCCTGGCCGCCGGCCTGATCGCGTTCGGCGCCGGAATGCTCGTCTCGTCCCTGATCCCGCCAAGCCAGAAGGAGCGCGAAGCGGCCGACCAGCTCAAAACCGCCGCGCAGCCCCTGGCCACCCAGGTCACCGACGCCGCCAAGGACATGGTCCAGGACCTCAAGGAACCGGCCCAGGAAGCCATGGACAACGTCACAGCCACCGCCACCGACGCAGCCCAAAACGTCAAAGCCGAAGGCCAACACGCCGCCACCGACGTCAAGGACCGCGCCACCGACGCCAAAACCAACGTCCAAAACACCTAGACCCAGGCCCCCGCGGCAAACGTAAGGCAACTGCACCACAGACAGGCCGGCCCCGCCAACCCGCGGAGCCGGCCTGTCCGTATTAGCCCCTGACCGAGAGGACACCCCATGGCCACTCATGACGCATCCGAGAGCAGCACAGCAAAAGCAGGGCAGGCACCCGCCCCCGACGACTCCCGGAAGCCGGACAGCCCCAAGGACCTGGACAAGCCGAACTGGAAGTACATCGCCAAGAAGACCTTCCGGGAGTTCAGCAAGGACCAGTGCCCGGACCTTGCGGCGGCGCTGACGTATTTCGCTGTGCTGTCGCTGTTTCCGGCACTGCTCGCGATCGTCTCGCTGATAGGCCTCTTCGGGGACCCGCAGAGGACAACCACGGCCCTGCTGGAGATCGTTCGGGGATTCGCCCCGGCTGAGACCGCTAATACGCTCAGCGGCCCCGTCAGCGAACTGGCCAGCGCACCAGCGGCCGGCTTGACCCTGGTTCTCGGTCTTGCCACCGCGCTCTGGTCGGCTTCCGGCTACGTAAGCGCCTTCGGCCGGGCCATGAACCGCGTGTACGAGGTTGACGAGGGACGGCGGTTCGTTAAGCTGCGCGGCACCATGCTGGTGGTCACGCTGCTGGCTGTTGTCATCGTGACAATCCTGGCGGGCATGCTGGTGCTCAGCGGTCCGGTGGCAGAGGCGGTTGGCGGCCTCATCGGGCTCAGCGGCGTTTTCCTCGCTATCTGGGACATCGTCAAGTGGCCGGTCATGGTGGGACTCATCATCGTCATCATCGCTGTCCTTTACTACGCCACGCCCAACGTAAAACAGCCGAAGTTCAGGTGGATGAGCATGGGTTCCGGCATTGCCCTGTTCGTTTTCCTGCTTGCCTCGGTGGGCTTCGGGTTCTACGTGGGCAACTTCGGGAATTACAACAGGACCTACGGCGCGCTGGGCGGCGTCATCGTGATGCTGCTGTGGCTCTGGATCCTGAACATGTCGCTGCTCTTCGGTGCAGAGTTTGATGCCGAGATGGAACGTGGCCGCCAGCTGCAGGCAGGCATCAAGGCGGAGGAAACCATCCAGCTGCCCCCGCGCGACACGAAGAAGAGCGAAAAGATGCAGGCGCAGGAAGAAGAAGACATCAAGCACGGCCGCGAACTCCGCGAAAAGTACAACGGGGCGGATGGCGACCAGGGCCAGGACACCGATAACAGCGGGGGCTCCGGCGAGGGCCAGGGCAACCGCGGCCGGTAGCAGACGGCACCCATAGGCACTAGGCAGGACCTCCACAATAAGGGAAAATTGTTGTGGAGGTCCTGTTGATTTTTCCCGGGTTGCACGTGGCCCGGGGCCAAGCGGGGCCGGCGGTGAGATGGCCTCTTCTGAGACCGAGGCCAGTCCCCCCAGTCGCCGTCGGCCCCCTCACTCCATGAGAAGTGGCGGGGCAAGGCGAATTCAGCGGCCGACTGGACAAAGTCATCCGGACTGCAATACTTTCATGATTACTCTGCTGGCCCGTTTGGTGTCGGCAGGGCCGCTGAAGCAGATACGGCGGCATCACGGTCGACCCTTAATGAGCGGACATGCCTGCTACCCATTTTGAAGATTTTCTTGCCGAAGCAGTTGTTCCGGACAGGGAGCCCGGACTGGGCCTTGGACGCGATGAGCTCTACGGGCTCTACACCAGCTGGTGCCTCCTCCACAAAGCCCAACTCCAGCCGCCGGAAGCTCTCTGGGAGGCGTTGCAGGACCAGGGAATCAACCCGGACAGCAATAACCTGTCAATGACCGGCCCTGCTGCCGCCGACTACATCGTGGCCAGCGCTCCGGACCTGGTTTGACCTGACGCCCCCGTAGCCTCCCGCTGCTGGTCAGTGCGTCTGCGTGTTGTTTTCGTGCTGTTCCAACGGAACCCCGCTGGCTAGCATGAAAGTGACCGGCGGCGTGGATGCCACCGGCAGCACCCTAAGGAGAACAGCCATGGGTTTGGACGACAAGATTGATAACGCTGCCGAGAAGCTTGGTGGCAAGGCCAAAGAAGCCTCCGGCCGGGCATCGGATGATCAGGGGCTTGAAGCCGAAGGCAGGATGGACCAGAGCAAGGCCGATCTGAAGCAGGCCGGCGAGAAGATCAAGGACGCCTTCAAGAAGGACTAGGTCCAGGCGAAAGGGCTGCCGCGTTTACCGCAGCAGCCCTTTTGCCTGTCCGGCCTTGTCGCGCGGGAGGAGACGTACCCCTACTTAGGACGCCGGTTCGGTCACCCGTGCAGTACACACGGCGTCAGGTGATCCGTGCAAGCGCAAATCCATCCCAGCCCTTGGCGCCTACAGTCTGGATGACGGTGGCGTCCAGCCGCGGGTGCTCCCCCAACAGTTTGAGGGCCTCCAGGATGCCGGGAGCATTGACAGGGTCCATGTCCGGGTTCAGGACTGCGCCCTCCCAGATGGTGTTGTCCAGCACCACGGTGGCACCCGGCCTGCCCAGCCGGACCGCCCATTCCAGGTACCGGCTGTTGTTCTCTTTGTCAGCATCAATGAAGATGAAGTCGAAGGGCTCACGCCCTTCTTCTTCGAGCGCCGCCAGCGTGTCCAGCGCGGGACCCAGCCGGATCTCCACCTTTTCACCCAAGCCGGCAGCATCAATATTTGCCCAGGCCACTTCGGCGTGCTTGGGCAGGAATTCGCACGTGACCAGAATGCCGTCGCCGGGAAGTCCACGGCCCATCCAGATGGTGCTGAAACCGGCAAGGGTCCCTATTTCCAGCACCCGGCGGGCGCCGGACAGCTGGACCAGGAGCTTGAGGAGCTTCCCCGCGTTCGGCGCCACCTCGATGGCGGGCATGCCTGCCTCGGCCGCCGACCGGATGGCCTGCTCCAGGGCGTGGTCAGGATGAACCACCACGCGCGACAGGAACTCTTCAGTGGCAACCCACTCCGGCCGGGGCTTGTGCTCGAACATTGCCACAGTCTGGCACGGGCAGACTTGCGGGTCCAGAGGTTAGCGGGTGCCGCGGCCTGCGCAAGGGCAACGTCTCAGGACTCGTCGCCGAGGGCTTCCTCCAGGCGATCCACCTTTGCCGTGAGCTCCCCGGTGTAGCCTGGCCGGATATCAGCCTTGATCACCAGGGATACCCGGCTGCCGTACTGACCTACCGCCTCGGTAGCGCGCTTGACGACGTCGAACACTTCATCCCAGTCCCCTTCGATGGTGGTGAACATCGAATCCGTCTGGTTGGGCAGCCCCGACTCCCGCACGATTTTCACTGCGGCGGCAACGGCGTCGTGCACGGACGCATCACCGGGCCGGGATCCTTCACTGGGGGTGCCGGAAGGGGCAACAGAAAACGCAAGCAGCATATAGCCAGTCTGCCATGCCGCCCCCCTGCAGGGCAGGACCCGACGGGAGCTGCTGCCGTCACATAAGCGCCTACCCTTCGGTAACGGTGAACCCCTGCAGCTGCATTGCTAACCTTTTCGCATGAGTCTCGCAGTCGCCCGCAAACCCCTTCGCGCAGATGCAGCGCGAAACGTGGACAAGATCATTACAGCGGCGCGGCAGTGCTTCCGTGAATTTGGTCCGGACGTACCACTGCAGACCATCGCAGTCACTGCCGGCGTTGGCCCGGCCACCCTCTTCCGGAACTTTGCGGACAAGGAGGAACTGGTCCTTGCCGCGTTGAACCGGCAACTCCGGCTCACCGTGGATCCCGTCATTGATGGAGCGCTGGCAGACATCGACGCCGCCGCAGGACTGTTCCGGGTGCTGGAGTCACTGATGGATGCAGCCAGCGCGGACGCCAACCTGCTGGGTGCCGTTGCCGGGCGGCGCGAGCTCCTGACCGGCATCACCGGCTCATTGATGGACTCGATCAGCGTCCTGCTGGTGCGCGGCCAGGGCCAGGGAAGCCTGCGGCCGGATATCTCAATGAGTGATATGTTCCGCTTGCTGGCCATGCTGATCGGGGTGGTGGACACGATGGAGCCGGGGTCGGATGCCTGGCAGCGTCCGTTGGCGCTGGTGGAGGATGCCATCCGCACCGTGCGGCCAACCCGTCCGCTTCCGGTCCATGTGCCAGTCCCGGCTTCCGCCTCCGCTGGAGCCCAGGCAGATATCCTGCGCGGCTAGCTGCCGGCTGCCCGCCACAGGCGGCATTCCTGCCCGGAATGCCGCCCCATTGTGGGCGCCGAACACGTGCAATAGACTTCTAGAGGGTTACGCAGTCAGCCTCTGTACTTCCGATATGGAGCGACCATGAAGCAGTTTTTGCACTTCCGGCTCGCGACGGCCACGCAGCGATGAACAGCTCGAAGCTCTTCCGCTACCTCAACCACCCGCGTGATCCCGAGGAAGTCCTCCCCACCCTGACGGCGGAGGAACTGGCAGACCTGCTGGACGCGCTCTTCCAGAACCTGGACACCCCCGAACCGGAATTTGGCGCCCAGGCCTGGTATGACCTGGCAGTCGAAGAGAGCTGCCGCAGAGCCGTTGCGCCGGATGGCGCCGCCCACGGAGTGGCATAGCCGACCCCCACCCCCGGGCTTCCCGCATCACAGCCGTTCCCTGCCCACCAGGGCTTTTTTCGTAGAGCTCTTTCTTGGCGGCCCTTTCCCTGCTAACCGTGATGGCCGGAGCTGCCATGCCCATGGTGCTCGTGGTGCTCATTGGGGACGTGGTCCTTCGCCTCGAGGAGATGCTGCTGCAGTTTCTCCTCGGCATCCCGGCGGCGGCGCGCGGTGTCCCGCATCTCCCGGGTGGCTTCGGAGCCGCTCGGGTCAAGATAGCCGGGGCGGGTTTTTCCGTAATGCTCCCCCGCCGGAAACTGCTTTTCGGCGGATTTCTTTGTGGCGTCCTCGGTGTCCTGGCCGTCTTCCGGCTCTACAGGCCGTGACTGTTCGTTCATCTCGATTCCTCCTCCTGGCCGCGGTGTTCGGCTGCGGCTTTTCTCCAGTCCACCACACGTGGGCCCATAAATGCTGGCAGGATGTCAGCCGTGGCCCGCCTCTCCCCTGTTCCGGAACTCCTGCCGCACCAGGGCCTGAAGGTCCGGAACCGGCGACGAGGGATCAACATCAAGCGCGTTGCGCAGGCTCTCGGAGAGCAATTCCAGGTCCTCCGGCGGAACGTCGGACAGGCGCCTAAAACGGGTAAAGAAGCGTTTGGCTGGAAGCCCCGCCCGCCGTCGGGCGTTTTTGTGGTGGAGCCTGCCGGCCCGTTCTCCGGCAGCGTGCAGCGGATTGTCCATGGTCGCCATTCACAAGATATTCCACGGCCAACTGCATAGCCTTTTTCATAGTACAACCGGCGCCACTCATTCGACGTGACCCACGTCACTGCAAGCGTTCCCCTGCCGTGCAGGTTCTAACCTTGGTACTGATTCGTTTACGCCAAAGGGGAATGAGTTCCGCCCTCAGTTCCAGCCGAGGATCCGCAGCAGGGCCGCCGTGCCCGCGCCGGCGAGCACAACCACCAGGAACGGGGCCCGGAGCGCCAGGGCAACAGCCGCCGCGGCCAGGGCGCCCAGGCGTGCGTCGGCAACCAGCGCCTGGCCGGACGCCGCCGCGTTCACCATGGTCAGGGACGCGAGCAAACCGATGGTCATGGTGCCGGCGATCCGGGACATCCGTGGGTCCTCCAAAAACCTGGCAGGCACGAAATAGCCCACCAGCTTCCAGGCGTACGCCAACAGGCAGGCAAGCAAGAGCCAAAACCAAAGGTTCATGTCTCCGCCCCCGTAACGGTGCCGTCATGGCGGTGGTGCTGTCCGCCGTCGCGGCCGCCCTGACCGTCCTGATGGGTGCGGTCGTCCTGCTGGTCCCGGCGGTGGCCGTCGTGGCCATCATGCCCGCGGTAGGGGTCGACGTCCGGTTCAAGGCCCTCGTCGCTGCGGCCGTGGCTGAACCAGCCGATGGCTGCCGCCACCACGGCAGCCACCAGGATGGGGATGCCGGCAGGGACAAACGGCACGGTGATCACCGTGGCCACCGCGCACACCACGGCGATGGCGACGGGTTCCCGGCCCTTGAGCCGCGGCCACAGGAGTGCCAGGAAAGCGGCCACGGCAGCACCATCCAGTCCCCACTGCTTAGGGTCACCCAGCCCGCTTCCGGCGAGCGCCCCCACGGCAGTGAAGAGGTTCCACAAAACGTAAATGCCGATGCCCGCGGCCCAGAATCCGCGGCGCTGTTCGGCAGGATCGGTCTGGCCTGTGCTGGTGGCCGTGGATTCGTCGATGGTCAGTTGGGCGCCGACGTACTTTCGCCAGCCCGAGGGGCGCAGCAGGGCGTTCAGCTGCATGCCGTAGATCCCGTTGCGCATGCCCAGCAGGGTGGCTGCACTCATCGCCGCGATGCCGGAGCCGCCGCCCCCAACCACCCCGATGAACGCGAACTGCGAGCCGCCGCTGAACAGCAGCAGGCTCAGGGCCATGGTCTGCCAGATGTCCAGCCCGGACGTGACGGACAACGCCCCGAAGGACACCCCGTACAGGCCGGTGGCGATGCTGATGGAAATACCCACGCGCACCGCCGGAGACGCCAGGAGCTTCACGGCCGGAACCGCACTGCCGCGCTGACGGGCGCTGGCTTACGAAGGCTCCATGCCCACAGGATGAGCGGGGCCTGGAGTGGAAGGCGCAGCGTATGGATCTTCCGCTGGGCAGGAGTACCGTTCGGACCATAGGCCCGCCGGAGCGCATCCACATGTCCTGCCAGGAATGCTGTGAACATCGCAGCGAGTCCGGTGGCGGCCACCTTCCGCGTCTGCGGGACAAGAATTCCGACGGCGGCGGCCAGTTCCAGCAGCCCGCTGGCCGCGATCCATTCCTCGCGTGAGAGAACAGCCAGCGGCCGCCGCGGGGCACCTTGGCTGGGCGCACCTTGGTTAGGGCCGCCGTCGGACGTCCCCGCGGTGCTGTCAGTGCGGCCACCCGCGGCAGCGGATGGGTCTTCGCGGCAGAGGAAGTCGGGAACCACTTGGCGATAGAATCCGGGGCTCCGGAAGTGCTGCCTGGCGCTGGCCAGGAGCAAGGCGCTCATGGCTGCGGCGGAGAGGTTCCGGGCAGCCTGGCCGGAGCGGGGAAAGGACATGGCTCCACTCAATCACAGGGATGGTGGCGGTTAAAACCGCGCCTGCGTCCTTGGGTTTGAGAGGAGCTGAAGGGCGTCAGGCCCACGCCAGCCCGGAACTGCCCTAGGGCGGAGGACGATTGCCGTAGTCGAGCCGGCGGCCCTCCATTAGCAGAGGGGGCGGACGCAGCGCAGCCCGCCGTCCCTACCTTCCCTGCGTCGAGGCCACATGCAGTTGACCGAGGACCCGGGCGGGCACGTTGGTGGTGATCTCATGGATGCCCAGCTCCTGGCACAGCGCCACATCCTCCGCGGAGTCCACGGTCCACACCCGCAGCCGCCGGCCGGAGTCCAGCCATCGCTGGACCGTGTCCGGGTGCTCCCGGACGTAGTCGATGCCCGGCCCTGCAAGGCCGGCCATCCGTGCGTCGAGTATCCGCTCACCTTCCAGCTGGGTTGCCCTCATGAGGTTGGCGATCGCTCCGCCGGTGATCAGCCCCAGGCCCAGCCCGCCGCGTATCTCGTGGATGTTGATGTCGTCCACCAGCTGGCAGACGTATTGCGCCGGAACCGAACGAAGCAGGTGCCGGACGGAATCCGGGCTGAAACTCATGAACGTCACGGCTATGTTGTCCACAGTTGAGTCCGCGGGGTCCCACCCTTCACTCCGCAGCACCGCGAGCACCCTGTCTTCCAGCTTGAGCTGGTACGGACTGGGGTGCTTCAGCTCGATGGCGAGCTGTACCGGCCGCCCCGCCCCCCGGAGGATATCCAACAGCTGCGGAAGGGTCAGGAGCTGCTCCGAGCGTGCACCATACATTTCCGGGATGCGCACTCCCTTCCACGAGGAAAAGTCCAGGTGCCGCAGGTCGCGAAGGGTCCGCTCGGCCACCGGCCCCGTTCCGTCGGAGGTGCGGTCCAGGTTGGCGTCATGGAGGAGGACCACGTGCTGGTCGCGCGTGAGGTGGACATCGCACTCGACGCCGTCCGCACCATCCGCCAATGCCTGCAGGTAGGCGGCGCGGGTATGTTCGGCGAAAGCGGCGCTCGCGCCGCGGTGGGCAAGGACCAAGGGCCGCTGGGTCACTGACTCCTCACTTGTCATGGAGACACGGTAGCCGACTACGCCCCTGCAGCGGGGCTAGGCTTGGCACATGCAGGTGAACTCTGAGCCAACTACCAAGGAAGCCCCGGCACAGCCAGCGCGCCCGATTCCGGCCGACGCACAGCCTGGTCCCGCCGTCGTCGGCCGCCAATTCAGCGAAAGTGATGCCGAAAAGGCAGCAGCGCTGCGGAAAATGAAGCTTGTGGCCTTGGCCTTGCTTATTGTCATGGCCGTGATTTTCGTCTTCGCGTTCGCGCTCCAGAAGGAGTACCCGTGGCTGCAGTACGTCCGCGCGGCCGCGGAGGGCGGCATGGTGGGCGCGCTGGCTGACTGGTTCGCCGTGACCGCGCTGTTCAAGTACCCGATGGGTATCAAAATTCCGCACACGGCGATCATTCCGCGCCGTAAGGACCAGATCGGAGCCTCGCTGGGCGAGTTCGTGGAAACGAACTTCCTCTCCGAACAAGTGGTGCAGGAAAAGCTGGCCAGCGTCAACATCGCCCGCAGGGCAGGCGAGTGGCTGGCCACGCCGGCCGGCGCTGACCGGGTGGCCAAGGAGGGTGCGGCCATCATCCGGGGCACCTTCAAGGTCCTGAACGACGACGACGTCCAGGCCGTCATCGAGGGTATGGTGCGTAAGCACCTCCTGGCTCCGCCGTGGGGACCTCCCGTGGGCAGGATGGCCGAGCGGATTTTCCATGACGGGCACCACCACAAACTGGTGGACCTGCTGGTGGACCGCGCGGCCGACTGGGTCAGCGAAAACCACGAGACGGTGAGCCGGCTGGTCTCGGAGCGTTCGCCCACCTGGGTTCCGCAGTTCGTCGACGGCCTGGTGGGCGACAAGGTCTACATCGAATTCCTCAAATTCGTCCGGGCCGTGCAGTCCGACCCGAACCACCAGGTCCGGCAGTCCATCGACAAGTACCTGAACGACCTTGCCCAGGACCTGCAGCACGACCCTGCCATGATTGCCCGCGCCGAGGACATCAAGGCCCAGGTCCTTGGCGACCCGGAGGTCCGTGAACTGGCGTCCCGCACGTGGGGAACCGTGAAGAATGCGCTGCTTGGCGCCGTGGAGGACCCCACCAGCGAACTCACCATCAAGTTCAAGGCAGCCGTCCGCGACTTCGGTTCCAGGCTCGTCAACGACCCCGAACTCGCCGGCAAGGTCAACGCCTGGATTGCCGACGCCGCAAGTTACCTGGTGCGCACGTACCGCTCCGACATTGCGGGGGTCATCACGGACACGGTTGCCCGGTGGGATGCGGAGGAAACCTCCCGGAAGATCGAGCTCCAGGTGGGCAAGGACCTGCAGTTCATCCGGATCAACGGCACCGTGGTGGGGTCCCTGGCGGGACTGGTGATCTTTACGGTGGCGCACCAGATCTTCGGGTGAAAGCTGGGGCGACACCGAAAATCGGCGTCGACCGGATGCGCGTGTCAGCGAAGCTGCACCTACGCGAAGGAATCCAGTTCCACGCCGGCGGCCTTGAGTCCTGCCCGCACGCCTGCAGCCATCTCAACAGCACCTGGGGTGTCGCCGTGGATACACAGGGAATCCGGCCGGACCTGCACCACTGTTCCGTCAACGGCCACCACTTCACCCTTAGTGGCAAGGCGGACTGCCCGCTCAACGATCGCGGCGACGTCGTGCAGGACGGCACCCTCCTGCGAACGCGGCACCAGCGTGCCGTCCCCACGGTAGGCGCGGTCCACGAAGGCCTCGGTGAACACGGGGTGCCCGGCTTCCTGTGCCTGCTTCAGCAGCTCCGAGCCCGGCAGGCCCAGAATGGGCAGCCCCGGGTCGTAGGCGTTCACGGCCGCCACGACTGCCGAGGCCTGCTCAGCATCGTGGACCAGCCGGTTGTACAGCGCACCGTGGGGCTTCACATAGTCCACAGAGGCACCCACCGCGTGGGCAACGCCGTCGAGCGCGCCCAGCTGGTACAGCACATCGCCGAACAGCTCGTCGAAACTCGCGTCCAGGGAGCGCCTGCCAAAACCGGCCAGGTCACGGTAGCCGACGTGCGCGCCGACCGTGACGTCGAGCTCGTAGGCTGCCCGGCAGCTGTCCAGCATGGTGACAGGGTCGCCCGCGTGGAAACCGCATGCGACGTTGGCGCTGGTCACCAGCTGGAACATTGAAGCGTCGTCTCCCATGGTCCAGGAGCCGAATGATTCGCCGAGGTCAGCGTTGAGGTCCAAGTGTGTTGCCTTCCAGCGTCAGGTTGTCCGGAGCCGCAGCGGTGGCCTTCAGCTCGCCCGGAATGGTGTCCGGCATGGGACCGAACGCTTCCTTGGCGTTGGACACCACCGCGCGGCCCATCATGAGGTTACCTGCTCCACCCACCACTGCGCCGATACCAAACGGGAGGGCCCTGCCGAACAGTGCCGTGCCCTGGCGCTTGAGGAGGTTCTTGAGGAAAGCTTTCTGGATCCGGCTCCGAATGCTGCTGAAGCCCGGCATTGGCATGGACTTGGAGAGCGTGCTGCCCCAGGCCTTGGTGGCGTTGACGCCGCTGCCCGCTGCCGGGCCGCTGAGTGTTCCCAGCAGCGATGCCCCCTCCTCACCCAGCATGATGGCCATAACCATGGTGCTGGCCTTCTCGGGATTGGTCAGGCGGATGCCGTGGAGCTCTGCCAGCGATGTGGCGTACAGGGCCGTTGCTTCAAGGAAACCTACGGTCGCGGCCGCGGAAAGCCCCAGCGACGCCACTGTTCCCACACCGGGGACGACGGCGGTTGCGCCTACCACTGCCCCGCCACCGGTGACGGCGCGGAGGTAGTCGCGTTCCAGGATGTCGGCCAGCTGCGCCGCGGTGGCACGGGGATGTTTCTTTTGCAGCCGGCGGATGTAGGCAACCACCAGCGGACGCTGGATCTCCACCGCCCTCAGGAGCATGTTGTGGACGCCCGGCTTGGGCTTGCCATCGGCGTCGAATACCGCGTTGTGGGCGGTTTCCTGTGCGATTCGTACTGCGGGATTGCTGCGCTTGGCCATGGTCACCTTCATTCAAATCGACCTGCAGCGGAGGGCTGCCGTGCTTCTCCATCCTAAGTGGATCAACACTAAGCATGCTTAACTTCTACGTCGTGAACTGCGGGTTTCCGTTCGCCAGGTTGTTTGAACGTGCATGGGTAAACGGTCGCGATCACGGCAGGTCATGCCGGCCCGGATTTGCTTTCGGGCCCCTCAGCCTGTACCTTGTGAGGCGAATCACCCACATTTGAATAAGCCTTTCGAGCTGTGACGGGAGAGCCCTCCCGGACCGCACCGGGCAGGCGCCGTAGGAGCAAGTCCTCCCCAGGAATCTCTCAGGCCCATGTACCGTCACAGCGAGGCAACTCTGGAAAGCAGCCCGGCCAGCCCCCGTTAACAGGGGCCCGGACTCACCGACGGTGCAAGGGGTCCCTGCCACAAGCAGGTTCCCCGGAATCTCTCAGGTCCAATACAGAGCGGGGAGGAACCCAAACCATGCCGTGCCACCCGTGGCCGGCCAGACCGGGAGTTCCTCATGACGATTCAATCCCTTCCATCGACTTTTGCCGACCGGCACATCGGCGCGCGCCGCCAGTCCGACGTCGACACCATGTTGAAAGCCGTGGGCTACGACAGCGTGGACGGCCTCGTGAACGTTGCCGTCCCGGCATCCATCCGCCAGGACAATGCCCTCCAACTGACCGCCGCCCTCAGTGAGGTTGAGGTTCTCGCCGAGCTGCGCACGCTCGCCGGCAAGAACAAGACTGCGGTCCAAATGATCGGCCAGGGCTACTACGACACCGTGACGCCGCCGGTGATCCGCCGCAACGTCCTGGAGGCGCCGGCCTGGTACACCGCCTACACGCCGTACCAGCCGGAAATCTCGCAGGGCCGGCTTGAGGCGCTGCTGAATTTCCAGACCATGGTCCAGGACCTGACTGCGCTTCCGGTCGCCAACGCATCCCTCCTCGACGAGGCGACCGCTGTGGCAGAAGCCGTGCTGCTCATGCGCCGCGCCAACAAAAATAAGACGACCAAGGACGGCAAGACCGTCCTGGACGCCGACCTCCTCCCGCAGACCATCGCTATCGTCAAGGGCCGCGCCGAGGCGCTCGGCTTCGAGGTTGAGGTCGCGGATCTCACCCATGGCCTGCCCGACGGCGACATCAACGGCGTCGTCCTGCAGCAGCCCGGGGTCTCCGGCCGGGTCTGGGACCAGTCCGCCGTCATCGCCGAGGCCAAGGAACGCGGCGCACTGGTCACCGTCGCCGCCGACCTGCTGGCCCTCACCCTCATCACCCCGCCGGGCGAGCAGGGCGCGGACATCGCCGTCGGCTCCACCCAGCGCTTTGGCGTGCCGTTGTTCTTTGGGGGACCGCACGCCGCCTACATGGCCGTCCGCGACGGCATGGAACGCACCCTCCCGGGCCGCATCGTGGGCGTGTCCAGGGACAACGCCGGCGTCCCCGCCTACCGCCTGGCCCTCCAGACCCGTGAGCAGCACATCCGCCGCGAGAAGGCCACGTCCAACATCTGCACCGCGCAGGCATTGCTGGCGATTGTTTCGTCCTTCTACGCCGTCTACCACGGCCCCGACGGGCTGAAGGCAATCGCTGAAACCGTCCACAACAACGCCCGCTCCCTCGCCGCCACGTTGGCAAACGCCGGCCGCGAACTGGTGAACGACACCTTCTTCGACACTCTCACCGTCCGCGTGCCCGGCAAGGCCGCCAAGGTGATCACCGCCGCCGAGGCCCGCGGCATCAACCTGCGCCTCATCGACGCGGACACAGTTGGCGTGTCCGTCGATGAAACCACGACGCCGGAGGTCATCTCCGCGGTGGCGGTCGCCTTTGGTGCCGGTCCTGTGGTCGAAGCAAAGGGCTTTGAGCTTCCCGAGTCCGTGCTGCGCACGTCCACCTACCTGCAGCACCCGGTGTTCAGCACCCACCGCTCGGAGACCCAGCTGCTCCGCTACATCCGGAAGCTTTCCGACCGGGACCTGGCGCTGGACCGGACCATGATTCCGCTGGGCTCCTGCACCATGAAGCTGAACGCGACCGCGGAGATGGAGGCCATTTCCTGGCCGGAGTTCGCGTCCATCCACCCGTTCGCCCCGGACTCCCAGACCGAGGGCTGGCGCGAACTGATTTCCGGGCTGGAAGACGACCTTGCCGAGATCACCGGGTATGACCAGGTGTCCATCCAGCCCAACGCCGGGTCCCAGGGCGAGCTGGCGGGGTTGCTGGCCATCCGCGGCTACCACCACTCCCGCGGCGATGCCCAGCGCAATGTGTGCCTGATTCCGGCCTCGGCGCACGGCACCAACGCGGCGTCCGCGGTCCTGGCCGGCATGAAGGTGGTTGTGGTGGCCACGGCGTCAGACGGAACGATCGACCACACCGACCTGTACGCCAAGATTGAGGCGCACAAGGATGTCCTCTCCGCGATCATGATCACCTACCCCTCCACGCATGGTGTGTACGACGCGGACGTCCGCGAAGTCTGCGACGCGGTCCATGCCGCCGGGGGACAGGTGTATGTTGACGGCGCCAATCTGAACGCGCTTGTCGGCCTGGCGCAGCCGGGCAAGTTCGGCGGCGATGTGTCCCACCTGAATTTGCACAAGACCTTCTGCATCCCGCACGGCGGCGGCGGACCCGGCGTCGGACCGGTTGCAGCCAAGGCCCACCTGGCCCCCTTCATGCCGGGCGACGCGAACAAGGCCGCACACGAGCCCGGGCACGGCGTTGCCATCTCCGCGTCCCGCTACGGTTCCGCTGGTGTGCTTCCGATTTCCTGGGCCTACGTGAAGCTGATGGGTGGCGAGGGCCTGACCGAAGCGACAAAGTCGGCGCTGCTGGCGGCCAACTACGTCGCGTCCCGCCTGAACGAGTTCTTCCCGGTTCTGTACACCGGTGAAGGCGGTCTCGTGGCGCACGAGTGCATCCTGGACCTGCGTGAACTCACCACCAGGACCGGGGTCACTGCCGAGGACGTGGCCAAGCGGCTGATCGACTTTGGTTTCCATGCCCCCACGCTCGCGTTCCCGGTTGCCGGGACGCTGATGGTGGAACCCACCGAGTCCGAGGACCTCGCCGAGATGGACCGCTTCATCGAAGCCATGATCACCATCCGCGCCGAGATCGACCAGGTCGCAGCAGGCGACTTCACCCTGGTGGACTCTCCGCTGCGCAACGCACCGCACACGGCAGCCGCCGTCGTGACTTCTGACTGGGACCGCGCCTACCCGCGCGAGCAGGCCGCCTTCCCTGTCTCCTCACTTCGACAGGACAAGTACTTCCCGCCCGTAGGCCGGATCGACGGTGCAGCCGGGGACCGCAACCTCATCTGCTCCTGCCCTCCCCTCGAAGACTTCGAAAACTAAGGACTTACGCCATGACCGAGAAGTACACTGCCCTGTACGAGCAGCACAAAAAAGCCGGTGCATCCTTCACGGATTTCGGCGGCTGGCAGATGCCGCTCAAATACGATTCAGAGCTCGCCGAACACCACGCCGTCCGCAATCGTGCCGGCCTGTTCGACCTCTCCCACATGGGCGAAGTCTGGGTGACCGGCCCGGATGCAGCCGCCTTCCTGGACTACGCCCTGACCGGCAAACTGTCCTCAGTTGCGGTGGGCAAGGCCAAGTACTCGCTGATCTGCGACTCCGACGGCGGCATCATCGACGACCTCATCACCTACCGCCGCCCGTCCCCGGAGGAAGGCGTGGACAGGTACCTCGTGGTTCCGAATGCCGGCAACGCCAAGGCTGTGGCTGCCGCGCTAGTGGGACGTGCCGCGGACTTCGACGTCGAGGTCCAGGACGCCTCCGCCGACACCTCACTGATCGCCGTCCAGGGACCCATGGCAGAAGCCATCCTCCTGAAGCTCATCCCGTCCCACCAACACGCTTTGGTGACGGAGCTCAATTACTACGCTGCCGTAGAGGTGGGGATCAGCGTCAACGGTGGCGTCCAGGATCTCCTCCTGGCCCGCACCGGCTACACGGGAGAGGACGGGTTCGAGATCTACATCGGCAACCTGGACGCGGCAGGGCTTTGGGAGGCGCTGCTGGAGGCAGGGGAAGCCGCCGGCCTGATTCCGGCTGGTCTTGCAGCCCGCGACTCGCTCCGCCTCGAAGCGGGCATGCCGCTGTACGGCAACGAACTGTCCCGCCATGTCAACGCCTACGCCGCGGGCCTGGGACGCGTTGTTTCGCTGGCAAAGGAAAGCGAGTTCGTGGGCAGGGAGGCGCTGGCGGCAATCAAGGCTGCCGGGTTTGGCTCGACCATCGGCCAGAAGCTCGTGGGGCTCAAGGGCATGGGCCGCCGCGCCGCCCGAGCCCACTACCCCGTCCTCAGGGACGGCACCCTGGTCGGCGAAGTCACCTCCGGCCAGCCCAGCCCGACACTCGGCTACCCGGTGGCCATGGCCTATGTCGCCGTCGAATTCGCTTCCCCCGGAACCGTCCTCGATATAGACCTCCGCGGCAAACCTGAACGCTTCGAGGTTGTTGAGCTGCCGTTCTACAAGCGCGCCAAGTAAATACCGAGATCCGGTTCGGACGCTCTCTCACCTTTCACGGGCTTTGCGCCAACGCTCTCTCACTTTTCATCAAAGTAAAGGAAATACACATGGCTAAAGTTGTAGCTGAACTGAAGTACTCCGCTGAGCACGAATGGGTTGCTGCTGACGGATCCGGGCCCGCTGGGATCGGCATCTCGGCCGTGGCCGCCGAGGCCCTGGGCGACATTGTGTACGTGGACCTGCCCGAGGTCGGCTCCACCGTGACGGCCGGCGAAACCTGCGGCGAGGTGGAATCCACCAAGTCCGTCTCCGACCTGTACGCCCCGGTCACCGGCGAGGTCACCGAGATCAACGACGGCGTGGTCTCGGACCCCGCCCTGATCAACAGCGACCCGTATGGTGCCGGTTGGCTCTTCAAAGTGGCCATCACCGAAGAAGGCCCCCTCATGTCTGCTGAAGAGTACGCGGCGGCAAACGGCGGCGAGCTGTGAGCGCCGGGACCGCAGCCGGAACCGTTGCGTTCCAGCAGGTGGAGTCAGGCAGCCTGAACGCCACGCTCGCCGCGCTGGATCCTGAGATCGCGGCGAAGATCGACGACGAACTGGGCCGCCAACGCGACGGCCTGGAGATGATCGCGTCCGAGAACCACACTGCCGTGGCAGTAATGCAGGCCCAGGGATCGGTGCTGACCAACAAGTACGCCGAGGGTTACCCGGGCAAGCGCTACTACGGCGGCTGCGAGCACGTGGACGTGATCGAGCAGTTGGCGATCGACCGTCTGAAGGCCCTGTTCGGGGCGGAGTTCGCGAATGTCCAGCCGCACTCCGGCGCCCAGGCGAACGCGTCCGTCATGCACGCGCTGATCAAACCGGGCGACACCATCATGGGCCTGAACCTGGCCCACGGCGGGCACCTCACGCACGGGATGAAAATCAACTTCTCCGGCAAGCTGTACAACGTGGTCCCCTACCAGGTCCGCGAAGACACGCACACCATTGATATGGCCGAAGTGGAGCGCCTGGCCCAGGAGCACAAGCCGCAGCTGATTGTGGCCGGCTGGTCCGCTTACGCGCGTCAACTGGACTTCGCCGAATTCCGCCGGATTGCCGACTCGGTGGGTGCCTACCTGATGGTGGACATGGCCCACTTTGCGGGACTCGTGGCCGCCGGTTTGCACCCCTCACCGGTGCCGCACGCCCATGTAACAACGTCCACCACGCACAAGACCCTCGCCGGTCCGCGTGGCGGGATCATCCTGTCCAACGACGCCGACGTCGCCAAGAAGATCAACTCAGCGGTGTTCCCGGGCCAGCAGGGCGGGCCGCTGGAGCACGTCATCGCCGGCAAGGCGGTTGCCTTCAAGATCGCGGCGTCCGCCGAGTTCAAGGAACGCCAGCAGCGCGTCCTGGCCGGGGCCCGGATCCTGGCCGACCGCCTGGTCCGGCCGGATGTCACAGCCAAGGGCATCAACGTCATTTCGGGCGGCACGGACGTGCACCTGGTCCTGGTGGACCTTCGGAACTGCGAACTGGACGGGCAGCAGGCCGAGGACCGGCTCGCCGCGATCGACATCACGGTCAACCGCAACGCCGTACCCTTCGACCCGCGCCCGCCCATGGTCACCTCCGGCCTACGCATCGGCACCCCCGCCCTGGCCACCCGTGGCTTCGGTGAAGAAGCCTTCGCAGAGGTCGCGAACATCATCGCCGAGGCTTTAATGGCCGACGCCGGCACGGACCTTTCCGGGCTGCGGAACCGCGTTGAGGCACTTGCCAAAGCCCACCCGCTCTACCCGGGCGTCGCACCACTTAGCTGACCTGGATTCGACGGGCTCAACCACCGGTGGAGCCCGTCGAAACCCGGCAGCACCAACCTCTAGTAAGGATTTTTGTCATGGCTGTTGGAGTCTTCGACCTCTTTTCCATCGGAATCGGGCCTTCGAGTTCCCATACTGTGGGGCCGATGCGGGCTGCTGCTGTGTTCGCGGAGGAGTTGAAGGCTTCCGGGGTCCTGGCGGAGGTGGCGGGGTTGCGGGTGGACCTGTACGGGTCGCTCGCGGCCACGGGGCACGGGCACGGGACGATGACCGCGGTTTTGCTGGGGTTGGAGGGGTTTCATCCGGAGCTGATCCTGCCCGATGAGGTCGAGGCCCGGCTGGCCGCGATCGCCGAGACCGGGACGCTGCGGCTGGCCGGGGCTGTGCCGTTGCCGTATGGGGTGAAGGATATGGTGTTGCGGCCGTTGACCATCCTGCCGCGGCATACCAACGGGATGACGTTCACCGTCACCGGCGCCGGGGGTGAGGTGCTGCATACGGCGACGTTCTTCTCGGTGGGCGGCGGGTTCATTGTCCGGGAGGGCGAGGAGGACGCGGCGCAGCAGGAACTGGATGAGTCCAAGAAGGAGCTGCCGCTGCCGTTCCGGACCGCCGCGGAGTTGCTGGAGCATTGCCGGAACACCGGGCTGGGCATCAGTGAGGTGATGCGGGTCAACGAGGAGGACAGCCGTACCCCGGAGGAAATCCGGGAAGGTTTGTTGCACATCTACTCGGTGATGGAGGCCTGCGTGGCCACGTCGCTGAAGCGTGAGGGTGTGTTGCCGGGCGGGCTGAAGGTCCGCCGTCGTGCCCCGGACTGGTATGACCGGCTGAAGAAGGAAAGTGCGCGGCCCGGCGGTGAAAGCCAGGACGGGGATTTCTATGAACAGAAGTACTGGCAGGAATGGGTTAACCTGATCGCCCTGGCGGTGAACGAGGAGAACGCCTCCGGCGGCCGGGTGGTGACCGCGCCGACGAACGGTGCGGCGGGGATCATTCCGGCGGTGCTGTTTTACGCGCTGCATTTCGCGCCGGGGATGGACCAAGCCACGCAGCAGGACCGGGATGATGTGGTGGTGAAGTTCCTGCTGGCCGCGGGCGCGGTCGGGGTGCTGTACAAGGAACAGGCCTCGATCTCCGGGGCCGAGGTGGGCTGCCAGGGCGAGGTCGGCTCGGCGTCGTCGATGGCCGCCGCGGGCCTGGCCGAGGTGATGGGCGGGACCCCGGCGCAGGTGGAGAACGCCGCGGAAATCGCGATGGAACACAACCTGGGCCTGACGTGTGATCCGATCGGCGGGCTGGTCCAGGTCCCGTGCATCGAACGGAACGCGATCGCCGCCGCGAAAGCGATCAACGCCGCGAAAATGGCGCTCTGGGGCGACGGCTCGCACCGGGTGTCCCTCGATGAGGTCATCATCACCATGCGCGAAACCGGCAAGGACATGAGCTCCAAATACAAGGAAACCGCCATGGGCGGCCTCGCCGTCAACGTCGTCGCATGCTGACCACCGTCCGCCCGATGCAACCCGGACCGCCGGCCCCGGGCGACAACCCCGCACGAACAAAGGACAACAACCATGACATTGGCACCTGAAGGCCGGAAGATGCTGCGGATTGAGCAGCGCAACGCGGCCACCCCGGTGGAGCGGAAGCCGGACTGGATCAAGGCCAAGGTCCAGATGGGCCCGGAGTTCGTCGGGCTGAAGAACCTGGTGAAAAAGGAAGGCCTGCACACCGTCTGTGAAGAGGCCGGCTGCCCCAACATCTTCGAATGCTGGGAAGACAAGGAAGCCACCTTCCTGATCGGCGGCTCCGAATGCACCCGCCGCTGCGACTTCTGCCAGATCGACACCGGCAAACCCTCCCCCGTGGACAGGTTCGAACCCACCAAGGTGGCCCGCTCGGTCCAGGCCATGCAGCTGCGCTACGCCACCGTCACCGGCGTGGCCCGGGACGACCTGGAAGACGAAGGCGTCTGGCTCTACGCCGAAACGGTCCGCAAGATCCACGAACTGAACCCCGGCACCGGGGTGGAACTGCTCATCCCGGACTTCTCCGGCAAACCCGAACACATCGCCGCGATCTGCGACTCCAGGCCCGAGGTGTTCGCCCACAACGTCGAGACCGTGCCAAGGATCTTCAAGCGCATCCGTCCGGCGTTCCGCTACGAACGCTCCCTGGACGTCATCACCCAGGGCCGGGACCTGGGCATGGTCACCAAGTCCAACCTGATCCTGGGCATGGGCGAAACCCGCGGGGAAATCTCCGAAGCCCTCCGCGACCTGCACACCGCCGGCTGCGACCTGATCACCATCACCCAGTACCTGCGCCCGTCCGAACGGCACCTGCCCGTGGACCGCTGGGTCAAACCCCAGGAATTCGTTGACCTCCAGCACGAAGCCGAAGAGATCGGCTTCCTCGGCGTCATGTCCGGGCCCCTGGTCCGCTCCTCCTACCGCGCCGGCCGGCTCTGGGCCACCGCAATGCGCAAAAAAGGCCGCGACATCCCCGCCGAACTCGCCCACATCGCCGACGGCATCCAGGACTCCGGCACCACCCGCCAGGAAGCCAGCACCCTCCTCGCCGGCTAGGCGGACCTGCAGGGCGAGCGGCACCGGAAAGGGGCTGCGGGCGCTCCCCCGGTGATGCTCCAAAGCCTAGACTTACCCTTATGCCCGCCCCCAAAGCCCTGCGCCCCTTTGCCCACCGCGAGTACCGGGTACTGATCGCAGCGCTTGCCATCTCCATATTCGGTTCAGGCATGTGGGCCGTGGCCATGGTCTACCAGGTGATCCACCTGGGCGGCGGCCCCCTGGAGCTTTCCATGGTGGCGGCCGCCGGCAGCGTAGGCCTGGTGGCGTTCGTCCTGGCCGGCGGGATCGCTGCTGACCGGGTGCCGCAGCGCAGGCTGATCATCGCGGTTGAAGGTGCCAACCTTGCAGTCATCGCGGCCATCAGCGCACTGGCGATGACAGGGTGGCTGCAGCTGTGGCACCTGGCGGCAGGTGCCTTCGTGCTGGGTGTGGGGGCTGCCTTCTTCTTCCCGGCCTACTCGGCCATCCTGCCGCGCATCCTCCCCGCGGAGGACCTGCTGGCGGCCAACGGCATGGAAGGGTCCATGCGTCCGGTCCTGCAGCAGGCAGCCGGCCCTGCCATCGCCGGCATCCTGGTGGCGGCACTCTCGCCGTCGCATGCCGTCACCGCGGTGGCGCTGTGCCACCTCCTGGCGTTTATTGTGCTCAACTTCCTCGGCCAGCACGCGCTGGAGGCACCGGTCAACGGCGCGGAATACGGGGAATCTGCAGGCGGTGGCGCACGCAGCAAGTCGACGTTTATCCAGGACCTTCGCGAAGGCGTCCGCTACACCGTACGCACGCCGTGGCTGCTGTGGACCCTGATCTGGGCGTGCATCTCGGTGCTGTTCCTGATTGGTCCCATCGAGGTCCTGTTGCCGTTCGTGGTCCGGGACCAGCTCGGCGGCGACTCCCGCATGTTCGGCTTCCTTCTGGCCGTGATGGGCGTGGGCGCTGCGATGGGTTCCCTGGCCACGGCATCGCTCCGGCTGCCGCGGCGCTACCTTACGGTGATGATGGTGTCCTGGGGCGCCGGCAGCCTGCCGCTGGCCGCCGTCGGCATCATGGACAGCTTCTGGGCGATTGCCGCGGCAGTCTTTATCTTCGGGGCCACCGGCAGTGTGGGGATGGTCATCTGGGGCACGCTGCTCCAGCGGCGGGTTCCACCGCACCTGCTGGGCCGGATCTCCAGCCTGGATTTCTTCGTCTCGCTGGCCCTGATGCCCGTGTCCATGGCGCTGGCCGGCCCCGCGGCGGAGGTGCTGCCCATCTGGCTGATCTTCCTGGTGGCGGGCGGCGTGTGCCCCATCATGGCGGTTGTGGCCATGGCCGTGGCACGCATGCCCGACGACGAACTGGCCCACCCCCTCGACCGGTCACCTGAGATGGAACGGACGACGGCGGCAGGAAGGTAACGCGGCAGGCCGGCGCTCAGCTGTTGCCGCGCACCACCGGGATGCTCGCCGTCGGAAGTCCGCTCGGGAAGACGGTGGGCTCCGGCTCGGCCACGGGCTCAAGTACCACCTGGACAGGGTCGCTGCCAACTGAGAGCACCTGGCCCCGGACATCCACCTCGAGGGCTTCACCGTCCTGGACGGTCAGGGTGATGGAGTCTTTAGACAGCTGCACCAGCAGCAGCCGGCCCCGGATCTTCAGATGGAAGGTCAGCCCATCCCACTCGCCGGGCAGCCGCGGATCGAAGTACGGTACAGGCCCCTGGTCCCGCAGGCCGGCAAAGCCGCAGACCAGCGAACTCCACACCCCACCCGTGGAGGCGATGTGGACGCCGTCGATCGTGTTGCCGTGGGTGTCATCAAGGTCGATGAACACGGCGTTGGTGAAGTGCTCCAGCGCTTCCTTCGAGTAGCCCACCTCGGCGGCCATGATGCCCTGCACGCACGCGGACAGGGTGGAATCGCCCGTGGTGATGGGATCGTAGAAGTCGAAGGCCCGCTGTTTTTCCTCAGCCGTGAAGTCCTGCCACTGCAGGAACATCGCCAGGACAGTGTCCGCCTGCTTGAGGACCTGGTGGCGGTAAATCACCAGCGGGTGGAAATGCAGCAGCAGCGGGTACTTCGAGCGGGGTGTGGTCCAGTCCCAGGGTTCCAGGGTCATGAAGTCGTTGTCCTGGGAATGCACCTGCATGCGGTCGTCGAACGGCAACTGCATCCGGCCGGCGGCAGCCTCCCACAGCTGCCGCTCTTCCTGGGTGACGCCGGCATGCTCCAGGGCGGCAGCGGCCCGGAGGTTGAAGCGGGCCATGACGTTGGTGTAAAGGTTGTCGTTGACCACGGCGGTGTACTCGTCCGGCCCGGTGACACCGTGGATGTGGAAGAGCCCGTCCTTGCCGAAGAAGCCCAGCGAGATCCACATGCGTGCCGTTTCGATCAGCAACTCGGCGCCCATCCCGTCGCGGAAGGCGGTGTCTCCGGTGGCCCACAGGTACCGGTTGGCGGCGAACGCGATGGCAGCCGCAATGTGGAACTGCGCGGTGCCGGCTGCGTAGTACGCGCTGGCCTCCAGCCCGTTAATGGTGCGCCACGGGAACAGCGCGCCGTCCACGCTCAGCTCCTTGGCCCGGATCTTGGCCTCCGGCAGTATGCGGTGGCGGAATTCCAGGACCTGGCGGGCACCCTCCGGGTTGGTGTAGGTCATGTATGGCAGGAGGTACACCTCCTGGTCCCAGAAGTAGTGGCCCTCGTAGCCGGAGCCGGTTACGCCCTTGGCGGGGATGCCGGCCACGCCGGCCTGGGCCGTTGCCTGGGCGAGCTGGAACAGGTTCCACCGGATGGCCTGCTGCAGCTCCGGGTTGCCGCCGTTAACCACAATGTCCGAGGTGGCCCAGTAGTCGCGGTAGTGCGCTTCGCTTTCGGCAAAAATTTCCCGGACAGACCGCAGGCCTGCTTCGGCCACGGCTGCAGCATCGGCTGCGGGATCCTGGATTGCCGGTCCCGCCGCATAACTGACGCTTTTCTCCAGCGTGAACGGTACGTCAGCGCTAACAACCAGGACGTAGCGGACGTTGCTGTCGTCCTGGTCCACCTGCGTTTCAAAAGGCTGGTAGCCGGCCGAGATCCAGTGGTCCACCGCAATGCCTACCCGCTGCTTGGACTCGGCGGCTTCCCACGCGAGGCGAAGCGAGCCGTCACCGCCGTCGAGCCGCAGAGGCAGCAGCACACGTCCGGCGTGTCGGCCGGCGCGGCGCGGATCATGCACGGAGTGGTCCTCCACCGGCTGGTCCTGCCGGTTGATGACCGAGGAGGTTACGTCCAGCGACACGTCACGGTCGGTTGCCACATGCAGCGAAATCCCCAGGCTGCCACGGGAAGCGAATCCCAGGGCCCTTCGTTCCGTGGTGGTCACCACGGCGCCGGAACGGCACTGCCAGGTGATCCGGCACTCGTAAACTCCGGTGGCGAAATCAACGGTCCGGCGGTAGTCCAGCACCTCGGATGCGGCCAGGGTCATGGCCTCGCCGTCGATGATCAAGGTGAAGTTGTTGGCATCGGGAATGTACAGGATGCGCTGGCCCGTCCGGGCGAACCCGAACGCATTCTCGGCATGCTTAATGTCCCAGATCTCGTGCAGGCCGTTGATGAAGCTGCCCGGAAGGTCCGAGTCCGCAGCAGCCCAGTGGGCACCGCGGATGCCCAAATGTCCGTTGCCCAGGGAAAAGAGCGTCTCCAACGTTCCGGCGTCACCCGGTTCATGGCGTGTTTCCACGAGCTGCCAGGGGGTGTTAGGGAACCGTTCGCGGTCCGCGGTGATGATAGCCATGGTGTTGGGGTCCTTTGGCGTGTGCTGTACAACCGGCAGGGCCGGCACAGGGTATTCGTAGGGGGTGGGGTACTTGGATTGGCGCTGCCGGGGGTGGCAGCAGTGCCGCCCGGGGGAAGGCGGCAGGGAAAGCGGCAGGCGGCTTAGGGAAGCAATTCCTGGAGGTCGTTCACTACCAGGGTTGCCCCGGCGTCCAGGAGTGTCTGCCGTCCGGCGCCGCGGTCCACCCCGATAACGGAATGGAACGATCCTGCCTGGCCTGCCTGCACACCCGACACTGCGTCTTCCACCACCACGCACTCCCCGCTGGGCAGCTCCAGCAGGTGGGCGGCATAGTCGTAGGTGGCCGGGCTTGGTTTTCCGGGAAGGCCTTCCCTGGCAGCCACCACGCCATCAACCACTACGGCGAAGTGGTGGCTGAGTCCGGCAGCCTTCAGGACTGCCGGGGCGTTCCTGGAGGAAGAGACGACGGCGACCTTCAGTCCGCGTTCCAGCACGGCCTGGAGGAAATGCACTGAGCCCTCGAACGGTTCAACGCCCGCGCTGACGATGTCGTTGAAGATAATGTTCTTCCGGTTGCCCAGGCCCTGGACCGTGACATTGGCGGGGTCATCGTCCAAGGGACCTTCGGGAAGCACGATTCCCCTGGACGCCAGGAAGTCGCGGACACCGTCGAAGCGGGGCTTTCCGTCGATGTGGTCAAAGTAGTCGCTTTCGGTGTAGCCGGGGACCTGCGGCTGCGAGGCAAGGTAGCCCTCAAACAGTTCCTGCCAGGCCTGCTCATGTACGGTTGCCGTGGGGGTAAGCACGCCATCCAGGTCGAACAGGATGGCAGAGGCACCGGTCCAGGCGGCGGTTTCGGTTGCAGACGATACAGTCATCAGCAGTACGTTGTCCTTTCAGACGGCAGGCAGCCGCGAAGCGGGATGCTTTGGTAAGTGTTTGGCTTCGGTGCCCGGGTGACCTGCAAGTGCGGCGGCCGGCTGCCGGCGAAATACGCTGCGGCGTGCGGGGGCCTTGCTGATCCAGATGCTACTTCCCATGATGTGCCTGTTAGCGCTGTGGAACAAATGGACGCACAGTACAGCAGGCCGGCCGGCACCCGCCAGGGGGCAGCATCTCTGCGGCGAGGGCGCGCTTTTTGGGCGCAGTACTCTGACTGCATCGCACTGGCCTCCTCGTCCGCCCAGTTCAGCGCCGCGCTAGTACGGCCGAACACGAGTGTAAGCGCTTACAAATTTAGCTGACAACTGTTTTTTCATCGGGCAACCGGCACCGGGCTGTGACGAAACTCTCACCTGAAATGGGTTTCCGCCATAGGGCAGGAACTCCATTCCGGGACTTCACCCCAGGACGTAGTGGCGCAGGAACGCGCTGACATCCACCATCTCCGCCTTGGACATGGCGTGCCCCATGCCGGGATAGGTCCGGGCTGTCAGGAGCGTGTTTTTCTCGAGCCAGTCGGCGGTGTAGGCAATGGCATCGTCATTGATGACCAGGTCCGCCTTGTCCCGCCCCCAGAAGAACGGGGGCTTCGTGTCGAACGAGTCGGTGAACGCCAGGAGCTCGTTGCTCAGGACGAAGCCGGACAGCCCCACCACCGCCCTGTAATCCTGGGGATGCAGCCGCAGGAGAGTGCTCGCCATCGCCATGCCTTGGGAATAGCCCATCAGGCTGACGCTTGTGTGCTGATCCCTCACCGAGCTGATCCAGCCATGGACCTTGCTGGTGACCGTGATGACGTCGGCGAAATCGTTGGCCAGGAAATAGTCCAGCAGGAACCAGCCGTAGTGGTCGCCAATAACCATCGGCGCCCTCAGCGAGGCAAAGGTGAACTCGGAAGGAAGGTAGTTGAACAGGCGGACCATGCGGGACTCGTCCGTGCCGTAGCCGTGCATCATGACGAGTAAAGGAGTACCGGCGCGCTGGTCCTCCGGCTTGGACCACACAACTGTTTCCATCGAACCAGCCTAGTCAGCCGGGACATGCCCGAAGTTGAGCGCGCGGGTTACGGGGTTATACAGAAAACTACAACAGCCCCTCCCTTCACGACCGTTACGCATCTGAAACGCGCCGGGACGTGGCTGAGCGTTGATCAGGACCCGCGGGAGCTGTAGCGTGGCGACTAACGGACAGCATGCTTAGTATCCATCAGGGCTAAGACAACGCCCATCCTCGACCAGAAGGAGCAACACATGAGAATCGGATCCTCCATTTTCCTTATCGCCCTCGGCGCCATCCTCGCCTGGGCGGTTGCTCCAGGCTTGATCCCGGCAGTAGACCAGGTCCTCATCGGCTACATCCTGATGGCCGTCGGCGTCATCGGCCTCATCGCTTCCCTCATCCTCGCTTCACCGGGGCGCAGCCGCCGGGTCAGCGAATCCCGCTCGGTAGTGGATCCCAACACGGGCGAGCGCATCACCCGCAACGAAAGCAGTGACGGCGGAATCTAGCCTGACCGGAACGCCGAGACAGCACCGGCAGCATGAAGGGGCACGAGGTGCCCAGGAGCCCGAAAAGCCGGGCCGGACCCCCGTGGTCCGGCCCGGCTTTCGCTTGCGCCAACCTACAGGCCCCCTCGCACATCCTGCCGAGAAACCGGCAACCATCTCGCACCTCTGGACAGGCGAGTTTTGTTTCATGTGGGTTTCCATTGACAAACCAACAGAATCAAAGATAAAGTCAAGTAACTCAACATCATGTGATGCCAGTCACGCCAAACCTGCTCGCATCAGCAGTGGCCGGCTGGCATGGCTTTCCCCTTATGACCTACGCAACGGAGGGTACGTGTTCGCCGAGGAGCGCCAGCAAAAGATTGCCGAGCTTGTTGCCGGCAGCGGCCGGGTCAGCGTGACCCTCCTGGCCGAGCGCTTCCGCATCACCACCGAGACTGTCCGCAGGGATCTCGCCACCCTCGAAAGCGCAGGGACCGTCCGCCGCGTCCACGGCGGGGCGGTGGCGGCCGACCGGTTCAGCACTACCGAGGAAAGCATCAACGAGCGCGCCATCCAAAATCCTGACCAGAAGGTCCGGATCGCCGAAGCCGCGCTGGCCCTCATACCCCGAAACTCTCCCGGCAGCGTCCTGATCGACGGCGGCACCACCACCGAGGTGCTGGCGGACATGCTTTCCCGCCGCTCCGCCGTCGAACCTTCCGACTCAAACGGGCAGCGGCCCGAACTGGTGGCAATCACCCATGCCGTGCCCATCGCCGGGAAGCTCTCCAGTATTCCGGGGATTGCCCTGCAAATCCTTGGCGGCCGCGTCCGTGGGATCACTCAGGTAGCCGTCGGACAGTCCACTGTGGACGCCGCGTCAAGAATCCGCCCGGACATCGCATTCGTGGGTACCAACGGCATCCACGCCAGCTTTGGCCTCAGCACCCCCGATCCTGAAGAAGCCGCCGTCAAGGCAGCCTTCGTCCATTCGGCACGCCGCATTGTGGTGCTGGCCGATTCCTCCAAGCTGGACACGGAAACCCTGGTCCAGTTCGCCTCCCTGAAAGATCTGGACACCTTGATTACAGACAGTGAACCCGGACCTGAACTCGCGGCCGCTCTGGAAGAGGCCGGCGTCGACGTGGTGATCGCATGATTGTCACGTTCACGGCCAATCCCAGCCTGGACCGCACCGTTGCCCTGCCCGGCCCCCTGGAACGCGGCGAAGTACAGCGTGCCGTCTCCGTCAGCCAGGAATCCGGCGGCAAGGGCGTCAATGTCTCCCGTGCCCTGGTGGCCTCCGGCCTGGAATCCGTGGCGGTCCTCCCCGGGGCTGACAGCGATCCGGTCCTGACCGGCCTGAGGGCAAGTGCAGTGCCGTTCGTCTCCCTGCCGATCGACGAGCCACTGCGTACCAACGTTGCCCTCACCGAGCCCGGTGGCGTCACCACCAAGATCAACGAGCCCGGGCCCGTGCTGGACGAGGACCAGCAGGACGCCCTGATCAAACTGCTCCTGGAAAGTTCACGCGGCGCCAGCTGGGTTGTCCTGGCCGGCTCCCTGCCGCCGGGCTTCCCCGCAGACTTTTACGCAACGGTGGCCCAGCGCCTGCGTTCTTCCGCCGACGGCGCCGCCCCGCGCATCGCCGTCGACTCGTCCGGACAGCCTCTCGCCGCCGCCCTCACGGGCGGCGCGGCCGGCATGCCGGACCTCCTTAAGCCCAATGCCGAAGAACTGGCAGAACTGGCCACTGCGGCCGGATTTGCCCCGGCCACCGCTGACGAACTGGAAGCGGACCCGGCGGCTGCAGCGGCAGCGGCTGCCGCCGTCGTTCGTGCGGGTGTGGGTGCTGTGCTGGCAACTCTCGGATCCAAGGGAGCTGTCCTGGTAACGGCCGACGGCGCGTGGCTGGCCACGCATCCGCCGGTCGCCGCGGTCAGTACGGTGGGCGCGGGCGACTCCGCGCTGGCCGGGTATCTGCTCGCCCACGGCCAGGGCGCCGCCCCGGCCGATTGCCTTCGTCAGGCGGTGGCCCACGGTGCCGCCGCCGCCTCCCTGCCGGGTTCCACTGTCCCGGCAGTCCACCAAACCACCCCGGATGCCGTTACCATCACGGCCCTTCGAAAGGATTGACAGTGACCCAGCTCATCACCACGGAACTGGTCGAGCTCGACCAGAACCTGGGCAACTCCCCTGAGACGGTGATCCGGCACCTGGCAAGCAAAGTAGCTGCCACCGGACGCGCATCAGAAGTCGAAGGCCTCTTCGCCGATGCCTATGCCCGGGAGCAGAAGACTGCAACCGGCATCCCCGGCGGCATCGCCATTCCGCACTGCCGTTCAGCTGCAGTCACGGAGCCCACCCTGGCCATGGCCCGGCTCAACCCGAAGGTGGACTTCGGTGCGAAGGATGGCCCCGCTGACCTGATCTTCTTCATCGCAGCGCCGGACGGAGCAGACCAGGCGCACCTGAAGCTGCTCTCCAAGCTGGCCCGCTCCCTCATCAAAAAGGACTTCACCGCAGCCCTGCGCAACGCTTCCTCCCGGGAGGAAATTGTGGAACTGGTGGACGGTGCACTCGCGGACAAGCCCGCCCACGCTGCCGCAGCCCCGGCAGATGGAACTCCGGGAACCCTGAACACTTCCGGCCAGTCCGGCGCTTCGGCAGTGGAAGGTGCGGGCGCAAGTGCAGCGGCTGGTTCCTCCGGCCCCAAGCGCCTCGTGGCTGTCACCGCGTGCCCCACCGGCATCGCCCACACCTACATGGCAGCGGACTCGCTGGTGGCCGCTGCCCAGGAAGCCGGCGTGGACCTGCAGGTGGAAACGCAGGGTTCCTCCGGCGCCAAGCCGCTGGACCCGGCAGTTATCGCTGCGGCTGACGCCGTGATCTTCGCGGTGGACGTGGACGTGCGCGGCAAGGAGCGTTTTGCCGGCAAGCCCGTGATCAATGCCCCCGTGAAGCGCGGCATCGACGAGCCCGCCAAGATGGTCGAGGAGGCTCTCGCCGCGGCTGACAACCCGAACGCACGCCGGGTTCCGCATTTCGGCGCTGAGGAGCAGGCCGAGACCGCGGATAGGGAAAAGGGCGAGCACATCGGCCAGAAGCTGAAGAGGGCCCTGCTCACCGGTGTCAGCTACATGATTCCGTTCGTGGCCGGTGGTGGCCTGTTGATTGCCCTCGGCTTCCTGCTCGGTGGCTACGACATCACCGATGTTGCGGACACCGTGGTTGTGGAGAACAACTTCGGTAACCTTCCCGAGGGCGGCCTCGCCATCTACCTCGGCGCGGTGCTGTTCAAGATCGGCGCCTTGTCCATGGGCTTCCTGGTCCCCGCATTGGCCGGCTACATCGCCTACGCCATCGCGGACCGCCCTGGCATCGCCCCCGGTTTTGTGGCCGGTGCCGTAGCCGGATTCATGGGTGCCGGCTTCCTCGGCGGCATCGTGGGCGGCCTGCTGG
This sequence comes from Pseudarthrobacter sp. NS4, assembly GCF_024758005.1. NCBI lineage: Bacteria > Bacillati > Actinomycetota > Actinomycetes > Micrococcales > Micrococcaceae > Pseudarthrobacter > Pseudarthrobacter sp. NS4. Next base: position 614,689 of record NZ_CP103288.1, on the reverse strand, counting down.
CCGGTTACATGGCCCACCTGATTGGAACCTGGGCTGTCCCCCGCTGGCTCCGCGGCCTGATGCCGGTTGTCATCATCCCGCTGCTTGCCTCCATCTTCGCCTCGGGCCTGATGTTCCTGGTTCTTGGCGGACCCATCGCCGGCCTCACCGCAGCACTCAATGATTGGCTCTCCGGCATGACCGGCGCCTCCGCTGTCGTCCTGGGCATCATCCTGGGCCTCATGATGTGCTTCGACCTCGGCGGCCCGGTCAACAAGGTTGCCTACGCCTTCGCCGTGGCCGGCCTCAGCGCCGGCAGCGCCACCAACCAGGCCCCGTGGCAGATCATGGCGACCGTCATGGCAGCCGGCATGGTTCCGCCGCTGGCGATGGCCCTGGCAACCGTCCTGGACAAGAAGCTCTTCAGCCTGGCCGAACGTGAAAACGGCAAGGCAGCCTGGCTGCTGGGCGCGTCCTTCATTTCCGAAGGCGCCATCCCGTTCGCCGCAGCCGACCCGCTGCGGGTCATCCCGGCCAGCATGGTGGGCGGTGCCCTCACCGGTGCACTGAGCATGGCCTTCGGCGTCACGTCCCAGGCGCCCCACGGCGGCATCTTCGTGTTCTTCGCCATCGGCAACCTGCTGATGTTCGTGCTCTCGATCATCGCCGGAACCATCGTCAGCGCCCTGGTCGTTGTGGCCCTCAAGCGCTGGGCAGCCAAGAAGACCGTTGATACGGTGGAGACCGTTCCCGCAACGGTCTGACCTGACTTACCCCACTAGCTATCCGGCACCGCCGGAAGACAAAAGGAGCAAAAATGCCAGAACGCACCGCAACCGTCGCCAGCCGCGTGGGCCTGCACGCCCGCCCCGCCGCCATCTTTGCCGAGGCAGCAGGAGAATACGACCTGGACATCACCATCGCCCGTGAAGGCGAGCCCGCTGATGAGGCCATGGATGCTGCCAGCATCCTTTCCCTCATGAGCCTGGGCGCCTCCCACGGCGACGTTGTAGTCCTCCGCGCCGAGGGCGACGGCGCTGACAATGCGCTGAACCACCTGGTCCAGATCCTGGAAACGGACCACGACGCCGAGTAGCAGCACGTCGTTTCGACAGCAGCGTGCCGGCGGCCGCCGTCGGGCATGTTCCCCCAGGGGAATGCGCCCGACGGCGGCCGCCGCTGTTAAACCCGGCCCCGCTCGCCGCGGTTCGACCACGAGGACGTTGGCACGTACTTTCCCGGCGTTACCCAACCTTCTTCGCCGTGAACAGCAGGTACTCCCACTGCATCTGGAACGCTGTATCGCCGTGGGCGTCTCCAAAGGATTCGGCGAGGTCCGTGAGCGCCTCGTCAAGTGCCTTCACTTTGTCCGTGTCCTCCCCGATGTACTTGTAGATAGAGATGGTGGGGCCGTAGTGGGACTTGAAATACCGGACAAAATCGGCGGGCTGATGGAAGCTTCGGACAGCCAGGGTCTGCTTGCGCGCCTTTGCCCCGGTAACCCTGTCCCCCAGCAGTTCCAGGACGTGGTCCTCGCTCCCCCACAGCGGTGCCGGCTGGGCACCCGGCGGGGGCGGCGGGGCGAACGGCTTCATGGTGGTAAACATTTTGCCGATGAACCCCTCCGGCGTCCAGCTCAGCAGGCCAATGGTGCCACCGGGCTTGCAGACGCGGATCAGTTCGTCGGCGGCGGCCTGATGGTGGGGCGCAAACATGACGCCGAGGCAGGACATCACCACATCGAACTCGTTATCGCCGAAAGGCAAGGCCTCGGCGTCGCCTTCCTGCCATTCCAGGCTGACGCCCCGGTCCGCTGCCTCGCGGCGGCCTGCTTCGAAAAGCTCAGGGGTGAGGTCGCTTGCCACCACGCGGGCGCCCATCATGGCGGCCGGTATGGCTGCGTTTCCGGCACCCGAAGCAACGTCCAGCACCCGGTGGCGGCTGTTGACGCCGGATGCTTCCACCAGAATGGCTCCCAGCTCGGGGAGCATCTCACTGGCCAGCGCCGGATAGTCTCCCGACGCCCACATGGCCCGGTGCTTCTGTTTCAGCGCCCGGTCGGCCTCAACCGTATCGGTCTGATCGTTCATGGTCCGCGCTCCTTTTACTGGCCGTTCAGGTGTCAGCACGCTGTTGGCACAGCGGAGGCTGCGATGCGACTCATTGTGGGCGCGCTTTGTCCCGCTGTAAAGATTCCCTGGCTGTAAAGAATGCACGCCTGCAGAGGAGAGGCGCCGACAGGAAGAATACCGCTTGGATCAAGCCGGCTTGCGCGCCCTGCTGGTGCTCGACTTCGCTGCAGGTTCGGCCGTGCCCTTGCTCGCCGCGGCCTTGGCACCTGTTGTCTTTGCGGCTGTCTTTGTCCCGGTTGACTTCGTCGCCGTCGACTTCGCGGCGCTGGATTTCGTATCCGCGGACTTGGCAGTGGTGGACTTGGCGGTTCCGGATTTGGCAGTTGCGGACTTGGCCGCGGTCTTAGACCCGGTGGACTTTGTCTCGTCTTTGGCAGCCGCTGTCTTTGTTCCGGATGTCCTGGTTCCCGATGTCCTGCGGGCGGGCTTCGCTGCCCCGTCCCCGCTGTCTGCTTCTTCCTCCCCAGACTCATCATCCGATGCGGCAGCTGATGCGCCCCCGCGTTTCCGGTCCAGGCTCCGCTTTAGCGCCTCCATCAAGTCGATGACGTCGCCCTTGCCGCCCTCGCCTTCCTCCGCGCCAAAGGTTGCCTCGGTGTCCAGGGCATCGCCCTGCTCCAGTTTGGCGTCTATCAGCTGGCGCAGCTGGACCTGGTAATCGTCCGTGAAGGAGACCGGATCGAAGTCCGCCGCCATGGACTCCACCAGCGCCGCAGACATCTCCCGCTCCTGGGAAGAGATCTTGACGGACGTGTCCAAAGCAGGGAAATTCGCTTCACGCACCTCGTCCGGCCAGAGGAGGGACTGCAGGACCAGCACGTCGTCCTTGATCCGCAGGGCGCCCAGCCGCGTCTTCTCACGGAGTGCGAACTGGACAATAGCCACCCGGTCCGTGTCCTCAAGGGCCCGCCGCAGCAATACGTAGGCCTTGGGCGACTTAGAGTCCGGCTCCAGGTAGTAGCTCTTCTCGAACATCATGGGTTCAAGCTGTTCGGACGGAACGAACTGCACCACCTCAATTTCGTGGCTGTTCTCCGCCGGAATGGACTTGAGCTCATCCTTGGACAGGATCACCGTCCGGCCATCTTCCTCGTAGGCCTTCTCGATATCCGAGTAGTCGATGACCTGGCTGCAGACCTCGCAACGGCGCTGGTAACGGATCCTGCCGCCGTCGGCGTTGTGAACCTGGTGCAGACTGATGTCATGATCTTCAGTGGCGCTGTAGACCTTCACGGGCACGTTGACCAGGCCGAACGCGATGGCACCTTTCCAGATGGCTCTCATCCCTCAAGTGAACATCAAGCAGCCCCGGAGGTGAAGCCCCATGGCCGCCGGTAAGGAGCGTGTCCGCGTCGCCGGCCGTGAGCTGAACCTCACCAACCTGGACAAAATCATCTATCCGGAGACCGGCACCACCAAGGCCGACGTCCTGGCCTACTACGCCGCCGTGGCGCACGTCCTGATCCCTGCCGCGGCCGACAGGCCTGCCACCAGGAAGCGGTGGGTGAACGGCGTGGGAACGGCGGATAAACCCGGAGAGGTGTTTTTCCAGAAGAACCTCGAGGACTCCGCGCCGGGCTGGCTCCCGCGGGCCGCCATCACCCACAAGGACCGCACCATCCACTACCCAATGGTGAACGACCCCGCCACCCTGACCTGGTTCGGCCAGATCAATTCACTGGAAATCCACGTTCCGCAGTGGCAGGTGGATTCGCACGGGAACCAGCTGAACCCGGACCGGCTGGTCCTTGACCTGGACCCCGGTGAAGGTGCGGGTATTGAGGAATGCGTGGAGGTGGCACTCCTGGCCCGCACCATCCTCCAGGACGTGGGCCTGGACCCGGTGCCGGTGACCAGCGGCAGCAAGGGTATCCACCTGTACGCTGCCCTGGACCGGAGCCAGACTTCGGACCAGATCTCCGCTTTTGCCCGGGAGCTGGCCCGCGCGCTCGAAGCGGACCACCCGGTCCTGGCAGTCAGCGACATGAAAAAGACCCTCCGCAGGGGCAAGGTGCTGGTGGACTGGAGCCAGAACAACGCCGCGAAGACCACTATTGTGCCGTACTCGCTGCGTGGCCGTCCCACCCCCATGGTGGCCGCGCCGAGGACCTGGCGGGAGATCAGCTCGCCGCGCCTTAAACACCTGGACTACCACGAGGTCATGCGGCGGGTGCAGGGCGGCAAGGACCCGTTCGCCGCCCTCGTCCAGGCTTCCGGTCATCCGGCCGACGACGTGAGGGCACAGGGAGGGGAAGGACAGGACACGAACCCCCGCCTGGCAAAGTACCGTTCCATGCGCGATCCCGGGGCCACACCGGAACCGTTCAGCGGCGCGGCCGGCAGCGAGGACGCGTTCGTCATCCAGGAGCACCATGCCAGCCGGCTCCACTTCGACCTTCGACTGGAGCACGAGGGCGTCCTGGTGTCCTGGGCGCTGCCCAAGGGCGTCCCGGAATCCGGCGGCAAGAACCACCTTGCCGTCCAGACCGAGGACCACCCGATGGACTACCTCACATTCCAGGGAACCATCCCCAAGGGCGAGTATGGGGCGGGCGAGATGAGCATCTGGGATACCGGCACCTACGAGCTGCACAAGTGGATCAACGGCCGGGAGGTCATCGTCACGTTGACGGGGTCGGAAGGCGGAGGGCTGGGCGGGACCAAAAAGTTCGCGCTGATCCACACGGGCCGCGGGCAGGGCAGGGATGCCGAGGGGCAGTGGCTCATCCACCTGATGGATACGGACCCCAAGCACGGGCGGCGGCGGCATGCGCCACCGCCCGCCGGGCGAAAGGAAGAGTCTCCCAAAGAGGAGGAGCCCAAGGAAGCGCCGGCAGCGGAGCCGCACCACGAGGAGCCGGAAGAGGAATCACCGGTCGAGGCGTCGGCTGCTTCCCCGGTCCCACCCGAGGATTTCGGACCCATGATGGCCACGGCCGGCGACGCAGCTGATCTGCAAGGCAGCAACTGGCAGTTTGAGCTCAAGTGGGACGGGGTGCGGGCCATCATGGTCGCAGATGAATCCACCGTGAGGATTTTCAGTCGCAACGGCAACGACGTCACCCGGACCTACCCGGAACTGACGGACCGTGGGTGCTGGCCTGGGCAGCCGTTCGTTGCCGACGGTGAGATCATCGCCGTCGGGCCCGGCGGCAGGCCGGACTTTGGACTGCTGCAGGGGCGGATGAAGCTCACCCGCCCGGCCGACGTCGCAAGGGCCCGCACAGCCATTCCGGTCCGGTTGGTGCTTTTCGACCTGTTGTACGACGGCGGGACGGACCTCCGGCGCCTGCCGCTCAGCAAGCGGCGCCAGCGGCTGGAGCAGTTCTTCCGCCCCTCTGACTGCCCCGTCGATCTGTCCCTGGTGCTGGACGACCGCGTTGAGCACATCCTGGAGAGCGCGCGGGAACTGGGCCTCGAAGGCGTGATGGCCAAGCGCACGGACAGCCGCTATGTGAGCGGGCAGCGGACCCGCACCTGGATCAAGCTCAAAATCGAGCAGACCCAGGAAGTGGTGGTGGGTGGCTGGCGGCCCGGCAAAGGCGGCCGCCAGGACACCGTTGGTTCCCTGCTGGTGGGCGTCCCCGACGGCGACAAACTGCAGTACCTGGGCCGGGTGGGCAGCGGGTTCAGCACACGGGAACTCAGCGAACTCCGGCAGACGGTGGAGCGCCTCGGCAGGAAAAACTCACCGTTCCACGACGTCCCCCGCCCCGACGCCGCCGATGCCCATTGGATAGAGCCGGAGCTCGTGGGCGAAGTGACGTACAGCGAGTGGACCGGGCCCGGGCGGCTGCGGCATCCCGTATGGCGTGGTTGGCGGCTGGACAAGGACCCCTCGGAGGTTGTGCGCGAGGCGTGAACCGGTCCGGCGGCATGGAGATACGCCGGGGACACGAAAAAGGCCTGGCGACACCGTACCTCGGGTTGCCAGGCCTTGTCCTCGAATAGGAGGCGTGCCCTGGAACAGGTCCGTTCCTAGGATGAGTGCGGCATCTGCGGCCGGCTGGTACGGTGCACGGCCGTCACTGCGGCTTCGTGGCCCATCCTGCCGTTGCCGGATCCGCGTTCCTTCGGGTGGCGCCGCTTTCCGTTGCCATCCGGCCAGGTGTTCTGCCGGGGCATACCGGTCACGCCGTTCACAGCCGGGCCCGGCAGGTCCGGAGCGTTCATCGCCGCCGCCAGGTGGTCCGCCACCTCAGGTTTGATATGGGAATTACGGTTTTCCATGGCTCAACCATAGGCAGCGGGCAGCCACCTGTGAACCCCCTGGCCGGGGGTCCTGAAGAGTCCGACGGCGGCACTTCAGCCGGGGCATCGATGGCGCTTGATCGAACGGCGGGATTGACTGCGGCAGCGGCGTGGGGGCGGTCACATTCGGACGCTGGTCACCCGGGAAAATAAGTCCACAATGCCGTCCACTGGAAAATATTCGGTACCGATGCCCTCCAGTCGTTCACATCCCAGTAATAGCGCGGGAAAAGACGGGAAAACAGCTCGGAAAGAGAGCCCTCAAACAACCCCAAAAAGGTCGAGCCTACGCCATTCCGGGCCTTGGCACCATGGGTTTCCCGTAAAATTGAAGGCCTGCCCGGAGCGGGGCAGCTACAAGTCGCAAGCAAATGACCTCCCCAGGAGTTGCCCAAATGCCCACAGACCGAAGCATGACCGATTCTCCACCAGGCGCCAGGAACGCCAGCGGAACAGACCAGGCAGCTGCCACGGCTGCCAAAAAGCCCAGGCGGCTGCCACGCCGCCGGCTTAAGGAATCCGACGTCAACGTCGTGAACCAGCCGATGCTGAAGAAAGCACTCGGCGGCACCATCGTGGGCAACACGATGGAATGGTACGACGTCGGTGTCTTCGGCTACCTCATCACCACCATGGGGCCGGTCTTCCTGCCGGAATCGGACCCTACGACGCAGACCCTGTTCCTCCTCGGCACCTTCGCCGCGACGTTCATCGCCCGCCCCCTTGGCGGAGTGATCTTCGGCTGGATGGGCGACACGATGGGCCGGCAGAAGATCCTGGCCGCCACCCTCATGCTGATGGCAGCGAGCACGTTCGCCATCGGGCTCCTGCCCGGCTACGCCCAGATTGGGTTGTGGGCGGCCGCCCTGCTGGTGCTGCTGAAAATCGTCCAGGGTTTTTCCACAGGTGGGGAATACGCCGGTGCCACCACCTTCGTCAGCGAGTACGCGCCGGACAGGCGCCGGGGCTTCCTGGCCAGCTTCCTGGATATGGGCAGTTACCTGGGCTTCGCCCTGGGCGCCGCCTTGGTCTCGGCCCTTCAACTCACCATGGGACAGGCTGCCATGGAGGAATGGGGCTGGCGGATTCCGTTCCTGGTGGCCGGTCCGCTGGGCCTGATTGCCGTCTATTTCCGGAGCAGGATCGAGGAATCGCCCCAATTCCAGGCCACCCTGGATGCCCAGGAGGACATCGCCAAAAACGCCGCCGCGTCCGACGAGGCAGCGGCAAAGGGCCCGGTGGGCATCGTCAAGGCCTACTGGCGCTCAATCATCGTGGCCATGATTCTGGTGGCCGCCGCCAACACGGCCGGCTACGCCCTCACCTCCTACATGCCGACGTACCTCACCGAATCCAAGGGCTACGACGAAGTGCACGGCACCCTGCTGACTATTCCCGTGCTGGTGGTCATGAGCCTCTGCATTCCGCTGGCCGGCAAGCTGTCCGACCGGATCGGCCGCAGGCCAGTCCTCTGGATCGGTGCCCTGAGCACTGTGGTCCTGGCGACCCCGGCCTTCCTGCTGATCGGCATCGGTGACATCTGGTCCACCCTTGCCGGCCTCGCACTGATCGCCTTCCCGGTGACCTTCTACGTGGCCAACCTGGCATCCGCACTTCCGGCCCAGTTCCCCACGTCCAGCCGCTACGGTGCAATGGGCATCGCCTACAACTTCTCAGTGGCGATCTTCGGCGGAACCACACCCTTCATCGTTGCCGCAATGATCAGTGCAACCGGGAACGACATGATGCCCGCCTACTACCTGATGGGAACTTCCCTGGCTGGTGCCATCGCCATCTACTTCCTGAAGGAATCAGCGCAGCGCCCGCTTCCGGGCTCCATGCCCAGCGTTGATACCCAGGCGGAAGCAAGGGAACTGGTGGCAACCCAGGACGACAATCCGCTGATCGACCTGGACGAAATGCCCTTCGACACCCAGGACGTCACAGACGCCCGCGGGACCGAAAAGGTGCCGGCCGGCGTATAGCCGTCCGGCAGCAGCCGGGGCACGTCCTGTAGTCCCCGCTTTCCAGGCCCGTCCTGCGTGTTTCCTTGGGGGAAACCATGCAGTACGGGCCTTAGCTGTGCCGGTCACAATGACGTTCCATGTCCCGCGGCTCCGGCCGATATGACCGTCGCCCCGGACCGGTGATAGCTTCCAAAGGCCGAGCGGAAACGGGAACAGCAAAGGGTGGTGCGGCATGAAACGCGTCCTCTCCCAGGTGCGCGCACTCCACCGGCTGGAACCTGCCACCAATGACCATCTCGCCGCGCTCCGGGTCGCCGTGGGCGTCGCTGTCCCTTCAATGCTGCTTCTGGCTGCCGGCCGGACAGACCTCATCATCTACGCCGTCTTTGGCGCGCTGACTGGAATGTACGGCCGCTCGGAGCAGCATCAGCTGCGGCTACGCCACCAGGCCCAGGCCGCCGTTGTGCTCCTGGGCGGAGTTGCGGTGGGCCTGTTCCTGTCCGTCAACCATCTCCATTCCTGGTGGCTGGTGGCAGTCGAAGCCGTACTGGCCGGTGTGGGATCCGTGTATGCGGACCGGGTGCGGCTCAAGCCAAACGGCCCGTTTTTCGGAATCCTCGCCCTGGGTGCCTGCGCATCCGTACCCACGGCAGTTCCCTGGTATATCGCCATGCTGATCGCCACAGGTTCAGCTGTGTTCTCCCTGGCGGTGGGCTTCAGCGGCTGGCTGCGCCGGCGTTCCCGGCATCGCGGCGCCGAAAAAAAACCGCACCGCGCGGCCGGCCGGCGGGAACTGTTGGTGCACGCTGCCAGGTATGTGCTGGCGGTAGGGGCCGCGGGCTCCCTGGGCGTCCTGAGCGGCAGCGGCCACCCGCATTGGGCAATGGCGGCAGCTGCCGTGCCGTTGGCCGGAGCGGACCTCCCCAGCAGCGTCCGCCGCGGCATCCACCGCATCGTGGGGACGTTCCTGGGATTGGCGGTCACCGCCGTCGTCATTCTGCCCGGACCATGGTGGCTGGCGGGGGTGTTCCCCGGGCAGCAGGCCGTCCTGCTGGCTCTCCTGGTGATCCTTTTCCAGTTCACTACCGAACTGTTCATGACCCGCCACTACGGCCTGGCCATGGTGTCGTTCACGCCGGTCATCCTGCTGATAACCCAACTCGCCGCCCCCACCGACCCGGTGGTCCTGATCCTGGAGCGCGGCGTGGAGACGCTGGTGGGGGCGCTGGTGGGGATCCTGGTGGTGGTGGCCGTGCGGCGGTCAGGGTCACGTACCCCGGCCGCACTCCTTGGCCGGGGACCCTTCTTTGGGCGTGCCCCTTTATTTGGCCGTCCGAGGGGGCCCCGCCACTAGTTTCGCCGGCGCCACCCGCGCAACGGCTGCCACCACCTTGTACCGCTTGGAAGGGATGGATACGGCGCGCCCGCGTTCGTTGTCGGCCAGGCCCTCCCGCACTACGCGTTCGGCGCGCAGCCAGGCCCACGATGGAGCCACCGACTTATCCATGCCCATCCGGTCGTGGAATTCCGTATGGGTGAAGCCGGGGCAGACCGCCGTGACCCTGATGCCCTTTTTGCGGTAGGCGAGGTTGGCCCAGCGGCTGAAGCTCACCAGCCATGCCTTCGCCGCCGAGTACGTGCCGCGTGGCAGGAACGCGGCGATGCTTGCCACATTGATGATCCGGCCTTCACCGCGTGCCAGCATGCCCTTGAGGGCCGCATGCGTGAGCACCATGGCCGTTTCCCCGTGCAGCTTCAGGTGCTTTTTCTCCTCCGAGATGGGATTGTCCTCGAAGTTGTGCAGCAGGCCGATCCCGGCGTTGTTGACCAGGATGCCCACCGGCCGCTGGACATCGGACAGGCGTCCGACGACGGCGGCCACACCCGCGTCGTCCGTCAGGTCCGCGGGAAGCACCTCAGCGGTGATTCCGTAGCGCCGTTCCAGGCCCGCCGCCGTTTCTTCGAGGCGGGCCTTGTTTCGTGCCACCAGCACCAGGTTGGCGCCCCGGGCGGCGAGCTGGCGCGCGAACTCGGCGCCCAGGCCCGCGCTGGCCCCGGTAATGAGTGCGGTTGTTCCGGAGGAGTTTGGCGTCATGCTGCAAGCCTATCCAGCCCCGGCTCTTCGCCGGTCTTACCGCCCGGTATCCGGCATCCCGCCGAACCCCGCCAACGGGTTGGCCAGGCGCCCCGCCATCTGCAGCCCGCCCGAGGGATCCGCGAGGTCCAGCATCTGCTGGTTGTTGCGCAACTGGAGCCGGTTCAGGCAGGACAGCTCGAAGTCCGCGGCGAACAGGTCGTGGCGGGTGAACTGGTCGGCAAGGTCCGGATGTTCCCCCTGGTAGTCCTTCACGGCAGCTGCTGCGGTCCGCCAGAAGTCCTCCTGGCCGAGCTTTCCGTCCTCCTCCAGGAGTGCTGCCAGGAAACGGAAGATGCAGTCGAAGATGTCCGTGAAGATGGCCAGCACCTTTTCGCCGTCCGGGATGGCCGCCTGGATCCGGGACACCTCCTCAGGCAGGTCCAGCCGGTCCCCCATCACCACGATCTCCTCGGCGATGTCCTTCATGATGGCGCGGACGGGGACGCCGTCTTCGAGGACCAGGATGACGTTCTCGCCGTGCGGCATGAAGGCCAGTTCGTACTGGTAAAGGCAGTGCACCAGTGGAACCAGGTAGGCCTCGAAGTACCGGCGCAGCCAGTCCGCGGGGGCCAGTCCGGAACGCTCGATCAGTGCCGACACCATCGGTTTGCCTGCCGAATCAACGTGCAGGAGCGAGGCCATGGTGGTTAGCTGCTGCCCGTCCTTCAGCAGGGGCAGGGGGCTCTCCCGCCACAGGGCAGAAAGCATCTTCCGGTAGGGCGAACCGTTGGCCGACCCTGCCTCGTAGTACCCGTTGTGGTAGCCGAGGGCAGCGATCTCACCGATCATGGTGAACCCGCGCCGCTGCAGGGCGCCGTCATCCTCGATCAGCTTCCGCAGCCAGTCGTTGATGGCCGGCGTGGCTTTCATGTACTGCGGTGACAGGCCGCGCATAAAGCCCATGTTCAGCACGGACATGGCGGTCTTGACGTAGTTTCGGGCGGGAGCGCTGGTGTTGAAGAACGTGCGGATGGACTGCTGTGCCTGGTACGTGTCCGTTCCCGCGCCCAGGTAGACAATGCGCCGGCGGGCGATTTCCGCCGCGAACGTGACGGTGAGCTTGTTCTCCCACTGCCACGGGTGGACCGGCATAAAGAAATACTGGTCCGGGTCCAGGCCCTGAAGCTGCAGTTGGCTCGTGAAGTCCCCGGCCAGCGGGCCGAGTTCGGCGTCCAGGTGCGCCCGGTAGTCCAGCCCCGCAGTCGAGGTAAAGACGGCGTGGCTTCGGTGGACGGCGATCCACTCCAGCTGCACCGGCGCGCCGGTCTCGGGGGCAAAGGCGTGGTAATCGCTGATGCCGAAGCCCAGCCGCCCGTTGTTGGCCACGAAACAGGGGTGGCCCTCTGTCATGCTGCGTTCAATGGCCTGGAAATCGGCGGCAATGTCGCGTCCGCCCGTTACCCCGGCCGCGAGTTCGGCGGCTGAGGGCTGGCCGGCCCACTGTTTATAGGCATGGCTGGCCAGGGTGCTGCTGATCTCTTCGAGGTAGACCGGGAGCATCTGGATGTTGATCCCCAGGGTGGTGTGGAACACCGTGATGAACCCGAGCACGTCCAGCGGCGCTTCGGTGCCGTCCTGGAAGCACCGGATGGAGTCCGGGTCGATGGACCAGTGGTCCAGCTCCAGGACCGTGGCGGAGAAGCGGTACTCATGGGAGCCGTCGTCACTGCGGAGTCGGTAACGGCCGGTCACGCCATCCACCGGTTCCTCGGGAAGCAGCTCCGGCGTGATGATCCGTTCATGCGAGAACTCGGCGAGCGCTTTACGGAGCAGGTGCCGGTTCGCCCTGTCCCACCGGTCTGCAGCGAGGTGGGGTGCGGCATTGGGTGCGGCCGGGGTGGCAGTGTTCGCGCTGGGGGCGGGTACGGAATCGAGGTGGACGGTCACAGTGAGGCTCCCTGTGGGATGGGGGTGGAAAGAGTGTCCAGTGCCGCGCGGGCGGCCTGGTAGTCGGAGCGGCTGCAGAAGCTCAGCAGCGCCTCCTTGTCCGGAAGGGTGACCACGCCGGCGGGCTGGAAACCGAGCCGCCCGTTCAAGGCGTGGATCTTGGTGTTCCGCGCATCCGGTTCCACCACCACGCGTTGCACCTGCGGCCTGGCGAACAAGCGGGCCAGGACGGCGTCCATGACAGCAGCTGTGTAACCGGGCTCGGGGCCTTCCGACGGCGGCGCCACCAGCAGGTGCATGCCCACGTCTCCGGGCTGGACGGCATACACGGCCGCCAGCGGCGAGGAGTCCGGAAGGTACTCCTCCATCAGGAAGGCGGGGACGCCGCCGTCGAGCCCCAACAGCGCGTGGTGGTGTCCGCTGGCCTGGATCCTGGCATACTCCTCCACCACGTCCTCGACGCTGGCGGACAGCATTCCCCAGAACGAGGCGTACGGCTGGGTCACCCAACGGTGCAGGAGCGGCGCATCGGCCTCGGCATCAAGGCAGCGGAACGTGAACCTCATGCCGGCACCCCTGGTTCAACGCCTGCTGTCCCAAGGGCAGGTGCAGTCCCAATGTCTGGCAAGCCCCGCGGCGCACCGATGCCTGCCGGGGAGCCGAACTGTTGGAACGCGATGCTGCGCTCCACCGGGTACACCTCCCGGCCGGCGATCTCACGCAGGATGCAGGAGTTGCGGTACGCGCCCATGCCCAGGTCCGGAGTGACAAAGCCGTGCGTGTGCAGTTCGGCGTTTTGGACGAAAATCTCGCCGGGTTCAACACTGGTGCTGTAGTTGCGGTCCACCGCGAACCGTCCCGCGCTGTCCCGCGAGATCCGTTCCTGCACCCCTGCCAGGAAGCCAGGCTCCCGGTAGCTGTAACCCGTGGCCAGGACCACCGCTTCGCTGTCCAGGGTGTAGGAGGTGCCCTGCTCCTGGTGGTGCAGGTGCAGGATGTGGATTCCGGCCGCGGGGTCCCAGTGCGCTTCCGCGAGTGACGAGTGGGTCAGCAGCTGCGTGTCCACCATGCCGGACAGGCTCTTGGTGTAGAGCAGGTCGTAGATGGCGTCGATCAAATCGGAGTTGATCCCCTTGTAGAGGTTCTTCTGCGTCTTGTTGAGATGGTCGCGCTGGTGCTGCGGGAGGCCATGGAAGTAGTCCACGTACTCGGGCGACGTCATCTCAAGGGTCAGCTTGGTGTACTCCAGCGGGAAGAACCGCCCGGACCGGGTGACCCAGTTCAGCTGGTAGCCGTAGGTATCGGCTTCCTGCAGGAGTTCGTAGTAGATCTCGGCCGCGCTTTGGCCGCTGCCCAGGACAGTGATGCTGCGCTGCTGCTGGAGTTCGGCCTTTCGCGCCAGGTAGTCGGCGTTGTGAAAGACCACTCCCCCGCGCCCTGCCTCCGCCTCGGCAACGATTCCTGCAGCGGCTTCCGGAATGTATGGGGAAGTGCCGGTACCCAGCACCAGCCGCCGCGCCAGAAGTACCTCCGGACCTTCCGGACCGGTGACGGACAGCCGGTACACGCCGCCGTCGTGCGCTATATCCAGCACAGCTGTGCCAAAACGGACGGAAGGCAACTGGCCGGCCACCCACTGGCAGTACTGGTTGTACTCCGCCCGCAGGGGGTAGAAGTTCTCCCGGATGTAGAACCGGTACAGGCGCCCGGTCTGTTTCAGGAAGTTCAGGAAGGAGTACGGCGAGGTGGGGTCCGCCAGGGTGACGAGGTCCGCCATGAAGGGCACCTGGAGGTGGGCGGGTTCCAGCATCATCCCGGGATGCCAGTCAAAGGACCCGCTCTGTTCCAGGAAGATGCCGTCCACGCCCTCCACCGGCTCGGCGAGGGCAGCGAGGCCCAGGTTGAAGGGCCCGACGCCGATGGCAGCGAAGTCGTAAACGCGGCTCATGCGGACGCCTCGCTCTGCAGCAGGCCGGCGCCGGTAACCCGCAGGAGCCCGATGATGTCGGCGATGTCCTCGAGCGTGGCCTCAGCGTTGAGGAGCGTGAACTTCAGGTAGTGCCGTCCGCCTACCTTTGTACCGGCAACCACTGCCTCGCCCGAGGCGAAGACTGCTGCGCGGATGGCCGGGTTCAGGTCGTCCGCGGTGTCCTCGGAAAGGCGGCCACCGCCGGCGAGCCGCGGACGGTAGCGGAACACCAGGGTGCTCAGCTGCGGTGCGGCGGCCAGTTCGAAGTCGTCGTCCGCTGCCAGGAGCGAGCCAACGCGCGCGGCAAGGTCGATGGCCTCGTCGAACAGTGCACCGATGGCGTCAGCCCCCATGATCCGCAGCGTGAGCCACAGCTTCAGCGCGTCGAACCGGCGGGTGGTCTGGATGCTCTTGTCCACCTGGTTGGGGATGTCGGCCAGCGCCGCGCTTTCCGGGTTCAGGTAGTCGGCGTAGTAGGTGATGTGGCGCAGCATTGCGGACTCGCGGACCAGGAGGGCGCTGGAGCTGACCGGCTGGAAGAAGGTCTTATGGAAATCCACGGTAACGGAGTCCGCCAGCCGTGTTCCGTCCAAAAGGTGGCGGTAGCGTCCCGAAACCATCAGCCCGCCGCCGTATGCGGCGTCAATGTGGAACCAGGCGCCGTGGGCACGGGCCAGGGCGGCGAGGCCGGCAAGCGGGTCAACTGCGCCAAAGTCTGTAGTTCCGGCGGTGGCAACGACTGCCATCGGCGTCAGCCCGGCGTCGCGCGCCCCGGCCATGGCCTCGGCCAGTGCAGCCGGGTCCATCCGGTGGTCAGGCGTGCAGGGAACGGTGATGACGGCGTCGAACCCCAGGCCCAGCATCGAGGCGGACTTCTGGATGCTGAAGTGGCTGTCCTCGGAGGTGAAAATCCGCAGCGTGTCCAACAGCGCAGGGAGGCGGAGGCCGCTTCGGGCCGCATCCCTGCGCAGGCCGGCAACGGCGTGGTTGCGCGCGATCAGCAGGGCCTGGAGGTTGGATTGGCTGCCGCCGGAGGTGAAGATGCCATCCGCGTTGTCACCGAGGCGCAGCCGCTCTGCTGCCCAATCGATGAGGCGCCGTTCGATCATGGTGGCACCGGCACTCTGGTCCCAGGTGTCCAGCGAGGAGTTCACGGCGGACAGGATTGCCTCGCCCACCAGGGCGGGGATCACCACGGGGCAGTTAAGGTGTGCCGCGTACTTCGCGTCGTGGAAGTAGATGGCGTCCCGCAGGTAGACGGATTCGAGTTCCTGCAGCGCCGCTGCCGTGTCCGGCAGGGGTGTTTCAAGGTCAACGGCACCTACGCGGGCCTGCATTTCTGAGGGGCCGACGCCGGTGAAGGGCCGGGTGGTCCGTTCCAGTTTGGTGGCAACTGCGGTGACCCCCTGCAGCACCTGGGCAACGTAGCGGGGTGAGTTCCTGGCGTTGAAGAGGTGGTTGGTTGCCCCCAGCGCGAGTTCCACCCGCGAGCCGAAATCCTGCCCCGGCGGCTCCTGTTGGGTTCGGACATCGCTATTGTGCGGGTCATCCACTTGTGGCTCGTCAAGGCGGGGCATCAGCGACACTCGTCTTCCTTCGGTCAGCAGTTTTTTCTGGATTGCAAAGGTAAGCCTTACTTAGGAGACCCTTTTAATCAAACTTTTGTGTTGTATTTCTTTTCCAGTACCGGAAACCGGGGTTCGTCAGGCGTCAGGAAAGTCATTGACTGGCCGACGGGACCGCCCTGCCGCACAATACCCACCACCATCTTGTGCCTGCCGGTTCCGGCATGCGCTCACTGGCAGCGGCGGCACCGCCAAGGGGCTGGGCGACAGGTGACCGGCCAGCCGCGGGGGTCTTCCGCGCGCCTCGATTTGTCGGGGAATTAGTAAGCATGCTTTGCTTGTGGGGCAAATGAACCTCCGCAAGCAGTTCGCGGCGGAGCTGCCAACGCCGGCAGCTTCGTGAAGAAGCCCAAGGATGAACATCATGACCACCGCTACCGAAGATCAGTTGACGGCGTTTGGGGAACGCGAAGAGGGACCTATGGCTCCCTTCGGAACCACCGAGCCCGTGGATATGGGGCTGCTGGTCACCCTGAATTCGCGCATGCACTGCCGCGCGCCCATGCAGCGCATCGATCCTGACGAACTGCCCTTGGGGCAGCCAGTCTATGTGGACGGGACAGGGGTAGTTCCCCTCGGCGCAGGCGCCGTCTCCGGAAGCGTGGTGACCTACCGCTGTGCCTGCGGTTTCACCATCGACGATCCCGCCTTCAGCGCAACAGTGGCCGGGCAGTCCCTCGCCAGCTAAGCAGGCTAGCGCTACAACCTGTCGGCGTCGGCCCTGGCATCCTCTACGGCCTGCCGCGTATCGGAGAGCACAAGGTCCGCGTTGATGGCGGCGGCGGCCTTGAGGCCGGCTGCCGCCGCCGTCATCACCTGGGCGGAGACGTCGGTGGCATTGCCGGCAGCCCACACTCCAGGACAGGAGGTGAGGCCGGCATCATCCGTTTCCAGGCGGGTGCCCTCCCCCTCCTCCAGGCCGCACGGTTCCAGCCCGAGCCGCTGGAGGATATTTGCGTTGCTGACGGCGGCCGGACTGACTGCCAGCACATCCAACGGGACGGTGCGCCCGCCGTCGAGCGTTACCCCTGCAAGCTTGTCATTGGCGATGTCCAGTTCCTGGACCCTGCCCTCCACCACATGGACGGACCGGGCCTGCAACTGTTCTTCCTCCCCTTGGCTGAGCACCAGTGAGTCGTTCAGGAAGAGGGTGACGTCGGGGCTCCATTGCCGAAAGGTCAGTGCCTGCAGGACGGAGTGGGAGTCCGATGCCAGGAGACCGACTCTCTGGTTGCGGATTTCCCAGCCGTGGCAATAAGGGCAGTAGAGGACGTCCCGCCCCCAGCGTTCCGACACCCCAGGAAGTTCCGGCAGCTCATCGGTAATGCCCGAGGCGATCAGCAGCCGACGTGCGGTACGGGTGGAGCCGTCATCGAGGCGGAGAACGAAATTTTCACCGTCGCGGCTGGCTGAGGTTACCGAGCCACGGACAGCCGTCCCGCCGTACCGCGCCAGTTCCTCCCGGCCTGCGGCAACCAGATCCTTCGGACTCATCCCTTCCCGGCTGAGGAACCCATGCACCCCCTCGGCCTTCAGGTTCCGTTGTTCCCCTGCGTCGATCACCACCACGGACCGCAGGGCCCTGGAGAGGGCAACGCCGGCACTCAACCCCGCCGGTCCGCCGCCAATAACCGCCACATCGAACAGTTCCCCGTGATGAGCCATACTGTCCTTCCCGGCCTGCCATCGGCCTGCCTCGTTGCAGATGGATTACCCGGTGGGGCCGGAATCTAACGGCGGCGTGGTTTATCTCACCCCTCCGGCCAATCGACGAACTGTTCGTACCCCTCATGCTTCCGCAGGTAGCCGGCAATGAACGGGCAGTGCGGAACAATGCGCTTGCCTGTGGCCACCACGTCATCCAGGGCGAAGTGCGCCAGTACCTTGCCCAGGCCCCGGCCTTCGAAGTCCTGCATGGTTTCGGTGTGGGTGAAGTCTATGTGGCCCGGCAAATCCTGGTAGAAGGATTGGACGGCAAGTTTGCCGCCCACCAGCAGTTCGTAGCGGTGTTGCGCGTCGTTGCGCCTCAGCGTGACGTCGGCGGTGAACTTATCCTCGGTGGACATCGTGTTCTCGGTCATGGTTCGACACTGGCACTACTTCATCCCGCTGGCAATGCCCAGACAGCAGAAGGGGGGACGGCAAAACAACACCGCCTCCCTGCACAGCCAGGAATGCAAAAAGGAGGGAGGCCAGGATCATTGCTTGATCCTGGCCTCCCTCCTGCCCGGTTTGGGGTGACGCGTCAGCGGGACAGCATCACCAGTGCCGCCGTGGCGAATCCAGTGGCGGACCGGTTCCAGTGGCCAAGGAGCCCCTGCAGGTTTTCGCCATCCGTCCGGTGCCACGGCAACTGCTCCTGCAGGGTGGCCAGTACGCCGGTGCGGAGTTCGGTGTTGAAGTTGACCTTGCCCACGTTCATGGACGCCGCCTTCACCAGTTCCTCCGCGGGGATGCCGGAGGCTCCGTGCAGCACCAGGGGAATGTGGGTCCGCACCGCGATGTCCTGCAGCACGTCCCAGCGCAACTGGGGCTCGCCCTTAGTACTTGCCGTGGACGTTGCCCACCGCCACGGCCAGCAGTTCCGCGCCGGTGCGGGACACAAAGTCCTCCACCTGCGCGGCCGGCCACGGAAACACCGGACTGGTCGGCACCGAACGCGCGGTCCTCATCGCCGGCCAGGCCGCCCAGTTCCGCTTCAAGCACGACGTCGGGACCCAGCCACGCGCGTGCCGCAACGACCAGCGCAATGTTGTCCTCGTACGGAAGGGACGAACCGTCCGCGAGGACGGAGTCCGCCCCTGCCGTGACGGCGTCGGCCATCACTTCCAGGTCTGAGGCGTGGTCCAGTTGCACCACGACGGGAACGCCGGCGGCGTCCGCCAGGCCCCGGAGCGCTGCGATCAGCCGCAGCCCGTTGGCGGTGGCGGCGGTCTTCGGGGCCACCAGCAGGATCACGCCGCGGCCGGCTTCCTCGGCCGCGCCCACCACGGCCAGGGCCGTGGTGAAGTCGTAACAGGTGAATGCGGGGACTGCGGAGCCGTGCTGCAGGGCGGAGGTGACCAGGTGGTTTAGGCGGGCGCGCATCAGACGGTAAGTCCGCCGGTAAGGATCCAGACCAGGAACGTGAGCGTGAAGCCTGCCAGTCCCAGGACCGTGGTGAGCACGGTCCAGGTTTTCAGGCCGTCGGCCACGGAGAGGCCCAGGAAGCGGGTCACGATCCAGAAGCCGGAGTCATTTACGTGGCTGAGGCCAAGCGCCCCGAAGCCGATGGCTACCAGGATGAGTGCCGTCTGGAAGGGTGAGAAACCGCCGTCCGCCACGGAGGCTGCCAGCAGGCCGGAGGTGGTGATGATGGCCACCGTTGCGGACCCCTGCGATGCACGGAGGATGGCCGCGAGGACGAAAGCCATCACGATAACGGGGAGGCCGGCAGCCTGCAGGCCTTCGGCGAGGGCCGTGCCGATGCCGGATACGGTGAGCACCTTGCCGAAAACGCCGCCGGCGCCGGTGACCAGGATGACGATCGCGGTGGGAGCCAGCGCGGAGTCCATGACCTCACCGGTGTGCTGGGAGGACCAGCCGCGGCGGATGCCCAGGAAGTAGTAGGCCAGGCCCAATGCCGTGAGCAGCGCAATCAGCGGGGCGCCGATGAAGGCGGCCAGCTGGGAAGCGAAGGTGTCCTTGGGCAGGATGACAGCGCCCACAGTTCCCACCATGATCATGAGGATCGGAAGGACAATCAGGGTGATGATCATGGCCGGGCTGGGAGCGGTCTTGACCTCGCTCTTGACGGCAACGCTGGATGTGCCCTGGGCAGTTTCCTGCTCGACCTGTGACGTGCCGGTGCCGAAGAGGCGGAACTGTTCGGCGGTGGCGGGCAGCATTGTGAAGTCGCGGCGGTTGAGCCTGCGGGCAACGAAGTAGCCCAGCACGCCCACGGGAATACAGAGGGCGAGGCCAATGATGGTGGTCCAGCCGATGTCTGCGCCGAGGATTCCGGCGCCGCCTACGACGCCGGGGTGCGGCGGGACAACAACGTGGATGGCCAGCATGATGGCGCCGACGGGCAGGCCGATCTTGACCGGGTCGACCCCGGCGGCTTTGGCAAATCCGTAGATGATGGGGATGAGGATGATGAATCCGACGTCGAAGAAGACCGGGATGGCCAGCAGGAAGGCTGCAGAGGTCAAGGCGGCGACGACCCGGCGGGGGCCGAGCAGCTGGGTGAACTTGCCGGCGAGGGACTGTGCGCCGCCGGAAATTTCGATCATTTTGCCCAGCATGGCGCCCAGGCCAACCAGGATGGCTACGGATCCAAGGGTTCCGCCCATGCCTTCAGTAACGGTTTTGATGACGTCCGGCAGCGGGATGCCGGCCACCAGGGCAACTGCCACGCTGACCACCAGCAGGGCCAGGAAAGCGGGGATTTTGAACTTGATGACGGCCACGAGCAGCAGGGCGACGCCCGCCACTGCTATGGCCAAAAGAGCTAGTGCGCTCATCGTGTGTCTCCTTTGACATCGCCAGTTAACTTTAGCGAGCTGGGTGGGTACGACGACGGCGGAGGGGGGACCGCCGCCGTCGTACGGCTTTGGGGGGAGGGGGTTTCCTACTGGGTGCGCTTGGTGGGGGCAACAACCTTGATGACGGCGGAGTCATCAGCGGCAGCGAGGCCCTGGGCCTGGCCCAGGAGGTAAAGCTGCTCGGCAGCAGCGGCAACCGGAGCTGCCAGTCCTGCCGCGCGGGTGGCCTTGCCAACGATGCCCATGTCCTTGACAAAGATGTCCAGGCGGCTGAGGACCTCGGCGCCTTCCTCGTTGTAGGCCTCAAGGATGCGGGGGCCGCGGTTGGAGAGCATGAACGAGCCGGCGGCACCGGCTTCGAGGGCGGCGAGGGTCTTGGCCTGGTCCAGTCCGAGCGCGTCGGCCAGGGCCATGGCCTCTGCCGCGGCAGCAATGTGGACGCCGCAGAGGAGCTGGTTGACGGTCTTGAGGGCCTGGCCGTCGCCGGGCTTGTCGCCCACCACGCTCAGGGTGGAAGCGAGCAGTTCAAGGGCGGGCGCCGCCTTTTCGCGGGCCGCGGGGGAAGCTCCCACGACGATCAGCAGGTCGCCTTCGCCGGCGCGCTTGGGGCCGCCGGACAACGGGGCGTCCACCAGCTCCACACCGTATTCGGCCAGCTTCTCCACCGTGGCCGGAATGGCTTCGGTACCCACGGTGCTGCCGAGGATGACCACGGCGCCGCGCTCCAGGACGGAGGCCACGCCGTTCCCGCCGAAGAGGACATCGTTGAGCTGCTCACCGTTGCGGACGGCGAGCAGGACGGCGTCAGCCCCCTTGGCGGCTTCACGGGCAGTGGCAAAGGTGGCAATGCCGGCCTCTTCGGCGAGCTTCAGGCGGGGTTCGGCGATGTCGAAGCCGTGCACGGTCAGCTGGGATGCCAGCCGGGTGGCCATGGGCAGTCCCATGGCGCCGAGGCCCAGGACGGTGACGGTGTAGTTGCTGGTCATGGTGTTCTCCGTTGAATTACTGGAAGGTGTTGCTGAGCTTGCGGGTGACGTCGGCGAGGGACTGGTCGTCGCCCACGTTGCCGGCGAACACGATGTAGGGAATGCCCTTCGCGGGGCCGTCCACCGGCTCCCAGAGGGAGACGATGCCGGGGAGCATGGGGCCCCGGACGATGGCGTGGCGGATTTCCAGGCCGTGGGCCGCCACGTCGGAGGAGGTGATGCCGCCCTTGGCGATGACGAAGCGGGGCGGGAAGGTCTTGAGGGTCCGGTTCACCACGGCCACGACGGCGGCAGAAACGGTGCGCGCGATCCGCAGGCTTTCCGCGGGGTCGTCGGTCTTGATGAGCAGGCGGCTGGTGTGGACGATGACGTCACCGCTGTGGAGGGCTTCAACCACGGTGTCCACTGTCTGGTCCAGGTGGGTGCCGGCCTCCGTTTCGTCGCCCAGCAGCTTTTCGACGTCGATCTCCACGATGCGCGCAGCGCTGTGCTGCTCTGTCAGGGCTTTGAGCTGGCGGGAGGTGACCCCAACATGCGATCCCACCACAATGAGGCCGCCGGCCTGGGACGGGGTGTTGCCGGAGTAGGCTTCGGCTCCGGTCAGCTCGGTGCGGATTTCCTGTCCGATCCTGGCACGGCCGAAGGGCGGGCCCACACGGTAGAGAAGCTTTTTGCCGCGGCGCTCTGCCTCTTCAAGGCCCAGGGCCAGGGCGCGGAGGTCATTTTCAGTGACAATGTCAGCCACGATCGGGGTGGAATTGGTGGCGCCCTGGATGGCGTCGGCGATGGCGTTGGCGCTGGTCTCTGCGCTGCCGGCGGGGTCGCCCGCAGTGGCGCCTGCACGGATGATGTTGAGGTCCAGGACGATCACCGAGTCCGCCGCGAACCGGCCCTGCGACTTCTCTTCGACGTAATTGGCCATGACGGAGGTGGTGAAGCCGAAGGTGGCGTCCTTGGCGAACTCGGTGTCGGACACCGGGGTGAGGGTGCCGGCCGCGTCGCCGGTGCCGCGCATGTAGTGGACACCGCCAATGGTGACCCGGCCGGCGTCGGGGAACGCGGGTACCAGGACCACGCCGTCGGTGGTTTCGCCACTGAGGGCCTCGACCGTGGCGGCGATGACGTCCGGTTCCAGAGGGTAGTGGCCGCGGAGGGTGGAGTCGCTCCGGCTGACGAAGCCGAGCCGCAGTATGTCCGGCGATCCGGCAGCGGCGAGGGCGTTGCGGACCACTTCTTCATTGCGGGCGGCGGCGTCGGCCGGATCCAGGCTGCGGGTGTTGGTCAGGACATAGACGGCGGGCTTGGACTGGCCGAAGGCCCAGATGAAGTCCTCTACGTCCCAGCGGGTGAGCACGGGCAGATCTGCCACGGACTGCGTTCCGGTGGGGTCGTCGTCGAGCACTACCAGGACACGCGGCGTCTCCGCGTTGGAGGCGGCCAGCGTACCGGCCACCAGTTCGGCGGGAATCGGGACCTCGGCCGGGTAGGCGGCCAGGACGTCTGTTTCAAGCGTCACATGCACTCCGTTGTGTACGAATCCGGGCGGCGGATCCTGATCTAAGGGAAGCTGTAAGATGTCTGACATCTTGCATTCGGATGTCAGTGTGGCACAGGACATAAAGACGCGCAAGTAGACTTGTCCGACATATCCGCAAAGGCACTGACGGGGGCAGCATGGCAAGGAAGTCGCTGGTGGGCCAGGTGGCCGATGAGCTCCTGGACCGTATTATCGCGGGCGAATTCCCGCCCGGTGCCACTGTTCCCGGCGAGCACGAGCTCAGCGCCGCCCACGAAGTCAGCCGGATGACCGTCCGCGAGGCGATGAAAACCCTTGAAGCACAGCGGATCCTCAGCGTCGAGCGCGGCCGCGGCACCTTTGTGAACCCGCTTAACCGATGGACCTCGCTGGAGGCGGTGCTGCGCGCAGCCTCCGAGGGCAAGAACGAAGGGGAAGCTTCCGTCCAGCTCATCGAGCTCCGCCGCATGCTGGAGACAGGGGCGTGCGAACTCGCTGCGGGGCGCATCAGCGACGTGGATATCCAGACTCTCTACGGCCACGTGGCAGCCATGCGCGCCGCCCACGAGGTCAACGACGTCGCCGCCTTCGTGGAAGCGGACCTCGCGTTCCACGACCTGATCCTGCATTCCTCCGAGAACGTATTTGTGGCCGTTCTCTTCGAACCGCTTCATCGGGTCCTGGAAAAGAGGCGGACCGAGACGTCAGCCGTGCGCGAGATCCAGGTACACGCCATCGGGCATCACCAGAACATCGCCGATGCGCTGGAGTCCCGTGATGCCGGGCGCTCGCGCGAGGCCATGGACGCGCACATGCAGCAGACCCTGGACGATCTTAAGAACCTGGTACTCGAGGCGAAGTAACCCGGGCGGCCGTGGAGTGTTAGGGCGCCGGCGGGGCTGTCGTTCCCCTGACCACCAGTTCCGTTGCCACTTCCAGGGCTGTGGGAACGGACGCCCACCCCATGGCCGTGATCCGGGATTCAGTCCTCGGCAGCCACATCGCCGTCCGCGGGTGGGCCGACATGAGCGGCCACTCCTGGACCGAGGGCCGGTTTGCCGAATTCAACAACAGCGGACCCGGCGCCTATGTCAACGAGTTCCACCCCCAGCTGAGCCCCGAAGAGGCTGCCAGGTTCACCAGGGAAACCTTCCTCGGCGACTGGACCCCGAACGGACGTGGCTGACTTGAGGGGCATAAAGGGTGGTCAAGGCTCTTGGAGTCCTACTAGTCTTCAAGAACGGCCCGCAACCGGGAGCAACGATGATCACGAGGAGCGAAGTTGTCCAACCACACGTACAGCATTTCTGAAATTGTCGGCACGTCGGACCAGGGAGTGGACGAGGCCGTCCGCAACGGCATCGCCAAAGCATCCCAGACCCTCCGCAACCTCGACTGGTTCGAGGTGAAGGAAATCCGCGGCCACTTGGAAGAGGGCAAAATCGCCGACTGGCAGGTCACCATGAAGCTCGGTTTCCGCCTCGAAGACCAGTAACCGCACCCACCTGACCCGCAGTAACGCCGCGATCATGTTTTGGCGACGTTACTGCGGGTCAGTTGTGGTTTAAGCGGGACTTAGCGGGCCGGGACCGCGCCGGCTGAACGTCGGCGCCAAACGGTGGGGACGCCGTCGAATGCGGGAAACACGTGGCCTTCGAAGAAGGACAGCACGGTGTGGGGGTCGCGGTCCGGGCTCCAGAGGCCTGACACCGGGCAGTGCGAACCCGTGGACGTGGCGGTGCCGGCGTTACCAGCCTGGCGCTCCTTGAGCAGGGCGATGCGTTTCATCTTTGAGACCATCCTTGGTGGCGAAAAACTTGTTTCTCCAGCCTAGGAACAGGGCACCTGCGCCCCAATGGGCGGCTGGCCAGAATTGCCGCCCCGGCCTGGACACATGTACAGCAGCGATGCCGCACTCAGGGTGCCTCGCCGTTTTCGGCAACAGCCGGGGCCGGGCTGGCAATGCCGCGCTCCTGCACCGGCCCCGGGCCGGCGCCCAGGCTGCCCAGCAGCGCAAGCGCGTCCGACGACGGCGATCCGGGCCGCGCGGAATACACCCGCAGCGTCTGGTCCGGGTCGTCCGGAAGGACGAGGTTTTCAAAGTTCAGTTCCAGGTCGCCGACCGCGGGGTGGTGCAGCCTGACGGTGCCGGCTGACCTGGTCGCCACCCGGTGCCCGGCCCACCACTGCCGGAAGTGCTCGCTGTTCACCGCGAGCTCGCCCACCAGCTGGTTCGCCTGGGGGTCGTTCGGGTGCCGCCCGACATCAAGCCGAAGCGCACCGGCAGCTTCCGCGGCCACGGTTTTCCAGTCCCGGAACAGCGCCTTGGCGGCCGGATCAAGGACGAGCCAGCGGGTGAGGTTCCGTTCGCTTGCCGGGAGTGCCGAAAAATCCGTGAAGAGGAGGAAGGCCATCCGGTTGCCTGCCAGGACGTCACTGCGCCGTCCCAGCACCATGGCCGGTACATCCCCCACAGCCTCAAGGAGATGCCGCAGTGCCGGCCGGACCCCCTGCACGGCCGGACTGCCTGCGCGGGGAGCGTTTGAGCAGTTCTCCAGCAGGTCCACCATGTGTGCGTGCTCGCTGCTGTCCAGGCGGAGCGCCCGCGACACTGCCTCCAGCACGGTCCGTGAGGGGTGGATGTTCCGGCCCTGTTCCAGCCGGACGTAGTAATCGGTGCTGACTCCAGCCAGCCGCGCCACTTCCTCACGCCGCAGGCCGGGAACCCTGCGGGCACCCGTGGTGGGACCTGCTCCAGCGTCTTCCGGGCTCAACCGGGACCGCATGGCCTTGAGGAATTTTCCAAACTCGGCGCTTTGACCCATGGTGTCCATTGTGCCCGGCACGCAAGGCCTCTTCCTACAACGAAGGTAGGACTGGCAGTCCTAGGAAAAACAGGATCAGCCTTTCCTGCTGACATGACGCCAAATAGTGCATAGGCTCAATACCGAGCCAACAGAAACCGCTTTCTCGGCAGCGAGCAACCGCACGCATTAACAGGCCGGCCCGCGCAGGCACCAGGACCACTAAGGAGCACCCATGTCAGAGCTGACACTGAACAACGGCGTCACGATCCCCCAGCTTGGTTTCGGTGTTTTCCAGGTACCGCCGGAAGAAACACAGCGGACCGTCGAGGACGCCTTCGAGGCCGGATACCGCCACATCGACACGGCCGCCGCCTACCGCAACGAGGCCGGTGTTGGAGCGGCGATCGCGGCCACGGGCATTCCGCGCGAGGACATTTTTGTCACCACCAAGCTCCGGAACGGCGAACAGGACCGCGCCCAGGAGGCATTCCAAAACAGCCGCAAAGCACTGGGCCTCGATTATGTGGACCTGTACCTCATCCACTGGCCGGTCCCCTCGCAGGACCTGTACGTGCAGGCCTGGAAGGAGATGGAACGGCTGTACGAAAACAACCAGATCCGCGCCATCGGCGTCTCCAACTTCCTGGCCGGGCACCTGGACAACCTGCTGGAGTCTGCCGAGATTGTCCCGGCCGTAAACCAGATCGAGCTGCACCCCAGCTACCAGCAGGCGGAACTGGCCGACAAGTGCCGGAAACTGGGCATCGCGGTGGAAGCCTACAGCCCGCTGGGACGCGGCGCCGACCTCAACGGAAACGCAGTGACCAGCATCGCCGGCGCGCACAACGCAACCACGGCCCAGGTGGTACTCGCCTGGCAGCTGGCTGCCGGAAACATCGTCATCCCCAAGT
The DNA here is from genome assembly GCF_024758005.1 of Pseudarthrobacter sp. NS4. Classification (NCBI taxonomy): domain Bacteria; kingdom Bacillati; phylum Actinomycetota; class Actinomycetes; order Micrococcales; family Micrococcaceae; genus Pseudarthrobacter; species Pseudarthrobacter sp. NS4. The sequence continues at coordinate 587,996 of NZ_CP103288.1, read as the reverse complement.
CCAGCCAGCCCGCCAGGATCCGGGAAAACTTTGCCGCCGCAGCCCTCACTCTTTCCGAGGATGAACTTGCGGCCATCACGGACCTTGAGTCGGGAGCGCGCCTCGGTTCCGATCCCGCCGCCGCCTCCTTCACGCAGCTTTAGACGGGTCTCGACAGGCCCGGCCACCGAAAGGATTCAAGAATGCAGTACACCCACCTTGGCCGCTCCGGCCTGAAAGTTTCCCGCCTTTGCCTTGGCACCATGAACTTCGGCCCGCAGACAGAGGAAGCGGATGCCCACAGCATCATGGACTCGGCCCATGACAACGGCATCAATTTCTTCGACACGGCCAATGTCTACGGCGGCGCCGGGCACCGGGGCTGGACCGAGGAAATCATCGGCCGCTGGTTTGCCAAGGGCGGCGAGCGCCGCGAACACACGGTGCTGGCCACCAAGCTTTACGGCACCATGACGGACCGGCCCAACGAGTCCAGGCTCTCCGCGCTGAACATCCGCCGCGCGCTTGACGCCAGCCTGAAGCGGCTGCAGACGGACTACATCGACATCTACCAGTTCCACCACATCGACCGGGACACCCCGTGGGATGAAATCTGGCAGGCTATCGAGGTGGCAGTGCAGCAGGGCAAGATCCTGTATTCCGGCAGCAGCAACTTTGCCGGCTGGCATATCGCCCAGGCCCAGGAAGCCGCCCGGCGGCGGCACTACACCGGGCTGGTGAGCGAGCAGTCCATCTACAACCTGTTCATGCGCCAGGTGGAACTGGAAGTCATCCCGGCCGCGCAGGAATACGGCCTTGGGCTCATCCCGTGGTCGCCGCTCCAGGGCGGCCTCCTCGGCGGGGTGCTGAAGAAGGAGCGCGACGGCGTCCGCCGCACCGAAGGACGTGCTGCCGAAACGCTGAAGAAGCATGAGGACCAGATCCGCCAGTACGAGGACTTTGCCGACGAACTGGGGCGCGAGCCCGGCGACGTGGCACTGGCCTGGCTGCTGCACCAGCCTGCGGTGACGGCTCCGATCGTGGGTCCGCGGACGCAGGAACAGCTGGACGCCGCCATCCGCGCCCTTGACGTCAGCCTGGACGCGGACGCCCTCAAGCGGCTGGACGATATTTTCCCGGGACACCGAACGGCTCCGGAAGATTACGCGTGGTAACCCCACTCCCTGCGGCCGATACCGTGGCACCGAGAAGCATCCTCTTTCTCGGCGGCACCGGGGTGATCAGCGCGGCGGCGTCTGAACGCGCCGTCGCGCTGGGCCACCGGCTGACCATCCTCAACCGGGGCCGGTCCACGAGGCCGGTCCCGGAAGGGGCCGAGGTGCTGTGCGCCGACCTGCGTGATGCGGCCTCCGTCCGGGAGGTGCTGGGCGGGCGGGAGTTCGACGCCGTCGCGGACTTTATTGCCTACACTCCCCAGCAGGCGCAGGCCAGCCTGGACCTGTTCAGGGGCCGTACCGGGCAGTACGTCTTCATCAGCTCCGCTTCGGCGTACCAGAAGCCACCCACCCGCCTGCCGATCCGTGAATCCACACCGCTGAAAAATCCCTTCTGGCAATACTCAAGGGACAAGATCGCCTGTGAGGAACTCCTTTACAGGGCTTACCGGGACGAGGACTTTCCGCTGACGGTGGTGCGCCCGTCGCACACTTATGACCGCACCAAGATCGCCATGGTGGGTGGCTGGACCGACATTTACCGGATGCGGGCAGGGCTTCCGGTCATGGTGCACGGCGACGGCACCTCACTCTGGACCCTTACCCACAGCCGCGACTTCGCCAAGGCCTTCGTGGGGCTGCTTGGCAGGCCGCAGGCCGTGGGCGAGAGCTACACCATCACGTCTGACGAGTACCTGCCCTGGAACCAGATCTACCGGCTGTTCGCCCGGGCCGCGGGCGTGGCCGAACCGGAGCTGGTCCACGTGGCGTCGGAAACGATCGCCGCCCACAGCGCGGAGCTGGGTAGCAACCTGCTCGGCGACCGATCCCACTCGGTGGTCTTCGACAACACCAAGATCAAGTCGTTGGTACCGGATTATGCGGCCACCATTCCCTTCGCAGACGGGGCCCGCGAAATCGTGCAGTGGTACGACGCCAACCCGGAACTGCAGGTGCTGGACGAAGGCTTCATGGCTCTGAGCGACCGCCTGACCAAATGGGCCCGCACGGGCGCCTGAGCGGACCACGTTCAGCCACTTGTCCACCGAACCTTCTACAACGTTCTAAATACCGTGCCTGCGCCGTCCTGACAAGGCTTGTTTTGCGCCTTCCCCCACTCTAAATTACTGGGGAAGCGTTTTCCCGTCTCGAAATTGAAAGGATTCACTGATGAATCCCAAAAGGACCCCTGCGCGCCTCCTGTCAGTGGGCGCCGTCGGCATCGCACTGACTTTCGGCTGCCTCACCGCCCCCGCTTCCGCCGTCGGGCCTTCCCCCAAGCCCGGCAGCCCCGGCATCCAGCTGGACCACCTCGACCGCGGCCTGGTGGCCGCCGGAACCTCCGAGGGTGTGTTCCTCAGCTGGCGCCTCCTCGGGCACGAGGCCACAGGTTCCTCCGCCACCGGGCTCACGGGCACGGACTTCAACGTCTACCGGGATGGCCAGAAGCTGGCGACGGTTACGGACAGCACCAACTTCCTGGACACCGCCGGAACCGCCGCTTCGAAGTATCAGGTGAGGGCCGTCGTCGGCGGCGTTGAACTGGACCGCAGCGCAACCGCCACGTCCTGGGGCGGCAACTTCAAGGACATTCCGCTGAAGAAGCCGGCCGACGGCGTCACCCCCGCCGGGCAGGCGTACACGTACGCCGCGAACGACGCGTCCATCGGGGACGTAGACGGCGACGGCGAGTACGAGTTCATCGTCAAGTGGGACCCCAACAACTCCAAGGACGTCTCCCAGGCCGGCTATACCGGCAACACCTACGTGGACACCTACAAGGCGGACGGTACCCTTCTCAACCGGATCGATCTGGGCGTAAACATCCGCTCGGGCGCCCACTACACCCAGCTGCTCGTCAACGATTTCGACGGCGACGGCCGCGCCGAGCTGATGATGAAGACGGCGCCGGGAACCAAGAGCACCAACTTCAACGCCGACGGAAGCGTCGCCTCTGAAGGCTTTGTCTCCCTGCTCCAGTCAGATATCGAAGCCGGCTACTCAAACTCTGACGACTACCGGATGAGCGCTGCCCATTACTACCAGCACATGGTGAAGACCTTCCAGGGCTGGGCCGGGCACCCTGAAGTGAAGGCAGTCAATTGGCCGGCCACGCTGGAGGAAGCGTTTGGCATTTCACCCCAGTACCAGTACCCGCTGTCCCAGCCCGACGCCGAGGCACTGACCGACTACTTCTTGGATGTCTATGCCCCCTCCCGCAGCGGGCGGAACAACCTGCGGGCTTTCGAGGGCTTCATCGTCTCGGGCCCGGAGTACCTCACTGTCTTCGAGGGTGCCTCCGGCAAGGAACTCAAGACAGTCGCCTATGAGCCCGGCCGGCACGACGACGGCCTCATGTGGGGCGACTACGCCATGGCCCGCATCGAACCAGGCAACCGGGTGGACCGGTTCCTCGCCGGCGTAGCGTACCTGGACGGCAAGAAACCGGCGGCGGTCTTCGCCCGCGGCTACTACACCCGCACCACCCTGGCCACCTACACCTGGGACGGGACCAGCCTCTCCCCCGTGTGGAACATCGACTCCGGCTGGACGCCCATGACCAACCCGTTCAATGACGGCCCCCATGGCCGGGACGGCACTGATCCTGAGTTCGGCAAGCTCACGACGCAGGGTTTCCACTCCCTCAGCGCCTCGGATGTGGACGGCGACGGCAAGCAGGAAATCGTCTACGGCTCCGCAACGATCGACGACGACGGGTCGCTGCTCTACAGCTCCTTCGACACAATGCCTCCCGGCAGCGCCATGCCAGGCGAAGAAGCCCGGCTGGGCCACGGCGACGCCATGCACGTCACCGACATCGATCCGGCACGTCCGGGCAAGGAAATCTTCACAGTCCACGAAGGCGGAACCTACGCTCCCTACGGTTATGCCATGCGCGATGCCGCCAACGGCGAAGTACTTTTCGGCGCCTACTCCGGCAGGGACACCGGCCGCGGCATGATCGGTGACGTTGATCCGGCAGTCCCCGGCATCGAGAACTGGGCCATTGGCATGCAATCGGCCGACGGCGACAAACTCTCCATCGCTGCGCCCGGCACCAACATGAACATCAAGTGGGGTGCGGACATGACCACGCAGATCGTGAACGGTTCCGGAACCCAGACTCCCACTATCGACGACTGGAAGCGTGGCCGGCTCCTGACCGCCACGGGCACCCTTACCAACAACGGTACGAAGGGCAATCCCAGCCTGGTAGCCGACGTGGTGGGTGACTGGCGGGAGGAGTTGCTGCTCCGGACCGCGGACAGCTCAGCACTGCGGATGTACCTCAGCACCGAGGTGACCAACCACAAGCTCTACACGCTGATGCACGACCCGCAGTACCGTGCAGAGGTTGCCCGGCAGAACACCAGTTACAACCAGCCCTCCTACACTGACTTCTACCTCGCCTCCGACATGTACTTCGCCGACGTGCCCCTGCGCGCCGCGTGGCTGCCGGGCAGCGTGAAGGCACTGCAGCACGCCCTGGAGGACCTGGTGGAATCGAGAGATGTTGACGGGCCAGTAGCCAGCCAGCTCATGGCCAGCATCCAACAGGCAGCCAAGGCTGTGGAGGACGGCGACGCGGCCAAGGCAGGCCAGGCAGTCCAGCGCTTCGTCGACTTCGTGGCCCGGCAGAAGGGCCCGGACAAGGTATCGGACACCGCCCGGGCAGTGCTGAACCACAACGCGGAAAATATTCTCCGGGCTTTTGGGGGCTAGGTGTATTGACCTGAGAGGTTGGTGACGCGGCTGGCCGGTGTCTGACCTTTGAGTGCTGTGTGGGCTCGGTGGTTATTGTAGGCGTGGAGCCAGTTGGGGAAAGCGGCGACACGCTCGGTCTCTGAGCGGTAGGGGCGGATGTAGGCCCATTCCTCGAGCATGGTGCGGTTGAAGCGTTCGACTTTGCCGTTGGTTTGTGGGCGGTAGGGGCGGGTGCGTTTATGCTTGATGTCCGGGCCCAGGGCTTGAGCGAAGGCTCGGGACCGGTAGCAGTTCCCGTTGTCGGTCAGGACCCGCTGGACCGTGATTCCTTGGGCTTGGAACCAGGCGTTGGCGCGCTGCCAGAAGGCTGCTGCGGTTTCCTTTGTCTCGTCGGTGAGGATCTCGGTGTAGGCGAGGCGTGAATGGTCATCGACGGCGTTGTGGAGGTAGTGGTAGCCGGGTCGGCGGTTGGATGGAGTCCGTGCCTTGTTCCGGCGCCCGGTGGCCCTGCCGAGGGCACGGTGTCCGCCGCCGTCCGGGATCCGGCCGAGTTTCTTGATGTCGACATGGATCAGGTCCCCGGGCCTGTCGTGTTCGTAGCGGCGGATCACTCGTCCGGTGCCACGGTCCAGCCAGGTCAGTTTCGCCAGCCGGTAGCGGGACAGGACGCGGTGCACGGTGGAGGGGTGGATTCCCAGCAGATAGCCGATCCTGGCCGGCCCCCAGCGCCGGTTCACGCGGATGGCGATGATCCGCCGCTCCGTACGGGTTGCCGTGCGCCGGGGAGAAGAGTGCGGGCGGCTGGAGCGGTCCTCCATCCCAGCTGGACCGCGCTCTCGGTAGCGCTGGGCCCAACGCGCAGCAGTGGGCACTGAGACCTGAAACCGCTCCGCGGCCCGGCGAAGACTCCAACACTGGTCAACGACACATTGCGCGAGCTGCAGCCGTCCACGAGGGGTCAGAAGAGCGTTAGGGTGGGACATGAAGACCTCCGTGCGTGGAATTGGACTCTAGACAAGCCCCACTCCACCCGGAGGTCTTCTTCATGTCACCAAACCACGCCGACCGTCACTAACCTCCGTGGTCAATACAGCTAGGACGGCGCGGCCGTACGGGAGAGACTGTTCAAATGACACTTGCACCGCTCATCAAACTCAATGACGGATACTCCATCCCGCAGGTGGGTCTTGGCACCTGGCCGCTGGACGACGACCAGGCGGCCACCGCCGTCGTGCAGGCTGTGGAAGCCGGCTACCGGCACATCGATACCGCCGAGAAATACGGCAACGAACGAGGTGTGGGCAACGGCATCCGGGCCACCGGCGTGGACCGTGGAGAGCTCTTCATCACCACCAAGCTGGACGGCCAGTTCCAGGGCGCCGACCGGGCCCTGGAAGGCCTTGAGGGTTGCCTGAAGCGGCTGGGGCTGGATTACGTGGACCTGCTGCTGATCCACTGGCCGCTGCCTGCGCGCGACGAATACATCTCCACATGGAAAACGTTTGAACGGCTCCAGGCTGAGGGCAAGGTCCGCTCCATCGGGGTCTCAAACTTCAAGCCCGCCCACCTGGAACGGCTGATGGCCCAGACCGGGGTGGTCCCGGCAGTCAACCAGATCCAGCTCACGCCGGCCGTCACCCGGACGGCCGAACGGGAGTTCCATGAAAAGCACGGGATTGTCACCGAGTCATACAGTCCGCTGGGCGGATCGGGGGCCGGACTGCTGACCGCTCCCATCCTTACCCAACTGGCCGAAAAACATGGAAAAACACCCGGCCAACTGGTCCTGCGGTGGCACATTCAGCACGGACTTGTAACGATTCCGAAAACTGCCAATCCGGACCGGATGAGGGAGAACCTGGACATCTTCGACTTCGCCCTGGATCCGCAGGATCTCGCGGAATTATCCATCCTTGACGAAGGCCCGGATGCAGGCCATGATTCCGACGTAACAGGGCATTAAACAGCCCTGAAGTGCGGTTTTTCTGCTCCATGGGGTTGGCAAATAGATAGTAAGCATGATTACTATTGAGGCAGAAGGATGAAGTGCTTCCGGGATCCGGAGGCCTCCTTTACTTAGGAAGAGGAACGAAAAATGGGATTTATTGCATTTCTGATTCTCGGACTTATTGCTGGTGCGATCGCTAAGGCGATCCTTCCGGGCAGGCAGGGTGGCGGCTGGCTCATCACCCTCGTCCTCGGCGTCGTTGGGGCCCTCCTCGGCGGCTGGATCGGTGGAATGATCTTCGGCACCGGACTGCAGGAGTTCTTCTCCCTGCAGACGTGGCTGCTGGCCATCGGCGGCGCACTCATCGTGCTGCTGGTGTACGGCATGATCACCAAGCGCAGCGTGCGCGGCTAACACGGCGCGCAAGCCAGGAAACCGGCCTGGGGACCACAATCCCCCAGGCCGGTTTTCACTTTCCCGGCCATACGGCCGGAACTGAAAACCTTCTCACGGAGCAGGAGTTCATCGTGAAAAACAAACTTCTTTTGGGTGTTGGAATTGCCACCGGCTACGTCCTCGGGTCGCGGTCCGGCCGTGCTGCGTACGACAAGCTCAAGGCCCGCGCTGCGGGCATCTGGGACAGCAAACCTGTCCAGGAAAAAGTAGCTGTTGCTACTGAAGCCATCAAGGAAAAGGCGCCCGAAGTTGCGGATCAGCTGACCGAGGCGGCACGCCGGGCAGGGACCGTGATCGGCTCTGCGATGCACCGTGACGGTTCTTCAGGCGACGGCAAGTCCGACGACGCCACGTCCACCGGTGCTTCCGGCACCAGTACTCCGGGTACTTCCGGCGGGTTCGGTACTACGGGCACCGCCGGAACAACGGACACATTCGGTACGTCAGCCACCCTTGGTACGGCTGCGGCCGGAACCTCGGGTGTCGCCGGGACTACCGGCGCCGCCGGAACCTCCGGAACCCTCGGCGACGCGGATGAGCTCGGCGAGGACCACATCCCCGCCCACAGCACGCACCCGGAAACCACCAACCTGGGCACCTCCGGCGAGACTGGTTCCAAGTCCTGACTGACACCGGGAGTCCCGTTCATTACGGGGTTGTCCCTTCTTGACACGGGGGCACTGAATCCTTGTGTTACAACTGAATCGCCTTGCTGGCCGTCGCGATCCTTGGGGGACGTGGCGGCCAGCGACGTTTCTGCTGCCGCTGACGGGTCCAGTCCTCAGGCCACAAGTTCAGTAGCGCCGAAGGATACGCTGAACTGCACGCACCACAGGTCCACCGATGGGTACTTCGAGAGATCCACCCCGGCAGGTATCTCATAGACCTGGTTGCCTTGGTTTCCCTTGAGCAGGCCCAGGTCATAATGTCCCGCGGAGCCTGCGGTGAACCACCCGTCCGTCCCCTCGACTACAAGCCCACAGGCGCCGGCGGGAGGGACTACTGGTTCTGCGCATGCCTTCATCGTCCGCACTTTGGCTGGCCGAAGCAACGGACGTCACGTGGCTAATGACCCACCGCAACAGATTGTCAGACCCCCACAGCAGAATAGGTTCATGGAAGCCATTGGGGATCAGCTTGTGGAGTTCGGCGGGTCCGCCGCTGCGCTTCCCCGCGCCCTTCGTGGTGATCGCATACACGGCGCGTACGACGCCGGCGCACGGCTTAGGCAGTCCAGTCGCCTTCACGCCGTCCCGGCCAACGTCACTGCCCGCGAATCCGAGCCCTGTGGCGGAGCCGCTGCCGCGGCTGAACCCGCGACCTCACCCGCTGTCGCTGTGCCCCCACCGGTGGCAGGCACCGCCGCGGCTGAAAGATCAACAGCCATTGGTGCCCGTGGGGAACGGCCTGACTTGGCCGCATTCGGAAACCAACTGGCGGCCGCTGCTGTTGCTGCCGGGGATGGGTTGGCATCGGCTGACTACGTTCAGGCGGCGGATTTCGCCGGGCAGGTCGAAACCCTGTCCCGTACCGTGGAGTACCTGCAGCTGATCGCCGCCTCCACCGTAGACCGGACCCGCACCCAAGCAATTACCGCCGCTGCCGCCGCCCGGGCCGGCCAGGGCAGGACGGGTCGACCGGGCAGTACCGGCCGGGGGTGGGTGACCGGCTGGGACGCTAACGGTGTCGAGACCCTGAACGAAACAGACGCCAACTGGCCCGCGCCCACCGCTCAGCCCACACGCGCGGAGCTGGGCAGCCCGGTGACATCCCCTGTAGTGACATCCCCGGCCGATGATGGGTGCAGGAACACCGCCGAGTTCCTCCGGCTCCGGCTCCGGATCCCCATCCGGGAAGCCCGCCGCCGCCTCGCCCTTGCCCACCAGGCACTGCCCGGCACCACCCTCGCCGGCGAACCCACCCCACCGGCACACGAGCACCTGGCCGCCGCCCTGACCCCCACCAACACCCGCACCGGGAACCCTGCAGAGACCTCCACCGAACCAGACCTGCCGGCCGGACCGGTGGTCTCCTCGCACGCCGCGACCATCATCACCGCCACCCTGGACCGGCTAAAGCACCACACCAGCACCGAAACCCTGGACCGGATCGAACACCACCTCACCACCACCGCAGCTGCCGCCGACCCCGACTTCCTCACCCGCCTGGCCCAACGCTGGACCGACACCATCGACGCCGACGGCACCGAACCCACCGAAGAAGCCCTCCGCCACACCCAGGGCGCGTTCATCCGCAAACCCCGCCACGGCCTGCACCACCTCGAAATCTTCGCCACCACCGACCAATACGAACACCTCCTCACCGTCATGAACACCGCCACCAACCCCCGCACCACCACCCCCAACACCAGTGCCAGCACCACCAGCAACGGCACAAACCCGGACCCGGACCGGGACGTGGGCCAGGAACGGAACCTGGAACGGCGGACCCGCCCGCAGCAACAACTCGACGGGCTCGTCTCCGCCGTCAAAGCAGCCCTCACCACCAACAACCTGCCCACCACCGGCGGCAACCGGCCCCAGATCATCGCCACCATCAACTACCAGGACCTCTTCCCCCACCTCCCCGACTCCGGCAACGACAACGACAACGGCGCCGGCGCCGGCGCCGGCCCCAGGACAAACACAGACACAGACACCGGCACCGGCACACGAACCCCCACAGGCACAGGCACAGGGGCCGGGACCGGGGCGTTCGTGTTCACCGGCCCCGTCGCCGCTTCGACCCTCCGCAAAATCGCCTGCGACGCCGACATCATCCCCGCCCTCCTCGGAACCCACGGCGAAATCCTGGGGTTAACCTCTGTTGGTGGACACCTGAAGTAGCGGGATCCTGGGATTCTGCGGGAAGGTGTTCTTGTGAGCACGACACGACGTAAATTCACTCCGGAGTATCGGCGGGAGGCTGCGCGCCTTGTCATCGATACGGGCAGACCGGTCGCGCCGGTGGCCCGGGAGTTGGGCCTGGGTGAGCAGTTGCTGGGCCGGTGGGTTGCCCAGGAACGGGCCCGGTTGGCGGCTCCTGAGGAGTTCGCGGCGGCTGAGACGGAGAAGTCTGAGCTGGAGCGTTTGCGCCGGGAAAACGCGCAGTTGCGGATGGATAACGAGTTCCTGGGAAAAGCCGCAGCCTTCTTCGCCTCCAAGCAGCAGAATCGGAATGCTTCGAGCTGATGGAGGCCGAGAAGGCTAATTACCCGGTCCAGCGGATGGCCAGGCTTTTGCGGGTGTCCCGCTCCGGGTTCTACGCCTGGCGCCGGCGCCGTGAGTCAGAGTCACCGGCGAGGATCGCAGAGCGGGCGGAGTTTGACGCCATGGTACGGAGGGCTCACGCCGAATCGTACGGGACCTATGGGGCGCCGCGGGTGCAGGCCGCGTTGGCCAGGAACGGGACCGGCGTTGACCGGAAGAGTGTGGCCGCCTCTATGCGCCGGCAGGGTCTGGAAGGGATCTCGCCGCGGCGGGTTCCGGCCGGTAGCGCCGATCGGTGACGCGCGGGTGCATTCGATCCCGGATCTGGTGGCCAGGAAGTGGGATACCGGGGCCTTGGATACGGTGTGGATCTCGGACATCACCTACCTGCGCACCGGTGAAGGCTGGGTGTACTTGTGTGCTGTCAGGGATGCCTGTTCCCGGCGCGTGATCGGATGGGCAATGGACTCGGTCCAAACCACCAGCCTGGTGGAGCGGGCGCTGCGGATGGCCTACATCCTGCGCGGTGGCGGCCCGGCCGGGGTCGTGTTCCATGCCGACCGGGGCACTCAGTACACCTCGTCCCAGCTCAACGCCGTCTGCTCCGGACTGGGCATCAGGCAGTCCGTCGGGCGGACAGGCGTGTGCTGGGACAACGCGATGCAGGAATCGTTCTGGTCCACCCTGAAGACCGAGTTCTACGACCGGCGCCGGTGGGCAACCAGGCAGGACGCGATCCGGGAAACCGGACGCTGGATCGAGGAGTTCTACAACCGCTCACGGCTCCACTCAGCCCTGGGCTACACCACGCCAGTGGAACACGAACAGTTCCTCACCAGCAATAAACCTCAGCCGGCACAAGCCGCCTGATCAACTGTCCACGATTTGCGGGTAACCCCAATCCTCGACCTCGGCCGCAAAACCCGCCTCTTCACCCCCGCCCAACGCCTCGCCATCACCGCCCGCGACCAAGGCTGCACCTTCCCCAACTGCACCATCCCGGCACCCTGGTGCGAAGCCCACCACATCACCTACTGGTCACACGGCGGACACACCACCACAAACAACGGCACACTCCTATGCACACACCACCACCACCTCATCCACAAAGAACAATGGACCATGACCACCACCCACGGCACCCCAACCTTCATCCCGCCACCCCACATCGACCCCACCCAAAAACCCCAACAAAACCACTACTTCAAACCCCCACCACCACCCCACCCCAGGGAATGAAGGGTCAGCAGTCGCGTGCCGCGCAGGGAAGACCCGGGAACTACCTGGGCTCCGTCCCGGCAACAACCGTGCCGACAACAACCGTGCCGTCCAGTTGCTCGGAGCGGGCGGTCCTGACAGCGAACCCGGCAGCTGAGAGAACCGAAGCTGTACCTGCTGCCTGCTGCCCGCTCGTCTCGATAAGGACATGACCGGCAGGATCAAGCCATTTACGGGCAGCGGCGGCCACCCGCCCGTGGACGTCAAGACCGTCAGTACCGCCGTCAAGGGAAAGGCGTGACTCGTGAAGCCGGGCTTCCGGCGGCATGCTCCTGATGGCGACCACCGCCCCTGAACCACAGCAGAGGTCAAGCACCACAGCGGAGGCTGAAACACCAGCGGCGTTGAGAATGGACGCCGCCTCCTTGACCAGGAGTTCCGTTCGGCGGCGGGGAACAAAGACACCCGGCCCCACCTTGATGCGCCGGCCCGCGAACTCTGCCCAGCCCAGGATGTACTCCAGCGGCAAACCGGCGGCACGGCGCCGGACACAGTCGGCCAGTTGCGCCGGGCCGGAAGCCTCGGCGAAGAGCAGTTGCGCTTCCTCCTCGGCGAAAACGCAGCCGGCACTCCGCAAGGTAGAAGCGACTGCCGCAAAAGTAAGGGAAGCAGTTGGCGATTCAGGGACTGGCATGGGACACCCTTTCGGCGAGCCGATGGGCACCCCGCACGTATCTAGGCCAAGCGGACCGGACAGCAGTGGAAGGGTGAACCCGCAGCTGATACAGCGGTAACCGGACCCACTTCCTTCCGCCGTGACTGGAAATTCCATGCTATCGGAGCCCGGGTTGCACGCGAAGGAAGCAAAATTATTGGCAGGATGTAACCATGACCTCCGCCACGGACAACACCATCATCTGGACCGGCACGTACACCCCCGACGGAGGTGGCCGCGCCGAGGGCATCGGTGCGCTCCGCGCACACCAGGACGGCAGCCTTGAGTGGCTGGGCACGGCCGTAAAGGCGCAGTCGCCGTCGTTCGTTGCTGTGCATCCCACGTTGCCCGTCGTTTACGCCGTGGCCGAGCAGCGCAAGATGATCCAGGCCTACCGCCGGACCGGAGACTTTGGCCTTGAGCCCAAGGGGGAAGCGCAGCCCGCCGGTGAGGCCACCTGCCACGTTGCCGCCGACCCGCAGGGCCGATTCGTAACCGCCGCCTGCTGGGGCGACGGCCAGGTCCTCCTTTATGAGCTGGATTCCGACGGCGGGATAACGGGGCGGTTCCCAGCGGCACCGTCGGCTGATCCGCACGCCATCGTCGACCCCGGCGAGCCGCGGCAAAGCCGGGCCCACGCCAGCCTGATGCTTCAGGACGGGCGGATCATGACCACTGACCTAGGCCACGACACTCTTCGGATCTGGAACTACGTCCCCGGTACCGGCCTCGTGGTGGACCATGAAGTGGCCCTCCCGTTTGGCAGCGGCCCGCGCCACCTAGTGCAGCATTCCACTGGCAACGTCTTTGTGGTCTCCGAGTATTCAGTGGAGGTCTTCGTGGTCAGGCCGGAAGCGGGCACCTTTGAGCTGGTATTCCGGGGCCCGGCCACTTCCGGCGGCAGACAGTCCGGCGACTCCGCCGCCGAGATCTGCCTCAGCCAGGATGGCAACTACGCCTATGCCGGCGTCCGCGGCACCAACATCATCAGCACCTTGGAGGTCAGCGCGGGCGGCAGTGAACTCCTGCCGGTGAAGGACATAGCCAGCGGCGGTGACTGGCCACGCCATCATCTGGTCCGGGGAAAATGGCTTCACGTAGCCCATGAACGCTCAGACAACATCGCGACCTTTGCCCTGGACCCGATCAGCGGCCTGCCAGGCCCTATGATTCACGACGTGCAGGCGCCCTCGCCCACCGCCCTGGTCCCTGCCGGCTGATCTTGGGACCGTCGCCCTCATCCATGAGGGGGAACGTCCATTTACGGGCCGGTTGAGCCCGCGCATGCGTTGGTTGAGGGGCGGATCCTCATTCCCAGGAGTGTTACCTAAACGCTGGAGTTATCCGGTGCAAGCGCTTACAGTTGTGACGTGGTTCACAGCGCAGCCTTCTGCACTGCGAACCGGTCTCCCCGCCGCAGAACCTTGCGCACCGCAAGCCTGTACAGCAACGCCGCTCTCCAGGAAGGTCTCACCCCTTGGTATTCCGCACCGCACCCAGCGTGCCCCCACGCGCCCGAACAACAGCAGTCCACACCACACCCCCGGCCCGCGCGGCAGCGGGCCTCCTCGCTGCAGCAGTCGCAATATCCGCGGCCGTTCTTCCAGCGACCGCCGCCCCTGGCCCAAAAGATCCCGGCCCGGCATCGGCCCTTCATTCCCTCCGCGCCCCGGTCACCGACGAAAACTTCTATTTTGTGATGGCTGACCGGTTCAGCAACGGCAGCACCGCCAACGACCAGGGAGGGTTGGGCTCCGACCCTATGGTGTCGGGGTTTGATCCCACCAAAAAGGGCTTCTACAACGGCGGGGACCTTGCAGGCCTCCTGGACAAGATCGACTACGTCCAAGGGCTGGGCACCACGTCCATCTGGCTTACACCCAGCTTCAAGAACAAGGCCGTCCAGCCGGAAGACAAGTCCGCCGGCTACCACGGCTACTGGATCACGGATTTCACCCAGATCGATCCGCACCTGGGCACCAACGCCGAACTGAAAGCGCTCATTGATGAGGCGCACGCCCGGGGCATGAAGGTGTACTTCGACATCATCACCAACCACACAGCGGACGTCATCGGCTATCAGGAAGGTGCCCGCAAAGGCTACGTTTCCAAGGATGCGGTCCCGTACAAAACAGCGTCCGGCGAAGAGTTCGATGACCGCGACTACGCAGGGACCGGGAACTTCCCGAAGCTCGACGAAGCCACTTCTTTTCCCTACACACCGGTCCTTGAGCCCGGCGAAGAGGAGCTCAAGGTTCCGGCCTGGCTGAACGATCCCAGCCTCTACCACAACAGAGGTGACACCACCTTTGCCGGTGAGGACGCCTACTACGGCGACTTCTTCGGCCTCGATGACCTCTTCACCGAGCACCCCACCGTGGTGGACGGCATGAAGGACATCTACAAAACCTGGATCGCCGACTTCGGTGTGGACGGCTTCCGGATCGACACCATGAAGCACGTCAACAACGAGTTCTGGCAGGATTTCGGCCCCGATGTCCTGAACTATGCCAAGGAACAGGGCAAGGACGAGTTCTTTATGTTCGGCGAGGTCTTTGATACCACCAAGAGCTTCACCTCGCAGTTCACCACCCGCAACCAGATGCAGTCAGTACTGGACTTCCCCTTCCAGGACGCCGCCCGCAACTTCGCCTCGAAGAGCCAGGACACACGGTACCTGGAAACCTTCTTCGCGGGGGACGACTGGTACACCGACGCCGATTCCAACGTCTACCAACTGCCCACCTTCCTGGGCAACCACGACATGGGCCGCATTGGCAGCTTCATCGCCTCCGATAATCCCGGCTCAGCCGACGCCGAACAGGTGGCGCGTGACCAGCTGGCCCACGAGCTTATGTACTTCTCCCGCGGCAACCCGGTGATTTACTACGGCGATGAGCAGGGCTTCACCGGCCCCGGCGGGGACCAGGATGCCCGGCAGACCCTGTTCGCCAGCCAGGTTCCTGAATACCTCGACGACAACCTGCTGGGAACCGACGCCACCCACGCGACGGACAACTTCAACACCAGCCACCCGCTTTACGTGAAGATCAGCGAGCTTGCCGCCCTGACGAAGGAGCACCCCGCCCTGCGGGACGGTGCCCACCAGCACCGCTACGCGTCCGGGGGCCCGGGCATCTACGCCTTCTCCCGGACCGATGCAGAGGACCAGCGCGAGTATGTGGTAGCACTGAACAACAGCGAACAGGCGCAGACGGCGGAGGTTCCCACCTACATCACCAAGCGAAACTACACCCGCGTGTACGGTAACGCGGCAGAGGCGGCAAAGACCTCGGCAGACGGCAAGCTCACGGTCACCGTCCCGCCGCTGTCCGCCGTTGTGTACCAGTCCTCCGGCCGGATTCCGCACTCCAAGGCCGCCCCCGCCGTCGCCCTCCAGGAGCCGGCCGCGGCGCCCGGTGACAACGGGCGCCTGAAGGTAACGGCCGACGTCGGCGGTTCCTCGTTCTACCAGGTCACCTTCGAAGCGAAGAAGG
Source organism: Pseudarthrobacter sp. NS4 (assembly GCF_024758005.1). Classification (NCBI taxonomy): domain Bacteria; kingdom Bacillati; phylum Actinomycetota; class Actinomycetes; order Micrococcales; family Micrococcaceae; genus Pseudarthrobacter; species Pseudarthrobacter sp. NS4. Next base: position 572,094 of record NZ_CP103288.1, on the reverse strand, counting down.
CAGGCGGAGACTGGCACCCGATCGGCACCGACGACACGGCCCCATACCAGGTGTTCCATGATGTGGCGGACCTGGATGCCGGCACTGGCGTCGAGTACCGTGCCACCGTGCTGGACAACGGCGGGCACACTGCCACAAGCCAGGCCCGGACCGCAAGTGTTCCCGCCCCGCTCCTCACCCTCCAAAAGCCGACGGAGGGCAGCAGCGTCCAGGGCTCTGTGGAACTCAGCGCCACCGCCGACCCGGAGAAGGCCAGCCACGTGGTGGCCTTCGAGCGCAGCGTTGCCGGCGGCGGGTGGACGGCGGTGGGCACGGACGATTCCTCCCCCGTCTACTCGGCCACGGATGACGTGTCGGAACTGGCAGACGGCACCCTGGTGCAGTACCGCGCCTCCATGGCCGGCCACGGCTACAGCGTGGTCAGCGAGGTTCGCACGGTGACCGTGGGCGATGCTCCGCAACCGGGCTCGGTCACGGTGGCCGGATCCATGAACCAGCTGATGGGGTGTGCGGAAGCATGGCAGCCAGCCTGCGAACAGGCAATGATGACCCTGGACCCCGCCGATAACATCTGGCGCCTGACCGTGGACCTGCCCAAGGGGCAGTACGAGTACAAGGCAGCGCTCAATGGCACCTGGGATGTGAGCTACGGAGCCGGCGGCTCGGCCGGCGGAGCCGACATCGCACTTGACCACCCGGGCGGCCCGGTGACGTTCCGCTATGACAACAGCACGCATGTGATCAGTGCTGTATATGCGTCGCAGCAGCCCTCGGCGGTTGCCGCCGCGGGGAGCATGAACACGGAACTGGGCTGTGCAACGGACTGGGAACCGGCGTGTAACCAGGCCCAGCTCACCCTGGACCCGGCCGACCTCGTCTGGAAACTGGCCGTGCCCAGCCTGCCCGCGGGCAGCTACGAGTTCAAGGCGGCCCTCAACCGTTCCTGGGAGGTCAATTATGGCGCGGGCGGGGCGTCCCCCGGCGCCAATATTCCGTTTGAGCACGACGGCGGCCCGGTCACCTTCCGCTACGACCACGCCACCCACGTGATCTCAGCGGGCTAAGTCAAGAACATCAGCAGTCGGCGCGAGGTCACGAAGGTGGCCTCGCGTTGCTGTGTGGAACGGCAGGTTTCCCCGGGTCCTCGTCAGGCTTTGACCGGATGGCCGAGGATGCCGATGAGCCGCCGGATAGCGTCTTCGGCGGTGGGCGGGGCGCCGAAGACTTCCCGCTGCCGCGTGGGGTCAGCCACGTAGCGGCCGCTCTGGAACCAGGCGATCATGGCCGCCAGGTCCTTGACCATCGGGTTGACCGGGCCCAGAACGAAACCTGCAGCGCGCAGGACGGGCATGGGTACGGAGCGGACCCGGATGCTATTGCCGGTCATCCGGCCGGCAATCTCCGCGAAGTCCCGCATGCCGATGGGCCGGTCCCACCCGATGTCGATCCGCTGCCCGTCCACTCCGGGCGCGTCCACCGCATCGGCAAGGTAACCAGCCAGATCCGGAGTCAGCACGAAAGTCAGCGGGATCCCGGGAGAACCGCACCACATGACCTTGTGCTTGGCCACTGGATCACCGCCAAACCGGGTGACCTGGTCCAGGAACGCACCTGGCCGCAGCGCCACGAACGGCACGCCAAGCTGCTCGAGCCGGTCCTCCATCAGCTTTTTGTGCCAAAAGTGGGGGACCCCGGTGCTCTGGTCACAGGTGAGGATGCTGGTGAGCACTAACCGCCGGACACCGGCGCGGCTTGCCGCCTCCGCCAGGTTGGAGTTGCCAACAGTGTCGATCTCAGGTGTGTCGCCCTTGCTGTGCCTCGTGTACCCCGCGGCGGAAGTGACCACGGCATCCACTCCGGCCATGGCCCGGTTGAGCGATTCGGGATCCATCATGTCCCCGCGGGCTATCCCGATGCCTGCAACCTCAAGCTTCGAGGCATCGGACCCGGGCCGCACCAGGGCCCGCACCTGTTTCCCGCGGCTCACGAGTTCGGTGGCCACCTGGCCGCCCAGCATGCCGGTGCCGCCAACCACCAGTACGGGTCCGCCCATTGCTTTCTCCTCGCTGCTGACCTAACTGTGCAGGGCCTCCTCCACCGCCGCGAGCAGCGCATTGAACCGCGCATTGGCGGGAAGGTCATCAAGGAACACAGGCTTGCCGTCCGGACCACCCAACGGAACCTGCCAGTTCGGGTAGAGCGCCTCAGTTGTTCCGGGCTGGTTCTGGACGCGCCGCTCCCCCACCGCATCCACAAGGGCCACGCCCAGCAATACCGACGGCGTCTGCGTCAGCAGCAGGTGCAACGCCTCAATGGTCTGCTCTTCGGAGCCGGAAGGTCCGCTGCCGTACCCGCCTGCAGCGCCGTCGGGCAGGTAGCCCCGTTCCCGCAGCAGGGCGAGCATTTTCTCGAGGGACGCGTTGTGCTCGGCACGTTCTTCCGCTTCGGAGCGCTCCAGCAGGCCCAGTTGGCTCCGCAGGGCTACATGGTCCCCGGCGAGGTATCCCGCGGTGGGCGGCAGGTCGTGGGTATTGACGCTGGCGAGCGCCTGCGTGCGGTACTTTTCGGGCGCAAGGGGGGAATCGCCGTCGTACTCAAACCAGAGGATGGACGTACCCATGATGCCGCGGGCTGCAAGATAATCCCGCACCCACGGCTCGAAGGTGCCCAGGTCCTCGCCGATCACCACGGCCCCGGCACGGTGCGCTTCGAGAGCGAGGATGCCAATCAGCGCCTCATGGTCATACCGGACGTATGCGCCGTCGCCCGGGGCGTTGCCCACCGGGATCCACCAGAGCCGGAACAGGCCCAGGATGTGGTCCACGCGGATGCCGCCGGCATGCCGCAGCACCGTGGCCAGCATGTTCCGGAACGGCGCGTAACCTGCTTCCGCCAGGCGGGCAGGGTGCCATGGCGGCTGGCCCCAGTCCTGGCCCTGCTGGTTGTACATGTCCGGCGGGGCACCAACGCTGGTGGCAGGAGCCAGCACATCACGGAGTGTCCAGGCATCGGCGCTGCTGTGGTCGACGCCGACGGCCAGGTCATGGACCACGCCCAGGCGCATTCCCGAGCGCAATGCAGTCTGCTGGGCACTTTCAAGCTGCTCGTCGCAGATCCACTGGAGCCACCGGTGGAAGCCGATCCGGTCAGCGAGTTTTTCCCGGAGGGCTTCGGTCTCCGGAGTGCCCAGGGCCCAGGCTGGATCGGTCCACAGCGGATCACCCGGCGGGAGGTCCTCGCGGACAGCGGACCAGAGGGCAAAGTCGTCCAGGCCGCTGCCCGAAATCCGGCAGAATTCGTCGAAGGCAGCCTGCCGCGCCGGTGACCGCCGGGTGTGGTAGAGCAATTCCAGGGCCTGCAGCTTGGCGGCGTAGACGGCGTCCCGGTCCAGCCGCTCGCCGTCCTTGTTCAGGCCGGCGACTTCCTCATGAAGCCGCTCCACCAGGGCGCGCTTGCGGGGCTTGAGGTAGGCCAGCTCAGGAATGGCCTCGATACGGATATACAAAGGATTGAAGAACCGCCGCGTGGACGGCGAGTAAGGAGAAGGCTGGACCGGCGGAACCGGTTCCGCCGCGTGCAGCGGGTTGACCAGTACGTAGTCGGCGCCCCTGGCTCCACTCAGCGCTGCCAGGTCCGCCAGGTCCGCAAAGTCGCCTATCCCCCATGACCGTTTTGACCGCACCGAATACAGCTGTGTTGCCAGCCCCCAGCCCCGGCGCTTCTCCAGTGCCTTGGCGGTCTCCAGCCTGGCCGGCACCACCACCAGGGTGGCCGACGCTGCAGCGTTTCCGGACTCCGCATGCAGCGTATGCCAGCCCAGCGGCAAGTCCTGCGGGAGGGCAAATGTGGCACGTGCAACGGACACGCCGTCGACGTCCCTGGGCTGCATCGAGACATCCTGCTGCACGCCCTCGCGGGACCCCGACCCGCCTTCGAGGGTGATCGTCAGGCTCGCCGTGGCACCTTCGCGCACATTCACCGGGACCTGCGCTGGCTCACCCTGCTGGATGACGACGGCGGGAGGCAGCATCCGCCGCCAGGGCGCCAGTTCGGCTTCTGCCAGTGCTGCCTGGACGTGCTGGTTGGTGTGGGCACGGACGCCCAGGGCAGCCAGGACCTTAATGAGGGTTTCTTCGGCAACCGAGTGGGGCAGCCCGTCCCAGCCCTGGAACGAGGTGCCCACACCATGTGCGTCGGCAAGCTGCTGAAGCAGGTGAGGGTCCACGGCTTCCCCTGCACGGGGCCCCGGGGCAGCACTTCCACCGGCGCCGGCAGGAGGGCCCGGTGGATCCGCAGGCATCCCTGGCCGTGGTTGGTGCTGCTGGTCTGAAGCCGTCATGCGTGTCCGCCTCGTCTGGTGTGATGGGCCCGAACTTACAGTGCTGCTTGTTGTACCGGGCGCTTGCACCCCCGCGCACAACCGTTGGTTCAGATTATTGCAGGGTGGCGCAGACACGAAACCGGGCAGGCTGTCCACCCGCTTTTGGTCATCCAGCGACCTGGCTGGCTGCGAAACAAATCCGTTGACTTGTCTTGCGGACATCATTTGGCGTTCCTGTCACTGACAACGTTGTCATCACACGACGCGCGATGAAGGGCGACCTCAAATCATGAAATCCCCTGCACAAAAACTGAACCGGGCGTGCGCAGCGCTCACCCTGGCCGGTCTCGCCCTGGCGGCGGCACTGGCAGGAGCGGGACCAGCCCAGGCCATGCAGCCGGGTGAAACCACGTTCGGAGAAGAACAGTACCGGCCGGCGTTCCACTACACGCCGCAGCAGAACTGGATGAACGATCCGAACGGGATGGTCTTCCACAACGGCGTGTACCACCTCTACTACCAGCACAATCCGTCGGGCAACACGTGGGGCAACATGTCCTGGGGCCATGCCACCTCCACCGACCTCACCCATTGGAAGGAGCAGCCCCTGGCCATCGCCACCGATGACCAGCAGGATATCTTCTCCGGCAGCGTGGTGGTGGACCGGAACAACACCTCAGGCTTCGGAACTGCGGAGAACCCGCCGTTGGTAGCGGTTTTCACCAGCGCCTACAAGGACGCCTCGCCGTACCGGGGCCTGCAGGCACAGTCGCTTGCATACAGCCTGGACGACGGCCAGACCTGGACCAAGTACAGCGCCAACCCCGTCCTGAACCGGAACTCGGCCAACTTCCGTGACCCCAAGGTCTTCTGGTACGAGGCCCCGGGGGGTGGCGGGTACTGGGTGATGGCAGCCGTCGAGGCTCCGGACCACAAGGTCCTGCTCTACAAATCGGCAAACCTCAAGGACTGGGACCTGCTCAGCGAGTTCGGCCCGGCCAACGCCACCGGCGGCCTGTGGGAGTGCCCGGACCTGTTTCCCCTGGCCGTGGATGGCGATCCGGCCAACACCAAGTGGGTGATGGTGGTGAACATTAACCCGGGCGGCGTGGCCGGAGGGTCTGCGGGCCAGTACTTCGTGGGCGACTTTGACGGCACCACCTTCACGTCGGAATCCAACAAGGCCGGCGATGCCCTCCCCGCGGGAACACCACTGGCGGGCTTTAATGACGGCACCTACAACGGCTGGACGGTCAGCAACGAGGCGGGCAACTGGAAGAACGGCCCGTTTGGCGATGCTCCCGCCACCGGCACATTGCCCGGCCAGAACACCGTGACCGGGTTCGCCGGCCCGGGGCTGGTCAATTCGTTCAACGACGGCGACTGGCCGGTCGGGTCCCTGGCCTCGCCGGAGTTCACGGTCACCAGCGACTACCTCAACTTCCTGGTGGGTGGCGGCCAGCACCCGCGCGTTTCGGACAAGCTGGACAACACCCCCCCGCCCGGCGAGCTGTTGTTCAACGGCTTTGAAGTCCCGGACGGAACCACACTGGCCGACGCCGGCTGGACAGGAACCGGCGACCTGGCACCGGTGTTCCAGCCGGCCACCGCGGGCAGCGACTTCCATATCGGCGCAAAGAGAATCAACACGTTCGAAACGGGCGGCGCTCCCGGCGACGACCGGCAGGGAACCCTGACGTCGCCACCGTTCGCCATCAGCCACAATTACATCAGCTTGCTGGTGGGCGGCGGTTCCCGGACCGCGGCATCGGGCCAGATCCTCGAAGCCCAACTGTTGGTTGACGGCCAGGTGGTCCGCAGCCTTGCCGGAGACGATGCCGGGCAGCTCAACTGGAAAGGGTGGGACGTGTCCGAATTCGCCGGACAGCCTGCCCAACTGCGGATTGTGGACCAGGCCGCTGGCGGCTGGGGGCACCTGACGCTGGACCACGTCATGCTGACGGACCAGCCCGCAGTTCCCCGTTCCGACGAAACCACGGTGAACCTGGTGGTGGACGGGCAGGTGGTCCGCACCGCCTCCGGCGCCAACAGCGAGGTGCTGGACTGGGCGTCCTGGAACGTCTCCGAGTTCAAGGGCCGGTCCGCGAGCATCCGGATTGTGGACAACAACCGCTTCGGCTGGGGCCACATCCTGGCCGACGAGTTCGTCGCATCCCCGATGCCGGCCACACCGCGCCTGGAGACGTACGACTGGCTGGACTACGGCCGGGATTACTACGCGTCGGTGTCCTTCGCCAACATGCCGGCGGACAAGCGGATCATGCTGGGCTGGATGAACAACTGGGACTACGCCAACAGCGTTCCCACCTCGCCGTGGCGCAGTGCCATGTCCCTGCCGCGTGAGGTGGGACTGGCGCAGACGGCCGACGGGCCCCGGCTGGTGCAGAAGGCCGTGAACCAGGTGGATGCCCTGGCCGGCAAGCCCTCCTACCAGGAAAAGGGCGCCCGCAACATAGCACCGGGCACTGCCGCGTTACCCTCGGTGGCGGCAGGCCAGGTTCAACGGATTGATGTGACGTTTGCACCGGGAACAGCAGCCAAGGCAGGCATCAGCGTCCTCGGGAACGGAACCACTTCCACCGTGATCGGCTATGACGCCGCAGCCGGTGAACTGTACGTGGACCGCAGCAACTCGGGGAACACCGCATTCCATCCGCTGTTCAGCTCGGTGGATTCTGCCCCCGTAGCGCCTGACGCCAGCGGCAACATCACGTTGCGGATCTACGTGGACAGGTCCTCCGTGGAGGTCTTCGCGCAGAACGGCCTCCGCACCATCACGGACCAGGTGTTCCCGGCAGAGGGCGCCGGCGAGGTGGCACTGTTTGCCGACGGCGGCACCGCCGTCCTGAAATCCATCACCGTCACGGCGCTAAACCAGTCAATGTTCACCACCCAGTCCAAGCCGGTGAAGGGCCGCAAGTAGGAAAGCAATACCGCCGGCGGGAGGGGAGGCGGCCGGGCTGCCTCCCCAGGCCGGCGGAATGCCTATCATGGCTTCAATGAAGGCCCTTTACACCGTAGGTCACGGAACCGCCTCGCAGTCCGATTTCACGGAACTGCTGACTTCCGCCGGGGTGACGTCCCTGGTGGATGTGCGGATTGGCCCCGGCAGCCGCAAGCATCCGCATTTCGGCAAGGACCGGATGGCCGTATGGCTTCCGGAAGCGGGAATCACCTACCGGTGGGAGCAGCGGCTGGGTGGTTTCCGCAAGCTTCCTCCCGATTCCCCGGACATCGCGCTCCGCAACGAGTCGTTCCGGGCCTACGCGTCCTACATGCGCTCGGACGGCTTCAGGGCCGCTGCCGGCGAGCTGGTTGCCGGCGCGAGGGCTGCACAGACTGCCATCATGTGCAGCGAGACGCTCTGGTGGCGGTGCCACCGGCGGCTCATTTCAGACCACTGCCTTTTGCTTGCCGGGACTCCGGTTGAGCACCTGATGCCGCGCTCAGCAAACACGGTGCACATCGCTACCAAGGGAGTGCGGGTGTTCGGTGATTCCCTCCGGTATGACGTCCTTGACGAACACTCCCAGCCCGGTCCTGGCGGCTCTTGACTAACCGAGAGAAGGCTCCTACGGTCAATACCGACACCCGCGTCTCATGGAATCCAGGGGCATGCAATGCCAATGTCCGAAGAGGAGCGGAGGCTGCTCAAGGAACTGGAGCTGGGACTGATCGCCGATGATCCCCACCTGGCCATGGAGCTGCTCTCCGGCTACCCGGCCCGCCGCATTCCGGCAGGCCTTTTCTCTGGCTCAGCCCTTTGCCTGCTGGGGCTTGTGCTCGTGATCGCGGGAATTGGCAGCCAGGCGATCGCCGCCGTCGTCCCGGGAATTGTGCTGCTGGGGCTGGGCGCCCGCCAGTTCCTCAACCCCTTCCTGGGCAGGGGCCGGCGACGGGAACAGCCCACCGGCTGATGGACGCGCCGCCTGGGCCTGCCTCCGGCCTTTGGGGCGCGGTCCCGGCGTCAGGATGAACAGGCTTAGCAGTACGACGGCGGCGCCAAGCCAGCCAAGTGCCGGGAGCCGTTCCCCGACCACCAGCACGGCGAGGACCGCGGCCACAACCGTTTCCAGCAGGGAAATGCTGGTTGCGGTGCTTGCGCGGATACGGGCCAGTCCCCAGCCGAACAGGACGTACCCGGCAAACATCGGGACGAGGGCCATGTACGCGCCCACGGAGAAGTTGGTCCATGACTCCAGCAGCGGCGCGCCTGTCACAGCCAGCACCGGCATCAGCAGCAATCCCCCGAGCCCGAAGACCGTTCCCATGGCGGCCCTCGACGAGATGCCGCCGCCGATCAGCCGGTGCGCTGCCCAGGAATAGAGCGCATACGTGCCGCCGGCCACCAGCCCCAGGAGTATGCCGGCCGTCGAAGCCCAGGAATCGGCGGCTTCGGCCCCTGAGGGACTGTGGCCTGCAAAGGACAGAGCCCCTGCGCCGGCCACGCCCAGCATCGCACCGAGGATCCATCGCCGCGTGAGCGGCTTATGGTCCGTGAACCGTTCTATCAGCGCTGCGGCAACCGGAGCCGAACCGATGGACACCACGGTTCCGATGGCCACCCCGGACAACCGCATGGAGCTGTAGAAGGCGAGGGGGTAGACGGCAACGGCTGCTGCCGCCAGGGATACCAGCCGCCATCGCTCCACCAGGCCGGGCCACTGGCCGGCAATGGGCCTGGCGGCATAGACCGCCTGAAGCAGTCCGCCCACCCCCATGGCGACGGCTCCAATGGCGAGCGGGCTCACCGACGGGGCAAGCGTGGCTGCCGTCCCCGTGGTTCCCCACAGTATTGACGCCGCCACCACGAAGAGGGCTCCCCACAACGGCGCGTTCGCGTGGTTGCCTTCCGCCTTCACAGGTCTTCCAGCATCCGGGCAGCGATGGCCCGGGCATCCCTGAGGCGATCGTCCCGGCCTTCGAGGCCGGCCCGGGCCATGGCACCCTCGAGCAGGAAGGACAGGTGCCGGGCCAGGCCCGCGGCCCGCTCCCCTTCCCCCGGGAGCAGCTCTGCCGCATGCGCCGCCAGGAGGCCCTCCACCTCTTCCTTATGGTGCCGGACAGCCAGCCTGCCAGCATCACCTGCCGGCATTTCAGCGGCGGCATTGAGCAGTCCGCAGCCCCGGAAACCATGTTCGTAAGCGAAGCTGGCGTGGTCCAGGTAGGCGTCGAAGATGGCGAGGACGCGCTCGAGGGGACTTTTTGCGGCCTCCAGCCGGCTTCGGTACAGGCCGAGCCATTCCTCATGCCGCGCTTCCAGGTATGCCGCAACCAGCTCAGCCTTTGAAGCGAAGTTGTTGTACAGGCTCTTCTTCGCCACTCCTGCCTCGGCTGTGATGGCGTCGATGCCGGTGGCAGCCACCCCCTGTGCATAGAAGAGGCGGGCAGCGGCGTCGAGCAGCAGCTCGCGCGCCGGACGCCGTGGCGGAACCGGAAGGTTGGAGGCAGACATCGGACTCCTTGCGGGAGGATAGGTAGACCAGTCTACTTACCCAGCGCCTTTTAACGCGCCCCTGCGACCGTCAGCGCACGGGCTGCAGCCAGGTCAGGACGGAACCGTCCTCCTCGATATGCTCCGCCAGCTCTCCGTTGAACCGCGCACCATAGTCGGCCGTGATGTGTTCCTGGAAGGCTGCGTCGTCGCCCTAGATGTATTGACCACGGAGGTTAGTGACGGTCGGCGTGGTTTGGTGACATGAAGAAGACCTCCGGGTGGAGTGGGGCTTGTCTAGAGTCCAATTCCACGCACGGAGGTCTTCATGTCCCACCCTAACGCTCTTCTGACCCCTCGTGGACGGCTGCAGCTCGCGCAATGTGTCGTTGACCAGTGTTGGAGTCTTCGCCGGGCCGCGGAGCGGTTTCAGGTCTCAGTGCCCACTGCTGCGCGTTGGGCCCAGCGCTACCGAGAGCGCGGTCCAGCTGGGATGGAGGACCGCTCCAGCCGCCCGCACTCTTCTCCCCGGCGCACGGCAACCCGTACGGAGCGGCGGATCATCGCCATCCGCGTGAACCGGCGCTGGGGGCCGGCCAGGATCGGCTATCTGCTGGGAATCCACCCCTCCACCGTGCACCGCGTCCTGTCCCGCTACCGGCTGGCGAAACTGACCTGGCTGGACCGTGGCACCGGACGAGTGATCCGCCGCTACGAACACGACAGGCCCGGGGACCTGATCCATGTCGACATCAAGAAACTCGGCCGGATCCCGGACGGCGGCGGACACCGTGCCCTCGGCAGGGCCACCGGGCGCCGGAACAAGGCACGGACTCCATCCAACCGCCGACCCGGCTACCACTACCTCCACAACGCCGTCGATGACCATTCACGCCTCGCCTACACCGAGATCCTCACCGACGAGACAAAGGAAACCGCAGCAGCCTTCTGGCAGCGCGCCAACGCCTGGTTCCAAGCCCAAGGAATCACGGTCCAGCGGGTCCTGACCGACAACGGGAACTGCTACCGGTCCCGAGCCTTCGCTCAAGCCCTGGGCCCGGACATCAAGCATAAACGCACCCGCCCCTACCGCCCACAACCAACGGCAAAGTCGAACGCTTCAACCGCACCATGCTCGAGGAATGGGCCTACATCCGCCCCTACCGCTCAGAGACCGAGCGTGTCGCCGCTTTCCCCAACTGGCTCCACGCCTACAATAACCACCGAGCCCACACAGCACTCAAAGGTCAGACACCGGCCAGCCGCGTCACCAACCTCTCAGGTCAATACACCTAGACCTCGAAAACGAAGTACTCGCGAGGATTGCGCTCGCGGGTGTAGGGCAGGAAGAGCTGGTTGCCGGGTTCGCGGCGGACATGCTCGGTAAGCTCGCGCATCATCTCGGCAACCCGGCCTTCGCTGCCGGGCTTGACGGTGAATTCGGCGTAGAGCGTCCTGGTCATGGGGTCTCCCCTTGTCGGTTGGTGTTGGGCGGGTTGTGCCGGGCGGGCAAAATCAGGAAGCGGGCGGAATCTCCCCGGACCCGCGCTCAATGAGCTCGGAGGGGACAATGTACGTTTCGGGCGGGCGGTCGTCGCCGTCGATCCTGGCCAGCAGGCGTTCCGCGGCCAGCTTTCCGATCCGCTCCGGGTGCTGGGCGATGACGGTGATGCCGGGCTCCATCATGTCCGCCAGCGTGAAGTCATCGAACCCCACCAATGCCACCTGCCGGCTGAGCCCCAGCTCCTTCAGCGCCCGCATCACCCCGACGGTGACGAGGTTCTGGCTGGAGAAAATGGCACTGGGCGGGTTCTCCCCCCGGAGCAGCTCCAGGGCCGCCTGCCGGGCTGATTCTTCGTTGTGGAGGCCCTCCCGGACGGGAACGGTGGCGGTGGAAATCCCCGCGCGGCCCAGCTCCTCGATGAAACCACGACGCCGTTCACGCGCCGTCTGGATATCCGTCCGGTCACCGAGATAGGCCAGTTTGTTGTGGCCGTGTGCCAGCAGGTGCGCGGCGGCGCGCGAGGCGCCGACGGCGTTGTCCGTCACCACCGCGTCAGCGTCGATACCCACCGGCTCACGGTCGATGAACACCATCGGCAGGTCGCGGGAATGTTCAGGAATGGCATACGCCTGGCTCCTGGCAATGGGGGTCAGCACCAATCCGTCCACCCGCCGCCCCAGGAATGCCGCCACCAGCGTCTTCTCGCGGTCCGGGTCATCATCCAGGCTGGCCGCGAACACGGCGATACCGCGCGCCGTCACAGCATCCTCCAATGCGCGATGGATCTCGCTGCTGAACGGGTTGGCAACGCTCGGCAGCAGCAGCCCGATGGAGAGGGTCTGCCGCCCGGCCCGGCGCAGGCTCCCGGCGGCCATGTCCAGCTGGTAATTCAACTGCTGCGACGCCCCGAGGACCCGCCGCCTGGTGGCCTCGGAAACTCCGGGCTCATCGTTCATCACCCGGGAAACGGTTTTGATTCCCACCCCGGCCAGCGCCGCCACGTGCCGCATGGTGGGACGGCCTTTTCCCGGATCTGCCAGGTAACGATTGGACATCGTTGTCATGAGTCAGTCCTTCATCATCGAATTTCTATTGACTCTACATTGTGACGCTGATTACATGAGGCCTGACATCGTTGTCATGAAACGTAGCTGTTCAGAACCAGCGCTTGAGAAACAGGAGATTCAAAGATGAGTTCCACTCCCTCCCGCTCCATCGCCCGCCGCCTGATGGCCGCAGGTGCAGTACTGACACTTGGCACCCTTGGCCTGGCCGCCTGCGGCGGGAGCTCCAGCCCGGGTTCCAGCACCGACGGCTCCGGCGACGAAAAGGAGGGCGTCTCCCTGATCGTCAAGACCACCACCAACCCGTTCTTCGTCTCCATGCAGGAAGGCGCCAGGAAGGCAGCGGAGGCAGACGGCGTGGACCTGAAGCTCGCGGCCGGAAAGGCCGACGGCGACGAGGACACGCAGATCCAGGCCATCGAGAACGCCATCTCCAAGGGAGACAAAGGCATCCTGATCACCCCCAACGGCCCCTCCGTCGTCGACGCACTGCAGAAGGCCAAGGACGCCGGCCTGTTCGTGATTGCCCTGGACACCCCGCCGGACCCGGCGGACGCCGCGGACATCACCTTCGCCACGGACAACTTCGCTGCGGGCGAGCTGATCGGCAAGTGGGCCGCAGCGCAACTGGACGGCAAGAAGGCAACCATCGCGCTGCTGGACCTGTTCGACGACAAGGTGGTCTCCGTGGACTACAACCGTGACCAGGGCTTCCTGAGCGGGCTGGGCATCGACACCGCAGACGCGAAGAAGAACGGGGACGAAGCCAAGACCGGCAAGTACACCGGGGGCAAGGGCGGCGAGTACGAGATCGTCGGCAGCCAGGCCTCGCAGGGAGCCGAGGACGCCGGGCGTACCGGCATGGAAACCCTGCTCTCCAAAAATCCCAACATCAACGTGGTGTACACCATCAACGAACCCGCAGCGGCCGGCGCCTACGAAGCCCTGAAGTCCGCCGGCAAGGAGAAGGACGTCCTGATCGTTTCCGTCGACGGCGGCTGCGCCGGCGTCGACAACGTCAAGTCCGGCGTCATCGGGGCCACTGCGCAGCAGTATCCGGTGAAGATGGCCGAAATGGGGGTAAAGGCCATTGTGGAACTGGCCAGGACAGGCAAGAAGCCGGCCAACACCGAGGGCCTGGACTTCTTCAACACGGGCGTGGAACTCGTAACGGACAAGCCGGCCGAAGGCGTCGAGAGCATCACCACCACCGAAGCCAGCGATATCTGCTGGGGCAAGTAGGCAGGGCGATCACCAATGTCAGGAGCACCAGTGACCCAACAACAGACCGCAGGACCGCCCGCGGCAGGGCACACCGACCTGGCCGGGGAATTCCTCGACCGGCAAACCCCGCTTAGCCGCCTCCGGAACATCCTCCACCGCTACCCTGCCCTCAGCCCGGCGATCGTCCTGATTGTCGCCGTCGTGGTGTTCGGCCTCCTCAACGACAGGTTCCTCCGCTTCGAAAACCTGTCGCTGATTACGCAGCAGGTGTCCGTGGTTGGCACCCTGGCCATAGCGCAGACCCTGATCATCCTCACCGCCGGCATTGACCTGTCCGTCGGTGCCGTCATGATCCTCGCGTCCATGGTGGTGGCGCAACTGTCCGTGGGCAGCGGCGTCCCCGGCCCCCTCGCCCTCCTCCTGGGCCTGGCGGTGGGCCTCGCCGCCGGCGCGCTGAACGGCTTCCTGGTCACCAGGTTCCGGTTGCCGCCGTTCATCGTCACACTGGGAACCCTGAACATCTTCATTGCCCTCACCCTGCTGTATTCGAGCGGTTCCACGGTGCGCGGCTCCAGCATGCCGGACCTGCTCACCTGGACCGGAAGCACCTTCCCCGTAGGACCGGTCCGCATCTCCACCGGCGTGGTGATGATGCTCCTGCTCTACGTTGCCGTGGCGTTCATCCTGGGCAAGACCGCCTGGGGCCGCCACGTCTACGCCGTCGGTGACGACAAGGAAGCTGCCCGCCTCGCCGGCATCCCCGTCAACCGCGTCCTCATGAGCGTCTACCTCGCTGCCGGCGCTGTACTGGCCGTTGGCGCGTGGATCCAGATCGGCCGCACGAACGCCGCCAGCCCCAACGCGGGCGTGGACCTGAACCTCGACTCGATCACCGCCGTCGTGATTGGCGGCACCAGCCTCTTTGGTGGCCGCGGCTCCATCTGGGGTTCGCTGCTGGGGGCTCTGATTGTGGGCGTGTTCCGCAACGGACTCTCCCTGGCAGGGCTGGACGTGCTGTACCAGACCCTCGCTGTGGGCGTCCTTATCATCCTCGCTGTGTCCATCGACCAGTGGATCCGAAAGGTGAAGTCATGACCGCCACCTCCATGGAGCCGGCAGGCACAAACGTCCGCCAACCCATCCTGCAGGCACGGAACCTCGTGAAGACCTTCGGCAGGGTGGTGGGCCTGGACGGCGTGAGCCTGGACCTCTACCCCGGTGAGGTGCTGGCCGTGATCGGTGACAACGGGGCCGGCAAATCGACCCTGATCAAATGCCTCACCGGCGCCGAGATCCCGGATTCCGGCGAGTTGCTGGTTTCCGGCGAACAGGTGCACTTCAAGCGTCCACAGGATGCCCGGGCCCACGGCATCGAGACCGTGTACCAGAACCTCGCCGTTTCTCCTGCACTGGACGTGGCGTCCAACCTGTTCCTGGGGCGGGAGGAACGGGTGGCCGGCCCGTTGGGGAAGATCTTCCGGGTGCTGGACACCAAGGGGATGCGGCGCAAGGCAAAAGAGGAGCTCACCCGGCTGGGCATTTCCACCCTCCAGGACGTGACGGTGCCGGTGGAGAACCTCTCCGGCGGCCAGCGCCAGGCCGTGGCCGTGGCCCGCGCCGCGGCTTTCGGTTCCAAGGTGGTGGTGCTGGATGAACCGACGGCGGCACTTGGCGTACGTGAATCGAACCAGGTCCTGCAGCTGGTCCGGGACCTTCGCGACCGCGGGCTGCCTGTCATCCTGATCAGCCACAACATGCCGCATGTCTTCGACGTGGCGGACAGGATCCATATCCAGCGGCTCGGCAAATGTGCGGCCACAATCACCCCGCAGTCCCACTCCATGACGGACGCGGTAGCCATCATGACAGGTGCCGCAACGGCCTGACCGTAATCCCCCAACCCCATCCTCCGTCCGCGGGCCCGCACACCCTTCCGGGTGGCCTGGCCCGCGGACGGCTCCATGAAAGGCATTCCCCCATGCGCCCAGAATCCTTACGCCCCGCCCCCGGAACAGGTGTCCCCCAGGTGACGCCCGACGTCGTGGTCATCGGCGAAGCACTGGTGGACGTCGTCACCACGCCTGACGGCACCATTGAACATCCGGGCGGCTCCCCCGCCAACGTCGCCTACGGCCTGGGCCGCCTCGGCGTGCCGACGGCACTGCTCACCTCCTTGGGCCCCGATAGCCGCGGACAAGCGATCGAAGAGCACCTGGCCCGTGCCGGCGTCGAACTCCTGCCCGGGTCACGGTCCGCCGGGCGCACGGCCTCGGCCACCGCCACCATCGCGGCGGACGGGTCCGCCGACTACCACTTCGACATCGCATGGGAGCTCGCGCCGGTGGCGCCGCAGTTCCTGCCAAGGATTCTCCACACGGGTTCCATCGCCACGTTCCTGGCACCGGGTGCGACGGCGGTGCGGGGACTTTTGGAGCAATCGCACCGCGAGTGCATGGTCACCTATGATCCCAACATCCGCCCGGCGCTGCTGGGCAGCCACACCGAAGCGCTGGCCCTGTTCGAGGACCTGGTCCCGCTGACGGACGTGGTGAAGCTAAGTGATGAGGATGCTGCCTGGCTGTACCCGGGCCGCAGCGTCGAGGATGCAGCCGCTCGCGTTATCCGCCTGGGCGCCCAGCTCGCGGTGGTGACGCGGGGGCCGGAAGGATCGTTGCTAACCACCGGATCCGCCACCCTGCATGTCCCATCATTGCCGTCCATGGTGGCTGACACCATCGGTGCCGGTGATTCCTACATGGCTGCCCTGATCTACGGGCTGCTGACCAGGGGCACCGATGGCCTGGGCAGGGAAGCCGTGGAGAACCTGGGGATCCTCGCTTCCCGGGCTGCCGCCATCACCGTCCGCCGGCAGGGGGCCAATCCGCCAACCCTGGATGAACTGGTAACCCTGGCCGAACTGGAAACCCTGCCTCCGGAGGAGCTGCCCGAAGCGTCTTGACCAACGGCGGGTATCTTGTAAGCTCCGGGAATATCTTGGGACCACCCCGGGTTTCAGCTCTGTTCAGAACAATCTGGGCACCAACAGCCGGACAGGAGAGCGCACCAATGGCAGTTGACTATGACGCCCCGCGGGTGACGCCGGAGGAAGAACCGAACGTCGCCCTGGAGGAGCTAAAGACCGAGAAGCCCGGCCGGCGGGAGGCCACCCCCGACGTGGACGAGACGGACCTCGCGGACAGCTTTGAATTGCCCGGAGCCGACCTCTCCAATGAGGAACTCCAGATCCAGGTGGTGCCGGTGCAGGCAGACGAATTCACCTGCATGTCCTGCTTCCTGGTTCACCACCGCAGCCAGTTGGCCCGGGAAAAGGACGGCAACAAATACTGCCGGGAGTGCGAGTCCTAACGGGAGCACCTGTCGGGCGGAAGCGGGTCCCGGGCCGCTTCCGCCGGAAAATCACAGCATGCACGAATTTGGTTTCATCCAATGGAATTTCCGGTCGTGGGGGCGCCCTTGCGCCAGCCATGATGTAGGTCACGCTCCGGCAAGTGCCGGCCGACTGGAAAGAAGGAAACCATGTCCCTCAGCGTTGAGGAAATGAACACCCAGCTCCCGGCAGCCAACGTGCTGCCCGGCGAAGCGGTCCCGTATTACATGGCGTCCGGCGAGGGCGCACGCTACGAAATCAACGGCCAGCTGGTGACGGTGATTGCCCGGGCAGCGGACACCGGCGGCATCTTCAGTGCGGCCTATATCTCCGGCGGCATGGGTGCGGAATCGCCGTTCGTCAGCCACAAGGTGGAACACAAGACCCTCTACGTCTTTGATGGCATCCTGCACGTCTGGCTTCCCGGTGAAAGCCGGATCCTCACGCCGGGAGACTCGGTTGTGATCCCGCCGGGCACCCCGCACGCCTACCGGATGGCCAGCCCTTACACCCGGTTCCTGAACTGGATGACCCCCGGCGGCGGCGAGGCGTACTACGAGCGGGTGGGGACGCCCATTGATTCCCACGTCCCGCCTGTCCGTGCCGGCCACACGGCAAGCCGGCAGGAGCAGGCTGAGGTGGGGGCCGAGTTCGGCATCTCCTTCCCTGACGTGGAGCGGGTCACTCCCGCGTTCAAGCGCGACGCCGGCCTGCCGCCCACGCAGAGCCCCTACTTCCTCAGCGCCCACGAAGGCGAGCGCCTGGTCAGCTACCAGACCATGTTCACCTACCTGTCACGGCCGGCCAACACCGGCTCAAACTACTTTGCAGTGCACACCAAGGGAGCCAAGACGCCCTATATCCCGCTGCACTTCCACTCGGAGCACACTGAGAACTTCCTCGTCACCGAAGGCCGGATGTGGATGTACGCCAACGGACGCGAAATGCTGCTGACCAAGGGCGACTTCGTGCACGCCCCTGCCGGCACCATCCACTCCTTCGCCCTGGATTCCCACAACACCCAGATGGTGGGCTTCCTGACCCCGTCGGTCTTCAACGGATTCTTCGAGTACTTCAACAAGCCCACCGAGGACTACATGTACACCGAGGGCGGCGAGCCCTACATGGACATGGAAGGCTTCGGCCGGGCCCAGGCCGAAATGGACCTGACAGTGGTGGGCCCCCCGCCCCAGCGCCGGACGGCACTCGAAATCTCCTAGCTTTTTCCACGGCAACAAGAAGGCCCGGACTTTCAAAAGTCCGGGCCTTCTTGTCGCCACGGGATCAGCTGTTCCAGGCCTGCTTCACAAGTTCACGGCCATAGTCGTTGCCGTTGGGGGTGCGGACCACAGTGTGCATGTGGAACGGTGCGGGCTCGTCGTTGCTCAGGAACACGCCGGTGTGATGGTCGAGTTCCAGTACCACCACCGGGCTCTGCAGCCGGAAGTAGAACGCCTCTTCACCTTTCCAGCCGCCTATCCAGCTGAAGAAGCTTTCAGTGTAGCGCTCCTGGATCTCCCGGCGGCGGGCAGCCCTTGGGCCGTCCGGGAGATAGGCAATAAAGTCGTCCACCACGGCGTCCAGCACCACGCGGGCTTCTGCCGGCATGTCAGCTACCCGGATGCCCTCGTACGGGATCACGCGGTTGTCCTGGAAGCAGCCCCCGAGGTGGCGTTCGTCGCCCGGGTGGATCCGGCCCTCCGGCATGGCCGGGTCCACCATCTCCCGGTATACCGTAGCCTGCGCCCGAAGGTCCTCCGGGAGCGCAGCCATCAGCTGCCGGGCCAGCCCAATGCGCTCCTTGAACACCTTGACGCCCTTGTGCGGGCCGTCGTCGATCATGTCCGGTTCGGCACCCATGAACACGGGCGAGATCACCAGCTGCGTCCCGGCCACCAGGCAGTTCAGCGCGGCGTGGTGGCCAAAGATCTGCCACCCCCACGGCTCAGTCTCCGACGGCTCGCCATAAAGGGCCACGTTGTAGCTGAACTCGTTCATCAGCAGCGGCAGCTCCACCAGATCTCCGAGGAAACCGTTGATCCGCATCAGGTTCCGCACCAGTTCGTAGCCCTCGGCGCTCAGGCCAGCCTCCACCAATGCGAGCGCGGCGTCGCGGACCGGCGGATCCATTTCATCCAGCCGGAGCCCGGTGTCGTGCTGCATGAACTCAGGGTTGGCCCAGCTCTGCCACTCCGGCGCATCCACGGCGTAGCAAAGCCTGCGCTTCTGCTCGGCGGTAACCGCACCGAGGAGCTTGCCCGCTGCCGCCACCATTTCCGCGGTCGGCGCCTCCTCACCGGGACGTGCGGCGGTGAGCGGATACAGGCCCTCGCGGCGGACACCGTCGCTGGTGATGCCGGTGAAAGCCTGCGGATACAGCTTTGTCCAGCCCTCGATCATGGGCCCCGCGAAGGAATCGGTTTTCGCTGCTTCAGCGTATTCACGGGCATTCAGGCCGCGGATTTCCGCCACCCGCGGGTGGTCCGGGGCAAAAAGGAAGTCACGGAATGACAGCGTCGACACGGGTACTCCTGAACTGGTCTTGGGATGCCGGATCCTGGGATGGCGGCTGTTGGGATGCCGGCCAGCCGGCGGCGATGGACAGTGCTGCGGCGGCAGCCCCGGGGGAGCTGCCGCGCCAGGCCACATGCTGGTCCGGGCGGACCAGCACAGCTTCCGTTCCCCACACTTCGGACAGCGGAGTGCCGTCGTCTGCGGGTCCGACGGCGGCAATGGTCACCGGGATGCCCTGCCGGGCACCAGCCTCCAGAACCGCTGCAAAACCCTCGGCTTCCGGCACCCGGCCCAGCGCGCCGGCATCTACCAGCAGGGTGAAGCCCTGGCCCAGCCGGCCATAGACCGAGGTGGCATCTTCCAGCCACACGTGGGGCAACAGGGCGCCCGGGCTGGCGCTGGGAATATAGCGGATGGGGTCCTCAGCGGGAACGGGCGAGCCGTCGGGCACCACCACGGACGAATCAGCGTAGGCATAACCGAGAACCAGGCCCAGGGAATCGAACTCGCTTTGCTTCACGGCGAGCGCCCGGTGTGCCGCCTGCCGGGCCGCTTCACCTGCGGCGCCTTCTGAAGTGAGGCCGGGGTCGGCGAAATGGTAGGCCAGGGCCTTGCCGTTGGCCGCAGCGTCCCGGATGGTGCGGGCGGCCACCGGCCTGCGCTCGTCCCCGTAGCTGGCCAGAAGCGAGGGCCCGCCCCATCCCTTGATGACGGCAGCGAGCTTCCATGCCAGGTTGGCGGCGTCGCCTATGCAGGTGTTGAAGCCGTGGCCGCCCCATGGCGGGTTGAGATGGGCAGCGTCGCCCACCAGGAAGATATTGCCGCGGCTGTATTCGGGAGCCAGCAGCATACGGGCGGTCCACGGGTCCGTGGCGAGCACGTCGATGTCGACGTCCGAACCCACCAGGGACCGCACCATGGCGCCGGCCTCCTCCTGGCCCACTTCCCTGTCCGGGTCCACCCCCTGCACAATGGCCCACCAGGTGTCCTTAAGGTCCATCGGGCCCACCATCCCTGCCGCGTCCTGCCCCACCACCCAGTACTGGACCGCGGGGTCCAGCGTCACGGCCGAGGCAAGTTGGCTGGAACGGAAGAGGATGCTGATGTTGGACAGCGCCGCGGAGCCACCTTCCAGCCTGATCCCCAGGCTGCGCCGCACGGCGGAGGATCCGCCGTCGGCCCCGATCACGAAATCCGTGGTGATGGTCCGGCGTTCGTCCGAGGGGTTGGAGACCGTGATGGCGTAAGGGGCTTGCCCGCCTGAAACCTCTGTTACTGACCAGCCGGTAAGGAAGGTGACCAGCCGATTGCCTGCCGCTGCGTCGCGGAGCACCTCTTCCAGGACCGGCTGCGGGACCTGCTGCCCGCATTCGGGCTGCGGACCGTACCGGCCGGGGTTCAGCTGGAAGGCGTTCCGGAAGCGCCGCAGCTCATGCGCGGCGGGCCCTGTGAGGGCGGTGCAGAAGATGACGTCCTGTGCGTAGTCCACCGGGAGCGGCGAGGCCCTCCGGAGCGCGTCCGCGAGTCCGAGCCGGTGCAGGTGGGTCATGGTGCGGGCGTTGGTGGTCTTGGCCCGCGGGCGGGTGTGGTCCACGGTGGTGCGGGGCTCAATGACGGTGCTGGGGATACCGTGGGAAGCGAGGTCCAGGGCCAGGAACAATCCGCTGGGGCCGCCGCCGGAGATGAGGATGCGGGCCTCCTCCGGGATCCCGCCGGCAGGGGTGTCGTGGAAGGTGGCCATCAGGCACGGCTCCGGAGCGATACGTCGCCTACCGGCGTGGTGAGGGTGCCGAGCTTGTCGATTTCCACCTCGACAACGTCGCCCGGCTGGAGCAGCCACTGCGGGGTGCGGGCATAGCCGACGCCTTCGGGGGTGCCGGTGGCAATGAGGTCGCCCGGGTGCAGCGTGAAGGTCTGGCTGATCAGCGAGATGATGGCCGGAACGGAGAAAATCATGTCCCGGGTGTTGCCGTTCTGGGCCTCCACGCCGTTGACGCGGGTACGCACCTGGAGGCCGTCACGCAGGTCGCCCACCTCGTCGCGGGTCACCAGCGGTCCGAGCGGGCCGCTGAAGTCGCCGTTTTTGCCCGGCGTCCACTGCGAGGTGAGCTTCTGGGCGGTGCGGGAGGTGATGTCGTTGAAGGTGGAATAGCCGAAGACTGCGTCGGCCGCGGTTGCCTCGTCCGCCGATTCCAGCCGCCGGCCTATGTAGGCGGCCACTTCGCCTTCCCAGTCCAGGCCTGCCTCCCCTGCCGGGACAGGGACGGGGACGTTGCCCACGGACAAGGATGCAGTCCAGCGCCCGAACAGGGTTGGGTAGGGCGGAAGCTCCTGGTCCTTGTAACTGCCCTCGGCTGCATGGGCCTTGTAGTTCAGCCCCACACAGATGACCCGTGCCGAGGCGGGGACGAGCGGCACTTCGGTGACGTGGGCGCGCTCAAGCGGCGTGCCGCCGTCGGCCGCGGCGGACACCAGCGAGACAGACTTGTCTTGCCAGCCGGCGGCGTCGGCCCAGAAGTCCGAAACCGGTGCGAGCGGGACGACGCGCGAATCCACCAGGGCCGCTGCCCAGGATTCGCCAAGGTGGTTGATGCCGATGAACTGCATGTGGAGCCTTTCGGGTCTGTCCGGCACCACATCGGGGGTGCCGGATTCCGGGTCAGTGGTTTTGCGCCTGGCGGCGGAAAAAATCGATGGTGGCCGCGGTGGCCTGCTGTGCGGCAGCCTGGCTCTTGTCCGGGAGGGACCACATGTGGTCCGCGCCTTCCAGCAGGAGGAGTTCGACGGCGGCGCCGGCACATTCCAGCGCTTCGGCGAGTGCGGTTGACTGCGCCACGGGGACAAAGCGGTCGGCCGTCCCGTGGGCGAGAAAGAAGGGCGGCGCGGCGGTGTGGACGTAAGAGCTGGGGCTCGCCGCGGCGGCTTTGTCCGGAGCGTCCGCGGGTTGGGCACCGATCAGCAGCGCTTCCCGGGAGCCGGGATCATCGGCGCGGGCGACGGCGTCGGGCCGGGCCTGTTCGCCCATCCTGTTCAGGTCCGTGGGCGGGTACCAGGCAGCCACTGCCGCGACGGCATCGTCAGCGTGCCTGCCCGGTGCCCCGAATTCCTTTGCCCCGGCAGTGAGTCCCACAAGGCTTGCGAGGTGGCCGCCGGCCGAATCGCCCCATGCGTAGATGCGGCGCGGGTCCAGGTTGTATTCAGCGGCGTGCGCCCTGAGCCAGCCGACAGCAGCTTTGGCATCAAGCAGCTGGGCCGGGAAGGTGGCAACACTGCTGAGGCGGTAGTCGGCGGAGGCAACCACAAAGCCTGCGTCCATCAGCTGCTCAATGGGGCTGAGGCCGAAACCGTCCACAGTGGGCCCCAGGGACGAACGCCCGCCGGTCCGCCATCCGCCGCCGTGGAAATGGATCACGGCGGGAAAGGTGCCGCCGTCGGACGCGCCGCCGGGCAGGTAGAGGTCCAGCAGCAGCGGGCTCGAACCCTCGGGGCGTGCGAACTCTATCCCTTGAAGGATCCGCCCTGCCGTCATCGTTGACTCCATGTGTACCGCGCCGTTCTGTCCCGTGTTTGTGCTGTCCGCAGCCCTTGTTCATGGCTGCGTCCTGAGTCAACTGTCGGACATGCCGGTACCCGCGTGCGCGGCCGGTTTCACTGAATGAAAAGGGTTCGGGTGGGAGTGGTCAGGAGCGCGTGCGGGGAGCGCCGGATCTGGTTGAGGCCTACCTCACCGGATTGGGTTTTCCTGATTTTTCCAGCTCCTCCAGCAGCTGCAGGCCGCGCTTCGCCCAGGCGATCTCCTGTTCGGCATGGGCAAGCTGGCCTTGGTAGGCAAAGATCTTGAAGCCGACGATCTGCTCCCGTTCCTCTTCGGGATACCGGTTGAGGCGCCGGGCAAGAGTGGGATGGGTGCGCGTTTCGAGCGACTCGATCATCTGAAGGCTTTGGCGGCGCTGCTCCTCATAGTGGGCGATGTGCGCCCGCAGCTGCGCAACTGCCGCACCCGGGGGCGCCCACTCGAAATAGGCGGCCCTGAGCCGGGCAGGGTCCCGGTCCTGGACGTAGGTCAACGGCTGAGCCTGCCACTGCCGCAGAGCCGCCTCGCCTGCAGGCGTGAGGGCATACTCGGTCTTGGTGGCTCCGCGGGTGCCCCACGGCACGGGCCGGCTCGACAGCAGGCCCTCGGCGTGCATCTTCCTCAACTCAGGGTAGATCTGCGAGTCGGGAGCGTGCCAGACATGGCCCACGGAGGAGCTGAACTGCTTGGCCAGGTCGTAGCCGGTCAGCGGGCCCGAGGACAGCAGGGCCAGCAGTGCCGAGCGGAGGGTCACGGGGGTCCTTTCAAATCTGCGGCGCATCGCCATTCTTAGCCTAGCTCCGGGAAAGAGTTGCAACTCACTATCTACATAGATATTGTGTGCTGTGAGTCACTAAAACACTATGTCGATAGTTATCAGTAGCTGCTCTCTCCGGCCGCCCAGCGAAGGATTGCACCATGACCGTCTCCGCGACGAAGACCACCACCACCGCCAAGCTTCTGCCCTCCCCGCTCAACGCCTGGTTCGTGGCGGGGTGGGACCACGAAATCACTGCCAAGGGAATCCTTGCCCGCACCGTCGCGGGCCGGCCCCTGGCCCTGTACCGGTCCCAGGACGGCCGCGCCGTCGCGCTCGCCGACGCCTGCTGGCATCGCCTAGCCCCGCTGTCCCAAGGCAAGCTTGTGGGCCGCGACGAGATCCAGTGCCCCTACCACGGCCTGCGCTACAATGCCGCCGGCCGCTGCACCTCCATGCCGGCCCAGGAGACCCTCAACCCATCGGCCACGGTGCCATCCTTCCCGGTGGTGGAACGTCACCGCTACGTGTGGGTGTGGCTCGGTGACCCGACAAAGGCCGACCCGTCCCTCGTGCCGGACATGCACCAGCTGGACAGCCCTGAGTGGGCCGGAGACGGCGAGACCATCCATGCCCCGTGCAACTACCAGCTGGTCCTCGACAACCTCATGGATCTCACCCACGAGGAGTTCGTGCACAGCTCCTCAATTGGGCAAGAGGAGCTGTCCGAGTCCGAGTTCGAGGTGACCCACGACGAGACCTCCGTAACCGTGACCCGCTGGATGCACAACATCGACGCCCCGCCGTTCTGGCGGAAGAACATGCGTGACAAGTTTCCCGGCTTTGAGGGCAAGGTGGACCGCTGGCAGATCATCCACTACTACTTCCCGTCCACCATCTGCATTGATGTCGGGGTCGCCGAGGCCGGGACCGGGGCGCCCGAGGGAGACCGGTCCCGGGGAGTGAACGGCTACGTAATGAACACGATCACCCCGGAGACCGAGCGCTCCTGCCACTACTTCTGGGCATTCATGCGCAACTACCGGCTTGAGAGCCAGCTCATCACCACGCAGCTGCGCGACGGAGTGCACGGGGTCTTCGGCGAGGACGAGGCTATGCTCCTGGCGCAGCAGGAGGCGATCGACGCCAACCCGGACTACGAGTTCTACAACCTCAACATCGACAT
This sequence comes from Pseudarthrobacter sp. NS4, assembly GCF_024758005.1. NCBI lineage: Bacteria > Bacillati > Actinomycetota > Actinomycetes > Micrococcales > Micrococcaceae > Pseudarthrobacter > Pseudarthrobacter sp. NS4. Next base: position 547,107 of record NZ_CP103288.1, on the reverse strand, counting down.
GGGCGGGATGTGGGTACGCCGGCTCCTGGAGCGCGCCCTCGAGGCCGAGGGCCGCCTCGCCGCCCTGCCGACCGCCTGAGCACGAGGAGACCTACCGTGGCCGATTCCCACAATATCGCCTGGCGGCGGGCCGTCGTCGACTCCGTGGCCGACGTCGCCGAGAACATCCGCCGCATCGTCCTGCGCCCGGAGCGCCCGTGCTCCGTCCGGCCGGGCGAACACGTTGACGTCCGCACCAGCGTCGGCGGCGAGAAGCAGGTCCGCTCCTACTCCGTAGTCGACGCCGCCGAGGACGGCACGCACCTCGCCCTCAGCGTCTTTCGGACCCCCACGTCCCGGGGAGGCTCCGTGTTCATGCACTCGCTCCGGCCCGGGCAGCTCCTGGAGATCACCCAACCGATGCAGAACTTCCCGCTGCGGATCGGTGCGCCCTCCTACGTCCTGCTCGCCGGCGGAATCGGCATCACCGCGATCGCCGGGATGGCCGCCCTGCTGCACCGCCTCGGTGCTGACTACCGCCTCGTCTACGTGGCCCGCTCACGCGAGGCGATGGCCTACCTCGACGACCTCGCCGCCCTCCACGGGGACCGCCTCGAGGTGCACGTCGACGCGGAGGGCACCTCCCTCGACGTCCGCACCCTCGTGGGCTCGGTCCCCGGGGGCGCCGAGCTCTACATGTGCGGGCCCATCCGGCTCATGGACGCCGTCCGCCGGGCCTGGGTCGAGAGGGAACTGGACCCTACAAACCTGCGCTACGAGACCTTCGGCAACAGCGGCTGGTACGAGGCCGAACCATTCACGGTCCGGATCCCGCGCCTGGGCGTGGAGACCTGTGTGGGCTCCGATGAATCCGTGCTCGATGCCCTCGAGCGGGCGGGCGTCGACATGATGTCCGACTGCCGCAAGGGCGAGTGCGGCCTGTGCCAGGTCAAGGTCCTCGAGCTCTCCGGGCGGATCGACCACCGCGACGTTTTCTACTCCGACCGGCAGAAGGAGCCCAACACCAGGATGTGCTGCTGCGTCTCCCGCGCGGTCGCCGCCGGGCCGGGCACAGTCCCGGTGCCCGGTTCCGCTGTCCTCACCATCGACGTCCCCTGAGAGGCATTAGACCATGGACATCAGACACCAAATCGACGCATCCAGGATGTCGTCGTACCAGTGGCTCATCATCGCGGTGACCACCTTCCTCAACGCCCTTGACGGCTACGACGTGCTGGCTATGGCCTTCACGGCGACGTCGGTGACCAAGGAGTTCGGGCTCTCCGGCGCCCAGCTCGGCTGGCTGCTCAGCTCGGGGCTCATCGGCATGGCCGTTGGGTCGCTCGTCCTCGGACCCTTCGCGGACCGCTACGGCCGGCGCAGGATCCTCATCGTGGCGCTGGCGATCAACGCCCTCGGACTGTTCCTGTCCACCACGGCAAACTCAGCGTTCGAGCTCGGCCTGTGGCGGGTGGTCACCGGCCTGGGTGTGGGCGGCATCCTCGCCTCCGCGACCGTGATCACGAGCGAGTACGCCAGTGTGCGGCGCCGCGGCATGGCCATCAGCATCTTCACCGCCGGCTACGGCGTGGGCGCCACTCTCGGCGGCATGGGTGCGACCCAGCTCATCCCCGCCTTCGGGTGGCGCTCCGTGTTCCTCACCGGCGGCCTGCTGACCCTCGTAGCGATCGCCCTCGTCGTCGCGCTCATGCCCGAGTCAGTGGACTACCTCCGCGCCCGGCGGCCACATAACGCCGTCGGGCAGCTCCAGCGCATCGCCCGGCGCCTGCGCCTCGAGGGCGACGTCGAGCTCGGGCCCGCCCCCGTCAGCACGGGCAAGCAGCAGGGCAGTGTGGCCACGCTCCTGAGTCCCCGGTACCGCACGGCCAGCATCCTGCTGTGGATCTCCTTTTTCGTAATCATGTTCGGCTTCTACTTCGCCAACTCCTGGACGCCCCGCCTGCTCGTTGAATCGGGGATGACCGAGCAGCAGGGCATCATCGGCGGGCTTATGCTCACCATGGGCGGCACCTTTGGCTCGCTGCTTTACGGCGCACTCACCACGCGGTGGGATGCGCGGCTGACCCTGATGGCCTTCACCGTGCTCTCCGCGGTGACGCTCGTCCTGTTCATCACCACCACCTCCCTGCCGCTCCTGGCGTTCTCCTCCGGCGTGATCGTCGGGATGCTCGTCAACGGCTGCATCGCCGGTCTCTACACGGTGGCTCCCATGACCTACGAGCCCGGTATCCGCACTACGGGTGTGGGCTGGGGTATCGGCGTTGGACGGGCCGGTGCCATCCTCGCTCCCATCGCAGTCGGCGCCCTGCTCGACAGCGGATGGAATCCCACGCAGCTCTACATCGGCGTGGCCCTGGTGGTCCTCCTCGCGGCCGTGGCCCTGCTCCGGCTGCGCCCCTACAAAGAGATTGGGTCCCCTGCAAGCCATGACTCTGCGTCTACGGCCACCACTGGATGACGTCACCGGGCCGGAAAGGCCTGGTCAGCCTCGGGCGACCGGCAGCACCAGCAGGTAGCCCGCCGGAAGTTCGCTGCTCCAGCGCCGCGGCTCGCGGACCACGAACTGCGTCGCCAGCTGCTCGGGGCTGAGCAGGCTGTTGGGCTCGGGCGACGGGCCCCACTGCCCGCTGCCGTGCGGGTAGAGCGGGTCCTGTACACGGATGCCGGTAACCAGGAACTCCTGGAACTGGGCGGGATCGCCGAGCGATTCGAACCCGCTCATCACCCACGCGTGCCGGCCGCTCCACATCACCAGTCCCACCGGGCGGCCCGTCTCGGAGATGGCCCGCGCCGCCGTCCGCAGCGCATCCTGGTAGTCGGGGACGCTGACGACGGCGTAGGGCCCCATTCCGACCTCCGTCAGCACCTGCGCCCAACCGAGCGGGTTGGCACCGTTGAAGGAGTTGGACGACCGTGCCCGGGCCATCTCCCACAGCTCGCCCTGGTGGCCGCTTTCGGTCCACGTGCCGCCCCCTGTGTCGTCGATGAGGTTGTGCGCGATCTGGATGCTCGCCGCAACACACCAGTCGAAGGTGTACTGCGGAACGAAATCCCCCTCCCGGTAGAGGTTGAGGGCGAACGGCTGTGGCACTGGGGGTGGCGCGGGAACCTGCGGTGGTGCAGGGACCGGTGTCGGGGTGGGTGCCGCGGCCTGCTGAGGGGCGGGAGCGGCGCCTGCCGCCCCTGAAGGGGCAGAGGAGACCGGGACCGGTTGCCCGGTGACGGTCCCGTCGAGGCCGACCGCGGGCGCACAGGCCGCGAGGAATCCTGCCAGGGCGACGAGCCAGGCCAGCAGACGGAGACGGGCACCAGTCATGATCGGTCCAGTTTAGCCCGATGCCGAGGGTATGCCCTGTGCCAGGGTCCTACATCCACGGCACAAGGACGCCTAACGCTTTTTCACCGCACGCGGACCGAGGCCAACTCACGGGCCAGGAAGTCCAGCGCGGGCCGCCCTTCCGGAAGGCCGGCCGTATGGTTCAGGTGCCCGTGCACCCCGCCGTCGGCGAGGAAGTACGTCACCGGCACGCCGGCACGCTCCAAAGAAGAGGCAAAAAGCTCGGTTGAGCCGCGGGCGTCGTCGTACTCGCAGGCGATCAGCGCTGTGGGCGGAAGGCCGGTGGGGTCGGCGTAGCCGGGCATCGCGTAGGACGAGGCCATGCTCACCGGTCCGCCCACGTAGTTCTCGGCAATCCGCACGCAGTCCTCCAGGGTGAACCGCAAATGCCGCGGCAGCCCCGCCATCACTTCCTCATCCAGGCCCTTGGCCGGCGGCGGAAGTTCGGCGTGCAGGAACGGGTAGGCCAGCAGGAGCTTGGCCGGGAGCGGTTTTCCTGCGTCGATCAGGTACAGGGCAGCACCCACCGCAAGGTTGCCGCCGGCACCTGCCCCGCCGAGGCAAAGAAGCTCCGGATCCAGGCCAAGCGCCCCGGCATTCTGCCGGGCCCAGAACCATCCCGTGAGGGCGTCATCATGCGGTACGGGAAAAGAGACACCGTCACGGGCCAGCCGGTAATCGACGGAAAGCACCGGAGTCCCGCCGTCGGCCAGCACCCGGGCCAGGTAGTCGGATTCGAGGATGTCCAGGCCCCCGCTGACGAATCCGCCGCCATGGAGCCAGACCAGCCCCGGGCTGCCAGTTGAACCCGCCTCGCCGTAGATCCGGATCCTGACGGGACCGTGCCGGCCGTCAGCGGAGACGGTGCGGATGGGAACATCCGGGCCCGGGGAGCGGACGGCGTCGGCATGGAGGGACAGCGGGCCTTCCGGCGAAGCCAGGTATTCGGCGAAGCCCGCGTCAGGCGCCGGCCCGTTCCCGGACACGGGAGTGGAGCGTTCCGTTTGCCGGGACGTCACGGCTGCCCCAGCTTCCGGGAGAAGTAGGAAACGGCACCGGCAAGGATGGCGTCCAGCTGGTCCTCCGCTCCAAAGAAGCAGTGGTCGCCGCCTTTGATGGTCACCACTTCATGCTCCACCCCGGCAGCAGCGAGCGCCGCAGCCAAGAGATCGGTCTGGGCATGCGGCGCCAGTCCGTCACGGTCGCCATGGACCAGCAGGAACGGCGGCGCCCCGGCGCTGACATAGCTGACCGGGCTGGCGGCGGCGAGCAGGGACGGGTCATTCGAGCCGCCCACCAGCATGTGATTGGGCTGCATCGACATCCCTGCCGGAACTGCCGCCGTCAACGCCGGCGGGAACAGTCCGTCCGGCGTGTCCATGGGCGGAATATCGACGAGTGAGGAGACACCATAGAAATCAACGACGGCGCTGATGGCACTTGGGTGCCCCTGCGCGCCGAGTCCCCCGTCCAGGTCCCCGCGGTCCCCCGTCAGTCCCAGCATCGCTACAAGATGGCCGCCGGCGGACTCACCCCACGCCCCGAAACGGCCGGGGTCCACACCAAGGGGTTCCGCGAATTCCCGGAGGTAGCGGACCGCGGCCTTGAGGTCATGCAGCTGGGCCGGGAAGGGTGCCTCGAGCGAATGCCGGTAGTCGGCAGTGGCACACGCGATGCCGGCCTCGTTGAGCAGGCGGAACACCGAATCCGGGGCGAAGGTGGGCGGCAGTTCACGCCGGTCCCCCAACTGGAACGCACCGCCGTGGACCCAGAGCACCAGCGGAACCGGGCCTGACGCCTTGCGGGGCAGCCAGATGTCCATCTTCAGCGGCCGGAACCCGATGGCCCGGGCATAGGTCAGCTCGCGGTGTACCGCCGAGATGTCCGAGACGTGGTCCGGTTTCCCCGGGGCGTCGAAGACGGGGAACGGCGGAACGTCCACGCCGCCTGGCCGGGCAGTATCGGCGCGGGAGGGGTCGAGTACTTCGGTTGCTTCATCCACTGTCATAGTGTGCTCCTCACAAGCGCAGCTTTCCGGGCGCCGCCGATGTCGGCAACAAAGGTATGGGGACCGGGGCCGACGACGAGGGCCGGCTGCCCGGGCAGCCTCACCTCCGCGCTGGTGCCGGGCGGGACGGCGGCGCTAAGCGTCAGCACGCCGTCGTCCGTTGTCCACTGCACCTCAATCAGGCCTTGCGGGCCGTAGTGGGAGGTGCTGGCTGACGTCAATCCTGCTCCGGGGCGCGGCTCGATGACGATCCGTTCGTACCCGGCGGCGCCCGGCGCCTGCCGGAGCCCGGCGGTGTAGCGGTGCAGGAAGGACACCACGGCGCCCTTGCTGTAATGGTTGAGCGACTGGTGCGGATTGCCGTCGCCGTCCACTCCGTTCCATAGCTCCCACATGGTGGTGGCCCCGCGGTCCACCATCACCAGCCATGACGGTTCCGTATCCTGCATCAGAAGCTCGTACGCCAGATCCAGTTCGCCGTTGTCTGCAAGGACGGGCAGCAGGTAGGGAGTGGCCAGGAATCCGGTGGCCAGATGGGTGTCCGCCCCACGTATCAGACACACCAGCTGTGCAGTGACGGAGGAACGTTGCCCGGGACTGACCAGGTCGAAAGCGAGTGCACGCACGCAGTTAGCCTGGCTGGGCTGGGTAACCCGTCCGGCGGAATCGAGGTATTCGGTTTCCCATGCCTGCCGGATGTTGGCCGAAAGTCCGGCCAGGTCCCTGGCCTCCGCACGGAGGCCCAGGACGCGGGCGATACGTGCCATCAGCGCCGCCGTGTTCCGGTAGAAGGCGGTGGCAACAATTCCGTGGTCGGCCTCGCGGGCGGCCAACAGATTGGGCGGAGGTCCGTCCGGTTCCATCCATTCGCCCCAGTGGAACCCGGTGTCCCACAGGTACTTCTCGTGCGCGGCCGCGTCCTGGCCGGCCATGACGCGGGAAGGATGCCGTTGGGATTCGGCGCTGGAGCGGACAAAGCCGAGCCAGCGGTTCATGGCGTCCCAGTTCTCCGCCAGGATTTCCCTGTCACCCGTGGCCAGGTACAGCTCCCAGGGCACCATCACGATGGCGTCGCCCCATCCAGCGGAACCATTGGTGAAGGCCATAAAGTCGGCGGATGTGGCGGCGGGGCCGGGCGACGGCGAAAGGTTGGCAATCACCCCGTTGTCCCACTGGTCCGAGCGGACATCGCGCAGCCATTTGCGCGAGAACCCTGTGACGTCGAAGAGATAGGCCGCGGTGGGGACGAACAGCTGCCAGTCCCCGGTCCAGCCTGCCTTCTCGCGCTGCGGGCAGTCGGTGGGGACCTCACAGGAGTTATCCCGGAAGCTCCACTCCACGATGTGGTGGAGCCGGTTCAGCCGGTCATCGCTGCAGGTGAAGGAACCGATGACTTCCAGGTCGGTCTGCACCAGGCAGGCGGTGATGTCTTCCGGCTGCAGGTCCGCGTGGAGGCCTTGTACCGAGATATAGCGGAAGCCGTGTGTGGTGTGCCGGGGCTCAAACGCTTCCCCGGGGGCACCCGAGGAAATGACGGAGTCCACCTGCCCTGCGTCAAGGAATGCGCCCGGCGTCCGGAAGTCGTGCGGGCGCAGGTGATCGCGGGTGACGTCGCCGTCTGCGCCCAGCGCCTCGCCATACGCCACTGTCACTGTTTCACCCGGCGCTCCCAGCCTGCTGAGCCGTACCCAGCCGTGGATGTTCTGGCCAAAATCCACCACCTGGTTGCCGTCGGGCAGGCCGTAGATGGACACCGGGGCAAGCTCCTGGACCACACGGGTGGGCCGTGCCATTGGCCCCGCCAGGCTGTCATACGGGCCTTCGCGGACGACGGCGGGCCGCGGGTTGGGCGCGCCGCCATCGGCGGGACCACCCGGCAACCGGAAGTCCATCCGCTGTCCGGCCATAAGGTCTGCCGCCACAATCTCGGTGGGTGAAACAAGCCAGGACGCGTCGGTCCCTATTACCGTCCGGCCAGCCGCGGACTCCAGCTCGAGCTGGGCGAGGAATGCGGTCTGCGTCCCGTACATGTCGGCGTCGCGCGTGTATCCGAATGTTCCCCGGTACCAGCCGTCGGTGAGGACCGCCGTGAAGGTGTTGGTGCCGGCGCGCAGCAGGGACGTGACGTCATACGCCTGGACCTGAAGGGTGGTGTGGTAGCTGGTGGATCCCGGCGTGAGCTCCTGGTTTCCGACGCGCCGGCCGTTGAAGAACAGCTCGTAGATGCCGTGGGCGGTGGCATAGGTGCGGACCAGGTCCGGGGCCCCTTCGAGGGAGAAGGTCTTGGAAAGGGCGTAGCCGGGGCGGTGTCCGGGCGGAGGAGTTTCTCCCTCCTCCGGGCCGATCCACTGGCCGGCCCAGTCAGAGGCGTGCAGGAGTCCAAGCTCCACGGCCATCGGCTCCGACCAGGCGCTTGCGCCTTCGGTGCCGTCTGCGAGGATGTTCCAGGTGCGGACCCGCCATTCGAAGCGGCTCCGCGACTGCAGGGCAGGACCTGAGTACGGCACCGGCTGGACGGAGGCGGAGGGGACGCGCCCGGTGTCCCACCCGTTGGTGGCAGTGATCTGATACGCCACCTGGGCCGTTGCCCCGGCGGGCGGTCGGGGTCCAGCTCAGGCGTGGCCGGACGTTCGTCAAGCCCATGGCCTCGGGGAGATGTTCTGTGCGAAGCCGGATGGGGGCAGTCATGTGGCGGGCTCCTGAACCTGTGGTAGCTGACGGTTCCAGCTTCGTTTCCCGGCAGCCTTGCCCCACACCTAACTTTCATTGACTGGAATAGTATTGTGGGGCAGCTCACTGCGGCCTTTTCCGCGTGGCTCCTCCATCAACAGCGCTAGGAACACCTGCCATGACCGTCCCTTCCGAAACGGAAACTCCTCCCACACGCGGCAAGCGCCCCAAGCAGGGCGAGCCGGTCATCGACCGGGCCTTGAGCCTGCTGGCGGTTTTCTCGGACCGGCGCAGGGCGCTGACGCTTTCCGAACTGGCGCGCTACGCGGACATGCCCGCCCCCACCGCATTGCGGCTGATCGCCCGGCTCGTCGCCTGGGGCGCCTTGGAAAGGCTCGACGACGGGCGGTACGTCGTGGGGGTCAGGTTGTGGGAAGTCGCCTCACTCTCCCCGCGGGGGCACGGCGTGCGCGAGATCGCGCTGCCATATCTGGAGGATCTGTTCGAAGTCACCCGCCACCACGTCCTGTTGGCCGTGCGGGACAACGAGGAAGCGGTGCTGATCGAGCGGCTGTCCGCCAAGGACGCCACCGAGGTGGCGTACCGGGTGGGCGGCCGGGCACCCCTGCGGTCCACCGCCGTCGGGCTGGTACTGCTGGCGGGCGCCGACCAGCAGTTCCAGGAAACCATCCTGGCAAAAGCTCCGGAGAATGAACCCGGGGTGGTCAACATGCCCGAGGGCCAGGTCCGGAGGACCCTTTCGGACGTGCGGCGTACCGGCATCGCCATGATCCGCCGCACCGCGCCATCCCGGACCGTGTCCGTCGCCTCGCCCATTTTCGATGCGCAGGGAACGGTGGCAGCCGCCTTGTCGATCGTGGTTCCGGACGGTTCCACTCCCCCCAATGTCCTGGCCCCCGCGGTCCGGGCCGCCGCCAGGGCCGTGTCCCGCAGCCTGGGCCACCAGGCCGCGGTCAGCCCGGACGTACGCACCCACTCCCAGGGCTGACGCATTCACACAGCGCGCCCGCTACCCTGCGCCACGAGCTGGTGGACCAGGTTGTCCCACAACCCGTCACTATCGACTTGGTTGTGGACTACCGTTCCTGGTGCAACCTGCCTGGTCAGCGTGTCGAGGCCTGGCGCAAAAGGCACCAGGACGCTGTCACCGAGAGTCAGCGAAGCGCCCAGCTGCACGAAGGGCGGAACGTCGAGCAGGCGCTCCGCCAGCCAGGAGCCAACCGGGGATGCGGCAGCGAGGTCATTCTTGACTGCATCGACAGCAACGGTCATTCGTGCGTATTCCTCGCAGGGGACCCGGACAAGAGGGATCCCCGAGGCCAGGACCTCCATGGCAGCTTTGAGGTCGGTGCCGGAGTTGTATTCGCCGCGCCCCGCCTCCGCCAGCGTGCCGCCCACCCACACCAGGGTTGCCCTGTCCGCAAGCGATGAGTCCAGCCGAAGCGCAGCCGCGATGTTTGTCAGTGGTCCCCCGCAGAGAATCGTGGTCCGTTCAAAGCCAGTGGACTCCCCGGCAATGGCGTGTGCTGCAGCGCTGCTCTGCCCCGCGGTGACCCCGGCGGCCTCCGCGCCCGTGACCACGCGGATGTCCTGGCGCCCCATCAGCTTGAGGAGGGTCCCAGCCAGTTCACGCCCGCGGGAAGCTGTTTTTCCGGGGTCCGCGCCCGCTGCTGCGGCCAGTCCCGGATCCAGCGGCGACGTGGTCACCAGGACGGTCAATTCCGGGCCGCAACGCAGAAGGATATGTGCCAGGGCAACGAGCCCGTCAGGGTCGCCACCAAAGTCGTTATCCACAACGAGCAGTTCTTCGGATGCGTGAGGGATTAGTGTCAAGGCGCCTACACCCCTGTCGAAACAGCGAGCCCGGCGGGCGAGGTGAAAAAGTGAGTGCCGCCTCCAACGCTCCGGCGTTCACCGTCCGGAAGTACGACGTCGGCCTCCACCCCCTTAGGTACCGTCGCCTCGAGGTGGAGGGCACCGGCGTCGAGCTTCCATTCCACCCGAACAGTTCCGTGCGGAGTCTTCAGCTCGGTTTTGGCCCAATCAATGCCCTCACCCGGGACAGGTGCGATCCGGACATTGCTGTAACCCGGCGCCAGCGGACTGATGCCGCCGACACTCCTGTGCAGCCAGTCTGCCACGGCGCCCAGGGCGTAGTGGTTGAAGCTGGTCATCTCCCCCGGGTTGATGGTGCCGTCCGGGAGCATCGAGTCCCAGCGCTCCCACACGGTGGTGGCGCCCATGGTCACGGGGTAGAGCCAGGACGGGCAGTCTTGTTCGAGGAGCAGGCGGTAGGCCTCCCCGCTGTGGCCGGTATCCGTAAGGGCGCCGGTGATGAACGGGGTGCCCGCGAAGCCCGTGGACACGCGGTAGTTGTTGTTCCGGACCAGCTCCGCGAGACGTTCCCCGGCGAAGGTGACGTGCTCGGGGCTGGGGAGGATGCCGAAGGCGATCGCGAGCGCGTACACGGTGGTGCAGTCGCTGCGGATGGTGCCGTCAACGGCGACATAGTGCTCCAGGAACGAGGCCTGGACCCGTGCCGCCAGTTGCTCGAAGTACTCTGCGTCGTTTTCCTGTCCCAGCAGGCGCGCCGTTTGGGCGGTGATGGAGGCGGTGCGGAACATGCAGGTGGTGGCCACAACGCCGGTGTCCGCCTTTGCGTCCCAGGGCTTGTCCGGATCGGCGTCCGGGTCCAGCCAGTCACCGAACTGGAAGCCCGTGTCCCACAGTCCGGCGGGTGAGAGCAGGCCTTCCACCCGGCGGGTGTGCGAAGTCATGGATTCGTACTGGTTCTTCAGCACCGTGTCATCGCCGTAGGCCTCCCACAGCGCCCACGGCACCCAGACGGAGGCTTCGCTCCACAGCGCTGACGACTCCGGCTCCGGGAACTCAGGCGGCTGCGGGCAGTACTTCAGGGCGTCAGGGACGGTGATGGGCACCAGCCCGTCGGCCGCTTTCTGCTCAGCAGCAAGGTCCAGTAGCCAGTCCTGCAGGAAGCCCTTGACGTCGTAAAGGAACGCCGCGGTGGGCGCAAAGACCGCGATGTCGCCGGTCCAGCCCAGCCTTTCATCGCGCTGCGGGCAGTCGGTCGGCAGGTCCAGGAAGTTGCCCCGAAGGCCCCAGACGATGTTGCGGTGCAACTGGTTCACCAGCTCGTTCGAGCATTCGAAGGTGCCGGTTCGCTCCAGGTCCGAATGGACCACCACCGCCTCCAGCGAATCCTCGGTGAGCGGGCCGGGCCAGCCGGAGATTTCGGCGTAGCGGAAGCCGTGGAACGTCTTGCTCGGTTCGAAGAAGTCCTCGCCACCCGACAGGATAAAGGTGTCCGTGGCCTTGGCGGACCGCAGCGGCCGGACGCCCAGCTCGCCGTCTTCGAGTACCTCGGCATGCCGCAGGGTGATCACGGCCCCTGCCTCGCCCTGGACCGTGAAGCGCAGCCAGCCCACCAGGTTCTGGCCGAAGTCCACCAGCGCCGTGCCGCTTGGCGAGGTGAAAATTCGCACGGGCTTGAGCACGTCCGTGCGCACCACCGGCGGGCCCACCGGCTCAGCCAGACGGCCGGCGTCGAACTCCAGCGTGTGCACTCCTGCCCACTCGCTGCCAGCAGACGCGCCGGCGTCGAAGTTAGGCTGTGCCCAGCCGGGCTGGTTCCGGCGGGCGTCGATGGTCTGCCCGTCGTAAAGGTCGTTGGCGATGGTGGAGGAGGGGCCGGACTGCCAGGAGGAATCCGAAGCGACAGACTGGACATGTCCGTCCTGGAACTCGATGTCCAGTTGGCCGAAGAATCCCAACTTCTTCCCGTAGAGGTTGGACATGCCGTGCCACGCCAAGCGTCCGCGGTACCAGCCATTGCCCAGCTCCACGCCGATCACGGTGGACGGTTCAATGAGGGCAGTGACGTCGTAACTGCGGTAGCGGAGCCGCCACTCATAGGAGCTCCAACCAGGGCTGAGGACGTCATCGCCCACCGGCGCGCCGTTGATGAAGGCCTCGTAGACACCATAGGCCGTTGCACGCAGGGTCGCCTTCACCACGCCGCCGTGGCCCTCCTCAAGCCGGAGCTCCTTTCGGAGCCGCGGGGCGCCGTCGAAGTCTTCATCGGGGGTGATCATGGCTGCTTGCCAGGGTGCCAGTGGCATGTGGTGGTATTCCGTTCTGTGTATCGGGTCAGGTCAGGGTGGACCGGCATTCGGTCAGACAGGCAGCCCCCGCTAAAGCGGTATAACGTCGAGGGCCCTGGGGGCCACGATCTCTCCGGTGTACCCGATGGCTTCGGCTACGGGCGTGGCCATGGCGAGCCAGACAACCGGCGGGTGCGCCACGGGAGTGTAGTGGCTGAGGACGAGCTTTTTGGCTCCGGCAGCCTTGGCAACGGCGGGAAGGTCAAGGACGCTTGAGTGCGCTTCAAAGAGGTGCTTCTTCAGGTGCTCTCCCCTGTGGCGGGGCAGCCCGGCGGCGATGCGTTCGATCGCGCTGTTGTCCTGCGTTTCATGGACGAGCACGTCGCACCCTTTGGCAATCACGGCAAGGTTTGCGTCCGGGGCGGCAGTGTCACCGGAAAAGACGACCACCTTGCCTGTGTGCTTGACGGTGAACCTGTAGGCGTAGGCGTTGGCGACTTCCGGTCCGTGGAACACTCTGGTGGCGTCAACCAGGACATTGTCATCTTCCATGACCCGGAGGATGCTGCCGTCCAGGGGCACCTCCACGTCATGGCCTTCAGCTGCGGGGAAGGCCCCGAAACCGTCACCGGTTTGGAAGAGGCCAATCTCTTGTTCAAAGCCGGCCAGGAGGTTTGTCGCCTGCAGCTTTGTTCCGGGGGGCCCCCAAATGTTCACTCCTGGAAGCGGCGGGCGGGCTGTCCAGCCATGAAGCAGAAGTGCCGGCAACCCGGAGGTGTGGTCGAGATGGTGGTGCGTTATGAAGACCTCCCTGACTCCGGCGAATCCCAGTCCTGCATGGACCAGTTGGCGGGATGTGTCCAACCCGCAGTCCACCAAATAGACTGCGTCGTTGACCACCAGCGCCAGGGCCGGCTTGGCTTCGTGGGGACTGATGACCGGCCCGCCGTTTACTCCCAGCATCACAATCCGATCGCCGGATTGACCCGGCATCTGCCGTTGCTGCTCTTCCATGGATGGCTCCGATTCTGGTGTTGAGATGTAGACGTGCTGCCCCCGATAATGCGGAGGACCAAGGTGGTTATGAAGCGTAGTGGCAGGCGACGTCGGAGCCGCCTACCTGCCTGAGGGCGGGGCGTTCGTCACGGCAGAGGTCGGTGGCCAACGGGCAACGAAGCCGGAAGGGGCATCCTCCGGGACCAGGGGTTGCCGCCGCTCCCGTCCGAACGCCCAGGGATTCCCGGGCCTGCCGGCGCGCAGCCTGCTCGGAGGGCCGCAGCACGGGGGACGCTGCAACGAGGGCCCGGGTGAACGGGTGCCTGGGGTTCTCGGTGACGGCGGCGGCGGGTCCGCTTTCCATCACCTGCCCTCGGTAGAGGACGACGACGCGCTGGGCGAGGAACTGGACCACGGCGATGTCGTGGGCGATGAACAGGTAGCCCAGGCCGCGCTCGTCGCGCAGGTCGGCCAGGAGGTTCAGCACCTGCGCTTGGGTGGAGAGGTCCAGGGCGCTCACGGCTTCATCGCAAACCACCAGCTTGGGGTCGCAGATGAGGGCCCGCGCCACGGAGATGCGCTGGCGCTGGCCGCCGGAGAACTGGCTGGGGTACCGGTCCACGGCCTCACGCGGGAGGCCCACGCGTTCCAGCATGTCCTCGGCCCGCTGCCGCGCCTCGCCCGGTTTCACGCCGCGGAGCCGGAGGGGCTCTGCCAGCGAAGAACCCACTGTGTTCCGGGGGTTCAGGGAGGAGTTGGGGTCCTGGAAGACGGCCCGCAGCTCTCCGCCCAGGACCCTGCGCTGGGATGCGCCGGCGGACGTGATGTCCTTGCCCTGGTAGGTGATGGAGCCACGGGAGACTTTCTGCAATCCCAGGATGGCTTTGCCGATGGTTGATTTGCCGGAGCCGGACTCCCCCACCAGGCCCACTGTTTCGCCGGGGGCGATGCTGAAGCTCACGCCGTCGACGGCGGCGGGAGCTGCGGCTGCCTTGCGTCCGCGTCCGTAGCGGACCACCAGGTCCTTGACCTCCAGCAGCGGCTGGGCAGCATCCGGCAGCGGTGCTTCCGGACGGACCGAAGTTGCGGTGCTCATGCGTGATCCTTTTCGACAGCCCTGGTTTCAACCAGGTTCAGAACGTGGTGGCTGGGGACGTCGGTGGCCACCCAGTCCAGCCCTTCGACGGCAAGTTCATCCGCTTTTATGCAGCGCACCAGGCCGTCACCGGTTCCGGAGGGAAGCAGCGGGATGGGGACCATGCACGCAGAGCCGGCGAACTGGCAGCGGGCGGCGAAGCGGCAGCTGGTGGGCCAGTCCTTGGGCTGGGGAACCTGGCCGTTGATGGTGGCCAGCCGCTCCGGCATGTCCGCCGCGTGGTTGGCGTGCGGGTCCGCTGCCAGCAGGGCAAGGGTGTAGGGGTGGCGGGGGTTGTCCAGGATGCTGTCCGTCCGGCCGTTTTCAACAACCTGGCCGGCATACATCACGGCCACCTGGTCGCAGAGGTCGGCCACCACGCCAAGATCGTGGGTGACCATGACCACCGACATCCCGGTATCCCTCACCAGGCCGCGCAGCAGGGAAAGGATCTCCGCCTGCACGGTGACGTCCAGGGCTGTGGTGGGTTCGTCTGCCACGAGCAGCCGGGGGCGGCCGGAAAGCGCCAGGGCGATGGCAACGCGCTGGGCCATGCCGCCGCTGATCTGGTGCGGGTAGGTCTTGAGGATCCGCGCGGCGTCCACGATGCCCACTTTTTCCAGCAGGCTTAGGGCTTCGGCCTTCGCTTCAGCCTTGCCCATTCCCCGGAGCCGGCGGATGGTGGCGGTGAGTTGGTAGCCGACGGTGAACATGGGGTCCAGGGCGCGCATGGGCTCCTGCGAGATGAGCGCTATGTCGCGTCCGCGGATGCCTTCCATGTCCTTGTCCGTTGCCGCGGCCAGGTTCTTGCCGTTCCAGAGGATCTGCCCGCCGGTCACGGATACTCCGGACGGCAGAAGCCCCAGGAGGGACAGTGCGGTCATCGTTTTGCCGCAGCCGGATTCGCCCACCAGGCCCAGCACGGTGCCGGGTTCGACGTCGAAGGAAACATCGGTGACCAGGCGGACGCCGTTGTCAACGCCCACGGTGAGGTTGCGGACGCTGAGCGTGTCCTTAGCCGCCTCGTCCTTTCCAGCCGGAGCAGCCGCGGCGATCGCGGCCACCGCTTTGGCGCGCTGCCGCCGGGCGGCGGTGGAGGGCAGGTGTGAGGCGGTGGCGTTGGGCGCCTTGCCGAGGGCGTTGCCGATGGCGTTGGCGGCCAGGACTGTCAGCGCCAGCACGGCGCCGGTGGGAACCATCAACCAGGGCGCGTTATAAACGTTCTGGGATGCGCCTTGGATCATGCCGCCCCAGCTCGGTTCCGGGATGGGCGGGCCAAAACCGATGAACGCCAGGCCGGCCTGGATCAGCATGCCGACGGCGAAGATCAGGGCCGACTGCACCACGATGGTGTTCGTCAGCCCGGGCAGGACATGCCGGAGGCTGATGCCGGCCGTGCTGACGCCGTCCACCTTGGCTGCGTCCACGTACAGCTGGGACTGCAGGGACTTGGCCTGGCCCAGCATGACCCGGTACATACCGGCGGAGATCAGCACGCCGAGGATGGCCATGATCAGCGGGATGTTCGTTCCCACGGCGCCGATGACGGCGAGGATGATGACGGTGCCGGGCAGCGACATCATGATTTCGGTGACGCGGCTGATGGCGTTCTCCACGCGTTCCCCGGCGGCCGCCGCCAGCATCGCCAGGATGGTGCCGAGCCCGACGGCGACAATCACCGTGATCATGGACGTTCCCAGCGTGCCGGCTGCGGAAGCGAAGATGCGGCTAAGGATGTCACGGCCGAGTTCGTCGGTGCCGAGCCAGTGGGCGGCGGTGGGTCCGGACAGGACGGCGGTGAAATCCTGGTCCTCGGTCTTGTAGGGCAGCCACAGCGGCGCAGTCAAGGACGCAATGACGATCGCGGCCAGCCAGATCACGCCGGCGATGCTTGCAGGTGAGGCGAACAGTTTGTTGCCGGTGAATTTCTTTGCCGTGCTTTGGCGCGTGGCCTTCGGAGGGACGGCAGCCGCCGTCGGCTCCGCTGAATCTGCTGGTGCGGGGGCAACGTTGGGAATCATGAGGCACGCAACTTCGGGTCGAGGAACTTGGTGGCGAGTTCCAGCACCAGGTTCACGGCGACCACCACCACGGTGGCGATCACCACCACGCCCTGCACGGACGGGGCGTCATGGGTGCTGACGGAGGTCTGGACCGCCTGGCCCAGGCCCGGCATGGCGAACAACTGCTCCGCGATGACTGAACCGCCGAAAAGCTGAATGAACTGCAGCGCGATGCCGGCCACGATGGGCAGGCTGGCATAACGCAGGGCATGGACGTACAGGATCTTCCAGGTGGGGGTAGCCGTGGCCCGGAGCGTCCGGATGTGTTCCTGCTGCAGTGCCTCGAGCATGGAGGCCCTGGTTTGGCGGGCAATGAACGCCGCTCCGCCCACGGCCAGGGTGATCACGGGCAGCGCCAGGGACAGCGCCCAATCCTGGGGCGAAACCTCGAACGGGACGTAGCCGGTCGCGGGAAAGACGGGGGACTGGACGGCCAGGAAGTAGACAAAAATGATGCCGATCCAGAAGGCCGGGAGTGCAACTGCCATCCCACAGACACCGCCGATGATGCGGTCCACCATGCCGCCGCGGACGGCTGCGGTGACGCCCAGCGCAATGCCGAGGACAGCGCTGAGCAAGGTGGCTCCTGCAGCGAGGGACGCAGTGACAGGGAGCCTGCCCGCCAGGTCCGCGCTGACCGACCGGCCGTCAATGAGCGAAATTCCGAAATCCCCCTGGACTGCGGCGCCGAGCCAGCTGAAGAACTGGACCACGAGGGGATCGTTCCAGCCCAGGCGGTGGTTAACTTCGTCAATCGCTTCCGGGGTGGCACCGGCCCCGAGGGACACGGCTCCGGGGCTGCCGGGCATTGCGTGCACCAGCATGAATGCCAGCACCGCAACCACCAGCACGGTGGCCAGCGCCATCAGCAGGCGCTTGGTGATGAATAGTGCCATGGTGACCTCCATCGGTCAGGCCCTGCCGGGCTTGCCCTCCTGTTTGGTGAGGAAAGCCCGCCCGGCAGGTGCGGGAATTAGCTGGCCGGCTTGTAGGACGAGAGGAGCGGGTAGGCGTTGGTCCCGGCGAACTCCACCGGGGCCACCTTCTTGGTGTTGTAGCCCTGGTTCACGAGTGCTTCATACAGCGGGATCATCCAGCCGGATTCCACCAGCCGGGTGTTCAGCTTGGTGGCCGCGGCCTTGACGGCAGCATCATCCTTGGCCGCCGCCAGTTCGCCGGTGGCGGCGCTGAGCTGCTCGTCGGTGGCCTTTTGCACGTTAGTGAAACCGTTGAGGACGGCACCGTACATGAATCCGACCGGGTTGTCCCAGCTGAGCGGCGCGTAGCCCAGGGGCGTGGTGGCGACGGCGGCGAAGGCTTCATCTGTGGAGGCGGCCATCTTGATGTTCATGGTGATTCCGACGGCGGCGAGGTCCTTCTGGACTGCCTGCAGGTCCGTCTGGGTCTGGGCTCCGGCGACGATAGTGAATTCGAAGCCGTCCGGGTAGCCTGCTTCGGCCAGCAGGGCCTTGGCCTTGTCCGGGTTGTAGGCGAACTTGGTCTCCAGCTCCTTGGTAAAGCCTGCAGAGTCCTTCGGCAGGGCGTTCCAGGCCGGGATGTCGCCCTTGTGAAGTGCATCAACCAGGGCCTGACGGTTGATGGCGTACTGGAACGCCTGGCGGACCTTTTCTTCCGCGAATGCCGGGGCGGTCTTGCCGATCTTGTCAAAGGAGACCATGGTGTTGACGGTGCCGCCGATCTGGGACACGCCCACGCCCTTGGACTTGGCGAAGTCAACGGTGTTCGAGGTCAGCATCGCCACGTCGGCCTGGCCTGAAACCAGGGCGTTCGCCCGGGCCTGCGGGTCGAGGACGACGCTGAAGATGACCTTATCGAAGGCGTACTTCGGGGCTTCCGGGCTCTTGTCGTTCTTCACCAGGACATACTTGTTGCCCTTCACGGTGGCGGGATCGAGGATGTAGGGACCGGAACCTGCGGGTGTGGCGGCGAGGCTGGCCGAATCGGTCACACCGTTCTTACCCACGATCATGCCGGTGGTGGAGGCCAGGTTCTTCTCGAAGCCAGGCTGTGGCTTGGCGAATGTCAACGCCACCTGGGTGGGGCTGACCACGTCCACGGAGGTGATCTCCTGGGCTCCGCCCTTGGCCACGGCGGAGTAGGCGCTCAGCGCGGGATCGGAGCGGCGGTCGAGGTTTGCCTTGACCAGCTCGGCATCGAGTTTGGACCCGTCCGTAAACGTTACGTCGTCCTTGAGGGTGAGCGTCAGGACGGTGTTGTCCGCGTTGTAGCTGAACTCCTTGGCCAGGCCTGGACCCGCCGATCCATCCGCCTGCAGGGTCATGAGGCTTTCGTAGAGGCCTTCGAAGAACTGCCGCTGTGCAGCCGAGACGCGCAACGGGTCGAAGCCGAACGATGCGGAGTCGCTGTCGATGGCAAGCGTGAGCGTGCTGGTGTCCACTTTGGCGGCCGCCTGGCCGGACCCGCCGCCGCAAGCAGTCAACGATCCCAGCAGTAGCGCTCCGGCCAGAACGGCGGAGCTCGCACGGGCAGTGGAGTTCAGAAGTTTCATATAGTGCGCCTTTGCATTCTGATGTGACAACGGAGAGATTGGGGCCAGACGGATGGCCGGCTCCCTCAAGAATGCTGTGATCGGGTTTTGGGCAGACATGGATATTTCATTGGTTGAAATACTTCTGTGGTGCTGGTCACTTTGGACGACAGGATGAGTATCAGGCAACGAAGCCCGACGCCGGGCTGCCGGCGTTGCACTGAAAGGACTCTCATGACACTCTCCCCTTCCTTCCCGGCCGACTTCCTGTGGGGTGTGGCCAGCGCCGGACACCAGGTGGAAGGCAACAACGTCAACAGCGACACCTGGTTCCTGGAGCACTTGCCCGGAACGATCTTCTCGGAACCCTCCGGAGACGCCCTGGACCACTACCACCGGTACCGCGAGGACATCGCGCTGATTGCCAGCCTCGGCTTCACCAGCTACCGCTTCTCCCTCGAGTGGGCGCGCATCGAACCTGCCGAGGGTGAGTTCTCCACAGCCGGGCTCAACCATTACAAGCGGATGCTGGAAACCTGCCGTGAACACGGGCTTACACCGGTGGTGACCTTCCACCACTTCACGTCCCCCCTCTGGCTGCTGCAGTCCGGTGGCTGGGAAAGCTCCCGGACCCCGGAACTCTTTGCCCGCTACTGCGACCGGGTGATGGCGCACCTGGGCGACCTCATCGGCGTCGCCTGTACGTTGAATGAACCCAACCTGCCGTGGCTGCTGGAGTCCTTCGGCATCGGCGGCGAGGCCCCGGAAAGCCGCGGCTCCGTGCCAATGTGGGCGGCAGCCGCCGAACGACTGGGCGTGGATGCCAGCACGATTGCCCCCTTCCAGTTCTGCTCCACGGAGGCCGCGTTCGAGGTAAAGCTCGCAGCCCACCGGGCAGCCACCGCCGCCATCAAAGCCCGCCGCCCGGAACTCCTGGTGGGCTGGACCCTGGCGAACACCGACATCCAATTCGCTGACGGCGGTGAAGAGCGCGCTGAACGCGCGCGCCGCGACGTCAACGTCCGGTTCCTGGAGGCCTCCCGCGGTGACGACTTTGTGGGAATCCAGACCTACGGCCGCACCGTCTACGGCCCGGACGGCCTTGCCCCGGCACCCGCCGGGGCGGTCCTCACTCAATCCGGCGAGGAAATCTACCCGCAGGCCCTCGAGGCAACCATCCGGGAAGCCCATCGGATTGCCGGCATCCCGGTGATGGTGACCGAAAACGGACTGGCCACCGAGGACGACACCCAGCGGGTGAAATTCCTCCAGACCGCCGTGGACTGCGTAGCCTCCTGCCTGGCCGACGGCATCGATGTCCGCGGCTACATCGCCTGGACGGCGTTCGACAACTTCGAGTGGATCTTCGGCTACCGGCCCAAATTCGGCCTGATCGCCGTGGACCGCAGCACCCAGGAACGCACTCCGAAGGAAAGTGCGCGGTGGCTGGGAAGCCTCGCACGGGAGCACGCCCGGCAGCAGGTGGCACAGCCCGCCTAGGAAGTATGTAAGGCCATCCATCCGGCCGCCCGCTCCGAAGCCCTTGGGAGAAAAAATTCTCCCAAGGCCAGGACGGGATCATGGATGAACTGGACCAGCAGGCCCTGACCGGTGCGGTCATCAAGAGGCACAGCCTTGACCTCGCCGAGCTGTGGCTGGACTACGTTGCCCTGGGCGGTGAAGCTTCCGAACAGGAGATCAGGGATTACAGCTCGGGGGCGGAAACTCTTCCGGAGAAGGACCGGGACGCCCTGGCCCAGGCTGTCAACGAGCACTGCGTGGCAGCGAACCTGGCCGTCCGGGCACCTTTCAGTGATTCTCCGCTGATCCGCCTCCACGCGGAGCCCCAGGATCCCTATTCGTCGAAGTAGGTGAAGGTGTCCGAGACGCCCGCCACGGAGGAGATCACGACGGCCGCGACGTCCCGTAGTTTCATGTTCCTGGTGTTGGACGCCTCCCGCAGGACCTTGAAGGCGGCAGCCTGGCTGCACCGGTTCTGCGCCATGATGGCGCCGCTGGCCAGGTCGATGACGGTGCGCGACTGCATTGCTGCACTCATGCCGTCCTTGGCGTCCTGGAGCTGGGCCATCCGCAGGGCAAGCCTGAGCCCCTTGGATGCCTGTTCGGTAAAGGCCTCGGCACTGGCGATGCCTTCCCCGGTGAAGGCCCCACGCCGCCTGCAGGACAGAGTAAGAACCCCGCGGTCTTCGCCTTCAAGGAGCAGCGGGATGCTCAGGACGGAACGGAGTCCCTGCCGCCCGACCGCCTGGACATACTCCGGCCAGCGTTCTTCCCGCTGCAAATCCGGGACCAGGACAGTTGCCATGGTCCGCATGGCCGTTATTCCGGGCCCGTCGCCGAATCTGTTTTCCAACTGGTCAACCAACCGTGGGCAGGGGTTGCTGCCGGCCATCAAGGCGGGCTTCTTGCGCCGGGTCAGGGTGATGCCACAGAAGACTTCCTGGCCGGCTCGGCTAAGCCTGGCCGCCGCATATCCGGCAAGTTCCTGCAGGAACTGCTCTACATCAGGATTTTCGAGGACCAGGTCCTGCATGTGAGCTGCAATATCGCCAAGTACTTTGGCATCTGAGACGTCAGCTTCAACCAAGAATTTCCCCTCCCGGACGTATGTGAAAAGCCATAACAACATGGCCGCCCACTGCCGAACGGGTTCCAGCGTACCCATTGAAAGCCCGTAACGTGTCAACCATGAAGCTCGCCTCCAGTCACGGCGGTTCCTTCCGCGGCAGCACCTTGACGGTGGACGGCACCGCCGTTCACCGCTTCCTCGGCATCCCGTATGCGAAGCCGCCGGTGCGGGAACGCCGATTCCGTCCGCCCGCCCCGACGACGCCCTGGACCGGGGTACTCGACTGCACCCGGCCCGGCCCCGCGGCGCCGCAGAACCCGGAGTCGCCGGCACCGCCGGGGGCAAAGCCACGGGTCTCGAGCGAGGAGGGCTGCCTCAACCTCAACATCTGGACGCCGGGCACGGACGGGTCCGCCAGGCCCGTGATGGTGTGGATCCACGGCGGCGCGTACCTCAGCGGCTCCAACAGTGACGGCATGTACGACGGCGCGGGCCTCGCCGCCGCGTCCGGCGCGGTGGTGGTAGCCATCAACTACAGGCTGGGAGCCCTCGGCTTCCTGCACCTGGCGGACCTACTGGGCGCAGGCTACCAGGACTCCTCCAACCTCGCCCTGCTGGACCAGATCGAAGCACTGCGCTGGGTGCGGGGCACCATCGACGCGTTCGGCGGGGACCCGCATAACGTCACCTTGTTTGGCGAGTCGGCCGGGGCGGCAGCCATCGGCACCCTGCTGGGCATGCCGGCGTCGGAAGGCCTCTTCCGCCGGGCCATCATGCAAAGCGGCACCGCCGAACGCTGCCGCACGGCTGAAGGCTCTGCCCGCATCTCCCGGAAGTTCCTCGCCCTGTGCGGGCTGGACACGTCCTCCGCGGCGGACATCCTCACCCTGCCGGTGGACCGGCTGCTGGAAGCGCAGGAAATGCTGGTGCAGGACATCGGCCAGGAGACCTTCGCCGTGCCCCTCCCGTTCCAACCGACGGCCGGAACACCCTCACTGCCGCGGCCGCCGCTCGATGCGGTACAACAGGGGCAGAACGGCGCCGTGGACCTGCTGATAGGGACCAACCTCAACGAAGGGTCCTTCGCGGTGGAAATGCGGCCGCCCAACCCCGCGGATCCCGACTACGCGGAGCGCGCCGCTTCCGTGCTCGCCGCTGCCGGGATCCCACCGGAGCGCACAACGGGTTACGCCGGCGCCCTCGCCCAAATCCTGTCGCGGAAAGCTGCCCTGCCGCGGGAAGCAGCCGGCAAGGAGCTGCTGGAAGCTGCCGTTGCCGATTCCGTCTACCGTCAGCCGAGCAACAACCTGCTGGCCGCCCGCGAACAGTCAAGCCGCCAGGGGTCCCCGGGCCGGAACTTCTCCTACCTTTTCACCTGGCCCAGCCCTGCAATGGGCGGAAAGCTCGGTTCATGCCATTCGCTGGACGTCCCCTTCGTCTTCCGTCACCTGGACTCACCGGAGGCTGCCTTCCTGACGCGCGGCAAGGCTCCGCAAGCCCTCAGCGACACCATGAGCGGCGCCTGGGCGTCATTCGCGCATACCGGAACGCCGGGCCGTCCCGGGCTCGAGTGGCCGGAGTACGGGCAGGAGCGCAACACGATGATCCTTGACCTGGTGACACGGGTGGAGGCGGACCCGCGTCGGGAGATCAGGGAGTTCTTCGCCGAAAACCAGGTCAGCCTGCAGGCTGGGAGTTGAGCGTGTCCCGGATTCCGTTCAGGGCCGGGTCCCGGAGCTGCATGAAGGCAGGCTTCAGCAGCGGCTGAATGATCTTGGCGGGTCCCTTGATGCTGAACTCCGCCGTGTACTTGACCAGTGATCCCGTATCGGAAGGGCTCACGTCAACGGAGTCGAAGGCTGTGACGGTCTTGTTTTCCCCGCGCAGCTTAATGTGGTCCTCCGTCAGCTCGATCACCTCATATTCGAGGGTCTGCCGCTTCCCGCGGAATTCCGACTCCGCGTGGTACCGGTGGCCCACCGCAACCGGGCCTGGCGTCAGCTTGTCCATCACGGGAGTGTTGGGGTCCCACTTGCTGGTGTTCTCGAACTCCCTCATGAAAGCAAAAGCTTTCTCTGCGGACAGTTTGGTTTCCACGCTTCCGGTGACTGTGATCATCACCCCAGTGTAGGAACGGGCCACTGGGAAGCACAGCCATGATCAATCACTGCCGCGAAGCCGGCTGCCGCACTGCCAGCTGGGCGGAGGCCATCTTGCAGCACAGCTTCCCGCAGCAAGCCAGAGGGCCGGGGAATCCTGCATGGCGTCAGCACCATGAGCGTGGGCCGCGACAGGGAGATCGTCGACGCCATCGCCACCGGCGACACGGCCCTGGCCCCGAAACCATCCTCGCGCATATGGACACGACCGCGGCCACCCTTGTGTCCTAGCCGCTACTTGGTAGTTTCGTAGTTCGCCCGAATAGTCTTGGCGCCCCCGGGTACGAGAACATTGGGCAGGGTGACCAGGCAGTATGCCTTGGGACCGCGGGAACAACCGGTAGGAAGAGGAATCTATGCGGGAACCGAGTACCAGCGACGGTATTTATGAAGTGGACACCGTTGCCGGCGAAGATGAAGAAGCAGCCGCTGAACCGTCAGTGGAGCCGGACGTCAATTTCGACGAGCACCTTTATCCGGCCCGGCCCAAGGCACTGAGGCCGACGGCTCGCCGGCGCCAGTACTTTGCCACCAGGCCATCGTTCGAATTCGACGGGCGCAATGCGGCCTACGTCGAGTGGCTGCGGAACCAGGCAATGCTGGGAGATGCCAACACACTGGCCCGGCAACTGTCAGGGCAAGCCAGCATGTGGCAGAACTCCTACGCACATCCCAACCCGCGGGCCGCCGTCGAGCGTGCACCCGTATGGTTTACCGCGTATCCCCTGTCCTTCATCACCAGGTCCAGCCAGTCCTTCCTCTCTGCGCTGGGCGATCCCGACATGTGGGAAGCCTTCAGCCAGATAGGTATCCGCGCCATCCACACCGGTCCCGTCAAACTGGCGGGAGGCATCAGCGGCTGGACCCAGACGCCCAGCGTGGACGGGCACTTCGACCGGATCAGCATGGCGATTGACCCGGTGTTCGGCACGGAGGACGAGTTCCGCTCGATGTGCCAGGTGGCGGCAGACCACGGCGGAACCATCATCGATGACATCGTTCCCGGCCACACCGGCAAGGGAGCCGACTTCCGCCTTGCCGAGATGAATTTCCGGGACTACCCCGGGATCTACCACATGATCGATATCCCTGAGGAGGACTGGCACCTGCTGCCGGACGTCCCCGAAGGGCACGACTCAGTAAACCTGAGTCCCGACTCTGAACAGGCCCTGCAGAAGGCCGGATACATCATCGGCCGGCTGCAGCGGGTCATTTTCTATGAGCCCGGCGTCAAGGAAACGAACTGGAGCGCAACCCGGCCGATCGTTGACACCACAGGGCAAACCCGCCGCTGGGTCTACCTCCACTACTTCAAGGCAGGCCAGCCCTCCATCAACTGGCTGGATCCCACCTTCGCCGGGATGCGCCTTGTAGTCGGAGACGCTCTGCATTCCCTGGTTGACCTCGGCACCGGCGCGCTCCGGCTCGATGCCAACGGCTTCCTCGGAGTGGAAAAGAGCGCTGAAGAGCAGCCCGGCTGGTCAGAGGGGCATCCTCTGTCCGAGGCTGCCAATCAGCTCATTGGATCCATGATCCGCAAGGTTGGCGGGTTCTCCTTCCAGGAACTCAACCTGACCATCGACGACATCAAAGCGACCTCGGAAGCGGGCCCTGACCTTTCCTACGACTTCATCACGCGGCCCGCATACCATTACGCACTGGTTACCGCCGATACGGAGTTGCTGCGGCTGACGCTCCGCCTGTCGATGGAAATCGGGGTTGACCAGGCGTCACTGGTTCACGCACTGCAAAACCATGACGAGCTAACCTACGAGCTGATGCACTTTGCTGCCGGGCACCGGGATGAGATCTTCGAGTTCAACGGGCAGGAACTCACAGGCGCCCAGCTCGCCGAACAGGTCCAGCAAACGATGCGGGATCGCCTGACCGGGGAGAACGCCCCCTACAACGCGGTGTTCACCACCAACGGGATCGCCTGCACCTCGGTCAGCTTCATTATGGCCGCCCTGGGAATGCAGGACCCTGACGCGGTCACTCCTGAAGAGGAGGCACAGATCCTGGACGTGCACATCCTTCTCTCGATGTACAACGCCCTGCAGCCCGGGGTCTTTGCACTTTCGGGCTGGGACCTTGCCGGCATTACTGCACTGGACCGGAAGACCGTTGAGGAGCTGACCGCACAGGGCGACACCCGCTGGATCAACCGTGGGGCACACGACATCATGGGCACCAGCCCGGACGCGGAGAGCTCCTCCTCCGGTATGCCCCGGGCACGCAGCCTGTACGGGCCGCTCCCTGACCAGCTGCAGAACCCGAACTCTTACGCAAGGCGGCTCCAGCAGATCCTGACTGTTCGCGAAGAACATGGCATAGCTACAGGCGCCCTGCTGGATGTGCCGGACGTATCCAACCGTGGCCTGCTGGTCATGGTCAACCAGTTGGGAAGCGGCGCGCTCGAGGTTACAGTGCTGAACTTCTCCGACCAGGACATTGCCGGCAGCATCCAGTCCAGCCACCTGCCGCCCGGCGCCGCAGTGCACGACCTGTTCACAGGTGATGCAGTGGGCCAGGTTGACGACCTGCACAGCTTCTTCCTCGAACTGCCTGCCTATCAAGGGACCGCCTTGCTGCTGACAGAGGAAAATGCCGCCCCTGAACAGGATGAAGGCGTGCAGCCGGGAGAGGACTCGCCGTAGGGGACAGACTGATCGGCGCCGCGCGGGAATCCCTTTGAGTTCTCAACCGTTAACTGACTGTGCGGTAAGTTACCGCGCGGTAAACGAGGGATCGAATGAACGGGAAGTTTGTATCAGTTGAAGACGACGCCGGAAAGGTGACCCGCTATGCGCGGCACGCCAACGGCGGTGGACTGGTAGCGCCCGGGGCTGTGGTGGCTGAAAGCGCCCGTATTGGCGCCATGACGTATGTGGAGCATGGTGCCCGTATCGGTGCGGGGTGCAGGATCGGGCACGGCAGCTGGATCGACCGTGACGCGGAGCTCGGTGACCGGACGGTAGTGGGTGACGGCGTGCGCATCGGCCGGGCAACGGTCATCGGAAACCGTGCGCATATTGGCAGTCACTCGCGCATCGGTTCCGGCGTCCTGATCGAGCACGGGGTTCACCTCCATGCGGACAGCACCGTGCCCGACGGCGGGCAGGTCCTGGCGGGCCCGCGTGCGGCGGAACATGCGGGAGCAAAGAACCGGCCGCACCGCAGGATCAAGGGCCGGATGGCCGCCTGAGCTGACGGAACCGGGACGAAGCGGGCGCACGCCACCGCAGCGCCGCCGCGCCCCAGACCGCCAGCAGCAGCGCCACGGGCAGCAGGCTGGCCTCGACCAGGTCGATCCATCCGAGCCAGACGGTCAGCGTTTCAGGGATGTAGTGGGCTGCTAGCGGCGCAGCCGTTCCAGGATCTCGTCGCTGGACTGGACGTTCTGGCGGTACGTGGTGGAGAGGATGCGGAGCATGTCCGCCGCGTCCTTGTTGTCCTCCGATGCCATGGCGTCCTGGGCGTAGGTGACCCGGATGTTGTGGGCGAAGGCGTCCGCCCCGGTCTGGGCTATGCAGTTGTGGGTGGAGACGCCGGCCAGCACCACTTCGTCGGCGCCCCAGTTCCGCAGCCGGGACAGCAGATTAGTCCCGATGAAGGCGCTGTCCCGGGTCTTGTTGAGCTGGGGCAGGCCGTCGGTGGCGAGGCCCGGAACTGCCTCGGCCTGCTTGCTGCCCCGGAAAATGAAACCCTGGTCGTCGTCGAGCATGTTCAGAGTCCAGGTCGACTTGTCGCGCTCGTGCTCGGTGCCTACCAGCAGCGCCTTGTGGCCGTTGGAAGTGAAGGCTTCCAACAGCCTGTTGCAGGAACTGACGAGCCTCTCCTGCTGGGCAGCCAGTTCCGGTGCTTCGAAGTACGCGTTCTGCATGTCGATGACAAAGAGAGCAATCATGGAGGCACCTTTCCGTTGTTGAACCGGTGCCGAAACCTTACCCGCCAATGCGACGGGCGAAACCTGGCGGGGGAAAGTCAGGGCGCGGACTCCCGGATCTTCAGCTGGAACCCGGCCTCTACGTGGACTCCCCGTTCGGCTGTCTCATTTCCGGCGATCCTGTCCAGCAGCAGGCTGATTGAGCGTTCCGCGATCTCGTCCATTCCGGGCGACACGGTGGTGAGCGATGGAGACGCGAACCGCGCTTCGTCGATGTCATCGAAGCCTGCCACGGCAACGTCCTGCGGAACCCTGACCCCACGGATCAGCAGTTCGTGCATGGCTCCGAGCGCCAGCACGTCGTTCAGGCCAAACACGGCGTCAAACCGGACGCCGCTTTCCACCAGCCCGGCCACTGCGCTGGCTCCGGCGTCCCGGCGCCACTCTGCCGGTGCGATCAGGGATGGATCGAACAGGATCCCTGCCTGCTGCAGCGCACTCCGGTAGCCGTTTAGCCGCAGGCCGGCACTGCCCGCCGACTCTTCGGGATGGGCGCCGAGCACGGCAATGCGGCGGCGTCCGCTTCCCAGCAGGTGTTCGGTGACGGCAGCGGCCGCTTCACCGTTTTTCATGGTGACCAGGTCAAACCGGGAATCCATGATGTGTTCGCCGAGCATCACCAGGGGTTTCTTGCCCACCTTGGCAGCGATCGCATCCGCGTCAATGGCCAGCGGGGTGAACAGCAGGCCGTCGGTGAGCTGCCGGAACGGTCCCTGCAGGGCGTTCAGTTCCACACTGCCTTCGGCGTCGGACTGCTCCACCAGGACCCGGTAGCCCCGCTGGGAAGCCTCTTTCATCAGCTTGGAGGCAAGCTCCGCGTAGTACGGCGCGGAAAGATCGGACAAGACCAAACCCAGCATGGAGGTTTTCCCGGACCGCAGGCTCCGCGCGGTGAGGTTGGCTTCGTATCCCAGTTCCGCGATGGCGTCCTGGACCCGCTGCTTGGTGGCAGGGCGGATGAACTCGTAGTCATTCAGGACGTTGGAGACTGTCTTGAGCGACACCCCCGCCGCCTTCGCAACGTCGTTCATGGTGACCGCCATCATGGCTCCTTCGTGTATTCCGCCAGTTCCTGGGATACATCGTTGCAGAAAACGGCGTCCGCACAGCATCTGGCGATCCCAGGCAGGGCCGCCCCGGGTTCGCGGGAGGGTCAGTCCTTGGCCTTTGCCGCTTTCGCTGCGGCCTTGGCGGCCTGCTTGCTGGCGCGCACCTTGACCAGGGATTCGGGGTCCACGATGTCCGCGACGGACAGGTAGGCGCCCTCCTCGCCGTAGTGTCCGGCCGCTTCACGCCAGCCGGGCGCCTGCAGGCCGCGCTGCTTGCCCAGCAGGGCCAGGAAAATCCTGGCCTTTTGCTCGCCGAACCCGGGCAGCGCCTTCAGCCGGCGGAGCACCTCGGCACCGTCGGGTTCACCCTTGGTCCAGATGGCCGCGGCTTCGCCGTCCCACTCGTTCTGCACGGCTTCGGCAAGTGCCTGCACACGGGCGGCCATGGAGCCGGGAAAACGGTGGACGGCCGGCCGTTCCTTGAACATTTCCACGAAGGCCTGCGGATCGTGGGCTGCAATGGCTTCAGGTTTCATGGACCCGGTCCGGGTCCTGATCTTTTCGGGCCCGGCGAACGCCGACTCCATGGTCACCTGCTGGTCCAGCAGCATGCCGGTCAACAGGGCGAAGTCGTCCTCGCTTAGCAACTTGTCCGCGGCGGGATCCCCCGTGATGTGCAGTTCCATGCGGTCCATCCTCCCAGAGGTTGGCAGGCGCGTCAGCCGGGCGCCGGAAACATTGCTTCCGCGCCCGGCTGCCGCACCTTCCGGCGAAAACTGCCGGACTACACCCTGACGGCCAGCCGGATCATGGACCAGGACACGGCCGGGAGTTCCGCGGTGAGGCGCCCGCCGTCGGCCTTTGCCGTGACGTTCTCCGTGGGCAGCACTGAGGTGGAATCATCGGCGGTCGCCTGCCAGTACGGGTCCTTGTTGGCGTAGGTGACGGCCTCGATGACGCGCACTTTGCCCAGCCCGGACACCACGGCGTCGAGCCCAAGCGCGTCCGTGGTCGAGCGGTTGACGGCGAACACCACGGCCTCGCCCTTCGCTGCGTCGTACGTTGCGACGGCGGACACCGCGGCGAAGCCGGCGGTCTTGCCGCCGCTGACCAGCGGGGATTCGACGGCGAGCTGCAGCACTGTTCCGGACGCGTGCCGGGAGGTCAGCGCGAAGGGGTGGAAGGTGGTCTGCTTCCAGGCGCGCCCCCCGGGCTCGGTCATGATGGGGGCGATGACGTTCACCAGCTGCGCCAGGCTGGCGGAGTGGACCCGGTCCGTGTTGCGGAGCAGGGTGATCAGGAGATCTCCGACGACGACCGCGTCCGCCACCGTGTAGGTGTCCTCCAGCAGGACGGGGGCCACCGGCCAGTCCTTGCCTGTTGGGGGCCTGGATTCGTCGCGGCTCATGTGCCAGACGTTCCACTCGTCAAAGGAAATGTCCACCTGTTTGGTGGACTTCTTTACCGACTTCACATGGTCGATGTGGCTCACGATGTCGTGGATGAACGCCTGCATCCGGTGGCCGGCGGAGAGGTGTTCCTGGAGGTCTCCGAAGTCCTCGAAGTACTGGTGGGCCGAGATCAGGTCCACCAGCTCATAGGTCTCGGAGAGGACAACCCGCTCCCATTCGCCGAAGGTGCTCATGGTGGGGCCGGAGCTGCCGCAGGCCACGAGTTCGAGGTCCGGTTCAATCATCCGCATGCCGCGGGCGGTGTCCGCCGCCAACCGGCCGTACTCCTGCGCGTTTTTGTGGCCGATCTGCCACGGCCCGTCCATCTCGTTGCCCAGGCACCACATCTTGATGCCGTAGCCGTTCTCCGCACCGTTGGCCCTGCGCTGGTCGGAAAAGGCCGTTCCGCCGTCGATGTTGCAGTATTCCAGGAGGTCCAGCGCCTCCTGGGTTCCCCGCGTGCCCAGGTTGACCGCCATCATGGTTTCTATGCCGGCTTTGGCCGACCACTTGGCAAACTCGTCCACCCCCACCAGGTTGGGGTCGCTGGAGTGCCAGGCCAGGTCCAGCCGGACCGGGCGCTTGTCCGCCGGACCCACGCCGTCCTCCCAGCGGTAGCCGGATACGAAGTTGCCGCCGGGATAGCGCACCGTGGAAACGCCAAGTTCGCGGGTCAGTTCCAGGACGTCCTTGCGGAAGCCGTCCTCGTCGGCCTTGGGGTGCCCGGGTTCGAAGATGCCGGTGTACACACAGCGTCCCAGGTGTTCCACAAAGGCACCGAAAGTGCGCCGCCGGACAGGTCCCACCGTAAAGGCGGGATCCATGGTGATCTTCGCCGCGGCTGATTCTGCTGTGGTCACGAAAACGTCCTCGTTTCTTTTTTACAACGTTATAGAAGTAATTGTTGGCGTTCGTGCTCCTGGAGTCAAGCGAAGGGAAAGGGACGCCCGGGAGTGGTGGAGCGAAGCCGCCGGCGACGTCCGCACCCCTCACCAGCGGCAATATAAGAGCGCGGAACCGGGGCCTGGCCTAAGTACTACCTAATCTCAAAAACGAGTACCAGATACGCGTTCCGCGGCGGGCCGCGCACAATTAGGTTTTCCTCAGAGACAAGACGTGTTCCGCTCGCGGCACTTGGCTCACGAGGGGGTGTGAGACTAACAATGCAGGCACGACAGACAAGCTCAGGCTTCCCGGTCCGACGGACACGGGCATTGAGCGGGGCCGGCGACGAGGAGGCCTTTGAGACCAAGGCCTCTCCCCCAGCCGTCGCCGGCCCTCTTGTTCCGCCAAGGAGCAAGAGCCGCCGCACTGCATCCGGCATCACCGGACTGGGAGCGCCCCAAGAGAGCAGCAAGCAGGCCCTCCTGCTGGATCTGGTCACAGGCGCGGACTCTTTGGATGAATCCCTCAACCGGCTCGTGGTCGCCTCTGCGCAGTCCGTAGTCCGCACGGGGGAACTCCAAATCGAATGCGGCGTGTTGGTACACCAGATAAAAAAGCCACCCGCCATCACCGGCACCTCTGAGAAGGTGGTGCGGCTGCTGGAATGGGAACACCTGGCGGCAGAAGGACCAGTCAGCGAAGTGCTCAGCGGCGACCAGCCGGTGTCAGTACTCCAGCGCAATGGGGACTTCCGGTGGCCGCGCTACTGCGCCCGGCTGCAGGAGGCAGGGTTCGGCAGCGTCCTGGGAGTACGGCTGCTGCTGGCCGGCAATACCGGCGGCGGCAATACCGGCAACACGGAGGCCAGGCACGGTGACACCAACGGTGGTGGCGCCGCCCGGAAAACACCAGCAGCCCTGGCATTCTTTACCCAGGATGCAAAGGCCTTCCCGCTCCAGGTCATCGCGGAAGCACGCGCTTTCGCCGGTCTGGCGGCCAAGAGCCTGCAAATAGCCATCGATCTGCACACCGCCAGGTCCATGGCCTCGGACCTGCGCTCGGCGCTGGACAGCCGCACATCCATCAATGTTGCCTGCGGCGTGATCATGGCACAGAACAGGTGCTCGTACCATGAGGCTTTTTCCATCCTCGCCAAGGCATCCAGCCACCGGAACATCAAGGTGCGCCGGATCGCTGAGGACATCTTGGAAAAGCTTCCGGAGGGCCCCCCGCGGGCGCACTTCGGGCACTAGGACGCAGCAAACAGGCTCCGGTGGCTTCTGCCCCCGGAGCCTGTTTGCTTCATGGCTTGCTCAGCGGCGCAGGCTAGATCCCGCCGGCAAGCTTGTAGTACGCGGCGTTCCAGTTCAGGTCCTTCTTGAACTGGCGGATGGTGGTCCCGTCGTCGATGGTGAGCAGTTCGGTTTTGGCGATCTCCGCGAAGTCCTCGAACACGTCCATGCCCACCTGCGTGGACAATACGGTGTGGTGAGCGGCTCCGGCCGTCAGCCAGGCCGCAGCCGAGGTGGCGAAGTCCGGCTTGGGCTGCCACAGCGCGCGTGCCACGGGCAGGTTCGGCAGCGGCTGGTCCAGCGGAACCACGTCAACGGCGTTGGCCACCAGGCGGAAACGGTCCCGCATGTCGGACAGGGCCACCACGACGCCCGGGGAGGCGTCGGCGTCGAATACCAGGCGGACCGGGTCTTCCTTGCCGCCGATGCCCAGCGGGTGGATTTCCAGGCGGGGTTTCATGACCGTCAGCGACGGGCAGACCTCCAGCATGTGGGCGCCCAGGATCTTTTCGGCCCCTGGTTCAAGGTGATACGTGTAGTCCTCCATCAGCGATGCGCCACCGGGCAGTCCAGCACCCATCACCTTGGCGGCGCGGACCAGGATGGCGGTCTTCCAGTCACCCTCGGCTCCGAAGCCGTAGCCGGCGGCCATGAGCCGCTGGACGGCCAGGCCGGGGAGCTGGCGGAGGGCGCCCAGGTCCTCGAAGGATGTGGTGAAGGCGGCGGATCCGTTGGCTTCCAGGAAGCTGCGCAGGCCCAGTTCGATCCTGGCACCGTAGCGCAGTGAATCGTGGCGCGCGGCACCTTGACGGAGCTCCGGAACTACGTCGTAAAGGTCCTGGTATTCGGCAACCAGCGCGTCGACGTCGGACTCTGCGGCCCCGTGCACGGCGTCGGCGAGCTCGTTCACGGACCAGGTGTTGACCGCGACGCCGAAGCGCAGCTCGGCCTCGGTCTTGTCGCCTTCCGTGACGGCCACGTTGCGCATGTTGTCGCCGAACCGGGTCAGCTTCAGCGTACGGATGGCGGCCCAACCGGCGGCGGCGCGCTGCCACGAGCCCACCTGGCGGGCCACCTCGGGGTTGGAAACGTGCCCCACCACTGTCTTGCGGGCGATGCCGAGCCGGGACTGGATGTAGCCGAACTCCCGGTCGCCGTGGGCGGCCTGGTTAAGGTTCATGAAGTCGAAGTCGATGTCCGCCCAGGGCAGTTCCACGTTGGCCTGGGTGTGCAGGTGCAGGAGCGGCTTGCGGAGCAGGTCCAGGCCCTGGATCCACATTTTGGCCGGGCTGAAGGTGTGCATCCAGGCCGTGACGCCAATGACGGAATCGTTTGAGTTGGCCTCGAGGGCCGTGCGGCGGATCGCGTCCGAATCCGTCAGGACCGGCTTCCAGACAATCCGCACCGGTACTGAAGACGAAGCGTTCAGCTGGTTGGCGATTTCCTGCGACTGGGCGGCCACCTGCTTGAGGACGTCCTCGCCGTACAAGTGCTGGCTGCCGGTGAGGAACCAGACCTCGTAGCCGTCGAGGGAGGTGTTTGCTGCGCTGCTCATGGGTTCTCCTGGGAAGTATGCGGGCTGACGGCGTGAATCATTGGCCGTAGACGTTCTGGTAGCGGGCGTAGAGGGAGTCAATGTGGCCCTGGTCGATGGGCACGGGTTCGCCCAGCTGCCGCGAAATGTGGACGGTGCGTGCCACTTCCTCGCACATCACTGCCGCCTTCACGGCGGATTTGGCATCCTTGCCGATGGTGAACGGTCCGTGGTTCTGCATCAGGACCGCCGGCGAGTTCGAGCTCTTGAGCGTCTCCACGATGCCGTGGCCGATCGAATCGTCGCCGATCAGGGCGAAGGGCCCCACCGGGATGGAGCCGCCGAATTCGTCGCTCATCATGGTGAGCACGCACGGTATGGCTTCACCGCGGGCGGCCCAGGCGGTGGCATACGTCGAGTGCGTGTGCACCACCCCGCCCACTTCGGGCATGTGCCGGTAGACGTAGGCATGTGCTGCGGTGTCCGACGACGGTGACAGCGCCGGATTGCCCCACTCACCTTCCTCATTGCCCGCCACCGGAACGCCGTAGAGGTCGGTGACCACCATCTGCTCCGGCGTCAGGGAGTCGTAGGAGACCCCGGAAGGCTTGATGACCATCAGGTCCTTGCCGGGGACCCGGGCGGAGACGTTGCCTGCGGTCCATACCACCAGTTCGTAGCGGGTCAGCTCGGCATGCAGGGCGCAGACCTCTTCCCGGATGCGGGCGATGGTCCCGAGGATTCCGGCGCTCATGCGGATACCTCCCCGGACACCGCAGCGGACCCCAGGAGGGAGCCGGCGGCCCTGCCCTGGATGGCTTTGAGCCGGAGCATCACGTCATTGCTGCCCCGCCCGAAGTAATCGTGCAGGGTCCGGTATTCCTGGAAAAGTTCCTCGTAGGCTGCCGCATTTTCGGGGATGGGGGTGTAGACATCCCCGGGCTCTGAGCCCATGGCCGCGGCGGCTTTCCGGATGTCTGCGTACTTCCCGGCGGCAACGGCGGCATGGATGGCCGAACCGAGGGCCGGGCCCTGCGCCGAGCCGATGGTGGACAACTGCAGCCCGGTGGCATCCGCGTAGATCTGCATCAGGAGCTTGTTCTTGAGCAGCCCGCCGGCAACGATGAACTCCTTGACCGGAACGCCTGCGTTCCGGAAGGCGTCCACGATGGTGCGGGTACCGAACGCGGTGGCCTCGAGCAGGGCACGGTAGGTGTCCTCGGGCCTGGTGGCGAGGGTCTGGCCCACCACGATGCCGGACAATTCGTGGTCCACCAGCACCGAGCGGTTGCCGGAGTGCCAGTCCAGGGCGATCAGGCCATGTTCGCCGATGGCCTGGGAGGAGGCAAGTTCAGTGAGGTATTCGTGGATCCCCAGGCCCGCGGCCTTTGCGGCCTGGTGGTATTCGGGGGGGATGCCGTACTTGGTGAACCAGCCGAAGATGTCGCCTACGCCGGACTGCCCGGCCTCGTAGCCCCAGAGTCCTTCGAAAATGCCGCCGTCCACTACGCCGCACATGCCGGGAACTTCCCGGAGCTCGGTGCCGTTCATGACATGGCAGGTGGAGGTGCCCATGATCGCCACCAGCTGGCCGGGGTCCACAGCCCTTGCCGCTGGAGCGGTGACATGTGCGTCCACGTTACCCACGGCCACGGCGATGCCCTCCGGCAGCCCCGTCCATTCGGCAGCTTCTGCCGTGAGGTAGCCGGCGGCGTCGCCGAGGCGGCCAATGGTGTGCTCCAGCTTGCTGCTGACGAAGTCCTTGAACTGCGGGTTCAGGGCGGCAAGGAAATCCTCCGACGGGTAGCGCCCATCCTGGTAGATCCCCTTGTAGCCTGCAGTGCAGGCGTTGCGGACGTACTGGCCGCAGAGCTGCCACACGATCCAGTCCGCGGCCTCCACCCAATGGTCCATCTCGGCGTAGGCTTCCGGGTCCTCCTCCAGCAGCTGCAGGCCCTTGGCGAATTCCCATTCGGAGGAGATCAGCCCGCCATAGCGGGGGAGCCAGTCCTCGCCGCGTTCGGCGGCCAACTGGTTGATCCGGTCAGCCTGCGGCTGGGCTGCGTGGTGGCGCCAGAGCTTGACGTAGGCGTGCGGCCGGTTTTCAAATCCGGGCAGTTCGTTCAGCGGGGTGCCGTCCGCTTTCACCGGGACCATGGTGCAGGCGGTGAAGTCCGTGGCAATTCCGACGACGGCGGCGGGGTCGATCCCAGCGTCCGCGATGGCGGCGGGAACGGCATGACGAAGGACATCCCGATAGTCGTTCGGCACCTGGAGTGTCCATTCGCCGGGAAGCCGGACGCTTTTTCCCTCTGCACCGCCTGCTACGTCCCGGGGCAGGGCTTCCGTGACCACGGCGTGCGGGTAGTCGAAGACGCCGCTGCCCAGCTCCTTGCCGTCCCGTACCCGCACCACCACAGCGCGGCCGGAGAGCGTTCCGTAGTCCACACCGATGACAAAGACGTCCGAGCCGTCCACTGCGTTCATAAGAATGTTCCTCCATTAGCTGCCGCCACATCGCGGCCTGGTAACAATTGTGAGCGCTAACAAGCGGGAAGTCAACAGATTCACGCAGAGGGTGGGATCGCCATGGCCCGAATGCCTGCAGATGCGTCGCAGGAATGGGTAAGACGAGGGAGACTGGACTCCAAGCGACAGGGGAACCCATGCACGACGGCCGGAATGCATTGCGGACGGGGAACGGCTCCCTGGTCTGGCTCAGCGGCCCCCTTGCCACTGGGCTCGCTTGGGCCGCGCACACGGCGTCGGGCGGGCAGTCCCCGGCGGTCCTGATCGTCCTGGCGCTGGCAGCGCTGCTCGGCATGGCCGCATCCATAGTTGGGCCACGGCAGCTTCCGGCCTGGGCAGTCCTGGTGGTGGCCGGCCTGGCGCAGCAGCTCCTGCACCTGGCCTTCGCCGCGTTCTCTGTCTCCAATGGCGTCGCGTTGCCCGGGCACGGGCACGGTGGAGCCCCGGACGTGCCTCCTGCGGAGCCGGGGGTGTCTGGCGCCCCGCACACCCTGCACCTGATGCTGCACCTGCACATGGGCGCTGCCCTGGTGACCATGGCCGTGGTTACGCAGTGGAACAAGCTCGGGAAGTTGAACAAGGCCTTCCCGGGACGGCCCAGGGAACGAACGGGCAAGGACTGATCACCGCCGTTGACTGACTGCTGCCAGGGAATCATCACCGCACCGAGGCGCGGCCAGTCGGGAACCGGCCCCGCCGGGAATCACTCCTGTCAGGAAGTAAGCGTTCCCCTGACGATGCTCACGCTTGAGTGGGCGGGGTTGCCGTCCACGGGTTCGTCCGAGACATCCACAATGGGGCAGTTCACCGTCCAGAAGCAGCCTGCAGGCCCGGAGTTGGACGCAGATTCATGGAAATTCTTTTTGCTGATTTTTTCGCCGGGTTGTGCAGGAAGAGCTGGTCCAGCTACTTGGCCCCGGCAGGGGGTGCGGTGCTTGCCCGGAGTACCAGTTCCGGGGTGACAACGATGGAGCTGACGGCGGCACCGGCCTCGATTTCCTTCAGCATTATGTCCATGCAGCGGCGGCCGAGTTCCTCGAAGTCCTGGCGGACGGTGGTGAGCGGCGGGGTGAAGTAGGCCGATTCCGGCTGGTCGTCGAAGCCCACCACGGAGACGTCGTCGGGCACCCGGACGCCCGCCTCGGCGAACGCCCGGAGCAGGCCCAGCGCCATCTGGTCGTTGCCGACGAACACCGCGGTTGCGCTGCGCTGGGCCCCGAGCGTGCGGCCGATGTCGTAGCCGCTGCCGGCGCTCCAGTCACCCTCCACGAGCAGGCCGTCCGGAAGTCCCGCCTGGCTGAGGGCCTCCCGCCATCCTTCGGCACGCTCCGCGCCGTCCGTCCAGTCGGGCGGGCCCGCCACGTGCCCGATCTGCCGGTGCCCCTGCCCGATGAGGTGTTCGACGGCGAGCCGGGCGCCACGGCGCTGGTCCACCATGGCCCCGCTGACATTGTTGTTGCCGAGGGATCCCACCGCCACCACAGGGACTGAAAGCTGCATGTCATCCAAAACCAGCAGGGTGTCCGAGTGCG
Organism: Pseudarthrobacter sp. NS4; assembly: GCF_024758005.1. Lineage (NCBI taxonomy): Bacteria > Bacillati > Actinomycetota > Actinomycetes > Micrococcales > Micrococcaceae > Pseudarthrobacter > Pseudarthrobacter sp. NS4. The sequence continues at coordinate 509,280 of NZ_CP103288.1, read as the reverse complement.
GCACCAGCACCGCGATCCCATCCACAGCCTGGTCCATAAAGTGGCTGACGGCGTCGGCTATCGCGTCCCGGCTAACCTCGCGCAGCGCGGCGATGCTGACAAAGTATCCGGCGTCGCGGGCGGCCTGTTCCACGCCCAGGAGGGTGTTGGCCGGGCCGTACTGGGACAGTTCGCTGGCCAGCACCCCAATGGTTTGCGAGCGCCGGGTCACGAGGCTCCGGGCTGCCGTGTTCCGCCGGTACCCAAGCTCCGCAATGGCCGCCTCCACTTTTTCGCGGGTTGCCTTGCTGACGTTGGGATGGTTGTTGACCACGCGGGAGACGGTCTGGTGGGAGACGCCCGCGATGTCTGCCACGTCTTCGAGACGTGGCATCCTGCCCTTGCTGCTTTTTGCCATGGGCCTATTGTCCCTGCTCGCGCACACAAAAAATCCCCCGACAACCTCGCGGAAACTGCCGGCGCATTTTCCACTCTGCAGTCGGCAGCCACTTCAATCCGTGTTCGCGTTGGGGACCGGCGGGCCAAGTTTTCTTGCCCTTGTTGCTTGCTACACACCACTGTCGGAGTTTTGAAGGACGGGGCATCGCCTTCGAATCAGGCTGCGTCCAATTCGTCCGGGTTGCTGACTGTACGCGCAGGGATTTGGTTTGCTTTTGGACTTTCTGCTCGGGCATGAATATCCCGCAGGCGCCAGGCAGCAACGAGTGCTGCTGCTAATTGGGCTGCAAGCCACAGCACCGACACTCCGGGTAGCGCGTAGAGATGGGCTGCGGCGGTGGCAGGCACTACTGCGATGGCTGCTGCCAGGACTGCAACGGCGGTTGCTTCCGCCTGGTGCCCGCGGGCCCGGCAAACGCCGTAGTAAATCTGCGTCACACAATTCAGGACCAATGCCGGGACCAGTATGAGAAATAAAACCCAATGCGGGGCGTACTGAGAGCCGAGCAATTGCAGGATAAAGCGGCTGGCTCCAAGCAGGACTCCCCCGGCCGCAAGGGTGAGTAGGAGGCTGATTCGAAGCGCCCGTACAACCAGCCCCGGATGATGGCCGGGGGCGGCGAGCTTAGTCTGCAGAGAATAGCCGGCGGACTGCGGAACGAAAAAGACTGCTGTTGCCAGCATCCAGACCACGTACCAGGCCGCAGTGGCTGAGGCGCTGAGTGTAGCGGCGATGATGAGAGGCAACAGGTAGCCTGGCGCGCGGTCAGAGAGCATAAGGGGATAATTCCGGAGTGCGGGGCGAAGCAGGTTCAGGATTTCCCGAAACTGCAGGGCTTTTTTCCGCCTGGGACCAAGGCCACGGTACACCTGCAGCAGTCCAAGAAGTACGCTGGCTGCGGCTCCGGTGGCGACCGCGGTGACAACGGTGTTCAGAGTGCGGTATCCGCCGGCCAGGGAAATAGCCAGAACCGCCAACTGGACGAGACTCTGGAGGAAACTGCGCATCAACGCCAAATGGGCTTGGCTTTGCGCAGATTGGATATGGTCAAGTTGGTAAGCCGTGGTAGCGAAAAAAGCGGCAGCCAAAAACGCCACCGCCGCTGATGGATCATCCCAGGCTTGGCCGACCCCAGGACCGAGGGCGCGCGTTATTATGACCAGCCCGGTCGCGACTATAAGTGATGAGAGCCCTACAGTGAGCAGGCTTGTGGTTATCAGCCGACGCCCATCGGTTTCGGCGGGCAGGAGGGTCAGTATGGCCGGGCCGACGCCAAGCATCCCTATTTGAACTGTCAGCAGCGCCGCCGCCACGACCGCGGAAGCTAAACCGAGCTCGGCCGGGGCCAAGAGAATTGCAGCCAGGGCCCAAAACAGAAGACCCGTTACCATCGGCACCACACGGGCTCCGGTCAACCAGATCGTGTTGCCCCCAAGAGAGAGCACTTTAGCCGCTGGGCGCATGAGCTAACCCCCGGACCATCAGACGGTAGTCATAAAAGCAAGAACCCGGTCCAGTAGGGCAAGTAGCGGGCGGACTTACCACTGCCAGGCAGGTACTCCGTACGGTCGCCAGCAGAGGTAAAGCACCCTCAGCCATATCAACCCGGGTGTTGCGCGCCCCGGAGAGTCCGCGCGGGCCAGTGCTCATACCCCGAAGGACCCAAGCAATGTTTTGTGCCTCATTGAGGGTTGGTATAACCAAACTTACGGACACTCTCCCTAGCGCTACTTTCCGCGTGGCCATCGTACTTTGGAGCTGGATAGAGATAGACAACTGCCTCACCCCTTGCTTCGTCGCAGGGAGATGAAATCGGCCAGTGGAACTCCATCCTCCCGGAGCGCCACACCAGCACGCATAGGGATATGGTCAGGTCCTTGGCCCAGCAACTCAGCCGCCACAACTTTGCCGTAGCCTGCAGAGTAATGCCTGCAGGGGGATAAATTAGCAGTGATGAGTACTCGTTTTTGTTGCGTGCACTTACCTAGATCACAGCGCAAGTGTAGGGATGGCACCTTGCTGGTGCTTTTAGTCGGGCTGACGTCACGGGCGTTCGTAGTCAGCAACGGCGCCGGGGAGAAAGCTATTGGACAGATGTACCCGTTCTCGTATACGGCTTTCACCCTGGAAGGGCGGACCCTCTCAGATCTCATTTAGGTGGGGGCTGGCCATTGATGGTCGCAACTATGTATCGCAAGTAGGGGCGTCAAAATCGGTAGTCATCCTTAGTTGGGGAGACAAGGAGTCCCAGTTGGGGAAGCTGTTCGGGTACTCGGCTGCATAGCAGTCCACAAACAGCTAAAGACGCCAGCGTTGATCCCCCAGACGAAACTCTGAATCAGCTGGTTCCAATACTTCCGCAGGACCAGGTCGTCCTGGTCCAGATTCGGCATGTGAAGCGCCGGGGCCTACCGTCTCCTATTGCCGAGGTGCCCCTACCAAGACTTCGCGGTAGTGCGTTGGCAGCCGAACGATTTCAAGTTCGGACATGTCCAGAAGGCACCTGCTTCCCGTTAAAGTGTCCAGGATCCAGCACAGTCCGTAGTCCGGGGCCGTGTCCGTCACCGGCCCGCGATGGACCAACGTGCTCCCATAGAAGGCTTCGACTGCATCTCCCGGTACGAGCGCTTGGCACGAGGGAATAACAGCGCCATTAGTGCTGGTCATAACCTGACCTTTCTCGACTTTCGCGATGGGTTTGCCCCCTTAGTGTGTCAGCGCAAGGTTACCTGAGGGTGTCTCCTGAATGATGCGTCCCTTACAGAACCACCAAGACCAAAAGAGTTCCCCTTGCTTTCCGGCCGCTGCACGAGTGCTACCGGCCGAAAGGAGGGAAAGGCCCTGCCACCGCGGTATTGAGGGACGCCTCCGCCGATCATGAGCGGGGCTAGCCGAAGCCGTGTGTCACGCCTGTTCGGCAACTTGTTGCCAGCCGGGTGCAGCGCCCGCGCCTTCTATCCGATCCCATCAGACTGAATACCTAAAATGACTACCTCACCCTTGTTAGGCATCAGGAACAAGAGCCAAGTTCGTTAGGTGTCTTCCCGCCCGCAAAGGTGACTGTCATTCGTATTAATGGCAGGCGTTTCGAAAAGAGTTATGCCGGACACTCGTTTCCGGACATCGACACGGGGAGTCAGATTCCGGACCGTAGCTGAGCGTGCAGGAGCTCAGTGGTCCGCTGGCTGCGGTGCTTGATACCCCTGAGGTGTGCCGCTGCCAGTCGGGGAAGGGTGACTGCGGGTTCTGCACGGGTTGAATCATCACGAATAGACAGCTCCAGTTTTGACGCAAGGTCGGCGAGCTGTTCGGCGCCCACCATTTGGCTGGAGGTCTTGAGGCTGTGGACCGCATCCAGTGCTTTGGTCAGGTCCCCGGTGCTGAGGGCCCAGCGCAGTTCTTCAATTCTCTTGGGCAGGTGTGCGAGGAAGTTATGTATGAAGACTTTCCAGACTCCGCCGTCATCCGGATTGGCGGAGAGCCTCTTGAGTACGGATTCGTCCAGAAGGGGCAGGCGTTTGGCATCAGGCTTCGCCATGGTTCGGTCCTTCCGTCAGGAGGTTTTCCGGGTTCGCTGCTGGATTGGCGCCCGCAGCGCTGGGGGTGCTGCGGGCGCCAATGACGTGGGAGGGCCGGGACCTAGAGTGCAAGATTTGGGGTTGTGTCCCGCTGCGGCACCGCGCTTGGAGCGGCGGCTTTGGCTTGGTAGGGCCGGCCGAGGGCCCGGTATTCCCATCCGCTGGAGATGTAGCGGCCCGCGTCCAGGGCGTGCCGTCCATCCACGATGCGCCGGTGGTTTACCAATCCGCCCAGGTAATCCGGGTCCGCTGAGCGGAACTCATCCCATTCGGTAAGGAGGGCCACGACGTCCGCTCCCTCAGCTGCGGTGGCCAGGGAATCCACGTAGTTCAGGTCCGGATAGAGGCGGTGGGCATTGGTGTTGGCTTCGGGGTCGTAGACAGTAACGGCGGCTCCTTCCAGGTAGAGCATGCGCGCTACGTCCAAAGCGGGTGCGTCCCGCACGTCGTCGGAATTGGGCTTGAAGGCTGCGCCTAAGGCGGCCACTTTGACCCCTGCAAGGCTTCCCCCTGCAAGTTCCCGGATCAGGTCCACGGTGCGGATGCGCCGGCGGTTGTTGATGGAGTCCACCTCCCCCAGGAAGCTGACTGCTTGTCCCACTCCGAGCTGCTCAGCGCGGTGTTTGAAGGCGCGGATGTCCTTTGGCAGGCAGCCGCCTCCGAATCCCAGGCCGGGCTTGAGGAACCGGGGTCCGATTCTGTCGTCCAGGCTCAGTGCAGCAGCGAGCACGCTGACGTCGGCGGAGGTGGCTTCGCAGACTTCGGCCATGGCGTTGATGAAGGAAATTTTGGTGGCCAGGAAGGAGTTCGCTGCTACCTTGACCAGTTCGGCTGTGGGCATGTCGGCGACGATCAGCGGGGTACCCTCTGTGAGCAGGGGCTCGAAGGCACGCCGGAGCATCGATTCGGACCAGGCTGATGCCACGCCGAACACCAGCCGGTCAGGGTGCAGGGTGTCCTGCACCGCGAACCCTTCCCGCAGGAACTCCGGATTCCAGGCCACTTCCAGCGCTGGTCCCAAGGGCGAGATGTCCGCCACCATACCGGCCAGCCTGGCGGCGGTGCCGATGGGCACCGTCGATTTGCCTACCAACAGGGACTTGTGGGTAATCCTGGCCGCCAGTTCCGTGAAGGCGGACTCTACGTAGGTCAGGTTGGCGGCCGATGAATTGGGAGCCTGCGGCGTCCCTACGCAGATGAAGTGAACATCCCCGAACTGTGCCACCTCATCCAAATCGGTGGTGAATCTGAGCCGTCCGGAGGTCAGGGCCTCCTGGAGCTTTTCGGGCAGGCCCGGTTCGTAGAACGGCACCACCCCGGCTTGGAGCTGGCCGATTTTGCGGTGGTCAACGTCGTATCCCAAGACGTCGAAACCCATGACGGCCATGCAAATGGCGTGGGTTGCACCGAGGTATCCGGTTCCAATGACCGTGATTTTGGGCGCGCTGAGGGGAGGAAGGTTGTTCATTGTTTTCTCGATTCCGTCTCTAGTGAGGGAGTGAGCAGTCCGCCGGATTGCCGGCGTTTTCTCCTTTAGCCGGTACAGGGTGCGTTGGAAAGTCCCTGTTCCGCTTGGGAGGCTGTGTTGCTGCAGTCGACGACGTTGTCGCGCACCGGTTTGAGTGAGTAACCAAGACCGGGTCCGTTGACTTCGGCCACGTTGTTGCGGAAGACGTTTTCAGTGCCCCAGCCATCAAGAATTTCGTGGGTCTGGAACCCGTCCAGAGGTGAGTTCCTGCCGGTGTTTTCTTCTATCCGCCAGCCCCTGCCCTTGACGTCCACCCAGGAGTCAGCTTCTGTGATGGATGCACCGTCAAAGGTGTTGCCGACCAGGCTGCCATCAGATGTTCCCTCCTTAATGTCGACGCTTTCGGCCGTCGTGCCCGAGACGGTGTTTGCGCGGATTTCGTTCCGGTCACTTTTGTCCGGTTCACAGGAACTGATGTCGCACCAGTTGCTTTCGGCTGTTCCGATGTAGATTCCTTCACCGAATTTGGCTTTCCTCAGCCCGGTTCCGCTGATGGTGTTGCCGATGACTTTGTTGTCCGAGCTGAATCGTCGCAGATGGATCGCTTCATCCCCGGTGCTTTCGACCCTCAGGCCTTGAATCACCGAGTTGGTGGTCTCGTCCAACATGACGCCTTTTTGGCCGTTGCGGACGGTAAAGCCCTGCACCATCCAGTAGGACGCCTGGTCCAGGTGCAGAACGTAGCCTTCCTCCGGGCCCCCGCCGTCCAGGGCTGCTCCGGAACCTCCGCACAGGGTGATGGGCTTCTCGGCGGTCCCTGCTCCCGGTGCCCGGAAATTCCCGCGGTAGACGCCGTCGGCCAGCATGATCACCGCGCCCGGCTCCGGCGATGCCAGCGCTGCAGTGAGTTCGGCTGCAGTCGTGACCGTGATGGTGTCGGCAGGGCAGTCCGCGGGAACAGGTTGAGGGCCGCCGGCAGCCGGCGGAGATTCCCCGCCGGGTTGCGTCACGGCTGGTCCTTCCGGGGGCGCCTTCCTTTCCGGTGCGGCGGCCTGGAAGCTGATCACGGCGAAAATTCCGACGACTGCTACCAGGAGGACGGCGGCGAAGGCTATGCCAACGGCGGGCATCATTCTGCGGCCGGTCATCGTGGCTGCCTCACGTCTTCGTACGACACGACGCCCCTGCTGAGGGAGGTCAGCGGGACGTGGTCTGCGTAGGGACTGCGGATAACCCGCTCGGCGTTCCTGCCGCGGGCAACGGCGGTAATGAGCAGGAGCGCGGCCAGGACGAACCAGACAAAGGTCAGCGGCTGGAACACGGATTTGACCACCCGCTCCACCGTGTACGCAGGCACCCAGCCCAAAGTGTCGTTTTCGCCCACCGTCGACCCTGTTGACGCCTCCGCCCAGATCGCGGTGGAGCCGTTCCCGCTCACGGTGTTGCCGGCAACACCGGTTTCCGGGACTTCGCCCAGGAGCGTGATCCCGTGGTTGGAGATCCTCTCCAACGTATTGGCGCTGACGTCGGCGCTGGCATCCCGGACGTAGATGCCGGTGTCACCCCCGGTGATCGTATTGCCGCTCACCTCAGCGGTGGAACCGGCATCGCGCACCGCTATGGACTGCCTTGCATGGTCCAGCAGGGTGTTGCCCGTGATGGCGACTCCCTTGGCGCCGTCGGCGGCCACTATGCCTACCTCGTTGCCTTCAAGTCTGTTGCCAGTAAGGGTCATTCCCGAACCTCCGAGGACTTCGATCCCGTAGCGGGCGTTGTCCTCGAAGGATCCGGCGGCGACCGTGTTGTTCCCGTAGCCGTCAACCGCGGTTCCGACGGCGTTAGGCCCGTCCGCGAGGGGCCGGCCGTCCAGGGAGATGCCGTTGCGTCCGTTGGCCACAGCCTTGATTCCTTCGAGTCGGACGCCTTTGGTCGATCTTCCGATGCTGAATCCGTCAACGGCGTTTCCGGAGGAGGTGGTGCCCGTGATGGTGGCGTTGGTGACGTACCGGTGGAGTACCAGCCCATCCACGAGGCTTCCCGTGATGGTGGTGTCCCTGATGGCGATGTCACGGGCGTTGGTGACGAAGAGGCCGAAGGCGTTGTTCCGGAACCGGACGTTGTCGATGCCGGCGGTGACCACACTGTAGTCCAGGGCGGATTTTTCGGTCAGGGTTGCCAGTTCTGCCTCCGGGAGGAGCCTGGCGCCACCGCTGGCGGCCGCCGTCTCCCCCGGTGTCGGCTGTTGCCCGCCGAAGGTACCCACCTCATCGCTTCCGGTCAGTGACAGCCCTCCTGTGTTCCCACTCCAGAAGCCGAGCTCGGAGACCTCTGCGTAAGTGAACGAGGCGTGCCCGCCAATCACCCGGATATACGCCCGGCCGTCCACTGTGCTCCCGTCCGGCCCGGCCTTGGTGCTGTCCCAGCTGGTGACGCTCACGCGGGCGGTTTCAGTCCCGCCCAGAGTGAGGGATCCACCCAGCGCTACCACCGAGACGAAGGTCTGCGCCCCGCTTTCCAAACGAAGGTTCAGCGGCTTGGCAGGATCCGGTGAGGCGAGTGACAGGGTGGCCCCGGCAAGGACGGCGATGCTCTCGGACAGCAAATAAGATCCGTTGTCCTGCAGCCGGAAGGTATTGGGGGCCAGGGCCAGCAGGTCAGCTACCGAGTAGGCCTCACTCCGGGCCGGCAGGACCAGGGTGTAGCTGGACCCGGTCCGGATCCGGTAGGGCCCCTCGAGGCCTTCCACCCGCCAGCGGGCTGCGGAAGCAATGGTCCGGACGTAGACAAGCCGTTGGTCTTCCTGCTCCACGAGCCGTGCCTCGCTGGCAGGGTTGCCGGGGTACAGAACTCCCTGCACCTCGCCGTTGGCCGCTATCTCGTTCCGGCCCAGGGCATCGACGGCGGAGCCATCCCGGATGGACCCGCCGTAGATGAAGCCGGCCGTACCCAGTGCAGCGGTGAGGCAGGCGGCCAGGATGACCCGCGTCATACTCATGCTGTCACCTCGCCGGTGCTGAGCGTGCGGGAGCCCTGTCCGTCCCCGCCCATTTGGTTCGCATGGCGGGTAAGCCAGCCCTGCTTATTCATCGTGGCGAAGGCGTACATCTTGATGGGCAGGGCCACAAGGATCACAGTGACTGCCAGGACCGGGAGGATCAGGAGGTCCTTCGGATGCCGGCGCAGATGGGACGCGCCGCGGATGCCCCGGCCGAGCAGAAGCCAACAGAGGGCTGCACCGAAACCCAGCGGGGTGGGATCCAAGCGGTGGAAGATCAGATAGACGAGGGTCAGGCCCATGGTGACCGGCGTCAGCAGGATTTGCAGTACAGTCACCTTGGTCACGAACGGGACCCGCCACAGCCACCCCTTGGCAATGGCAGTCAGGTAGCACCGGTATGAGTTCCGGCTCCAGCGGATGCGCTGCTTCATGAACGCCCGGAAGCTGGACGGGAACATGGACAGCGCCCGTGCGGAGGACTGATGGACCGTCTTGTAGCCGGAGGCCAGCACCAGCCAGGTAAGCCGCCCGTCGTCACCTGAAATGCAGCGACGGCCCATGAAGAACTCGTTTTCCAAGTGCTCGATGACGCCCATCACCGCACTTCGACGGTAGACAGCAGTACGCCCGGAAATGCACGGAACGGCTCCCACCCTGCCCATGGCAGGCACGTAGTCCAGGTACCGGACATTAACCAGCCAGTCCGCGATACGGCGCCAGATGCTCGTATCCCGTTGGTACACGTTCTGGTGGGTGCCAACTGCCCCAACCGCGGGGTCTTTGAAGGGCATCTGGACGTTAACCAGCAGGCCCGGCTGCCACCAGGTGTCCGAGTCCGTGAGGACAAGAATCTCGTGCCTGGCCATCCGCATCCCCACACCCAGCGCGGATCTCTTGCCCATGTGGTGAAACAGGACGGGCCGGATCGAGTCATCACCCAGCGCCGTGATGCGCTGGTAGGCGTCAAGGTCCTCGACGTCCAAAACAATGATGATTTCGTCCGGCTTCTGTTGCCGCCAAGACTCCAGCGCGCTCATCAGGATCTCCGGATCCTCGTGGAAGGACGGCACGATCACCGACGTGGAAGCCCGGAACTCCGTGACAATGGGGCGCGCCCGGTGCGAGAGGATGAAGCGGTAAAGCCAGAGCCCCCAAACGATCACACCCGCCACCGCGAGCGGAAAGTAGGGGGCGAATTCTGCGTAAAGTTCACTGATGTTGCTTCGGTTGAAGCCCTGCAGGGCATCGTTGAAGTCAAGGAGAAGGGTGGGCATGGGCTTCCTTCGCTGGGGTGGATGTCAGTGAGGGACCTGCCGGGCCAGGGGAAGGCGGCGCTTGTCATCACCGCACAGGAGCCGACAAAGGCGCCCCCAGCATCAGTTCACCTGCTGAAGGTGCCTTGGCCGCTCACTGCTGCCGACTCTGCAATGAGCCTTATAACGAGCATGCGTGAAAGCATTTATCCCCCGCCAGAGCCCCCGGTACCCTAATCGTCCTTGCCACTACCCGTCTTTTTTACGAGTCCCTACTCGCGTTGCGAGGAAATTACTACTGAGAATTCCTACCGGAAACAAGCCGGAAACTGCAGCTCGTCCAGAGCATGAACACTGGGCTAACTGGGGCAGCCGTGGTCAATTTCTTCCGCCGCATCGAGCAACCTCGCGAAGGCACAATCGGAGCCGGGGAACATATCGGAAAATTTGGAGGGACAAGTCGTACAAGCAATGAGCGCATCCTCGTTGACTCCTACTATGAACTCACGCCAGGGGATGCGGTGGACGCGTTCTACAAGGACACCCTGGTCCGCAGAGGAGTGGCAAGTGGAGGTGCACTAGCCGGGCGGGCAGCGTTTAAGATCACGGCGACCCGCGCCCCGATCCGCTGAGCGAAGAGGTTGACACGAATGCCGTCGTATTGGACGGCAATCTCTTGGAGCCCGAGCCCCTCGGGGCTGCCCCCGACGTAGGTGCTCGGCGGCGGTGGCGCCGGAGGCTTGCGGCCTGTGTCTGTCTCTGTCTCCAGAAGGGGTGCGGCCCTATACTCGGTGTACCGGAGATCACTGCGTGGGCAGCGACGGTAGCGCGGGAAGGTCGCGGTTAGCCGTGGTCAGGAATCCATTTAGAGACACCCGCCGTGCACATGGCGATGAATCGAAGCTGGGCGTTCGCCGCTCCACCTGGCTTAAGCGTGCGGACGCTGCAATAGCCCAAGGCAACAGCAGCCTGTTCTTCCTGGCACACGATACTCCGCCCCCTCCGTCGGCTACCTGCATTCAGGGCCACGACCTCCTGCCAGGAGAAACCACATGCAGCGAAGGTCATCCAATCGGCTAACCTAGGCCGGCGGCCGTGCCCCACACCCGTCGTTCGGGCTTCGACGTCGATCCCGTAGCGTGCTGTACCTGCTCGCGGATGGCGTCGGCCGCAGAGCGCGCCATGAGGTCCTGGCCCTTCCATGCCGTGGCGGTTTGGTGGACGCGGACGATGTCCTCTGCCTTGGCGTTGTCCCACCAACGGGCATCCAGCGTATCGGGGCCAGACCAAATCAGTGTCATGAGCCGCCAAACAGTCCTGCGGCCCGCCCGGTACCTGGACGACGTCGAAAAAGGTGGAATTCGGCGAACTGCACGTCTTCATCGGCCCCGACTTCGCAGTGACAATCCGACACGCCGAATCCCCGGACCTTGGCCGGGTCGGCCGCCGTCTGGAAGACATAACGGAGGCCCGAACGGGTAGCGCTGGCGCCTCCCACACACCTTCGCTGCGCCATCAGACCGAAAGAAGGGCGCCGGGTGTTTGCTCTTGTGCTGTTTGAAACCTCAACGCTGGTGCATGTTTTGCACATGCGATTCCCTGTCTCCGCAGGGATTCTGCAGGTTTTACACAGGATCGCCCTTCAACTGCATAACACGCGATATTTTGAAGTTATTGGCGAGGTACCTCGCCAATTCAAAAGCTTCCCAGCCACGTTTTGAAGGGCACGGCAATTGATCTCAGCCACAAGCCATTCGATAGAAATTACTATCAATGGGCTGTTCACCAAGGTCCGCGGTATGGCGCCGGCCGCTCGTCTGTAACAGCCGCCCCTAACACTGCAGGTCACAGCAGTATTTCCGCAAGGGAGTCCGGGCCGCTCTTTTCTGCGGGACGGACAGCGGTCGCCGCTCCCAGTCGCGGCATATTTACCATTTGGAGAAAGTGTGTTGCCGCGACGGCCAGCTTCTTCTGCATAAACATCCACTTGTTCAAGCTCGGCCGTCGGTCGATAGGAGGACACATGTCATTACGGAAACGCCTCGAGTGCTCGATTGGCGTCGTACTGGTTGTGACGGCTGCTGTTACGCTCATGGCCCCTCCGGCTATGGCAAGCACCCCGACGGTGGCGGTCGATCCGCTCCTCTGGCCCGGAGGAAACGACAAAGTGCTCCCGTCTGTCTCCGGCACGTCCCAGACACCGGCGCCGGCGCCTATCCCCGCGTCTGCCCCCTCTGCCGAGGTTCTCGCACCTGGACCGCTGATTCCCGTAATAGAGGCACCGAAAGAGACCGCTGGTAAGGGCACAGCCCCAACTGCCGCCCCCTTGGCCGGTGACAGTAGCCGGTACCTGGTCAGCTTCCATAAAGGTGCCAGCGTAGCTGAGGAGGCCAAGTCCCTACGCTCACAGGGGGTTGGCGTGGAAAGGACCTTCTCCGCAGCGGTACAGGCAGCGGTCATCACCGCCACCAAAGAACAGGCTGCCTCCCTGGCCCACTCTGCCCGGGTGTCCGCCATCGAACTCGACGCTCCCGTTTCCCTATACGAGACCCAGCAGTCGCCACCGTGGGGCCTGGACAGAATTGACCAGGAGTCACTCCCGTTCTCTGGCACCTTCACGCCACCAGCCACCGGATCGGGCGTGAATGTGTACGTTATCGACACTGGCGTGTTGGCTGCCCATACTGATTTCGGTGGCCGGGTAACTGCGGGCTGGACTGCAATTGTCGACGGCCGGGGCAGCAGCGACTGCAACGGCCACGGCACCCATGTGGCCGGAACCATCGCCGGAAAGTCCTATGGGGTAGCCAAAGCGGCCACCATCATTCCCGTGCGTGCCCTCGCCTGCGACGGCTCGGGCTTCTACTCCGACGTCATCGCTGGCCTTGACTGGATAGCGTCCCACCATGCTGAAGGAACACCCGCCGTGGTCAACCTCAGCCTTGGCGGTCCCGTCAGCGCTGTGTTGGACGCTGCTGTCCGGGGAGTCATCAGCGACGGCGTTACAGCTGTCGTGGCTGCCGGCAACGCCGCGATCGACGCCTGCAACGCTTCCCCGGCGCGGGTGCCTGAAGCCCTGACTGTCGCAGCGAGCGATTCCTCGGATCGACAGGCATCGTTCTCAAATCACGGGAGCTGTGTGGACCTGTACGCGCCCGGCGTCGGCATTCAGTCCGCTGTCCACACCTCGACGACGGCGATAGCCACAATGAGCGGGACCTCCATGGCGTCTCCGCACGCTGCAGGTGCTGCCGCCGTTGCCTTGTCCTTGACGCCTGGATCGACGCCGGCAGGGATAACTACCGAATTGACCTCCGCGGCTATTTCCGGTCTTATCACAAACACCTCAGCCGGTACCCCTAATCGCCTGCTCAACACCGGAACAGTCCCCCGATTGTTGGCTCCCTCTGCGGCAGCAAGGGACTTTACCGGCGACGGCATGGCCGACCTCACCGCCCGCGACACCAACGGCACCCTCTGGACCTACCCCGGCACCGGAACCGGCCTCTTCGGCTGGCGCATCAAAGTCGGCGAAGGCTGGAACGTCATGACCGCCATCAGCGCCGCCGGAGACCTCACCGGCGACGGCAAACCCGACCTCACCGCCCGCGACACCAACGGCACCCTCTGGACCTACCCCGGCACCGGAACCGGCCTCTTCGGCTGGCGCATCAAAGTCGGCGAAGGCTGGAACGTCATGACCGCCATCAGCGCCGCCGGAGACCTCACCGGAGACGGCAAACCCGACCTCACCGCCCGCGACACCAACGGCACCCTCTGGACCTACCCCGGCACCGGAACCGGCCTCTACGACTCCCGCATCAAAGTCGGCGACGGCTGGAACGTCATGACCGCCATCAGCTAATACGGCTTGCCGTCCGGTACGGGGCGCCCCCAACCCTGTCCGCGACGCGGGGACGATAAAAATGGAATCTAAGCCGGAACGGGCCCTAAGTGCGGAGGAGATGACAGGGTGGTCCACTGATGTCTGCCGAGAGGACGCTCTGGGCAATCGCAGCTACTTTAGGCGCTGCCTTCTTCACATCTACGTTGGTCCAATACTTGTTTGTTCCTTGGCTGAAAGCCCGAAAAGAAAGTCCACTTGGAGCAGTATTATGACGCCTCCATGGATCCGGCCTTGGCTGCGGTTCCGGCTCAAATGGCGCTTACGACGCAACTCAAAAACGTCCCGAGTGAAAACCTTGGGTTTGCGTTGTTTGGGTATTTAAAACAAAAGCAGGCCAGAGGCTAAACGCCTCTGGCCTGCTTCGCGGGTGGGCCCTGTGGGGCTCGAACCCACGACCCACGGATTAAAAGTCCGATGCTCTACCAACTGAGCTAAAGGCCCCAGCCGGTTGGTCAGACACACTGTGTCCGGCCCATCCGGCCCATCCATTTCTGGACGTTAATACTCTAACGCATGGTTCAAGCGTCTTCGCACGCCACCCGGGCGCCGCCGTCGGACGTGGAGGACAGCGGGCGATGCTCGATTTCCACTGCGGCACAGGAGTAGCGTGGGGGCATGAGTGAGCAAGCAGGATCCAGTCATTACGGCGGCGCGAACCGGCACCACAAGCCCAAGCCCTTCGCTCCCATCGACTTCGAGCCGTTTGCGGGCGGCGCCGATCCCGCCCGCGTCTCAGAGGCCGCCCACCTTGCCGCCCAGGCGTTGGTCCGCCACGGCCGGGACAGCGACGACCCCGTGGTCACCGAACGGCTGGTGAAGCTCGCCGACGAACAGGGCCTCGAGGCTATCGCCGAGATGTGGGCAGAGAGCCCGGCCCGTTCGCTTCCCGGCGCACTGTGGCGGCTCTATGCCCTGCGTGCGGCCACCGTCCAGGACCCGGAGCGGATCTCCGTGTACTTCCGCGCCGGCAGGGACACCGCGCAGGTGTCCAACGTGGTGGCAGGCGCAGCCGAGCCGCCCGGCGCAGATGAAATGACCGCCATGGCGGATGCCATCCTGTCCGGAGCATTCGACGGCGAGTTCGACGTCGCGCTGGAACGTTCCGCCGCTTTCTGCCGCGTGGTGGCACTCGGCCAGGCGACCATCGCAGACGGAGCCGAGCACGCGAACGAGGCGCACGCCAGCAAGCTGACCCGCAACTCGCACCAACTGGTGAAAACAGCCGAAGACCTGGAGCACGCCGCCAACGCGTGGCGCCTGGGCGAACTGGACTGACCTGGGCTAAGGCTGATCTCCGTCCTGTTTTCCCCACAGTGCCCATCTGTCAAGATTGACTTGAGGCCTGCAAAGTAGAACACTGAAATCGGTGCCGAACCGCGAAACCCCCGGGCTTCAACACTTAGCCGCCTAGAGCGGCCTACCGCCGAGAGGCGTATCCGGTTCGGCACCATTTTCCTGCCCTTTCGGTGTTCTCCCATTTCAGGTTCTGCCTGCCATTTCTACGGCGCAGTTACGGCCCGGTAGAGTTAGCGTCAGTTGCCTGCCGGGGTCAAGTCACACGGCGGCAATCCCCGCCCTGTACTTTCCCCGGAGACCGGTAATCACTGTGAAGCTGCGCCTTTTTCCCCAGGAGCCCGCCGGGCTGACCCTCCTCGCACAGATGGCACAGCAGATCGTGCACGCCAGCGGCACTCTGGCGGAAATCCTCGGCGTCCCTGCAGCCGAGCACGGCAAGCTCGTCGAGGACATGCACAACCACGAGGCCAAGTCCGCCGAACTGCACTTCGCCCTCCTGACCCACATGCGCACCAGCTTCGTGAACCCGCTCCCCCGCGAGGACATGTACGCCCTTTCCCGCTACCTCAACGAGGCCATGGAAAAGATGGACGCCGCCGCGGAGCTCGTGGCCCTGTACAAGCTGGAGCGGCTGCCCAAGCGTGCAACTGACCAGCTGGAAATCATCAGCAGGCAGGCCGAGCTGACTGTGGAGGCCATGCGCCAGCTGAACAACCTCGATGACCTGGAGGACTACTGGATCGAAATCCTGCGCCTGGCCAAACGGGCCGAACGGACGCATCGGGTGTGGGTGGCGGACATGATCAAGGACATGAAATGGGCCCAGTATTCCCGCAACCGGGATATTGCCAACCAGCTGGTGGAGGTCACCAAGGACATGCGGCGGATTGCCACCCAGGTGGGCAGCATCATCGTCAAGGAATCCTGAGGTGACACCACTCATCTTCGGCGCGGTGGTCCTGCTGGCCGGCGGGTTTGCTTTCCTCAACGGCTTCCGCGACGCTTCCACCTCCGTGGCTGTCGCCACCCGCACCAGGGCGCTCACCCCCAGCGTCGCTGTGCTGCTGGCCGCCTTCTTCAACTTCATCGGCGCCCTGCTGAGTGCCACCCTGGCGGTGGCCGTCAGCCAGCACTGGATTACCCTGCCGCCCGGCACGGACGGCCTCAACATTGTGGTTGCCGGGCTGGCGAGCGCCTTCGCCTGGGGGCTGCTGATGTGGTGGCGCGGCATCCCCGCGTCCTCCACCCACGCCCTGGTGGGAGGCCTGGCCGGCGCGGGTCTTGCCAGCCTTGCAGTGGGTGGCACGGGCGTGGGCGGGGTGGACCAGTCACTGCTGTTCCAGGTGGTCCTCCCACTGGTCCTGTCCCCGCTGGTGGCCTACAGCGGCGCGTTCCTGCTGGTCTACCCGGCCACCTGGGCGGCCCGCCATACCCAGCCCAATGTGGTGAACCAGCGCTTCCGCCGCAGCCAGGCCATCGCGTCGGGGGCCGTCGCCTTCGGTCACGGCCTGCAGGACGGCCAGCGGATCAGCGCGGTCCTGTTGCTGTCCCTGTTGGCCGCAGGCTATTCCGACGGCGGGACCATCCCCCTGTGGGTTGCCCTGCTTTCGGCCGTGATGATCTCGGCAGGAACGCTCTTTGGCGGCTGGCGGATTTCGCAAACCATTGGGTACAAAATGACCCGTATTGATCCGCTGCGGGGCTCCGTGGCGCAGATTCTCAGCTCCGTGATGCTGCTCGTGGGCGCCATCGGGCTTCACTGGCCGCTGTCCACCACCCACACCGTCACCTCAGCCGTCCTGGGGGCGGGTGAGAACCAGCATTTCTCGGTGACCAACCGCAGGCTGGTGATCCGGATCGTGGGCCTCTGGGCGCTGACTCCGGCCGCCACAGCCGGACTGGCGTTCGTCCTGGCGCTGGCCCTCTCCCCGCTGGGCAGCTGATTTCCCCTGAGCCGCCGGCTGGAGCCGTTCTGGCTGGCACGGACGAATCTGTAGACCGGACGCACCCTGTACAGCCGAACGCCGGTGACGTAAATTCGAAAGTAGTCCCTCAGCACTGACGCCAGGGACAGCCGTCCGCCACCTTGTGCAGGGCCGCGGACGTTCGCCGCTGCAGCATACCGGCGGCCTGGATGCACAACGCGGAAAAGAGCAGGCGTCATGTCTACCTCGAATCCCCGGCGCCCCCTGCCCCAGCCACGGCAACTCCGGTGTGAGACCTGTGGGACCGAACACCAGCTGACCATCCACGCCATCACGGCAATGGGAGCCGGGGGCGGCGACCTGGTCACCGTCTCCTACACCTGCAATGAATGCAGCCTGTTCCACGAGCACCTTGCCTATGCGTCAGACGTCGCATCAGCCCTGCACCAGGTGCGCTGGATGGCGAAGGTGATCATGTTCGGAGACGACTACATCCACTGTGGTTTTCCCATGGAGGAAGCCGAGTTTGAAATTGAGCGTCTCTGCTACCGGAGCAGCAACAGTGGGAGCGGTCTAAGCGCGGTTTGCCTGCCCACGCGGGTGCTGCGCTGCCGCTGCGGGTTCCAGCTGGAGGTTCCGGAATAACGCCGGCGTGCCTTCCGGCTTTATCCGAAGCGGCCGGAGACGTAGTCCTCGGTGGCCTTCTGGATGGGGTTGCTGAAGATGGTGTGCGTGTCCCCGACTTCGATCAGCTTGCCGGGCTTGCCGGTGCCGGCGATGTTGAAGAAGGCTGTCCGGTCCGAGACGCGGGCTGCCTGCTGCATGTTGTGGGTCACGATCACCACCGTGTACTGGTCCTTGAGCTCGTTGATGAGGTCTTCAATGGCCAGCGTGGAAATGGGGTCCAGGGCGGAGCACGGCTCGTCCATGAGGATCACCTGCGGCTCCACGGCGATGGCGCGGGCGATGCAGAGGCGCTGCTGCTGGCCACCGGAGAGGCCTGAACCAGGCTTGTCCAGGCGGTCCTTGACCTCGTTCCAGAGGTTGGCGCCCTTCAGCGAGCGTTCCACCAGGACATCGGCCTCGCCCTTGGAGATCTTCTTGTTGTTCAGCTTGACGCCGGCCAGCACGTTGTCCCGGATGGACATGGTGGGGAACGGGTTGGGGCGCTGGAACACCATGCCGATCTGCGAGCGCACGGTGACAGGGTCCACGCCGGGGCCATACAGGTTGTCGCCGTCGAGCAGGACTTCGCCCTCCACCCGGGCACCGGGGAGTACCTCGTGCATGCGGTTCAGGGTCCGCAGGAACGTGGACTTTCCGCAACCCGACGGGCCAATGAACGCGGTGACGGACTTGGCTTCGATGTTGATGGTGACGTCCTCCACGGCGAGGAAATCGCCGTAGTACACGTTCAGGTCCTTGACGTCGATGCGCTTAGACATGGTGTTCCTTCACTAACTGGGTATGAATTGAAGTTTAGGTACCGGGCGGAAGAACCGGTAGGGGCTGCAGCCGGAGCCGGGGTCAGCGGCCGGCTTTGGGAGCGAAGACGCGGGCGATCAGCCGGGCCCCCAGGTTGAGGATCATCACCAGGATGATCAGCACCAGGGCCGCACCCCAGGCACGCTGGGAGGACGGGTCCGGGTTGGCCGGCGAGGTGGGGTTCAGGATCTGGGTGTAGATGAACGTGGGCAGTGACGCCATCCAGCCGCTGAACACGTTGGAGTTGATGCTGGTGGCAAAGCCTGCTGTGACCAGGATGGGAGCCGTTTCGCCGATTACCCGGGCGATAGCCAAGGTAACGCCGGATGCGATGCCGGAAATCGCCGTCGGGATGACCACCTTCACGATGGTCCGCCACTTGCGCACGCCCAGCGCGTACGCCGCCTCGCGCAGCTCGTTGGGAACGATCTTCAGCATTTCCTCGCTGGACCGCACCACCACAGGGATCATGAGCACGGAAAGCGCGACGGCGGCCACGGCGCCGGTTTTGGTGCCCGGCCCCACCACGGCGAAGAAGAAGGCCGCGGCGAACAGGCCGGCGACGATGGACGGGATGCCCGTCATGACGTCCACGAAGAAGGTGATGGCCCTGGCCAGCCGGCCGTCGTTTCCGTACTCCACGAGGTAGATGGCCGTGAGCAGTCCCACGGGTACGGAGATAGCGGTGGCCAGCAAGGTGATCTGCACGGTGCCCAGCAGGGCGTGGTAGATGCCGCCCAGCACCGGCGCACCTTCCTCAACTGCCCGGTTGTCGTAGACGCCCGTCACGCCGTTCATGGAATTGGTGAGGAACCCGGGGTTCACGAGTCCGGGCACGCCGTTGACCAGCACGGTCCAGATCACTGAGATCAGAGGGAGCAGTGCAACCAGGAAGGATCCCACCACCAGGCAGGTTGCGAGCCTGTCCTTGGCCTTGCGGGAACCTTCCACCGCCGCGCTCCAGGACACGAGGCCGACGGCGAACAGCAACGCCGAGACAATGCCCCAGCCGAAGGCGTTGAAGCCCATCAGTGCCAGGATGGCAGCACCGACAATCAAGGCTGCGGCCAGAACGATGTACGGCGCGTACTTGGGCAGCTGGCCCTTGGTGAGTGCGGAGCGCTTGCTGCGCACCGGGGTAAGCGTGGACGTCATTTAGTTGGCTCCCGAGAATTCTTTGTGCCGGGTAATGATCCAGCGCGCGACCATGTTGACGGCCAGGGTGATGACGAACAGGACCAGGCCGGCAGCGATCAAGGTGCTGACCTTGAGGCCGCTTGCCTCAGGGAAGTTCAGGGCAATCTCGGCGGCGATGGTCTGGTTGCCGGACTGGATCAGGCTGGCGGTCAGGGCGCCCGAGGAGAGCACCAGTGCCACGGCCATGGTCTCGCCGAGTGCGCGGCCGAGGCCCAGCATGACGGCGCTGATGATGCCGGGCCGGGCGAAGGGCAGGACGGACATCTTGATCATTTCCCAGCGGGTGGCGCCGAGCGCAAGCGCGGCTTCCTCATGCAGCTTGGGAGTCTGCAGGAAGATCTCCCGGGAGAGGGAAGTGATGATGGGCAGCACCATGACGGACAGGACGATGCCCGCGGTCAGGATGGTCTTGCCGGTAGCCGACGCCGGGCCCTGGAAAATGGGCAGCCAGCCCATGTTCCCAGCGAGCCAGATGTAGGCCGGCGAGATTTCCTTGGCCAGGAATGCAGCACCCCAGGCCCCGTAGATCACGGAGGGGATGGCTGCAAGCAGGTCAATCACGTAACCCAGGCCGGAAGCCAGGCGGCGCGGCGCGAAGTGCGAGATAAACAGCGCCACACCGATGGCAATCGGTGTGGCGATCACCAGGGCTATGACAGCCGCGATGAGTGTGCCGATCACAATGGGCCAGATGTAGGCGAAAAAGCCTTTGCCGCCCTGGATCTCTGAGGCAGGTGCGGTCAGGGCCGGAATTGCCTGGACCACCAGGAACAGTGCAACGCCGAAGAGGACGGCGAGGATGAGGCAACCGGCGGCCAGTGCTGCACCGGAAAAAATCTTATCTCCGGTGCGGGCGACGCCCCGATTACTGGTCAAGAGGGTGGCGGTCATTCGACGGCCCTTCGATCGTTTACTGACACTGAAAGTTGCTGCATCCAAACCGAAGTTCCCCGCACTGCCTTTCGGCAGGCGGGGAACTTCGGTTTTGGTGCGGTAATTAGGACTTTACCTTGATGGACTCGATGGCCTCGGTTGCCTTTTCAGCCAGCTCAGAGGAGAGCGGGGCGGACTTGGCGGAATCCGCGGCGGCCTGCTGGCCTTCCTCGGATACCACGTAGTTCTCGAAGGCCTTGACCAGGTCAACGGTCTCCTGGTTGTCGTAGGTTGAGCACACGATGTGGAACGACACCAGGACGATCGGGTAAGCACCCTCATTGGTGGTCGTGCGGTCCAGCTTGATGGACAGGTCATTGGCGGAACGGCCTTCAACCGGAGTGCCGGCGTCAACAGCCTTGGCGGCTGCCTCGGCGGAGATCTTGGTGAAGGTTTCACCGACCTTGATCTGCGCGACGCCCAGCGAACCGGCTACGGCCGAGTCATCAGCGTAGGTAATGGCGCCCGGCGTGTCGGTAACCGTCTTGACCACGCCGGAGGTGCCCTTGGCGTTCTCGCCCTGGAGGCTGGCCGGCCATACGCCGGAGGCCTTGTCCGTCCAGACCTCGGGGGCGGCTGCGGCCAGGTACTCAGTGAAGTTGGTGGTGGTACCGGAATCGTCGGAGCGGTTCACCGGGGTGACCTTAAGGTCCGGGAGTTCCACACCCTCGTTCAGGGCGGCGATAGCAGGATCATTCCAGTTGGCGATTTCACCACGGAAGATCTTGGCCACTGTTGCTGCGTCCAGCTTCAGGTCCTTGACTTCGGGGAGGTTGAAAGCGACGGCGATCGGGGAGATGTATACCGGAATGTTGATGGCGCCTTCCGGGCCGCACACTTCCTGGGAAGTAGCGTATTCCTCATCCTTCAGGTACGCGTCGGAGCCGGCAAACTGGGCGGATCCGTCCAGGAGGGCCTTGCGGCCTGCACCGGAGCCATCCGGGGAGTACTGCACGGTGGCGCCCTGGTTGGCAGCGGCGAATTCGGTCTTCCAGGCGTCCATTGCCGCGCCCTGCGCGGAGGAACCGATGCCGGTCAGCGTGCCGGTGACCTTCGAGCCACCGGCAGTCTGGTCGCCGGCGGGGGCGGTGTTCGTGGCGTTGTCTGAACCGCAGGAGGTAAGCGCGAGTGCGCCGGCTGCGATAACAGCGATAGCCGCGTGGCGGCCGAAGCGGAGTGCCTTCACTAGATGTACCCCTTCCAGGGTTATTCAGGTGCGGGACAGGGACGGAGAACCCTGCAGCGCGATGCGTACTTTTTGTACCTTCAACGAAGTTATGGGCTTCAGGTAACGGGATGCCCTGCCGAAGGTGAACGGAACATTAACGACGACGGACCTTTCGCTTACAACTGCCGGGTTCCCATTGCGCAGGTCACATCTCCGGCCCTAATGCGCCGGCAGCAAATTACCGGCTGCCCGGAAGGGAGCGGGCAACAAATAGACTGGTCGGCATGGCTCCCGCAGCAGGACTTTCAGCAGGCAGGCGATTCCTGCGCGGCCGTATCCGTACAGGGCTGATCCGCAGCCGGAATTCCCTTGTTCCCGCCATCCAGATGACGGTGTGTGCAGTGGGCGCGTACGCCTTCGCTGAATACGTGCTGGGCCACTCCGGGCCACTGTTCGCGGCCACCTCGTCCCTCATTGCCTTGGGTTTCTCCCATGAACCCCGGCTGCGGCGGGTGGTGGAGGTGGGCCTGGGCTGCACTATCGGCATTGCCGTGGGTGATTTGCTCCTCCACTGGCTGGGCAGCGGGATCTGGCAGGCCGCCGTCGTACTTCTTTTCTCCATCCTGCTGGCCCGCTTCCTGGACAGCGGCACCATCTTCACCACCCAACTGGGGCTGCAGTCGCTGCTGGTGGTCCTGCTCCCGGCGCCGGCCGGCGGTCCGTTCACCCGAAGTATCGATGCCATCATCGGCGGGCTGTTCGCGCTGCTGGTGACCATCCTTGTCCCCAAGGATCCGCGCCGGGAACCGCGCAGGGACGTCCAGAAGCTGCTCCACGAGCTGGCCGAAGTGCTGCGTGAATGCGCAACGGCATTGACCACCAGTGATTCCACCCAGGCCTGGCACGCGCTCATCCGCGGCAGGAACTGCCAGCCCCTGGTGGACGGCATGCGCCAGTCCCTCCGCGCTTCGGGCGAGGTGGCCACCCTGGCCCCCGCCTACCGGCGGCACCGCGACGAACTCGACCGGCTAAAACAATCGCTCGACTTCATTGACCTGGCGCTGAGGAACAGCAGGGTTTTTGCCCGCCGCCTGACCAGCGCCATCAACCATGCCGCGCTCTCGGACGAGGCCACCGGGAACATTGCTGAGGTGCTGCAGGAGACCGCTGCCGCGATTGATGAGCTGTCACTTGGGTTGGCGGAAACGCACGACGGCGTCCGCCGCGCGCACCTGCGCACGGCCCGCCGGGACTTCAGCGAGATCGCGCTCCGGCTGCATCCCAAGCTGCTGGAGGTGCAGCGGCTGGAAGGCGAAACCGTGGTAATGCTGTACCGGCCGCTGATGGTGGACCTGCTGGAAGCCACCGGCATGGATGCCCGCGAAGCGCGGGACGTGCTGCCGGCGCTATAAGTTTGCGGCGGAGCTTGCGCCCGCAGTGTCTAGGCGGGTTTGTTGATCTCCCGGCGGCGAAGGTCGTCAGCCATGCGGGCCACGTGCAAATCCTTCCCGCAGGCGATGGGCTTGGCTGCGGCGGACTGGGCCCACGCCCGCAGGATTCCCTGGCCGAGCTTGCGAGGTTAGGGTGCGGGTGGGGAGGAATGTCAGTGCCCGCCGCTAGGGTTGAACGCATGGCAACAAAGACATCCCGGACCTCCAAGGCGCCCGCCTACAAGTGCGCTGAGTGCGGCTGGACCACCGTCAAGTGGGTGGGGCGCTGCGGCGAGTGCCAGGCCTGGGGCACCGTTGAGGAAACCGGCACCGCTGTTGCGCGCACGACGGCGGCAACAACAGTTGTGGAGCCGGCCCGCCGGATTGCCGAGGTGGACGCCACCACGGCCGCCTTCCTGCCCACCGGCGTGGACGAACTGGACCGGGTGCTGGGCGGCGGACTGATTCCGGGGGCTGTGATCCTGCTCGCCGGGGAGCCCGGTGTCGGCAAATCCACCCTCCTGCTGGACGTGGCCGCCAAGTTCGCCCGGACAGCCCAGGACGTGCTGTATGTGACCGGTGAGGAATCTGCAGCCCAGGTGAAGCTGCGCGCGGAGCGGATCGACGCCGTCGCGGAGTCCCTGTACCTGTCCGCAGAAACGGACCTGGGCCAGGCGCTGGGGCAGGTGGAAAAGATCGAGCCGCGGCTCCTGATCGTGGACTCGGTCCAGACCCTTAGCAGCGCTGACGTGGACGGAAGTGCAGGAGGCGTTTCCCAGGTCCGCGAAGTGGCGGCATCCATCATCGCCGCAGCCAAGCGCCGGAACATGACCACGCTGCTGGTGGGCCACGTGACCAAGGACGGCTCCATCGCCGGCCCCCGTCTGCTGGAACACCTGGTGGACGTGGTGTGCCAGTTCGAGGGTGAACGGCATTCCCGGCTGCGGCTGCTCCGTGCCGTCAAGAACCGTTACGGCCCCACCGATGATGTGGGTTGCTTCGACCTGAACGAGAACGGCATTGAAGGGCTGGCAGATCCCAGCGGGCTGTTCGTCAGCCGCACCAAGGATCCGGTCTCCGGGACCTGCATCACTGTCACCATGGAAGGCCGGCGGCCGCTGCTTGCGGAAGTGCAGGCGCTGCTCGCCGAGAGCCCCAACTCGCAGCCGCGTCGGGCCACCAGCGGCCTGGACAGTTCCCGGGTCTCCATGCTGCTGGCCGTTTTGCAGCAGCGTGCCGGAACCCTGCTGCACAAGGACGACTCGTACGTGGCCACCGTGGGTGGGGTGAAGCTTAGTGAGCCAGCCACGGACCTTGCAGTTGCCCTGGCCGTCGCGTCAGCCAAGGCGCGCAAACCGCTGCCTATCCGGCTGATTGCCTTCGGTGAGGTGGGGCTGGCGGGCGAGGTCCGGCCGGTGCCCGGCATTAACCAGCGCATCCAGGAAGCCCACCGGCTCGGTTTCACCCACGCCGTGGTCCCGGCCAGCCACACAGGACCGGGGCCCGTGCCCGCCGGTTTTTCGGTCCGGGAAGTGGAGCACCTGACGGAAGCGCTGAGCCTGTTGATTGGCTAGCACCGGCCTGATTGACAGCGTGCGCTGACCGCGGGGCCCGGGCCCTACGGGTGCCGCGGCAGCTGGCCCGGTTCGTCCCGGTGGGAGTTGAAGAGCCAGCCGGACACGTCGCTGCGCAGCGCCAGCAGCGGGCCTCCCGTGGCACTCACGTTTCCCGTGGGGACGTAGTACCCGCGCCCGGAGCCGGGACCGCCGGCCGCCCGGTCCAAGGCATCCAGCAGGTGCCTGGGCAGGTGGCCCTGCGGGCCAAGGCTGCGAAGCTCATCAAGTTCTTCCGGCGTCAGCCGCCCCAAAACCTCAGCAATATTGGCCATGACGGGTCCCTTCGAGCAAAGTGCCTGAAGGAATAACCTAAAGCAGTGCCGTGAACTGCGGGTTAACGCGGGACGGCGAAATCAATTCTTTTGAAATGCGGCTGAAAGTGGAGGACATATGCCGGTTCGAAGTGCAGGAATCCTTCTGTACAGGCTGGGAACCGGCAGTACGTCAGCGACTGTCAGCAGGCAGCACGCGGGAAACGTGTCCGCTGAACCGGACGGGCTGGAGGTGTGGATTGCGCACATGGGCGGGCCGTTCTGGGCCCGCAAGGATGCCCACGCCTGGTCCATTCCGAAAGGCGAGTACAGGGAGGACGAAGATCCGCTGGCGGCCGCACTCCGCGAATTCTCCGAGGAGATGGGGACTCCCGCACCGGCCGCCGACTACCTTCACCTCGGCGAATTCCGCCAACCGTCCCGAAAGATCATCACTGTCTACGCGGCGGAGCAGGACTTCCTGCCCGAATGGATCGTCAGCAATACCTTCCCGCTCGAGTGGCCCAAGGGGTCCGGCAAAATCCAGCACTACCCCGAAATTGACGACGCGCGCTGGTTTTCTGAACGGGAGGCAAGGCTCAAGCTGGTGAAAGGCCAGCTGCCGGTCCTTGATGCCCTGGCCCGGCATGTCCGCGGGGTTTCATGACTACCCCTGGGGCTGGCTTTCTTCTGCTTACACGGCCGAGGGCTACTCGCCGGTGATCACCAAAGCAACGCTGTGTCCACCAAAGCCGAACGCGTTCACCAGCCCTGCCCGGGAGTGCCCCGCAGGCAAGGCGTGCGCGTGCTCGGTGACCACGTTGAGGTCCACTTCGGGGTCCTGTGCGTCGACGTTCAGGGTGCCGGGGAGCTGCCCGGTGCGCAGGGCCTCGAGGACCACCACTGCGGCCAGCGCACCGGCCCCGCCCAGCAGGTGGCCGGTGTGTCCCTTGGTGGAGGTCACGGGCACGTCGGCACCGAAGATTGCGTTGATGGCCTGGCCTTCGAGCCGGTCCCCAACGGGCGTGGAGGTGGCGTGGGCGTGGACGAAGCCGATCTCCGCGGGCTCCATCGCGGCCGACTCCAGTGCTTTCTGCATGACGCGCCGCTGCATGGCGGGATCTGCTGCAACGATGTCGTTGGCGTCTGAGGTTACCGCTCCCCCGGCCACGGCTCCGAGCACTGCTGCGCCGCGTGCGCGGGCGTGCTCTTCACTTTCGAGCACCACCACGCCGGCTCCCTCTGAGAGCACAAAGCCGTCCCTGCCGCCGTCGAACGGGCGCGATGCCCGCTGCGGGTCATCTGAGCGGGTGGAGAGTGCACGGATCTGGGAAAAGCCGGTGATCACCAAGTCATTCACGGAGGCGTCAACACCGCCGGCAATGACCATGTCGGCAGCGCCGGAGCGGATCATCTCGGCTGCCTGGACAATGGCTTCGGCTCCGGAAGCGCAGGCGCTGACCGGCGTGCGGGCGCCGCCGCGGGCGCCCAGGTCGATGGACACCCAGGCAGCGGGTCCGTTGACCATGAGGCGGGTCAGGGTGTGGGGCGAGACCTTGCGGGGACCGGATTCGGCCAGGGCGCGGTCTTGTTCCAGGGTGGAGCCCAGGCCACCGTAGGCGGAGCCGATGACTACGGCGAAGCGTTCGGGGTCCACCTCGGGGGCGCCGGCCTGTTTCCACGCTTCCCGTGCCGCGATGAGCGCCAGCTGGCCGCAGCGGTCCATCCGCTTCATCTCGCGGGTGCTGAGGTGCTCCGAGAGGTCAGCCTTGACCTGTCCGGCCATCTTCACGGGCAGCTGTTCCGCCCACTCCTCCTTGAGGACGGCGATGCCGGACTTGCCCGCCAGAAGGGCGGACCAGGTTTCGGGCACGGAAGACCCAACAGGGTTGATGGTCCCGACGCCGGTGACCAGCGCGCGTGGTTGTGATGCAGTCATGTCGCCCTACTTCGCTGGGTTGTGGGTGCCGATGGGCATGAGGGTGAGGTCCGGGTGGTTCTTTTCGATCCGCCGCAGCGCCCAGACATCGTTGAACAGGGCGAGGTATTCGCCGTCGGACCGCAAAAGCACCTCGGCGCCCGGTACGTTTGCGAGCGCAGGCATGGCATCCGCCGTCGAAATCCTGGCCAGCGAGTAGGGCAGGCGTTCCAGGCGCATGGGGGCACTGAAGTCGTGGGCCATGCGGTCCTCCACCACTTCGAACTGCATGGGGCCGACGGCGGCAAGCACCGGCGCCTGGTCACCGCGGACGTCGGAGCGGAGCACCTGGATGACGCCCTCATGCTCCAGCTGCTCAATGCCGCGGCGGAACTGCTTGAACTTGCTGGGGTCCTTGGAGCGCGCAACCTGGAAGTGCTCGGGGGCGAACAACGGGATGGCGGGGTATTCCACGGAATCTTCCAGGAACAGGCTGTCGCCGACACGCAGGGAGGAGGCATTGACCAGGCCCACGACGTCGCCCGGGTAGGCCTCGTCGATGACTTCGCGTTCGCGGCCGAACACCTGCTGGGCGTACTTGGTGGCGAAGGACTTGCCGGTGCGGGTCTGGGTGACCACCATGCCGCGTTCGAAGACGCCGGAGCAGACGCGGATGAAGGCCACATGGTCGCGGTGTGCCTTGTTCATGCCGGCCTGGACCTTGAACACGAAGCCTGAGAACGGGGATTCGACGGCCCGGGGGTTGCCGTCCACATCCGGACGGGGCGCTGCAGGCGGAGCGAAGTCCACCAGCGCGTCCAGCAGTTCCTTGACGCCGAAGTTGAGCGCGGCGGAGCTGAACAGGATGGGGGTGGCCTTGCCGGCATGGAAGGCGTCGACGTCGAACTCCAGGTTCGATTCGATCACCAGGCCTGCCTCATCCACGGCGTCCGTCCAGTTGCTGCCCTGGCTCTCTGCCGCTTCCTCCGGGGTGAAGTATTCCGTGAGGGCGATCTGCGCGCCGGCATTGTTGCGCTGGAACCGGGCGAAGCGGTCATTGCGGAGGTCCCACACGCCGCGGAAATCGCCGGAGATGCCCACGGCCCAGGTCAAGGGCATGGGCTGCAGGCCCGTGCGCTCGGTGATTTCATCCATCAGGGCCAGCGCGTCCAGGCCCGGACGGTCCCACTTGTTGATGACGGTGATGATGGGAAGGTTGCGCTGCTTGCAGACCTCGAACAGTTTCATGGTCTGGGTTTCCAAGCCCTTGGCGGCGTCCACCAGCATCACGGCGCAGTCAACGGCAGCCAGCACGCGATAGGTGTCTTCGGAGAAGTCGGCGTGGCCGGGGGTGTCGAGCAGGTTGATGACGGTGTCCCGGTAGGAGAACTGCAGCGCCGCGGAGCTGATGGAGATGCCGCGGTCCTTTTCCATCTGCATCCAGTCCGAGACGGTTTCCTTGCGGTTGGCCTTGCCGCTGGAGGCACCGGCGGTACCGATCACCTTCGCGTGCAGGGCAAGCGCCTCGGTCAGCGTGGACTTGCCGGCGTCGGGGTGCGAGATGACAGCAAAGGTCCGACGGCGGCCTGCCTCTTTGTGAATCGCCGAGATCCGGGCGGGGGTCAGGACATCTTGGGACACGGTGCTACTTTCGCTGCGGGTGGGACTGCCCAGGCGCCTTACGGACACTGCACGCCGGGCGCTGCGGCCGTGGGGCCGGGAATCGGGCTGGCGGAAAGCCAAGTTCCAGTTTATCGCAACACGGCAATTCCACGGGGCCCGACTAACCCCGCCGAAACCAGCAGTTCAAAGCCGCGAAATGAGTGCCCGCTACCGTGGCCGCATGATGACGCCTGGCAACTCCTGCGGCAGTTCCAAGTCCCGCAGGGAAGGAAACTGATCAACCCGAGCGGCATGATGGGAGCATGCGCAGTATCGAGTTGACGTTTGAGGACGCTACCGATGCGCGCATCAGGTCGGATTGGGCCGCGCTCGCCGACGCGGGGGTGCCGAGCCTGGCGGGACATACCGGACCCAGCAACCGTCCGCACGTCACCCTTGCAGCTGGTCCCGGCCTGCAGCTTTCCGGCGAAGTCCAGGACATTTTGCGGATGCTGCCGGTCCGGATCGGGTTTTCCGGTGCCCTCGTCTTTCCCGGGGGTCCCGGAAAGTACGTCCTCGCGAGGTCGATCATGCTGACGCAGCAGCTTCTGGAACTGCACCGCCTCGTCCACAAGGAGGCCGCCGGCGCCCTGCCCCTCACCCTGCCGGATGCGTGGACACCCCACGTCACCCTCGCCCGCCGCGTCCCCCACCACCTCCTTGGCAAGGCGGTGGACCTGCTGGACCTGAGGCTGGAGGGCATGTGCGCCCATGCCAGGTTGTGGGACAGCGGTACGAGGACCGTCACGCCGCTGGGAAACACTTAGCACAGCCCTTCCAGTAGCACCATCAGTGGTTACCCGGCATGGGATGATGGAGGGGATGACTTCCCCCACTTCTTCCACTGATACTCCCGTTCGCGCCAGCCGAGAGGCAACTGAGAGCACCCGCCCGCAGGTCCGCCCCACTGCGGAGGGCTGGGAGCAGGCGCGTACCGTCGAGGGCAGGCCGCTGCTCCAGTTCGCGTCCCCGCGGGTGAAGCAGCCGCCGACACATCTGGCCGACCTGAACCTGGCCGAGCGCGGCGCAAAGGTGAAGGAGCTTGGCCTTCCTGCCTTCCGGGCGAAGCAGCTCTCCACGCACTATTTCCAGCACTGGACCGTGGACCCGGACGCCATGAGCGACCTGCCCAAGGCCGGCCGTGAGGAACTCGTTTCCCAGATGTTCCCACCGCTGCTCACCGAGGTCCGCCGCCAACGCAGCGACAAGGGGGACACCATCAAGTTCCTCTGGCGGCTGTTCGATGGTGCGCTGGTCGAGTCCGTGCTGATGCGCTACCCCGGCCGCATTACTCTCTGCATCTCCTCGCAGGCCGGCTGTGGAATGAACTGCCCCTTCTGCGCTACCGGCCAGGCCGGGCTTACCCGCAACATGTCCACGGCGGAGATCGTTGATCAGGTTGTCGCTGCGAACCGGGTGGTAGCAGCCGGTGAGCTGGGCCCGAAGGAGCACGACGACGAGCGGGTCAGCAACATCGTCTTCATGGGCATGGGCGAGCCGCTGGCCAACTACAAGCGCGTGATGGCCGCCCTCCACCGCTTCGTGGACCCCGCGCCCGAGGGCCTGGGCATGTCTGCCCGGAACATCACTGTCTCGACGGTCGGCCTCGTCCCCGCCATCCGCAAGCTTGCGGACGAGGACCTGCCGGTCACCTTCGCGCTGTCCCTGCACGCTCCCGACGACGAGCTCCGCGACGAACTGATCCCGGTCAACAACCGCTGGAAGGTGGACGAAGCGCTCGACGCGGCCTACGACTACTACCGCAAGACGGGCCGCAGGGTCAGCATCGAGTACGCGATGATCAAGGACATGAACGACCACCCCTGGCGTGCAGACCTGCTGGCTAAGAAGCTCAACCAGCGCGGCCGCGGCTGGGTGCACGTGAATCCGATCCCACTCAACCCGACCCCAGGCTCCATCTGGACCGCCTCGGACAAGCCGGTGGAGCAGGAGTTCATCGCGCGGCTCCGCGCCGCGGGGGTTCCCTGCACGCTGCGCGATACGCGCGGCAAGGAGATCGACGGGGCCTGCGGCCAGCTTGCCGCTGCCGAGGACTAACTGCGGCCCAAAGCACCGAGGGCATGCCAAGCGTGAAAAAGTGGGCCAAAGTGCCCACCCGGCAACCCGCCGTTCAACCCGCTTCCTGTACCTTCCCCGGAACCCCCTAATGGGCCACTTTGGGGCTTGCCCGTGCGGAAGTTGGAGTTTCTTACCCCTATCATTGAGCTTGCGGGAAACTGAGTACTTTCAGGTCCTGCCGGCCAAGCAGTAAAGCCGGCATTCTTGCGGGCGGCGGTCCGCACCTTTGAAGGGAACACCTATGGCGCGGAGCCCCGAAGAATCACTCAGGGCAACTCTGGGCAGGGTGGCACCCGGAACTCCCCTGCGCGACGGACTCGAGCGGATCCTGCGCGGACGCACCGGGGCGCTGATTGTTCTGGGCTCGGACCGGACCATAGACTCCATCTGTTCCGGCGGGTTCGACATCGGCATCGACTTCTCCCCGACCCGCCTCCGCGAACT
The DNA here is from genome assembly GCF_024758005.1 of Pseudarthrobacter sp. NS4. Classification (NCBI taxonomy): domain Bacteria; kingdom Bacillati; phylum Actinomycetota; class Actinomycetes; order Micrococcales; family Micrococcaceae; genus Pseudarthrobacter; species Pseudarthrobacter sp. NS4. The sequence continues at coordinate 478,233 of NZ_CP103288.1, read as the reverse complement.
CGCCAAGATGGACGGCGCCATCATCTGCGACAAGGACGCCGGAAACATCCTCCGTGCCGCCGTCCAACTCGTCCCGGATTCCAGCATCGAAACCCAGGAGTCCGGCACCCGGCACCGCACCGCAGAGCGCGTGGCCATCCAGACCGGCGTTCCGGTCATCTCGGTCAGCCAGTCCATGCAGATCATCGCCCTTTACGTGAACGGCCTGCGCCACGTGCTGGAAGGATCGGAAAAGGTCCTTGCCCGCGCCAACCAGGCGCTGGCGACCCTGGAGCGCTACCGCTCCCGGCTGGACCAGGTCACCAGCTCGCTCTCCGCCCTCGAAATCGAGGCGATGGTGACGGTCCGCGACGTCGCGGTCACCCTGCAGCGGCAGGAAATGGTCCGGCGCATTTCGGAGGAAATTTCCCAGTACGTGCTGGAACTTGGCGAGGACGGCCGCCTGCTCTCGCTGCAGCTCGACGAACTGACCGTGGGCCGCGGTCCCGGCAGCGACGTGATCATCCGTGACTACGCCAGCCCGAACGCGTCCGCCGAGGACATCGACAAGGCCGTCAGCGAGCTGATGAACCTCGGACCCACCGAGCTGATCGACCTCGGAAAGATCTCGGGAATCGTAGGGTTCGCGGGCGGTGAAGCCAACCTCGACGCCGTCGTCCAGCCACGCGGTTACCGCCTGCTGTCCGGCCTGAAGGCAGTGCCCAAGGCCGTCGCAGACCGCCTTGTTGACCACTTCGGCGGGCTGCAGTTCCTGATGGCCGCCACCATCGACGACCTGATGACGGTGGACGGCATCGGCGATCAGCGCGCCCGGACCGTCCGCGAAGGCCTCAGCCGCATGGCGGAAGCAAGCCTGCTGGACCGATTCCTCTAAGGCCTGGAATTCCAGGCAAAAGCCTCAGTTCAGCTGGAAGACAGCCTTGGGACTGGCCTTCGAGCCGAGCTTTGCAGTGAAAATGTAGTACGCCCCGCCGCCGCCTGGCTTGGACTCAACGGCCTGGCAGCCCTCCACGGTCCGGTTCCGCGACCACGGAAAGTTGGCCGTCTCGCTTGCTCCGGGAGCGATGACCTTCACCAGGTCCTCGCTGGTGGCCTGGCAATCCCGGGACGAGAAGATGCGGTCCGGGCCACTGGTGACCAGGAATTCCATCTGGGAGGTTCCGATGTTGACCTCGCACGGCATGGTGCCGCCGTTGGTCACCTTCAGGGTGAGCAACGGGTTTTCCTCCGGACCGTACGCAGCTTTGTCCGTGGACGCGGAGACGGTCACCAGGTTCTGGTTGCAGCCGGGTGTCGCGGAAGGGGTGGGCGTGGCCGAGGGAGCAGACGGCTCGGGCGTGGCCGTCGGAGGCTGGGAGGGAGCAGGGCTGCTTGCCGGATCCGTAGAGGAGGCCTGTTCGGACCCGGAAAACGCGCCGGCCAGGGCGAACCCGCTCACCACCAGCGCGATGACCATCAGCAGGGCGCCACCTGCGAACAGCCGGCGCCGGCGGTAGACGGCAGGGCTGGGCTTCCGGACGCTGCTGGAGCCGGATGACGATGCTTTGCCGCGTGCTGGTGAATCCCCTTGCCTGCCCATCCTCCTAGGCTAGAGAAGCACTCCGGATCTGCCCTGCCACCACGCCGCCGGGCAGTCATCGCTCTGGTCACATCCTGTTTTCAGCCTCCCGGAACACATCCATTACAGTGTTGGGATCGACACTAAGACTCCTTCCCCAGCCGCGCCCGCAGCCCTGCCGGCCAATGGCGCGGAGCTCCAGCAGCTGCACACCAGGATCAATGGCTGGTTCGCCGAAACCGCCCGGGACCTGCCCTGGCGTGAAGCCTCCTGCTCCCCCTGGGGCGTGCTGGTCAGTGAAATCATGCTCCAGCAGACGCCCGTGGTCCGGGTCCTGCCCGTCTGGCACGAATGGCTCAGGCGCTGGCCCACCCCTGCAGGACTGGCAGGTGAACCTGCCGGGGAGGCAGTCCGTTCGTGGGGAAGGCTGGGCTATCCCCGCCGCGCCCTGCGGCTGCATGCGGCCGCAGGCGCCATCATCCAGGACCACGGCGGAAAGGTCCCGGACACCTACGCCGAGCTGCTGGCGCTTCCCGGAGTGGGAAGTTATACGGCCGCGGCCGTCGCCGCGTTCGCCTACGGCCGCCGGGAGACGGTGGTGGACACCAACATCCGCCGCGTACACGCCCGGCTGGTCTCCGGCGTCGCGCTTCCTGCCCCGGCGTTGACGGCCGCGGAGATGCGCCTGGCCGCCTCGCTTCTCCCCGACGACGATGCCACCTCCGTGGGCTGGAATGCCGCGGTCATGGAACTGGGCGCCGTGGTGTGCACGGCCCGTGCACCCAAGTGCACTGCCTGCCCGGTCAAGGACTCCTGCGCCTGGCTGGCGGCAGGTGAGCCGCCGCCGTCGTACGTCCCCAAAGGCCAGGCCTGGCACGGCACCGACCGCCAGGTCCGGGGAGCCGTGGTGGCGGTGCTGCGCCTGGCGGAAAGTCCTGTGCCGCCGGAAATGTTCAGCAATGAGCCCGCTGACCTGGGCTTTGCTCCGGAGGGAATCGGAGTTCCGCTGGCAGCCCTGCACCGGCTGAACCCGCCGCCTGAACAGTTGGAACGGTCGCTGGCTGGGCTGCTCGCCGATGGACTGGCCGAACTGCACGACGGCGGATACCAGCTCCCGGCCTGACCCGCCACAAATGTGTTGATGAAGCGGCGTCTATACCGTGGATGGCATACTTTTGGTGACTGGGACCGGGGGAAGCCATGAGAATTGTTCTGTACATCGTGTGGGCGCTGTTCGTAGCTGCCGCCGTGTTCGCACTTATCCACGCCATGCGAAAGACCAGGCGCCAGGAGCAGCTGATGGCGGACTGGCCGAAGGCGCAGGCAGCAGTGACCGGCAGCGTGGCGGGGTGGACAAGCGGTGGCGGCGGCTCCAGCCGCAGCCGGCGATTCTTCCCCACCTATCAGTTCACCGACTCCCAGGGCACGCTGTTCATGGGCAAGTCCGAGATCTCCCTGGCCGCCGAGCCGGTTCCCGGTTCGCTCATTGAGGTGGCCTACAACCCGGCAAACCCCAACGAGTCGCTCCAGGTGTCCTCGACCCCGCGGACCGGCATGGGATGCCTGATCCCGTTCTTCGCTGTCTTCGCCGTCGCCCTGTTCTGGTTCATCAGCATCTTCCCGCTCGGCTAAAGCGGCTTTTCGATCTCCTCTGGCAGCCACCCGAGCCGCAACCATAACAATGCCGGTATCACTTTTGCCTTGGCCGGGGCTCTTTTTCGGCCCCGGTCCTACGCTGAAGTATGCGCAAGCCGGGGCTGCTTCTGGCATTAATCACGACGGCGGGCCTTGCCTCCGCGTGCGGCCCGGGATCCGGTGCGGTCCCCTGCCCGGCCATCGCCCAGGCAACGGCAGTTTCCGTAACTGTCACGGCGGACTACGCGCCGCACGTCGGGGCCCTGCACCTGAAGGCGTGCCAGGAGGGCGCGTGCAAGGAAGCCGGTGTGGAGCTGCACCCGGGAAGCGCCTCCATTGACCAGGGCTGCACTCCGGACGGGGTTTGCTCGGCAACAGCATCACCGGACGGGACGAAAGTGGGAAGCCTGATGCTGGAAACCCTGACGGAATCACCCATGACAGTAACTGCTTCCGGAACCGCCGCCGACGGGTCCGCCCTGCCTGTCCGAACCCTTGATTTCCGCCCCCGGGGTGAATACCCCTTCGGTGAGCAGTGCGGGAGGTTCGTCAGCGCTTCCGTAGAACTGGACGCCCAGGGCCTGCGCGAACGGATCTGAACCTAGAACAACGCGGGCTGGCTGAAGCTGCTCCCGCTGCAAGGGGCGGGGCTTCCTGCCCCGGATCCAGGCCGCCACTCCAGGCCAAGGTCGGCAAGCAGCTCCTCAACTGACATCTGCCCGTCCAGCACTTCGATTTCCGGGGAGTTGCCTTCGAGGTCGAGCCGTTCCATGGCATCGAGCTTATTCGCAGGTGCCTCCAATGAAGTTCTGAACACACCGCGGTGCCGGGATTGGGACTGTGGTGGGTCTTCTAGGGCTCGCCGAAACCCGCCTGCACCAGCCCGCCCACGTAGTTCACCGCACGTTCGGCGTCTGCGCCCCGGGCTTCAACCCGCAGCAACGATCCTTTGCCGGCGGCCAGCGTCATCAGGGACGTCATGGATGCGCCGTCCACCCCGTTGATGGTGACTTCGGCATCGAGCGAGGAAAGCCCGCCGGCGATCTTTGCCGCCGGCCGAGCGTGCATGCCCGCCTGGTTGATCAGCTCAAACTCACCGGTGCACTCAGGGCCCTGGCCAGAGACTTCATCCACAACCTGCCGGGGCGGAATGTCATGAGCCTGGACCGTGCCACCTGCAGCCTCGGCGGCGCGCTTGACCGCGTGGACGTCCGCTCCGCCCTGGGCGGCGACGGACGCCGCCACGAGGCCCTCCACCAGCGGCGCGTCGGCAATGACAATGTCGGCCGGACTGTCCGCGAACTCCAGCGCGGATTCCGCCGTCATCACCGCTGAACCCAAGTCCGTGAGGATCACCGCGCCGTCGGCACCGGCGGCCCGGTCCAGGGCGGCCAGCACTTTTTCCAGGCTGGTGCCGATCCTGCCGTCGGTGGTGCCGCCCGCTGCCAGGATGACGACGTCGGGCGCCATCTGGGCGGCAAGTTCCGTGGCGCCGTCGGCAATCTTTTCGCTATGGGAGACCACCACAATGCTGACGGTCACGCAGCCGCCCCTACGGCTGCCCGGAGAATCAGCGCGCTGGAGGCTGCACCCGGATCCCTGTGCCCGATGCTCCGCTCGCCCAGGTAACTCGCGCGGCCCTTCCGCGCCACCAGCGGATCGGTTGCCGCAGCCCCGGCCTCGGCCGCCTCCGCCGCAGCCACCAGGACCGTGAGGATCTCTGGGCTGGCCTCGTCCGCGGCGGCTTTCGCGGCCTCGGCCGCCGGCGTCCAGGCGTCCACCATGGTTTTGTCTCCGGGCTCCGCCTTGCCGCGGGCCACAATGCCGTCCCGGGCGGCAGCCAGGGCATCGGCCCAAGCGGCCGGATCAATCTCCGCCGAATCGCCCACCGCAGTGGCCGCCCGGAGAAACGCTGTGCCGTAAAGGGGGCCGGCGGCACCGCCCACCTTGGACATCAGGGTCATTGCCGTCAGCTTCAGGACTGCGCCGGGGGTCTCCGGGGCAGCTTCAGCCAGTTTGTCCAGGACCGCCTGGAATCCCCGGTCCATGTTTTCACCATGGTCCGAGTCGCCGATGGCACGGTCCAGTTCAATCAGCTCCAGCCGGTGTTCCGCCATGGCCTGTGCACACAGGGTCAGCCACTTCATAGCCCAGTTGACATCCAAAAGCACGGCTACACACCCCAGCGGAGGGCTGCTGTGTGCACGGGCGCATCCCACAGTTCCGTCAGTTCGTCGTCCAGCCGAAGCACTGAGATGGAGCAGCCCTGCATTTCCAGGGCCGTGATGTAGTTTCCCACCAAGGAGCGTTCCACCGTGGCTCCCCTGTCCGCCAGGACCTGGGCAGCACGCCGGAACACGATGTACAGCTCGCTCAGCGGGGTGCCGCCCATCCCGTTGACGAAAAGCAGCAGCCTGTCCCCTGACCTCACGTTCAGGTCGGTAAGGACCGGCTCCAGGAGGCGGTCGGTGATGCCGTCGGCATTTTCCATCGCAATGCGGTGGCGCCCCGGTTCCCCGTGGATTCCGATGCCGATCTCGATTTCGTCCTCGGCGAGGTCGAAGCTGGGTGAGCCGGCGTGGGGAACGGTGCAGGCGGAGAGCGCCACGCCCATCGTGCGGACGTTCACGTTGACCCGCTCGCCGATGCCCGCGACGGCCTCCAGGTCGTCTCCCCGTTCTGCGGCGGCACCGGCAATTTTCTCCACCAGCACGGTGCCGCCTACGCCCCGGCGCCCCGCGGTGTACAGGGAGTCCTCGACGGCCACGTCGTCGTTGACGAGGATGGTGCGGACGCTGACGCCTTCCGCTTCGGCCAGCTCGGCCGCTGTCTCGAAGTTCAGGACGTCACCTGTGTAGTTCTTGACGATATGTACGACGCCGGCGCCTGAGTCAACGGCGAGGGTTGCGGGAAGGATCTGGTCCGGCGTGGGCGAGGTGAACACCGCCCCCGGGACGGCGGCGTCGAGCATTCCCAGCCCCACAAAGCCGGCGTGCAGCGGCTCATGGCCGCTGCCGCCGCCGGACACCATCCCTACTTTTCCGTTCACCGGCGCGTCTTTTCGGGTGATGTACGTAGGGTCGGTGCTGACCGTGACAAGGCCTGCGTGCGCAAGGCCAAAGCCCTCGACAGCTTCTTGGACGACAGACCGGGGATCGTTGATGAGTTTCTTCATTTGGCGGTGCTCCTGGCTGTGTTCCTGGAGGTGTCCCTTTGACCCTACTACCGGCGTAGCGGGCAACGGTAGGGTTTCCGCTGGTCGGGGGCAGACGCAGCAAAGGGACAGCCCCCAATGACTGTCCCTTTCCTGAGGCCCCCCATTCCCGGCCTCGCCTAATTTATCCATCAATTCGAATAAAACCAATGCGACGTGGATGTGACGGTGTCAGGCAACCACCGCAGCCGCCTCCGGCAGCAGGGGAAGGACGGCGTGGCCGTGGCGGAACAGGTTCTTCGGATCGAGTTCCGCCTTGGCAGCACTCATTCTTTCCCTGGCTTCCTCAGGCCAGGCGCTCACGGCAAGCTCGGGTGAGGCCAGGTGCCCGTGCAGGTTCACCAGGCTCCCGCCGGTGCCGCACGGCTTCAGTGCGGTTCGGGCTCCCTCAATCGCGTCCGCGACCAGTTCTGCAATGGGTGGAGCCATGATGCCTACGGTGAAGAAGGAGAGGCCGGCGTCGCGGCCACCCAGGCAGTCCGCCCCGGGGGCATTGCCGGTGAGCGGGTCCGCGAGCGCGCCGCCCATCAGGCGAATTTCGGTCAGCAGGAGCGGGGCCCGACTCTCCGGGCCGGCAAGGTCGAGCAGTACATCCTCCAGTCCGGGCCCGAAGCCTTTCAGGAGCATGCCACCCTCCCGCACGGGCACGGGATGCTGCGGATCCGCATGGATCTCATCCACCCGGTTGTACGGGAGCGGCCCCGCGGTGTCCACCAGAACCGGCGCAGCTGCCCGCATCGGAGCAAGAAGGGCCGAGCCCTCCGCTTCGCTGCCCTGCCAGGCGAACCGCAGGTGCATCACGAACTTGCCGCGCAGGAATCCGGGCACCTCCTCCAAGTCGGGCAGCCGCAGGAATGCCAGCGATGCAGACGCGCCCGATGGGAGATCCTGGGTCCAGTTCCGGAAACTGGCCAGGACGTCCCTGGCGTGCGCGCCCTCGTAGAAGACGCCTCCGGCGTACAGTTCGGCGGCCGGGAAGAGGTAGAACTCCATGGCGGTGACGGTGCCGGGGTTGCCCTTGCCGCCGCGGAGCAGGGAGAACAGGCTCGGATCGCTCACGGCGTCCACCCGGCGCAGCTCACCGTCCGGAGTCACCAGGTCGAAGGCCAGGACGTGGTCGGAGGCGAAACCGTACTTGCGCCCCAGGAGCGGCAGTCCGCCGCCAAGGGTGTAGCCAACCACCCCTACATCAGTGGTGGATCCGTGCAGCCCCGTCAACCCGTGCGGTGCAGCGGCGTGGAGGACGTCGCGCCAGCGGACACCAGCGCCCACACGGGCAGTTTGCTCCTCCGGGTCAATGGACAGCTCCATCATGTAGCGGGTGCTGATAAGGAGCCCGTCGGCGATGGCATTGGCGGCGCCGTGGCCGGTGGATTGAACGGAGATGGACATGTTGCGGGCGGAGGCCCACCTGACGGCAGCCACGACGTCGTCGGCGTTGACTGCGGTTAGAACCAGATCCGGGGTGTGCCGGGTAGCGAGGTTGAAGGCTGCGGCTTCTGATTCATAGGACGCGTCGCCGGGGGCATAAACCAGCCCGCGGACAAGGAGCTGCAGTTCGGTTTTTGCCGCATGGATAGGGAGGGTTTGCATTTCTGGCTTTCACTAGTCGGGTTGCTCCCCAGCAAGCCTCAATAAGTTTATCCATCGAATGGAGGGATAGGAATAGCCTAAAAATCATCCATTATGCCCTGCAGGTCCTGCAGCGGCAGGACATCGAACAGGCGCCAGAGCTGGTTCTGCAGCCCGCAGGACGCCGAGCAGGCACCAGAGCTGGTTCCGCCGCCTTTAGAGGAACCGGATCATCCGGGTATTGCCCAAGGTATTGGGTTTGACCCGGGCGAGGTCCAGGAACTCCGCCACGCCTTCATCGTGGGAGCGGAGGAGCTCCGAATACACGACGGGATCCACCGCGGACTGGTCGGCCATGACCTCGAAGCCGTGGCGCTTGAAGAAGTCCACCTCGAAGGTCAGGCAGAAGACGCGGGCGACGCCCAGGGCACGCGCCTCATCCAGCAGGCTCTCCACCAGCACGTGGCCCACTCCCCTGCCGCGCCAGTCCTCGGAAGCGGCCAGGGTGCGCACCTCGGCAAGGTCCTCCCACATGACGTGCAGCGCCCCGCAGCCGATTACATCGCCGTCGAAGGACTCGGCAATCCGGAACTCCTGCAGGCTTTCGTAGTAGGCCACGGTCTCCTTCGCCATCAGGATCCGCTGCTCCGCCAAAGGCGCCACCAGCTTCTTGATGGCGGACACATCACTGGTGCGGGCAGGCCGGATACGGAAGGAGTCAGTCACAGGCCAATCCTAGTTCGACAGCGTCGCAGTGGTTGCGTCCACTCCACCGGCGGCGCCATGTGCATCTGAGAGCCGCAGCTGCCGTCCGTAATGAGGACGCCAAGTCAAAGCTCTGCTTACGCTCAGAGATCGAAAGCGCCCCTCATTGCGCAGAATTATGAGATGTCGCCTGCTTGCGTTTGCGCAGGTCAGGGGCAACCAAGCAGTGTTTCGCCTGTTACCCTCGCCCCCATGGGCAACGAAGCCCGACGCAGAGGAAAAAATGGCCTTAGGCTCCCCACCCTGACCGAAACCCCGAAGGAGCAAGTCGAGAAACGCGGCCTTCGACGCTCCATGGAGGCCCGTCACCTCGTGATGATTGCGATGGGAGGTGTCATCGGCTCCGGACTCGCGTTCCGAACCTACGAGGGGACGCTACGGCACCGGGGCCATTTGCCGCTTGCTGCTCCTTCGTCGCTTTGACGCAAGCTACACAAATGACCCCGGCACCTCCGCTGCGGTGACGGTGGCACGAGGCGCCCACCGCGAGGCATTTGTATAGGCGCCGTCAAAGCGAGGAACGAGCAGGCTCCGGCAAATATCTGGTGGTCGGGGCCTGCTCCGCCACTGCGGCTCAGAATTCACGGCTGCCGGACTGTTGATGCAGCGCTGGTTTCCGCAGGTTGATGTGTGGATCTGGTGCTTTGTGTTTGCCGCCGTCCTTTTCACGCTTAACGCTATTTCTTCAGGCGTCTTCGGTGAATCCGAATTCTGCTTCGCACTGATCAAGGTAGCTGCAGTCATCGGGCTGATAGTCCTGGGCGGCGCGGCATTGCCTGGCTTCCACCCGATGGCCGAAAATGGCTACCCCTTCCTCGGGAGAACCTCAATACGCAATACCCCCCAGGGCCTGTTTCCATATGGGATTTCCGGCGTCCTCATCACCACGCTTGCCGTGTTCTACGCATTTTCCGGTTCGGAGCTAATTGGAGTGGCCGCAGGAGAAACTGCCAATCCCGCCGTCAACATCCCGAAAGCGATGCGGACCACCGTTATTCGCCTGCTGATTTTCTTTGTCGGGGCCATCACCGTGATTGCCTGCACTGTTCCGTATGAGGAAACCTCACTGGAGGCAAGCCCCTTTGTCACGGTCTTCTCACAGCTGGGGATTCCATACGCCGCCGATATCATGAATTTCGTCATCATCACCGCCCTTTTGTCGGCCGGAAACTGCGGTCTTTTCTCCTGTGCGCGGATGCTTTTCTCCCTGGCGGATGAAGGACATCGCCGAAGGCATTCGGAAAACTGACAAAACGCGGAATTCCCATGCTTGCCCTGTGCGTCAGCATGCTGGGCGGCCTGGCCTCACTGGTCAGCACCGTGGTGGCCCCCACTACGGTGTACCTGGTCCTGGTGTCGATCGCCGGGTTCGCCACGGTGGGGGTCTGGATGTCCATCACGGCATCCCACTTTTTCCACCGGCGGGCTTTCCTGCGCTCAGGAGGCCGCACTGCAGGTCTCGCCTACAGCGCACCCCTGTTTCCGCTGTTGCCCATCGTGGCGTTCGTCCTGTGCCTCATCTCCCTGATAGGCATCGGCTTCGATCCCACGCAGGCAACTGCGCTTTACTTCGGCATTCCGTTTGTGGGCGCCTGCTACGCCTATTTCCACTACAAGTACGGCCGAGGGCAGAAAGACCGGCTGAACGAGCAGGACGCACAGCCGGAAAGGGCAGACGCGCCCTAACCCCAAACCCTAAGGCGCACTGTCCGCGCGAGAAGGCTGGGACATTTATGTAGCACGCGCCCTGGCCGCCAACCCTGCGGCAAGAGGCGGGAAGGCTGGGACATTTATGTAGCTTGCGTCAGAGCGACGGAGGAGCAGCAAGCGGTAAATGTCGCAGCCTTCCCGCCGAAGGTGATTAGAGCCCCAGCTCAGCGGGCAAGGGCACATCCTGGTCCAGAACGTGCCGGGCCAGGAAGCTCTCTACGACGCCGTACCAGACTTTGGCGTGCTGCGGCTGGAGGACCCAGTGGTTCTCGTCCGGAAAGTAGAGGAACCGGTGCGGCGTCTGCCCGTCCTGGTCTGCAGCGAGCTGGGACTTGGACAGCAGCTCGTACCAGAGCCGCAGGCCTTCCCCGATGGGCACCCGGTAGTCCTTGTCGCCGTGGATGACCAGCATGGGCGTGCTGATCTTTTCCACATGCATGTGCGGGGAGTTGTCCATGGCCATCTCCTCGGTCATTTCCTTCAGCCAGTATTGGGAGGCGTCCGTGGTGGGACCAAACTGGTCGAGGGCCCACAGGCTGGCGTGGGTGACGACGGCCTGGAACCGATCCGTCTGCCCGGCCACCCAGTTGGCCATGTAGCCGCCGAATGAACCGCCCATGGCCGCTGTACGCTCCCCGTCAATATCAGCCCGGCTGACGGCAGCATCCGTCACCGCCATGAGGTCGGTGAACGGTGCCTTGCCCCAGGAGCCCCAGCCGCGTTGGATGTAGGCCTGGCCGTAGCCGGTGGACAGCGCCGGGTCAGGCAGCAGCACCGCGTACCCCTTGGCCGTCAGGAGCCATGGGTTCCAGCGCCAGGTCCAGGCGTTCCAGGAAGCCAGCGGCCCGCCATGGATCCAGAGCAACATCGGGACCGGGGACTCCTTCGAGGCACCCTCGGGCAAAGCCAGATAGGCGGGGACGCGGGAACCGTCCGCAGCAGTCGCGGCGATGCGCTCCAGCCGGCCTGGACACGACGGCCGTTCCGCGGGGGCGGGCAGGCGACTGGTCTCGCCGGTCTGCAGGTCGATGCGGACTGCCTCCGGCGGGAACTCATACGAGCTGCGCAGGGCATAGGCGTTGCGCCCCTCCGGTGAAACCACAACGTCGGAGTAGGCCGCGGCGTCCTGCGTCACCCTGGTGACGCTCACCTCGGCGGCAGAAGCCGGAACGCTGATCCGGAAAAGCGGCGACGCGCCGTCGTCGTCCGCGGTGACCAGGATGGCCGAACCGTCCGGCAGCCAGGCTGCAGGCTTGGCCCACCGGTCCCAGTCATGGGCCAGCGGCAGGAGACCGGCGGCCTCATCCGCAGTACCGGAAACGTCCAGCAGGTGCAGCTTGACCTCCGGCGCCCGGCGCGGGGTGGAGTCGCTCTCGCTCACGACCACCAGGCTCCGGCCGTCGGGGCTGACGGGACCGGGGAAGTAGCTCATGCCTTCATGGTCCAGCAGCACCTTGAGGTCGCCGGAAGCGACGTCCACCGCCACCAGGATGGAGCGGCTGTCCGCCCTGGCGAGGGGCTTTGTGTAGCTCGTATAGATGGTCCGGCCGTCGGGGCTGGCAACTGTCTCCGCTTCGCGCAGCCGCGGCCCTGCGCCGGGGGTGAGGTTCCGAAGTACCAAGGGGACGGTGGCGTCCACAGTCGCGGGCTTGCCGGTCGACTTGTCCTCACCGGGTTCCACAGCGAAGATCCGCGGCTGGCCGGGCCCGAGGTCGGCGTCCCAGTACCGCACTGGGTATTCGCTGTGCAGTATGGCCGAGACTTTATTCTCTTTGCGCGCCTTGCGGCGCCGGGCGTCGTCTTCCTCGTCGGCGGAACCGGCCAGGATTTCCGCCGTCACGAAGGCGGCGTCCGCGTTCCTGGCTGTCAGCACGCTCCCCACGCCGCCGGGACGGCTGAGCACCACCCGTGCCTCCCCGCCGTCGGCAGGGAGCAGCCAGAGGGCGCTGACCGGGTCCTCGTCCGGGTTCTCCGGATCGGGCCGCGCAGACGTGAAATAGACATCGCCGTTGGCAGCGAAAGCTGCGCCGGCCTCGCCCTTGGCGCTCCGGGTGATACGCCGCGCCTGCTTCTGCCCGGCAGGATCCAGCTCCCATAACGCTGTTGCGTACTCGGTGCCCTTGCCGTTCAGCGTACTGACTGCGGTCACCAACCGCGTGCCGTCCGGGCTCAGGCTCAGGCCGCTCACCCGCGGGATGGACAGGTAGTGGTCGAGGTCGTGGAAAGGGGTCAGTGGTTGCTCGCCCGGGATCGCCGGGTTCAGAATAGCCATGCCCCGATTCAACCCGATTGTGCCCCACATCACAAAAAGGCGCGGCGGCGTTCAACCTTTTGCCCCGATCGACGCCGAGTTTAGATGCTGGTGCCGGGCACCGGGCGGGCGGTTGCCTGGGCTGCGCCGCCACCGGCCCCATTTGCCGCTTGCTGCTCCTTCGTCGCTTTGACGCAAGCTACACAAATGACCCCGGCACCTGCGCCGGGTACCGCCACGCACGAGGTGCCGGGCATCAGGGATTTATGTAGGCGCCGTCAGAGCGACGAAGGAGCAGGCGCCGGGAAATCTCTGATGGCCGGCACCGGATGCAACCACGGAAGGCACCAAGCCCCAGCCAGGCACCCGGACTCAACCTTTGGGTGGTTCGGATTAAAGCGGAAGGCCCCGCCTGCTCTGGGAGCGGGCGGGGCCTTCCGGTAGTGCTTTAGACGATCGGGGCGATTTCCGGGATGCGCGGCTTGGCGTTGCCGGCGAACGTGAACTTGGCGTCGTCGCCGTCGCCTTCCACATCCACCATTACGATGTCGCCGGCGTGGATCTCGCCGAACAGGATCTTCTCGGAGAGCTGGTCCTCGATCTCGCGCTGGATGGTGCGGCGCAGCGGCCGGGCACCCATGGCGGGATCGTAGCCGCGGGTTGCGAGGAGCACCTTGGCCGCGGGCGTGAGCTCGATGCCCATGTCCTTGTCCTTGAGGCGCTTCTCCAGGCGGGAGACGAACATGTCCACGATCTCGATGATCTCGTCCTGGGTGAGCTGCGGGAACACCACAACGTCATCCACACGGTTCAGGAACTCGGGGCGGAAGTGCTGCTTGAGCTCCTCAGTCACACGGGCACGCATGCGGTTGTAGCCGGTCTGCGTGTCGGTGCCGGACTGGAAGCCGGTGGCAACGCTCTTGGAGATGTCCCGGGTGCCGAGGTTGGTGGTCATGATGATCACGGTGTTCTTGAAGTCCACCACACGGCCCTGGGAGTCGGTCAGGCGGCCGTCTTCCAGGATCTGCAGCAGCGAGTTGAAGAGGTCCGCGTGGGCCTTCTCAACCTCGTCGAACAGCACCACGGAGAACGGACGGCGCCGGACCTTCTCGGTCAGCTGGCCGCCTTCCTCGTAGCCGACGTAGCCCGGAGGGGCACCGAAGAGCCGCGAGACGGTGTGCTTCTCGGAGTATTCGGACATATCCAGCGTGATGAGGGCGTCCTCCTCACCGAACAGGAACTCCGCGAGTGCCTTGGCCAGCTCGGTCTTGCCGACGCCGGTGGGGCCGGCGAAGATGAATGAGCCGCCGGGACGCTTGGGGTCCTTGAGGCCTGCACGGGTGCGGCGGATGGCCTGGGACAGGGCCTTGATGGCCTCGTTCTGGCCGACAACGCGCTTGTGCAGTTCGTCTTCCATCTTCAGCAGGCGCGAGGACTCTTCCTCAGTCAGCTTGAACACGGGGATGCCGGTGGAGTTGGCCAGCACCTCGGCGATGAGATCCTCATCCACCTCGGAGATGTCGTCCATGCCGCCGGACTTCCAGTGGCGTTCCTTCTCCGCGCGCTCGGAAATCATCTTCTGCTCCTTGTCCCGGAGCGAAGCTGCACCTTCGAAGTCCTGCGCGTCAATCGCGGACTCCTTCTCCATCTTGAGCTTGGCAATGCGCTCGTCCATGGCCTTCAGCTCCGGCGGAGCGGTCATGCGGCGGATGCGCAGCCGCGCGCCGGCCTCGTCGATCAGGTCGATCGCCTTGTCCGGCAGGAAGCGGTCCGAGATGTAGCGCTCGGCGAGGGCGGCAGCGGAGGCCAGGGCGCCGTCGGTAATGGTGACGCGGTGGTGTGCCTCGTAGCGGTCACGCAGGCCTTTGAGGATCTCGATGGCGTGCGCCACAGAGGGTTCCTTGACCTGGATCGGCTGGAAGCGGCGCTCCAGCGCGGCGTCCTTCTCGATGTGCTTGCGGTACTCGTCCAGCGTGGTGGCACCGATGGTCTGCAGCTCACCGCGGGCCAGCATGGGTTTCAGGATGGATGCGGCATCGATGGCGCCTTCGGCAGCACCGGCACCGACGAGGGTGTGGATCTCGTCAATGAACAGGATGATGTCCCCGCGGGTGCGGATCTCCTTGAGGACCTTCTTCAGGCGCTCTTCGAAGTCACCGCGGTAGCGGGAGCCAGCGACGAGGGAGCCAAGGTCGAGGGTGTAGAGCTGCTTGTCCTTGATGGTTTCCGGGACGTCGCCGCGCACGATTGCCTGGGCCAGGCCTTCGACGACGGCCGTCTTGCCGACACCGGGTTCGCCAATCAGGACCGGGTTGTTCTTGGTACGGCGGGAGAGGACCTGCATGACGCGTTCCATCTCCTGCTCGCGTCCGATGACCGGGTCCAGCTTGTTCTCGCGGGCAGCCTGGGTCAGGTTGCGGCCGAACTGGTCCAGGACGACGGAACCGGCCGGGGCACCTTCGGGCTGGCCCGCACCAACGCCTGCGCCGGTGGTTTCCTTGCCCTGGTAGCCGGAGAGGAGCTGGATGACCTGCTGGCGGACCCTGTTAAGGTCGGCACCGAGCTTGACCAGCACCTGGGCGGCAACGCCCTCACCCTCGCGGATGAGGCCCAGCAGGATGTGCTCCGTGCCAATGTAGTTATGGCCCAGCTGGAGTGCCTCGCGCAGCGAGAGCTCCAGTACCTTCTTGGCACGGGGGGTGAAGGGGATGTGGCCGGACGGCGCCTGCTGGCCCTGTCCGATGATCTCCTGCACCTGCTCGCGAACGCCGTCGAGCGAAATGCTCAAGGACTCAAGAGCTTTGGCGGCAACGCCCTCACCCTCATGGATCAAACCCAAGAGGATGTGTTCGGTACCGATGTAATTGTGGTTCAGCATGCGTGCCTCTTCTTGGGCAAGCACAACTACGCGACGGGCACGGTCCGTAAATCGCTCAAACATTTCGCCACACTCCTAGCTACGACGTACTTTGATGCTACGTGGCGGACCCAGACTTGTGGAGCGTGTTCGCCACAGGGGAAACCCGCATGGTTCGGGAATACCGGTCGGCTCTGCCCCACACCGCCGGCCACCACCCGCAACAAGGGACCTGACAAGGTAGCGGAACAGCCGTCTCATCGATTTCCTGCACATAGGGCGTGGCCGGACGTCGGGTACGTGGGGAACCGTCGAATCTGTCCCATGGCGCAAAATTTAGGCCGGTCCCGACAGGACATTTTGGACACCAAAAAGCCCTGCTTCCCCGTGACGGGAAGCAGGGCTTAATACGGCGCTGGGCCTGCGGCTAGGAATTTGCCTTTTGGTAGGCTTCCTGGATTTCGGCCTGAATTCGGCCGCGGCTGTTAACGGTGTACCCGTTATCCCGCGCCCATTGGCGAATCTGTGCTGAATCGTGGCTGCGGCCCCCGGAAGGAGCCTTGGCCGTGCGGGTGGCACGGCCACCGGAAGCCTTTCGCGCAGCGGCAACAAACCGCTCCAGCGAAGACCGGAGTTCAGCGGCATTTGCCGCCGAGAGGTCAATCTCGTAGTTGACCCCATCGAGGCCAAACTTTACATTCTCGTCTGCGGATCCCCCATCCAGATCATCAACGAGGATGATGTTTACTTTCTGTGCCATTAAAGGTCTTCCTCTTGGAAAGGGACGGTTTTCAGAAAAGCAGGATGTTTCCTTAAAAAGTATGACTCCCTTTATGGCAACGCGTCAAAGTGCCTAATGGTTCCTTGGGGATATTGGCAGGAGATTAGCGGGTTTTATCTATTTTGAATCGGGGTCGCGGCGGTCCGTGGACTGTCCATCGGAGAGCTGCGCGGCACGGGCCTCTGCTTCAGCCTGGGCCCGGGCCTCCGCCTGGCGCTCGGACTTGTCCGCGTTGAAGATCGCCCTCATGGCGAACCAGAAGATGAGGCCTACTACCAGCGAGGGCAGGAGGACTGCTACGTACTCCATGGTCAGTGCCCCTCGGGCTTAAGCAGGGGGAACAGGATGGTCTCCCTGATGCCCGCGCCCGTGAAGAGCATCACCAGGCGGTCGATGCCCAGGCCGATGCCGCCCATGGGCGGGGCCCCGTATTCAAGTGCACGCAGGAAGTCCTCGTCCAACTGCATGGCCTCTTCATCGCCTGCAGCTGCATGCCGTGACTGTTCCGTGAGCCGTTCACGCTGGATGACGGGGTCGATCAGCTCCGAGAAGGCAGTGCCGCGCTCCATGCCGCCGATAATCAGGTCCCAGGCCTCGATGAGCCGGCCGTCCTTGCGGTGCGGGCGGGCCAGCGGCTGGGCGGACGGCGGGTAGTCGTAAACGAAGGTGGGGTTGAGCAGGGTGGGCTCCACGATTTCCCCGAAGAGCTCCACCGCCAGCTTTTCGGTGTCCCACTTGGGGTCGACCTTGACTTCGTGCTTTTCCGCGATTTCGCGAAGCACCTCAAGCGAAGTGTCCGGAGTGATTTCCTGCCCCACGGCGTCGGAAAGTCCGGGGTACACCGCGAGCCAGGCCCATTCGCCGTCGAGGTTGATCTCCCCGGCGTCTGTCTGGATGACGCGGCCGGCACCCACAGCGTCCGCTGCATCCAGGATGATCTCCTTGATGCGCTCAGCCATGACGAACTGGTCCGCCCAGGCCTCGTAGCACTCAAGGGTGGTGAACTCAGGGCTATGCGTGGAATCCACGCCTTCGTTGCGGAACACGCGGCCCATGTCATAGACGCGGTCGATGCCGCCCACCACTGCGCGCTTAAGGTAAAGCTCGGTGGCGATGCGAAGGGTCATCTTCTGGTCGAAGGCGTTCATGTGGGTTTCGAACGGCCGTGCCAGCGCGCCGCCGTGGACCAGGTTCAGGATGGGGGTCTCCACCTCGACGTAGCTGTGGCGGAAGAGCGTCTCCCGGATGGAGCGGGTGATGGCGGCACGGGTGTAGACCATTTCACGGGCTTCGTCGCGGACCATCAGGTCCACGTAGCGCTGGCGGACGCGGGTTTCCTCGTTCAGTTCCGCGTGCAGCACCGGCAGCGGGCGGAGGGCCTTGGAGGCCATGGACCAGGAGTCGGCCATGATGGACAGTTCGCCGCGGCGGGAGGAGATGACCTCGCCCTTGATGAACACGTGGTCACCGAGGTCAACGAGGGCTTTCCAGTCGGCGAGTGCTTCTTCGCCGATGTTGGCAAGGCTGAGCATGGCCTGCAGGCGGGTTCCCTTGCCGTCGGTGCCGCCCTCCTGGAGCGTGGCGAAGCACAGCTTGCCGGTGTTGCGGATGAAGACCACGCGGCCGGTGACGCCCACGATGTCCCCCGTGGTGTCGTCCGCTTCGAGGTGCGCGTACTTTTCACGGATCTCCGACAGGGAATGCGTGCGCTCCACACCCACCGGATATGCCTCGGTGCCGCGCTCAAGCAGTTTGGCCCGCTTTTCCATGCGGATGCGCATCTGCTCGCTGGCATCGAGCGGCTCTGGGGCGTTCTTGGGCGCGGGGGCGTTTTGGGAAGTCACAGTCATCAAGTTTACCGGGCGTTCGGCGGGCCTCGCTTCGCGGTAGCCCGGCCGGCTCCCGCCTAGGATGGGGTGGTGAAAGAACAGGTCCTTCCAACGCACGACGGCGGCCGCCTGGCCTTGTACAGCTACGGCACCGCGGGTGCGCCGGGAGAGCGCCGGGTGCTGCTGATCGGCGGGGCGTTCCTGACCGCAACGATCTACCGCCCGTTTTCAGTCGCATTGGCAAAGGGCCTGGGTGACGGGTGGGCCGTGGACGTGTACGACCGCCGGGGCCGGGGCAGTTCCTCGGAACAGCCCGCCGGTTACTCCATGGCCACCGAGATAGCCGATGTGCGGACTGTCCTGGATGCAACGGGAGCCAGGAACATCCTGGGCCACAGTCTGGGCGGATCGGTAGCCCTGAACGCGGTCCAGGAGTTCACCGGAACCCCCTACGTCCCGGACAAACTCGCTGTATACGACGCCGCGGTGAATATCGACGGCAGCATCGACACCGCCTGGCTGGACGGGTTCGAGGACGCCGTCAACAACGGCAAAGTGGGCCACGCGCTGGCACACATGAAGAAGGCCACCTCGCCCGGATCGGCCCTGGCACGGATCCCGGAGCCGCTCCTTGCCGGGCTGATGGCGCTGGTCTCAAACACCAGGATCAACAGGATGTTCCAGGAGGTCATGCCCAGCGGAGTGGGTGAGCTCCGGGCGGCCTACAACGAGGCCGACCATGCCAGGGACTTCAGCGTACTGCCCTCCGCAACCCATTTCATGGCCGGCGGAAAGAGCCCCAGCTATTACAAGGTCACGGCTGAGCGGCTGCACGCCGCCGTCCCCGGCAGCACCTACGAGCTCTCCCCCAAGGGTTTCCACGGTTCCATTCCCGCCGCCGTGAATGAACTCGTCGCGGACATCTCGGAGTACTTCAAGGCGTAAGCGCGTCATCGGGCGGCTGGCGTGGATCCTGCCGTCGGCGGTGTCCATGGTGCCTCCGTTGAGGTTGCTCAGCTAGGCTCGGAACATGACGCGCGAGAACATCAGGACCCCCGACGGCGGCACTCTGGAGCTCTTCTCCACCGGCACGGATCTGGCTTCCGCCGGTTCCGGCGTGGTGATTGTCCCGCCCTCCATGGTGACAGCTGCGGACTACACGAAGTTCGCCCAGAAACTCAGCGCCGCCCTGGGCCGGCCCGTCCACACGTTCAACCGCCGCGGCCGCGGGTCCTCGTCGCCCCAGCCGGAGGACTACACGCTGGATGTGGACATCCGGGACCTTGACACGGTCATGAAGCACACGTCCAGCACGGACGTCTTCGGCCACAGCTTTGGCGGGGCGGTAGCACTCCACGCGGCGCGGACGCTGCCGGTGGAGCGTCTGGCCGTCTACGACCCCGCGGTCTCCGTCAACCACAGCGTCAAGGCCGACTGGACCGCCGAGTACGAGCGCGCGGTGGCGGCCGGCGATGACGACCGCGCCCTTGCGGTCATCCAGCGCGGGCTCGAAGCCGGCGGCTCATTCTCGTCCCGGATGCCCCTCTCCATGCTGACCCTCGCCAACAAGCTGACTGCCGGCACCTCAGAGGGCAAGCAGCAGCGGGAGCTCATGCGGACCGGCGTCCGTGAGATCAAGGCGATTATCGCCGCGGACATGCCGGCCGAGCCGTTCCTGGCCCTTCCGCTCGAAACGCTGATCGTGGTGGGCGAAAAGAGCCCGGCCTACTTCGGCGTCGCCTGTGGCCAGATCCATGACGTCCTCTCCGGCTCCAGTTACACCATCCTCCCCGGCTTCGGGCACGACGGCGTCATCAAGGCACCGGACATCCTCATTAAGGAACTGAGCGACTTCTACGCCGGCTGACCCCATGCAGGAAGCAGCAAGTGTCGTTTTGACGGATCAAAACGACACTTTACTGCTACCTGGTTGGGTCAGTGTGCCCCGTGTCCCGCGCCGGCGCCTTCGGTTTTGCGCATCATGGCTGAAAGTACGATGGCGGCGAGGGCTATGACGGTTGCCGTCATGAAGGCGGCGCTCATCCCGGCGACGAGTCCCGACGTCGCGGAAACCACCGCGAAGATGGACACCAGCAGCGCAGTGCCGGCGGCCCCGGCCACCTGCTGGGTGGTGCTCATGATCGCGGAACCGTGTGAGTAGAGATGCGGCGGGAGCGGGTTCAGGCCGGTGGTGAACGCGGGGGTGAACAGCAGCGCCAGGCCGAAGCTCAGCCCCACGTGCAGGGTGACGATCCACCCAACGGCAGTGCCGGCGTCGAGCATGGAAAACTGCCAGAGGCTCAAGACCATCAGGATGGACCCGGTGACGGTGAGCGGCAGCGGCCCTATCTTGTCGAACAGCCTGCCGATGACGGGCCCCAGGAGTCCCATGGCCAGTCCGCCCGGGAGCAGCGCCAGCCCGGTTTCAAGGGATCCCAGGCCGCGGATTTCCTGGAGGTAGAGCGGCAGCAGGATCACGCCGCCGAACAGCGCCATCATGGCCACTACCATCAGCAGGACCGAGACGGTGAACATCCGGAAGTTGAAGGCGCGGAGGTCCAGCAGCGGGGACTCGGCCTTCTGCAGCCTGACCTGGCGGAGGACAAAGACCGCAAGGCTGGCTACGCCAATGACCAGCGCTGCGATGGCAGGAGCGCCGGGCCCGGCCTGGCCGCCGTGGCCGCCGCCGATCTGGCTGAGTCCATAGACGAGTCCGCCAAACGCCGGAACCGTCAGGAGGACGGAGGCGAAGTCGAGCCTGGGCCTTGCCGACTCGCCCACGTTGGTTAGGTACTTGGCGCCGATGGCCAACGCCGCAAGCGCCACCGGCAGGACGAACACAAACATGAAGCGCCAGGTGAAGTGCTCCAGGATCAGGCCCGAAACGGTGGGGCCCATGGCGGGGGCCACCGAGATCGCAATGCTGACGTTGCCCATGACGGCCCCGCGCTTGGCAATCGGGACCAGCGTGAGGATGGTGGTCATCAGCAGCGGCAACATAATGGCGGTCCCGCCCGCCTGGATGATGCGGGCCAGCAGCAGGATTCCAAATCCGGGTGCCACGGCGGCCAGGGCAGTGCCGCCGACGAAGAGCCCCATGGCCAGCATGAAGACTGCACGGGTGGACAGGGTTTGAAGGATGAAGCCGGTGGTGGGAATGACCACGGCCATGGTCAGCATGAAGCCGGTTGAGAGCCACTGGACGGTGGGCGCATCCACTTGGAGGTCCACCATAAGCCGCTGCAGGGCGACGTTCATGATGGTCTCGTTGAGGATCACCACAAACGTCGCCACCAACAGCGTGCTGATGACCGTCACCGACTCGCGGGACATCTTCTCCGGCGCTGCGGGCTTGGTTCCTTGTGTTTGAACGGACTGGCCGTTGGCGTGCGGAGAGACTTCGGTAGACATGGATGTTCCCTCAGGGAGTGTGAAGAATGCGGGAGGTCAGCGTTACGCAGACTTCAACACTCTATCTGTTGGAGTAATTCCTCCGTCAGGAGGTTTTCACCTGATGGAACACCTTTGTGGGAACCCTAGGCCGTTTGGCCCGCGTGCTCACCTTCGGAGATTTCCTCCACCAGCTTGCTGTTAAACGCGGGAAGGTCGTCCGGGTTCCGGCTGGTCACCAGGCCCTGGTCCACCACCACTTCCTGGTCGGTCCAGTTGGCGCCGGCGTTCTTGAGGTCGGTCTCGAGCGTGTGGTAGGACGTGACGTTCCTGCCGCGAAGGACCCCTGCTTCAATGAGCAGCCACGGTCCGTGGCAGATCGAGGCGACCGGCTTGTGCTGTTCGAAGAAGCTCCTGGTGAAACCTTGCGCGTCCTTGTCCACACGCAGGTGGTCGGCGTTGACGACGCCTCCCGGAAGGACCAGCGCGTCAAAGTCGGAGGCGTTGGCCTCCGCGATGGTGAGGTCCACGTCAAAGGAGTCACCCTTTTCCGTGCCTTCGAACCCCTGGATCTTCCCGCTCTTGGGGGCTACGAGGGTGGGCACACCGCCCGCTTCCTTTACGGCTTGCCAGGGGCTGGTCAGCTCGATCTGCTCGACGCCGTCAGTCAGCAGGAATGCGACCTTCTTGCCTGAGATGCTGTGTTCTGACATTTTTCCTCCTCATGTGAGGCGGCATTCAGCGCTTTTTGAGGGCGCGGATTACCGCTTCGAGAGTTGTTTGCCTGACAGTTTCCAGCCTAGGAAAGCGGAAAGTGATAAGCAAGCTGACTATTGGTGCGGCTGCCCATTGAGGATTACGACGGCGGCAGCTTAGTGGGTGCGCTCCCTCCCGTTCACCCAGGCAAAGTCGGTTCTATGGCCGATGGTGCTCTATCAGCCAGCCGGCCATCTGCTGCGCACGTTTGTTGGCCTGCACGTCACCCTCCAGTGCCTGAAGAATGGAGCCCTTCATGAGGATCAGAAGTGAACGGGCAAACTCCTCGGGGTACACCAGCCCCGCCTCTTCGCCCGCGGCCTGGATGTGGCCGCGGATCTTTGCCAAGTACTCGATGCTGGCCCGCCCCAGGGGATGGGAAGGCCCCATCTCCAACAGGACCTTCGCGAAGGAACAGCCTTCGAAGTCCTCCCGCAGGAACCATTCCCCCAACACGTCAAAGATGGCCAGCAGCTGCTCCTCAGCAGTGGTGCCCCGGCGCTGGGCCTCGGACAGGATCGCATCCACCGTCCACAGCTTGTCCCGCTGCTCGAGGAATGCCAGAACGAGCGAGTCCTTGGAAGGAAAGTGGCGGTAGAAGGTTGCCTTGGCCACCCCGGACCGCTCGATCAGTTCGTTCACTCCGACGTCACGAACACCCCGCCTGGAGAAAAGCTCATAAGCGACCGACATAATCCGCTCGGCAGAACCGGCAGGGGTCATTGCCGCCTCCGCCGGAGACGACACGCGGGCCGTTGAGATTTCTGCGTTAAAATCCATTGGACTCTCAGTTTATCGCGAGGGAAGACAGACTGGTCTTTCCCGCTGTAAGGTTTTTCCTACGCGCAGTGCTTACAACACCGTGGCGGCCCTCCACCGGCCACTTCGGATTGGTGCAAGGAGGCCCCTTTGTCTGCAGAGCGGATGTTCCAAGGCGTTCCTTCGGACCCCGACCCCTGGATGCCCAGTGATACGCCTGCCGAAATTCGGCAGTTCGCCATCGAATCCCTCCGGTGGCAGGCCCAGGAAATCATTGACGAACTGCTGTGCAGCAAGGAACCCGGCGAAGAGCTGTCGCGGGCGAGGCTCCGGCGTTGCGTCGCAAGAAACCCGGGGCGGCCCGAGCGCGCGCTCCTGGAACAGCTCATGACCAGCCGGGACAGCCCGGCGCCGTAACCACTGAATCCTGCACCGGCCGGTCCAGACCTCATGAAACGAGCCGTGCGTTGTCGATTAGCCGCACCGGCCCCACCTTGGCGGCGATAAGCGCCAGCCCCTCGCCGCGGAACGGCGTTTCGCGGCAGTTTTCGGCGAGTGGCTCGAGCGTAGCGGGATCCACCACGTCGAAGTAGTCCAAGGCCACCAGCGGCTGCGACTCCACCAGGGCCGCGGCTGACTCCAGGTCCAGCGGTTCCCGGGCGGCAGCCCGCTCCTCGAGCAGCCGAAGGGCCCGGGACAGCACAAGCGCCGCGTCCCGCTCTTCGTCCGAGAGGAAACGGTTGCGGCTGGACAGCGCCAGCCCCTCTGCCGAGCGGACCGTGGCAACCCCCACGATCTCCACCGGAAAGTTCAGGTCCGCCACCATGCGCCGGACCAGCGCCAGCTGCTGGGCATCCTTTTGGCCGAAGTATGCCCGGTAAGCGGGGAGCCCGGAACCATGTGAACCGGCCCCCGCCAACCCCGCGGCGGGAACTCCGTAGTGCAACAGCTTGGCCACCACCGTCAGCGCACCATCGAAGTGCCCCGGACGCGAAGCGCCCTCCCATTTCTCCCCCAACCGGCCGGACGTGACGCGCACCAGCGGCTCACCGTCTGGATACACCTCCTCCACGGACGGCGCGAAGGCAAGGTCGACGCCCTCGGCTTCCAGCAGCGCAAGGTCGTCGTCCAGCGTGCGTGGGTACCGGTCGAGGTCCACGGCGTCGCCGAACTGCAGCGGGTTGACGAAGATGCTGGCGACCACCACGTCGTTCTGTTCGACGGCGGTGCGGGCCAAGGCGGCATGGCCTTCATGGAGAGCGCCCATGGTTGGCACCAGGCCCTGGGAAACCCCCTGCCTGGACGTGAGGAGCCGGGCGCTTTCGGCGTGCAGCCCAGCCACCGTGGTAACGAGTTTGATGGGCATGGTCAGTCCTCCCTCGGGTCCAGGGCCTGGCGCAGCCCCTCCAGCTGGCCGGCTTTCAGCAGTCCGCGCCCCTCGGCGCGCAGGGCTGTGGCGCGCGCCATCGCGAGGTACGCCGCCAACACATCGCCGCCCCCGCCGCCGTCGAACTCCCGCAAGGCGTCCGCATGCGCTTTCACTGTTCCCACATCACCACGCGCCACGGGGCCGGTCAGGGCGGACTCCCCCGAGGCAAGCGCGTTCTCCAAGGTGGCACGCAGCAGCGGGCCCAGCATTCGTTCCGGGAGCTCGACTCCCACTTCAGCCAGCAGCTGCGAGGCCTGCGCCACGAGGGTTACCAGATGGTTGGACCCGTGCGCCAGGGCTGCATGGTACAGCGCCCTGTCCGCCTCGGCGATGGCGACGGGTTCCGCCCCCATCTCCACCACCAGGGCCTGGGCGATGGGCAGCATGGCGGCGTCGGCCGTCACGCCGAACGTGCAGTCCAGCAGCCGCGTCAGGTCCAGGCTCATCCCGGTGAACGTCATGGCCGGATGCAGCGCCAGCGGGACAGCACCGGCCGCCCGCACCGGATGCAGGACGCCCACGCCAAACCGGCCCGATGTGTGGGCCACCAGTTGGCCCGGCTGCCACGCGCCCAGCTTGGCCAACCCGTCCACCAGGTCCGGCAGGGCGTCGTCCGGCACGGCGAGCAGCACCAGTTCGGCACGTTCCACGATGTCCTGTACGTCAAGGACCGGGACGCCGGGAAGCAGCGTTTCGGCCCTCTCGCGGCTGGCATCGGACACCGCTGAAACCCCGACGACGGCGTGTTCCGCCGCGCGCAGGGCGGCACCAAGAACGGCCCCCACTTTCCCCGCGCCTATGATTCCGACGCCGAGGCGTCCGGGTTTAGCCATGCTGCGGGCCTTCCTTTGTTGGGGCATCAACGGAACTGGTTTCACTCCCCGGCTCGACCGGCGGAGCCACCTGGCGAAGCCACTGTTCCGTCGTTTGGCGCTTCCTGGCCCGCCGGGCGCGTGCGGACTGTTCGTCGAACAGCACCCGCACCTCATCCACGCCGGCCTGGGTCAGGCGCGGTGTGACAGGGCCTGCGGTGGTGTGCAGCACCAGGTCGGCAACCCGGAACCGCCGGGCCAATGGCCCCTGGTGCAGCGCCATGGACTGGGTGCGCTGGTGCGGAACCACCACCAGTTCCCGCCACCAGCGGCCGGAACGGAGGAGCAGGGCAGTGTCCGTCGCGGTGAACCCGTTCCGGCGCCATCCCAACGGGGCAAGCAACCGGGCCCGGCGCGGAGTGGTGACGAAGCCGCCGTCGGAATCCAGCCCGGTGAGCCCGGCACCGAAAACAGCGGCAGGCTGCTGGGTGCCGGGATCCGGCAGCACCAGGGCGAGCATATTCATGACATCACCAAGCTTGCCTACAGGCAGGAGCGTGGTCCGCGACGTACCCTCGCCCGCGTTGTCCACCAGGCCGTAGCCGGCCACGTTGACCTGCATCCGGTACCAGCCCAAGGGCCGCCACAGCGGCGGCTGGGCAATCCTAAGGGCCTGGATCCTGCCGGGCGGCAGCGTCTGCGCCTGGGTATCCAGCAGTCCGTAGCGCAGCCGGATGCCATCGGGCGAGATGGCGGCAGTGAAGTTGTACCCCTTGTTGAAGAGGTTCCAGTAAGTGGCGGCAAGGCCCAGCCCAGCGGGAATCAGATAAAGGTAGAAGGCCTGGTTCTCCGTGACGGCGGAAAGAATCACGGACGCGACGCCGCCCACCATAACGAAAAAGCTTTGTTCACTGAGCAGCAGCGAGCCGACAAGGCGCGACGGCGGGACCGAAAGGACCGGGTATTCCGGCGCCTCGGGCGCGGGCTCGCCGGGACCCTCGACGCCGGTGGTCACGCCGGCGGCCCGGGCCAGGATAGTGGCTCGAAGCTGCCGTGCGTCGTCCATCTTCAGGTAGGCCAGCCGCACCGCCGATTCTCCGGCGTCCGCCACCTCGAACTTGAGTTCGGCCAGGCCAAAGATCCGGGCGAGCAGCGGCTGGACGATGTCGATGGCCTGGACGCGGTCCAGCCGCGCCTGCCGCTGCTGGCGGAAGAGGAAGCCGGTGTTAACCCGGACGTAGCCGCCGGACACCTGGTACTTGGTGAAGTACCAGGTCAGGATGAAGCCCAGCACTGCAATCAGGAGCACGGTCCCGCCGCCGGCCAGCAGGAAAGGCGCCCGGCCGGCAAACCCGTCTTCGAACACCGGCCGCCCCTGCAGCGTACGCTCGAAAATGTCGCGGCCGAAGAAAAAGCCGATGGCGGCCAGGGCTACCCAACCGCGGATAAAAGGCGACGCAGGATGCACCCGCAACCATTCGGCGTCGGGCACTGTGCTGTCCGGAGCGGCCGGTCCGGCGGGCAGTGGCTGACTTCCCGGCACCCCTGGATCAGGGAACCGCCCGTCAGCTGTCACAGCCCTGCCAGCCTGGCTTCGCCCCGCGCCGCCAGCTGCTCGCGGAGCCTTGCACCTTCGGCGGCAGGCAGGCCCGGGATCTGCGCATTCGTACCCGGTGCTGCGGTGTGCAGCTTGAGCGTGCACAAACCCAGGCCGCGCTCCACCGGGCCCACGCCAATGTCCACGTACTGCATCCGGCCGTAGGGGACCGCCATGGTGCGCTGGAAGAAGATGCCGGTCCTGATCAGGAGGTCATCGTCCCGCTCGGCATAGCCAATGGCCCGGACCTGGCGCGGTATCAGCACCAGCCGCCAGAGGGCCAGCACCAGCATCACCGCCGGAACCGTCACAGCCAGCCACAACGGTGGCCAGGCCCACGCGTCCAGGAGGACAAAGAGAAGGGGCAAGGAGAGAATCAGCACCGTGACGAGGTTTCCCAGGGCCCACTGGACCAGCCGGACGGTGACGTACTTGGGCGACACCCGCTGCCAGACGATGCCCGGCGGATCAATCGCCTCGGTATGCATATTCGCCTTCCCCCGCGGTTTCTCCCCGGACCGCGCGCCCGGGTTTGCCGTCAACGCCCTTGGCATCGCCGTCCTCGGGCGGAATCCTGCAGAACCGCTCCACCAGCAGGCCAACCACGATCATCACCAGTCCTCCGCCGGCCATGGCAAGGGCGAGCCAGGTGATGCCCTGGTCACTGCGGAGGCTCCAGATCCGGAGTTGGTCGAGGAAGATGCCCACGTGCCAGCCCAGCAGCACAGTGCCGGCGTAGGCGCACGCCTGCGCGAGGACCAGGGTGCGGGCAGCGAGGAGCGGATCCAGCATGGTCTTCTTCGCGGTGCTGTTGGGCTTGACGCTGTTGCGCCACCTCAGGACCCGGATACCCAGGATCAGTGTGATGGCGACAATCACGCCCATCGTGGCCAGCGCAGTTGCCGGCAGGACGGGGGTGGCCACGCTGTACCGGCTGGTGATGACGGTGGCCGACCAGCCTGCGACGGCGAGGATGGTGCCGATCAGCACCAGGCGCAGCGGATTGATGGGCTTCATCTTTCCTCCACCGCCCCGGCCGTGGGCATGCCGTCGAAGTCGCCAAAGCCGTCGAACGGGGCAAGGTCGTCAAAGTCAGCGGCCCGGGCGGCGAGCGTGCTGATGCGTTCACCGTTCAGGGTTGCGGCAGGTTCGATCAGCGACCACGGGTACAGCACGAAGGCCCGCGTGGCTGCGCGTGGATGCGGCAGGGTCAGTAGGGGGTCGTCGCTGCGGAGGTCACCGTAGGTGATGATGTCGACGTCGAGCGTCCGCGGCCCCCAGCGCACCTCCCGGACACGGTGGTGCTTGTTCTCCACCGCCTGGCAGTGTTCCAGCAGTTCCAGCGGAGGAAGGCTGGTTTCCACGGTAACCACCATGTTCAGGAAGTCAGGCTGGCCCAAAGGGCCTCCCACTGCCTTGGTTTGGACCACCGGTGAAACGGCCAGGAGGCGGACCTCCGGCGGGTCAACAAGGTCGGCAACCGCTTCGGAAAGGGTGTCGTTCCGTTCCCCGAGGTTGCTGCCCAGGGCCAGCACCACCTTGGCATAACCGGTATTCACGGCGTCCCCCCATCAACGGATTGAACGGGACTCCCGCGGTGGACGGTGACTGCCACGTCACCGAACGGGACTTCGATGGGTGCCTGCGGCTTATGCACGGTAATGTCCACGGCCTGGAGCCGGAACTCGGCGAGCAGGCTGTCCGCGATCCGCACCGCGAGGGCTTCAATCAGGTTCAGCGGCTCACCCGAGATCCATTCGGTAATACGCTGCGCCACCTCGCCGTAATGCGCGGTGTCGCGGACGTCGTCAGACTCCGCCGCTTTGGCGAAATCCAGGTAAAGCACTGCGTCCACAACAAAAGGCTGGCCCTCACGGCGTTCAAAATCAAACACGCCGTGATGGCCGACGGCGGTCACACCGGTCAGCGTAATCCTGTCCATGGGTCCCCCGGCCCTACTGCGTTTTGGGTAGTGCGGCCATGCGGGCGGCAACCTTGACGGCGTCAAGGCTGGGGCCGACATCGTGCACGCGGACCGCCCAGGCGCCGCGATAGGCACTGATGGCGGTGATCGCAGCTGTGGCGGCGTCCCGTTCCTCCGGGGCAGCGGACTTGCCGGCCACGGTGAGCAGGGTGCCAAGGAACCGCTTGCGGGATGCCCCCACCAGGACCTTGTGGCCCAGGCTTTCCAACTGGTCCAGGTTCTGCAGCAGTTCCCAGTTCTGGGCGTCGTTCTTGGCGAAGCCCAAACCCGGGTCGATGATGATCTGTTCCTGGCTGACGCCG
The DNA here is from genome assembly GCF_024758005.1 of Pseudarthrobacter sp. NS4. Lineage (NCBI taxonomy): Bacteria > Bacillati > Actinomycetota > Actinomycetes > Micrococcales > Micrococcaceae > Pseudarthrobacter > Pseudarthrobacter sp. NS4. Next base: position 449,032 of record NZ_CP103288.1, on the reverse strand, counting down.
GCGGCGTAGAGCTTGTCCCGCACTCCGGCGAGTTCCGCCACTACTTCCCCTGCCACGTCGGCGTATTCCGCAAGGGAATTCATGGTGCGTGCGTCGCCGCGGCGGTGGGTGAGGATATACGGAACCTTTGAGGCAGCCACGAGTTCCACCATTTCAGGTTCGATGCTGAGGCCCGAAATGTCATTGATGATGGCGGCGCCGGCTTCCACCGCGGCTGCAGCCGTGGCGGCATGGGTGGTGTCGATGCTGACCAGGGCGCCGGCCTTCACCAGCGCTTCAATGACGGGGATGACGCGGTGCTGTTCCTCATCCGGGCTGACATCTTCAGCGCCTGGCCGGGTGGATTCACCCCCGACGTCGATGATGTCCGCACCGGCGTAAAACATGCGCAGGCCCGCGGCGATGGCGGTGTCCGCGGAGGCGTGCCTGCCGCCGTCGCTGAAGGAATCGGGCGTGACGTTCAGGATTCCCATGACCAGGGTGCGGTCCGTGGGCAGGTCTTCGAAGCGCGCGGCCGGCCGCGGTTTACGCAGGATGGGCAGCGGCGAAGTTGCGGGCCCGGTTCCCGGGGCTGCAGCTAGTGAGTCCATGGTCTGTTTGGTTACCTTCCGAGGATGAGGCTCATGGCTTCGGCACGGGTGGCCGGGTCATGAAGCTGCCCGCGGACCGCACTGGTGACGGTCTTCGCTCCGGGCTTGCGGATACCTCGCATTGACATGCACATGTGTTCGCATTCGATAACTACGATGGCGCCACGCGGCTTGAGGTGCAGGACCAGCGCCTCGACGATCTCAGTGGTGAGCCGCTCCTGCACCTGCGGACGGCGGGCATAGATATCCACGAGCCGGGCCAGCTTGCTCAGCCCGGTGATTTTTCCGTCATGGGAAGGAATGTAGCCCACGTGGGCCGTCCCGTGGAACGGCACCAGGTGGTGCTCGCACGTGGAGTAGAAGGGGATGTCCTTGACCAGGACCAGTTCCTCATGGTCCAGGTCAAACGTGGTGGACAGGACATCCGCGGGATCGTGGTGCAGCCCGGCGAAAACCTCTGCGTAGGCTTTAGCCACCCGTTTGGGGGTGTCAACCAGGCCGCCGCGGTCCGGGTCTTCCCCGATGGCAAATAGGATTTCACGGACGGCCGCCTCGATCCGGGGCCGGTCCACCTTCTGGTGCTTGGAGTGGGAGGAACCGTCCTCCGCCGGGTATCCGGCGGAGGCGGGAACGTCGTCATCGTCGAAGTGAGTCACAGGGAAAGCTTAGCCGCGAAGGGTGTCAGGCCCCGATTCGGGGGAGCCTCCGTGGAACTGTGCGTCTTCCGGAACGCCCTGCGGGTGCGGGGGCTGGGCGTCCAGCGGCTCGTCCAGACGGGCCTGCTTGGCTTCTTCCTGCGCTTCCCGCTCGGCCCTTTCCTGGCGGCTTTCCACGGGGCCTGCCATCTGGACCGGGCGGGTCTCCTTGGACAGCCATACTTCGCGGAAGTCGCGCTTGCGGATATCGCGGAAGATGTCGGCGATCTCCGCCTGGTTCAGGGTCTCCCGTTCCAGCAGTTCAAGTGCCAGGCGGTCCAGGACATCGCGGTTCTCCGTGAGGATGGCGTAGGCCTCGTCATGGGCCTGGTCGATGAGGCGGCGTACTTCCTCATCCACCACATAGGCGATCTGGTCTGAGTAGTTGCGCTCATGCCCGGCGTCGCGGCCGAGGAACGGCTCGCCGCCGCCCTGGCCAAGCCTGACTGCGCCCACCCGCTCGCTCATGCCGTATTCGGTGACCATCTTGCGTGCGGTCCCGGTGGCCTTTTCGATGTCGTTGGAGGCGCCGGTGGACGGATCGTGGAACACGATCTCCTCAGCCACGCGCCCGCCCATGGCGTAAGCCATCTGGTCCAGGAGTTCGTTGCGGGTCACGGAGTACTTGTCGTTGTCCGGCACCACCATGGTGTAGCCCAGTGCGCGGCCGCGGGGAAGGATGGTGATCTTGGTGACGGGCGATGAGTTGCGCAGCGCTGCCGCCACGAGGGCGTGGCCGCCTTCGTGGTAGGCGGTGATCTTGCGTTCGTGTTCCTTCATGACGCGGCTGCGCTTCTGCGGGCCGGCCATCACGCGGTCGATCGCCTCGTCCAGGGCGCGGTCATCGATGAGGTTCGCGTTGGAGCGCGCGGTCAGCAGGGCGGCCTCATTGAGGACGTTGGCAAGGTCGGCGCCCGTGTAGCCGGGAGTCTTCTTGGCCACGGCCTTCAGGTCCACACCGGGCGCCATCGGCTTGCCCTTTGCGTGCACCTGCAGGATCTGGTCGCGGCCGATCAGGTCCGGTGCTTCCACACCGATCTGCCGGTCGAAGCGGCCCGGACGCAGCAGCGCGGGGTCCAGCACGTCAGGACGGTTGGTGGCGGCGATAAGGATGACGTTTGTCTTGACGTCGAAGCCGTCCATCTCCACCAGCAACTGGTTAAGTGTCTGCTCGCGTTCGTCGTTGCCGCCGCCGATGCCGGCACCACGGTGGCGGCCGACGGCATCAATCTCATCCACGAAGATGATGGCCGGTGAGTTCGCCTTGGCCTGTTCGAAGAGGTCGCGGACACGGGAGGCACCCACACCGACGAACATTTCCACGAAGTCGGAACCGGAGATGGAGAAGAAGGGTACGCCGGCCTCGCCGGCGACGGCACGGGCGAGGAGGGTTTTACCGGTACCTGGAGGGCCGTACAGCAGCACGCCCTTGGGGATTTTTGCGCCAACGGCCTGGAACTTGGCAGGTTCCTGCAGGAATTCCTTGATCTCCTGGAGTTCCTCTACTGCCTCATCGGAACCGGCGACGTCAGCGAACGTCACCTGCGGCATGTCCTTGCTGACCATCTTGGCCTTGGACTTGCCGAACTGCATGATCTTGGAGCCGCCGCCCTGCATCCGGGTCATCAGGAACCAGAACAGCGCGCCCAGCAGGATGACGGGTATCAGGAGGGACAGCAGGCCGGAGAACCAGTTGCTCTCGATCGGCTGGTCCGTGTAGCCCTGCGCGGGCTCCGCGTCGGTGACAGCCTTGACCACGTCCTCGGCGCGGGCATCCACGAAGAAGAACTGGACGCTCTTGCCCTTGTCCTGCCCGTCCAGCTGCAGGTTGTCCTTCAGCGTCAGGTCAACGCGGTTTTCACCGTCGAAGATCTTCGCCTGCTCCACGGTGTCACCGGCGAGGAGTTCCAGGCCCTTGTCGGTGTCAATCCGTGCCGCGCCGCCGGGAGCCAGCGTTGCAAAAGCCACCAGGAGCAGACCGACCACGACGACGATCCAGATTCCCGGGCCTTTGAAAAAGTTCTTAGCTTTCATCTGTTCGGGGGCCGGCCCCGTCCCTTCTGGTAGTGCTGCACGGCGACTAGTCTGCGCGCGTGATGGTGCTGCGTCAGCTTCTAGCTATACACCGTCCGGAGTAGATCACGCATGATGGAAAGCAAAAGTTCCCTGTGGGCGTAGCGGGTTTGGGGTGCTGGTTGCTGCCGCGGCAGCCCTACTGCCCCGGCGCTCCAACCGACCCCCGGAAGACCAGCGGACACTCGAGGATAGTGGGTTCCCGGCCCGGGCGGGCACCGCCGGTCTTGTCTTCAAGGATGTCGATCACGTGGTTCGCGGCCCAGGCGCCCATTGCGTAGTGCGGCAGTGCGACGGTTGTCAGGCCGGGGTGGAGGCTGCCGGCGATCAGCTCCTGGTCATCGAATCCGACGACGGACAGGTCGCCCGCTATGGACAGTCCCAGCTCGGCTGCGGCACGGTATGCCCCCATGGCCATGCGGTCGTTGTAGCAGAAAAGGCCCGACGGCGGGTTGGCGCCCTGCAGGATCCTGGAGGCCGCCTCATATCCCCCTGCAGCATCGGAGGATGACTCCTCCACTGGGGCCGCGCCGCCGTCCAACCCTGCCCTGACGAGGGCGTCCCGGAAACCACGGCGACGCTCGGCGGTGGAAGGAACGCCCTCCGTATTGTTGATGAAGCCAATGCGGGTATGGCCTGCCTTGAGCAGGGCATCGACGGCGGTGCGGGCACCGCCGTACTCGTCGGGAACCACGGCCGGAAATCCGCCGTCCGCGCTAACGGCGTCCACCAGGACCGAAGGCACCCTGGCGAGGTTGGCGGGAGCCTTCAGGTAGCGGTGGTACATCGTGGCGTAGAGGATCCCGTCCACCTGGCGTTCCAGCACGGCCTCAACGTCGCTTTCCCGCGAGGCCTGGCTCGCCGACCCGGAGGTGTTGATGACCATCAGGGTGTAGCCGCGGGCGCGGGCAGCCTCATCGGCACCGAGGATAATCCGGCCTGCGTGCGGTGTGGTGGCTACGTCCTCGCTGACCAGTCCAAGGACCCCGGTCCGTCGGCTGCGGAGGGCCTGGGCAACGCGGTTGGGGCCGTAGCCCAGTTCCAGCGCCGCGGCTTTCACCTTGCCGCGCGTTTCCGGGCTGATCCGCGCGTAGGAAACGTCGTTCAGGACATGCGACACGGTTGTGACGGACACCCCTGCCGCCAGAGCCACATCCTTGATGCCGATGTTCCTGTTCAGCCGGTCTTCCCTTTCACAGGGCGCGCCAGGAGGCTTACTCGTAGACGTGCGGGGCGAGGGTTCCCACGAAGTCCAGGTTGCGGTACTTCTCGGCGTAGTCCAGGCCGTAGCCCACCACGAATTCGTTGGGGATGTCATAGCCGACGTACTTGACGTCGATCTCCACCTTGGCGGCGGTGGGCTTGCGGAACGCGGTGCAGACTTCCACCGAGGCAGTGCCACGGGATTCCAGGTTGGTCTTGAGCCAGGAAAGGGTGAGCCCGGAGTCGATGATGTCCTCGACAATCAGCACGTCCTTGCCCATCAGGTCCGTGTCCAGGTCCTTCAGGATCCGCACCACGCCGGAGGACTGGGTGCCGGAACCGTAGGAGGATACGGCCATCCAGTCCATGGAGATGTGGCTGTGAAGCGCACGGGCGAGGTCAGCCATGACCATGACCGCACCCTTGAGGACGCCCACAATGAGGATCTCGCGGCCCTCGTAGTCCTTGTCGATCTGGGCAGCGAGTTCAGTGATCCGCTGCTGGATCTGTTCCTTGGTGTAGAGAACGTGCTTGAGGTCTGCCTGGACGTCGTTTGAATCCACCAATGGCTCCTGTGTAGATGCGGGGTGCGACTATTTTGTGGGCGGTTTTTGAGGCCGGAACACTAGCTTCCCACAGCGCGGCCCCTCACGGGGAACGGAGCCGGGCTTATCCGCCCCGGCAGACAGGTCAAGGACAGGCGAAGCTTCCAGCTGAGCGAGGGACAGCCGGTAGGCGCTTACCCCGCCGGGCAATTCGACGGGGCCCGCGGAGCCCTGCCGCCGGAGCAGCGCCTCCGCCGCCAAAAGGCGCTGGTAGCTGGGCTGCTGCCCGCCGACGTCGGCCGCTGCCTTGGCGATCACCCGGAACCTGATGGCGGGGGCCAGGGCTCGCAACGCCTCCTCCGGAAGGCTCACTTCAGGCCCGTTCCGCTCCGCCAGGGATGCAAAGGTGGCTTCCGCCACATCCTCCAGGTAGTCGGCGTCCAGCTGCAGGATGGACGCCGTCCGGGCAAGCGATTCGGCGACGCCGGGCCCCAGCTTTTCCTCCAGGTGCGGAAGGACTTCCGTGCGGGTGCGCGACCGTGCGAAAGCCGGGTCCGTGTTGGTGGGGTCGTGCCAGGGCTCCAGCTCCTCCACCGCGCAAATCTCTTCCGTATCCATGCGGCGAAGCCCCAGGAACGGCCGCAGCAGAATCCCCCGCGCAGGCCGCATACCCGCCAGGGAACGGGTGCCCGAGCCGCGGGCGAGGCCCAGCAGCACCTGTTCAGCCTGGTCGTCCAGTGTGTGTCCGAGCAGGATGGCGTCCGCGCCCTGGTCAGCCGCAGCCGCTTCCAGTGCTTCATGCCGGGCCTCACGGGCTGCAGCTTCCGGGCCCATGCCGGCGCCTGACACGGTCACGGTCCGGATTTCCACCGGGGCGAGTCCGAGGTCCCGCAGCACTCCGGCAGTGTGCGCGGCCACCTGGGCGGAGCCTTCCTGGAGTTGGTGGTCCACCACCACCGCGCCGACGGTCACCGGGTGTCCGTCAACGTGGCCGCGCCGTGCGAAGTATGCCGCGACGGCGGCCAGTGCCAAGGAGTCCGGCCCACCGCTGCAGGCCACCAGGACATGATGCGGGTAGCCCGCATTGGCGAGTGCTTCCTGGAGCATTTTGCGCGCGGTGCCGACGACGGGCGCCAGCCTCCCGGGGCTCCGCCGGCCGCTTGCGGCGGCCGGGGAGGTACCCGATGCGCCTGCGGTCGAGGGCAGGTGAACTCCGGGCGGTGGAACGTCAGGCAATTACAGTCCCATCCGGTCCAGCCACAGCTTGGCGTCGTGGATTTCGGGTTCGGTGGGCAGGTGGTCAACTGATTCCCAGACCCTGTTGAACCCTTCCATCCCTGCAACATCCACCACTGCGCGGACAAAGCGGGCGCCGTCGGAGTACTGGCGCATCTTCGCATCCAGCCCCAGCAGGTTGCGGATGAACTTCTCGATCACGCCGCGGTCCTTGCCGCGGTCGTTGAACCGCTGCCGGATGGTCTTCACCGAGGGGACGATGCTGGCGTCCACGGCGTCCATGACCACGTTGGCATGGCCTTCGAGGAGGCTCATGACGGCGGTGAGGTGCGAGATGGCGGCCTTTTCCTCCGGGTCCTGCAGGAGGTCCAGGATGGCGCCGCGGCCGGGGGTGTTCCCGGTGGCCGTGCGGTCCTTGAGCGAGCGGGCGGCGGCGGTGGCCCGTTCCATCAGCGAATCGACATTGCCCAACAGGTGTGCGCTCAGTTCATCGATCTGCTGAAGCATGTGGTGGCGCAGCCAGGGCGCTGCGGCGAACTGCACGCGGTGGGTCTGCTCATGCAGGCACACCCACAGGCGGAAATCCTCCGGGGTAACGTTCAGCTCGCGTTCCACGGAGACAATGTTCGGGGCCACGAGCAGGAGCCTGCCGCCGGATGGCGCGTTGGACCCTTCGGCCAATGCGGCGAAGGGATCGTACTGGCCAAGGACCTTGCTGGACAGGAAAGCCAGGACGGCGCCCAACTGGCTGCCGGTGATCGCGCCGCTCACGCCGGCCGCAGCCGGGCTCAGGGAACCGCGGCGGTTTTCCAGCATCTTTTCCATGGCAGGCTTCAGCATCACGGCGAAGCTCTGGGTGTTGGCCTTGGCCCACGACGCCCTGTCCACCACCAGCACCGTGGAGTCACGGAGGTCCCTGGCCGCTTCCAGCCCGGTGATCTCGTGGACGTGCGGAACGGAAGCGTCCGCGAGCCGGCGCAGGCTGTCCACCGCTTCGCCGATGGCGGCATGGCTCAAGTCAGGCCCGGCGGGCGTCAACCGCGCAGCGGTGGAAGCGGCGAGGTCCCAGTTGATCAGGGCATCGGCCGGGTTGGACAACGTTTGTGCTGACGACTCACCTGCAGTGGACTCCATAAGTCCCATCAGAACACAGCAGGCTGGAGATAGTACTTAAGTTCGCTCACCGGCGAACCTTCGCTGGCGGTAATCGCGCCGCGCGGGATGGCGGCTCCTTAGCGGCAGCCGCAGGCGGCAAGCGCTGTTGCCGCCCGGTCCAGTGCCACCTTATTGCCGGCAGCTCCCGGGGTGAGCCCGTTTCCAATGAAGGAGAAGACCAGGAGCCGCCCGTCCGCGTCCACTACGTAGCCGCTCAGCGCCAGCACCGTGTTCAAGGTTCCGGTTTTGGCGCGCACCAACCCGGCGCCGCCCGCCGTCGAGTCTTCCCCGTACCTCATGTCCAGGGTGCCGGTGAGGCCGGCAACCGGAAAACCGTCCAGCGCCTCCCGGAGCCTGCTGTCCGTGCCGGCTGTGATGGCCCGGACCACCTCCGTGAACTGGCGGGCCGATACCTGGTTTTCCATGGCCAGCCCGCAAACATCAACCAGTTTCATGGAGTCTGCCGGGATTCCGGCCTTGGCAAGCTGTGTGCGGACGGCGGTGGTGGCGCCTTCGTTACTGCCGGGCTGGCCAGTAGCGAGGGCAGCCATCCGGCCCAAGGCTTCGGCCAGGTAGTTGTCCGAGACCTGCAGCATCAGGTCAACCTGCTCGGCAACGGTGGCCGACTCCACTTCCGCCAGCACCGTCCGTCCTGCACCTTCCGGCGATGGATTTTCCGCGCCGGGTTCCGGCGTTGCCTGTACCGGCGCTGTCTGTGCCGGCGCGGGGGAACGTTCGACGCCGGCCGCCACGGTCAGTCCTGCGGCAGCACCTGCCGCCCGCAGCCGGGCCGCAAATTCCTCCGCGACGGTGATTGCTGAATCCTGGGGGCGGGGCCCGGTGGTGACGGCGGGATCAAAGCGCGCCGAGTTCAGCGCCAGCGGGTACAGCGGCGCCACTTCCCCGGCGGTAATGTCCCCCGCCTGCCATGCAGGATTAAGGGCAGGGCCCGTGAAAAGGGAATCGTCCACCAGGACCTTGATCTCCCCGGATGCACCCCCTGCCTGCAGCGCCTGGACAGTTCCGGCCGCGAGCGTGGCGAGGCCACCGTGGCCCATCACCTGTGCCCCGTCCGACTCCCCGGCTCCCAGCAGGACGTCCCCGCCGCCCACCAGGACCACCTGTCCGGCGGCCGGGCCGGCGGTTACTGTGGTGGTGAACCGGTGGTCCGGTCCCAGCGAACGCAGCGCAGCAACCGCGGTCAGCAGCTTCATGTTCGACGCCGGTACCCGGTTTTCGGAGCCGCCCCGGTCAAAGAGGACCTGGCCCGTCAGTGCATCCTGGACCAGCCCCGTAAAGGTACCCCCGCCGTCGGTCTGCAGGACAGGGTCCACCTGGGCGTTGACCGAATCCGGGGACGGGATCTCTGCGGAAGGGTCCAAGGGCGCAAGCCCCTGCCGGACCGAGAGCGTGACCGGATCCTGGTGCCACTCGGGCGCCGGCGGTGCAGGGGCAGGAGGCTCCGGGCCCAGGAACCCGGGAGCCACCAGGAGGGCCGCCGGGACAGCCAGTGCAACCAGGAGGGCGGTGAGCAGGACCGCCGGCCAGGACCTCCGGAAGCCGGCCAGGACGCTCCGCGCCCCACGGCGGACGCGGCCGGTCCACGTATCCGTGCCGGTTGATGTGGTCATGCTGGTGCTGGTCCTCAAGTCCTGAAATATCCCCACAAGTTCCTGATTCCAGGGCCTCTCGCTATATCCTCAATAATAGTCGGCGGCACGGACACTCCTTTTTGTGGACCCGTCAAGTGTGCCGCGCACCCCCTGCAATTGCGAGGAGCATTCCATGAAGCACGACGTGACCATCGAGATCCCCAAGGGATCGCGCGTCAAGTACGAAGTTGACCACGAGACCGGCCGTGTCCGCCTGGACCGCGTCCTCTTCACCTCCATGCAGTACCCCACCCACTACGGGTACTTCGAGAACACCCTTGGCGAGGACGGCGACCCGTTGGACGCACTGGTGCTCCTGCAGGACTTCGACCTGCACCCCGGCGTCATTGTCGAGTCCCGTCCCATCGGCGTCTTCAACATGACTGACGACGGCGGCGGAGACGCCAAGATCCTCTGTGTCCCCGTGGACGCCCGCTTTGACCACATCCAGGAAGTCAGTGACGTCAACGACTTCCTGATCAAGGAAATCGAGCATTTCTTCACCCGTTACAAGGACCTGGAGCCGGGCAAATGGGTCAAGGCCGAGGGCTGGGGCGACCGCGCCGCCGCCGAAGCCGAGCTGGAAGCGTCCATCAAGCGGTACGTGCCCACCGGCCACTGATCCCCACCGTCTCCCTCACCTCGCTTCGCTCGGTCAGGGAACCCTGACGGCGTGGGCCCATCCACCGACTCCCTCACCTCGCTTCGCTCGGTCAGGGAACCCTGACGGCGTGGGCCCAGCCAGCAGTACGGCGGCGGGTGCCCGGCTCGCGGGAGTCCGGCACCCGCCGTCGTCGTTTAAAGGGCGCCAGGCGGGCGCTCAAAGGGCCGCGCCGGCTGTCAGAAACACACCAGCAAAATATGAAACTGTTGGTCCGTGAACGCTGCACCAATCTTCAACCCGCCCTGCGGTCCCGTCACCGGCTGGCAGGACGGCGACGTCCTCCGCGCCACAGGCATCCCCTACGCCAAGGCCGCCCGGTTCCAGCCACCCGTCCCGGTGCCGGAACGGACGGAGATGCTTGAGGCCACCTCGCCCGCACCTGCCTGCCCGCAGGGGCCGGTGCCGTTCCTCGACGACGTCCTGGGCACCCGCTACGGCGAGCTTCCGGGCAGCGAGGACTGCCAGAACCTGTCCATCACCATGCCTGCCGACCTCTCGCCGGGCGAACGGTTGCCGGTCATGGTGTGGATCCACGGCGGATCCTACACCACCGGTTCAGGCGATCTTGCCATCTTCGACCCCGCGGTCCTGGTGGCCGAGAACCGGGTGGTGGTGGTTTCGGTGACCTACCGGCTGGGACTGTTCGGCTTCCTTGCCACCCGCTCCGGCCGGCCGGGCAACCTGGGGCTGCTGGACCAGCTCGAGGCGTTCCGCTGGGTACAGCGCAACATTGCGGCATTCGGCGGTGACCCGGGCCGTGTGACTGCCTTCGGCCAGTCGGCCGGCGGGGATGCGATCGCCCACCTCATGGCGACTCCTGAAGCGCCGTCGCTGTTCCAGCGGGCCATCATCCAGAGCGCCCCGCTGGGCATCTCGCGCGGCCGGGACAAAATGAACCACGCCATGGGTATTGCCGCCGAGGCCGTCACCGAGGAAACTCCTGCGATGGAAGTGGTTGAGCGCGAGGACCACGTGGCGCAGCTGGCCAGGAAATTCGGCATGCTGGCCGCCATGCCTTTCGGGACCCAGTACGGGCACGCGCCGCTGCCGGAGGAAGCCATAATAGAAGCCGCTTGGGACCGTTCCGCCCCCGGCATTGAGGTGCTGATCGGTCATACTTCCGAGGAGGCGAGGCTGTTCCTCCCGCGCAGCCCTTACTTAATCCGGCTGGCCAAGCTTCCCGTCGCCGGGACCGCCGCCGTCCGGGCCATTGATTGGGTGGTCACGGAGACTGTTTATGGCCGGGCTGCCCGGAAGTTTGCCCGGCGCCATGCCAGGGCCGGCGGAAAGGCCTTCCGCTACATCCTGCACTGGCATGCGCCGGGAAACATCTTCGGCGCTGCCCACACCATTGATCTCCCGCTGCTTTTCGGCAACCGCAAGACCTGGGACGGAGTGGGGCTGATCGCCGGCGCCGGCTGGGATGACGTGGACGCCGTGGGACGGGAGCTGCGAAGCCTGTGGGCTGCTTTTGCCCGGGGCGAGGGACTTGGCGAAAAGGGTGAAATTCCTGGTGCTCTCAAGTACACCTCGGAGCACCAGCCGGCTCATTCCGTTCACCGTCCCCGGGTACTGGCCACCGTGGTGCGGATGGCTTCCACCAGGATGTCCTGGCGCTGGAAGTAGGCGTTGTGTCCGGCGTCCCCGACAACGAGCAGACGGGCGTCGGGGACAGTGGCGGCAACGTGTTCAGCCCCACGGCGGATGCGCGGCCTTTCCCCGTCCCCGATCATCACCACCAGCGGGCTGGATATGGACAGGAGTCCCTGCTGGAACCAGTCGACGTCCTGTGGGTCAGCGCTGAGGAACTCCCCCTGGCTTTGTTCGAGGCTTCGCGGGTGGCGGGCTGCTTCAATCGCCGTCGCGGTTGAACGGACCCTGATATAGCGGGCGTGGTCCAGCGGGTTCTCCGCGATCCACCGCTCAGTGAATGAGTTTCCTACCCCCAGCCAGATCCGTTCACCGGCGTCGAGCGAGCTGAACACCTCAAACTTTTCCGGCTGGCCGGGTTGGCCCGGCGGCGGCACCACCAGTGGCCAGCCCATCCCGCACACCACCAGGGTGGCGGCATCACCGGGGTGGCGGACGGCCCAGCGAAGCGCTGTCATGCCGCCCATGGACTGCCCCACAATCACGGGATCCTGCAGCCCAAGCGAGCTGATGAAGTGCTCCAGCTCTGCAGCCCGGTCAACCAACGGCCCCTGCCGCGGGGAGTTCGATGACCAGCCGTGGTCGTAGGTGTCGTATGCCAGGACCCGGAAGTCCTGCTCCAGCTCAGCGATGATCGGTTCCCAGCAGGCCGCCGCCGAGGCATGGCCGTGCAGCAGCACCACAGGCTGGCCTTTGCCCGAGTCCGTGTAGTGGATGTCATTGCCGAGTACATCAAGCCATGGCATGAAGGGGATCCTTTCGGACGTGGTCTGCCGGGCGGCCCACCAAGCACCAGCCTCGCAGAACCGGGGCACGGCGTCACCCGGTGTCCAGCACGGCGCACTGGTTGGCTAGGAAAGCTTCCAGTTCCTGATCTCCTCCGGGTCCTCGCCGTGGGTCCTGGTGTGTTCAAAGACCCGCATGCGCCGGTCCTGGAGGTCCTGGCGGAGGAGTGAGTGCCTCTCCGCCAGCCCCGGAACGCGGTCGATTGCGTCAATTGCCAGCTGGAACCGGTCGATGCCGTTCAGCATGGCCATGTCGAAGGGCGTGGTGGTGGTTCCCTCTTCCTTGTAGCCGCGGACGTGCAGGCCCTCCTGGTTGGTACGGCGGTAGGCCAGCCGATGGATCAGCGCGGGGTAGCCGTGGTAGGCGAAGATGATCGGCTTGTTGGTGGTGAAGATCCCGTCGAAGTCGCCTGCCGGGAGCCCGTGCGGGTGCTCGCTCTGGTCCTGCAGCCGCATCAGGTCCACCACGTTGACTACCCGGACTTTCAGCCCCGGCGCGCCTTTGCGGAGGAGTTCCGCTGCGGCCACGGTTTCCACCGTGGGCACGTCACCGGCGCAGGCCAGCACGACGTCGGGCTCCTCGCCGGGAATCTCGGATCCGGCGAACGTCCAGATCCCCAGCCCGCGGCGGCAGTGGCTCGCGGCGTCCGCTGGTCCCAACCAGGTGGGTGAGGGCTGTTTTCCGCTGACCACGATATTCACGTAATCGGTGGACGCCAGGCAATGCTCCATGACGGACAGCAGGGTGTTGGCATCCGGCGGCAGGTACACCCGGATGACCTCCGCCTTCTTGTTCACGGCATGGTCAATGAACCCCGGGTCCTGGTGCGAGAACCCGTTGTGGTCCTGCTGCCAGACGTGCGAGGACAGCAGATAGTTCAACGAGGCCACGGGCTGGCGCCAGGGCAGCTTTTGGTGCACCTTCAGCCACTTGGCGTGCTGGTTGAACATGGAATCGACAATGTGGATGAAGGCCTCGTAGCAGCTGAAGACGCCGTGCCGGCCGGTGAGGAGGTAGCCTTCCAGCCAGCCCTGGCACAGGTGCTCGCTCAGCACCTCCATGACCCGGCCGGACCGTGCGAGGTGCTCGTCGACGTCGTCAATCCGGTACTGCCACACCTTGTCGGTGACCTCGTAGACGTTCTGCAGCCGGTTCGACGCCGTCTCGTCCGGACCGAAAAGCCGGAACGTTTCCATGTTCAGGGAGATGACGTCCCGCATCCACGAGCCGAGCGTGATCATGGGACTGGTCCGTTCGGTGCCGGGCTGCGCAACCTCGACGGCGTGGTCCCGGTAAGCGGGCAGCTTCAGTGCTCGCCGGAGCAGTCCGCCGTTCGCGTGCGGCGTGGCGCTCATCCGGAAATCGCCCGTGGGGGCAGCGTCGGCGACGTCGGGCCGGAGCCGGCCGTCGCCGTCGAACAGTTCCTCCGGCCGGTAGGACTGCAGCCACTCCTCAAGCTGGTTCAGGTGCCCGCCGTTGGCCCGGACCTCGGACAGCGGGACCTGGTGGCTGCGCCAGGTGCCCTCAACCTGCAGTCCGTCAACGTAGCGCGGCCCTGTCCATCCCTTCGGCGAGCGCAGGACGATCATGGGCCAGCGGGGCGCTCCGTCCTCCCTGGCGTTCCGGTTGTCCGACGGGACCCGGTGCGCGTCCTGGATGGCGCGGATGTCCGCCAGGCACCGGTCCAGCGCCTCGGCGAAATCCCGGTGCGCCTTCTCCGTGCTGTCCGGATTGTCCACGGTGACAAAGTACGGCTCGTGGCCGTAGCCGCGCAGCAGCTGCTCCAGCTGTTGCTCCGGCATGCGCGCCAGGACCGTGGGGTTGGCGATCTTGTAGCCGTTCAGGTGCAGGATGGGCAGCACAGCGCCGTCGGCGGCCGGATCCAGGAAGTTGTGGGAGTGCCAACTGGCGGCCAGCGGTCCCGTCTCCGCCTCTCCGTCGCCAATCACCACGGCGGTCACCAGCTGGGGATTGTCGAACACCGAGCCGTAGGCGTGCGCCAGCGAGTACCCGAGTTCACCGCCCTCGCTGATGGAGCCGGGGCTCTCCGGGGCTGCGTGGCTGGGGATTCCACCGGGGTAGGAGAACTGGCGGAAGAGCTCGGCCATGCCGGCCTCGTCGTTTCCCACGTGGGCATAAATTTCGGAGTAGGTGCCTTCCAGCCAGGCATTGGCGACGACGGCGGGGCCGCCGTGGCCGGGACCGGCCACGAAGAGCATCTCGGTGGAGTCGCGGCGGATCACGCGGTTCAGGTGGGCGTAGACGAAGTTCAGTCCGGGAGTGGTGCCCCAGTGGCCCAGCAGGCGGGACTTGATGTGCTCCGCCTGAAGCGGTTCGCGCAGCAGCGGGTTGGAGCGGAGGTAGATCTGGCCCACCGAAAGGTAGTTGGCTGCCCGCCACCAGCGGTCTACGAGTTCGAGTTCTTCCTGCCCCATGCTGCCGGCCATAACCATCCTCACGTCGGTGCGCCGCCTGGCGGCGGCCGTCCCTCCATCGCAACAGATGGGCCCGGCCGAGGCAACCTTTTGCGCTCGCTTTGCTGCTGGCATGGGTTCCGGCGGCACGTGTTTGACCAGCCGTAACATGGCAGTTCCAGGATTCCTACTACCGGGTAGTGTGTATCCAGAATGTTCACGCTGACAATCAATCAAACGGACAGCCGGCGCGACGGAGACCGGGTGCCGCAGTTGCTCAAGGACCTGCGGCATATCCCCGCGCGCCTGGACTTCGACCGTTCCGTTGAGGATGAAGTCCAGGGCATTGTCGATTGCCCGCACCAGGCGGTGGAGGCAGCATTGATCGCCCTGCGCAGCGGTTCCTGGTACGTGGGGATCGGCGCCGGCCCCGTCAACGAGCCGCTCCCCAACCAGATCAAGGACGCTTCCGGCCACGGACTCGTGTACGCCCGGCGGGCAGTGGACCGGCTCCGCAGCAGCAAGGAGCGGGTTCCGGTGGCCGTCGAAGGTCCCCTGGCGGATATCGCGCACGATGCGGAGGCCGTGCTGCGGCTGCTGGGCCATATTGTCCGTGACCGGTCCGATGCGGAGTGGCGGGTCCTTGACCTGCTGACCCCCGGGGTCCGCGGGCAGCAGAAAGCCGTGGCGCAGGAGCTCGGAATTACCACCCAGGCCGTCAGTAAAGCTGTGGCGCGGGCGCAATGGAACGAGGAACACGCTGCCCGGCCTGCCGCAGCCAGGCTGCTCGCGCTGATCCTTGAGGTCCGCTAAGGCGTTCCCCGCTGCCTTTCAGGGTCCTGCACAGGATCATGGGGATGACGCCGCCCACGGCCAGCAGCGTTCGAGCGGTGCTGAAGGGTTGGGCCTGCGGCCTAGCGTTGTGTCGCAGCCAGAACCGGTTCGCCGTTGAAGTACTCGAGCTGCCAGCCGTCAATCGCATGGTGGTGGGCCAGGTTGAGTACGGCGTTGTCGATGCTCTTCAGGGTGCTCCCCACGGCGCGGCTGAGGCTCACGCGGAGCAGCGTTCCGTGGGCGACGACGAGAAGCTTGCGGCCGCTGAACTCCTCGGCAAGTGCCTCCAAGGCGGCCAGTCCCCTGCCGGCTGCCTCGTCCTCGCTTTCAGCACCGCGGAACCCACCCGGAATGCGCAGGGCATCCAGCTCGGGCCCGTCCTGCATCCCCTCAGCCGGCCCGAAGCTGCGCTCGGTGAGCTCCGGGACGCGGCGCACGTCGTTCAGTCCAAGCCCTTCGGCGATCAGGTCTGCCGTTTCAGCGGCCCGGCTCAAGGGCGAGGACACAATGGCGTCCCATTCGTAGCCGGACAAGACAGCGACGGCGTCGCGCGCCTGGGCCCGGCCGACGTCGTTCAGCGGAATGTCGGTGGACCCCTGCAGCCGGCGCTCGGCGTTCCAGTCAGTCTGGCCATGGCGGATGAGGGCGAAGGTGGTAAGGGTCATGCTTTCCATTCTGCCCGAGGGCGGAAGATGGCCAGGCCGGCCAAAATAACGCAGGCAGCGAGCGCTGCCCACGAAGCTAAAGGAACTAGAGACTCCGCCCCGCTTACAGCAGGCTGCGCAACACGTGGGCGGCGCCGTCGTCGAACACCGAATGGGTGACCTCGTCCGCGGCGGCAATGACTTCCTCCGGGGCCTGGCCCATGGCCACGCCCCGTCCCGCCCAGCCGAGCATCTCGATGTCGTTGCGGCCGTCTCCGACAGCCACCGTCAGGTGCGGTTCAATGCCGAGGCGGCTACGCAGGCTTTCCAGGGCGCTGGCCTTGGTCACGCCGGCAGCGGCGATGTCCAGCCACGCGGTCCAGCCCACCGAGTATGTGACGCCGGCAAGGCCGATCTGCTCGATCGCCTCATTGAACTCCTCCGGAGTGTTTTCGGTGCTGAACACCACTACACGCACGGCTGTGGATTCGAGCATGGTGTGGAAGTCCACACCCACGGCCTCGACGCCGAAGCTTGCGTCCTGGAAGCGTTCCGTGGACAGGAAGTTACCGTCCTCATCTTCCAACGCGTATTTGGCGGACGGAAGCCGTTCCCGGAGGGCCCGAAGGGCAGGAGCGGGGTCGAAGGTGGCCTTATGGAGAACCTCATAGCCGTTTTCGAATTCCGGGTTGAGCCGCAGTGTCACGCCCCCGTTGCAGCACACCGCATAGCCGCGTTCAATCCCGATATTCTCAAGGATGGGCAGCATGGCGTTGAGGGAGCGGCCGGTGGCAATCATGACCTCATGCCCGGCGGCTACTACTGCCTGCGCCGCCTCGCGGACGGCCGGCGACATGTGGCCGTCGTGGTCCACCAGGGTGCCGTCTACATCCAGGGCGACCATGAGCTTCTGGTTTACGTTGTCGTTTTCGATCTCTCGCCGGTCATCGTTGCCGGCGACTGAGGTTTCAGTCAGCGTTGTCATTCACATAGTGAACCAGACGACCCGCACCGGCGCTAGGACGCGCGCCACACAATTGTGGAACACCCGGTAAATCCTGTGTGTCCGCATGCCCCTCCGCGGCTGGGACCACAACGCGAAAATCCCCGTCGCATGGACGACTTCCCTCGGCGTTGCCGGGGAAATTGACCATGTGACGGGGATTTCCTGTATAGCGGTGCAGTAACCTACAGGACCGGGAGGACCTCGAGGCCGCCCAGGTACTTCTGCAGGGCCTTGGGCACGTTGACCGAGCCGTCGGCATTCTGGTGGTGTTCCAGCAGCGCCACGATCCAGCGGGTGGTGGCCAGGGTACCGTTCAGGGTGGCTACGGTCCGGGTGCCCTTGGCGGCCCCGGCCTCATTCACCACACGCTCACGGATGTTCAGGCGGCGGGCCTGGAACGTGGTGCAGTTGGAGGTGGACGTCAGCTCGCGGTAGGCGGCCTGGGTGGGGACCCACGCCTCGCAGTCGTACTTCCGTGCGGCGGAGGTGCCGAGATCGCCTGCGGCGGTGTCGATCACGCGGTAGGGAAGCTCGCACTTGGCCAGCATCTCCTCTTCCCAGGCCAGCAGGCGCTGGTGCTCGGCGGCCGCCTCTTCAACGGTGGTGTAAATGAACATCTCCACCTTGTTGAACTGGTGGACCCTGATGATGCCGCGGGTGTCCTTGCCGTGCGAGCCGGCCTCACGCCGGTAGCAGGAGCTCTGGCCGGCGTACCGGATGGGGCCCTTGGAGAAGTCGAGGATTTCGTCGGCGTGGTACCCGGCGAGGGCAACCTCCGAGGTGCCCACCAGGTAAAGGTCGTCTTCGGCGAGGCGGTAGATCTCGGCGTCGTGCTTTACGTCGAAACCCGTGCCCTGCATGGTCTCCGGACGCACCAGAGTGGGCGTTATCATCGGGACAAACCCCGCCTCAATGGCCTGGTCCATGGCCATCTGGAGCAGGGCCATCTCCAGCCGGGCCCCCACGCCGCGGAGGAAGTAGAAGCGGGCCCCGGACACTTTCGCGCCGCGCTCCATATCGATGGCGCCGATCAGCTCACCGATTTCCAGGTGGTCCTTCGGCTCGAAGTCCGTGAATTCCCGGGGCGTTCCGACGGTCTTGACCACCACGTAGTCGTCCTCGCCGCCTGCGGGAACGCCGTCCTCGATAAGGTTCGGAATAGTGCGCAGGAGTTCTTCCTGCTTCGTCTGCGCGGCATCGGCTTCGGCAGACGCCGCCTTGACGGAGTTGGCCAGTTCCTTGACCTCGGCCAGCAGGGCCTGCTTTTCGTCACCCTTGGCCTGCGCCACTTTTTTGCCGAAAGCATTCTGCTCGGCCCGGAGGTTTTCGAAGCGGATCAGCGCTGCACGGCGGGCGGAATCCGCGGCGATGATCGCGTCCACCACTGATTCGTCGGCGCCGCGGGCGCGCTGGCTGGCACGGAACTTGTCCGGGTTTTCGCTGAGGTCTTTTACGTCGATCACCACATAAGGGTATCCAATACCTTGCAGGACGGCGGGCTGTGCGGGGCGCGCCGGATTTGTCCGCCTTGGGCGGGACTACTGTTGAAGCACCATGAGCGACCTGATTCTCTACCTCCTGATTGCGGTGGCGCTTGCCTTCGCGGTCTCGAGCTGGTGGGGCGTGCGCCGGCTCAAGGCCCTGCACGTCCGCAGCGCGATGGGCGGGGACGCGCAGGATTCCGGGCTCATAGAGCAGCGGGTGGCCGTGATCCTCAACCCGGTCAAGGCACGCTCGGCTGAAGCGAAGGCGACCATCCAGCGCGCCTGCCTGACGGCCGGCTGGGATGAGCCCGTCTTTTTCGAGACAACACTGGAGGACCCCGGCTTCTCCCAGGTGCAGGACGCCCTGGCGCACAAGCCCGACGTCGTCCTGGTGGGCGGCGGCGACGGCACGGTGCGGGTGGTGGCCGAGTCCCTTACCCACACCGGAGTGGCCATGGGTCTGATTCCACTGGGAACGGGCAACCTCCTGGCGAGGAACGTGGACCTGGACGTCAATGACCTGCATGGGAATGTCCGTACAGCGCTCTTTGGGCGGCAGCGCTTCATCGACACTGCCCGGATGGGGATCGAGAACTCCCGCACCGGGCACTCCTCCGAGCATGTTTTCCTGGTGATTGCAGGCATCGGCATGGACGCCGAGGTGCTCGCTGACACGAACGCGGGCCTGAAAAAGGCTGTTGGCTGGCTTGCCTACACAGAGGCGGGCATGCGGCACCTCCCCGGCCGGCGGAAGAAGATATCGATCTCACTGGACGGCAGTCCTGAACAGGTCCGGAACATCCGCAGTGTCCTTTTTGCCAACTGCGGCCTGGTGCCCGGCGGCATTGACTTCATTCCCCAGGCCATGATCGACGACGGCATGCTGGATGTGGTGGTGATGAGCCCCCGCAGCGCCCTGGGGTGGCTGCTGATGTACGTGAAGATCATGTTCAAGCACACCGGAAAATTGCCCGTCATGACCGTATACCGGTCCGGCAGGGTGGTCATCAGGTGCCCGGAACCTATGCCCACCCAGCTCGACGGCGACACATCAGGTGAGGCCACCCGGCTCACAGTCCAGGTGGATCCCCGTTCGCTGCTGATCCGGGTCAAGGGTCAGATCCAGGACGGGCAGGAGCTACTGGGCAGCGCGCAGGCGGATATCCAGGGAGGGCTCCGCACCGGGCTGGTCAGGCGTTGGCTTCCTTCGCAGCCTGGGCTGCGGCCTTAGCGGCAGCGCGGGCCTCGGACTGTTCGCGGATCATGGCCTGCTCCTCTTCGAAGCGCAGGCGGTCAGCCCGGTCTGCATCGTCGCCGTCCCAGTCCTGGTTATCGGCAGTGGGCCGGGGGTTGACGATCATCCCCTGGCCGTCGTTGTCGGTGCTGCTGGTAGTCATGACCCGCTCCCTTCGTTAGGGGCCATCCCCCATGTGGATCAAGCAAGCATACGCATTGTCCACAGCCCCGGGAAGTACCCGAAGCGGCATTTACCTACGCTGTTGGCGAAGTGGCGGAAGCGCTTTCCACGGCCGCGGATTCCGGCCGGAGTATGGAAGCCACCCATGACCTTGCCGCCGCGAATGCCTCGTCCGAAGTGTGCGCTTCCACTGCTGTTCCCTGCATGTCTGCACGGGGATATGAGCCCAGGAAGCGGGTGTTGGGGCTGATGCGGTGCAGGCCGGCGAGGGCATCCGCCACCCGCGCGTCACCTGCGTGGCCGTCGGCGTCAATGCTGAAAAAGTAGTGGCCCAGGTACTGCCCGGTGGGGCGGGATTCGATCCGGCTCAGGTTCACGCCACGGGTGGCGAACTGGTCCAGGATTTCCATGAGGGCGCCCGGGCGGTCTTCCGGGAGTGGAACCACAACCGTGGTCTTGTCCGCGCCCGTCCGCTCCGGCAGTTGGCCCGGGCGGCTGACCAGGATGAAGCGGGTCACCGCGCCGGGGTTGTCGCCGATGTTTTCCGCAAGAACGGACAGGCCGGGCTGCTCCCGGGCCACCAGCGGCGCGCAGATGGCAGCATCGTAGTGGCAGTCATCGTCCAGCAGGCCCATGGCCGAGGCGGCGGTGGAGGAACCGGGGACGTATTCTGCCGCGGGAATGTTGGCGTCCATCCATAGGCGGCACTGCGCCCAGGCGTGACCGTGTGTTGACACCCTCCGCACGCCGGCCAGCCGCACGCCGGGACGGGCCACCAGGACGAAGCTGATGGGCACCAGGACCTCCCGGATGATCCGCAGCTCCTGCCCGCCGGCTATGGCGTCGAGGGTGGCGGTCACGCCGCCCTCCACCGAGTTCTCGATGGGAACCATGGCCGCGTCAGCCGAAGCATCCCGCACAAGGTCCAAGGCAGCGTTGACGTTCGATGCCGGGAGGCGGATGGCCTGCAGCGCGTCCGGCACCTGCAGCAGGGCTGCTTCGGTAAAAGTCCCCTCAGGACCGAGGAAGGCGTAGGTGACGGCGTGGCCGGACATCAGAGGACGATCGGCTTGAGGCCGTTGTCCGAGACGAGGGGTTTGCCGAGCTCCAACCACTGGTCCATGCCGCCGGCCACGTTGATGGCCGTGTATCCCTGGCCGGTCAACCACTGCGCCACACGGAAGGAACGGCCTCCGGTGCGGCAGATGATGTACAGGTCCTCGTCCGGGTCAAGTTCATCCAGTCGCGTTGGAATCTGGTCCATGGGAATGTGGACGGCATCTTCGGCATGGCCGGCCACCCATTCGTAGTCCTCCCGGACGTCCACAATCACGGCGTCGGCGGGGATGTCATGGACGGGAACGGTATCGAAATCACTCATGGGAAGTCCTGTTCGTGGCGGATCGAATTCAGCGTTAAGCCTAGTACTTCCACCCCCGGCAGGTCCGGCCGCCTGGCAAGTTACGCTTTCTAAGGAACCCTGAGGAGGACACATGCCGGCAGAGATTCACGAACTGTCCGCCGTCGCACTGAGGGACGCCCTGCAGAAGGGCGAAGTGTCAGCAAGGGACGCCGCCGCGCACTTCCTGGCCAGGGTGGAGCAGCACAATCCCTTACTGGGCGCATTCGTAACCGTCACGGCAGAGCAGGCTGTCCAGCAGGCGCGCGAGGCAGACGCCCTGCACTCCCGGACTGCGGCCGGCGGGCTCCCCATCCTTCACGGCATGCCGCTGGCCTTCAAGGACCTCACCGACGTGGCCGGCGTTGCGACCACCCACGGCAGTGCGGCCCTGGAGCACAAGCCCGCGCCCGTTGACGGCCCGCTGGTGGCGCTCCTCAGGGAAGCAGGCGTGATCTCCCTGGGAAAGACCCAGGTTCCCGAATTCGGACTGACGGCCTACAGCGAAAACCGCATTGCACCGCCGTCGCGCAATCCCCATGCCCTGAGCAGGAGCTCCGGCGGTTCCTCCGGTGGCAGCGCGGCAGCGGTGGCAGGGGGCCTGCTTCCCTTCGCCCCGGGGACCGACGGCGGCGGCTCGGTCCGCATCCCTGCGGCGGCCTGCGGACTGGTCGGGTTGAAGCCGGGCCGCGGCCTGGTGCCCGCCGGGGAAAGCCAGGGCGACCCCGCCAGGCTGGTGGTGCCCGGTCCCCTGGCCCGCAGCGCCGCCGACGCCGCACTGATGATGGATGCCATGGTGCCCGGGGCAGCATATTTGAAAACCGTGGCCCAGGAGCCACCGCCGCTGCGGATCGGCGTCACCCTGGACAGCCCCTGGTCCAGCACGTTTCCCTTTACCCTGGAGCAGGAGGCCCTGGATGCCCTCGAGGCCGGGGAGAAGCTGCTGAAGCATGCGGGGCACAAGGTCACCGAGCAAGCATCCGCTACGACAACCGGTATCCGGATGCCTTTACTACGGCCTGGACCGCCGGGGTGGGCACTGCAAGGATCAGCCCCCACCGGGAAGCTCTGCTTGCCCCGCTGACCCGCACCTTCCGCCGGCGCGCCCAGCAGCGCAGCCCCGCGAAACTTGCCGAAGCGCTTGGGTTCCTCCGGCGGTTCCAGCAGGACACGGCAGCGCAGTACGCGCAGTGGGACCTGCTGCTGATGCCTGCGCTGGCGCAGACCCCGCGTCCGGTGGGCTGGTTCACCGGGACGGGCCACGGCGATGAACGCTGGCCCTCAACCCAGTGGCCCGGGGATGCCGACGGCGACTACCGGAAACAGTGCGAATACGCGCCCTGGTCCTCCATGGTCAACGTGTGCGGCCTGCCTGCGATCAGCATTCCGGTGCATTGGACCGGTGGCGCACCCGGCCGCGGGCTTCCGATGGGGATCCAGATGGTTGGTCCCGTTGGCTCGGAGGCCCTCCTGCTGCAACTGGCCCATCAGCTGGGCTACTAGCAGGACGCCTGTTGACCGGCCCCTAATACGCCTTTAACCCTCCCGTAACCTGGCGGGCACAGACTTTTTAAGGCGGTACCGCCTTGCATCCTCCATATAGCCCATGCTCGACGAGGAGTTGCCCTGATGAATGCTGAATCCCCAAGCCGTGCCGAAGTCCCTGCTGCCGGGCGGGGTGAAAATGCCCGGCCGGACCTGAGCAATGCCACTGTCCGTGAAGATGTGGCAAAAACCGGCCGTTGTGCGCTGGTGCACCTTCCAACGGGCAGGACCTGCCTCCTTCCACTCCGCCACCAGGGCCCCTGCGATTTTCAAGGCCCCCAGGAGGCCGAAGCCACAGCCGCGGACGTCCCGTAAGCGATCGGGTACCGGACGGTGAAGGTTGGATTGCCTGGGGGTGTCGACTCCTGAACGGATCGGGAGGACGATTAAAGGGCAGTCACTATGAGGAGGTCTGTGATGTGCTATTCATCCAGCAAAGACTTCGGTTGGGGCATCAAGAAGGAAACTGAGCGCCAGCCTGAAGCCAAGCAGGAGACCCCGGTGGAGACCCGGGAGGAGCAGGTCAAGGCACAGGATTACACGTTCTGGGCCTTCCCCAACTGGCGCAGGACGCCAAGGCCCCGCACGCCCTCCGCCGAACAAAGCAAGGAAAGGGTCTGACCCCGCCCCGGTATGGCACAGGGTCGAAATCCAGGGAAGGGCCTCCCCCGGGGCCCTTCCGCTGTGTTGGGACGCGGGCGCCGCCGACTGGGCGTGGACACATGCCTGGAAGGTCAGGTCCTACGTCCTGTCGAGGGTGCACTTGCCGAAGGATCCTCACCGCCCCGGACGGCACCATTATCAGATGGACAGTTGTGGGGACCGAAAGCGGGTGAAGTAACGACGGCGGGCGCGGGCAGGCATACCGGACCGCCAGCACAACTGGCATGGCGTTGTGCAAGCCGGAAGCCTGCCGCTAAGGTGGGATCATAAGCATGCTTAGCATCCTGGAAGGGGACGTGAATGAATGCTGGTAAGTACACGCCTGGGCCTGAGGGGCAGCCGGAACCCGGCAACAGTGGGACTTCACGAGCTGACCGTACAGGGACCCCGAAGACGCGGCCCACAGACTCCGCCCCCGCCGCTGCGCCCGCATCAGCCGATGAGCCGAAGGTGACGCGTGCCGGCGTGGTCTGGGCCGCTGTTGTGGCGTCCCTGGTCCTGCTGATCCTGTTGATCGTCTTTATCCTGCAGAACCAGGACCAGGTGCTGGTGCAGTTCATGGGATTCGAAGGAGCCTTACCGCTGGGCATGGCGCTGTTTATCGCCAGCGTGACGGGCGGAGTCCTGGTGGCCGCGGCCGGCGGCGCACGCATCCTTCAGCTCCGTGCCAACGCACGCCGCGCGCGGGCACCAAAGCGACGGTAATGGAGCAGAAGCAGCAGCCGCGCCGGGGCAAGCCATCAGCACCACCAACAGGGGACCGGCGCGGGTAGCAACCGACCGGGCAGGCAGCTGGCGGAAAAGGTCAGATACCGCCGAGGTTGCGGTATTTTCCTGCCCGCGATGCCACCAGTTCGGCCACGGGCACCCCGGTAACTGACCCCAGTTCGTACTCGATGGCGCTGGCCATCCTTACGCAGAATTGGCGCGGCTCCAGCGAAGCGTCATTCCGTTCATCCACGATGTGGTCCACCAGTCCGTTGGCGTAGAGCGATGCCACGTTTACCCCCTGCGCCTGGGCCATGGCCGGGGCAAAGGCGGTGGTGCGGTGTACGATGGCGCTCGCACCCTCGGGAGGCAACGGGGAAAGCCAGCTGTGCTGGGCGGCGATGGTCCGGTCGGCGGGCAACAGCGCAAGCGCCCCTCCCCCGGCCCCCTGGCCCAGCAGTACCGAGACCGACGGCGATTCCAACCCGATCAGCTCGTGCAGGGAGCGCGCGATTTCGCCTGCCAGGCCGCCCTCTTCCGCTTCCTGGGAGAGGGCTGCACCTGCGGTGTCAATGACCGTGAGCAGCGGCAGCCGCAATTCCTCCGCGAGTTTCATGCCGCGCCGCGCCTCCCGCAGCGACCCCGGGCCCATCCCGGCCGCATCCTTCCGCAGCGGGCGGGCATGTCCCAGGACAATGCAGGACTGGCTCCCGAAGCGGGCCAGCGCCAGCAGCAGCCCGGGGTCCTTCTCCCCCTGCCCGGTCCCGTTCAGCGGCAGGGCGTCGGTGGCGCCGTATCTAAGAAGCTGGCGCAGGTCCGGCCGCCGCGGCCGGCGTGAAATCTCGATCGACGTCCAGGCATCCACGGCAGCGGGCCGGACAGACAGCGTGGGCGGTGCGGCAGGCACAACGTCCGGCCCGGGCGACACATCCACGGGGGGCACCAGGATATCCAGCGCCCTGCCCACCAGGCCGGCAAGATCTGCCGGCTCCACCACCCCGTCGATCAGCCCTTTGTGGAACAGGTTCTCCGCCACCTGTACGTTGCCGGGGAATGCTTCCCCGTGCAGGGCTTCGTAGACCCGGGGTCCCAGAAAACCCAGCAACGCGCCGGGTTCCGCCACGTTGATGTGCCCCAGGGATCCCCACGAGGCCATCACACCGCCGGTGGTGGGATGGCGCAGATAGACCAGGTAGGGAAGGCCGGCCTGCCGGTGCGCCCTCACCGCGCCGGTGATCTTCACCATGGACAGGAATGCGGGAGTGCCCTCCTGCATGCGCGTGCCGCCGGATGCCGGACCGGCCAGCAGCGGCAGCCCTTCGGCAGTGGCCCGTTCCACGGCGGCCACGATCCGCTCCGCCGCGGCGTGGCCGATGGATCCCGCCAGGAAAGAAAATTCGCTGACGATCACTGCCACCCGGCGGCCGCGGATGAGGCCGGCGCCGGTGATGACGGATTCGTCCGTTCCACTCCGTTCCCGCGCCCTGGCCAGGTCCCGGGCGTACTCTTCGGACAGCGCCGGTTCCTGCGCCGGGGTGTCCCAGGAGGTGAAGGACCCCTCGTCCACCACGCTGCCCAGCAGTTCAGCGGCGCTGAGGTGCCGCAGCTTTTCGGTGGTCGGCATGCTATTTCGCCCCCGCGGCAGCGGTCAGGCCCAGCCATTCCCGAATGGACTCCCCATCGGCGTCCAGAAGCGGCGGGGCCACATGCTCTGTAACGGTGGTTTCTGCGGCGCCGCCCGGGGCAAAGAACCGCAGCGGGGGGCCGGGCAGGCTGACTTTGCCGAGCAGCGGGTGGTCCACCTCCACCACCAGGCCCTGTGACGCCACCTGTTCCCAGGCGTACACCTCATCCAGCGAGCGGACCTTCCCGGCCGGGATCCCGGCGTCGTTCAGCTTTTGCAGCAGTTCCGCGGCGCCATAACCGGCAAAGACGCGTTCGACGGCGGCAATCACCCCGGCGCGGTTCCGCACCCTTTCCGCGTTGCTGGCAAAGCCGGGTGCGGCGGGATCCAGGGCGAACGCGGCCGCGAAGGAGGACCACAGCTTTTCGCTGCCGACGCTGATCTGGACGCTGCCGTCCTTGCATGCGAACAGCCCGTAGGGGGCGATGGAAGGGTGGTGGTTGCCCTGCGCCTGTGGAACTTCCCCCGCCACCGTGGTGCGGGTGCCCTGGAAGGCGTGGACCCCGATCAGCGATGCCAGCAGCGAGGTGCGCACCACCTGGCCGTGGCCGGTCCGGTCACGTTCCACCAGCGCCGCCAGTACACCGAACGCCCCGTTCATGCCGGCCAGCAGGTCGGCAATGGGGACGCCCACCCGCTGGGGATCGTCCGGCCCGGAGCCGGTGAGGGACATCAGGCCCGCCTCGCCCTGGAGGATCTGGTCGTAGCCGCTGCGCTGCGACTCGGGCCCGTCGTGGCCGAAGCCGGTGATGGACAGGATCACCAGCCGGGGGTTGAGTTCGTGCATGGCGGCCATCGGGAAGCCCAGCCGGTCCATGACGCCGGGGCGGAAGTTCTCGATCACCACGTCGGCCCGCTCCAGCAGCCCCCGCAACACGGCCTGGCCCTCCCCGCTCTTCAGGTCCAGGCTGATGGACTCCTTGTTGCGGTTGCAGGACATGAAGTACGTGGACTGAAGGTCGTTTTCCGGGCCGACAAACGGTGGACCCCAGCCGCGGGTATCGTCCCCGGCACCGGGATTCTCCACCTTGATGACACGGGCGCCCAGGTCCGCCAGCATCATGCCGGCATGCGGGCCGGCCAGGGCCCGGCTCAGGTCAACGACCGTGTGTCCGGCCAGCGGACCTTGGGGATGGTGAGCTCTGCTCATATGCTGGTTCCTTTTCTGAGTTGGTAGGCGGCCGGGACGAAGGTTTACGGAAGCATCTTCCCCGGCAGTGGACCACTGGCCTAGCCTCCTAGAGTGTGAGTCTGTATGTCAATAGCAGCTCCCTGTATTCTTGGAAGATCGACAACAAAGTGAGGGCTTTTGTGGAGAAGACATCACGGCTGGGACTGGAGCGAGTCGCACGGCCGCGGCTTTACGAGCAGCTGGTTGAGCAGATCCTGGCCTACATCGAGTCCGCCCGGCTGGGGCCGGGTGACCTCCTGCCCGCTGAACGGGACCTTGCGGAGCGCCTCGGCGTCTCCCGGGCCACCCTGGCCCAGGCCCTGGTTGCCCTTGAGGTCCTGGGCGTCATCGATGTGCAGCACGGTACGGGTGCCGTTCTTGCGCGCCGCCCCAGTGTCGCTTCCGTGATCAAGGGGCTGCGCGAGCACCGAAGCCGGCTGCCGGAAATTGTGGAAGCACGCAGCACCCTGGAGGTAAAGCTTGCAGCGCTCGCCGCTGCCAGGCGTACGGACGAAGACCTCAAGGCAATAGACGAGGCCCTGGACGTCATGTCACGCGAGATTAATGACGGCGACCGCGGCACCCGCGGTGATGAGCTGTTCCATCAGGCCGTCACGGCGGCGGCACACTCGTCAGTGCTGGCGCAGCTTATGGCGTTCATTGCCGAGATGATCCTTGAGACAAGGATGGAGTCACTGGGCCAGCCGGGCAGGCCAGAGCAGTCCTTGGCCTCCCACCGCAAGATTGCGGATGCCATCAGGTCCCAGGATGCCGAAGGGGCAGCTGAGGCCATGCTGGCCCACATCGAGCTCGTTTCGGATGTGGAGCTGCTCCGCCAGGGGCCCTAAGGAAAGACGACGGCGGCCCGCGCGGCGACCATTCGGCGGGCCGCCGTCTTGGGTCGCCAGGGTTGTGATTGCCGGTGTTGTGTTGCCGGCGCTTCGAAATCCGGGTCAGTACCCGTAGGTTGCCGTGGAGCCGGCGTACGCCAGCCCGATTATGAGCAGCAGCCAGAACGCCCCGTAACCGAGCAGGCACAGGTAGCCGAGGACCAGGCCGGTAATGGACATACCCTTTCCGGAGGGCTCCCGCTTGAGGGCCATGTGGCCCGTCACGATCGCAGCGATCTGCGGAAGAAGCAGCCAGCCCATGATCACGGAGGCGATGCCGCAGACCATGCTGGCGATGCTCAGCGTCTTGGGCTCGGCGGGCATGCCGTAGTAGGCCGGCTGCCCGTAAGGGGCTGCAGGCTGGGAGTAGGGGCTGCCGCCATATCGGCTTCCGCTGTACTGTCCCCCGCCGTATTGGTTGCCCTGGTCATAGGCACCGCGGCCGGCGGGAGGCTGCTGGGAAGCTTCTGAGCCGTATGGCGGGACGAAGCGGGGTGGTTCATAGCCCGACGGCGGTGTGCCGGGCCGCTGGTCCCCGCCCGGGGAATTGGCCCCCGGGTACTCCGGGCGCTGGGAAGGCTGGTCAGTCAAGGTTTCCCCCTAGGATTTTGCTTCCCAGCCTACCGGTGAACGGCGGGTCCCGAACCGGTCAGTGCATAACCAATCTGGTGGCGAGGACGAGCATCAGCACG
The DNA here is from genome assembly GCF_024758005.1 of Pseudarthrobacter sp. NS4. Taxonomy (NCBI): domain Bacteria; kingdom Bacillati; phylum Actinomycetota; class Actinomycetes; order Micrococcales; family Micrococcaceae; genus Pseudarthrobacter; species Pseudarthrobacter sp. NS4. Next base: position 420,232 of record NZ_CP103288.1, on the reverse strand, counting down.
CCGATGGCAACGTCCACCCAGCGCCAGGTGCCCGGACTGCTGAGGACTCCCGCCAAGGTGCGTGCCCCATAACCCAGCGCCGAAAACCAGAGCACGCTGCCGGTCACGGCTCCGCTTGCGAAGATCCAGCGCGCGCCGGCGCCCTGCTGATTCGCGAGGCTGCCCAACAGCACCACAGTGTCCAGGTAGACGTGGGGGTTCAGGAAGGTCAGCGCGACTGCACTGGCGATCACGGAGTTCTTCGATTTCGGGGGCTGTTCTGCCAGCGAGGAAGGCTTAGATGCGGAGATAAAGGATCGCACCGCCCACCACAGCAGGTAAGCAGCCCCGCCCCAGCGCAGCACCTCCAAGGCCTCGGGAAACTGGGTGACCAGGGCCCCGATGCCGGCGGTGCCGCCAAGGATCAGCGCAGCATCACCGGCCATGCACACGGCCACCACGGCACCGACGTGTTCCCGCCGGATTCCCTGGCGCAGCACGAAGGCGTTCTGCGCCCCGATCGCCACGATCAGTGCCAGGCCGGTCAGCAGGCCGGTGGCCCATACGGTCATCATGCTTCTGACGGTAATCCCGCCCCAGAATGAAGACAAATAACGGATTGTTCGCCTCCATTAGAGTTGCTTCATGAACCTTGACCACCTGAAAGCACTTACCGCGGTGATCGACGAGGGAACTTTCGAGGCTGCAGCAGACGCTTTGCGGATCACCCCCTCCGCCGTAAGCCAGCGCATCAAGGCACTGGAAGCTTCCGTGGGTCAGGTCCTGGTGCGCCGCCGGCTGCCGTGCAGCGCTACCGAGGCCGGTATGCTTCTGCTGCGCATGGCGCGGCAGGTGCAGGTCCTTGAAGCCGAGACCTCGAGCGCGTTAGGAAGCGGCCGGTCATCCCGGACGCACCTTCCGGTGGCCGTCAACGCGGATTCGCTGGCCACCTGGTTCGTCCCTGTCCTCGGCGAGGCCGCCGGCTGGGACGACACCACAATAGACCTCCATGTGGAGGACCAGGGCTACAGCAGCCAGCTCCTTCGTGAAGGTGAAGTGATGGGAGCCGTAACCTCGGATCCCGTGCCGGTGAGCGGCTGCCGGGTGGAGCTGCTGGGGCACATGCGGTACATCCCGCTGGCTGCCGCCGGACTTCATCAGCGGTTCAGTACGTCCGAGGGCCCGGACTGGGCCGCCATGCCTGTGCTGAAGTTCAACGCCAAGGATGATTTGCAGCGCCGGCTCCTTGCCTCCAAAGGCATCGAAAAGCCTCCTCCCACGCACACGGTCCCCTCCTCGGAAGGCTTCATCGCAGCCGTCAGGGCCGGACTTGGATGGGGAATGATCCCCGAACTGCAGCTCACCGGGGAGATCGCCAAAGGGTCCCTTGTCCGGCTGGAGGACACACACGAGGACGTTGCCCTCTACTGGCAGGCCTGGACACTGGACTCCGAGCGGCTCAACCGCATCACTGCGACTGTCCGCCAGGCCAGCAGGGCGCACCTCCGCCCGGCACCCTCCGGGTCGGGCCGGAAGCAGCCTCCATCGAAAGCCCTCCGCGGGGCTAGCGTCCCCAATAGGGCAGGATATAAACGGCGAGAATGACGAAAGCGGCGAGCAGCGCCAGGCGTCCCGCGCTGGTGCCCGCATGCTGGTGGGCCTTGACCTTCCGGTCCTTCCGTGCCCCTGCTCCTGCTCCGCTTCCGCTGGTCCGCGGCTGGGCTGAGCTTCCACTGCGGCCTGCGACGTTTCCCCTGGGCGCAGGATCCTGGCCGCCGCCGGGACGTGAACTTCCCGGCTCTTTCGGCGCCCCCGGCGGCAGCCCTCCTGCCGGCCGCACCACGGTCCCCGGGCGGACATGCCGGAACGCAGTGATGCCGGCCTCCTGCTCATGCGTCAGCTCCTGGCCCAGGTGCGCGTACAAGCCCACCACGGCCTGCTGATCCAAAACGGGCGGCAGCGACTCGATGGCCCCCACCAGGCGCCGGGCACCGGCGACCGCGACATCGGAGCTGGTGATGCCGAAGAGGTCCGGCTGCGCGACCATGCAGATGAGGGGACGGACCAGCCGCCGGTGTGGCGGGGAAACCACGGAGGCAACCGCGGCGCATTGGGCCAGCGCGCCTTCCACCGCCTGGGTCCGTGCGTAACGGCCCTGCCACAGCACCCCGGACGCAACCCGCACCTCGCCGGTCCAGTTCTTGGTATCCACCACCACCACGCCGCCGGGACCCACCAGGACGTGGTCCAGGTTGGCTTTCGGACGCCCGGGCCAGTGCACGTCGTGCAGCACATACCAGCCGCGGGGAACCAGCTCGCTCAGCTTGTCAGCAACCACCCGCTCGCTTACTGCCCCCGCATCCCACGCCTTCGTGGCATGCTCGGCCTGGTCGAGCCGGCGCTTGAGCCTGGCAACCCTTTCAGCAGCCAGCCTGGACTGCTCGGCTGCCCCGTCTGCTGCCCCCATGGCGTCCCTGCTTCCCTGCCGGAGGGACGATGGCGGCGGGCCGCCGTCGTCCTTTGCTTGCGGATGGTCTTCCGGATTTTTCGAAAGTAACAGGGCACTAAGGCGCCGGTATATAAGTACTTTGTGGAGCCTGTACTCAGGTTGGCTACTTGGTTGACGACCCGCGGTTCATGACGCGGCTCCGTCACAGGTGACCCGATTCCGGGCGGGTCGTTTTGACTCCAGCGAGGTTCTGGCATGCTGGTGCCATGGCTAGCCGCGCGGGTACAGTTGCCCAACCCCAGGACCTTGTTGACATCACTGCGCTCCTTGACGCGTATTACGACCTCACCCCGGACATGGGTGAACCAGGCCAACGGGTGGTGTTCGGGACCTCGGGGCACCGCGGCTCCAGCCTCAAGGCATCCTTCAACGAGAAACACATCGTTGCCATCACGCAGGCCATCGTTGAATACCGCTCGGCGCAGGGCGTCAGCGGACCGCTGTTCCTGGCCAAGGACACGCACGCACTGAGCGAGCCGGCACAGAATTCCGCACTGGAGGTGCTTGCGGCCAACGGCGTCCAGGTCCTCATCGACGCCCGCCACGGCTACACCCCCACCCCGGCCCTGAGCCACGCGATCCTCACCTACAACCGCAATGCCGGACCCGCCGCCCCGCAGGCAGACGGCATCGTGGTCACCCCCAGCCACAACCCGCCGGCCGACGGCGGCTTCAAGTACAACCCCCCGCACGGCGGCCCCGCCGATTCGGACGCCACAGGCTGGATCGCCAACCGCGCCAACGAGCTGCTTGAGAATGACCTGCGCGGAGTGAAGCGCATTCCGTTGGCAGACGCGCTGGCCGCGGACACCACCGGCAAATTCGACTTCCTCAGCAGCTATGTGGACGATCTCCCCTCGGTCCTGAACCTGGATGCCATCCGCGACGCCGGTGTCCGGATCGGCGCGGACCCCATGGGCGGCGCGGCGGTGGACTACTGGGGCGAGATCGGCGAACGCCACCACCTGAACCTCACCGTGGTAAACCCCACGGTGGATCCGCAGTGGGCATTCATGACCCTGGACTGGGACGAAAAGATCCGGATGGACTGCTCATCGCCGGCCGCCATGGCGTCCCTGATCAAGCGCATGTCTGACGGCGGTTCAGCGTTTGATGTCGCCACCGGCAACGATGCGGACGCCGACCGGCACGGCATCGTCACCCCCGATGGCGGGCTGATGAATCCGAACCACTACCTTGCGGTTGCCATTGACTACCTGTACCGGAACCGCAGCGGCTGGAACCCGGACTCCGTGGTGGGCAAGACCCTGGTGTCCTCCTCCATCATCGACCGCGTGGCCGATAGCCTGGGCCGCAAGCTGGTGGAAGTGCCGGTCGGCTTCAAGTGGTTCGTGCCCGGCCTGCTCTCCGGCGAGGGCGCCTTCGGCGGCGAAGAATCGGCCGGCGCCTCCTTCAACAAAAAGGACGGCAGCGTCTGGACCACGGACAAGGACGGCATCCTGCTCGCCCTGCTGGCCTCGGAGATTAAAGCTGTGACGGGCCAGTCGCCGTCGCAGCTGTACAAGGGCCTGACGGACCAGTTCGGTGCTCCGGTCTATGCCAGGATCGACGCCGCTGCCACCCGTGAGCAGAAGGCGGCACTCGGCAAGCTCTCGCCGTCGGACGTCACTGCCACTGAACTCGCCGGCGAGGCGATTGTTGCCAAGCTGACCGAGGCACCGGGCAACGGCGCGTCCATCGGCGGGCTCAAGGTGGTCACGGAAAACGCCTGGTTCGCCGCCCGCCCGTCCGGTACCGAGGACGTCTACAAGATCTACGCTGAGTCCTTCAGGGGCGAGGAGCACCTCAGGCAGGTGCAGGCCGAGGCCAAGGCACTGGTGGACGGGGTTATCGCCTAGCCGGTTTCCGGCTGCCGGCTCCAGAGCCGGAGGATGCGCCGGATGGTGTGGTCACCGTCCGGCGCCATATCCACCAGCGCGATCCGGTCAAGCACGACGTCGTCCCCCGGGTGGAGGCGCCTGGCATCCGGTCCTGCCGTGCCATGGTGGGAGACGTGAGGGCGGTAGCCGCTCAGGGTGTGGCGCGGCGTCAGGATCCTGCCGTCCATGTCTGTCACCACACCGACGAGGTCCTCGTGCAGGCGCTGGAGGACCGGGTGCGGTTCCACCAGGCTGACAGGTACGGTTCCGTTCCGGCCAAAGGCCGCATCCTCCCCCACCACCAGCCCGGCGCCCAAGGCAGCTCTGGCCGGGGCGTCGGCGAGGGAACCAATCCGCTCGGCGACGCCGGCACTTTGCCCCGTGGCGACGTCGAACCTCACCAGGGTGATGTGCAGCGGCCAGTCCGACCGCGGAAACACCTGATGCGCAGCCACCGGCTCGACGAACACCACGAAGATGAGGTTCCGCATCTGCCCAGTGTCCCACTGCACCCCCCTGCGCCCTCAAACCCTCTCTCACTTCCCGCGCCTTAAGCACAGACGCTCTTTCGCCGGGTGAGAGAGCGTCTGCAGGAATGGCGCGAAAGGTGAGAGAGCGTCCGGGGTTAGACGGTGCGGACGACGTCCTGGTAGGAGAACTTGGGCTTGGCTTCGCCCCAGGCATCCTCGGCGGGCTGGCCGATGTTGACCACCAGGAAGCTCTTCTGGTCACCGTTGGGGAAGAAGGCCTCGTCGATGGCCCCGAAGTCGGCGCCGGTCATGGGCCCGGCGGCGAAACCGAGCGAGCGTACGGCCAGGATGAAGTAGCCGGCCTGCAGGTGGGCGTTGTTGTTGCCCGTGGCAGCGGCGAGTTCGGGGTTGGCGTCATACATGGCCTTGGGGGCGTTGTAGCCGGGGAGGAAGTTGTCCCACTGGCCGGCCCAGTCGGTGTCGTAGCTGAGGATGGCCACCAGCGGGGCGGACGCGGTCTTGGCGCGGTTGCCCGGCATCAGCGCTTCCACCAGCTTGGCGCGGGCCTCGTCGGAGCGGACGTAGGTGACGCGCAGCGGCTGCGAGTTGAACGCGGTGGGACCGAACTTGGTGAGTTCGTAGATGGCCTGGGCCTGCTCCTCGGTCACTTCTCCCGTGAAGGAATTGGCGGTGCGGGCCTGGGCGAAAATGGCGTCGACGGCGGCCGGATCGATAACCGCTTCTTCGTGGGCAATGGTCATTGGCTTACCTTTCGCTTTGCCTCCCCGCCTGCCGGGGTGGCCTCTTCGCTTTCCATAGTTGCAACTTCAAGTTCTTCCGTCCTCTTCCCGCGACGGCACGTGACCTTCAGCACACCAAGGCAGGGCGGTATTCTGGTGCGAGTTGATCTACGCCCCCTCGCGGCATCCCTGAAAGGCATTCCTTCCCATGAGCATGCTCGGAATCAAATGGAAGCTGCACGGCACCGGCAAATCCATCAAACCAGGCCACGTGGTGGCGCCGGACGAGCGGCTGGCCTGGCCACTGACCATCGGCGTGGGAATGCAGCATGTGGTGGCCATGTTCGGCGCCACGTTCCTGGTGCCCATCATTACCGGCATGCCCCCGGCCACCACACTGTTCTTTTCAGGCATCGGCACGCTGCTGTTCCTGGTGATCACCAAGGGCCGGGTGCCCAGCTACCTCGGCTCCAGCTTCGCGTTCATCGCGCCCATCATGGCCTCGCAGCAGCAGTTCGGCGTCCCCGGCGCCCTCGGCGGAGTGGTGCTGGCCGGCGCCGCGCTGGCCCTCGTGGGCGCCATCGTGCAGAAGTTCGGCGCGGGCTGGATCAACCGGCTCATGCCGCCCATCGTCACCGGCGCCATCGTGGCGCTCATCGGCCTGAACCTCGCCCCCGCCGCCAAACAGAACTTTGATGCCGCGCCCGTTACCGCCGTCGTCACGCTGGCCACCATCATCCTGGTCAGCGTCCTGTTCCGCGGGATCCTTGGCCGGCTGAGCATCCTGGTGGGCGTTGTGGTCGGATACCTCGTGGCCATGCTGCGTGGGGAAGTCAGTTACGACAAGATGGACGCCGCCGCCTGGGTGGGCGCGCCGCAGTTCCAGACCCCGGAGTTCCACATCGGTGTCCTGGGCCTTTTCGTGCCCGTGGTGCTGGTGCTGGTGGCTGAGAACATCGGCCACGTGAAGTCTGTGGCCGCCATGACGGGCCAGAACCTCGACGGCGTCTCCGGGCGCGCGCTGATGGCCGACGGCGCCGCCACCGTCCTGGCCGGTTTCGGCGGAGGTTCAGGCACCACCACCTACGCGGAAAACATTGGGGTCATGGCTGCCACCAAGGTCTACTCGACGGCGGCCTACTGGGTGGCAGGTGTCTTCGCCATCCTGCTGAGCTTCTCACCGAAATTCGGCGAACTCATCGCCACCGTCCCGCCGGGCGTGCTGGGCGGTGCGGCCACCATGCTGTACGGCATGATCGGCATCCTGGGCGTCAAGATCTGGGTGCAGAACAAGGTGAACTTTTCCAATCCGGTGAACCTGACCACTGCGGCGGTGGCCCTGATCATCGGCATCGCGGACTACACCTGGACCATCGGCGAACTGACCTTCACCGGCATCGCACTGGGTTCAGCCGCGGCGTTGGTGATCTACCACGGGATGAAGGCCATCGCCAACGCCCGGGGCACCGTGGCCGAGCCGGAGGCAGAGCAGGCAGGACTCCCGTCGGCAGCCAAGGCAGCCCTCAACTCTGCAGCCAAGCGGGCGCCCAAAAAGCGCTAGGCGCAGACGACGGGCCCCGGCCAGGCACCAACCCACTCAGGCCACCTCGTCCGATTCCGTCCCCGGCGTCCGGCCCTTCACGGCGCTCCTACCCGCCGGGTGACCGGAAGGAAACGGTCCCGGGCGGCCAAGGCCAAAGATGGGCCCCGGCTGAGGACGCTTTGCTGCCAGGGCGTCACCAGGGGGCCGCGGGCGCAGACGCCGGAGCACCCAGGGGAACAGGTATTGCCGGGCCCAGATGAAGTCATCAGTCCTCGCCTGGGTCCAGCCCTGCGCCGGAACGGGCCGGGGCTGCAAGGGTTTCAAGGCGTGGGGCACTCCCAGCGCATCGAGGGTGGCAACCGCTACGGCCTGATGGCCTAGCGGCGACAGGTGGAGCCGGTCCCGGTCCCACATCCTGGCATCCTGGAGCTCCGGCAGGCACCAGAGGTCAACCATGATGGCTTGGTGCCGCAGGCCGATCGTATGGAGGTGCTCGTTGTAGATGGCGATTCTTCCGCGGATCTGGCTGAACACAGGGGTATTACCCCAGTCAGGGCCCGCGAAAAGAAGGACGGTGGCACCGGTATCGGCCGCTGCACCCACTGCGTCATCCATCTTTTCGGCGAGCTTGTCCGGATCGCTGCGCCGGAAAACCACGTCGTTTCCGCCGCCGGACATGGCGATCAGATCCGGTTTCAGGGCCAGCCCGGGAGCCAGCTGGCGGTCCAGGATCTGGCCCAGGAGCATGCCCCGCACGGCGAGGTTGGCGTACGCAAAATCCGGCTGCCGTCGCTCAGTTCCTCCGCCACCCGGTCAGCCCAGCCCCGGAGGCCGCCCAGGCTGCGCGGTTCGGGGTCGCCCACGCCTTCGGTATAGGAGTCGCCGATCGCCACGAAGCGGTGCCAGGGATGCCGCACGTCGCCGGTGCTCCCGGCGCCGGACTGGAGGTAGTGCTTTTCCGTTGTCATGCCGTCCTCCTGCCCGCACGGGGATGGCCTGCACGGGGACGGCTTGCACGGGACCGGTGCCCCTGCTCCGGAACCTGGTCCGCGGCCTCCTCCCGGATGGCATCGGTCTGCGTCGGATGGTCCAGCCCTGCCGGCGCCGGCACGCGCCAGTCCGCCACGCCGTCGGAGACTTCCTGCTGCGCCGCAGAAGCCTCCCCCGCGGGCCGCTCCATTCCCGGCCGTTCCATTCCAGGCCGGTCCATGCCGGCCGCTCCGGGCACGACAACGTTCAAGGCCGCGTCCCGCAGGTCCAGCTCGTGGTGCAGTGCCTGTGTCTGCAGGAACCGAAGGGCCCCCTCCCGGCTGAGGTTGTATTCGTTCATCAGGCTGCGCACCGCGAGGTCCACCAGCACGAGCGAGCTTTGCACGACGGCGATTCCCGCCGTCGCCTCCGCCCGCGCGGCAACCCGCACCACAACGCGCAGTGCACGGGCCACCTGCTGCACATAGCTCCGGCTCCGAACGAGGTCATCGCTGGTGAAGGTGTGTGGTTCGGCTGCGTAGAGGTTGATTGCGGCGCTTGCTCCGCCTTCAGAGACGATTGGCGCAGACAGCAGTGACTGGACGCCATGGCCCGCTGCCGCGCTGGAGTAGCCCGGCCAGCGCCGGTCCCGGCTGAGATCGGAGAGGATAACAAATTCGCCGGTGCGGAGCGCCTCCACGACGGGGCCGTCGGCGAAGGAACACTGTTCCCGGTCCGCCTCGCGGGCCTGCTCGGTGCTTGCGGCGAGGGTATGGGCCTTACCCAGTCGGAAGAGGGTGGCCGCCCAACTGATGCCGCGGCGCTCACCCTTGATGTCCGTCATGAAGTCACGGGTGACCTCCCAGAGGTAGGTCTCGACGTCCTTGCTGTCGAAAACCGGCTCCGGTGACATTGGAAGGGGTCCCCAGCCAACCTGCCCCGAGGGTTCAGCGGCCATACTCCACGCCTTGTTTGAAGCGCTGCGGCCTACTGCAAAACCTTCTTCTAAGAATACGTCCCCCAGCCACAATGGTGTGAACCCCGGGCCCTTTGGCAGGCGCCTTCGCCCGGAAAGCCTATGCCGTAGTGAGGCATGCCTCACGAACGCCCGGAATCTCCTCCCGACCGTTGGACGGCAACGCCTCCTGGCGTGCATGACCTCGAGCCGCCAAAGCAGCGATGACATCACCGAAAACGTGGTCGGGGTCGAGGCGGCGGAGTTCTTCGGCGAGGCAGTCGCGGAGGTTCGGGCGTGGGAGGGAGATGCGTTGAGCGGGTTGGCCGGGCTGGGTCAGTTCGGTGACCGTGTGTCCGGGGCGGAGGAGCTGGATGTCGCCGTCGGGAAGTGTGAGGCGGACGCGGCGAAGCCCTGTTCCGGCCGGGCCCGGGACGATCCTCACGGGCACGTCAAGAGCCAGGTTCAGCCAGGCAGCCATCAGCAGGGGGCTTGGGGAATCCGGGGCTCCTTCGACTTCGGCAGCAAGCACCGAACCCGAGCTGGCTTGGTCAAGGGCGGCGGCGAGCTGGATCCGCCAGTTGGTCAGGCGGGTCCAGGCGAGGTCGGTGTCGCCGGCTTTGTAGGTGGCGCGGATGTTTTCCAGGGCCGCCTGGGGGTCCGGTTCGTTGGCCGAATCGGTGATCCGGCGGTGCGCGATCCGTCCGATGGATGTTTCGCAGGCGTTTTCCGGGGCGCCGTGCGGCCACCAGGCCACGATCGGGGCGTCCGGGAGCAGCAGCGCCGCGACCAGGGACTCGGACTCGTGCGCCAGCTGGCCGTAGCCGCGCAGCACGATCACCTCCGAGGCGCCGGCGTCCCCGCCGACCCGGATCTGGGCGTCGAGCCGGTCCGCGTTGTCCTTGCCCGCGTCGGCCAGGACGATGATCCGGCAGGGGTGTTCCCGGCTGGCCTCGTTCGCGGCCTCGATCGCTTCTTCCTCAAGCCCGGATTTGGTGACCACCACCAGGGTCAGGACCCGGCCCAGGGCGATCACCCCGCCCTGGTCGCGCAGGGCCATGATCTTCTTGGAGACCTTGGAGGTGGTGGTGTCCGGCAAATCTACAATCATGGCCTTCTCCAGGTTCGTCCGTCACGGGCCAGCAGCTCATCAGCGGAGGCCGGGCCCCAGGATCCCGGGGCGTAGGGTTCGGGCTGTTCGTCCAGGGACGCCCAGTAGTCCTCGAACGGGTCAAGGATCTTCCAGGACAGCTCCACTTCCTCATGCCGCGGGAACAGCGGCGGCTCACCCAGCAGCACGTCCAGGATCAACCGCTCATACGCCTCCGGGGAGGACTCGGTGAACGAGTGCCCGTAGCCGAAGTCCATCGTCACGTCCCGGACTTCCATCTGCGTGCCCGGGACCTTGGACCCGAACCGGATCGTCACACCCTCATCGGGCTGGACCCGGATCACCACCGCGTTCTGCCCGAAGTCATCATCACTGTGATCCCGGAACAGCAGGTTCGGGGCACGTTTGAACACCACCGCGATCTCCGTCACCCGCCTGCCCAGCCGCTTGCCCGCGCGCAAGTAGAACGGGACCCCGGACCAGCGGCGGGTATGGATATCGACCCGGACCGCCGCGAACGTCTCGGTGGTCGAATCGGCCGGGATGCCCTCTTCCTCCAGGTAACCCTGGACCTGCTCCCCACCCTGCCAGCCGCCGGTGAACTGCCCCCGCGCCGAATGCGTGGACAAATCCTCCGGCAGCTTCACCGCCGCGAGGACCTTTTCCTTCTCCGCCCGCAAATCATCGGCGTTGAACGAAATAGGTTCCTCCATCGCGGTCAGCGCCAGCAGCTGCAGCAGGTGATTCTGGATCACATCCCGCGCCGCGCCCACACCGTCGTAATACCCTGCCCGGCCACCGGTACCGATATCCTCAGCCATCGTGATCTGGACATGGTCCACATAGTTCGCGTTCCACAACGGCTCAAACAACTGGTTCGCGAACCGCAAAGCCAGGATGTTCTGCACCGTCTCCTTGCCCAGGTAATGGTCAATCCGGAACACCGCATCGGCCGGGAACACCGATTCGACAATATCGTTCAACTGCCGGGCCGAGGCCAGGTCATGCCCGAACGGCTTCTCAATCACCACCCGGCGCCACTTCTCACCCTCGGCCTGCGCCAGGCCGTGCTTGGACAACTGCCGGCAGACCTGCTCAAACGCCTTCGGCGGAATCGAGAGGTAGAACGCGTGGTTCCCGCGGGTGCCACGGACATCATCGAGTTCCTTGATCGTCTCGCCAAGCCGCTCAAACGCCCCGTCGTCGTCGAACTCACCCCGGACAAAACGGATCCCCTCCGAGAGCTGGTTCCACACCGCCTCATCAAAAGCCGTCCGCGCATACGCCTGCACCGAAGCCTTCACCTCAGCAGCGAAATCCTCATCACTCCACCCCCGGCGCCCGAACCCCACCAACGCGAAACTCGGCGGCAACAACCCACGATTCGCCAGGTCATACACCGCCGGCATCAACTTCTTCCGCGCCAAATCACCGGTCACCCCAAAGAGCACCAACGACGACGGACCCGCAATCCGGTTCAAACGGCGGTCACGCGGATCCCGCAACGGATTACCGCCCCGCGGGGGCCGGGTCAATAACGTTGTTCCAGCCATTGACGTGTCCTTTTCTACGACGCTGTAGGAATGTGGTGCTTGAGCAAGTACATGGGCTTTTGACGGAACAGCGGCCCCACCCTTGCCGGGTGGGACCGCCGTTTGGCCGAGGCAGGGATTAGCTGATCGCGGCCTTGAGTTCCTTGGCGGCCACTGCAGGATCGGCAGCACCGTAGATGGCACCACCGGCTACGGCCACCTCTGCGCCTGCCTGCTGCACGGCGGCGATGGTGGAGATGTTGACCCCGCCGGCCACGGAGAAGGGAACCTGGGCCTCTTCGCCGGAGCGGAGCAGTCCGTTCAGGTCGAAGCCCGGCTGTGCCTGCTCATCCAGACCGGCGTGCATTTCGACGAACTTGGCACCGAGGGCGCGGGCTTCCTTGGCACGGGCAACCTTGTTGGGAACTCCGATGAGGTCCACGACGATGCCCTTGTTGTGTGCCTTTGCAGCCTTGACGGCTCCGGCGATGGTGGAGTCGTCGGCGCTTCCAAGCACAGAGACGAGGTCTGCTCCGGCTTTGAAGGCAATGTCGGCTTCCAGCTCGCCTGCATCCATGGTCTTCATGTCGGCGAAGACGATCTTGTCCGGGTGGGCTTCCTTGACTGCTGTGACAGCGCCCAGGCCGGCGGCCTTGATGAGGGGCGTACCCAGTTCGATGATGTCAACGTGTTCGGCGACTTTGCCTGCGAGCTCGAGGGCATCCTCGATCGTGAGCAAGTCCATGGCAACCTGAAGTTTCATTGTGTTTCTGCTTTCTTTAAGGGATTTCTGAAGGGAAAGGAGCGAGGTCTATTCGAGGTTGGCGTGCCGCAGCCACAGCTGTTCGGCCGGCACATCTGCCGTGTCCCACAGGGAGTGGAACAGCGCTTCCGTGGCCACGAACAGCACCTGCTCGAAAAGGCTTCCGGAGTACTGGCGGGAGACGCCGGATCCGTGGTCGGTCTTCTGCTGGGCCGGCAGCACCACGACGGCGTCAGCCAGGCCTGCCAGCGGAGAACCTGGGTTGGCAGTAAAGGCAACGATCCTCGCCTGGGCCTTTGAGGCCGTCTCGGCTGCCTTCACCACCCCGGAGGTGGTGCCCGAGCCTGATGCGACCAGGAGAAGGTCGCCTTCGCGGATGGCAGGCGTGGTGGTATCCCCTGCCACGTGCACCACCAGGCCAAGGTGCATCAGCCTCATTGCGGCCATCCTCAGCACCAGGCCGCTGCGTCCGGCGCCTGCGACGAACACCCGGCTGGCCCGGCCCAATTCCGCGGCAGCATCATCCAACTGCAGCGGGCTGATGTTGCCGGACGTGTCTGCGATCTCCGTCAGAACCAGGGAGATATTGCCGGCGATGGCTTCCCCGGTTGCTTCAACGGCGGGTGCCGTCAGAACGGTTGATTCCACGTTTCCTCCTTAGGATTGGCCTGCAATCAATACTCCTGTGCTTGCGGGGTAGGCGATACGCTAAATCGGGATGGTTCTGGCCACCCTTTTGGGTAGGTAGCCCCCGCGTCTGTCCAGTAGGATGACCGGATGAGTGAGAGTGCACCATCCATTGGGTCCGTTGCGGCAGTCCCCAAAGACGCGCTGCCATGGCCCCTGCTTCGCGCCATTTCCCGGATTGCGGATGCCCCGCTCTCCGCAATCGCCGAGCTGCTGCGGGAGGCCATACATCCTTACACCGGGGGCGACGCACTGGTGATCTTCACCGAAGAGTGCACAGGGCGTCCGCAAAAGAAAGCCGGCGACGCTGATGTCATTGACCGGGTGTCCATCGCCGAACTGCAGCAGCTCCGGGCCTCGCTGAGTAGTGCCGGGCCCTGGTCTGGAGAAGCCCAGATCGCAGGCCGCAGCCGGCACATCCATGCGCTGACTTACCAGCCCAGCAAGGCCCTTTTGGTCATCACCTACCCCGATGCGCCTGAAGCCGGAGTTCAGCAATCCCGCAACCTGGAGCTGGTGCCCTACCTGTGGGAGCTGGCCGCGCGCCGGATCCAGGAAAAGGTCAAGGACGCCCCGCCCTCCTACCTGCTGGAATCCCGTGCGGCATCGGCGGAACGGCTCAGGGTGACAAGCGAGCTCGTCGACCTGCATTCAACAACCCTGGAAACATTGCTCGCCGCCTTGAGGTCACCATCCCTCGATGACCCAGCGGCACGCGCAACCGTAACGGACGTCGCGGCCAAAGCACTCGTGGAGCTGCGAACGCACAACGACCGGACTGCAGAACTGATCGAGGAGCCGGTGGCCACGGCATTTCAACGGCTGCGGGAGGACTTGCGGCCCCTCACCAGGTTCAGCGGCATCGACGTCCAATTCATCGAACCCCCGCTGAACGGCAGGGCGCTGCCTGGGGAGGTAGCAATTGCGGCGAGGGCCGTGGTGCGCGGCCTGCTGCTGGCGATGATGGAACAGCCGGAGGTCCGCCGGGTCCGCACGCAATGGGACTGTGACGGCGAAAACCTGCTCATCAATGTCCGGGACGATGGCAAGGGCGGGCTCTCTGCCGATGCTCCCAACATCGGCAGGCTCGACCGCAGGGTCCAGGCCTTGGACGGGCGTATGGAAATCGACCTCATGCCGGGCTGGGGAGCCGACATTTCCGTTACCCTCCCCCTGGATCCACCGGCCGCGCCCGGCGATGTTTCAGCCTGGAACCTCGCCGCCCGGGAACTGGAAGTGCTTCAGCTTCTGGCGGCCGGCCAGCGCAATCGAAACATCGCATCCGCGCTCAACATCAGCGAGAACACCGTCAAGTTCCATGTCCGCAACCTGTTCAGGAAACTCCAGGTGGCTTCCCGGACCGAAGCCATCGCCCTGGCGCACAGCCATGGCCTGAGATGAAGTGGCGGCAGGGGGCACGCCAACGGGCGGGAATCTGCTTTAGACCCACACCTGGTAGCCAGTGGACTTGTCGAACAACCTGCGGGTGCTGATGCCTTCGCCCGCTATCCACAAAACGGAATCGTCCTCGGCCGCCTGGTCAACCACGCCGGTGGTGACATGCTCATCCAGCAGCCACACCTCGACGGTATGTCCGGTCAGCCGTGCCCAGTCGGCGCGGACTCCACGCCCGCCTTTCCTGCGGGCCGGGCGCTTTGCCGGCCTTGTGGTGCTTCCCACGGAGGCTGACTCCGTGCGTGCGCCTGGGTTCACGTTTTCCTCCATCACCTGGCACAGGGGTGCCGCAATCCTTGGCCCTAAACAAGCTGATATTTCATTGATATATCAATAGGGGATCCAAGTATGTTGCAGGTCACACCGGGTGTCAACGCGCTTCGGAAAAGAAACCGGAGCCGTGAGTGGCCTACGCGCTGAAGAGTGCCTCGCGGACCGCGTGTTCGAAGCCGCTCACATGAACCCGCGCGAGCTCAGCGGCTTTGTCCTCGTCACCATCAATGACCGCGCGGAGCAAGTCCAGGTGTTCGTGGACGTGGCGGGACAGGTCCGGAAGGCGGTCAATGACCATGCACCAGATCCTGGTGGCCAGGTTGTCGTAGCGGATCAGGATGTCCTCGAGGTGGGGGTTGGCGGCCGCAGCGTAGATCCCCTGGTGCACGCGGGCGTCCAGCCTCAGGGTTTCGGTTACGGAGGCGGCGGCGGCATCAAACACCTCGACGTCACTGAGGATGGCCCGCAACTGTTCCCGGACACCCTGGGTAGCTATCCGCGCTGCCCGGGCGGCCGCCAGGGGCTCAAGCTGGGCGCGGATTTCCGAAATGAATGAAAGATCCGTGACGTCCACCCGGGTGGCGAAGGTACCGCGGCGGGGATAGGTAACCACCAGGCGGTCCAGTTCGAGCCGCTTAAGGGCTTCGCGGACGGGGGTACGGCCGACACCGAGCGATTTGGCAAGGACGTCATCGTTGAGGAGTTCACCGGGCTTGATTTCCAGCATGAGGAGCCGGTCCCGGATGCTTTCGTAGGCAACATCCGCCAGGGACTTCCGACTGACATCATCCGCGACTGCCAAAGTTTCAAATGCCACGCTAGGACCCCTTCCCCGGGCCGGAAATGAACTATTGACCTCACTCTGCGACCAGTATACGCTGATCATCAACCTAATATATCAGTTCCCAACATTTGAATATATCTAAAAAGGAGGAGGGGACATGACCCTTATCGAAACAGAGTCATCAACTGCCGCACTGGCGGCACCGGTGCAGGAGCAGGCGCAGAAGTTCGTGCTCACACTGTCGTGCGGCGAACGCGCCGGAATCGTGCAGGCCGTGACCACCTTCCTGTTCGAGCGGGGCTTCAACATCGACGAGCACCAGCAGTTCGACGACGGCCTCCGGGAGACCCTGCACCTGCGCACGGCGTTCTCCGGTTCCCCGGCCTATACCCCGGACATGCTTGAAGAACAGTTCCGTCCCATCGCCGACCGCTTCGACATGAAGTTCAGCTTCCACGACCAGACCCAACAGCGCGTCCTGGTGATGGTGTCCAAGTTCGGCCACTGCCTGAACGACCTCATCTTCCGCTGGCGGGGCGGCAGCCTGGGCGGCGACCTGGTCGCGGTGGTTTCCAACCATGAGACCCACCGGGCCATGGCCGAAGCCGCGGGCCTGCCGTTCATCTACATCCCGGTGACTCCGGACACCAAGGCCGACGCCGAGCGCCGGCTGCTGGAGCTCGTGGAGGAGTACAACGTCGACCTGGTGGTCCTGGCCCGGTACATGCAGGTGCTTTCCAACGACCTTTGCCGGGCCCTGGAGGGGCGCGCCATCAACATCCACCACTCCTTCCTCCCCGGCTTCAAGGGTGCACGCCCCTACCACCAGGCCTACGACCGCGGCGTCAAGCTGGTTGGCGCGACGGCCCACTACGTCACCGCAGACCTTGATGAGGGACCCATCATCGAGCAGGAAGTCATCAGGGTGGACCACACCTACGGCCCGACAACACTGTCCACGATTGGACAGGACGCCGAAGCACTCGCCCTGTCCCGTGCCGTGCGGTGGCACTGCCAGCACAGGGTCCTGCTGGACCAGACCAGCACCGTGGTGTTCCGTTAGCCGGACCCGCACCACCAGCAACGACAGACACTGAAACCAGCAGGAGAAACCATATGGAACCGTCGCCCCGCATAGTCATCATCGGAGCCGGAATCGTCGGCACGAACCTGGCAGACGAACTCGTCGCCAAGGGTTGGAACAACATCACCGTCCTGGACCAGGGCCCCCTCAACATGCCCGGTGGATCCACGTCCCACGCACCCGGCCTTGTCTTCCAGACCAACCCCTCAAAGTCCATGGCGCTCTTCGCCAAGTACACGGTGGAAAAGCTGTTGTCCCTCGAAGAGGACGGCGTCAGCTGTTTCAACCAGGTGGGCGGATTGGAAGTTGCCACCACCGAGACCCGCCTCGCGGACCTGAAGCGGAAGCTCGGCTATGCCGCCGCGTGGGGTATCGAGGGGAAGATCCTTTCCCGCGCCGAGTGCAAGGAGCTCTACCCGCTCCTGAACGAGGAAGACATCCTTGGCGGGCTCCACGTTCCCAGCGACGGCCTGGCCCGCGCTGCCCGCGCAGTCCAGCTGCTGATCAAGCGGACGGAAGCCGCAGGGGTCAAGTACCTGGGCAACACCACGGTGACCGGCATCGAACAGTCCGGCCGCAGGGTCGCCGGCGTCCAGACCTCCGAAGGCACCATTCCTGCCGACATCGTGGTCTCCTGCGGTGGTTTCTGGGGCGCCAAGATCGGCGAGATGATCGGAATGTCGGTCCCGATCCTCCCGCTGGCCCACCAGTACGTCAAAACCACTCCGGTGCCGGCCCAGAAGGGCAAGAACGAACTGCCCAACGACGCTGCCCTGCCGATCCTGCGGCACCAGGACCAGGACCTCTACTACCGCGAGCACGGTGACCGCTACGGCATCGGTTCCTACGCACACCGTCCCATGCCCGTGGACCTTGATGAACTCGGATCCTACGACCCCAGCACCATCACTGAACACAACATGCCCTCCCGCCTCGACTTCACCCTGGAGGACTTCCTCCCGGCATGGGAAGCAACCAAGCAGCTGCTGCCGGCCCTGCGCGAGAGCGACATCGAGGATGGCTTCAACGGCATCTTCTCCTTCACTCCGGACGGCGGCGCCCTGGTGGGTGAGTCCAAGGAGCTTGATGGCTTCTTCGTCGCCGAAGCCGTGTGGGTCACCCACTCGGCCGGCATCGCCCGCGCTGTCGCGGAACTCCTGACCACCGGCAAGTCGCAGATCGACCTTGGAGAATGCGACATCCACCGCTTCGAAGAGGTCCAGCTGACCCCCGAGTACGTCAGCGAAACCTCCCAGCAGAACTTCGTGGAAATCTACGACGTCCTGCACCCGCTGCAGCCGAAGCTCTCGCCACGGAACCTGCGCGTCAGCCCGTTCCACGCCCGCCACAAGCAACTGGGCGGCTACTTCCTGGAGGGCGGCGGATGGGAGCGCCCCTACTGGTTCGAAGCCAACGCCGAACTGCTCAAGGAGATGCCTGACGAATGGCAGCCGCCGGCACGTGACGCCTGGTCCGGGATGTTCAGCTCACCCATCGCCGCCGCCGAAGCCTGGAAGACCCGCACCGCGGTGGCCATGTACGACATGACCCCGCTCAAGCGCCTTGAGGTCTCCGGTCCCGGAGCCATGAAGCTGCTGCAGGAGCTGACTACCGCCGACATGACCAAAAAGCCGGGGGCAGTCACCTACACCCTCGTGCTGGACCACGCCGGCGGAATCCGAAGCGATATCACCGTTGCCCGCCTGAGCGAAGACACGTTCCAGCTCGGCGCCAACGGAAACATCGACACCGCCTACTTCGAGCGGGCCGCACGCCACCAGACGGAAAACGGAACAGCCAGCGACTGGGTCCAGGTCCGCGACACCACCGGCGGCACCTGCTGCATCGGACTCTGGGGCCCCCTCGCCCGGGACCTCATCAGCACCGTCAGCAGCGACGACTTCTCCAACGATGGCCTCCGCTACTTCCGCGCCAAGAAGGTAGTCATCGGCGGAGTTCCGGTCACCGCCATGCGCCTGTCCTACGTCGGTGAACTGGGCTGGGAGCTCTACACCAGCGCAGACAACGGCCAGCGGCTGTGGGATGCGCTGTGGAAGGCAGGCCAGCCCTTCGGCGTGATCGCTGCCGGCCGCGCCGCGTTCAGCTCGCTGCGCCTGGAAAAGGGCTACCGCTCGTGGGGCACCGACATGACCACCGAGCACGACCCGCTGGAAGCCGGAGTCGGGTTCGCCGTGAAGATGACCAAGGAAAACTTCGTCGGCAAGGCAGCGCTGGAAGGCCGCACCGAGGAGAACTCCACCCGCCGCCTTCGCTGCCTGACGGTCGACGACGGGCGCAGCATCGTGCTGGGCAAGGAACCTGTCTTCTACAAGGACCAGGCAGTTGGCTACGTCACCAGCGCCGCTTATGGCTACACCGTGGCCAAGCCGATCGCCTACGCCTACCTGCCCAGCGCAGTGTCCGTGGGCGACTCGGTTGAGATCGAGTACTTCGGACGGCGCATTCAGGCCACAGTCACCCAGGATCCGCTGTACGACCCCACCATGACCCGGCTCCGCGGCTAAGCCATGATCAGCGCAGAGACAATCCACAGCTACCTCACCCGGCTCGCGTCCCGTCAGCCCACCCCGGGCGGCGGTGCCGCTGGCGCCCTGCACGCCGCGCAGGGCGCCGCCCTGGTGGCCATGGTGGCGCGGTACACCACGGGCGGCAAATATGAGCAGCACGCGGCACTGGTGCAGCGGATCACGGAGGCCTCCGACGGGCTCGTCAGTGAGGCGCTGCGCCTGGCCGACGCGGACGAGCAGGCCTTCCAGGGCGTCATTGACGCTTACAAGCTCCCCTCCACCACAGAGGAGCTCAAGGCCACCCGGGCCCAGACCATTGATGCGGCCCTCGTCCAGGCGGCACAGACACCGGCACAACTCATCGAAGTTGCCGGCGCTGTGGTGGAACTCGCCACAGAGCTGTTTGAGGTGGCAAATGCCAACGTCATCAGTGACGTCGCCGCCGCCGCCGATGCCGCCCGCGCGGCCGCAACCACCGCACGCGTCAATATCGACATCAACGTAGTGGCCATCAAGGACCCCGGGACACGGTTGCTCCTGTCGAATCAGACGGACGGCCTTGAGGACAAGATTGTCCTCGCCGCCGATTCCCTGGTGGCACGCGTACGTGAAAGGATCCTCCGTTGAGCACTGCAACGCTTTCGGGAAAGACACTTGCCGGGATCATCCGGGAGAAGACCCAGGATGAGGCCAGGAGTCTCGAACAGGACAGCCTGCGTCCCGTGCTCGCCGTCGTCATGGCTACAGACGACGAATCAACGCTCTGGTACGTCCGCTCCATCGAACGCGCAGCGGAACGTGCCGGCATTGACTGCCGGATCATTGACCTGGGCCATGACGCCACAGAGCAGGTGCTGGCCAGTGTGCTGCGGGACCTGAGCGCAGAGCCGTCTGTGAACGGCATCATCCTGCAGACTCCCCTTCCGGCGGATGTCCGGGCCGATGCGCTGGTGGGCCTCATCGCCCCTGAAAAGGACATCGACGGCGCCAATCCGCTGAGCCTTGGACGGCTGGCCGTGGGGCAGCCCGCGTTCCCACCTGCCACCGCCCGGGCCGTCGTCGAAATCCTCGACCACTACGACATCCCGGTGGCGGGCCGGAACGTCGTCGTGGTTGGCCGTTCCGCCGTTGTGGGGAAGCCGCTGTCCCTCCTGCTGCTGGCACGGGACGCTGCCGTCACAGTCTGCCATTCCAGGTCAGGACCACTCGGGAAATACACCAGGGAGGCGGACGTGGTGGTGGTCGCCGCCGGACGCACCGGCCTGCTGACCGGCAGCGATGTTTCCGGCAAGACCGTAGTGGTCGACGTCGGCACGAACGTCCTCCCCGACGGTTCCCTGGTGGGCGATGTGGACGAGGCCAGCGTACGCGGCGTCGCGGCTGCACTGACTCCGGTCCCCGGCGGAGTCGGGTCCGTCACCACGGCGCTGCTGCTGCTCCACACGGTGGAAGCGGCGCGGAACCAGTCTCCTTCGCCCATGTTGGCTGCACAGGTCATGGAAACCGCCGGGTAAGGAAGCAATGGACGCGGAACCGGGTGTACGGGTGAGGCTGGAAGTTGTCCCGTCGGCAAGCCTGCTGGACCAGCTCCCAAAGGTTTACCCGGCCCCCGGTTCCGTCAGCGTCACGTGCCTTCCCCACCATGGCCCGGCACGGACGGTCGCTGCCTCCGTCCGGCTGGCACGTCTGGGGTACAGCGTGGTGCCGCACGTCGCTGCGCGGAGTATTGGCAGCGAGGAAGAGCTGCACGGCTTCCTGCGGCAACTGCTCGAGGCCGGAGTATCAGAGCTGTTTATTGTTGCCGGCGACCGCCGGACACCCGAAGGACCGTACGCCTGGAGCGGGCAGCTCCTGGACGCCGTAAAAGCGTTCTCCCCACTTCTCACGATCGGTATCGCCGGTTACCCGGAAGGACATCCGGGGATCACTGCAGGCGGGTTGAAAGCGAGCCTGGACTCCAAGGCGCCGCTGGCTTCTTCCCTGGTCACGCAGATGTGCTTCTCAGCTGACGACATCACCCGCTACCTCGACGGCCTGGTCCACAGCGGGCCGCATCTGCCCGTATGGGTCGGGATCCCCGGACCCGTTTCGACCGGGAAGCTGGTTGCGATGGCAGCGCGGCTCGGAGTGGGCCGCTCCATCAAACTGGCCCATGGAACCGGAATGGCCAGGGCGCTGTGGAACCGGCAGCACCTGCTGCAGTATGACAGCGCTGGACTTGCCGGGAAGGTACACCGAAAGCTCGGGGGCCACCCACTCTTCGCCGGCTTCCACATCTACACTTTCAACGATTTTTCGGGGCTGCCCGGCCTGCTGGAGCGGGTTCCGGCAGTTCCCATTCCGGCTCCGGAAAAGCTGGACAAAGGTGTCCCAACTCACTAATATAACTGATATATCTTTCGTATTTGAATGAAATATCAGGGCAGGTGGACCTGCGCGGAACTAACCATAACGACTTTCTGGTCCCGTTTCCGTGAATGGTGCTTCGATGGGCCTAAAACCTGGGGAGGTATTCCTCATCGAAGCACCACTTTCGGAAACGGGACCACCTGCTTCCCGCCGGGGACCGAGCGCTTTCGACATGACAAGGAACATCGATGTTCACCGAAGAACTCCTACCCGGTGCATCCGCTTCCTGCGCACCGGGCGTGCACGGCGCGTCTCCAACGTGGGCTGAAGCCCGCCAGCTGGCCTTCGACTGCGCGGGGCCGCTCCCGGCGGTGTCCCTCCCGCTGGGCGATGCCGCGGGCCGCGTCCTGACCCGCGCTGTCACCGCACTGCAGGACCTTCCACACTATGCTTCGTCCGCAATGGATGGCTGGGCGGTGAACGGTCCAGGCCCCTGGCTCCTTCCCAATACCGGACAGCCCCTACCGCCCCCCGGGGCCCTGCCGCCGAACCATGCGAGGGTCATTGCGACCGGAGGCCTGGTACCGGCCGGTGCCGCTGCCATCCTGCGCAGGGAAAGCGGCCAAGTGGCCACGGACGGAGCGGGCAATGCCGTTCTCACACTTGGCCCCGACGCACGCCAAGGCGAGCCACACCCCGGCCAGCACATACGCCCCGCAGGCGAAGAGGCCGGGGCGGGCGAGGTACTCCTGCCCGTCGGCACCGTCCTCAACCCGGGGCACATAGCCCTGGCAGCTGTAGCGGGCCACGACGAAGTACAGGTCCGCGCCCGGCCCACAGTCGCCGTCGTACTCACTGGCGGCGAAGTGGTGACACAAGGCCTTCCCGCACCTGGACAGGTCAGGGACACCTTTGGCCCGCAACTGGGTACGGTTGTTTCACTGCTCGGAGGCACTCCCCTCAGCCCCGTTAGGATCGGCGACTCCTTCAGCGAATGGCTTTCCGCCCTCAATGGCCCTGCCGAGGCGACCGGTGAACGCGCCGAGGTCATCATCACAACAGGTGGCACCGGCCGGTCCGGCACCGACCACTTCCGTGCGGCCATAGCCGCCCTGGGCGGCGAACTGCTGCTGGACGGGATCGCCATGCGCCCCGGCCACCCCGCTGTGCTGGCCGGACTCCCTGATGGCCGCTTCGTCGTCGGGTTGCCGGGGAATCCGCTGGCAGCCATGATGGCGCTCCTGACCATCGCCGCGCCGCTGCTGGCGGCCCTTGAAGGCCGGCAGCTGCCTCCGTTGCACCATGTCCTCTCCGGAAGCGACATCGGCCCTGACGGGGGACGCACGCGGTTGATCCCCTGCAGGTTCCTTTCCGGGCTGGCCTTTCCGGTCCAGCACACGGGTCCCGGCATGATGCGCGGCCTGGCGTGGGCCGACGGCGTTATGGCCGTCCCGCCGGCCGGCGTGGACTCAGGCGAACCTGTTCCCGTTCTCCCGCTTCCGTGGACGCAGCCAACTGAAACCACCGAATCCAGGAACAGGCGGGAGCACACACCATGGCACGCATGACCCAGCGCCGGAAGATCCACCGGTTCCGTTTGGATGGGTCCGCCACCGAACACCCCGTCCGGTTCAAGGAAGACGTCCTGGCCGCTGAGGAACCGCTCGAGATCAGGCTTTCCGGCCGCTCCTTTTCCGTCACCATGAGGACTCCCGGGGATGACTTCGACCTGGTGGCCGGATTCCTCGTCTCCGAGGGCGTCATCCGCCACCAGTCGGAGCTGGTCTCCCTGCGCTTCTGCGCCGGAAGGAATGGCGACGTCCAGACCTTCAACGTGGTTGACGCCCAGTTGGCGCCGGACGTGCCCATGCCGGACACCATGCGGCACGTCTACACATCCAGTTCCTGTGGCATCTGCGGGACCGAGTCCATCGACGCCGTCCGCAAGACCCTTCACTTCGACCCCTCCCAGGACGGGCTGCGGATACCCGTCGACGTCCTGGCCGAATTGCCGGAGAGGCTGCGCGAAGCCCAGGCCGTCTTCGACAAGACGGGAGGCGTCCATGCGGCTGGCCTGTTCAGGGTGGACGGCGACGAACCGGAACTGCTGTGCGTGCGGGAGGACGTAGGCCGCCACAACGCCGTCGATAAGGTGGTGGGCTGGGCACTGCGGCAGGGGCTGCTGCCACTGCGGGGCACGGTACTGCAGGTGTCCGGCCGGGCCTCTTTCGAGCTCGTCCAGAAAGCCGCCCTGGCAGGGATCCCGGTCCTGGCCGCCGTCAGTGCTCCATCAAGCCTGGCCGCCGACCTCGCTGAAGAAATGGGAGTGACCCTGGTGGGATTCAGCCGGGGACACAGCCTCAACGTCTACGCGGGCCGGGACCGGGTAGGGCGCCCCCGCAATGCGGCACGCCAGGAAAACGACACCCTCCAGCTTCCCGCCTGACTAACGCTCAAGGCTGCAACATAGTGATGGCCCCGGACCTTGGTCCGGGGCCATCACTATGTTTGGTTGTGCTTGTTTTGTTGCGGGGTTTTAGGAGGCCGGGGCTGTGTGGGCTTCGTTGCGTTCGAGGGTTTGGGCCCGTTCGATCAGCGGCGGGGTGTCCGCGGTGATGCCCATGCGGACGTCCCCTGAGTGCTGCACGTCGCCGACTTTTTCCTGGATCCAGTCGTGGAACGCGCCGATGTGGTGCTCGCTGGGGACCAGCACGCCGCCCTTGGCGTAGGTCTTGGAGGCCATGCCGGGCTGGCAGCGCTCGCACGCGTCGAAGTCCTGCATGTTCACCCGGTGGAACAGCTCCACGGACGCCGAGACGTCCTTGCCGGACTCGACCACCGAGGGCAGGTAGAGCCAGTCGCATTCGACGATGGTGTGGTCAGCGGCCAGCGGGAACATCCGGTGGATGATCACATGATCCGGGACCAGGTTCACGAACACGGTGGGCTTGATGGTGATCGCGTAGTAGCGACGGTCCTGGTCCTCGCCCACCCCGGGAATCACGTCCAGGCCCTCGGAGCCGTCCACGGTGAAGCCCTTGACGTCCTCACCGAACTCCGCACCGTGGCCCACAAAGTACTGCGCGGCCAGCCCGTCGGCGAACTCCGGCAGCACCTCGGTCAGTTCCGGGTGGATGGTGGCACAGTGGTAACACTCCATGAAGTTCTCAATGATGAGCTTCCAGTTCGCCTTCACGTCGTACCTGATCCGCCGGCCCAGGGCCAGGTTCGCCACGTCGTAGCCCTCGATCGCCTTCAGGTCACCCAGGCGCTCCTCGATGGCGCCCATGACGTCCTCTTCGAACGACGGCGGCTCATCAGCCAAACACACCCACACATAACCCAGGTACTCGCGGACGTGGACCTTCACCAGGCCGTACTCGTCCCGGTCGATGTCCGGCATCTTGGTCAGGTTCGGCGCGGCGATGAGCTTGCCCTCAAAGTCATACGTCCAGGCGTGGTACGGGCACTGGAACGAACGGGCAGCTTCGCCCTGCTCCTCCATGCACAGCTTCACACCACGGTGCCGGCAGACATTGTAAAAAGCGCGGATAGCGCCCTTGCGGGTACGGCTGATCAACACCGACTCCCGGCCGATCTGAACCGTTTTCCACGCACCGGCCTTGTCCAGATCCGCAGAACGGATGGCACAGAACCACATCTGCTCAAAAATCCGCTCCTGCTCCGCACGGAACACCGCCTCATCCACATACGTCAAACCCGACAACGTAGGAATCAAACTCGGGGTGGTCACTTCTGTGGTCAATGTTCCTCCTCAGGACACACGGCAAAAAATTGCGTGTGGAAGCTTGGTAAAGCCAAAAATGGGTGGGGGGCATGGCCCCCTGTATGACAAGTCAGGGCAAAAGGTTCTGTACGGAACCTGACTTAGTGGGAGCTAGGATGCTGCCGAAACCGCAAGCGGTGCAGGAGCCGGCCGGGCAACGGGTGTCCCGATGCTGCGGCGCCACTTGGTGAAGAGCCTGGGCTGGTTCATGCCAAGCACTGCCACCGGGGTATCGCTTAGGTAGTAGACGGCAAGGAAGCTGTGCTCCTCCGGGTTGCCGGCTTCTATCTCAAGCCGGTCGTACCCGGCGGAATGGCCCGCGAACTGGATTTTCACCCCGTGCTGGTCAGACCAGAAGTAAGGCGGCTTCAGCGGCTGCTGCGGGGCATCGTCGTCCAGCAGCGCCTGGACGGCGAGGGCCGAGCGTTCCAGGGCGCCGGTCCAGTGCTCAACCCGGCGGTGCTTGCCCGTGCCAACCTCGAACCAGGCAGCGCAGTCTCCGACTGCGACGATGCCCGGGATGTTTGTGCGTCCCATGGAGTCGCACAGTACGCCGTCGCGGAGCTCAACCCCGGAGCCTTCCAGCCACTCCACGTTGGGTTCGGCACCGATTCCCACCACCATGACATCGGCGGGAAGGTAGCGTCCATCAGCCAGCCGGAGCCCGGTGACCGAGCTTTCCGACGTGTCGATGGACTCGATCGCCGTCCCGCAGACGAGATTGACGCCGTTGGCGGTGTGCAGCCTGGCCACCGTTGCGCCCATGTCCGGTCCCAGCTGGGCCGTGAAGGGGAGCGGGTTGTTGTTGATCATGGTGACATCCATGCCGCGTGCTGCGGCGGCGGAGGCAACCTCTGCTCCGATGAAGCCTGCCCCGATGATGACCATGCGGTCCCCGGCAACCAGCCGCGGTGCCAGGCGTTCGGCGTCGGCAATGGTGCGGAGGTTGGAGACATTGTCCAGGCCGGCCAGTGCGGGAAGCTGGCGGCAACGGGCACCGGTGGCGATGACGACTCCGTCAGCGGCCACCGATTGCCCATCTGAAAGCTTTATAGTCCGGCTGGCGGCGTCGAGGCCCACGGCGGCAACGCCAAGGATCCATTCCGCCTGGAGCCCGTCGTCAGCCGTTTCCAGGAACAGGTCCTCGGACGTAATAGTGCCCAAGAGGAAGTCCTTGGAGAGAGGGGGCCTGTCGTAGGGACGGTGCTGTTCATCGCCAATGATGACCAGCCGTCCGGCGAAGCCTTGAGCGCGTGCCGCCCGGGCGGCTGAAAGGCCGGCCAGGGAGGCTCCCACGATCGCAAGCGTCTGCATAATTTCCTTCCGGATCGCTTCTTACGCAACATGAATCGCGATATGCAACAGCGTGACCCATGACACTTCCACTGTCAAGGGTTACGGAGGATGTGGAGAAACCTTGACTTTGACTGTGGCGTAGTTCACTCTGTTGCCTAGCGCGAGTTCTGTTGACTCTTGCGGAACACCGCCCCAGGGGCTCCCGGGCCCCTCCCTGTGAACAAGAACCTTGAACCTAAAGAGGTGCACCATGCACAAGCCCTGCCCGTTCGGTAAGAACACCGCGCGGGGAGGCACTCTGACTGGCCACAGCTCCGCCTGTGGCCGTCTTCCATACGGAAACGGCGAAATTTTCGCCACCGACGGCAACGTCATGGTCATCGAACCGGGCCAGGCCCCCAAACTGCCCGGATCAATGCCGCAAGGCCATGCTTAAACGCACGCCCATGACTCGCCGAGTAAAGGACCCGCTCATGGCAATCAACAGTGAAATAACGTCCCCCAAACCGAACGAACGTCCCGCGGACAACGACCCGCTGGATGCTCCTGCACGCCCGGACCCCGAAAGCACGGGAAGCACACTTCAAGAAACCGAAACAACTGTTCTCCCCGAGACAGAAGAATACGAGCAGATCCTGGAGGAGCTGCGCCAGGGCAAAACGGAGCAGGCCGTCTCCGAACGCCGTAACCGCAGACACATCCTTGACAAAGTCACCTTCGGGATCACGGGCGTCTTCGCCATCGCCTTTGTGGTCTGGGGCTTCGTCGGAAAGGATAACCTCGCCGCGACCTCCACCGGGGCCCTCAACTGGGTCATGGAGTACACCGGGTGGCTTTTCATGATCACGGCTTCGATCTTTGTGGTCTTTGTCCTGTGGCTTGCCCTCGGCAAGTTCGGCAACATCCCGCTGGGCAAGGACGGCGAGAAGCCGGAATTCCGGACGGTATCCTGGATCGCGATGCTCTTTGCCGCTGGCATGGGCATCGGGCTGATGTTCTACGGCGTGGCCGAACCCCTCTACCACTTCGTCTCCCCACCACCGGGGACGGTGGACGGAAGGACCCCCGAGGCCATCCAAACGGCTATGGCCACCTCGATCTTCCACTGGGCCCTGCACCCTTGGGCGATGTACGCAGTAGTGGGCATCGCCATGGCCTACGGAAGCTTCCGCCTGGGCCGCAGGCAGCTCATCTCCGCAGCCTTCACCTCGCTCTTCGGCATCAAGAGGGTAGAAGGACCTATCGGAAAATTCATCAACATCCTGGCCATCTTGGCCACCCTCTTCGGAACTGCGGCTTCACTGGGCCTGGGCGCAATGCAGATCGGCAACGGCCTGACCTCGAACGGCTGGCTTGGAGAAATTGGCACCCCGGTACTCGTGGTGATCATCGCAATCCTGACATGCGGCTTCGTCGCCTCCGCCGTTTCGGGCATCAGCCGCGGCATCCAATGGCTCTCGAACATCAACATGATCCTGGCCGCCACCCTGGCCTTGATCGTCTTCGTCGCAGGTCCCACCCTGTTCATCCTCAACCTGATCCCTTCGGCCGTCGGTGACTACACCCGCGACCTCGCGGAAATGTCGTCCCGCACGGAGGCCGTAGGCGATGAGGCCCTGCGCAGCTGGATGTCCAGCTGGACCATCTTCTACTGGGCATGGTGGATCTCCTGGACGCCGTTTGTAGGACTGTTCATTGCCCGCATCAGCCGCGGCCGCACCATCCGCCAGTTCGTCACGGGCGTGCTGCTGGTTCCCAGCGTCGTCACCGTCATCTGGTTCAGCATCTTCGGCGGGGCAGCTTTCGACATCCAGCGCGAGGCCGATAAGGCAGGCACGCCGGGCCTGGTTACCATGGTGGACGGAGCCCCGTCCATTAGTTTCGACGGAGCACTCTTCGATGTGATCAAGAACCTGGGCATGCCGGGTTGGGCAGTCACCGCCGTCATAGTGCTGGCCATGGTCCTCATTGCAAACTTCTTCGTCACCAGTGCCGACTCGGCCTCTATCGTGATAGCTTCGTTGAGCTCCAACGGCGCCAATGACCCATCCCGGCGCCTGGTCATCTTCTGGGGCCTGCTCACCGGCGCGGTGGCTTCCGTCATGCTCCTGGCCGGAGGTGATGAACCCGCCGCGGCACTGTCAGGACTTCAACGCATCACTATTGTGGCGGCCCTGCCCTTCGTAATCGTTATGTTGTTGCTCTGTTTCGCTCTCCTCAAGGACCTCCGCCGCGACCCGCTCTCCTTGCGTCGCCGGCTGGCCGACAACGTGGTGGAACGGGCCATCCGCACGGGAGTCGAGCAACACAACGGCGTCCAGTTCGACCTCGTGACACGGCACGAATGCGGCGAAACGTGCCCTGACTCAGGCTCCTGCCCCGGGGGAAGCCCCGGTAGGGAAACCGTTACGAAGTAGCGCCAAACTTCCGGCCCTGGTGATCACCTCACCAGGGCCGGATTTTTTCTGCCCGGGCTCAGCCGGCCACAGCGCTCCCCGCAAGCCCCGCCTCGACGACGTCCGGTGACAGCACGTGCTGGGTAACCATCTGGCTGGCGCCGAGGATTGCGGCGCGGGAACCGGCCATCGAGATGCCGATGCGCAGGTGGGCGGTGGCCAATGGCAGGGAGCGCCGGTACACCACTTCACGGATCCCGGCCACCAGGTGTTCCCCCGCCTCCCCGACGCTGCCGCCGATCACGATCATGGACGGGTTGAGCAGGTTGACCACGGTGGCCAGGACATCGCCAACGTCGCGCCCGGCCTGGCGCAGAGCCTGTACGGCCTGCGTGCTGCCCGCGCGCACCAGCCGAAGCACGTCGGCTCCCGTTGCCGCATCCAGGCCTAGCTCCTGGAGCTGGCGGGCGACGGCGGGTCCGGAAGCGAGCGCCTCAAGGCAGCCGTAGTTGCCGCAGCGGCACAGGACGTTGTCACCGCGCGGGACGCGCACATGGCCCAGGTCGCCTGCGGTGCCATTGGCGCCGCGCTGCAGCTGGCCGCTGCTGATGATGCCTGCCCCTACCCCGGTGGCAACCTTGATGAAAAGGAAGTTGTCGTGCTCCGGCCAGTGGGCCGTGCGTTCACCCAGTGCCATGATGTTAACGTCGTTGTCCACCAGGACGGGGACGGGCAGCGAGCGCTGGACGTACTCGACTACGTTGAAACCGTCCCAGCCGGGCATGATGGGCGGCTTGACCGGCCTGCCGGTGTCATGTTCGACGGGGCCGGGCAGGCCAATGCCCGTTCCGGCAAGGTCCCCCAGGCCGCGGCCCGCTTCCGCAAGCAGCTCGAGCCCGAGGGCAATGATTCGGTCAAGAACGGCCTCAGCACCATCAGCGACTTCCTGCTCCACCCTGCGTTCTGCCAGGATGCCGGCGGCAAGGTCGGTGACCGCCACCACTGCGTGGGTCGCTCCAACGTCCACGGCCAGCACAACGCGTGCGGCGGGGTTGAACGCAAAGCGCGACGGCGGCCTTCCGCCGCTGGAGCTTGCCTCCCCCGCCGGGCCCACCAGGCCTGAACCGATCAGCGCGTCGATGCGGGAGGCAACGGTGGAACGGGCCAGCCCGGTGGTAAGGGCAAGCTCAGCGCGGGTCCGGGCCCGGCCGTCACGCAAGAGCTGGAAAAGATCCCCGGCGCGCCCCTGCAGCCCCTGGATGTCGGGGTGGGTGGCTCGCCCGGCCGCGGTATTGGTCATACGAAATTGATAGCACGCCCACTTATTTCTGTCACGCGCTCAACTTTTGCTTGACGTTCGGTAAAAGTACTCCTAGTTTTGCAGTAGCACGAAATGCCATGGCGGGACATTGCGACCGCATGCCGAAGAAGCCTGGAGAACCATGTCCTACTCGATTCAGCTCTACACCCTGCGCAACGAAATTCAGGAAGACCTTGCCGGTACCATCAGGAAGGTGGCGGAAATCGGCTTCACCCAGGTGGAGCCCTACGACTTCGTGGCGACAGCCGAAGAACTCGGCGCCGCGCTGAGGGAAAACGGCCTTACCGCGCCTTCCGGCCATGCACCCCTGCTGAGCCAGGACCAGGATGAAATTTTCGCCGCTGCCAGGGAACTCGGTATTGCAACGGTGATCGAACCCTTTATCCCCGCAGACCGCTGGCAGTCCGCCGAAGATATCCAGGCCACGGCCGCCGGGCTCAACACGGCAGCGAAAAAAGGTGCTGAATACGGCATCCGGGTGGGCTACCACAACCATCAGTGGGAGCTGGAGTCGATGGTTGAGGGCCGCACCGCGCTGGAGTATTTCGAAGGCCTGCTGGATCCGGAGCTGGTCCTGGAGGTGGACACGTACTGGGTGGCCGTCGGTGGCCAGGACCCGGTGGACATCCTTACCAAGCTGGGTAGCCGGGTGAAGCTCATCCATATCAAGGACGGCCCGTTGACCACGGATACCAAGGCACAGGTACCGGCAGGCCAGGGCAAGGTGGCAGTCCTGGACGTCATCGCTGCCGCGAAGTCGCTGGAGGTAGGCGTGGTGGAATTCGACGACTACTCCCGTGACATCTTCGAAGGCATCAACGAGAGCCTTTCGTTCCTGACGGCAGCGGGCGAAGGAGTCAAGGCATGAGCACCCCCGCATCGGCGCCGTCGGCCCGCAAGGGCCCGGTGGGCGTCGGAGTCATCGGTGCCGGCAACATCAGCAAGCAGTACCTGGACAACCTCACCGTGTTCCCCGATCTCAAGGTCCACGTCATTGCCGACCTCTTTGAGGAGGCCGCGGAGGCGCGGGCCAGGGAATACGGCATTCCGGAGTGGGGCGGTGTGGACAAGGCACTGAACCACCCGGACGTGGAAATCATCGTCAACCTCACCATCCCGGCGGCCCACGTCGAGGTTGCCACCGCTGCCGTGAACGCCGGCAAGCATGTCTGGACCGAAAAGCCCTTCAGCCTGGACCGCGAATCAGGCCTCGGCCTGCTCAAGACCGCGGACGCAGCAGGAATCCGCCTCGGCTGCGCCCCGGACACGTTCCTCGGTGCCGGGCTGCAGACGGCCCTGCGCCTGATCCAGGGTGGCGACATTGGCACGCCGTTGACGGCGATGACCACGTTCCAGACCCCCGGCCCCGAATCATGGCACCCGAACCCAGCGTTCCTCTTCCAGCACGGCGCCGGCCCGCTGTTCGACATGGGCCCGTACTACCTCACCACCCTGATCCAGGCGTTTGGCTCCATCCGCAAGGTGGCCGCCGTCGGTTCCAAGGCCAAAGACGTCCGGATCATTGGCTCCGGTCCCAAGGCCGGCGAGGAATTCACCGTCGTGGTGCCGACGCACGTTTCAGCGATGGCGCAGTTCGAAAGCGGCGCGTCCTCCCACAGCGTCTTCTCCTTCGAGTCCCCCCGGGCACGGATGGGCTTCGTTGAGATCACCGGCACCGAGGCCACCATCTCACTGCCCGATCCAAATTTCTTCGATGGCGACATCAAGCTGTGGCGCGCCGGAGACGAGGACTGGACCACCATCCCGGCAACCGGCCCCGCGAACGGCCGTGGCATGGGCGTCCTGGACATGGCCCGATCCATCCGCGCCGGCGTCCCGCACCGCGCCACCGGCGACCTGGCCTACCACGTACTGGACAGCATGGTTTCCATTTCCGAATCCATTGGCTCCGGCACCTTCGTGAACGTCGTAAGCTCCGCCCCGGCATCCCCCGCCCTCCCCGAGGACTGGGCCCCGGAAACCACAACCCTTTAGGAAATCGGGACCATGGCACAGGAATCACCAACAGGGCAGGCCCGCCCGCTGGGCGTTGCCGCCATCGGCTACGCGTTCATGGGCAAAGCCCACTCGAACGCGTGGCGAAACGTGGCCAGCTTCTTCGACGTCCCCGCTTTCGAGCAGAAAGTACTCGTCGGGCGCAACGCCGGACAGGTCACCGAAGCAGCTGCCAAGTACGGCTGGGCGGAGTCGGCCACTGACTGGCGCTCCGTCATCGCCCGGGATGACATCGACATCGTGGACATCTGTGCGCCGGGCTGGATGCATGCCGAGATCGCCATCGCTGCACTGGAGGCCGGCAAGCACGTCCTGGTGGAAAAGCCCCTGGCGAATTCGCTGGCCGAAGCCGAGGCCATGACCGAAGCGGCACGTGCCGCCCGCGCCCGGGGTATCCAGTCGATGATCGGGTTCAACTACCGAAGGGTTCCCGCCCTGGCGCTGGCAAAGGAACTCGTCGCCGAGGGCCGGGTGGGCACGGTCAGGCACGTCCGCGCCGCGTACCTGCAGGACTGGCTCGCCGATGACCAGGCGCCCATGACCTGGCGCCTGCGGAAGGAAACGGCCGGGTCCGGGGCCCTGGGCGACATTGCCTCCCACGCCATCGACCAGGTCCTGTACCTCATCGGCGACCAGGTCACGGGCGTCACCGGCCGCCTGCACACCTTCGTGGACCGCCGCCCCGGCGCCAACGGCACCGAAGACGTAACGGTCGACGACGCCGCCTGGGCAACGCTCTCCCTCGCCTCCGGAGCCATCGCCTCGGTTGAAGCTTCGCGCGTGGCCACCGGCCGGAAAAACGCCCTGAAACTCGAGATCTACGGGGACAAAGGCAGCATCCTGTTCGACCTCGAGAACCTGAACGAGCTCGGCTTCCTGGACGCCACACTGCCCGTGCGGGAGCAGGGCTTCCGCCGGATCCTGGTCAATGAACCCGAACACCCGTACCTTGAAGCCTGGTGGCCGCAAGGCCACATCATCGGCTGGGAACACACCTTCACCCACCAGGTGCGCGACTTCCTGCTGGCTGTCGTCGCCGGCGAGGCGCCGTCGCCGTCGTTCGAGGAAGGACTGAACGTGCAGTACATCCTGAACGCCGTGGAGGAATCCGCCGCCGCCAAAAGCGCCCTCATTCAACTGGCCCCCGCCACAGATTCCCAAGGAGCCTGACATGCCCCGCCCCTTCACCCTGTTCACCGGCCAGTGGGCTGACCTCCCCTTCGAAGAAGTCGCGAAGCTTGCCTCCGGCTGGGGCTACGACGGCCTGGAGATCGCCGTCTCCGGAGACCACCTGGACGCCTGGCGCTGGGACGAACCCGGCTACGTCGACTCCAAACTGGAGATCCTGGACAAGTACAACCTGAAGGTCTGGGCCATCTCCAACCACCTCAAGGGCCAGGCCGTCTGCGATGACCCCATTGACTTCCGCCACGAAGCCATCGTCGGATCCAAAGTCTGGGGTGACGGCGATCCCGAAGGCGTCCGCACCCGGGCCGCCGAGGAATTGAAGAACACCGCCCGGCTAGCCAAGGCACTTGGGGTGGACACCGTCGTCGGGTTCACCGGCTCCTCCATCTGGCAGTACGTGGCCATGTTCCCGCCCGTCCCGGAAAAGGTCATCGACGCCGGCTACCAGGACTTCGCCGACCGCTGGAACCCCATCCTGGACGTCTTCGACGAATGCGGGGTCCGCTTCGCCCACGAAGTCCACCCCTCAGAGATCGCCTACGACTACTGGACCACCGTCCGCACCCTCGAAGCGATCGACCACCGCCCCGCTTTTGGGCTGAACTGGGACCCCTCGCACATGATGTGGCAGGGCATCGACCCCGTCTCCTTCATCTGGGACTTCAAGGACCGGATCTACCATGTGGACTGCAAGGACACCAAGATCCGGCAGACCGGCCGCAACACCGTCCTGGGCTCCCACCTGCCGTGGGGCGACCCCCGCCGCGGCTGGGACTTCGTCTCCGCCGGGCGCGGCGACGTCCCCTGGGAAGCGTCCTTCCGCGCCCTCGCGGCCATCGGCTACGACGGGCCCATCAGCGTTGAATGGGAGGACGCCGGTATGGACCGCCTCCACGGCGCCCCCGAAGCCCTCGCCAACCTCAAGAAGTACGACTTCCCCGCCTCCAGCACCTCCTTCGACGCCGCCTTCAGCAGCAAGGACTGACATGCCCAACCACAACAATGGCTCCTCCGACGGGCAGCTCCGTTGGGGTATCCTGGGCACCGGCTTCATCGCCGGCCTGCAGACCCAGGACCTGCTGGACAACGGATTTACCGTCCAGGCCGTGGGTTCCCGCAGCCTGGGGTCGAGCCAGGCGTTCAGCGACCGGTACGGCATTGCCACAGCCCACGGCAGTTACGAGGACCTGGCCGCTGATCCAGAGGTGGACGTGGTCTACGTTGCCACTCCCCATGTGTTCCACCACGCCAATGCGCTGCTCGCGATGAACGCCGGCAAGCATGTGCTGGTGGAGAAGGCCTTCACCATCAACGCCCGCGAAGCGCAGGACATCGTGGAGCTGGCGGAGGCCAAAGGGCTGGTGGCGCTGGAGGCCATGTGGACCCGCTTCCTGCCGCACATGGCACGCCTGCGTGAGATCGTCCGGGACGGGACCTTGGGGGAAGTCCGGAAAGTGGTGGCCAGCCACAACCAGAACCTGCCCAAGGACCCCGCCCACCGGCTGAACGACCCCGCGCTCGGCGGTGGAGCCCTCCTTGACCTGGGCATCTACCCGGTCTCGTTCGCCTTCGACGTCTTCGGAGCTCCACAACGGATTGTGGCCACCGCCGCCATGGCCGACACCGGGGTGGACCGCCAAACGGCAGCGATTTTCGACTACGCGGATGGGCAGCAGGCGCTTGTGGACTGCTCGCTGGACACGGCGGGAAACAACCGGGCGGTCATCATTGGCACGAAGGGGTGGGTCGAGATCGACCCGGTCTGGTACAACCCCACGCCTTTCACCCGATACGACACCGCGGGGAATGTCCTCGAAAAGTTCCACCAGCCGGTGAAGAGCAGGGGCATGCAGTACCAGGCAGCCGAGCTGGAGCGGCTGGTGCGGGAAGGCCTTACCGCGGGCACCCTGCTGCCCCCGCGTGAGAGCGTGGACATCATGGCCGCCCTGGATGAGATCCGCCGCCAGATCGGCCTGACTTACGACGCCGACACGCGGGTTTAGTCCGGCCCAGGCGCGGGTGCCGGGAAGGCAAAACCACGGCGCCCCCGCTTAGGCCGGGTCGCGGTTCAGGACCACCTCATAGGCTTCCACCCGCCGGTCCGTCACCGTGGTGGGCGACTCCAGGTGGACGGCCCCGGAGGGCAGGATGCCAGCCCCGCCGAACCGTTCCATGACCTGCCACTGGGCCAGGACGTCCTCCCCCGCGTGATCCGCCGGCAGGTCCAGCCAGAACCTGAACCCGCCGGCGTCGTCCAGGGCTTCGCGCCGGTACATCACGCACCCGCCCAGCCACGCCACCCGGTACGGCATCCATTGGCCCGGATGAAGGGACAGCTCAGCGCTGAGATGGCTCAGGTTGGCGGCGCTGTGCAGCGGCCAGCGTTCGAAACCCGGGGTACCCGGGCGGATGCGCTCCGGCATCACCCGGCCCTCCCAGGCTTCGAAACTGGCGGTCTGATGTGGCCGCCTGTCACCCAGATAGGACAGGCCCTGCGGTGCCATCCCCACGAAGCCGCACTCCAGCTCGTCGAGTGCCCGGCTCAGCAACTCCAGGGCACCTGGCTCCAGCCAAATGTCGTCGTCAAGGAAGAGGCACTGGTCGGCGCTGGACTGCTCCAGCAGGAACTGGCGGTGTTCGGCCAGTCCGCGCCGCGGCAGGTGCCGAAGCAGCGTAACCGGCCTTCCCTGGGCTTCCAGGACCCGCACCATGGCGGCAACGGCGGGATGCTCCCAGCCGGGGTCGCCGGTGGACTGGTCGCTGATGACGACGGCGAAGGCCGGGTCGGACTGTCCGGCAAGTCCGGCGAGGGTGACGGCGAGCTCTGCCGGCCGGTTGCAGGTGGGCACCAGCACATCCACTGCCACCTGTTCCGGCAGGTCTGCCTGCCGTGCCCACTGTTCCGAGGTTCTCCTGCTCACAGCCCCTCCTGCCGCCGGCAAGCAAGGCCGGCAGTTCGTGAATTGGTTCCGCATCTCCCGTACCCAGCCGATGGCCATGTATGCCCGGCGGGCACAGCGAAGGCCCCCGTCGTGGCTTCCCGGGGAAGCCGCGGCGGGAGCCTTCTGTGGTAGCTCAGGACCGTTTAGCCAGCGTCGAAGCTCTCGCCGCCGTCGTCGTTGGGCGACTTCTCCTGCGGAAGGTCGCTGCCGCTGCCGTCGGGGATTCCGGCTGCTTCCTGGCCGGGCTCCGAGGAGACGGGAGCGGAGCCCTTGGAGTCGTCATTCCCTTCATCCAGTTCAGCTTCACCGGAGGGAAGGTCAACGTCGCGGGGCACGGGGTCCTCACCGGCACCGGACTGCGGTTCGTTGGTATCAGCCGCGCCGGAGATGGCTGCGTCCTGCGAGCCATCACCCTGGCTGCCGCCCATCTCCTGCTCTGCCGTTGGAGTGCCGTAGCCGCCCGGGTCAGTTTCCGGTTCGGCGTGCTGGTTTTCCTGCGTCATGGTTCCTCCTGTGTGCGTTGCGGATGAATCTGGCTTACAAAATTCCGGCTGCTCAGAGGCCCTTGCCGCCGGTCACCGGAAGCACGGCCCCGGAAATGTAGGAGCCGTCTTCGGAGGCCAGCAGCACGTAGGCCGCGGCAAGCTCGGCAGGCTGGCCCGCGCGCTCCAGAGGCGTGTCCTGGCCGAACTTCGGGAGCTTGTCCGGCCACTCGGTAGCCGGGATCAGCGGGGTCCAGATGGGGCCGGGCGCCACTGCATTGACGCGGATTCCCTTGGCCCCGAGTTCCTGCGCCAGGGCTTTGGTGAACGCCACTTGTGCCGCCTTGGTCATGGCGTAGTCGATGAGGCCCGGCGAGGGGTTGAAGGCCTGGATCGATGCCGTGGTGATGATCGAGGCACCGGCCTTCAGGTGGGGAACTGCCGCCCGGGCGGTCCAGAGCAGCGAGTACAGGTTGGTCTTGAAAACCCGGTCGAACTCCTCCGTGGGCAGGGTCTCCAGGCTTTCCCGGTTCTTCTGGTAGGCAGCATTCAGCACCACCACGTCCAGGCCACCGAACTCGGATACGGTTTCCTCGACGATCCGGGTACTGAACTCCTCTTCACGGCCGTCCCCGGCGAAGAGGAGTGCGCGCCGTCCCGCTTTCCGGATCCAGTCCGCGGTGTCCTGCGCGTCATCTTCCTCTTCGGGAAGGTAGGAGATGGCTACGTCAGCGCCCTCCCGGGCAAAGGCGATCGCCGCCGCCTTTCCGATTCCGGAATCGCCGCCGGTGATGAGTGCCGCCTTGCCCTCCAACTTCCCGTGCCCCTCGTAGCTGAGTTCGCCGTGGTCCGGTTTGGGGTCCATCGGCGCCGTCAGGCCGGGCTGCTTCTGCTCCTGCTCGGGGAAGGGGCCTGAGTAATAACCGCCCCGGGGGTCCTTTGGCTGGTCTGTCTGCTTGTCTGTGCCGCTCATAGTCCGCCTACTCACTGTGTCGGTTTTCGAAGAGCCCTGCCGGTGCACCGGCCCTTCGAAGCTATCCCGGCCGGCGGAACAAAGTCCACCGCCCTTTGCGAATAATCAGTAAACTTATCAAATGTAGGTGCAGGCGCAACGTTTGCCTTGTTTCTGGGTATGTGAGGAGTAGCAAGGGAACACGCGCCGGCCCGCAAGGAAGGAGGAGCTATGTCCGAGGTGGAGGATTACACCGGCAAAACGGGTCGGAACGAAACCCGCGAGGAACAGCTGGACCGCAACTGGGCGGAACTGCTCCAGGAGATGCGCGTCCTGCAGATGGGCGTCCAGATCCTGGCCGGCTTCCTGCTGACCCTTCCCTTCCAGGATCGGTTTGAAGAGTTGGATACCTTCCAGGTCAACCTCTACCTGACGAACGTCGTGATTGCCGCGCTGACCACGGCATTCATCCTCCTGCCGGTGAGCGTGCACAGGCGGCTTTTCCGGAAACGGCTCAAGGAAACCCTGGTTTCCAGCGGAGACACCATCGCCAAGATAACGCTGGCCGGCATCGCGCTGCTCAGCGCCGGCACTGCCGCCCTGGTTTTCGACGTTACCGCCGGCCGATCGGCCGGACTTACCGCCGGCGCTGCATTGCTGGCCGTGATGGTGGTCCTGCTGGTCTATGTCCCCCTGCACCTGAACAAGCGCGCCGTCGCTGGCAGGCCACGATAAACCCGAATCCAGGAACATTGCCAAACCACGTTTGCGGGACCGGCGCCTGGGCCGGCTCCACGTTGAGAGGAATCTATGCGAACCATCCTGAAAACCGTCCTTCTGGCCCTGCTGGTCCTGGCCGCCCCGGCTCTTTCGGCGGGCGCAGCCTCAGCGGCCAATGCTCCGTCAGTTGCCGCCAACGAAGCAACAGTCCAAACGGGTACGGGATCCTCCGGAGGGGTGTGGGCCATGTCAGCTTCCACTCCCACCCCTTCTCCCGGGGATACCGCCTCCAGCGGCCCCGCCAACCCGGGGACGGGCGAGTCAGCCCAGAATGAGGCCACCCGGCTGGACTGGGCGCCCTGGGTAATCGGGGGGATCGCCCTGGCAACCCTGATTGCGGTTCTCATCTGGCGGCGCCGCCGCAACACCACCATTGTCGGCTGACAGGCAGATGATCACCCGGGACGTGGCCGACGGCATCCACCTCATCACGCATGCCAATGTCAACTGCTACCTGGTGGAGGACCAGGACGGACTGACCCTCGTGGACGCCGGGTTGCCGAGCATGTGGTCCATGCTGCTGGAGCTCCTGGCTGACCGCGGCCGGCGCCCGGACGAGATCAAGGCGCTGGTCCTCACTCACGGCCATTTCGACCACGTGGGGTTTGCCCTGCGGGCCCACGGGGAGTGGGGTGTGCCGGTGCTGGTCCATTCCGGTGACTCGCATCTGGCCGCCCACCCGTACCGGTACACCCCCCAGCGCAACCGGTTCCTCTACCCCTTCACCCATCCGCGGTCACTGCCGCTCCTGGGCAGGATGGTGGCAGCCGGGGCATTGGCAGTGAAGGGCGTGTCCGATACCCTGCCGCTGGGCACCGGTGCTGCGGTGCCGGTGCCCGGGCGTCCGACTGTTGTCCACACTCCTGGCCACACGGACGGGCACTGCATCCTGCATTTCCCCGACCGGGACGCCGTCCTCAGCGGTGATGCCCTGGTGACCCTCGACCCCTATACGGGTAAATCGGGGCCTCAAATTGTTGCGTCAGCGGCCACGAAGGATACCGGGCAGGCCCTGGCGTCTCTGAAAGCAATCGCCGCAACCGGCGCAGCCACGGTGCTTTCCGGCCACGGGAAGCCCTGGACGCAGGGAGCGGAAGCCGCTGTAAGCCGCGCCGTGAGGGTGGGCGCGCACTAAAGGCCGGCGTCTACGACGCCGGGTCCCACCGGGACTAGGCCCCTTCGAGTACTTGGGTTGTTGCCCAGGCCAGGTACTTTCCGGCGTTTGCCACCGCGTCCTCCGGACTCGACGCCACGTCCAGCAGCTGGGCCGCGCTTACCACTCCGTGCTGCGCGAGGTCCTCCGGCGTCACCAGGATCCGGCCGGCCACAACAATCACCGGAATGCCGCGCTCCCGTGCGGCGTCCGCAAGGGCGATGGGCGCCTTGCCGGTGAGCGACTGGGAATCCATGGACCCTTCGCCGGTAATCACCAGATCTGCGTTGCCCAGTTGTTCCGCCAGCCCGGTAAGCCCTGCCACCAGCGCGAAGCCGCCTTCCAGCGCGGCGCCGGTGAAGGCAAGGAACGACGCCGGGAAGCCGCCGGCGGCGCCCGCGCCAGGGACGTTCACGTCCCGCCCTGTGGCTTCCCGCAGGACCGAGGCCCAATTGCGGAGGCCTGCGTCGAGCAGTTCAACCGTGTCCTGGTCCGCGCCCTTTTGCGGGGAGAAGACGTGCGCGGCGCCGGACGGCCCGTAGAGGGGATTTCGGACGTCCACGGCGATGCGGAAAGTGGTCGCGGCGAGCCGGGGATCCAGGCCGGTGATGTCCAGCGACGCCACGTCGGCGAGGAATCCCCCGCCCAGCGGCACCACGTTGCCGGCGGCGTCCAGCGGCTTCAGGCCGAGGGCGCGCAAGGCGCCGCTGCCGCCGTCGGTCATCGCCGACCCGCCAAGCCCCAGTACGATTTCCGTTGCGCCTGCGTCAAGGGCGGCCGCGATGAGCTGGCCGCACCCATAGCTGTGGGCGCGGAGCGCGTTGTCAGGCGTGGGCTCCATGCTGGCCAGGCCCGAGGCCTGCGCGGTTTCGATGACAGCGGTGGCGCTGCCATCGCCGGCCTTACGGATCGCCCAGGCGGCCCCCACGGGGGCAAGAATCGGACCCACCACGGCGTTGAGCCGCTCCTCGTAGCCGGCGGCGACAGCCGCCTCAAGCGTGCCCTCACCGCCATCAGCGATCGGGAACTGGGTGGCCACCGCGTCAGGGTAAACGCGCAGGGCGCCTTCTGCGATGGCGGCGGCCGCCTCGGCTGCCGTCAGGGAACCCTTGAACTTATCCGGAGCAATAAGGATGCGCATGCGCTCCATCATGCCAGCAACGAACGGGAATGGGCTTGCCGCTCCGTAACACAGAAGGGGGCTGCGCCGGAGAGGCCTTAGCCTTCGCGCCACTCGTGGCTGTTGATGTGCGAACCCGCCTGCGGACCCATCTGGAGCATGCCGCCGTCCACCGGCCAGGACGCCCCGTTGACGTAGCTGGAGGCGGGCGAGGCAAGGAAAGCGATGACAGCAGCAATCTCCCAGGCATCACCGGGCCGGCCCAGCGGCACACCCGGCCGGTCCTTGGTCGCGGGGTCCTCATCTTCCTGGCCGGTCATGGGAGTGGCAATCTCACCGGGCGCCACGGTGTTGGCAGTGATGCCGTGCTCCGCCAATTCCAGGGCCAGCGTCTTCATCAGCCCGCCCAGCCCGTGCTTGGACGCGTCATAGGCGGAGGACCCCACCCGGGGCTGGAATTCGTGGACACTGGTCACGGCGATCAGCCGCCCGCCCCTGCCCGCCTGGACCATCCGGCGGGCAGCCGCCTGCAGGCAGACGAACGCGCCGTTCAGGTTCGTGTCGAGCGTTTGCATCCAGCGATCAATGTCCATGTCGAGGAATTTGGTGCTCTCGCCGGTGCCTGCGTTGTTCACGAAGACGTCAACGCCGCCCAGTTCGTCAGCCAATTCGTCGATAACCGCGCCTGCAGCCCGAAGTTCAGTGGTGTCGAGTTGCCGGATCGCGGCCTTGCGGCCCAAGGCCCGGATTTCTTCGGCAGTTCCTTCGGCCCCGGCCTTGTCCGAATGCCAGGTGACGCCCACATCCATCCCTGCCCTGGCGAGCGCCACGGCAGTGGCCTTGCCGATGCCGGAATCGGATGCGGTGACGATGGCGGTGGCGGGGGCGAAACTGGTGGTGTCCTGCATCGTGGCAGCCTTTCGATGGGTCAGGGTGCTGGGATTGTCGGTACCCATGCCCGTTCTGCCGTGGCCGGCATGACGGCATGGTCGGGCAAAACAGGTTCAGGCCGGGCGGCGGAGTTCAGGTCCCGGTGGATAGTGGTCCCTTTTTGCTGCAGCTGATTCATCCGGCACGGCCATCAGCGGGACGGCGAAGGTAACCACCTGCCGCGCCTCGGCATCATCTGCGGACCTGACGGTCAGACTCCTGGTGCCGGGAGGCACCGAAGGGGTGAAAACCTGCAGGTTCCGGGAATCCAGGACGGCGGAGTCCTGCAGCGAATACTCGGTTCCAAAGTGGTCTTGGAGGATGATGCGGGGCTCCGGTCCGCCGTCGGAGGCCATCTGGATATTGACCACCAGTCCGGAGGTCCAGATCTCGACGGACAAGACTGTGAATTCGTTGGATTTCGTCACGTGTCGTCCATAGGTGGGCGGCAGCACCATTGCCCGGAGGGAGCCTGACGGTATGAGTTTGCGCATTGTATGTCCTGTAGATCTTGCGTCCGCGGTCGCTGAAGTGGCGCCGGGTGCAATTCCGGTGCTGCCGAAACGATTTGGGGCGCGAGTGCGGCTTAGGCGTCTTCTCGGTTGGGATTTTCAAGCCGGAAGAAATTTGACTGCTGCCCGTCGCTGCGCTGTTCCTGGTAGATGAAGTTCAGTCCCCGGGAGTCGAAGGTTTCAAACCATTCCTCCCAGCTGATGTGGCGAAGTTTGTCGTTTTCGCCACCAAAGTCGATTCGCAGCACACCGAGATGGTCACCGTGCTCGGTGCCTTCCACGGTGGCCGGAACACCGTCACGCTCCTCCGCCCACTGCCTGATGACTTCGTGGTGCGTGGTGGCGAGGCTGCGGCCCTCGCGTTCCGGTTCCTCATCCGGCGAGGTGACTTCCTGCGAATACTTGAGCGATTTTGACGAGTCCGGTCCGCGCCGGATCTTCCCGTCGTCCGGGCCAGCGCCCAGATCCTCGTCGTCCCGGTCCGTCTTGGCTTCGCGGGTCCTGTTGCCCTTGTCCTCCGCCATGGTGGCCATCCTTTCCCCAGAGGCTAAGTACTAAGTCTACTTATTATGTAGCCTCCGGAGCGGCCCCCCTGTCAAGGGGTTTGGGGGCTTTCAGCGGCTTCCCGCAACGCCTTGCCCGCCTTCAGCCGGGTTTTCGGCAGCTACATCCGGGGGCGCAGCACCGCATAATATCCGGGCACCCTGCCCTGCCCTTCGACGCCGGTGGCGGGATTCGTCTCGATGGCCACCGCCCCGTCCTCCACAAGCTCCCAAGCCGTAGGCGGCAGGGCCCGGGAGCGCTCTTCCGGGCCGAAGCGTCCAGGCATCGGCAGCCCGCGGATGGCCAGCTCCAGCGGCGCCGGAATGCTGCGGGAGGTGGCACCCAGGTGCGACACATACTCCACCGGGTTTCCCTGGAAATTGGTCTCCGCGAGGAATACCGTCCCCCGCGTCCCCGCCAAGGGGTGGAGGTTTTCCACGAGGGCCGCCTGGTCTGCCGGGTCCAGGACATGGAGGACGCCCCGGATGAAGACGTTGGCGCCATCCGGGAGGTCTTTTTCTGCTCCCGGGGCCGTCATGTCCCGGACCTCAAACCGTACGTTGCCGAGCTCCGCCGATTCCGCCCTTGCCCGCTTGACCGCATGCTGCGAAATGTCCACGCCAATAACCTCAGGAAAAATATCGGCCAGCGCCCTGCTGAAGCTGCCATGGCCGCAGCCGATGTCCACGACGGGAAGCCCGGGGTCCAGGTGGCGGAGGAGCACATCCCTGTAGCTGAGGAACTCGTGGTCCGTCCCGGCATCCCACAGGACATCACCTGCCGGCCCGGTTGCCCTGATGC
Source organism: Pseudarthrobacter sp. NS4 (assembly GCF_024758005.1). Classification (NCBI taxonomy): domain Bacteria; kingdom Bacillati; phylum Actinomycetota; class Actinomycetes; order Micrococcales; family Micrococcaceae; genus Pseudarthrobacter; species Pseudarthrobacter sp. NS4. Next base: position 376,402 of record NZ_CP103288.1, on the reverse strand, counting down.
CGGCCCAGTACCGCTCCCAAGCCAGCGGCCGGTCCTTCGGCGCAAGCCGTGAGAGCCGGACAAGTTTGGGGATCATCAGGTACTTCTGCAGGGCAGACGTTACCGATTTCGCTGGAGAGGACACCGGTCCAATATATGTCCCGGGACAATTGCAGGGCGGACGCGGCATGATGTTACGACGGCGGCGCCCTCTCCTGCGGCCATGCCGGGTCAAGCGGGGTCAGGCTGCCGGACCCTGCAGCTTCAGCCATGACATGGCTTCTTCCCGGGAGGTGAAAAACCGGGTGGGGCACGGCAGTTTGTTGATGCCAAGGATGAAGTTGGCCATCACTTTGTCCACCGGGGACGCCCCCAGCAGCGCAATCCGCGAAGCCTGGCACGGGCGCCCGAATACGGCGCGTGCTCCGCGGCTGACTTTTTCCGTTGTCGCCATGTCCACGAGCATGGGGTGCCGGTTTTCGCCGCACAGCTCATTGACCCTGCTCATGGCGTTCCCGGCATCGGCCTCACTGATGACCGCGCCGCGGGGCCAGCGCAGGTAGAGGACGCCGTCTTCAAGGCTCAAATCGCCCGCGGATGATTCTCCCGGCTGGTTCGTCACTTTGTCCTCCGCACAAATTTTCATGGAGCCGCCTGCCCCACATCCCCCTACAATGTACTCAACTGGGAGGAAAGTGAGCATTGTGGCAGCTGATATGCAGTGTGAATTGCACATGCCACGCAGCGCGGTCGTCGCGGACCCCGACGCCGGGCGGCTGGCGCTTAATGCCGCCGCACTGCGCGATGCCGGTTTCACCGTTCATACCATCTCTGATACTGCCGGGCTCGCTGGCCTCCTGAACGCCGGCGAGCCTTCCGTCATCGTAGTGGACGCCCCCTTGCTGCCCGCGGCCGAGTCGGATGTTCCGGTCCTGGTGATGGTGGACCTCGACAATCCCGCGGAAACCAAGGTCCGTCCGCCCGGAATCCACGACTGCATCGCCAAACCGCCGGCGCCCCGGGAACTGGTCCACCGCGCCACTGCACTGATTGACCTGGTGTCGCGGCGCAATGCATCCCGGCAGGAGGCAGAGGCGCTGCGCGAGCAGCTGCGGCAAGTGTCCGCCGCGGTAAGGGCAACCAATGATCCTGAGGAAATTGCAAAACAAGTAGTGGCGGGTTTCGGCCGGACGTTCAAGGCCGACCACGTCCGGCTGACCACGTTTGAGGACAACCGGGTTCCCCTGATCACCGCCACATGGAACAGGCCTGGGCTTGGGCCGCTCCCGGCCAATGCGCTTCCAGGCGAGGAGGAAGCGCGACGGACGGCAGACCGCTTGTGGGCCGGGGCGGATGCAGCGGCAGGCGATGCGCCGGCGTCGAACATCGCCAACACCGCCTCTACGCTGGCCGTGCCCATGGGCGAAGGAAGCTCCTCGCTGGGCATTATCTGGATCACAAGTATTGACCGGCCGCGTAAATGGTCGCGTGCAGAACTGGGACTCATCCAGCACGTGGCGGGCAACGCCGCACACGGCCTGATCCAAAGCCATCTGATCAGCAGCCAGCAACAGGTGGTCAAGCAGCTTCAACAGCTGGACAAGGCCAAGACGGACTTCCTGGCCACCGTCAACCATGAACTGCGCACGCCGCTGACGTCCATCATGGCCTACCTGGACATGATCCAGGAGAGCACGGAACAGCCGGTCTCCTCCGAGGTCCACCAGATGCTGGACATTGTGGTCCGCAACACCGAGCGGCTCCGGTCACTCATCGAGGACATGCTGAGCGTTTCGCGCAACGGCCTGGATGACAGCCTGATGCACCTCACCCCGGTGCGCCTGGGCCAGACCCTTGACCTGGTTGCGGCAGCGCTCCGGCCGCTGGCCAAACTGCAGAACGTCACTATCGCAGTCGATCCGGTTCCGGAGGACCCGGAGATTCTTGCCGATGAGGTGCAGTTGCAGCAGGTATTCACGAATCTGGTGTCCAACGCCATTAAGTTCACTCCCAGCGGCGGACGGATCGAGGTGGGCAGCGAGTCGCACGCAGCCGCCGACGGCACCCGGTGGGCCACCGTGAGCGTCGCAGACACCGGCATCGGCATCTCCAGCGACGAAATCGACCACGTGTTCACACGGTTCTACCGCGCTTCCAATGCCATGTCCGGCGCCATCCCGGGGACAGGGCTGGGGCTGGCCATCACCAAGGACATCGTGGCCCGCCATGGAGGGCACATAGATGTAGCCTCCACGCTTGGCGCAGGAACCACAGTCACGGTCAGCCTTCCCCTAAATGCTGACCGCTCCCGGTCCAACTGAGCCCGGGAAGGGTGACCCCTATGTTTGCGGAAAACGATCCCCGGCTCTCGCATCTCCTGGAAGGCATTGTGCGCCTGGCCTCCGGAGACCTCAGCTCCCGGATCGAGGTATCCGAGGCCCGTGATGAGCTGGACGCCATCATCATGGGCACCAACCTGCTGGCCGAAGACCTGCAGATTATTTACGAAGAGCTTGAACAGCGCGTGCAGGTGCGGACGCAACTCCTGCACGAAGCGCACCTTGAAATGCAGAAGATGGCCATGCAGGACCCCCTCACGGGCCTGGCCAACCGATCCGCCCTCCTTGAGGCTTTGCGGACAGCGCTCGACGCCGGCTCCGCACCCGGCGAGGGCCCCGCCATCCTGCTGATGGACCTGGATGCCTTCAAATCCATTAATGACAGCATGGGCCACACGGCCGGGGACCAGGTCCTCATCACTGTAGGCGAACGGATCCGCGGCGCAGTGCGCGTAACTGACGTCGTCGCCCGCCTTGGCGGGGACGAATTCGCCATCGTTCTGCCGGCGGCGTCAGCCGACCAGGCAACCGTCGTGGGGCACCGCATCCTGGCGGCCCTCAACGAACCTGTTGAGCTCCCGGGGCGGAGCGTGCGCTGCGGCGCCAGCATCGGGCTGAGCGTTGGCAGTCCCGGCCAGAGCCCGGAGGACATGCTGATGGAGGCCGACGTCGCGATGTACGCGTCCAAGGCGGAAGGACAGAACCGGTTGCACCGCTTTGAGCCGGCGCTGCTGCTGGTGCGCAGGCTGCGGAGCCAGCTGGTGGAGGACCTGCGCGCCGCCATCAAAAGCGACGGCCTGACCCTCCACTACCAGCCCGTGGTGGAGCTCGCCTCCGGCCGGATCGAGGGTGTGGAGGCGCTGGTCCGGTGGAACCACCCCACCCGCGGCTTAATCATGCCGGATGAGTTCATTCCGCTGGCCGAAGAAGCCGGACTGATCTCCGAACTGGGGCACTGGGTGCTAAAGACGGCGGTGCACCAGCTGCGGAGCTGGCTCGATGCCTCCCGCGTGGACAGCAAGTTCTCCGTACGGATCAATATCTCCGCAACGGACCTGCAGAGCCTGCAGTTCATTGAGGACGTCCGGAATGTGCTGAAGGAAACCGGCGTAATGCCGGAGCAGGTGGTCCTGGAACTGACGGAAGTGGCCATCGTCAGGGGCAACGAACTGGACCGCTATTCGCTGGGAGGCCTGCGCGGCCTGGGTGTGGGCATTGAAATTGACGACTTCGGCACCGGATACTCCTCCATCAGTTACCTTCGCCGGCTGCCGGTGGACCGGGTCAAGGTGGACCGCTCGCTGATTACCGGACTGGGCAGCGATCCGAGCCAGCCGGCGCTGGTGGCTGCGGTCCTGCAACTGGTGCGGGCATGCGGACTGGAAGCAGTGTGGGAAGGCGTGGAAACAGCGGAGCAGGTTGAAATCCTGCGCGGGCTGGGCTGCCTCAGCGCCCAAGGATATTTCTTCAGCAGGCCTGTCCCGCCCGAACAGATCCCGTTGTTGCTGGCGGACCAGCCGGAAAGCGCTAACCAGTAGGGCCATAAGTACTGCGCTTTTGTTCACAGCGATATACGATCATCGTGCGGTGTCTGATTTTCATCGCCGCGTAAACGATGAAAAGAAGCACCGGATTTTAAAGGTTTTAGAAATTGAACATTAATGGGCCAATGGGTCATTACTTCGTCAACTGGGGGCGTAGCTAATGTCGGTTCGTGTACAGGCATGGGGAATCATTGCCGCGGTGTTGGCGGATACGGATCCGTCCGGGGCCGCCGTTCGTCAGCGCCTGAGTAAAAGCCTTGACGAGAACCCGGGAGTCCCGGAACGGGCCCTGCTGGAATATCTCCTTGAGACGCGCCGCAGCGAGGCAAATACGGTAGAGACCTTGGAGAGCGCCAGGGAAATGCGCCTGACGCCCCGGGCCATTCCACCGAAGCTTGCTGAACAAATCGATGCCATCCGCAGCATGTCGCGAATCAGCGCCCTGCTTGAGAGCCAGATGCTGATGACGGCTTTCCAGCCCATTTACGGGCTTGCCGAAAAAAGCGTGGTGGGCGTGGAGGCGCTGTCGCGCTTTGTCAGCGATGACGGCGCGGGGGCCGAGCTGTGGTTTGCGGAGGCAGCAGCCGTTGGCCTGGGCGCCAACCTTGAGTTCTCGGCGCTGGGATCGGCCGCAGCGGCCGCCAGGGACCTTCCAGCGGATCTGTTCGTATCCCTGAACATTTCGCCCACGTCATGCCTCGATCCGCGGCTGCCCGAGTTGTTCGAGCACATCGACCTTCCCATCGGCCGGGTGGTGCTGGAGCTGACGGAAACCATTGCGGATGAGGAGTACGCGCAGTTCATTGCAGCCATCAACCCGTTGCGGGACAAGGGCCTGCGGATCGCCGTTGACGATACCCATTCAGGAGCCGGCGCACTGAGCCGCATGGTGCACCTGCGGCCGGACTTCCTGAAGGTGGGCCGGGACGTCATTGGCGATGTGGACAATGACGGAATCCAGCGTGCGCTGGCCTCCTGCCTGGTGGACTTTACCGAGCAGATCGGCACCACCCTGGTTGCTGAGGGCATCGAAACGGTCGGCGAGCTGAAGGTCCTCACCGAACTGGGAATCAACGCCGGCCAGGGTTACCTCCTGGGCCGGCCCTCCGTCCGGCCGAAGGACTGGGCTTCCTGGAATACCCGCCTGGACGTGGACGGCCTCAAGCGGCAGCTGGGCGCCGAGCAGGCCAGCCGGGATCCGCAACCAACCGACTCTCCCCAAGGGCTTGTCTAGGCTTCAGCAACACCGGACTGGCGGGCATGTTCGCCCGCCAATCCGCTGTGACTTTTTGCTGGGCCAGCTTTATTCTTCGTGCCCCTGGTCCCCGCTCATCTGGTCCTCGGCCGGGGGTGTCTCGCCCGGAGGGACTCCCCCGCCGGGCTCCAGGCCCGTGACGTTGCCTTCGGCAGGGTCGGGGTTCGGCGTCCCTGCCGAGTCCTTGCTTCCGGTGAGTCCCGTACCCGCTTGGCTCCCCGGCTGCGCCTTACCCGGCTGATCAGGGTTGGCGGGATCATTTTCCGGATGGTAGCTGCTCATCGTGCGTGTCCTTCCTGCCCGGCCGCGGTTCTTTGCCCCAGCTCTGGACTAATTGTAAGCATGCTGATAATTCTGGAAGGGTAGAGCAGGGCAGCCGCCGGAGTGCCCGGCACACAATGTCACGGAGGAGCAGTCATGGGAATCGGCGACAGCATCGGCAAGGCAGCAGAAAACGCCATGGAGGACCTGGCGGGGACATCCAAGCCAACGGAGAAGCTGAATGTTCCCGACCCCACGGACCCCAATGACGACGTGGAGGTCCACTCCTCCATTAGCGAGGGCTCCAACGCAATGGAGGCCGAGAAGCAGAAAGCACCGGGACTCAAGACCGGAGCCGCGCCCGCGCCGGTGTCCGAAAACCCCTTTGGCGGAGACGTGGACGAGACCGACAATGACAGGGCCGAGGAAGCCAGTGGTGACGACGGCACGGCAAGGGATGCTGCTGCCCCTGCTGGTGGTTTGCAGGGTGCTCCCAGTGGCGTCCGGGGCCCGGGCGGCCTGCCGGAGAGCAATCCGGACGAGTTGCGCGCAGACCCTTCGGAGGGAGACCAGGACCCGTCCACCAGCACCGGGAGGGGTTAGGACCTGGTTCAGGAATAAGGCTGGGCGGGCGGCCCTCCGGGCCACTCGCCGCGCCCGGTCAGCACCTCGCGGAGCAGGTCGGCACGGTCGGTGACGATGCCGTCAACGCCGAGCTCCAGGAGGCGGCGCATCTCGGTGGGATCGTTGACTGTCCAGACGTGCACCACCAGCCCCAGGGCATGTGCGCGCCGGATGGAGCCGGGCGTAACAACTCTGATGAAGCCGCGCCGGACCGGAACCTGGAGTGCTTGGACGTCGCGCAGAATGGGCCGCATCAGCCGCCGAAAAACGGGGCCGGGCAGCACCGGGCCCAACAGCGTGAAGAGGGCGATGGACACGACGCCGGCGGATGCAGCCACCGGACGGCTGAGCAGCTTCAGGACCGCCCGCCGTCGCCGGTCCGAAAAGCTGGTCACCAGCACCCGGTCATGCACCTGGTGGCGTTCGATGGCGGCGGCGGTACTGCCGACCGAGTTCCAGTCTTTGACATCCAGGTTAAGCCGGACGCCGCGGAATTCGGCGATCAGTTCGTCGAAGGTCGGTATCGGCTCGCGGCCGCCGATGCGGGCCTTCGAGACCTCCGCCGCGGACCGCCCGGACACCTTCCCCTTGCCGTCGGTCACCCGGTCCAGCGTGGCATCGTGGAAGAGGAGCAGCACGCCGTCGGAAGTAGTGCGCACGTCCGTTTCCAGGTACCGGTAGCCGAGGCCGACGGCGGCGCGGAACGCCGGCATGGAGTTTTCCAGGCCCTCGCCGGAAAAGCCGCGGTGCGCCATCGCGACAGGCAACTGGTTCCCGGCGGCATCCGGGTTGGCGAAGTACGGCAGGCTCACAGTGCGAGCGTACCCGAGCCTCCCGGGCCCCGGCCGTCCGCCGGCGAGCGCGGCGCTAGTCCTCGTGCGGGAGGATTTCGACGCCGTCGCCGCAGTGCAGCAGGGTACGGCCGCGGCCGCCGTCGAGATTGACCCACACCACCGTGTTGTCAGGGGTGATGGCGTCCACCAGACCGCCGGTCTCGAAACCGGGCGAAATGAGGACGCGGACGCGGTCGCCCTGCCGCAGCTGCTTCCAGTGCGGTGCGGGCGTTGCCCTGCGCAGCGGCGCATCGGCTGTTTGGTGCTTGACGTTCTTTGCCATCTTTACCCCTTAGTCCAGCAGGAGAGGAGTTTGCTCTCCGGACCCCACGGTACGGAGCAAAGATGAACGCCAGGTGTGCGCCAGCTGCGAATACGGCGGCGGGAATCAGGGCTGCCGCGCGCCCAGCGAGGCGAGCCGTTCCTCCAAAACCTGGGCCACGCCGTCGTCGTCAAAATGCGGCGCCTGCTGTCCGGCAGCCTCGATGGCCTCCGGGTGTCCGCTGGCCATCGCGTATCCGTGGCCGGCCCAGCGGAGCATCTCGATATCGTTGGGCATGTCGCCGAACGCCACCACCTCGGAGGCATCGACTCCGAGCGCCAGGGCGTATTCGGCCAGCGTCACGGCCTTGTTAACGCCAGGCAGGGAGAGTTCGAGCATGGCGACGCCCGGCGAGGAGTGCGTGGCTGCCGCGAGATGCCCGACGGCGGGGCGCACCTCGGCGAGGAAGTCGTCCGGCGTGCCCTCCCGGACGATGGCGAGGAACTTCACCACGGCATCATCGGCAACGAGGGTTTCCGCGAGCGGCGCCGGGGTGAACTCTGACAGCAGTTCACGGGAGCCGTTCTCGATGAAACCGGGTTCGAGGTGGAATCCGGTCAGCGTTTCGGCTGCGAAGAGGGCGGCCGGACGCAGTTTCTTGATGATGCTGCGGATCTCCAGCACGGCGTCGATGGTGAGAGTGCGGGCGGAGACCAGCCGGTCCGCCTCGAGGTCCCAGACCACGGCGCCGTTGGAGCAGATCACGCGTCCGGTGTGCCCCAGCTGGTCCTGCAGCGGATGCAACCAGCGCGGCGGCCGTCCGGTCACGAAGACGAGTTCAACGCCGGCGTCCCGGCAGGCATGGAAGGCGCGGATGGTACGGTCGCTGATTTTTCCGTCGTGTCCGAGGATTGTTCCGTCTATATCGCTTGCTACCAACCGCATCATGCCAGTTTACGTGGGTTGGCGGCGGTGCCCTCCCGGGCTACCTTCCAATGAAGCACCGAGGCTTAAGGAGTATCAACTGCTGGTGCCGGGGCGGATCTGCCTCTCCTTAGGCAATGTTCCAAGCGGCAAATTCATTGCGGGCTTTCAGACCGGTACGTGCCCTTGGCGCGTAGACTCAGGGGACGTCGGGACGTCGTGACTGGACATCCGGTTCCCCGAATAATGAGCCGGCCTCTCCTGCAGCACCGTGGCTGCAAAGTTTCCGCGAGGCATCCAAAGCCCCTGAAAGGCACATCATGACCGACGTCCACCTCCGCGACCAATGGGACCGGCTTCCACTCTCCGTGACGCAGTGGCTCCTTGACAACCCCGGCTGCCTGATCCTTCCACGCACCTTGTCAGCGGAGATCAGTGTGGCCACGAAGGAAGCGACCAACGACGACCCCCACGGCGAGACCACCCTCTGCCAGCAGGACATAGACTTCATCCGCATGAAATCCCGCGAGGCCGAGACCGAGGAGCCGGGCCCCCACTACCGGTTCTTTGATTCCGTGCAACCGTAGGCATCAACCGTCGTCAGCCCGATCCGCGGGTCCGCCGGCAGCCGGTATGTCGTTGTCCTCCTCAGGCGGAACGGGGCCAGCATTCCCGGGGCCGGTTTTCGCGCTGCCGGCATCCAGGCCAGCGGCCCGGTCCGATTCGCTCTTATGCCGCGCTTCAGCCAGGTGATGCTCCAGCTTTTCCTCTGCTTCCCGCCGGCGCTGGCCCACGGTCCTGATCTGCTGGGTTGTGGGCGCCGCGTGCGCGTGCAGGTGGGGGCCATTGTCCCGCTGCTGCTTTCCGCTGGGGTCATTGCTCATAAGGGCATCGTCCCACCGGACGAACGCTTCAGGAAGACCCCTCAAGAAGGCTTGGACGTCGCGTCTCAAGATTTGCCTAATAAACCACAGGGATGGATAAAAGCGCTTTCGTCACGCCTTACTGCTTTCTAGGGTGTCTACAAACTGGTCGCAGGCTTAGGGACCCCTGACTGAGAAAGCAGCCACCGATGACGAACGCTCCACCCGCCATCACCCCCGCTGGCCCGGCACGAAGAATACCCGGGATTGTCTGGATCATCCTGGGAGTCGTCGTGGTAACCGGGCTGGTCTCGTACGCGGTGTTCGCCGCCATCCGGCCGGCACCTGCAGCACTGCACCAGACCAGGGCCAAGAACGTTATCTACCTGCTCGGTGACGGCATGGGCCGCACTCATGTCACTGCGGCGAGGGAGCGCTTCTACGGGGCGGAGGGCAAGCTGGTGATGGAAACCCTCCCGGCGCATGGTTCGGTCAGTACCTACGCCGTGGAGAAAAAGTCCGGCCAGCCTGGGCAGGACAACTTCAGGCCGGAGCCGGTCACAGATTCCTCCGCGGCAGCCACGGCCTTTGCCACTGGGGTGAAAACCTACAATGCCGCCATCGGAGTGGACCCCCAGGGGGCTGTGGTGCCGACGATCATGGAGTTGGCCAAGCAGGCCGGCTACCGCACCGGCAATGTCTCCACTGCCGAAGTCACCGACGCAACGCCGGCCGGGCAGATGAGCCACGTCCTGTCCCGCGGCTGCCAGGGACCCGACTACTCGGCCGACGCGTGCCAGGACACCGGGATCACCGGCAAACCGTTGCCTACCAGTGATGTGCGGGTGACCCCGATCGCAGACCAGATTGCCCGTAACGGCACCGCGGACGTCATTCTGGGCGGCGGCATGGCCCGCTTCGATGCGTCGGATGAAACCGAACTGAAGGAGCAGGGCTACTCGATCCTGGGTTCGGTCTCCAGCCAGATCCCCGCCACCCGCGCCGACTTGAACTTTGCAGCGGGGGAAAAGGTCTTTGGCTTGTTCAACAAGGGAAACCTGACCGTCGAAAAAGCCAAGCTGGACAACCCGGAAGATCCGGAGGCGAAGGAGCCCTCCCTGTCGGAGATGACAAAGAAAGCCATTGAGCTGCTGGACCAGAAAACGAACGGCAAGGGTTTTTACCTGCAGGTTGAAGGCGCCTTGATCGACAAACGCTCCCACGACAACGATGCGGCCCAAACACTCGGGGAAGTCAAAGCCTTCGACGACGCCGTGGCCGCAGCCTTGGACTTCGCCAAGAAGGACGGCAATACCCTGGTCATTGTTACCGCAGACCACGAAACCGGGGGCTTCAACATCATCGAAAAGGGCACCTTCACCAACGCCGAAGCAGCCGGCCCTCCCATCAACGTTGATTCCAGGAACGCCGCCAATAACTCCACCCCGATCCGGCGTGACGGAAACTCCAAGGACCCGGACCGTTCAACGGGTGCCAGCAACGGTGGAGGCGCAACGGACCCGAAAAACTTCGGCCCCGCCACCTTCCGGACGCCGGATGACCCGCCTGAGGTTAAGGATGGGTCCAAGGACGCCAGTCTCTGGCTGGCCTACGCCTCCGGAAACCACACCGGCGCGGATGTGCCCGTTTACGCCTGCGGCCCGGGCTCGGAACAGTTGCAGGGCAGCGTGGACAACACTGACCTGTTCGACATCGCAGGTAAGGCACTGCGCCTCCTGCGCTGACCCTTCGGGTGAACTGTTACTGCAGAGTGGCCGAAGGGAACACCATGAACCGCAGATTCCGGATTCTCCTGACCGCAACCCTCGTTGCTGTGTCAGTGGCAGTACTCGCCTACGTCGTCCTGGGCGGACGGGGTTCTGCCCCTGTGCCCGGCGATGACGTCCCGCCCGCTGCCGCAGCTAAGACAACCTTCCCCGGCCTGCCCGCTGCCGAGGGTGAACCTGACCTGGCCGAACTCCAGGCAGTCCGGCCGTCCCCGGGCCAGATCCTCCAGGTCCAGGGCCCGTTCGATGACAGGTTTGTGTTCGAAAACTCGGGTTTCGATGGATCGTCGGCCACCGGGGCAATCAGAGTCACCAGTGATGCCAGCGAGTTGCTCGAACTCCAGGTACTCGCCGGGTTCTATGATGACCGCGGTAACTTCCTTGGCTCTGCCCGGTTTGTGCACCATCTCGGCAGCGAAGACCATAACCATTCGGGACCGTCTGAAGAAGATGAAGAGTTCAACATCCCGGTGCCGGCCGATCTAAGAGCCCGGGCCGTTTCGGCGGCGGTAGGCGTACCCGTCCTCGTCAACGAGTAGAACGCCGGCGGCATTGCCTTAGCAAAGAGGTCGCGTTGTCGGCGCCCGGCGTTACACTGAATGAATCGAACATATTTTCGAATAAGGGTGTGTTGTGGGCGTTGTTGTCGGTCCCCGCGTGATAGATGCGGGCGCCTCGTTGTTCTCGGTTCTGATCTCTCCTGTGGCGGTCGCTGCCGGGTTTCCGTCGCCCGCGCAGGACTACTTTGATGGCCGCATTGATCTGAACGCGTACCTGATCAAGGACATCACCAGCACATTCGTGGTCCGCGTGACGGGAGACTCCATGGAGGGGGCCGGAATCAGTGATGGTGATGAACTGATCGTGAACAGGGCACTCGAACCCAAGGACGGCTCGGTGGTCATCGCCGTACTGGATGGGGAACTGACCGTGAAGCGCTTGCGCCTTACTGCCTCCGGCGTTGTGCTGCAGGCTGAGAACCCGAAATATCCGGACATCAACGTGACCGCCCTCTCGGAGCTGACAATCTGGGGCGTCGCGACGAGGTGCCTGCACCATGTGTAGCCGGCAGCAAGCACGGTCGCACCCATGAGTAAACCTGCCATCATGCGGCAAATGCCCCAGATTGCCCACGTGGATGTCAACTGCTTCTACGCCTCCGCGGAACGTGCATTTGACCCCTCGTTGGAGGGCCGGCCGCTGGTGGTCTTGTCCAACAACGACGGGTGTGCCGTGACCCGCTCCCCCGAAGCGAAAGCGCTGGGCATATCCACCGGCGATCCCTGGTTCAAGCTCGCACCCCGCGCCAAGGAGTGGGGATTGGTGGCTAAATCCAGCAACTACGAGCTTTATGGCGACATCAGTTCCCGGGTTATGGAACTTCTCGGCAGGTATTCAGCCTGGCTCGAGGTTTACAGCATCGATGAGGCTTTCCTGGGCGTGAAAGGAGAGCCGGAACAACTGCTGGCCCTCGGTCGCAGAATCAAAGAGGCAGTCCGAAGGCATGTCGGCGTGCCGGTATGCGTGGGAATCGCCCCCACGAAGACCTTGGCCAAGCTGTGCAACAAGTGGGCCAAGAACAACCCGGCCTTTGGCGGGGTATGCCACTGGGACAGTGTCCCCTGGCAGCAACGGGAGTCATTGATGGACCGGTTGTCCGTGGAGGAGGTCTGGGGCATCGCTGGCAGGCTGACAAAACGCCTGAACGTCTTGGGCATCTTCACAGTCCTGGACCTCGTCCGTGCGGACCCCGTGGTGATCCGGGACAAGTTCTCGGTAATTGTGATGCGCACCGTCCTGGAGCTGCGGGGCACGCCCTGCATCCCCATGGAAGAGGAGCGCATCGGCCGGGACCAGCTGATCTTTTCCCGTTCCTTTGCTAAGCCGGTCACCACCGTTGCAGGCTTGCGGCAGGTCCTGAGCATCTATGGCCAGCAGGCCAGCGCGAGGCTCTCGAAGCACGGGCTCCAGGCCAAAGTCCTCACAGCCTTCGCTGCAACGTCCCCTTTCAGGCAGCACGAGCAGGCGTACCCGTCTGTCTGCGTCTCCCTTCCGATGCCCACGGCGGATCCGCTCCTGCTGGCCAGGGCCGCGCATGCGCTGCTGCCCGGCATCCGGGATGGCCTCCAGTATGCCAAGGCCGGAATTATGCTCACCGACCTGCGCCCCACGGGCAACCAGTCCCCGCTAAAGCTGTTTGAGAACCGGCACGAAGAACGGGGCATTGGCCCGCTCCTCGAAGATGTCAGCCGCAAGTTCGGGCGCGGCTCCATCGGGCTGGGGCAAGCGGGGATAAAGACCGGGCTGGACTGGACCATGAAGCGCGACATGCGCTCCCCGCGGTACACCACGCACTGGGACGAACTCCCCTTGGTTAGGGCCGCCTGAAGCGGGCGCCGGACGGGCATCCCCCACCGGACCCTGGTGAAGGAATGCCCGTGCGGGGCTGGCGCCGCCCCGCCGTCGTGCTGGTCCCGGAAGGGGACCAGGCTACGACCCCGGACCTTTTCCTGACGCGGCCCCCTGGACTGCCATTACGTCAGAAATCTCATCGTCCATGTCCGTAGGGCACTGTGCCGCCACAGCATACACAGGCGAAATGTGTGGTTACCTGGTCAGCGGTGAAGCTGCGCCAGTTCGGCGGAGCTCCTTGTGTGTAGCTCATATGAAGGAGAGTAGTGCACCTTGAACGAGTGTTCAATAGGCTGACTGAACAAGTGTTCAAAATTTAACGGCGAGGGAACAGCACCTCGTGAAACGGCTGGGAACGCAGCACACGGGCACCGAATGTGACGACCGGTTGTCATGAAGAGATGGGCCGGATGGTGGCAGCGGGGATGCTTCGACGTGGCCGGGGAGTGTGGCAGCAGCCGCTAACCGGCAAAGGCAATCTCTTCGGTGCGGGCGATGCTCCTCCGGATGGACTCCTCGTCAAAGCCAAGGAGCGCCGTCAGCCACATCCCGTTCTGCACCACGACGATGTCAGCTGCCCGCTCCCTGCACTCTTTGCTGGAAAGCTCCGGTTTGGCATTCCCTATCAGCGTCGCGAGTCCGCCCAGATACCGGTCAAACGCTGCCGTGTTGATCAACGCAAAGTCCTCATGGGCCTGCGCGAGCGCCCAAAGATGGAGGCGCAGTGACAGATACTGTGTGGTCAGGAATTCCGGTCCCGCAACGCGCCGGAGGGCCTTCTGGAGCTGTTCCTCCGGGGGTAATTCCGGGTCTGACGCGACGAGCTCCAGGTCGTGCTCGTCAATCCGGTGCAGGGCCGCACGGATCAGGCTGAGCTTGTCTTCGTAGTAGTAGTTCACGAGCCCCAGGGCCACGCCGGCTTCGCGGGCCACCGCCCGCATGTTGACACCTGAAATACCGTGGCGCGACAGCAGGCCCAGTGCCGCTTCGAGGATGCGCGACTGCCTGTCGACCTGCTCGCCGGACTTCACGGTGTTTGTATCCACTTGGCCAGACTATGGGGAAAGCGGTGATAGTGCATCCTGCCCGCGGCGGTAGTTAAAGACGGTCCCCATTGACAACGGGACCAACCCGTTCATCCGTTGCTGACCGCCGGGGCCAGGGCCGCAGTGGATGAGCAGGACCTGTGGAACGGCTCGCTGTCCGGAAGTCGGGAAGCGCAGTCCGGAATCAGCCGGACTGCGCTTCTTCCTGTTCACTCCCCCGATGCCCCGTTCAGCTCGGCACGTGTGGGCGGGTTGGCGCCAGGCCGCGAAACAGTAACTGCCGCCGCCCGCGCAGCGTGGGCCAGGAGTTCGCCCAGCCCCTCCGCGGGAAGCTCCCGCAGGTCCTTGCGGTTCTGCGCACCGTCCAGCCCGCGGTCCACCAGGCCAGACAGCAGTGCGGCCATAAACGAATCGCCGGCCCCCACCGTGTCTGCCACATCAACCTTCGGCGCGTCCACCTGTGCCTCGCCCACCCGGGTCACTCCCCACGGCCCGTCTGCTCCACGCGTGACCACCACCATGGCCGGGCCCTCCGCGCCGCTAAGGGACAGCCAGCGGCGGGCGGCGTCCAGCACGTCCATGTCCGGATACAGCCAGGCCAGGTCCTCATCCGAAGCCTTCACCACGTCCGCCAGGGATACAAACTTCTCAGCATGACGCCGCGCATAGTCCACATCCCTAATGATGCTGGGCCGGCAGTTGGGGTCGAAGCTGATGGTGGCACGCGGGTGCGCATATTCGACGGCGGCCAGTACGTCCGTGGCGCCCGGTGCCAGCATCGTGGCGATCGATCCGGTATGCAGCAGGGTGGTGCCCTGCAGCATAAAGGCGAGCCGGTCGGCGATGCCGGGGAGCTCCCAGGTGAGGTCGAACGTGTAGGTGGCAGCGCCGTCGTCGTCAATCAAAGCGGTGGCCACGCTGGTGGGCAGTTCGTCGGGGCCCAGCGGCAGCATGACCGAACTGGCGCGCAGGTGCGCCGCCACTGAATCACCGTAGGCGTCCCGGCCGTAGCGGCCGATGAACTGCACGGGGTGGTCGAGGCGGGCCAGGCCCACCGCAACGTTCAGGGGACTGCCGCCCACGTGAGCTTCAATTCCGGAAGCGCGCTGGACAACGTCGACGAGGCCCTCGCCAATAACAGTGAGCATGCTCATACTCTGCCAGAGGACCAGCTGACCAGCACGTTGCTGAGCACAATGATTCCAATCCCCATCAGCGCCTGCGCATCCAGCAACTGGCTCAGCAGGAGCTGCGGTTACCGGGCTGGGCCAGGACGATTAGGGTCGCCGGGCAAACTCAGCAGCTCCTGCACCAGCTCCCGGCACTTTGCGTAGGCGGGCGCACCGGGGTCAATCAGCGCAAAGTGGCCGCCGGGCACCGTGACCAGCCGCGCAGGCAACGGCCCGGATTGGCCCGCGTCCACATACGTACCCGACATGGCAAGCGGTACGTCGTCATCCTCCAGGGCATGGACGGCGTAGACGGGGATATCCAGTGGCAGTATGGCGATGGGGTCCGCGTACCGGTGCCGCCCCGGAAAGTCCGACGACGGCCCGCCCAGTAGGTTGGCCACGGCACCGTTGCTGAGGTTGAGTCTTTCGGCCTCGGCCAGGTTGAGCACGCCCGACTGGCTCACCACCCCAGTCAGGCGGAGGCCATCGGAACCGGGCCCTACCTCGCGGTGTTCGGCCTCCAGTCCCAGGCCGCCCAGCCGTTCCCGGCCGGCGGCCCACACCGCCAGATGACCACCCGCTGAATGGCCCAGGGCCACCACCCATCGCAGGTCCAGCGAGTGCCGGTCCGCCAGCTCGCCCAGCTTGTCGATGCCGGCCAGGATGTCCTTGAAGGTGGCCGGCCAGCCACCGCCGTTTCCCGCCCGGCGGTACTCCAGGTTCCATGCCGCCATCCCATGCGCGGCGAGGTCCGCGGCGAGCGGTTCCCCTAGCCCGGCCCCATATTGCGGGCGCCAGTAGCCGCCGTGGATCACCACCACCACGCCGCGGTGCGTGCCGCCGTCGGACAGTTCCGGGAGGAACAGCTCCCCCCATTGGCTGGGGTCATCGCCGTAGTTATACCTATGCCGCTGAACCATCTGCCGAGCGTACCGCGCAGGACAAGCCAGCCCGTTGCCCGACGAGCAGCGCACTGCCATTCTGGGTGGATCCGCACCTCCAGCAAGCGACCGAAAGGATGGGATCATGCCGCTCTACCTGTCAAGGTTCAGCTACACACCGGAGACCTGGGGCAGGCTGATCAAAAGCCCCGAAGACCGGCGAAAGGCCGCGCAGGCCTACATCGAATCGGTGGGCGGGAAGCTGCATGGATTCTGGTATGCATTCGGCAGCCACGACGGCTACACCCTGTGGGAAGCCCCAAACAACGTGTCCATGGCTGCGGTGGCACTTGCGATCAGCGGGGGCGGGGCGCTGAGCGCACTGGAAACCACAGTGCTGATGAGCGTCGAGGAAACGATGGAAGCCCTGCAAAAAGCCCAACAGATCAAATACCAGCCGCCGGGCACCTGACGTCATCCAGTTCACCCCACACCGCCGAATGTCTTGAAGCAGCCCGCACCACGTGCTTAGCTGAGGGCTCACCAGGCAGGCTGCCGGAAATATTTCTTGGGGGAAACATGGCTCAGCCACATAAGGCGTCCTTGTACACACGAACGCTGTTCACCGGCATCATCCTGGGGGTCGTGGCCATGCTGGCGATGGTCTTCTCGAACCAATTCATGCAGTCCTTCGGCCTGGGCGCCCTTGATGGCACCAACCCGGCCGCCATGATGGT
Source organism: Pseudarthrobacter sp. NS4 (assembly GCF_024758005.1). Taxonomy (NCBI): domain Bacteria; kingdom Bacillati; phylum Actinomycetota; class Actinomycetes; order Micrococcales; family Micrococcaceae; genus Pseudarthrobacter; species Pseudarthrobacter sp. NS4. The sequence goes on along the minus strand of NZ_CP103288.1, from coordinate 359,483 downwards.
CGCGCAACTGTACATGTTCACAGCGATGGCAGCCATACCCTTTTCCGCAGCCCTGATCTCGGCCGCGCTGGTCATGCGGCACCTGGACAACCGGCTCGCGGCAATGGTTCATCCGGAAGGACGCCGGGCGCAGGCGGAGGGCAACGGCGGGTAAAACCACGGTCCCGCCTGTTTGGCCAAGGCAGTTTCTGGGCACCTTGGTGTCATGGATACATCTGAAGCGATAACTACCCAGGGCTCAACTGTCGAGGAATGGACCAGTGCGCTGGCGGAGTCCACGGGCTCGCCGGGCGGCGGAGCGGGGGCCGGACTCATGCTTGCCGTCGCCGCCTCACTGACATCGATGGTTGCCGGCTACAGCGAGCCGAAAGAGCATGGACGCGCCGACGTCGACGGCATCCGGGAGCGGGCACAAGCGCTGCGGCAGGAGTCCCTCCGGCTGGCCGATGAAGACTCGACGGCGTCCCAGGCCTTCGGTGCCGCGTTCCGCCTGGACCCGGGCCCGGAACGGGAGGAAGCCATCCACAACGCGTCCCTGGACGCCGCCAAATCATCAGCCGTGCTCGGCGAGCGCGCCAGGGAAGCCATCGATGACCTGGCCTGGCTGGCGGACAACGGCAACCCTGCGCTCATCGCCGATGTCGTCGTCGCGTTCGGCGCCCTGCGGGCGGCGGTGGCCGGGGCGCGGACCAACGTCAGTTTCGACCTGGCGTCCCTGCGGTCCGCGGGTGCCACCCTGGAGCAGATCCGGGAACAGCACCAGGACCTGTGGTCTTCGGTGGAACACCTCACCGCCGCGCTTGACCGGATCGACGGACTGACCGCCCGGATTGACCACCGTGCGGCCCCCACCGACAGCGTCTGATGAGCCCGTCCCCGGGCGGGTCAAACACACCGCGGACGACGGCGGCCATCACCTTCGCCGCGGCTGTTCCATTACTGTTTCGGCGGTGATTCGTGCATTGCGCCGCCTGGCCCGGAAGCCAGCGACTGCAGCAGGCAGCCAAAGGCACAGGGCCCAGTACCCGACCCCCACCACGAGCGAACCCACCACGGCCAGGACCGGGTTGAGCGGGAGCAGCACCGGGTAGACCAGCCAGTGGGTGAGGTAAATGTAAAGCGAAGCTGCGGCCAGCCAGCCGGTTACCCGGCGCAGGATCGCGGGCACCGGCAGTGCCGGCACCCACACCAGCAGCAGGATGCCCGCGGCCACCGTGACATCGCGGACGGTGCTGCCGAAGAAACCCGGCAGGGTCAGCAGGGTGATGGCGGAGACGGTCAACCGGTGGACATTCGTGCGGGCCCGGGCAAGCGCCCAGCCAAGCGCGAAAAGCCAGAACACCGGCGGGGGTTTCGGCAGGCCGGGGTCCACGATGTCGTAGCGGCTCAGCAGGGCAATGGCCACCAGGCCCAGCGCGAAGGCGAAAGGCGCGCGCCGCTCCCACCGGTCAACCCGGGGCACGGCCATCAGCGCCGCCAGGGCAAGCAGGATGTACACCAGCAGTTCCACAAACCAGAAGTGCCACTGGGTGGTCACCTCCTCCGGGCCCACGATGGCGTTGAGCAGGAAGATGTTGGCGATGGTGTAGCGGTCTGTCAGCAGGTATGCCAGGGCGATGAACGCCATGGAAGGCAACACGATGCGCGCAACACCGCGGAGCTGCCGGCGCAGCCGGGGAACCCGTTCATCAGCCAACTGGAACCGGGCGAAGTTGTACCCGGCCACCACGAACAGCAGGTGGGCGGTCTGGAACATGAACAGCTCCACATGCGTGGCCACAATGCACACGGTGGCGGCGGCCCGGACCACGATCGAGGTCTCCAGGAATGACACCAAGCGGCGCCGCGCCGGCTTCCGGCGGCGTTCCAGCTCCTGCACCGGAATGAGGTGCCAGTCCGGCGGCAGCTGTCCCAGGACGCGCTCCAGCCGCACAGACACCGCCACATAGGACAGCGAATCCCCGTCCAGGGAGACGAACGTGTCATCGTCACGCACGTGGGAACATTCCAGGGCCTCTGCGAAAATGCGCTGGATGTCTTCCGGGCCCTCGGCTTTCGCCGCGGTGGCCTCGCCGGAGCCGGCAGCGGCAACACCGGGAGCGGCAGCACCGGGAGCAGTGAAATCTGCGGCGGCCAGCCCGAGGACCGCCGGGTAATCCACCTTCCCGGTAGCCAGGCGCGGCAGGGCCTCGACAGGATGGATCACGACGGCGGCGCGGGGCAAGCCAACGCTGCCGGCCAGGATTTTGGCGAGTGTTCCGGCGTCGTGGTCGCCTTCAACAGCGACCACAAGGCCGTCATCGGAACCGGCGGCCGCCGCAGTGATTCCCATGTCAGCGAAAATCCGCTCCACCTGCCCAAGGTCCACGCGCAGACCCACGATTTTCACGAACCTGCTTCGCCGGCCCACTACCTCGTAGAGCCCGTTCGGGTGCAGGCGGGCGAGGTCTCCGGTGCGCAGTTCGTGGACTTCCCGGCCCAGCGCGAGGTCCGCGGGGTGCTCAGCGTAGCCGAGCATGACGTTGGGGCCGCTGTAGACCAGTTCCCCATCCGCCAGCCCGTCCACTGGTTCGATGCGGAACGTGCCGCCCGGCACGGGGACGCCGATGGTCTCGGCGTACTCCGCTGCCAGGTCCGGTGGCAGGTAGGCCATGCGGGCAGTTGCCTCCGTTGCCCCATACATGACGAAGAGGTCCCAGCCGCGGCGCTGCCCGGCCTCTGCCCAGGAGCGCACCTTTTCCGGCGCCAGGCGCCCGCCGGCCTGGGTGACATAGCGCAGGTGCGGCAGGTCCGCCTCCGCGAAACCCACCCGTTCCAGAAGGTCGAAAGTGTAGGGAACGGCGGCGAAGGAGGTGGCCCGCCGTTCCCGGAAGAGATCCCAGAAGCAGGGATCCACAACCGAAAGGTCCGTGAGAACAAGCCCTGCCCCGCGTACCAGGTGGCTGTTAACCACTGACAGTCCGTAGCAGTAATGCAGGGGCAGCGTGGTCACGGCACGGTCGTCGGGTCCTATCCGCAGGTACTCCGCGATCGCCTCGGCATTCGCGGAGAGGTTGGCGTGCGAGAGCCGCACCAGTTTCGGGGAGCCCGTCGAACCCGAGGTGCTCAGCAGCAGCGCCAGTTCAGGGTGCAGCTCGTGCCGGGAACCGAAACGCCGCTCCTCAAGCGCCGGCCTGCCGTCGCCGTCGCCCGGGAGCAGCAATACGTCCGGATCATATGCGCCCATAAGGGACGCCAGCGCCTCGGGTTTGTCCGCCGGGGCCAGCAAAAGGGCATGGCCCGCCGACAGGGCCGCGAGATACCCAACGAGCGAGTCCAGGTCGTTGCGTGCTGCCAGCGCCACCAGCCGGCGCTCTGTACCCAGGCGGGTGGCGACGTCATCGACCCGGAGGGCAAGCTCCCGATACGAGAGGACCCCGTCCGCGGTGAAAACTGCCGGCCGGTCACCGTGGCGCGCAAGGTCGGTAAAAGCTGCCCCGGCGAGGTAAGGCTGCGCGGTCAACGCGTAATCCGGGCGGTGTTTGTGGACATGGGAATTGGCCTAACTTTACTGAATGGGCGGGGGCAAACGATACTTCAACGAGCTGCCCGGAGGTGGTGACGTGATGGCATGGTCGCCCAGCAGAAGCGTGGGCGTGGTGCCTGCCGCAACCGAGACGGCAACCGCAGTGCCGATGGGGTGACGTACGCTGTGCGGCTGCCAGGAGCGGACAGTCCGTCCCGAGGCCAGCCTGACGTAGTGAAGCACGAACGCCCCGTGATACTCGACAGCAGACACCCGTGCAGGAGACTCAGGGTCCGGCTGCAGTGCCACCTCGTGGGGCCGCAGCACTACATCAACATCCGCTTCGCTGTTGGCCCAGCCCGGGACTGTTGAGACAACCCCGATCTCGCAGGTCAGCAGGGCGCGGTGCACACGGGCCGGGAGGAAGTCGGCGTCACCCATGAATGAGGCCACGAAACGGGTGGCCGGCTGTTCGAAGACCTTCTCCGGAGTGTCCGCCTGTTCGATGACGCCGCCGCGCATGACCACTACCCGGGTGCCCACGGAAAGAGCCTCGGTCTGGTCGTGGGTAACGAGCACTCCGGTGGTACCGGCTTCCTGCAGAGTCGCCACCGTGTCCCGGCGCACCTGGGCGCGCAGGGACTCGTCCAGGCCCGAGAACGGTTCGTCGAGAAGCACCACGGCAGGCCGCGGCGCCAGGGCGCGGGCCACGGCCACGCGCTGCTGCTCGCCGCCGGAAAGTTCGTGCGGGTATCGGTTGGCCAGATGGGCCAGCCGCACCAGGTCGAGTACGTCACCGGTCCGCGCCCGGCGCTCAGCGCGGGTCAGTCGGTCCAGGCCGAACTCGACGTTCTGCGCCACCGTCATGTGCGGGAACAGCGCGTAGTCCTGGAACACCAGCCCCACCCGGCGCCGTTCGGGATCCACGAAGCGGCGTCCATCCGCCACGACGTCCCCGGCAACCCGGATGATGCCCCTGTCCGGCCGTTCCAGGCCTGCGGCGAGGCGCAGCGTAGTCGACTTCCCGCAACCCGAAGGCCCGATCAGGGTCACCAACTCACCGGCCGGAACTGACAGCTCCAGCGTGTCCACCCCAATGGCCGGCCCGTAGTGCTTGCTGACATCTTCAAATACCAGGGCAGCGGGAGGAACCCCGGTGTCGGAGGTGCCCGGAGCGCTGGCCCTCCGTATGCTCGCCCGTAGGCTCATGCTCGGCCCTTCCCTTCGGTTTCAACGGCGCGGGCCTGCCTGACAAGGACGAGAACGGGGAGGACGGCGGCCGCCACGATCACCAGCGCGGGCAGTGATGCCTTCTCCCAGAAGTTTTCGCGCGCAAGTTCATAGACCCACACGGATGCGGTGGTGAATCCGAAGGGCCGCAGCAGCAGCACGATGGGCAACTCCTTGACGGCGTCGATCGCCACCAGCATCAGGGCCACAGCAATCCCGGACCTGGCCAGGGGGACGTGCACACGCGCCAGGACCCGCCACGGGGCGGCACCCAGGCTCAGGGCGGAAGAGGTGAGGGTCAACGGAATTTTCGCGAAGCTTGCATCCACCGCCTGGTACGCCGGTGCGAGGAAGCGGATCACGTAGGCGTACAGGATGCCCAGCACCGAACCGGTGACGAGCAGTCCGGTGCCCCCGGGAACCCCGGCAGCCTCCAGGGCGTTATCCAGTGCCGCGAAGGAGATGAGCACGCCGATGCCCACCACGGCACCCGGCACCGCGTAACCGAAAGTCGTCACCTGCGCCGCGGAGGACACGAGCCTTCCGCCACTGAGGCGCACACCCTGTCCTACCGCCACGGAAAGGAACACGCAGGCCGCCGCGGTGGCCGCCGCCACGAGGAGCGTGTTCACGACGTATTCCCCGAAGCGTGGATCCGCCAGGAAGCCTGGGTTTTTGGCAGCTCCGCCAACCGCCCATCCCACTAGCTGGAAGACGGGGATCAGGAAGCCTGTACTCACGGCCGCCGCACAAAGCGCGGTTGCTCCCCAGCCGCGTCCGCCGTCGAGCCGCTGTGGCTGCAGGCCCTGCCCCCGCCCGCCCTGCCGGTGGTAGCGGGCCCGGCCGCGGAGCAGGCGCTCGCCCGCCAGCACGGCAACTGCGAACAGGAGTACCAGGACGGCCAGTTGGGTGGCGGCGTGGAAATTGAAGGTGCCCTTCCAGACCAGGTACACACCCACGGAGACGGTCTGTACGTTGAAGTACTGCACGGTTGCGAAGTCGGTCAGCGTCTCCATCATCACCAGGGCCATGCCCGCGGCCAGCGACGGGCGGGCTAGGGGCAGCAGAACCCGCCGCAGCGCCCTGCCACGCCCTGCCCCGAGGGTCCGCGCTGCGTCATAGGTGCCGGAGGCGTGCTCAGTCAGCGCGGTGCGTGCCAGCAGGTAGACGTAGGGGTACAGGGACAGCGACATCACCAGCACCGCGCCCGGCAGTGAGCGGACTTCGGGGACCCAGATATCCGCACCGAAAACAGTTCTCAGGGCAGACTGTACCGGCCCGGATACGTCGAATACGGACAGGAAAACGAAGCCCAGGATATAGGCGGGCACGGCGAGGGGCAGCACCAGCAGCCAAACGAAGATATTCCGCAAAGGGAATCTGTAGGCGGTGACGAGCCACGCCAGGCCGCCGCCCACCAGCAGCGATCCCGCGGCCACGCCAAGCATCAGGACCAGGGTTGTAAACACCATCCCCGCAAGGTTCCGGGGCGGCGCCGTGTTACCCAGGCTGCCGAGGCCGTCAAGGACCACCGCGAGCACGGGCATGGCAACAACGGCAGCCACCACGACGACGAGGGCGGTCCACGCCGGACGGCCGGGACCGGCCGTCCGGCGTGGACGGCGCTTCGGCATCCCCGCTTCAGCGAGGACAGCCGTTTCGGTCACTTGTATCCGGCCTCGGCGAGCAGGTCGACGGCCTCGGCGTTGAGGTCGCCGTAGGCTTCAGCGTTCAGTGGCATCCGCTTGAACTCGCCGAAACCCGCAATGACCGGCTCGGGCTTCACTGCGGGATTGACCGGGAACTCGTGGTTGGCGTCCACAAAGGAGTTCTGCCCCTTGGTCGCGAGCCATTCGATCAGCTGCTGTGCGTCCCCGGCATTGTCCGAGCCCTCCACCACGGCGGCCCCGGAGATGTTGACATGCGTCCCTGAGCCCTCCTGGCTTGCCCAGAAGAGGTCTACCTTGAAGTCCGGCTTTTCCTCCAGCGTGCGGGCAAGGTAGTAGTGGTTGTTGATCCCGACGTCGCAGGTTCCCGCATCTATGGCCTCAAGCAGCAGGACGTCGTTGCTCATGATCTGCACGTCGTTGGCCACCCACCCCTTGGCGATTTCCAGGGCTTTCTCCCGGCCGTGCAGGTCGATCAGGCTCGCCACAAGCGACTGGGTGTAGGAAGAGGTGGCATCGCGCATGCACAGCCGGCCCTTCCACTTCGGGTCGGCCAGGCCCGCGTACGTGTCTGCCGGGTCAAACTCAGCGGGATCCACATTTCCGGGGTTGTAGGTAACCGTGCGGGCCCGCATGGCCAGGCCGTACCAGCGGCCCTGCGGGTCGCGAAGGTCCTGCGGTACCGCTTCATTGAGGACCGGGGAGTCGACGGCGGCAAGTTCGTCCTGGCGCGCGGCGTTCCACAGGTTTCCGGCATCCACGGTCATGAATACGTCCGCCGGGCTGTCTTCCCCCTCCGCCTTGAGCCGCTCAAGAAGCTCGGCGTCATCACCTGTTATGAACTCAACGGTGATGCCCGTTTCGTCCGTGAACTGCCCGAAGGCGCCTTCCAGGTCATAGTGGCGGGCGGAGTAAATCTGCAGGTCGGCAGGCTGTCCGCCGATGATGCCGCAACCGGTCAGGGCTGACGCCAGTACTGTCAGGCCTGCGGCGGCAACGGTCAAACGTCGAGTGGGCACGTCGGGGGCTCTTCTCACAGGGGCGGCACTGCAGCCGCAACGCTTAATTTGGCAAGGTAAGGCTAACTTAATTCCTCTGCCACCCGGGAACTATTAACTGCGGTGACTTCCCCGCAGGCGCCGTTCGACGTCGGCCGCTTCGGGATACGCCGTTTGCGTCCCTTTCCGGGTGGTTGCCAGGGCAGCCGCAACCGAAGCGAAGGCAGCAGCATCGGCGAGCGCGTCCCCTGCAGCCAGGCGTACGGCAACCGCTCCGGTAAAGGCATCTCCGGCCCCGGTGGTGTCCACGGCGTACACCTTCGTCGGTTCGACAAAGATGACCCGGCCGTCCGGTCCGACAAGCGAATCCAGCACCACGGAGCCCTGCGGGCCCAGCGTCACCAGGACCTGCCGGATGTCCCGTTCAGCGAAGCGCTGCCGCACCGCATCCCAGTCGGCGGCGGGCGCATCGGCACCCGGCACAGACGCCCCGTCGCCCAGGAACAGCGCGGCCTCGTGGGCGTTCACCAGCAGGACGTCGGTCAGGTTGGCCAGGGCTGGGGGGATCTCCGCGTAAGGCGAGAGGTTCAGCAGAACCGTTGCGATGGCGCCGTGCCCTGCCTGTGCTGCCGCCACCACCGTTTCCATGGCGACTTCCAGGCAGAGGCTGACGACGGCGGCGTTGTCCAGGACATCGGCTGCCTCGGCCACGTCGGTCGGGGACAAGGTGCCGTTGGCGCCGGCCGAGATGATGATGTTGTTCTCACCGTTGGCATCCACTGCGATCACGGCGACACCGGTGGGTTCGTTGGAAGCCCGGACATGCCCCACGTCCACCCCGGCCCCGGCAACCGAGGCGAGGAGCATGTCGCCGTTGGCGTCCTCCCCCACGGCACCCACCAGGCTGACGTGGCCGCCCAGCCGGCCTGCGGCGACCGCCTGGTTGGCGCTCTTGCCGCCCGGATTGACGGCGAACCCGTTGCCGTGGACCGTCTCACCGGGGCGCGGGAGCCGCTCGCAGTAGATGGTCAGGTCCGCGTTGAGGGAGCCGACGACGACGATCCGGCCGGTGGTGCCGCTTGTTCCGGCCTTCATTCGGCCACCTCGGCCTCGACCGGCTTGGGGATCAGCAGCGAGGCGGCGAACGCGGCCACGGTCAGGGCCAGGCCGACGACCACGACGGTCAGGCAGGACGCCTTCGCGCCGCCGGGTGCCGACGTCGCCACCAGCACGGCGGACAGGATGAGGAAGCTCAGGCCCGCGCCCAAATTGAAGGCGCCTGCGTTCATGCCGGGCAGGAAGCCCGGATTCCCTGCGGGCGGGAGGACAACGCCCAGTCCATTAAGCATGATGTTGACCGTACCGGCGTACATGATGCCCAGCAATACCGTGCCGGCGATCATTTCGGAGGAGCTGGGCGTGGCCGGCTTGGATGACCTACCCTATTCCGCCGCCAGCAGCCCGGGCCTCACCAGTGTCCACCTGCCCGCCGCGCCCCTGGGCCTGAAGGCCGGACGCGGCCGTCGTTCTGTCCGGCCCCAGCCGTAAGCTGGGATCATGCCGAGTCACTGGGAAAACCTGGACGCGCCCCTCCGCGAGTCCGTGCAGCACAACGTGGAGATCTACGAGCGCGTCCGCCCTGCCCTGAAGCTGGTCACCCGCGACGTCCTGCTGGTCCTGCGGGACATGCTCAAGGACTCGGAGGTCACCCCGCTCTTTGTTACCGGCCGCACCAAAACGGTGGAGTCGTTCAAGGAAAAGATCTCCCGGACGGAGCAGCCCCTCGAACCGGGGGGACCTCCGGTACTGAAGTTCCCGGACCCGTTCCGCACCCTGAATGACATGGTGGGGATCCGTGTCATTACCAAGCTTCCCGCGGAGAATGCGGCGGTGGCGAACATCATCAAACGCCAACGGCAGCTCTTCGACTGCCGGGGGGACCGGGAGAAGGACATCGGTTCCATCGAATCCGGTACGTACGGCTATTCCAGCCGGCACCTGATCCTCCGGACCATCCAGAATGAGGCAGTCAAGGAGTACCAGCAGGTCTTCAACCCGGACATCGCGCCCAACGGCAGCTACTTCTTTGAATGCCAGATCCGCACGATCTTCGCGCATGCGTGGAGCGAGATCGAGCACGACATCCGGTTCAAGGCCGAGGACCCGCGCGCCTGGACGCCCCACTTTGACCGCCAGTTCACCGCCACCGCGGCGATGCTGGAAACAGTGGAGACTGCGTTCGCGGACCTGCACGAACGCTACGAGGAGGTCCGCAGCTTCTGGGACACGGACGGCGAAGGAGCGGCGCCGCTTACCCCCAACCGGGTTCGTGACGTCTGGCGCACGCTGCTGCCGCACGTCGACCGGAAGGTGGACGACGACTGGGGCTGGGCCGCCGAACTCCTCGCCGCCCACGGCCTCAACCAGACCATGCAGCTGGCCGGACTGCTGAGCGCCAACCGCATCACCGAGGTCCGCAAGGCCCTGGACCACCGCTACTCCCCCGGCCCGGACCGGCTGATGGATGACCTCCTGCTGTGGCAGTACGGCACCAAGCACATCGACCTCACCGCTGAGGCTGCCGACGCCGTTCCGCACCCCCGGCGCGACAGCCTCCTGCGGCGGCTCAAGCAGATCGAGCGGTACCGGCTGACGAAGAAGTAGCGGTCCTCCTCACTCCACCCGGAGGGAAGCGGCGCCTTGGGCGAGCTGTGTGATCTGCTGCCAGTCCTGGTTTTCGATAGCGCTGCGGGGTGTGAGCCAGCTGCCGCCAACGCAGGACACGTTCGGCAGTGCCAGGTATCCCGGTGCCGAGTTGAGGCTGATGCCTCCTGTTGGGCAGAACCGCACCTGGGGAATGGGCGCTCCGATGGCCGCGAGGTACTCCGGTCCGCCGGCCGGTCCTGCCGGGAAGAATTTCATCGTGTCCAGCCCGCGCTCCAGCACGGCCATGACCTCGCCCACTGTGGCCACGCCGGGCAGGACGGGGACATCGAGGGCCAGCATGTGGTCAAGCAGTGACGGGGTCACACCCGGGCTGACCAGGAACTGCGCACCGGCGGCAACCGCCGCGTCTGCCTGGCCGGGCGTGAGGATAGTGCCGGCACCCAGCAGGATGTCCGGCACTTCGTTGGCAATGCGCTTCAGCGATTCGAGGGCGCTGTCCGTCCGCAGCGTGAGCTCGATGATGCGGACTCCGCCGTCGGCCAGGGCCCTTGCAAGGGGAACAGCGTATTGCGGTTCATCGATGGTCACCACCGGAATGACAGGTGATACGTGAAGGACGCCGGTGGCATTAGCCATTGTTGATCTCGTTTCTCAGCCCGTCCAGGCCGTGGGTTTCGATAATGCGGTACCAGTGTGTGAGCAGCCCCGCGAAGGTGGTGTTGGCCGCGAGCCCGTCGTCGAAAATGCTTCTCATGCTGAGCAGCGCGGGGACAACGGCTGCGGCAGAGCGGTCATTTGGCAAGCTGGCCTGGAGTTCCGCAGCGAGGGGGTCGTTCAATTCCTGCCGGGGAGTAGTGGCAACGTGGTGCATCCACGCGGCCACGGCCAGGGCAGCCCACCGCGGTTCCCGTCCGGCGTCGAGGTTTGCACGGACCGTGGTCAGCAGCCGCAGGCCGATCTTTTGGGATCCGTCACTGCCCACCTTGGCCGTGGTGTGGCCGAGGGCGGGGTTCGCGAAGCGTTCCAGGATCTGGTCGCAGTAGGTTTCGCCGTCCAGGCCGGCGGGCAGGCTGATGGTGGGAAGGGCGTCCTCGGCCAGCATCAGGCGGCAGGCGGTGCGGAAAGAGTCCTCTCCTACTGTGTCGCTGATGGTGTCCTTGCCGATGGCAAGGCCGAGGTAGGCGAGCAGCGAGTGGCTGGCATTGAGCAGCCGCAGTTTTGCTGCCTCCCACGCGGCGACGTCGGTGCTGAACAGCGCGCCGGCTTCCTCCCAGGCGGGCCGGTCCCCGGCAAAGTTATCTTCGATGACCCACTGCATGAAGGGCTCAGCGACCACCGCGGCCTCGTCCCGGAGCCCGAGTTCGCATTCGACGGCGTCAAGGTCATCGCCGGTTGTGGCCGGCACCATCCGGTCCACCATGGTGCTGGGAAACGTGACATTTGCGTCCAGCCAGGCCAGCAGCGGCCCTGCCTCATCCTCAGGCAGGGCGACGGCAAAGGCACGGACCAGTTTTTCGGTCAGTTCCCCGTTGCCCGGCAGATTATCGCAGGACACGATGGTCAGGGGCCCTGCCCCGCCGCGGGTCCGCTGCTGGATGCCCCGGGCGATCTGCCCGATGGCCGTCTGCGGCGGGTGGCCGGCAAGGTCGGACCGCACCTGCGGATCCTCGATGTTGAGCGATCCGGTGTGCGGATCAATCCGGTAGCCCTTTTCCGTAATCGTCAGCGTTACCACGTGCGTGGTGGACGCGGCGATGCGGTCCACCACTGCTTCGGGGTGGTCTTTGCCGGAAATGGCCTCCACGATGCTGGAGACCACACGGAGTGGCCCGGCACCGGTGCCCCGCTCCGCCACGGTGAACAGTCCGTCCTGCGGTGCCAGTTGGCGTGCCACTGTGTCCGAACGCTGGGTCACCCCAACGATCCCCCAGTTGGAGGAGCCGTTCGCGAGCATGGCGTTTTCGGTGAACACCGCGGTGTGGGCGCGGGCGAAGGCGCCCAGGCCGAGGTGGACGATGCCGGGCTGGAGGGTGCGCGGGGCCAGCAGTGGACGGTGGTTGCCGGTGGCGGCGAGGGTGGCTGCGCTTAGGCGGGTGATGACAATGCTCCTTCGGCTGGTCCGGCAGCGTGGGCGCGGGTCTGTTCGAAGGTGGGGATGAATCCCGTCCCGCCTTTGCCGCCCACTACCAGCGACGCCGCCGCCGCGCCGTAGCGGGCAGCAACCGGGAGGGTGTCGCCCAGGACAATACGTGCGGTCAGCGTGCCGACGAAGGCGTCGCCTGCCCCGGTCTGGTCCACGACCGCGGGGGCAGGGATCGAATCGATCCAGGTGCTGTCGAGGCCTTCGCCTTCGACTTGGACCCCCTCCGCTCCACAGGTTACGGCCACGTTCCGCGCACCAAGGCTGCGGAGTCTCTCCGCTGCCCCCACTGCTGTAGCACAGTCCAGGAGTGCGGACGTTTCGCCGGGGAAGGACGGGGTCACCAGGAAGGCCCGGGGCGCGAGCTGCAGGAGGACCGCTGCCGCGTCCTCCACGGAGGTCAGCCGGGGGCGGAAGTTCGGATCAAACACAAAGCGTTTGGCAAGCGCCGCAGCCTTCAGCACTGCAGCCCGGGAAGATGCCGAGATGGCGCACGCAATGCCGCCCGCAACTACTGCGCCGGCGGCCGAGATCACTGCGGGATCTACGTCGTCGGGGCCAAGGCTGGAACCGACGCTGCCGCTGCGGGCGTAGGAGAACTCCCGCTGCCCGTCAGGGTCGCTGTGTACCAGGTAGACGCCCTGCTGGCCTGTCCGGAACTTCAGGAGGTCCGGTGAAATGCCGAGTTCAACGATCCGGGCGGCGATCGCCCGGCCGAGGTCGTCGTCGGTAAGGACCGACAGCAGGCCCACGCGTGCTCCGGCCGCAGCCGCGGCCGCTGCGACGTTGAGGGCGTCGCCGGAGATGCCCAGCTGGGCAGGCACGCCGTGGGCGAAGGCCACGTCGGTGGCTACCTCAACGAGGATCTCGCCCATGACGAGGACATCGAACGGTTCTTGCTTGGAGTGTTGCGCTGTGATGCTCACCAGTCATGCACCGATCCGTCGAGCCGCCGGTTGATGGGCAGGTATTTCGGGTCGAACGGGAAGCGGGCGGCGGCTTCCTCGTTGAACTCCACGCCGATGCCGGGAGCGTTACCGGGGTGCATGTAGCCGTCGTTGAAGGTGTAGGACGTGGTGAACACTTCGTTGGCCGGCTCCCGATGGCCCATGTATTCCTGGATGCCGAAGTTGGGGATGCTCATGTCCACGTGCAGGGCTGCCGCGAACGAGGCAGGGGAGAGGTCACCCGCGCCGTGAGACCCGGAACGTACACCGTACAAATCCGCCAGGGAGAAGATCCTGCGCAGGTGGGTAATGCCGCCGGCGTGCGACACGGAGGTGCGGATGTAGTCGATGAGGCGTTCGGTGATCAGCTGCTGGCAGTCCCAGATGGAGTTGAACACCTCGCCCACGGCGATGGGAGTGGTGGTGTGCTGGCGGATCAGGCGGAACGCCGACTGGTCCTCGGCCGGCGTCGGATCCTCAATCCAGAAGGGCCTGTACTGCTCCAGCGACGCGCCCAGCCTGCCGGCCTCAATGGGCGAAAGCCGGTGGTGCACGTCATGCAGGACGTGGGTGCCGTAGCCGAACTCCTCCCGGATATGCGCCATCATCTTCGGAGCGAAGTCCAGGTAAGCCGTCGTCTCCCACGCGTCCTCCTGGGGAACATTGCCGCTCGCAGGCTCGTAAAGCTTGCCGCCCAGCGGCGCAATACCGTAGGTCTTCTCCAGACCAGGAACCGCAGCCTGGGCACGGATGGCCTTGTACCCGAGGTCCAGGTGGTGCTGGAAATCAGCGCCGAGGTCCTCCAGGGTGGACCCGCTGGCATGGCCGTAGACCATGACGCCCTCGCGGGCTGCCCCGCCGAGGAGCTCATAGACCGGCATGCCCGCGGCCTTGCCTTTGATGTCCCAAAGCGCGACGTCGATCGCGGCGATCGCCGTCATGGTCACCGGCCCGCGGCGCCAGTAGGCCCCCTTGTAGAAGTACTGCCACGCGTCTTCGATGCGGCGAGCATCCCGGCCGATCAGCAGGGGGCACAGATGCTCGGACAGATAGGACGCCACAGACAGCTCACGGCCGTTCAGCGTAGCGTCGCCAATACCTGTGGTGCCGTCCTCGGTTTCAATGATGAGCGTGACGTAATTCCGTCCGGGCGACGAAACCACTACCCGTGCGTCGGTGATCTTCACTGGTTGGTCCTTCTAGGTATTAAGGGTGGAAAAGTGGAACTGGACGGGCTGTCAGCCAATGGCTCAACTGAGCCCGGGGCTGACGTCGTTGCTGCCGCCGGCAGAATCCCGCCGGCCTTGGCGAGCACGGGGTTATTGGGGATCGAGCCACCCAAGCGGCACCAGGACCAGCTCAGGGAGCAATGCCATCGCTACCACGAGCGCCGTCTGGGCCAGGAGGTAGGGCAGGGTGGGCCGGATAATTGCACCCACCTTGACGTTCCCTACAGCAGCAGCCACGTTCAAAGACGGCCCAACAGGGGGTGTGTTCAAACCGATGACGTTAGCCAGCGTGAAGACGATGCCGAAATAGATCAGGTCAATTCCAGCGGCGTTGAGCAGCGGCAGGACGATCGGGGTGACGATGAGGATCGTCGGTACGACGTCGAGCACCAACCCCAGAAGAATGATGAACATCAGCAGGACGATCATCAGGAGCGTCGGGTTGTCGACGAGTCCACCCAAGGAACGGGTAAGCACTGCAGGTACGCCGGAGATCGCCATATAGTATGCCGTAACCTGGGCGGCAGCGGCGAGGAACATGACCACGGCCGACACTTTGGCTGCGGACCTCAAAGCTGCGAATGCCTCCTTGAGGTTAATCTCCCGGTAGACGAACACGCCGATGATGAGCGCGTATACGACGGACACCACGCCGGCTTCCGTGGCTGTGAACACCCCGCTTCGCAGGCCGACCAGGATGATCACCGGCAGCAACAGCGCCCAAACCGCTTGATAAGCCAGCTTGGCCAGCCCGCGGCCCCCTACGCGGGGAATGTCGGACCTGATGTTCTCTTTCGAGCGCGCGATCAGGAACCAAACGATGAACATTACGATCGTCAGGTAGAGCGCGGGAGCAATACCGGCCAGGAACAGCGACTTGATTGAAACGCCCGCGGCGGCACCGTAAATGATCAATGGTACCGATGGCGGCATGATGGGCGAGACGAGATTCGAGGAGGCGATAAGCGCGGCGGATCGTTCCCGGTTGTAGCCATCTTTGACCATCATGGGAATGAGGATTGCCCCCAGTGCTGCCGTGCTCGCCACAGCCGAACCTACTAGGCTGCCGAACAACAGGGCCGACAGGATCGCGACGTAGCCGAGACCACCACGTACACGGCCAACGGTGGCGCTGGCAAGGGCAATGATGCGGTGCGTGAGGCCGCCACGGTTCATCAACTCACCGGTGAGGATGAAGAACGGGAGCGCCATCATGGCGACTGAATCAGTGCCGCGCATGAGTTGCGCGGCCATGATCTGCGGATTGCCTGAGCTTCCGCCCATTTGCATGCCGGTTGCGGCAGAGGCAAAAAGCAGCGCGAACGCGATCGGTACACCGATCGCAATGGAACCGATGAGATACCCAAACAAGGGCACAAGAACCTTCATGTCAGATATCCCCTAGTCGATCGAGGTTCTTGTGCCGGCAGCACTGGTTTCGCCGTCTTTGATTGCAAGCAACTCAGCAACAGGGCTCTTCATCACCAGCAAGCGGTACAGATTCCCCAGCGCGATGAGCACGATGGCCACACCGGTAACGACACCGGCCCCCATGATGAGCGATCGCGGGTATTGGGTGGCAACCCACGCGTCGTTCCGGCTCTGCATGGCGAGATCCCAGCTTCCCTGCACGAGCAGCCACATCACCCAGATGATGATGAGCTGGACGACCGCGTAGAGAACCTTCTGCACCATCGGCGGGACATGTTCAAGCAGGGTGTCCACACCAAGGTGCCGATTATCACGGAAGGCAGCGACGGTGCCCAGGTAAACGAGGTAGATGAAAGACAAGCGTGTAACCTCTTCCGACCATACGAAACCGGTAGAGAACGCGAAACGCAGGACCACGTTGAGGAACATCAGGAGAACCATGAGGGCCAGCAGTACGGCCATCAGGATCTCCACCCCCCGGAAGAGGAAATCTAAAAATCTTGTCAAGTTCGTTCCTTGTTCGAAGTGGTGAGGGCACCGTTGCCGATGCCCTCACCGTTTGGTTACTTAACTTCGCGAATCCGCGAAGTGAGGTCCTCGGCCCATTCGTTGTCCTCAAGGAGCTTCTTGGTCAACGGCTCGATGCGGTCGATCATCTTCTGCCGGTCGGCTTCGGAGAGCGAAGTAACGGTTACGCCCTGCTCCTCGAGGAAGGCGCGGTCCTTATCCACGTTTGCGATGTAGTTGCTCCACGCCTCTTCCGAGGTCTTGCGGGCGGCGTCGCGCACGATTTGCTGGTGCTCTTCGCTGAGGTCATCCATGAACGGAGCGCTCACGACGAGCTCAAGCGTCGCGATAATGTGGTTGGTTTCAAGGAGGTAGTCCTGCACCTCGTGCAAGGACTGGCTGATAACCGTCACCATGCCGTTGTCCTGACCGTCAACGACGCCCGTTTCGAGTGCGGTGAAAAGCTCCCCAAGCGGAATGACCTGCGCGCTGGCGCCAAGGTTTTCGGCAAGCCCGATGTGGATGGGGTTGCCGGGCATGCGGAACTTTTGTCCTTGGAAGTCATCGACGGACTCCAGCGGCTTGGAACTGGTGAAGGTACGGGCGCTGTTCGGCCCCCAGCCCAGGAGGTATGTCGAGGGGAACTGCTCATGGAACTCTGCGCTAAGTTCATCGGCAATTTCACCGGTCCATACGGCCTGCGCGTGCTCCAGGTCGCGGTACAGGAATGGCCAGTCGGAGATCAGCATCTTGGAAAACTCTTTGTTCATGGGTGTGCCGACGACGGCGACCTCAAGGGTTCCGTTCCGCACGCCATCCCACAAGTCGGCCTCGTTGCCCAACGTGCCGCCGTGGTGTACATCGACGAGCAAAGCGCCGTCGGAGGCCTCTTCGATCTCCTTTTTGAAGACTTCGTCGATAGCGGCCGCCATCGGGTGGCCTGCGTCCCAGGTGTCGGCGACGCGGATGGTCTTGGTCTCGCCTGCACCACCGGGCTCGGATGAACCACAGGCAGCCAGTGATGCTGCCAGGACAGTTGCCGTGAGGATGGTTACCAATCGCTTCATGTTAACTCCTTTGTTTGCGCATGGGCGGTTTTGCTTCTACAGCTGGTGACCCCTCGGGGCTTAACCGCTGCCTTACTTGTGCTCGGGTATTTGTTCGGCGCCTTTCGACGCGGCTGTCATCCACTAATTCGGAGCAGAACTTTGCTCGATCCCGAAGATCGATCAGACGCCACGTCGAACGCCTTGTGGGCTTCATCGATGGCGAACTCATGGGTGAGGATAGGGTCCACCAGGAGGCCTGAGGCGAGCAGGTTGATTGCCTCAGTCATCTCATCGACAAACCGGAATGAGCCGCCCCAGACAATTTCCCGCGTTACCAGATCGCCCAGGACCGCAGCCACCGGCGTGGCCGGGAGGTTGCCGACCTGAACAACGGCTCCGCCCCGGGCGGTGGAGTGCAGGACAGAGCCTAACGCCCCGGGCGCCCCGGACGCTTCGATCACCAATTCGAACTCGCTGCCCACTGCGCTCGTGGAGACGTCTACTGTCCGGTCCGCCCCGATACTGGCCGCAATCGCCAAAGCGGCGGGCGACAAATCCGTTGCTGTGACAGAGGCCGCTCCAAGATGCTTAGCCACCGCCATCGTGAGCAGACCGATAGGTCCCGCGCCGTTCACAAGGATGTCGCGCCCGGCCACACCCCCCGGCAGCAGGGCTTCCGCCCGCCGGACAGCGTGCAAGGCAACCGCCAGCGGCTCGACGACAGCGCCCAGCCGAGTGCTCACGCTGTCAGGCAGCGGCAGCACCTGGTCGGCGCGGACAACTTTAAGCCCGACGAAGCCGCCGTCAGTGTGCGGATCGAGGGCGGCAGATCCAAAGTAGCGGACACTCGGGTACAGATTGGTCCGACCCCGGATCCGATCGGGCAACTTCCCGTCACCAAGTAGGGTCGGCGGCGATATAGCCGCACGCTGCCCGATCTCGATGCCTTCCACCCCAGCACCAAGACTGACGACGCGGCCCGCGAATTCGTGCCCGAGAATCAACGGGTGCTTGAGCACCGCAGTCCCGGACGCTCCCTTGGCAACGTAGGCCAGGTCGGAGCCGCAGATGCCGCCCCAGTCGACGGCTATCAGCACTTCGCCGGAACCAGGTTCAGGTTCGGGGAGGTCATCCACCCGAAGGTCGGCCGCCCCATGAACCACAACTGCCTTCACGAACCTGCCCCTATCGCCCGGAGCTGACCGCCAGCCATGCTGCACGGTACAAGGGAGGGCGGTTTTGACCTTGAATCCACGACGCTCCTTTGCGAAAAAAATCAGTGCCGCGTGTGAAGTACAGCACTTGTATGTAAGGAGAGTTTGGCAGACTGGTTGAGCTGTCGTCAAGTGGCATGTCCAGCAAAAAGCCCTGCGCGCGTATAGCAGGGCACAGCTAACCTTGTGGCGCCTGCTGCCAGTGGCCCAGCCGACGACAAGGGAATCGATGGGAGCAGGCTAAGACCCTCGAAGAGATGTTAGAGGCTGGGCCGAGGGTCTACCTTTGGCACCCCATCAAGGGAAATCACTCCCAGACGGCGACGCTCCGCCGGATTGGCACCGCGCCCGAGTTGGATGAGAACAGTTCCGGCGACCGACGACGTACACGCTCAATGTCGGCAAAGACGGTACGCAAGTGAGCGCGCATCATGCTCCGGGCCTGGTCCGGTTCTCCCCGCAACAGGGCCTCCAGCACGTCGGCATGCTGGTCCCGGAAGACCTTCATTGAGGGGTTCTCGGTCAACCCAAGACGCCGTGCACGGTCGAGGTGACCTTTGGCGGCCACCACAGTGGGCCAGATGCGCTCGTGGCCAGCGAGCCGGAGCAGACCGAGGTGGAAGTCCTCATCCAACCGGAAAAACGTCTCAGGGTCGTTATCTGCGAGCTGCTGGTTAGCCAGATTCTCGCGCAAGGCCTCGACCTGGGCCGGATCCGGCGCAGCCGGCATGTCATCAAGGGAGGCCAACTCCACGGCCTCCCGCAGGAACTGTGCGTCGGCCACGCGTTCGGGGTCCACGCGTGAGACAAAAGAGCCCACTTTGGGAAAGATCTGAACCAGGTCCTCCTGGGCCAGCAGGATCAGGCTCTCCCGGACCGGGGTGCGGGATGTTCCGAGTTCAGCTGCCAGTTCGTTCTCTGACAATGGTGTCCCAGGAGCCAACTCGAGGGTCACAACCCGACGTCGGAGCTCTTCGAAGACGGTTCGTCGGCTGCTTCGGGCGCTGAGTGGTGGCATAAGTTGATCATAGTAAGCCGAACTGGCCTACGTCTCCTAGTTGACCAGCCCAGCCGCCTTGGGCTTACATACAAGTTCGCCCGCCTTCGTCAATTCAGGTATGCGCGTTGTATGGGCCGAGGATGAACCCGCCAGCCGGTCAGTCGTCCTACGAACCGGTGTGCCGTTTGGTGAGTTTGTCCAGGAGCCGGTCCACCATGCCGATGCCCGGACCCACAGTCTTATGGAACAGCTCAGAGTGCGGTGCGCTTGGGTGCGGCCTTGTCGGTGCCAGCTTTTTCGCTTTTTCTACCTTTTCGCCCATATCAACGAGTTTTTCGCGGGGGATGTGCTGGCGCAGCTTCGGGAACTGGTCGGACTCCTCGTCGCCCGCGTGATGGGTCAGCTGCCCTTCGAGTTCGCGTACCAGATCCAGGAAGGCCTGGTCGGAAGGCTCGGCTTTTTCCAGCTGCTTCATCAGCTTGACGATCTCGTCGTGCTCCTTTTTGTCGTGCTCGACTTCCTCTTTACCGTTGGGGACGTGGTCCTCCATGGCGGGGTAGACGTACATCTCCTCGGCGACGGCATGACGCATCACTTCCGCGATCAGGGTGTCGGCCAAGTCCCTGCGCTGGCTTCCATCGGTTGCGCCGTGGATCTGGCCGATCAACGCGATCATCTCCTGGTGGTCAGCGGTCAGGATGTCCACGACGTCCACGTTGGTTCCGGCGGAATTGGTATCACTCACGAGCTTTCCCTCCTCCTGGATCGCTTCCTTGCAAGCGACGTAGGGGGTCAAAGTACCACGCGAAATCAGCCGGATCCATAGGTGGAAACTGGCCTTGGAGGACTCTCCGGCTCTGGACAACTCCCCCGCCGGGTAGCACGATCACAGATGTGACCACCACTCCCCAAAGTGACCCCTATCTTCGCGAGCTGACCCAGCTCCGCCGCGTCAAGGACCGGATCGACCGGGAGTACGCGCAGCCGCTGGACGTCGAATCCCTGGCCCGGGATGTCCATATGTCAGCCGGCCATTTCAGCCGCAGGTTCAAGCTCGCCTACGGCGAATCCCCCTACAGCTACCTCATGACCCGGCGGATCGAGCGTGCCATGGCGCTCCTCCGCAAAGGCGACCTTTCCGTCACTGAGGTGTGCTTCGCCGTCGGCTGTTCCTCGTTGGGTACCTTCAGCACCCGCTTCAGCGAGCTCGTCGGGATGCCTCCCAGCTTCTACAAACAGGAGGCAGAAGGCTCGACGGCGGGGATCCCGGCGTGCGTGGAGAAGCAGGTGTCCAGACCGGTCAGGAATCGAGAAGCGCCGGCCCCGGAGCCGCAAATAGCATGACTGCCATGGACATCACCATCAGCTCAAGTTTCCTTCCGCACACCGATCCGGACGCGTCAATGGCGTTTTACCGCGACGCCCTGGGCTTCGAAGTCAGGAATGACGTTGGCCGCGGCACCATGCGGTGGATTACCGTCGGCCCGGCCGGCCAAAAGGACGTCTCCATCGTCCTGTACCCGCCGGCCGCCGACCCCGGCATCACCGACGAGGAACGCCGGACCATCGCCGAAATGATGGCCAAGGGCACTTTTGCCACCGTCGTCCTCTCTTCCCCGGACGTCGACTCCGCCTTCGCCAAAGTGGAGGCGAGCGGGGCCGACGTCGTGCAGGAACCCATCGACCAGCCCTACGGAATCCGCGACTGCGCCTTCCGTGACCCCGCCGGCAACACCGTCCGCATCAACCAGCAGCCCTGAGCTGCGACTATTGAAACCAGCGACGCCGGGGAGGCTGCGGGGCGCAGCATCCCTACCCGCCCCAGCCGACAGATGGAGACCCGATGAGTACGGACACAAGCACGGACGCACAAACAAACGAGCTGCACGTCGCCGACACCCATGACCTGATCCGGGTGCAGGGGGCGCGGGAGAACAACCTCAAGGACATCAGCGTCGAGCTGCCCAAGCGCCGGCTGACCGTGTTCACCGGCGTCTCCGGTTCCGGTAAGAGCTCACTGGTGTTCGCCACCATCGCCGCGGAATCCCAGCGGATGATCAATGAAACCTACAGCGCGTTCGTGCAGGGGTTCATGCCGAGCCTCGCCCGGCCCGACGTGGACCGGCTCGAGGGCCTGACAACGGCGATCATCGTGGACCAGGAGCGCATGGGCGCCAACCCGCGCTCCACAGTCGGCACCGCCACCGACGCCAACGCGATGCTGAGGATCCTCTTCAGCCGTCTGGGCCAGCCGTACGTCGGCCCGCCCACGGCATTTTCATTCAACGTCCCCACCCGTAAAGCCAGCGGCATCATGAGCACCGAGAAGGGCGGCCGGGTCGAAAAGAACGTCGTGCGCCAGGTGACCTACCTCGGCGGCATGTGCCCGCGCTGCGAGGGCATGGGCAACATCAGCGACATCGACCGCACGGCCCTGTATGACGACTCCAAGTCGCTGGGCGAGGGCGCCCTGACGGTGCCGGGTTACTCGATGGACGGCTGGTACGGCCGGCTCTTCGAGGGGATGGGCCTGCCAATGGACAAGCCCATCGCGAAGTTCACCAACAAGCAGCTCGACACGATGCTCTATGCGGAGCCCACCAAGATCAAGGTGGAGGGCGTCAACCTCACCTTCGAGGGCATCATTCCCAAGATCCAGAAGTCGATGCTCTCCAAGGACGTGGAAGCGATGCAGCCGCACGTGCGGCGCTTCGTGGAGCGCGCGGTCACGTTCGCCACCTGCCCCGACTGCGGAGGGACGAGGCTGACGCCGGAGGCACTCTCCTCGAAAATCAACGGCAAGAACATCGCCGAGCTGTGCACGATGCAGATCAGTGACCTGGCCGAGTGGATCCGCGGGGTTGATGAGCCCTCCGTCCGCCCTCTGCTGGCGGGCCTCCGCGACCTGCTGGACTCCTTTGCCGAGATCGGCCTGGGCTATCTTTCGCTGGACCGGCCCGCCGGCACCCTGTCAGGCGGAGAGGCGCAGCGGACCAAGATGATCCGCCACCTGGGCTCCTCGCTCACGGACGTCACCTACGTCTTCGACGAACCCAGCATCGGCCTCCATCCGCACGACATCGAGCGGATGAACGACCTCCTGCTGCGGCTGCGCGACAAGGGCAACACAGTGCTGGTGGTGGAGCACAAGCCGGAAATGATCGCCATTGCCGACCACGTGGTCGACCTCGGCCCGGCAGCCGGCTCGGGCGGCGGCGAGATTGTCTACGAGGGCGACGTCGAAGGGCTTCGTTCCAGCGACACCGTCACCGGCCGGCACCTCGACGACCGCGCCCGGCTTCGGGATTCTGTCCGGGCGGCCACCGGCGCGCTTGAGGTGCGTAGCGCGTCAACGCACAACCTGCGCAACGTGGACGTCGATGTGCCGCTGGGCCTTCTGTGCGTGGTGACCGGCGTCGCCGGGTCCGGCAAAAGCTCCCTGATCCACGGCTCACTGGCCGGCCGGGAGGGCGTCATCACCGTCGACCAGGGCGCCATCAAGGGATCCCGGCGCAGCAATCCCGCCACGTACACCGGGCTCCTCGAGCCGGTCCGCAAGGCCTTCGCCAAGGCCAACGGCGTTAAGCCCGCGCTGTTCAGCTCCAACTCCGAAGGCGCATGCCCAACATGCAACGGCGCCGGGGTGATCTTCACCGAACTCGGCGTTATGGCCACGGTTGAGTCCACGTGCGAGGACTGCGAAGGCCGCCGCTTCCAGGCTGCCGTGCTCGAGTACACCCTCGGTGGACGCAACATCGCCGAGGTCCTGGCCATGTCGGTGGAGGAGGCGCTGACCTACTTCAGCGCGGGTGCAGCGAAGACGCCGGCCGCGCACAGGATCCTCGAACGCCTGGCCGACGTCGGACTGGGCTACATCACCCTCGGCCAGCCCCTCACCACACTGTCCGGCGGCGAGCGGCAGAGGCTCAAGCTTGCTGCCCAGATGGCGGAGAAGGGCGACGTCTACATTCTTGACGAACCCACCACGGGCCTTCACCTGGCCGACGTCGAGAACCTGCTGGGCCTTCTGGACCGGCTGGTCGAGTCGGGAAAGTCGGTGATCGTCATCGAGCACCACCAGGCGGTGATGGCGCACGCTGACTGGATCATCGACATCGGTCCGGGGGCAGGGCACGACGGCGGCCGGATCGTTTTCGAGGGCACGCCCGGTGACCTGGTGGCGGCGCAGTCCACCCTCACCGGACAGCACCTGGCGGCCTATGTGGAGGCGTAGGCGACGGCTTACGGTGGGGGCATGACGGAAAGCTACCGGTACGACGTCGGGATCCTGCACCTGCTGGTATCGCCGGCGCACGCCTACTTTGGCCGGGCGAAGGATGGCGCTGCGGATGTGCCCACCGCTGACGCCCACCAGGCCGAAGTGGTGGCCGGCAAGGGCATTGTGGGCGACCGGTTCTTTGGGAAGGCAGCCCACATGGACGCGGCGGTGACCCTGTTCGCCGTCGAGGCCCTCGAGGCCATGGCTGCTGAATTGGGCGCCGGCCCGTTCGATCCGCTCGACACCCGGCGGAACGTTGTACTGCGGGGGGCGCAGCTGGCTCCGCTGGTAGGCCATGACTTCGCGCTGGAGTCTGCCGGGTCGGTGGTGCGATTCCGCGGCGGGCGCCCTGCCCACCCCTGCGCGTGGATGAACGCGGTGCTGGCACCGGGGGCGCACGCCGCGATGCGGGGACGGGGCGGCATCCGCTGCCAGCCGTTGTCCAGCGGCATTCTGCACCGCGGCCCCGCCGTGCTTGTCAGCCCCGTGGCGCTGGATCCGGATCAGGCAGGTGTGCCCAGCCTGCTTCGGCCAAGCCGGCTGCCGTAAAGGCAGCTTTAACAACTGCAGGATGTCAGGGGCGGCGCCTAAACTCTTGGCCATGGACAACAACAGTGACCAGGAAAAAATCGGCAGCCCTACTCCGGAACCGGACGCCGGCCTCAACCGGGACCCGGAGGACTGGGCAACGGGCGATGAACCCATGACGGCAGCCCAGCGGAGCTACCTCGACACCCTGGCCCGCGAGGCAGGGGAAGAACTGCCGGCGGACCTCAGCAAAGCCGAAGCGTCAAAGCACATCGACCGGCTGCAGCAGCGCAGTGGACGGGTGTCCGGCAACGGAAACGAATCCGGCAGCTAGTTCAGGCCCACCATAAGGGAAAAGGGCCTACCAGGCCTGGTGCTCGCGCGTCAGGCCGAAGGGGACCGTTTCGCTCAGGGCCACCGTGAACTTGTCCACGCCGTGCCGCGTCACCAGGATGCCGTGGCGCTTCTCAGCGAGCGCGTGCGCCCTGGCGGCGCTGACGGCTGCTTCGAGCTCGCTGTCCATACTTGCGCGGTCGGCCACGGTCAGGGTCATAGGGAAGTGATGAGCGGTCATGGGTAAGCCTTAATGTTTCGTTGCATTTGGGGATCGGGCAGGCGCATGCGCTCCCCAAAAGGCTGCAAACGCGTTTGGGCATCCGAGTGCCCAGTTCATGGTGCCCCAGCAAGGCACCGCCAGCAACTTTAGAAACCTACCCACGAGTAACCGCAGGTCAGGGGCGCGGGCGCTGGAGACTACTGCCTGGGATTACTGACCGCAAGGGCCCGTGAATTAGAGTTGGACCCGGGTGGAAGCCGTTTTAAAGCGGCTCCGGTGCCCCCGACACCCGCCATGCGGCAGAACCCAAGCCACTTGCGCAACGACGTACTGTGCAACAACCTGACAAGGATCCCGCCATTTCCACGGACGCTTTCTTCGGCAATCTGACCAGGATCCGCAACGTCATCCTCCCAACACCGGTGCGGGACCGGCTGAACACCCCGCGCGGGCTGCTGGGCGGCTTCATCGTGGTGCACCTCGTCTTCCTTGTCTTCGCCGCCTCGCTCTCCCTGCGTGGCGAGGCGTTGAGCGACACTTTCATCTACCGTGACTGGGCCATGGCCGGCTTCGATGACGCGAACCTCACCGGCGGCCCCAGCCCCTGGGTCTACCCCATCCTCGCGCTCATCCCCATGGCCATCGCCGGCATCGCGGGGCCCGGACCGTTCTTCTTCCTCTGGGTCCTGATGACCACGGTCCTCAACGGCTGGGCCGTGCTGAAACTCACCAACCGCGGCCGGGACCGCCAAGCCATTCCTGCCGCCTGGTGGTGGCTGGTCTTCACCTTCCTCATGGGCTGGCTCGGCTTCGCCCGCGTGGACGGCCTCACCGCGCCATTGGTCCTGGTGGCCCTCGCCTACGGCGTGGGCCGGCCGTTCATCGCCTCCGTCCTGCTGGCCATCGGCACCTGGGTTAAGGTTTGGCCGGCCGCCGTCATGCTGGCCCTGTTCGCGGTCGTCAAGAACCGGATCCTGGTGGTGCTTGCCGGAATTGCTACCTCGGCGGCCGTGATTGCGCTGGCAGCTGCGGTGGGGAGCCTCCCGAAGCTCCTGAACTTCCTCACCCAACAGGGCGACCGCGGCATGCAGCTCGAAGCCACCTTCACCACGCCCTGGCTTTGGTTGTCTGTCCTGAACATCGGTGATTCCCGGATGTACATGAACACCGACATCAACTCCATGCAGGTGGATGGCCCCGGCACTGCATTGATGTCCGTGCTGATGCAGCCCCTCCTGATCCTCGCCGCCCTGCTGGTGGCCGGCCTGACCTTCTGGGCCCTGCACAACGGCAAGCTCAGCGGCGGCGCAGACCGCACCGAACTGCTGCTGGCCGGCGCACTCACCCTGGCCACCGCTTTCGTAGTCTTCAACAAAGTGGGTTCCCCGCAGTTCATGGTGTGGCTCGCCCCCGCCGTCGCCGTCGGGCTGGCGCACAGCTGGCGGGAGTGGCGGGTTCCGGCTGCCATGCTGATCGTCATCGCCGTGGCCACGTACTTCATCTATCCGCTGTTCTACGATGCCCTCAGCCACAACAACCCCTGGATGGCCTTGGTGCTGACCATCCGCAACGTCCTCCTGGTGGTCCTGTTCCTCTGGAGCGTCCGGCGCCTCTACGCGCTGGGCAAGAAGGCTCCGGCGGCAACCCCCGCGCTCAAGGAGTCCTGACATTTCCACGAGGTTCTTTGACCGTTTGGTCAGCATCCGCACCAAAGTCCTTCCTGCAAAGGCGGTGGACTGGTTCGCCCGCCCGTCCAGCGTGTGGTGGGGCTTCGCCGTCGTCCATCTGTACTTCCTGGGCTGGATGGCGTCCTTCTTCCTGCACGGCGATACCTTCAGTGACACCGAGCAGTATCGCCAGTGGGCTATGGACGGCTACAACCCGGAGAACCTCGACGGGAAGATCAGCCCGTGGGTGTACCCGGTACTGGCGCAGATCCCCATCTTCCTTGCCCACATCGCCGGGCCAGGCCTGTACCTGCTGGTGTGGTTCCTGATCATCACGGCCCTCAACGCCGTCGGGCTTGCCTTCCTTACCCGCGGCCCGCGGAAGGTGAGCGGCACTGCCCCGGCCTGGTGGTGGCTGTTCTTCACGGTCTTTATGGGCTACCTCAGCTTTGCGAGGGTAGAGGGCATTACCGCACCCATCGTGCTGATCGCGCTGCTGTATGCGGCGCAGCGGCCCGTGGTGGCTGGCATCCTGCTCAGCATCGCCACCTGGATCAAGGTGTGGCCGGCGGCCGTCCTGGCGCCCATCGTGATTGCAAGCCAGAAACGGGTCCAGGTGGTCCTCTCCGGCGTGGTGGTGACGGCCGTTGTCGCCCTGGGAACGTGGCTTTCCGGCGGCCTGCGGCACATCATGGACTTCCTCACCAACCAGGGCGAACGCGGCATGCAGCTGGAGGCCACATTCTCCACGCCGTGGGTCTGGCTGAGCGTCTTCAACATCGCCGGTTCCAAAATGGCGGACAACACGGCCATCAACTCCACCGAGGTTTATGGCCCGGGAGCGGGCACAGCCGCGTTCCTGATGCAGCCGCTCCTCATCCTGGCTGCGGTGGGAGCGGCCATCCTGCTGGTCCGCGCGATGAACCGCGGCGCCGAACGCGAGGAACTGTTCCTCGAGGGTTCCCTCATGATGGTCACCGCCTTCATCGTGTTCAACAAAGTGGGCTCGCCGCAGTTCATCATCTGGCTGGCGCCGGTGATCATCGCGGGCCTCACCCATGACTGGGAACGGTGGAAGGTACCGGCGGCCCTCCTGATGGGCATCGCCATCACCACCTTTGTGATCTATCCGCTGTTCTACACCCCGCTCATCCACGCCCACCCCGTCATGGCAGCGATCCTTACCACCCGCAACGTGCTCCTGGTGGTGCTGCTCTGGTGGTCGGTGAAGCGGACGGCAGAGCTCGGGCGGAAGCACGCAGCGCACGTGCCTGCGGACGCCTAAGCCCGCAGCAGCGGTCCTCAAGGAACAGGTTTTTCCGTGGTGCCTGGCATCAGGTAGCGGACAAACCAGTCCGCGGCCAGCGCCGCCGCTTGGGCGAGGGTTCCGGGTTCCTCGAAGAGGTGCGTCGCTCCCGGAACAATCTCCAGGCAGGCGGGTGCGTGCAGACGTTCCAGTGCTTCGCGGTTGAGGTCGAGGACCTGGGGATCGGCGCTTCCGACAATCAGGAGGGTCGGGGCTTGGACGGCTGCCAGCCGCGGGCCAGCCAGGTCCGGACGCCCGCCCCTGGAAACGACGGCGCCCACGCGGGCCCCGGGCTCAGCCGCCGCCCACAACGCCGCACCGGCCCCGGTACTCGCCCCGAAGTAGCCACATCGGCGTGCACCAGTGTCATCCGCCTCAGCCAGCCAGTGGGTTGCTGCGCTGAGGCGGTGCGCGAGCAGCGGGATGTTGAAGACGTTGCCGCGGTCGGCTTCCTCAGCAGGGGTCAGCAAGTCCAGAAGGAGGGTTCCGAGGCCCGCCTGGTGGAGGACGGAAGCAACGTAGCGGTTGCGGGGGCTGTGCCTGCTGCTGCCGCTGCCGTGCGCGAACACCACAATGGCGTCCCAGTGGCCGGGCAGATGCAGGTCACCTTCAAGCTTTACCGCGTCAACGGGAATGTGGACGCTGCGGTAGTCGCTCAAGGCAGGACGAATCCAGCGGCGGACGTGAACATCCTCCCACTAGACACCTGACTGGAACCAGGCAACAGGGCCAAAAGGCCCCAGCGCCTCAGGGGCCGGCTGCACTAACCGCTAGCGGCTTCCCAGTCGCTCGCGGCCGGGCTGTTCCGCCTGGGCGCGCCTGGCCTCGCGCCGTGCCAGCACCCACTTCCAGCCCCGCTTTGCCAGGTCCAGGGGCTTGCCCTGGATAAGCAGTGTTCGTGTATGCACGTCGAGGAATAAAAGGTAGAACGTGAATGCCAGGGCCGTCACGAATGCCAGCGACGAGGCGTCGATGGGCAGTTCCACGAAGGACCACACGGAGAGCTGGTCCTGCGCCCCGAACACCACAAAGAACGTCACGCCAACGTACAGCGAGCGGATCTGCCAGTCGTCCCTGATCCCGGTAACGGCCAGGAACGGCAGGAACCACAGGATGTACCAGGGCTGGATGATGGGTGAGAGCATTACGACGGCGGTGAACGCCAGAGCCATCCGGCGCACCGCCCGGGAGTAGTCACCGCGGAACATCAGCAGCAGCACCAGCCCGATGGCGGCCCACTTCATGCCCGTCCGCAGCAGCGTGGCGAACGTCCCGCCAGCGAGTCCCAGGACGTTGGCCAGAAATTCCACCTGCTGGCCCAGGAAACCGGACGGTGAGTACCCGGTGTAACCCGGAGTGGGGTCCATGATGGCCCAGGTCCAGCCGATGCCGAGGTTGTAGGGGATGCCGCTGAGGGCCAGCACGCCGAAGCTGATGCCCGCCGTCGCGCCCCAGACCAGGAACTTGCGCGGCCACGAAGCCGAGGGGCCAGCCCACATGACCCCGATGAACGGCAGCAGCAGCACCGTGATCGGCTTGATCCCGATCGATGCCGTGACCAGGAGGAGGCCCAGCAGGTAACGGCGCGTGGCTGCAAAGTAGACGCCTGCAACGGCGAGCCCCACCATCAGGGCGTCGTTATGGGCACTGGCAATGAAGCTGATCAGGAACAGCGGGTTGGCCACCGAGATCCAGAGCGCCCGGGCCCCGTTGATGCCGTGCAGCTCCGCCAGCTTGGGCACGTAGATGACGCAGAGCAGGACCCCGACGCCGGCCAGGAGCCGGAAGAGCAGCACGGACACGTCGGGCTGGGCGCCGGTCAGCCCCACCACCCCGCGCGCCAGCCACAGGAAGTACGGGCCGTAGGGCGTGCGGTTCTCCGCCCACGCGGGATCGGCCCCCAGCGAGAACCAGTTGCTGAGGGTGGAAATGCCCACCTCGTAGGGGTTCTGGCCTTCCATCACCAGCCGGCCCTGGCCGGTGTAGGCGTAGACGTCGCGGGAGAAGACAGGCACGCAGAACAGCAACGGCAGGGACCAGGCGGAAATGGCGATCACCACGGAACGCAGCGATGATTTCCCCCAGTCGGCCAGTCGCTGCCCCAGCCGCAACCAGGACCGCATCAGAACCATGGCACCCACGGTGAGCAGGATGGTGGAAACAGTGACTCCCCAGCCCTCGGTGCGGAGCGCGATAACCACGGGCTGGCGGATCATGGGCGAGCCGTTGGCTATCCAGCCGGTCCCGATCGAGCCGACGAACATCATGAGGGCGCCGACAAAACCTTCGATGGTGGCGAGATAGGCGCGGCCTTTAGCCGGCTCGGAAGCCTTGGCCGGCGCGCCCGGCTGGCTTTCCGAAATCCCGAGGTGTGACCCGCCTGCCGTCATGATTTCGTCTGGTCCCCTACTTCGATACGGCGCTGGTTGGACCAGCAAGAAGGCCGCCATGCAACCCGTCTATTTTACCAGCCGCCTTTTGTGCGGCCAGGGGGCCTATGACGGCCGGGGCAGCCACAGTTTGGCTACAGGGACGGCAAGCTACCTGGGCTCCGGCGGCGGGGCCGTGGATTCCCGGACCACCAACGTCGTGGCGAGCTCAACGCGGCGCGAATCCGGCACCTCGCCCTTGACCTGGCGCAGGATGATCCGCAGGGCCGCACGCCCGATGTCGCGCAGCGGCTGCGCCACAGTGGTCAGGGCGGGAACGGCCTCTTCAGTCTGGCGGATGCCGTCGAAACCCACCACGCTGAGGTCCTCCGGGATCCGGACCTGTTGCCGGAGCGCCTCGGCCACCACCCCCAGCGCGATGGTGTCGCTGGCGGCGAAGACGGCTGTGGGCCCCGGGTCCAACTGCAGCAATGAGCGCAGCCGGCGCGCGCCGTCGTCGGACCGGAACTCTCCGGCCAGGACATACCCGTCCTGGGCTGCAACACCGCGGGAGCGGAGCGCGGCAAGGTAGCCGTGGAGCCGGGCCTGGTTGCAGTCCACCGTTTCCGGCCCGCCGAGGAACGCGATCCGGCGGTGCCCCAATCCCAGCAAATGGGAGGTAGCGTCCTTGGCTCCCGCCCAGTCCGTGCATCCGACGCTCACAACCTGCTCCGATGGGGGGTTGAGCGGATCGATAACCACCACCGGGATGCCCCGGCGGTGGAAGGCATCAAGCGGGGCATCTGCGAATGCCGACGTGATCACGATCATCCCGTAGCGGCCCTGGTCGACGATGCGTTGCGCGCGCTGTTCCGGAGTGGGCGCGGGGCCGCCTTTCATACCGGTGCTGCCCAGCAATATTTCGACGCCGGCACCGGCCGCGTACTCCAGGATGCCGTTGAGCACCTCTGCCGTGTAACCGGAATTGAGGGAGTCCAGCACCACCTCAACCACGGGGTTGGCCGCGAAGGTACGGCGCTGCTGCAGCGGTGATTTGTAGCCGGTGCGGGCCAGTATCGCCAGCACCCTTTTCCGGGTTTCAGCGGAAACATCCGGACGGCCGTTGATCACCTTGGAGACCGTCGGCGCGGAAACGCCCGCCTCGCGGGCCAACGACGCCAGCGTGAGCCTGCTCTGTTGTCCCTGCATTACACGTCCTCACCAAGCTCGAAACTTTTCGGAGATTCAAATCGTTGACTGCGCAACTCTGGCCCGAATAGGTTCAAGGACAAGACTACTCTTTTCGAAACGTTTCGAATTTTTGAAGAGGAAAAGGCAGTTGAAACACGTGCCGCCAACCCGTTCCGCCGGCAGCACGCTCACGGCACACCCAGCACTCCCCCGGAAAAATACTGATGAAGGAATATAAGCATGAACGGCACTAAGACAGCGCTGGTGGTCCGCGGCGGGTGGGAGGGGCACCAGCCCGTCGAAGCTACGAACGTGTTCATCCCCTTCCTCGAGGACAACGGCTACGGCGTCCGCATCGAGGAGTCACCCAAGATCTACGCCGATGCGGAATACATGGCGGGCGTTGACCTCATCGTGCAATGCATGACCATGTCCACCATCGAACGGGACGAATTCCAGGGGCTCCACGCTGCCGTCGAAAACGGGACGGGCCTGGCAGGATGGCATGGCGGGATTGCCGATTCCTACCGCAACACGTCGGATTACCTGCACCTGATCGGCGGCCAGTTCGCCTCCCATCCAGGAAAGCATCCGGATGATCGGAGGGGCGACCAGTCGGACAACTACGTCCCGTATACGGTGAACATGCTTCCCGCGGCAGCGGACCACCCCATCACCCGCGGCATCGGGGATTTTGACCTGTTCACTGAGCAGTACTGGGTCCTGGCCGACGACTACATCGACGTCCTTGCCACCAGCACGCAGAAAGTGCGGGCTTGGGACCCCTGGCACCGTGAGGTAACTTCCCCGGCGATTTGGACCCGCCAGTGGGGCGAAGGCCGGATCTTCGTCTCCACCCCCGGCCACCGCGTGGAAGTCCTGGAGGACAGCAACGTCCGCACCATCATCGAAAGGGGCATGCTGTGGGCGAGCCGCTGAACGGGTCCAAGGTATTGAACGTGGGCATCGTGGGCTGCGGCGCCATCAGCGCGCAGTACCTGGCCACCTTCCGCCGACTCAGCACGGTCCGGCTTGTGGCGGTGGCGGACCTGGACACCGCCCGTGCACAGGCCGTTGCCGGCTCCTGTGACGGCGTGCGGGCGCTGAGCGTGGACGCCCTCCTTGCGGATCCCGCCGTCCACCTTGTCCTGAACCTGACCGTGCCCGCCGCCCACGCAGAGGTTGCCCTTAAAGCCATCGCCGCCGGGACGGGCGTCTACGGCGAAAAGCCACTGGCCGCCACCCGGGAACAGGCGCAGGAAGTGCTCGAGGCGGCACGTGCGGCCGGAGCGCTGCTCGGGTGCGCTCCGGACACCGTCCTGGGCACCGGCATCCAGACAGCACGGAAGGCAATCGATGACGGCCTGATCGGCAGGCCCGTCTCCGCCACCGCAGTGATGGCCACTCCCGGGCACGAACGCTGGCACCCGAACCCGGACTTCTACTACCAGCCCGGCGGCGGGCCGCTGCTGGCCCGTACTACGTCAGCGCGCTGGTGACCCTGCTGGGGCCGGTGGTTTCCGTGACCGGCACCGCCAGCCAGACCAGAACGGAGCGGACAATCGACTCTGGGCCCCGCGCGGGTGAAGTGGTTCCGGTCGAGGTGAACACGCACGTAACGGGCACGCTGACACACACGGGCGGTGCCATCTCCACCCTCGTGATGAGCTTCGATGCCGTCCGGACCAAGAGCCCCAACCTCGAAATCCACGGTGAGCTGGGTTCCCTGGCAGTGCCGGATCCCAACCGGTTCGACGGCGATGTGGAGCTTTGTGCCCTCGGCGCGGCGGACTGGGAGGTGCTTCCGGTTTCGGCCGGTTACGAGGAGGCCGGGCGTGGCTTTGGAATAGCTGACCTGGCCACCACCCCTGCCGGCAGCGAACCCCGCGCCGGCGGGGAACTGGCATTCCATGTTTTGGACGTCATGGAATGCGTGCTGGAAGCCGCCCGCACGGGGGCGGGGGTAACGGTGCGCAGCACCGCTGCCCGGCCTGCGGGCGTGCCACTGACCCGGTTACATCATCCGGTCGCTGCGGGCAGTCCGGTTCCTGCCCAGTGACTTGGCCACGTAGAGCGCGGCGTCGGCCGAAGCGATGAGCTCCTCAACGTTGCGGGTCCGGGAATCATACATGGATATCCCGTAGCTCACCGTGGGCATCTCCATCCCGTTCAGGGGCGGTGCCGACGCTAAGCGTCGGCTGATCTCTTCGGCGATATCTTCGGCCCGCTCAGGACTGGATCCCGGGACAAGGAGGACGAACTCTTCGCCGCCGTAACGCCCCACCAGGTCTGTGGAGCGCACCGTTGCGGTGCAGGCGCCCGCGAAGGACTGCAGGGCGACGTCACCGGCGGCGTGGCCATGGGTATCGTTGACTGCTTTGAAGTGGTCCAGGTCGGCGAGGATCAGCGCGCCGGAGCCCTTGGCGACGTCGTGGTCCGCCAGCTGCTCGGCGGCCAGGTCCAGGAAGGCTTTGCGGTTCAGCAGCCCGGTGAGGTCGTCGCGCGAGGCCACCACCCGCAAGGCCCGGGTCTGCTGTTCGCTGCTCAGGGCTGCCATGCTGAAGGAAACCACCACCAGCAGCACCATGGTCACCAGGGTGGTCACCGCGGAGCCGAAGACGGTTGTAAAGGTGGGTCCATCCTGGCCCTCCAGCACAAACGCCAGCCAGCGGAATAAGTAGAAGACGGCGAGTCCACCGGCGGACACGGCCATGGGAATCCGGACGCGTGAATACCCCGGCTCCAGGCGCCATAGTTCGCGTGCCGCCAACCCTATGGTGATGCCCATCGCGGCAAGGAACACCGGGCCGCCGGACCAGGTGTTGGTAGCCGGGTTGTCCAGCACGGAGGCAATCAGGGTAACCAGCGGGATGCCGGTGAACGCCCATTTCGGCGGATGCACTGTCCGCAGCGAACGGGCGCCTGCCCACACGGCCACCCCGCCGTGCACCAGCAGCACATTGCCTGCCGGGTTGGCCCAGACCTGGTGGACTGTCCCGTCCAGGAGGAAGCAGGCAGCCCCGGTGAGGAAGAAGATGAGGGCCAGGCACCACCAGCCGCTGTACGGCGAGCGCGTCACCCGGTAGGCGGAGAAGTAGAAAAGGAAAACCAGCACCAGCGCCATCAGGCCGAATGCGATCCGGAGAGTCACGGTATCCAGAGCCATATTTCCGAAGTTCCCCCCCCCAACGCCGAAAGCTGCCTGCCCCAAGTATCGCACCGCACCCCTGAACGCGCAGCAGCACCCGGAGCCATAAAAAACATGAAGGAAAGCGCCTAGGGTGGTCCGTAAGCATAAGGACTAGCGAAAGGCCGGCCATGTTCCTTCTCTTTGGCTTCAAAACGGTACTAAAAGCACTTCCGGGGAAGGCGGCGACCTGCCAGTACTGCCGTTCCTTTGTCCATCACCACCTGGAGGAGCGGGCCACCAAGTTCACGTTGTTCTTCATCCCGGTGTTCACCACGTCCCGGAAATACCACATCACTTGCACCAACTGCGGGTACGTCTCGTCCATCTCCGCGCGCCAGAAGCGTGCACTTGAGCTGCAGCGCTGATAGCCGCCGGAAGTGAATCCTGCCTTTTCTGTCCCCGGTATTGGCTCCGACGGCGGCTGCGGCTGGAGCAGGACGCGGTCCGGTGTCCAGCCGCAGGCCGTGAACTGCGTCTTTTGAATTCAACGTTGTAAAATTTGGGTAACCGGCCTGCGGGCCTTTGACTGACGCAAGGGGGGCCACATGGCGGCTACGCTTCACGACGTTGCCCGGGTGGCAGGGGTTTCCTTCAAGACGGTTTCCAACGTCATCAACAACCACCCCCATGTCCGGGACACCACGCGCGCCAAGGTTGAACTGGCCATCCAGGAGCTGGGCTACCGGCCCAACCTCACCGCGCGCAGCCTCCGGTCAGGCCACACGGGAGCCATCACCCTGGCCCTGCCCCAGCTGAAACTGCCGTACTTCGCCGAGCTGGCCGACTCCGTGATCGAAGCCGCCGCGAAGCGCGGGCTGGTGGTGCTGATCGAGCAGACCGGCGCCGACCGGACCCGCGAGCTTGAGGTGATGTCCAGCCCGCGGCTGAAGATGTCCGACGGCCTGATTTTCAGCCCGCTGGCGCTCGGCCAGGAGGACGCGGACCTGATCAAGGCTGACGTGCCCATCGTCCTGCTCGGCGAGCGCATCTTCGGCAGCGCCTCGGACCATGTCACCATGCAGAACGTCACCGCTGCCCGGGCCGCCACCGAGCACCTGCTGGACATCGGCCGGAAGCGGATCGCCGTGGTGGGCGCCCATGAAGGGGAAGTCATCGGCTCGGCCGGCCTGCGCCTGCGTGGGTACCGGGAGGCGCTGGATGCGCGGGGCATTCCGTACGACGACGGCATAGTCGCCTACGTGGTGGACTGGCACCGGTCCAACGGCGCTGCTGCCATGCACGACCTTCTGGACCGCGGCGCCGGGTTCGATGCGGTCTTCGGGCTCAATGACACCCTGGCGCAAGGTGCGGTGCGCGTCCTGCAGGAAGCCGGCTTCCGCGTGCCGGACGATGTGGCGGTCATCGGCTTCGACGACCTCGATGAGACCCGGTATACCCTCCCCACGCTGAGCACCGTGGACCCCGGCCGCACCGAGATCGCCGAGACCGCCATCCGGATGCTTATGGAACGGATCAAGGACCGGGACGGAACCCCGCCCCGGGAAATCGAGACGGCGTTCCGGATTGTGGCCCGCGAATCCACGGTGGGCTCAGGCGGCTGACGTGGGCCGCCGGCCCGGCCAGCCTCAGTCCTGCGGCACTGACGGCCACCCG
Source organism: Pseudarthrobacter sp. NS4 (assembly GCF_024758005.1). Taxonomy (NCBI): domain Bacteria; kingdom Bacillati; phylum Actinomycetota; class Actinomycetes; order Micrococcales; family Micrococcaceae; genus Pseudarthrobacter; species Pseudarthrobacter sp. NS4. The sequence continues at coordinate 323,199 of NZ_CP103288.1, read as the reverse complement.
TCCTTCCACTCGAGGTCCAGCAGCCCCAGCCGGAAGGCACCGTCCAGTTCCTTGGCGTAGTAATGGTACGCAAGCGTGCCACCGGAGATGGACTGGCCGCCCGGACCCACACGGTCGCCGGCTGCGCCCAGCACAGGCGTGCCGCCGCCGTCGAGCAGTGGCTTGCCGTCGGCGTCCAGGTACGGCCCGGTGATGCTGTCCGCCCTGCCCACCGCGATGTTGTAAGTGCTGTCCAGTCCCTTGCAGCAGAAGTCGCGGGAGAAGAACAGGTAGTACTTGCCGTCGCGCGGCAGGATGTACGGCGCCTCGATCGCGTTGGGCGGCTCCTTCCGGTCCGCAATGGTGAGCGGTTCCGCCGCGTTGGCCGGCATCCCGGTGGGCCACTCGAGCTGCATGAGCTGCAGCCCGGTCCAGAAGGAGCCAAAGGACAGCCACGGCGTCCCGTCCGCGTCCTCCGCGATGCCGGGGTCTATGGCGTTGAACCGCTCCCCCTTTGACGAGACCACCTGCCCGCGGTCCACCCATTCGTACGCGGGATCTGCCGGGTCCAGGGTGGTGTTCGTGGCCAGGGCGATGACGGACAGGTTTTTCCCGAATGTCGACGCCGAGTAGTAGAGGTACCAGGTGCCGTCATGCTTGTAGAGTTCCGGCGCCCAGAGGTTGTCCACGCCCGGCACCGCTTCCTTGAGCCAGGCGGGTTTCTGCTGCCACACTTCCCCCGCGTACTCCCAGTCGGTGCCATCGGTGGAGCTCCGGATCTGGATGTTGCCGTCCGCCACCTGCCCGTTCCCGGTGGAGTAGATGAACCAGGGTTCGCCCTCCTCCCCCTTCACGAGGGCGGGATCATGGGTGAAGAAGTCACCGCTGAGTTCGGCGGCCGGGCGGGCGTCCGACGCCGGCGCCGCTGCGCCGCATCCAGTCAGGACAAGGACGGCGGCGGCCAGCACCGCCGCCAGCCGTACCGCTGTCCATCGAACAGCAGGGCGGCTGGCGGCGGACTTGTTTGGCTGGGCCACGTCAGCCGAGCGCGACGGCGGACCAGGACACGGGCGGCAGCGTCACCGTGAGCGTGCCTTCGTCCAGGACGGCGCCTTCGAGCTGCTTCAGGCCCACGCGGTCCTGGTCCTGCAGGGTGTTCTTGGCGTAGACGTCCTCATCGTGCAGGGTCACGGCCTCGGTGATCACAGTGGCGTTGAGCTCGGCCACGTTGATGGTTACATCGATCGCCTCGGTCTGGCTGCGGTTGACCAGGAAGAGGGCGGATTCTCCGGTAGCGGCATCGGTGGTTGCCACCGAGTCCACCAGCGGGGCCTCGCCGTACACCGCCGTCGTGTAGGTTCCGGCCTCGATCCGCGGGCGGAGCACCTCGCCCTTGGCAAGCCGTGACGTGACGGAGAACGGGAAGAACGTGGTCTGGCGCCAGGTGGCGCCGCCCGGTTCTGTCATGATGGGCGCAATGACGTTCACCAGCTGGGCGAGGGATGCAGCGGCAACCCGGTCATGGTTCTTCAGGAGCGTCATCAGCAGGTTGCCGAACACCACGGCGTCGGCCACCGAGTAGGTATCCTCCAGCTGGCGCGGCGCGTGCGTCCATTCCTCGTTGACCTCGTCGGAGGCCTGGTGCTCGTCCAGGTACCAGATGTTCCACTCGTCAAAGGAGAGCTGGATGGTCTTCTTGCTCTTGAGCTTGTGCTTGACGTGGTCCGCGGTGGCCACCACGGTCTCGATGAAGTACTGCATGTCCAGCGATGAGGCCAGGTAGGAGCCCAGGTCGCCGTTGCGTTCCTGGTAGTAGGCGTGGCAGGAGATGTAGTCCACGTAGTTGTAGCTGTGTTCGAGGACCACGCGCTCCCACTCGCCGAACGTGGGCATGGAGGACCCGGACGAGCCGCAGACCACCAGCTCCAGGTTCTTGTCCGCCGTCTTCATGGCGGACGCGGTGCGGGCGGCGAGCTTTCCGTAGTCCTCGGCGGACATGTGGCCGATCTGCCAGGGTCCGTCCATCTCGTTGCCCAGGCACCACATGCGGATGTTGTAGGGGTCTTTCGCGCCGTTGGCGATGCGCTGCTCGCTGAGTGCCGTGCCGGAGGGGTGGTTCGTGTACTCCAGCAGGTCAAGGGCGGCCTCGATCCCGCGGGTGCCCAGGTTGACGGCCATCATCAGTTCAGAGCCGGTGAGCTTGCACCAGCGGGCGAATTCGTCCAGGCCGACCTGGTTGGACTCCAGGGAGTGCCAGGCCAGGTCGCGGCGGACCGGCCGCTGGTCCCGGGGGCCAACGCCGTCCTCCCAGCGGTAGCCGGAGACGAAGTTGCCGCCGGGGTAGCGGATGGTGCTGGAGCCGAGCTCCTTGACGAGTTCGATGACGTCCAGGCGGAAACCGTCCTCGTTTGCGGTGGGGTGGTTGGGTTCGTAAATACCGTCGTAGACGCAGCGGCCCAGGTGCTCCACAAAGGAACCGAAGATGCGGCGGCTGACAGGGGCCACCACAGCTGAACGGTCCACGGTGATGACAGTAGGCGCCACAACGGCCAGGGCGGCGTCCTGTGTGGCTGGAGAGGTGATGGTCATGGTTTTTCCTATTCTTTATAACGTTGTAGAAGTACGGGGTGTTGAGCTTATGGAAGGCAGGGAACTTTTTAGGCGGTAACCGGCCGGGTGCCCGCAGGCAGCTGGTCCCATAGGCGGGCGGCCCTGCGGCTTACCAGTGCGCCGCATGCCAGGAGCGGAACAGCGGCGCCCACCAGCGGCAGCAGGATGGGCGCAGCGGCGAAAATGACGGCGAGCGCTGCCAGGACTCCCAGCAGCGAAACGCTCATTCCAGGTGATACGAGCGGAAGCAGGAAGGCGGCTTTCCAGGTGTTCAGCACGGAGTCCCGGTAGCGCCCGCACAGGGTGACCGCTGCCGCTGCCGCGAGGAGTGTTGCCGCGCCTGCAAGCACGGAGAGGAGCAGGAGCACGGCACTGACCGGGGAGGCCCCGGTGCCCGAGGGCACCATGGCAGCAAGCAGGTTGAGGCCCAGCAGCAGGCCCGCCAGCCAGAAAATGCTGCCCACCAGGTTCGCGTGCCGGAACCGGGAGCGGTAGACGGCCACGAAGTCCCGCACCACGTGCGCGGTTTCACCGGCCCGCAAACGCGCCAGGACCGTGGTGGCTGCGACGGCTGCCGGGAAAATGCCCAGGAGTACCAGGCCGGCCAGCGATCCGGCGATGAACAGCACGTTGACCAGGACCAGGCTGGTGGCGAACCGCAGCCATTCCATCAGGCGCCCGGCCCATCCCAGGGGAGCGTCATTCATGAGTCCTCCCTGGTACCGCTCCACACCACTCCGTGGGGGTCGATTCCGCTGAAGGACAGCGCGGCCCGGTTGCCTGCCCAGTCCCACGACGGGAAGACCACGGCGTCCAGTTCCACGGTGCCGCCGTCGGGATCCTGCACGAGAAGGGCCAGCCGCTCGGGTTCACCCGGGACGCTGTCCGGGGCTGCACGATCCTGCCGGCTCCCGACCTGGCGGGATACGGCCTCCACAACGTCAGTGGATTCAGGATCGAACCGGAGCACCTGCCATCTGCCGTCCACGGGGACCGGAGCCGGAAGGACCTCGCTGGCCCTGCCCGCGTAGGGCTGGGGTGAGACCAGCGGCCACCCCGCGGCGTTGAAGAACATCCGCCGGACCTGCACCACGTGCTGGCTGGGATCATCGGCGAACCGGACGTGGTGCACCACAAAATGCTCGGTGGTTCCCTCGGGGCCGGGCTGGGCCAGGACGGAGTTGTGTCCTGGGGCCAGCCAGCCGGTGCCGCCACTGAACCGGTAGCTCCCCAGCACCTTCGTGCCCGCCAAAGCCGGGGGCGCGGCAGGTTCCGTGAGTGATGTTCCCCTGACGTCGCGGTAGGGCCCGGTGATGTGCTCCGCCACCGCCACCCGCATGTTGTAGGTGTCGAAAAGTGAGTCGTACGAGCAGAACAGGACGTAGCGGTCCTCCTCCGGGCGGTACAGGATAAAGGCGCCCTCGATGGCCCTGTCCACGGAGACGGGCCGGCGGGCGATGCAGGTGCCCAGGTCCCCGGCCCTCACCGGGGCGCCGGACGTCCGGTCCAGCGGCAGGGTGTAGATCCCGGAAAAGAAGGAGCCGTACGTCAGCCACGGCTGCCCGTCCCGGCCAAACGTGACCGCCGCGTCAATGGCGTTCTGGGTCTGTTCTCCGGCCCTGGTGGCAACCACAATGCCGCGGTCCTCCCACGGCCCGTCCGGTGCCGGTGCCACGGCCAGGCCGATGGCGGAGGTGTTGGAACCGAAGGTGGAAGCGGAGTAGTACATATGCCATCCGCCACCCGGCCAGCGGACCACTTCCGGGGCCCAGAGACCGCGCGCGCCGGACCATTCGGCGGCAGCGGTGGGAACGCCGTCGAACGCTGTTCCGGCGTAGGTCCACTGCACCAGGTCAGGGGACCTACGGATATGTACTCCGGAAGGAATATCCTGCGAGTTGGCAACGGCGTCGGTGGAGAACATGAAGTAGGTGCCGTCGTCGTCGCGCACCACCGTGGGGTCGTGGGCATGCCGGGCGCCCCACGTGGCGGGGTCGGCAGAGGTTTCTGCAGGGGCCAGCTCGCGCTGCAGCGTTGCCTGCTCAAGATCGGGATGCGGCATGGTTCAGCCCTTGGATCCGGACAGCGCGATGGATTCGATGATCTGGCGCTGGAAGACGATGAACACGATCAGCACCGGAAGCAGTGCGATGAAGGACGCCGCCATGATCAGCGGGTAGTCGGTCTGGATGGCGTACTGGGCATTGAAGTTGGCGATGACCAGCTGGAGGGTCTGTGTCCCCGGGGAGTTGAGGTAGATGATGGGCGCCAGGTAGTCGTTCCACATGGCCATGAACCAGAGGATGAACTGGGCTGCGAGCGCCGGCCGGATGGCGGGCAGGATGAGCGTCCAGAAGATCTGGAGGTAGGACGCACCGTCGATCCGGGCGGCCTCCACGATGGAATCCGGGACGCTGTTCAGGAACTGGCGCAGGAAGAAGATCATGATGATGTTGCCGAACAGCCCCGGCACGATCAATGGAAGCAGCGTGTCCACCCAGCCGATTCCGGCGAAGATGGTGAACTGCGGAATCATGAGCGTGGGGAACGGAATCATCAGGCCCGAGAGCAGCCCCAGGAACAGCACGTTCTTGAACGGCATACGCATCTTGGCGAACGCGAAGGCCGCGAGTGCGGACGTGAGGGAGCCGATGATGGTCACCGAACACGCCACGATCAGGCTGTTCTGGATTCCGCTCAGGAGCGGGCCGGCGGTCCAGATGCGGGCATAGTTCTCCCAGACAAAGGGGTCCGGGATCCACTGCGGCGGAAGCTCGAAGACGCCGTCCTTGGTTTTCAGGGACGTCGAAAACGTCCAGACCAGCGGGGCGATCATCACTACGGCGCCCAGGGACAGGATAAGGGTGGTGATGAGGTTGCCCAGCCGGGTGCGGTCCTTGACCGACCGCTGGCCAGGGCCGGCGGGGCCGGCCTGACGGCGGGACGTGCCGGTGCCGGGAATGGCGTCCGTGGGCTCCAGCGGAGGGGTGGTGATCACGTTCTGTGCGGACATGGCTGCCTGCCTCAATCGATCGAAAACTGGTTGCGGCGGTTGAGCCGGAACTGGATGAAGGTAATGACGAAGACCAGCAGTCCCAGGACCACCGACATGGCGGAGGCGTAGCCCATCTGCAGGTTGTCGAACGCTTTCTGCCAGATGTACCAAACGATGGATGCGGACTCGAACTCAGGCCCGCCGGTGGGGGTCATGATGTTGATTTCCACGAAGATCTGGGATCCTGCGATGATGCTGGTGACGATCAGGAAGAACGTGACCGGGCGGACCATGGGGATGGTGATGTGCCGGAACTGCTGCCAGGCGGAGGCGCCGTCGAGGGCTGCCGCCTCGTAGAGGTAGCGGGGCACGGACTGCAGGGCTGCCAGGTAGAGCAGCATGGAGTAGCCCAGGCCTTTCCAGATGGCCATGATGATCAGCGCCGGCTTTACCGTGGCGGTGTCCTGGAGCCAGTTGGGGCCGTCGATGCCGACCAGCGCCAGGCCCTGGTTGATGAGGCCGAAGTCGCCGTTGAAAGCCCACTGCCAAAGGATGGCGACGGCGGCGATGGACGAGATCACGGGCAGGTAGTAGACCGTGCGGAAAAAGGTTGTCCCGCGCATCTTCCGGTTCATCGCCAGGGCCAGTGCCAGGGAAATAGCCAGGCCGATGGGAATGCCGAGCATCATGTACAGCGTGTTCCACAACGACTTCAGGAAGTAGCGGTCCCCGAACATTTTCGTGTAGTTGTCCAGGCCCTTGAAGACCGGGGCGGAGATGCCGTTCCAGTTTGTGAAGGACGCGTAGACGGAGAAGAGGAGCGGGAAGAGCGTAAAGAGGAGGAACCCGATCACCGGTATGGCAACGAAGACAAGGGCGGCCTGGTGTTCCTTCCGGTGAAGCCGCGAGCGTCGCGGGCGCGTGATTGTGGTCATCGCTGGATCCTCATTGATTCGTGTTGGGCGCCGACGGGCAGCCCGGGAAAGGCGGGTTGGATAAGGTGCCGCGGCCCGCTCCGGCTGGACCGCGGCACCTGGTGTGGGGTCCCTGGCGGGACGGGTCAGCTAGTTGCCGGCCTGCTGGTTGGCGGCGTCCAGGAATTCCTGCATTCGCGGCTGCGCCTCCTTCAGGTAGTCGGCGGCGGTCTGCTTGCCGTCGAGCACCGGCTGGATGTTGGTCCAGAGTTCGTCGTACCACTCAGCGTTGAAGGTGTTGCCGCCCGGAAGCGCCCGGCCATAGTCCTTCACAATCTCGAGGAACTCGGCCTTGTTGGCCGGTTTGGTGGTGGTGTCCGCGGCCCAGGTCTCGGCCATGTCCTTCAGGTTGGGGATCTGGATGCCCGCGTCCACCAGGCTCTGCTGGGCTTCCTTGTTGGCTGTGAGGTACTCCACCAGCTTTACAGCTTCTTCAGGGTGCTTGGTGCTTTCGGAAACAGCGATGCCGAGCGTACCGATCCAGCTGGCTGTCTTGCCGGTGTCTCCGGCCGGGTAAGGGATGACGTCCCACTCAAAGCCCAGCTTCTGGTACGTGGAGAGATCCCAGGGGGCGACGGGGAAGAACCCGATTTCGCCCTTCATCCAGCGCTGGTAGGTGTCCAGGGTCTGGGCTTCACCCACCGAAGGCGTCACACCATGGACGTTCTGCAGGTCCGCGAACCACTGCAGTGATTTGGCGAACTCCGGGGTGTCCACGGTGACTTTGGTGCGGTCTTCGTTGAGCCAGTCCCCGCCGTTGGACCAGACAAACGGCTGCAGGTTCCACTGGACGTTCAGGCCGGTGCCCCACTGGTCCAGGGTGCCGTCGCCGTTGGTATCGGCGGTCAGCTTCTTGGCGGCTGCCACGAACTCGTCAAACGTGTAGGGCTTGTCCTTGTCCGGCAGCGGGATCCCGGCTTTCTCCAGCATCGTCTTGTTGTAGCCGAAGGAGAACGGGCCCACGTCCTTGGGAAGCGCGTAGATGGCGCCTTCGCCCACGCGCTTGCCGTCGTAGCGGTAGCTGTCTACGCCGTACTCCCAGATGTTGTCCAGGTCGATCGTGTCGGAGCCTTCAACGTATTCGGTGATGTCCTTGACAATCCCGTTCTGTACGTAGGCCTGGAGATCTCCGGGGCCGATGTAGAAGACGTCCGGGACCTGCTTGCCGGCGATGGCAGCCTTCAGCTTGGTGGCGTACTGGTCCGCGGTGGTGACGATGATGTCCACGTCCACCCCGTTGGCGGCTTCGAACTGCTCAACGGCCTTCTCGTAGGCCTTCTTCTCGTCCTCACCTCCACGGAACATGAAGGTAAGTTTCTTTTCCCCGCTGTCATCGGCGGTGGGGGCGGAGCAACCGCCGAGCATGAGGCCGGCGGCGGTAAAAAGCGCCAGGGTCGCGGCCATGGGACGTGACTTCATCATCACGCAGTCCTTCCGGGTTGGTGGAGCAAACAAGTGTATTGACTGAGTTGAGTGGTACTGGGGCCCCACTGTCCGCGGTGGCGGACCGGCATCCGGGGCGGATCCTTTGCAACGTTGTAAGAAACAATCACACAGTCCACAAAGAGTCGTCAAGGGTTCACGCGGAATTACTTTTGGTTGTGCATCGGGGTTCATTGACGTGATCGGCGTCTCATGCGATATTTGCGTTACAACGTTGCAAGTTTTCCACGTTCTGCACCCCCTGCGGCGACAGCGCCGCCCCAGCTCTTGAAAGGACCACGTGATGATGAAGTCACGTCCATGGGCGCTGCGCGCCGCAGGATTGGCAGCAGCAGCGGTTATCGCCCTGACGGCAGCAGCACTCCCACCATCGGGCACTTCCCGCAGCGGCACGGATGCCCCAACCGCTCAAGTTTCCTTCGGCCAGGCATCAGAGCGGAAGCCCGCGCAACAGAAGCTCCACGCCGACCTGCCGGGCGGCAAAACGGTGGTGGGCCAGACCTCCCCCATCCATGATCCCGCGCTGATTATCGACGACGACGGCACCTGGTACGTCTACTCCACGGGCCTGGTGAACCGGGAGAACGGCGGCACCATCCAGATCTGGGCGTCGCATGACCAGGGAACCACGTGGAACTACAGCGGCACCGTCTGGGACCGGATTCCGGCCTGGATTGATGAGCACTTCGCTGACGGCGAGCTGCCCGGCAGCCTCTGGGCGCCGGAAATCACCGAACATGACGGAACCTACTACCTGTACTACTCGGCGTCGCGCTTTGGCGGGAACAACTCCCTCACGGCGCTGGCCACCAACACCACCCTCAACCCCAATGATCCGGACTACGAGTGGGTGGACCAGGGACTGGTGGTTTCGTCCCCTGCCACCGGCCTGGATCCCGCCAACCCCGGCAAGACCTTCAACGCGATCGACGCCGGCATTGTCGAGGATGCCGACGGCACCCCCTACATGGCCATCGGCTCCTTCTGGTACGGGATTTTCCTGGTCCCCATCGAATGGCCCAGCGGCAAGCCGGTGGCGGACTGGCAGTCGAAAACGGTGAACATCGCGGACCGGTTCATGCCCGGGAACCCCGTCGAAGCCCCGTACATCACCAAGCATGGCGACTACTACTACCTGTTTGTCTCATTCGATTCCTGCTGCCGTGGCGGGGACTCCACCTACAAGGTGGCTGTGGGTCGGTCCACTTCGGTGAAGGGTCCGTACCTGGACAAGGAGGGCCGCGACATGTTCGGTGGCGGCGGGTCCGTGGTGCTGGATTCCCACGGCGCAGTTACCGGCCCCGGCGGGCAGTCGGTCTTTGGCGATTACCTGGCGTTCCATTACTACGACGGCTCCAACCAAGACATTCCCTTCTTCCCCACCCTCGGCCTCCAGAAAATTGACTGGGCGGACGGCTGGCCGGAATTCAACCAGACAGTGGAGCTGCCATCGGTTCTCAAGCAGCCCAAAGCCACGGTTGCCGGCACTGCCGCCAGCTTCACCGCCACTGCCGCAGGCACGCCCGGCCCGGTGGCAGTCTGGGAAACATCGTCCGACGGTGGCGCGGACTGGCAGCGGGCGGACACCCAGCCGGTCACCAAGCGGACGGACGAAGGGACTTACCGCTCCACGCTTGAGCTTCCCGCCGGGGAGGGCAGCGGAGAGGACCTGCTGGTACGGGCAGTGTTCCACAACGCCCATGGCAAGGCCGCGACCGACGCCGTCCCGTTCCCTGCAGTCCCTGGCAACAAACCCGCGGGGGGCCCTGTCCGGTGACCGTGGCCAGTCACCGCAGCAGCGGCCCTGCCTCTTTTCCGCTGCATAGGGTCCGCCTCCTCGAGGGCGACTTCAAGAACGCCCAGGACACTTCCATCCGCTACGTCCTGTCCCTCGACCTTCAGCGGCTGTGTGCTCCGTACCTCCGGGAGGCCGGACTGGGTACTGCCGCGGATCCGTATGGCAGCTGGGAAGCCGACGGCATGGGAGGCCATATCGGGGGCCATTACCTCTCGGCCTGCGCCAGGCTTTTCGCGGCTACCGGGAATCCGGAGCTGCTGGCGAAGGTTCGGACCGTCGTCGGGGTTCTCGGGAACTGCCAGGAGGCCGGCGGGGATGGCTACGTGGGAGGCATCCCCGCCGGCCGGGAGCTCGGAAAGCAGCTGGCCGGCGGGAACGTGGACGCGGACCTGTTCACCCTCAATGGCAGGTGGGTTCCGCTCTATAACCTGCACAAGACGCTGGCCGGGCTGCTGGACGCCCACGTCTTCGCCGGGTCTGACCAGGCCCTCGCAATCGCCGCCGGCCTCGCGGACTGGTGGCTCGGGATCTCAGCCCACCTGGGAACGGAAGCTTTCGAGGAGGTCCTGCACACCGAATTCGGCGGCATGAATGACGCCTTCGCCATCCTGTGGGAGCTCACGGGCAGGGATGAGTACCTCCAGGAGGCCCGCCGGTTCTCGCACCGCGCCCTCCTGGAGCCGCTGGCGGCCGGGCGGGACCAGCTTGACGGGCTGCACGCCAATACCCAGATTCCCAAGGTAGTGGGCTACGCCCGCCTCGCAGCCGCAACGGGTGATCCCGAGTTTGCGCAGGCCGGCAGCTCCTTCTGGGATTCCGTGGTTTCCCGGCGTTCCGTCTCCGTCGGCGGCAACAGTGTGCGGGAGCACTTCCACCCGGCGTCGGATTTCACGCCCATGGTGCTGGACCCGCAGGGCCCGGAAACCTGCAACACCTACAACATGCTCAAACTCGCCAAACTGCGCTTTGAAGCCTCGGGCGACCCCGCCGCCGTCGACTTCTACGAGCGGGCCACCTACAACCACATCCTGTCCTCGCAGCATCCTGTCAGTGGCGGCCTGGTGTACTTCACGCCGATGCGGCCCGGGCACTACCGCGTCTACTCCCGGGCGCAGGAATCGATGTGGTGCTGCGTCGGGTCAGGCCTAGAGAACCATGCGCGCTATGGGGAGCTCATCTATAGCCACGACGGCGACGACCTCCTGGTCAATCTGTACATTCCCTCAACGCTGGACTGGGCAGAGCGGGGCCTTAACGTGCGGCTGGAAACCGGGTTTCCGCGCTCCGGCCTGGTGACGCTGCATGTTTCCGCGGACTCTCCGGTTAAAGCCACCATCCGGCTTCGCCGACCGGGCTGGGCAGCGGAAATGGCGGTCGACGGCGGCGGTGGAGCGGGCGGTCCCGTCACCGAAGAAGACGGCTACGTCAGCATCAGCCGTACCTGGCACGGCACGTCCGCGATCCAGATAAACGTTGCCGCGGAGGTTCGCTCCGAGGCGCTGCCGGACGGTTCGCCGTGGGTCTCGTTCCTCTATGGTCCGGTGGTGCTGTCCGCACGGGCAGGATCAGAAGGGGTACCCGGCTTTGAAGCTGCGGACGAACGGATGGGCCACGTGGCCGCCGGGGCACTGCTGCCACTCGCGCAGACCCCGGTGGTGCCCGACGCCGGTTCCGTCCGGTTGCTGGACCGTGCGGCGCTGGCGGCCGAGCTGCCGGTGGTTGACGCCGGCGGGCGGACGGGCACCGTGGTCCTGGAGCCGTTTTCCGGAATCCACGATGAGCGCTACACCGTGTACTGGCCCACTGGTGACCCTGCCAGGCGGCATGGGGAACTTCGGGACCTGGACCGGGAAATGGCGGCCCAGGGGCAGGTTGTTGATGCGGTGACCGCAGGCGAACAACAGCCCGAGTCCGACCATGGTTTCGCCGGTGAGTCTACCCGCGCCGGCGGCAGGGAAGGTATCCACTGGCGCAGCGCCACCGGCTGGTTTTCCTACGTCCTGGCGGATCCGGACCAGCGCGCAGGGGTGCTGCGGGTGCGTTTCCGCCAGGTTCAGGGACGGGGCCATGAACTGCGGCTGGACGGGGTACTTCTGGATGAACCGTCCCAGGAGTGGCAGGAAGGGGACCAGGTGGTGACGGACTATGCCCTGCCCGAACCGCGGGACGGACAGTCCGGCGCCGGGCGCATCGTCTTTTCAGTCCACGCACTGCCCGGCTGCAGCACCGGTGACCTGTTGTCCGTCCAGCTGGTGAGCCGTCCCTGATGACCCTGCCGGCCTAAAGCTCCCGCGCAGGCTCTTCCGGCAGGGCGCCTTCGTCCTCCGGGTGCCGCTTCAGGTTGAGCAGCGCCAGTGCGAGCCCGCCCCAGACGGTAAGGATGGCGATGATCATCATGGTGATGGCGATCGGTGTCACAGTGCGGTCTCCTTTGCCTCTTGCTCCACCACGGCGTCATACTCGGGATCGTCATGGGCTTTGGAGCTGCGGCTCCACGGGATGAAAGTCAGCACCAGCGCCAGGACCACCAGCGCCCCTGACATCCCCCAGCCAAATACGCCCACGAACCACTCCGGATAGCCCTCATACGTAGTGGAGATTTTGCTGATGAACTCGTTGGCCACCATGTAGATCAGCGCGAGCGGCACCACACCCGCAACGAGCACCATCCAGGTTCCGCGCATCTTGACCGTAGAGATCCGGTTCAGGTGGGCGGACAGCATCGGGAGTTTGCGCAGGAACCAGGCAAGCACCACCACTGTTACCAGTGCCCCGAGGGTGATGCCGAAGCTGTTGACGAATGCGTCGGATGTGTCCAGCAGGTAGAGGCCGGTCGCCGTCGGAAAGAATGCCAGCGAAACGGCGGCCACCAGGATGCTGACCACCAGGGAGGCCTTGATCCTGCCCCAGCCGAGCTTGTCCTGCACGGCGGCAACGATGACTTCGAGCACGGAGATCAGGGACGTGATTCCCGCAAAGACCAGGGAACCGAAGAACAGCACACCCATGGCAGCCCCGAAAGGCGCCTGCGACACGATGGTGGGGAACGCGACAAACGCCAGGCCGATGCCCTGGGTCACCACCTCGTTTACGCCGGTACCCGCTGCCTGCGCCATAAAGCCCAAGGCGGCAAAAACACCGATGCCGGCCAGGATTTCGAACCCGGAATTGGAGAAGGCAACCACCATGCCGGAGCCTGTGAGATCCGTCCTGCGCTTCAGGTAGGAGGAATAGGTGACCATGATGCCGTAGCCGACGGAGAGCGAAAAGAAGATGTGTCCGTAGGCTGCCGCCCACACTGACGGGTCGGCGAGCGCGGACCAGTCGGGCGTGAAGAAGGCGTTGAGGCCCTGGGCTGCCCCTGGAAGGAAAAGCGCCTGGACCACCAGCAGGATGAACATCGTTACCAGCAGCGGCAACAGGACCGCGTTCGCGCGGGAAATGCCCTTGCGGATCCCGGCGACCATGATGAGGATGACTGCCGCCCAGATCAGCAGCAGCGGGAAGAAGACTGACGGGACGAAGTCGAACCCGAGACCCGGGGCCTCGGCGACGCCCAGGAAGTTGCCGAAGAAGAAGCCTTCGGCGTCATCGCCCCATGCCTCCGTGAAGGAGAAGATGGTGTACATCAGGGCCCATGCGATGATCACTGCGTAATACGCCGCGATGACGAAGCAGACCAGAACCTGCCACCAGCCGAGCGGTTCGGCGGCCCGGTGGAGCCGCCGGTAGGCCAGCGGGGTGGAACCCCGGAATTTGTGACCGACGGAGTAGTCCAGGAAAAGCAGCGGAATGCCGGCTGTCAGCAGTGCCACCAGGTACGGGATCAGGAACGCCCCGCCGCCGTTGTCGTAGGCAATGTACGGGAAGCGCCAGATATTGCCCAGTCCCACTGCCGAACCGATGGCGGACAGAATGAAAAGCCGGCGTGAAGAAAATGTTTCGCGCTTCACCGGAGCGGATGGGCGGGCGGCTGGGGAACTGCTCATCTCACCACCCCCGCATCATTGCCCGGACGCCAAAGGCCGGACCCTGGCAACAGCAATATTCTGGCCGTTTCATGTGGTGCTCTCTCTCAGCTGGCGTTGGAGGTGAGTTCACGGGCTACTCCCGGACTTTACTGCTGCCCGCCGCCGCACGAAACCCCTGGCTTCCTGTCGGCCGGATATATGGACCGCCCTGCCGGCCATGGTCCCCCAGGAGTAGGGTTCCGTCATGGACATCATCCTGGTTCCCGGTTTTTGGTTGGACGCTTCCTCGTGGGATGAGGTGACACCGGCGCTGAAAACCGCGGGACACCGCACGCATCCCCTTACGCTGCCGGGCCTGGAAAGCGTCGACGCCAGCCGCGCAGGAATTGGCCTGCAACAGCACATCGCCGCCGTCACGGCGGCTGCCGATGCCATCGAGGGCAAGGTGGTCCTGGTGGGACACTCGGGCGGCGGCGCAATTGTCCATGGCGTGGTGGACGCCCGACCCAACAAAGTGGAACGGGCCATTTATGTGGACAGCGGCCCGCTCGGTGAAGGCGGGGTTATCAATGACGAACTGCCGGCCGACGGTGACGATGTTCCGCTGCCGCCGTGGGAAGCGTTCGAGGACGCAGACCTGGTGGACCTGGACAACGGCCTCCGCGAGGCTTTCCGCGCCCGCGCCATTCCCCAACCCAAGGGGGTTGCCTACGACCAGCAGCATCTGCACGACGAGCGGCGCTACGACGTCCCGGCCACCGTCATTGCCTGCGAGTTCCCGTCCGCCATGCTTCGTGAGTGGATCGCTGCCGGCCATCCGTTCGTCGCCGAGCTGGCCCGCGTCCGTGATGTGGAGTACGTGGACCTGCCCACCGGGCATTGGCCGCAGTTCACCAGGCCGGCGGAACTGGCCCGGGCCATCCTGGCGGCCGTGGACGGGGCGCACAGGTTACATTGAACGGACGCCCCCTGCCGAGGAGTCCACATGCCACGTCCGCGATCGCCGCTCCTGTCCGTAGACGCCATCGTCGCCGCCGCCCTGGCCCTGGTCGATTCCACCGGCGACTTCAGCTTTCCGAAGGTGGCGAGGGAACTCGGAGTCAGCCAGGCCGCCCTGTACAACTACATTGAAAACCGCGAACACATTATTGAACTGATGCGGGGCCGCGTCTTTTCCGAACGGCAGCACCTCGATACACAGAACCTGCCGTGGGATGAGGCGCTGCGCATCCTTGCCCACGAATACCGTGACTGCCTGGTGGACCACCCCCGGCTGGTGCCGCTTCTGGTGACCCAGACGGTGCAGGACCTGGGCGTCATGCGCATCTATGAGGACATGGCGACAGTACTCGGCAAGGCCGGCCTGGCGTCACCGGCCATCGTTCCGGCCATCACCGCCGTAGACTACCTGGTCCTTGGTTCCGCCCTGGAACTCACCGCGCCCGACGTCGTCTGGTCGCCCCCGCCGGGACAATTCCCGGCACTGTCGGCAGCGATCGCCGATCTGGGGACACCGGCGGAGCGCTCCGACACTGCCTTTGCGTTCGGGCTGGAGACGCTGCTGGCCGGCATCAGGGCGGTCACAAAAGCAAGTTTCTGAAAGGCTTTCACAAAAACCCTTGTGCTGGCGGCGGGGCATCCCCATAATAAATGAAGACCATTCATTTTGTGACGGCCTTCACCCCATCCCAGCAAGGAGAAGCTATGTCTCCGGACGATAACGAAACAGGGCGCGTTCCCCTGACCGCCACCAGGGCGGTCTCCGTTTTCGGCATCAGCGTTGTCGGGTTCATGACGGCCAACCTGGTGCCGGTCATGATCGTCGCACTGACTGGAGAGCTTGGCTTCTCCGACACCGGGGCGGGTTCGCTGGTGACCGGCTCGCTGCTGGCCTGCGCCCTCGCCTGCCTGCTCACCTCGAAATGGGCAGCCAGGAACGGGCGGTACCTGGTGGCACGTGCCGGCCTGGTTCTGACGGCGGCAGGATTCGGCGCCGCCGCGTTCGTCCCGTCCGCACCCGTCGTCGTCGCCGGGGTCCTCATCGGCGGGCTCGGCGCGGGCGGAGCTGTTTCCGCCGGCGGTGCCGCCCTCGGCGCCCTCCGAAATCCTGACCGCGCTTCCGGCATCAGCGGGTTCACCAACCGCGCCATCGTATCGGTTCTCCTGTTCATCATTCCGGCCCTGGGCGCCGGCATGGGCAGCGCCTTCGGCCTGCTCGCGGGCCTTGCCCTGGCGGCCCTGTTCACCACCGCCTGGCTGCCGGACCGCCCCACCCGCTCCGAAGCCGCGCCGCTGGCCATTTCCACTCCAGCCAAGGGCTCCAGGACCACCACCATCGCAGGCATCGGCCTGCTGGCCTGCTTCGCGCTGTGGGCACTCAGCGAGGACTCCCTTTGGGCTGTCGCGGCCACCATGGGAGCGGACCAGGCACAGCTCGACGAAACCGGCATGGGCCTGGTCCTGAGCCTCTCCACCCTTGGCGGACTGCTCGCCTCCGGCCTGGTGGGGCTGGCCGGGCGCCGGCTTGGACGGACCGCGCCGCTGGCCGTGGCACTCGTGGCCGGGGCCGCACTCAAGATGCTCTCCGGAACCGTGACTGATCCCAACCTTTACATCGCCGTCATCATCGCCTGGAACACCATCTACATCCTGGCCTTCATCTACATCGTGGCCACTGCCGCCGCCCTGGACGCCTCCGGACGCTGGTCCGCACCGGTGCTGGGCGTCTACCTCCTTGGATCCTCGTTTGCCCCGTTCTTTGGAACCTTCCTTTCTTCCACGGCCGGTTACGACGTCCTCGGCTATGTCCTGGCCGGCATGACCCTCGTCCTGATGGTTCCGCTGCTCCTCATCTCCCGGATCTCGGTCCGTGCCGAGGCAGCCGGCGTGGCCGCACCGCCCGCCGACATCAACAAAGCGGCAATCGCCTGACGCCCCTCCCCCTCCTGAAAGAAAGCATTTCCTTGACTGCGCGTACGCTCTACACCAACGCCACCGTTTTCACCGCTGACGGCTCCCTCGCCGAGGCCTTCGTGGTGGATGGCTCCCGCTTCATCCATGTCGGCGACCAAGCCGCTGCCCGGAACGTGGCCGGCGAAGAAGCCACTGAAGTCGATCTTGCCGGCGGATTTGTCCTTCCCGGCTTCATCGACGCCCACACGCACCTGCTGATGATGGGGCAGGCCCTGAAAAAGGTCCCGCTGCGGGACGCGAGTGATCCTGCCGATCTGCAGCGACGCCTCCGGGAGGCCGCCAACGCCAGCGACGCCGCCCGGATCCTGGGGGCTGGATGGCTCTACAGTTCACTCGCCGGCCAGGCCCCCACCCGGCAGCTGCTGGACGAAGCGGTGCCGGACCGTCCCGTCTACCTGGATGCCAATGACCTGCACTCGGTCTGGGTCAACAGCGCGGCCCTGGCCGAACTGGGGATCGATGGCAACACTCCCGATCCCATCGGGGGACGGATTGGGCGCGACCCGGACACGGGCGAGGCTGACGGCATGCTGTTCGAGACGGCAGCCCAACAGATTGTCTGGCCGGCACTGGCTGCCCATGCCACGGACCAGGACCGCGATGCCCAGCTGGAGGAGGCCTTCGCGAACTACCTCGCCGTAGGCGTCACCGGCGCCGTGGACATGGCGGTCCAGGACGACGACCTGGCCGCCTTCCGCCGCGCCATGGAACGGCGCGGCGGCACCCTGCCCATCCGGGTCAAAGGCCACATCCTTGTGTCCCGCCATGCATCTGCGGCTGAGAACCTGGTGCAGGTGGCCAAAGCAGCGTGGCTGGCCGCCGAGCTCGACGGCGACTGGCTGCAGATCTGCGGCATCAAGCTCATCGTGGACGGCGTCATCGACAGCTGCACCGCTGCCATGAAGGAACCGTACGCTGACGGAAGCTCCTGCGAGCCCATCTGGGACCGGGAATCCCTGATTCCCGTGGTGGTGGCCGCAGACGCCGCCGGCCTCCAGATAGCACTGCACGCCATCGGCGACGAAGCCTCCGACATCGCCCTGGACGCCCTCGAGGAGGCATACCGCCGCAATGGTCCGCGGGACCGGCGGCACCGTATCGAGCACCTGGAAACCGTGACCGAGGCCAACGTCCGGCGGCTTGCTGCCCTTGGGGTGGTGGCCTCTATGCAGCCTGTCCACGCAGACCCCGCCATCCAGGACAACTGGCGGAGCGTCCTGGGTGACCACCGCATCGAGAGGGCTTTCCCCTGGACCGAATTTACGGAGGCCGGCGCAACCCTTGCCCTGAGCACTGACGCGCCCACGGCTCCACACAAGCCGCTGCCCAATATGTACATAGCCGCAACACGGCTTTCCGCACTCGATCCGTCCCTCGAAGCGAACCTGCCCGAATATGCCCTGGACCTCACCGACGCACTCTGCCATGCCACCCGCGATGCCGCCTTCTCCTGCCGCGCCGAAGACCAGCAGGGCCGGATCGCTGCCGGCCACCTTGCAGACTTCACCGTCCTGGACACCAATCCGCTCCAGGCTGACGCGTCCCGGCTGCTCACCAACCACGCCCGGCTCACCGTGGTGGGCGGCACAACAATGTTCGACGCCGGCACCGCCGCAGCTCCCCCGCTCCCCGCTGCTTCCCCGCACGGCGCAGTGGACAGGCACCGCCTCGGCCAGCCCGCCTGAAGCAATACCACGGACGATCAGAAAGAACCCTGGAAGACAGATGAAACCAGCACCCGCCCCCGCCACGACAACACCGGCCCCTGAACCGGCCTCCAGCGGCCGCATGCCTGCCGAATGGGAGGCCCACCAGGGAACGTGGATGGCCTTTCCGCCACCCAACGAAACCTTCGGTCCGGCCGGAAGCCCCACCCTGGACCGCGCCCGGGCTGCCTGGTCCACGGTAGCCCGCACCATCGCCCGCTATGAGCCGGTTACGGTCGTGGCCGATCCGGGCGATGCCGCCGCCGCCAAAGAGTCGCTCGGCGACGGGATCACCGTGGTGGAAGTTCCCCTCGATGACGCATGGCTGCGTGACAGCGGACCCACCTTCGTCCACCAGCCTGACGGCTCGCTGGCCGCCGTCGACTGGGTCTTCAACGGCTGGGGCGCACAGGAGTGGGCCGCGTGGGGGAATGACCAGGACGTGGCACGCACAGTGGCTGCGAACGTTTCAGTGCCGGTCCGGCCCAGTTCGCTGGTCAATGAGGGCGGGGGATTCCACGTGGACGGTGAAGGGACCGTGCTGCTGACCGAGACGGTGCAACTGGACCCGGGACGCAACCCCGGCGCCACCAGGGAATCGGTCGAAGCCGAAATCCACGCCGCCTTGGGCACCACCAAGGCCATCTGGCTGCCCCGTGGCCTGACGCGCGACTACGACGAGTTCGGCACGCGCGGCCACGTTGATATTGTGGCTTCCTTCGCGGGCCCCGGCACTGTTTTGCTGCACCGCCAGGACGACCCCGCCCATCCGGACCATGCGGTCTACCAGGAACTTTCCGCCGTCCTCGCCGGCCAAGTGGATGCCAAGGGCCGTTCCCTGCGGATCATCGACGTCCCGGCACCCACCGTCCTTCAAGACGGCGAAGGGTTCGTGGACTGGTCCTACATCAACCACTATGTGGCGAACAACGCGGTGGTGCTGTGCGCCTTCAACGATCCCAATGACGCCATAGCCTTGAAGATCGTGGGACGTGCCTATCCGGACCGGACAGTGGAACTGGTGGACGCGCGGGACATCTTCGCATTCGGCGGCGGCATCCATTGCATCACCCAGCAGCAGCCGGCACCCGCAAAGAAGGGCTCCCCGGCGTGAACCCGTTCGATATTGTGGAAGCCGGCATTGGCGAGCTGCGCGCGGCGCTGGAGGCAGGCGAGGTCACCAGTGAGGAGCTGGTGCGTCTTTACCTTCAGCGGATTGCGAAGTATGACTCGTCAGGCATATGCCTGAACGCGCTTGTAGTGATGAATCCGGACGCGCTGGCCGATGCAAGGGCGTCGGACGCGCGCCGTGCCGACGGCGCAAAACTGGGGCCGCTCGACGGCATTCCCTACACTGCCAAGGACAGCTACCAGGCGCGCGGCCTCACTGTCGCCGCAGGGTCCCCGGCGTTCCAGGACCTGGTGGCGCAGAACGACGCCTTCACCATCGAGCGGCTGCGTGGCGGCGGTGCCGTCCTGATCGGCCTCACCAACATGCCCCCGATGGCCAATGGCGGGATGCAGCGCGGCGTCTACGGCCGGGCTGAAAGCCCCTACAACGCCGATTACCTCACGGCAGCCTTCGCCTCCGGATCCTCGAATGGTTCCGGCACGGCCACGGCCGCCAGCTTCGCCGCCTTCGGCCTCGCGGAGGAAACCTGGTCATCAGGACGTGCGCCGGCGTCGAACAATGCCCTGTGCGCCTACACCCCTTCACGCGGTGTGATCTCCGTCCGCGGCAACTGGCCGCTGGTTCCCACCATGGACGTGGTTGTTCCGCACACGCGTACCATGGACGACCTTTTGGAGGTCCTCGACGTGGTGGTGGCGGACGACGACGAAACCCGCGGTGACTTCTGGCGGGTACAGCCCTGGGTCCCGCTCCCCAAGGCATCCGAGGTTCGCCCGGACTCATACCTGGAGCTGGCGGTCCCGGACCCGGCCGCGGCTCAACGCGTCCTGGCCGGCAAGCGCATCGGAGTCCCCCGGATGTACATCAACGCAGACCCGGGCGCCGGCACCGCCGAGGCACCCGGCATCGGCGGCCCCACAGGCCGGCGCATCCACACCCGGGCCTCCATCATCGACTTGTGGAATGCGGCCCGGCACGATTTGGAAGCCGCGGGCGCCGAGGTCATCGAGGTCGATTTTCCGGCCGTGTCCAACTATGAGGGGGACCGTCCCGGCGCCCCCACCATCGCCACCCGCGGCCTGGTATCCCCGGACTACCTGCGCCGGGAGATCGTGGACCTCTCCGCCTGGGCGTGGAACGACTTCCTCGACGCCAACGGAGACCCTCACCTCCGCCGCCTGGCCCACGTCGACGGTGTTGCGATCTTCCCCGCGCCGGACGGGTCACTGCCGGACCGCTACCAAGGCTTCGACGACGACATCAGCGACTACCCCGCCTGGATCCGGAAAAACGGGGTGCCGTCCCTGACGGAGATCCCCCACCTCAAGGCAGGGCTGACCGGACTTGAGGAAACCCGCCGGATCGACCTCGAGGAGTGGATGGACGGGCTGGGCATCGACGCCGTCGTGTTCCCTGCGGTGGCGGACATCGGGCCCGCCGACGCCGACCGGAACGAGGCCTCCGCAGACCTGGCGTGGCGCAATGGGGTCTGGGTGGCGAACGGGAACCTGGTCCCCCGGCACTTGGGCATCCCCACCGTCACGGTCCCCATGGGCGTGGCCCCGGACATCGGCATGCCCGTGGGGCTCACCATTGCCGGCAGGGCCTACAGCGACACGGAACTGCTGCACCTGGCCGCAGCCTTCGAAGCCACCGGCAGCCGCCGGGTACCGCCGCCACGCACCACGTCCCCTGGGAAAGAAACAACGGCATGACCAGGGCCACTGCAGTTGCCCCGGGCACTGGATTCAGGAAGGACGGGCCTGGGTCCGTGAGGGCAAGCGTCCGGCCCAGCCGGGTGGTCCCGGTGTTGAAGGCGGCCGCGAAACGGTCGTCCGACGTCGTACTCTCTGCCGCCAACAGGACCAGGTGGCCGTCGCGCAGCAGTTCACGGTTGTTGCGGCTCCCTTTGAGGACGTCCAGCAGGTCCTGGTTGGTGAGCAGTTCCAGCGCTTCCGGGGGCGAGGACGGGAGGTCGCAGCCGAGCATGAGCGGGGAACGGGACATGCACCAGAGCGACAGCATGGTCCGCTGCTCGCCGGCGTCAGGCGGCTGAGCCGTTCCTTCCCCCGCTCGGCGCGCAGGGCGATCCGCCCAACGGGCAGCATGTCGGCATCTGCCCACCCGCCCGGCTGCTGGTGTGGCGCCCAGCGGGCCATCCGGGTGAACTGTGCCTCCACGTCCTCCCACACGTCCCAGAGATCGTCGGAGACCCGCCACATGTGGGCGCTTCCGGGAATCGTAGTAGGCCTGCGCGCCGGCGTGCCCGTGGTTGAGGCCGAAGTTGTCGGTGTTTCCAGTCGCCGAGCGGCTTGAAGCCCAGTCCACCTGCTGCCGAGGGAAACCTGTTGACGGCGGGCAACTGCCTGCCGTAGGGGTCCAGCTCCAGCTCGGCCATGTCGTTGTAGCCGCCTGGGGTCCCGCAAGAGTCATCCGGCACACTTACAACGATAGAAAGAAATGCGCCACCACTCTTGTTGCCGCCTCCACAGAGGGGGTGGCCGCGCCGTGACACTGTCTTGACAGGAGATTTGTTAGCGCTGACAGTTGGATGAGCCAACTCCCCCAACCGGAAAGCCATGATGAAGAACTGGGCAGGAAACCTCGAATACGCTTCAGCCGATGTGCAGCGCCCGGAGTCCGTGGCTGAACTCGCCGAGGTGGTTGCCCGCTCGCACCGCGTCAAGGCTCTGGGCTCGCGGCACTCCTTCAACCGGGTGGGAGACACGGACGGCGTGCACGTCCTGTTGGATGCCCTGCCGCAGCAGATCGATCTGGACTCCTCGAAGGGGACGGTCCGGGTCAGCGGCGGCGTCAGCTACGGGGCGCTGTGCCGCACGCTGGAACAGTCCGGCGTCGCCATCCACAACCTGGCATCGCTGCCGCATATTTCGGTGGCAGGGGCAGTGCAGACCGGCACGCACGGGTCCGGTGTGGACAACCCGTCGCTCGCTGGTGCCGTCGGGTCCATCGAACTGGTCCGGCCCTCGGGGGAGCAGGTGACCCTGTCCCGCGCCGGCGGCGATGAGTTCCTGGCGAGCGTGGTGGCCGTGGGTGCCCTGGGCATCGTGACCGGACTGGAACTTGCAGTCCGTCCCAGCTTCCGGATGCGCCAGCGTGTTTTGGTGGACCTGCCCTGGGACGGCGCGCTGGAGAGGTTCGACGAACTCGTCTCGAGCGCCTACAGCGTGAGCCTTTTCACTGACTACGCAGGGGATGCCATCAGCCAGGTCTGGCTCAAGGCGCTGGAGGACGAACCGCCCCTGGCGGACCTGTTTGGCGCCACCGCAGCCCTCAGTCCCCGGCACCCCCTGCCGGACATGTCGGCGGAGAACTGCACGCTCCAGCTGGACGAGCCCGGCCTGTGGCTGGACCGGCTGCCGCACTTCCGCCACGAGTTCACGCCCAGCAAGGGTGAGGAGCTGCAAAGCGAATTCATCCTCCCGCTGGAGCACGCGCCGGCCGCCATCCAGGCTGTCCGCAGCCTCGCCGACAAGTTGGCACCCCTGCTGTTTGTGTCGGAGATCCGCACCGGCGCGGCCGACGAGTTCTGGCTCAGCCCTTTCTACCGCCAGCAGAGCGTGGCGCTGCACTTCACCTGGAAGCCGCTGCAGCCGGAGGTGGAAGCACTGCTTCCGGAGCTCGAGGATCTGCTGCGCCCCTTCGGCGCCAGGCCGCACTGGGGCAAGCTGTTCTCCCCGGACGGCCACGACTGGGAGCTGCTGTACCCCCGCTTCGCAGACTTCCGCTCCCTCGCCGCTGCGCACGATCCGGGCGGCAAGTTCCGCAACCCGCTGCTGGACAGCATCCTCGGCGTGCCCGCCGCCAGCTCCCGCTGAGCTGCGGCGGTTGGGCGCGTGGCGCTACCGGTTAGGCTGGACAGATGAAACGCCGCCTCGCCGTCCTGTCCGCCGTCCCTTTGATGCTGCTGCTTGCCGGCTGCGGTGCCGTGGAAGAGGCTGCCGGCAATGCAGCCAGTGACGCCGTGTCGAAGGTTGCCACGGCGGCCGCGGACGAAGTGAACCGGCAGGTTTGCGCTGTTATCCAGGACGGCCTGGTCAGCGCTGAGGACAAGCAGGTGCTGGGCGGCCTTGTCTCGGCGGCACGGACTGCCGGTGTCCCGTCCGAAATTACGACGCCGCTGGGCGAGATTGCGGAGGCCGGGGACCAGGTGCCGGCTGAGTCCGTCCAGGCCCTGAAGGACGCCTGTTCAGCGTAGGTTGTGCCCCAAAGATTTACCCCTTTAGCCGCCTGGTTCTTGGTGCTACCGTGAAATGACGAGCTAGTAAGCCTGTGATACTAATCACGCGCAAAGGAGATCGTCATGGCAGCGGAACGCGGCAATACGAAGCACGGTTCAAATCTGGACGACCAGATGAAGCACGAAACCCAGGGCGTGGTCCACGGCAACCAGCCGGCCCACGCAGAGGAATGGCGTGAAACGGAGCCCTTCCCGGATGACACGGATCCTGCCGAGGTGCAGGAGGCCCTCAACCCGGTTGCAGCTCCGGACCCGCTCAGCGATGAGGAGGGGGAACAGTGACCGGCAGCCTGAAGGAATACGCGGACCTCTACCGGCTGCCCGGCCCCTGGTGCACAGCGTACGTAGACGCGGGAACCGGGACGGTGGACACGCTGGAGGCCGGGGACGCCTGGCCCGGCAACGCCCGCACCCGGCTGGAGCCCCAGGGAGCAGCTGCCGCAGACCTTGAAGCGTTGGAGCAGGCACTGCAGCCGGAGCCAGGAGTCCCCGCTCCAGTCGCGAGGTTCGTCCTGGTCCATCAAGGCAAAACTGAAATCAACGAGGTCCTGCCGGGTGAGCGGGTCCTCCCGGAGCGGCTGTCGGTGGACCCGGTTCCCGATCTGTTGCCGCTGGTGAAGCACCGGCCGGAAGAATTCCCCTACATCGTTGCCGAAGTAAGCCGGGAGCACGGGGAAATCCGGTTGTATCGGGCAGGTGCCGGAGCACCTGAGAGCACCCAGGAGGTCCAGGGCGAAACCGGGCATGTGAGCAAGTTCCAGGGCGGGGGCTGGGCCCACCTCCGGTTCCAGCACCACACCGAGGACGTTTGGCGCCGGAACGCCGACGAGGTGGCCGGCGAGATTGACAGGCTCGTCGCCGACAGCGGCGCCCGGCTGGTGGTTCTGGCCGGCGACGTCCGGGCCCGCGGCTTGGTCCAGGAGCAGCTCGCCAAGGCCACCCAGCCCCTGGTGTCAGTGGTTGACTCCCACACCCATACGGGCGGTGCCGACGATTCCCTCCTCAATGACCAGGTCAACCAGCGGGTCGCCGAGGTCTGGGCTGCAGAGCAGCAGGAAATCATGGACCGGCTGGCAATGCAGGAGGGCCAGGCCAACCCGGAGTCAACCACCGGGGTCGGCGCCGTGGTGCATGCGCTGCAGCAGGCACAGGTGGAGGTGCTGATCTTCAATGATCAGGCCCTGTCCGAGCGGACGTTGCTGGCCCTCGACGCCGAGCCGTGGATCGCCACCGCTGAGGAGGAATCCCTGGCGGCAAACGTCCTGGGAAAGGTTCCCGCTCCCGCAGCGCTGTTGCGTGCGGCCGCCCTGACCGATGCGCGGGTTCTTCTGGTTCCCGGCCCCGTCCTGCCCGAGGGCGTGGATGTTGCCGCCCTGCTCCGCTGGTCAACAGGTCCGGCCGCGCCGGCGTCGTCGTAGAAAGTGCCGCCGGAGGCCAGGACTGGCCTCGCCGAATAGGTGGTTGAGTTGTCGAAGCCGGGTTTCGGCAACCAACAACCGCCCACTGCCGGGATCAGGACTGTGAGTCCTGGTCCCAATCCGGATGCTGGTCCATTCCGCGCCGGCCGCCGCTGCGACCGCTATGCCCGGTGTGCTGACGCCGGACCGAGCGGTGCTCGGGGGCAACGAACGGGACCACTTCGGGATCGTGGCCGGCGGGCAGGGCCTTAACAAATTTTGCCAACTCTTCCCTAAGCACTTTCCAGGCGATGCCCGGATCGTCCGGATAGGCGTTGATTTCAGCCTCCCGGGCGGCCTGGAGGGCAGCATGCCCGGCTTCCGTCAGTTCCACTTTCAACTGCCGGCGGTCTGCGGCATGCCGCGTCCTGGTGAGGTGCCCCGAAGCTTCGAGTCGTGTGAGTACCCGGCCCAATGTCTGGCTCTGAACGCGGATGGCTTCCGCCAGCTGCTCCTGATTGAGCGGTCCGGCAGCCAGCCCTTCGAGGGCTATGACGGCAGCGCGGGTCAGGCCCAAGTGCGCCAACGCGTCGTCCTGGCGCCGCTGGACCAGACGTGCCGCCAGAGTGATCAGGCGGTAACTGCTCCGGGCGTCCGGATCGAGATTGCTGGTCATCGGCCGAGGCCTTCCTGTAGGTGGCAAAGTGCGGGGGTCGCCCTGCGTCGCTACCTTCCTACAATAAGCATGCTTAGCATCATATTCGCAAGTAGGCTTACTATGGGCCGCCCAAACACGCCTTGAACTGGGCTGACATCACCAGCGCCCCTTGCGCATCAAAAGGGAAGTGTGCTTAGTATCTAATTAGTAACCTTGCTTACTAACCCAGCACTGCTGGTTCTTGATCGCCAGCCAGCCCTTGAGGAAAGAGAGCCCGATGACAGAGAACCAATGGCCCCAGACGCCCACTACCCCTGTGACCAACCCGTATGGCGCATCAGAGGTAGGAACTGAAGACAGCTTCACCACCGCCCCCGCCCCGGACTCCTCCGGAACGTCCAAGAGCCAGGCGGCTAAGGAAGAGGCCTCGAACGTGGCCGGCCAGGCCGCATCGGCAGCCCAGAATGTAGCCCAGACTGCCAAGGAAGAGGCAGCCAACGTTGCCTCCGAGGCGAAGTCCAGCGCACAGGACCTCCTTGGCCAGGCAAAGTCGGGACTGAGCAGCCAGGCCGGTACCCAGCAGCAGAAGGCCGCCGAGGGTATCCGGACCATCTCCAGCCAGCTGCAGAGCATGGCGGACGCACCGGACCAGCAGGGCATGGCCAGCGACCTCATCCGGCAGGCTGCCCAGCGCAGCGAATCCGTGGCTTCATGGCTCGAGAACAAGGAACCGGGCGACCTGCTCGGTGAAGTCCAGAGGTTCGCCCGCAACCGTCCCGGCACCTTCCTGCTGCTGGCAGCAGGCGCAGGCGTCCTGGCAGGCCGCCTCACCCGCGGCCTCACCGCCGGCGCCACTCAGTCGCAGAATGCAGTGCAGGCCGCGCCGTCGCAGCGCGTGGCGCAGCCCCAGCCGGTTGCGCCCCTCCGCCAGGAGACCGTCTATGCCGCAGGCACTGACGATCTCTTCGATGAGCCGGTGGTGGGCACACGTGCACCCGTATCCACCTCAACGCTGCCGTCGGGAACCGCGGAGGACTCCCCGCTCAGGTTCGAGGATGACCCCTACCGCGATGAGGACGGCAGCTACCACGCTGCGGACGGCACTTACCGGTCGACGGAAGGACGCCAGCTGTGAGCAGCCAGATTCCGGAGCCTCCTCCGAGTGAAGCGCATGTGAAGGCCGATAACGCCTCGTTGGGTGAGTTGCTGGGTGATGTGACCCGGGACCTGTCCACGCTGATGCGCCAGGAATTGGAGCTGGCCAAGGCAGAGGCCAAGCAGTCCGCCACGAAGGCAGGCAAGGGCGCGGGCATGCTCGCCGGCGCCGGGGTGGCCGGGCACTTCGTTCTGGTCTTCCTGTCCCTGGCGCTGATGTTCGCCCTGGGCGCCCTGATGCCGCTGGGCTGGGCTGCCGTGATCGTCGCCGTGATCTGGGGCATCATCGCCGCCGTCCTGGCAGCGATCGGCCGCAAGAAACTCAAGCAGATCCAGGGCATGCCCCAGACCGGCGAAACACTTTCCGAGATCCCCCCAACCCTAAAACCAGGTGAGGTAAACCGATGAGCGATAACCCGGACGCAATCCGTTCAGATATTGAAGCCACCCGAGCACGCCTGGGCACCAACGTGGACGCCGTCGCGGACAAGGTCACCCCAGCCAATGTCGTCCAGCGGCAAACCGACAAGGTCAAGGGCAGCGTCAAGGACGCCGTCGCAGGAGTCAAGGAGAAGGTAATGGGAGCAGCCGATTCCGCCACGTCCACAGTCGGAGACAAGGTTTCCACTGTCCAGGAGAAGGTCTCGTCGGGCACCAGCAGCACCGGTGGCGCCATGCACTCCGCCGGTGACAGCCTGCACGGGGCCAAGGACAACGCCGCGGCCAAACTCTCCGACGCCGGGACCGCGATCTCCCAGGCACCGGACCAGGTCAAAGCCAGAACCCAGGGCAACCCCCTGGCCGCAGGCCTGATCGCGTTCGGCGCCGGGATGCTCGTCTCGTCCCTGATCCCGCCAAGCCAGAAGGAGCGCGAAGCGGCCGACCAGCTCAAAACCGCCGCGCAGCCCCTGGCCACCCAGGTCACCGACGCCGCCAAGGACATGGTCCAGGACCTCAAGGAACCTGCCCAGGAAGCCATGGACAACGTCAAAGCCACCGCCACCGACGCAGCCCAAAACGTCAAAGCCGAAGGCCAACACGCCGCCACCGACGTCAAGGACCGCGCCACCGACGCCAAAACCAACGTCCAAAACACCTAATACGGTGGCCTAACCAGACGTGACAGGCCGGCTCCCCATCCGGGAGCCGGCCTGTTGTCAGGTTCAGCTAGCGTTTGCCCTTTTTGCGTGAGCCCTTGCCGCGGCCCTTGTCCGGGTTGGGCGCATACCGCTGGGCCACCTTTGGCGCCTTCCTGGTCCCGCTGCCGCGCCGGTCCGGCTTGGGCTCCTTCTTCACCTTCGCGGGCTGCGCTGATGGTTGCCGCGAGCTTTGGGCGGTGCGCCCCCGGACGATCCCGATGAACTCCTCAAGAACCTCGTTGGTTGAATCCGCGGGCCACACCAGGGCAATTTCCGTTCCGGGTGCGCCGGTGAGCCGGCGCGCAACAGTGTCCTTGACGTTGAAATGGCGGGCCACGGACATGGGCAGGATCACCAGTCCGGCGCCGGCGGCAACCACCGCGAGGGCAGCTTCCGGACCGCCCAGCGCGGAGACGTCAAGGAATGCCTCCTGCTCCAGGTCCGCGAGCGCCACTTCCTCGAATACTGAAATCTCGTGGCCTTTCGGGGCCACCACGACGGGCTGCTCCCCGTACAGTGGAATGACACTGAGGCCGTCGCGCTCAATGGGCAGACGAACAAAGGCCATGTCCGCGGAACCGCCGCGCACCGCCTCAACCCCCGCACCGCCGTCGTGCATAAACGCCTCCAGCGGAATATCCGGCATCCGCTCCTCCCACCGGCGGATCCATTTGCCTGGCGTCACCCCAGGCACGTAGGCAATGCGGAGCGTCTGGGGCACGGCCTGCTCAGCCGGGACATCATGTTCGGCGGGAGCGTCAGGCGGGGAGGTGTTGTCGGAGGGCACGTCTTCACAGTACCGTCCGCCCGGATACCCTTGAAGCATGACCTCTGCAAACTCCCAGTCCATGAAGCCGGCCACCGTTGCCAAGAAACTTGGCATCTACCTGCCCGCAACGCCCCAGGAGTTCCAGGAATCAAGCATCACCCGGGCCGAATTCGCCGAGCTCCAGGCCAACCCGCCGGAATGGCTCGCCGAGCTCCGCCGCAACGGGCCGCACCCCCGCCCCGTGGTGGCGCAGAAGCTGAACGTTTCCATCAGCGGCCTCGCCCGCGGCGGGGTTGAAGAGGCGCTGACGACGGCGGAAATCACCGCGCTGCTCCAGGCTCCCCCGCAGTGGCTGGTCACCGAACGCGCCACGCATGCCGCCGTGCGTGCCGAAGCCCAGCGCGTGAAGGAAGAAGCAGCCAAGAAGGAAGCGAAGAAGGCCCGCGCCAGGGCTGAGTAGGCTGACCGACTCAAGTCAGAGGCTTGTTCGCGGATCCGGCCCCCAGGGTCAGCACCCGCGGACGAGCCTCTGGCGCTTAAGAGGTCAGTCCTGGTGCAGCTGGACGAAGTTGCCGCAGCCGTCGTCGAACACGGCGCTGATGCCTGAGGGGTCCTCGGCCGGTTCTCCCTTGAACACCACGCCCGCGTTCACCAGCCGGTCGTACTCCGCCCGCACGTCCGGGACGCCGAAGACGATGGCCGGCATCCCGGCGTCGTGCAGCGCATTCATGTAGTTGGCGCCGATCGGGTTGTCGGTGGGTTCCAGGAGCAGGCCAACCGAGCCGTCGCCGGCGCCCGGATCCTTGATGATGAACAGGTTGTACTCGGGCATGGCCATCAGGGTTTCGAAGCCCAGGGTGCCGGTGTAGAAGGCGTGGGCAGCGGCGGGGTCCTTGACGTGGATGCTGCACATTTTGAGTCTCATGGTGCCTAGGGTACGCGGGAAGGCCGGCAGAAGGACTTAGGGCGCCGTTGTATTCCGGTTAAGTGGAAGGCGCCCCGCTGTTGGCTTTGCTCCAATAGTTTCGACTGGTGACCAGCAACGAAGTCCTTTCCGCTGTGCAAGAGCAGAACGTTCAATTTGATTCAATTACCAGTTCCTATGGCGAGGAATGGCCAGGTGCCTTCGTTATTTCGGGCCACCGTGGAGCGATGACCCTGGCGCCCGAGAACAGCGCATTGTCGTTCCATCTGGCGGCCTGCCATGCCGACGAAATCGAACTGGATGTCCGAATAACAGCTGACGCCGTTCCCGTCGTCGTTCACGACCCCACCCTCGGCCGCCTCGCGGCCGGCAAACACCCTCTCGGGGATGTGCCTCTCAACCAGTTATCACTGGCACAGGTCCGTTCAGTCCCCCTGGCCTCCGGGCAGCCGGTCCTTACTCTTGCCGATGTGCTGGATATGGTCGAAGTACGGCTCCAGATGGAGATCAAAGATCCCGCCGCCGTTCCGGGCATCGCCGACCTGTTGTTCAGGCGTCCTGGCTGGCTGCCGCGGATCAGGTTCAGCAGCTTCCTGCCCGAAGCTTTGTTCCGGCTGCAGCAGCACCTGCCGGATGTTCCCCGCGGCCTTATCATCAGCGCTTTTCCTGGCACCGCTGAGCAGCAGGAAGAACTCACGGCAACATTGGCCCGCACCGGTGCCACCACTTTGTACTCCGGGTTCGAAAACCTGTCCCGGCTGCATGTCGCGGGCTTGCGCAGCAGCAACATAGATGTTCACGTCTGGCCGTTGGGCTCCTTTGAGGATGTTTGCCGGGGGCTGGAGTTGCTGGCGGCGGGTGGAACTGCGGATGATCCGGGACGGGCGCGGGGGTGGCTGGACTCAGTCAGCGGCCCTGCGTGGCTCCAGCCGCTTCTGGGCGCCAGGGGACCGATGAAACGCGGGCTGCCGCACATCCCGCAGGACTGCTCAGGCTGACCTGCCCGGGCCATTGACCCCGGTTCCCGAACAGGGTGCAATGGAATAACAGCCCGGGAAATCCGCGGGCCGGGCATGCGCAGGAGGTGGGGTGTCGGCCATGGGGGAAGCACTGTTCGAGGGACTGGTCCAGGGAGTTTGGGCCCTGATACTCTGCGGCCCCATACTGGTTGCCAGCGTGGCCGCGACGGTCTTTGTGGTGCGGCGCCGCGCCCTGGCCGGCGGGGACAGCGGGAGTGAACGCTCGGACCAGCTGTTTTGGGACCTCTTCCTGGGATCAGCCGTTGCCGTTCCTGCCCTGCTGATCCCCACCCTGATTTCGCCGTGGACGGGCCTGTTTTTGGGCGGGGCGGGGGTGGCTGCCGGGGTTGCTGCCTACCGGGGCACCCCCAAGTATCTGGCGCGGCGTGCCGCCCGGAGTGACTACCAGGCGCTGGAGTCCGCCCATGTGGCAGCGCGGGCCCAGCATGATGAGCTGATTGCCCGGTGGCGCCGCTATGAGCTTGATCCGGCCTGCAGCATCGACTACCCCTCCCTGACGGACGTCCGGCTTCCGGAGACGTCGGCCCTCATCAAGGCGATGCGGGCGGCAGACCAGCTGCGCAATGATCCCCACCAGGGCTACCCCGAAGCCGTCGCCCGCCTGGCCGCCTCCCTCGCTGCTGCGGAGCGGGCAGCAGGAATTCCGGCCGAGCAGTCCTAGGCGGCAGTTTTTCAGGCATTTTCAGGCGGCGGACGTTAAGTGGTGTGTCGGCCGCAGTGGAGTGGTCTGCGGTGACGGGGATAGCATCCGAAGATGAAGCCCGAGGAATTGCCATCCCGTGACCAGTTCGGCCGGCTGCTGGAGGACCGCGGGGTCTGGCGGCAGGCCACCTCCCTTGAGGCGGCCGGGGAGCTGACCGCACGCTGGCTGGAGGGTGGAAGCTCCTACCAGCCGGGACACCTGGCGGCCGGCTTTGACGAGGAGACGGCCCCCATCGCGGCCGCCCTG
This sequence comes from Pseudarthrobacter sp. NS4, assembly GCF_024758005.1. NCBI lineage: Bacteria > Bacillati > Actinomycetota > Actinomycetes > Micrococcales > Micrococcaceae > Pseudarthrobacter > Pseudarthrobacter sp. NS4. The sequence continues at coordinate 291,325 of NZ_CP103288.1, read as the reverse complement.
GCCAAGCTGAACCGGAACGGGTTGTTCACCAAGGAATCCCAGCCCGGCCTCTTGTCCGGCTCGGCCGCGCAACGGGAGTATGTAACGGGTTTTTGCAGCGCCACCATGGCCGGAGCACTGCTGGCGCTCTCCACCCGCACCGAACTGGTGACCGTGGCCCACGCCCCGGGCGAGGAGAGCAGCGCCGCCATCCCCGTGACCCTGGCCGGAACGGAAGTGACCACGGTGCTTGGCTCCAGCGAGAACCCGGTGGATGAGGAACAGATCCGGGACTGGGCTGAGGAAACCAACGATTCCCTGGCGCTGCTGCTCGCCGACTCCTGGTACGTGGAAATCCTGGACCCGGTGTGGGGCCGGAATGACGTGCTGCTGCCGGCGGTACTAGGGGCACTGACCGGCCAGGATTAGCCTACCGGCGGGCTCCCGCGCCTGACCTTCCTGCGCCCCGGCCCGGAAGGCGCGAAAGGCGGGGCAGCAATCTGCTGCCCCGCCTTCCTGCATGTGAACTTAAAGCTCGACGGTGCCGCTTTCGCCGACGCTCATCTTGCTGTTGGTGACCTTGGACTTCACCCACTGCAGCACCGTGGCTGCCGTGCCGCCGGGGCTGGTCCAGTACTCCGCCGAGTCCGAGTCGACGCGGAGCAGGCAGACCTCCGGGGTGTCCGGTCCGTCCGGGAACCAGGCTTCAACCGCCTGGTTCCACATCTCACGGATCCTGGCGCGGTCCGTCACAACCTCCGCGCGGCCTGCCACCGAAACCCACTCTGTGTTCTTGCCAAACGCGACGTTGACGCGGGAGTCCGCCCGGACGTGGGCAACCTGGGAAGTGCCGAGCCCGGTGTAGAACCACATGTCGCCGTCGTCCTTGACTTCCTGGACGGCCAGCGGGCGGCTGACGAGGGCGCCCTCTTCGTTGATGGTGGTCAACATTCCGATCTTGGAATCGTTGATGATATCCGTAACCTTGCTGATGCTCTGGGCGTCAGTCATGCCTCACCTCTTTCGTCTGGGGGCGGGGACGTTCCCCACCGGCCAGCCTATTAGTAAGCATGCTTATTTACCATCCGGCGGGAACAGCCACCTTCGCTTCTTCGGCAACCCGGGCTGCCGTGCGGAGACCCATCCGGATGGCGCCGTCCACGTGCTGGTACCCCTCGGCCGCGAGGTCCGAGGAGGACCAGTAGATGGGCCCGACGGCGGCGTGCTGGTCCTTGCCGTAGCGGTGCAGCCCGCCCAGGTCGTAGCTGGCTGCGTAGGCACCGCGCGTCCATTCCTCCGAGCCCCAGTCGGACTCGTAGTAGACCTCGGGCGTCAGCGCCTCCTCGCCAAGGAAGCCGGCGATCGAGGCCAGGATGGCCTTTTTGCGGCCTTCGGCACTCAGCTCGAACACGGCGTCCGCTTTTTCGTCCGAGATGAAGCCCACCAGGGTGCCGCGGGTGTCGCCGTAGTTGGTGTTGTCGTACACCTCCTGCACCAGGGCGTCGGCGCCGAAACCGGTGCCGGACAGCCCGGCGTTGCGCCAGAACGGCTGGCTATAGACGGCGTGCACCTTGATGACCAGGCCCAGGGACTGGTGCTGGTGCATCTGGTGCTGGCGCCGGGGCAGCGGCGGGTTGAACGAGACGCGGGAGTACAGGTTGGGCGGAACGGCCATGATCACGAACCGGGCATTGACGGTGGCGCGGTCGGATTCGACGGTGACGCGGTGGCCGCCGTCGGCGTCGGGCTCCCAGTTGACGGTGCGCACCGGGGAATTGAGGACGACGTCGTCACCGAGTTCCTGTGCGAGCAGCAGGGAGACCTGCTGCATGCCGCCCACCACCCGCCGGTCCAGGATGAAGTCCTCATCCGTGAGGTGGGTGAATGATCCGGCGGAGGCTGCCATCAGCACGGCCTGCAGCGCGGAGAAGGCGTGCGCGGGCTTGGTGAGCATGCCGCCGGCGATGAACAGGCCGATGTTTTTGCAGGCCTCCTCGTTGGCGGAGTTCTGCCGCAGCCAGTGGTGGAAGGAGATGGTGTCCAGCTCGCGGGCCTTGGGGTGCGCCCAGGGTTCGGTGGGCCCAATCTCGGCCGCGAGTACGTCCAGCAGGGCTACCAGCCTGTCCATTTCGACGGCGGTTGCGGGGTCTACGGGGAAGGTGTCGCCGGTGTAGCGCATGGGAATGCCGTCCGGACCGATGTAGACGGACTCGCCCTGGCGGTACCGGGGGTAGGTCTGCAGGCCCAGCTCATCAAGCAGTTCCAGGAGCACGGCCTGGTCCGGCGAGACCCACTGGCCGCCGATCTCCAGCATGGCGCCGTCAACGGTGTCGGTCCAGGTGCGGCCGCCCACGCGGTCGCGCGCCTCAAGCACTGCCACGGTGAGGCCGGCCTTCTTCAGTTCGCGTGCCGCTGTCAATCCGGACGGTCCGGCTCCAACGACCACAACGTCGCGGTTAAGGTTCAGCATGATGTCCTTTCTGCGGTCCGCGAGTGACCGGGACCACTAAATGAATGCCATTCATTTTTTAGAACTATAGCGGTTCCTGGCAGGAACCGGAAGTGCCCGGGTGGAATAATGCTTGAGACCACCAGAGAAAGGGCAGTAATGCCGGCAGTATCAGCCGCACAGGGACGCTCCACCGGAAAAGCCGCCGGCAATGCTGAGGCACGGCGACGGCGGGCGGGCAGGCCTTCGGCGGCCGTGCTGGACAAGGTGGGCATCACCGGCGCCGCGCTGGAACTCGTCAGCCGGAAAGGCTACGAGGGGCTGACCATGGCCGCTTTGGCCAGGCAGCTCGACGTCGCGCCTTCTGCCCTGTACAACCATGTGGCGTCCAAGCGTGACGTGCTGCTCCTGGTGGAGGACCACCTGATGTCCCTGGTGGATGTTTCCGGCTTTGGCACCTCGCCGTGGGAGGAGGCTGTGCGCTCGTGGGCCTGGAGCTACCGGAATGTCTTCGCGGAGCACACCCCGCTGATCCCGGTTATCGCCGTCCTGCCCGTGACGGACGCGCCGCAAACGCTGGCGATGTACGAGGCAATCAGCAAGGGATTCCTCGACGCCGGCTTTCCGGAGTCGCGGATTGTCTCCTCGATTGTGGCGCTGGAGTCCTTCATCTTTGGGTCCGCCTACGATGTCACCGCGCCGGAGGACATCTTCGAGCCCGGTTCCATGGCTGAATCAACCCCGCACTTCACCGCCGCCGTCCGCAGCATTGCCGCGCCGCCGTCGTCGGAACGTTCGGCCGACACTGCATTTACCTTGGGCCTGGAGGCGCTGATTTCGGGACTGGGCGCGCTGCGGGGTTAACCCTTAATCAGCCAGGGGCCGGGCGGTGGTGCCGCTGTCGCCGGCCGCCTCATTGTCGCTTGCCGGGCCGCCGGCGGCGTCCTTGTCACGGGCAGCCTCGGCAGCCGCCCGCGCGTACGAGGCTGAAACGCGGCGGTACACCGGGGTGAGGAAGGCCAGCAGCGCGGCGGTGATCATGATGATTCCGGCGATCAGGAATACCAGGGCGATCCCGCGGGAGACGCCCTCGCCCAGCAGCGGGGCCAGCTGCGCGGAACCCTCCTCGGACCTCGCGTACGGGATGATCCAGAACTGCGCGATGGGTGCGATGAGGAAGGCGGTGATGGGTGCTGCCGCGGACTCGAACGCCATCGCGAACCCGAACACGCGGCCCTGCCGGTGCAGCGGCACCACCTGCTGTATGACGGTCTGCTCGGCAGCTTCCACGACAGGTATCAGGACCAGGTACAGCCAGATGCCGGCGACGTAGAGCCACGCCCATTCACGGATGGTAAACACCGCGCCGAGGAACCCCATCACCACCACGGCGATGAGCATGCTGCGCAGCGGGTTGGAGCCGAGGCCGAACTTGCCGATCAGCGCACCGCCCACGATGAACCCGGTGGAACCGAGAGCGAAGAAGGCCCCCCAAAGCTCCACGGGGAACATCTCCAGGCCGTACGGATCCATCAGTGCCATGTACACGCCGCCGATGAAGTTGTTGAAGGTGGAGAACAGGATCAGCGCGAACAGTCCGGCGATGGCCATGACGGCGGCAATGGAACCGCGGAGGTCGAAGGCGCCGTGGGCGTCCGTCGCGGCCACGCGTACTTCCTCGGGCATGCGCAGGGTGAGCAGGTGTGCGAACGCCAGCGCCGTGAGCACACCGGCGACGACGACGGTCCAGCCCATTCCCAGCAGCCCGATGGAGAGTCCGGAGAGCACAGAGGTGACGATAAAGGCGAGCCCCTGCACCATGCCCACCATGCCGTTGGCGTTGGCCCGCCGGTCCGGCTCGATGAGGATGGTGACCGTGGTGGAGAGGGCGACGTTGCGCATGTTTTCCACCACGGCGCCCACCAGGATGATCAAGGCGAAGATCCAGAACCAGGGCTGGGTCAGGTCCAGCAGCCTTGGCGTGGGTGTCAGCAGGAACATGACTCCGGACAGCACGAACATCACCAGGGTGAAGCCGGCGGCGAAGCGCATCACGGCCAGTTTGCGGTAGCGGTCCACGAAGGTGCCGAAGCTGATGCTGGAGAGGGCGATCAACAGCATGTACGCCCCGCCGATCACGCCGGTGGCGATCACGTTGCGGGTCTCCAGGTACACCCAGAATGTCAGGGCGAACCAGAGGTAGCTGGTGGTGATGTTGGCGAGCGCGGTGTTCACCAGGATCCCGGCGAAGGTGCGCTGGCGCTGGTCCGGGCTGCGCAAGGAGGTGTCGACGGCGTCGGGATCAGTCAGGCGGGGAGCGCCGCCATCCTCTGCCTGGGCGGAGGCGTGGGCCGCGTCCTCGTTCAGGTTCGCGCCGCCGTCGTGAGCTTCAGCGGCCCTGGAAGGGGCCGGTTCCTGCCCGGTCATGCGGTCCAGTGTAGTGAGTCCGGGCGGATGCCGACACGGGTTTGATGACGATTAGGGGTTTCGCGGAATCCGTCCGCCATTCGAACCGCTGGTTCCTCTTGTTCCTCAGCGAGCCAGGGCAGAGCGGCCCAACTTTTGAACCCGCTGTTCTACCAATCATTTGGGTCCACGATCCTTTTGATGGCCGCTGTCTGTTCCACATTCAGGACGACTACGAACTACAGCTGGCCGCATCATGACCGAAATTCGCGTCTGTTGTGCAGGAACTTATACCGGAAACCGGCTGGCCCGTTTGTCTGCGAAGGTGGTTCCAACAGTACTGTTTTCAGTCAAGGTAGGTTGTAGAAACGGAGAGTTCAATGGGAGAGAAATTGCGTTGGGGCGTCCTGGGCACCGCACGCATCGTCCGAAAGACAATTCCGGCGTTGCAGGAAACGAGAAACGGTGAGGTCCTAGGTATTGCGTCCCGCACCGAGCAAAAGGCCCGAGAGTACGCTGATAAGCACGGCATTCCACAGGCTTTTGGTTCTTATGAGGCGCTGCTCGCTTCCCCGGACATCGACGCCGTCTACATTGCGCTGCCGAACGCACTGCACCTCGAATGGATTCTTAAAGCCCTGGACGCAGGCAAGCATGTCCTTTCTGAAAAGCCTTTGGCAATGAGCGCCGCCGAGTGCGGGGAGATTGCGCGCAAGGCCAACGAGACCGGGCTGAAAGTCCTGGAAGGCTTCATGTACCGTTTTCACCCACGTTTCGAAAAGCTGCAGGAGTTGCTTGCAGCCAGCGCGGTGGGCACATTGACCTTTGTCCACGTCGCACACTCCTTCGACGCGGGCGGGGACGACAACATCCGCTGGTACACCGGGCTCGGCGGCGGCGCACTTTTCGATGCCGGGTGCTACTGCGTCAACATGAGCCGGATGGTCACGGGGCAGGAGCCTGCTCATGTCGCCGCCTTTGGCAACTACCGTGACGCCAACGACAGCGGTCGGATCGACTCCAGCATTGCGGGCATACTGCGCTTTCCCGAGGGCGCAACCGCGCTGTTTGATACAGGGCTGAACCTCGAGCGCCGCAACTTTTTGGAAGTCACGGGCACCGGGGGCCGTCTCTACCTTGACAATCCGTTTGGGCTCCTGGAGGAGAATTCGGTCCTGGAGGAACATCACTTCGGGCAGGACACCGTCTATCACGGGGTCAAGGGCGAAAACCATTTCGTACGGATGGGCGAACACTTCGCCGATAGTGTTCTCAACGGAACGCCGCTCCGCTACTCTCTCACGGACGCGGTAAACAACACCCGGGTGTTGGAAGCTCTCGACCGGGCAGCGAGGGAGCAAGCGGAGGCGTGACGCAGAGTTCGCTCCCTTGGAACGCTGCGGCCGGCCTTCAGCAAAGACGGCACAATCACAGCCGGCAACTCCTCCCAGATCACGGACTGCCACAGCGTTGGTTCTCGTAACCAGCGCAGCTGCCCAGCTTTTGTGAACCCAGGCATGGCCGAGGTGTCCGTCCGGCCTGCCAAACGCCCCCGGGGCGGACTGGACCCCGCGAGACTCAATTTCCTGAACGACTCCGGTCCCGGGTGGCAGGCCGGCAGGATGCCCACCCCTGCAGCCGCGAGCACTATTTACGGGGGCCTCCCGGGTGGGATCTGAGTACCGGAACCGGGTCTTTTCAAAGGAGAGCACGCGAACCTGCCGCCGGTTCGCTTGGCGCGGCCGACGCATCCTTCACCGTCGTCTAGGAACGCGGATCCCCCGTCGTATTTTCCCCTACAGCGGGCGAAGACGGCGGCGGTTCTGCGTGTTCCCGGTCCGGTCCGGTAGTTGCGCGGACGACCAGTTCCGGGTTGACAACGAGGTGGCGCGAGTCCGGCCCAACGCTAACTTGGCCCAGCAACAGCTCCATGCATCTGCGGCCAAGCTCCTCGAAGTCCTGGCGGATGGTGGTCAGGGCCGGATAGAAATAGGCTGCATCCGGCTGGTCGTCGTAGCCTACTATGCTGACGTCACCAGGAACTCTGAGTCCGGCTTCCTGCACAGCCTTCAGGAAGCCCAGAGCCATCTGGTCGTTGCTGATGAACATGGCTGTGACATTCCGCTGCGCGGCGAATTTCAGGCCGGCCTCATAGCCGCGCTGGGCGCTCCAGTCACCCTCCACTAGATAATCAGTCACGAGGCCCGCTCCGGACATGGCTTCCCGCCAGCCTTCAACGCGTTCAATGGCGTCGTACCAGCCCGCAGGCCCGGACAAGTGGCCGATTTTCCGGTGCCCCAGGCCGACCAAGTGCTCCACGGCCAGGCGGGCGCCGAGCCGTTGATTTACCACCGCACTTCCCAAGTGCCGGTTGCCGGCAGACCCGGTCACCACGGGGAAGGGCAGCTTGATGCGGTCCAACGCCTGGAGCACCCCTGGGTCCGGGATAACGATGACTATGCCGTCCACGGATTGCTGGCTGAAGTGCGCAATGGCGTCCTCTACGCTTTGGGACGTTACTTCCCGCAACGTGGCGAAACTGACGAAGTAGCCTGCATCACGCGCTGCGGTTTCGATACCCAGCAGCGTCTGTGAAGGACCGAACTGGCCCAGCGCGGCGGCCAGCACCCCAACTGTCTGTGACTTCCTGGTCACGAGGTTGCGGGCTGCGGTGTTACGCCGGTAGCCCAGCTGGGCAATGGCGTATTCGACGCGTTGCCTGGCATCCGAGCTGACATGCGGGTGACCGTTAAGGACCCGGGACACCGTCTGATGGGAGACGTTTGCCAATCGGGCTACGTCCTTCATCACGGGAGGATGCAGCCCGGGTTCCCGTGAGGACATGCGGATCCCTTCGTAAGCTGACGAGCAGGACCCGTGCATGGGTACTTTTTGTCATACCTACCGAACTGGTCCTTCGGCTTACAATATACGGCCCTTGGCAGCCCGCGACTCCGGCGCCCGGATCCTGCTGGGCGGAAACCCGGACACCACCCAGCCCGGCTACTTCTACCCCACCACCCTCGTCGCGGACATTACGGCGTCGAAGGCCTCAAGGCCTCAAGGCCCGCGGCATCCCCCAGGTCATCAACGGCTAAATGGCCAGTCTCGAAGCTCGCTGGGTAGCTCATGCGACTAACACCAGAAAAGGCACGGAAGGCCGGCTCCATTCAGTACCTAACCAGCAGGTAGCGGGCTGGCCTGGACGATGATGTTCTTACCCCAAAGATCCTCTGTATGGCAGGTGATGATGACAAGCCGGCCCGGGACCTTGTCCCAAATGGCACTGTCCTTGAGCGTGTCCTTGTACTCCACGGTGATCTGATCGATGACAAAGACCAGGGGTCCCTGACCCGTTGTGACGGTAAGTTGATCGCCGGGCCTTGCCCGGGAACTGATCTCATTGAAGGGCGAAGGACGTCCCTCCCAGCTGTGCCCTACGATGTAGGTCGTGTTGGTGGATCCCGCGCCGGGGACGCCGTACGGGGTAAGCCAGTAGGCGTCCGCCGTGTGGGGAGGAACGATGGAACTGGACGTCACCTCCCCGTCCGTCGGTGACAGGGGCAGGACAGTCTGATCCATCCCGACGGCGGCATAAGTGATATGCAATGGCGGCGAGGCTGCGCCCTCCCGCAGCGCACCTTCCTCCACTGACGGGAGCGGCGGAATTGCGGGGAGTGGTGGGGTTTCCGAGGGGCTGGCAGGCTGGGCCCGCCCGGGAAGGACCCCTGGTCCGGAAGTGGGCGGACCAGGAGACAAACTGGACGGCGGCAGAGCTTCCGGACCTACTGGCGGTGAGGAACCGCCGCCGCCCAGGAGCACCGCAGCCAGGGCTACCGCTCCAGTGAGGGAAAGGCTGGCAGCAACCCTGCCCGCATTCCTTGCATTTCGCCTTTGGGAACCAAGGCGCCCGGCCGACGGCGAATCCTCCGCCAGGTGCGCAGTGCCGGGCAGGCGGCGGTGCCGGCCTCCTTGAGCAGATCCCCGCCGCAAGCCCCTACTCCTGGCTGCTCGGGCGCCTTCCGGCCACCAACCGGACCCCGAAGAAGATTGCAGCGGTTAGTGCAAGGCCAGCAACGAGTGCGCCGAGAGTCCCCGGGACTCCGCTGGAAAGGCTTGCCGCCGTATCAACGTTGGTGCCCTGGTTCCTGCCCCCGGTTCCCGTCCCCGCCAGTGGCGCTGCCGCTGCAGGGGTAGAAGATTCAGTGCCGTTGTCCCCTGGTGCGTCGGTGGCTGTTCCGGACGCTCCTGCTGTGGCAGTCACCGTCGGGCCTTCCGTGATTGTTGAGGTGGGCGTCGCGGTGGCGGAGCCGGTTGCAGTCCCAGTCGCTGTAGCGCTTTCCGAGGTTGTTTCCGTCGGCGTCGCCGTACCTGTTGTTGTCTCGGTCGGGGTGACTGTCGCCGTCGGCGTGCCCGTGGTGGGCGGCGGCGTTGTTGACGTTGGCAAACAGCCGGGGCTGGTAATCACATTCGTATCCAGGGATACCTGCCCGTTGCGGGCAAGCAGCCGCCCTTCCACCGTCGCGCTGGTCTCCGCCGTTATGGAGGTGAGCGCAAGAATGGTCCCTTTGAAGGTCGACGCCGTCCCCAGGGTGGCTGAACTGCCTACCTGCCAGAACACATTGCAGGCCAGGGCACCGTTGGTCAGGATGATGCGGCTGGCGGAAGCGGTGATCAGGGTCGAAGCCACCTGGAAGACAAACACGGAGTCGGGATTTCCCTGGCCGTCAAGCGTGAGCTGACCGCTGAGCGCCAACGAGCTGGTGGACCTGTACACACCCTCTGTCAGAGTCCTGCCAACGAGGTCCCCTGAAACGCTGGTAGTCAAGGGTTGTCCCGCCGCGACGTTGTAGGCGGTGGTTACATCTGACTGTGCCTGCAGTGCCACCGCATCTGCTGCATGAGTGGCTCCCGCAGCAATGCCGGGCGGAAATCCTGTGATGGCAGTCCCTGGGCTGACGCCCAGGTCACCTTGAAGCGTGGACGGGCCGGTGTTGGTCACTGCGGAGCCGGCGAGTACGGAGTAGGAGGTGGCGGTGCCCAGACCTACCGCAGTGGCAGCGAACGCCGGCGACTGCTGCGCCGCGAAGGCCACGGCCAGGAGAACTGCTCCCGTGGCACCCCCTGCCATTACTGCTTTTCGACGGCGCGACGCCCCCAAGGTGTGCTGACGTGACCTATGTTGTTGCGCAGACTTGTGTTGCATGGCAGTTCCTTCCCCCAGTGGGCAAACGCCCGAAGCACTGCCTGACAAGATTGTGAGGGTGCGATACCGCGGACTCTACGCCTCAAATGGCTGCGCACCTAGGACCTTCGACAGCCGCAACGAGGTCGTGCCCGGCTGCCGTAGTTGCCTTTTTGTTCGGGACTTCCTATCTTGGCTGGTCAAAGGTCCTCAGGGCCGTGGCGGCCCGCCGGCGTCGTCATCAAATGCGCAAAAAAGAATTATGGCGTTATCCGATGAGCCGGAGCCGTCAACGTTTATGGCCGCTGATTGAGAGTCCAGAATTCATTTGTTCTTCCTGGCCGACTTCAGCACTTGTGGGAGTAGGCTCGGCAAGGGGTGCTGGTATGCCGGGGAAAGATTCCAGCAAGACGGGGGCACGCGACGCACTGGTGTGCGTGCTGACTGTCCAGGTTCTTTTCGCACTGATCGCAGGTGCGGCCCTGATCCTGGACCCTGCCGGCATCCTCGATGACCTGAGACTTCAGGTTCTGGCTGGGTTCGTGATTCTCTTGCTGGTGGTCATGGCCTGCTTGCTTGCTCTCCGGTTCCACCACAGGCACTCCGCCGAGGGGGCGAGGTCCCGGAGTTCAGCCCAACTGATGGACACTGTGCTGACCACCAGCCGGGAATGGTTGTGGGCGGTCGACGAACAGGGAAAGTTCACCTTCTCCAGCCCGACCAGTACCGGCCTGCTCGGGTGGACACCGGCGGAACTGATCGCCGAGCACTGCAGCAAAGTCATCGAGCTAAACGACCTCATGCGGGCCAAGGGTGACCTCGCCGCGATTAACGGTCCAGGATGGAACCGGGTTGTTGCACGGTTCCTGCACCGCGACGGCAGCCTCGTGTGGATGGAAGTGTCCGGCACCACCCGCCCCGCAACGCAGGGACAACGTGGCGGTTTCGAGGGCACCAGCCGTCTTCTCCCGCCACAATCGGTTCAACAGGCCGCGGCTGCCCACAGCTGGGCCCGCGTCCGGGCGATGATCGATGAAAAGCACCTTGTGACAGCATTCCAGCCCATCCACAACCTTGCCACCGGGCGACTGTTGGGTGTCGAGGCCCTGTCACGGTTTGTCGCCACGGACGGAGCGAGCACCTCGTCCTGGTTCGCAGATGCTGCAGATGTGGGTCTGGGAACCGAACTGGAATTTGCCGCCCTGGAGACCGCACTCGAAACCGCCAAGGCTCTGCGACCCGACATTTATGTGGCCCTGAACGTCACCCCTGCGACATGCCTTGACCCGTTGCTCCCCCAGATTCTTAGCAAGTCCGCTTTTGCCCGGACCGGATCGTCCTGGAGCTGACCGAACGGCTGGAAGTAGCCGAATATGGGCCCCTTATCGCAGCTCTGGCCCCGCTGCGTCAACGCGGAGTCCGGATTGCCGTCGATGATGCCGGGTCCGGATTCGCATCCATGCGCCACGTCCTGCACATCCGCCCGGACATCATCAAACTGGATCGCAGCCTCATCGCGGGAATCGATGACGATCAGGGCCAGCGAGCCCTTGGCGCAGCCCTTGTCGAATTCGCCCGGCGAATCGGTGCCACGTTGGTTGCCGAAGGCATCGAGACGCAATCCGAGCTCGCTGCCATCACAAGGATTGGCATGACGGCAGGGCAGGGCTACCTGCTGGGCAGGCCTTCCGTCCGGCCCAAAGACTGGGCCGCATGGTACACAGCCCCGTGGCACCTCACCGAACCAACCTGACGGGAGAACCAGGCTCGATCGAACTTGTCGTCTCCATGATGTTCCAACTCGCTGCTTCTGCTGCCTCAGCCGATTAGTGGTGGTCTGGTCTCAGTTCAATTCAGTGCCGTAGCAATGAAAGGACCCGCGTGTCTTCAGTAAGGGCATCTAAAAGCCACCGGCCCGGGTGCGACGTCCCGGGCTGTCATGGCTGTTTGTAGCAGCCGGCATCGCCACCGTCGGCCTTGGGGCCCCAAGCAGCGTCACACGTTCGGTCATGCCAACAAGGCCGTAACCTGGCGGTTGCGGGTTGGACGGGCTGCGTTAGCCATTGTCGGTGACGGACATGGGACACAAGGACCTCCCGGTTTGTGTGCACTCTCGACAAGCACCAAACAACACCCGGAGGTCCTCTTATTGCATCAAATCAATCCCCGTGTCATCAACCTGCCGGGACTACAACTAGCCGTGCCTGTAGCGTTCTCAGACCCGCTGCCCCTGTCACGCGCGTCCCCCCGAAGTTATACTTGCGTCCCAGACCAAAAGAGTCCGCGTCGCCAGGGCTGTCAACGTTCAGGCATCTCGTTTGACTAAGTAGGTAAGAACCCAACGGATACGTCAACGCTTAGCCACACTTTCCTGCAGACGTAAGCCTGTCCAGTCATCCATCGGAACCAATCCCAGCCCAAAGGAGCAAATCCAAAATGACATCACCCACCCTCGCCGAAGCACGCACCGTAATCGCGGCGGCCGAAGAACGTGCGCAGGAAATCGGCCAGCCCATGAACATCGCAGTCGTGGACGCCGGCGGAAACCTGATAGCACACGTCCGCATGGACGGCGCCTGGATCGGCAGCATCGACATCTCGATCAAGAAGGCCTTCACCTCGCGAGCCTTCGACATTTCGACCAAGGACCTCGGAGACAATGCCCAGCCCGGCAACCAGTTCTACGGTATCCACGCCAGCAACGACGGCAAGATCATGATCTTCGCCGGGGGCATCCCCCTGAGCCGCGACGGCAAAGTCATCGGCGCCATAGGCGTCAGCGGCGGCTCGGGCGAACAGGACCAAACTGTTGCAGAAGCCGGCGTCAGTGCCCTTTCAGGCGTAGGTGCAGACAGGTAGCGTCCCCCAGAACAGGAGGGCCTTGACAAAGATCCTGATGTCGTCCAGCCCCCGCCCCACAGCGGGAAAACGCCGGGCCTCCCCTCTTCCAAAGTCGCCGGGTTCGAGGTCCTTGGGGGTTGGTCCGGCGGTAAAGCCAAGCGAGACCCCGGCTGGCTCGTTTGCATTATCAACCATGCCTCCGGCTGGTGGCGCCGCATCCAACTCAGACGTATGAGAGACAGACGGTCTTTCCCGCGTAGTTTCTCTCCTACGGGCAGTGCTAGTGATGCCACCCGGCGAAGAGCTCGCCAGAGCAAGGCTCCGCCGCTGCGTGGAGCGGAATCCGGGCCAGCCGGAGCGCGCGCTTCTGGAACAGTTGATGGCCCGCTCACCGGGGACAGGCCAGGCCTGAAGAACCAATAGTCCCGGCCTGTACAGGCAGCCCACCGGCAGGAGCCCGCTGCCTTCATCCGCATCATCGGGGATCAGAAAATTGACCGGCCAGTGGCCCCGAAGTGGGTGGCGATCCATCGAAGCACGGTTTTCTGGACTTCTGCGAGCTGGACGGTCGGTGCCATGGAGCGGGCAAGTTCCTGCTGAGCAAGTTTGGAGAGGCCCACTCTATGTGGCGCTGAGGAATTTCCCGTGGATGATCTTCCCGGCCTCTTCAAGCAGTGGCCGGCCTGTGGTGCGGGCTCCTTGATGAAGGTACATCAAGGCTTCGGCACGGCTGCATCGGTCCTGGATCATGATGAGGGCCACCGCGCCGTCAACAACAGCACGGGATTGCAGTGCTGCATGCCACTCCTCCGACGCCCGTTCACGAGAATGGGTGTTCAGGGCGAGTTGGACGGCCCGGGACATGGACACGGCAAGTTCCTTCACGGCATCAATGATCGTGGGTTCCAGAGTGTGTTGAGAGGACGAATAACAACTCAACACCCCCTTGACGGAGTCATAGGGGCCGATCCGTATAGCCAGTACGGATCGTATTCGCTCGCCCGAGGCCGCGCTGGCGAACCTTCTCCAGCGTCCATCGGAGTGAAGATCGGGGACGAACACCTGATCCTGCCCGCGGATGACTGCCAGGCACGGGCCTTCTTCCAATCCGTGCTGCAGCAGATCCAACCGCTTGGCCTGTGCGCTGCTGCTGGCCACGACTTCCGGGACACTGCCCCGTTGAACGCTAAGGGAGCAGGCGAGGGGCGTCGGGCCGCCGAGCAGGGATACTGAGGTCAGCGTCAGCCGGAGGAGGAAGTTCGGCAGACCCTTGCTTTCCAAGAGGAGATCTTGGAGCTGGTCATTCGATGGGTTCTTGCCGGCCATTAGGCATCGATTCCCGTAAGGGTCCATGGCGTCCCGGCCCGTCTGCAGACCGAACGTCCTGGGTACCTATGCACGCTGCTGTACGGTGGCGGCCCATTGGCTTACCCTCTGAGGGTACTCCCATTCTCTGGGCACCGCCCCCCCTGGAGAGACACCATGTGTTTTTTGGTTTCGGTTTCGAACCTTCGAAAATCCGGCGGAGAGCATGCGTCTGCGGCCAGGCAAAAGTGTCGGAAGAACGCCGGCCAGGCGTGGAGGTCTGCTGCGGGCGGCCTGGCAGTCCCGCCTGATCCTCTGGCGTATTAGGATCAAAGGCACTAATCAGAGGATGTGACTTATGGCGTTCAAAAGCGGGGATACCACTGAGGCTGCCGATCAGGAACCCGCATTCGGTGGTGATCTCGCCAGCCGGCTCAGCGACCTTGCCCGGGATCTTCAGCAAGAGCAGGACACCGATGCCCTGCTGACCGATATAGTCCACGCCGCGCTGGACCTGATCCCCCACGTGGCCCATGCCTCCGTCAGCCTCGTCATGGGCAGGAGGACCGTGGAGTCCCGGTCGGCCTCAAGCGGGCTCCCCCGGGAAGTCGATGCGCTGCAAAGTTCAACAGGCCAGGGGCCATGCATCGACGCCGCCTACGAAGAACGAATCGTCCGCGTCCCGGATATGGGACAAGAGGAACGCTGGCCGGACTTCGCGCGGGCAGCCTACAGTGCCGGTGCGCGGAGCATGCTGTGCTTCCAGCTCTTCGTCAAAGGCGACAACCTCGGTGCCCTAAACCTGTACGGCGACGACGTAAATGTTTTCGACGAGGAGTCAGAGCAGGTCGGTCTGCTGGTCGGGGCCCACGCCGCGGTCGCATTCTCCGACGCACAGGAAATAAGCCAGCTAACCCAAGCCCTGGACACGCGGGACCTCATCGGCCAGGCCAAAGGAATCCTGATGGAGAGGTTCAAAATCACCTCCCAACAGGCGTTCCAAATCCTGGTCAGAGGAAGCTCGGAATCCAACACCAAACTCAGGGACGTCGCCGAGCACCTCACCCGTAGCGGAGAAATACTCACTCGCCAACGTAAGTAGGAACCCCGTCCACTGTCGATTACCTTACGGATATCCATTATCGGCGCGACGAGTCGAGTGGGGGGAGTCCCGGCAAAAGCGGCTGCTTGCCATCATGTTCGTGGCGTTTTCTTCTCAAGAATCCGGGAGTCAGAAGTGGTCAGCCAGCGTCACAGGTTTCTTCGATCGGTCGAGTCGGAGCGGATTACCGCGATGATCCACCCGACGACAGTTATTGTGAAGAGCGCGTACCCGACACTCACTAAGGGACCCCTGCTGTCGAGGGCGCCCCCGCCCAGATAGATCAAAGAATAAGTGGCGAAGACCGCTGCTGCTGCCGCTCCAACGAGGCGCACCCAGAGCGGGAGCCACGTGGACCACGCAAGCATCAGCAGACCGGGTGCATAAAGTAAGACTCCAACGGCGAAAGACCCTTCACCGCCTGCCACGTCAAATGGGTTCAGCACTCTGGTTTCACCGAGCGCGACAAGGACAAGCCCTCCGGCTGTGAGCCTGCGGCCGATGGAGAGGTGCTCTACGGCAAGCAGCACCAAGGCCGTGATGAGCCCCACCGCGCTGAGTGCGTACAAGATACTCTTGACGCCGCCAGGTTCGAAGAAGTTTCCAGCAGAGCCCAGCACCACACCAACGACGAGACCTGCGACAATGATCCACCGCGTCCCGTCAAGGACGAGGGGTGCGCCGGATCCTTCTTTCTTCGACCCTGAAATCATTGGACCTCACCGCTAACGCATGACTTATATGCGAGAAACCTACCCCTAACCGGACGCCGCTGCCAGAGCAAGAAAGTCCGATTCAGTAGCTTCACGCCGGCCAGAGCCCGTGAACGGGTGAAACCCACAGGACATTGCTGAAGCTCGCGAAATCCATCAGCGGCGCGCCAGCCAAGAGCCCTATCGCCTGAGGGACCCTTGGGCAACTTCAACAGCCGCAACGTCCAGTTCTTCGAAAACTGGCCACCCTTTGCCGGGTACGACTTTCCGTGTCTTCTTGGCTGACTTGGTATTCGTGTGCCGGATCTGGTTGTAACTGGAGGCGTTCGTCGGCCCATTCACCAGATCTTTGTTGAACCCCTCCAAAATAGAGTCGCCAGGGGAGAACTAGCGTCTGCTGTTGAGGAATATTCCCAGTAGACGTAAAGGACCTGCCAATGACGATCCAGGCAAACCATCCCACCGCCGAGAACCCCGAGGCAACCACGGGCTCGGGCTATCAAATTCTGGAGATCGCCCGCCAGCAGGTTCTTGAGGACGGTATCGGCCTGACCCAGGCCCAGCTTGAGGAGGTCCTTCGCCTCCCGGACGAGGCACTTCCCGCCGCCCTCGAGCTGGCACACCAGGTCCGGCTCCGGCACTGCGGCGAGGACGTGGAGGTGGAAGGCATCATCTCCATCAAGACCGGCGGCTGCCCCGAGGACTGCCACTTCTGCAGCCAATCCGGTCTGTTCGACAGCCCGGTCCGCGGCGTCTGGCTGGACATCCCCGAGCTGGTCAAAGCCGCCAAGGAAACCGCCGCCACCGGAGCCACCGAGTTCTGCATCGTGGCCGCCGTCCGCGGCCCCGACATCAAACTCATGAACCAGATCAAGTTCGCCATTGACCGGATCAACGAGGAAGTGGACATCAACATCGCCTGCTCGCTGGGCATGCTCACCCAGCGGCAGGTGGACCAGCTGGCCAGCTGGGGCGTCCACCGCTACAACCACAACCTCGAAACCGCGCGCAGCTACTTCCCCGAAGTGGTCACCACCCACACCTACGAGGAACGGCTGGAGACCTGCGCCATGGTCAAGGACGCGGGGATGGAACTGTGCTGCGGCGCTCTGATCGGGATGGGCGAAACCCTGGAGCAACGGGCCGAACTCGCCGCCCAGCTGGCCGCCCTGGAACCGCACGAGGTACCGCTGAACTTCCTCAACCCCCGGCCCGGAACACCGCTGGAAAACCAGCAGATCATGGACGGCAAGGACGCGCTCCGCGCCATCGCCGCGTTCCGGCTGGCCATGCCCCACACCGTCCTGCGCTACGCCGGCGGCCGCGAACTCACCCTCGGTGACCTGGGCACCCGCGAGGGACTCCTGGGCGGCATCAACGCCGTCATCGTCGGCAACTACCTCACCACCCTCGGCCGCCCCGCCACCGCCGACCTCAACCTCCTGGTAGACCTCAACATGCCCATCAAGGAACTCCAGAAGACGCTATGAATGGGGTTTGGACAAGCTCAACCACCGTGGACTTTTGTGGACACTGCGGCGAGGCGTTCGACGGCGACGGCGGCCCGCCGTCGGGCCTTCATCAACGCTGCGGGGAACGCCTGGCAATGGAGCCGCCACGGTACTGCGCCAGGTGCCGGCGCCGGATGAAAGTCCAGGTGACCCCGCTGGGCTGGACGGCCGAGTGTTCCCGCCATGGGGTGCTTGCATCATGATCGGCGGAGGCCTGATCCAGCGTGACCGGGCGCGGTTGTGGCATCCCTACGCTCCCGCCTCACAAGACCTTCCGTTGTGGGAGGTGGAGGCGGCCGACGGCGTGCGGCTGCGGCTGCGCGCCGAGGACGGCACGCGCCACGAAGTGGTGGATGCAATGTCCTCGTGGTGGTCCGTGATCCACGGCTACCGCAATCCCGTGCTGGACGCCGCGGCGAAGCGGCAACTGGAGAAGTTCAGCCACGTCATGTTCGGCGGCCTGACGCACGCCCCCGCGGTGGAACTGGCGGAGCGCTTGGTGGACATGGCTCCGGCAGCGCCCGGGCAGCCGCACCTGGAGCGGGTGTTCCTGGCCGATTCGGGCTCGGTTGCCGTGGAGGTCGCGCTGAAGCTGGCAGTGCAGTTCCAGACCGCCTCCGGGCACCCGCACCGGCAACGGTTCCTGAGCCTCCGTGGCGGATATCACGGCGACACGTTCGCGGCGATGGGCGTGTGCGATCCCGTCGACGGCATGCATTCAGCGTTCCCGGGACTGCTCGCCGGGAATTTCTTTGCGCCCCGTCCCCCGGCAGCGGCGTCAGCAACTCCCGAATCCATCCAGGCCTGGGCGTCCGAGCTGACGAAGACTGCGGCTGCGCATTCCACACAGCTCGCCGCGATCATCGTTGAACCGGTCCTGCAGGGTGCCGGCGGCATGCACGCGTACCCGGCCGAGTGCCTGTCGGTGTTGCGGAAGGTGGCGGACCGGTTTGGGCTGCTGCTCATTTTCGATGAGATTGCCACCGGTTTTGGTCGTACCGGTGAGCTGTTCGCGGCCGATCATGCCCGCGTGGTGCCGGACATCATGTGCGTGGGTAAGGCCCTTACGGGCGGCTACCTGACCCTGGCTGCCATGCTCTGTACGGCGGATGTGGCCGCGACCGTTTCTGACGGCTCTGCCGGCATGTTGCTGCACGGTCCCACATTTATGGGCAACCCGCTGGCATGCGTGGTGGCCAACGCGAGCCTGGGCATGATCGCCGGCGGCGGTTGGCGGGCAGACGTGGCCCGCATCGGCGCACGCCTGGAAGCCGGGCTGGCTCCGGCGCTTGGTCTGGCGGCCGTGCGGGAAGTCCGCAGCATCGGCGCCGTCGGAGTCATCGAACTGCATGACGCCGTGGACGTCGCCGCGGTCACCGCTGCCGCAATCAGGCATGGAGTCTGGGTGCGACCGTTCCGGAACCTCGTCTACACCATGCCCCCATATATCAGCACCCTGGAAGACATTGACCTGATCGCTGCTGGCATGACGGCGGCCGTTGCCGAAGTCCACGAGCGCGTCCCGGCGCGTTCCGGAGGTCCGGCATGAGCCGGTCAATGACCCAGTGGCTTGAGGGGCAGGCCGCCATCCGGGAGCGCCGCGGCCTGGTCCGCCGCCCGCTCCCCCGCACCGCAGACGAAAGGTTTATCGACCTCGCCAGCAACGACTACCTCGGCCTTGCGGCGGATCCCCGGGTTGCCCGGGCAGCTGCGGATGCCGCAAAGACATGGGGTGCCGGCGCCACGTCCTCGCGCCTCGTGGCAGGCACAATCGGGCTGCACTTGGACCTCGAACAGGAGCTGGCAGCACTGGCCGGGATGGAAACGGCGCTGGTGTTCTCCTCCGGCTACCTGGCCAACATCGGTGCGATCACTGCCTTGGGCGGTCCCGGGACGGTGATCGTAGCGGACGAACACTGCCATGCCTCGATGATCGATGGCTTCCGGCTCAGCCGCTCCCGCGTTGAATCTTTCACCCACAACAGCGTGCAGGACGCCGGCCGGTTGCTGGCCGGACGGTGCGAGCCGCGTGCGTTGATCGTCGTCGAGTCCATCTACAGCGTCCTGGGCGATGACGCGCCGCTGGCCGGTTTGCTGTCCCTGGCCGAGGAACACGACGCGGTGCTGCTCATCGACGAGGCACACAGCCTCGGCGTCACCGGCACTGGCCAGTTCCAGGGCCGCGGTTCGGTAGCAGGGACTCTGCTGGCCGGGCACCCGAACGTGATTGTGACGGCGACGCTGTCCAAAGCGTTGGGGAGCCAGGGCGGGGCTGTCCTGGGATCAGGACTGTTGCGGGAGCACCTGGTCAACCGGGCGCGCAGCTTCATCTTCGACACCGGGCTGGCACCGGCCTCCGCCGCTGCGGCCCTCGCCGCGGTGCGGATCATCAGGGACGAAGGGTGGCGGGCCGAGACTGTCCGCAGCAACGCAGCGTCTCTGGCGGCAGGGCTCGCACCGACCATTGGAGCCCGTGCCAGCGACGGCCCGACGTCATCCGCCCGGACGGCTGGGGCCCTCCGGTGCATCGCAATGCCGTCCGTGGAATCAGCCCTGGCAGCCACCGCGGCAGCGCGCAACGCTGGGGTCCGTATCGGCTGCTTCCGCCCCCCATCGGTGCCTGACGGTGTCCCGCGGCTGCGGCTTACCGCCCGCGCCACCCTGAAACCCAAGGAAATCGAAGACAGCTGCGCCGTGCTGCGCGGCATTTTGGAGGAACTTATATGAATCTGCCCGCAGTCATCCTCATCACGGGAACGGACACCGGCGTCGGAAAGACAATCACGACGGCGGCCCTCGCCGCCGTCCTGCAGGCAGCGGGCCGCAGCGTTGCGGTCTACAAACCATGTCAATCAGGAGCCGCCAACGGTGACTCCGACACGGCTGAAATTGTCCGGCTCGCCGGTGCGGTGACTGCCGAAACCGGAGTCGTCCTGCAGGAGCCCTTGGCACCAGCCACCGCTGCCGCCGCCGAAGGAAAGCGGCTGCCGAATCTGGACGTTCATGCGGACCGCGTCCGTGAGCTTGCGGCCTCGCACCAGCATGTCCTGGTTGAGGGTGCGGGCGGCCTCCTGGTGGAACTGGATTGCGGGGGCGGCACCTTGGCCGACCTCGGATCCCTATTGTCGGCGGCGTTTGTTCTCGTTGCCCGGCCAACCCTGGGAACCCTGAACCACACCGCCCTGACCCTCGAAGCCCTGGCCGCACGGAAACTGCAGCTCCTGGGGGTAGTGCTGGGAAGCTGGCCCCGCGTTCCAGGCTTGGTGCACCATAGCAACCGGCAGGTGCTTGGATCGCTTCGGGTACCCTTCCTCGGGGCCCTCCCGGAGCGGGCATCAGAGTTGTCCCCCGCGGATTTCCGTGCCGGCGCAGCTGCCTGGCTGAATGGACTGTCGGCATGACCCCGGCGTCGATGGCGGCGGCAGCCGCGGGTGCCGCAAGGACAAAGGCGGAAGGTTCCCGGCTGACGCCAGCCGACGAATCGAGCCGTTGCCCATACCTGGTGGTGCGAAACCCGGCTGCCGTCCGTGACGTGTTACAGCGGCCGTCCGATTTCAGCCCAGCAAATGCGCTGATTGCGGTGACCCCGCTGGACGGGCCTGCCTTGCGCGTGCTGCAGGGAGTCCGTTTTGCCTTGCCCCCCGTCCTGGCCAGCAACGACACCGCAACGCATGCCGGTATTCGGAAGGTGGTGGCTGGCTTCTTTACACCGGCAACAGTGGCTGCCATGGAGCCGCGGATCCGCGAACTGGCACAGGAAGCGGCCCGGACCGCCGCTGACCAGCTCGAGTCTTTCGGGTCAGCAGACCTTGTGCAGGCCGTGGCCGCCTTTCCACCGGCAGTGGTGATGCTCGAACTCCTCGGGCTGCCCGTACAAGATCTTCCTGATCTCAAGCAGTGGGGCCGCGATTCCATGGAGCTGTTTTGGGGCTGGCCCGATGAAAGCAGGCAACTGGAACTCGCCCACAGTGCCGCCGGCTTTTATGTCTGGATCCGGCAGCTGGTTGCAGAATCCAGCAAATCCGCCGGGCGCAACCTGTTCAAATCCCTAGCCGAACACGGACTGTCCACTCCCGAAATCTGCTCACTCGGCTACTTCCTGCTCATCGCCGGACAGGAAACAACCACCCAGCTGATAAGCACCACCCTGTTCCGCCTCCTGGAGGGATCCACCCCCTTCGTCTGGGATGACGCCGCATCCCACGCAGGCTCTAACGCGGCCGTCCGGCACGTCCTTGTGAGCGAATCATCCGTACCCACCTGGCGCCGGGTCGCAGCCCAAGACACGAACCTCGGTGACGAAACCGTCGCGGCCGGGACTGAGATTCTCCTTGAGCTAAGCGGCAACCCCATCACCTCACCAGCTTCACCTGAGAGCCCATTGCCACCTTGGCAGACTGACCAGAATAAACAAGCAACCAATTTCAGCCTGGTTTTCGGCGCCGGCATCCACCGCTGCCTCGGCGCCAAGCTCGCAGAACTGGAGGCCACCGTCATAGTTCAGGAAACGGCCACAACTCTCCCCTTGATCCAACTACACGACCGCGAGCCCGAGTGGATCCATTTGCTGTCATTCCAAGCTCCGCGCACAGTCTCCGTGACGAAGGCCATACGCTAACTCCAGGTGCTGCAAATACCGCTTCCAAGTCAGCCCACGGTCTGACAAAGTTGTGGCGAACGCGGCACGGTAGGTAGCGGGAGTCGCCATTTCCGGAAACCCAGCTCGCGTTCCGTATGTACGTACGTCCAGTTAAGGAACACCCCAACTAGATGTATTGACCTGAGAGGTTGGTGACGCGGCTGGCCGGCGTCTGACCTTTGAGTGCAGTGTGGGCTCGGTGGTGATTGTAAGCATGGAGCCAGTCGGGGAAAGCGGCAACACGCTCGGCCTCCGAGCGGTAGGGCCGGGTGTAGGCCCATTCCTCGAGCATCGTGCGGTTGAACCGTTCGATCTTGCCGTTCGTTTGTGGGCGGTAGGGGCGAGTGCGTTTGTGCTTGATGTCCGGGCCCAGGGTTTGAGCGAAGGCCCTGGACCGGTAGCAGTTTTCGTTGTCCGTCAGGACCCGCTGGTCAGTGATCCCTTGGGCCCGGAACCAGGCGTTGGCGCGCTGCCAGAAGGCTGCTGCCGTTTCCTTTGTCTCGTCTCCCAGGATTTCGGTGTACGCAAGGCGTGAATGGTCATCAACAGCGTTATGGAGATAGTGGTAGCCGGGCCTGCGGTTGGCCGTGCTGCCTGTCTTGTTCTTCCAGCCAGCGACCCTGCCCAGAACCCTGTGCCCGCCGCCGTCCGGGATCCGGCCAAGCTTTTTGATGTCGACATGGACCAGGTCCCCGGGCCTGTCGTGTTCGTAGCGGCGGATCACCCTCCCGGTGCCACGGTCCAGCCAGGTCAGTCTTGCCAGCCGGTAGCGGGACAGCACACGGTGCACGGTGGAGGGGTGGATGCCCAGCAGGTATCCGATCCTGGCAGGGCCCCACCGCCGGTTCACACGCACAGCGATGATCCTCCGCTCAGTACGCGTTGCCGTCCGCCGGGGAGAAGAGTGCGGGCGGCTGGAACGGTCCTCCATCCCAGCCGGACCGTGTAAGCGGTAGCGCTGTGCCCAACGAGCCGCAGTGGGAACCGAGACCTGGAACCGCTCTGCAGCCCGGCGAAGACTCCAACACTGGTCAACGACACATTGCGCGAGCTGCAGCCGGCCACGAGGGGTCAGAAGAGCGTTAGGGTGGGACATGAAGACCTCCGTGCGTGGAATTGGACTCTAGACAAGCCCCACTCCACCCGGAGGTCTTCTTCATGTCACCAAACCACGCCGACCGTCACTAACGTCCATGGTCAATACAACTAGACGCACCCGAACTGTAGGTCCTGACTTTCATCTGCGATGCGCCGAGAACTCAACCCGGCAGTAGCGTATGCGATCCAATAACCCTGCCAGGCCCCTACCAGCGCTGCACCGGCAGTCCAGCGCCGTATGCGTGCGGAGGTGTTCATATGTGCTCTCCTTCATGTTCTCAGGGTGGCGTGCTGCTAAACAGACAACGGCTCGGCCGGCCGCGACCTGTCATGAAGGGACAGTGTTGCGTGGATGCCGGTGATGAGTCGCTGGTAGCTGCGGTTTACGTCCTGCGGCATTCCGAAAGCTCCTCCTTTTTCGAGTTCAGCCCAGCCGTGCATTGCTGCACGGATTGCCCGGATGGCGTCAACGGCATCGTCGCCTTCAAGGTTGTATCCCCGGAGGACGGCGAGCATGACATCCAGCACGGCCGACGCTGCGGCATTATGCTTTGCGTCATCCGGAATCGGGGCACGGATCGTTGCCGAGTACCGGCCAGGGCATTTCAGTGCGTACTCCCGGTAGGCGTGGGCGACGGCGTGGAGGGCCTCACCGCGGGAACGGCCAGCCGCAGCCGATGACAGAACGCCGGCCAGTTCATTCATAGCCTGGATGGCGATCTCGCCCCGGAGAGCCTCCAGGCTTTCGATGTGGTTGTAGAGGCTTGGCAGGCGGACGCCAAGGCTTTTAGCGACCATGGCCAAGGTAAACCGCTCAAACCCGGCGTCATCAGCCACAACTGCGGCCGCCGCGACTACCCGTGACCGGTCCAGTCCAGCCCTAGGCACTGGTCCGACGGCCCTGCAAAAAGGAAATGACAGAAGGTGAAACGGCGTCTGCATCCTGTGCCTGAGGATAGTGTCCGGTACCGGGGACCATCATCACCTGGCCATCAAGCCTGCCCGCGATCAGTTCAGCTTCCGCCACCGGGTCCGGAAAGTCAGGGTCCTTCTCCCCCATAATCACCAGAGACGGGGCCTGTACTGCGGTGAGCCGGGCCTCCGCGGGGGCATGGGTGGTGCGGGTTGTTTTCACGAACGCCCGCCAGTATGCGGGTCGGCGCAGGCTGGCGTCGATGGCGGCCAGGTGCTCCTGGAAATCAGCCGGCTTCCGGCCCGGATAAAAGGCGGGGAAATAGGCCCGCCACACCCGCCGCCCCCACGGTCTTAACAACGCAAGCCGGAACAGCAGCCGCTGCACGGGCTTCATGGGTATGTCCCGGACAAAGGGGCCAATCAGCACCAGCCGCTCGACCAGATCCGGCCGTTCCGCTGCTGC
Organism: Pseudarthrobacter sp. NS4; assembly: GCF_024758005.1. Lineage (NCBI taxonomy): Bacteria > Bacillati > Actinomycetota > Actinomycetes > Micrococcales > Micrococcaceae > Pseudarthrobacter > Pseudarthrobacter sp. NS4. The sequence goes on along the minus strand of NZ_CP103288.1, from coordinate 266,719 downwards.
CCACACGGCAGAACCGGCACCCATCGAATTTCCAATCACTCGCGCCGGAGCCCCTAAGTGCTCAACCAGGGCCAATATGTCCTGTCCGGTGGCAACATCGTCGTATTTGCTGAAGGTGGCATCACTGGCGCCGTGCCCACGCAGATCTATAACGGCAACACGGAACCCTGCCCCGACCAGGTCCGGGGTGAGGAAGCGGTAGACCCGTCCAAGGTCGCCCATCCCGGGAACGCAGAGAACAAGAGGACCTTCGCCCCGCACCTCATAGGCCACCCGACCCTCGCCCACCCCAAGGAACTGCACGTTGCCGCCATAGTCCAGAATTGCCCGCTCCACCATTGAGTCCTCCGTTCGCCCTCAGCCAAACTAACAGGATTAGGACAAAACTAACCCTATTAGTTTTGTGCGTCAAGAGGTGCGCCAGCAACCATGATCTATCTGGCCTCGGCACCTGACCTCAGCGACGTCAATGGACGCTTCTTCGCCCAACGCAAGCCCCGCCGATCCTCGAAGGCCAGTTACGACCGGGCCACGGAGGCACACCTATGGAAAGTCAGTGCCGAAATGACGGGCCTGACCAAGACTGATTGATCCCCATAAGGCGCAGCCTCCCCCACGAAGCTTCAGTCGACCAAATCTCCTGATCGATGACAGCTTCCGCCACCCCTGAAGGGCGACATAGCGTCTCCTATCGTTTTGACGGCTCTAGCGGGACTGGAGAGCATCCAACGCCACTGCCATCGCCGCCGCAACCCGGCCATCGAGTCGTGCGCCTGGGAGGGTGATGAGGTATCGGTCGCGAAGGGACCGTCCCCGTTCTGATGTCATGAGCACTTCTCCGTTCGAGTCGACAAAGTCGAAGTGGAAGCGGAAGGGCGAAGGGATGGCGTCGCCCAGAGGTGTCGCTTCCCATATGCGCCGGCCGATGGCCACGCCGAGGCTGCGTTCGCTTCCGGTGACTTTGAGCCCGGACGCTTCGAGGTGCCAGGTCGATCGCAATAGGGACTTGCCAAAGTCTTTTCGGAAGCTGCCGATCGGTTGTCCATTAGGGTCCAGCACGTCGTACGTCGCGCCGAGGTCGAGGCGTTGCCGCGCCTTGAAGAAGAAAAGCGGTATGGTCCTTGACTCGTCCTGGTAGAAGGTCACTTGCTCCTTGAAAGCGGCCCGCTTCTGCTGGGCGACGGCGAGCAGGTGCCCAGGTTGCCCGTCTCCGGTCACGGAACGTATGTCGTACCGGTTCACCATCAGGGTGAGCTTCTGTGTCACGGTGAAACGGTCGATGCCCTGGGCAAGTTCTGCGCTCATGTGCGTCCTCGTGGTTAAGGCGGTCCCGGACAGTGTGAGGTCCGCCTGTTGTTATGTTCTCTGCCTTGACTAGCTCCTGGTCGTGAGAGCCAAGTATAGGTTCACGGCACTTTTGAGGGCTGCCAGGATGGAAAGCCGTCTCCTGGTTTGGCCCGACGGCTGGCGCGTGGATGGAACAGTGACTCGCACAACGACGTTGCCTCGTTTCCGGCCTGTGCTGACGTGCCGGTGTGCTTGGGCGATGTCGGTGAGGTCGAAGGCCCGGTCGATAACGGGGCGGAATTGGGCTGCCTCTGCCAGCCGTGCGATGTGGGCGAGATCAGCGGCGGTGAACGGGACGTTGCCGGCGGTGATGTGCGTGCCGGTGGCGTTGGCGGGTGAACCTGTTCCTCCTGTGATGTTCAGCGGTGTTTGATGGTGATGAAGGCGTCCCATTGGCCGCTGCCTCGCATGTGGCGGGCGAGGGCGCCTATGAGCAAATCAGGTTCCGGCCGCGGTTGCCTTCGCCCCGGATGGTAAGGCTACTGTGTATTTTTGTGGGGCGTACTGACCGGTTCCGTCCCGTGGGTGACACAGCTCAAGTAGAGGATGGTGTGAGGTAGATGGCGCACATAAATCTCGTACTGGCCCTGTTCGCGGGCCTGATCCTGGTGCTTTCCGCGTTCTCATCCGGGCTGCAACGGTGGAGCCTGCCGGGACCGGTCCTGGCTTTGGCGTTCGGAGTGTTAATTGGCCCCTATGCCTTGGGGTTGTTGCGTATGGAGGACTTCGGCGTCCCCTCCAATACCTTGCTGGAGCAGGCGGCGCGGATCACCCTGGGGATAGGTCTCGCCGGTGTGGCTTTACGGTTGCCCCACGGCTACTGGGGCCAACGTCCGCTGGATCACGCTGATCATTGGCGCCGGTATGGCCCTAATGCTGGTTGTCGCTACAGGTCTGATGTGGTGGCTGCTGGGAGTGCCGTTCCTGCTGGCACTGCTGCTGGCGGCGATCATCACCCCGACTGACCCAGTAGTGACTACACCTGTAGTTACCGGTTCTTTGGCCGAGCAGCGGATCCCGGAAAGGGTCCGCCATAACCTCTCGTCCGAAAGCGGCATCAACGACGGGGCAGGCTACCTGTTCGTCATGCTGCCGGTGCTGTTGCTGACAAAGCCCGATATTGCCTGGACCGAGCTGGGCACCAAGGTCCTGCTGTGGGAAGTAGTGGGAGCGGCCATATTCGGGGCTGTCTCAGGCTATCTACTGGGAAAATTGTTTGTGGCTGTGAAGAGCCGGGGATTGATGGAGGAGAGCTCCTACCTGGGTTTTCTTGTACCACTGGGTTTGGCGGTGCTGGGTGCAGGAAAGCTGGTCGGCACGGACGCGGTCCTTGCCGTGTTTGTCGCTGCCGCCGTTTTTGGCCAGGTCATACCCCAAAGCGATGAAGACCAGCAGGACAGGATTGATGACGCGGTCAGCAGGTTTGTCTTGCTGCCGATCTTTGTCCTGATCGGTTTGGCCCTGCCGTTTTCTGATTGGGCCCGGCTGGGCTGGGCAGTGCCGGTAGTGCTGCTGGCCGCAGTGCTGCTGCGCCGTCTGGTGGCCTTGTGGGTTCTGCGCCCGTTGCTGCGGGGGCTGCACGACCGCGCGGAGACGGCGTTTTTGAGCTGGTTCGGCCCGGTGGGTGTATCAGCTTTGTTCTATGGCACCTTGGCTGAGCGGCATACAGGCAACCATGACATCTTCGTTTACACCACCTTGGCAATTGCCCTGTCCGTGCTGGTGCATGGACTCTCGAGCGCGCCGTTGAGCAGCTGGCTCCAGCACCATGAGCCGGAACGCAAACAACAACACGAGGAAACACCTGCATGAGCCTGCACCGGAGGACCGGCATGGAAACCATTGAGCCTCATACGGCCGTCAGCGTCTAAAGGCGGTTGGATGAGCTGTTGCCCCGGCAGGATGCACCTAACGGACCCCCTATTCAAATTGCCTCCGGTCCCGGGGGCGCTGGATGCGTTCCGTCGCCGCACTGGGCATGGCCTACGTCTTCCTGCACCTGCTGCCCGAGAGCGTTCTGAAAATGAGGCGAATTATTCTTGGGCATCCACATTGGAGGCCACAATGTAGGAGTCGCCCTCCCACTCCTGCTCCAAGGCCGGATCTAACTCGACTCCGTGGCTCTGTTTAATTTCTGATACGTCAAAGCCGATGTAGACAATGCCCCTAACATTAACCTTCATACCGGGTTCAACGCCTGCGGTACCGGACTTGTCAACAATAAAGAGTTCGTCGACCCCGGGGTCATCCGGATCCCCGATGGAAAAGGCAGAAGGTGAAATCTCTTTCACGACTTGGCCCTGAACAGTGACTTCCTTGTACTCCAGTTCATCACCGGCATCTCGGAAGGTATCAAGGTGGACCTCCTCGATTTCTGTTCCTCCGGGCGTCTCCTGCGGCTGCTCCTGGCACCCGCTGAGGAAGGCAACACCGGTAATAACAGCGGCTACCGCTACCAATCTTGCGGCAAAGGACAGGGGGCGGACCCGGGCAACGACCGAAACGTTTTGCGGCATGTATTCCATCGTTCTCTCCTTACATTCGCGATCTGCGTAGTTCTACGCCTGCCACAAGCCAGGCGCCGGCTACTGCCCAGCAGGTTCCTTCTTAAGGAGCAGCAGCTGCCTCCAATTGCCTCCGCTGAACAGGTCGTCGCTGACACTTTCCAGCCATTCGTAGTCAACCACGGAGTCACAGGCAGGGCCACTCCCAGTTCCACAGCTGAGGTAATGCCAGCACCGGAAGCCGCCACAACCGGTCCGGAAGCCACCCAACCAAAGCGTGCCGCGCCCATTCAACTCAGCAGCGGTCCGACACGCTAACCCAGTCGATCATGGTTCCACTCCTTCACTGCGGAAGAACGCGACCCGCACCGGCTGACATATCAGCTGTCCGCTCCTGCCGCGCTGTCTTGAAGCACTTGGGATACGAGGCGTCTCAGCGACTGTGTGGAATGCTGCGTGCCCACAGCGTGAATACCGGGACCGGTCGATTCTTGCAAGTATGTATCGCGGCTCGCTGTCTCGCATTGACAGTCATCATTAGTTGCGAGACGACGAGCACTACCGCCACATTCCATGACCGCGTCCTGTTTCAGCACACCCAACCTGAGACAGGGCGCCTTGCTTGTGCCCCAAATAAGGGACTTAAATCCGAGTCCACCGAGAGGCTGGGTCCGGCCGCCGCCCACAGCCAGGGACAATTCTCGTGGGTTATCCACCGCTACTGCTACTCCGGGAACTAATCCAGGAGCTCCCTATATCCAGCCGTGGATAACCACTGTGGACGGAACAGAGCCACCCAGCGCAGCTTGTCCGAGCCTCGCCAGGTAGACGGAGTATCCATTATCGGCGATTCGAAAACCGTGGCAGAGGGGGGGATTCGCGGGTTTCAGCGAACATAGGGCGGGAGGGAGGCGTCGTTGAAGGGCTCGAACCAGTCCTCGACTTTCATGGGTGCTAAGCCCAGTTGCATGTTCAGCTCGATGTCGCCTTCGAAGCCGTCCATGGCGTTCTGGTAGAGCATCTCGCTGTCGGTGTCTTCGAGCATGTGTTGTTCCAGCAGGCCCCGCCAGCCGTCCGGAAGGTCCAAGTTGTACAGGTCCTGGATGATCTCGACCTGGTCAAAAAGGCAGCGGAGCGCGAGTTCCTGGGCCACGCATGACGGGCGGGTCCATCCGCGGATCAGCGCCCCGGTCATGTCCGTAGCGATGACGAGGAACTGTTGGGCGAACCGGGCGTCGTATTTATCAGCCTGTCGGAGTGGCAGTCCGGACAGGACGAAGATGTTGGCGGTGTCCTGGCGGTCGATCCGGTCAAGCTTCAGCAGGCCGTTAAGATCCTCGAAGAGCTGGTCTATCAGGACGGCGGAGGCCTCCCAGAGGGCGCCGGCCAGCAGCTTTGCCTGGAACAGGCTCTGGTCGCGCTGCTCCGGGGTGATTGAACTTATCCATTCGAGATCATCAGCGTCCAGTCGGTTCCGCTGGTCCTCGGTCAGATCCTCCAACCGGGGTTCGAACCCTAGCTACTCCAGGCTTAGGCCGGTCAATTCCTGGCTGACGTGGAGCGCGTGCTCGATGTAGTTCTCTTCCCCGGTCATGGCCCCGATGCTACTGCCTCCCCTGGGCCCGTCTTGCTTCTGGTCAAGGGTCGGCCTATCGTGGCTGGAGTTTCACCACTTTCACCCGTTTCACTTAGTTTCACCTAGGGAGGGTGCCGTGCAGAACCCCTTCAAACCGACGGCCGGAGCCACACCTCCTGAGCTGGTCGGGCGGGCCGGGCTGCTGGACGAGTTCGAGTACGGCCTCCAGCAGGGTTCCGGCGCGCCAGGGCTCTTGACCATCATCACCGGCTCCTGGGGCATCGGCAAGACAGCCATGTTGAGCGAAGCCGAAGGCATCGCCCGGAATCACGGATGGGCCGTGATATCCCGGACAGCCACGCCAGGCTTCCTCGCCGGGGTCGGCGACGACATGCTCCGCCTCCTCGACGAACTCGGGGACGGGCCTCCATCCCGGAAGATCACCGCTTTCTCCGCTGCCGGGTTCGGACTGACAACCCAACTCCCTCCGGAACGGTCTGTTGACTGGCGCCGGACCGGGAACGAACTGTTGCGCCTGCTGGATGCGAAAGGCACAGGACTCGTTATCACCATTGATGAGATACATGCCGTCGACAGGACGGAAATCGCCCAGCTGGCCGCCGACGTCCAGCACTTCATCCGCGACGGGCTGCCCATCGGCCTGATCTTCGCCGGCCTGCCGTCAGCGGTGTCCGACCTCCTCAATGAAGGCGTTGCCACCTTCCTGCGGCGGGCCGACAGGATCAATCTCCACGAAGCAGCAATCGCGGAAGTCAGCGCATCGTACAGCGAGCTCTTCAGCCAGGGAGGCATCAGCATCTCCCCCGACCTCATCAATAAGGCAGCCGAAGCCACCGAGGGGTATCCCTTCCTGATCCAACTGGTGGGCTACTACCTCTGGCTGGAAGCGAGCAAGACAGGATGGAAACTGGACCAGAGCCACGTTCAGCGTGGAATCGCTGCCGCCCAACGACGAAACACCTTGGTGGTCGTCGAGTCAGCACTGTCGGACATCTCGGACAGAGACCGCGAGTTCCTGCACGCGATGGCCGCCCAGGACGGCCCCTCTGCCGCCGGTCAGATCGGCGCCATCCTCAAGGCCAAGCCCAACGTTGTTTCCAAATACCGGAACAGGCTCATCGCCGCAGGTCTGATCGAATCCGCGGGCTACGGCAAGGTGGACTTCGCAATCCCCGGACTCCGCCAATACCTCCGCGAGTAGATCGACAGAAGGTCCGTTATCGTCCTTCTAAATCATGTAGGGGAGGGCCCCGAAAAGAAGCGGTTTCCTGCCGCCATTGTGGTGTGTTCGCCCCAAGCTCCATAAGTCATGGCTGCTCAGCTAATTGCCGTTCTTGACGGTACTGGTGACCACTCCCACGCGGGGGCAGATGGCTTAACGAATCTCTGCTAATCAAGATATCAACCCCCGATAGTAGAGAACCCTTCGGCTGCAAGCATGTTAATAACGGTCGCCACGAAGATATTCGCTTGCGTCCGTTTGCAGCTTTCCGAACTTGGTCAGCGAAATCTTGGTGACGTCGACGTCGTCGCCGATACAGACCATGGTCCTGCCGGCGCCGTTGTCCCGGATCATCCAAAAGACGCTGCGTTCTGCAGCAATCATGTCGACGGTTCCGGACATCGCGACGCGTCCTGGCAAAAGGACGTCGACGTGGTCCCTCGGCAAAGCTTTGACCAGTCAGGAATGGGCGCGGCCTTCGTTCCCGGGACCGTGCTCGCGGTACTAAGAACTCGACGGCCAGTTTGTTGGGACGTCTTGTCTGCTCGACTGCTTCATCCGTTGTTCTGCAAATCGATGCCCGCCGCTTTCCGCCAATCGTCAGGTCCGCCGTTCAGTACGCTGACATCGCGCCAGCCGTGGGCGGTGAGGATGCTGGCGGCGGTCATGGCACGTTCACCGTGCGCACACATCACCAACAGCGGCCCGTCCGGTACCTCTGAAAGGTGGTTGGCCAGGGCACCGAGCTCGATGTTCCGTGCGCCCGGGACATGCCCGGCGGCGTATTCGCCTGCCTGCCGGACGTCCAGGAAGTTTGCCTCCGGAGGCAGCAGGCGGGCCGGGGACAGCCGGACGTTCGTTTCCGCCGGGGCTGAACCCGACTCGGCGGTCCACGACGCCATTCCGCCAGCGAGTTCTCCCGCAAGGTTATTGAATCCCACTTTGGCGGCCGCCCAGGTAATGTCCTCAGGTTCCTGCCCCGGGTTCCGGACGATGATAACGGGTTTATTTGGGTCTATCAGCCAGCCCAGCCACGTGGCGAATGCCGGGCGGAGGGGATTGGACAGTGAGCCGGGGATATGGGCGGCGGCGAAGTCGGCTGCCGGACGGACATCCACCACCTGTGCGCCTTGCTCCTGCATCTCCTGGACACGGTCAGCGGTGAGGCCAGCCAGGGGCGGTGCAGTGCCTAGAACGGCCGGGCCCTGTTTGTTGACCTCGGCCAGGCGCAGGAAGTAGCCGGGGAACGTTCCGAGCGAACCGAGAAGAGCCTCAACGAAAGCATCTTCCCCAGTGACCTGCAGCAGCGGGTTTGTGGCTTGTTCCCTGCCGATCGTAGTGACGCGGTCCCTGCCGACGGCGCCCGAGCAAAAGGAGCCGACGCCGTGCGTGGGCCACACCGGCGTCTCGTCGGGCAGCTCCATCAGCCGCTGCAGCGAGTGGTACTGGGCGCGGGCCAAAGGGATCGTCTGGTCCGTGCTCACCAGGTCGGTACGGCCGGCAGTGCCAACCATCAGAGAACCGCCCGAAAAAACGCCGGCAATGGATCCGGCGCCCAGGATCAGGTAGGAGAGGTGTTCCGGGGAATGGCCAGGGGTAGCAAGTGCCCGCAGCCCTAATGGCCCGAGTTGGACGAAGTCGCCGTCCTGCAGTGCCGTGTAAGGGAACCCGCGGGGCCCAAAGTCCGGGGCCAGAACCGCTGCGCCGTCGGTAACGGCCAATTCTCTGGCACCGGAGATGAAGTCGGCGTGAAGGTGCGTTTCCACTGCGTAGCCGATGTTCAGGCCAAGGCGCGCGGCGCATCCACGCACCTCGCGGACGTCCCGTTCCGGATCCACCACCGCGGCGCGCCAGTTGCCGAGGTCGAGGATGTAGGTGGAATTCCCCATTCCTTTGTCGATGACCGGGGTGAGGTCAAGCCTGGCCACGGAGTGACGCCCCCTGGGTTGGCGCTGCAGGTTCCAGGTCGGTTGCTGCGCGGTCCGTTCCAGGCGCGACGGGCAGGTTGGCCCCAGCCCACTCGGGATAACCGTCCTCCAGCCGTACAGCGGGAATATCCTGCCGGCGCAGGATGCGAACTGCTTCGTCAGCGAAGACACAGTACGGGCCCCGGCAATACGCGACGACGGTCTGGCCAAACGGGAGGTCGCCCAACCTGGCTGCAAGCTGTTTTACCGGAATGGAGACAGCACCGGCGATATGGCCAGCGCGGAACTCCGGCTCAGGGCGCACGTCGAGGACCACCACGTCACCGGCGGCCATCCGCTCGGTCAACTCCGCCTGGGTGAGGGTATCCAGCGTAGATCTGTCCCCAAGGTAGGTGCGTGCGAGCCGGTCAAGCTCGGCGACGTGCTCGGACGCTACGCGGCGGACAGCTGCCCAGAGTTCCGCCACCGCGGCGCTGCTCAAGCGGTAGTAGATTCGTGTCCCCTGGCGCCGGGTCGAGACTAGTCCGGACCGCAGGAGCTGTTGCAGGTGCTGGGAAGTGTTGGCAACGGTCTGTCCGATTTCTTCGGCCAGTTCGTCAACGGAACGTTCCCCTTGGGCAAGGACGTCCACGATCTCCGCGCGACGGCCGCTGCCGAGCACTTTAGCTACCGACGCGAAGGCGTCGAACAGCGCATCTTTTGCCTGTCTGCTTCCCATTGACGGTTCCGTCCTCGTGCCTCATCAGCTGATGCTTGACAACCTATACCCACAGGGTGTCCTATTCAAGTATTCAAGGAATCACTTGATAAAGCGGCGCCCGGCCCGGGCGGACAGCCAAAAGGAGCACCAGCGATGACAAACATAGCCGCCAGCCAGAATGGCATTGATGTGGAAGGGTTGCTGGCCACCATTGACGCTGTCAAAACTGACCCCACCTTGGGGACCTTCACTTTCAGGGCAACCAGCACCTGGCGGGATGGGACGCGCAACAGCGGCAAGATCTTCCGCTTCAGCCAAGCGGGACATGTTGACGAAAGCCGGACCGCGCCCTTCGTGCTGGAGGGGGACGAACCCCCGGTTCTTCTCGGCAACAATGCCGGTCCAAACGCCGTCGAACTCCTTCTGCAGGCGCTGGGCTTCTGCTACGCCGTGGGCTATGCGGCCAACGCAGCCGCTCAAGGCCTCGAGCTGACCGCCCTGGAGTTCGATGTTGAAGGCGATCTGGATGTAGGACCCTTCCTGGGTCTGGACGGGCAACGGCCAGGATTCACCACTATCCGCGCTAAGGCCCGGGTGTCCAGCCCCAACGCCACACCTGAACAACTTCAGGACCTGTGCCGGTACGTCCAAAAAACGTCCCCGGTCCGGGATTGCCTGGTAAACCCGGTCAACGTTGAAACCTCCCTCGAGATCCAGTGAACGGGGCTAACGATGAACATGACGACTGAGACGGTGAACCGAGCGGAGCTTGAGGCCAAGGTCAAGGAGGTCTACCGCGCGGTGGCCCAGTACCCAACCGGCAGGTATCACTTCAGGACGGGCCGCGGACTCGCCGAAGAATTGGGTTACCCGGGCTGGCTTCTGGACCACGTACCTCCATCTGCCCTCGAGTCCTTTGCCGGCGTCGGATACTTCTTCGATCTGGCGGACCTTTCGCCCGGAGAACGCGTCCTGGACCTGGGCTCTGGCTCCGGGACGGACGTCTTCGCGGCAGCCACCGCCGTGGGCACCTCGGGTCGGGTCGTGGGCCTTGACATGACGGAGGAGCAACTGGAGAAAGCAGAGCGCCTGCGGATGGAAGCAGGATTCCCTCAGGTGACCTTCACCCGCGGTTACATTGAACATCTCCCGTTCCCGGACGCCAGCTTTGACTGCGTCATCTCCAACGGCGTGATCAACCTGTCAGCGGACAAACCGGAGGTTTTCCGGGAGGCGGCCCGCGTGCTGCGTGCCGGCGGCCGTTTTGTGCTCGCCGATATCGTCACCGAGAGGCCCCTGACCACGCAGATTGTGTGCAACGCGGATCTCTGGGCTGCGTGCATCGGCGGCGCCGCCCAGGCTGACGAATATCGTAGCGCCATGGCCGAGGCCGGATTCATCCTCGAACGGCAGGAAAGAAACAGTTACGAATTCCTCTCCGGCAGGGCCCGTGAGGCGACATCAAAATATGGTGTCATGAGCCTCTCTTTCCTGGCGCGCGTGAAGGCCTAACAGCCAAAGGGCATGACACGAATCCTCGCAGCTGGCCTCGCTAACGCTGAGTTTCCACCCCGCGGAACAGCGCCGCATTGCGTCGTAATACGGTAAGACGAAGAGATTTCGAAGTACCGGCGCTGGGCGGTGGAGCGCCGGGTAGATGGTCTGGTACTGCTTGACCTGAAAGTCAACGACATCCGTCCCAACATCCTCCGGCAACTGGGCGACGTCCCGGGGTTCTTGGCTTCCCTGTAGGACGGGCCTAGAACTCAACTCACAGCCGAAGGGCTGGAGCAACAGTGGCCGGACAGCGGATCGAGTACGTGCGGGTGAGCACGCTGGACCAGAACGAGAAGCGCCAGCTCGATGGCCAGGTTCTGGACCGGGTCTTCACGGACAAAACCTCGGCCAGGGACACTACCAGGTCGGAGCTCACGGAATTAATGCGGTTCGCCCGGGACGGGGACACAGTCGTTGTGCACAGCATGGACCGGCTCGCCCGCGACCTCGATGACCTGCGAAAGGACGGCGCTGTACATCCGCGCGCCCCGCCGGCCTGCCGTCGGCGGCTGACGCCTCCATTGCAACCACCGCCCTTGCTGCCCCGGGGAAATTCCTTGTTTGGTGGATTACTTGGCGGGCTCTTCCTTCAGTGCGGCATTGACGACTGCGGTCCGGGCTGGTTCTTTGATCGCGCCATCTCCGGTGCCCGGAGTCTCTGCGTCGGAGGTTGATTTGCCGAAGCCCTTGAGCATCTCGATCACATCAAACCCGGTGGTGTCCTTGAGCATCTGCGCGGTCTGTTGCACACCCGAGGAAACATTCTTGCTCACTTGACCTGCTCCATCGTTGGAGATGACGGTCATGTTGCTGATCGCACTCATCGGCGCGGCGATTTCTCTGGCGATGGAAGGCAGAACCTCCAGAAGCTTATTCAGGATTGCCGCCTCGTTGAACTCGCTGTACGCCTTGGCCTGAGCTTCGATGGCTCCTGCTTCAGCCGTACCACGAAGTCCAATGACATCAGCTTCCGCTATGCCCTTGGACTTCGTGACCTCCGCCTCCGCAAGACCACGGATTTTGTTGATCTCCGTCTCGGCGTTGCCCTTGGCGGTGTTCGCAGCTGCCACAGCCTTCGCTTCGACCTCGTTACCGGCAGCCCTGAGCTTGCGGGTTTCGAGTTCAGCGGCAGCTTCGACCTTCGTGGCTTCCGAGATGCGGGTACGCCGTGCCAAGTCAGCCGCTGCTTCGGTTTCGACCTTGTACTTAGCAGCGTCGGCGGGCTTGCGGACCTCGATGTCGAGCTCCTTTTCACGAAGCTCTGCTTGACGGGCAACAACCTGCTGGTTCTTGAGGATAATTAATTGCTGCTGGTCGGCCTGGGCTAGAGGACCGGCGGCGTCCGCTTCTGCCTGGCGTGCATCCGTTTCCTGCTTCAGTTCAGCACGGCGGAGAGCCAGTTTCTGCTCAGCTTCAGCCGTCTTCTGATCCGCAAGTGCCTTCGCTTCCGCTGCTTCACGCTGGGAGTTCGCTTCAGCAATACTTGCGTTCCGTGCCACCAGGGCAGCCTCCGGTCGACCAAGATTTTTCAGGTAACCGCCTGCGTCGTCGACAGATTTGATCTGGAAGGTATCGATTACCAGACCCTGGTTGGTCATCGAGTGCTCGGCTTCTTCCTTGACGGATGCTGCGAACTGCGCCCGGTCCTTGATGATCGCGTCAACGCTCAGGGTACCGACGATAGAACGCAGGGAACCCGAGAGCGTTTCCTGGGTGTAGTGATCAATGGCGTCCTGCTGGTCAAGGAAACGCTGCGCCGCCTTGCGGACGGAGATCTTGTCACCACCGACTTTTACCTGCGCAACTCCGGTCAGCTTGAGCTGGATACCGTTGTTGGAAATGGCTTCAATGGTGACTTCAACCTGACGCGAAGACAGCGAGATATGGCTGACGCGCTCCGTGATCGGGTTGACAAACGCCCGGTTGTTAATGACGACACGAGACTGATCGTCGGATGTTTCATCGGTCGTGTTCGGGTCGCTTTTGCCGGTGATTAGCATTGCCTCATTCGGCTTAGCAAACCGGATGCTCGAGGTATAGAAGATAATTCCCGCGATGAGTAGGAGGGCGAGTGCGCCCCCGCCGATCAGCATTACTGTCATTGTTCCCCCTTGATGTGTCAGATCGCCGTGGTCGTCGTCGATCCTTGAAACCCGGCGGCGGTAAGGAGGCGGCAGCGTGCAAAACTTGCTGGCCGCGCAGTCGCGCCGGGTGTCTGCCATTAAACGTTTCGTTGAATGGAGACAAAGGAATCTTCTCCCGTACACGGAATTATGACTAGGGTAATGACAACGGCGCCCCGGCCGCCCGGAGGAAACGTCAGGGTTCCCCGATTAGAGTTTAGGGAGCGAATTCACTAATCCCAACCCCGGGGCACGTCTTCATCGATGAATTGAAGTCAAGGGCCTCCTGGTGGCCGAGTCAGTCATAGCTTTGTGACTCGCCCGCAGCCGGTCGCGCCAGATCGAACAGAGCACTCGAAGTCACGCGAGCGGCCCGGCGACTAGGCAGGTTCGATCAATACATCTCACAACTCAGTTCGCTAGATCCATCTCTCTGCTATTTGGACGACAAGGTATGGCCCCCAGTTCCGGCCGCGTTATCAACAAGCACGGCTTAGTCGGCCCCAGGCATGTTGACGGAATATCCATTATCGGCGAATCGAAAATGGGTGTCGCATGACAGCAGTGCGTCACCGTTTGACGGCCGTCGAATTCCTGCTGGCCAGGGCGGCGAGATCGTCGATGAGTCGGCGCAGCTCATGTTCGCGGCCGCGGGCGCGTGCGACCGGAGGCGTTGCTGGCGGTCTTCCGGAAGGCACCGGAACGGGCAGCGTGGCCTCAGGCGTGGGAGTGGAAGGCTGCTTCCCCTCGCTTCCAAACGGATCAATAAAGGTCACTTGTTCCATGGAGACCTCCCCAAAGGCTCTTATTTGTTTCTTGATCCTAAACCGAAGGGTTGTAGGTTCAATCAGTTCGTCTTGCGGTCTGGAATGGTCCCCTCGTGCGGGAGGCTGTACGACTCCTTGCTTATCTGCCTCGTAGGGAGGCCGCATGGCCCCACCACCGAGAACCTTCTACTCGTGCGGTTCCTCGAGCGTCCAGCCTGTGGTCGCTTTGAGCAGGCGGACCTGACGGCATAGCTTGTCCTCCAGTAGGCGGGCGTTTGTGAGCCGAACGGCTGAAAACACGTAGGTTCCCAGGCCGAATGTGAGGGTTGCGGCTGCGGACAAAAGAAAGAAAAGGGAGCCGGCGGGATCGATGAGTACGGCGTAGAGATCTAAGGCGGTGGCTACTGCTGTCGCGGTTGGAAGGATTCGCAGGGTTGAGGAGTAGGTGCTCCCCTGGCGTGCGACTTCGCTGCGCCAGTCACTGAAGAGGCTGGCTATGGGCAGCGCTCCTGTGCGGATCGCGTACGCAAACACGTCCTTGTGTTCCTCCGGCACGGTGTCTTTCGTTGTGTCGGGCGGCAGCGGGCTGAGCGTGAGAGCGAGGCCTGTAATCAGCATGGGTATCGCCGAAGGGAGGTGCTCCGTGTAGGTGGTGTCTGGGTGAAGGTCAAGGAGCAAGGCCAGGATGCATGGCAGGATCAGTAGTGAACCTGTGGCGAGTAGCCATGGCAGTGCGGTTCTTGGTTGTTTGAGCATGGCATCTACTTGGGCGGCAGTGTCAGGTGTTGCAGTGCGGTCCGGGCGCCGGCTGTGTGGAGGTCCCGGAGGGCCTGTGTGTATGCCGTTGCGAAGCGTTCGTTGGTTTTTAGGTCACCAAAGATGTCTGGGTTGGAGACAAAGGCCAGGGGGTTGTCATGCTGCAGGGCTGCTGCTGCCATCAGTGGCTCTTTGAGCGTGTCGACGACATTGATGGGGTTGCCTTGTTCGTCGTTGCCTTCGGCGTAGCGGGCCCAGCTGGCAACGATTGCCGCCGAGCGGTGGATGTCGCCGCCCTTGTCGAGGTTTTCTCTGATGACTGGCAGGAGCCACTTGGGGATCCTGTCGGAGCTTTCGGCGCAGAGACGTGACAAGGTGTCCCGGACGTACTCGTTGGAGAACCGTTCTATGAGGGTTCGTTTGTAGTCTTCGAGGTCGATGCCGGGTACTGGCTGGAGGGTTGGGGTTGCTTCTTTGTCCATGTAGTCGAGCAGGAATTGGGCAAAGACTGGGTCCTGTGCTGCTTCGTGGGCGTAGCGGTATCCGGCGAGGTAGCCGAAGTAGCACATGCCTTGGTGGCTGGCGTTCAGCAGCCGCAGCTTCATCAGTTCGTAGGGTTCAACGTCCTCGACGAGTTGGACGCCCGCGCGTTCGAAGGGTGGCCGGCCGATGCTGAAGTGGTCTTCAAGCACCCACTGCTCGAAAGGCTCGCAGACGACCGGCCAGGCGTCGATGATCCCGAATTCGTCAGCTACGGCTGTGCGGTCGGCGTCGGTCGTGGCGGGAGTGATGCGGTCGACCATGCTGTTGGGGAAGGGGACGCTTTCGGTGATCCATCGTCCCAATTCGGGGTCTTTGAGGTGTGCGAATGCGGCGAACATGGTGCGGGCAACCTCGCCGTTTCCCTGGATGTTGTCGCAGGACATCACGGTGAACGGGGCCAGCCCGCGTGCGCGGCGTCGGCTGAGGGCTTCGGTGATCAGGCCGAAGGTCGTCTTTGGTGCGGCTCCTGGTGTCAGGTCGTGGATAACGTCGGGATTGTCGGCGTTGAATTCGCCGGTGAGGTGGTGGAAGTTGTAGCCTCCCTCGGTGATGGTAAGAGAGACAATGCGGAGGTCCGCGGACGCCATCTTCTCGATGACGACTTCAGGGTCGTCCGGCGCGAAGAGGTAGTCGATGATCGAGCCAATCACTCGGCTTTCCCTGCTGCCGTCCGGGTTTTTGACCGTGAGGGTGTAGAGGCAATCTTGGCTGTCCATCACCTGTTTCATGTATGCGTCGGTGGGCAGCACGCCGACGCCGACGATCGCCCAGTCACGGGCGAGTCCGGCGTTCATGAGGCGGTCCAGGTACATGGCCTGGTGTGCGCGGTGGAAGCCTCCGACGCCAAAGTGGACGATGCCTGCCGTCAGGCCTGAGCGGTCATAAGAGGGTGTCGCCAGTGAAGATGGGAGGGCTGAAAGCGTCCTGCTGCTGAGAGTCGGCACGTCATGCTCCTTTCACCAGTGTTGTGGGGGACAGCGGACCGAGTTCGGCCACGTGGGGCGGGTTTGCCCCAGGCCGCGAGCAGGTGATCGCGGCCGCCCGGTTGGCGTAGACGGCAAGGGCATGAACTTCAGCGGAGGTAAGTGTCTGCAGCTTTGGCCGGGCAGCGGCGCCCAAGGCTTGGAGTTGGGCAAGCCCGGCGATCAGGGCGGCCATAAAGGAGTCGCCTGCGCCGACCGTATCGGCCACTGCAATGGATTCCGCGGCCATCTCTACCCGTCCTTGGTTGGTGAGGATGACCGGGCCGGCTGCCCCTCGGGTCAACGCAACGAGGGATGGCCCGAGTTCCAGCCAGGCGGCCAGGCTTTCCTCCGCGGTGCGGTACGGGTAGAGCCAGGCCAGGTCCTCGTCGCTGGCTTTGACTATGTCGCTGGACGCAACGAAAAGTTCGGCCTGGCTTCGTGCCGCTGCCACATCCGGGCTGATCGCGGGGCGGCAGTTGGGGTCGTAACTGGTTGTTGCGTTCTCCTTGGCAGCGTCCAGGAGGGCAAGTGTGGCGTGATCGCCCGGGGGAAGAACAGCGGCAATGGATCCTGAGTGCACGTGGGCAGAAGTCTGGACTGCCGCAAGCGCTGCCAGTGATGCTCCGTTGAGGTCCCAACTGATGTCGAACACGTACGTGGCGGCACCGTCGGGACCGAGTGTCGCAGTCGCCGTCGAAGTGGGGGCGCTTCCTCCCCTGATGACGGACACACCGTTGGAGTGCAGGTGTTTGTCGATCAGAAGCCCGTTCGGGTCGTCCGCATAATGCGTCACCAAACTCGTTGCCAGCCCGAGCCGTGCGCTCCCCACAGCCACATTCATCGGACTGCCGCCGGGGTGCGCATCCGCCGGGCCAGTAGTGCGGGGGTCGATGATGATGTCGACGAGGGATTCACCGATTACCGTTACCACTGGGTCTTGGATGGGAAGGGCTTTAGGTGTCAGGTTGTTGGCTCGCATAACAGCTTCCTTGCCGTGTTCTTACCCTGTTCAGGACCAGGGAATGATTCTGTTCGCTTTGTGCCGGGTGGCATGTACTAGTTCGGCGTTGGATTGGTCAGTTCCGTGCGCCCACTTTTCCGCGTCCGCGAGGTCCTTACCAAACAGCATGTGCCGTTCGGTAAGGCGCTGACGGCGAAGGGTTTCCGGACTTTCGAGGTACCACACTTCATCCAGATGCTCCCGGATCCCCTGCCATCCCTGACCGTCCGCCAGCAGGTAGTTTCCTTCAGTGATGACGAGAGGAAGGTCCGCAGGAATCGCAATGGAGGCAGCAATTGGTTCATCCAGGGACCGGTTGAAATCCGGAGCGTAGACCACCGGCTCAACCGGCCGCGCCAAGCGCTGAAGCAAGGACGCGTAACCGCCCACATCAAAGGTCTCGATGGCACCCTTACGGTCCCGGAACGGCCCGCCGGCAAGGACTGCGTCGCTCAGGTGGAAACCGTCCATCGGGACTACAACAGCGAGGTCTGCGCCAAGGAGCTCTCCCAACAGTGCAGCAAATGTGGATTTTCCTGAGCCAGGGTGCCCCAGTGATCCCAAGCACCGTCCGGGCTCCGGTCGAGATCCGGCTGCGAAGTTCTGTAACTGCCGCCTGTATTTGCGGTGCCCGGAGGGCGTTTCCCCCGGGCACCGCAGCAGCGCGGGCTTCCATCAGCGGCCGGGGTAGACGACGGCTTTGAGTTGGCCTGGCTGCTTGCCCGCCTTGAGCGCCTGTTCGGATTCGGCGAGGGCGAACTTGCCGGTGACCAGAATGTCGAGGTCCACTTTGCCGTCGGCGATGAGTTGGATGGCGAGTGGCCATGTGTTGGTGTAGCGGAAGACGCCGGAGAGCCAGATCTCCCGGTTCTGGATGTAGGAGACGGGGAGTTCCACGTCGTCCGCGCCCAGGCCGACGAGGATGACCCGGCCGGCGGGTGCTACGGCTTTGATGCCTGAGCGGACGGCCTGCGGTGCGCCGGAGGCGTCGATGAAGGCGTCGACGTCGAGCCCTTCCGCAGTGTCCGTCCGGGCGTTGAGCGCATGCGTGGCGCCGTGTTCGAGGGCGAACGCGAGCCGGTCTTCTGCGATGTCGCTGATGTAGATTTCGGCGGCGCCGAAGGCGCGGGCTGCCTGGGCGGCGATGATGCCGATCGGGCCGGCGCCGGCGATCAGGACCCGGCTGCCGGGCTTGATCTCCGCGCGTTCGCAGGCCCACAGCCCGACCGAGAGCGGCTCGATGAGGGCGGCCGCCTCGTCGCTGACGCTGTCCGGGATGTCGTAGGCGAAGTCACTTTGGATGGTGACGTATTCGGCGAAGGCGCCGTCGATGGGCGGGGTGGCATAGAACTCGATGTCCGGGCAGAGGTTGTAGCGTCCGGCTTTGCATTGCTTGCAGGTGCGGCAGGGGCGCTGGGGTTCGACGGCGACGCGCTGGCCGATTCGGGCCGGGTCCACGGCGCTTCCGACGGCGGCGATCCGGCCGGAGAGTTCGTGGCCCAGGATCAGCGGGTGGTCCACGACGTAGGGGCCGATCCGGCCGTGCTCGTAGTAGTGGACGTCGCTGCCGCAGACGCCGACCGCGGCGACCTGCACCAGGACCTGGTCGGCGTCGAGCTGTGGGAGGGGCAGGGTTTCCATGGCCATGTCGCCCTGGCTCTTGAGGATGTTGGCCCGCATCGTCTGCGGAAGCACTGGCCCTTCAGCGGACAGAGTCTGGGTTGATGGTGTTGTCATTGAGAGCATTCCTCTATGGATTGAAGCGGTGGTGCGCGGTTACTTGACCGCGCCGAGGGAGAGGCCCTGGACGAGTTTGTCCTGGGCGGCGAACCCGGCGAACAGCACCGGGAGGGAGATGACGACGGCAGCGGCGCAGACCTTCGCGAGGAAGAGGCCCTGGCTGGAAACGAAGCCGGTCAAAAAGACCGGGGCGGTTCCGGCCATGACGCCGGTGAGGACCCGGGCCAGGAGCAGTTCGTTCCAGCTGAAGATGAAGCAGATCAGGGCGGTCGCGGCGATGCCGGGCATCGCGACGGGGGCGACGACGGCGCGGAGGGTCAGGAGCAGTCCGGCGCCGTCGATTTGGGATGCTTCGAGCATTTCCACGGGTACTTCGGCGAGGAAGGAGCGCATCATCCACACGGCGATGGGCAGGTTCATCGAGGTGTACATCAGGATGAGGAACCAGATGTTGTCCAGCCCGCCGATGGTTTTGGCGAACAGGAACAGCGGCAGGACCGCCGCGACGATGGGCAGCATCTTGGTGGAGAGGAAGAAGAACATGACGTCCGTCCACTTTTTGATCGGCCTGATGGACAGCGCGTAGGCGGCCGGGATGGCCAGGACCAGCACCAGGACCGTCGAGAGGACGGAGGCGGTGGCGGAGTTGATCAGCGGCGGCCAGGGGCTGACACCGGAGCTGGCGCCGAAGAATTCCTGGTAGGCGTCAAGGGTCAGCGGCGCGAAGAGGGAGGGCGGGTTGGTGGCGGCGTCGGTTTCGGCGTGGAAGGAGGTCAGGATCATCCAGAGGACCGGGGCAACGAAGAGCAGGGCCAGCAGCCAAGCGGCGATGCCGGCGGCGGTGTTGTTCCGGGTGGGGTCCATCCGGGACTTGCCCCGGCCGGACATCTTGAAGCCGAACCAGGCGAAGCCGCGACGTCGGGATCCGGTGTTCAGGGCGGTGGGGCCGGGGGGTGTGTTGGCGGGTGCGGCAGGAGTGTGGGTGCTCATCGTGCTGCCTCCTTCTTGAAGAGCGAGAAAACGGTGCGGAGCGCGAAGGTGGCCACGATGATGGTGCCGATGACCACGACGACGCCGGTGGCTGAGGCCAGGCCGTATTCGTTGGCGAAGTAGAAGGTCTGGTAGATGGAGTAGGGCAGGTTGGCTGTGCCCAGGCCGCCGGAGGTGAGGGTGAAGACGGCGTCGAAGTTCTGCACGATGTAGATGGCTCCGAGCAGGCCGCCCAGTTCCAGGTACTGGCGCAGGTGCGGCAGCGTCAGGTGGCGGAAGATTTCCCAGGGGCTGGCGCCGTCCATCTGGGCAGCTTCCACCGTGTCCATGGGACGGGACTGCAGGCCGGCCAGCAGGATGAGCATCATGAACGGTGTCCACTGCCAGACCAGGGAGAGGATGACGGCCATCAGGGGCGCTTGGGACAGCAGGTCCGGCTGCGGCGGAGTGTTACTGCCGAAAAGCGACCAGATCCAGGTCAGGGTTCCGTTGAACAGACCGTATGTGGGGTTCAGCAGGGCGTGCTTCCACACCAGTGCTGCGGCTACCGGGACCACCAGGAACGGTGCGATCAGCAGGGTGCGGGCCAGGCCGCGGCCGATGAACTTCTTATCCAGCAGCAGTGCCAGGACCAGGCCGATGAGCAGGCTGGCCAGGACCACGGAGACGGTAAGGATGATGGTGGTGAAGATGGCCTGGCGCAGGTCCGCGTTGGTGAGGACCTCCACGTAATTGCTGAAACCGGCGAATCCCGTTTGGTCCGGGCGCAGGCTGTTCCAGTTCATGAAGGAGATGATCAGGGTGGCAGCAAAGGGAAGCTGCGTGACGATGATGAGGAAGATCAGGGCCGGCAGCAGCGGCGCGCGCCGTGCCCACGCCGTGGCGCGTTCACGGGCCCTGGCGTCTTTGGAAGGTTTCGGGGCGCTATGTCCTTTGCGGACGACGCGCGCTGTTGCGGAAGTCATCATGTTCTCCTGCGGTCCTGTGGCCCGCCCTTACGGCGGGCCACAGATCCGATTGATGGGTGGTTACTTCTTGTACTTGTCGCCGATTTTCTGAGCGGCTTCCTGGCCCTTGGCCAGTGCGTCCTCCACGGTGCCCTGTCCGGCTATGGCCGAGCTGATGCCCTGGGAGACAGTGGTGCCGAGGTCGGCGAACTCGGGAATGCCGACGAACTGGATGCCCACGACAGGCCGTTCCTGAACGCCCGGGTCCTTCGGGTCCGCGTTTTCGATGGCGGTGCGTTCAGCTTCGAAGAACGGCGCGGCCTTCTGGAACTCGGGGTTCTCGTAGGTGGAGATGCGCTTGCCGGACGGAACTTTCGCCCACCCCAGCTCCGACGCAACCAGTTCTTCGTATTCCTTCGAGCTGGCCCAGGTGATGAACTTGGCGGCTGCATCCTGCTTCTTCGACGCTGCCTGCACGCCCCAGGACCAGGTCCAGAGCCAACCGGAGGAATCCGTTACCTTGACCGGAGCCTGGGCATAGCCGATCTTGCCCTTCACGGGCGATCCTTCGGCCTCCAGCGCGCCGGCTGCGGAAGTAGCGTCGTACCACATGGCCACCTTGCTCTGACTCATGTTGTTCAGGCATTCGGTGAACCCGGCCTGCGCCGCGCCGGCTTCACCGTGCTTGCGGACCAGGTCCACATAGAACTTGGTGGCTTCGACGAATTCCGGGGCGTTGACCTTCGCGTTCCAGTCCTTGTCGAACCAGGTGCCACCGAAGGTGTTCACCACGGTAGTCAGCGGCGCGAAGACCTGTCCCCAGCCCGGCTGGCCGCGAAGGCAGATGCCCTTCATTCCCGGCTCAGCGCCATCAACCTGGGCTGCAATTTGAGCTACCTGGTCCCAGGTCGGCTTCTCCGGCATGGTCACGCCCTTTGCCTCCAGGATGTCCTTGCGGTACATCATGAAGGAGGACTCGCCGTAGAACGGTTCGCCGTAAAGCTTGCCATCTTCGCCGGTCAGGGAAGCGGTGTAGGCGGGAAGGATGTCGTCCTGGTCGAACTCGGGGTCACTGGCCACGTTGTCCAGCGGCGCCAGCCAGCCGTTGGCGGAGTAGAACGGAATTTCGTAGTTGGACAGGGAGGCTACGTCGTACTGGCCCGCCTGGCTCGAGAACTCCTGGCTGATCTTCGCGCGGACGTCGTTCTCCGGCAGGATCGTGTAATTGACCGTGATGCCGGATTCCTTTGTGAAGTTGTCCGCAGTCAGGCGCTGCAGGTCCTCCATCTGGGGGTTGTTCACCATCAGGACGTTGAGGCTGTTCTGGTCACCGGCAGTGGTGCCGCCGCCGGCGCCGGAGCAGGCCGACGCGGACAGGGCGATGCACAGGGCACCGGCGGCCAGCGAGGCGGCGCGCATTTTTGAGCGCATTAAGGACTCCTTTGTTCTTCATGGGGTGCACAGTTGCCCCTGCCGGCTGCTTTGCCGGTGAAGGGAAACTGAAGCGGGCACAGGCTCCGAGAGAGTTAGTGTCCGCTGATGTTCCTCAAGAGTAAGCGTGTGGCATAGGGCACAACTAGCGCCGTAGTTGCCAACTTCTGATACAAATCTGACACTCCCCTGATCCGTGACAGGGGCTAGTCTGAGAGACAGGGCGTGAAAAATGCCCATATTCTTACAACTTGACTGACGGAGACGACGATGGCTGCCACCGATGGAGCTACGGCCCGCCTGGCTGAGAGGCTGTTGGGCCTCCGGGCCAACAGGGAGGTCATCCCGCCCGATCCCAACCACTCGGTGCGGTGGCACCAGCACAGCTATCCCAGCCCTGTGGCGCGATGGAACTACCACCCCGAGTACGAGATTCACCTGATCCGCAAGGGCACGGGAAAGTTCATCGTCGGCGACTTCATCGGCACCTTCGAGGCGGGCCATGTCTCCCTGGTCGGGTCCGGGCTGCCGCATGACTGGGTCAGCGACCTCGAACCCGGAGAAGTGTTGGAGAACCGCGACGCCGTCATCCAGTTCGAGGGAAATTGGGTGGACCAGGCCGCCTCGCTGGTCCCTGAAATGGCGGAGGTAAAACCGCTGTTGGAACAGTCCGCGCGAGGCATCGAATTTATAGGGCGTTCGGCCCGGGAAGCGGCAACCGCCATCGAGGCTATGGGCACCTCCACCGGACTGGAACGGCTGCAGCACCTCTTCGCCCTGTTCCGGGTCCTTACCCGCGCACCCGAGGAAGACCGCCGCTACCTGGCGGAGGAATGGTTCCGACCACAGCTCGATGCACGGGCTGCCGCAGTGGTGGACCTCGTTTTAGAGTACGTTTTCAGCAACCACGCCGGCAGTGTCAAACTGTCTGAGGCCGCGGAAATGGTCGGAATGCAAGAAGCCAGCTTCTCAAAATACTTCAGACGCGCTACCGGCCAGAACTTCAGTGACCTGGTGCGCAAGCTGCGCCTGGCCCACGCCCGGCGCCTGCTGGAGACCAGTGACAAGCCCATCTCCGACATCTGCTACGAAGTCGGGTTCACCAACCTGTCCAACTTCAACCGGCACTTTTTAAACGACATGGGAGAAACCCCACGGCGTTACCGCCAACGCGTTCAAAACTGAGGATCGACGTCTTTCGGCAGAAGGGAGCGTCTCCGTTGAAGCCCAGCGGGTAGTGAACGCTTCGCCGGACCTAAACACTCATTGAACCAGCCCGCTATTAGAGGTTTCCGCCTGGTGCTGGGTCCATACTTTTGATGAGTTTCATCATGGGATGCGAGATGATGCGGTGGACACCGGGCAACTTCGTCATCTTCTGGGTTTGGAACCGTTCGTACTCATTGCCGTCCGCCACATCAACCCGGACGATGTAGTCAGGCACTCCGTACACGCGCCGAACCTCGGTCACTTCATCCAACGCTGCGACTGCCGTTTCGAATTCCTCGACCGTCTGCCGGTTCGTCATCGTGATTTCCACCGACATGATCACACAGAATCCCCTGCCGGCCGCGACCGGGTCGATCACAGCCTTATATCCGGCAATGGCCCCGTCTTCCTCAAGCCGCTGAACCCGGCGCAAACAGGGAGCAGGCGTAAGGCCAACCCGGCGCGCCAACTCGAGGTTCGTCAAACGCCCATCCTTGGACAACTGCGCGATTATTTCCCGGTCTATACCATCCAGTGCGCGTTGATTGCTCATATACCCATTTTAGGGCACTATTTAGCAACCATATGCTGCACCGATTTTTCTACTATTGCTCCATGAGCGAAAATCAGGCGCAGACAGCACTGCCCGGGGCCGGCATTGACCGTGGCCCTGCCGCCGTTGGGGACGTCCGTCTGGCAATCCGGGCTTCCCTTCCCGCAGTGCTGGGGGCGCTGCCCATGGGTCTGGCCTTTGGTGTCGTGGTGGCACAGTCGCCTTTGGATTGGTGGTGGGGTCCCGTCTTCGCGACCGTGATTTTCGCAGGTTCGCTGGAGTTTCTGATTCTGGGGATGGTCGTGGCGATGGCTCCGCTGGCCTCGATAGCAGCGACAGCGTTCCTGGTGAACTTCCGGCATGTTTTCTACGCACTGTCCTTTCCGCTGCACCGCGTTCATGGCCGCGCCGCCAAGGTCTACAGCACCTTCACCTTGACCGATGAGGCCTGGGCCCTCACCTCGAGCCCCGAGGCGAATACCTTGAGCCGGCGCCGAATTCTGGCAACCCAGGCCTGCTTCCAGGTGGCATGGGTAGGGGGTGTAACCGCCGGTTCGCTGGGCGGTGCGTTGATCCCGGGGACTGTGGTTGGTCTGGATTTCGCACTCACGGCGTTTTTTCTCGTACTGGGCATGGACGCCTACCGCATCCGCAAGAGCGTCCCGGTCCCTCTGGTCGCCCTCGTATGCGCGGTGGCGGGGAACCTGGTCTTCGGTGAAGGCATGCTCGTCGCGGCGATGACGATGTTCGTCGTCTTCCTCATCCTTCGCTACCCGTTCCGTGGAAGGAAACGCTGACGTGCCTGAGCCAACCTATATTCTTGCCGCTGTCCTGGTCTCATCAGCCATTACGTGGGCGCTGCGGGCAGCACCCTTCGCCGTGCTGGTGCCCATCCGGCACAGTAAGCTACTGCCCTACCTCAACGAGAACATGCCCGTCGGGATCATGACCATCCTCGTTGTCTACACCGTCCGTCACGTCCCGCCCTCACTCACCCACCTCACCCTCGCTGCAGCCGGAGGACTTGCAGTGACAGCTGCCCTTCACCTGTGGCGCCGGAACGCCATTCTGAGTGTCCTTGGCGGAACAGCTTTCCACGTCACACTTGCCTCGGCTTTGCCCACGCTGGGATAACTGCCCATCGGCCTGATGCCCGCTCCCCCTTCATCGCCGAAGGCGCAGAGCGAAGGCGTTAGCCCCGACAATGAGGACTATCCCGGCCCATTCCACTGCGCCCAGTTCCTCATTGAGGGCGATGGCCCCGATGGCCGCAGCGAACACGGGATTGATGCTCATCAGGACGCCAAAGAGGTGAGCGGGGACGCTGCGCAGCGCTACCAGGTCAGCAATGTAGGGCACGACGGATGCCAGGAGTCCGGCGACGATGGCGCAAAGGACCGTTGCGGCGTCGGGCCTTTGGGTGATGAATACGGTGAGCCCGATGGGGAGGAACAGTGCGGCTGACACTCCCGTTGCGGTGGCGGTTCCCTGGACACCGGGTATCCGGTTACCTACCGTTCTGTTCAGCAGGATGTACGCAGCCCAGCTCGATGCCGCGATCAGAGCAAGACCGATTCCGGCATAGTCCGTGGAAGCCTCGGGTTGGGTGATGGCAACAACGCCCGCACCAGCAATGGCAGCACAGAACATGCTGCCTTTATTTCTGGTTGTGGCTAAGGCAACTGCCAGAGGCCCAAGGAATTCCAGCGTCACGGCCAGTCCCAAGCCGATCCGCTCGATGGCCGCGTAGAGCGAAAGGTTCATGGTTCCGAAGACGAAGGCGAGCAGAAGTATCGGCCACCATTGGGAAAGTGTGAAGTCCCGGATTCGTGGCCGGACCAGTGGCAGGAGCACCGCGGCAGCGACAAGCTGACGGACTGCGACAACACCGACGGGGCCCACTGCCGGAAAGGCCATCGAGCCACTGGCCGCACCCAATTGGTTTGAAAGGGCACTTGCTACGAGCGTGGCGGTCGCGCGCCCCTGACGCCCTTTCCCTGCTTTATCCATGAATGGATTCTCCGCAAGGCCCGCTCTCCCCCATAATGCATAAAAGCGACGACTAATGCAGATCCTGCATGAATAGACTGGTGGCCATGGACTTCGAGATACGCCACCTGAGATCCTTCCTCAGGGTTACAGAGGTTGGGACGTTCACCGACGCGGCCATTGAACTGGGTATTTCCCAGGCCGCCGTCTCCCGGAACGTCGCAGCTCTTGAACGGGCATTAGGAGTCCGGTTGCTGGTACGGACCACCCGCAGCGTGGAACTCACTCCCGCAGGGAAGCGCGTGATAGGTCGCGCCCGACATGCCCTCTCTGCACTGGAGGATCTTCAGCGTGAAGCCTCCTCCTCCAAGAGCACCCTGAGGATCGGATATGCCTGGTCTGCCCTGGGCAGACACACCCCTGAGTTCCAACGCCGCTGGACCGCCGCCTTCCCCCACAAAGACCTGCTGCTCATCAGGACAAACACCCCTACTGCAGGGCTGGCCGAAGGAACAACCGATCTTGCAATCCTGCGCCGCACCCCGGAACCAGGAACCCTCGACTTCGTCCTCACCGGATACGAGAAGCGCTACTGCGCAATGGCAATCGAGGACCCCCTGGCAGCCAAACGAACTGTCACGCTCGCCCAAGTCAGCGATGCCACATTGGCCATTGATGTACGCACCGGAAGCACCCGCCTGGACCTCTGGCCCGAAGGAACGCAACCCGTTCAAACGGTAGTCACCAATGACGTGGACGACTGGCTAACGGTCATCGGCAGCGGCAAAGCCCGCGGCATAACCGCCGAATCCACCACGCACCAATACCGAAGGGCCGGCCTGGTCTACCGGCTCGTCCGAGACGCGCCGCCAGTCCCCGTCTACCTGGCCTGGTCGAAAACCGACCCGCCCGCACTCCAAACCCAAGCGGCCGAACTCATCCGCAGCCTATACGAAGCGCTAGAAATTACGCCCGGGGCCGGGAACGCGTCCAGATAGGCACACCCCAACCTGACGAGGGAAGGTCCGGGTCTTGACTTCCCTGTAGGACGGGTCTAGAACTCAACCTCACAGGCGAAGGGTTGGAGGCAATAAGTGGGCGGACAGCGCATCGGATACGTGCGCGTGAGCACACTGGACCAGAACGAGAAGCGCCGGCTCGATGGCCAGGTTCTGGACCGGGTCTTTACGGATAAAGCCTCGGGCAGGGACACCACCAGGCCACAGCTCATGGAACTGCTGCGGTTTGCCCGCGACGGGGATACCGTCGTGGTGCACAGCATGGACCGGCTCGCCCGCAACCTAGATGACCTGCGTGCCCTCGTCCAAAACCTGACCTTAAAGGGGGTGCGGGTGGAATTCATCAAAGAGAGCTTGGTCTTCACTGGCGAGGACTCCCCTATGGCCAACCTCATGCTCTCCGTCATGGGAGCCTTCGCTGAATTCGAACGCTCCCTCATTAGGGAACGCCAAAGGGAAGGCATCGCCCTGGCCAAACAGCGCGGCGCATACAAAGGACGGAAAAAGACCCTCACACCGGAACGGGCCCCCGAACTGATCCAGCGCGCCGGCAACGGCGTCCCGAAAGCCCTCCTTGCCCGTGACTACGGGATCAGCAGAGAAACGGTCTACCAATACCTGCGCCACACCAAGCTGGAATAAAACCCCTCCTCACCCACCGGTGCGGTCGCTATGCCGCAGCCGAAGCGGCGACAGGTTTACGGAAGATCCGTTATCGGCGTTGTAAGTGAGCCGGGGAGTGCAGCGAAAAGGTGGGTAATCTGGCGCGTCAGGGCAGCACGGTCTTCCGAAAGACGAGCCGCTCAGTTTGGCTGCGGAAGCCTCCTCGGTGGACGAGTAATATCGCAGGCCCGCTGACGGGCCACGCGACAGAGGTAAAGGCAGTGTCACCGCCGTTTTTTGGCGGGGACACTGCCTTTATTTGTTGGTTTTCGAGCTTTCTAGCCGATGAGGGTGGTGATGAGTCTGATGGAGGAGGCGATGATGGCGATGAGGCCGATGGCGGCGAAGAGGTTCTGCCACCACTTGTTGCGGAGCTCGCCCATGATCGAGGCCCTGTTGGCCATGATGACGATGAGGACGCCGAGCACGGGTGCGATGAGTACGGTGAGGGACTGGGCGATGACGATCAGTGCCACGGGTGAGGACTGGAAGGACAGGGTGATGATCAGTCCGAAGGCAAGGATCATGCCGGTGATGATGCGGGCGGTAGGTGATCCTGCTTTGGCGCCGCGGCCCAGGCCGTCGGAAAACATGGTGCCGCCGGCGGTGGCGTTGGCGATCATGGATGAGAACGCGGCTCCGGAGAGGCCGAGGGCGAAGAGCTTGGCGCCGATGGGGCCTGCCAGAGGTGCGAAGACGGAGGCGAGGGCGTTAATGGTTCCGGCTTCGCCGCCGGTCTTGCCGAGCACGGCGGCGGCGACCATGATGACCAGTGCGGTCATGATGCCGGGTGCGACGATGCCCGGGATGGTGTCCACGAGGGTGATGTCGCGGTAGTCGGCGCGGGTGCGGCGGTGTTCCTTGATGCCGTAGGAGGTGTAGAACGCGGCGTTGATGGAGAAGTTGGTGCCGACGAGGGCGACGATGAGGATTTCGCTGCCGGGCGGAAGTGTCGGGACCATGCCTGCCATGGAGCGGTACCAGTCGGGTTGGGCGACGAGGGTGCTGGCGATGAAGGCCAGGCCCATGAGGACAACGATGACCAGCAGGGCCTTTTCCACGATCCCGTAGACGTTTTTGAAGGCCAGGACGAAGCCGACAGCAGCAGTGCACACGACGGTCCAGAGGACCGGGGATCCGCCGAAGACCAGGGAGAGTCCCAGGCCGGATCCGACGGCGTTGCCGACGGAGAACATCAGCGTGATGCCAAAGACGCCGAAGCCTGCCAGGACGCCCACCCATTTGCCGAGGTGTTCCTTGATGGAGGTGATCAGGGAGGTGGGTGTGACGATGCCGAGCCGGACGCTCATGTCGGTGAAGAAGATCATCAGGAGGGTGGAGACGGCGATGACCCAGACGAGGCTGTAGTCGAAGCGGCTGCCGGCCTGCACGGCGGTGGTGAGGTTGCCGGGGCCGAACTGCCAGGCTCCGACGACGAAGGCCGGGCCCATGAGGGCGAGGTAGCCCAGGAAAGTGCGGTGTTTCTTGGTGGTGCCTTGGGCCGGGTTTCCTTGCTGGGTTGCCATCTGTTCTTCCCTAGGTCCGGGGCTGGTGATGGTCTTATTCTTCTCGCGCATCGGCGAGTCCTCCTTATACAGCTACGTTGCTGGGGGGCGTCGTTGGCCCGGGGTGGAGAGTAAAAAGCTGGGGAACGGGCGGCGGGCCGAGGGGCCCGCCACCCGTAAAGGACCCTGGAGGGGCCGAGTTAGACGGCAGCGGTGGTGGTGGCCTTGCCGATGTTTGCGGCGGCGAAGGCTTCCGCAATTTCGGTTTCGGCGCCTTCCGGCAGGGGCAGTAGCGGGGTGCGCACTGTGGCGTGGTCCAGAATGCCGCGGTTCACGAGGCCCCACTTCAAGGCGACGGTGCCCTCCATGTGGGACCCGCGGTGGTAAACGTTCTTGGTCACTGGGAGCAGCCGCTCATGAATTGCGTGGGCACGCTTGTAGTCCTGCGCCTTGCCGGCCTCGATCAGTTCGACGAGCAGTTCGGGGGCGATGTTGCCGTAGCCGACGAGCAGACCGTCGACATCGAACATTGTCGGCAGCAGGTACTCGTCATGGCAGGACAGCACCTGCAGCTCGGGGTACGCGGCGCGCAGCGCGGGGATCTCGGTGTACCAGCGGCGCATGTTCCGGACACCGTTCTTCGTGGCAAAGACGCCCTCCTGGCCGGCGATCTCCAGCTGAGTGTCGAGGTCGTAGGTCGCCTTGGTGTTGTCGGGGTACTGGAACAGGATCAGCGGCAGACCGGACTCGTCATAGATTTCCTGGTAGCGCGCCTGCGGCGCACCCTTCTGGTAGCCGAAGCGCAGCCACCCGTGCGAGGGGTAGACGAGACCGGCTGCCGCGCCGGCCTCTACGGCCTTCTTGGCCTCGAGGGCCGCGGTCTTGTTGCCCTCCTTCGTGATGCCCGCCACGACCGGCACGCGGCCGTCGGTCGACGCCACGAACGCGCGGATAACGTCCAGCTGCTCCTCTTCGGTAAGGAACGTGCCTTCGCCGGCGTGCCCCAGGACGACGAGGCTCTTCACGCCCTCAACCGATCCGAGCCACGAACCCAGACGCTGGATCGCAGCGAAGTCGACAGCGCCATCTTCGGTGAACGGGGTGACAGGTGCGGGGCTGAGTCCGCGGAGATCGAGTGTCATTACAGCTACCTTCTTGTCTTCATTGATGGTCGGCAGACCCGCTACTCTGAGAACGTTTGCGGGAACGTTTTCAATATTGCACCGTGTCCCACGTCACTGTCAAGAGAACGTTTGCAAAAAGGAGGAATAGAGTGTCTGGTACGCCCCTTTGGATAAGGAGAACCGCCATGGAACCGGCCGTCCCCGGCACGATCGTCACACTCAAAGACGTTGCTGCTGCCAGCGGCGTGAGCATCTCCACCGCCAGCCGCGCCCTGGATGAACGTACCGCGTCGCGCTCCGCGGCAGCTGCACATGTGCGCAAGGTGGCCGAGGAACTCGGATACCGCCGGAACTCATTCGCCTCCAGTCTTCGCCGCGGTGAGACACGCACCCTCGGAGTGCTCGTCCCGCGCCTGAGCGACACGGTAATGGCGCTGATGTTCGAAGAACTCGAACGTGCGGCAGCCGCCCGCGGCTACTTCGCCATGGTCGCCACCAGCGGAGATGATCCCGACGACGAACAACGGGCGGCCGAAACACTCCTGGGCCGCAACGTCGACGGCCTCATCCTGGCCACCGCACGGCTCGACGACGAACTCCCCCGGCTTCTACGCAAACGCGGCGTCGCCCACGCACTGGTGCTCAGAACCGACGGAGAAAGTCCTTCAGCGCTTGGTAACGACGAGGTAGGCGGCTATTTGGCGGTTCGCCACCTGGTCGACCTGGGCCATGAGGATATTGCAGTTGTCACCGGGCCCTCCTTCACGTCCTCAGGCCTCGCGCGGCTGACAGGTGCTCGCAGGGCGCTGGATGAAGCGGGTCTGAGCGCGCGCAAGGACTGGCTCATCGCCGCAGGCTACGGCATCGAAAATGGATACACGGCCGGGGAGTTTCTCTTGTCGAAAAGTACGGAAAAACGGCCTACGGCGGTGTTCGCGGCAAACGACAACATCGCCATGGGCGTGATGGCAGCTGCCCACCGTTCCGGAATCACCGTCGGCGAAGACCTGGCCCTGGTTGGATATAACGACACCCCTCTCTCGGCGAGGCTGCCTACTCCCCTATCCTCTGTCCGGGTTCCGCTGGACCAGATAGCCGGCACAGCCATAGACCTCATCGTCAACCCCCGCAAGGAACCTCACATCCGCTACGCGATGCCTACCCTAATTCCGCGCGAATCCAGCGGGAGCCCCCGCCGTGGCCAGGTGGAACCGGGAAGTCTCCGCCCTTAGGAGCAACACACCACAAAGAAGTGCTGCTCACCAGGTCTCCTTGAATCAGCTCTACCTCGCCAACATGAGGCACACCCAACTTGGCACCGGCGGCTAGCTTGACGGAATATCCATTATCGGCGTACGAAAATCGAGCGGGGGAGTGCCACAGGGAGGAGATATATCGCGCGACTCTTGTTTCCCAGGCGGGGCCCCTCTGATCTGCAGTAGAACTGTTGACGGCATAGGTTTTCGCGCAGGGACGTTGCTAGCCGTGGGGCGTTTCCGTTAGGTGGTGCGTGGGAATCCTGTCTCTGTCGTAGGTGATTTCTTTGTAGCCGTGCGGCTCGGGCTTTCCCTCGCTGTTCAGGTTTACGAATACGATCTCCTCAATGGTGAGGATGCTTCGCCGAGTGATCATGTTTCGGACTTCTGCTCGCATGGTGAGTGAAGTTCGGCCAAATTTAGTTGCCGTCAGACCCATTTCGATGAGGTCGCCCTGAACGGCTGAGCTGACGAAGTTGATTTCCGAAATGTACTTTGTCACCGCCCTGCCATTGCCCAGTTGGAGGATGGCATAGATTGCTGCTTCCTCGTCAATCCATTTGAGGAGACTGCCACCGAACAAGGTGCCGTTGGCGTTTAGGTCTTCTGGGCGCACCCACTTTCGCGTGCGGAAGGTTATATCGGTGGATTCCATGGTGAGACCTTACTTCTGCAGCCGAGATGACTGGGTGTTTATGTCTCCCTGGCGAAATCTTGCATGGCCTAGCAGTGACGACGCTCACTGGATGGGCTATTGCTCTAACAGGGGCAAGGCTGTTGTGAGCACAACCGGGCCAGACTCGTTCCGCAATCAAGAGGACCGGAGGGAGGGCCGGGTTGCCCGAGTCTCCCTTGGCGGCCATCCACAGATAAATCGGCAGGATTTCGCGAGTACCCGAGCGTGACCGCCCTGGCACAAAAGAGTCGGAATTTTTTCAGGCTTTAGTCCGAAGCGGCAAGGTGCTCTGCCCACAACCGGGGACAATTCTGATCGGTTATCCACCGCTCTCGCTGATAGGGAGCTACCCCAACGGCTCCCAAATTACAGCCGTGGATAAACCGAATTGGATCCCAGCCCTGGACGGCGCAAAGTCACCCTGGTTTCGGCGCTCCAGGCGGGCCTCGTGAATCCACTCCGAAGCAGGGCCTTAGAGGTTACTGGGCTGGGGAAAGATTATGACGGAGTCGATCTGCTGTGCCCCGGCATAGGAACGTTGCATTCTTCGGCTACCTGCTCCATTGCGTTCCAGGTAAAGGGCTTGATCCGAATGCCGTCGACCTTCCGCTGTTCCGTGTTTTCCGCTGACCGCTCTCCCGGAACTCTGATGACGTCGGCACCCTCAGCTACCGGGGTGTCGTTTATGTACTTGACGAAGGACTCGACTTCGTTGGCAAAGTCGCCCAGTGGGCGGAGTTGCTCGATGTTGATGGCGATGATGAGCGCTCCTTGGAGCTCCTGGGCTGGGTCATTGGAGACGGTCCCTGCGGTGGTGAGGGCGCCTGCCAGTGCTTCGGCGATCAGAGCGAGGCCAAAGCCTTTGTGCCCACCGAACGGCTGGAGAAATCCCCCGGGAGTGACCCAGCCTTCGGGCAGGGCTTCTCCCCTGTCGCGCCACTCTGACAGGGTGCCTAATGCGACGGTGCTGGTTGCGATGTCGAGAACGAGGTGAGGGGCCTGTGCGCGGGGTATCCCTGCTGCGATCGGGTTGGTGGACATTCGGCCTTCCAGGCCGCCCGGTGGCGCAACCGCCCTTCCGGAACCGCTGTCATTGATGAAGATGAGCGTGGCCATCCCTGCGTCGGCTGCTGCCTCGCAGAAGTAGGAGAGCCGGCCTGCGTATTCGCTGTTGTGCACGGCTACCGCTGAGATGCCGCGGGTTTTTGCCCGGTCGACGGCGAGTTCTGTCGCGTCGCGGAGGACTGTGTGGCCAAACCCGCAATTGCCGTTGAGGCGCACCAAGGACCCGTTGTCGAGCTCTATGGAGGCCGAGGCCGCCGGGTCAGCGTGCCCTTCCCTGACCCTGCCGACGTACTCCGGGAGGCGGCGCATGCCGTGGGATTCGTGCCCGGCCAGTTCTGAACCGACGATCTGGCCCGCCATGTAACTCGCGTCAGTTTCGTTGGTGCCGACGGCGCGTAGCACCGACGTGGTGAAGTCTTCCAGTTCTTCTGCACTGCAGAGGAACTCCTGGGTTTCCGTCATCTTGTTCATACTCCTGCGTGTTCGTCCTGCTTTGGTGCCGAGGGCTTCAGGTCAGAAGTTGCGTCCAAGCGTTTAGCGCTGCGTTGATATATTCCTCGACCTACTGCGTACCGATGATCAGCGGCGGGGAGAACTGGAGATCCCCTTCTTGGAACCCACCCAAGTGCATTGCCGTGCTCCTACTAATGCTTCAAAAACCAGACAGACGGCTGTCCGGGTCCAGGAGAAGGAACGGCCATTCCAGGCACTTCATTATCGGCGGCTGCAATGGCCGTTCCTCCCCGAGGCCAGGTCAGCTCGCTTCCACTCCATCGCCTGCCCTGACCGGAACCTGGGTAAGACGAAGCCAGGTATCCACCACGGTGTCGGGGTTGAGGGAGACAGAATTTATGCCTTCCTTGACCAGCCATTCTGCGAAGTCGGTGTGGTCGCTGGGGCCTTGGCCGCAGATGCCCACATATTTCCCGCGTTCCTGGCACGCCTTGATGGCCATGCTCAGGAGCTTCTTGACGGCAGGGTCGCGTTCATCGAAGCCGGCAGAGACGATGGCGGAATCCCTGTCCAGTCCCAGGGCCAGCTGGGTCATGTCGTTGGAGCCGATGGAGAATCCGTCAAAGTACTCCAGGAAATCACCGGCCAGCAGCGCGTTGGACGGGATCTCGCACATCATGATCACCTCCAGGCCGTTCTCGCCGCGGACCAGTCCGTTTTCCGCCAACAGTTCGATCACGCCGCGGGCCTCGTCGAGGGTCCGCACGAAGGGGATCATCAGCTTGACGTTGGTCAGGCCCATCTCGTTGCGGACGAAGGACAGGGCTTCGCACTCGAGGTCGAAGCAGTCGCGGAAGGACGGCTCCAGGTAGCGTGAGGCGCCGCGGAAGCCGAGCATTGGGTTCTCTTCGTGCGGCTCGTAGGCAGGTCCGCCAATCAGGTTGGCGTATTCGTTGGACTTGAAGTCGGACATCCGCACGATGACGGGCTCCGGCGCGAAGGCCGCCGCGATTGTGGATACGCCTTCGGCGAGGCGTTTGATGTAGTAGTCGCGCGGGCTGTCGTAGGCGGCAATCCGCTCCCGGATTTCCGCGGCCACGTCCTGCGGCTGGCTGTCCAGGTTCAGGAGTGCCTTGGGGTGGATGCCGATCTGGCGGTTGATGATGAATTCGAGCCGGGCCAGGCCAACTCCGTGGTTGGGCAGCTGAGCGAACGTGAACGCCTGTTCCGGTGTGCCGACATTCATCATGACCTTGACGGGGGCCTCTGGCAGCTGGGTGATCTCGGTTTCATCGATGCTGAAATCCAGGAGCCCTTCGTAAATAAGTCCGGCTTCGCCGTCCGCGCAGGAGACAGTGACTTCCAGGCCGTCGGAGAGGGCCTCGGTGGCGTTTCCGGTGCCGACGACGGCGGGAATTCCCAGTTCGCGGGCGATGATGGCCGCGTGGCAGGTCCGTCCGCCGCGGTTGGTGACGATGGCAGAGGCGCGTTTCATGATCGGTTCCCAGTCGGGGTCGGTCATGTCCGCCACCAGGACGTCCCCGGTTTTGAAGGCGGCCATCTGGTCGATCGCGGTGAGGATACGGACCTTGCCGGCACCGATGCGCTGGCCGATGGCCCGGCCTTCGGCGAGTACTTGGCCGGTTTCGTTGAGGCGGAAGCGGCTCTGGCTCCCGGGCGCGCGGCGGGACTGTACGGTTTCGGGGCGGGCCTGCAGGATGTACAGGCGGCCGTCGATCCCGTCCTTGCCCCATTCGATGTCCATCGGGCGGCCGTAGTGGTTCTCGATGGCGATGGCGTGCCGGGCGAGCTGCTCGACGTCCTCGTCGCTGAGGCTGAAGCGGTTCCGCAGCGAAGCCTCAACCGGGACAAAGTCGATGGTGTGGCCCACTTCGCGGTTGCTCGTGTAGGTCATCTGGAGGGCCTTCTCCCCCAGTCCGCGCTTGAGGATCGCCGGGCGTCCTGCCTGAAGGGCAGGTTTGTAGACGTAGAACTCGTCCGGGTTCACGGCACCCTGGACCACGGCCTCACCCAGACCGTAGGAGGAGGTTACGAACACGGCGTCCTGGAAGCCCGATTCTGTGTCCATGGTGAACATGACACCGGAGGCCCCGACGTCGGAGCGCACCATCCGCTGAATCCCGGCCGAGAGCGCCACGTCGGCGTGTTCGAATTTGTGGTGCACGCGGTAGGCGATGGCCCGGTCGTTGTAGAGGGATGCGAACACATCCTTGATGGCGAGCAGGATATTTTCGATGCCGCGCACGTTCAGGAAGGTTTCCTGCTGGCCGGCGAAGGACGCGTCGGGAAGGTCTTCTGCGGTCGCGCTGGAGCGGACGGCCCAGGAGAGGTCCTCGGAGTCGCCGTGTTTGTCCACCAGCTGCTGGTAGAAATCGCGGACCTGCGCTTCAAAGTCCGGCAGGAAGGGTGTCTGGCGGATGAGGTCACGAATCTCCTGGCCGGCTGAGGCGAGGGCGGTGACGTCGTCGGTGTCTAAACCTACGAGGCGGTCAGCGATTTTCTGGTCCAGGCCGGAATCGGCCAGGAAGCTGCGGTAGGCATCTGCTGTCGTTGCGAAGCCGTCCGGGACAATGACTCCGGCGGAGGTGAGGTTCTGCACCATTTCCCCGAGGGAGGCGTTCTTACCGCCCACGCGGTCCAGGTCCTTGAGTCCGAGTTCTGAGAGCCAGAGTACGTCTGTTGTCATTGTTACTGCTCCTTTGCAGGTGATGGCGTGCAGGTGTCCCCCACCGTTCAGGCGGCCGCCGGTGGCGGGGACAAATTCTTGTTTAGGGTGACAGGT
The DNA here is from genome assembly GCF_024758005.1 of Pseudarthrobacter sp. NS4. Classification (NCBI taxonomy): domain Bacteria; kingdom Bacillati; phylum Actinomycetota; class Actinomycetes; order Micrococcales; family Micrococcaceae; genus Pseudarthrobacter; species Pseudarthrobacter sp. NS4. Next base: position 230,287 of record NZ_CP103288.1, on the reverse strand, counting down.
CTTTGGGGCTTCTTTCCATGTGGCATGACCTGAGTCACATGATGCCTGTGGAATTGTTTCGTCAATGCTTAATGTTCATGCGCTGCAGGATGGTGGCTGCCATTTCCTCCACGGAGACGGTGGCCGAGTTCAGGTAGGGAATTCTGTGGGATACGTACAGTTGCTCTGCGCTGCGCAGTTCGAAGCCGCACTGCCGCAGGGAGGCGTAAGGGGAGCCGCTGCGTCGTTCGGTACGGATCTGGCTCAGGCGCAGGGGGTTGGATGAGAGCCCGAAACACTTCGATACGAAGGGCCTGAGGGGCTTGGGCAGCCCTTCCCGTTCAAAGTCTTGGTCCACCAGCGGGAAGTTCGCTGCAAAGATGCCGTGTTGCAGCGCCAGGTACATGGTGGTGGGCGTTTTGCCGCACCGGGACGGAGCCACCAGGATGACCTGGGCTTTTTCCAGTGCACGCAGGCTCTGGCCGTCGTCGTGTTCCATGGCATATTCAACAGCGGCCATCCGGGATTGGTAGCGCGCCGCATTCCCCAGCCCGTGCGCCCGCCCCGGTTCCCCGCTTGCGGGGGTCCCGAGCGCCTGCTCCAGCTGCCCCACATGGGTACCGATCAGGTCCACAATGATTCCCTTACATCTCGAGAGGATCTGCCGGACATCGCTGCTGACTGCTGTGGAAAAGACGATCGGCTGCGGGCCGTTGGCGGCGGCGTTATCGATGGTCTTCACCACGGATGTGGCTTGCTCGGCTGTTGTGATGAAGGGGATGGTAATGCGGTCAAAATGGTTGGCGGGGAACTGCGTGAGCAAGGTGTTGCCGAGCGTTTCGGCGGTGATGCCTGTACTGTCCGAAAGGAAATAGACCGGCCGGAGGTTGTCATTGGTCATGAACGCATTCTCCGCTAATGCCAGCGCCGGTGAGTCGTCCGGCCGTGTCATGGGTGTCCGGGGAAGGTGTCGGCGGGGTGGCAGCTGGTACCACCGGCGCCGCGCGTGCGGGACGCATGCGAAGGAGCGCGATGGCGGAAATGAGGAACCAGGCGACATTTGCTGCTACGGAAGGCCGTGCCTGGTGGACGGCGCCGTTGAGGACGAAGGCAGAAGCGCCGAGGAGGTTTGCGGTCTGAAAGGTCCTGCCTGCCTTCAACCATCCCATGGAGACCGCAAGATAGGCGCTGAGTATCGCTGCGGCCCCTGTCCACCCGGCTATTTCCCACAGCAGTTCCACGATGTCCTTTCAGGGAGTATTGACTGGCGGCCACTAAGGCGGGGGCGCGGACCCCGGCGGCTTGTGCGTGAAGCAGATTCAGCGATTTCAAATCGACTTTGCGCCGTCCTGCTGGGGCGGTGCAGGAGCGTCTGAGGATTCCCAGAAGGACGCGCCCTTGATGCCAGCCGTTGCCGGGTGAAAAACGGGGTCGAGCCCCAGTTTCTTCTGGCGTTCATAGTCGCGCAGTGCACGCACGGCGATAGGGCAGAGGAAGGCAATAGCGATCATGTTGAACCATGCGATGAGGCCGTAACCGATGTCCCCGAGTGTCCAGGCAAGTTCTGTGCTGCGGACAGTGCCGAGGTAGACGGACAGCAGAACACCGGCCTGGACAATGCGCGCGAGGACGCCTCGGGAGGTGCCTGTCAGGTACACAATGTTCGTCACGCCGTAGTAGAAGTACGACAGTATTGAGGTGAAGGCGAAAAAGAAGATGGCAACGGCCACTATGCCGGCGCCGAGGTTTATCCCTGGGAAGATCGTGTCCACGGCGACCTGGGTAAACTCTGCACCTGGTTTCACTCCCGGGAGGTTCTCGACAATCGGGGCCCGGCCCTCAGGCAGTATGTTGTACGCGCCGGTGGACAGGATCATCACGCCGGTGGCTGTGCAGACCAGCACGGTGTCGATGTACACGGAGAATGACTGGACCAGCCCCTGCTTGACCGGGTGGGAAACCGAAGCCGCTGCGCCGGCAAAGCCGCCTTCTCCCACACCTGCGACGTTGGAATACAGTGAGCGCCTGACACCCCAGGACACGGCGGCGCCGATCATGCCGCCGTAAAGAGCATCCGCCCCGAACGCGGAGGCCAGTACCAGCCGGATGACTTCAGGGATGGCCTGAAAATTCATGACGAGGACGACGAGGGCAAGCAGCACATAGGCGGCGGCCATCGCAGGCACGGCCTTCTCGGCAAAGGCGGCGATGCGCCGGGTTCCGCCAAAGACGACTAAAGCAGTGAGGACGACCAGGATCAGGCCCGAGATCCATGTTGGAATACCGAAGGCTGTATCCAGCGAGGTCACGATGGTGGAGGACTGCACTCCCGGGATCAGGAAGGTATAGCAAATGACGGCCACGACAGCGGCAGTGACCGCAAGCCACTTCAGGCGAAGACCCTTCTCGATGTACCAGGGAATACCGCCTCGGTACTCGCCGTCCGACTTGACCTTGTAGATCTGGCCGAGCGTGGCCTCGATGAATGCACTGGATGCGGTAAGTGCGGCAGTGGCGATCATCCAAAACAGTGCACCAGGACCGCCAAAGGCGATGGCGGTTGCAACGCCGGCGATGTTTCCAACACCAACCCGTCCGCCCAGAGCCATCGCAAATGCCTGGAAAGACGTCGTCCCGGTCTTTGAACTGGCGCGCCCGAAGAGGCACTTGACCATTCCCTTGAGGTGCCGCACCTGCACGGCCCGCGTCGCAATTGTGTAAGCCAGCCCGCTAATAAGGGTGACGTAGACGAGCGGGTCCCAGATGAAGTCGTAGATAGTGCTGAGGAGGTTTTCCAAGTGATGCTCCTTCTGCATAAGAGACACCAATGTCCCTTGAGCAAAGCTCTATGCCCTGCGATGGTGATCTGTTGGCCACTTCTTGAGGCCTTTGTAGAGCAACGCCGGCGGGCGGAACGCTTGGCTGCTGCATCATCCGCTTGTTGCCAGATTGTCAGACAATCAGTAAAAAGCCTAGGGTGTGACCTGAGACATGTCAAGGTGTGGCTTGCTGCATAACTCGGCCCCGACTGACGAGCTGTCGTTGCCGGGGCCGAATAGCTCCCTGCATGCCAGGCAGCAGGGGGCCAGAGAAGGAACCGCCGCCGTCATTGCCGCGCTTCAGCGCAGTGGAGCCTCATTCGAGCGTCAGTGCTGGACCCTGAGATCCTTTCCGCGATCAGAGACGTCTGACAGATGAATCCCCGCCTTCGCTGATGCCCAAGGCGGGGCTTCATCAGTTTTGCCGCGGTGAGCCTAGATGCTGGTGGCGGTCAGGGCCTGGTCGTAGATCTCCAGTGCCTGCGCTACTTCTTCGGCGGTGACGACTGCTGGCGGGACGACGTGGATGCGGTTGTCGGCTATGAACGGCAGCAGTCCGCGCCCGAACAGTTCAGCCTTGATGCGTCCCATGTAATCCGCCGTGACAGGCGTACGGGTGGCGTGGTCCTGCACGAGTTCGAGTGCCCAGAAGACGCCGCGGCCGCGGACTTCGCCAACGACACTGTGCTTTTCAGCAAGCGCCTGCAGACCCGGCTCGAGGTGGTCCCTGCCGATGCGTGCGGCATTGCCGATGATGTCCTCTTCTTCGAAAGCCTCGATGGAGGCGACGATAGAGGCAGCCGCGATCGGATGCCCGGAGTAGGTCAAGCCGCCGGGGAAGACGCGTTCGTCAAAGGTGGCTGCAATCTCACCTGAAATGATGACGCCGCCGACCGGGATGTAGCCGGAGTTCACGCCCTTGGCGAAGGTGATCAGGTCCGGGGTGACGTTGAAAGCGTCGAAGGCGAACCAGTCGCCGGTGCGCCCGAAGCCTGCCATGACCTCGTCAAGGATCATCACGATGCCGTATTCATCGCACAGCGCCCGGACGCCTTCGAGGTAGCCGGGGGTCGGAACCAGGATCCCGGCGGTGCCCGGGACGGTTTCGAGCAGGATGGCGGCGACTGACTGCGGTCCTTCGGCCTGGATGACGCGCCGCAGGTGGTGCAATGCACGCTCGGTCTCCTGCTCCGGTGTTTCCGCCCAGAATTCGGAGCGGTACAGGTAGGGGCCGAAGACGTGGATGTGGCCGCGGGAGTATTCGTTGGGGATGCGGCGCCAGTCGCCGGTGGCCGCGATGGCCGAGCCGGTGTTGCCGTGGTAGGAGCGGTAGCGGGAGATGACCTTATCGCGGCCAGTGTGCAGGCGGGCCATGCGGATGGCGTTCTCATTGGCATCGGCGCCGCCGTTGGTGAAGAAGACCTTGTCCATGTTGGCCGGCGCGTGGGAGAGGATTTTGGCGGCGGCCGTGGAGCGGACGTGGTTGGCGGCTGCGGGCGCCACGGTGGCCAGGCTGGTTGCCTGCCGGGCGATCGCTGCGATGACCCTAGGGTGCTGGTGACCGATGTTGGTGTTGACCAGCTGGCTGGAGAAGTCCAGGAAGGTGTTGCCGTCGTGGTCCCACACGGTGCTGCCTGAACCGCCGGCGATGGCGATCGGGTTCAGTGACTTCTGCGCTGACCAGGAGTGGAAGACGTTGGCCCGGTCCAGGGCAACGACCTCGGCGTTGCTGAGGGCGGCGTTGGTGGCTGCGGCGTTGAAGTCTGCTGCGTGCAGGGTTGCCGGGCTGGCGACCATGACGGTTCCTCTCGGTAGGTGGATTGGGAGTTACTTCATCATCCGCTCGCAACGGCCTTGGCAGAGGTGTACGTTTGTACAATCCGCTCCATAGAGCTCGACGTTTTTACATCGGAAGGCCGGCCATGCCCCCAAGCCTCAATGTTCTCCTCCGCAGCCGGGCGCTCAAGCTCCGGCTCGTTGTTCCTGATCTGGGCTCCCCCAGTCTTGAAGAGCCCATCAACTGGGTGCACAGCTCGGATCTTGAGGATCCCACTCCGTTCCTTGACCGGGGGCAGCTCCTGCTGACCGACGGCAGCCAGTTCGCGGTTGACTCGCCGCCTACGGCGTCAGGGAATAGGGGGCGCACGTCATCTGAGGTATCCAACGAACGGGTATATCGGGAGTACGTGCGCAGACTGGTGGATCACGGCATCGTGGGTTTGGGCTTTGCGACGCAGGTGATCCACGGGACCTTGCCTCAGGGGCTGGAAGAAGCGTGCCGAAGCCAGGGCCTGCCTCTGCTGGAGGTCCCGGACCGTACGCCGTTTATCGCCATCATCAGGATGGTGGCGGACTACCTTGCGAGGGAAGAACATGCCCGGGCGGAGTGGTCATTACAGGCGCAGCGGGCACTGTCCCGCGCGGCACTGCGGCCTGATGGCCTGACGTCGATCCTTGGTGAGCTGGAGCGTCAGCTGCACAGCTGGGTGGCTTTGTACGATGCTGCAGGCAATTATGTCCGCATGCCGCGGAACCGGCCGGTCCCCTCGGACATCGCCGGCGAAGTGACCCAAAGGGTGCGAAGCGCCCTGGATCTTGGCACCCGCTCTGCCTCGCACCTGCACATTGAGGGCCAGTCGGTGACCCTGCAGACCTTGGGGCGTAAGGGAAGTCTCCGCGGCGCCCTGGTACTGGGTGCCATTGAGCCGCTGGACCCAGCCAGAGCAGACATCGTCAACAGCGTGATCGGTCTGGCCAGTTTGGCGCTCGAGCAGGCGCGCACCCTCGATACCGCCCGCCGCCATCTTCGCGCAGGCGTCTTTGAGCAGCTGCTTGCCGGCAGCATTGACGTTGCGGGCAAAACGGCGCGGCAGGTCTGGGGCCAGCTGCCCCGGGACCCTCTGCTGGTGACGGCATCACAGCAGGAAAGCCCGGCGCCTAACCTGCTCGAGGCGTTGGAGCTCCTGGCTGATGACCACCGCGGCGCGGTGTTCTACGCGTTGCGCGGTGAGCTGCTCGTGATCCTCGCCGGGCAAGCACACCAGGGCCGGGTCCTGGAACTGCTGGAGCGCCATGGCGCGGTGGCCGGTGTCTCCGGAGAAACGGTCATGGAGGCGCTGCCCGCTGCGCTCGAAGAAGCTACCCGTGCCGCCCGGCGTGCCGCAGAGCTTGGCCGGGCGCTGGTCAATTTTTCCGAGTTGTCCGAAGGCGGCATGCTGGGCCTCCTGCGGGAGGAAGAGGCCGGCCCTGTGGCCCGTGGTTTACTGCAGCCGCTGATCGCCCGCGACGCGGCTGAGCACACTCAGCTGCTTGAAACGGTCCGCGAATGGTTCGCCAATGACTGCGTGTGGGACAAGACTGCCCGGCGCCTGGGGGTGCACCGGCATACGCTCCGGAACCGGATTGACGCCGTCGGGCGGATCCTGGGGCTGAACCTGGACGGGATGCGTGACCGGCTGGAGCTGTTCGCAGCTGTGCAGTTCCTGGAAAAGGACGTAAGTTCCCGCTGACGTTAAGCAGGAGGGCCTCCGGCGCGAGGTTTGCGCCGAAGGCCCTGTTGTCAGGGGACCAGTGCCGGGTCCCTGACATCTTTTCCCCTCTAGTTCTGGGGGAAGCCCAGGTTGATGCCGCCGTGGCTGGGGTCGAGCCAGCGGGAGGTGATGGCCTTTTCGCGGGTGAAGAACTGGAAACCCTGGAGGCCGTAGGCCTTGGAGCTGCCGAAGATCGAGTCTTTGAAGCCGCCGAAGGAGTAGTACGCGACCGGGACCGGGATGGGCACGTTGATGCCCACCATGCCCACTTCGACCTCGTTCTGGAAGCGGCGAGCCGCTCCGCCGTCGTTGGTGAATATCGCGGTGCCGTTGCCGAACGCGCCGGAGTTGATCAGGTCCAGGCCTTCTTCGTAGCTGCGGACGCGGACCACGGACAGGACCGGGCCGAAGATCTCTTCGGTGTAGACGCGGGAAGTGACCGGAACATCGTCGATCAGGGTGGGGCCCAGCCAGAACCCGTTCTCGTCGCCGTCCACGTTGATGCCGCGGCCGTCCACGACCACGTTGGCGCCGTCTTCGAGGGCGACATCGATGTAGGAGGCGACCTTGTCGCGGTGCTGCCTGGTGACCAGCGGGCCCATGTCGCAGTTGCGGCGGCCGTCGCCGATCTTCAGGGTGGACATGCGGGAGGTGATCTTTTCGATGAGCTCGTCGGCGACCGGCTCGACGGCCACGATGACGCTGATGGCCATGCAGCGCTCACCGGCGGAACCGAAGCCGGAATTGATGGCGGCGTCGGCGGTCAGCTCGAGGTCGGCGTCGGGCAGGACCAGCATGTGGTTCTTTGCCCCGCCGAGAGCCTGGACGCGCTTGCCGTTCCGGGCCGCGGTCTCATAGATGTACTGGGCGATCGGCGTAGAGCCAACGAAGGAGATGGCCTTGACGTCCTTGTGTTCCAGCAGGCCATCGACGGCTTCCTTGTCGCCGTGCAGCACGTTGAAGACACCGTCCGGCAGGCCGGCTTCAGTGAACAGTTCAGCGAGCCAGTTGGCAGCTGTCGGGTCCTTTTCGCTGGGCTTGAGCACGACGGTGTTGCCGGCGGCGATGGCGATCGGGAGGAACCACAGCGGCACCATCGCCGGGAAGTTGAACGGGCTGATGATTCCGACAACGCCCAGCGGTGATTTGGTGGAGTACACGTCCACGCCGGTGGAGACGTTCTCGGAGTGTTCGCCCTTAATCAGGTGCGGGAAGCCGGTAGCCAGTTCCACGACCTCCTGGCCGCGGGTGATTTCGCCCAGCGCGTCGGAAACCACTTTGCCGTGCTCGGAGGTGATGATCTGGGCGAGTTCGCCCTTGCGCTCGTTGAGCAGTTCCCGGAAGCGGAAGATGATCTGCTGGCGCTTTGTGATGGACATGTCGCGCCAGGCCGGGAAAGCTTTGTGCGCCGAGGAGATGGCGGACTCGATGTCACTGGCGTTGGCCAGTGCCACCCGTTTGGTTTCGATGCCGCGTGCGGGGTCGAAGACGGGCGCGGTGCGCTCTCCGGAGGAGGGCGTTTCAGCTCCGCCGATCCAGTGGGACAGTACGGGAAGTTCTTGATTCATTGACACGCTTCTTCTCGCTTTCATCTATGAGGGGGTTGCCCGTTGGCTTGCCATCCACGCTAACGGGGCCGCGCAGGTGACCTAGGCTTACATTTGGAGTCCGATTGGCGGGTTTATCGACATATGTACATGGATTGAGGCGCAAGAGGCGCGAATAGCGTTTGAGCCAACAGCAGCCCTTTTCAGGAGAACAGATGAAACGACGCCGACCCGCTTATCTCGCCGCCGCCAGAACCGACACCCTTGCTGTCCGCACCGGGGAACACTGCCCGGAAAGCGGGTGGTGGTTCCCCGCGCAGCGTGAATTGGGCGAAGCCCCTTCCGCGGCGCGGTACATTAGCGAAGGGAGCGTCATGCCGGCGAACAGCGGCGTTCCCGCCCTGTGGCTTCCGGGCCGGACCAGGTCCGCGGCTGGAAAATTTGAAGAGCTGACCCGCTAGCCGCTGTGTCATTTACGTGCGGACCCGAAGCCGGTAGTCTTGTCTGACAATCTGCAATTGCAGAGCCGACTTTTAGCATTGGGGAAGCCCATGGCGGAAACGCACCTGTCATCAGATCCGGTGGCACTGCCACTACGGATGTCCCCGGTGGCTTCGGTGTCGCGCAGGGACGGCGTGATTAACGAAATCCGCCGCGCTGTTGTACTCGGCACGATCAAGCCTGGCGAGAAACTCACCGAGGTGCAGCTCTCCGAATGGCTGAACGTCAGCCGTCCCACGGTCCGCGAGGCGTTGAACCAGATGGCGCAGGAGGGCCTGCTTGTCCAGGAACCCTACCGCGGCCTTCGCGTGGCCACCCTGGACGCAGCGGCCATCATGGACCTCGCCAACACACGCATGGCCCTGGACATGCTCGCAGTCAGCGCCATTATCGAGGATGCCTCCGGTCGCCGGATGCGCATGGTGGAGGAAAGCTGGGCCGAATACAGTCAGGTCGAGATGGACCCGGACCCTGTTATCCGGCACGAAAGCCATCTGGCCTTTCACCGTAAGCTGTGGGCTGCCTCGGAGAACGCACTCCTGCTGCGCCTTTGGCCGGTCACCGAAGCTCACCTGACCATCATCCTCGCCCAGGACCAGGCCGCGCGGGCCGACCCGGTACGTGCCCACCGCGTCCACGAAAAACTCGTGGACGCCATCCGGACCAAGGACCTGGAGGTCATCAAAAAGGCCTTCACAGAGCACACGGTGCGCAGTGCTGAGGAGCTTATCCCGCTGCTTGACACTGCACCGTCAAAGAAGGGGTAAGAAGAGTATGAAAATTTTAATTGTGGGAGCGAACGGCCTGCTCGGTTCCGCGGCAGCCTCGGCACTGAAAGACCGCCACGAAGTGATCGAGGCATCCCGCTCCGGCAACGTGGCCGTGGACCTGACCGAGCCGGACTCCATCCAACGGATGTTCGACGAGATCGGCACGGTGGATGCGGTCATCTCCTGTACCGGAACTGTCCCCTTCAAGCCGCTGGCCGACCTTACGGATAAGGACTTCAGGGCAGGTTTTGAGGACAAGGTCCTCGGGCAGGTCAACCTGGTGCAGATCGGGCTCAGCCATATCACAGACGGCGGCTCCTTCACCCTGACAACCGGGGTGCTTGCCCGCGAACCCATCCTCACAGGCGTGGCCGCCTCACTGGCCAACGGGGCCCTGGAATCCTTTGTCATGGCAGCCGCAGCGGAACTTCCACGGCGGATCCGCATCAACGCCGTAAGCCCTTCCGTGCTCGCCGAAGCCACTGGATACCACGAGTACTTCCCCGGCTTCTCGCAGGTGCCCGCTGACACCGTCGGCCGTGCCTACGTCAAATCCGTAGAAGGCATCCAAACGGGGCAGGTCTACGCACTGGACTAATGGCCGCCGGTAGGCTTCGGCAGCAACGGCTCTTCCAATAGAGGCGGGTCTTCACAGAGGTGAAGACCCGCCTCTATGCATTAGCGCGGAAGGCCAGCGCCCACAGACGTAATGCGAAATTTACATGTCCTGAGAACCTCACCGCCGCAGCAGCCGCTTACTTTGAGGACTCAGGCCTCGATGGTTACGGGCTTATTTCGCACGGATCAGTGCTTTTTTCAAAACCTACTGGACGTGGTCCGGGTCACAGGGTTATGGTTGATCCACGCCGCTGATTGTAAGACAATAAAACAACCAAACCACCGAGGTCGGCACCACAATCAGCCGCTTCCTACAACGGACACGCAGCAATGTCGCTGCCGACTCCCGCTACTTCCCTTCGAGCTGGCAACCAGTCCTCCCCCAGCCAGTCCGGTAACCCCATTCCCGTAAAGAGGGTTTTTAACAATGACCAAAACAAGCAAAATCGTCCTTGCAGTCCTCGCTGTCATCCTGGTCGCCATCGCCGGCGGCTACATCGGCTCGGGCTTCCGCGGAAACAGCGCATCGGCAACGTCCGGCTCCGCCCAAGGAAACTTCATCGAAGACATCAAGAAGCGCGGTGAACTCCGCGTCGGCGTTGCCATTGCACCCCCGATGACGGTCGAGCAGGCAGACGGCACCCTTGGCGGTCCGAACCTCATCCCGCTGGAGGATCTGGCCAAGCAGCTCGGCGTCAAGCTGGTACCGGTGCCCGCGGAATGGAAGAACATCGTGGCAGGGTTGCAGGCCAACCGGTACGACTTCGCCGCGAACCTTGACTACACCGTGGAGCGGTCATTGGCGATCGGCTTCACCGACCCCGTGTACCAGTACCAGGGAGTCTTCGTGGTCAAGGCTGATTCCCCCTTCAAGACCGTCGAAGAGCTGCTGGCCAACGGCGGGCAGATCACTGCCGCGCAGGGCTCCGCCCCGGAAAAGGCGCTTCAGGGCCACACCTCGAACATCATGTCCGTGGACAGCTACTCCAACGCCATCTCCTCCGTCCAGTCCGGCCGCGCCATCGCCGAGTTCACCGATCTGCCCACCGCGGAATCGCAGGCCCAGGCGGACCCCAGCCTGAAGATCATCGTCCCCGAGCCTGAAATCTACTCCGCGTCCGCTGCCTACGGTGTGCCGGCCAGCATCGATCCGCGTTCCCTCCAGATCGTCAACGTCGCCATCGAACGGGCGCAGAAGAGCGGCCAGCTGAAGCAGGCTTACGCCAAGGTCGGCTACGTCGAAATCGACAGCCTCGGCGATCTTCGCAAGAAGTAGCTTCCGTTAGGAGCCCGTCATGAATGGATATAACTTCGACTGGAACGTGGTCGTAAGTGCCCTGCCTCGAATGCTTGAAGGCTTGGGGATAACGCTTCAGATCACCATCATCACCATCGTGATCAGCATGGTCCTGGCCATTCCCGTAGCGGTAGCCCGGATGTCAAAGATCGAGGTCATCCGCTGGGCCGCCCAGGGATACATCGAGATCTTCCGCTGCACACCGCTGCTGGTTCAGCTGTTCTGGATCTTCTACGCACTGCCCGCCCTCACCGGCGTAACCCTGCCGGGATACACGTCAGCGGTCATCGCGCTGACTGCCAACCTCACCGCGTTCATGGCCGAGACCTACCGCAGCGGCTTCCAGTCGGTGCCGGTCGAACAGGTAGAAGCCGGCAGGATGCTGCAGCTGAGCCGCTTCCAGCAGCTGCGCTACATCATCGTTCCCCAGGCCATGCGCCAGCAGCTGCCCGTCATCCTGTCCCTGAACATCTCCCTGTTCAAGGACACGGCATTGGTCTCCACCATCGCCGTCGCCGACCTGATGTTCCTTGCGAACACCATCTCTGCCCAAAACTACCGGGCGCTGGAGATCTTCACCCTGGCTGCGTTCATCTACTTCGCCATCGCGTTCCCGGTTTCGCTGATCACCAGTTCCATTGAGCGGCGCATGCAAAACAACGCAGCAATGGGCGGGGCCTCCCGGACCAGCGTTTGGGCCCGGATGATGCCTGGTGCGCGAGTGGCGGTGGCACGATGAGCCACTCGGCACTTACTCCGCAGGTTCCCACCAACTTCCCGCAGAAGGACAATGAAGTGAGCGAACAGAAGGGCATTCAGGTGGCAGCTCCCGAGCATGCTCCAGCCCAGTCCGGGAATGGGCAGGTACTGGTGGAAGCCGGCGGACTCCAAAAGAGCTTTGGACCCCGGAAGATCCTCCGGAACGTGGACTTCACCATGAACAAGGGTGACATCACCGTCATTATCGGTAAGAGCGGCTCCGGCAAGTCAACGCTGCTGCGTGCGCTTGCAGGCCTCACCGACCCCGACGAGGGCGAGATCGTCATCGACGGCCACACGGTGTTCGCCGGGCAGAAGCGCACCAAGGAATGGGAGAACATCCGTTCCGAGGTGGGCATGGTTTTCCAGGCCTACACCCTGTGGCCGCACATGAACGTGCTGGACAACCTGGTTCTCGCACCACGCAAGACACGAGGCGTCAGCGCCTCGGAAGGGCGTGACCGGGCCGAAGCAGCGTTGGCCGAAGTGGGCATGGCACACCACATCCTGAGCCGGCCCACCCAGCTCTCCGGCGGCGAACGGCAGCGCGTGGCCATCGCCCGGGCCCTGATGATGAAGCCCAAGCTCCTGCTCTGCGATGAGATCACCTCAGCACTTGACCCACCCGTGGCAGCGGAGGTCCTCGATGTCCTGCGCCGCCTGAAGGAAGAGGACGGCATCGCGGTGGCACTGGTCACCCACGACATGGCGTTCGCGTCCAAGGCCGCGGACCGTGTGGTGTTCTTCCACGAAGGCGAAATCGCCGTCAACGCCACCCCGGAAGCCGCATTCGACAACTGCGACAACGAAGACCTCAAAAAGTTCGTGGACGCCGTCCGTTTCTAGGCCCATCCCGCGACGCGGGCCAGGCATAGAACGGACCAAGAAAGGAAATACAGTGCATACCGTTGTTATTGGCGGCGGCGTTATCGGCCTTACCCAGGCCTACCACCTCGCCCGCGAGGGTGAGAGCGTCACCGTCATTGATGCCCGGGCCACCGGCCTGGGCGCCTCGAAGGTCAACGCCGGCTGGATCTGCCCGGCAGAATCGGCACCCGTGCCGGGACCGGGCGTGGTACTCAAATCGATGAAGTGGATGCTCCGCCCCGACAGCCCGCTCTACATCCGGCCCTCCCTAGAGCCGTCCTTCGTGCGGTTCATGCTCGGCATGTGGCGCAAGTCCAACGCGCGTGACCAGCGCGCGGGATTCGAGGGCCATCTGCGCCTCGCCGCCGATACACTCCAGATCTTCGATGAGTACCGGGCCGACGGCATGGACTTCGAGATGCACACGGACGGCCTGCTCATGGCGTTCATGGAGCAGGACAACTTCGACCACCACATCGACAACCTGGACCTGGCGTCCCAGTACGGACGCCAGCCGCGCGTTCTCAACCGTGACGCCGTTCACGAGCAGGAGCCACTGCTCACCGATGAAGTCCTTGGCGGAATCTACTTCCCGCAGGAGCGGCACGTAGACCCCGGCGCCATGGCCACCGCCCTGCACCGACGGCTGCTCGCAATGGGCGTCAAAATCATCGAGAACTCCCCGATCGACGCGGTTGACCGGAACGGCGACCGGGTCACCAGCGTGCACAGCGGCGGAAACCGCTACACCGCTGATAACTTCATCCTGGCCGCCGGCGCCTGGAGCGGAAACCTGTCCAAGCAATTCGGTGTGCCGCTGCCCGTGCGCCCCGGCAAGGGCTACAGTGTTGAGGTTCCCGCCCTGGGCCTGCGCAGTGCAGTCAACCTTTGGGACGCCAAGGTCGCAGTCACGCCGTTCAACGAACGACTCCGCCTTGCCGGAACGATGGAATTCGGCGGACTGGACGAAAAGGTAAACCAGGTCCGGGTTGATGCCATCATGCGTGCCCCACGCAAATACTTCCGCGGCTGGGAACCACCCGCAACGAAGCCCACGCCCATGGCCGGCATGCGGCCCATGACTCCAGACGGCCTGCCGGTCATAGGTCACCTCGGACACTTGCAGAACGCTTACGTTTCCACCGGCCACGGCATGATGGGCATCACCCTCGCTCCAGGCACCGCTGCAGCTCTCACCAAGCTGATCGTCCGTGGCCGCATGGAACCCACACTTCGACCTTTCACGGCAGACCGCTTCCGTGGCGTCCACCGCCAACAGCCGGTCCCGACCAACTAAGACACCTACCGATAGGAATAACCACTATGTCTACCCGCACCAAGAAGAACCTCCGCGGCATCCTCGCAGCCGTCACCACCCCGTTCACCGAGGACGGCAGCGCCATCGACGAAGCAGCGCTCCAGCGCCAGGTCGAGCGCCTGGTCTCCGCCGGAGTCCACGGCATCGTGCCGACCGGGACGACCGGTGAGTTCACCACGCTCTCAGCCGAGGAATACCGCCGAGTCATCGAGCTTTACGTCAAGGGCGCCGACGGCCGCATCCCGGTCGTGGCCGGCATCGGCGCACTGTCCACCCAGGGCGCCATCGACTTGGCCCAGCACGCCGAGACCGTTGGCGCGGACGCCATCATGCTGGTTCCGCCGTTCTACGACCCGCTGGACCTGACCACCCTGAAGTCTTTCCTGTCCGCAGTGGCCGAATCGATCAACATCCCGATCGTCTACTACAACGTTCCCGGCGCCACTGGCATCCAGCTCACCGCCGCCGAGCTCGCGGAACTGGGCGACATCGACGGCGTGGACTACATCAAGAACACCTCCGATGACGCCGTAGGACTGGCAGAGCTTCTCGCCGCCCGCACGGACCGCATCAAGGCCTTCAACGGCTGGGACACCCTGACGTTCTTCGGCATCGCGTCCGGCGCCGAAGCCTCCGTCTGGGGCACCGCAGGCGTGGTCCCGGAACTCGCCGTCGAATTCTGGGAAGCCCTGGCAGAAAAGAAGGACCTGGACCGCGCCCGCGAGCTGTGGAAGCACCTCTGGGCCATCAGCGACTTCCTCGAATCCGTCAACTACGTCGCAGGCATCAAAGCCGGCCTCGAACTCATCGGCGAGCCGGTCGGCCCGGCACGCCTGCCCATCCAGCCCCTGCCTGCCGAGGAGCGCGAACGCTTCGCCGGCATCCTCCGCAACGCGGGCGTCCTTCCGGCAGTGGCAGCATGACCCCGCGCTCCGCCACCAAGATCACCCTCGACGCCATTGAGGTACATGCCGAGGGCGAGCCGGGCCGGATCCTGACCTCCGCCGCCGGGCTCGTCCAGGGCGACACGATGGCGGAGCGCCTGCAGTACTGCAAGGAAAACCTGGATTGGCTGCGCCGGCTCATGCTCCATGAGCCGCGCGGCTACCCGGGCCTCTGCTCGGTGATCCTCCTGCCAGCAGTGAATGAAGGCTCCGATTTCGGCATTGTCGTTCTGGAACAGGGCGGGTTCACCCCGATGTCCGGGTCCAACACCATCTGCGCCGTCACCGCGGCACTGGAAGAAGGCATCGTTCCGGTCCGGGGTCCGGAAACCGTCGTGACCATCGACACCGCCGTAGGCGTCGTCCAGGCAGTCGCCAAGGTGCACGAGGGCAAGGTCCTCTCGGTGACCGTCGTGAACGTGCCGGCGTTCGTCGTCGAACTCGATCACCCCCTTGAGGTGCCGGGATTCGGGACTGTCCCCGTGGACGTGGTGTTCGGCGGCCAGTTCTTCGCCCAGGCCAAAGCAGCCGACCTTGGGCTGGAACTGCACCCGGACAACGGCCGCGAGCTGGCCCGTGCCGGAGCCCTGATCAAGATGGCCGCAGCCGAACAGATCCAATGCACGCACCCGGATAACCCGCTGATTTCCGGGGTCAACCTGGTGATGCTGCACACAGGAGACAGGGTGCCCGGACGGCAGGACCGCAACACGGTGGTGCTGTCCAACGGAAAGCTCGTCCCGTCCGATCCGTCCACCTGGACCGGCGCGCTGGACCGGTCCCCCTGCGGCACGGGCACCAGCGCCCGGATGGCCGCCCTGCACGCCCGGGGCCAGCTTGCCATCGGTGAGAACTTCTCCCACCACAGCATCATCGGCAGCGAATTCATCGGCCGCCTCACAGGCACGACGAGGACAGCAAGGGGCCGCGAAGCGGTCCTTCCCACGGTTACAGGCAGGGGCTGGGTCACCGGACGCAGCCAATGGGTCCTGGAGCCCACCGACCCCTTCCCCACCGGCTACACCGTGGGCGACATCTGGGCACCCGGCGCCTAAACGCGCCAAACCACACATCTTTACGAACGACTGAAAGCAGGAGCTGTGAGCCAGTTTATCAACGGCAAGATTCTCGAAGGCACAAGCGGGGCAACCGTGGACGTCATCGACCCGTCCAACGGAAGCACCGTGGCCACCATCAGCCTCGCCGGCAGCGACGACGTCAAGCTCGCCGTCCAGGCAGCACGTGACGCGTTCCCGGCCTGGTCACGGGCGACCCCGGCCGAGCGATCAGCTGTGCTGACCAAATTCGCGGAACTGATGGCAGAACGCGCCGAAGAGTTCGCCCAGCTCGAGTCCCGCCAGGCCGGCAAGCCCATCCGCCTCACCCGCGAATTCGACGTTCCCGGCACCATCGACAACATCGCCTTCTTCGCCGGCGCCGCCCGCAACCTCGAAGGCAAAGCCACCGGCGAATACTCCGCGGACCACACCTCCTCCATCCGGCGCGAGGCCATCGGCGTCATCGGCTCCATCTCACCCTGGAACTACCCGCTGCAGATGGCCGCGTGGAAGATCCTCCCCGCCGTCGCCGCCGGCAACACGATCGTGCTTAAGCCTGCTGAAATCACCCCGCTGACCACCCTGCTGTTCGCCGAGGTCGCCACCGAGGCAGGCATGCCCGACGGTGTCATCAACGTCCTGACCGGACGTGGCTCCACGGTCGGTGCGGAACTGCTGCGCCACCCCGATGTGGACATGCTCTCCTTCACCGGCTCCACCGTGGTGGGCCGCACCGTCCTGGACGCCGCCGCGACAACGGCCAAGCGAGTCCACCTCGAATTAGGCGGCAAAGCACCGTTCGTGGTCTTCGACGACGCCGACCTCGAAGCCGCCATCCACGGCGCCGTCGCCGGCAGCCTGATCAACAGCGGACAGGACTGCACCGCAGCGACCCGGGCAATCGTTCACCGCTCGGTCTACGAGCAGTTCGTCACCGGCGTCGCCGACCTGTACGCCAAGGTAAAGCTTGGTGCTACCTCCGACCCCGCCACCGACATGGGGCCCCTCGTGTCCGAGGTGCACCGCGACAAGGTAGCCGAGATGGTGGAACGTGCCCGCGGCTACGCCCGCGTGTTCGGCGGCGGCATCCCCGACGGAGACCTTGCCGACGGCTCCTACTACCGGCCCACTCTGGTGGCCGATGCGGCCCCGGACAGCGAGATCTTCCGTGACGAGGTCTTCGGCCCCGTCCTGGCAGTCACCCCGTTCGACACCGATGACGAAGCCATCGAACTGGCCAATGACACCCCCTACGGCCTGGCCGCCTCCGCCTGGACGAAGGACGTCTACCGTGCCCTGCGCGCCACCCGTGAAATCCGCTCGGGCTGCGTCTGGGTCAACGACCACATCCCGATCATCAGCGAAATGCCCCATGGCGGCATGAAGCAGTCCGGCTTCGGCAAAGACATGTCCACCTATTCCTTCGACGAATACACCGTGGTCAAGCACGTCATGTTCGACCTCACCGGTGAAAAGGCCAAGGCCTGGCACCGGACCATCTTCTCGCTGGAGAGCTAGGGGATGACCACGACGGGACTCACCTCCCGCTTCCACGGCAAGACAGCGCTGGTCACCGGGGCTGGTGGCGGAATCGGTTCCGCCATCAGCCGCCGGCTGGCTGCTGAAGGCGCCCATGTCGTCGTGGCCGACGCCAACGCGGTGGCCGCCAAAGAAGTCGCCGAAGCACTCGCCGGGGAGGGCCTTTCAGCCGACCCGCTGGTCTTTGACCTCCTGGACCCGGAAGCGGCTGCTGCAGCCGTGCAGGAGGTCATCACAGCACACGGGCAGCTGGACGTTTTGGTCAACAACGCCGGCATCAACCGCCGCGGGGACCTGCTGTCCCTGACGGAGAACGACTGGAAGCTGTCCTTTGCCGTCAACGTGGACGCGTTGTTCCACCTCTGCCGGGCAGTACTTCCACACATGATCGAATCCGGCGGCGGATCCATCGTCAATACGGCATCGCAATGGGGCCTCTACCCCGCACCAGGGCATATCGCCTACAACGTGTCCAAAGCCGCTGTCATCGCCTTCACCAAGAACCTTGCCCGCGACTACGCACCGTACAACATCCGGGTCAACGCCGTCGCCCCCGGCGAAGTTCGCACCCCCATGCTCGAAGCCGGGCTGGCATGCAGCGGCCGCACCGTCGCCGACCTCGACGCCCTGGTGCCCTTCGGGCGCATCGGTAAACCGGAAGAAGTCGCCGCGCTCGTAGCCTTCCTCGCCTCCGACGAAGCGCCCTACATCTGCGGGTCCGTGGTCGAAATTACCGGCGCGCAGGCCGTCGCATGAGCGCCGGAATGTTGACCGGGAAGACCGTCCTGGTCACCGGTGCCTCCCGCGGCATCGGCCGCGCGACGGCTGCAGCCCTTCACCGCGAAGGGGCGCACGTGATCCTGCACTACGGCAACGACAAAGACTCCGCCCAGGCCACCGCGAACAGGCTCGGCGAACGCGTCCACCTCCTCCAGGGCGACCTCCAGGACCGGGCAAAGCGCCTGCGGGTCTGGACCGAGGCGACAGCGTGGCGCGGCGGCGTTGACGTCCTCGTCAACAACGCAGGTGCCTGGCTCGCGTCGGACATCGACGACGCCGGTGCGTGGCAGTACGGCTGGCAGGCCAACTACGAACTGAACCTTTTGGCTCCTGCCGACCTGTGCCGGCAGGCGATCCTTGGATTCCGGGAACGGGGTGGCGGAATCATCATCAACGTCACCAGCCGATCGGCCCACCGAGGCGACGACGCCGAACACCTCGCCTACGGCGCAGCAAAGGGCGGACTGTTGGCCCTCACCAAGGGCATAGCGCGAGGCTACGGCAAGGAAAACATCCTCGCGTACGCCGTCGCTCCCGGCTGGGTGGCAACCGATATCTCCGCCCACATCTCCCCCGATAACCCCATGCTCCAAACGCTCCCACTGGGCGAAGTCACACCACCGGAAGACATCGCGGAGATGATCGCCTTCCTCGCATCGGGCCGGTCCCGCCACACTACCGGCGCCACCATCGACATCACCGGCGCCGACTACGTCCGCTGACCACCCCTCGTCGTTTGTCCGCAGAAGCGCCCTGAAAGGAAGACCATGAGATTCGGCCGCATGCTCAACGTGGTCGATGCCCACGCCGAAGGCGAGTCCGGCAAGGTGGTGGTCGGTGGTGTCGGCCCTGTCCCAGGCGAGACGATGTTCGACAAGATGCTCCACTTCTCAGAGCACCTCGACCACCTGCGCAAACTCCTCCTCTGCGAACCCCGCGGGGCCGTGTGGCACAACGCGAACGTCGTCCTGCCATCCAACAACCCGGACGCCGACTTTGGCTACATCATCCTCGAATCCACCGAATACCCTGCCATGTCCGGCTCCAACACCATGTGCGTGGCAACCGTACTGTTGGAAACCGGCATGCTGCCGATGACGGAGCCGGTGACCCATCTGGTTCTTGAGTCCCCGGCCGGTCTCATTGGGATTGAGGCAACGTGTGCCAGCGGCAAGGTCGAACGCGTCAAGCTGGTAAATCAGCCCGCCTTCGTCTACCACCAGGACGCCAAGATCGATGTACCGGGAGTGGGAAAGGTGAGTGTCGACGTCGCCTACGGTGGAATGACCTTTGCCTTCGTCGATGCAGGTTCGGTGGGGATCCCGCTGGAAGCGGGCCAGGAGGCTGTGCTCTATGACCTTGGGCAGCGCATCAAGAAGGCAGCAGCCGAGCAGCTCGAGGTCCGTCACCCCACTAATCCTCGGATTCCCGGGATCACCAATACCTCGTTTACCGGCCCGCTCATCCGTGAGGACGCTCCGGACGGCGCAGAAATGGTCAGGTCCAAGAACGCCGTCATAGTTTCCCCAGGGCGGCTGGACCGCTCACCGTGCGGGATGGGAACGTCAGCACGCCTTGCCCTACTGCATGCCCGCGGTGAGCTCAAACCCGGCCAGTTGTTCCGACCCGAGTCACTCATCGGCAGCCAGTTCGACGCCCGCATTGAAGACACAACACGGCTCGGTCCCTATGCAGCGGTCATCCCGGCTATTTCCGGCCGGGCCTGGATCACCTCACTCAACCAACTAGTCCTCGACCCGTCCGACCCCTTCCAAGAAGGCTTCGTGGTGGGAAAACCTTGGAAATCGGAGTACTGACAGGACACACAGGCGCATTGAAGACTGGTGCACCCTCATCGGTGCCAGCGTTGAAATCCGGCAACAGGGCAACATAATCTGCAGCGGAATTGTAGACGCTGTCACCCACGACGGACGGATCATGTGGATCCACTCAATGGCCGAGGGCCGACGACTCTTCGAGAAAGCCGACTTTTACCAGGCCTGGGCCGTCGAAAAACGCGTTTGATTCCACTACAAGGTAACCGGCGCTGAAACAAACACCCCAGATCAACCGAGCTGCGGAACTCAGTCCGAAACGTCTGCTCACACAGCTGCCACTGCAGCCTAATTATTGCCGATAGAACATGGTGGACCCCCATAGAAGGGCTGGGAGGATTGGTCAAACCAATTAGGAGTTGTTTTGGCAAAGGCTCTGGCCGGCCTCGTGGATTTGCTCATCAGCGAAGCGAGCACGCCGCATTCTGCGCCCGAGCTCAGCGCTCGACCAAACGAGCCGCGCCCCCTCAATGACGCAACGGGCCTGCTCTTGACGCTTTGGAGCGGAGGAGGTTGCTCATTGAGCTAAAAGTGCATCAGACTGGCGGCTTTTGAAGGTGATGGGCAGACATCTTGTAGCAGAGCTTCCCGTCAAGCTCGTGGGGCCGGATCCATACTTCGTAGCCTTCCGCAGCCGCGAAAAGGGCCCTTCCACCGGCGGCATCCGCGGCGAGCCACAGCGCCGAAGAGTCCTGCATGGCGTCCTCCACGACGCCCGCCCGCACCAGCTCGAAGTCCTTCCGGACCTCCACCGGAGTGCCGATCAGGCGGCTCCAGTCACGGTAACGATAAGCCTGGTCACCTTCCTGCAAGGGGACAGGCCTAGCACGCTTCGAAGTCCGTGAGGACCTTGACTTTGCCTGCAGAGGCGGAGGCAGGATCGAAGGTGTACCCGATCCATTCCCTGGCGAGCCGGCGGGCAAGTTCGATGCCCACCACGCGCTGGCCCATGGTGAGGACCTGGCAGTCGTTGGACAGAATGGAGCGTTCCACGGAGAAGGAATCGTGGGCCGCGGTGGCCCTGATTCCCTCCACCTTGTTGGCTGCGATGGCAACGCCGATTCCGGTGCCGCAGAAGAGGATGGCGCGGTCCGCTGCACCGTCCCTGATCATTTCGCCCGCCGCGATTCCCACGTAAGGGTACGGCTTGGTGAAGTCATCCAGAGCATCGGAACGGTTGACTCCAATATCGATCACTTGGCTGACCCGGGGATCCTGCCGGAGGTCCTCGAGGATCTTGTCCTTGTAGTCAACGCCTGCCTCATCGGCGCCCACGATGAGCCGCAGACCGGTAGTTTGCCCTGTTGCGTTCATGCTTGTGATCCAACCTTCTTGTATGGTGACGTGGTGGGAACCGTTGTCAGGTGGGGACCCATCACGGTGAAAATCATCGCCAGCGATGTGGCACCCGGGTCGGCGGTGCCCAAACTCTTCTCCGCCAGCGGCCGGGCGCGGCCCTTCAGCGGAAGAAGTTGAGCAGTGGCTTCGGCGGCGGCTGTCGCGTCGCCGGCAGCTTCTTCCCATGCCGCGCCAGGCTGTACGCCTTCCGCCACCAGGCGGTTGAAGCCCGCAGCAAAAGGCAGCAGGGCGTCCACCATGGTCTTGTCGCCGGTTTCCGCCTTGCCGAGCTGCACAATACGGTCCGCAAAGGCGGTTATGGCGGCGCCCAGCTCCCGGGCTTCCGGAATGGAGCCGTTGCCCAGTGTTTCCCCGAGTGCCCTGAGCCCTGCTCCCCACAGGACGCCGGATGTTCCGCCGGCCTTGTCTGCCCAGGCATCACCTGCAGCTGCCAGTACGTCTCCGGCCCCGGCGCCTTGTTCCAGGGCGGCGGAAGCGGTCGAGGCAGCGGCGTCAATCCCACGCACCATGCCCCGCCCGTGGTCGCCGTCGCCGGCAACCGCATCCATCCTGCCGAGGCGCTCCTCGGCATCGTGCAGCAAGGACCGGGCGGCGTCCAGCGCAGCAACGCAGGCAGTGGCATATTGCCGGGATCCTTCGGTGGCGACGAACGCATCAGCGGCCGCGCCGTCGTCGGACACTCCTTCAACGGCCACAGCTCCGGCTTCCCGGACTGCGTTGCCGCGCCGGTAGGCGGGTGTTTCTGCAGGGGCAACCCAGAGGGGCTCGAGTTCCTCATCGAGCCAGGTGACGGTGAGTGAGACACCTGCCATGTCCAGGCTGGTGACGAGCTCTCCGACTTCTGGCATCACCAGGGTGTAGCCGGCCTCGCGGAGGAGGGGTGCCACTGTCCCCCAGAGTACGAAGAGTTCTTCGTGCTTGGTGGAACCGAGTCCGTTGAGGATTACCGCGATCCGGTCCCCCGCATTCGGCGGAGTTTCGGCGAGCAGGCGGTTCACCAGCTCACGGCCGAGCTCCTTTGCCGGCGGCAGGTCTGTGTCGAGCAGCCCTGGCTCACCGTGGATCCCGAGCCCCAGGCCCATTTGCCCCTCCGGAAGGGAGAACAGCGGTGAATCCGCGCCGGGAAACGTGCAGCCCGAAAAGGCGCTGCCGATGGTGCGGGTCCGGGAGTTTGCTTTCCGGCCCAGACGGACCACCTTAGCCATGTCCGCACCCGTTTCGGCGGCTGCACCCATGATCTTGAAGACAGTGAAGTCACCGGCAATACCGCGGCGCTTACCCGCTTCGGACGGCTGGGCGCTGGCGATGTCGTCAGTGACCAGCACGTTTTCGACGGCAATGCCTTCCGCAGCAAGGCGTTCGCTGGCCATACCGAAGTTCATCACGTCGCCGGCGTAGTTGCCGTAGGTGAACACGACGCCGGCGCCTGACTCAGCTGCCTTGGCCACCGAGTAGGCCTGTTGGGCGGAGGGCGAGGTGAAAATGTTGCCCACCACGGCGCCGTCCGCAAATCCCGTTCCGATGAGGCCAGCGAACGCCGGGTAATGGCCGGAACCGCCACCGGCGAGGACCGCCACCTTGGGTTTCGCAGAACGGACGCGCCGGACGGCTCCGCCGGGAACCTGGCGCACCAGGTCGGCGTGGACGTCGCAAAAGCCCGCCAGGGCCTCCTCGGCAAAGTCCGAGGGATCGTTGAAGATTCTTGTCATGATGGGCTTCCTTGACGTCCGTGATGTAGCTGGGCTGGCTGGGCTGTTAGTGGATGTGGCTTCCGCCGTTGATGTCGATGGTGGTACCCGTGAGGTACGCCGAGTCCTCGGAGGACAGGAAGGTGATGACGGCGGCGACTTCCTCCGTGGTGGCGTTCCGGCCCAGGGGAATACCGGCGTTGATGGCCGCTTCCTGCTCCTCGGTGCTGCCCACGCGGATGTTGGTGTCCACGGCGCCGGGGGTGATGGCGTTGACCGTGACGCCGGTGGTACCCAGTTCGCGGGCAAGTGCCTTGGTGAAGCCCAGGATGGCTGCCTTGGCAGCGGAGTAGGGAACCTTGCCGAACACGCCGCCGCCACGCTGGGCGGAGACTGAGGACATGTTTACGATCCGGCCCCAGCCGTTGTCGATCATGTCCGGCAGGAAGGCCTTGGTCACCAGGTAGGTGCCAGTGGCGTTCACGTCCATGACCTTGTGCCACAGCTCCAGCGTGGTCTCCAGGAATGGAAGCGGTGAGGTGATGCCGGCGATGTTGGCAAGAGCGCCGACCGGCGGCAGGTTACCTTGGCTGACTTCAGCCCTGACTGCCTGGTAGGCCGCGTTGACGGACCCTTCATTGGCAACATCGATCTCGTGCCCGTACGCCGGGACGCCGAATTCGTTGCCGATCTCGGCTGCCACCTTGGCGGACTTCTCGCCGTCGAGGTCCAGGATGACGACGCCCCAGCCCTCGCGGGCGTAGCGGCGGGCGGTGGTGATACCAATGCCACGCTCGGAGGTAGCTCCGGTGAGGACGGCGGTGCGCTGGATGGTGTTGCTCATGATGCTCCTACGTTGGCAATAAGTGGTTTTGATGAGTGCTTTGATGTGGTGGTTCAGATGAGATCTGAGATGAAGCTGGCTGCTTTGGCGGCGGCTGCCGGCCGTTCGTCGTTGGTGACGACATCCCGTGTCTCAAGTTCCAGGGAGAAGTGGCCGGTGTAGCCATCCGCGGAAAGCTGTCTGAGGCCTGCGGCAAAGTCCGCATGGCCGTTTCCGATGCTGAGGTTGATATTTCCCGGAACGGCGTCGCGCAGGTGGACGTGGGCAATACGTCCCCGGTGCCGTGCCAGGTACTCCCGGGGATCCTCGCCGGCAGCGACGATGTGGCTGAAGTCCATGACAATCCCGACGCCGGAGCCTTCCAGCCGCTGGGCCAGCAGCTCTGCCCGCTCCAGGTTCCAGCACAGGCGGAGGAAGTGCAGGGACTCGGTCCAGAGTTCGACGCCGAAGTCAGCCGCCCGCTGCCGGGCCCGCTGCAGCTGCTCCACAACGGTGTCCAGATCCTGTCCGAGGTTCCGGACAGGGGCATGGCTGAGGGCACCGCACGGCAGGACAAGGGCCTGTGCTCCGATGTTGGCCGTAAGAGCCAGGAGCGCATCCAGGTGCCGGCCGCGGGCAGCCGTTTCCTCGGTGCCGAGTACGGCGTTGAGGTCGCCGATGTCCCCGTTCACGGAGCGCACCCGGAGACCGGATGCATTCACTTCAGCGGAAACAGCAGCAACAGCTGCCATGTCCAGTTCATACGGGACGTGGTTGCACACGCCGGGAAGGGCGCCCAGATCGATTTCCTCGAAGCCAAGGCCCGCTATGGTCTGGAGGGCGGTGCCCAGGTCCTGGTGGCGGAAGCTGATGGATGAGCAGCCGAGTCTGGGGTTGAACATTTCGGCATTCCTCCGAATTGGAAACATGAATTGTGGAGCTTGCAGTGGCTATCGCCCGAAGCTGGTGAGCGCAGGAATATACGTCACGGCCAGGAGGACAGCCACAGATGCGGCGTAGAACGGCAACAGGGCCATCACAGTTTTCTCGATGGGCTCCTTGGCAATGGCTGTAGATATGTAGAGCGTTGTTCCCACCGGCGGTGTGAAGAGTCCGATGCCCAGGTTGAGGATCATGATCATGCCGAGCTGGATCGGGTCCAGGCCGATGGCGTCTGCGATGGGCATGAGCACCGGGGTCAGCAGAAGAATGGCCGGGGACATGTCCAGGAATGCGCCGATGAGGAGCAGGATGAGGTTGATGAGCAGCAGAATGAGCAAAGGAGAACCGACATTGGCCAGCAGTGATTCTGCTATTTCCTGGGGTGCGCGCTGAACTGTCAGGAACCAGCTCAGCGCTTCGGACATCATGATCAGCAGCATGACTACGCCGGTGGCTGCTGCCGTATTCACCAGAGAGTTGAGGAGTCCGCGGAACGTGATGTCCCTGTAAATGAGTCGGATCAGCACGGCGTAGAGAGCTGAAAGAACAGCAACTTCCGTGACGGTGGCGATGCCGCCCAGCAGCACGACGCGGATCATGATGATCGGCATCAGCACTGCCGGCAATGCGAGCAGGAGATCCCGCATGAGGTTCCGCAGGTTGAACTGGACCTTGATCCGGGGAAAGCCCTTTTTGGCGGCAACTGCCCAGCACACGACGAAGTAGGCAACAGCCAGGATGATTCCGGGCACGAGCCCGGACAGGAAGATGGCTGCTACAGATACACCCGATGTGGCGGCAAAGAGGATCATCGGGATGGACGGGGGCAGGATGACCCCGATCACCGACGAGGACGCATTCACTGCGGCATTGAACGGCCCCGGGTAGCCAACTTTCTTGCTCCAGGGAATGAGGACGGATCCCAGTCCGGAGGCGTCAGCAACGGCAGAACCGGAAACCCCGGAAAACACAACGGACGTGGCTACGCTTGCCTGGCCCACACCGCCGCGGAACCGGCCCACGAGCTTTGTGGCAAGCCCGATCACGGTCTGGCCGAGCTTGCCGCTCGCGAGCAGGTCTGCCGTCAGGATGAAGAACGGTATCGCCAGGAACAGGAAGTTGGATGCGGGCGCAAACGATTGCTGGGCCACGATCTGCAGCGGGTATGTGCCCACGAGGGCCAGGCCGGCCAGGGTGGCGATGAACAGTGAGAAGGAAACAGGGACGCTGATGACCAGCAGGACGATGAAGACGAGAACAGCGATAGCGACCTCAAACACCGAGGACCTCCTTTGAATGCACGTTTTTGCCGCGGAAAGCGGTCCAGGCGCGCGCCGCGGACTGCACCGTGAGGCTGACGGCCATGTAGATGTAGGCCGCGTAGCTCAGTAGCATGGGAAGTCCCAGGATGGGCGACTTCTGGAACGTGTAGGGGCGGATCAGGAGCGTCGAGACGTAGACAAGGAACGCGAGGGCCAGCGTGCACAGGACCCAGACGAACACATCGAGGTAGCGCTGGAGGGAGGCGGACCCCTTGTTGACGAAGTAATCCACAGCCAGGTGGCCGTTCCGTCCCATGGCTGCAACGACGCCTCCTGCAATCAGCCATGGGAAGGCGAAGGTGGGGATTTCGGTGGCGTAGTCCAAGCTGGCATTAAAGCCAAACCGTAGGATGACGGCGATGACAAGCAGCACTCCGATGACGAAGAATGCCAATACCGCCATCAGCCCGCCGACATAGGTTGCCCAGAGGTTGACTTTGTCCGTTACCAGGGTGAGCGGGTCAGGCTGCTCAATCGGCTGTGGATTATTGGGATCGAACTCAATTTCGCTGTCAGCGATCGCGAGATCCGGGGGTGGGTTTTTCATTTTCCTGTGAATTCTGCTCGGGTCTCGTCGGCTTCTTCGCGGATCTGCTTGACGAGCTCGGGGTGTTCCTTGGACCACTTGTCGTAAACACTTGACGTGGCGTTCCGGAAGGGTTCCAGTTCCGGAGTGGTGATCTCCATGCTGCTTGCAAGCTCCGTTGAGAGCTTGCTGATCTGCTCGGTCATGAGTTCGCGCTGCTTGTCACGGGCTGCGTCGGCAGCAGTCTGGACTTTTTCCTGCTGCTCGGGTGACAGGGATTCCCACGTGCTGAGGCTGATGATGAAGGGCGTCACCTCGTATTTGTGGGATGTACGGGCCAGGTGCTTCTGCACTTCGTTGAGCTTGGACGAGGCAATGTTCGTCAGTGGGTTTTCCTGGCCGTCCACCGCACCCTGCTGCAGCGCAAGATAGAGCTCGCTGAAGGCCATCGGGGTTGGATTCGCTTCAAGGGCGTTGAAAATGTCGATCGTCATCGGATCGTTCGGCGTACGGATTTTGAGGCCTTTGATGTCCTCGGGGGTGTTGATGGGCCGCTTGCTGTTGGTGACATCGCGGATACCGTTATCCCACCAGGCCAGGACCTTGAACCCGGCGCTTTCGGCCTTCTTGGCGATCTCGTCCCCGATCGGGCCGTCAACGACCTGATAGGCATGCTCTGACGATTCGAACAGGAAGGGCAGGCCAAAGAGCGCCATCTCAGGCACGTTGGACGACACGGCGCCCTGGGAGTTGGCCGTAAGGTCGAGCGTTCCAGAGGCCAGGGAGACCATCATTTCGGAGTCGCTGCCCAACTGCTCGGACCCCTGAACCTGGACCGTAAGCTGCCCGTCAGTAGATTCAGCGAGCTGGTCCTTGAAGAAATCAGCCGCTACCGAGCGGGGATTTGACGGGTCAGCACCGTGGCCGAGCAACAGCTGGCGTGCCTCTCCTTCGCCGCCGGCGCCGCCACTGCAACCAGTGAGGGTTAATCCGATCACTGCGGCGACAGCGAGTCCCTTTGTAAGCCTGCGCAGAGGGCTGATCTTGTGTGTTGCATTGCTTTCCATGGGAAAACCTCCTTGTTTCCAGGGACTACCGGGCGAACATCGCCTCTGTGCGATGGCCCGCTGTCAACGTCCAGAGATTCTGGTCCCTGTTTCTGGCCGGCAGCCCTGATCGATCGTCGCGCCGCCAAAAGTGACTTGCACCACCTTACGGCCCAACAATGTTGACAGTCAACCCCGGGAGTTAGCGGTTGACAGAAGTCCATGGTGTGGATCACACTTAGGTTGTCATTGTCGACAGTTGACCTTGCAAGGGAGTGGTACCAGCTGTTCGAAGGGGAATCAGTAGCGCGCCATGAAGCTCTTAGTCTGCGCGGACACCATCATGACCAATTCGCAACCACCCGTTAGCGGCCGAACGAACGCAAGCCAGGGTCCATCGAAGACATCCTGCGCTACATCCATTACTTGAAAGGCAGATTGTGGTTCCTACACAGGCAACGACATCACACAGCAAGACACCCGAGGTAAGTGCAGAGCGCCTTGAACGCGTTTCGGCCGCCGCGTACCGCATCCGGCACCACGCCCTGAACATGGGTGAGGTCCAGGGCCAGGGGTACGTGGGCCAGGCTCTCGGTGCCGCTGACATGCTCGCTGCGGTATACGCCGACCAGCTCCGCTTCCAGGCCCAGGACCCGCACTGGGAGGGCCGGGACCGGTTCCTGCTCTCCACCGGGCACTACGCGATCGGCCACTACGCAGCCCTTGCCGAAGCCGGTATCGTCCCGGTGGAGGAACTCGAAACCTACGGCTCCGACGATTCGCGGCTGCCGATGTCCGGCATGTCCACCTACACCCCGGGCATGGAAATCTCCGGCGGCTCCCTGGGCCACGGCCTGACCCTCGCCGTCGGCATGGCCCTTGGCCTGCGCTACCAGGGCTCCAACGCCAGGGTCTACAACTTCCTCTCGGACGGTGAACTGGACGAGGGCTCCACATGGGAGGCCGCCATGGGCGCCCATCATCACCAGCTGGGCAACCTCACCGCCATGGTGGACATCAACGCCCTGCAGGCCGACGGGAAGACCGACACGGTGCTCCGTACCGAGCCGGTGACCGAAAAGTGGGAATCATTCGGCTGGTACACCCAGCGGGTGGACGGGAACGACATGGCCGCGCTGCTGGAAGCATTCGACAACGCAGCCGCCCAGGCCGCCGCCGTCGGACGACCCTCCGTCATCCTGTGCGACACGAAGGTCGGCCGGGGCGTCCCCCTGCTCGAAGACCGCGAAAAGGCGCACTTCATGCGCATCGAAGAACACGAATGGCAGACCTGCCGCGAGCAGCTCACCGCCGGATACGAAGGAAAGGCCACCCGATGAGCACCAACACCACCGCCGCCGAGGCCCCCGACACTGCAGCAGCGGCCAAGCCGAAGCTCAAGACCTCCGCGATGATCGCTTCCTTCGCGGATCCGGGCCAGAAGACCTCCTCCGCACCGTTCGGACACGCCCTGGTTAAAGCCGCGCAGGAAAACGACAAAATCGTCGGCCTCACTGCGGACCTGGGCAAATACACGGACATGCACATCTTTGCGAAGGCCTTCCCGGAACGCTTCTTCCAGATGGGCATGGCCGAGCAGCTGCTCTTCGGCGCAGCGGCCGGGCTCGCCGAAACCGGCATGGTGCCCTTCGCATCCACCTACTCCGTGTTCGCCGCCCGCCGCGCCTATGACTTCATCTGCCTGGACGCCGCTGAGCCGAACCTGAACGTGAACATCGTCGGCGGCCTGCCCGGCCTGACCACCGGCTACGGCCCCAGCCACCAGGCCACCGAAGACATGGCGATCTTCCGCGGCATGCCCAACCTGACCATCGTTGACCCCTGCGACTCGCTCGACATCGAACAGGCCGTCCCCCAGCTCGCAGCAAGCGAAGGCCCAACCTACCTGCGCCTGCTACGCGGTAACGTCCCCACCGTCCTGGACGAGTACGACTACACCTTCGAACTCGGCAAAGCCAAAGTCCTGCACGGCGGCAACGACGTCGTGTTCATCTCCTCCGGCCTGATGACCATGCGCGCCCTGCAGGCAGCCAAGGCCCTCGCCGCACACAACGTCGACGTCGCCGTCGTCCATGCCCCCACCATCAAACCGTTCGACGCCGCCACCGTCCTGGCCGAAATCAACACCGACCGCCTCGCCGTCACGCTGGAAAACCACAGCGTGATTGGCGGTCTCTTCGAAACCGTCGCCTCCGCCGTCGTCACCGCAGGGCTCGGCAAGCGCGTAGTTCCCGTGGGACTCCCCGACCAATTCCTCGACGCCGGCGCACTGCCCACCCTCCACGAAAGGTACGGCCTGTCCGTGGACCGCATCGTCGCCAAAGTCCTCGCCGAACTCGGCTAGGACGCAAGCTCCCCAGCGCGGATAGGTCAAGAACCGTTCCGCGCTGGGGGCGTATGATCAAGTACAACTGTAGACAGTTGACCCCTGACATTGAGGAAACCATGACGGCCGGAGCACCCGCAACCCTTTTGGGACTGCAAAAGAAGAGCCTCCGCGAGCAGGCCCTTTCCGCTCTGCGCACCGCCATCACCAGCGGTGCCCTCGAACCGGGCAAACACCTGGTTGAAACGGAACTGTCCGAGATGCTGCAGATCAGCCGGGGAACGCTGCGTGAAGCCTTGCGCCAGCTGGAGCAGGAAGGCCTGCTCTCCGCCGGACCCCGCGGCCGGCTCTCCGTCCGCCACCTGGACGAAAAGGAAATCCGCGACATCTTCGCCGTCCGCGCCGCCCTGGAATCACTTGCCGCCCGTACCCTCTGCGAATTGCCGGACCGGCAACACGTCACGGGATCCCTGCACACGGCTATCGATGCGATGAGTGCGACAGCCGAGGGAACGCTTGAGGAACGGATCGAATCGGACCTCGAATTCCACCGCACCCTGTGCCGCCTGACCGGCAACGAGACGCTCCTCCACTCTTGGGAATCACTGGAAGGCTCCATCCGGATGTCCATCATGTTCGCCGGCCGGGAAAAGGGCGTCAGCAACATGAGCGTGGACCGCCACCGGCAGATCGTCGATGCCATCGAAACAGGAGATGCGTCCCTCGCCCGAAATACCATCCGGTTGCACATGGACACCGCAGCCGAAAATTTAGTGGCCTAGTAATTACTCCGTGAGGGCCGCCTCATCAATGTCGATTCCCCAGCCCGGACGATCAGGGCGAAGTCCTAGGTAGCCGTCCATGGGAAGGTAGGGATCTATGCGGAATAGACAATGTGCGGTTTGGTGTCTTGGTGAACATCCTGTTGGCTTCTGTATTTTGGCTGCTGGGAACAGGTTTCAAAGGTTTTCCTTCATCGTCGCCACCTCTTTTGTTCGTAATCGGAAGATGGGCCAGCACCGTTTGCTGCCTCCCCAGCAGTACTGCGGGAGGGCCAGGTTAACAAGCACGGATGGCCACGTGGGCAGGCGTGGTCAGTTCGACGGTGGCCGGCCGCTCAATGGTGCTGTTGATGGGCATCGTTGAGCCGCTGTGGGCTGATTCGAGGACTGACTCCATGACGTCAAGGACGTGGTAGGCCAGGGTTCCGCCGGCCCGGGGTTCGGCGCCGGGTGGGGTGAGGCAAGGTCGGCGATACCGAACCCGCGTCCGGCGTCAACGTAGCCGGCGGACACCGGAAGTGACTCCCACGCGTCCGCGCCCAGGGAGAACCGCTGGACCTCACCGTCAAAGTGGTTCGGGTCCGGCACAACGTTTGATCCGCGTTCGCCATGGATTTCAATGTTTGGGGACTTGGATGTCACGGCGTCGAAGCTCATGAAGAGTGTTGAGAGGGCGCCGGATGCGTGGACCAGGACGCCCGTGACGTGCGAGTGGATGGTAACGGGGACCTTCTCGCCCTGGCGGGGCCCTGAACCGATGGTGCGTTCGTTGCGGGTATGGCCCGGCTCACCACGCTAATGCCGGGCAACATGAAAGGAAGCAGTCCCAGGGGGCTCAAGTCTTGGGACTGCTTCCTCATGCTCTTGACAAACGAGAACTACATATCAGCTGTAGTTCCCACGGACGTTGTTATCGAACTGCTGGTGCTCCGCGATGTCGAAGCCACCGTCGGCCAGGAAGGTGGTCACGGGCAGGACGAGGCCGGGCCGTCCGGGGCACGCCAGCGTAAGGGTGAACTCCGCCGTCCTCGCCCCTGCCCCTGCTGTAGCGCTGGTGAGGCGACCCTGAAGAACTGGGTCACTGGTCTCCCCTCGTGGTTGCTTGCAGCGTGTGTGGGCGGCGCACATCATCGGGATGTTCATCGGATTCGTGTTTGGTCACCAGGTCGAACTGGACACCGCCGTGTTCATCCACACCGGTGCGGATGGCGCGTTCGACAACGGACTCCGCCAGGCGGTTTCGTAAAGCGATGGGATCGCGGCGCAGATCCCGGACCAGGGCGAAGCAAAGTAGGAACATGACTACTGCGAAGGGCAGTGCGGAGACAATCGTGATGTTCTTCAGGCCGTTCAGTGCTGCGCCGGGGTCGTCTCCGCCGGCCAGCAGCATGACAGCTGCGATGGCTCCGGTCAGGACTCCCCAGAAGATCAGCACCCGCTTGGACGGTTCCAGGCGTCCGTTGGAGCT
The DNA here is from genome assembly GCF_024758005.1 of Pseudarthrobacter sp. NS4. Taxonomy (NCBI): domain Bacteria; kingdom Bacillati; phylum Actinomycetota; class Actinomycetes; order Micrococcales; family Micrococcaceae; genus Pseudarthrobacter; species Pseudarthrobacter sp. NS4. The sequence continues at coordinate 197,823 of NZ_CP103288.1, read as the reverse complement.
CAGGGAACCCATGACGATAGAGGCCGAATCAGCGCTGGTGACGAAGAAAATGCCGATCAGGACCATGGCGAGCAGGGCAATTCCGATGCCGACTGCCGGCGGGACTTCAAGGTTCCTGATCAGGTCGAACAGCGCGCCCTGGAAGGAGATGCTTGGTGCGCCGTCAACCGTTTGGACCAAGCCGTCGGTAGCATCAGCCGTGGCATTGGCACGCTGCTGGATGTCGAATGCAGTGCCGCCAAAAATCGAGAACCAGATGACGCTGACGACGCTTGGCACCAGCAGAACGCCCGTAACAAACTGTCGAATAGTGCGGCCCCGGCTGATGCGCGCGATGAAAATACCGACAAACGGAGCCCACGACACCCACCATGCCCAGTAGAAGATCGTCCAACCGGACATCCACTCACGAAGCGCCTCGTCCCCTACGGCCTCCGTCCGGGAAGCCATGGACGGCAGATCCCCTATGTAGTCTCCGATTGCGGAGGGAATCAGGTTCAGGATGAACAGCGTTGGGCCGACAATGAAAACAATTCCGGCCAGTGCCAAAGCAAGCACCATGTTGATGTTGGAGAGCCACTGGATACCGCGTGCAATGCCTGAGGCCGCGGAGGCCACAAAGCAAATTGTCAGTGCGGTAATGATCAAGACCAGCACGGGAGAGCCAATTTCGCCGACCCAGCCGTTGAACTGCAATCCGCTGGCAATTTGAAGGGCCCCCAGGCCCAGCGAAGCAGCGGTGCCGAAGAGGGTGGCGAAGATAGCCAGACCATTGATGACCTTGCCCGCGGGTCCATCCGCGCGCTTCCCGAAAAGGGAAGCAAATGCCGAGGAAATGAGCTGGCGCCGACCGAGTCGGAAGGTGCTGTAGGCCATGGCGATGCCAACAACCGCGAACATGGCCCAGGGATGGACGCTCCAGTGGAAAATGGAGGTGGCCATAGCAGTCTGGATTGCCTCCGGGGTCACGCCCGCCACGGTGCCCGGCGGCGGGGCCACGTAGTGGTAGAGCGGTTCGGCCACGCCGTAGAACACCAGTCCGATGCCCATGCCCGCGCTGAACATCATGGCAATCCAGGACACGGTCCGGAACTCGGGCTTCTCGCCGTCCCTGCCAAGCGGGATACTGCCAAACCGCCCCAGTGCTAGCCACAGGACGAAAACGACAAAGAGAGAAGCCAGGCTTACGAAGATCCAGCCGGTGTTTTCAATTACCCATCCCAACGCAGCGGTGGAAGTCGCTCCGAGGGAGGCGGAGTTGGTGAAGCCCCAGACCACAAAGGCCAGTGCCAAGGCCCCTGTCACTCCGAAAATAACCTTGTCCAGACCCTCGAGCGAGAGGCCAAGACGATGCCTTCCGGCCGAAAGGTCCGTTTCGCTCTCCCGCAATTCTTGCAGGATCCGCTCGTCGCCTTCGTGTTGCTCGAGCTGTTCCACGTCGGCGTCATTGCCGGGAGCGGAAGGGTCATTGGCGCCGTCGCGAAGAGCGGCTCCAGTGGATATTGCCATGAACTATTCCTCTGATGGATGTGTTGGTGGATTAGATGTGGCCGTCCCTTGTCAGGCCAGGGGGAGGTTGGGACCCCCGTCGGATTCGGTGATCATGATGTCGCTGTCGATCGCTGTTAGTTCGTGTACGTACCGGGAGTTTGGCCGGTGGCGCCTCGACGCTCCCGGTGCCCAGGTAAAAGCATGAGGCGTGAAACGGGCATTCGACCCAGCAGTCTTCGACCCAGCCGCCGCCAGGGAGGCATCCTGGTGACTGCACGTGTCGTCAATGGCAAAGAGCTCGCCCTCCTCGGTGTGGAAGACGGCGACGGGGGGAAACGTGTTCAGACGCTTCCCCTGGTGCCAGTTCACTGAACGGGCATGCCTTCTGCATGGTGGGACCTTCTGCCTCGTAGGGGACGCAAGTGCCCTGTTCCATGTTCAGCAACAGCAATCACGATAAGCAACAGAGTGTGCCAACTCACAGCACGTTGTCAAGGACTTGCTGTTCCATTACACCGTCGGGACTTCCTTGAGGGCCACGGAATACGGCCGAGGGCTTCCCTCATGGCCCCTTGTGAACCGGAGCATCAGGTCCGGAGAACAGGGCTCAAGGCCGCGAAGATGTCCGGCTAGGGCACACCCCAACCTGACGAGGCACCCCCGCAATGTTTTGACGTTTCCTCTGGGAAGGACCTTCTGGCACTGCTCTGGGCTCCCCCAGGACATCCTGTATATAGAACTCTCACTTTCTAGGACACTTAATCTATGGAAAACAAGAGCGATAGGTCCTTGAAGGCACGTGAGGACAAGGCCCGGCGGGATGCTGCGCGGCAGGGCTACAGATTGGAGAAGTCGAGGGCCAGCGATACTCGTTCACGCACCTATGGCACCTTCAAGATTGTGGATGCTGACACCAGCGCGGTGGTTTTCCAAGGCAGCAACACCGCCGGCAGTGGCTACGGCCTCAGCTTGGAAGACGCGGAAGAGTGGCTCCAGCAAGAGCCAGCGAAGGCCGACGACTCTGACGTAGACGTCCAGATCATCCCGGGTCTCCCGGATGTTTGTCAGGATGAACGAGAAGACAACGCCTCCTTGTCTTCCATGAACAGAGGTGGCAAGGGAAATGATGGCTGTTAGCCCTTCTGACGTTCCTGCAACTTCGCGCCCTGCCGCCCGGCAGGGGGCGCGGGAGCGTGTTCTTGACGCAGCGTATGACCTTTTCGCCCATCGGGGGGTTCGGGACGTGGGCGTCAACGAGCTGATCGCTGCGTCAGGGGTGGCCAAAGCGACTTTTTACCGGCATTTTCCTTCCAAGGACGACGTGGTCCTGGCCTTCCTGCAGCGGCGGGAGGAAGTCTGGACAATTGGACTCGTGGCCGCTGGGGCGGCGCAAAGGGCAAGTTCGCCTGAAGGGCAGTTGCTGGCGATTTTCGATGTTTTCGCTGAGTGGTTCCAGCGGGACGACTTTGAAGGTTGCGCCTTCGTCAAGGTCCTTCTCGAGGTGGGCCCGGAGCACCGTCTGGGCAAAGCATGTATTGGCTGCTTGGACAGGATCAGGGCTCATCTGACTTCCTTAGCGGAGGAGGCGGGTCTGGAGGACACCGAGGGTTTCTCCCGGTCTCTGATGATCCTCATTAAGGGCTGTATTTTGTCCATCCTGGAGGGCGACGAGATGTCGGCGGAGCGGGCAAAGCGCATGACCTTGCGTCTGATCGAGGACCACCGGCCTCCTGCAGGGTAATAAGCCGGCAGTAAGGCGAGGCAAGTTCCAAGTTCCTGACGGCCTTAAGCGGCCCAGCGCAATTTGCGCAACACGTTGCTGCTGGTTGAGCGGACCATCCCTTACGGCGTCCGGTCACGGGCAGCGGTTTGGTCCCGCGGCAGGCGGCTTTAAGGGCATTGTCGATCACCTCGCCGGTCAAGTCGGCGACCCGCTTGGTGTAGCTCCCTTTTTTGGCGTTGCCCGCGCGGCGCGGTCTTCGAGCCATTTCCTGGCAGTTTGTCCTCCACAGCGCTACTTCCTGGGTCTTAGTGCAATGGGTGGCAGAGGTCCCGGTGGGAGCCGGGTCCGGTGATGGGGGTATGTAACCGGACCCGGCCGTCCAGGAACGTGGTTGGCACCACCGTGAATACAGGGACGCTGCTACGGTCCCAGCTATGGCTTGGGAAAAGCCGGGATTGAGGGCCGGGAAGATTTGGCCCAGGGGCCGGGTGAGCCGCATCAGGCCAGCTCTCCTGGCGTGGGATGGATTAGGCTCGGCTGACCCGCAAAGTAGCCCAGCGAGCAACAGGAGCGACATGGCATCAGTGAGACGCAGATCGATAACGGCACCTTCCGGGTAACGCGTTGGGCGCTGGAGCCCGGTGACACGATCCCGGCACACGTTCACGAGTACGAGTACGTGGTCGTGCCCCTGACTGAAGGTATCCTTTGGGCGACGGCTGAAGACGGCACTGAGACCGCTGTTGAGCTCAGCATCGGCCAAAGCTATGCCGGAGCCCCAGAAGCGGCACAGACGATCGGGAACCGCGGCACGGCGTGGATCATGTTCGTCGAAATCGAAAGGCTTTCCTAACCGCCCAGGGACCGTGGCTCATCCAGAATCTCGTGTGGTGTGAAGACGCTGGGATGCGGCAAGTGCGGCCCAAGGGAGAGGGAGTTGGGGAGTCAGGTCATACCGCTCCTCAAGGACGTCATCGATTGATGTTTGCCCCGCCAGCAGGGGAGCAGCCCCTGCCGTGCTCTCCATTCGTCCTCTCGACATGCCTAGACCCTAGTGGCGTCGGGCGGGTTGCTGCAGCGGACACGCGGGTCCGGCGGTTCAGGAACCACAGTGACGTGGGCCGCCGTGGCCGTGGTGGTGGTACTGGGGGTTGGGGAGGGGTGACGGTTCATCGGTAGGCAGTCGCCGTGTTCCTTCCTTCAGAGCCTGTACTGCGCAGGAACCTGCACCGGGACGACTCTGTGACCGTGCTTGACCTCACGATCGGCCTACTCAGCTGCTCCACGCTTGAGGATACGCGGGCGGGCGGCACGGTCTGGCGCAGGTGCTGACCAGCCCGGCTCATCAGCCCGCGCGGATGCCTTTGTCAGCGAGGAACTCGCGGGCACGGCCTATCTGGCGGTCGGTGGAGAAGGCGTACCATTGTTCGCTGAGGTTCTCTCCGTGGACGAGGTCGCGGAACCGGCCGAAGGCACCTTTGCCTTCGATGACCCGCTCCAGCCGCTCCCGGAGGGCATCATCATGCTGCCGCTCGGCGAAAGCCGCCATGTCCTGCCAGGCATTCCGCGAACCGGTGCGGTCGAGTTGAAGCCAACGCCCCGGCTCATCATCCACGTCGATTGCAGCGCCCTCCCCAACGATCATCGGGTCAGTGGCGCTGTCGTCGTACACCTGCCCGGTGCGCAGGTCCACGTAGCCGCCGGTCGACAAGTCAAGGTCCCCTTCGAGCACGGTGCTGAGCATGTCGAGGTCTATTGGCACCACTCGGCCTGCCAGCGGCATACGGCGCAGACCGGCCAGCAGATCCTCCGCCAGCACCCGGTCACCAGCGCCGCCGCGCCTCGTCAGCCGGTTAATGACCGACAAAGCCACCGGCTCGGCTTCCTGGCGTCTGTGCTCCAGCGCCATCGCGATGCCCGCCCCCACCTGTTGGAGAGCACCATCGATGTCGCGTCCCGTCACCGCCGCCAGGAAGCGGGCCGCATCTCCCGCCCCGATAGCTTTACGCAGCTCGGACAGGTCCAGCCCCGGCACCTGCACATGTTCGGGCCATTCGTGCAGCAGCATGGGGTGCGGCCGGCTCGGTTTACCTGGCGCCTGGCTTTCCCCGGCGTCCGTAGCCCATCGGCGCCCGTACTGGTCCGGTATGCTGCCCCAGCCCCAGTACGGCAGGGGTGTATCAGGACGGATACCCAATACCTCCAGCGGGTCGACCTTTACCTCCCCGACCATGCAGCGGTGGGTCCAGGCGTCACCGAGGTCGAACGTGAACTGAAACTCAGTCCCTGGCTCCAGCGTCCGTACGACCTTGGCGACATCGATGTTAATTGGGGTGATGAGCGGTCCACCGATCGATGCTGCCATCTCGGCCCCGGTCTCTTCATCAGTGATTACCCGGCCGTCGGCCAGGGTGAACATTGACAGGTGCGAACGGTCCCATCGGGCAAAGGCATTATTGATGGCATTGGCGAGTTCCATGAAGGTGTGCGACGGTCCAACCGCAAAGATACGCCCGGGCCACGGCCACAGCTCCTCACCACGACCGCCCAGCAGTTCCACCGTCAGCGACAACCAGGTTCGTGCCATACCCCAAGGATGGCACGGGTTATAACCAGGAAAGTTCAGCCGTGAACGACCAGAATGCTTTTGCCGCTGGACCGGGCGCAGGCGCTGAACGTTGTGTGGTCCCTGATGGGATACCGAAGGACAGTTCGTCGGCGACATCCCCGAACGGATCGAACTGAAGGTCTACCACTAAGCCTCGGGCCTGGCCGCGGCTGACTTTATTACAAAACAGGTCCTTTATTAGGATCTAATAAAGCGATGTAAAGCTTGTAAGGTTAGTGGCATGGATCCAGTGAACAACCCCTACACGCCGAACGCGGGTGCTACGCCGGAGATTGTCATCGGCCGCGATGATCTCCTTGATGACTTCCGGGTCCTCCTGCGCAGGCTCGACAAGGGCCGAACCAATCAATCCATGATCATCACCGGCCTTCGCGGTGTGGGCAAAACCGTTTTGTTGGGGGAGTTCCGCCAGATAGCAGAAGAGTTTAGATGGAAGGTGCTGGAGCTTGAGGCCAGCAAACACGATGATGACCACTTCCGCAGGACTATCTACTCGCAACTGCGGGCCGCGCTCTACCAAATTTCACCACGAGCCAAGTGGGGAGCCAAAGCGCGGAAGGCTGCCCAGGTCCTGCAGTCCTTCAGTCTTTCCATCGATCCTTCCTCGGGTATTCCGACCCTGTCACTCGATGTCGACGCCGCCGAGGGATTTGCCGATCACGGCAGTCTCACCCTGGACCTGACGGACGTTCTGGTTTCGATAGGCGAAGCTGCCAGGGAACACGGAACGGGCTTGGTGCTGCTGTTCGACGAGGTCCAGTTCCTGAGCCAGTCACAACTCGAAGCCGTCATCCAAGCGATCCACAAATCGGTGCAGAGGAAACTCCCGGTAACGTTTGTCGGTGCCGGGTTGCCTCAGATCGCCGAGCTTGCCGGCGACGCAAAATCCTACGCCGAGCGGCTCTTCAAGTTCCCGAAACTCGGATCGTTGGATTTCCAAGATGCCAAGAAAGCACTGGCCGAGCCAGCGCGCATCGAAGACGTGCATTTCCAGGACGATGCACTGGTCCGGGCCTTCGAACTCACTGAAGGCTATCCATACTTTGTGCAGGAACTTGGGTACCAGGTGTGGGCAGTCGCAGACGGCGACTTCATCACCCTGGAAGATGTGGAGGACGCAAAGGACGCCTACGAGGCAAAACTTGATTCCTCGTTCTTCCGCGTCCGGCTCGACAGGGCCACCCAGCTGCAGATCGCCTACATGCGCGCCATGGCACAGCTGGGCCCCGACTCCCAAAAGGCCGCCGAGGTCGCCGCCGTCATGGGACGCGAGTCAACCCAGCTGGCCCCTACACGCTCCGAACTCATCAACATGGGCCTGCTCTATACACCCGCCCACGGCTACGCGGGCTTCACGGTGCCACACTTTGATCGGTTCATGCTGCGAGCCGTGCCCGAGCTGGAAGTGCCCCCAGTTCAAAAGCGCCGGGCCAAGCCCAAGAGAGTGAGGAATGATGCATCTGATGCAACATCAACCAACTTAGGTTGAAGTTATATCCATTATCGGCCATTTAAATTAGCCCGGGGAGCACCTGCAAAAGGGGCTCTTTCCGTGCCATGATTCGTGGCGTTTTTTTCCCAGAATCCGTACGTCAGAACTGCTCAGCCAGCGCCCGGTTCACTCGCTCCGTACGGCGTAACAACGACGCCGGCGAAGGCGTATGGCCACGAAGACCAAGAAAGCATGCTTAGCATTCCAAGCGTAAGGGGTTATGCGGTGCCGGCACATACCGGAGTGGTAACGTTACCGCCCCACTAGGAACTTTGGATCGCGGGTGGTTGTCCTGGTGTCATGCCCGTGGTGTGCGCGATGACCATGAGCACGACAATGGCCGCGATGAGTACGACGGAGATCGTAAGCGGAAGCGGCGCAGCCTCTCGGCGCAGCACGGCGAGTACGAGGATCCCCATCGCGACGATCATCGCGAAGTTCATACCGAGGAGCAGCAACCCTCCCAGTGCCCGGTCCCCGTCGCCCGCCAGTGCGGCGATGCCCGCCGCCGCGCCGGCCGGGACGAGCGCCAAGGCGGCGACGGTCCCGATCAGCGTGTCGGTCTTCTTCTCGGTTAGCGCGACGACTCCGACAACGCCGCCGGCCACCGCCGCGGCGAGGCTCCACCAGCCGGGGCGGACGCGCTCCTCAAGCATCGGCTTGGAGAGCAGTTCGGTGCCTGGCGGGATCACGTCGGTGACCTGCATGAGCAGGCCGGCCAAGACGGCCGCGACGGCGGCGCCGCCGAGACCGAGGGCGGCGACACCCGCACCCCGTGCGACCAGAGACGCTCGTCGATGAACGACGCCGAATGCGACGAGCGCGACGGGTGGCAGTGCGGGCGCGATGATCATCGAGCCGACGAGGATGGGCACGGAGTTGGACAGCAGGCCCACCCCGGCCAGTACCCCCGCCATGGTCATGTAAATCAGGTACCGCGGGGTCAGCGTCGCCTGCTCGGTCACATGTTCGAGCGCGTCATCGTCGCCGTCGGCCATCTTCCCCTCCTTGGCCGATCCGGTCCAGTCTCCACATGACCAGAGTGTCCCCTGGCCGGAGCTGAACAAGGACCTTTGTCAGTTCTGGCCGGGACTCTAGGTAACCGGAAGACGTAAAGATCCGGTAGCGGCCGGCGGCCTTCAAGGCGTCCTGCTGCAGGGCCGCGTCCTGGTTGCCGGTTGATACCCGGGCGTAGCCCAACAGATGTCCCATCCGCCTCAATGTATCAATACCCGCCGCGGCCGGGAAGAACCGGCATATAGAATCCGGCACTGGGTTTCGCTACAAAAACCGGGGTGTGAAACGCAATGATATTTGGCGTTGTTGTGTCAGCGGCAACTGGCGGCTGGTCCGCCCAGGGCACTATGACCGGCATATTCGAACTCTTCACCGACGACAACCAGCACTTCCGATTCAGGCTCCAGGCCCCCAGGACGGGGACGGTAATGGCCCTCTCCAGATCATTCCCCGACCAAGCCACCCCCGTCGCCGGCATCGCGGCCGTCCGCGAACACGCCGGAACGGCTCACCGATCTCCGCCCGGACATCCCCGGGTCACCAACGATCCGCGCCCGCGGCCCGACTGCCACTCCAACCGTCAGGGCGGCTCGGCCAGCCGGCGCGCAGCCGCCCGGCACGGCCACCGGGACACCAGGAAGACCCGGACGGAGCACACCCCGACTGCCATGCCCCGCCGGTCCGAGGCCGCGCGTAGCGCTACTCCTCCGGCCTGATCCCGCCCGCTGGCACCGCATACCCCATCGAAACCCGGGCCACGGACTGGATCATGTTCATCGAAATCGAACGGCTTACCTAACAGCAGGGGCTTCATAGCCGGGGCGGCGCAGGAAGCGTCTGCCCATGCGTAGTCCGGTGTTGGACGAGGCTGTCCGGGTCCTGTTGGTTCCCGTGCGTCCGCGAACTTATTACTTTTTGGCTCAAGCAGCGTCCAGTTCAGGCAGCCCCGGCGCGCGCCCCTGGCTGGGGGAATATGCGGGGCGGTTTGGGTCTTGCGTGTCCAATAGCAAGTGTGCTTACGCTTCTTGTGAGTTCTTGATCGCCAGCTGACCTTGATGAAAGAGAGCGCAACGATGACAGAGAACCCATGGCCGCAGGCGTCTGACCCCTACACCGCTGACCCTTACGGCACCGCGGGAACAGCCCCACCATCTACCGAGCAGGGCGGGGCCAGCAGCAAAAAGGATGCTGTGAAGGAAGAAGCGTCGAACGTGGCCGGGCAGGCTGCCGGCGCTGCCCAAGGGGTGGCGGAAACGGCCAAGGCCGAGGCCGCGAACGTCGCATCCGAAGCGAAAACAAGCGCGAAGGATCTGCTGCATCAGGCAAAATCCGGCCTCTCGGACCAGGCAGGCACCCAGCAGCAAAAGGCAGCCGAAGGGATCCGCACGATCTCCTCCCAGCTGCGCACCATGGCCGACGCCCCCGAGCAGCAGGGCGTTGCCTCCGACCTCATCCGCCAGGCCGCGGACCGTTCAGAGTCGATGGCGACGTGGTTGCAGAACCGGGACCCGGGATCACTGCTCGACGAAGTCAAGTCCTTCGCCCGCCAGCGCCCCGGCACCTTCCTGCTCCTCGCCGCCGGCGCCGGCCTGCTCGCCGGCCGGCTGGGCCGCAGCCTGCAGGCCGGCACCCCGGCACCGGAAGCTGCCGCAGGAACCGCGCCTCCGTATCCCGTCCGGCCGCCTGTCACCGACAGTAGCCTGGCGTCAGCGCCGGGTGCACCGCTGTATGACGCGCCGCCGGCAACTCCAATGACCTACGCAGGGACTGCGTACGGCGAGCCCGCCCGGCCCGGCTTCGAGGGCCAGGGCTCGGCAGGGGTTCCCCTGCGCGATCCCAACGATCCTTTTGTCGAGGGCGGAGGTCGTTCCCTGTGAGCAGTCAGATACCGGAGCCTCCTCCCACCCCCGCGCACGCCAAGGCAGACACGAATTCCCTCGGGGAACTCCTCGGTGACGTCACCCGGGACCTTTCCACCCTGATGCGCCAGGAACTGGAGCTCGCCAAGGCCGAAGCGAAACAGTCCGCAACAAAAGCCGGCAAGGGCGGCGGCATGCTCGCCGGCGCCGGCGTGGCAGGGCACTTCGTGCTCGTGTTCCTCTCCATTGCCCTCTGGTACGCCCTGGGCCAGCTGATGGGCCTGGGCTGGTCCGCCGTCGTCGTGGCGGTCATCTGGGGCATCATCGCCGCCATCCTCGCCGCGGTCGGCCGCAAGGAACTCAAGAAAATCAAAGGCATGCCCCAGACCGTCGAAACCGTCCAGGAAATCCCGCCCACCCTCAAACCCAACGGAGGCCACTAAATGAGCAGCGAGAACCCCGACGCCATCCGCGCCGACGTCGAAGAAACCCGCGCACGGCTGGGCACCAACGTAGACGCCGTCGCCGACAAGGTCACTCCCTCGAACATCGTGAACCGGCAGACCGGCAAGGCGAAGAACAAGGTCAGGAACGCTGTCGTCGGCGTGAAGGAAAAAGTCATGGGAGCAGCGGACACCGCCACGTCCAAGGTCTCCTCCGCCACCGGCACCGCAGGTTCCACCGTGGGTGATGCCGGAGCCGCCATCGGCTCCAGCCTCAGCGACGCAGGATCCGCGATCGCTGACACACCCCACCAAGCGGCTGCTAAAGCCCAGGGCAACCCCCTGGCCGCGGGCCTGATCGCCTTCGGCACCGGCCTGCTCGTCTCCTCCCTGATCCCGCCAAGCCAGAAGGAACGCGAAGCAGCCCAGACCATCAAGAGCGCTGCCGAACCCGTCACCACGCAGCTCACCGACGCAGCCAAGGACATGGCCCAGGGTATGAAGGAACCGGCCCAGGAAGCCATGGAAAACGTCAAAGCCACCGCCACTGACGCCGCCGCGCACGTCAAGGATGAAGGCCAAACCGCAGTTTCTGACGTCAAGGACAGCGCCACCGAAGCCAAGGACCACGTCCAGAACACCTAAAACCTGCGTGGCGCCAGCGGCCGCGCTCCCCCGGCAGGGGAGCCGATGCCGCTGGCATTGACCATCATTGGAGGATGTCCCATGGCCACGAATGAAAAGCCCGATACCAGCACGGCAAAGGCGTCCACAGCGCCGGCCCCGGATGATGAACGAAAGCCTGACAGCCCCACTGATTTGTCCAAGCCGTCCTGGATGTACATTGCCAAGAAGGCGTTCCGGGAGTTCAGCAGGGATCATTGCCCGGACCTTGCGGCCGGCCTCACGTATTATGCCGTCCTGTCGATGTTCCCGGCGTTGCTCGCTTTGGTTTCGCTCCTGGGGATCTTCGGCCAGCCGGAAAAAACTACCGGGGCCCTCCTGGAGATCGTGCAGGGCATCGCACCGGGCACGGCCATGGACGCGGTCCGCGGCCCCATCGAGGAACTGACCAATTCCCCGGCGGCCGGCTTCACTCTGGTCTTAGGCCTCGCGGCTGCCCTGTGGTCCGCTTCCGGCTATGTGAACGGGTTCGGCCGGGCCATGAACCGGGTTTACGAAATTGACGAAGGCCGCGGCTTCGTCAAGCTGCGCGGAACCATGCTCGGCGTGACGCTGCTGTGCGTGGTCATCGTTGCGCTGCTCGCGGCGATGCTGGTGGTCAGCGGACCGGTGGCTGAAGCCGTGGGCGGAGTTCTCGGACTCGGCGGGGTGTTCCTTACAGTCTGGAACGTCGCCAAATGGCCGGTCATCGTCTTGCTGGTCATTGTGGTCATCGCAATCCTCTACTACGCCACCCCCAACGTCCGGCAGCCCAAGATCCACTGGATGAGCGTCGGCTCCTTCATCGCTCTGCTGATCTTCGTGCTCGCTTCACTGGGGTTTGCTTTCTACGTGGCCAACTTCGGCAACTACAACAAGACCTACGGGGCCATCGGCGGAGTGATCGTGATGCTCCTGTGGCTCTGGATCCTGAACCTGTCTTTGCTGTTTGGTGCCGAGGTCGACGCCGAGATGGAGCGCGGCCGGGAGCTCCAGGGAGGCATCAAAGCGGAGGAAACCATCCAGTTGCCCCCGCGCGACACGAAGAAGAGCGCCAAAGTCCAAAAGCAGGAGGAGGAAGAAATCCGGCGCGGGCGTGAACTCCGAGAGCAGCAGCAAAGCCGGGACGCCGAACCGGGCCAGGACTCGGGGCAGAGGCGGGACAAGGACCAACCCCGGAAACGGAACCTGGGACGCTGAGCACCCACGTCTGGGTAACGGCGCGGGGATCGTCCAGTTGTGGCCGCCTTAATGTCCGTGCGGCCCGGTTCCAGAAGGTGGCCGCGTCGGGCCACTGTCACCGAAATAGGAAACACCGGAATCAGTATCTAAGGAGAAATCAGCCATGTTTACCAGGGAAAATATTGACAGCGTGCTCGGCGCAGGCGGAGACGTCCTGACAACGGACCGGGACAAGATCGGCTCCATCGGAGAGGTCTACACCGACGATGACAGCGGCAACCCGACCTGGGTGACCGTCAAAACCGGGTTTTTCGGCACGTCCGAGTCGTTCGTCCCGCTGCAGGGAGCGAGCGTCGACGGTAATGACATCCTCGTCCCGTACAGCAAAGACCAGGTCAAAGATGCCCCCCGCGTCGCGGAGGACGGACACTTGGAACCATCCGAAGAGGACCGCCTCTACGCCCACTACGGACTCACCGGCGGGGACACCACCTACACCGGGACTGACACCAGCCTCGGGACAGACACCTACGAAGCCACCGGCACCGGACGCGACACGTCCCGGGCCGGGTCCGATGATGATGCGATGACCCGTTCGGAGGAACGCCTGCGTGTCGGCACGGAAAAGCAGGAAGCGGGACGGGCCAGATTGCGCAAGTACGTCACCACCGAAAACGTCAGCCAAACCGTTCCCGTGCAGCGCGAGGAAGTCAGGCTCGAACGCGAACCCATCACCGAGGAGAACCGTGACGCCGCGATGTCCGGGCCGGACCTGACCGAGAGCGAACACGAGGTCACCCTCCAGGAGGAACGCCCCGTGGTGGAGAAGGAGACCGTCCCGGTCGAACGCGTCCGCCTGGACAAGGACACTGTCACCGACGACGTCACCGTAGATGAGGAAGTCCGCAAGGAAAACATCGATACCGACACAAACGGCGAAACCCGCCGATAAGAACACGAAAAGACGCAGGAGCCCGGGACTCCTCCTCCGGGCTCCTGCCATCCCCGCACCCGAGTATCACTGCACCCGAGCGTTGCTTGCGGCACGCCTCGTCCCCTTGGACAGGGGCGAAAGTCCCGCGCGGATCTGATCCTGTGCCTCGGCAGCGGGAAAATAGCTGCCTGTCAACCGTGATGGCAGAGGGCCCGGGCGAGACCGGAACGGCATGAAAACCGCCTGCCGCGGATTCCGGGGATCGCTCTTTTCCGACGACGGTCCGGATGACCTCCGCGCCACCCGCCAAGGGGCACAGCCTGGTCCTGGACACCACCCGCATCTTCGCAGGCATCATTGTGGCCGCGGTAGCCCTGATCGAGGCGGTACTGGGAGGAACTGCCGGAATGCGCAACCACCGCAAAGTGGACCGTGCCGGCTTCACGCCCAGGAACGAGGACGACGAGGACTAATTCAACTCACGGATTGCTCAGAGGACCGCGTTTTCCGCACGCAGGCAGCTTCAGACCTTGACCCGGTCAAGTTCTCAGCGACCTAACATTCCTGGGCGCTTTACCGATTCGGTGCGTCCCTGCGCCGGGCGGGAATGTCCCTGCCTTGCTCTGATGTCGGGTCCGCCAGATCACCGCAGCGATCACGGCCCCGGCCAGACCGAGGGAGGGAATCACGAGCACCATCCTTTCCCCGCCTCCCTCAGAGTCGGTACGGCGGAATCCTTCGCGGAAGCGCCCCTGGGCCAAGGGCCTGCCGGGATATGACCGGCTATGAACCTTCTGAGTTGCTGGGCCGGCATTTCAGTCTGATGATCGAGCGGGACGATCTGGCCGCCGCCGTGGAGAACAGGCTGAGCGGCCAAGCTACGGACGGGGCACGGTCCGGGCTTGTCACCGTCTGCCGTCATAAGAACGGCACACGCGTCGTCGCCGAGGTCTCGCAGCCCGCTGCGCGACGCGGCCAGACGTGTTTGATGACGCGGGGTTCGGGTTCGCGTCGGCAGTGTAGGCAGCATCCATAGTGCGTCATATCCTGCAGCTCGGTCCCGACCTGATCAAACTGGACCGGGACATCATTGCCGGCATCGATACCGACCCCGGCCAGCGGGCACTGGGCACGGCGATGGTCGGCTTCGCTGCGGAAGTCGGCGCAGTGCTCGTCGCGGAAGGAATCGAAACCCTCGGTGAACTGGATGCCGTCACCAGTCTGGGCATGGCCACCGGTCAGGGGTATCTGCTCGGCAGGCCCTCGATCAGGCTCGAAGACTGGACACGCTGGTTGGAAGCACCGCCCACGGCCGGATCCACCAGGCACGCCGACGAAGCCGCAGGCAGCTGAACCTAACACATCCCTCCTCACCGTCCGCCTGCCCGGCCGGTGGCTGCGCGTGCTTCGGCACGGATGGGTTCATCGTTGGCAGATGTCCTGTCGGGTACTGTCTTTCGGGCGGAATCCGAGCCGGCCGTTGAGCCGCCCGATCGAGTTGGGACACCAAGGGTCGGGGCAGCACCAGATCGGGGCGGACGGCTGGTCTTCGCGGGGAGGATCGACCGGGTACCGCGTCGGATTTGAGCGGCCGGACGGCCGCATTCGCAACAAAAGTACTGAACAGAAATGACGGTCCCCCAAGGTCAGCGCCGGCCAAGGACGCATGTTAATCCGGGCATCAATATAACGTCCGGGCCCACCCCCTCATAGAGTTTTTCCTTTGTGAGATGTCGGAGCGATCTCACCCTTCGACGGCCGCGCAGTGCGATCCGTCGCCTGACCGGCGGGGGCCAAGCTATCACGGGCTTGACACAATCAGGGAGATCGGAAGCTTCGGTTCCGGGAAACGTCGATGCTGTTGGAGGCCTAACGGGCGTCAGATCACGGCACAGCATCCTGGTTTTTCCGTCCGAACCAGGGAATAACGGCACCCCGCTAGGTCTGAAGCTGAACAAGAACCGTCTCCGTGCGCAAGGCCGCACCGGAACAGATGGAGGGAAACGTTGCCTATGACCGCTACTGCACCCGATGCCCCCATCCCGGTCCGCCAAAACCCAGGTTCCTCCAGGTGATTGCCGAAAGCCAGGAATCTTTGCAGGACGGCCTGGACCGCGCCGTGGAACAGGTCCGCGCAGCCGCAGCACCCGGCGACCGGCGCGGGATTCTGATCATCCGCCGGAGCCGATCGCTGTTCACCGTGGAAGCCAGCACCGACGTCCCTTACGGCATTATGCTGGAGAAAGACCGCTGGCACCGCCCCTCCCTTACCCGCAGCATGGAAGACCTCGGCGCCCTCGTGCGCCGGCACCGCATCGATGACAGCGTCAACAAAGCCATCACCCGCGCCACCAACGTGCTTTGATCTGCATCGATGACATAGGTCTCCTGCCGGTGCTCCGCCGACGCCGCCGAAGGCTTCTACCGCATCGTGGAAGCCTCCTACAAGAATGGTCTCTCGCGATCAGCTCGAACATGCACCCCTCCGGGTTCGATGAGCTCATGCCCAAAACCATCGCCACCGCGACCGTAGACCGGCTCCTCCACCACGCCCACCTCTGCCAAACCAGCGGCGAGTCCGTCCGGCTCATGCAAGCCCAAAACGAGAAAGGAACCCGCCCCATGAGCTAACCCAAAACCTGGACAGGCGCCCCGAAACCCGGCACGCCCGGGGCGCCTGACCCTGTCCAAAAATACTTGCCGCGACCGGTCAAACACCTGCCGCCACCGGTCATTTCTAAGTTGCCGTTGACAGGCTTTTTCCAAGTGTCCGCACGAGCGGCGAAATCTTGCGGCGTGGACGAAGGTCGTTTGGCTGTAGGGGGCTGAGGAACGGTGCACTACGCTCACATGCATGGGACAAGTAAGAGTCCTGATCTGCGGGGCTGGCATAGCTGGTTCGACGCTCGCGTTCTGGCTGGCCCGATATGGCTTTCAGGTTTCGGTTGTCGAGCGTGCCCAGGGGTTGCCCTCCAGCGGCGCCCCTGTGGATGTCCATGGGCTGGCGACCGAGGTTGCGCGGAGTATGGGTGTCCTGGAGCGCCTCAAGGAACGCAGTACCCGCGCCCCGGACCTTGCCTTGGTAACACCAACAGGACATCGGATCGGACCGATTCGGATTGGCAGGCCTCGGGGAGATGACGTCGAGATATCCCGGGCAGACCTCGCCTGCATTCTTTGCGAGGCAGCACAGGACGATGTTGAATTCCTGTTCGGTGACTCAATCACCGCGTTGTACACCGAACTCGGCGGCGTCAACGTTGCCTTTGCTCAGTCCCGACCGCGCCGCTTCGACCTCGTCATCGGCGCCGACGGGCTGCATTCCAGGGTCCGGGAGCTAATCTTTGGCCCTGAAGATCGCTGCGTGCGCCCGCTCGGCCTCTACATCGCTACGATGTCGCTCGGCCGGGCAGCTACGGATCCCTACACCGTGCTGATGTACAACCGCCCAGGAAGGTCGCTGACAGTACATCCCGTCCTCGGCACCGCAGGAGTTGGCTTCATCTTCCGCGCTCCGCCCCATCCACGCGCCGATTACCGAGACCTTCAAGATCAAAAGCGCGTTGTCCTCAGCGCCTATGGCGGCATGAATTGGAATGTGCCGGAACTGCCGGGTCTGCACGAGCAAGTGAGCGCCGCGGACGACTTGTACTTCGACGCCATCAGTCAAGTGAGGATACCCAGCTGGTCCTGGGGACGTGTGGGCCTGCTAGGGGACGCCGCATCCTGCGTTTCGCTGTTCGGCGATGGTTCCAGTCTGGCCATGCAAGGGGCATTCACGCTCGCTGACTTCCTGGCCGAATCCCCCCACGATCCGGCGACCGCGCTGCTGCGCTACGAATCCAGCCACCGAAAAACCAGCCGGTCCCGTCAACGCGGCCACACCCTGGCAGCCCAGTGGCTCATCCCCGCCAGCCGGGCAGGCCTTTTCGCCAGGAACCAGACCGCCCGCCTGTTACCTGGCTGAACCGGCCGATGCTCACCGTCACAGCTTAACGGAATATCCGTTATCGGCCCTTGAAATCAGCCCGGGGGAGAGGCTTGAAAAAGCCTCTCTACCTGCCAAAGAAGGTTCTGTTAGCTGTTGGCGATTACCGAGAGATTGCTAGCTGTTGGCGATTACCGAGAGATTGCGTCGGCGGCTGCCGCGGCTCGTTGCAAGCTTGCCTGCATCGGCGGCGGGCCCGGCGCATGACGCACTGTTCAGCACACCGCAGGCCCTGCCATAAAACTCCTCGCCTTGCATCCGCAACGACTACAGCGAGACGACTTTGACGCGACGCTGGATGAGCCAGCGGACGGCCGGGTATGCGGTGAAGAAACCTAGAACCAGGCCGATTTGCATGAGGAAGAAGAAGCTGATGTCGGTAGGGGCCGGCATGAAATTGCCGAAGTGCATGGAAAGCATCCATCCGCCCATGCCGATGTCGAAGGCGAGGACAGTGACGACGGCGGTCAGCAAGGCGGTACCGGCACTCTTTCCCGTCGGGCCGTGCCGGTCTGCGGACGCAAAAAAGTACTCAAAGGCGAACAGCAATGCGATGGCCAGCAAAGCGATGACAATAATCAGTACCCACAGGTTCGTTCCTGCGATAGTGAGTCCGCTGGCCACCACGAGTGGAACCCCGATGAAGTGTCCCACGGTCGCAGCTGCTCCGCCTGGGACTCCACCTGCGAGTGTTCTCCTGTGTAGGTCTTCCGTCTGCTCGCCCCTGCCCCGCGAAGCGTTCTTACCCCAATGGTTGTAGAGCCAGAGGCCGAAGGGCCCGAGGTATAGGGCCGAAACCGGCCACACGAATCCCATGGCAGCGTTGGGCTGGTGGCGGCGCCGACCGTAAATGTCGTACAGCACCAGCGCTGCACTGATTACTCCCACCGCGACAAAGAACCAGGACACCGGGGTCAACCAGCCAGGTAGTGCAGTTTCCATAGACGTCATATCCATAGCATCGTCATTCATACATTTATTCGCTTTCTCGTTGTTGTTCACCTATTACTTGCAGTTGAGGCCCCGAAGGCTCGCTTGGCCTTCGAGGTCTCAGATGCACCGCTCACGGGCAAATCTCCAGCACCACTTAGATCGGATGTATAGCTCACTAGGCATCGTCGCTCACTGGGGTGGGATCGCGTGTGCGGCGGAGGATCTTCCGGGCCTACCCGCCGATGACTTCACGCCGTTCCCGATATTCTTCAGTGGTCAGTTCGCCCCGCGCGTACCGTTCCTCCAGCACCTCCCGGGCCCGGTTACCTCCGGCCGGGGCTGACACCGTGGCGGCAGCCCGATTGTTCCGCAGCCAAACAATGAGAGCCCAGATACCAAGGACTGCTAAGGCGAACAGCGCCAACGTCAGTAGGATCCCGAAGACCATCATGCCGCCGCCCATCATTCCGCCAGGGCCCATCATTCCCATCATCGTGCCGTCAGTGTCACAGTCGAACATGCCGTTTTCTCCTTCCCGGCGCTACCCGATTGCACGCTGCGCGGGCGGGTTTTCCCTGTCGTTGTCATCGGCTTTGTTTCCCTTCTGTTGGTGCCTTGAAGGCATTTAGGCGGCTGGAGTTGACTACTACGCTGATGCTGGAGAGCGCCATGGCGGCGCCGGCGACCATGGGCGAGAGCAGCGCTCCGGTCCACGGGTAGAGCAGCCCGGCCGCGAGGGGGATGGCTGCGGTGTTGTAACCGAAGGCGAGCACGAGGTTTTGCCGAATGTTGCGCATGGTGGCCCGGGACAGGGCGACAGTCTTGCCCAGTCCGGACAGCTCCCCGGACATGAGCGTCACGTCTGCGGCCTCGATGGCCACGTCGGTTCCGGTTCCGATAGCGATCCCGACATCGGCCTGAGCCAGGGCGGGGGCGTCATTGATGCCATCACCGACCATGGCCACGAGCTTTCCCTCGTCCTGAAGCGAACGGATTTCAGCTGACTTGTCCTGGGGCAGCACGTCGGCAAGGACGCGTTCGATGCCTGTCTGCCGGGCGATCGCTTCAGCCGTGGCCCGGTTGTCCCCGGTGATCATGACCACCTCAAGTCCGCGCCGGCGCAGTTCCGCGACGGCCTCGACGGAGTCGGGTTTGAGGGTGTCTGCGACGGCGAGGACACCGGCTGGCTGTCCGTCGATGGCCGCATACATCGCGGTTTTGCCCTCATGTGCGAAACGTTCGGCGTCAGGCTGCAGCCCCGAAATGTTGATGCCGGCATCGGAGAGGAGCAGGGAGTTCCCGACCAGCACCTCCCGGTTTTCCACTGTGGCACGGATGCCCTTGCCGGTGACCGAGTCGAAAGCCGTTGCCTGCGGAAGGTTCCCGGCTTTTTCGCGGGCACCGCTGACGATGGCCGCGGCAAGGGGATGTTCGCTGTTCGCTTCCGCTGCCCCAGCGAGGCGCAACAGCTCGCCGGCGTCGAAGCCCTGGGCGGGGGCGGTGTCTGTCAAGGCCGGCTTCCCGCGGGTCAGCGTCCCCGTTTTGTCCAGCACGACGGTGTGAAGCTTGTGCACTGTTTCCAGGGCGGCGGCGCTCTTGACGAGGACCCCGAGGGAGGCGCCCTTGCCGCTGGCGACCATGATCGACAGCGGAGTGGCGAGCCCCAGCGCACAGGGGCAGGCGATGATCAGCACGCTGACGGCGGCAACGACGGCCAAGGACAGGGAATCGCCCACCGTGAACCACAGGACGAAAGTTATTATTGCAATGAAAACGACGGCGGGCACGAAGTAACCCGATACAGCGTCGGCCAGCCGTTGGATCGGCGCTTTAGAGCTCTGGGCTTCCTGGACGAGCCTGATGATCTGTGCCAGCGCAGTGTCGGCCCCGACCCGGGTGGCGCGCATCGTGAAAACGCCGGTGCTGTTAACGGTCGCGCCGATGACAATGTCCCCGACCTGCTTGGTCACGGGCACGCTCTCACCGGTAACCATCGACTCGTCCACCGCCGAGCGGCCATCGATCACCTCGCCGTCGACCGGGATCTTTTCACCTGGCCGGACGCGGATCTCATCCCCCGGCTGGACGTCTTCGACGGCCGTCTCAATTTCCTGTCCGCCCCGCAGCACCTTCGCCGTCGCGGGCGTGAGCGCCACGAGTGAACGGATGGCGTTACCCGTGCCCGCACGGGCCCGGGCCTCCACCACGCGGCCCAGCAGGATCACCGTGATAATGAAGGACACCACCTCGTAGTACACCTCGCGCACATCCGGCGGAAGAAGCTGCGGGGCAAAGGTCACGACCAGGCTGTAGCCGAAGGCAGCCGTGGTGCCCAGCGTAATAAGGCTGTTCATTTCCGCGGAGCGGTTGGCCAGGGCCCGCCAGCCGATGCGGTGGATGGGCCAGCCGACGACGAACATGACCGGCAGTGTCAGCAGCAGCTGGGTCAACGGGCTCTGCAGGATATCCGGCACGTACTGGTCTCCGAGGAAGTGCTCTCCCATGACCGCGTACAGCACCGGCAGCGTGAGCACCGTACCCAGACCGACCCGCCAGCGCAGATCCTTCAGTTCATCCTCGCGCGCCGCGGCCTCCGCGTCCTCTGTGCCTGAGGAGCCAGGTTCGGCGCGCAGGCGAGCAGGGAAACCCGTGGCTTTCGCCACTTGTTCCAGGGCCTTAACCTCGGCCTGGGTCGGGTCGTACAGCACCACGGCGCGCTCGGCACCGAAGTTGACGGTGGCGCTGTCCACTCCCGCTATCCCACGCAGTTCCGCCTCCGCGGGCCCGCTGTCCCGGGGCAGGCTGCTCAGGGCACCGGGAAGCATGAAATCCGCACGTACAGGACCGCCCTGCCACTCCACCATGGGCCCGACTCCCACTGCCCGGGCCGTCTCCCCGCCCCGGTCCCGTGCCGCGGCTGCCTGGGAAGCGGGCAAGGGAGCGCCACCGCGGCCGGCATTTTCAGTACCGGCTGCAGTTCCGCCGTCGGCGGACTCAACAATCAGCCTGCCATGGAGCATGTTCATTCCGCAGGCCCACGGATACTCCCCAGGCTCTTCAACAAGGAGATCGACAGCTGTGGTGTCGAAGGCCGCGAGAGACACGCTTTTACGCAGATCCGGGAAAACAACACGGCTGGTGCAGTCGCTGTTGTCCTGCCGGTTGAAACGAAGACGGACCGGGACTCCCGCGGTGACACGGACAAGATCAGGGGAGTAACCGCCCCGGACGGCGATATCCACCTGTTGCACGCCTCCGTGCAGTTCAGCGGAGACGGCCCTGCGGGGGGCGAAGAAATACCAGGCCAGAAAACCGATGAGCGCAGCCCCGCCAAGAATGACTACCAGGTCGACAATGTTCATTCTGCCCTTCGCCTGCTTTCGTAATTCTGCTCGATCCTCCACATACGCATGCTGATCACAGCCCTGATAGGCGGCCTATGCCTGACGGGAGTAAAAGTCGTGCCGCGATGAAATAAAAGCATCATCACTTCCCCGCCCTCCGTCCGTGCCTGGCCGGAATAAAGCTGCAGGGGCCGCTACGTGAGCTTGCCGGGGCCGTCCAGTCCCCCGGTGCAGGGTGCACCGGGCTCCGGCGCTGACTTTGCGCTCCGGTATTTGGAGATGAAGTCCTTGATCCGCGGGTCATCAGCGCTCGAGGCCTTCAGCTGCGCACCCCAGGCGGAAGCGATGACAGGGGACGGAAGGCCCTCGTAGGGCGAGAGGATTGCGTAGGTCGACGGGATATCCCTGCGCAGCAGCTCCAGCTGTTCGCCGCTGACCGCCTCGGGGTCGTAGGTCACCCACACCGCTCCGTGTTCAAGGGAATGCACCGCGTTTTCGTTGGGCACGGACTCCGTGTACACGGCGCAATTGAGCGGAATCTGGGAATGATCCCCACCCGCCGGAGGGGCCTGCGGGTACTCGACCGGCCCGTTCACATGGTTGGCACTGAGCCCTGAAAGCGTTTGGACGCCCTCAATGGCGGCCGGCGGAGTTTTGGGCATTGTGCTGGTGACGGCGAAGACGACCAGGCCGGCCACCAGGGCGGCACCCACAGTCCAGGCTGTGATAATCAGGATGAGCCGGTTGCGCCGTTGTCTGCGGTGTTGGGCTTTGTGTCCGGCAAGCTTCTGCTGGATGTCTGCCGCACGCTGTTGCTTGAGGCTGGTGCTGCCAGGGACCGGCTGCGATCCACGGTCCACTCTCCCTGCAGGCTTGCCGGAGTTCTTTGGTCGGGACATCCCTGGGTCCTTTGCTTGAATGGCTCCGGAGACCGGCGCTTCGTTCGCCGAAGGTCCGGCATTGCCAGATAAACCTAACTTACTTAGGTGCTTAGGTGCAATCCTCCGGCCCATCTCCTATCCTTGGTAGGGAACAAGGCCGAGGAGGCAGCATGCCAAAGTTTGGTGATCTGGAGAGCGCCATCATGGAGCAGATTTGGCGCGCGGACCGGCCATTGCTGGTCCGGGAGGTCCTTGAGGGGCTGGACCGGAGCCTGGCCTACAACACGGTGCACACCGTGACCGAGATCCTCTACCGCAAGGGCTGGCTGACGAAGGAACGCGACGGCCGGGCCTTCCGCTACGGAGCAGCCGCGGGGCGGGACAGCTATGTTGCCGGACTCGTTACAGAAGCACTCTCGCTGACCGATGACCGGACCGCCGCCCTCGTCGGCTTCGTAGAGGGGATACGCCCCGAGGAAGCCGAGGAACTGCACCGGCTCCTCAGCGCAGCCAGGAAGCAGGACGCGAAGTCATGATCGCCGCACTGTCCCTCCTCGCCTACGCTCTCACGCTCGCCCTGGCCGGACCGCGACTACTGCAGGCAGGGTCCTGGGCGGACAGGTCCCCCCGGCTGGCCATCGCTGCATGGCAGGCCCTTACCGTCACCGCGCTGGCCTCCGTCACACTGGCCGGGACGGCCCTGACATTCCCGATAGCGGGCGTGAGCAGGGACCTCGCCGGGCTGCTGGAGGCCTGCGTCATGGCCATCCAGGAGCAGTACGCATCCCCCGGCGGAGCTGCCGCCGGCGCCACAGGCGCCGCCCTCGCCCTGGGCATCCTCGCCCGCACGCTGTGGTGCTTCGGCTCGGCCCTGGGGGACATGGCCCGGGAGCGCGCCCGCCACGGAAGGATCCTCGACATCGTCGGACGCGACGATGCCCACCCCGGCGTCATTGTTTTGGACTCGGACGAATCGACCGTTTACTGCCTGCCCGGAAGGCGGCGGCGCACCGTTGTGACAACGGCGGCACTGCAGGCCCTGGACGACGCGCAATTGGACGCGGTCCTGGCCCACGAACATGCCCACCTCTCCGAGCGGCACGATCTGATCCTGGGCCTTTCCCGTGCACTGGCAGCCGCTTTCCCCGCAATTGCACTGTTCCGGCTCGCCTCCGCAGAGACGGCAAGGCTGATCGAACTACGGGCCGATGATGCAGCGGCCGCCCGGTCCGGGCGCCTCACCGTCGCCGGGGCCCTGCTGGCCGTCGCCTCCCCAGGAAAGACCCCACTCCCGGCCGTCGCCCTTGCAGCCGGAGGCGCCGGCGCCGCCGCACGAGTGCGCCGGCTCATCCCCCCACACAACCCCCTGGGTCGCGCCCGGACGACGGCCGGCTCCCTGGCCGTCGCCGCACTGTTCGCGCTCCCGGTGCTGCTGCTGGGAGGACCCGCGGCAGCCGCGGCCGGACACAACCTCTGCCCCGATACGATCGTCTCCGCCAGCTCCCCCGGCCCCTGAAGCGGACGTTCACCCCATCCCGGGCTGGACACCAATAACCTCATCTCCTAAACTACTTAGGTACTTAGTTTTCGAAACCTGGTTTCGGAGGGGCTGCCCAGACGTCTCGCTGCTGCACGCGCACCTGTTCGGCTGCCGCTCATTCCTCTAAGCGTTAAGGACCCCCATGGAACAGTTGCTTCTCGTCGTTGCCGTGCTGGCCTGCCCAGTCGGCATGGGGCTGATGATGTGGTTCATGATGCGCGGCCGCAGAGAACAGCCCGCCACACCTGGCCAGGAACAAGAACTGGCAAGGCTGCGCGCCCAGATCGAAGCCCTTCGCCCCGCACCGGCAGAGGACGCGGCAGCCTCCGGGAACCGCGTCCCGGAGCGGACCCCAGGGCATCAGCACGCTGTTCATCGCCATGGGCCGGTATGGCGCCACCAGGGTCAAAGCGGCCCACATCCCCGAGATCGAGAAGATAACCTGACGAGCTAGAAGCTGCTGCCAGCTGCGCTGACATGCACACGCAGCACACAGCATGTCCTGGATGAAATAAAGACCTGCCGGCCACCCTACAACCAGCGCACCTCCGGCAGCGGCCTCTTCCACGGCAGCCAGGCTTTCCCAAAATTTCCCAAGTCCCGTTTTGGAGTTTCCCGTGTCCCTGCACTCTATGACCCGCCGCCGGCCCCTTACTGCCCTCGCCGCAGCCGCAGCCCTTGCGCTCACCCTGTCCGCCTGCTCCCCGGGCTCAACAACCGCCTCACAGGACGCCGATAATGTACCGTCCGCTGCGGCCACCGGTCTTCCCAGCTCCCACATCCATGGTCTGAGTGTCAACGGCGAAACGGACCAGGTGTTGCTGGCTACCCATGAAGGCCTCTTTGACGTCACCAAATCCCCCGCCACCCAAATCGGGGACACCAATGACCTGATGGGCTTCACCGCAGCCGGTGACAATGGGGTGTTTTACGCCTCAGGGCATCCTGGCCCCGGCTCGGACCTGCCCAACCCGATGGGCCTGATCAAATCTGTGGACGGCGGCAAAACATGGGAGCAACTCTCCCGCCAAGGCGAATCGGACTTCCATGCCCTAGCGGCAACGAAGTCCGGAATAGTCGCCTACGACGGGACGCTCCAGACCAGCCCCGACGGAAAAACCTGGTCTGCAGCCAGCACCGAATTCGTTCCCGCCGTTCTGGCCGGAACCCCGGAAACCGACACCGTTCTTGCCACCACCCGTGAAGGGCTCCAACGCTCCACCGACGGCGGGAAAACCTGGGAACTGAACACCACGGCCCCCATCATCCAGTTCGCCACGTTCGCCGGCGGCACCGAAGTCGTCGGCATCGAACCGGACGGTTCCGTCCACTACTCAGCCGACGCCGGAAGCACCTGGTCCCGCACCGGACAGATCGAGGGAAAGGTCCAGGCGGTGACCGCCGTCAAACAAACCGAAGGCAAACCGTGGATCTGGGCCGCGACCACCGAAGGGCTGGTCCTGTCCAGCGATGCAGGGGCCACATTCCGGCCTGCAGACACCAACTAAAAGATGAGCGTCAGCCCATTGTCTGCTCGGACGGTCGCCCGGCCTCCCTGGTTGGCTAAGCCAGCCATCCAAGCCCAGTGGTGGGGCGCAGGGGCACCTGTCGTCCACGGCTTTCCTTCCCCAGGAAGTACATCCGCTCGTGCCTGCAGCGTCTGCACCGCAGGCACGGGGAGCTTGATCCCGTCTGCGCGCAACTGCTTCGACAGCCGGCACAATTCAGTGCTGCAGACCGGCCGTGCCCTAGCCTCACCCGGTTTCGCAGGCAGAGCCTCCAGTTTCATAAACAGGGCTGACGGGGCGGGGCAGGACCAGGATGTGGGCCGCAGCCAAATGCTGCGCTCCATTCGAACTGTTCTTGGAACTCATGGTCTTTGAGAAAGTGGATAGTACGGCGACAGCTCCGTTGTGTCGATGTCGTTTTCGGCCGTTTGTGGCGGGTGTCCGGAGTACTTGCTGCTCGGCTGGGGAAGGCTGGGGTTTCTGGTCGATGATGCATAGATTTACCCGGTATTCCGCTCGGTCCTTTCAAGGACCTCCTCGATGGGATGACCGGGCCCGCGACGGTACGGTCCTCGGTTTCCGTCCGGCACTTGCCGATAAACGCAAGAAAGCCCACCGATGGGGGGACCGATGGGCTTTCCTTGAAAGACGCTACAGGTGACTGATTACGACATCGAGTGGATGTTCAGTGGATGCATCGGATCCGGTCATTGCACCGGAAGTCCAGAAGGCGTATGGGGATCCGCCGGGCTGCAGACAATGACGGTGGGCGGCCTTCTTCCTGCTGAGCCTGCCGGACCATTCCGGGTAGTACAGCCGGTGCAGCGGCGCGGGCAGGGTTCTTCCGTTGCGGACGAAGGTTCTCTTGCCGATCTGTTCCCAGGATTGTCCTCTCCCGTTAGGGGCTGCTGTGGGGGCGTTACCTACTTTTATGGGGGAAGTAGGTAACGCCTTTTTGGGGAAGGCATGCCACAACCCCTCCGGGACCGAATGATTTGGGCGGCGGGACCTGACATCATGGATGCTAGCTCCAGCAGTGGCGGCAAAGGGTGGGAGACTATACGCCGCGCCACCAAGCCGCGGGCTTTACGGAGCACTTGTTATGGAAGATCCACGACTGACGGCGCGAAAGCTTATTGAACAGGACGCGGGGTACCTCCACGAGCTGTGGGTAAGGTACTGGGCCAACGGCGGCGATGCCCAGTTCTTCGAGTTCCAGGCCTACCTGTACGGGGTGTACGAACGGAGCCCCTTCGACCTGAAAATCCTCACCTGGGTACTCGAAGAAATATCCGCCTGACCCGGGCACCGCTACCGGTTGCTAGGGTTTGCGGCGGTCGCTCTGTTCGGTCAGACCAGGTCGGGTGCGCTGGCGATGATGTAGTTCGCGGCTGCCGGGCCTTTCATCCCCACATGGTTGTGCCCGGGTTTGATCCGGTGGGCCTTCAGAGCCTCCCAGAGGGCCTCGGGAGCCTGGGCTTCCTCCCTGTTCAGCAGACACCAGCTCGTGTAAAGCCCGTACAGCTCATCCGGGCTAAGGCCATCCTCCTTGTGCCGTTCTTCGTCAATGGCCTGGGCGAGAAAAACCTCAAAGTGAGGATGACTCATGGCAGCTCTCTTTCATCAACGCATGTCAGGAGCGATGCGCTTTCGAGCCAGTCGCACCGATGCAGGAAATCTACAGCGGGAACCGGCCACGCGCCTAGCCCGGCGCCGGAAGCAGTTGCCCCGGGAACAACAATCCCGGGAAGGGGTTCTCATCGTGACCGGCAGTCCATGCGCGTAGGCGTGACGAATAGCCTGTGGGGTAGTTTCCTGATGGGCGCGCCGACCGGCGGGTGGAGGACACATCCCCTTCGAAGGGGTTTGTCATGAAAAGGATCAACCGGAGTCTGACCCTGGTCACCGCCGTGTCGTTGGTGGCCATTACCGGGTGCGCCGGACAGGGCGGGGACTATTCCGCCCCGCCCGGAGCCGGTTCCGCTGCCCCGTCAGCGAATGGATCGGCACAGGCCGGCGCAGCGGTCATCACTGTTAAGGATTTCAAGTATGAGGTTCCGGGCTCGGTGAAGCCGGGGTCGATGGTGACGGTGACGAACGCTGACAGCGCCCCGCACACCGTCACTGCCAAGGACGAGGGCGGGTTCGATGTGGAGGTCCCGGGAGGCGGAACGGCGATCGTCCAGGCGCCTGATGCCCCGGGTGAGTACGAGATCATTTGCACCTTCCATCCGCAGATGACCGGGAGGCTGGTCGTGAAATGAACCACCCTGGAGTGAAAGCGCATGACCGGTCCCTGTGGGTGTTGCGTGCCGGTGTCGCGGCGGGTCTGGTGGTCAGCGCCGTGATCCATGTCCAGCTCGCCCCGGGCTACCAGCAGGCGGCCCCCGGTGGCGTCGGCCAGGGCACCTTGTTTTTGGTCCAGGCCGGAGCCGCTGCCCTGGCAGCGGTGTTCGTGCTGCTCAAAGGCTCCCGTACGGCTTTCGCTGCTGCTGCCGTGGTGGCGTTGTCGTCCCTGGCTGGGGTCATCCTTTACCGGTATGTCCAGGTCCCGGCTATCGGGCCGTTGCCTTCGATGTATGAACCGGTCTGGTACACGGCCAAGGTCATCACTGCCGTCGCGGAAGCGGCCGCCGGGGCACTTGCGGTGGCCGGGTACGCCCTGCTGCACAGGAGCCAGGCTGGATCAGGGCGGGTTGCCCGGGGCCGGGGCCGCGGCGCCTCGGCTGCTTAAACCAGCCAGATCAGGACATTTGAAGTGTGCCTGGAGCCGTTAAGCGGCAGCATGCCCAAAAAATGTGAATTGAGCCACATGGGCACCCATCCTTTTCCGGAGCGGTTGCGAAGTACTGTTGTCCCCTCTTGGGGGCATCAACATCACACGCGCGTGTATGAGGAGATCTTTCCAATGAATAAGACACTCCGCTTTATGGCAGTTCCCACTCTCGCTTTGGGCGTCCTTGCCCTTTCCGGTTCCCCGGCCATGGCCGCTGACCAGTCCTACCAGACCACCCTGGGCCAGCTGAACGGCAGCTCAGCCTCTGGCACCGTCACCGTTGACGTCACGGGCAACCAGGCCCACGTCGTCCTGAACGTTTCCGGCCTGCCGGCAACGTTCATGGACGCCCCGTACCCGCACGTCCAGCACATCCACGGCGGCAAGCAGGGCACCTGCCCGGACCCGTCCGCTGACAAGGACGGTGACGGCGTCATCAACACCACCGAGGGTGACCCGGCCTACGGCCCCATCCTCACCACCTTGTCCACCAGCGGGGACACCAGCCCGGCAGCCGGTACTGACCTCAAGCTCGCCGGCCAGGGCGCTGCCTACACCATTGACCGCACGTTCGAACTGAACGCCGAGACCAAGGCTTCCCTGGAAGCAGGCACCGCAGTGGTGGTTGTCCACGGCCTTGACCCGGCCACGTTGAGCCCTGCCGCGCAGGCGGCGAAGAGCGATATCGTTCCGAGCCTTCCGCTTGCCGCCACCTCCCCCGCCCTGTGCGGGACCTTGACGGCCGGGCAGATGAAAATGCCCGCAGGCGGCGCTGCGACCGGCATTGTCACCGAAACCGGTACCGACACCGGAGCCCTCGCTCTCGGTGGCGGCCTGGTACTTGTCGCCCTCGCCGGCGGAGCCTACGTTGTCCGCCGCCGCACCTCCGCAGCAGCCTAAGCACGAGCTGATCGGATCACTACAGTGACACCCAAGAACCCCGGCCACCGCGCAGGCCCCTTGGCCTCCACGGCGGCCGGGGTTCTGCTCCTGCTCACCCTGGCCGGCTGCGGCGGCGGGTCCGCCGCCACCCCGGATGCCGGATCGGCACCTTCGGCCTCGGTCTCAGCTTCTGCTGCGCCTGGCACTCCCAGCGCTCCCCCGCCTGCGTCCGTCCCGGCACCGGCCCCCGCGGCGGCCCCGCCCGGACAGCAGCTTCCGTCGGTCATGGCCGCTTCGGCTCCCGTCACCCTGACCATTCCCTCGATCTCGGTCCGCACGGACCTGATCCACCTGGGACTGGAGGAGAACGGCTCCCTTCAGGTGCCCCAGGACGACGGCAACGGCGCACCCGCGAGCTGGTACGACGGTTCCCCCACCCCGGGGGAACGCGGACCTTCAGTGCTGCTGGGCCACGTGAACTCACCGAACGGCCGTGGTGGTGTTTTCGCGGACCTGCGCAAACTCACCCCCGGCGCTGAAATGACCGTTTCCCGGGCTGATGGCAGCACTGCCGTGTTCATCGTTGACCGCGGCGAGCTCTACCCCAAAGACGAGTTCCCCACCCTGAAGGTCTACGGCAACACTCCCGGGTCCGAGCTGCGGCTCATCACCTGCGACGGCTATGACGCCGCCACCGGGGAATTTGATGACAACTACGTCATCTACGCCACCCTCAAAGCCTGACAACGGCCGCGAACCCCAGGTGCGGGGGCGGTCAGGATGGAAAGAGCGATGAAACAGCACAAGCCTTTGCTGGCTTCCTTGGCAGTCTCGGCCCTGCTGCTCTCGGGCTGCGCCACAGCGGCCGGATCCGTTACCGCACCATCAGCCCTCCCGACATCGGCCCCTGCCGTGACTTCACCCGAGGCCGGGCACACGGACAGCCACGGCGGCGGGCACCACGGCGGAACATCATCACCCGGCGCCACCACGATCGACGGGCCCAGCGAGGCTGCCCTGATGGTCTGCGGTGATCAGCCCATGGACCGGCTGACAGCGATTCTGGACCTTGAGCAGGACCCGCACACCATCAACGACTGGGCCGACAGCACGTTCACCTGCACGTACCACCTGGACGAAGGGGACCTGGTCATCTCCGTCAAGGAAGCCAAGAACCAAGCCACGGCACTGACCTACTTCGATGCGATGCAGGCCCTCGCAAAAGACGCCACACCCATCGAAGGCCTCGCGAACCTCGGCTTCCCGGCTTACGAAACCGCTGACGGGTCAGCGGTCTTCCAGAAGGACAGTTTCGTGCTCCAGGTGGACGCCACAGACCTGCCTGCCACTTTGGGACCGGACAACATCACCAGGAACGCCCTGGCCTACCAGCTCTCCACCACCATCCTCGCCTGCTGGATCGAACACCCCTGACATACAGGATCCCGCCCACCAACCCAGCCCGCCCGCCGCAGTTCCCATGAAAGGTTCACCCATGAAAGCAAACACCAGAACCGGCAGCGCGCTTGGACTCGCGGCAGCAGCAGTGCTGCTGCCCCTGTCCGGCTGCGGGGGTATGTCCGGGTCCGGCACCACAGCGGCCCCCACACTGACCGAACAATTCCCCTCAGCTCCTGCCGCCACCACAGAACCTGCTCCTACAGCTTCCGGTACGGGTTCAACACCTGCGGCGGCCCCGGCCGAAATACTGATCAAGGGCTTCAAATACCAGGGAGCGGAAACGGCGAGCCCCGGAGCAGAGATCACCGTCATCAACGAAGACGCTGAGGCGCACACCATCACCGCTGACACCGGCAACGCGTTCGACGCCAACATCCAAGTCGGCACCGGCACCTTCACCGCCCCCACCGAGCCCGGGACGTACCCCTACCACTGCAACTTCCACGGCAACATGAAAGGCACCCTCACGGTGAAATAACGCCCTGGGGATGCCCAGCACGGTTACTCTTATCCGGCACCTTCCCGGCCCAGGCACTGGCGCATGTTGCGGAAGCCGTCACGGATGCGGGACTTGACCGCCGGCAGACTCAGGTTCAGGGTGCCTGCCACCTCCGCGTACGTCTGCCCGTCCAAATATGCGAGGGTGATCGCTTCGGACTGGGCGCGACTTAGCGTGGACAGGCTGGCGCGAATTTTCTCATCCTCCACCCTGCGCAGAATCAGCTCTTCGACAGAATACTGGCCCAGCGCCGTTGTCTCGCGGTGATGCCGGGAATCACGCTCAAGACAGGCCTGCTCCCGCCGGACAACCTCGACCGCACGGCGGTGGGTCATCGTGAACAGCCACACCAGGGGCTCACCCCGGGAAGGATCAAACCGGCCCGCCGATGACCACACCTGGACGAAGACTTCCTGCACGACCTCCTCGGCCAGCTCCGGCCTTTGGACCACCTTCATCGCAAGGCCGAACAAACGTCGGGCGGTGCGCGTATACAAGTCCCTGAAGGCTTCCGTCTCGCCCCGGGCAACCCCGTTCAGAAGCGCCAGCAGCGGATCCGGACCAGCCAGGGTGCTGCCCCCAATTGCGGCCATTGCCGCGTTTACCTGCAAGGTTGGGCCAGCGGCCCCACCAGACCAATAACGGAATCTATTTCAGTTTTGGGGGTATTCACGTTTTTAGCTCCGTACTGTTCAAAAAGGGGAAAGCACTTCACATCCCCCCGAACGTATCCCGGGAACCAGCCGAAAACCACAGAAACGTCAATGAAGTCTCCAGCAAATGACAAAGAGTACGGAAGGTTGTCACGCTCGCCTTCCTCCCAGCGCTTCGGAGGATGTCACGGCTTCCTCGTCCAAACTCTGCGTGAGGTGTCCTTCTGAGCGCTATAAGCTGCGGGCGGGACATCCGCAGGGCATTCAGTGACGAACCATGACTACAGGGCGAACACGTACGAGTCTGCGTCTTAGGGGCAGGATAGGAGGGGACGATGGCTACCGCGCGCGGCGTCCTGCTCTTTTCCCGGTCGCTCCTGGTAACAGGGATAGCGGTGTTCCTGGCCTCGGGCGCGCACGTCGCGGGAGGCGGCGGAACGCCTCCTCCGACACTGCTTGCCGCCCTGACAGCCCTCCTGTTGCCCCCGGTGGTGCTCCTGTCCCGGCGGCAGCTGTCCTTACCAGTGCTGACATCCGTCCTGAGCACAGGACAACTGCTCCTTCATGGAGCTTTTTCGCTGTTCCTTCCCGAAACAGCCTGCGCCGCACCAGGCCCTGCCGGTCATATCCACCACACCGTCGCCGCAACAACATGCGCACCGGGGGCCACGGCAGGGGAACGACTGGCAGAAGCTGCCGGCCACGGCTGGCCCATGACCGTGGCCCATGCCGTGGCAGTTCTCTTCACCGCACTGCTGCTGGCCCGCGGCGAAACAGCGCTCTGGCACCTGCTGGCATGGCTGCGCCCCCTGGTCCGGATTCCGGTCCCCGCCAGACTGCCGGCACCAACGCCATGCCTTCTTACTTCCTCACACTTTCATGCCCCTGCCAGCAGCACGGACGCCTGCGTCCACCGGCTCCGGGGACCCCCTGTCCCCGCCTGAGACTGCTCCCCGTCCAACCGATTGATCGGCTAAGGCCCTGATCGGCTGAGGATTCACATTTGGTGGCGCACGGCTGCGTCTGACTTCAGGTTGCACCCCCGTTGTGCACTACCCGTGTCCCGCCTCCCAGCGCGCTAGATCGGACACACCAAACTCCCTTCATGGCTCAAAGAGCCTATGAGCTGTTCCTGCACGAAAGCAGAAGACCATGACATTGAAAACCATTCCGCCGTCCCGGCCCGGCGTTGCTGAAGGATCTTCGAAGGTATGGGCTGGCGCCCTGGCCATGCGGATCCACTTCTACGCCGCCGTCCTCGTCGGCCCGTTCCTGCTCATCGCAGCGCTCAGCGGAGCACTCTACGCCCTGACACCCCAGCTGGAAAAAGCCATCTACGCCAACGAACTCAGTGCCAGCACCGGTGGCCCGGCAGTTCCCCTGGCCGCCCAAATAGACGCCGCCCGGGCCCACCTGGGCACCAACCAGATGCCGGCCGCCGTCCGCCCTGGAACAGACGGAACAACGACGCGGGTGATGTTCATCGATCCGGCCCTGGGTGAATCAGAGACCCGGGCCATCTTCGTTGACCCGGGCACCGCAGCGGTCAAAGGCGACATGACCGCCTACGGAACCAGCGGATCCCTGCCCGTGCACACCTGGATCGGGCAGCTGCACCGCAACCTCCATCTCGGGGAGACCGGCCGGATCTACAGCGAACTCGCAGCCTCATGGCTCTGGGTCATCGCCCTGGGCGGAGTGATCCTGTGGGTACAGCGCTGGAAACGCAAACCCCGCGCCAAGGGCAACCTCTACCCGGACAAGACGACCAAAGGCCGGGCCGGGACCGCGTCCCTGCACGCCTCCGCCGGGATCTGGCTCGCCGCCGGTTTCTTCTTCCTCTCAGCAACAGGACTGACCTGGTCCGCCTTTGCCGGGGCGAACGTCACCAACCTGCGGGCAGCGGTCGGCTGGTCCACCCCCGCCCTCACCACTGACCTAAACACCCGAACCCTCGGCACCGGCGCAGGGCATGAGGAGCATACCGACCACGCAGAACACACAGCCGCGGAACATGCAGAATATATTGCCGGTCAGCAGGCCGTGGCCCCTCCTGAGGGGTTTGACGCTGCCCTCGCAGCGGCCCGCGCTGAAGGGATCGACGGCGTCAAAACCGAAATCAAACCTCCCGCCACTGACGGGAAAACCTGGACCGTCGCAGAGATCGACCGCTCATGGCCCACCCAGGTCGACGCCGTCGCCATTGATCCGGGAACCATGGCCGTGTCAGACAAGGTCCTTTTCAGCGACTACCCTTTCGCAGCCAAACTGGCCCGCTGGGGCATCGACGCGCACATGGGCGTCCTCTTCGGCCTGGCCAACCAGATCATCCTCGCCGCCATCGCCCTGGGCTTGGCGGCAATGATCATCTGGGGCTACATCATGTGGATCAAACGCCGCCCCACACTGAACCGCCCAGCCCTCAACCCTCCCGGCAAACCGGCAGCCTTCGGACGGGCACCCAACCGCGGGGCACTTCGACGCACCCCGCCGGTGGCAGCTCTGGCTCTGATCACCGCCACGGCTGCTGTCGGGTACTTCCTGCCGCTTCTCGGAATCAGTCTCCTGGCTTTCCTCCTGATCGACACCACCGCCGGATACCTGCACCACCGCAGAACGGCAGCAGCAAACAACCTTTAAAGCCGGGAGGGCCAACTCAGTCCTCACCGCCACAGTCTTGGCCCGGGCAATTACCTTTTAGGGAGGTGAAGACGCGTTTGCACCGACCTGCCTATGGTCAGGGTTGTCGGGGGTGAAAGTCGCCCTGGCACAGGTGTTTTGGTGCTTTTGATGCTTAGGTACCCGACCAGCGCCGAAGGGTGCTGTTGATCAGGCCGATCAGCACCGCCGTCCACCAGCATGCCTGTGACACGCTCAGGGCGGTCATCAGCCGGAGCCTCAGCTTTCGGCCGAGGTCGCTGAAGCGGGTTTGAGAGGGCAAGGCAAGCAGCTGGTGCATGGCCGGAGCGATGCTCAGGCCATTGAGCATCAGGATCAGCACCGCGCAGAGTTTGACGGCCGTGACGGGGCTGGTCAGGTCAGGGTCGATGAGGGCGCCGGAGGCCAGGAGCAGGGCGAGGCCTCCCCAGATCAGCGGTTTCGCGGCTGCTTCGAGCCTTCCTGATTCGTGCATCCGGACCTTGCCTAAGAGCCAGAGCAGGCCCAGCCAGTCAACGACGAGAATCGTTCCGAAGGAGAGCACCAGGGCAAGGATGTGCACGGCGAGGCCGACGCGGTGCAGTTCGGGCCCGGCGTCCATGTTGTGTCCGACAAGGATGGATGCCAGCCACCCTGCCGTGCACAGCACGCCGAGTAGGACCAGCCGGAGGTTAGCGCCTTCCATCCGGGACGGGCCGGGCGGATCGATAGCCGTGCCGGGCCTGGTCGGGTAATCGGCTCTCATGTGGCCGGCCTTTCTGGGAGCTTCCCGGTGATCGGGAGCGGTGGGTGCTGTCTGCTTCACTGGGTGAAAGCGCAGGACTTGGTGCGATGGGCCGACGGCCGGTGCCACCCGGAAATTCCATAAGCCTTGCCCTACTTTTCCGGGTAGGCAGCCCTTGGCCTTCCCGCCCCTGAAGCCGCGCGTACCGCCGGCGTGTACCCGCCGCACGCGTGAGGAGTCGCACGGAGGGTCGGGGCACGTGGTGGCGGGAGTTAAGTTGCGACTACCCAGATGGCTTCAGCGGCTGCGGACCCCAGGTCAATATCCACTGCGCGGTCATCCAGGTGAATCGTGGTGATATCGGCGTAGGGACGGTGGGCCCGGACCGTGAGCTGGATGTCAGGTGCCAGCCCGAGCTCGGCAAAGTAGCGCAGCATGTTCGGATCGGCATCCGAAATCCTGGTGATAGTGACGGGCCGCTCCGGGTCAATTGCGGCCAGGCGGACACCCTCGGGCGGATCAGGGAGACCTCCCGGGGCAGGAATGGGGTCCCCGTGAGGATCCCGCGTGGGGTGTCCGAGCAGCTCGTCGACGCGCCGGATCATCGTGTCAGAGACAGCATGTTCGAGTATTTCGGCCTCATCGTGCACTTCGTCCCAGCCATAACTCAGGACTTGGACGAGGAAGGTCTCCAGGAGGCGGTGCCGGCGCACCATTTCCACGGCGTGTTCGCGCCCGGCCGCCGTGAGTTCGATGCTGCCGTACGGGGCGTGGGTGACCATCCCCTGTTTAGCAAGCCGCCGGATCCCGTCCGAGACGGTGGAGGGCTTCACTCCCATGCGTTCAGCCATCGCACTGACGGTGATCGGGGACTGCGACCATTCCGTGGCAGACCAAATCATCTTCAGGTAATCCTGTGCTGGGGCGGTCAGATCGGAAACGGTCATGCTGAGATGTTAGCAGCAAAACTAAAATGTTAGCCACGTCTAACATTTGTTTTCGTGGCGCCAGATGTTTTTATGGGATTACGGGAACCGGGGCCCGCAAGGCGGCGACAGCGACGACGGAGCGGAGTGACGTGGAGTTTGACCCTTGCCAAGCACGAATGCTCCCCCAAGCCCAGCGATACCCCCAGCGGCGGCTCCTGGGTTCCGGCCGCTAACCCTCCCTCGTGTGTTTGAACAAGAGGATGACCGCGCTCCATGACAACACGACCAGCTGCCTTGTGTAGACCTAGTGGGCCGCATCGCCCGGTCGCAGCAGTGGAGAGCTTGTCTATTAAGTGCAGGGCGAGCCGCTTCTGAACGTTAATTCGTCATGGTGGAGTCTTCCCAGGCTGAAACTGTCCTTGACGCCGGCGCGCTTCGGAGTAAAACATTCGTGCGTCCCTCCTGTGCGGGGCCGGTCCTCAGATGACGCCGTCTCCGAGGCTGCGGCAGGTTACGCTGCCGGCGCTGCGCATGATGCCTGGCGTGCTGTTCCTGTGGTTCGGCCTGCTGAAAGTCCTTGACCGCTCACCCGTCGCAGCCCTCATTGAGCAAGCGCTTCCACTCCCACGGGTGGATGTCCGTTCTTCTGGTTCTGGCACGGCAGAAGTAACGCTTGGCGTCCTTATCATCAGCGGCGCGCTCTTCCGGGTCCCGCTTGTTCGTTCTGGTCGCCACCTCTAATCGGAGCCCCCTCGACTTCCCTTCTGGTCCCCGGCTTCACGTTCAGCGAGGCAAACGCGGTCCTACTGACGATTGAAGGTGAGTTTGTCGCGAAGAGCGGAGCCCTTATCGCTGGCGCCCTGGTTCTTCTAACACACACCAAAAGGACGCTCTGACCACACGGCCGGGCCAGAGCCAGCGGCGCTAACCCGTCAAGCCCCAGCGAGTATCCTTCTACGCAAGCGCTTGTGTTAAGGGGTGGACTGCCCGTAGCCTTGTTCTCCGTGACTGTAAGGATAGAAGAGGTTGCCGAACGCGCCCGCGTTGCCGTGTCGACGGTGTCCCGTGCCCTGCGCGACCTGCCCGGGGTCTCCACGGGCACCCGCCAGCGGATTAAGGACATCGCGGTGGAGATGGGATACGTGGCGTCGCCCAGTGCTGCGCGCTTGGCCACCGGAGTTACCGGCACCGTGGCGGTCATCGTTCCGGATGCGACCAAATGGTTCTTCGGACAGGTCATCGCTGGGGCAGGTGCCGTGCTCCGGGCTTCCGGCCGGGACGTCCTGCTCTACGAGCTCGGCGATGAGGAGGGCCGCCTCCGCTTTTTCGCTGAACAGCGGCTGCGCGGCCGGGCTGATGGGGTGCTGGTGCTCTCGCTCCGGCTGACCGAGGCTGAAACCCGGACGCTACGGGATCTGGAGATTCCCGTCGTCGTACTGGGCCGGCGTTCGGAGTACTTCGGCAGCGTGTTCGTCGATGACCGGGCCGCTGCCCGGACCGCAGTCCGTCACCTGCTTAACTTGGGCCATCGACGCATCGGGTTGCTTGGGATCAACGATGACGCCGAGGTCACCACCGGAAGTCTGGCGCCGCCGTCGCGCGTTGCCGGCTACCGGCAATGCCTCATGGGCGCGGGCATTGACGAGGTGGACGGGTGGCAGCAGTTCGACACGAATTCGGTGGCCGGCGGCGCAGCCGCGATGACCCGGATGCTGTCCGCGCCGGTACTGCCGACGGCGGTTTTCGCCGCCTCCGATGAGATGGCCTTTGGTGCCCTGGGCGTCGTCCGCGCCGCGGGCATGAGTGTGCCTGGGGACATCTCCATCGTGGGGTTCGACAACCACGACCTCTCCCCCGTCCTTGGCCTCACCACCATCGACCAGGACGTCCAAGGGCAGGGGCGAGCGGCGGCCGGGCTGCTGCTTGAGGCCCTGAACAGCAGTTCCCCAACCCGGCCCCCACAGACAACGCGGACCGTCGATACGCACCTGGTCCTTCGGCACAGCACCAGGCCCCCCCGGGGGAACCAGACTCATTTCACTGCAGAGCCCGACAAGGAAGAGAACTAATGGAATACCGCAAACTCGGATCATCAGGCATGTACATCAGCGAAATCGCGTACGGCAACTGGGTTACCCATGGTGAACAGATCGATCAGGGCGCAGCGACCGCCTGCGTCCGGAAGGCACTTGATCTGGGCATCACCACCTTCGACACCGCAGACGCCTATGCCGGCACCCGCGCCGAAACCGCGCTGGGCGAGGCGCTGCGCGGCACACGCCGCGAGAGCCTGGAAATCTTCACCAAGGTTTACTTCCCCACAGGAGACGGCAAGAACGACCGCGGTCTGTCCCGCAAACACATCATGGAATCGATCAACGGCTCCCTGAAGCGTCTGGACACCGACTATGTGGACCTCTACCAAGCCCACCGCTACGACTACGAAACGCCGCTGGAAGAAACCATGCAGGCGTTCGCCGACATCGTGCGCGCCGGCAAGGCCCACTACATCGGCGTTTCCGAGTGGACCGTCAATGAGATCCGCGCTGGCGCCGCCCTCGCCAAAGACCTGGGCATCCAACTGATCTCCAACCAGCCCCAGTACTCCATGCTGTGGCGGGTCATCGAGGAAGAGGTCGTCCCCACCAGCATCGAGCTCGGCATCGGCCAGATCTGCTGGTCCCCGCTCGCCCAGGGCGTGCTGACCGGCAAATACCTTCCCGGGCAGACTGCTCCCGAAGGCTCACGCTTCCGTGACGAAGACGGAAACCTCAAAACAGAACACCGCTTCCTGGACGAGGACATCCTCACCCGCGTCCAACAGCTCAAACCCCTCGCCAAGGAGGCCGGGCTCTCCATGCCCGCCCTGGCCGTCGCCTGGGTGTTGCAGAACAACAACGTCTCCGCAGCGATCGTGGGCGCCTCCCGGCCCGACCAACTCGAGGACAACGCCAAGGCCGCCGGGGTGAAACTGGAGCACGCGCTCATGACCCGCATCGACGAACTGCTCGCCCCTGTCACCGAACGTGACCCCTCCAAGGTCGAGTCCTTCAAGGAACGCGCCTAAACCACCAGCTGGCCGGATAATCCGCGCAGGAGCCCAATAGCCCCAGACAGATGCCGGCCCTGGCGCTACTGAAGGGAGCAGTGCCAAGCCCGGGTGCCCCCAGAGGCGGTACGCAGCACCTTCACTCAGGGGACACTGCCACACTTGCCGCGCCATACTTGGAGAGCAATCTGCTCGGCGACTTTTTTCTGCGCCTCCGGCCATTCTTGGTTGAAGTACACCCAAGCCTGACAGATGCCATGCCTGGCCCTCCGAAACGACGGGCTAGAACCTGCGATCCATGCAGAAGCCGTCCCACCGCCCACACCCGGGGACAATTCTTATGGGTTATCCACCGCTACTGCTGCAAGGGGAGCTACCCCAAAGGCTCCCTCAACACCCATCCATGGATAACCCGAATTGACCCCAGCTGTGGACGGACCAGAGTCACCGGGGCGTGCTTGTCCGAGTCCAGTTGAGGGAATATCCGTTATCGGCTCTTTAAAACAGGCGGGGGAGTGCCTCCAAAAGGGGCTGTTTCCTAGCGGCACTTGATGGCGAATTCTCCCCAGATTTAGGAGGTCAGAAGTGCTCAGCCAGCACCCGGTTTACGGCGGGGATGTCCAGGAAGGCAGGGTCAAAAGGCGCATCGGAGCCGGTTATGTCGGCAACCCATGCAGAGTGTTCGGCATGGTCAGGATGTGACGGGTCGGCCAAGGCATCCATGATCTCCTCGTACCCGGCAAAACCTCTGGAGTCTTCCAGCGGGCCGCGCCGGGCGCCGTCAATCAGCCGGGCCGGCGGAAGGGACTGCCTGATGCCCAGTCCGGAGCAGACGGCGTTGAGCAGGACCGGTCCGGTGATGCCGACAGCGTTCTGTTCCAGTGCGTCGAAGAAGACGCCCAGCAGAATCATCAAAACAATTTGACGGTGTGCCCCGGTCACCCCGATGCGCTGATACGCCCCCTCAATCTGGTGGGCCAACGTACCCTTGCTGGACGCTTGATCCAGCGCGGCCTCACTCTTCTTTTCCATAGCGCGCCCCTCTATGAGCTCCGGAGCCGGCCTCACCCTTGTACTTTCTCCGGGACTTTTGGCACAACATGCGGGACAGCCGACTCATCAGTAGGCGGAGTGTTTCAAAGGTCCTGTCCCGGTTGCAAGGTTCTGGAACATCCATATGAGGAGCTACGGAGTGGCCGTTCTGTGGTTGGAAGCAGAGTTTGCGGTATAGGAGAACTGATTGTTCTGAAGGTATTTCCGGCCCTGGTTGTTTGCTTGGCGAGTTATGCCTTGTTGCTGAGGAAGCGGGACACCCCAGGTGATAGTACGGGGACAAGACAACGGTAGGTCAAGGCTTGGCTGTCGATCCGTCCTTTCCGATGTTTGGAGATCCCTGCGCACCGCCGCGGAGTCGCCCACCTCGCCAACCGTGAAGGAGCTTGTTCAACTGGATTTCCCTATGTTGGGGCAGTTTGCCCTTGCGGAACTTGATGCGTTGGCGGTGCAACCATATGCCCAGCAGCCGTTCTTCTTCCGTGTCCGTTTTCTCGTGGCGTGGCCAGTCGTTCCCGGCAGCTATGTAACGTGAGAGTTGAATGAGACGCAGGTTCCACTGTGCCTCGTCGTCATCTTTGCGGGCTCGCCGTTCCCAACCGGGGATTTCCTGCAGGCCATTTCTGTAGATGCGTGGGAGTGTCCCCCGGTCGAGGTCCTTACGCCGCCTCGACAGCCACATAGCTAGTGCACGCTCCCGCGCACGGGGCGACTTGGTCGACGGAAGCCGGCCTTCGGTTCGATACAGGTCGAGGGTGTCTTCGAGGTTTTGTAAACCATCGGAGGTGACCCGAGTAGTCGGCGCTGCCATGATGGCGCTGCGGTGGTCCTCTCTAAGGGACGGGTCCTTGGCGGCGGCAAGAGTCAGGTGATAGCGGACGGTGCTTTCGCCGACTCTGGCCGCGGCTGCTATTTTAGTGATGGTTAGGCCTTGCCGGTACAGCTGCACCCACTCCTGGTGCGGCGCCGGACGCTTGTATTCAGGCATGCCAACTTAACGGGCAGGGCCCGTGATAGTCAGTTCCGTGCCGTCAGCTGTCTGGATTGTGCCGATGACTTTCACCCAATTAGCGTATTTGTTCCCGCAATTCCTGACAGGTGAATTCCGAAGCACTCCAGTGCGCTGACTGAGCAACTGGTGCTGCGTCTCGGCGCTGGAGTGGAATTTCTACCGCTACCAGGTAACCCCGCACAAGGACTCACTGATCGTCAACGACCCGAACGACTACTGCCGAGAAGTGGGTGATCCCCGATACGTCCTAGAACTGCTGAAAAGGATAGTGACGGTGTCGCTCGAAACGAACCGGATTGTGGCGGACCTGCCACCACTAGAAATCGCCGAGCCGTAACGGGCGCGTTATTTGTCCTTGCCCGGCACCTGACAAATCCACGCACCCCCCTCCGCAGTCCAGCGTTGCCAACGGTAGTGGACCGCGCTCCTTTAGCGGGTTACCGTTACGACACCGCCGTGGAGCTGGAAAAACTCAACGCCATCCGGGAACTCGATGCCCTCTTCACGAACTACCTGCTGCCCCAGCAGAAGCTGCTCTCGAAAGAACGCCATGGGGCCAAGGTGGTCAGGAAACATGATGCCGCCCTCACCCCGCATCAGCGCGCCGCCGGGCATCGGAGCGTCCGCAAGCGGCCCGTCATCACCATGGATGCGCAGTTCAAACACCTCAAACCAGCGGCACTGTCCCGGCAGATCCTGGCCCTGACCGGACAGCTTAAAGCTCTTGCCCAAGCGAAAGCTGCTCCCCGCGACTACAAGATCAACACCTGGTTCAACCGGCACCCGAAACGGACCTTTTCCAGTGAGGCAACGAAGCAGTCTTCCCGAACCTATTGACGTGAGGCAACAGGCCCCTCATAGAACCATTGACGATCGTGAACTTCGTGCTCTCGCTGGCAGCGTTGGCACTTCCATCACCGCCTACCGCGCCATCTCCAAGGTCCGGAAGGACCAGGAAACCTAGACCGGCGCAGGCAGGGCCGCCCGACTAGGGCCGGCCCGGCCCTGCAATATGAGGGCCGCTGCAGCAAATTAGTAGGCTTGCCGGACACGGAGGACAAGTTCGCTGTCCTCAAGAAGGGACAGGCCGCGGGCCGGCTCGTGGTGATGACCGGCGACGGCACCAACGACGCCCCAGACCTGGCAACGGCTGAGGCCAGACTCGTGATGAATTGAATTCTGCACCCCCAAGGAAGCCGACTACATGGTGGAGTTCGATTCCGGCCCACTAA
Organism: Pseudarthrobacter sp. NS4; assembly: GCF_024758005.1. Taxonomy (NCBI): domain Bacteria; kingdom Bacillati; phylum Actinomycetota; class Actinomycetes; order Micrococcales; family Micrococcaceae; genus Pseudarthrobacter; species Pseudarthrobacter sp. NS4. The sequence continues at coordinate 155,268 of NZ_CP103288.1, read as the reverse complement.
ACTCATCAACATTCTCGGCATCGGCCAACAGTTGCTCATCACCCGCGGGGAACTGACCACCTTCTCGGTAGCCAGCGACGTCGCCAAGTACTTCGCAATCGTCCCGGCACTGTTGACCGCGGCGTTCCGGGGTCGGGCTGTTGAAGACCATGGGACTCTCGACCCCGCCTCCGGCGATCCTGTCCGCGGTGATCTTCAACGCCCTGATAATCATCGCCCTGGTCCCTCTGGCCCTGAGCAGGCATTAAATACCCTGCCGTGTCCGCTGATACAGCCCTGTCCTGGACCCTTGCTGACCCACGGACCCGGCGGGCTGGGTCACCCCTGTAGTCGGCCTGCGGGAAAAGGCTGCACTCTTGACCTGAAGTGACGGGGGTCATACTATTGTTCCACTATACAAAAACTGAATCTCGCGATGTGGAATAACAGCGTTAGATCTTCTGCAGATCTCCCGGCTAACCACCACGAATACTCCTAGAACTGGAGATTTACAGATGCACGCAACTCCCCCTGCCGGTTTGGACTCGGCTCTGTCCCCGACACCGTCGTCGGGCCAGCCCCTTCACCCGACCACCGGCCCTGACGCTATCTGCGCGACCGCAAGCACCACTTCCGGAGAGGACATCAGTCCCAGCCTTTACAACGTCGACCTTGCCCCCACTAAACGGGAGGGCCGCCGCTGGTCCGGCTACAGCATCTTCACCCTCTGGGCCAACGATGTGCACAGCCTGGGCAACTATGCCTTCGCCATCGGGCTGTTCGCCCTGGGGCTTGGCGGCTGGCAGATCCTTCTTGCACTCGGCATCGGGGCGGCGCTCCTCTTCGGCCTCCTCAACCTCTCCGGCTTCATGGGCGTCAAGACGGGCGTTCCCTTCCCTGTCATGAGCCGGATCAGCTTCGGAATCAGGGGCGCCCAGATCGCCAGCCTGCTCCGCGGCGCCGTCGCAGTGGCCTGGTTCGGCATCCAGACCTACCTCGCCTCCGTCGTCTTCCGCGTCATGCTCGTGGCAATGTTCCCTGCCCTCGCTGCAATGGACAAAGACTCCACCCTGGGGCTGTCCACGCTGGGCTGGATCGCCTTCATCATCCTCTGGGTTGTCCAACTGGTCATCGTCAGCTTCGGCATGGAAATGATCCGCAAGTACGAAGCATTCGCCGGACCCGTCATCCTGGTAACCATGGCGGCCATCGCCATCTGGATCTTCATCGAGGCCGGCGGCGCCATCGCATGGTCCTCGGACAACGCGCTGGAGGGGCCCCAAATGTGGCTCACCATCTTCGCCGGCGGTGCACTGTGGGTCTCCATCTACGGCACCTTCGTCCTGAACTTCTGTGACTTCACCCGCTCCGCCGTCTCGAAGAAGGCCGTGGTCCGGGGCAACTTCTGGGGCATCCCCATCAACATGCTGGTCTTCGGCGCCATCGTCGTCGTCATGGCCGGCGGGCAATTCAAAATCAACGGCACCATCATCCAAAGCCCCTCGGACATTGTCCAGACGATCCCCAACACTCTGTTCCTGGTGCTGGCCTGCCTGGCGCTGCTGATCCTGACCATCGCCGTGAACCTCATGGCCAACTTCGTGGCTCCCGTCTACGCCCTGACCAACTTGTTCCCCAAGCACCTGAACTTCCGCAAGGCCGCGTGGGTCAGCGGCATCATCGGCCTGGTCATCCTGCCCTGGAACCTCTACAACAACCCGCTGGTCATCGTGTACTTCCTCGGCGGCCTCGGCGCCCTGCTCGGCCCCCTGTTCGGCGTCGTCATGGCCGACTACTGGCTCATCCGCCGCGGCAAGGTCAACGTCCCCCAGCTCTACACCGCCTCCCCGGCCGGAGCCTACTACTACAAAAACGGCGTCAACCCCAAGGCGATCACCGCCATGGTCCCCGCCGCCGCTGTGGCACTGCTGATCGCGTTCGTCCCCACCCTGGCATCCGCAGCACCCTTTGCCTGGTTCTTCGCAGCAGGCATCGCAGCGGTGGTGTATTTCTTCATCGCAGACCGCACCCAGCGGCTGGAAGACCGCGACGGCGAGACCATCGCCATCGCCAGCACCCACTAAGGACACCTCAATGCGCATACTCGTCGCCAACGTCAACACCACCACGTCCATGACGGACTCCATAGCCGCCCAAGCCCGCAGCATCGCGGCGCCGGGAACGGAAATCGTGGGCATCACGCCCCGGTTCGGTGCCGATTCCTGCGAAGGCAACTTCGAAAGCTACCTGGCGGCCATCGCCGTGATGGACGCCGTGACCTCCTACGCCGAGCCCTTCGACGCCGTCGTTCAGGCCGGCTACGGCGAGCACGGTCGGGAGGGACTGCAGGAACTGCTTGACGTTCCCGTAGTGGACATGACCGAGGCCGCGGCCAGCACCGCCATGTTCCTCGGCCACAAATACTCCGTGGTCACCACCCTCGACCGGACCGTCCCGCTGATCGAAGACAGGCTCAAGCTTGCGGGTCTGGACGCCCGGTGCGCGTCCGTGCGGGCCAGCGGCATGGCCGTCCTTGAACTCGAGGAGGAACCGGAGCGTGCCGTGGAAGCCATCATCAACCAGGCCCTGCAGGCCGTCAGCCAGGACAAAGCCGAAGTAATTGTGCTCGGCTGCGGAGGCATGGCGGGCCTGGACGAGCAAATCCGGCAGCGGGCCGGCGTCCCCGTGGTGGACGGCGTGGCGTCCGCGGTGACCATCGCCGAATCCCTGGTCCGGATGGGCCTGTCCACCTCCAAAGTCCGGACCTACGCTGCGCCGCGGCCCAAGACCGTCATAGGCTGGCCGCTGAACAGCACGGGCGTGCACGTGTCCCTTTAGGACCAGCCCCGGAAGACTGGGAAAAGAGCCAGCAGGGCCCCCTTTCAACCCTTGGGGAAGCCAAGCGAGAGGGCGACTGGGGTTGCCTATGCAGTCCTCCGCGCATTGGCCGCACGCAAGCCGGGCATCGACGTCATTGGCCCCCATGCCTTTAGTATCGAAAACAAGGAGAATCTCCATGACTGACAAGTCTCCGACACTGACTCAAGACCTCGCCCGCTATGACCTGGTCATCCGGGGCCGGCGCGTTCTGACCACCGCCGGGATCGCCCCGCGTGAGGTGGGCGTGCGCGGCGGCAAGATCGTCGCCCTCGAGCCCCTCGGCAACAGCCTGCAAGGCGCCCAGGTGGTAGAACTTGCAGACGATGAAACCCTGATCCCTGGCCTGGTGGACACCCATGTCCACGTCAACGAGCCGGGCCGCACCGAGTGGGAGGGCTTCGCCTCTGCCACCCGTGCCGCCGCAGCCGGCGGCGTGACCACCATCATCGACATGCCGCTGAACTCCGTCCCGCCCACCACCACGGTGGAAAATCTCAAGCTCAAGCGCGAGGTGGCCGAGGACCAGGCGTTCATCGATGTCGGGTTCTGGGGCGGCGCCATCCCCGGCAACAAGGCCCACCTCCGGCCCCTGCACGATGAGGGCGTGTTCGGTTTCAAGTGTTTCCTCCTGCACTCGGGCGTGGACGAGTTCCCGCACCTGGACGCGGACGAGATGGAGGAGGATATGGCCGAGCTGAAGTCCTTCGACTCCCTCATGATCGTCCACGCCGAGGACTCCCACGCCATCGACCGCGCACCCCATCCCGGCGGCGACCACTACGAAACCTTTCTCGCTTCCCGCCCGCGCGGTGCCGAGAACAAGGCCATCGCTGAGGTCATCGAACGGGCCCGCTGGACCGGTGCGCGTGCGCACATCCTGCACCTGTCCTCGTCGGACGCCCTGCCCATGATTGCCTCCGCCAAGCGCGACGGCGTCAAGCTCACCGTGGAGACGTGCCCGCACTACCTCACGCTGATGGCCGAGGAGATCCCGGACGGCGCCACCGCCTACAAGTGTTGCCCGCCCATCCGCGAGGCCTCCAACCGGGAGCTGCTGTGGCAGGGTCTGCAGGACGGCACCATCGACTGCATCGTCTCGGACCACTCCCCCTCCACCCTGGACCTGAAGGACCTGGAAAACGGGGACTTCGCGGTGGCCTGGGGAGGCGTCTCGTCGCTGCAGCTGGGACTGTCCCTGATCTGGAGCGAAGCGCGGCACCGCGGCATCCCCCTGGAGCAGGTTGTCAGCTGGATGGCGGAGAAGCCCGCGGGCCTCGCCCGGCTCACCAACAAGGGCCAACTGGCGCTGGGTTACGACGCCGACTTCGCCGTCTTCGCCCCGGACGAGGCCTTCGTGGTGGACGTCTCCAAGCTCAAGCACAAAAACCCCATCACCCCGTACGACGGCAGAACCCTCTCCGGAGTGGTCCGCAAGACGTTCCTTCGCGGTGCCGTGGTGGACGGCCAGACCCCCACGGGCAAGCTGATCCGCCGCGGCGGAGCCTGAAGCAGGAGGCCCACGAACCGCCCCGGATTCCCGCCGTGCGCGAACCAGGACAGCCACAACCACCGATTCCTCTCCGACTCAGAAGGTGAACACCCATGTCCACACCCAGCAGTAAAACCCCTCGCAGTGCCGCGCCGGCGTCCGCGCCCGCGCCGGTTCAGTCCAAGGCCGCCGGCCAGGAATCACTGGCACCGCAGCAGGTGCGCATCGTCGGCAAGTTTTCCTACCTCCTGATGTGGATGGGGGGCTGCGTCTCGATCGGAACCTTCACGATGGGCTCCAGCCTGGTGGGGACGCTGAACCTGGTGCAGCTACTCATCGCCATCTCGATAGGGTGCCTGGTCATCAGCGTCGGCCTTGTCATTAACGGGGCGGGAGGCTACAAGTTCGGCATTCCCTTCATGGTGCAGGCTCGTAACGCATTCGGTTTCACCGGCACCCGCATTCCCGGTGTAATCCGCGCCGTGCCGGCTCTCGTCTGGTACGGCTTCCAGAGCTGGATCGGGGCGGCTGCCCTCAACCAGGTCTCAGCAGTGCTCTTCGGCTTCAGCAACCTGGTCCTGTTCTTCATTCTCTTCCAGTTCCTGCAGATCGGCCTGTCCGTCTTCGGCTTCAAGGGCATCAAGTGGCTCGAGAACATCGGGGCGGTCTTCATCGTGGCCTCGCTGGTTTACATGTTCTTCAGCGTGTTCGACCGTTACGGTGCGGAGATCCAGACGAATCTCGTTGAGACGGAGGGTACATGGGGGGCTCCATTCTGGGGCGCAACCATGCTCTTCCTGGGCATCTACGCGACGATGATGATCAACGTCAGCGACTACTCCCGCGAGCACACTCGCGGAACGGGTCCGACACTGCTCACCGGCATCTACACGGCCGCCATCCTTCCGGTCACAGTCTTCATGGGCATGATCGGGCTGATGGTCTCCTCTGCGACCGGGGTCGTCGATCCCATCGAGGTCTTCTCGAACGCCGTCGACAACCCGTCACTGCTCGTGATCACGCTACTGTTCATCGCTTTTGCCCAGGTCACGACGAACGTGCTGAACAACGTTGTCCCACCCACCTACGTCCTGATGGACATCTTCAAGCTGTCGTTCCGGACTTCGACCGTGATCGTCGGCTTGCTGGCCTTCGCGACTTTCCCCTGGCTCCTGGTGCGGGAGGAATCCGCGAACGGCCTGCAGATCTTCGTGCAGACATACTCGGCGTTCTTGGGCCCCATTTTCGCGGTCATGGTCGTTGACTACTACGTCATCCGCCGCCGCGTCCTCGACCTCGACAAGCTGTACGACGCCGACGGCCCCTATCGAGGCATGAACCCCTCGGCCCTCCTCGCCGTCATCATCGGAGTGATAGCAGCCTTCATGTTTACCGACTTCTCTTGGTACGCCGGCCTCATCCCCGCCGGAGTCAGTTACTACCTTTTGATGCAGCACTGGGCACCATCCAGGCGGTTCCGGCCGGAACCGACCCTGACCAAGAACCAAGGGGTGGCCACAGAGTAGCCGTACGCACCGCGCCACTGGGCGCCCTACCAGCCAGTCCCACGACCGGTGGCGGCACACGGCGCACCCGTGTGCGGCCGCCGGTCGTCTCTCGTCGCGGGCACGTTTTCAGCCCGACGTCGACCGGCTCTTTTCTAGCGCTGGGCGACCTCCCAGCAGCTTCTCACCGTGAACTGTGCGCCGTTGGACGCTAACGGAGGCAGTGGGCCGTAATTCAAGCCCAATCCAGCCGCCTTGCCCTTTAGGCGAGCTCAACCAGCCCGACAGCATCGCACCGGGGTCGGACGCGACACCCCAGGTCCGGCGGGAAAACGCTGCCGACCTGCGTACTCGATGTCGATGTGCAGAACCTGGCCGGCGCCGTAGTTGTCCAGCTCGCGGCTGGCCTGTTTAGGGCATTGAACCTCACCTACCGGGCGAGTTGGTCTTGCTGGTGGGAAACGGTCTTCGAACAGGCCGACTGCCGTTTGCGGCTACACGTCGGGGGCGTCAGTCCTGAGCCGCCCAAATTGCCCATTGACTGGAAAGTGATATACGTCATATCCTTCTAGTGGAAGAAAAATTCCACCATACAAAAACACTCCCACTTCGGAACGCGGATAGAGGCTGCAATGACCATCCGAAACAACGACCTTGGGGATGCCGACCTGACGGTAACGGGTGCGGATCCCTCCCTGTACAACGAGGATCTCGCCCCGCTGCCGGCGTCGAAACGTACCTGGGGGTGGTTTGCCATCTTCAACGTATGGTCAAACGACATCCAGAGCCTTGCTGGGTACACTCTGGCAGCGAGCCTGTTCATCACGGCCGGCATCAACGGCTGGTTCGTTTTCGCCGCCATTCTTCTCTCCGGGTTCATCATTAAGTTCCTCGTGGATCTGAGCGGACGCCCCAGTGTGAAGTACGGATTTCCTTACCCCGTGCTTGCCCGGGCGTCGATGGGAGTCCGCGGGGCCCAGTTCCCGGCAATCGTCCGCGCTGTCGTCGCGATCTTTTGGTACGGCGCGCAGACTTACTTTGCCTCAACCGCCATTTCGCTGGCTCTCAACGCCCTGCTGGGCTCGCCCGGCGGCGACGAATTCCTGGGCATGAACTGGGTGTCCTGGCTGTCCTACCTGCTCGCCTCAGGCCTTCAGGTGATGCTCTTCCTCGGCGGCATTGAGCGGATCGCACATTTCCTTAACATCGCCGGCCCGGCTGTTTATCTCGTGATGATCGCGCTGCTCGTTGCGATCTGGGTTCAGGTGGGTGCTGGTCTGCCTGCGGCTGTCGGCACGATTTTCTCCAACGACGAGGTGACAGGCTGGGCTGCCGTCTCGGCCTTTATCGGAGTGACCGGAACCATGGTTGCCTACTTCGCCGCCGTGGTCATCAACTTCGGGGACTTCGCGAGGAACGTCCGTACGGAACGGGCTATGCGCCTTGGCAACCTCACCGGCTTGCCCCTCAGCCTGGCACTGTTCACTTTTCTCTCTGTTTTCATCACAGCCGGTGCCTACATCCTGTACCAGAACGGCCAGGGAGAACCGCTAACGAATCCGGCGGACATCGTGGGTCTCGTGGACAATGTTCCCCTTACCGTCCTGGCCGCCGTGACGTTCCTGGTGGCAACGCTTGGTATCAATGTGGTGGCGAACTTCATTCCGCCGTCCTACTCGCTCTCCAACATCAACCCGGCCAAGATTTCGTTCCACAAAGCAGGGATGATCACAGCGGTCGCCGGGTTCATCATCGGTGCACTCTGGGTGGCAGTCATCTCCACCATCGGCCTGCCCAAGTTCGTCGACACCCTCGGCGCTGTGCTCGCCCCGCTCTATGGCATCATCATCGCCGACTACTACTTCGTCCGGAAGCAACGCCTGAACCTCCACGATCTGTACTCAACCGACCCCCAAGGCGCTTACCACTTCAGCGGCGGATGGAACCGCAAAGCGCTCGTGGCATTCGCCATTGCAGCGGTGTTCTCAATCCTGGCCGTGTGGCTGCCGCAAATGGCGCAGCTCAGCGGTTTCGCCTGGATCCTCGGCGCCGCGTTGGGCGGGCTCTTCCACTGGCTGGCGATGCGGAAATTTGTCGTACAGACCTCCCATCATGACCGGTAGATGTATCAAAACCGCCTGGCTGGCAAGACTTGAGCCAATAAGAGAATCTCGGGTTCGTAGGATCATTGGCCAGGGTCGGCCTGTCCACCCTCCAAGGTAAGCACCTGCAGGCCAACACTGTCACCGGCCAGCCCCGGCGGGCACCTAACCGGCGGCAGACACAAAGGTCCACGGGCGGGAGACATAAACGTCAGGGGACATTAGGTGAGGGGCAAACCGGGGAGCTCCAACTACAGAGGGTTGTTTTCCGCCCTGACCACCGGACAAAGTGCGCAACAAGTATCTAAGAGAGGTTGGATGTGGCTGCAGGCGAAGATAGCTCCCATATCCTCAGCGGGTTGACTAACCAGCTGCCTGATCGTGATCCGGAAGAGACTGCCGAGTGGGTTGAGTCCCTGGATTCGTTGATCAGGGAACAGGGCACCGAGCGTGCCCAATACATCATGCGGAGCCTGCTGCAGCGTGCGGGTGCGCAGAGTGTCGGGGTGCCGATGGTGACCACTACCGATTACGTGAACACGATCCCGGTGGACCAGGAAGCGGAGTTCCCGGGCAATGAGGAGTACGAGCGCCGGTACCGGGCGTACATGCGGTGGAACGCCGCGGTGATGGTGCACCGGGCGCAGCGGGCCAACATCGGGGTCGGCGGGCACATTTCCACTTACGCCGGCGCGGCGACGCTGTACGAGGTGGGTTTCAACCACTTCTTCCGCGGCAAGGACCATCCCGGCGGCGGGGACCAGGTGTTTTTCCAGGGCCACGCGTCCCCGGGCATGTACGCCAGGGCGTTCATGGAAGGCCGCCTGTCCGAGGAGGACCTGGACGGGTTCCGGCAGGAAAAGTCCCGCCAGGGCCATGCCCTCTCCTCCTACCCGCACCCACGGTTGATGCCGGAGTTCTGGGAATTCCCCACGGTCTCGATGGGTATCGGGCCGATGAACGCGATCTACCAGGCCCAGTCCAACCGGTACCTGCACAACCGGGGCCTGAAAGACACCTCGGACCAGCAGGTCTGGGCGTTTTTGGGTGACGGGGAAATGGACGAGCCCGAGTCCCGCGGCCTGCTCCAGCTCGCCGCGAACGAGAACCTGGACAACCTGAACTTCGTGATCAACTGCAACCTCCAGCGCCTGGACGGGCCGGTGCGCGGCAACGGCAAGATCATGCAGGAACTCGAAGCGTTCTTCCGCGGCGCGGGCTGGAACGTGATCAAGGTCGTCTGGGGCCGGGAATGGGACGAACTGCTCTCCCGCGACGCCGACGGCCCGCTGGTGAAGATCATGAACGAAACCCCCGACGGGGACTACCAGACCTACAAGGCCGAATCCGGCGGGTTCGTCCGCGAACACTTCTTCGGCAAGGACCCGGCCACCAAGGACCTGGTCGCTGACCTGACCGATGACCAGATCTGGAACCTCAAACGCGGCGGCCACGACTACCGCAAGGTCTACGCCGCGTACAAGGCAGCCACCGAATTCAAGGGCAAACCCACCGTCATCCTCGCCAAAACCGTCAAGGGCTACGGACTCGGACCCCACTTCGAAGGCCGCAACGCCACCCACCAGATGAAAAAACTCACCCTGGATGACCTGAAGGAATTCAGGGACTACCTTCGAATTCCGATTTCCGATGCCCGCCTGGAGGAGGATCCCTACAGCCCGCCGTATTTCCATCCCGGCCATGACGCCCCGGAGATTGTTTATCTCCACGAGCGGCGCAGGGCACTCGGGGGCGCCGTCCCCGAACGCCGGCCGAACCACCAGGCCGTTGAGCTGCCTGAGTCCAAGACTTTTGACGTTGCCAAGCGGGGCTCCGGCAAGCAGCAGGCTGCCACCACCATGGCCTTCGTCCGCCTGCTCAAGGACCTGATGCGGGATAAGAACTTCGGCAAGCACATCGCTCCGATCATCCCGGACGAGGCGCGCACGTTCGGCATGGACGCGTTCTTCCCGACGGCGAAGATCTACAACCCGGGCGGGCAGAACTACCTGTCCGTGGACCGGGACCTGGTCCTGGCCTACAAGGAATCCGCCCAGGGCCAACTGATCCACCCCGGGATCAACGAAGCCGGCGCCGTGGCAGCGTTCACCGCCGCCGGAACCGCGTACGCCACCCACGGCGTGCCCCTGGTCCCGGTCTACGTGTTCTACTCCATGTTCGGCTTCCAGCGCACCGGCGACGCCTTCTGGGCAGCCGCGGACCAAATGACCCGCGGCTTCATCATCGGCGCCACCGCAGGCCGGACCACCCTCACCGGCGAAGGCCTCCAGCACGCCGACGGCCACTCCCCCCTGCTGGCCTCCACCAACCCCGCCGTGGTCACCTACGACCCCGCCTACGGCTACGAAATGGGCCACATCATCCGCGACGGCCTGGAACGGATGTACGGACCGGACTCCACCGACCGGAACCTGATGTACTACCTCACCGTGTACAACGAACCGATCACCCAGCCCGCCGAACCCGAAGAACTGGACACCGAAGGCGTCATCAAGGGCATCTACCTGCTCGCCCCCGCCAAAATCGACGGCCCCCGCACCCAGATCCTGGCCTCCGGCGTCTCCGTCCCCTGGGCCCTCGAAGCCCAGCGGATCCTCGCCGAAGACTGGTCCGTCTCCGCCGACGTCTGGTCCGTCACCTCCTGGAACGAACTCCGACGCGACGGCCTCGCCGCCGAAGAAGAAGCCTTCCTCAACCCCGGCGAACCCACACGCGTACCCTTCGTCACCCAACAACTCGAAGGCGCCACCGGACCCGTCGTCGCCGTGTCCGACTACATGAAAGCCGTCCCCGACCAAATCCGCCAATTCGTCCCCAACGAATTCGCCACCCTCGGCGCCGACGGCTTCGGCTTCTCCGACACCCGCGCAGCAGCCCGCCGCTACTTCAAAAACGACACCCACTCCATCGTGGTGCGTTCCCTGGAGATGCTGGCCCGCCGCGGTGAGGTGGACGCACAGGCTCCCATCAAGGCGATCGAGAAGTACCGGCTGCACAACGTCAATGCCGGGACCACCGGCAACGCCGGAGGAGAGGCCTGATGCGGTGATACGGGCGGAACGAAACAATCCAAGTCTTTGTAGTCCAGATACTCACATGAATTCCTGAATTAAGACGACCGAATTAAGCAGCCCAAGCACCGGGCACTACCAGAAGGACCTGCAATGGCGAACCCCAGCCCCGGAAATTCGATCACCCTGCGCGTTGAGGCGCCGTCCAGCTTCAGCGCCACCAGCGAGCTCGCTGCGGCCGTTGGTGCGGCCGGGGCGGCCATCACGGCGCTGGACGTCACCGAGTCCCACCACGAGACCCTGGTGGTGGACGTCACCTGCAACACCACGGATGACGAGCACGCCAACCGGGTCAAGGACGCCCTCAACGCGCTTGAGGGAGTTAAGGTCCGCAACGTTTCGGACCGCACCTTCCTGATGCACCTGGGCGGCAAGCTTGAGGTTATTCCCAAGGTGGCTCTGCGCAACCGCGACGATCTCTCCCGCGCCTACACTCCTGGCGTCGCCCGCGTGTGTCTGGCCATCGCCGAAAACCCTGACGCCGCCCGGAACCTTACGGTCAAGCGCAACACGATCGCCGTGGTCACGGACGGTTCGGCCGTGCTGGGCCTGGGCAACATTGGCCCTGCCGCCGCGCTTCCGGTGATGGAAGGCAAGGCGGCGCTGTTTAAGCAGTTTGCGAACGTCGACGCGTGGCCGGTCTGCCTGGACACCCAGGACACCGAGGAAATCATCAGCATCGTCAAGGCACTGGCCCCTGTCTACGGCGGCGTCAACCTCGAGGACATCGCCGCCCCGCGTTGCTTCGAGATCGAAAACCGGCTTCGCGAGGAACTGGACATCCCGGTGTTCCACGACGATCAGCACGGCACCGCCATCGTCACCCTCGCCGCCCTGGTTAACGCCCTCCGCGTCGTCGACAAGAAGCTCTCCGAGGTGAAAATCGTCGTCTCCGGTGTCGGCGCCGCCGGTTCCGCCATCATCCAGCTCCTGAAAGCCCAGGGCGCCCGGCACATCGTCGCGGCCGGCCGCTCCGGCGCCATCCACTCGGGTGAAGAATACGGCGACGAACACCGCAGCTGGATTGCCGCCAACACCAACGGGGAAGGCTTCTCCGGCACGCTGCACGAGGCCCTCAAGGGAGCCGACGTGTTCATCGGCGTCAGCGCCCCGCATGTGATCGGCGAGGAACAGGTGGCCTCCATGGCGGCGGACGCCATCGTCTTTGCCATGGCCAACCCCACACCGGAGATCGACCCCGTTATCGCGTCAAGGCACGCGACCGTGGTGGCCACCGGCCGCAGCGACTTCCCCAACCAGATCAACAACGTGCTGGCCTTCCCCGGTTTCTTCCGCGGGCTGCTGGACGCCGGCGCATCCGACATCATCCCGGAGATGCTGGTGGCCGCCGCGGATGCCATCGCCAACCGGGTGGCTGACGACGAGCTGAATGCCAGCTACATTATCCCCAGCGTCTTTGACCCCCATGTGGCCGCAGACGTCGCCTCCGCAGTGGCAGGCGCCGCTGCCGCCGCAAGCACAGCCCGGACTGTCTAAGGAGGAACAGAAATGCCCATAGCTGTTCCAAACCCGCGGCCAATCGAGCGTGCGGAGGAGATCCTCACCCCCAAGGCGCTTGCTTTCGTGGAGGAACTTCACACGCGCTTTGCCGGCACCCGCAATGAACTCCTGGCGGCCCGCGCCGTCAGGCGCCGGCGGGTGGCCGAGACCGGAAAGCTGGACTTCCTGCCGGAAACGCAGGATGTGCGCGACGGCGACTGGAAGGTCGCACCGGCGCCCGCAGCCCTGCAGGACCGCCGCGTTGAGATGACCGGCCCCGCTTCCCCGGCAAAGATGGCCATCAACGCCCTCAACTCCGGCGCCAAGGTGTGGCTGGCGGACCTTGAGGACGCCAGCACACCCACTTGGGGGAACGTCATCGACGCCATCCTGAACCTCCGCGATGCCGCGCAGGGCACCCTGGGCTACACCTCCGGGGAGGGCAAGGAATACCGCCTCCGCACGGACGCGCCGCTCGCCGTTGTCGTGGCCCGTCCCCGCGGCTGGCACATGCAGGAAAAGCACATGATCATCGACGGCCAGCCGGCCGTGGGTGCCCTGGTGGACTTCGGCCTGCACTTCTTCCATGTGGCCAAGCAGCTGGTCCTCAACGGCCAGGGCCCGTACTACTACCTGCCCAAGATGGAGAGCCACCTCGAGGCACGGTTGTGGAACGACGTCTTTGTGTTCGCCCAGGACTACCTCGGGCTGAACCAGGGCACCATCCGCGCCACCGTGCTGATTGAAACCATCCCGGCCGCGTTCGAAATGGACGAGATCCTCTACGAACTCCGTGACCACGCCTCCGGCCTGAACGCCGGGCGCTGGGACTACCTGTTCAGCATCATCAAGTACTTCCGGGACGCCGGCGAGGAATTCGTCCTGCCGGACCGTGCCTCGGTGGCAATGACGGCGCCGTTCATGCGCGCCTACACCGAACTGCTGGTCAAGACATGCCACAAGCGCGGCGCCTTCGCCATGGGCGGCATGGCCGCCGTGATCCCCAACCGCCGCCACCCGGAGGTGACCGAGGCAGCCTTTGCCAAGGTCCGCGCGGACAAGACCCGCGAAGCCAACGACGGGTTCGACGGCTCCTGGGTTGCCCACCCGGACCTGGTGCCCACCTGCCGCGAAGTCTTCGACGCAGTCCTCGGTGACAAGCCGAACCAGCTCGACAGGCAGCGGCCGGAAGTGAACGTCACCGCTGACCAGCTGCTGGACGTGGCATCCGCGGAAGGGCAGGTTACCGAATCAGGCCTGCGCCTGAACCTCTACGTGGCCGTGGCCTACACCGCCGTGTGGCTCTCCGGAAACGGTGCCGTGGCAATCCACAACCTGATGGAGGACGCGGCCACTGCCGAAATCTCACGGTCCCAGGTCTGGCAGCAGATCCGCAACGGCGTGGTGCTGGCCGATACCGGCAATAAGGTCACCCGCGAACTGGTCTCGCAGATCCTGACCGAGGAAACCCAAAAGCTGCGCGGCGAGGTGGGCGAGGAAGCCTTCGAGCGCTACTATCAGCCGGCGAGCAGCCTGATCGCGGACATCTGTCTTTCCGAGGACTACATGGACTTCCTCACCACTCCGGCTTACGAACTGGTGGACTGAGCCGTGGACCCGGACGACCCCGCCCACGACATGCATGTGAACACCGTGACGTTCCAGTCCGGCGCTCCGCTACCTGCTTTACAAAGAGGTCAACCGCCCAGATCCGCCTGACCCAGAAGCCTGACCCTTCATCCAAAATCAGCCCGGCCCGAGAGCTTGGACCAGGCCATCGATAACTACCTAATGACTGGCTAGAGTCGGAGCACCTTTGACTTTGAAAGTGGATTGAATCAGGAGAGAAATGTGATGACGTACACCGTGAACTGCTCCATCCTCTTGACCGAACTGCCGCTCCTGGAACGCCCCGCCGCAGCGAAGGCTGCCGGTTTTGACGCTGTTGAGTTCTGGTGGCCCTTTGAGTCCTCCGTCCCCACCGATGCCCAGGTCACCGAGTTCGAGCGCGCCATCAAGGACGCCGGCGTTCAGCTCACGGGCCTGAACTTCAACGCCGGCAACATGCCCGGCGGGGACCGCGGTCTGGTTTCCTGGCCCGCGCGCTCCGCAGAGTTCCAGGACAACATCGACGTCGTGGCCGGCATCGGTGAGCGCCTGGGCTGCAAGGCCTTCAACGCCCTCTACGGAAACCGGATCGACGGCGAATCGGTTGAGAAGCAGGATGCCATCGGCGCCGAGAACCTGGCCGCTGCAGCCGAAGGTGTCGCCCGTATCGGCGGCACCGTCCTCCTCGAACCCGTCAGCGGGGCACCCAGGTATCCGCTCCTCACCGCTGAAGACGCACTCAAGGTCATCGCCCGCGTCAAGGCCGAGGCCGGCGTCGGCAACATCAAGCTTTTGGCGGACTTCTACCATCTTGCAGTCAATGGCGACGATGTGGACTCCGTGATCGAAAACCACGCCAGGGACTTCGGCCACATCCAGATTGCCGACAACCCGGGCCGAGGCGCACCCGGTACCGGCACCCTCCCCCTGCGTGAGTGGATCGCCCGCAGCCGCGAACTCGGCTACGAGGGCTACATCGGCCTCGAATACAAGGAACCGCAGGAAACGGCCTTCAGTTGGGTCGTCCCGGAACGCCCTGTCACGACGAACAATCCCACGGCACCCCACAGCCTCTGAGTTAGAAACACTCCAGAAAAGGAACCATCATGAGCAACGTTGCAGTTATCGGGCTTGGAATTATGGGCCTGCCCATGGCCATCAACCTGGTTAAGGCCGGCCACACCGTCACCGGCTTCAACCGCAGCCAGGACAAGATCGACGAGCTCGTTTCCGAAGGCGGCAAGGGCGCCAGCAGCATCGCTGACGCCGTCAAGGACGCCGACGTCGTGATCACCATGGTCCCGGATTCCCCCGACGTTGAGGGTGTGGTCAGCGGCGAGGACGGTCTCTTCGCCAACGCGAAGAAGGGTACCTTGTGGATTGAAGCGTCCAGCATCCGCCCCGACGTCGCCAAGCGCCTCGCCGACGACGCGAAAGAGGCTGGCATCCGGCCGCTTGATGCACCGGTGAGCGGCGGTGAGCAGGGCGCCATCGACGCCGTCCTTTCCATCATGGTCGGCGGCGACAAGGAGGACTTCGACGCAGCCTCCGATGTCCTGAACGCCGTCGGCAAGACCATCGTCCACGTTGGCCCCTCCGGCTCCGGCCAGACCGTCAAGGCAGCCAACCAGCTCATCGTCGCCGTCAACATCGAAGTCCTCGGCGAAGCCATCGCCTTCCTCGAGGCCTACGGCGTGGACACCGACGCCGCCCTCAAGGTCCTCGGCGGCGGCCTGGCCGGCTCAAAGGTCCTGGACCAGAAGGGCCAGAAGATGCTCGACCGCAACTTCGAGCCCGGCTTCCGCCTCGCCCTCCACCACAAGGACCTCGGCATCGTCACCTCCGCCGCCCGCGAAGCCAACGTCGCCGTCCCCCTCGGCGCCGTCGTCGCACAACTCGTCGCCGCCACCGTCAACCAGGGCGACGGCGCACTGGACCACTCCGGACTCTTCAAGCAGGTCCTCCAGCTCTCCGGCCGGAAGTAGGTTTCGGTTCCGCCGGGCTCGACCGTTGGCTTTCCTTCAGCACACCCAAAAACAGGTTTTCCCACCAGACTTAAGTAGGAGCACACCATGAGCAAGATGCGTACCGTTGATGCAGCGGTTGCCATCCTGGAAAAGGAAGGCGCCATCGAGGCGTTCGGCCTGCCAGGCGCGGCAATCAACCCCTTCTACTCCGCCATGCGCGCCCACGGCGGCATCCGCCACACCCTGGCCCGCCACGTTGAAGGCGCCAGCCACATGGCCGACGGCTACAGCCGGGCCAAGGACGGCAACATTGGCATCTGCATCGGCACCTCCGGCCCCGCCGGCACCGACATGATCACCGGCCTGTACGCCGCCTGGGCCGACTCCATCCCCATGCTCTGCATCACCGGCCAGGCCCCCGTGGCCAAGCTGCACAAGGAAGACTTCCAGGCCGTGGACATCGAGTCCATCGCCAAGCCCGTCACCAAGATGGCCATGACCGTCCTGGAGCCCGGCCAGGTTCCCGGCGCCTTCCAGAAGGCCTTCCAGCTGATGCGCTCCGGCCGCCCCGGCCCCGTCCTGCTGGACCTGCCCATCGACGTGCAGCAGGCCGAGATCGAATTCGACATCGACACCTACGAGCCCCTGCCCGTCGAGAAGCCCAAGGCCTCCCGCAAGCAGCTGGAAAAGGCCCTGGACATGCTCACCGCTGCGCAGCACCCGCTGATCGTGGCCGGCGGCGGCATCATCAACGCCGGCGCCTCCGCGCAACTGGTGGAACTGGCCGAAATCCTCAACGTTCCGGTCATCCCCACCCTGATGGGCTGGGGCACCATCCCGGACGACCACCAGCTCATGGCCGGCATGGTGGGCCTGCAGACCAGCCACCGCTACGGCAACGAGAACTACCTGCAGAGCGACTTCGTGATCGGCATCGGCAACCGCTGGGCCAACCGCCACACCGGCGGCCTGGAGACCTACACGGCAGGCCGGAAGTTCGTGCACATCGACATTGAGCCCACCCAGATCGGCCGCGTGTTCTCACCGGACCTGGGCATCGCGTCCGACGCCGGCGCGGCGCTGGCCGGGCTGGTTGAGCTCGCCAAAGAGCGCAAGGCTGCAGGGTCCCTGCCGGACTACACGGCGTGGGTTGCCGAATGCCAGGACCGCAAGGGTTCGCTGCAGCGCAAGACCCACTTCGAGAACATTCCCATCAAGCCGCAGCGCGTGTACGAGGAGATCAACAAGTCCTTCGGCCGCGACACCACCTACGTGTCCACCATCGGCCTGTCCCAGATCGCCGGCGCCCAGATGCTGCACGTGTTCGGCCCGCGCAAGTGGATCAACGCCGGCCAGGCAGGCCCCCTGGGCTGGACCGGCCCGGCCGCCTTGGGCGTCGTGCGCGGCAAGCCGGATGAGACCGTTGTAGCCCTGTCCGGGGACTACGACTTCCAGTTCATGATCGAGGAACTCGCTGTGGGCGCGCAGTTCAACCTCCCCTACATCCACGTGGTGGTGAACAACTCCTACCTGGGCCTGATCCGCCAGTCCCAGCGCGGCTTCAACATGGAACAGAACGTGTCCCTGGCATTCGACAACATCAACAGCACGCACCTGTCCGAGGACACCCGCGGCTACGGCGTGGACCACCTCAAGGTGGCCGAAGGCCTGGGCTGCAAAGCCGTGCGCGTGGAGGACCCCAACGACCTCGCCGCCGCCTTCGACAAGGCCAAAACAATGATGGGCGAGTTCCAGGTGCCCGTGGTGGTCGAAGTGATCCTGGAAAAGATCACCAACATCTCCATGGGTGTGGAAATCAACGCCATAACCGAGTTCGAAGATCTGGCCGCCAAGGGCGAGGATGCACCCACAGCGATCATCGCGCTGCTGGATTAGGGCATTGAAGGGAGTCGCGGGACATGCGCGTGCTGATTGCCTCTGACAAGTTCAAGGGCTCACTGTCCGCCCCGGATGTCGCCCGACATGTAGAAGCCGGGCTGAGGGCCGGCTTCGATGGTGACACCGAAACATGCACGTCAACATCGTCACCTTCCAGCCCGGCGGCACCATCCCGTTCGCGGAAACACACGTGATGGAGCACGGCCTGTTTGTCCTCGAAGGCAAGGCCGTCTACCGGCTGAACGATGACTGGGTGGAAGTGGAGGCAGGCGACTTCATGGCTCCGCGCCTTCTGCCCGCAGGCCTGCTACGCTGGCGGCCCCGGACCGTTCCGGTACCTCCTCTACAAGGACGTCAACCGCCAGATCCGCCTCACCCACCAGCCCTCACGGCAATACGCCTAGGCAACACCCTTGTCACGGAAACCTGCACGAAACGTCACCTGAGTACATTAATCAGACCGCGGCCCTGGCCATCTACAGAAGGGACTCGTAATGCACCTGATGCCCCGTGAGCAGGAAAAGCTCATGATTGTGGTGGCCGCCGATCTTGCGCGGCGCCGCCAGGCCCGCGGCCTCAAACTGAACTTCCCGGAGGCTGTGGCCATCATCAGTTATGAACTGATCGAGGGTGCCCGGGACGGCCGCACAGTGGCAGACCTGATGAGCTACGGGACCACTGTGCTGACCCGCGACGAGGTGATGGAAGGCGTTCCGGAAATGGTCCACGACGTCCAGATCGAGGCCACGTTCCCGGACGGCACCAAGCTCGTCACAGTCCACGATCCGATCCGCTAGGGCAGGCCATGATCCCAGGTGAGTATGTACTCAGGTCCGAACCGGTGACGGTGAACGCCGGGCGGAAGGCGGTGGACGTCGTCGTGACCAACCGCGGTGACCGTCCCGTGCAGGTGGGTTCCCATTTCCACTTCGCCGAAGCAAATCCTGCCCTGGAGTTCGACCGGAAAGCCGCCCACGGCCGACGCCTGGACATCCCCGCCGGCACAGCAGCCCGGTTTGAGCCGGGGGACGGCAAGACCGTCCGGCTCATTGAGCTGGCGGGAAGCCGCGAGGTGTATGGCCTCAGCAACGCCGTCAACGGTCCACTCGATCCTCAGAGCACGGACGCCGCCGTGAAAGGAAACATGTGAGCTTCGAGATTCCCCGCCGGCAGTACGCGGACCTGTACGGACCCACCACCGGTGATTCTATCCGCCTGGCGGACACCGAACTGTTCCTCGACATCGAAAAGGACCTCACCGTCTACGGGGAGGAAGTGGTGTTCGGCGGCGGCAAGGTGATCCGGGACGGCATGGGCCAGAACGGACAGGTAACCCGCGACGGCGGCCCCCAGGCTGTTAGTTCAGGTGGCGTACCGGACACCGTCATCACCAATGCGGTGATCCTCGATTACACCGGCATCTACAAGGCCGATGTCGCGCTCCGGGACGGCCACATCTTCAGGATCGGCAAGGCCGGTAACCCGCAGATCAGCGACGGCGTGGATATCGTGATCGGGCCGAGCACTGAGATCATTGCCGGCGAGCGAAGGATCCTCACCGCCGGCGGCGTTGACAGCCACATCCACTTCATCTCCCCGGACCAGGTTCCCACGGCCCTCAGCAGCGGCGTGACCACCATGGTGGGCGGTGGCACGGGTCCTGCCGAGGGCACGAAAGCCACGACCGTCACTCCCGGTAAATGGCACATCCAGCGTATGCTGCAGGCTGCCGAGGGGCTGCCCATCAACATCGGTCTTTTCGGAAAGGGCCACGCGTCCGCCCTCGAGCCCCTGGCTGAACAGATCCGGGCCGGCGCCATCGGCCTTAAGGTCCACGAGGACTGGGGCTCCACCACGTCCTCGATCGACACCTCCCTGAAGGTGGCCGACGAGTTCGACGTCCAAGTGGCCATCCACACCGACACGCTCAATGAGTGCGGCTTCGTGGAAGACACCATCCGCGCCATCGACGGCCGGGTTATCCATACATTCCACACCGAGGGCGCCGGTGGCGGGCACGCGCCGGACATCATCAGGATCGCCGGGCTGCCCAACGTCCTGCCCGCCTCCACCAACCCCACGCTCCCGTACACGCGGAACACCATCGAAGAGCACCTGGACATGCTCATGGTCTGCCACCACCTCAACCCGGACATCCCCGAGGACGTGGCCTTCGCCGACTCGCGCATCCGGGCCGAAACCATCGCCGCCGAGGACGTCCTCCAGGACCTGGGCATCTTCTCCATCACCTCCTCCGACTCCCAGGCAATGGGACGCGTGGGCGAGGTCATCACCCGCACCTGGCAGGTGGCGGACAAAATGAAGAAACAGCGCGGGATTTTGGAAGATCCCGACGGCGGTGTCCACGGCTCGGCAGGCAGCGACAACTTCCGCCTCAAGCGCTACGTTGCGAAGTACACCATCAACCCGGCCATCGCCCAGGGCATGGCGGACTCCATCGGCTCGGTGGAGGAAGGCAAATTTGCCGACCTGGTGCTCTGGGATCCGGCGTTCTTCGGCGTGAAGCCCGAGCTGGTCCTCAAGGGCGGCCAGATCGCCTACGCACTGATGGGCGACGCCAACGCCTCCATACCCACCCCGCAGCCACGCACCATGCGCCCCATGTTCGCCGCGTTCGGCAAGGCCGTGCAGCAGTCCTCCATCACCTTCCTGTCCCAGGCAGCAATCGACGCCGGCGTGCCCCAGGAGCTGGGCCTGGAAAAGGTCATCCGTCCCGTCTCCGGGATCCGGACGTTGAGCAAGGCGGACCTCAAATACAACGATGCGACGCCGGAGATCCAGGTGGACCCGGAAACGTACAAGGTGACGGTCGACGGCGACGACGTCACCTGTGAGCCCTCCGACGTGCTGCCGATGGCGCAGCGCTACTTCCTCTTCTGACCGAGCCGCCAACCAGGAGCCTGACGTGATCATCGAAAAAGTACTCGGCAACCTGCACGAGCTGCCTACAACCGACCTGGCTGCCTACACCGGCCTGCACCGGGAGAAAGTGGTGCTGCCCAGTGCCCAGCTGGTCAAGCGTATCCAGCGCGTCACCACGGACCACGGCAAGGAAATCGGAATCCGCCTGGCGGCCGGCTCAGCAGACCTGCGGGACGGCGACATCCTGCACGTTGCCGAAACCAACATGATCGTGGTGTCGGTGCTGCCCACCGACGTCCTGGTCATTGCGCCCCGGTCCGTCCACGACATGGGCGTCGTGGCACACTCGCTCGGCAACCGGCACCTCCAGGCCCAGTTCTTCGACGCTTCCTCGGAGTACGGGGCCGAGGTCATGGTATGCGCCTACGACCACACCGTCGAGGACTACCTCGTCCACGCCGGAGTGCCCTATGACCGCCAGGAACGCGTCATGCCCGTGCCCTTCCGCCATGCCGAACACTCGCACTAGTTCCCCCGGCGGGTTGTCATGACTTATCAGCTCGCGCTGCAACAGCTTTGTGATTCCGCGCTTCCAACCGGGGCTTTTGCTCACTCTTTTGGGTTTGAGGGGTACATCGAACGGGAGCTCATTTGTGACGAGGCTTCGTTTGGGGTTTGGCTTTCTGTATTTGTCTCGCAGCAGCTTTCCTACTCTGATGGGCTGTCGATCCGGTTCCTCTACGAGGGCTGGGATGTTGGGGAGCTTGATGTCCTGCTTTCGGCGCAACTGCTGTCTCGCCAAGTCAGGGAGGCCAGCGTCAAGATGGGCGGGCGGCTGCTGGAGATCGGAACCGAGGTTTTTCCCTCGGCCGAGCTGGGACTTTATCGGGACCTGGTGACTACGGGCCGGGCCGCCGGGCATCAGCCGCTGGCGTTCGCCGTCGTCGCCCGTTCCTTGGGCGTGCCGCTGACCGAAGCGCTGGCCGCGTGCCTTTTCGCCACCGTCACGTCGCTGACGCAGAACGCCGTCCGGGCCATCCCCCTCGGGCAAAACGCCGGGCAGCGGCTGCTGCGGAAAGCGGCCGACGACGTCGCTGCCGCCATCGAGCGGATCGCCCGCCTGACGCCGGACGACTTCGGCGCACTCAGCCCAGGGCTGGAAATTTCGCAGATGCGGCACGAGCGCCAACGTGCCCGAATGTTCATGAGCTAGCAGGAGGAAAAACATGACTGAACCCATCAAAATCGGCATCGGCGGCCCTGTGGGCGCCGGCAAAACGCAGCTGGTGGAGCGGCTCACGCGCCACATGAGCCCCGAAATCTCCATGGCCGCGATCACCAAC
This sequence comes from Pseudarthrobacter sp. NS4, assembly GCF_024758005.1. Classification (NCBI taxonomy): domain Bacteria; kingdom Bacillati; phylum Actinomycetota; class Actinomycetes; order Micrococcales; family Micrococcaceae; genus Pseudarthrobacter; species Pseudarthrobacter sp. NS4. Next base: position 133,021 of record NZ_CP103288.1, on the reverse strand, counting down.
GACATCTACACCATCGAGGACGCCAAAATCCTGGCTGCCAACGGCATCCTTCCCGAGGACAGGATCATCGGCGTCGAAACCGGCGGCTGCCCGCACACCGCCATCCGCGAAGACACCTCGATGAACACCGCCGCCATCGAGGAACTCAAAGCCCGGCACCCCGACCTCCAGGTCATTTTCGTGGAGTCCGGCGGCGATAACCTCTCGGCGACCTTCAGCCCGGAGCTCGTGGACTTCTCCATCTACATCATCGACGTGGCCCAAGGCGAAAAGATCCCACGCAAAGCCGGCCAAGGCATGATCAAGTCCGATCTCTTCATCATCAACAAAACCGACCTCGCTCCCCATGTTGGCGCCGATTTGTCGGTTATGGAGGCCGACTCAAAGGAGTTCCGGGGCGAAAAGCCGTTCTGCTTCACCAACCTGAAGACTGACGAAGGGCTGGACGCTGTCATCAACTGGGTGCGCCGCGACGTTCTGATGCTCGACCTCGCTCCATGAGCACGACGGCGGCTGAAGCGACTCCGGCGGCTGCAACCGGCTCCGCCGCCTCTGCAGTCGGCTCGCCGCGCGGTGTGCTTGAGCTCGTCATCACCGTACGGGGGGGTAGGTCCATTGCGTCCCGGCAGTTCCATCAGGGCGCTTTGCGGGTGCTTCGGCCACACTATCTGGACGACTCCGGGCAGGTTTGTTATGTGCTCGTGAATCCTGGTGGCGCTTACCTAGGGGCAGACCTGTTCGTCATCGACGTGGAGGTGGGGGACGGGGCTGACCTACATTTAACTACCCAGTCCGCGACCAAGGTTTACCGGACTCCGGGGTCCTTTGCCGAGCAGCGGATGAGCCTGCTGCTGGGGGAGGGGGCGCGGCTGGAACTGATGCCTGACCAGCTCATCGCCTACCGGGAGGCCAGCTACAGGCAACGCGCCCACATCACGGTGCATCCGTCGTCGAGCCTCGTGATTGCCGAAATCATCACTCCTGGCTGGTCGCCGGACGGGGCATCGTTTAAGTACGAAGAGCTTCGGCTGCGAAACGAAATCCACGTACAGGTGGGTGATCGCACCGAACTCCTGGCACTCGACAACCTGCTCATCCGGCCTCCGCTGAACGACGTCACCGGCCTGGGCTTCATGGAGGGGTTCAGCCACCTCGGATCCCTGGTGGTGGTGGATCCGCGCGTCGGCCAGGAGCTCGCCGATGACCTTCACGCCCTGACCGTCGGGCATGATGCCCACTCCGGGGTTTCCCTGACCCGCACGGTTGCGGGAACCACCGGGCTGGTGCTGCGATCGCTGTCCAACACCACGGGCGAGCTCAACAGCCTGTTGGGTGCCTGCACGGCGTTGCTTCGCGACCGCTGGCACGGGCAGGAGCCTCTCAACATGAGGAAATATTGATGACCGTGCTGACGCAACTGACGGTGCTCTACCGCGAGCGGGAGACCCTGCCGTTCCGCACGCGGGTGCTGTTCACCTTCATTGCGGTTGCTGCGCTCCATGCCGCCGCCGTCGCGCTTCTGCTCACCGGTACCCTCACATCATTCATGGCTGGGTGCCCCTGCCCCGGAGGGCAGCCGCTCGCGTGGGGGTTGGTGCTCACCGCGTATCTTGCGGGCGTAAAGCACAGCTACGACTGGGACCACCTGGCCGCAATCGACAACGCCACCCGCAAATTCGTAGCACAGCAGCAGGACCCCGTCAGCGTAGGCTTCGCCTTCAGCCTCGGGCACAGTTCCGTAGTCATCCTGGCCGGCGCGCTGATCATTGCCGGTGCGAGCCTGGTGGAGCAGTTCATGCAGGAGGATTCTGCCGCGAACCTGGTCCTAGGCCTGATCGGCAGTGGCGTTTCGGGGATCTTCCTGCTGTCAATCGGTCTATTCAACGGCTCCGCCTTTTTTCGTGCCGCCCGCGCGTACCGGAGTGCGCGATCTGGAGGTGGCTTTGATTCCCGGGACCTCGAGGCGCAGGGTTTAGTGGCGCGTCTCCTTGCCAGGCCGCTCTCCCGTGTCCGTCGGCCGCGGCACATCTACGTCATCGGATTCCTGTTCGGGCTGGGTTTTGATACTGCCACCACCATTGGGTTGCTGATGATGACGACCGCGGCGTCCCTGGCCGGGGTTTCGCCCCTCACATTGCTGGCCCTGCCGCTTGCCTTCGCCGCTGCCATGACTCTCTGTGATTCGCTCAACGGAGTGGCCATGACGCGGCTGTACCGCTCAGCTGTGCACCATCCTTGCCATACATTGGGCTTCAACGCCCTGGTCACCGGCGTCTCTGCACTCTCTGCGCTACTCATTGCGGGGATCACCTTGGGCGGCTTCTTCAATTCAGCCTTCGGTCTGGGCGATCCGGTGACCACATCGTTGGCTGGCATGAATACTGGGCAGGCCGGACTGCTGCTGATAGGCGGGTTGCTGGCCATATGGGGAACCGCCGCCCTACGGCGGCGGTCAGCAGGATAGTCCTCGCACTGCGGCCGCCTGCAGGTTCGCCCTGAACATGTCGGCTTGTTCGACAATGGTGAAACCCCGCTGCCAGCTTGCACCCCAAGTACCGCACCAAAAGGTCCATCCGGACGCGCCAGGGAAACAGGCTGAAGCGAGGAAAACGAAGCCGTCATCCGCCACGACAAGACATACACCACAAGCAAACCGAGGCTGTAGGGCTAATAGTTGAGCCCAGTTAGGGCACACCCCAACCTGACAACCGCCTCTTGCCGGGCTGCAGAAGCAGTAGGAATTAATTCTGGCGCTCTGCTCTACCGTGTAGCAGTACGGTGCCGCTGCCCACAGCCGGGGACAATTCTCATGGGTTATCCACCGCTGCTGCTGCCAGGGAGCTACCCCAACGGCTCCTATCCCAGCCGTGGACAACCTGAATTGACCCCAGCCATGGACGGATCAGAGTCGCCACCAGTTTCCGGCCGCGTGATCAGCAAGCACGGGTTTGCCCGGCCGAGGCAGGTTGACGGAATATCCGTTGTCGGCAGTTCGAAGCGGCGGGGAGCGGCCCCAAAAGGGGCTGTGCAGGGACATCCGGCCAGGATTTACACCGAGCCGAGTCACCTGCCTCTGGCGCGGCTTGACGGCGCGTTCTTGGCGAAGCGTCTTCGGGGTCCCCGTCCTTCACGCTCATCGACGCGGTTGGCCTATGAAACCCGACCAGAGCTAAAGGGCGGCGATGGTCCAGCCCGTGCTGTGCGATTCCCCCGGTTCGAGGATTACGAGGTCCTCGCCCGTGTTAAAGGCCTCCGGCGGGCATGTCATGGGCTCGACGGCAAGCCCGAGCCGGGTGCTCTCTGGTCTTCTCGGAAGGTCCGCCGTGTGGATCTGCACCCAGGGGCAGCTCGCGTCCCACACCATCGCTGTGCCGGTCCCGACCGCGGGATCGATGACCCGGACTATGGCGCGCCCGTCGCGATCCAGGGTGAGGTTCGTGAAGGCGTGGTCGATTTGCACGTCACCGATGGCACGGGCCGAGCGGAAGTCGAAGGGAGTACCGGCGACTGATTCCTTGGCCACGGGCAGCAGACGGTCGGGAGTTACTGTCAGGACCGTTGAGGCCGGCAGCTCGAGCACCCACTCATCGAGCGGTGACGGCCCGCCCACAAGGTACGGGTGAGGGCAGACGCCGTAGGGTGCGCGCCGCGGGCCAATATTAGATGCTGCTACATCTGTCCTGAAGCCCTGCCCGTCGAGGCTGAACCGCGCTTGGAGGGAGAGCTTAAAGGGGTAGGCCGCCGTGGGCTCGATGGTGCAGGCCAGTTTAAGCGTGCTCGGGGTGTGCTTCACGAGTGTCCAAGGGATGCCGAACACGAGCCCGTGCAGTGCGGCGCCCCGCTCCGGCTCATTGACGGCAAGTTGGTAGTCCTCCCCGTCGAACGTATAGCGCCCATCGGCGATGCGGTTGGGCCACGGAGCCACGAAGGCGCCACGGAAGTTGGGCATTTCCTCGTCGGAACCGAAGCCCACTACGAGCGGCCGCCCCTCGTAAGTCAGTTCACGGACAGTGGCCCCGAAACCGAGGACGACGGCCGTGTAGCCGCCGCCCTCGATCCTGTATTCGCGGTGGTTCATGCGAGGGAAACGGCCGTCCATGACACGGGAGGAAGGGTAATAGTGACTGCACCACCGTCCAGGGTGGCGGAGGTGTTGGTCTTCATGGTCACGCGCTCGGGCTCCTCGAGGGTGTTCTTCGCATACACGTCCGTATCGAACAGCGACTGCGCCTCGACAGAGCTGAACCCGTTGAGTGCCGCGATATCGATGGTCACGGTGGTCTCTTCGGTCTGGGACCGATTGACGAGGAAGACGGCGGTCGCACCCGTTTCGTCGTCGTGCGTGGCCACAGCGTCGACGAGCGGCACAGTACCGTACTCGCTGGTCTCGTACGTCCCGGCGTCGAGCTTGAGTTCAAGTACCGAGCCCTGCGCGAGCTTCGACGTGATCGAGAACGGGAAAAACGTGGTCTGGCGCCATGCCGGGCCGCCCGGCTCCGTCATGATGGGCGCGATAACATTGACGAGCTGCGCCAGTGACGCCGAGGTGACGCGGTCAGCGTGCTTCAGCAGCGAGATCATGAGGTTACCGAACACGACGGCGTCCGCCACTGAGTAGCAGTCCTCGAGCAGGCGCGGAGCCGCCGGCCAATTGTCGAGGCCCTCAATCTTGTCGACGTTCTCGAAGCGGCTGATGTACCAGACGTTCCACTCGTCGAAGGAGATATTAATCGTCTTCGAGCTCCCGCGTACGGCCTTCACATGGTCGGCGGTCGCCACCACGGACTCGATGAAGTGATCCATGTCGACGGCGGATGCGAGGAATGACCCAAGGTCACCGTTCTTCTCCTCGTAGTATGCGTGGCAGGAGATGTAGTCGACGACGTCATAGGTGTGGGTGAGCACCACGCGCTCCCACTCGGCGAATGTTGGCATGTGGGCGCTCGAGGAACCACAGGCCACGAGCTCGATCGACGGGTCCAGCTGGCGCATTGCCCGCCCCGTAATGGCCGCGAGCTTGCCGTAGTCCTCGGCTGAGCGGTGCCCGATCTGCCAGGGGCCATCCATCTCGTTGCCCAGGCACCAGATCTTGACGCCGAACGGGTCGGGGTGGCCGTTGGCCATGCGCCGGTCGGCAAGGGTTGTACCCTTGGGCAGGTTCGAGTACTCAAGAAGCTGGAGCGCTTCGGTGGTTCCCCGCGTTCCTAGGTTCACGGCCATCATGAGATCGCTGTCCACCTTCTGCAGCCAGGAGGCGAACTCGTGCATGCCCACCTGGTTGGTCTCGGTGGAATGCCAGGCGAGATCGAGGCGGGTCGGGCGCTCCTCGCGCGGTCCCACGCTGTCTTCCCAGCAGAACCCGGAGACGAAGTTGCCGCCGGGATAGCGGATGGTGGAGACACCCATCTCCTTCACGAGTTCGATGACGTCCTGGCGGAACCCTTCGTTATCGGCGCTCTCGTGGCCGGGCTCGTAGATGCCGTCGTAGACGTGGCGGCCAAGGTGTTCGACGAACCCGCCGAAGATGTTGCGGTTGATCCGCCCGACCGTGAAGTGGGGGTCGAGCGTGAGGCGTGCGTTCTGCATCAAACTACTTTCTGTGCGTGGTGGCGTGGGCCGGCAGCGGTCTGGAGGTTATTTGAGCGAGCCCAGCGACAACCCGCCCTGCCAGTACTTCTGAAGGGAAAGGAACGCGATGATCAGCGGGATGATCGAGACGAAGGCACCCGTGGTGATCAGATTCCATAGGGCCTCGCCGCCGCTTCCGGCGTTGGACAGGGCCTGCCATCCGTTGAGCCCCACCGTGACGGGGAGCAACAGGGGATCACTGAGGACTGCCAGCGGCAGGAAGAAGTTGTTCCAGGTCCCGACGATGGACAACAGCAGTACCGTCACGATCGCCGGGCGCAGCAGGGGCAGTGCAATCTGGACGAACGTGCGGAACTCTCCCGCGCCGTCAATCCGGGCGGCGTCGAGTAATTCATCCGGAACCGCTTCCTGGGCGAAGACCCTCATGAGGTACACACCGAACGGGCTGAGGAGCGAGGGCAGGATCACGGCCCAGATGGTGTTCACCAGCCCCACAGAGCTCAGGAGCACGAAGGTCGGGATGACCAGTGCCGTCAGGGGCACCATGACTGCACCCAGCAGGAGCCCAAAGAAGGGCCCCCGCCCGCGAAAGTTGTACTTGGCGAAGCCGTAGCCTGCAAGCACGGCGAGGATGGTTGCCCCGACGCCTCCCGAGATGGCGTAGAGGAATGAGTTCCCGAGCCAACGCCAGTAGATGCCGTCCTGCCGTTCGAACAAGCCTTGGATGTTGCTGAAGAAGTGGAACTCGTCGTCGAACCAGAGGGGTCCGCCCGAGCCGCCGAAGAGGCCAGCGGTGTCCTTGGTGCTGGCGACCGTCAACCACCAAATGGGGGTGATGAAGTAGATAACGAGGATAAGCAGGAAGATATGCGAGCCGATGCGGGGGCCGCCATTGCGGGCCCTGTTACGGCCTGCAGCGCTGCGGCCTTTCCGGCCGCCCTCGAGTTGGGGGGTTTCGGTGACGAGTGCCATGGCTTATTTCAGTCCGCTCTGCTTGCGGGTCAGGAAGAGGAAGAGGAAGGAGAAAACGAACACGACGATGCCGAGCGCGAAGGAGATGGCGGAGGCATAGTTGAACTGGCTGTAGGAGAAGGCCAGCGAGAAGGCATACATATTGGGGGTATACGACGTCGGAATGGCGCCCTGTGCCACTCCGCGGAGCACTTGCGGTTCAGTGAAGAACTGCAGGGTGCCGATGAGAGCAAAGATGACCACCATCACGAGGGAGGAAGAGATCATGGGGACCTTTATCCGCCATGCGATCTGCCGGTCGGAGGCGCCGTCGAGCACGGCTGCCTCGTAGATGCCGGGATCGATACCGCGCAGTGCGGCATAGATGATGATCATGTAGTAGCCGGCCCACTGCCAGGTCACGATGTTGACGAGGCTGCCGAAAATACTGTCCTGCGCCAGGAACTCCGGGGCGGCCATGCCGAAAATGCCGAAGATGGAGCCGGCCGGCCCGAAGCGTGGGCTGTACAGGAAGCCCCACATGAGGGCGCCGATGACCACGGGAACCGCGTACGGGACGAAGATCATCAAACGGGAGAACTTGGACGCCCAGGTGGCAAGGTTGTCGAGGACGAGGGCTGCGAGCAGGGCTACGATCATTTGCGCGGGAATCATGATCAGTGCGAACTTCGCTACCGTCGCCAGTCCCTGCAGGAAGATCGGGTCGGAGAAGGCCTTGAGGTAGTTGTCCGCGCCGACGAACTTGGTGCCAGTGGCCAGGGTGCTGGTGAAAAGGCTCATCCTGAAGGCGTAGACCAGGGGGAGGATGAGGAAGGTCAGGAAGATTGCCGCGAAGGGCGCAACGAAGACCCATCCCCAGCGCTGCCGGTGCCGGTAGTTCTTGTCGGGGCGATGCTTTGCGGGGGCCGGGGTCTTGGCCTGCGGGGCCGAACTCGGCGCGGTGGTCGTAGCCATGATGGTCTTTCCTCAAGCAATGGGACGGATGGCGCGGTGGAGGTGTCCACGAGGGCCGGACGGGTAGGTGCCCGCGATGGACGCGGGCACCTACCCCGGCGGTTACTTCAGGGTGAATCCCTGCTCGGTCGCGTACTGCTCGAGGGACGCCTGGAGATCGTCGAGGGCCTTGCCCGCGTCCTTCTCGCCTTGGACCATCGAGTAGAGCTGCACAGTCAACTGGTCGTAGGCGTAGTTCTGGAACGGACTAAAGGTCGCGCCCTCGTAGCCCTCAGCTGCCTTCAGGAAAACGTCCTTGTTGATCTGCTGTCCGCCAAAGAACGGGTATTCCTTGTTGGCAAATTCCTCGGAATCGAGGACGGGCGAGTACGAGGGGAACAATGCTCCCTTGTCAACGCCGAGGTTCATAGCTTCTTTGTTTCCGAAGATGCCCATGGCCACCTTCGCTGCGAGTTTCTTGTCCTTGGCCTGCTTGGTCACTGCGAAGGTGGAACCGCCCCAGTTGACGTCGACGGGGTTTGCTGCGTCCCACTGCGGGAGTGGGGCGGCACGCCAGACCGCGTCCGGGTCGGCGTCGGACAGGCCCTGCAGGTAGCCGGGACCCCAGGCCGCGGCGAGGTAGACGGCGTATGAGCCGTCGACGAGCTTGGTGTTGTAGTCCGCGGTGAAGGCGTCATCGGTGGCAACGAGCCCCTTCTTGACCAGTCCGTCCCAGTACTTCAGGACGTCCTTGGCACCCTGGTCATTGACCTTGATCCCGATTTCCTGGGGGTTGGCGGAGTCATATTCGAACGGCACCGAACCGGCCTGGGCGAACAAGGCCTGGTTGAACGCACGCCCGTTGGTGGGGAAGTCGGCGATGACGGCACCGTTGCCGGACTCCTTCAACTTTTGGGCTGCGGCTTCGAACTCTTTCCAGGTTGTCGGTACCTGGATGCCTGCTGCGTCGAAGATGTCCTGGCGGTAGAGCATCCCCATGGGGCCGCCGTCGACCGGGATGGCATACACGGCGTCACCGCTTGAGGCATCCTCCCAGGCGCCTTCGGCGTACTGGTCCTTGACGTCATTGGCGCCGAACTCGGTGAGGTCCACAAGCGCGTCGCGGATGGTAAAGCTGGCGAGCACCTCCGACTCGAGCTGGATCACGTCGGGGGCGCCCGAACCGGACTCGATCGAGGTCGAGAACTTCGTGTACTCATCGTTGCCCTGGCCGGCGTTGGTCCAGCAGATCTGCACGTCGCTGTTGGTGTTGTTGAAGTTGTCGACAACCTCGTTGAACGCGGGGTACCAGGCCCAAACGGTGACTTGGGGCGCCTCCGCGTTAACAATGGTGTTGGTGCAGGACGCGGCCGCCGCGCCGCCTCCCCCGCCGCTTCCCCCGGAGCAGCCTGTCAGTACTACGGCAGTGGCGGCGACGATGCCAGCCGATGCCAGGAACTTGGCTTTCATATCTCTTGCTTCCTCTCGCGGTGGCATTCCACCGTGGTCCGCCCGTAGGCGGCCGGTCCGGGCGATGCTTGAAGGAGGATCGCCGGGGCACCAAGTGCTGTGCCGCTCGATCTTCCTTGATCCGGGTCCGTCCTCCTGCAGGTACGCCTCGCAGCGAGGCTTTCGCAAGTGCCTGGTCCGTTATTGCATCGTTGTAAGTAAACGTTGTAGAAAAAGCATGCCGAGTGAGGCCCGTCACTGTCAAGCGGTTGTTCGAAAAATTTTGCCCCTCGGGGTTTTCAGCTGGTGGGCAGGCTCGAGGACTCGCGCTCGATGACTTGGAACCGCGCCTCGAACTCCCGGGGGGCCGCATCATGTCCTGAGATCCGCTCCTGCAGGATACGCACGGCCGTCTCGGCGATTTCGCCCCTACCCGGATCGATAGTCGACAGCGTGGGTAACGAATACCTGCCCTCGTCGAGATCGTCAAAACCGATGACGGCGACGTCGTCGGGAATTCGCAGGCCTGCCTCCTGCAGCACGCGCATGGCACCGAGTGCCAACGTGTCATTCAAGCCGAACATCGCGTCGAACTTGACGCCGGTCTTGAGCAATTCCCGCATTGAGGTGGCGCCGTTGGAGCGGTGCCACAAAGTGGTGTAGGCCACGAGCTTTGGGTCGAACGGGATGCCCGCTTCCTCGAGCGCCTGCTGGTAACCGCGCAGGCGGAGCCCGGCAGAACCAATGACCTCCCCTTCGTGTCCTCCGACCACGGCGATACGTGTCCGGCCCTTCGAGAGCAGATGGGCTGTTGCAGCCCGCGCGGACTGCACGTTACTCATGGTCACGTGGTCGGTGGGTCCGCCGAAAATTCGCTCGCCGAGGAGGACGAGCGGGAAGTTGACGTTGAGGTGGTGAGCGTCTTCATTGGACACGCCTAATGGGCTGAACAACAACCCGTCGGTCAATTGCAACCGCGGGCTGGAGAGTATCTCGAGTTCGCGGGCGCGGTCGCCGCCGGTCTGTTCGATCAGAACCTTGAGGCCGCGCCGTTCGGCGGCCTTGATGACGGAGTCCGCCAGTTCGGCGAAGTAGCTGAGCGAGAGTTCGGGAACCGCGAGCCCGATCACGCCGGTCTTGCCCAAGCGCAGGCTCCGCGCGGACAGATTGGGGCTGTAGCCGAGGTTGGCGATGGCCTCCGTGACCCGCTGCTTGGTGTCCGCGCGGATGTATTGGTAATCGTTGATGACGTTGGAGACAGTCTTTATCGAGACGCCGGCCGCCAGCGCAACGTCCTTTATAGTGACCGCCATGCCGCTCCCTGGTATCCCGCCGTGATGCCCGATACGTCACGTGCGTTGACAGTCTATAACGTTGTAGGACGGCAGGGCACCCTTTCGCCTGCCGCGGCTTTCAATTGAATTGCCGCGACATCGGCTGGACAAGGACGACCATGATCGAGGAACAAGTACAGGACAGGCTAAACTGGCGGGTAATTACGAGTACCGTGCCCGGACGATGGAGCACCCGACCTCACTCACCGACCTTCGGCGTTCGGTGGCAGGAGCTACACGTATTAGCGCCCTTGGCTCCCGCCACTCCTTCAATGACATTGCGGACAGTCCCGGGATACTGGTATCCCTTGACATGCTCGACCCCGGCAAGGTTGACGAGATAGCTCTCACTGTCACGGTTGGCGCGGGTGTCCGGTACGGAATCCTCGCCGAGCACCTGCAGCGCCGCAGCTTCGCCCTCCACAACCTCGGTCACAGTCCTCCCGCGAGTTTGTAGTAGGCAGCGTTCCAGTTCAGGTCCTTCTTGAACTGGCGGATGGTGGTCCCGTCGTCGATGGTGAGCAGTTCGGTTTTGGCGATCTCCGCGAAGTCCTCGAACACGTCCATGCCCACCTGCGTGGACAATACGGTGTGGTGAGCGGCTCCGGCCGTCAGCCAGGCCGCAGCCGAGGTGGCGAAGTCCGGCTTGGGCTGCCACAGCGCGCGTGCCACCGGCAGGTTCGGCAGCGGCTGGTCCAGCGGAACCACGTCAACGGCGTTGGCCACCAGGCGGAAACGGTCCCGCATGTCGGACAGGGCCACCACGACGCCCGGGGAGGCGTCGGCGTCGAATACCAGGCGGACCGGGTCTTCCTTGCCGCCGATGCCCAGCGGGTGGATTTCCAGGCGGGGTTTCATGACCGTCAGGGACGGGCAGACCTCCAGCATGTGGGCGCCCAGGATCTTTTCGGCCCCTGGTTCAAGGTGATACGTGTAGTCCTCCATCAGCGATGCGCCACCGGGCAGTCCAGCACCCATCACCTTGGCGGCGCGGACCAGGATGGCGGTCTTCCAGTCACCCTCGGCTCCGAAGCCGTATAGCCGGCGGCCATGAGCCGCTGGACGGCCAGGCCGGGGAGCTGGCGGAGGGCGCCCAGGTCCTCGAAGGATGTGGTGAAGGCGGCGGATCCGTTGGCTTCCAGGAAGCTGCGCAGGCCCAGTTCGATCCTGGCACCGTAGCGCAGTGAATCGTGGCGAGCGGCACCTTGACGGAGCTCCGGAACTACGTCGTAAAGGTCCTGGTATTCGGCAACCAGCGCGTCGACGTCGGACTCTGCGGCCCCGTGCACGGCGTCGGCGAGCTCGTTCACGGACCAGGTGTTGACCGCGACGCCGAAGCGCAGCTCGGCCTCGGTCTTGTCGCCTTCCGTGACGGCCACGTTGCGCATGTTGTCGCCGAACCGGGTCAGCTTCAGCGTACGGATGGCGGCCCAACCGGCGGCGGCGCGCTGCCACGAGCCCACCTCGCGGGCCACCTCGGGGTTGGAAACGTGCCCCACCACTGTCTTGCGGGCGATGCCGAGCCGGGACTGGATGTAGCCGAACTCCCGGTCGCCGTGGGCGGCCTGGTTAAGGTTCATGAAGTCGAAGTCGATGTCCGCCCAGGGCAGTTCCACGTTGGCCTGGGTGTGCAGGTGCAGGAGCGGCTTGCGGAGCAGGTCCAGGCCCTGGATCCACATTTTGGCCGGGCTGAAGGTGTGCATCCAGGCCGTGACGCCAATGACGGAATCGTTCGAGTTGGCCTCGAGGGCCGTGCGGCGGATCGCGTCCGAATCCGTCAGGACCGGCTTCCAGACAATCCGCACCGGCACTGAAGCCGAAGCGTTCAGCTGGTTGGCGATCTCCTGCGACTGGGCGGCCACCTGCTTGAGGACGTCCTCGCCGTACAAGTGCTGGCTGCCGGTGAGGAACCAGACCTCGTAGCCGTCGAGGGAGGTGTTTGCTGCGCTGCTCATGGGTTCTCCTGGAAGATTTGTGAGACGGGGCCGATTTCGTGGCCTGTGTCTCCTCTGGCCGTAGGCGTTATGGAAGCGGGCAACAGGGCGAGTCGGCTGTCTCTGACTCGCTCATTGGGAGCTGCGTAGAAGTACACCGCGTAGCTGCCACGGCCTCAAGCTACATATATTGTGAACGCTAACAATTCTGAAGTCAACATGTTCTCTCCCAACAGAATTGAGTGGCTAAATTTCTGGTGGGGCCGTGCTTGCCCGCAGTACTAACCGAGGGGTAACGACGATGAAGCTTGCGCCCGCTCCTGCCTCGATTCCTCGCAGCACGACGTCGACACATCGGCGACCCAGCTCTTCAAAATCCTGCCGCACCGTGGTGAGCGGCGGGGTGAAGTAGCCGGACTCCGGCTGGTCATCGAAGCCTACAACCGAGACATCGTAGGGGACCCTGACATGCATCTCCGCGAAGGCTCGCAGCACTCCCAAAGCCATTTGGTCGTTGCCCACGAACAGGGCTGTGACCGTGCGTTCTGCAGCAAGCTTCCGGCCTATCTCGTAGCCACTGCCGGCGCTCCAGTCACCTTCCAGAAGAAGCTCGTCAGGCAGGCCAGCGTTGCGCAATGCTTCCCGCCAACCGGCCGCGCGTTCACCGCTGTCTGTCCAGCCGGGTGGACCGCACACATGGGCTATACGCCGATGGCCCTGCTCTAGCAGGTGCCTGACCGCGAGCCGGGCACCGTGGCGCTGGTCAACCATTGCCCCACTGACGTTGCTGTTTCCAGAGGACCCGACCGCCACCACAGGCACGGCCAGGTTCATCTCATCCAACACCTTGACGGTATCCGCATGCGGCACCAGCGCCACTATCCCGTCAACGGACTGGTCTGTGAAGTGCCTGACAGCATTGAATATGCCCTCTTTGGTCACCTCACGCAGCGCCGCGATGCTGACGAAGTAGCCGGCGTCGCGGGCTGCCTGTTCCATGCCCAACAGGGTGTGGGCCGGGCCGTACTGAGACAGTTCGCTGGCCAGTACGCCTATGGTCTGTGAACGCCGAGTCACAAGACTCCGCGCGGCAGTGTTTCGGCGGTAACCGAGTTCTGTGATGGCGGACTCCACCTTCTCCCGGGTCGCCCTACTGACATGAGGGTGGTTATTGACCACCCGGGAGACGGTCTGGTGCGAAACTCCGGCAACATCAGCTACATCTTTCAGCCGCGGCATTCGCCCATTGCTGCTTCTTGTCATGCCACTAAGCCCAGAAGGGGACACAAGAATCACCGGCACTCTCGATGAGACTGGCCAGCGATCTGCCGTTTGTGAAGGTTAGTGTCAGTTCAGGGCTCCCGTTGGGTCCTGTCCGTAGACATTCTGATACCGGTTAAAGAGGGAGTCGACTGCATCGGGGGCAATCTCATGGGGGTTCCCGAGCTGCCGTGAGAACAACACGGAGCGGGCGACGTCTTCAACCATAACGGCTGCTTTGACGGCATCACGGGCGTCCTTGCCGATGGTGAACGGACCATGGTTCTTCATCAGTACAGCGCGGGAGCGGTGCCCTCTCAAGGTTTCGACAATGCCGCGGCCAATTGAATCATCGCCGATGATGGCGAAGGGGCCGACCGGGATCTCGCCGCCGAATTCGTCGGCAATAGCGGTTGTCACGCAGGGGATGGGCTCACCATGTGCTGCCCAGGCCACGGCATAGGGCGAGTGGGTGTGGACGACTCCCCCGATATCGGGCATGTGCCTATAGACGTAGGCATGGGCGGCCGTGTCACTCGAGGGGGATCTTTCCGAGCCCAGGGACCCTGGCACGACTTTGCCGTCAAGGGTACAAAGAATCATGTTCTCGGGTGCCAGCTCGTCGTACAGCACGCCGCTTGGCTTAATCACGAAATAGTTGGTGCCTGGAACGCGGCCAGACACGTTGCCGCCGGTCCACACAACAAGGTTGTAGCGGACCAGTTCGGCGTGCAGCCTGGAGACCTCGACGCGGACTTGGTCGATGACTTCGGCGACGTCGGCAGGAATGGGATTGATGGGCTGGTTCTCTTTGACATCGGTCATGGGGTTGCTCCTTTAAGGGTGAGGGTGTCAACAGCGGTGCGCTGGATGCTCAGGCCGGCGCTGTAGCGGTCGAGGTATTCCGTGAAGCCGGCAGTGTCGGCCGGGTCTGGATTGGTGGTCTCGAAGGCTGCGCCGCCGAACACAGAGTTTCGAAGGTACTCATCGAGGTCATCGGATGGGTCGGTAACGAAGGCGGCCAGAACGGCGATTCCCCAAGCGCCGCCCTCGGAAGCGGATTCCGCCACTGAAACAGGCGCGTCCAAGGCGCTGGCCAAGAAGCGCTGGGCAACGCCGGCGGTTCGGAACATGCCGCCGTGGGCAAACATCCTGTCGATGGCGACTTCTTCGCTGGCGAGCACCCTCATTCCGAGGATGAGGGTGGCGAATGCTCCATAGAGTTGAGCCCGCATGAAGTTGGCCAGGGTAAAGCTGCTGTCGGGTGCCCGCACGAATAGAGGGCGCCCCTCGCTGAGCCCTGCGATAGGTTCCCCTGCAAGGTAGTTGTAGGCCAGCAGGCCACCTGCATCTGCTTCACCCGTCAGCGCTTCCTGCAGGAGTGCATTGAATGCTGTATCGGAATCAACGGACACGCCTGCTGCGATGGCGAACTGGGTGAAAAGGTGCACCCATGCAGCGAGTTCACTGGCACCGTTGTTGCAATGGACCATCGCTACGGGGGCGCCAGCCGGAGTGGTCACGAGATCGAGCTCGTGGTGCACCTGTGCCAACGGACGCTCGAGCACAACCATCGCGAAAATGCTTGTGCCGGCGCTGACGTTTCCAGTCCGGGGAGCTACCGAACACGTGGCTACCATACCGGTGCCCGCATCCCCCTCGGGTGGACAAAATACCGCGCCGGACTGCAGAACACCCGAGGGGTCAAGCAGCCGTGCTCCGGCTTCTGTCAACCTTCCAGCCTTCTCACCTGCGACGAGCACTTCAGGAAGCAGCTGGGCGATATCCATTCCGGAAACGGTTTCGGCAACGAGGGCGTTGTAGCGCTTCATCAGCGCCGCGTCATAGTCGTGCGTCGCTGAATCAATTGGGAACATGCCGGAGGCGTCACCTACTCCAAGGACCTTTCGACTGGTCAGGCGCCAGTGGACGTAGCCCGCTAGCGTGGTCATGAAGTCGATCTGCGGAACATGGGGTTCCTGATCCAAAACTGCCTGGTGCAAGTGAGCTATGGACCAGCGAAGGGGGATGTTCACATCGAAAAGTCTCGTGAGTTCTTCGGCTGCCGGCCCGGTTGTTGTGTTCCGCCACGTACGGAACGGCACGAGTAGGTCACCCTCGCCATCGAATGCGAGGTAACCATGCATCATCGCCGAAATGCCGATGGATTCGAGAGCCGTGGGTCGCACACCGTGTCGGCGCTCCGAGTCGTCCAGAAGATCGGCGTAGGCCGCCTGCACTCCGGACCAGACCTCCTGCAGCGAGTACGTCCACATCCCGTCCTCAAACGAGTTCTCCCAGGTAAAACTCCCAAGCGCCAGTACCTTGCTAGGGTCATCCCCGATCAAGCAGGCTTTGATTCGCGTAGAGCCCAGTTCGATTCCTAGACGACCTCGTCCGGAGCGGACGGCATCGGCCATATTTTCGGTGCCAGGAAGATTCACAGATGATCCTAATTTTGTTAGCGCTAACAAGGTTTACCCAAGAGTACTTGATGACGGCAACCACGTCTAGGGAGGTCCAGCCAAATAGCACTGTGACGGCTCCTAAAGCCCTCCGACCAGTTGGGGCACACCCAAAGCTGACACGCGACTCCTTGTCTGGTCCTCGGAACAACCGGATTTCATCTACGTTTAACGAGCAGTCCGGTCCGCCCGCCCATGGCTGGGGACAGTTCTCATAGGTTATCCATCGCTACTGCTGCCAGGGAGCTACCCAACGGCTCCCAATTCTCAGCCGTGGATAACCAGAACTGACCCCGGCCATGGACTGATCAGAGTCGCCGGAGCGAGCTTGTCCGAGCCCAGTCAGGTTGACGGAAGATCAGTTATATCGGCCCCGGGTTGTCGGACGAGGAACGAACTCGGGGCTGGCGGGCTCACGCTGTTTACGCGCGGTCCTCATCCACCATCCGCGCCACGTGGAGGGTGAGGTACGTGACTTCGTCCTCCGTCAGCGGTTCGCCCAACCGGAGCTCGAGGACTGCCTGGAGCTTCAGTGCCGTTGAGTAGGCCTCCGGGTAGGAACCCTTGATCGCCGCCGCCAGCTTGCCGGCGCCGTCTTCGAGCTGCCGGCCGGAATTCGCGCGGACAAAGAAGTACCTAAGATGCGTGATGAATCTGGCGGCGTTGACGGTGTTCCGGTCGAAAGGGCGGCTGTATGCCTGCTCAAGCACCTCGAACAGCTGCGCAAACACTCCCGTCATCTGGTAGGTGTAGGACAGATCCCCGGTGGCGAACCCTGCGTTGACCAGGTGCAGCGCAATGGCCACTGCCTCATCGTCGGACAGAGGAGCCTCCAGCCGGGCATTGACGAATTCAAGAATGCGCCGCGCGGCGCGCAGCTCTGCCGGGTAAAGGTGGGAGACCTCGGCCCGTAGCGGGTAGTCAAACACCACGCCCTGGCGCAGCCGCTTGATAGCAAAGCTCAGGTGATCAGCGAGAGCGATCGACAGCACCGTGCTAGCCGGAATCTGCATTTCGCTGCGACCGGCATCAAGGGCTTCCTCGGCGAGGAGCACGTGCTCCGGCGGAATGGCCGCAACCATGGCGCCCAGATTGTCCGGATCGCGGCCGTCCTCGGGAACAAAGGTCCGCAGCACTTTTGCCGGGTCGATTACCTGTCCCGGCTTGGCCTGGAAGCCCAACCCGCGGCCGGTGAGGATCACTTCGCGGCCGTTTGCATCGCGCGAGAGCACCACGTTGTTGTTGAAGACGCGCAGGATGTCCACGTCGTTGTTTCTCCTGCCTTGGTGTTGAGAACTTGGACTAACGATGCTTCAAACCCTTCAACGGGTGGTGTGGGCGGGAACGGGTCCCGCCACACACCACATCATTGCAGCATCAGTCAGCCAAGGCTGGCGCCATTGCTCGCGATCACATCCCGGTACCAACCGAACGACTTCTTCCGGTAGCGCTCCAAGGTGCCGGAACCGTCGTCGTTCCTGTCAACGTAGATGAAACCGTAACGCTTGCTCAGTTGCGCGGTGGAGGCACTGACGACGTCGATGCAGCCCCACGAGGTGTACCCCAACACCTGCACACCGTCAGCGATGGCCTCCCGGACCTGGACCAGGTGGTCATTCATGTACTCGATGCGGTAGTCATCCTCCACGGTCAGTTCACCGTCGAGCTCCACCAGCACGTCCTTGGCGCCGATTCCGTTCTCCACGATGAACAACGGCTTCTGCCACCGCTCCCAGTAGTCGTTCAGCACTACGCGCAGGCCCTTCGGGTCAATCTGCCATCCCCATTCCGAAGATTCCAGGGTGGGATTGGGAACCCCTCCCATAATGTTGCCTTCGCCCGCAGCGGCAGACGGGTCCGCAGATTCGCAAATGCTCATGTAGTAGCTGAAGGAAACAAAGTCCACCGTGTTCAGCAGGTCCTCGCGGTCCTGATCGGTGATATCCAACCGGATCCCGTTGTCGCGGAAGTAACGCAGCAGGTAGCCGGGGTACGTGCCCCGGCAGTGGATGTCACCGAAGGCGTAGCTGGCGTGGGCGGTGTCCATGGCCTTTACCACATCATCAGGAGATGGCGTCAGCGGGTAGACCGGCAGGGCCAGGATCATGCAGCCCACCTGTGCACCGGGCATGATTTCCCGCGCCAGCCGAGTGGCGCGGGCAGAGGCAACCAGCTCATGGTGGATGGCCTGGTACAGGTCCGCTTCGGTCAGTTCCTCGCGCGGGGTGGGAATGCCGCCGGAGAGGAAGGGCGCGTGGATGACCGAATTGATCTCGTTGAAGGTCAGCCAGTATTTGACGCGGCTGCCAAAGCGCTCGAACAGTACCTGGCAGTAGCGCTCGTAGAACGCGATCAGCTTACGGTTGGTCCAGCCGCCGTAGGTGCGGGCCAGATTCAGCGGCGTCTCGTAGTGGCTGATGGTCACCATCGGCGTGATGCCGTGCTTCTCCAGTTCATCCAGCACCCGGTCGTAGAAGGCAAGGCCTTCCTCGTTGGGTTGTTCGTCGTCCCCGTTGGGGAAGATGCGGCTCCACGCGATGGAGAAGCGGTATACCTTGAAGCCCATCTCGGCGAAGAGCGCGATGTCCTCGGCGTAGCGGTTGTAGAAGTCGATGCCCACCTGCTTGAGGTTGTCCGGCGTCGGGCCCTCGGTGGGAGGGGTCATGATGCCCTTGGGCATCACGTCCTGGATGGACAGGCCCTTGCCGCCCTCGGCATAGGCGCCCTCAAGCTGGTTGGCGGCAGTTGCGCCTCCCCACAGGAATCCTTCGGGAAATGGTCCGGTTGCTGCCTTCGTTGCTGCGTGGCTCATAGTGCCTTTGGTCCTTTCGTAACAGGGTTTAGAGTTCGACGTCAAGTGCAGGGGTACCCTGCGTCAGGTGCCCCTTGGTGACAGGAACGACGGCGGTCAAAGCCTTCGTGTTGGTGATTACCATCAGCGTGGTGGAGTCGTAGCCTGCAGCAAGGATCTTTGCCCTGTCCGCAGTGGCCAGCAGGTCTCCTGCCTCCACGCGCTGGCCACGGGTTACGGCGGCTTCGAAGCCGTCGCCGTCCATCTGAACGGTGTCGATGCCGATGTGGACCAGGACCTCAACGCCGTCGTCGGACTTGATGCCGTAGGCGTGACCGGTCTTCATGACCGCCTGAACGGTGCCGGAGATAGGCGAATGGACGCGGTCATCTTCGGGGATGATGCCGATGCCGCCACCCATGGCACCGGAGGCAAACACCTTGTCCGGCACATCAGCGAGGGCTACGACAGTGCCCGAGACAGGGGCCAGTGCTTTGACGCTTCCGGTGCCTGCGCCCGGGGCGGATTCGGTAGGGGCCGCAGCACCTTCGCCTGCGGGGCGGTCCACTGCCGGCGCGGCAGCGTCGTCGGCCTGTTCGCGCGGGCCGAAGAAGAAAGTAAGCGTGAAGGCGACGACGATGGCGACGCCGGTTCCCACCAGTTGCAGCGTGAAGCTGCCTACCGAGGTGAACGCCGGAAGGGCAAGTAGGGACGGGAAGACAAATGCACTGGAGGCGCTTCCGCCAACCGCAGCAATGGCACCGCCCAGGGCGCCACCCGCGATGCCGAAGTAAAACGGCTTCTTAAGCGGAAGGTTCACGCCGTAGATCCCGGGTTCGGTGACACCGGCGAGGAAACCTGAAAGGGCCGCGGGTGCAGCGACCTGGCGTCGCTTGGCGCTGCGGCTGCGGATGGCAACAGCAACCATTGCGCCGGCCTGCGCCAAAACAGCAGGGACAAGCGGACCCATGAGAAGGGAGTAGCCATTGCTCGCCAGCTCAGTGGTCATGATCGGGACGAGGCCCCAGTGCAGACCGAACAGCACGAACACCTGCCACAAACCACCCATGACGGCACCGGCCAACCAGGGGGCGAAGGCGAAGATGGCCGTGATGCCGGAGGAGAGGCCCTGAGCGGCGAGGGTGGTGAGCGGGCCTACCGTGAGCAGGGTCAACGGAACCATGATGGCGATGGACAGCAGGGGGGTAAGGAAGTTTCGGACGGCGGACGGAAGAATTTTCAGCAGGAACCGCTCCAGGTAGCCCTGCAACCAGACGGCAACGATGATCGGGATCACCGAACTGGTGTAGTTCATCATCACCAGCGGAATACCGGCGAAAGCTACCGGCTCGCCTGCGGCGGCCATGGCAACAATGCTCGGGTAGACCAGGGCGCCGGCGATCGCCATGGAGGTGAACTGATTGGTCTTGAACCTGCGGGCTGCCGTGACGGCCAAAAACATCGGCAGGAAGTAGAACAGCGCGTCAGCGGCGGCGGAAAGGATGATATACGTCTGGTTGGTCGGGGCCACCCAGCCGAAGGTGGTGCCCATGCTGAGGAACGCCTTGAGCAATCCGGCCCCGGCCAATGGCCACAGGACCGGCGTGAAGATGGAGGACACCATGTCGATGAAACGGTTGAGCAGGTTGCCCTCGGAAGGAGTCTCATGCGCCGTGTCGTCTTTACCGAAGCGGCTGATCTTGCCCAGTTCGGCGAAAACGGTGGGAACATCGTTGCCGATCACCACTTGGTACTGTCCACCGGCCTTCATGACCGTAATGACACCGGGGAGCTTTTCGACGGCGGCGGTGTCTGCTTTTGCATCGTCGCGAAGCTTGAGCCGTAGCCGGGTGGCGCAATGAGTAGCACCAACGATGTTTTCTTCGCCGCCGACATGCTCCAAAATGTCAGCGGCCAACGACCGGTAATTCACGGAAGCCATGGCAGTCCTTTCTGTCCGTTCCGTTTCCGGGCACAAAAAAAGACCCGAGCCACACGTCTCCGTGCGTCTCAGGTCTTGCCTCGTATCCGAGTAACAATCCTTCAGGCTGTATCGCCTGCCTAAACAGGCTAACCGTGATTCCTGTCACGCGCAACCCGGTCAGGCTGCGTGCCCGAACCAAGTGGGGAACGACCGGCCGGAACCCGGGTCAGAGGCCGAGGTCGGACGCCGCTTCAGTGAGCCAAACCCTCCTTGGGTCCAAAAACCTGCCTCACGCCCGGAAGTTAGTCCAGTTGAGCACACCCCAGCCTGACGTAAAGGCGGTTTCACAAGGGAGGATTCACCTGCCGGTGGGGCTTCGGTCTCGTTCTCAGACACCTGTCGAGCCGCAAGAGGGGACTTCGTCAGCTCCGGCCGCAAGCGAGTCTCATCGAGTCCCGATTCTTTGGCCTATTTCGATGATTCTCGGGCTACCGCACCTCGGTTTCCTGCCATTCGACTGTCAGGGTGGGATTTGAGAACATCATGAGCGACTGTCAATAAAACGGAAATTTCGCCCTATTCTGACGCCACGCCGATCGTTGCGTCGAGTTTCGCTTGCCAGGTGAGGCCGGCCGATCGGCGGCCGCAAGTGGCCACGCGCTGTCTGCCAGGCTGTCCAATGCGGCTCTTCGGCGAGGCGATCTCCGAGACCCTGTCAGCAGCGGTTCTTTTGGCATTCCTTTGGCCTGACCGGACTCGTGACTATAACGGGCACAAGAAAAGCCCCGGACCGTGGTCCGGGGCTTTGGGGCCGGCTATCGCTCGATCGTGACGCTGAGGTCCAGATGGATGTCAACAGTGGCGAGACGGTCCTGGAGGAAGCGTGCAAGGCTCGCATCAGTCGCGGTGTGTACGCCCTTCGGGACAGCACCGCGGAAAACAGCCTGGGTATTCGTGGATCTGAGCACGTCCAGGGGCGCCCAGTGCCGGTGTCCGGCGCTCAGTCGTTCAATGTCAGTGCGGAAGGTGCCGCGGTGGTCATTACGGGCTGAGGCGCGCATGGTGAAGGGAATGAAAGCTGTGGGCAAGAGGGTCCTTTCGAATGAGGCAGCCAACGGTCAGCGGCCCCATCAGCAACAAGGCGCTGGAAGGCTTCCCTATTCCTTTTTCGCTCCAAGAGAGTCGAGCCTCACGTGGCACTGCTGAAGATCAGAACCCAAAACCAGCTGAAGACCTCGAATCATGCACGCCTGGCCAAAGAGAGTAGCCATCAAGGCGTCAGCGTCGTTTTTCGACCGGGCGGTGCCTGTCTGCGAAAGCAGCGAGGGAGCTCTGGAGCAGCGTCATGCTGTCCAGCATGTCCACGGGTCTGGAGCACGCCCCGACTGACAGCGGGCTGACCATCCACGCGGCGAACACGTTGTGCGGGACCTTCAGCGCCATGGCGTGGTCAAAGAGCCGCAGTACGGGTTCGTGGAGAACCCCGTCTTTGAGCTGGAAGCCCGGGCAGAAGGTTTCCTCGCCGATAAACACCCGGACGGTCCGGCGCATCCCTTCGGGCCCGCCGAGAGAACGGAAGTGGGTCTCCATGTCTGCAGCGGTTGGCAGGGTAAATTCGTCGCGGATGCTGTCCCAGACCTGCTCCGGGACAGCCGGCCAGTAGTGGGGCTCAGCCCTCACATTCGACACAGTAGGCATGGCCGTCCTTCTCGCGCGCCTTCTGCGAACGGTGGCGGACCAGGAAGCACGAGTTGCAGGTGAACTCATCCTCAGCCTGCGGAATGACCTGCACAACGAGCTCTTCGGCAATGAACTCGCCGCCCGGGGTGAGGCCGTCGAGGGTGTCAGCCTCGTCGAGCTCCTGAACTACAGACTTGGCATCCGGTGCTTTGGCGGACTTCAGGGCCTCCAGCGAATTTTCCTGGGACTCCTTAACGTCGGTGCGCAGTTCGTCGTAATCGGTTGCCACGGCGGTGCATCTCTTCTCTGTTGGGGTGGGTTACCGGTCCTGCAACGTACAGGACATGGGAAGAATTCCCCAAAAAAGCGGTGCTGTTCCTCCCCCTCCCCTATTAATCGGGAAGAGGAAAGGCCTATGCCAACGCCCGTGCGACGTCGTAGCCGACCGACTTGGCCGAGAGAGGCAAGTTAACGGAATCTAAATTATCGGCTCTTTAAAAATGGGCGGGGGAGAGGGTCTAAATGGCACCGCTACCGCCCGATGAGGAGCCGCTCCAGCGGGACTGCCTGCTGGTCCTCGTCGATGCTGTCAATTGTTTCGAATCTGCCGGTCGCTTCGCCTCAGTTGTTGCCGTCGTCCTCGTCTTCAGGGTCCGGTTCGGGCTCCGGCGGCAGTGCCCCGCCTTCGCCCTTCCACCGGTGCAGCTGCTTCTCCGGCACCTCCCCATGTGCGGGCCCTTCCGGGCGGGGTCCTGGCCGGGGATCGTCCTCCGTTGTCATGGCCAAACTGTAGGCCGTTGGCGCGACGGGAACAAGGGCAGGTCCCGGGGGGCGGCCGGCCGCGGCCGGCGGTCAGCGTAGGACGACATCCGTGATCGTGCTCGGGCTGCACATGGCGCCGGTCAGGCCCAGCGGTTAGTCGCCGTGGCCCAATAATTCCTCTTCCTCCGCCCGTGGCTGTCCGGCGGCCCGGTGCACCCCGTTCCCCACGGCATCCAGTGGGTCCAGTTGAGCAGTTCTGACGTCCGGAGTCGCGAGAGCTGGAGTGCATTCCAATACCTCGTCTAGCCGACTTGCAGTGCCCAAAAAATTACTTAGGTAGGCCAACGGAAGTTGAAAGACTCAGCGGCGCGACGATTGCGACGCGGGCAGGCAGGTCCCGCACAGCAAAGCCCCCACCGCCCGCAAAACCGCGCAGCAATTGGCGCCACCAAGCAAACACAGAAAGGTCTCACCCGATAGGGCCGGCATCTGCTCAGGGAACGGTGAACGATCGACTTTCCGACCGTCCTTTCCAATAGAGGCCTCTCACATGCGGCGCGGCGGTGATGAGCAGGGCAGTTCCGGTTGCGGCGGTCATGGCGGTCATGGCGGTGAAGGAACCGAACCAGATGACCTCTCGCCTCTCGCAGCATAGGGCGAACCGGTGCATCTGCACCGAAATGACAGGCATATTTTTGTTGGAGCCCTCCAAATTAGAGTAGCCAAGGCCTTACTAAAGTCTGCTGCAGGGAATATCCCTCCAGACGTAAGGGATCTATCAATGACGATTCAGGAAAACCCTCCCGCCGCACTCGGAACAGCATCGGCAGAAACGCGTTAAGGGAGGCTGTGTGGGACAACCAGAGTTTTCGGACCCAATTGGGCCCGAGGAGGCTGCAGTGCCGTCCCCAGGCCGGCCTCTTGTTCTCCTTCACCCCGGGAAATTCGTCCAGCTTTCACAAAGCCCGCCTCGAGACCGTGACCGTGACCGTGAGATACAACAGCTCATTCAGGACCTCGCGGTATTAGCAGCAACGCATGATTCGCATTCTGCCGTTCGCCCCTCTCCCTCCGAATCTGAGTGAAGCGAGTTTCAGGCGCCCGCAGGGCAGGACTGTCCCGGTCCCCGGCTGCAGCGCAAGGGCTGTCTAGAAGAGGTGGCCAGGACCCTTCAGGGAAGCCCCATTCAGTCGCAGCTTTCGTTCGTGTAGGCAGGGTCAGTGGGCGTATCCTGCTGCTGCCTCCGTCAAGGTCTTGCCCTTCGTTTCTGGAGCGAGCCACTGCGATAGCGCGGCACCGGCGAGGGCGACTCCGGCCGCGATCAGCATAGTGGGACCGGCACCGAGGGTCTCCATCGACATCGGGAGGAGGAAGATGCCGATGCCGGCTCCGACACGGCTGGCAGCGGCCGCGAAACCTGTTCCGATGCCTCTGATCTCTGTCGGGAGAACCTCGCCTGGGTAGACGTTGGTCAGCGTGTTGTAGCCCGCGTTGAAGAACGAGAAGACCAGGAAGAGGATGAGGACGACGGGCGCGGGCGCGCCGGCCCACAGGCCAATGACCGCGAGGACGGCGGCGCACAGCCACTGGGTCGGGACGGTCAGCAGGCGTCGACCTACCTTCTCGATCAGCAAGAACGTGACGACGACTCCGGCCAGCGCGACTGCGGAGAGCCCGACTCCCCCGGCGAGCCCGCCAGCGAGACCGTACTCATTTAGCACGCTGTCAGCGAAGGTGGCGATCGCGAAGTATGGTGTCACGGCGCAAAACCAAAAACCTGAGATGAAGAGTGTGGAGCGCCAGTGCTCCTTGGAGAACAGCATCCCGAAGCTGCCCTTGCGAACGTCCTCGTGCTGGAGGTCGTCGAGCGCGTCCTCGGGCATGTACTTGTTAGCGAGGGTTCGGGCCTCGTCTTTGCGGCCCACGCTCCACAGCCACCGCGGTGACTCCGGCATGCCGAGCCGGGCGAGGAATATGGCCACCGCTAGGAACGTGCTCGTACCCAGGATGAAGTGCCAGCTCAGGTCGGTGTACTCGTTGAGCAGATGGCCGATCAGGAACGCGATCATGAATCCGGCGTACCAAGCGATTCCCATTGCGGCCATGAGCCGCCCCCGCAGATGGGTGGGTGAGAACTCAGCCATCAGGGGCCAACCGACCGCGTACTCGGTGCCGATCGCGATGCCCATCAACAGCCGCACCACAATCAGCCACGCCGGCGAGTCGACGAAAAACTGCATTCCCGACGCGATAGCGAACAGGCCGATGTCGAACATGAAAATTGGCTTGCGCCCCCACTTATCGGCGGCCCAGCCGCCCAGAGGTGCGCCGATCAGGATTCCAACCAGAGCAGCTGCGGCGATCAGACCCTGCCAGAAAGGGGTGAGCTGCAGGTCCTCGGCCATGGTCCCCGCGACTGGTCCGATGATGCCAAGGACATAGCCATCCAGGACCATGCCGCCGATCAGGACGGTGACCATTCTAATCAGGAAGCGTCGTTTGCTGGCCGCTGAGGCACCCCCTTGGCTGGCATTGGTGTTTTTTATCGCTGACACTGCGTGCTCCTGATGTGTGGGATGCATAAATTAAATTCCGCCTTGTTCACTGCAATGGGTAGTTGGCGCGCTTGCGCATGATGTGACCTTCGGGTCAGTAGGGTGCGAAAATGCGGTTCGAGCTGAACGGCCGGCTTACGCCAGTGCGCTCAGTTCGGTATGCGCCTCATGGGGTATTTGTGCCCGCCGTGACTTCGTAGTGAAAGCCCGTGCACTCTTCTGTTACCCAGGCTTCGTAGGAATCATCTTTTTCGAAGAGCCTTCGGTTCTGCCGGGGACTGGATCCAAAGGATCTTCCCGTCGTCGGTGACAGCATCGACGACTCCGCTACAGACGTGGGCTCCTTGCTGCCGTACTTCTACACAAGACCCCGGTAATTGCGTCCAGTCGGCGATATGCCTCAGGTGCATAACTCGTGGTCCTTTCATGAGTGGGTCTTGCACCGGGAAGACCTTGCGGGTTCAAGACCACTGATACCCATCGAAGCGCCTGTTATCAGCCGTGGTTGTACATGACGTGTTTGGTGCGGGAGAAGTCTTCCAGGGCGTAGATGGAGAGGTCCCGGCCGTAGCCGGAGCCTTTGAAGCCGCCCCAGGGCATCTCGTTGGCGATGACGAGGTGTGAATTGACCCAGACCGTGCCGAAGTCGAGCTGGCGGGGAATGGAGAAGGAACGGGCAGAGTCTGTGGTCCACACTGATGCTGCCAGCCCGTAGACGGTTTCGTTGGCTCGTGTGACGGCCTCTTCATCGGTGCTGAAGGTTTCCACCGACACGACCGGGCCGAAGATCTCTGTGCTGGCGATTGTGGCGCCTGCAGGGACGTTGGTCACGACAGTTGGTTCGATGAAGTAGCCCGGACCGTCGATGGCGTTGCCGCCGACAGCGATCGTCAGGCCGTCTTTGCGGATGTCCTCGAGTGCGGCCAGGACCCTGTCGTAGTGTGCGCTTGAGATCATGGAACCGATTTCGGCGTCCCCTTCGGCACCGGGTGCGCCGATGGTAATCTCCTGTACCTCCCGTACCAGCACTTCGATGAATTTCTTGGCAACGGATTCATGGACCAGGACACGGGTCGCGGCACCGCATTCCTGGCCGCCGTTCCAGAACCCGCCGGCGCGGACACCCTTGGCGGCGGCTTCCAGGTCGGCGTCGTCGAAGACGACGACGGGCGCTTTGCCGCCGAGTTCCAGGTGGACCCGCTTAACAGTGGAGGCCGCGCTTGCGGCCACCTTCTGGCCGCTGCCCACACTTCCGGTGATGGCAACCAGGTCGACATCCGGGTGCTCTGAAATGCGGTTCCCCACCACCGGGCCGGGCCCGGTGACGATGTTCAGGACACCGGAGGGAACCTCGGAGGCGATGAGTTCGGCCAGTTTGAGAGTGGCCAATGGTGTCTGCTCTGAGGGCTTGAGGACCATGGCGTTGCCGGCGGCCAGGATCGGGGCGATCTTCCACGCGGCCATCAGCAGCGGGTAGTTCCAGGGGGTGATCACGCCGACAACACCCACGGGCTCGCGGAGGATCACCGAGGTGTGGTTCTCTGCGTAATCGCCGGCTCCGGGTGTGGTGAACGCTCGTGCCGCGCCTGCTGAAAACCTGAAGGTGTCGATCGCGCTTGAGATGTCGTCTTCAGCAACGGCTGCCGGTTTCCCGGTGTTGGCAGCTTCGAGGGTTTCGAGGAGGTCGCGGTTGCCCTCGATGATGTCTGCGATCCGAAGAAGGACTGCGGCGCGGTCCTTGGGCGTTTTCGCTGCCCAGCCTGCTTTGGCTGTGACGGCAGCAGCGACGGCGGCGTCGACGTCCTCCACGGTGCCGGCGGGGACCTGGGTCAAAACTTCGCCAGTGGCCGGGTTCTCCACATCGACGGTTGAGGCCGAACTGGATGCGATGAACGCCCCGCCGATGAACTGGCCGAAGGGAGGAAGGGAAGGAACTGGCGCATTCCCTGCTCGGCGGACGGTGAATGATGCTGTTTCGGTCATAATCATTTCCTTCAGTGCTGTCATTGGCGATGGCTGTGTGCCCCGAGGGGCTACTTGACGGCAGCGGGTATGGCTTATTTCACCTTTTGAGGAAGGGCGGCCAGGGCTTGCTGCACCCGTGCCAGGTCTTCTGCGCTGAGGTCGGCGGTGGGACGCCGGGGCGAGCCGGCGGGGAGGCCCTGCAGTGAAAGCCCGGCTTTCACGGCCGGGATGAACGGGACGCTGAGGAGTGCGTCGATGACCGGGTACACGTCATTCCACAGTTCGCGGGCACCGGTGAGGTCACCTTCGGCGATCAGTCGGTTGACGGCGACGATTTCGTCGGGGACGACGTTGGCGGTGCCGGCCATGACGCCTGCTGCGCCTTCGGCGAGGGCGCTGTAGAGGTAGACATCCCAGCCGATGAAGGTGCCGATGACATCGCTGTGGTGGTGGATCAGCTGGAGTGCCTGTTCCCAGTTCGCGCTGGAGTCCTTGATGTACTTGATGTTGTCCACTTCTTCTGCCAGGGCGCGCACAGTTTCCGGGTCCAGGTTGACGCCGGTGACGGCCGGGATGTTGTAGAGCATGACCGGAATGTTCACGGACCGGGCGACGTCCTTGATGTACGTGACCGTTTCCTCCAGGGAGAGCGGCTCGTAGTACGGCGTGATCAGCATGAGCACGTCAGCGCCGGCCTTCTCGGCAGCCTGCGAGAGGTGAATGGCCTCGGCTGTCGAGGTGGCGCCGGTGTTGGCGATGACCGGGACACGTCCGTTGGCCTGCTCGATGACCGTGTTGATAAGGAGTAGGCGTTCCTCGGAGGACAGGGCACCGACTTCGCCGGTGGAGCCGGCTGCGACAACGCCGTTGACGCCGGCGTCGACGGAGCGGTCGACGATGCGGCGCAGGGTGTGGACGTCGATGGTTTCGTCTTGGTTGAAAGGGGTGGACAGTGCGGTCAGGACACCGCTGAGTTCTTTAGCCATGGATGGTTCCTCTTCTTTTTCTGGGAGATGTTGGTTCAGGCGACGATCGAGATGCCGGAATGGGGCGGGGTCTGGCGGTGTGTGGCCAGCAGGCTGGCGGCTTCCTGGGCTGCCGAGAATCCGGTGGTGATCGAGCTTTCGGTGTAGAGGGTTCCGAGGAAGTCCCCGGCAAGGAAGACGCGGTCCGTCCCTCGCATCAGCGTTGACTGGAGCTTGGCCCGTCCGGGGAAGGAGTAGGGCGAGGCGACCTTCCACCGATCCGTCTCGGCTTCGACAACGCTGTCGGCGAACCCGTGACCGAGGACCTGATCGAGGTCGCGAAGGTGGGTCTGGATGACTTCCTCATCGATCTTCTCCAGCAACGCGCGGCCCAAGCTGGCGGGTGAGAACGTCATGAAGCTGCCGCCGGGCTTACGCACGGATTCGGTACCGCGGACGATGCTGGCCTGGTTCAGTGCGATCGCAAACGAGCGCTTTGGCGCCGCGATGGCATAGATGTCGTCCCAGGGCCGGGCCGAGGTCTCGTTGGTCAGGAAGGCCGTGCTGACATGGGGGCCGTACTTTATCTGGCTGAGGGCACCGCGCAGGTCTTCCGGAAGATCCACGCCAATCCTGTGCGACACATCAGCGGTGGTGGCGAGGACAACGGCGCGGGCCTCCACTTCATGGTCGACGCCGCCTTGGCTGTAGCGGACGAGGACGGAATCCTTCTTGTGCACAACCTCCTGCACAGTCGCTCCGAGCTGGATCCGGTCACCGAGTGCTGCGGCGACTGACTCGGTCAGGGTGGAAGGGCCACCAACGATGCCTTGGCTAAGTCCTTGACCGATGCCCAGAACCAGGCTGAAGTACCCGATGCCGGCGCCGGCGGAGATTTCATTCATATCACCGGCTGAGCGCGTGACAGTGGTTTTGAACAGAGCAGCTGCGTCCTCGGACAGGTTCCCGATGAAGTCCTGGAAGGAGACATCGTTCTGGAAGTCATAGATGCGCTGCTGGCGCATTGCCCCGGATTCTCCGGCACGCTTCCTGACAACGCCGGTGTATTTGGCGACGCCACTGACAACCTTCATGCCGGCCTGTAGCGTGTCGATCCGGGCGGAAAGAGACATGGGAATCCGGAACGGGTAGGTGGCGATATGGCCCTTTTTAATGAACTTGCCGTTCATTGAGAGGGCCTGCAGAGAACCGGGGATCTGGACGGCCATGACGCCGACTTCATTGAGCAGGGAGGCCGTGGAGGATCCGGCGCCTGCGAAGACATGTCCCCCCCAGTTGAGCCAGTAGTTGCCCCGGCGCTCTGAACGGATGCGCCCGCCCACGCGCGTGTCCGATTCAAGCAGGAGCGTATCCCAATGACGCAGGCGCCAGCCCGCAGACAGGCCGGCGAGTCCGGCGCCAACAACAACTACATCTCTCATGAGTCTGCACTTTCCATTTAAGGGCCTCGAGCTGCCCAGGGTGGCTCTGAGCAGAGGCGCGTCCGTCCGTGATGACGAGGTGTGGGTGGTCCAGGATCAGGATCGGGTTTTACACACACGACGACGGGCTGAATCTGATCCTCAGAGCCCTTGGACTCCGCCGGAGATCGCCTCCAGCAGGGGCTGTGCCTCCGATCACAATAAAGCCTACATCATTGTATGATTAATGCAATAGTCTTTTGGGGGCCTGGTGCAGGGGACTTTGGACAGCAAACCCAGAGATTCCTTGGAGCGGGGGATGCGGCGCGTCAGTTGCGGTACTGGGGGCAGCGGAGTAGGAAGTGGCTACTTCCTGAGACTGATCAGCTTCCAGGGCAGACGCGTCGGATTGTCCGGAGAGACGTCGACCGAGTCCTGCACACGGCGGACGTCCTGATCGCGAAGCAGGGTACCCGAAGCTATGCGTGCGTCATTGGATGCGATGACCCTGCCGTTCGGGCCGAGCAGAACCACTGAAGGGTCGTGCAATTGGAGCGCCTGGAGGAAGGCGCCCTCGAGCTTCGCTAAGGTCAGGTCACCGCCCAGTACATGCGTTCCCTGAGGGGTCGCGGCGGGAACACACAGGGTGATGATGTTGACGTTGATGCCGCCAAAATCCACATAGGGGCCCACTGCTACCGGCTTGCCGCTGGCGGAAGGGACGGTGAACCATTCCCGGCTTGCGTAATCGTAGTAATTCAACGAGTCCGGGTTGAGGTCGTGCGTAACGAAGCGAGCTTCACGGGAGGTATCTGGGTGCTGCACCCGCCACCATTCGAGCCAGTTGCGAGCTTCCGGGAGGCTTCCAGGCGCATATGCGATTCCAGCTCCGATGATCACGCCCGAGTGCTGGCTGATGAGATTTGCAAATTCCTTTTTCAGAAAGTGGAAGGCACTGCGCCGCGGAACACCTGAGGCACTGGCTGCCGCTTCAGAAACCGCCGCGGCGATTTTCTCCAGGTCTTCGAAGACGCTGCCGATAGTGGACGAGATGACCGCTGCTGTCCGGTGAAGAGTTGCTTGTACGGGTTCCACGTTATTCACCTTCGCCGGACTGCATCGACAATCGCAGATGCTGCTCTATCAGGTATTCGGTTTCACTCCTGCTGTGGAGCTCAGCAGCCGATGCCGCCGCATCGGCGTCGCCGGCTCGAATGCAATCGACGATGGCCTCGTGCTGCTGAACCGAAGTGTTGGCATGTGCGTTGTCACGACCGGAGAGGCTCCACCAAAGGGTCATCAGCTCCGCTTCAAGTTGGAGTGCTGCCGAGGTCAGGCGGCTCGATTGCGCAGCAATGCTGACTGCAACGTGGAACCGGCTGTCCATCCGCCGTCGGGCCCGCTCGTCCACACTGTCCCGATGCCGCCGCATCAGCTCGTCAAGGTGCTCAACGTTCTGCTGATCAGCGCGCCCGGCAGCCAGGCGGGCCGACATCGAGGCTATGGCCGCTCCCAAGTCACCGAGATCCCTTAGCGCCTCCGTGCTGGTTTCGCGGAGCTTGTGTTGAAGCTGAGTGTCCGTCAATTCGATCTGGCGACGGATCACGCTTCCGCCGCTGCGTCCACGGCTGGTCTCAATGAGGCCCTTCGTGCGGAGTGCCGCGAGGGACTGGCGCAGGGTTATCGGCGAAATTCCGAGTTCGGCGGCAAGAACGGACTCGGTGGGAAGCCGGTCCCCCTCGGTGAGGATGCCCATGAGGATTGCGGTCTCAATTTGATAGGAAACCTGGTCGGCGCGACCTAAGCCCTCAGGCTCACTTCCGCGCAAGAGCAGCAGCAAGTCAAGGGCGGACGAGGAAATTGCAGTACTGTCCATCGCCGCGTCCTCCTGCCCGGACCTCACCCACCAAGAGGCGGAAGAATTGCTATTACATTGAATCTTTGCATGTTGTAATGACGGATGGAATCTCGTGTCCAGAAGTGCAGCAAAGCCACGTGCTATCCCGGGGTTTTCATGAGGTTGACGCCCGCTGGGTGTGTTAAAGCGACGAAAGGTGCTTCTGAGCTGGGAAAATAGTGTTGTTGACGCACTTTTCTACCGGCGGAAAGAAGCACCTTTCTGATGTCCAAGAATACCGGAGTTTTCCCGTCCCTTCCTGTCGCCACGACGGGACAGCAACTGGTCTCCCACGCCGGGCTGAACGTGGTGACGTCCCTTGTCGACGCGCTCGGGTTCCGCGGCTTGTGCGAGGACCGTTTGGGCCAGTTCGTCCCATCCGGTGCCCGCCACCGGCCCGGCACGATCGTGGGCTCGTTGGCGGTCATTCTCGCCGGCGGCGGGGAGCACGTCTCCGATCTGGACATCCTGCGGACCGGTGCCGGGGTCTTCGGGAACGTTGCTTCGAACGCGACGATCTCGCGGTTCTTCGAGCGGACCGTGACCAACCCCGACCTCTTCAGCTACGGCTTCACGACTTTGACACGGGAGTTGCGTTCGCGAGCGTGGGAAGCCGCCGGGGACCGGAACCCGGCCCTGAAGGCCACAGCACTGGACCCGCTCATCCTGGACCTGGATGCCACGCTCGTGACTTCCCATAGCGACAAGGAGAAAGCTGTCGGAACGTACAAGGGCGGGTACGGGTTCGCTCCCTTCGTCGCCAGCGTCGATTACGGCACGGGCAACGGGACCGGGGAGGTCCTGGCCGTGCTCCTGCGCCCGGGTAATGCCGGGGCCAATAGTGCGGATGACCACATCAAGGTCTTCACCCAGGCCATCGCCCAACTCCCGGACGACTTCTACGACCACAAGGGAAAGCTCATGGGTGAGAAAATCCTCGTGCGAACTGACAGCGCCGGGGCTTCCCGGAAGTTCCTGCACTACCTCTCATCCTTGGGCGTGCAGTTCAGTGTTTCCTACCCGGTCCCGGTGATGAAGGCCCGCATGGTCGCGTGGATCAACGACAAACAGTATTGGCAACCGGCATTGGACCAGAGCGGCGACGAACGCACCGACGCGTGGGTCGTTAACGCCACCGACGTCCTCGGACTCACCGACTACCCGCCTGGCACGAACCTGTACCTGCGTGCCGAGCCGCTGCATCCCGGAGCGCAAGCGACCCTGCTGGATATGGACGGGCACAGAGTCACGGCTTTCCTGACGAACTCACCGTCCTGGCACGGGCCCGCCCTGGATGCCAGACACCGGGCCAGGGGACGGTGTGAGAACCGGATCAAAACCCTGAAGAACACCGGTCTCGGTAAGCTGCCGTTCTTCGACTTTCACGGTAATCAGGCCTGGGCCAACATCGCCGCCCTGGCCATGAACCTGGTTTCCTGGCTCCAACTTACCGCGCTTCCAACCGGCCACAGTGCCCGGGGATGGGACATGAAACGGTGGCGCTACCGGCTCTTCGCCACCGCCGGGAAACTGATCACCCGGGCCCGGCGGACGCGGCTGCTGATCGCTGACGAAGCCCCGGAAGCCGGCACGATCACCACGATCCTGTCAGCGATCACCGAGCTGAAAAACAGCCTCCGACAACGAGTCCCACTTCTGGCCTGAGAACAACTCCGCCAGCCCAACAACGACCAGCACGACCCATCGGAGACGTGGAACCCGACGCCCAACCAGCGACAACAGGCCCGGTTTGCGCGCTCAAAACCAAAGAATCAACCCGGACGAAAATCAAGCCGAAGCCTGACGGCCAACCCGACCTTCATGAAAAATCCGGGCTATAACTCCGGCCGCACAAATCTCACCCCGGTTCCGTGAGGCTGCAGACAAAGGTCTTGTTAGCCTCACCTGGGGACAGCAGATAACCCCCGATGGAGGCCCTGCTCTGCTGCCCGTCCATCTGGGCTCCACAACCTCTGGCGCTTCAATCACGGAGGCCGCTGTAATGCTCCCCCTGTAGGTTCGAGGCACACGATCTGGGCGCTTTCGCAATCCACAGGGCGCGGAACCAGCACCCGGAGCTCCGACCAGATGGGGTGCTGCTGCCTTTCTTCCCGGTTCCCGCGCCACGCTGATCCCGCACCTACCCCGCGGCGGAGGTAACCGAGCTCCGGTTGCCCAGGGTGACACCCTCGGTGGCGGGAAATAAGGCGCCCATTGCGGTCATTAGAACCGCCAAAGCCACGCTTGCACTCCCCCGCCCCCCGACGAGCCCAAGTTGGTGACTTCGTGCGGGCCTCCCCTGTCCGAAAACGTGCCAGAAAGACATTGTGTGATCTGTGATCACAGGGTATCTTTTAAGCATCAGGACCTAATGAGAGCCAGATCACGTCCCGAATCTGCTTCGACCTCCGTCCGTGCCCCAGAAGGGGAACGAGTAAAGGACCACCACTATGCCGAACCGGCTCCTGCTTCATGTGGCAGAAAATAAAAAATTAGAGGCTATAGCCACGAAAAACCGCCTTACCCGGCCCATCGTGGAGAGATATGTCGCCGGAAACGGCCTGCTCGACGCCTGGCGTGTCACCGAGAAGCTGAACTCGGCGGGCATCGATGTCAGCCTGGACCTGCTTGGAGAGTCGGTATTTGACTTGGCTCAGTCCAAGGCAGCAACACAGGAGTATCTGGGCGCCATCGAAGAAATCAACAAACGAGCCCCCGGCTCCACAGTCTCCGTGAAGCTCTCACAACTGGGGGTCGCAATCGATCCCCAGCAGTGTGCGAATAACCTGAAGAGCCTGCTTCAGGCAGCTGACGCCCAGGGAGTCCAGGTTGAAGTCGACATGGAACACAGTTCGGTGGGACGCGCCACGTTGCAGATATTCAAAGGCATCCTCTCCGATTATCCCCAGACACGCCTTGCGATTCAGGCCAATATGCGGCAGACCCCCGAGGACCTGCTTTCATTCACAGATATAAAGCCACGCATCCGTCTGGTCAAAGGGGCCTTCGATGAGACCGTGGACAATGCTCTCCGCAGCGCAGACGAGGTCACCGAGCAGTACAAATACCTGTCGCGGTGGGCTCTTACCCACCTTCCGGATCCCGCGTTCGGCACACATGACGACAAGTGCATCGACGTAGTCAAGGAAACGGCCAGGGAACTTGGGCTGGACAAGAAGTCCTTTGAGTTCCAGATGCTTTACGGGGTAAGGCGCAAGTTGCAGGACGAACTTGTCCGGGACGGCTACCGGGTCCGGGTGTACCTTCCGTACGGCACTCAGTGGTACCCGTACCTCATGCGGCGCATGGCCGAGAAGCCGGCCAACCTCCTGCTGTTCCTGCGCTCCCTCATCGGCGGATAGGGAATCTGCCCGAGGCAACGATCTGTCGGTGTGGTCTTGGCCCTCCTGCAAAACGGGTGAGGGCAGACGACCTTAGAGCAGCAACATCCAGCACAGAACAATTCCTCGTAAGTGCGTGTATGGACCGCGGAGCGCCTTTCTCCACACTGAGCCTGGCCAGGTGCTCGCCTTCGTGTAGGCCCCTTTCAGGGCACAACCCAATTTAGGAGTAATAATGCCTGTTCAAACCGTCAGCGTAGCCGGTAATTTCCGGGTGCCAGTTCCTGCCAACGAACCCTCCCGAGACTTTGCGCCGGGTTCCCAGGAAGCCCAAGACGTTCTCAAGAAGATTTCTGAGGTGAAGAGCGCCGTCCGCGACCTTCCGCACGTCATCAACGGGGAACGTATCTTTACCGGTGAAACCTCGGACGTAGTTGCCCCGCACGAGCACTCCCTTGTCCTGGGTAAGCTGCCCAGCGCGGATGCGGCGACAACACAGAGCGCCATCGAGGCATCATTGAAGGCCCAGGAGAACTGGGCCCTTACGCCTTGGTGGGAGCGCGCAGCGATCTTCCTGCGGGCCGGGAACCTGGCCGCAGGCAAGTACCGCGACGAGCTTGTCGCAACCACCATGCTGGGCCAGTCCAAAACCTTCCACCAAGCAGAAATCGACGCCGCCAGCGAGGTCGCTGACTTTTTCCGCTACAACGCCCATCTCGCCCAGCAAATCTATGCCGATCAGCCCGCCTCCCTTCAGGGGGACTTCAATAGCCTGGACCAGCGCCCGCTTGAAGGCTTCGTCCTGGCCATCACGCCGTTCAACTTCACCGCTATCGCTGCGAACCTGCCTTCCACTCCCGCCCTGATGGGAAACACGGTTGTCTGGAAGCCGTCGGCGTCCTCGGCACTCAGCAGCGACGTCATTATGCGCCTGCTGGAAGAAGCCGGCCTCCCCGCCGGCGTGATCAACATGGTGCACGGTTCAGGAAAAGACATTTCCGAAATCGCCATCAAGCATAAGGATTTCGCTGGGCTTAATTTCACCGGCTCCACCGACGTCTTCCGCAGCCTGTGGAAGTCCGTAGGGGAAAACATCGACAACTACCGCTCCTTCCCCCGACTGGTCGGCGAAACCGGTGGCAAGAACGCTGTCCTCGCCCACCCCAGCGCCGATGCCGACGCTGTCAGGACCGCTTTGGTTCGCAGCTCGTTCGAGTATCAGGGCCAGAAGTGCTCGGCCTCCTCACGCGCTTACCTGCCCAGGAGCGTTTGGAACAAGATTAAAGATGACGTTGTGGACACCGTCCGGAGCTTCAAAGTTGGCGATGTGGCCAAACACGAGACATTTGTTGGTGCAGTGATCAACGAAGCCGCTCTGCGGCGTATGGAGGGCGCCATCTCCAGGGCCAAGGCACTGGAGAGCCACACCCTGCTTGTTGGCGGGACAGTGCGGCCGGAAGAAGGCTGGTTCGTTGACCCTACGATCTTCGTTACCACTGATCCCACGGCGTTCACGATGTCAGAAGAATTTTTTGGTCCCCTGCTCACCGTCTTCGTGTACGAGGACAGCGAGTTCGAAGCCATACTGCCCCTCGTTGACCAGGCAAGCCCTTACGCGCTGACGCTTTCAATTTTCGCCTCTGACCGCAGCGCCATCTCGACAGCACTGACTGCGCTCCGCAACACGGCGGGAATGACGTACGTCAATGACAAGCCCACCGGTGCGCTGATGGGCCAGGTGTCCTTTGGCGGAGGCCGTGCATCCGGGACCAACGACAAAACCGGGTCCCGCCTTTCGCTCCAGCGATGGGTCAGTGGGCGCTTCATCAAGGAAAACCTCTCCCCCGCAACGGGCTGGACCTATCCCTACCTGGACCTCTCCAGCTACGCGCCCTAAGAGCCGGCCGGGGCAGGATCCGTATCACGGATCCTGCCCCGGCTTTCCAACTGCAGTGATTCATACGAGCAGGAAAGCCAAAAATGACTGTCCAAGATTTGCCCACCACCCTTATCGATACCCAACTCGCGACTCTCGACCGCGATAGCTGCCACCTGGAGGTAGAAGACGGGCAATGCTTCTACTGCACGGGCCCGGAAACCGACTAGACATTGACGCATGTCCGGCCCCATTTAGTTGCGTCTGACCCATTCGGGGTTTAGTGGGTCTTCGCATTTAGGCATGGTTCGTCTGTTTGATTCGGTAGGGTCGGTGGCCGCCGGCGGCAAGTAGGCATCTGAGTCTGTAGTTGGGGAAATTACGGAACCCACGGGCGATACGGCGGGTGGTTTCGATGACGCCGTTGATTGCTTCTGTGGGGCCGTTGGAGGCGCCGCGGGTGTCGAAGTAGGCCAGGATCGCGGCCTTCCATTGTTTGAGTGTTCGACCGAGCCGGGCGACTTCCGGGATCGGACAGGACGGGAACGATGCGATGACCTCGTTGACGAGCCCCCTGCCGCGTTCCGGGCGGGAGTGGTAGATGTTCCGTAGCTTCTGATAGCACTGCCAGGCCAGGGTGACTTCGTGGCCGTGGTCCCCGGCGGTGAGTTTCGCATCGAGAGCCTGGCGGCCTGCTTCTCGGTCAGATGTTCCGCGCCGGTCTGCAGAGTCCGCCGGATACCGTAGAGCGGATCTCCCTTGCGGCCCCGGTGGCCCAGGGTCTCCTGCTGGACCCTGCGGCGGACCTCGTCGACCATGGCCGATCCCAGTTTCACGACGTGGAAGGCGTCCAGGACGGTGATCGCTTCGGGCAGCTCGTCGCGGATGGCGTTGGCGTAGCCGCGGAACGGGTCCAGCGCCGCGGTCTTGATGCCGGCGGTGAACCCGGCGCCTCGGTCCTTTAGCCAGTCAGCGTAGGCCTTCCCCGACCTGCCCGGAACGAGGTCCAGCAACCGGGCATGAACTCGACCGTGGGCGTCACGGGTGTGGTCCACGATCCCGGTGACCATGCCGGACCCCGGCGGACCTGTGTGGGACCAGACATGTTCGTCAACACCAAGCGCGTTCACCCCGGACAGCCGCTCGGTGATAGCGATGCGCCGTGTGGCTTCTGCCCTGATGGCGTCGTCCCACGCTGTATGCCACGAAACGCCGAGCTGATGGGCCAGGGCAGAGACAGACGTATCGAAACGCTGCAGCCCATCGGTTGCCCATCTGGCGGCCCTGGCCGTGAGCTTCGCCCTAGGTCCGGCCAACTGATGCTCCTCGGTGAACGTCGTTCGCGGACAGTCATTGTCGGGGCATCGCCAGACGCGCTTGGCCCATAGCAGCTGCACTGGCCGGCCGAAACACGGAATGTCATGGAGGCGGACCTGGCGGCGGCCGTGCCCCACAGCGACGACGCCGCAGTCAGGGCACCCGGTGAGGTCCTCGCCGGTCTCGACGTGCAGAAGCAAGCCCGTCACGGTTGCAGTGACGGCACTGATGTGGACGCCCTCGACATCGAGCAAGGCATCTGCCCGCATGCACCAGCGCCCGCCGGAACAAGACATAGAGTTATTCATGTCAGGGTCTCTTTGCGTATTGGTTTGCTTGGTCGCTACCAATTCAAAGAGGCCCTGACCTCATTCCCCCTGCACCACGCCGCAGCCAACGTACGAGCGCCAGCTTCAGACCGCCCTACCCATGCTCATCTGCGAAGAGCCGGTTTAGTCAACTGAGTGAGGACCGCCAAGTGGCCGGGGTATAAAGAAGCCGCATAGAGGCCTGCACTCACTTACCAGAACAACGTGTCGGAGGGAGCAAAGGCATTCCCTTACACGGCACGGCGCAGGCACAACAGTGGCGACATTATGTTGCCTGGCAGGGCGCGACCACTGCCCTGCCCAGAAGGTGGTGGTCCCCACAGGTTTGCGCTGTCTGAGCCGTGAAGCCCGAACGTTTCCGCAACCGCCGCGGCGCGGGCCCACCAAGAGTGGCTTGCTGGTGGAAGTTGCAGAGCTGCAGTAGCCATAGAGCGGCGAGAAAAGCCGGCCACGCTACGATTTTTGAGTCAGAAGTTGGCCTACGCGTCCTGCGCCACGTGCTCCCCTTTTAGGAAGCGGGCCGTAGGCGGATCCGATAGACGCGGTCGCCAGTTTCTTGTCTTGCCCTGACCGTGAAGTTCTTTGAACTAGCGGAGCCGGCGCGGAGACGTTTTATCTGAATCGGAACCTGTCGGGCTCGCCGGCACTCGCCGCAATCTCCGGACCAGGTCGCCGGGCCCGTGGTGTGAAGCACAAAGCCGCTGGGAGAAGCCAGTGGACGAAATTTTCTCACGATTCCACTCGGCTTGTAAGCCGACATAAAGGGGACAGCTAAACAGCTTGAGGATTGGGGGCAGCATCAGCGACAGCCCGGTTCAAGTAGTTGCTCGGTCCTTTTATGAGAACTAGAAAGCCCAACGGCTGCATCGAACGCGGAACAATTTTTCAAGTACGAGTGGGACTGCAGAAATGACGATGGCCCCGGGACGTTGGTGTCCCGGGGCCATCGTCTTGACGGTCACTCTAAGTAGCGGGGGGTGTTCCCGGCGGCGCCGTCGATCTCAGTGCGCAGTTTCTGACACCTTCCCGGCTGGTACAGCACCAGTAAATGACGGTGTGCCCGCCGATGGCTCGCCCAAGCCCTGCTCCTGGGCCTGCGGAGCCCAGATGTCGCCAATGGTAAAGCCATTGGGGAATGGATCATCATATTCAAGGACATGCGTGCTGAACCCTGTGATCCACGCCCGGCCGCTAATTGTAGGGACGACAGCTACGCGGTCGCCTATACGAACTTCTTCCACCAGCTCGCCGGTGTAAACAGTCTCCAGGATCCCTTCATGACGGAAAGGCTGGTTCAATCCCAGCTGGCCCCTGGCATAAAGGGTGGCCATTTTTGCACACGTACCCGTACCGCAGGGGCACCGATCCACGCCGCCGGTCCACGTGGCGGGATTGTCAAAGTCAACCGGACCGCTTGAAACGGTCACGGCATTCTTCCTGTCCGCATTTGGATTATTAGTCCGACCGGAAAGCTGGGCGATGGTGATCCCAATTCCCGGATAGTCCGGATGCTCAACAGGCAGCTGATCCTGGGCCGCCCGCAGAATCAAAGCCGAGATGCGAGTGATGTCCCGTCCCCGCTCCGGTACAAGTTCAAGGGACTCGAACTGATCCACGTCGGCGATGACATAAAACATGCCGCCCCAGGCAACGTCAACCGTCACTTTGCCCAGCTCGGGGACGTCAATGACGGCATCAAGATGGACAGCGAAGGCAGGCACGTTCTCCAGCGTCACGTTGTGAACCCGGCCGTCGCG
Organism: Pseudarthrobacter sp. NS4; assembly: GCF_024758005.1. Lineage (NCBI taxonomy): Bacteria > Bacillati > Actinomycetota > Actinomycetes > Micrococcales > Micrococcaceae > Pseudarthrobacter > Pseudarthrobacter sp. NS4. The sequence continues at coordinate 92,505 of NZ_CP103288.1, read as the reverse complement.
GCACTCGGCCTTAATGCCGATGAGTCCCGCGGGGGACTCTAGCTTGAACTCCGTGAGCGGCTCCTGCATGGGGATCATGCCGGTTTCGAGAAGGACTGTTGCCACCGCGATGGTGTTTCCCCCACTCATAACGGGGTATTCCACCTGTTCCATGATGATGAAACCCGCTGCGGCCTCTGGATGTTTCGGAGGCACAATGAGGTTGCAGCACAACGGGGCGTATCCCCGCGGCTCACGCAACATCATCTTCCTGAGCTGATCGTCGTTCTGCTCAAGCCATTTCATCTGCTCGTATACGGTGTCACCGGGAATGTGAGGGACCCCGCCGGTAATAACGCGCATCGGCTCACCGGAGTGGGTCTCCACAGACTGGATCATTCTTTTATAGGACATTCTGGCCACCTTCTTTGCTGGCTTGGCTGATGCCAAGAGTAGTTATTACGCTCATCGCATTTGGATCAATAGGCGTGCCCTGCAGCCTGTCCGGCTCAGCCGTAAGTTTGCGGAGCTTCCGCCTGGCCTGCATCAGGCAGCTTCAGCAGCTTTCCGCAGCCGCAGAAGGGCATCGTCGTCGATCTCCACATGATCGGGCAGGGCGGTGAGTTCCAGTGCTGGGAGGCGAACCTGGTGTTCGTCCCGAAGGTACTCGAGCTGCTTCCCGATACGGTCGACAGACCCCGTGAACCGTGCGGGATCGATGGCCAACAAGAACACTCCGATACCTGGCGAAACTGCGCCATGATCGAAGGGCGCAGCATCTACGGAAAAATTCGCACCTGAAAGCGTAGCGAGGACTTCCATCAGGAGGGCAACGTTCCCCCCGCGGTGTCCGCCAAAAGGCAACAACGTCCCCTGCAGAGCCTCGCTGGCGTTCTGCGTTGGTTTGCCGTCAGGACCCAGCGCCCACCCTGCAGGAATAGGCTCGCCCTTTTCAGCGGCGCGCTTTATGTTGACATAGGCAGTCGATGAAGATGCCTGGTCAATCACGAAAGGCATCTTGCCAGGCCGGGGAATAGCGTAGGCCAAGGGGTTCGTACCCAGGACCGGCTGAGGAGAGCCACCAACTGACATCAGCGCAGGGCTGTTGGCCGAAGCCATTGCAATGAAGCCTTCCTGGGCGAGGCGGCGGGGGTAATATCCGAGTTCTCCGCAGGTGTAGGAGCGCCGGACCCACAATGCGGCGATACCCGCCTCGCGCGCAGCCCCAAGCAAGTCTGGGAGCGCTGCTTCAAAGGCTGCCTGAGCCAGGCCGTTAGAGGCGTCAACGTCAATAACCGCCGGCGCGGAGCGATGTATCCGAGGTTGGACGTCTGTCGCGATGCGCCCAGTCCCGTAGCCGTCAAGATAGTCGAAGAGGTGCCCGACGCCCACGGCGCGATTGCCGACAAGTTCAGCCTCCACGGTGGCTTTGGCAAGAATTTCTGCGGACGAGCTGTCTGCACCCGCGCGCTCCAGTGCGCGCCGACAGATTTCGGCCAGTTCTTCGCTGGGGATGGTGGTCATTTGGGGCAGTCCTCTCAAGGGGGCGCACACGAAGGCGCGTGGGACCATAACTAGAAGTGAAGCTAGGGCAAGCGTAGGCAGGGACATGTGCCGGTCCGACAAATCCCTCGCTATGTGACCAACGTAATATGTGATCACATTGTGGTCAATGGTTTGCGGTAGATTACTTGAGCTCCTGCGAGACGCTTTGGAAGCAGAGCCTAGGCCAAGGACGACAGACACCAAGGGCGGGAGACGCAATGCACGTGGAATTCATCACGGAAACTGAAATGCGCAGTCTGCTTTCGCCTGCACAGGCGACCGCAGCCATCACCAATGCCCTTCTCTCCGGCCTGGACCCTGCCACGGATCCCAGCCGGCGCGTCTTGCCTCTAAGGCAAGGGCAGTTTCTCATCATGCCCGCGGAGTCGGGTGAATATGCGGGCGTGAAAGTGGCCACCGTTGCACCGGCAAATCCCGACCTGAATCTGCCCCGGATCCAGGCGCTCTACCTGATTTTCGACGCGCAGACACTTACCCCGCAGGCAGTGCTGGACGGCAGTGCCCTCACGGCTCTGCGAACGCCGGCGGTATCGGTCACTGCCATCCTGCCCGCCCTCGCCCTGGGTTCAGCGCCGTTGAAGCTGGCTGTCTTCGGCGCGGGACGGCAAGGCGTCGCACACGTAGAAACTGTCATGGACGTCATGGAGGGCCGCCGGGAAATCGAGAGGGTCACGTACATCGTCCGCAGCCCTGATCGGGTGCGCCTCCCGCCTTCGGCGGTCGCTGACGTAGTAGGCCTGGATTCAGCTGAAGCAGAAAGTGCGGTGGCCGCAGCGAACTTGGTTATTTGCGCCACCTCCGCTCACGAACCGCTCTTTGATTCCTCCCTCTTGCGCCCGGACTCGATCGTCATCGCTGTAGGTTCCCATGAAGCGCATGCCCGGGAAGTAGACGCTTCTTTGTGCGGCCGAGCCCAGGTGGTGGTCGAAGATGTCCGGACCGCTCTGCGCGAATCCGGGGATGTCATCATGGCGATACAGGAGGGACACCTGAAAGCCGAGGACCTGATCCCCATCAGGGCCGTGGTGACCGGAGCTGTCGAGTTGGATACGTCCATTCCAGTCCTGTTCAAAAGTTCGGGGATGTCATGGGAGGACCTGATTGTAGCCGAGGCGGTAGTCCAAGCCATGAGCGGCAACAAAGCCGAGCGCGTTCACGGGATGTTGCGGAAAACCACTGACGGCATCGCATCGGGTGATTCCTGCCCGGCTGATAAACGAGGGCCTGCCGGCCAGTGACCGCTTTACTTCCGTAAACAACGGGACCCCCCTTGTGTGATTTGTGATCACAGGATAGTCTTTTCTTCACAGCTCGGAAGAGAGTTGGGCCACGACACCTACAAAAAGCCGCTCGAAGGCTGACAGGGCATGCCGTAAGCTTGACTGTGATCAAATATCACGCTGCACTGCCGGGAAACGGAGCACTCCATGAGCCTTCAAATACCAAGATCTGTCACGCCCACCCTGGTGGCGGACCAGGTCTACGAGGTGCTTGAGAACGCGGTCCTGACGGGTTCACTGGAAGCAGGGTCGCCCCTTCGTGTAAGGGATTTGGCAGCCATGGTAGGAACCAGCGTCATGCCGGTCCGGGAGGCGATCCGCCGGCTGGAGGAGGCCGGGCTGGCAACCCGCATCCCCCACAGGGGCGCCGTAGTCCGAACCTTCACTGCAGCAGAGCTGATCCACATCTATGACGTCCGGACCATTCTGGAGGTGGAAGCGGCCACCCAAGGTGCTCCCAACATCAGCCGCGAAGACACACAGCTGATGCAGGCCGCTTGCTCAAAGATGCAGCAAGCAGTGGAGGAAGGCCGGATTGTTGATGCGCTTGACCTGGACGAGGATGTGCTTCGAACGCTGTATCGGGCTTCCGGCAATCCAGTCCTGGTCAGCACCATTGAACAGCTTTGGCTTCAGTGCCGGCCCTACAAGGTGATCGGCGCGACGGAAGCCGTGGCCAAGCACGACGACACGCTCTGGACCCCGCAGCCGGCATTGGTCCAGGCACTCATGGACGGCGACACCGCCGCAGCCACCACCATCACCGCCGAGTCCCTGGCCAGCGCACTGCGCCGGCTTGAGCTGCGGCTGGAAACCCACTAACCACCCCGCGGCCTCACAGGCCGGGAAATCAAAGAGGAGATACCCAGATAATGTCCCAGACAGTCAGCGTTACTGGAAACTTCAAAGTCCCAACGCCGCACAATGAGCCGTCGCGGGAATTCCGCCCCGGCTCACCTGAAGCGGCGTCCGTCAAGAAAGTGATTGCGGAGATCACAGCCAGCGTGCGCGAACTGCCGCACGTCATCAACGGCGAACGCTCCATGACCGGGGAGCTGCGCAACGTCACCGCACCCCACCGCCACGCCCAGGTGCTGGCCCGTATCCCAACCGCTGATGAGGCGGTAGTCCAAGCTGCGATCGACGCCGCCCTGGCCGCACAGCACGAATGGTCCCGCACCCCTTGGTGGGAACGGGCCGCAATTTTCCTGCGCGCCGGCGACCTTGCCGCTGGAAAGTACCGTGACGAGCTGGTAGCTACCACCATTCTTGGCCAGTCGAAGACTTTCCACCAGGCAGAGATCGACGCCGCCAGCGAGGTAGCTGACTTCTTCCGCTACAACGCCCACCTTGCCCAGCAGATCTTCGCTGATCAGCCGGGATCCCTGCAGGGCGAAGGCAACTCGCTGGACCAGCGCGGTCTGGAAGGGTTCGTCCTGGCGATCACACCGTTCAACTTCACTGCCATTGGAAGCAACCTGCCCACCACGCCGGCCCTTATGGGGAACACCGTTGTGTGGAAGCCCTCGGAAAAGGCGGCGCTCAGCAACGACGTCCTCATGCGGATGTTCGAGGAAGCCGGGCTTCCGCCGGGCGTGATCAACCTCGTCCATGGCTCGGGCCGTGCTATCTCCGACCAGGCGATGAGCCACCCGGACTTTGCGGGCCTGAACTTCACGGGCTCTACCGACGTGTTCCGCAGCCTTTGGAAAAAGGCCGGAGACAACATCGACCAGTACCGTTCCTTCCCCCGCCTGGTGGGTGAAACCGGCGGCAAGAACGCCGTGGTGGCCCACCCGAGCGCCGACGCAGATGCCCTGCGCGCTGCCTTGATCCGCAGCTCCTTCGAATATGCCGGCCAGAAGTGCTCCGCGTCTTCGCGCACCTACATCCCACGCAGCATCTGGAACAAGATCAAAGACGAACTCGTCGAGACCACAAAGTCGCTCCGCCTGGGTGATCCATCCGAGCACGAGACATTCCTCGGAGCAGTCATCGACGAGACGTCTCTCCGGAAGCTCGAGGCTGCAATCGACAAGGCCAAAGCCCTCCCGAGCCACACCTTGCTCGCCGGCGGCAACGTCCTTCCTGAAGAGGGCTGGTTCGTTGAACCAACGATCTTCGAGACTACTGATCCCCATGCCTTCACCATGAGCGAGGAATTCTTCGGCCCCCTCCTGACGGTCTACGTCTACGAGGACAGCGAATGGGAGTCTGTGCTGGACCTGGTGGACCAGACCAGCAACTACGCCCTGACATTGTCCATCTTCGCCAACGACCGCCGGGCAGTATCCCTGGCGCTGGACAAGCTCCGCAATGCTGCTGGCATGACGTACATCAACGACAAGCCGACCGGCGCCCTGATGGGACAGGTCTCCTTCGGCGGCGGCCGGGCATCGGGCACCAACGACAAGACCGGTTCGCGCCTGGCCCTGCAGCGGTGGCTTAGCGGCCGGTTCATCCACGAGAACTTCTCGCCCTCCACGGAATGGCGGATGCCCTACCTGGCCCAGTAAGCGGGACCCGTCCCGACAAGAAGGCGTGCGGTACAGCGCCTCCACTGGAAGGTCGGGTGGGCACCTGCCCACTCGGCCTTCCAACCGCCGTCGGACTCCCTCGCAATGATCCGAACGGCCTCCAGCAGCCGCCGCCTGATTTCTGCTCAGGCGGCGGCTGCTCCCCTCTCCGGTCTTCCACCCAGCCTCGGAAGTTTTCCATGAAGAAGCGAACCCTTTCCCGTATCATGGCAGCCTCAAGCCAGGCTGCAGCCGCAGCGTCCCTGAAGAAGCGGGATGAGCGCGGGGTAGCGATGTCCATCCTGCTGCTGTTTGCCCGCCACCGGAGCCTCAGCAGCTCCCAGATCGCGGGCCTACTCCGGATCCCTGCCTCCACTGTCTACAGACACCTCCAAACTCTGCTGCAGGCCGGCTTCGTAGTTGAGAGTCAAGTAATAGGACGCTATTCCGCCGGCCCGGAAGTTGTGCGCTTGGCTGACAACTACCGCCAGGAAGCGTTGGCACAGGGAGTTGTGCGGCAACGACTTGAACAGCTCTCTCAAGAGACCGGAGAGTTGGCTGCCTACCTGGTTCAGAGCGGCGGCGAAGCTCTCTGCGTTGAATCCGTAGAGAGCGAGCATATCCTTAGCTGCAGCTATGCCGCGGGACGCTCGCGCCCGCTGTTGCACGGGGCCAGCGCCCGCGCCATCCTTGCGTTTCTGCCAGACGAGGAAGTTAGTGAGATGTTCGCAGCACAGTTTTTGACAAAGGACGAGGAGGGTGCCATCCGAGCTGACCTGGAGAACATCCGTGAACGCGGTTATTCAACCAGCTCCGGGGCCCTCGCACCGGGAATCTGGGGCGTCAGCGCTCCCGTTTTCAACGAAACGGGCGGCCTCGCCGGCGTAGTCACCACGATGGTTCCCCTTGAACGGGCCGGGACTGACGACGCTCGTACGCAGTTCATATACTCCACATGTGAAGCGGCTCTGGACCTCAGCAAGGTCGATTCACCCGGCTGATCCTCGGCGCCGGTTCCCATGCGTCGAAGGCCCGGGGAGAAGGAAAGAACGGATCGGACAAGGCGCCTCCACCCGGGAGCTGCCAGCCGCTGGGCGGTGGCGGCTTGGTTCAGGGCTCCAGCAGCACAACGGGCAATCCAGCGACAGCCCTCCGGCCCGGTGCCAGGCTGCCTGTGGGCGGCTGCGCATCCAACCGCGGATTCGAATTAGGATTCTCCCATGCCAGGAAAAATTGCGGAAGCTCCACAGCACCCGGAGACCAAGACGTCTGCACCGATGTCCGCCTTGCAATCTTCTCCAGCTCTCGCTGTCACTCCCGCCCTGGTCGCGGATCAGGTCTACGAGGCACTACGGACCGCTATCCTCACCGGGGAACTGGCCGGAGGCTCTCCGCTGAGGGTTCGGGATGTTGCAGCTATGGTCGGTACCAGCGTGATGCCTGTCCGGGAGGCCATTCGTAAGCTGGAAGAGACGGGACTCGCCACGCGGGTAGCGGCCCATCGGGGGGCAATTGTTCGTCAATTCACCGTAGAAGAACTGATCCACATTTACGAAGTCAGAGCCACCCTGGAAATCGAAGCCGCGCGCCGGGGAGCCGCCAAGGTCACGGACGCTGACCTCACCCGCATGGAGGCAGCTTGCGCCCGGATGCAAAAAGCGGTCGCTGAACGCCGCGTCTGGGATGCCTTGGACGATGACGAAGACCTGCTCCGGACCCTGTACTCAGCCGGCGGTAATCCGGTACTGATGGACGTCATAGAAAGCCTCTGGCTGCAATGCCGGCCCTATAAGGTCATCGGTGCCACGGAGGCCATCGATCACGACGATGCCAGTCTTTGGACCCCGCAGCCAGCTATCCTCGATGCTGCCCGGGCAAGGGATGTCAAGGCAGCTACAAAATTAACCAAGCAGTCCCTTGCCAGTGCCCGCCGACGCCTTGAAAAACGCCTGGTGTCACACTAAGTGGACCCCTCGTTTGAGTCACGGCAACACAATCCAACGCTTCACAGCACCATTCTGCAGAGGTGATCACAGGCGTCGTTGGACGGCAAGCCTAAAGCAAGTCCCGGTCACCCTGATTGCCCTGAAAGAGACGGCATGAACCACGATCAAGCAACTACCAGCTGGGTATCCCCCGCAGTTACGACCGGCAATCGTGCCCTTACCGGCCGGACCGTGTTGGTTACAGGGGCCGGCCGCAATATCGGACGAGCCATTGCCCTGCGGTGCGGATCGGAGGGTGCCCGCGTTGCAGTTAACGATGTCGATGCAACGGCCGCAGCAGCTGTCGTTAGCGAGCTGCGGGACGTCGGGGTGGACGCGCAACCGGCCGTCGGCGATATGTCCGACTTCGCCCAAGTGGACCAGATTTTCGCCCAGACCGAAAATACGCTCGGCGTTGTAGACGTCCTGGTAAACAACGCCTACGCCCGCATCGGCCAGACGGTCTGGGACAACTTCCTGTCTGTAGAGCCGTCCGACTGGGAAGTCTTCGTGAGCAGGAATCTAAACATGCTCTACGGTTGCACCCAACGGGCCGCGCGAGGGCTTGCCACCAGCGGCCGAAAAGGCTCCATCATCAACATCAGCTCAATCGGAGCCGAACGCGCACACCGCAACAGCATCCCTTACGACTCCGTCAAAGGCGCAATGGAATCATTCACCCGGGCTGTAGCTGTGGACCTCGCCCCCTGGAACATCCGCGTCAATGCCCTGCGCCCCGGCGCGATCGCCGTCGACGGGGAGCCGCCCGCGCCAAAAGGCAAAGAGCACCTCCGCGCCGCCCAGATTCCCATGGGCCGTCCCGGTACACCGGAGGATGTTGCTGCTGCAGTTATCTTCCTGGCTTCCGCAGAATCAGCGTACGTGACGGGGCAGATCTTCAATATCGACGGTGGCATGATGGCGCAGGGGCGGGCACCGCAAGTGGAAGCCCGGCCCGTGGTACACCCAGCGACAGCAGGACCGGTTCCTCCGACCCTGCTCCGCTGATTATCAAGGCTGCCCTGCTCCCTGCAAAGCAGCAACCACCGCTGCGGGACCTTTGTTCCCCTAGTGGCCATCCGGATCTGTGGTGCCGTGCCTGGTCGCGCCCGGGATCCTAGAGGTCCGTCGGGAAACCAAACCGCCAGCGTTGGGCTCCAGGTGAACAGGCGCAGTTGCCCCGACCTGCCGCGCAACTCACGGAACTGCTGTGGTTAGCGCGCCACGGGGTAGTCGTCGCGGAGTACAGCAGGGACAGGCCCGTCATACGCCCGACGACTTGGGCGCCCTCGCCCAACGTCTCACGCAAAGCCGCGCTGTGTAGATCATCTAAGAGAGCCTTTTCTTCCCCGCGGGGACTCCCACATTGACCTACCTCATGCTCTCCGTCATGGAGGCCTTCGCTGAATTCGCCTGCTCTGCCATTCGGGAACGCCAAAGGGAAGGCATCGCCCTTGCTGGGCACTGCCCTCGGGTGTGAGGGTCTTTTCCATCCTTTGTATGCACCGGGGCCCTGGTCCAGCACACAGAAGGTGGTGTTCCGAAAGCCGCCATGCCGTGGCTGCGGGATCGGCATGAAGACCAGCAGGTGCGCCACACCATCTTCAGGAAGGGCCCTGCGGACCGGCACTCCTCAGGAAACAGAAATATGTGATCACAGATCTAGACAGCGAACCCGCCGCCGACTAGAGTGATGGAAGGCACATGGTGTGGGGTAATTCACATCTTGTTCCGGCGCAGTACAAGTAGCGCGGCCCTGCGGTCCACCCACCGTAAATGGCGATGAGCAGCTCGCGTTTGACGGGTGGTATCTGATGACACCAGCTGCGTCGACCTGCATGGATTAGTAAACATTGTGACGCACGTTCTCAGTCCGATCTCGGGCTGATGCGTCCGACTACCCGAAGGAAACGAAAAATGGGCTTAAGTTTTGGCACTAAAGCTCCCCCAATCGCGCTCTCGGGGGACGTCGTGGTCTCCGGGCTCGGCAAGAGTTACGGAGCCCACCGTGTGTTGTCTGACGTGAATCTGGTGATGAACGAGGGCGAAGTAGTCTCGGTCATCGGGCCGTCTGGGGCGGGCAAGAGCACCTTCCTGCGATGCTTGAACTACCTGGAGACTCCAACAGAGGGAACTATCTCGATTGGTGGGGCCCACGTCGTTGCTGGCGGGAAGCTGCCGGACAAGGCGAGCCTGGACCACCTTCGGCGCGTCACCGGAATGGTCTTCCAAAGCTTCAACCTGTTCCCTCACCTCACCGTGATGGAGAACATCACCCTGCCACAGCGAAAAGTATTGGGTGCAAGCAAGGAGCAGGCGCAGGAAGTCGCGGAGAAGCTGCTCAAGCGGGTGGGCCTGCCTGAAAAGGCCAAGGCGTATCCGGCCCGCCTCTCGGGAGGGCAGCAACAGCGCATTGCCATCGCGCGCGCTCTCGCCCTCTCGCCGAAGATCATGCTCTTCGACGAGCCGACATCCGCCCTCGATCCCGAGATCGGCCTCGAGGTTCTCGCGGTCATGCGCGACCTGGCCGACGAGGGCATGACCATGCTGGTGGTCACCCACGAAATGCACTTCGCGCGTGACGTCTCGGACCGCATCATGGTCATGGGCAATGGCGGCGTGTTGGAGATCGGTCCCAGTCAGCAGGTGATGTCGGAGCCGCAGAACGAACGCACCCGGCAGTTTCTCAAAGCCGTACTGGACAGGTGAGACGGCGATGATTTTGGAACTCTTGCCAGCGATTGCCCAGGGTGTTGGACTCACGCTCTACGTAACGGGCTCCGCGCTCCTGTATGGAGGCATCATCGGCTTGGTGCTCGTCGGGGCCGCGCGTTCACCGTTCGCGATCATTCGGGGCATCGCTACCCTTTACATCAATGTGGTACGCGTTATCCCGCCGATCACGTGGCTGTTCCTGATCTACTTCGGCTTGCCCCAGTACGCGCTGCGGCTGTCAACGATCCAGGCCGCGATCATCGGGTTCTCCATCATCGCCTCAGCGTTCATGGCCGAGATTTACCGCTCGGGACTGCTCAGCATCCCCGAGGGCCAACGCGAAGCCGCCCACGCGCTCGGGCTGGGCACGATAACCACCGTAGGCCACATCATTACCCCGCAGGCGTTCCGTGTCGCGCTGCCCTCGATCGCCACTTACGGCATCGGGCTTCTGAAAGATTCCGCCCTGGCATCCACGATCGGGGTACGTGAGATCACCTACTATGCCCAGCAAAGCGCGAGGCAGACGCATGAAGGCCTTCTCTCGTTCATCACCGCCGGGGCGCTCTACATCGTGATCAGCCTCATTATCGCCGTCGTCGCAAGGCGGACGGACCTCGTGCTGCGCAAGAAGATTGGAGTGGCGTGATGGACATGCTTACCCAGTGGCTTGGATGGTTGCCGAACCTCGCTCCAGGACTGGTTGTCAGCCTTCAGCTAACCGGACTCGCGTTGCTGATCGGATTCCCGCTCGGCCTGCTCTTCGCCGTAATGGCGGCGGCAAAACTCGCACCCCTGCAATGGATCTCGTTCCTGTTCGTGGAGGTCGGGCGGGGACTGCCGGCTCTGGTGCTGTTGTATTTGCTGTACTTCAGCCTTCCTGATGCGGGGATCACCCTAACGTCCTTGACTACAGCAATCATCGCGTTGAGTTGGAACGCCGGCGCCTACGCGTCGGAGTACTTCCGCGCTGGACTTGCCGCAGTACCGCTGGGGCAGAAAGAAGCGGCACTCACCTCCGGGCTCAGCGGCTGGACAGGGTTCCGTATCGTCATCCTGCCGCAGGCCCTGCGGATCTCCACCCCGCCGTTAGCCGGACTCGCCGTCCTCGTGTTCCAGGCCAGTGCACTCGCGTTCGTGATCGCCGTGCCGGAACTTATGTCCAAGAGCTTCGAGATCGCATCCATCAGCTTCGAATACCTCAGCGTCTACATGCTCACTGCAGTGATCTACGGATCCATCACCCTCGTCTTCCTTGGCCTCGTCCGGGTGCTGGAACGGCGCCTCAGTCGCCACCTGCAACGCAACTGAACCCAACCACCATTCCACCGTTCCGGGCACTCCGCCCCTCCACCACCGCCCAGCAAAGAAAGAAAAAACCATGTCACGAAATCCTCGTACTCTCGTACGCGCGCTTTCCGCCGGCACCGCCGCCGGCATGCTCGCCATCTCCCTCACCGCCTGCGGCGGCAACGACACCGCAGGGACCGCAACCGACTGCACCCCGGCACATAATGACCTCCAGACAATCACCCCTGGCGAGCTCACAGTCGCCAGCTACGACTATGCACCCGCCACGATCCTGGAAGGCGATAACGTGACCGGCATGGAGGGTGACCTGATCAACGAGATCGCCAAACTCGAATGCCTCGAGGTCACGGTGACCACCTCCGGTGGTGCAGGAGCGGTCATCCCATCAGTGCAGTCCGGACGCGCCGACATAGGCTCGGGAAGCTGGCTGCGCACCAAAGAGCGGGCGAAGATCGTCTACATGAGCACGCCCCTGTGGAACGATCCCCAGGCGATCATCTCGACCAAGGGCATCACCAGCGACAACCTTGAGGGCAACGTGGTCGGTTCGGTCGCCGGCAACCTCTACAACAACAGTCTGCAGCAGTGGCTTGGAAACAACTTCAAGATCTACCAGGACGAAGAATCCATCTACGGAGATCTCAAGGCCGGCCGCATCGATGCCATCGTTGCATCCGCCGCCTCTGCCACGCACCGGTTTAAGGACGCCCCGATCGAAGGCGCCCAGGTAATCAATGTCACGCCCAACCCGAATGTCCCCGAGTTCGCTGCAGTGGGCCAGGTGATGCTGCCGTCCAGCCTCGAGAACGACACGTTCGGCAAAGCGCTGGACGAGAACATCGAAAAGCTCCGCGAAGACGGCACCATCAAGGAGATCCTCGAGAAGTACGGAATGGACCCCGCAGTCGGCGAGCCGGGCGCACCCAACGAGCTCTGACTCGGAGCATCGTTCTTGCATCAGGGCGACGCCGGATAGCCTATCCGGCGTCGCCCTGATGGTGAAACAGCAACATTAAAGGAGCGGACGATGCAGGTTACAGCCGGTGTCGCAGAACCAAGCAAGGGAGCAGGATCGTGAGTGGAATCATTGTTGTAGGCGTTGATGGCAGCGACACGGCCAGAAAAGCCGCAGAGGCTGCAAGGGATCTGGCCACGGCACTTAGCGCGACACTCCACGTGGTGTCAGCCTTCGACGCTGACCGTTCCGGGATATTCGGCAGCGGTAGTGACAAATGGATCGTCTCCGACGCCGACAAGGCAGAACACGTCGCCAGGACCGTTGCAGACACCTTGGGCGGAGACATCAAGATCACCTACTCCGCAGTTTCCGGCCGGCCAGCGGACGCCCTTATCAGGGAAGCAAACCGCAAAGAGGCACGCATTATCGTGGTTGGCAACCGCAGGATGCACGGGATCGGACGTGTCTTGGGCAGCGTCGCCAACAGCGTGGCGCATAACGCGCACTGCGACGTCTACATCGCCAACACGTACGACGCGGACTAGCAGTTACCGCGAGCACCCCTGGTGCGAAGTTTTCCTGGAGCTGACGTCCCCGCCGGTGAGCCCCGGGAGGAGCCCTGCAGGTACAACCGTATATTTGATCTGTGGTCACATCCCAACGCGTCGAGCCCACCCTCCTTACCAACCGGGTCTACGCAATGATTCATGCCGCGATCCTAAGCGGTGAGCTGCCGGCTGGCTCGCGACTGAAGGTACACGACCTCGCCGAGCTGGTGGGAACCAGCGTGACGCCCGTACGCGAGGCGATCCGGCGGCTGGAGGAGGCAGGGCTGGCCGTGCGCCAGCCGCACAAGGGTGCTGTGGTGAAGAGCCTAACGCTTCAGGAGTTGATCCACGTCTACAACGTTCGCCGACTCCTGGAAACGGAGGCCGCGCGCCTGGGCGCAGGAAATGCCACCGCCGAAGATTGCAGCAGAATGCAGTCCGAATACGACCTGATGCGGAAGGCGATTGACGAAGGCCGGGCAATTGCCCTGCTGGATCACGACGAGGCGATGCTGGCCATTCTTTACCAAGCCGGAGGTAACCCGGTGCTGCTCCAGATGATCCGGACACTATGGCAGCAGTGCAGAGCCTACAAGATTGTCGGCGCCCAGGGTTCCCTGGACGCAGCGGAGGATGACTCGCTGTGGCGCTACCAGCAGGACCTGATCACTGCAACACGGAACAGGGATCCGAGCGCCGCCGCCGCGGTGAACGAAGCCTCCCTTGTCAACGCCAGCGAGCGGATCAAGGCACGGCTGGCGGAACAAAGTACCCCCTAGTCCTCTGTATCCCTCTGGTCAGCCAGGTTTCCCCGACCGACGCAGGTCCCTACCAGCGCCGCAGGCCCCGCAACATCATCCTGACCGAATTCCGAGTCAGCCTCCGCACTCGATGCAGTATGAATGGCCGTTGTTCTCAGCTGCTAGTTGGGATCGGTACCGCGCCGCAATGATTTTGATGTCTCATCCATGCGCCAGTGATCGATTGGCTGGCGGCTTCCCGGCCTGCTCCTGAAAAACGCGCCGCAGTTTTTCCGCCACCCGGCGTGCTTCCTCATATGCGCCGTGTGAGCCTGCCGTTTCGGAGGTGTAGTCGCTGGCAAAGTGTAGGTTGCCGACGCTTCGCTGAAGCTCTGGCAAGGCATCGTTGCGTCCGGGTGACAGCACTGCGAAGCAGTGTTCCCATGTGGCCACCTCGGCTCCCACAATACGACCGGTAAGCGCCGGTGCCACGTCCAGGAAGTCGTCGATCCAAAGTTGTATGCGCGCCTCGTCCCCCTCGATGCCCGGGAGGAAGCCCGCAGAGTTTCCATAGCAAGTGAACCGAATGATCCCGTCGCTAGGCAGAACACCAGGCTGGGGGTTAAGAACGGCGTCGAACAGCTTCCCCACTGTGGAAACGAAGGACCAGTGAATGAATTCCGGGAATCCGCGGACATCGGCTGCGATGGTGATAGTTGTGCTCCCGGGGGTTGCCGCTTCCTGTAGCGCCTTGAGCTTCCACTGCGGCAGACCCGGGCAAAGGTGAGAAAGCTGAGGCGCAGGTACTGTCGCCACAACGTGGCGCGCGAGATGAACCCTTTCTTCGCCTCCGCTGCTGGCAGCGACTTCGAACAGGTCACCGGATACCCTGACACTGGTGACCCTGGATCCCGTGGTGATTGTAGTGGTCTCCGCTACGTTAGCTGCGAGAGCGTGTGGAAGGGACTGCATGCCGCTTACGGGGTAAAGCCTGTTGTCCTGTTCGTGGGCAATGTAGCTGGCCAGGTACCGGAGGGCGTACTTTGCCGAGAGCTGGGCGGCGTCCCCTACCGAGCCGCCGCAAACTGCGGCCTCAATAATGCTCCGGGCAGGTCCAGGCAGCCCTTCAAGTCGAGCCGCGACGGTTTCGTTGACCAACGCGGACGCCTTGTCTGTGATGGTGCCTTCCGAGACGTTTTCGGTATATTCATCTGCCAGGTCATCCATGAACCTAATCAGCGCCGACTTGGATTCGGCAGACAGCGGCAGCTGTTTCACGACCTCTGCAGTTGATCGAGCGACAGACGTTACGCCGTCGATATGGACGCCATAGGTTTTGGGGTGGAAGGGAGCGGTTTCCTGTTCTAGTTCCCGCGCCAGCGATTCTGCCCTCGTACCGCGATAAATGAACATTGCTCCTGTATTGACGGGCGCGCCGGCGAGTTGAACGCTGCGTGTCCTTCCGCCAATCTCATCGGCGGCTTCAAGGATTTGGATGTCGAGATCCAAATCGCGGAGTTCGTAGGCCAGGGCCAGACCTGCAGGGCCAGCCCCGATGACGACAACATCATGAATACGGGTCATCTTGTCCAACTTTCTGTTGCTTAGAGCTGTACGGCAGCTTTCGCTTTTTCAAGCGGTTCGAAAGCCGCGCTCGGAGTGTCTCCGACAGCCACTGCTGGATACCGGGAACTGAACTGGCAGGGAGGGCAAACCTAGGCGTACTGTGCTTCGCCGTTTCCGAAAGACCAGTTTTCGCCTCTAACTTCGACGATGCTGATGATGATGTCTTCCTTGCGGCTCCCGGTCAATTGGCTGATGTGGCTGGCGGTCGCCTTGTAGAAGGAACACTTCTGTTCGGTGCTGCGGCCGGCATTAATGAACGCCTGAACCACGATGGTTTGATCGGACCCGTCAATTTCCAGGTGCCGTTGATCTGCAACAATGGCACCTCTGGAGTGCTCGGTCAGGACCTGAAAGCGGTCGTTGGAGGGAATGTGGAGACTTTCGGTCAGCGCGGTCGCAACAGCATCACTGAGCGCTTCCCGGTAGCCTTTTTCCTTCCCGGCGGGATAATCGATCCGTACGAACGGCATAGGTACCTACTTCGGGTTGTATGGCGGACATGGTCCATGAAAGATGTCGGAGTACCAGGTGCCGGGCCTTTTAGTGGGAGAAGCCCGCAGCTGTCTCGGTCAGGGATTTCCCTTTGGTCTCGGGAGCCAGCCACTGGGACAGGATCGCACCGATGAGGGTAAGCCCGGCAGCCATCAGCATGGTGACCTGCGTGCCGTAGGTTGCCATTGACCAGGGCAGCAGGAATGTTCCGGCACCGGCTCCAACCCGGCTGACCGCGGTCGCAAACCCTGTGCCGATCCCGCGGATCTCCGTCGGGAAGACCTCACCAGGGTAGATACCGGTCAGCGTGTTGTATCCGGCATTGAAGAACGAGAAGGTCAGGAAGCAGGCCAGGACAACCCAGGCCGGTGCACCCACCCACAGGCCGATGATCAACAGGAGCACGAAGCACAGCCACTGCGGTGGAACGGTCAGGACGCGGCGGCCGGCCCGGTCGATCAGGATGACCGTGAGGACGACGCCGGCGGTGGCGACCGCAGAGAGCCCGACCCCGCCGGCGAGCCCGTGGCCGAGTCCATACCCTTCCAGCACACTCTCGGCGAAGGTGGCAATCGCGAAGTAGGGAGTGACCGCGCAGAGCCAGAACATCGAGCAGAAGAGAGTGGCCCGCCAGTACCGGCGTGAGAACAGCATCTTGAAGTTGCCCGCAGGGCGGTCGTGCTCGTGCTCGACGTCGTTCATGTCGGTGCCGGCCTCCATGTACTTGTGTGCCACTGCACGCGCCTCGTCATGGCGGCCTTTGCTCCACAGCCAGCGTGGTGATTCAGGCAGGCCGAAGCGGGCGAAGAACAGAATCACTGCAGGAAGGGTGCTCGAGCCGAGGATGATCCGCCAGTCCACGGAGACGGCAGTGGTCAGCACGTAGCCCACAATGAAGGCGACCATGAAACCGACATAGAAGGCGACCAGGGTCAGGCCCATCAGTCGTCCCCGCAACCTGGCGGGCGCGAATTCGGACATCAGCGGCCAGCCAACGGAGTATTCAACGCCAACTGCGATTCCCATCAGCAGCCGGACGACGAAGAGCTGCCCTGGGTCGTGGACGAAGAACTGGAGAACCGAGCCGACGACGAAGATTCCCATGTCAATCATGAACAGCGGCTTGCGGCCGAACTTGTCCCCGAGCCAGCCGCCTATAGGTGAGCCGACCAAGATGCCGAGCAGCGAGGAGGCCACGATCAGGCCCTCCCACATCGGCGTGAAGCTCAGTTCCGTGGCGATGGTGCCAATCACTGTGCCAATGATTCCAAGAATGTAGCCGTCCAGGAACATCCCTCCGACCAGGACTGCGGTCAGCTTGGTCAGGAAGCGGCGCTTGAAGGTCATGGTGGCTGCATCGTCTGTAGCTGGTGTTGTGGTCTTTATAGAAGACACCGGTGGCTCCTTGCGCTCAGTGATGATGACATGCGTTTCTCCTCCGCCTTTGAGGGAGGGAAGTGTTCGTGAAAGGTCAGATGGGGCTCGTCAGAGCGTCTTGCCGGACTCGCAGCATTGTGTGGACCTTGTGGCCCCGATCACCAAACCTAGCCTGTGATCACATATCAGGTCAATGCTGGGGTGTAACGCCCGTGTAAATCGTCTCTGCGGTGACCCATAGAAGGCGTGGGCGCATGATGCCAGTGCCTTTCAGTGGACGCGCTCCCCCCGGTGATGCTCCTTTATTTCAAGCATCCCCAGCTCGGAGCCGAGCGCCCACCCCTACGTACGCCGACCTGGCGTCCGAGCGCAGGCCCTTATTCGTTGAAAGACGGTCTCTGCGAAGAATGAGTGGGCTTGGCTATCTTGCCGCTTCAATCCCGCCCCGACGGCCGTAGCCGGCTCGGCTGTGGCGATCCCCGTCCTGGCCGTGCAGCAACTAGACGATGTTGCTGTCGGGGGTGCGCTGGCTGCCGCCTCCCCGGGGCCCAGTGTCTCGCGGCCCCGGCAGCAGGTGCTGCCTTGGGCAGGGCATGCCGCCCGCTGTTTTTGTTTGCGGCTTCCAGGGTGCTTACGGCGGTGGCATGGGGGGCAACGGGATTCCCCGGGCAGATCCCCATGCCGCTTAATTTCGTCTCCCTGGCCTGGCCGTGGCCGCCTCTGCGACCGGCCGTGGCTGCGCAGTTGCCGTCTCGGCGATAGGGGTTATATGGGTTGTGTCTGCCGCGGTCATGGCGGCTATCCGAGCGCCGACCATGGCGCCACCGCCACCTAGAAAGTGGCAAACGGTAGGAGCAGGCTGACTGCTGCCGTGTGCACGCGGACAAGCAAGTGGAAATTTTTCGGATAACTCTTGTGTGATTGGGATCCCCGCTTGTAACCTGTTGCCGAGAAACTTGTGATCACATATCACTGGGGGGACATCTTGCTGGGGCTGGCCCGTCTAAGGTGCCAGCCCCGGCTTCGCTGACGAGGATCCTATCCCGCGTCCCGAAGCCGGCTCACATTTTATCCGGAGACGCTGAGGTCTCCGACTGTAAGGGAGAATACGTGGCCATCACTCGGCTTGAAGCAGACACAAGGATCCTGATCATCGGTGCAGGCGTCGTCGGCGCAGCCCTGGCAGATGACCTTACCCAGCGCGGCATGTCCCGTGTCACTGTGGTGGACCAAGGGCCTCTTTACCGCACCGGGGGATCTTCCTCGCACGCGCCAGGTTTTGCGTTCCAAACGACCGGCTCATCGGTAATGTCAGAGCTGGCCAGACGAACGCTGGACAAACTGGACGGCGCCACGGTTGACGGGCAGTGGATCCTCAAACGCGTGGGCGGGCTTGAGCTGGCCTGCGATGAGGAAAGGCTGTCGTACCTTCACCGCCGGCACAACCTGGCGCGGTCCTGGGGTATCCCGTCCCGACTTGTCTCGGCCAAGGAGTGCGGTGAACTGTTTCCTGGCCTCGATACGTCCACGGTGCTTGGCGGCTTCCACACGCCCACCGACGGCGTGGTCAAGGCCGTGCGTGCGGTTGAGTGGCAGGCCCGCCGTGCCATCGGGAACGGAGCGACGTTCTACGGCCACACCGAGGTCACCGGCTTCCGGGTTGAGAACGGCCGCATCACCGGCGTCGAGGTGCGGGCAACCCCGCCGGTGCCGGGCAATCCTTCCAAAGGTGACAAGCTCCCGGAAGGAACCCAGTTCCTCGCCGCAGATATCGTCGTCGTATGCGCCGGACTGTGGGGACCCGGGCTCGGGAAACTCTTGGGGCTGGAGCTTCCCATGGTTCCCATGGAACACTGCTCCTCCCACACCAGCCCGCTTCCCTCCCTGTCAGGTTTCAGCGAGGAAGTCGAAGTGGACCGCCCAATGGTCCGGCACCAGGCCACCGGCTCATACTTCCGCCAAATGGGCGAGCGGCTCACCTGGGGGACCTACGAGCATCGCGTCATCCCCGTGGACCAGACCGAGATCGCTTCCCCGACCGAGTTCGCCCGCACCCGGGTCGAACCCGCCATCCACGCACTCACCTGGGATGATCTGACTGACGGATGGGACGAACTCCGCAGGCTCGTTCCGGAGGCGAACAGCTGCGAACCCGAGGACGGCTACAACGGAATTTTCTCGTTCACTCCGGACGGGAACCCACTCCTCGGAGAGGTCCCGGGGATCAAGGGACTCTGGCTTGGCGAGTCCGTCTGGCTCACCCAGTCCGCCGGCGTCGCCGGGGTCCTCGCCGACTGGATCGTCACCGGTGACCCCGGAATCGACACAACAACCCTGGACTTCCGCCGGTTCGACCAGACACACCTCACCCGCAGCGCCAGCATCGCACGGGCCAGTGAGAACTACGATGAGGTCTACGACATCAGCCACCCCCGCAAGCAGTCGAACCAACTCCGCAAGTTCGCCACCACACCCTTCTACGGACGCCAGGAGGCACTTCAGGCAGTATTCGGCACTTGCCAGGGAGGCTGGGAACGACCGCTCTGGTACACCTCGACAACCGTCACCGACATCCCGACAGTCCAGCGCGACGCCTGGGGAACCTACGGATGGGCACCCAACATCACAGCAGAGGCACGCCAGGCTGCCGCCCGGGTGGGACTCGTCGACCGGGGTGCGGTCAAAGCGTTTGAGGTCCGCGGAGAGAGCGTTGAAAAGCACCTCCAGGAAATCCTCTCCGCGAACATTGCCCTGCCGGTCGACCATAGTCGCGGAGTCTTCGTGACAAGCACAGCCGGCGGCATCGCCGCCGATCTGACCCTCGTCCGGACCGCACACGACACCTTTTTGGTCATCGGCAGCACACCGGAGGACGTGTGGCACCTGCGTCAGGAGACCCCGCACTCAGACGGTGTCATCGTCTCAGACGTGACATCCGCGACCACTGGGCTGGCGATTATCGGCCCTGGCGCATCGGCAGTGCTTAGCTCGGTCAGTCGAGGAGTGCTGCCAAAAAGGGGCTCAACCGAAGCGCCGCTGCTCGACATCGGAGGGGTCCCGGTCCGTGTCATCGCCGAAAATGAGACCGGACTGGGAGGATGGACCCTCTACACTTCTACCGAACACGGTCTCCATATGTGGGATCTCCTGGTCAAAACGGGTGCACAGCACGGTCTGGTCCCGGTAGGGGACGAAGCATTCGGCGCTCTACGCATCACCAACGGGCTTCCGGCCTTCGGCATCGAGTATGGACCGCAGGACAATCCCTATGAGGCCGCCCTTCCGCAGCGGAACTGTCCCGTCGGCCAAGGGCCCCGCCCTGGACACCGCCTCCTTGTCCGCCTAACCATGCAGGACCAGCGCCACGCCATCATTCCCGGTGCACCGGTGTCTAAGGACGGTGCGGTCGTAGGGTACGTCACGAGCGCCGCCGAAGACCCGGTCTCGGGCCTCTTTTTGGCATTCGCGTGGGTCGATCCGGAAGCAGCAGCGTTCGGCTCGAACCTGGAGATCTCGCATCTCACCGAGAAATGGCCTGCCCGCATCGACCGTACACCCTTGTCCGACGCCTAATGCCCGCCGGGGGCGTCTGGCCGGGCGCGGTATCCGGCCCCAGTGATTCCGGGCACCAGCAACCCTGAATTCCGCCGGGCAAGGCAGCGTTCTGCATCTCGCTATGTATTGGGGAAGGCCTCCGGGCGGGCGGAGGCCTTCATTGGCTAACCGGGTGCCGCCGACGGCAACAACTCGGCCGGCGGCATGAAACCCGCTGGCCTCGAGTCGAGGCATCGATTTCGGCACCGGCCAAACTGCCGCAGGCCAGGTCTGCCGGCCCTCCATCACGCAGTGGCGACGTGCGCGCTGGGGAAGGGGTGCGGGGGGCCACCCCAAAGTAGGCAACGAAGCCTCGGTCCGCTTCAATGCGGACCAGATGACAGGCGGAGAGGTCCCCACCCCGATTGAGCACGTCAGAAGCCCGCCTTCGTAATCAGCCCCATCCGGCCAGCACGCGAGCAGATGCCTCCACCTGTGGCCGGCAACACCGTGCCACAGGCAGGCATAGGGCCTGGTGATCGCGCGTGAAAGCAGGCGATTGGCCAACAGCGTTCAGGGAGAAAGAAAAACTGACCAGCGGCCCTTCGTCTGGATTACTGGGGCGGCGCCCAGGCTCCGGTTACCTCAGCCGAGAGAAAGTAGCGACGCTCGCCCGTCTGGGAGAGCCACAGCCAGAACACCGAGCGGTCGGAAGTGTGGTCGTCAACGGTTCCCACGGCCACTGTCCCGTTCCTAAGGCTCAAGGCGATGAGGTCTTCTTGCTTAATCGTGCTCCACTTCGCCTGCTGCCATTTCTGCCGCTCAAGCTCGTCGCGGTTCGAAGGGTATACCTGGATCATTTCGCTGGCTCTTTCGAGGTAGACGAGAAGTGGAAAGACAAATCTGTTGTGACTCTTACCGGTCTGCTTATCCGGCGCCGCTCTGCAGCAACCAGGCACAGAGAATGCCCGAGGAGGAATTAGTAGAGGTTGGCGTACTGGATGTCCTGGACCGGAGACCCAGCATCGGAACTCCAGCAATACGGGCAATCCAGGGAGAACTCCCCACAGCACCCAACCTCCTGCACCAGCAACGCACCGGGCACCACAGCCGGGCGGGGATTTTCGAGAAGAATCGTGCTGGTGTTCGCGTTCACTGATGCCACTTTCTTCATGGCAATCTTCCTTAGGTTGGCTCGGGTAGGGGTTCCGCCTTGGCAGCAGCGGCAATATGTGGATTTCTTAGCTTGCGTGGTCTGCTAGTTCAAGCCTACTTTGTGATCACATATCACGCAACGGCTTAAAAGAAAAATTTCCGGGGCAGCCCACTCAGCGGCCTCCCGCAGGAGGGCCGGCTGTGGAAGGACTCCGGTGTCCCGCCGCACCTGGTTCGGTGCACCCTCATTTTGCAGGGAGGCAGGAAGGAGGGCCCGGACGCCCTGGTGCTGACAGCCGGAGAAGTGGTCTCCTGCTGGATCCAGGGGACTCGCTCCAACGCCGGCAATAGGACGCCGATGCTTTTCGCTACGCCTCCGGTATCGGTTCAGCCGCGGCGGCAGCAGTCACTGCCTCGTGCAGGCACGCTACGAACTGTGCCGCAGCCGGGGCAGGTCGGCCTGCCTGCGCTATCAGCAGTGAGGTTTTGGGGCCGGTCGTGATCGGCCGGATGACAATCCCTGCCATCTGGAACCGCGATATGGACTCCGGGAGGATGGAGATGCCCAAGCCTGCCGCGACAAGTCCCACCACGGTCTCCTGATGGATTGCCTGTTGTACCACGGTGGGTCTGCGACCTCCCGACGCGAAAATTCTCAGAACCTGCGAGACGAATCCGGGCATCAGGCGGTAGGGGAAAAGAATCAGCCCTTCCTCCGCCAGGTCCTCGGGCACGATCTCCTGACGCAGGGCCAAGGGGTGTCTTTCCGGAATGACGGCTACCAGATTTTCTGTAAGCAGCGGCTCCAGCGTCAACCCGGGGGCAGGCTCGGGGTCCCGGATCAGCCCCAGGTCCAGGGCGTCCTCAAACAATTCGTCCACCTGTTCGCCACTGGTCAGGGGGCGCAGCACGAGGTCGATCCGAGGTTGAAGTTCCCGGAACCGCCTCACCGCTTCAGGAATGACGGTATAGCTCGCCGAACTGACGAAGCCGACGCGCAATCGGCCCCGTCGCCCGCTGCCTACATCATGAATTTCCGCAACGGCGTCCTCCAGGTCCTCCAGCACTGCCTTGACCCGGTTGTGGAACGACTCCCCCATGGGGGTCAGGGATACTCTGCGTGTCGACCTGTCAAACAGCTTCGCGCCGAGCTCTTTCTCGAGGCGGTGGATGTGAACCGTGAGGGGCGGCTGGGACATATGCAGTTTCTCCGCTGCACGGCCGAAGTGCAGCTCTTCCGCTACGGCGAGAAAATAGCGCAATTGTCGCAGTTCCATCTTTCGATTATTGCTGATTCGCTAATAATCTGCAGCTAAAAGATATTGGACGCGGTGGTGCGGCTGGTGGCTAACTGGAATAGACCCACCGCCTCGGGCGGGGCCAAATCCACCATCCGGCAGGATCACCGAGGATCCGCTCAGCAGAAAGTCTTCACATGACAGTCTCCAAATACGTCGTCGTTGGTGCCGGTCTTGCCGGGGCGGCCACAGCGTGGCAACTGGCCTCGCAAGGACATGAAGTGACCATTCTGGAGCGGTCTGTGCCAGCGAACCATGCCGGCAGCTCCCACGGCTCGGCACGCATTTTCCGGTACGCCTACCCCGAAGACTTCTACACCCGCCTCGTTGTGGAGTCAAAGGTTGGATGGGATGAGCTGGCCCGTCTAAGTGGCAAGCAGCTCATCACGCCCACCGGTGCCGTTGATTATGGATCGACCCGTCAGCCGGAGCGGCTTGCGTCGGTTCTGGCGGCTAATGGTGTGGAGCACGAGTTGCTCTCCGCCGACGAAGCCCGCTCCCGCTGGTCTCAGATTGCCTTCGACACCAACGTGCTGTGGCACCCCGGGGCGGGAGTCATCGACGCGGAAACGACGGTAACGGCGATGGTTGACCTGGCCGTCGCCGAGGGCGCCCAACTGGAGACAGGCTGGGAAGTCAGCGCCCTGCGGCCCTCCGGCAAGGCGTATACGGTGCATTCGGCAGACGGCCGGCAGCTCGAAGCAGAGAACATCATCGTCAGTGCAGGCGGCTGGCTCCCGGACCTGCTGGGCAACCTGTCCCTGCCGGAAGCCTTCCTGGCACAGGTTCCCCGCATCCACGTCAGGCAGGAGCAGGCCTACCACTTCCCCTATAAGGACGGCTCGCCCGAGCCGGCGGAGAACTGGCCCACTTTCATCCACAAGCGGGAAGGGATCCAGACCTACGGACTGCCCGGCGGCCGCGACGCGGAGTGGCGCGGGCAGAAAGTTGCCGAATACAACGGCGGGAAAATTCTTCCGTCCGCGTCCGCGCAGGACGGCCGCATCGACCCGGCAAACCGGCAGCGCGTCATCGACTACGTCAAGGAGTACCTGCCTGGACTGGTTCCGGAACCCTACGCGGAGACGACGTGCCTGTTCACGAACACCCCGACGGAAGATTTCATTATCGACAAGGCAGAAAACATCACCGTGGTCTCCCCGTGTTCCGGTCACGGCGCCAAGTTCGCGCCCCTCATCGGCCAGTTCGCCGCGGATCTTGCCACCGGGGCCGCCCCGGTGCCCGAGGAATTCCGGGTCGGCGTCCGCAGCCAACCAGCCACCCACTAACTGCCGATGCCGTCCAGCTTTCAAAGGAACGCCGTGAACGTCAACCCCTCTCTCCAAACCGTATCAGTGGCCGGTCTCCTGGATCAGATCTCCTCGACCGGAACCGATCCCCAACGGGGCGGTTATACAAGGCCGGTGTACTCTACCGCTGAACTGGATCTGCGCTCCTGGTTCATCGAGCAGGCCACCAAGCGCGGACTTTCGGTCGAGCACGACCGTAATGGCGTGATCTGGGCGTGGTGGGACACCGCCTCCGGCGATCGGGACGACGCCCTGGTCACAGGAAGCCATCTGGACTCCGTACCAGGCGGCGGGCCCTATGACGGCCCCCTCGGTGTGGCATCGGCCTTGGTTGCCCTGGACATTCTCCGCGGCCGGATGAGCGCTCCGCCGCGCGCCATCGCCATAGCTGTCTTTCCCGAAGAGGAGGGCTCCCGCTTTGGAGTCGCGTGCCTTGGGTCCCGGCTGATGACCGGCGCCATCGACCCGGACAAGGCACGCAACCTGCGCGATCAGGACGGGACCACCTTCGCTGAAGCTGCAGCTGCCAACGGACTGGACCCTCGGTTCATCGGCCAGGATACCGAAACCTTGTCCAAGATCGGCGCATTCGTCGAACTCCACGTTGAGCAGGGCCGCGGCCTGATCGACCTCGACAGGTCAGTGGCTATCGGATCCTCCATCCTTGGCCACGGGCGGTGGAAGCTGTCCGTTTACGGCCAGGGCAACCACGCCGGAACGACCCTGATGGAAGACCGGAAAGACCCGATGATTGCCGCCGCCAGAATCATCATCGCCATCCGCGAAAGCGCCAAAGGCCACCCGCAGGCACGGGCAACCGTCGGAAGGGTCCAGCCTGTGCCGGGCGGCACAAACGTCATCGCCTCCCGTGTTGACTTGTGGCTCGATGTCCGGCACCCGGACGACGCCGTCACCGCAGCCGTGATCGAGGACATTCTCACCCGCTCCCAGGCTCTGTCAGCCGAAGAAGGATGCTCCGTTGAACTGCGCGAGGAGTCCTTGAGCAGGACGGTCCACTTTGACCGCCAGCTCAAAGACAGGCTTCAAGTAATTCTCCCGGATGCCCCCGTTCTGGATACCGGGGCAGGCCACGACGCTGGCGTCCTGTCCGAGGTCCTTCCTACCGCAATGCTCTTCGTCCGAAACCCCAGTGGAATATCCCACTCACCCGAAGAACACGTGGAAAATGACGACGCCGAGGCCGGCGCGCACGCCCTGGCCGAGGCGCTGGAAGGGCTGGTCCGGCCAACCGAGACCAGCCATGCTGAGCTGCCTTAGCCTCCCGACCATTCTGATAAGGGCAGCGGACAGGTCCGTGGGTGGCAGCCGCCCACGGCCTGCTCAAGCCATAACCAAGGCGGGCAGTCACTGGGCTAGCCCCACCTGAGCGCTGCCGTGGACGCCGACCCAGTGCCGCATCCGGCACATCCCTGGAACTTCGACAGTCCGTCCTGCAACGAGGCAGACACGACTAAGTGAGATTGAACCGAATAATGCCGCAGAACATCCTTGAGAATTTACAGGTAGGAACACCGAGCAGCGCATGGCGCTTCCGGATCGACACTTGGGATTTCCTTTCCTATGCCGCCAAGCAGCTTGTCACGCCCGCCCCGGGCGGCGCCGCCGGCATTCATCTCCACAGCGAAATCCGCCGATTGCTTCAATTACTCGAAGCCATCGAGCCCTACTGGGCATTTCCCGGCCTCCAACAGGTCAGCGACCTGCGCACCAAGATGGAGGCCGGCGAGTACAAGGATGCCTTTGAGATCGTCGAAAACGTCAAGCGCGGCATCAAGAGGTCCCCGCACAGCATCGAGGAAGGCAATGCCCTCATACCGGAAGAAGGCGAACAGACCGTCACTGGAGACGAACCCTCCCGCGGCCGGCTAAAGCCCAAATTCGAAGTGCTCGTTATCGACGATTGCCCTGTGGAAGAGAGCGAGGCCCTTCGCGCTGAGATGCGCCGCCAGCGCCGCCAAGGCGACGCCTTTGACTACGAAGTAAACGTTGTCCCCAGCTTTGAGGACGCCCTGGTCGCGATCTTGCTGAATCCCGATATCCAAGCCTGCATTATCCGGCCGGGTTTTTGTACTGCCTCCGGGCATCCACTGGGCCCGGATCTGCGTCAATTCCTGGCTGCGTTCGCCGGCGAGGACCTCGATCCCCTCCGGCCGATCCAGCGAATCCTGATGCTTGCCGACAAGTTGGCAGGGCTGCGGCCGGAATTGGATCTCTACCTTGTTGCCGGCGTCGCCATCGAGAAACTCGCCGGGTCACTGACCCGGCGCTTCCGCCGCATATTCCTCAGGGCTGACAGTCTTGAACTGCATCTGTCCCTGCTCCGGGGAATCAACGACCGCTACGAAACGCCGTTTTTCACGGCGTTGCAGAGCCACAGCAGGAAACCGGCCGGCGTCTTCCATGCCCTCCCCCTCTCGCGCGGGGGATCCGTCGTGAACTCGAAGTGGATCAGCGACATGGGCGAGTTCTACGGCCTGAACCTGTTCCTCGCCGAGACGTCGGCGACCTCCGGCGGTCTGGATTCTCTGCTGGACCCGCACGGCTCCATCAAAGAAGCCCAGACTCTTGCGGCCCGGGCCTTCGGGGCGCAGAAATCCTTCTTCGTCACTAATGGCACCTCGACCGCCAACAAAATCGTGCACCAGTCCATTGTGAAACCCGGAGACGTCGTGCTCGTGGACCGCAACTGCCACAAATCCCACCACTACGCACTCATGCTGGCAGGGGCCAGAGTCGCCTACCTCGATTCCTACCCGTTGGACGAGTACTCCTTTTACGGGGCCGTTCCCCTGTCCAGCATCAAGAAAATGTTGCTCGACTACCGCCGGGCCGGAAGGCTGGATCAGGTTAAGATGATTGCCCTGACCAACTGCACCTTCGACGGAATCGTGTACGACGTCGAACGCGTCATGAGCGAATGCCTCGCCATAAAACCCGACCTGGTGTTCCTCTGGGACGAAGCTTGGTTCGCGTTCGCCGGTTTCCACCCCGTGTACCGGCGCCGCACCGCGATGACATCCGCGCGCAAACTCGAAGCCATGTTCCGGGATCCTGGCTACGCAGCCCGGTACGAACAGCAGCGCACGGATCTGTTCGACCCGGAGACTCACGCACCAATCAATGATGACCTGTGGCTGACAACGCGACTTATCCCGGATCCTCAGCAGGCACGCCTGCGCGTCTACGCGACCCAGTCCACACATAAGACACTGACATCCCTTCGGCAGGGGTCCATGATCCATGTCTACGACCAAGACTTCAGCCGCCTGAACGAAGAGGCGTTCCGCGAGGCCTACATGACCCACACGTCGACCTCACCGAACTACCAAATCCTGGCCTCCCTGGACATCGGACGGCGCCAGGCGGAGTTCGAAGGCTTTGAACTGGTCCAGAAACAAGCCGACCTCGCGATCAGCATCACTGAAGCCGTGAGTCAGCACCGCCTCCTGAAGAAGTACTTCCGCATCCTCTCCACCGCCGAGCTGGTTCCCGGCCAATACAGGGAAACAAGCTACGAAAACCCCCTCCGTGAGGGACTGGCAGCCATGGACGAAGCCTGGCGGCGGGACGAATTCGTCGTTGACCCAAGCCGGCTCACTCTCTATATCGGGCTCACCGGCATCGACGGTGACACATTCAAGCACACGCATCTGATGGACCGGTTCGGCATCCAGATCAACAAGACCTCCCGGAACAGCGTGCTCTTCATGACCAACATCGGCACGTCACGTAGTTCGGTGGCCTACCTCATCGAGGTCCTGGTTAAGCTCGCCGAAGCCCTTGAAGAGGAACAACGAGCCCTTAGCCCCCGGGCAACCGAAGCCCGGGCATCACGGGTCCTGAGGCTCACCACCGCTCCCCCGGCCCTACCGGACTTTTCCCACTTTGCCGAAAGGTACCGCTGCCATCCCGAGACGCCGGACGGCGACCTCAGAGCCGCTTATTTCGACACTTACGAAACCGGCGCAACCGAGTACCTTTCGGCCACAGACATCGGACAGAGGCTCGAAGCAGGCGAAGAAGTTATATCGGCCGGCTTCGTTACCCCCTATCCGCCCGGGTTCCCCATTCTCGTGCCTGGCCAAACCATCACACCCGGGATCCTCGACTTCATGTCAGCACTGGATACCAGGGAGATCCACGGTTACGACCATGAATTCGGCTTCCGCGTAATGACACCGGAGTCCGCGAAAAACCTTACGGAGGACTGATGGTCGCCGCCGATCATACCCGGCGAACAATTGCGCCTCATCAGACCACGGACCCTCCGAAGACTCCCGCCGGACCCGTGTCCTGTTCAACATGTAGGTTCCTGATCAGTGCCGTAACGGGCAGGACAAACGGTCGTGTCGGGCAATCAGGAAACCCGGCGTCGCCACTGCCGGGCATCCCCTTTCTGGCAGCCCCGATAGCAACCGCTTCCTCGACGGCACCAAACTCCGACAATTGAAAGGCTGCACGATGCCTGGATCCAATTCCTCAGGAAGCACCACCGGCGCCGTCCGGTCGGTGCTCTACGCCTCTCTGCTTCCGCCGGTGCACTGGAAAAATGGTGGTGGAATCACCCGCGAGATCGCCCTAGCACCGCAGGGTGCCGGGTACGCGGACTTCGACTGGCGCTTAAGCCTCGCTGACATTGTCGAAAGCGGCCCGTTTTCATCGCTGCCGGGAGTCGACCGCCATTTCCTGATGGGAACCAAGGGCTCTTTGAAGATGATCATTGACGGCCGGCCGCGGCAGCTCGCGTTGGGTTCCCGTGCTGTTTTCGCCGGCGAGGCGGACGTCGCCGTGGAAGTCATTCAGGGCCCTACCCGAAACCTGAACCTCATGACGAGGCGGGAAGTCTGCGGCGGTTCGATTGAAATGCTGCAGATTAGGGCCCCATTCCTTGTCGGGGCCGGACGCGGTCCCGTGGCTGTCGTGGTACTTGCGGGGACCGTAGAGCTGAAAGACGGCACTACATTGGAACCGTTCCATGTCCTGATTCCTGGACCGGATGAAGAACCTGTACTGGGCCACGATGCACTGGTCGCCGCGGTCCGGGTCTGGAGGAAGCCGCCAGCATGACAGGCCTGAGTCCGGTGTGGCAGAAGGAACGTGGCGGCCGGGGATTGCAATGACATAGAAGGACCGAAGCAGGCCCCACGACCGGCCCGGATCCTCTTTACCCCCTATCGTCTAGGGGCCTTGAACCGGCATAGCCAGCTTATTTAAGTTGCATGGCTGTCTACTGCAATCCTGTCCGAATGGCCTAACTGCGGCGCATCGGTTACAACTCCCCCTTGCAGCGTGAGGTATCAACGGTTTTCAAGACCGCAACCAGCCAGGTTCGCTAATGACCGGCTTGCCGGCAATAGCCGAGTCAACGCAATCCTTTGCGGCGCCAAAGTAAATTCCCCGACTGATCAATCCTGGGCCATAGTGCGCAAACTTCCCGGAGTTAGTCATGATGCCGGTAGCGTCTGATGGAACGCGGCTGCTATTGAACATACATAAACAGGTATCGGTGCTGATCCGCACTCCGAACTCTTCCAAATCCTTCACGATGCCGAGCTCTTGGGCTCGGTCACGCACGAATCTGCTAGTAGTAATCAGGAACTCGACGCGAGGGTGCTTCTTCTTCCCACTAACAAGGGCCCTGAGTTCGGCCAGGTCGCCCAAGGTCGCGTGTGGGCTTCCCATTGCCACCATGCTTAGAGTGGTACTGGAAGCACTTGATAGCTCGTTCCAAACTTGGCGAAGCTGGTCCTTCGTCACGTCGAACCGGCGCTGCGGCTCGACGTTGCCAAGAGCAGCCTCCAGTGTCGGGGCCTCCGGTGTCACGTCCACCATATGAAACATCCCGACAGCCCCGGAGGTGGCGAGCGTCGCGCAGAGGCTCTTAAGCTCTTCAAGAGAGGGTTTTTGCCGGATTCCCTCGATTACAGGAATATCCGCCGCGGCGTGCTTCCCAATGAGGTATCCCAAAACGGTATAGAAGCTTGGGTCAGCACCGGCTACATCCGGGACGTGCACGAGAAGGGTTCCGCGTCGGTTCTCGCTCAGGTGCAGGCCTGATTTTGGAACGCGTCCGGTCAGTGCAGCGCACACGTCCATGAAGTCCCCGTGACGGTTTGTCCGAGCACCTATCACGCTATTGGCATAAACGATCGCGTTGGACTCCGCCCACAGAACGTTTTGTCCAAACTGGGGCGTCTTTGGGAACACGTAGGGTGTGCAGGAGAAGATAGGGTTTGCACCCATTGCTTCAAGTGCTGTTGCCAACCGACCTGCGTTGGTGTCGAACTCGTTGCCGCTGTTCCAAACCCCTCTCTGGCTTCGGTCGATGGAAATGGAGTTGACCGTGGTGGGGACACGAACCTGAGCCCCATTGGAAACCAGCTCTTCTATGACGTTCAGGCTTCCCTTGCCCGTGTAAATGCTTCCCCCAATGTGCACGTGGGAAATATCGACCAGCTCCGTGGCCTGCTGGATATGAGCCATGCGAACGATAATTCGCATAGCCTGCTGCGCAGCTTTGCCATGGCTTCCGTCGAGCATCTCCAGATCTTCTTTGGAGAGGGAAAGCAAAGACACCGGAACGTCACGTTGGTGGAGCCTACCCATGAAGGACCACCTGCCCCTCCGCGAGGATTTCTGCATGCGTGGCCGTCAAAGCACGCGAGAAGTCTTCGTCATTGAGCACCAGAACGGGAATCGTTTTTGAATAGAACTCGTCGTACACAACCGCTCCCAAGGAGATAATTTCGTCAACTTTGTTCATAAGGATGCCTGCCGGGCCTGCCCCTTCAACCAAGGCGTCAAGCATGACGTAGCTTCCCGTGCTGGATCCTTTCCCTTTGGGGAGGACCACGATCTTTCCGGCCAGGGAAACGCCGTGAAGTGGATGGCGCTGGTCGATGACGATTCCGGTCAACGGATCGACGCCGCCCCAGAAGCTAAGCATTCGCTCGCTAGCTGCCACCTCCCCCCGTGCTTCCCCCGGGACAAGGATCTGTTGTGCGTTTACTGTCGTACTGGCGCTGTCGCCCATTGATATCCTTTCGGCCGGATTCCTGCCCAGAGCTATCGGATGGCGGAGATTGTCTGTAACTGTCGCATTCATGGCAAGACCGCCGCTGGTATCAACGTCGATGACCGCTGGAGCGGCTTGGCGAGTGCCGGGTGAACTTGCCCATCAATGCAGGCCGGCCTATATCCGTCGTCGTAGTCAAAAAGACGTGCCAGACCAACGGCTCGATTGCCGACGAGGTTCGCTCCTACGGTCACTCTTTTCAGAGCCTTCGCATCACCCGCGCCCGCGTCGGCGGAAATCTCAGCATGTCCGCACACTGCAGTAAGTTCGTCAGTCAATACAATCCTTTTGGCACGGTGAGACACGCTGCTTCTTAGACCGATGCGGGTAAAGACGGCATGCGGCAAGCAACCACAACCCGCCCAAGCTCCGTGAGAAGTGCCACCTCCAACTTAGCTGTGATCACAAACAACGCAATAGAGAAGTAGTAATTACTTCAAGAAATCTATGCCAGCCGCACCTTAAGGACTCTTTGTCCGCTGGGAAAGAGGGGTCAGCTTCGCTTGCAACTTACCGCCCTCGCATCCTGCACTCAGGTCAGCAAAAGGCAAAAGCGGCGGGTGCTTTGGCGACGATGCGGTATATGTACTTCGTAGTGGCCGCGCCCTCCGAAGCCAGCCGAAGCCCGGACCCTGCAAGCGAAGACGATGACGATGGTTGAACGTGAGGTCGGTCAGGATGTCGATCGTGTGTCGAACGCTGCAGCCGATTCCCGTAGGAGGCGTGCAACGGTGTCTATCGGCGCGCTGGTTGACCGGCGCGGGTCGAACCGCCGCAGAACGATGCGTCGTGTACCCAGACCAGGGACGTCCAGGACGTCCACCCCATCCTGAACAATGCCACTCAAGGCCAGGGTGGGCACGACGGCGATGCCCTCGCCGGCAGCGACGAGGGCAAAAGCGGTCAGTGTGTCTTGGTACTGGTGGATAGTTTCAATCCAGGCGCCCGCTGACTCACGGAGCCGGCCCAGGACAGAAGCGTTGGCCGCGGAGGACTCGACGCCGAGCCATGGAAGCGGCAGACGGGAAAGGTCGATGTTTTCGGTGCTGAGCAGGGCACCCGTCGGAACCACCAGCTTCCATGGCTCGTCCAGTAGCGGTTCCTCGGTCATGCCGGCGGAAAGTGCACGTTGTCCGGCCGTCGTTGAGTCAAGCTCGACCACGACGGCGTCGAGCTGGCGCTGACGGAGCAACCGCGTCAGCGCAGGGAAGTCGCCCTCGACGATCCGGATCTGTAATTGGGGGTATTGGCTGCGCCACTCGGGCAGGCGTGGGATCAACACTGTGCGGATAAAGCTGGTGAAACCGCCAATCCGCACCACCCCTGCGACCTTGGCCCCGCCTTCCATGCGGGAGCGGGCAACATTGAGTGCGCGTTCGATCTCTTCGCCGGCTTCTGCGATCGCGAGGCCGGAGGGTGTCAAAACCGAGCCTTTGGGTGTACGCACAACCAAGGCGTGCCCCGTCTCGTCTTCCAATTTGCTGAGCTGCTGGGATACTGCCGACGCCGTAATCCCCAACTCATCAGCCGCGGCGAGCACACCGCCCGTACGAGCAATCGCAAGAAGCACGCGCAGGCGGCGCGGATCAATATCCATGTTAAGAAGTTCTAAACCATGGCTTCAGTCAAATGCAATTGATCTAAAGGGTAGTCCTTCGCATAATTGCCTTGAAGTACAACGGATCGGATCCTTGGGCAGCGCCGTGTGAACGCTGGTTCGACGATGATCCTCCTGAGGCAAACACCTATAGCCGCCCTTTACTCCGCTAACGGTTACAACCGGGCCTTACCTTTGAAAGGACATCATGGAACTGCTGTGGGAAATCGCAGGTTGGGCAGGGGCGATTGCAATACTCAGTGCTTACCTGGCTGTGTCCATGGGTTGGCTGAAAGCCGGCAGGGGCTTCCAGACCGCGAATCTCCTGGGCTCTTGCGCCTTCATTGTCAATGGTGCTTTCCACGAAGCATGGCCGTCCGTGGTCACGAACATCGCCTGGTTCCTAATCTCCGCAGTTGCACTTCTTCGCATGCGCTCCCTCGGCGAGGCGCCGATGACTGCAAATGAGACGCTGCACGCGCAATTTCCTGGCGTCCCTGACACAACCGGCCAACTAGCCATTATTGACGCGCCTTGAGCAGCTTAGGCATTTGGGCGCGGAGAAGCTCAGACTGTTCCATATCCGGGAATGTCAGTCTGTGTGGGTGGTCCGATGACAAGGGCGCCACAGGGGCGCTTGGCCAAGCGTTTCGTCTAGTTCAGGCACACCCAAACCTGACGCCCGAGGGTTTTGGTCTTGACTTCGTTGCAGGACGGGTCTAGGACTCAACCTCACAGGCAGAGGTTGGAGGAACAGTGGCCGGACAACGAATCGGGTACGTGCGCGTGAGCACTCTGGACCAGAACGAGAAGCGCCAACTCGAAGGCCAGGTTCTGGACCGGGTCTTCACGGATAAAGCCTCGGGCAGGGACACTGGTAGGCCACAACTCACGGAACTGCTGCGGTTCACCCGCGACGGGGACACCGTGGTGGTGCACAGCATGGACCGGCTGGCCCGAAACCTTGACGACTTACGTGCTCTCGTCCAAGACCTCACCCGCAAAGGGGTGCGCGTGGAGTTCGTCAAAGAAAGCCTGGTCTTCACCGGCGAGGACTCCCCCATGGCCAACCTCATGCTCTCCGTCATGGGCGCCTTCGCCGAATTCGAGCGCTCCCTCATCAGGGAACGCCAACGTGAAGGCATCGCCCTGGCCAAGCAACGCGGCGCGTACAAAGGACGGCAAAAGACCCTCACACCGGAACGAGCCGCCGAAATGGTCCAACGCGCTGACAGCGGGATTCCAAAAGTCGTTCTTGCTCATGATTACGGGATTAGCAGGGAGACTGTTTACCAGTACCTGCGCCAAGCCAAGCAGGCGGGGAGCCCTCCTCCTGCAGAGTCGCCAGCCATTTTGTAGCTTGTCTTGCATATGAGGCGCACTCCTGCTGCCCCACCACCGGCGCGTATGCTCTCCTCTTTCAAACGGAGGCTCATACAAACCCCTCTGTGGCGAATGTGTTAGATTCTATTTATCAGACATCGCCCCCCTCTGAGCCTCGGCTCAAGGGGGCGATTTTCATTGTGCGACAAACGGTGAAGTGTGGAGTATACGAAGGAATTCAAAGAGCGCGACGAGCTGCTTCAACAACTCGAAGTCCGTGGCCTCGCGATTCCTGACCGCGCCGAGGCGCTCAACTTCCTGACACGAGTCGGCTACTTCCGCTCCGGCGCGTACCGATACGTCTTCCGGAGGCTGCTCCCCGCGGACACAATCGATGCTCGCCTGCACCAGTACCGGTCAGACGATTACATACCTGGTGCGAGCATCGAGCACGTCATGAAGCTGGAAGCCTTCGACTTCAAGTTGGCTCGGATCTGCCAGGAAGGCCTGCTTGAGTTCGAGGTGCGATTAAGGGCTGCCATCGCCCACACGCTCGCCTCGAGGAACGTGGCGGCTCATGCATCCAAAGAATATTTGGATACGCAAAGTTGCGATAAACCAGTCGGCGAGCACACAAAGTTTGACGCATGGACGAAGACCTGGCGGGAAGCTGTTTCTTCCGGGGCGGAAGACGAAGACTTCATCAAACACCACCTGTTGAAGTACCCGGAACAAGATGTGCCCATCTGGGCTGTCACTGAAGTGCTGAGCTTCGGAAATCTGCCATTCCTCTACGAGCTCATGCAGACCCCGGACGCGCGCTCGGTCGCCCGCATGTTCGGATTCGCCCACCCCAGCCGTTTTGGTGCTGTGCTGCGTATGATGGTCGACTTTCGAAACACGTGTGCCCACGGCTCGCGTCTTTTCAACCGCGCGTTCAAAAGGCCTCTCTCACTTCGCGAACATGACACAGCCGGGGAGCTCCTAGCGCACTTGCTCGAACCCGGCTTCACGGTCACGCCCAAAGCACATCAGAGGCTCTATATCTACGCCGCGGCCCTGGCCTTCATGCTCAGATCACACACGAGTGGCACAAACTGGCACCTGACCTTCAAGACGCAAATCAGAAAACTCGACATCAAGCTTCAAGCACCGGACGGGTCCGAACTCATCTCACCGAATGTGAGTATGGGCTTTCCCGCTAATTGGTCCGACTTGAACCTCTGGAAGCCCTAGTTCTGAATCTGGCACCCTGCTGGTCGACCTTGACGTATAAAGCTCGGCACTCCGGCGCTCCTAGGTTGACGGAATATCCATTATCGGCGTTCAAGTTCGCTGTGGCACGAGTACTGCCGGGACGTTTTTCTCGGTGTATGGGACCGGACCGGGAACAAGGGCAACTCAGAAGCCGGCAGCGCCACGCACCACTACATCTAGGCCAAAGACGACCTACGAGGAGGGGGAGAATAGAAGTTGTCATTATTACGACGATCGAGCCTGACCGGTACTTTCGCACACGGCTTTCGTTCGGCAAACTTAGCTTCGTCGATGGCCTGTTTTTCTGAGTTATCGGGGTTTAGCCTCTGCCGTATGAACGAACCACATTCACTGGCGGTTGTGGTTGCGCATCCGGACGATGATGCGTACGGTTGCGCGGGCTCGATTGCCTTACACGAGAACGACCCCGGGTTCCGGTTCTGCCTGGTGCTTGCGACCGATGGCGGGGCCGGGCAGATTGCCGAGGGCGTCCCGACGACGCGTCAGGAGCTGGGTACCTGGCGGCGGAGGGAAAGCGTCAATGCTTGGCGGGCCCATGGCACCATTCCGGACCGGCACGAATGGCTGGACTACGTGGACGGGCACCTGGCCGAGGTTGGCTTCGAGGAGCTGGTTGGGAGGATTCTGGCGATCCTCCTCGAGGAACGTCCACAGGTGGTGGTGACTTTCGGGCCTGACGGGATCACGGGACACCGGGACCATATCGCAGTGGGCAGGGCCACGGATGAAGCCTTCACCCGGGCACGGCAGGTGCCGGGCCCTGGCCTGAGGCGGCTCGTGCACGGCGCCTTGCGGGCATCGACCTTTGAACGCTGGAACCAAACGCGGCAACAACAGGGCATGGAGCCTTGGAACCCTGCCCGTGAGTATCATCTGCGCCCGGTTCCTGATGACTGGATCGATATTGACGTGGACACGAAACAGGTAGCGCACCGGATAGTCGCAGGGCTGTTGGAGCACAAATCCCAGCGACATGTCCTCGTCGATCCGGGGGTGGACGAGCGCCGGTGGGCCAGAATTGTGTCTCGGGAATCGTCGGTCCTGGCGTGGCCGCCAAGGCCGCCCGGCAGTCCACTGCTGACCGACCTGTTTGAGGGGCTGTGAGTTGTCGTGCTCAATCCACCCGCCGGCGTGGTGGTGGTGTGGGAGATCAAAGTGTCCACGGCATCAGTCCCTGACGGACGATTCGCGCAGGTCTCCGGGGCAGGGCACGTCGGCCCGCTTCTGCCTGCACCCTCTGAAGTTATCCAACACATCCTGGCCTTCTGGTCAGAGACCCGTAACCGCAGGGCCGCGGCATGAAGCCTCTACCAGCCCGGGAGCTTGCGGTCCCAGCAACGGCGTTGATTGGCTGGGCGGGAATATTTGTTCACAACCTCGCCGAATTGCCCGAGCAGAACCTCCTCAGCCCCGAATCGTTGATCCCGCTCCTGGTCACTGCCCTGCTTTGGCGCCGGTTGGTTCACGCCGGTACGGCATGCGGCCACGAGAGCTCGTCCGGCTGGTGAAGGACGGGGGGCTGACCCCTGGTCGTGCAATTGACCTGGGCTGCGGAGCGGGCAACAACGCCATCTTCATGGCACAGCACGCGTTCGACCTTACCGCCGTTGGACTTCGCACCGGCCGCAATCACCAAAGCCAAGGGGAAAGCACAAAAAGCTGGCGCATCAGTGGAATTCCTCGTGGACGACCTGACCAACCCACGCCATCTGCACGGAACATTCGACGTCCTGGTCGACTACGGCACCTTCGATGACCTCACCGAACGACAGCGCGCCGCTTATCTCCAGCACGTGATCCCCCTTGCCGGACCGGGGGCCAAGTTCCTGATGTGGAACTTCGAATGGGAGGCACAACGATGGGAGCGGCTGGTGTGGAAGCTTATTCCATTCGGGAACCTGACCCTCCCGCCGGGATACATCAAAGACACCTTCTCCCCGGAGTTCGAAGTGGAGAAGATCGCCGGGGAGAACGGATTGGGGGATGGCCGCGGGGCTGGGCGGCCTACCTCATGACACGCTGCTAGCTGCATCCCGGCAGACTGCACCACAACGGCAACCCACTGTGCAGTGTAGGCCGCCTCCGCCCACGGCCATCCTGTTCCAAGCGGCTTAGGGGCGCTGCCGCGCCGTGAGGTGTGTAAATGGGGGCCTGGTTGGCTTTCTCGGCTCTGGTTTTCCTGCGGGCGTCGGGTGCATGATGGCCGTGTCTGCCGCGGATGACGCCGGACTTCCTTGGTGCCGAGACTGAGCCCGCTTCCAAGCGTGACGTGAAGGACTCCCACGGGAACCGTGGATTGTTGCTTCGAGCACGAGTGCTAGATTCCTGAATTTATCCCTGTCCTTCCCGCGGTGGACGCTCCGCTACTGAATAAAGGACTAGGCAATGGATATTGTGCATGAGCGCGCCGTCGGCATGGATATCTCCAAACACGACGCGAAGGTCTGCGTGCGGGTCCCGGGAAGCCAACGGGGCCGGTTCAGCTCGACGGTCACCACCTGGGGATCAACCACGAATGAGATCCTGCAGTTGCGCGCTTTCCTCGAGCAGCAGCAGGTCACAACGGTGGTGATGGAAGCGACCAGTGACTACTGGAAGCCGTTCTACTATCTGCTGGAATCGGCCCTGCCCGTGATGCTGGTCAACGCCAAGGCCGCCCGGAACATCCCGGGACGCAAGACCGATGTCTCCGACGCGTCGTGGTTGGCACAGCTCGCTGCCCATGGTTTGTTGAGGGGCTCCTTCGTGCCGCCCGAACCCATCCGGGAGCTGCGGGATCTGACCCGTGCCCGGGCCATCGCCGTGCAGGACAGAACGCGGGAGATCCACCGCCTGGAGAAGTTCCTGGAAGGCAGCGGCATCAAGCTCTCCAGCGTCGTCAGCAACCTCACCGGCCCGGACAACCGGGTATGGCGCATCGGGTTCCGTCCCGACCCTTGGGCGTGGAGCGGCTGGGAATGGGCAACCAACGGCAGGTGCCCGGGCCGATGGGATGACCTACACGGAAACTTCCGCACGGTATACGCCGGACCCAGCCTGGAGGCATGCCTGCTCGAGGTGCTGGCCGGATTCCGCCGCGATGCAAGGCTTGCCGCGGAACTGGACGAGATCGTTGAAGACGGTGAAGACGCAGTGCTTCATCCAACGGTGCCGCCAGGGCAGGTTCCCAAAGAATGGCTCGATGCCCGCGCTGCGACCTCTGCCGACCTTGCCGGCGCTTACTGTGCCGTTACGGACTCCGTGTCCAACACGTCCGGCCGCGCGGACCCCATCCAGCGGTGTGACGACCTTCTCGGGAAGGACCGTGGCCGAGCCGCCGCCCTGCGTCCGTGCGTACCTGGCATTGTGCCCGATCACGGCCACCTTGCCAAGACTGGAAGGATCCAGCGGGAGCACGCCGTCGTTCTTCACCATCGCCGTCCCGGCGGCTGAAGCCTCCCGGGCGAATGCCACCAGGTCTTCCCGGTCCACGGGTTCGGCGCTGACCGGCTCGAAACCCTCCAAGGCGCCCACCCGGGCGGCGAGCTGCAGGATCCGCAGCACCTTCCGGTCAACGCTGGCTTCCTCCACCTCACCGGCCCGCACGGCGGCCACAAGGGCTTCGCCCCACGGACCGTCCGGGCCCGGCATGACCCGGTCCTGGGATGCCTTGGCCGCGCCGACGCTCCGCACCGCGGTCCAGTCGCTGATCACCACCTCGTCGAGAAACCCCACTCACTGTTCAGCGGAGTTTCCAGCAGGTCTATCAGCACAGTGCGTAGTCGTCCTGTGTCTGTTCGCTTAGCGGTACCTCAATGCAGTACAGCCATCGCAGGAAGTCAGCTATCAGGTCATCCATTTGGCGTCAGCTGTTCAGCTCGTACCACTTGCGGTTCTGCACTGCGTTGGTTCCGTCCACGTGCAGGCATCCACCGCTGCACACTGACCTGTCCACGCAGAACCCTGTGCCGTCCTCTTGGGTGGCGTAGCACAGGGATGGTGCGACTGTGCCGTTGGCTGATGGGTCTTGGTTCTTGGGTGGTTCGGTGTTCTGTGCCGGGGCTTTGTCCGCGCCGCCGACTGCTGATGCGATGGTTCCCGCTGCGACTACTGCTGTTACTGCTGCTGATGCAGTTTTCCTTATGCGCATGGTGGTACTTCCTTCCGGCAGATGGTGAGCCCCACGATTGGGGGCTCACCCTTTCTTTTGCTTATGGTGCGGGGCGTGATCCGCTGTCGGTCTGCATGCCGCCGTGAACAGGCTTGAACTCCCACGAGTAGGAACCGTCAGCCTTCAAGCTCATCCGCAGATGCCCCCACGTGTCGCTGAACCGTTTCTGCATATAGCTTGGCGAGCTCGTGAACGAACGCAGGCTGATGCCGCCCGTGGACACCTGGAACTGCTGCATCCCGTCAGTGGTGCAAACGTCGCTCTTGTTCACCGGGCAGGTCCGCTCATAGTTGTGCTGCGAACCGGACAGCAGCACCCGCACCCGGTGCTTGTCGAACACGTCAATCCACGGCTTGCCCTGGCTGAAGCGGCTGTGGCTGGACGTGTTGGACGTGAAGTACGGGTCATGGTAGACAACCGCCAGGTGCTTGCCCGCGGCTTTGGCCCGCCCGAGGTCCGCGTCAAACTCTGCGGTCATTTGGCTTGCCCGCGTGGAGTTGTAACGCCATATCGCCGTGGGAGCAAACAGGATGTGCCAGTTGCCCTTATCAATCGCGTACCATTCCAGCGCGTCCTGGAACCTGCCCAGCGTGGTGCTGGTAGCAGACTTGGACGTGCTCACACACTGCCCGTCCATGTAGCGGTCCAGGTCGTCGTTCCGGCCCGGCTCCACGTCATGGTTCGGCCCAGGCGTCCAGTAGGTCTTGGACTTGATCGGCCCCCAGTTGCGTTCATAGTTCGCGTAGGAATCGTTGCCCGAGCCGCAGGTACCGACGCTGTACTGGAAATCACCTACGCCGATGAAGTTATCCAGCGCTCCACTGTCCAGCGCGCCCCGGATGCTGGCCGCGTTCTTCCCGGACGCCGAATTGGGGTCCGTCACGCCGGATGGGTTCATATCACCCGTAGCGGCGAAGTCGAACGCATCCCCGCTGGCCGGGGGCGTGGTAGGCGTGGGTGTGGGTGAAGGCGCGGCCACGTTGTAGACACGCACCCAGTCCACCCGCATTTCCCCGGCCCCGTCAGCCGTGCTGTCAGGGAACCAGTCCAGCTGCAGCGTTTGGTGCATGGGGCCAGGAGGTTGGTGTGCCGGGTCCCTGTCCTCGAACCACTTCACGCCGTCCACGTAACCAACGATGCCCTTATCGGTCCACTCGACCGCGTAGTTGTGGAACTGGGACACGTCCAGGGCCTTCTGCGCCGAGATTTGTTTGTTCTCGCAGGAGTAGTGGTGGAAGAACTTGATGACGTTCCAAGCGCCATCAGTTTCGGCGTAGTCAATCTCGCCGTCGCACGGCCAGTTCTCACTGTCCGGCCAAAGGATGGACACCATGTGATATTCGTTGTCACCGGATCCTGCTGCCCGGACTTCCCACCGCCCATACTTGCGGTTGTCGAACTTGGCACCCATGCCGGCGGTGGTGCCGTTAGGGGTGCCGTTGATCACGAGTTTGGAGCCGTCAACGGCGGCCTGCTGCGCTGATCGGATGCCGTTGCCCGCGTGGCCGGCGCTGTTGTAGACGGTCCACTTGGCCGGGTCAGGTGCCCCGGTGTAGTTGAATTCGTCCCCAGCCACTGGGGTGCCCCAGTTGAAAGTAGCGGCGGCGGTGGTGCCGTCACCCGGCGGCTGCGTTGGCGTTGTGGTGTCAGCTTCCGTAGTGACTACCAGGCGCGGGCGCAGAGCCGGATCCGCCGACTCGTCAGACTTGAAGCCCACCCACTTTTGCGCGTTGGTTTCGAGCTTCAGATTGGTTTCGCCAGCCGTGACGCCCTTGGTCACGTCCCACTCCACCCAAGCGCCCGTGGCAAAGCCGCCGGTCTTCCCGAGCCAAGTTCCCCGTGCGGGTGCGTTGTTCCACGTCACGCCGGTTTCAGTCCAGCCGCCCGCCGTGGTGTAAACATCCACGTACTCACTCGCGGTTGTGGACGCTTCCGAGTAGGCTCGCAGCTTGGCCGACGTGATCTTTTCGCCAGCCGGGACCGTGACGTTGAAGCGCAGCAGGCTATTACGCCAGATGTTCGTCCGGCCTTCCGTGGACCAGCGGACGCTGGTCCCGAAGTTCTCCGTTGGCCGGTCCGCCTGCACGTAAGTGTCGGCGGCGGCCGTGACAGTAACCGGTCCCGCCGCGTTGACGGTCCCGCCGCCCACGACGGCAAGTGTAATGAGCATGGCTAATGTTGCTAGGGCGGCAGTGGTCCGCCCCAGGGTGGTTCTCATGGCAGTGCCCTCCATGGTGTTAGGGGTTTTGGCTATGCCTTGCCCCACCCTGCCGTCGCAGGACCGGTGATGGGCGAAGGATGAGTGGCCGCTAGCCAAATCATAGATGAACGTGTGACTGCTGTGACGGATGTTGAATTTGGGGGCGTCAGGATGGGCCGGCCAACGCGCGGTCATACCCCGCATTCCTCCCGCCAGCAGCGGTAGCAGACAAGGATGGTGTGGTCACCGGGGTGGACCTTCCACGAGTGCACCACAGGAAGCACAGCAGAGGCTTCTGATACCAAGGGGTTCGGTCCCATACCTGCTTCGATCACCTTCGCTTCAATCGTGGGCTGCCCGGTGGAAAGGGCCCTGATCGCCCGGTGCCTGCCGTCATGGATGAAGAAATGCCCGGACACCACCGCTCAACATGGCTGGGACCTTCAGTCAGTTGCTCGTCCTCGTCGGGTACGCGGTACAGATGCTCGCGGTTCAGATCGTGGCAGGGCAGGTCAGCATGTTTGTGGGCACCACGGTGGTGGGCCGATCGTCCCAGTCCAGAGCCTCCAAGGGCCGTTTCCTCATCCCGCGTCCTTGAGCAATGTGTCACTGGACGACATCCCGGCTGTGATCGCGTTCGGGCCCGGCAAGGTGGGCGTGATGTGGAACCGGCAGGACGGTGCCTCGACGGACGGCATGTACCGCTTCACGCTGCGCGGCACCCAGGGGTCGCCCTCGTTTTGCGTGGGGCTTGTCTCCGCCAGCTGGGGCGGTTTCGGGCCGGAGGGCCTACATCGCCTCCCTCCACCCACACTCATGGGGCGGAATTCGTTGACGTCTCGTTGGTTCTCAGGCCATCTGGGGGAAACATGCATCCTTGACGATGGAGTTCATGAGACTGCGTAAGTTGCGTTCATCGGGATCGGAGTTGGAATGCGAGATATGTGGACAGCTGCCCCACCCCCATAAGTTCCGACTGACACTGGCTAATCTGGCCGCCATGCTGCCAATTGAACTGGCTGTCCATGCAGCGGTCATGAACACTGGCATGCCGTACCTCCACAAGGTTCTGGTGCTGACGCTGACGGCCACAGTGCTGGTGATCTGGGTCGCCGAACCTTCAGTGCGGCGCGCATTGCGGGACTGGCTTCACGCCCCGTCCCTTCACCGCCGCCGTGAACTGCATACCGTATCTGCATTGTGGCGGATCCGTGCCACTACGGAGGACGGGCCGGTGGCCCAGTGGGCGCTCCGGCGAGCCCTGGAACGCGCCCACGTTGACGTGATTGACTTTCAGCGCCATGGACATCCGGGCGGAGTCCTCGTGGAACTCGTCGTTGCCGCGCCGGAGACCCTGGGGCAGGAGGACCTGCTCGCCGCTGCCGGCAGCGGCAGCGGGCGGAACGTGCTGGCGTGGCGGACCACTGCCCTGGCCGTAGCGGACGGGCAAACCAAGGCCCTGAGTTTGGCCGTCAGGGTCGCAGGGAATCCCGACGAGCTCCAGCTCGCGGTCGCTGAATTGCTCGGAGCCGAACCTGTCCCCCACAAAGACAGCAGAGTCCCGGTTGCAGCAAACATCCTGAAAATACCCTCGCCTGGAGGCGCTCCGCTGTTTTACAGACGGCAGGACGCCCCTTTCACGCAGGCCGAGTCCGCGCGCGCCCATCGGCTTGCGGAACTGGCAGAACTTGCTGCCTCATCACCGAAAACCTTCGCCGCCTTCCTTACCGACTAGCCGCAGATCTGTATGCACGCTTCGAGGCACCGTGATGTGGGACTTGGGTGGAGGTGCGGGTCAGTGTTGAGGGGCCTCGACAGTTCATCTTCCCGCTCTAAAATCGCTGTAACCGTCCGATTCTGTCCGCCATAAGGAGACATCGTGAAGGATTTCGCTGCTCTGGCCGCCAAACTGACACCCGAAGAAAAAGCCGAGATCCGGTCTTCCGCGCCGGACGGCATCCTGTCAGAGGCTTCATTGACGGCATTGGACAGGGCTGCGGGCGGCTCTGCCATGGGGCACGGCTACTATGTTTCCTCCGGGACCACGGACGCGAACGGCAGCCCGGAATTTGTGCTGCACCATGAGATGGCGCGGGAAATTTTCGGCTCAACGGGGTAGACGGCAAGGAGGTCAACGCCTCCGGAACAAGGCGAACCGCCGGGCATTGATCCGCGATGATCCA
This sequence comes from Pseudarthrobacter sp. NS4, assembly GCF_024758005.1. Taxonomy (NCBI): domain Bacteria; kingdom Bacillati; phylum Actinomycetota; class Actinomycetes; order Micrococcales; family Micrococcaceae; genus Pseudarthrobacter; species Pseudarthrobacter sp. NS4. The sequence continues at coordinate 48,288 of NZ_CP103288.1, read as the reverse complement.
GTGCTTTGTGCCTGGCCTGGTTGGCGAATCCGTCCCTGCGGTGCCGGCTTTAGTCGCCGACTGCGTCGCGTCCGCGGCGCACGATGAGCGGGTCTGGTTCGTGCACGACGGAGGTGTCCTTGCCCTCATAGTCGAACTGGTTGAGGAAGTAGCGCATGGCGTTGATGCGTCCGCGTTTTTTGTCGTTGGATTTGATGGTGATCCAGGGTGCGTAGTCGCTGTCGGTGCGCAGGAACGTTTCTTCCTTGGCCGCGGTGTAGTCCTCCCACCGGTCCAGCGAGGCGAGGTCCACGGGTGAGAGCTTCCAGCGCCGTACCGGGTCGATCTGCCGGATGGCGAAGCGGGTCCGCTGCTCGTGCCGGGTGACCGAGAACCAGAACTTGTTCAGCCGGATCCCGGAGTCCACGAGCATCTTTTCAAACAGCGGCGCCTGGCCCATGAACGTGTCGTACTCGTCTTCGGTGCAGAAGCCCATGACCCGCTCGACGTTGGCCCTGTTGTACCAGGACCGGTCGAACATCACGATCTCACCGGCCGTTGGCAGGTGTTGAATGTACCGCTGGAAATACCACTGGCCCTGTTCGCGGTCCGACGGTTTGCCCAGCGCGACGGTCCGGGCCGAGCGGGGATCCAGATGTTCGGTGAAGCGTTGATGGTGCCGCCCTTGCCGGCGGCGTCGCGGCCCTCGAAAACGATGACGTTCTTGAGTCCGTGGTCCTGTCCCCAGTATTGGAACTTCAGCAGCTCTACCTGCAGCCGGTATTTTTCCGCCTCGTATTCTTCGCGGGACATCCGTTCCTCGTACGGGTAGTCCTCCCGCCACGTCTCCACTGCCGAGCCGCCGGGGTCTATCAGTTCCGGGTCTTCGGCCTGGCCCCCGCGGACCGTGTACCCCAGATCCACCAGACGGTCGATGGCCTCGCGCAGGTTGTCCCGGACCCACCAGGGATCCTCCGGTGTCCATGGCATGCCTGCCTCCGCCATTCAGGCCTCCTCACGTTCGGCCATGTTTATGGACCGCAGTTTAGCAACGGCGCCCGCGGCGTGAGCCACGGGCGCGGCCGGTAGTTCAGGCTTGTGCACCAGTAGCCAGAGGGTTGGGCTGACTCCTGAAGAGTTTCCTGAGACCAGGAGTCAGCCCCGGCAGAACAATAGCTGGTGGGATGCTGTTCGCACATTGGGGGACAAGTGCTGGGCGGTGATGGCCAGGCAAGGGAGTATCAATCTGGGCGACAGCAAAACGGTGATTCCTACGCTCTTTAGGCTCGTTGAAGCAAAAGAGGCTCTCATCACAAGCCTCTCTGTTGTCCACAGCGAGCCATAAAAACGCGCCACCAAAAAGGACGGAACCATGTCATGTTTAGTGGCTTCTGCGATCTTGTAACCCCTAGGGACACCAGACGTCCCGTCGATTTCATCGTTCGCGGAATAGCGTTGCGGACGCACGCCTTATTGAGCTGTATATTTCCGCGATTGGCGCAGCTGAACTCGCCGGAGATCCTCACGCATCCGTTAGAAGCAACTCCAACGACTTCTCCCGGGACAATGGCGACAAGCGAGGACCCCACAAGGGATCTTGAGTCTGCATCCGCTCACCAAGGGTCAACGTTGCCCTTGGCTTCGATGCCGGGCGGCCACGCCCTCTGGCGATCGTCCGTCTTCGCGTACCAGTCGGCGTCGCAATCGGGCTCGGCGACAAGGGCCGGACAGCGCCGCAGGACGACGGACAGCTGTCCCGGCACGGTCTCGGCCACCCATGACAATAGGGGATTGCAGGACCAGCACAAGAGGGGGTACCGGGGATTGCTTTTGATGCGTCCAGCACTAACACTGAACAACCTGAGGGTTGACTGTGATATTGAACTCCGGGGAGTAAAGATGCTGGAAAATCCACTATCTAACATGGGCAAGCGCAATCGAGGTCCCAGGACTTCCCAGCTTTTTGTAAGACGGGGAGTCGGTGGCCCGGCTGGTCTTCGTCTCCGCGGGTCGCGGAATCTACGGCTTCACGCACTGCTGACAGCGCTGCTGGTTGCGCTGGCCGGCCTGGTGGTCCCGGTTGCGGCGTCGGCTGCTACGGGTGATGTCGGGGTCGAGGGCCCGTCCCATACGGGGACCGGGACACCGACGGGTACGAAGCGGCAGACGAATGCGTTGTGGTTCAACGACGGGATCTGGTGGGGGAACCTGTGGGACACTGCCAGCTCGGATTTCCACATCTTCCGCTTCAATGCCTCGACGAGCTCCTGGGCCGATACAGGTGTGGCGACGGAAACGCGGGCGAACACTCACCATGACGTGTTGTGGGACGGGAAGACATTGCATGTGGCGAGCTATCGGTTCGTTAACGACGGTCTGCCGGCTGAACCGAACTACCCAAGCACCATGCGGCGTTACAGCTACGACCCGGGTACAAAGAAGTACTCGCTGCTGAGTTCTACAAAAATCAATGACCACCGCGTTGAGACCCTGTCCATCGACAAGGACTCGACCGGTCGGGTGTGGGCGACGTGGCAGCAGGGGAACCGGATCTATCTGAACGTCACTGGAACGGATGGCAAGACCTGGGGAACGCCGTTCGCGCATCCTTCATCGTTGAGCAACGTCTCTGTGGACGACAATTCGGCTGTGATCGCGTTCGACGGGAAGATGGGTGTGATGTGGAGCCGTCAGGTCGGTGATTCCACCGACGGCATGTACTGGAGCTACCACGTCGATGGAGCGTCGAAGACCACCTGGAGCACTCCTGTCGCGGCGGTGAAGGGGTATCGCAGCGGTGATGACCATATGAACCTGAAGTGGCTGGACTCCTCGGGTGGAAGGGTTTTCGCCGCTATCAAGACCTCGTTCACCTCCGCGTCCCAGCCGCTGATCCAGCTGTTGGCATTGAGTGGTACGACCTGGTCGGCGCACACGATCGCGACTGTGGCCGAGTGCCCGAACCGGGTGATCGTCCTGATTGATGAGAGCACGCAGAGGTTGCGTACCTTCGCTACCTATCCGAAGCCCAGTGGCACGACGAACGCCGGCGTCTGCACCAGCTCGGGAGGTGCGATCTACGAAAAATCCACGGCGCTGGACACGATCAGCTTCACCACCACGAAGACGGCTCGTATCGTGGACGCTGACCAGTATGTCAACAACGTGACGTCGACGAAGCAGAACCTCAACGCTTCGGCACGGGGCACGGGCAACAGCGGTCTGCTGGTGCTGGCCGATGTGAACGCCACCAGCCGGTACTGGCACTTTTACTCCCCCTGACGAAGCAGGCGGCGGTGGTGGTGGTACGCCCCCAACGGTGACGGATACGTCTCCGGCTGCTGATGCGACTGCTGTGGCGGTGACGGTGAATCTGACAGGGGCAAACCGTAGCGCTCACTGCCACCGCTGACAGCTACGTGTCCAGCGGTGCGGGGACGACGAACCACGGCACCAGTACCCTGCTGGACGTAGACAACAGCCCGGAGGAGGTCGCGTACTTGAAGTTCGACCTCTCCGCCTACGAACGGGTCGACAGGTACGCAGAACATCAAGCTGGTCGCTGATGACACCTGGACCGAGGGCGGGACCACGTACAGCAACCATCCGGCGCTCGGTGCCGGCATCGCACGCTTGGCCCGACAACGACCAACACCAACTACAACGTTCCGCTGACCGTCAGCGTTCTGGCCGGTGAACTCGGCCAACAAATCTCACTTGGCATGGACTCCAGCAGCAGTGAACGGCCTGGACCTCAACTTCAAGGAAGCCGGCAACACCGCAGCATCCAAGCTCGTCCTCACCTTCAAAACGTAGGTCGCTGCTCGCACCATACGCCAAGTACCGGGACTTTTTATCCGTGAGGATGGGGTGCCGGCACTGCCTTTGTACATCCATCGCAGCCTGGAGCGGCGCAGGCATCGGAGGATACACGGGGTCAGCGCGGCCTGGATCGCAGGTGCTGCGTAGGTCCCGTTAGAGTCCGTATGAGCCCGCCGGACCTGGAACCGTACCGCCGTAGACCGGAAGACTGTGGTCTCCTCGACGCGCCGGGCCGACAGGGTCTGGAAGGGATCTCCGCGGCGGTTCCGGCCAGTAGCGCCAATCGGTGAGGCCCGGGTGCATCGATCCCGGTTCTGGTGGCCAGGAAGTGGGATACCGGGGCCCTTGATGCAGTGTGGATCTCGGATATCACGTACCTGCGCACCGATGAGGGTTGGGTGGATTTGTGTGCTGTCAGGAATGCCTGCTCCCGGCGCGTGATTGGGTGGCGATGGACTCGTTGCAGACCGGCGCCCTGGTCGAACGCGCGCTGCGCATGGCCTATCATCCTCCGCGGCGGACCGGCCGGGGTCATGTTCCACGCAGACCGCGGCACTCAATACACCTCCTCACAGCTCAACGACGTCTGTACCGACCTGGGCATCCAACAGTCCGTCGGGAGGACCGGCGCGTGCGGGACAACGCGATCCATATCGCCTTCGAATCAGGGTGTGTTCAATTCGTCCGGGTTGCCGACTGTACGCGCAGGGATGTCGTTTGCTTTTGGACTTTCTGCGCGGGCGTGAATCTTCCGCAGGCGCCAGGCAGCAACGAGTGCTGCTGCTAACTGGGCTGCAAGCCACAGCACCGACACCCCGGGTAGCGCGTAGAGATGGGCTGCGGCGCTGGCAGGCACTACTGCGATGGCTGCTGCCAGGACTGCGACGGCGGTTGCTTCCGCCTGATGTCCACGGGCCCGGCAAACGCCGTAGTAAACCTGCGTCACACAATTCAGGACCAATGCCGGGACCAGTATGAGAAATAAAACCCAATGCGGGGCGTACTGAGAGCCCAGCAATTGCAGGATAAAGCGGCTGGCTCCAAGCAGGACTCCCCCGGCCGCAAGGGTGAGTAGGAGGCTGATTCGAAGCGCCCGTACAACCAGCCCCGGATGATGGCCGGGGGCTGCGAGCTTAGTCTGCAGAGAATAGCCGGCGGACTGCGGAACGAAAAAGACTGCTGTTGCCAGCATCCAGACCACGTACCAGGCCGCAGTGGCTGAGGCGCTGAGTGTAGCGGCGATGATGAGAGGCAACAGGTAGCCTGGCGCGCGGTCAGAGAGCATAAGGGGATAATTCCGGAGCGCGGGGCGAAGCAGGTTCAGGATTTCCCGAACCTGCAGGGCTTTTTTCCGCCTGGGACCAAGGCCACGGTACACCTGCAGCAGTCCAAGAAGTACGCTGGCTGCGGCTCCGGTGGCGACCGCGGTGACAACGATGTTCAGAGTGCGGTATCCACCGGCCAGGGAAATAACCAGAACCGCCAACTGGACGAGACTCTGGAGGAAACTGCGCATCAACGCCAAATGGGCTTGGCTTTGCGCAGATTGGATATGGTCAAGTTGGTAAGCCGTGGTAGCGAAAAAAGCGGCAGCCAAAAACGCCACCGCCGCGGATGGATCATCCCAGGCTTGGCCGACCCCAGGACCGAGGGCTCGCGTTATTAAGACCAGCCCGGTCGCGACTATAAGTGATGAGAGCCCTACAGTGAGCAGGCTTGTGGTTACCAGCCGACGCCCATCGGTTTCGGCGGGCAGGAGGGTCAGTATGGCCGGGCCAACACCAAGCATCCCTATTTGAACTGTCAGCAGCGCCGCCGCCACGACCGCGGAAGCTAAACCGAGCTCAGCCGGGGCCAAGAGAATTGCAGCCAGGGCCCAAAACAGAAGACCCGTTACCATCGGCACCACACGGGCTCCGGTCAACCAGATCGTGTTGCCCCCAAGAGAGAGTACTTTAGCCGCTGGGCGCATGAGCTGACCCCCGGACCATCAGACGGTAGTCATAAAAGCAAGAACCCGGTCCAGTAGGGCAAGTAGCGGGCGGACTTACCACTGCCAGGCCGGCACCCCATATAGTCCCCGGCAAAGGTAAGGCAAGCAACCAGACGGCACGGCGCGCACGTATAACTACGGCGACGTTGGGGGACATCATGTTTGCCATATCAGCCAGCAGCCATCAGCGGAAGAACGCTCTGCGGGTCCGTAAGTGTGCGGGGAAGAATACGTTAGCGTCGGAGTAATTGACCCGCGGCCGCGCTTTTGACATCTTCAGTCCTTAGCCGTGGAGGAACGCAATCCTCGGTCGACACCAGATTGCCCGCTGAACCTCCGGTAATCGAACGTCTACATTTGGGCACAAGCTAGCCCCCGCCGACGAACCCGGGCAATGCTGCGCCTGGCATTGTGTGGAAACCCGCACATTTTCCGCGTAGCTCCCCGTCCTTGTCTGGTGACGAGGCGAAAACCCTTCGTGCTCAATCACCTAGCGAAGAGACGCCAAGCAGTGCAGCGCGGCTAGGGTAAGGATCAGGGGCCCGACCGCCTTTGCGTCATGAGGAGTTCCATGGCGAACTCCTCGACCTCGACCTCAGTATGAGGTCATCCTTCCCAAGCCCAAGGGCGAGAGGTCTGGTGCTGCGGCGGGTCGGCAAGAACATCAGGTCAACGCCTGACTTGAGTGGGCACGGAGGGCCTCGAAGGCCTCAATCGCGCCGGCTGCCACAACCCAGCCACTGGCAGGTCAAACACATCCCCGCCGCTGTGCCCGGAGTATTGTGCATGCCGGCTTGGAAGGGTTACCTTCGTCCCATGACCGTGAAAATTCGGGGAGATGCAACAGCGTCGGCAGCCGTCATGGCCACGGGATCCGTGATGTTTCTGGCCGCGGCCTTTATGCCAATCTCACGGGTGTTTATCGAAGGAGATCCGCAGGCCAAATTGGCCATTCTGCAGGCTGATCCCGTGCAGTGGAAGGCCGAGCAACTGCTCTTCGCCGCAGGTACTGTTGTATTGCCAGTTGGGGTGGTGATGCTCACCCGTCACTGGAAAACAGGAAGCGACGGAGGCAAACAGGATCCCTTGGCGGGTCAGCGGCTTGCCCAGAGCGCTGCACTTCTCCTGTCCACGGGAGCTGTCCTGTTCCTGGTCGAACTGGAGGCGCGGTACAGGGATCCGGAAGCCTTCGCGTTAGGGAATCTGCCCATGTGGCCGTTCCACGGGTACATGTGGCTGAGTCTGGCTGGTATGTCTGCCCTGGGTGGTGCTTTGCTGGCCCCGGCGCGTGGCCACGCAAACTCCGGGACCCTGCCACGGGAGCTCCGTTGGCCGGGCTGGCTTAACCTGGGTGGGGCCGCGGTCTTCGCTGGCGCCCTGGCCACTACCGGTGACTTGCCGCCCCTGCTGGTCTACGGCGTAGAGCTAGCGACTGCGGCGGCGCTGATACGGCAACTCCGCCGCGGCAAAAACCCTGACGTGACCCGTTGAGTCCCCGCTTGAGGACGTAAGACCTTCAAATCTGCGTGTAAAAGCGTAGGACAAAGCATGTGTTTCCATGCCGCGATCCGCGATTACACTCTTGGCCTTTCGCCGCCGACGCCTACGCCTACTCCGCAGCTGTTCGGCACAGATGATTTCCCCGCACGCCTCGGAGGCCAGTTCCGCCGGCACTGTTCCCATGGGATCGGCCAGGAGCCTGGCCCGGATCGGGGCCGAGAGATTATCGGGGCGGCGCCGGGGGCCACCGTAGAGCTTTCGGGGGAACGGCGCCATGCTGCCTGCTGGACCACCCGCCCTTTTCCCGCTGGACTGGTCCGCTTTGGAACCGTGTCCATGTCGTTCATGACACCGGACGGCGGTAAGTAATCCTTCGGGTCACCCCGTTGGGGAGTGCCGCTGGTCTATGGTGTGCGGGTGGGGTCCGGGCGCGGCGGTACCGGCCCTGGGTCGGGTACGGGTAAGGGATCGGGAGCCGGGTTCGGATCGGGAAACGGTGACGGCGGAACGGGGAACGTCGGGTCCGGTGTCCCGGGGCGGCCCGGTCCGGGGGGAAACGGTCCCGGTTCCGGTGGCGGCGGAATGGTCATCGACTGCCTCCTGGGTGACATGGTTATGATTGACGTCCTCAGGATACGTTCCTGATTGCCGGGGGGAACAGTGCGTGCGGGGCCGGCCTGCCGTGGGTTTCGGTCCGCCACGCAGGTTCAGCGTCGCTGCCGCCCACGAATCTTGACTGCGCTGCCGGTCGTGGCAGCCTACCTGGTCCTGTCCCGCCCTACCTGGTCCTGTCCCGCCAATGGAGGGCGCTAAGGAACCAGTAAACGCCTGCCCCCATCAGCAGGAATCCAACGACGCCGGTGACCGTAAGCCGCGTGACGATCCCCACGATGATCAGCGCGAAGCCGGCTAAAGCGGCCAAGATGGCGTAAACAGGGCGGGCCGCAGCCCCGCTACCGGGCAATCCGGACTGCAGTTCCCGGGCCAGGTCCGGATCGCTTGCCGCCAGGTCCTGTTCAAGCTTTTCAAGTCGCCTGCGCTCTTCATCGGACAGCGCCATGGAACCTTCCTCCCGCCGGAAGTACGTGCGGTGCCCGCCAAGGCCTGGGGAACCGGTCGGCGCGGGACTGGCCGTGCGTTCATTATCAGCCTGTTCCCGGCCCCGATCCACAGTTCTTCCACCGGGAGGCAGGAGAGCAGCCAATCTGCTTCAAGCCCCATGAAGAAGACGACATAGGAAAGCTGGTGGTTGCTGACGGAGCCGGAGCCGCGGCTTCCCACGGACTGTCCCTCATGGCAAGCTTCTTCCCGTCCTGAAGCTCCCGAATTTGGACCGATAGCGGGGCCGCTCGGCCCTGTGCCTGACTGGCAGCCGCCACAGGACATCGTCTGGCAGCCACCGTCGACAGGTCGGGAAGGGCGGGGTACTCACGTATGACGCCTGGATGGATGTAGCTGCCGGCGCGGGTTTTCTGAGGCTGAAGGCAGCGGCCATACTGGGACCGATACCTGATCTGCCAGGTCAAACTAAACCCGGAAGGACAGATCCAGTGCTGCCGATGAATCAACGTCCCCGTGCCGTGATCCGCGACGGAACAGGAACCATCGTTCCACCCGAACGCTGGAGCGATGAGCAGCGTCGTCAGGCTCGTGCATCCATCGCCGATCAGTTCCGGCACGGCATCCAGCGCGAGACGCTGGAAGAGTTTCGCGATGAACTCGCGGCCCGCTGGAGTTACGTTGAATCCTGGGAGGAAGAACAGGCCGTCAGGGAATGGATTCTGCGCCAGTTGGACGGCCTGATCCAGCTAAACCAAACCCCACACCCCAGCCACTCTGGCCAGACCAGCGACAACCCCATCGGTCCCGGAACACCGCAGTTCCTGGACTCCGCCGCCGCGCGCAAGCGGCCAGACGGCACCAGATAAGACCCCCTGCCAGATGAGATCAGGGCCAGTCTGGAAGCCCCACACCGCACTTCCTCTCTGATTTCCCGTGCACCCATGCCCGTTCCTTTCTCGCGGATAAAATCCGGATCCTCACGGGAAAGGTGCATCTGGGCCATGCTCGTCGATATCGAGGTGTCCTGCCGAATTTTGCTGGATTCGGGCAGCGACAGTGCGGGGCCACCATCACGCACCCCGGGTTGTCCAAAAGCCACTGAGCGTCTCTGAATCAAGCCGGTCCCACTCGTCTTTGAGTGTCATCTGTTTCGCCCCCTTCTTCCGTTTCGTCAGGAACCCGCCGCCCGGACCTGGGATTCCGCTAACGGTACGTCTCGCGTCAAAAAAGAAGAACAGTCGTTTCACGGAACCCGGAAGTTCACAACCTCTGCCGGAGCCGTGACTGGTGGGGATGTGCACCGTCAATCGCAACATCAGCTAAGGCAGAGATTGCTCCTCGGCGGTCACATCAGGTCCGTCGCTCTGCAGAAAGGTGAGCACCGCGGCAACACGACGGTGCACACCCGTGACGGGTATGTGGAGCTTGGTGAAGATGGCGTTGACGTGCTTTTCGACGGTGGAGGACGAGAGGTGGAGCGACTGTTCGATGCCTGCGTTCGTTTTTCCCTGTGCCATCTCGCGCAGCACGTCGAGCTCACGCGGGGACAAGTCCGACAGCGGGTTAGCCGCGTCCACGCTGCGGCGGCGTACGAGCGTGTCGACGATCTGTGGGTCAATGACGGAACCGCCTGCGTGCACCTCACGGAGCGCGTGCACGAGGTCCTCGAGATCGCCGATGCGATCTTTCAGCAAGTAGCCGAGGCCCGCTGAGCCGCCGGCGAAGAGCGCAAGTGCATAGCTTTCGTCGGCGTGCTGCGACAGTACCACCACGCCTGTGCCCGGGTGTGCGGCGCGTATCGCAAGGGCGGCCTCGATACCTTCCATATGATGGCCGGGCGGCATCCGGATGTCTGTGAGCACCGAATCGGGGGAGAATCGACGCACGGCGTCAAGCAACTCGGTCGCGTTGCCGGTACAGGCGACGACATCGATCTCGCCGGAGTCCGCCAGCAAACGACGGACCCCCTCGCGTACGAGGTAGTTGTCCTCGGCAATGACCACCCGCAGCACGCCCGGATCCTCCAACACAGTCACCCCCGCTCCACGGGGAGCTTGACCAGCACAGTGGTTCCCGACGGGTCATTGCCCAAGACGTTGACACTACCGTGCAGGGCCGCCACCCGGTCGTGGATGTTCGCCAGGCCGCCGCTGGTTAGCGGTGTAAGGGTGCCGATGCCGCATCCGTCGTCGGTGATTGCGATCTGCAGATAACCATCTTTCCGAACGAGCCCGACTGAGGCGAGGTTCGCATGGGCGTGCTTTGCTGTATTTGCCAGTGCCTCCCGCACGACGTAGTACGCCGTTGTCTCTACGTCTTCAGGGAATCGCTCGGCACGAACGCCGTCGTCCGCTTTGACGGTCAGCGGGAGCGGGAATCTCGCCACGCTCGACTCGATGGCCGCCACCAGACCGTTATCGCTCAACACGGGCGGGTGGATGCCGTGCGCAAGCTCGCGAAGGTCTGTCAGCGTTTCCCTGGCCTGATCCTGCAGCCCGGCCAGTTCGTCCGCCGTGAGCTCGCCGCGCTCCAAGCGGTTCCGGGCGAGGCGGAGCCCGGCAATCTGCGCCACGACATTCTGCTGGATCCCGTCGTGCAGGTCCCGCTCCAAGCGTTTGCGCTCATCGTCCTGCGCCGCGACGAGCCGTTCACGGGATGCCGTGAGTTCGTTCAGTTGCTGGGCGAGTTGGGCACTGAGGCGCACATTGGCGACCGACGGACCGGCCTGGCCTGCGACAGTACGCAGCAGCGCCCGTTCCGAGTCGCTGTAGTCCCCCCGTCGGCGGGGGCCGACCTCAATGCGGCCGAGGGTTTCATCGGCCCGTACGATGTCGCACGAGTGGACCGGATCCCCGTTCGCCTCGCCGGCCTCCCCCATCGCAGACGCGGTGAGATTGCCGTCGGGTCCTGCCAGCCTGATCCGCACCCATGAGGCGTCAAGACCTTCACGCACAGCGTCTGTCAGCCGGGTGAGCAGTTCGTGGGGTTCTACCGCTTGAACCAATTGGGTTCCGAGATGGCTGAGCAGCATCAACTGGCGGTCCCTGTCGCCGAAGACAGCGCGATGGATCCAGTGTCTCAGCCACCCGCGGAGTGGCAGCAGGCAGACGGCGAAGATCGCTGTGAGCAAGATGGCACCGACGCCGGTCAGGCGGTCAGCGAGCAGGACGGCGGGCGTGGCGGTGGCGACCCCGTAGAGCACCGTGATTAACAGGTTCGATGAGCGGGCCACCAGGCGCCCGCGGTCATCTGGTGCGATGTCAAAGGCTCCGTACCGGAAGATGCCGTGGATAGCCGCGAGAGGAATTGCGATAAGCGACGCGAAGACGGCGACCGTCGTAATCCAATTCGGCGGGGTGAACGTCCACAGGATGAAGCTGATCAACGACGCCGTAACCACCCAGGTTATGGCCAGCAGACGCGCCCGAACTTCCGCTGCACCTAAGAGCGCACGTGAGTAAAGCACACCTAGCCCAAGCAGTACACTCGGCCACGGCTGGTAGATGAGGTAGTAGACGCCAGGAGAGGCCCACTCGAGCCCCGGCACAGCGAACTGGTTCGGAAGGGCATCGCCGCTGATTCCCACGTATGGCGGCATGATGACGTGAGGTGTCGTCAGCAGGGTGAGCGGGCCGACGAGCACCGGAACCCAGACGAGAGCGACAGCGACCTGTTGCCATTTGCGTTCCGGAATCCCCGTCGGGTAGGTGGCGAATGTGACGAGGAAGGCGGCGGTCGCCACCGCATCCGCTGTCAGGCCCACCATATTGAAGAGGGGGAACCAGGGCTGCTGAATCAGTTCAACGTTCCGCTGCACGAAGGTTTCATACGCCGACCCCACAGCCATGGCGGTGGATGCCACGGCAATGAAGATCGCCGACCGAGATGACGACACTGTGAGCAGCCAGACGCCGAAGACGAACGTCGGCAATACACCGACCAACGGCCAGGCAAGACTGTGATCCGCAGCCGGCTCCACGAATCCGCGGACGATGAGGACGTAAAGCAGTGACGCCGCCCCGAGCGGAGCCAGCATTGCAAGCAATCTCCATCTGCGGAGCACAATCCTATAATCCGCCACCGGCGCGATTACCGGGAGGGGGTACTCCCCCACCCGTCATGGAGGCTGGCCCCCTGCGCCACTGCGGCCATCCGCGTTCCGGCACGTCCCAGGGGAGCCTAACGTGGGGTCAAGCGGAGGCCGCGGAACTTCGACCACGCAATTTGGAGGACATCATGCGCAGGTTCTACTCCGTCATAGCCTGGATCATCGCCGGCGGTGTCGTTGTACAGGCCGCTTCGATCGCCTTTGGCCTGGGCGGGATGGGCCATTACATCCAAGGTGGCGGCGTCATTGACAAGGCCCTCGTCGAGAGCCGCCAAGCGACGTTCACCGGTGACCTCGGATTCCCAATCCACGGCATCGTCGGGGGCATGGTCATTCCCATCGCCGCCATCGTGTTGGTCATCGTCGCTTTCTTCGTAAAGGTGCGCGGCGCACGCAAGTGGGCGGCCATCGTTCTCTTCCTCGTCGCACTGCAGATCACCCTCGGATACTCAATCACCGATATGCCCTACCTTGGCCTGGTCCACGGTGCGAACGCCCTGGCCATCCTGCTCGCCGCCATATACGCGGCGTTACGCATCAGCCGGCCCAACTTCATCACTGCCGAGAAACCGGCCTCTGATGCCATCACGACATGACCTCTTCCGGCGCGCCACCGTCGGGGTGGCGGTGGCCGCCGCTCTTGGCCTCGGCGCACTGGGCTGGAGCTCGACGCTGCTGGGCGAATACTCGGTCATGGACATGGGTGGCGGGCAGGCAGGTCATGTCCATGGCGCTGGCTCGGGCACGCAGGACCCCGTCAGTGCCACAAGCGTCACAGAGCTGATCGCGGACCCACTCCGGATTCCTGACATCCGCGTCGAACTCATCGCCCGCCAGCAGATGATCGACATACCAGGCGGGCGTCCTTTTGACGGGTACACCGTAAACGGCACGTCCCCCGGACCGACGATAAGAGCGACCCAGGGCGCTCTTATCGAGGTGGTATTCGTCAACGAGTCAGTTGCGGCTGGTGCCACCCTGCACTGGCACGGCATTGACGTGCCCAACGCCGCTGACGGGGTCGCAGGCATCACGCAGGACGCGGTACAAATTGGAGGTCGTTATGTCTACCGGTTTATTGCCGAGGACGCCGGCACCTACTGGTACCACTCCCATCAGGTATCCCATGAGCAGGTCGAAGGCGGGCTTCTCGGGGCGGTCGTCATAGAACCCGCCGGACCGCCGGTTAATAACTACGGAACCGAGGTCGTCGCGCTCCTGCACGTCTACGGGGGCCAGCACACACTCAACGGGCGGGTGCAGGACGAGCATGTCCCGGCTGAACCCGGAACCACGGTTCGAACCCGCATCATCAACACAGACCAGGGCACGGCCGCAGTCTGGTCCGCCTCTCCCTTCCGGGTCGTCGCGACCGACGGGCGCGAGGTGAACGACCCGGCCCTCATCGAAGGCAAGACGGTACTCATCCCCGCGGGCGGACGGGCGGACGTTACGCTGCAAGCCCCCGCACAGGGCTCGGCGCGCCTCCACGTCGGCGGGGCACGCAGCATCTCCATCGGCGATCCGGCCACTGCCCCGCCATCAGCGCGGCAGCCCTCCGAGACACTGGACCTGCTGGCGTACGGCGATCCGGTCCCACCCGAACTGGACCCACGATCGCCGGATGTCACATTCGACTACGTGATCGGGCGCCGGTTCGGCCTCATCGACGGCCGCCCCGGCAACTTCTGGACGATCAACGGACGGCTCTTCCCCGACGTACCGATGTTCCACGTGCGCGAGAACGACGTCGTCGTGATGCGCATCGTCAACCAGACCGGCGAGGTACATCCGATGCACCTGCACGGCCACCACGTCCTCGTGCTCTCACGCGACGGAAAATCGGCGTCAGGAAGCCCATGGTGGGTCGACTCACTCGACGTCCGCCCCGGCGAGTCATACGAGATCGCCTTCACCGCCGACAACCCGGGCATATGGAGTAACCACTGCCACACCCTCCCCCACGCCGCCGACGGCCTTATCGCCCACCTCATGTACGAGGGAGTCTCGACACCATTCACCATCAACGGCACCGCAGGCAACCAGCCCGACTGAAGCGGACTCTGAGGCCTAAGACCCCGAGCCAACAAAAGCCGGGGCAGTCCCATTGCCTGCGGTTAGATCATCTTGTAGTTGATGACAACGCTTGGTTGGGTGCGCTCAGATCTCAACGGGGCCGATATTAAAAGGTGTTCAGGAGCTGCGCTTTCCGGGCTCCGTTGCATCGAAAAACCGCACTTCCTCACTGATTTCCCGTGCCCCGATGCCTGTTCCTTTCTCGCGGATAAAATCCAGATCCTCACGGGAAAGCAGCATCTGGCCGTGCTCATCAACTTCGAGGTGCCCTGTCGAATTTTGCTGTATCAGGGCAGCGACAGTGCGCGGCACCATCACGCATCCCGGGTTATCCAGGAGCCACTGGCGCGTCTCTGAATCAAGTCGGTCCCACTCGTCCTTGAGTGCCATCTCATTCACCCTTCCCCGTTTCCCCAGCGACCCGGACGCCCTTGCCTGGGATTCCGCTAAGAGTACGTCGCACGTCAAAAGAAAAACAGTGTCCCTTCACGACATCTGAAAGCATCACAACCTCTGCCGATGCCGTGGCTGTCAGCCAATACGGAGCATCAGGGATTAAGACTTTGAAGAAGCCACTTCAAGGCATCCTCCCGGGAGGTGAAAAAACGTGTGGAACAGGGCGGGCTGACCCCTACGATGAAGGTCGCCAGGACGCGATCGACCGGGCCGGAGCCAAGTAAGGCTACCCGCGACGCTGCACACGGGATGGAGAACACCGCGCGGGCCTGACGGGTCACAGCTCCCACGCCCTCCATGTCGACCAGCATCGGATACTCCTGCGCGCCGGCAACTTCGTTGACCGCTGCCATGGCCGCGTGGATATCAACGGCTTCCAGAACGACTCCGGGTTTCCACACAAGACGGATCACCCCATCAGCACCAAGTTCTACAGTTCCCTTGCCACCGTCGACAGCAATTGCTTCCATCTTCCGCTCCCCCAAGCATCGTGTTGCGCCAAGCCTAACCGCCTGCCTGGACCTGGGGCAGCGGACCAACAAGCCGAACCTACAAAAAGCCCGGCTGTGAAGGCACTCACGAACCAGCAGGGCGCCAATTAGCACTGCGAAAAGACCACCACTTACCGCCTTGATCCACACCCCCAGAGATGCGGGGCTGCAGTCGTACTGAAGGCTTACCGTAGCCACTCGTCCAGATAGAGCACACCCCAACCTGACGTCAGGCGCCACTCGGAAGGACTGTCAGGATAGGATCCCATCGGTCGCTTCCAGGCATACTTTTTCGAAAGTCATAGATGTCATCCTGACAGTAGGACGGCCAGCGCTCACTGGTCCCAGTGTTGACCCGCAAGGAAGCGCGCGTGAAGTTCGTCAAGGAACGCTTTGTTTTCAGCGGTGAGAACTCCCACATAGCCGTCCAGGCCCTCGGCATGGTGCCCTCACCGAATTCGAGCGATCCCTTAAAAGGAGCACCAGCGCGCACCACTTGTAATACAAGTAGCCAACTTATATCCTAAGAATGTGGGCGAAGGAGCCCAGCCCCGCCCTTAGGAGAATCCATGAGCCCCGTTGACCTGATCCGGCACGTCAAGCTATCCACCGCCCGCCTTCCCCTTGCTGTTCCCATCAGTGACGCCAAGGTCTTCACCGGCCGGCAGAAGCCCATGACCG
Organism: Pseudarthrobacter sp. NS4; assembly: GCF_024758005.1. Lineage (NCBI taxonomy): Bacteria > Bacillati > Actinomycetota > Actinomycetes > Micrococcales > Micrococcaceae > Pseudarthrobacter > Pseudarthrobacter sp. NS4. The sequence continues at coordinate 32,120 of NZ_CP103288.1, read as the reverse complement.
AGGTGGCCTTCCTCTTCGCCGAGATCACCACCGAGCTGGGGCACACCGGCATCGGCTTCAGCTACTCCAAGCGCGCCGGCGGCCCCGCCCAGTACGCCCACGCCAAGGAGGTGGCCGAGGGCATCATCGGCGAGGACCCCAACGACATCGGCAAGATCTACACCAAGCTGCTCTGGGCCGGCGCGTCGGTGGGCCGGTCCGGCGTCGCCACCCAGGCCCTCGCCGCCATCGACATCGCCCTCTACGACCTCAAAGCCAAGCGCGCGGGACTCCCCCTGGCCAAATTCCTCGGCTCCTACCGCGACTCCGTCCAGACCTACAACACCTCCGGCGGCTTCCTCAACGCCACGCTGGACGAAGTAAAGGCCCGCGCCACCCAGTCCATCGAAGAAGGGATCGGCGGCATCAAGGTCAAGGTCGGACTTCCGGACAGCAAAGAAGACCTCCGCCGAGTCGCCGGAATCCGCGAACACATCGGCTGGGACGTCCCGCTCATGGTGGACGCCAACCAGCAGTGGGACCGCGCCACCGCCCTCCGCATGGGCCGCCGGCTCGAGGAGTTCAACCTCATCTGGATCGAAGAACCCCTGGATGCCTACGACTTCGAAGGCCACGCCCACCTCGCCCAGGTCCTGGACACCCCCATCGCCACCGGCGAGATGCTCGCCTCGGTGGCCGAGCACAAGGGCCTTATCAACGCCCACGGCTGCGACATCATCCAGCCGGACGCCCCGCGCGTCGGAGGCATCACACAGTTCCTGCGCCTCGCCGCCCTGGCAGACGAACGCGGCCTGGGTCTTGCCCCGCACTTCGCCATGGAAATCCACCTGCACCTTGCAGCCGCCTACCCCCGCGAGCCGTGGGTGGAGCACTTCGACTGGCTCGACCCGCTGTTCAACGAGCGCCTCGAAACCAAGGACGGCCGGATGATCGTCCCGGACCGCCCCGGCCTCGGCGTCACACTCAGTGACCAGGCCCGCGCGTGGACCACCGAGTCCGTGGAGTTCGGCGCGTAACCTTGATGCCATGAGCCGGAACCTCACCGCGGACCTCGCCGCCGACCTTCGCAACCGCATCGTCGACGGCGTTATCCAGCCAGGCGAGAAGCTCCCGAGTGAAAACACGCTCATCAGTGATTTCGGCGTCAGCCGCACCGTGGTCCGCGCCGCACTCACCCGGCTCCAGGCCGAAGGGCTGGTGGAAACCGAACGCGGACGCGGCAGCTTTGCCCTCACTCCCCCCACGGAAGGGCCGTCGGCAGCGCCGGGCGCCCGTCCGGTGGCCACCACCGAGGACCGGCTGCACATGCTGGAATTCCGGATGGGGGTGGAGACGGAGGCTGCGGCGCTGGCGGCCCGGAACCACACGGAGCGGCAGCTGCGGGCAGTCATCTCCGCCCTTGAAGAGTTCACCGCCAGCGCCGGCCATCCGGCCCATGCCATGAGGTCCGACTTCGAGTTCCACCGCGCCGTGGCCGCGGCCTCCGGCAACCCCTATTACTCAGACTGCCTTGCCGCACTGGGGCAGACCATGATCGCCATGCCGCGCACCCGGCTGATGACCGGCGTCGAGCATTACGCGCGGGACCACTTTGACCAGGTGGTGCAGGAGCACCGCTCCATCTCGGACGCCATTGCCGACGGCGACGAGGCGGCTGCCGCGGCCGCCATGCGCAGTCACCTGGCCAACTCCCGACGGCGGTTCAAGGCTGCCGCCCGCCCGGCCAGTTAACAAGCGGCAGGGCCGGAGAAAGCAAAAGAGCCCCGGTCCAAAGACCGGGGCTCTTTCATTTGCGTGCGCGAGGGGGGATTTGAACCCCCACACCCTTTCGGATACTGGCACCTGAAGCCAGCGCGTCTGCCGTTCCGCCACTCGCGCGCAACTTCTTTCACCGGACCATGGCCGGTTTCCCGGATCCGCAGTCTTGTAAAAGCAGCGAGATCAAGCATAACGGACAGATGCGGCAAAACACCAATTGGGCTCCCTGCAGCTGCCGGGACCGCCCTCGCCGACGTCCAAAACTAATGCCGGACCCACCAGAAGCCAGGGCCAACCCAGCATCTTCAGCCCCCGCAAACTGAACTTTTACCGGCGCCCGGCCGTTGTGGATTAAGGTCATTAGCAGGCCTGCCCAGTAGTATCGGATGTAAACGCGGCTGCTGCATGCAGGCGCACTGTTGAGTTGCGAACTGCACGGCGCGTGAAGTTCCGCAATGAAAACTGCCCCGCGTCCGGGGGGAGAGGAGAAGAACCATGGGACTGCTGGACAAAGTTGAACGCGGCATTGAAAAGGCTGTCCGGGGCGTCTTCTCCACCGGCTCCAAAGCCCAGGTTGAACCCGTGGAGATCGCCAGCAGGCTTCGCCGCGAGGTGGACCACAAATCCCTGACGGTAGCTGCCGGGCGCACGCTGGCGCCGAACGTTTTTGACGTCCGGCTCAGCGACGACGATTTCCGCCGTGCCCAGGAATGGGGCACCCCGCTGGCCGAAGAACTGTGCGACGTTGTCATCAACCACGTCCGCAGCCAGGGCTACACCCTTCAAGGCTCGGTGCGGATCTCCTTCCGCCGCGATGCGGAAGTGCGCGCCGGGGACTTCGAAATTGTCTCCACGACGGAGAAATCCGTCGGTGCTGCCGGCAGCCCCGCCCGCCCCAATGTTCCTGCCGCCCCCAGCCGCCAACCGGTCAGGCTCCAGCCCGTGCTGGACATCGACGGCCAGCGCTACTCGCTGAACGCCCCGTCCATCGTGCTCGGCAGGTCCTCTGAGGCCGATATCCACGTTGAAGACACCGGGGTCTCGCGCCGCCACCTGGAAATCCGCACTGCCAACGGCGTGACGAGCGCCGTGGACATGGGTTCCACCAACGGAAGCTACGTCAACGGGCAAAAGGTTTCCGGAAGCACCGAACTCACTGACGGCTCCACCATCACGATGGGACGGACAAAGATCATCTTCCGCCTGCTTCCTGCCAGCCCTGGTGGCCACGCATGAGCGACCTGACCATCACCGCGCTGCGGTTTGGCTTCCTGCTGCTCCTCTGGGTGCTCATCTTCAGCATCGTTTCTGCCATGCGCCGCGACCTCATGGTCGGCCGCAAGGCAGCCTCGGGCGTGCCAACGGCCCGCCAGGTCCGCAGAAATCCGGAACTCGCCGATGCTCCGCCGCAGCCTGTCAAGCAGCAGGCACGGCAACTGGTGGTGGTGGAAGGTCCCTTGAAGGGAACGTCGCTTCCGCTGGCCGCCAGCCCTATCCTGCTGGGCCGCGCCCAGGAGGCAACGCTGGTGCTCGAGGACGACTACGCTTCCGGCCGCCACGCCAGGCTGTTCCCCCAGGGCAGCCGCTGGTTCATCGAGGATCTGGGCTCCACAAACGGAACCTACCTGGCGGACCAGCAACTTACCCGTGCCCTGCCCGTTGAGCCAGGCGTACCTGTGAGAATCGGCAAGACGGTCATTGAATTGAGGCCATAGCGTGGCCGTTCCCGAGAACGCCGCAAACGGGCCAACGCCCGCGGAGCGGCCCCTCATCATGCGCTTCGCCGCCCGCTCGGACGTGGGCCGGATCCGGTCAAAGAATGATGACTCCGCTTACGCCGGCCGTCACCTGGCCGTTGTGGCTGACGGCATGGGCGGCCATGCCGGCGGTGACGTCGCCTCCGCCGCCACTGTGCTGGACATGATCCACCTGGACCGCGGCGACTATGACGGCGACGCCGGCACCATCCTCGCCGACGAGATCCAGACAGCGAATTCCCTGCTCTCCGAACTCGTGCACGTCAACCCCAAACTGGCGGGCATGGGCACTACCGTCACGGCCCTCCTGCTGGCCGAGGGGAAACTTCACTTCGCCCATATCGGCGACTCCCGTGCCTACCGGCTCCGGGACGGGAAGTTCAAGCAGGTCAGCGTTGACCACACCTTCGTCCAACGGCTCATCGACGAAGGCCGGCTCAAGCCGGAGGAGGCGGAAAGCCACCCCCATAAGAACGTCCTGATGCGGGTTCTCGGCGACGTGGACGCCAGCCCCGAACTGGATCTGGACACCCTGGATGTAAGGCCGGGAGACCGCTGGCTCCTTTGCTCCGATGGTCTCAACTACGTGGCCGGTCACGCGGTGGAGCGCACGGTCAAGGAAACCAAGGACCTGCGCGAGTGCGTGGAAACCCTTGTGGACCTGACCCTGGAAGCCGGTTCCCCGGACAACGTCACCGTTGTCATGGTGGAAATAGTGGAGGAAACGCCCGACGACGTCAGCACGGCCGCCGTCGACATTGTCCCTCCCCTTGCGGTCACCAGGCCCGCTGCCGCGGCTGATGCCCCCGCCGCCGGCAGCTCCCAGGATGGCGGGAAGCCTCCGGGTGAAACCGCAGCAGAACCTGCCGCTGACGGGTCGGGATCCAGCGCCGTCGAGCCCGGTCCCACCGACCCCCACCTGGGTGAACATCTGACCGCTGAAGTCCTGCGGGAAGAACTGGCTTCGCGCCCACATGAGCTGGTAGGTGCCGCCGTCTCCGCGGCCGAATCCGGCTCCATTCCCACCATCGGCGGACGTACCGTGGCACGCCGTGCGGCTACCCTCCTCACACACAAGGCAGAGCCGCAAACGGCGGACGACGACGAAACGCTTGTGCCCCTGAAGCCCCGCCGGTGGGTTACCTGGTCCATCGCCGCTGCAATACTGGTGGTCCTGACCGTCGGACTGTGGCTGGGCTACGCATGGACCCAGACCCGCTATTACGTGGGCGAGTTTGATTCCCGCGTGGCCATATTCAATGGCGTGTCCCAGCGGCTGGGCCCCATCCAGCTCTCCAGCCTCGAAGCGGTCACGGAAATCCGGATGGACTCCCTTCCCCCCTTCTCCCAGCAGCGCGTCCGCCAGACGGTGCCCGCCAACGACCTCTACGACGCCCAGCGGATCGTGAAAAACCTCGAACTCACGGGCACCACGTCCCCCGAAGAAGAGTGCCCCACTCCACCGGCTTCCGCCACCGCCAGCCCAACAACGCCGGCTCCGTCCCCGACCGAAACGGCGGCGCCCCCCGCAGAGGCGGCTTCAGCGCCCACGCCGGCGAGCCCGCCGCCATCACCCACGCCCACTGTCACCTGCGAGGGGGGCCAATGAGCCAGCTCAGTACAATGCCCAAAACCCGGCGCAACGTTGAACTCGCGCTGCTCCTCCTGGCCCTGGCCGTGGGCATCGGCGCCAACATGCTGGTGGGCGTGGACCAGGAAAAGGCCTTCGACTCCGATTTCTGGTTCCAGTCCAGCCTCCTGGCCGTTGCAGCACTCGTATTCCACGGTGTCCTCCGCTTCCGCGCGAAGTATGCCGATCCGGTAATACTTCCTTTGGTGGTGGCGCTGAACGGGCTCGGCCTGGCTATGATCCACCGCCTCGACACGCCCGGCGCTGATACCGGCAACAACCAGTTGCGCTGGACGCTGATCGCCATGGCCGTGGCCATTGCCGTAATCTGGTTCCTCAAGGACCATCGCGTCCTGCGCAGATTTACGTTCATTTCGCTGGCCGCGAGTGCCCTCCTGCTGATCCTGCCCCTCATTCCGGGCATCAGCGCCGGGGAGATCCTCGGTGCCCGTGTGTGGATCCGCCTCGGGCCCATGACCTTCCAGCCCGGTGAGATCGCAAAGATCACGTTGGCGATATTCTTTGCGGGTTATCTTTCATCCAACCGCGACCTCATCCTGCTGGCAGGCCGGAAGATCGGCCCCCTGCAGTTCCCGCGGTTCAAGGACATGGGCCCCATGATCACCGCCTGGCTGGTCAGCATCGGCGTGCTCATTTTCCAGCGCGACCTTGGCTCCTCGGTCCTGTTCTTCGGCCTGTTCATCGTGATGATCTACGTGGCCACCAGCCGCATCAGCTGGGTAGTGATCGGCGTTGCCCTGATCCTGGGCGGCGGCTTCGTGGCTTCGCGCGTTTTCTCCCACGTTGGGCTCCGCATCGATGGCTGGCTCAATGCTTTCACCGAGGAGGTGTACGGCCGTTCGCCCGGCGGCAGCGGACAGATTGTCCAGGGACTCTTCGGCATGGCCAACGGAGGACTGGTGGGAACCGGACTGGGCCAGGGCCGGCCGGACCTTGTGCCCTTTGCCAACAGCGACATGATCATCGCGTCGCTCGGCGAGGAACTGGGCCTGATCGGCCTCTTCGCGGTGGTCCTGATGTACCTGCTGCTCTTCACGCGCGGTTTCCGCGCGGCACTGGGCACCCGGGACGCGTTCGGAAAACTCCTCGCCTGCGGGCTGTCCTTCGCGGTGGCACTGCAGTGTTTCGTGGTGATCGGCGGCGTCACAAGGCTGATCCCGCTCACCGGCCTGACAACGCCCTTCCTGGCCGCCGGAGGTTCCTCCCTGCTGGCCAACTGGATCATCGTCGGCCTGCTGCTCATGATCTCGCACACTGCCCGTGGCCCCGTGGATACCACCCCGCTGCCGCCGGCCAAAGGATCGGAACCCGTAGGCATTGATACTCCAACCGAGGCGGTGAAGCACCTGTGAACCAGGCAATACGGCATTCATGGGTGGCAGCGATCGCCATGTTCGTCCTGATTTTCGGTGCCATCAGCTACGTCCAGGTAGTGGGCGCCGATGAACTGAAGGACAACCCCTGGAACCAGCGCGCCATCCTGCAGAACTACTGCAGCGACCGCGGCGCCATCATTGTTGGCGGCTCCCCAATAGCTGAATCTGTGGAGAGCGGTTCCGAAACCTGCAAGTTCCAGCGCACCTACACCCAGCCCGAGCTCTACGCCGGAATTACCGGCTACTTCTCCCAGAACTATGGTGCCACGGGACTGGAACGCGCCATGGGCGAGGTGTTGGCGGGCGACTCGGACCAGCTGTTCCTGGACCGGGTGGGACAACTTTTCCTGGGAAACCAGCCCATGGGGGCGTCGGTGGAACTCACCATCGACCCCGAAATCCAGCGGCTCGCCTACAGCCTGATTCCGGAGGGCCAGCGCGGATCGATCGTGGTCATGAATCCCAAGACCGGGTCCATCCTGGCCATGGTGTCCAAGCCTTCCTACGATCCCAACCGGGTGGCCACCCAGGACCCGGACGCCGAAAACGCCAACATCAATGAGCTGGCCAAGGTCCCCGGCATCAACCTGAACCAGAACGTCAGCGGACCCACGGGCGAGCTGCTCGCCCCGGGCTCCGTGTACAAGCTGGTGGACACTGCTGCAGCGCTGGCCTCCGGCAAGTACAACAAGGACAGCGTTCTCCCCAACCCGGCAGAGCTGCCGTTCGAGGGAATCCAGTACCGGCTGCCGAACTATGCGGGCGGCAACTGCTACACGCGTGACACGGCCGGTTTCGCCTTCGCCCTGCAGCAGTCGTGCAACACCCCCTTTGCCAGCATCGCTTTGGACCTGGGCCGTGACGCCATCGCAACACAGGCCGAAAAGTTCGGTTTCGGCGAGGACATGGGCGACCAGTTGAAGCTTGACTATGCCCGTGGCAACGGCTTCCCTGACGACCTTGATGCACCGGGCCTGGCCCAGTCCGCCATCGGCCAGAAGGACGTGCGTGCCACCTCGCTGCAGGTGGCAATGATGACCGCCGCGATTGCGAACGACGGCGTCCAGATGCAGCCGAACCTCATCAAGACCCTGCGTTCCCCGGACCTCCGGGTCATCGACGAACCACAGCCGGAGCAGCTAAGGACTTCCACCACCCCGGAGATCGCCAACCAGATCACGGAGTGGATGGTGAGTGCGGTCAGCGAGGGCATCGCGAACCGGGCAGCCGTTCCCGGTGTCCAGGTGGCGGGCAAGACCGGAACAGCGGAACTCGGCAACGGCACCAACAACTCCTGGTTCACCGGCTTTGCCCCCGCCAACAACCCGGAGGTGGTTGTCACCATCGTCATGGAAGGCGTGGACATCACCACCGGCGCACAGCTGACCAGTCCCAACGCGAAGAAAATTTTTGAGGCGGTGTTGAATAAGTGAGGCCTACAACCGGAATCACCCTCGGCGGCAGATTCCAGCTGACCACGCGGATCGCGATCGGCGGGATGGGGGAAGTCTGGAAAGCCAAGGACCTCGTCCTGGGCCGCATCGTCGCGATCAAAGTGCTCAAGGAGGAATACACGGGCGACCCCGGCTTCCTTCAGCGTTTCCGCGCGGAGGCCCGCCACACCGCACTGCTGAACCACGTGGGCATCGCCAATGTCTTCGACTACGGCGAGGAAGAGGGCTCGGCCTACCTGGTCATGGAACTCGTTCCGGGCCAGCCGTTGAGCAGCATCATCGAGCACGAGCAGGTGCTGTCCCCGGACCGGACGCTGTCCATGATCGCCCAGACCGCCCGCGCCCTCGCCGTCGCCCATGCCCAGGGGCTGGTGCACCGCGACATCAAGCCCGGGAACCTGCTCATCACCCCTGACGGACGCGTAAAGGTCACTGACTTCGGCATCGCCCGCCTCGCCGACCAGGTGCCCCTCACCCAAACGGGCCAGGTCATGGGCACCGCGCAGTATCTGGCTCCCGAGCAGGCCACCGGCCAGACCGCCACCGGATCATCGGACATCTATTCCCTGGGCGTCATCGGATACGAGTGCCTCAGCGGACACCGCCCCTTCACCGGGGAGTCGCAGATCGCCATCGCGCTGGCCCAGGTCAACGATGCTCCGCCGCCGCTGCCGGAAACCCTGCCCTCCCCGGTCCGTGCCCTCCTCATGTCCATGCTGGCCAAGGATCCCAAAGACCGGCCTGCCAACGCCATAAAGCTCGCTGAAGCCGCCGAGGCCATCCGCAACGGCGATATCAGCGCCGCACGCGCCGCAGTCCCGGGCATGCTGCTCTTTGACTCGGCGGACACGGGACCCATCACTGCCCCTGTGGACACGGCCACCGCACCCACCGGCATCATCGGAGCCTCCCGCGATTCTTCGCCCACCCCCACGTCGGCCCTGCCGGTGCTCGGTGCCGGCGCGGCCAGTGCCGCAGCCGGAATGGCCGCCGGAGCTGCCGGGGCCTCTGCCGCGGACGCTGACGCTCCCCAGGGTAACCTCGCGCGGGCAAACGCCCTCGCCGCCGAGCGAAGCTGGGACCAGGAAGACACAGCGTACGACGACGAGCCAGCCGATGAACCGGAACGCAAGGGCCGCAGTCCCTGGACCTGGCCGTTGATTGCCCTGATCCTGCTGCTCCTGTTCGCTCTGGTTGGATTCTTCCTCAACCAGCGCGGGATCCTTTTTCCCTCCAACGACCCCACAGTCGCCGTCACGACCAGCAGCCCGCCCGCCACCACCGCAAGCCCCACCAGGACGACACCGCCGACGACGGCGACACCCAACACCCCGACGCCGGACCCTGAACCCACGCAGGAGACGGTCAACGTGATCCCTGCCGCCTACCTCGGGAAGGACTACCGCCAGGTCCAGGCCGAACTGGCCGCCCTGGGGCTCGCTGTCACGGTGGTCCCGCAGGAAAGCACTACCGACGCGCCGGGAAGGGTCATTGAGCTGAACCCCGTGGGTGCAGTGCCGGAGGGTTCTCCCATCACCGTCATCTACGCGGTGGCGCCGCCTGCCCCAACAACCTCATCACCGCCGCCGCCACCGTCTCCCACCACCACCGCGGTGGCAGCGCCGCCCACCCCGCAATCGACCCTGCCCACCTGTGCCGACGACCAGCTGCCGGGCCTGCCCCCGACCTGCGCCCCGTAGCTGCAGGACCGACCAATGAACGAGTCACCGCGCACACCGTTGCACCGTGAGGACAGCCTCCCGGTGGATAACCAGCGTGTCCTGAGCGGCCGCTACGAGCTTGGCGCCCTGATTGGCCGCGGCGGTATGGCGGATGTGTACCGCGGGGTGGACACCCGGCTGGGACGCACCGTGGCCGTCAAGCTGCTGCGGCCGGACCTGGCACGGGATCCCCAGTTCCAGGCGCGGTTCAAGCGGGAAGCCCAGGCCGTCGCTGCACTGAACCACTCGTCCATTGTGGCCATCTATGACACAGGCGAACACGTGGTTCCTGACGGGTCGGCCGAGAACGTCCGGGTGCCCTACATCGTGATGGAATTCGTTGAGGGCAAGACCATCCGGGACCTCATCCGCGCCAACGACGTCACCATTGGCCAGGCCATCGACTACTGCCTGGGCGTCCTCGCCGCCTTGGAATACAGCCACAAGGCCGGCATCGTGCATCGGGACATCAAACCGGCCAACGTGATGTACTGCGAAGGTACAGATTCGGTGAAAGTCATGGACTTCGGCATCGCCCGTGCCATCGCCGACTCTTCAGCCACCATGACCCAGACGCAGGCAGTGGTGGGCACCGCCCAGTATCTCTCGCCGGAGCAGGCGAGGGGTGAAACAGTGGATGCCCGGAGCGACCTGTATTCCGCAGCCTGCCTCCTGTACGAAATGCTCACCTCCCGGCCGCCGTTCATCGGCGACAGCCCCGTGTCCGTGGCCTACCAGCACGTCCGTGAGATTCCCGAGCCCGCCAGCAGCGTAAACCCTGACGTTTCGCATGCGCTGGATACCGTGTTGGCCAAAGCCCTGCAAAAAAACCGCGATGACAGGTTCCAGGACGCTGCCGCTTTCCAGCGTGCCCTCCGCGCCGCGAGGGCCGGCATTCCTGTCACGGCACTCGCCGCTTCAGAGGCCCCAACGGACCCGAACGACCACGTACCAACGGCTCCGGCAACCCAGGCATTCGCGGTCACCGGAACCGGCTTCCTGGACGATGCACCCACCGGCAGGCTGCCCACCAACGCGGTCCCGCTTAACGGCGGATCAGCCATGGCTCCCGCCGCGGATGAATCCCGGGACACCGGCGCGCTGCCCTTGGGGCTGGAACCTGAACGTGAGCGCACCGCCCGGCAGAAGTCCCGCCGTCGGGCGTGGATAACAACCTTGGTGATCCTTACCCTGCTGGTGCTCGCCGGCGGCGGATTGTGGGTGTACAACACCGTCAACCGTCCGGCCCCGCCACCGCCCCAGGTACAGATTCCAGCGGTTGCCTCCATGACCGAATCGGCGGCGCTGCAGGAACTGTACAACGCGGATCTGCGGCCACGGATCGTTCGAAGCCAGAACGATACGGTTCCCAAGGGGCTGGCCATCGGGACTGATCCGGCATCCGGTGAATTTCTGGAGCCCAATTCCGAGCTGGTTCTGAACGTTTCCGAAGGGCCCAGTGCCGTCAAAGTCCCCGAGAACCTTCCGGGTAAGACTGAGGCGGCAGCACGGGACATCCTGCGGCAGAGCGGGCTGGTGGGCGCCCCGTCCACCACCACTGCCAACAGCGCCACCGTGCCGGCAGGAATCGTGATAACCAGCAGCCCTGCTCCCGGCCAAATGGTGGGAGTGGGAACCACAGTTGAACTTGTGGTGTCCACGGGCAAGGTGGCAGTCCCCGAACTGCGCGGCCGGACCCGCGAGGAAGCCGAGGCTGCCCTGAAGGAGCTGAGCCTGGTCCCCAACGTCATTGAGGTGGAAAACGCCCAGGTGGAGGCAGGCAGGGTGACCGACCAGAGCGATGCGGTCAACGCCTCAGTGGATCAGGGCAAGACCGTCACCATCGTGGTGGCCAAAGCTCCGCCGCCGCCCCCGCCAAGCCCCGAGCCAACCCCGACACCGACGCCGACATCCAGCAAGAAGGACGACGACGACTGACCGGCAGGCAGCAGGCAGGTCAGTGCTGGATGAGCGGACTCAGTTTGGCTGCCCGGGCTGCCGCCCCGGCCATTCCCAGCGACTCAAGCCAGTTCCCGAGCATCTGGTAGCCGCCCTCGGTCAGCACTGATTCCGGGTGGAACTGCACCCCGCAGAGGGGAGCAGTACGGTGCTGGAGGCCCATCACGACGCCGGAGGCGGTTTCCGCGGTGACCTCAAGGACATCGGGAATGGACTCCCGGACAGCGGCCAGGGAATGGTAGCGGGTGGCGGTGACGGGGGAGGGGAGTCCCGCGAAAACGCTGGTGCCGATGTGTTCCACCAGTGAGGTCTTGCCGTGCATAAGCTCGGGCGCGTGTGTCACCTTGCCGCCGAAGGCCTCGGCCAGGGCCTGGTGTCCCAGGCACACTCCGAACATGGGAACGCTGTTTTCCCCGCACCACTTGATGAGCTCAATGCAGACGCCGGCCTCGGCAGGGTTGCCCGGGCCTGGGGAGATCAGGACGCCGTCGCGGGTGCCGGCGAGTTCGATGGCCTCGGCCAGGGTGACGTCGTCGTTGCGGACCACGGTGGTCTCGGCGCCGAGCTCCTGGAGGTAGCCCACCAGGGTGTAGACGAAGCTGTCGTAGTTATCCACCACGAGGATCTTGGTTGTGGTCATGGCTGGCTTGCTGCACCAATCGTTGAGTCGGTGAATTGGGTGTACTCGGACATCCATGGAAAAAGGAACTGGACCATCAATACCAGTGCGACGGCGATGAGTACCAGTGAGGTGACGATCCGCAGCCACAATGGCCCGGGAAGGTGCCGGAAGATCCAGCCGTACATGCTCAGCCCTTTCCGATCGCCGCGGCTACCTGGGCTGCGATTTCTGCAGGCGGCCCGGCTGATGCGGGGCGCCAGCTGTCCAGCAGCGCATAGGCAATGATGCGTTCTTCGGCTCCGAAGCGCGGGTTGCAGCTCGTCATGGTCAGGAAGCTTTCCGTGGGTGCGACGCCCGGCTGGGTGGGCACCGGTTCCAGGACGTCGGCGCGGGAGGGCATCACGATCTGGTTGTTTCGGAAGACGTAGACGTAGTAGCCGTCCTTGGTCTGGACGTAAATCTTATCGCCGGGAACCAGGGTGTGGATGTTGTCCAGCACTGCGCCGTGGGTCTGCCGGTGTCCTGCGACCGCGAAGTTGCCCACCGCTCCGGGCATGGCCGTATTGGCGTAGTGGCCCAATCCCAGGGTGTCCAGGACGTCACTGCTGGTTCCCTGCACGATGGGGCGGGTGTAGTTGGCGCCGAACCGGGGGATGTACATAATCCCGATGGTCCCGGCGTGGCCGGGTGCGCCGGCCACCACGGGCGGACCGAAGTCCTCGCCGGCCGGCGGGGCCACGGCATCGGGGGCTGCTGGGGCTGCACCGCCAATGTCCTGGGCGAATTCCTTGATGACTTCGGTCTGCTTGGCGTCCGATTCGACATTGGTCCACCACAGCTGCCAGGCGACGAACAGCAGGAGGATGATGCCTCCCGTGATGAGCAGTTCGCCGAGCACCTGAACGGTCCCGCGCAGAATGCCGACGGCGGGTGCAGGGGCAGCGGCGGGCCTCACCTTCTCCTGCAATACCACGGGTTCTCCTTGGGGGCGGTTCCGCTGGGCACCGGCGGCCCGTGAACTCCGGCTAGAATTGGCTGCTAGTAAGAATCCAGATTTGACCAAGATCGCGCAGACCGCTGGCAATTTCCTTCTTGCAGGATATCAAGCCCGGGATGCCGAGCTTGCCTCAGCCCGCCAAGGAGAGCCAGTGCCCGAGTCAAAGCCGCGCAAGAAGACTGCCAGCACCGCCCAGCAGGCTTCCCCCCAGGCCTACAAACCAAATCCGGTGTGGTTCAAGCCCGTGATGTTCGGCCTGATGATCATCGGCCTGTTCTGGATCATCACGTTCTACATCAGTGAAGGGCGCTTTCCCGTCCAGGCATGGGAATCCTGGAACATCGTGGCCGGCTTCGGCATCGCCATCGTGGGTTTCCTGATGACCACGCGGTGGCGCTCCTAAGCTTTTCCTGGCCCGCCTGCGGGCACGTATCCCGGGAGGAACCGCATGGCCGCTGACACGCCTGGCGTGGTGGTGGGCGACGACGGGCTGGCCCGTCCTGCCTGGGCCGCCGTCGATCCGCTTATGCGGGACTATTACGACCATGAGTGGGGCGTTCCGGTCAAGGATGAACAGGGCCTCTACGAACGTATCTGCCTTGAAGGCTTTCAAGCGGGGCTTTCCTGGGCCACCATCCTGCGCAAGCGCCCGGCATTCCGTGCCGCTTTCGCGGACTTCAGCCCTGATGCTGTGGCGCTCTATACCGACGAAGATGTGGAGCGGCTCCTGCAGGACCCCGGCATCGTCAGGAACCGCCTGAAAATCCTTGCCGCCATCAGGAATGCCAGGGCCACCCTCGCCCTGAGGCAGGAGGGAGGCCTGGTGGACTTGGTCTGGAACTTCCAGCCCTCCACCACCCCTCGGCCCTTGCTCCACTCAGATATCCCCACCCAATCGGAGGAGTCGGTGGCGTTGTCCAAGGCGCTGCGCAGGAAGGGCTTCTCCTTTGTGGGGCCAACCACCATGTTCGCCCTGATGGAAGCCATCGGAATGGTGGATACACACCTGGTGGACAGCCACCGGAGGGGGTCCTCCGGCGTCTGGCTGTAATCCATCCCGCAGGGGATTGTCCCCAGCTGTTGGAAAAGTTATCCACACTGTTGAAAACCTGCGGATAACGGAGCAGGACCCCGCCCATGCGCCAGAAGTGGGGCCAAAGTACTAAACTCGCACACCGGATGCGGTTATTAACAGTGTGGAATACCTGTGGATAACATCTTCACGGGCTCCAGCGCTTTTCAGCGGTCCCGACGGACCGGATGGTGGCTGGTGATGGAGATGCGGTTGAAGGCGTTCATGCTGGCTGCCGCCCAACTTACCACCGAGAATTCCTCCTCCGTGAGGTATTCCCTGGCAAAACCTTCCTCCTGCTCCCTGAGCCGCTGATCGGGGAGCTCCGTGATGCTTTCGGTCAGGGCCAGCGCCGCCCGCTCCTTCTCCGTGAACAGCGCTGTATCGCGCCATGCGGGCAGCACAGCCAACCGCTGCGCTGTCTCGCCCGCCTGGATTGCTTCCTTGACGTGAAGGTCCAGGCAAAAAGCGCACCCGTTGATCTGCGACATCCTCACATTGAGGAGTTCCAGGGTCTTGGCGTCGATGCCGGCATCTTTTGCTGCTTCCTTGATCTTGAGCGCCAGCCCGTTGATGGCACGCCACAGGGCAGGGTGTTGCTTGTCAAGGAAGATGTGTCTGGTGGTGGCGGTCAAGGAAGTCCTCCTGGGGCGCGGGGCGGGAAAAGACAGCACCAGCAGCTTATCCACTTACCAACACCGCGATACCCACAAGTTATCCACAGCTGTGGAAAGAGTTGGGGGATAAAACGGGTGCCGAAGGCCCGCATACTGCGATGCAGTGGCATTACCGATGGCGAACTACAAGGGCGGAACTTATTAACAATGTGCATAAGCCTGTTGATACGACGCCATGCAACGGGGCGGACCCCTTGGTTAGCCACAATACTGTTCGACTTATCCACAATCGTGCCAAGAATGCCTACTTTGTCCACTTAAGCACAGGCCTATCCCCAAGACTTATCCACAGGTGTGGAGAAGGAGCCAGTTCAAAGTGGGAAAAGCCCGCCAACTGGCGCGCACTGAAGTTTCCAAGAGTGAATCACAGGGGTGTAAGTTACCAACACTGTGGATAAGGGCTGTGGATAACAGAAAAACCCCCGGCGCCCTTTCGGACGTCGGGGGTTTGTCGTAGATGGACCTCAGGGGCCCCTAGGTGAGCTAGGAGACCCGCACCCACGCCGCCAATGCCAGCAGGACCAGTACCGCCACCAGGCCTGCGGCCTGGAGCAGTCCCTGGCGGCGTCCGCGCGGAGTATAGGCGAGGACCGCAGCGCAGAGCCCGCCGGTGATCAAACCACCGAGGTGTGCCTGCCAGGCTATCTGGGGTATCAGGAAGCCGATCACGCCGTTGATGGCGATCAGCACCCACAGTTGGCGGGTATCAGCGCCCCGGTGGCGCTGAACGAGCAACGTGGCGCCGAAGAGCCCGAAGATGGCCCCGGAAGCTCCCACCACTCCGTACAGCGGCTGGCCGGGCTGATAGAGGGGAGTCAGCAGGAGATAGCCAACGGATCCGCCGAGCGCGGAAATCACGTAAAGGGCCAGGAACCGTACCCGTCCCAACAGCGGCTCAAGGGCCTGTCCGAATATCCACAGCATGTACATGTTCAGCACGATGTGGAGGATGAACCCCTGGGAGTGCAGAAACGCGGCCGTGAGCATCCGCCACGGCTCGAACTGGCCCCACCCGGGCTCGGCGTAGATGTTGGCAAAGCCCAGGGCCTGGTAAACGGCGCCATTGGGGACAAGCCACTGCAGGACATACAGCACGGCACAGGCGGCGATGATCCCGAACGTCACCTTAGGTTTGCCGGTGGCGACGGCACCGCCGTAGACAGTCCGTACTTCCGGCGTCGTACGTTTTGCTTCGTTGACGCAGTCAATGCATTGGAATCCGACGGCGGCCGCCCGCTGGCACTCGGGGCATGCGGGGCGACCGCACCGCTGGCAGCGCACGTACGAGGGCCGGTCAGGGTGCCGCGGGCATACCGGAACCTGGGCGGACGGCTCAGCCGACGGAATTCCGTAACTCATGGTTCGGTATTACAGCTGTTCGATGTCGATGCTGTTAATGGTGACGTCCTCCACCGGGCGGTCGCCCATCCCGGTGCGGACACCCTCGATGGCGTCAACAACCTTCTTGGATTCATCGTCCGCCACCTCACCGAAGATGCTGTGTTTGCCCTGTAGCCAGTCGGTGGGAATGGTGGTGATGAAGAACTGCGAGCCGTTGGTGCCCTTGCCCATCTGGATGCCGGCGTTGGCCATGGCCAGCTTGTAGGGCTGGTTGAAGGTGAGCTCCGGGTGGATCTCGTCGTCGAAACGGTAGCCGGGGCCACCCGTTCCGCGGCCCAGCGGATCGCCGGCCTGGATCATGAAGTCCTTGATGATGCGGTGGAAGACGGTTCCGTTGTAAAGCGGAGTGCCGGTCTTGTCCTCGCCGGTCTCCGGGTGGGTCCACGCCTGCTCGCCCGTGGCGAGGCCGATGAAGTTTTTGACGGTCTTGGGCGCGTGGTTGCCGAAGAGGTCAACCCTGATGTCGCCGAGGCTCGTGTGGATGGTTGCTTTTGCAGTTGCGATGGCAGTCATAGGCCCCATTCTTCCACGCCGCCCAAGGCTGGGAGTGGCCCCGGCTACAGTTCCGCGCTGGGTGAAATCTCCCTAAAATCCGCAGCCTGAATAGCCGGTGAAGACCAAGGCACGTAGGCTAACCACAGACCGTCACATTAATCGGGAGGTAGTTGTGAAGAAATCGGATCGTATTGCCCGTGACCTTGAGCTGTCAGTCATTGGCGCCGTAGAGAATGCCAAGGATTGGGCAGCCCCCCGTGTGGAAGCAGCCGTCGACTGGGCGGTTCCCCGTCTCCAGCACGGCCTGGATACCGCAGCGCACAACCTGGCCGACGGCGTTGCTACTGTGACTCCCCGAATCCAGGACGGCCTGGCGCAGCTTGCCCCACGGATCAATGACGTGGTGGACGGGGCTTCCCCGCGCCTGCATGAGGCCCTGGACAAGGCCACCCCGGTCGTGCTGAACGCGCGTGACCGCGTTGTTGTGGATTACCTGCCGCGGCTGTCGGACCAAATCGGCCTCGCCTCGGATGCCGTTCACCGCACCCTGGAAGGCACGCCCGACCGCGTTGACGCTGTAGCCCGGAAGCTCGGTGATGTAGGAATCGTCCACGTACTCCAGGAGCAGGCCCAGGCCACCGGCAGCCAGCTCAAGGAAGCCGCGACCCGCTTCGGCCGCGCCGCAGACATCCAGCTCCTTGAGCCTGAGCCGGTAAAGAAACAGCGCGGCTGGCTGGTCTTTGGCGTGATCGCCGCAGCTGTGGCGGCGGGAGTTGCCGCCTGGAAGGCCTCCAAGCCTGTTGATGACCCGTGGAAGACGCCCTCGCCGGTTACTCCGACGCCCGCTCCCGTTCCGGCCACCACCGTCAACGACGTCACGGACACCGCTGTGGATGCCGCGGACAAGGCTGCCGATGCCACCGCGTCCTTCGCCGCTGCCGGTGCTGACAAGACCTCCGAGGCTGCCGAAAAGGCCAAGCACGTGGCCGAGGATGCTTCCGAAAGCACCACCAAGGCTGCCACCGATGCCAAGACGGCAGCGAAGAACATCGCCGCCAACATCAACAACGGGGACAAGGGCACCAGCCAGTCCTAGTCTCCCGCACGCACCGGAAGGGGTCCTGTTTTCAACAGGGCTCCTTCCGCTGTCTCTGGAACTGCTGCCCACCGCGTTGGAAGAATTGGGCCCCCTCCCGGGCAGCACAGCACCGCGGTGCTAGATTTGAAGTGATGTCAGCCGATCAATCCCTTGGGGATACCTTGAACGACGCAGCCGAGCTGCCCCGTGTGTCCATCGTTATCCCGGCGTACAACGAAGAGAGCGTCATCCGGCAGTGCCTCATAGCTGCCATCTACCAGTCGGTCCCCGCCCACGAAATCATTGTGGTGGACAACCTTTCCAAAGACCGCACAGCCCAGATCGTGCAGCAGATGCAGCTCGAGTACCCGGAAAGCCCCGTCATTCTGCTGAAGCAGGACCGGGCACAGGGCCTCATTCCCACCCGCAACTTCGGCCTGGATAACGCCACGGGTGACGTCCTGGGACGCATCGATGCCGATTCCGTGCTGGAGCCCGACTGGGTGGAGCAGGTGCAGACCGCGTTCCTCGACCCCTCTGTCCAGGCAGCCACCGGTCCGGTGGTCTACTACGACATGCCGATGCGGCGTTTCGGCCTCAAAGCTGACGACAAGATGCGCCAGCTCATGCTGAAGCTGGCCAAGCACCAGTACCATTTTCTCTTCGGCTCGAACATGGCCCTCCGCGCTTCCGCCTGGGAAACCATCCGGGCTGAGACCTGCCGCGATGAAAAAGACGAGATGCACGAGGATATCGACCTGTCGCTGCACTTGGCCGACCACGAACTGAAGGTCCAGTACTGCCCTCAGATGGTTTCCGGGATGTCGGCCCGGCGGCTTGAAGATTCCCCGCGCGACTACCGGTACTACGTGACGCGGTTCGACCGCACCTACAAAGCACACAACGTCAAGAAAATGGCACTGAAGGCGCCCATGGTGGTCTTCTTCTCCGTGTACTTCCCGGCCAAGCTCCTCCGGGCCATCCACACCGTGAACACAGCGCAGCCCGCCCGCCGCGGCGGCCAGTAGCAGCACCCTGCCGGGAGCAGGTCCTCCGGCCCGGCCAGCCAGCCAGCCAGCCAGCCAGGGTGAGTTTGGCTAGTCGGTGCCCAGCTCGGCCAGGGGGCGGTCCGACGGCGGTTCGTGCCGCGGTGCCTTCCCCCGCATTTCCGGGCGCCCAGGCTTTTGCCCCAGGACGACGACGGTGAGTCCCGCCAGGATAAGGCCGAGCCCGGAATAGGTGCCGGCGGGAAGCGTCTCCCCGAGAAACACCGCCGCCAGCAGGGCCGCGCCCGGAATCTCCAGGAGGATGATCATCGAGACCAGCAGCGGGCTCATGGTGCCGAGCAGGTGGTTGAACGCGGTGTGGCCCACGAGCTGCGCACAGACGGTAATGGCAACAATTCCCAGCCATCCCGCCGCCTGGAAGCCCAGCCCACCAGGGGTTGTCCTCCCAACAGCGCCAGAAGTGCCACCAAGGCTGCGCACATCCCGTAGCAGAGCGTGATGTACGTTCCTGTGGTCATGCTTTGCCGGGCTTTGCCTCCGGCGAGCGTGTAGAGGCCGGCCAGGGCTCCGCCGGTGACGGCCAGCAGGTCCCCCAGCAGCGCATCCGGGGAGGAACCCATGTCGAACCCGGTAATGGTCACGACGCCGGCGAAGGCAACGCTGAGTCCCTCGCACCGAGGGTGGCGGCAATTAGCGGTCCTGAAGACGCAACACCCAGGACACCCACGGCGGCGAGAAAGAAGTTCACTGCACAACCCTAATGCCCGGCATATCCGGGGAGGGGACAAACAAAAGTCCCGGCCAGCGTTTCCGCTGACCGGGACTTTCCTATGGTGGAGGCACGGGGACTCGAACCCCGAACCCCCTGCTTGCAAAGCAGGTGCGCTACCAATTGCGCCATGCCCCCATAAGAAGCAACCCGTCAATCATACCCTGGAACCGGAGAGCCTTTGACCAGCTCCCGGACCGGATATCCAGGCTAGTCCACCGTATCGGTTGACTTGCTCCAGACCTCTTTCCGGGCCTCGGATTCCTGTGCTTTCCGGTAGACCAGGACGCCTGCGATCGCAGCTGCAAGTACCAGCAACTTCTTCACATGCTCCCCGTTCCGGTCCGGCCTGGGATTACCCCGAACCAAACCTCCACTTGAACCTGCACAGGTTCCGTGGGCGTACCAGGACTTGAACCTGGGACCTCTTCGTTATCAGCGAAGCGCTCTAACCGCCTGAGCTATACGCCCCGATGCCTCATCGGGCCGAGACATGACTTTACAGCACATCCCGGCCCGATCTCAAATCGGGCCTTTCCGCAGGCCGGGGGCCGGCGGAAACGGGATCCTAATCGTCGGTGAGGGTGACCCCGATGCCGCCCACAAGGGTGGCCGAGATGTTGTACAGAACGGCCGAGAGCATGGAGAGTGCGGTCAGCAGGACCACGTTCACCACGGCGATGATGGTGGCGAATGAAGCCACCTGCCCCAGGGAAGCGACCTTCTTCAGTTCGAAGCCGCCGCCTTCAGAGCCCGCCAGCGTGCCCAGCAGGCTGTCCACCTGGTCAAAGATGCCGGTGAGGTCAAGAACGGTCCACAGGACGATGGCGGCCACCACGGTGACGATTCCCAAAGCCACCGACAGCAGGAAGGCCATCTTCAGAACGGACCAGGGGTCCACCTTGCTGATCAGCAGCCGCGCGCGGCGGACTTTTGCCTTCGGCGCCGGCTTGACCAGGCCGGGAGTCCCCTGCCCGGGAGCACCTGCCGCGGGACGCTGGCCGGCCGCTGCAGGCCGGGGGCCTTGCACGGGCCGCTGACCAGGCTGCCCCTGTGCCGGACGCTGGCCGGGCTGGCCCTGTACCGGGGGCTGGCCGGGCTGTGCCTGCGTGGGGCGTTCGGCTGCAGGGCGCTGGCCGGGGGCAGCAGGACGCTGGCCCGGGGCTGCGGCAGGTGCCGGCGGCCGCTGCTGCGGACGAACGGGGGCGTTCACGCGGGGTGCCGCCAAGGGCCGGTTTCCGTCGGGAACAGTACTGCCCGGCTTGGGAAATGAGTCGGGATTACTCACTCGTTACCTCCGTGTTGTCTTCGTTCGGCTCAGTGTCGCCCGAGGCGTCCTCTGACTCAACGGCCGGTGATTCTTCTGCCATTGCTGGCTCGGCGGATTCCCCAGTGGCCCCGCCATCTTCAGCCAACGTTACGTCATCCGCCGGCGATTCCTCGCCCTCGAGACCGCGTTCGCTGTTGCGTGCCACTTCGATGATCCGGTCGTTCTTGTCCGGCTTGGCAAAAATGACGCCCATGGTGTCGCGTCCCTTAGCGGGCACGCCGGACACGGAGGAGCGGACAACCTTGCCACCTTCCATGACCACGAGCACTTCATCCTCCTCCTGGACGATGAGGGCCCCCACCAGGTCACCGCGTTCCTCGGCAAGCTTCGCCACCTTGATGCCCAGGCCGCCGCGGCCCTGGAGGCGGTATTCCTCCACGGCGGTGCGCTTGGCATAGCCGCCTTCGGTCACGATGAACACGTAGGAACCGTCCGTGACCACGTTGGCGGCCAGCAGCTCATCCTCCTCACGGAACTTCATCCCGGTGACGCCGGAGGTGGCCCGGCCCATGGGCCGGAGCGCATCCTCGGTGGCTGTGAAGCGGATGGACTGGCCCTTGCGGGAAACCAGCAGCAGGTCATCCGTTTCGGACACCAGCTGCGCGGACACCAGTTCGTCGCCGTCACGGAGGTTGATGGCGATCACGCCGGCGGAGCGGTTGGTGTCGTAATCCTCCAGCCGTGTCTTCTTGACCAGGCCGCGCTTGGTGGCCAGCACCAGGTACGGTGCCTGCTGGTAGTCCTTCAGGTCCAGGACCTGGGCGATGTGTTCGTCGGGCTGGAACGCCATCAGATTGGCCACGTGCTGGCCCTTGGCGTCGCGGCCTGCCTCTATCAACTCATAGGCCTTGGCCCGGTATACGCGGCCGAGGTTGGTGAAGAACAGCAGCCAGTGGTGGGTGGTGGTGACGAAGAAGTGTTCCACCACGTCGTCGCCCCGGAGCTGCGCGCCCTTGATTCCCTTGCCGCCGCGCTGCTGTGAGCGGTAGTTGTCGCTGCGGGTCCGCTTGACGTAACCGCCGCGGGTAATGGTGACCACCATCTCCTCTTCGGGGATGAGGTCCTCCATGGACATGTCGCCGTCGTAACCCATGAGGATCCTGGTGCGCCGGTCATCGCCGTGCTTGTCCACGATCTCGCCGAGTTCGGTGCTGATGATTTCCCGCTGCCGCTGCTCTGAGCCGAGAATGACGTTGTATTCGGAAATCAACGCCTCGAGTTCGGAGTGCCGGTCCTGGATCTTTTGGCGTTCCAGGGCGGCCAGGCGGCGCAGCTGCATGTCCAGGATGGCCCTGGCCTGCAGTTCGTCGATGTCCAGCAGCTCCATCAGCCCGTCACGTGCTGCTTCGGTGGTGTTGGAGGCGCGGATGAGGGCGATGACTTCATCCAGCATGTCCAGTGCCTTGAGCAGCGCGCGGAGGATGTGGGCTTCCTCTTCCGCCTTACGCAGGCGGTAGCGGGTGCGCCGTGCGATGACGTCCATCTGGTGCGTCACCCAGTGCCGGATGAAGGCATCCAGGCTGAGGGTCCGCGGCACGCCGTCAACGATCGCCAGCATGTTGGCGGAGAAGTTGCTCTGCAGCTCGGTGTGCTTGTAGAGGTTGTTCAGGACCACCTTCGGCACTGCATCGCGTTTCAGGACGATGACCAGCCGCTGGCCGGTGCGGCCTGAAGTTTCGTCGCGAAGGTCGGCGATGCCCTGGATCTTGCCGTCCTTGACCAGTTCGGCGATCTTGATGGCCAGATTGTCCGGGTTGGCCTGGTAGGGAAGCTCGGTGACCACCAGGCAGGTACGGCCCTGAAGTTCCTCAACGTTAACCACGGCACGCATGGTGACGGAGCCGCGGCCGGTGCGGTAGGCGTCCTCGATGCCCTTGTGGCCCAGAATGGTGGCGCCGGTGGGGAAATCGGGACCCTTGACCCGCAGCAGGAGTTCTTCCAGCAGCTCCTCGCGGCTGGCACCCGGGTTGGCCAGGTACCACTGCACGCCCTCTGCCACTTCGCGGAGGTTGTGCGGCGGGATGTTGGTGGCCATTCCGACGGCGATGCCGGACGATCCGTTGACCAGCAGGTTGGGGAACCGGGCCGGCAGGATGGTGGGTTCCTGGTTCTTGCCGTCGTAGTTGTCCTGGAAGTCGACGGTTTCCTCGTCGATGTCGCGGACCATCTCCATGGCCAGGGGCGCCATCTTGGTTTCGGTGTAACGCGGCGCGGCTGCGCCGTCGTTGCCCGGGGACCCGAAGTTTCCCTGGCCAAGCGCCAGCGGGTACCGCATGGTCCAGTCCTGGATCAGGCGGACCAGCGCATCGTAGATGGCGGTGTCGCCGTGCGGGTGGTACTGGCCCATGACCTCGCCCACCACGCGGGCGCACTTGTTGAAGGAACGGTCGGGGCGGTAGCCGCCGTCGAACATCGCGTACAGCACGCGGCGGTGGACTGGTTTGAGCCCGTCACGGACATCGGGGAGGGCACGGCCCACGATGACGGCCATGGCGTAGTCCAGGTAGGACCGCTGCATTTCCGTCTGCAGGTCAACCTGTTCCACACGGTCAATCAGCACGTCGCCTTCAAGAACGGTGTCCGGTGTCCCGGCGTCGGATGCCGGGTTCTCGGGTGTTTCGTCGCTCATTAATTTATTTCCGTTTCAGGTATATGTCAGATTTCGAATATAAGGAGCGGCGCTCTAGATATCGAGGAATCGGACGTCCTTGGCGTTCTGCTGGATGAAGTTGCGGCGTGATTCCACGTCTTCGCCCATGAGGACAGAGAAAATCTGGTCGGCGGCGAGGGCGTCGTCCATGGTGACCTGCAGCAGCGTCCTGTTGTCCGGGTCCATGGTGGTGTCCCACAGCTCGGTGTAGTCCATTTCGCCGAGGCCCTTGTACCGCTGGATGCCGTTGTCCTTGGGGATCCTGCGCCCGGCGGCCTGGCCGGCCACCAGCTTGGCATCACGCTCACGGTCGCTGTAGACGTAGTCGTGGGCGGCGTTGGACCACTTGATCCGGTACAGCGGCGGCTGCGCCAGGTAGACGTAGCCGTTTTCGATCAGGGGGCGCATGTACCGGAACAGGAGGGTCATCAACAGCGTGGTGATGTGCTGGCCGTCAACGTCGGCATCGGCCATCAGGACGATCTTGTGGTACCGCAGCTTGGAGAGGTCGAAGTCTTCGCCGATGCCCGTGCCGAAGGCCGTGATCATGGACTGGACCTCGGCGTTGCCGAGCGCCTTGTCGAGGCGGGCACGCTCCACGTTCAGGATCTTGCCGCGCAGCGGCAGGATCGCCTGGGTCTCGGGGTTGCGGCCGCGCTTGGCGGATCCGCCTGCCGAGTCACCCTCCACGATGTAGACCTCGCACTTCTCCGGGTCCTTCGAGGAGCAGTCGGAGAGCTTGCCGGGCATGCCGAAGGACTCCAGGGGGCTCTTCCGGCGCGCGTTATCTCGTGCCTTGCGTGCCGCCATGCGGGCCTGGGCTGCAGAAATCGCCTTGCGGATCACGTCCCGGGCGGGGCCGGGGTTGCGCTCCAGCCAGTCGCCGAGGCCATCAGTGACCACGCGCTGGACGAAGCCCTTCACCTCGGAGTTGCCGAGCTTGGTCTTGGTCTGGCCTTCAAACTGTGGCTCTGACAGCTTGACGGAGATGACGGCCGTCAGGCCTTCACGGATGTCGTCACCGGTGAGGTTGTCGTCTTTTTCCTTGATGATTCCCTTCTCGCGCGCATAGCGGTTGATCAGGGACGTCATGGCGGCACGGAAACCCTCTTCGTGGGTTCCGCCCTCATGGGTGTTGATGGTGTTGGCGTAGGTGTGGACACTCTCGGAGTAGGCGTTGGTCCACTGCATCGCCATCTCCAGGGCGATCCGGCGTTCCTTGTCCTCGGTTTCGAAAGCGATGACATCCTCGTGGACAACATCCACTTTCTTGCCGGAGTTCAGGTGCTTGACGTAGTCCAGCAGGCCTTCGTCGTACTGGTACACCACTGTGCGGTGTTCCGCGCTGACCTCGCCTTCGGTGGCAATGCCATCAAGGTCCAGGTCTTCGTCGGTGTCCTCGGTGGTGGGCGTGCGCTCGTCCGTCAGCGTGATGCGCAGGCCCTTGTTAAGGAAGGCCATCTGCTGGAAGCGGGCACGGAGGGTCTCGAAATCGAACTCGGTGGATTCAAAGATCGCCGGGTCGGGATAGAAGGTCTGGGTGGTGCCGGTGTGGTCCGTCTCTTCGCCCTTGACCAGGCTGCCCTGGGGCTTGCCGCCATCGGCAAAGGACATCCGCCAGACGTGGCCCTGGCGCCGGACCTCGGTGTCCACCCGGCTGGACAACGCATTGACAACGGAGATGCCCACGCCGTGCAGGCCGCCGGAGACCGCGTAGCCTGCGCCGCCGAACTTGCCGCCGGCGTGCAGGATGGTCATGACCACTTCGACGGTGGGTTTGTGCTCGGTGGGATGCATGTCCACGGGGATGCCGCGGCCGTCGTCCACGACTTTGACGCCGCCGTCGGCCTGCAGGACTATCTCGATGTGGGTGCAGTAGCCGGCGAGGGCTTCATCCACGGAGTTGTCCACCACTTCGTACACCAGGTGGTGGAGCCCGCGGGGTCCGGTGGAGCCGATGTACATGCCCGGACGTTTCCGGACGGCTTCCAGGCCTTCGAGGACAGTGATGTCGCTGGCACCGTACTCCCGCGGTTTCGCAGATTCCGCCGGGGTGTCAGGCGTACGGGCATCCTCGACTGCGGGTTCAACTGCCAGAATATCTGTATTGTCGTTAGCCACAGGCGCTGTCGACTCCTCTGTTCTCGATGATGGCCGGCCGGTTCCCCTTCCATTCGGAAAAGTCGCCCGCCAACAGGCACAAACTTATGGCGCCGGTGACTTGCTGACGGTTGGGGGTCCGACTCCGCGTGCCGGATGCGCACGGAGAACGGACTCAGTCAACGTTTCACCCGCGCCCAGTTATCTACAACGATTCTACCGCGAAACATGCCATATCCCCGCATTCCAGGGCCGCGGACGGCTGGCAGTGTGGCTGCCGGAGGCCGTTGACTGCGCCTAGGGAGCCCCAGCGGGACGGCCCCCGGGTGCCTATACACCCTCCGGCCCTTCCAGCGCTCTACACGCCGTAGGGCGTATTTTCAATAGTCCGGCGGGCGGCTATCCGTAGGTATCCCGTGGACCGCGGCCGTTGACGGTACGGCCACCCTTGCGCCAGCTGGGTGCCGATGGGCCCAGCACGTGGATACTGGTGACCACTCCATCTCCCAGTTCCACGCGGAATTTGTCCAGCAGGCTGGTACTGAGCAGCCGGAGCTGGGTTGCCCAGGCGGTTGAATCACAGCGGACGTGGAGGGTGGTGTCCGTAAAGCTCTCGGGGGTGCAATGGGCGGAGATTTCCGGCCCCACCAGGGTGGCCCATTCGGCCATGACGGAGCCGACGGCCACCGGTGATGTCCAGCCGCGTTCAGCCACGAGGCGGCCCACCACTTTGCCCAGGCCCAGGGGATCCCGGCCGGTGCCGTGGAACTGGCTGAAACCGCGGGTGTCCCGGATCCCGTTTTTGGCTTTCTGGCCCGGACGCTGTGCCTTCCTGCGGATTTCACCGCGCGCAGCGGCGGCCTCGCGCATTCTGTTCAGTGCTGCCTGCGGGGCATCGATGTTGTCGGGATCACGGCCGGGCTGCAGCCCGCCGTCTTTTTCACTGTCCCTGCTCATCAATTCCTCCCGGGATGACCCTCACCCGCCGTCCGGACAGCTCTTCCGGGATATCGGCGTCGACGGCGGCGGTCACCAGGACCTGTTCCGCGCCGGAGACTATTGCCGCAAGTTTACGCCGGCGCTGCACATCCAGTTCGGCAAAAACGTCGTCGAGGATCAGGATGGGAGCGGAACCGCCGGTGCGTGCGTCGTCGAGCATCACGTAGTAGGAGGCGAGACGAAGTGAGAGGCACATGGACCAGGTTTCGCCGTGCGAGGCATACCCCTTCGCGGGCGCCTGGCCCAGGACAAGTTCCAGTTCATCGCGGTGCGGTCCTACCAGCGAAATGCCCCGTTCCAGCTCTTTTTTCCGCGATTCAGCGAAGGCCCGGACGTAGCGTTCAGTGAGCTGTTCCACGGAAAGCCTGCGCAAATCCTCCGGTTCGGCATCAGCACCCGGCGCTCCGGAGCGCGGCGCACCTGCCAGCGCCGCGCCGTCGTCGTCCATCTGGTTCTGCAACGAGGAGCGGTAGGTGGCGTCAGCGGGCTTTGATGCGTCCGTCAGTTCCGCATAGGCCCGGGCAAGGTGCGGCCGCAGGCGTTCCACCAGCTCGAGCCGCGCGTACAGCAGTTCGGCGCCGGCTTTTGCCATGTGCTGGTCCCAGACATCCAGGGTTGCCTCGTGTCCCGGGGTGAACTTTCCGGCGCGGGCAGACTTGAGCAGGGCGTTGCGCTGTTTCAACACCCGGTCGTAGTCACTCCGCGTGGCGGCATGGTGCGGAACGAGGCTGGCGAGCAGTTCGTCCAGGAAACGCCGGCGGTTCGAAGGATCCCCCTTGACCAGCGCCAGGTCCTCCGGAGCAAACAGAACTGTCTGGCAAATGCCCAGCAGGTCCCGGGCACGCACCGGGTTGCTCCGGTTGATGCGGCCGCGGTTTGCCCGGGCCGCGTTGATCTCCAACTCCAGGACAGTGGTCTGGCTGCCGCGGACAATCCGTGCCCGGACCAGTGCCCGGTCAGTACCGAAACGCAGCAGGGGTCCGTCCGAACTGACCCGGTGGGAACTGAGGGTGGCGAGGTAGCCGATTGCTTCCATCAGGTTGGTTTTGCCGATGCCGTTATACCCCACCAGTACGGTGACGCCGGGCGCAAGGGCAAGGTCAACCTGGGCGTAACTTCGGAAATCGGTCAGTGAAAGGTGTTCCAGATACACGCGGGTTTCGACAATTCTGGGGACAGTGGCGGTCCCCGGTGGGTGTTACTTGGCGGGACGGGTTGCGTGTCCGCCGAACTGATGCCGGAGGGCGGACACCATCTTCATGGCGGGGGAACTGTCCTCACGGGACTCGAACCTGGCGAACAGTGCGGCTGTAATGGCCGGTGCGGGAATGGCGTTGGCGATGGCTTCTTCCACGGTCCACCTGCCTTCGCCGGAATCCTCGACGTAGTCATCGATGTTCTGCAGTCCCGGGTCCTCGTCCAGCGCCTTGACCAGCAGGTCCAGCAGCCATGACCGGACTACCGTGCCTTTCTGCCAGGCCCGGAAGGTGCCGGGCAAGTCACTGATGATGTCCTTGGAAGCAAGCAGCTGGTAACCCTCGGCATAGGCCTGCATCAAGCCGTACTCGATGCCGTTGTGCACCATCTTGGCGTAGTGGCCGGCGCCGATGCCGCCCACATGCACAAAGCTGTCCTCGCGTTCGCCTTCCGGGCGAAGGGCATCAAAGACCGGCAAGGCGCGTTCGATGTCTGCCGCCTCCCCGCCGGCCATCAGGCCATAGCCGTTCTGCAGTCCCCAGACGCCACCCGATACACCGCAGTCAGCGAAGCGGATGCCCTTGGCGGCGAGGAGTTCGCCATGCTTCTGGTCTTCGGTGAAGCGCGAGTTGCCGCCGTCGATCACCAGGTCGCCCTGGTCCAGCTTGTCTCCGAGTTCGGTGATCACTGCATCGGTGATCGCGCCGGCCGGAACCATCACCCAGATCAACCGGGGTGATGGGACAGCGGCGAGAAGCTCATCCAGGGAGGCCACGTCGGTGACATCCGGGTTTCGGTCGTAACCGGTGACCTCAATGCCGCCCTTGCGCAGCCGTTCGCGCATGTTGAATCCCATTTTGCCAAGGCCGATCAGTCCAATGTGCATGGTGGAACTCTTTCTGCGCGAGGGATGGGAGGGGTGCCGACTGGGTAGCAGCAGGTGTCGTTTTGGACGTCCTAAACGACACCTGCTGCTACTTAGTTGGGGAGGCGGACAGGCATCACCAGGTAGCGGTAGTCATCCTGGTCCTCGCCGTCCGCCTCAGCCTGTGCGGTGATCATGGCCGGCTTCGGGGCCGAAGTGAAGGAGAACCGGACAAACTTGGTTTCGATGACACTGAGGCCTTCCACCAGGTAGTGGGGGTTGAAGGCAACCGTGATCTCATCCCCTGAAAGCTGTGCCTCAAGCTCCTCTGAAGCCTGGGCATCCTCGCCAGTGCCGGCGTCCAGGTTGAGTTGGCCCTCGGTGAACGCAAGCCGGACCGGGGTGTTGCGCTCAGCCACGAGTGACACACGCCGTACAGCCTCCACCAGTTCCTGGGTCTGCACCGTGGCATGGATGGGTGTCGATTCCGGGAAGAGCGAGCGGATCTTCGGGTAATCGCCGTCAACCAGCAGGGATGTGGTGGTGCGTCCGCCGCTCTCGAAGCCAATGAGCCGGCTGTCGTCGTCCGCGAGGGCAAGGTTGATGTCGCCGCTGTTGCCAAGCGTCTTGGCCACTTCGTTGAGGGTTTTTGCCTTGACGAGGGCACTGGTGGAGATGCCTGGTGTCGCAGGTTTCCACGGGACTTCACGCATCGCAAGGCGGTAGCGGTCGGTGGCCAGCAGGGTGATCAGGTCGTCTTCGATCTCCATCCGGACGCCGGTGAGGATGGGGAGGGTGTCGTCCTTGCTGGCGGCGATGATCACCTGGGAAACAGCCTGTGCGAAGGAGTCACCGGGGACGGTTCCGCTGATGGCCGGCAAGGCCGGCAGCGGCGGGTATTCGGCTTCAGGCATGGTGGCGAGGTGGAAGCTGCTTCGACGGCAGGTGAGAGTCACCTTGTTGCCATCGGTCTCGATGTCGACAGGAGCTGAAGGAAGGCTGCGGCAGATATCCGCCAGGAGGCGCCCCGATACCAGGATGGTGCCTTCGTCCCGAATGTCCGCTGTGATTTCGAGGCGTGCCGACGTCTCGTAGTCGAAGCTCGAGAGGCTGACGGTTCCGGCTTCAGCCTTCAAAAGCAGGCCGGAAAGGACAGGCACGGGCGGCCGCGGAGACAACGACCGGGCTGTCCAGGTGACGGCTTCTGCCAGGACATCCCGATCGACTCTGAACTTCACGGAAGGGTGCCGCCTTTCATTGCTGCTGCGTCTATGAACCGGAAACTCCCGTGGGGAATCTCAAGAAAGTGTTGTCCGCACCTGAAACCTGCATGGTCCCTGCTGACGGAAACCACGCCGGAACCTGAGGATGGGAGCGCTGCTGACAGCTTAGCCGGAAGATCCGGGATTAACCCATCCCCCAGGTATGCCCAGAAGGGTCAAGGGCCGCCCGGCCCGCCCGTCGTGGGGATGCGGATCGGTCTTGTTGTTTGAGGGAAATCAATTTCTTGGGATTAGTAGTGTTAATAACTGCTGTGGAAACTGTGGATAACCTCGCTCGGCCGCGGGTTCCGGGGGTTAAGGCCTGTTCACTGATTGTGGGCGGAGCAGGTTTTAAACAGGGTGTGGATGGGGATAAGAATTTTGGAGATTTTCCCAATCCACAGGCGGCTTAAGGGTTTTAAGCCCATTAACCGCGGTTGTCCCCTTAACTATCCACAGGCTTATCCACATACACCTGTTAATAAGGTATAGGTGGGGCGCTCAGGAGTCCCGCTGTTGTTGCTTGATCCTGTTGGTCAGCTCTGTCACCTGGTTGTAGATCACACGGCGCTCGGCCATCAGCTCACGGATCTTCCGGTCGGCATGGATGACCGTGGTGTGGTCGCGGCCGCCAAGCTCCTGGCCAATCTTGGGCAGCGACATGTCCGTCAGTTCCCGGCAGAGGTACATGGCGATCTGGCGGGCGGTCACCAGGGTGCGCGTGCGGGACTTGCTGCAGAGTTCTTCCATGCTGAGCTTGAAGTAGTCGGCTGTCTGCTGGAGGATCTGGCTGGATGTGATCTCCTGGGCGCCGTCGTCTGTGATGAGGTCCTTGAGGACCATCTCCGCCAGGGCAACGTCCACGGGTTGCCGGTTCAGGCTGGCGAATGCGGTGACCCGGATCAGGGCACCCTCGAGTTCACGGATGTTGCTGGAGATTTTGGACGCGATGTATTCGAGGGCGTCATCAGGCGCGGAAAGTCCTTCGCTGAGGGCCTTCTTGCGGAGGATGGCGATTCGGGTTTCCAGTTCCGGCGGCTGGATGTCCGTCAGCAGGCCCCACTCAAACCGTGACTTCATCCGGTCTTCGAACCCGGCGAGCAGCTTGGGCGGCTGGTCGGAGGTGATGACCACCTGCTTGTTGTTGTTGTGCAGCGAATTGAAGGTGTGAAAGAACTCCTCCAGCGTCCGGTCCTTGCCGGCCAGGAACTGGATGTCATCGATGAGCAGCACGTCCACGTTCCGGTATGTGGTCTTGAAGCTGGCGCCCTCGTCATCACGGATGGAGTTGATGAAGTCGTTGGTGAATTCTTCGGAATTGACGTACCGGACGCGGATGCCGCTGTAGAGGCGGCGGGCATAGTGGCCGATCGCGTGCAGGAGGTGCGTTTTGCCGAGCCCGGAATCGCCGTAGATGAACAGCGGGTTGTAAGCCTTGGCCGGAGCTTCAGCCACTGCAACGGCGGCGGCGTGGGCGAACCGGTTGGAGGACCCGATCACGAAGGTATCGAAGACGTACTTGGGGTTCAGCCGGCCGAACTCATGGGAGGTACTGGGGAGCATGGGCTGCGGCTTCTGCTCGATCAGCTGATCCGAGGCGAAGGACGGCTCGACGACGGGTTCGGGCTCCTCGTGGATGGGAACCAGGTCTGTGTCAACGTCGATGGCGCAGCGGATGTCCTCGGAGAAGACATTGTGCAAGGCATCGTCCAGGGCATCCTTGACCTGGGTCTGGAGTACTTCGCGGGTGAGTTCGTTGGGGACCGCCACCAGGAGGGTGGAACCGATCAGGCCCTGCGCCTGGGCGAGGATGACAAAGCCGCGCTGCCGCGGTGATACCCGGTGGTCCTGTTCCAGCAGGCTGACAACGCGGCGCCAGGAACTTCCGACAGTATTGGCGTGGTTGGCTTCGTCTACTGTCAT